>NZ_JBHSIQ010000001.1:0-2090943 GCF_042653705.1 Alcaligenes sp. GCM10023179 | reverse complement strand
GCTGATGCTGACGCTGATGCTGACGCTGATGCTGACGCTGACGCTGATGCTGACGCTGATGCTGACGCTGATGCTGACGCTGACGCCGATGCGGATGCGGACGCTGATGCCGATGCAGACGCAGACGCAGACGCAGACGCGGATGCCGATGCTGATGCAGACGCTGACGCGGATGCGGATGCGGATGCGGACGCCGACGCGGATGCCGATGCTGACGCTGACGCTGACGCCGATGCCGACGCAGATGCAGATGCAGATGCAGACGCTGATGCCGACGCTGACGCCGATGCCGACGCGGATGCGGATGCTGATGCTGATGCCGACGCTGACGCTGACGCTGACGCCGATGCCGACGCTGATGCCGACGCCGACGCCGACGCAGACGCCGACGCAGACGCCGACGCAGACGCTGACGCGGATGCCGATGCCGATGCTGACGCGGATGCTGACGCCGATGCCGATGCCGATGCTGACGCAGATGCTGACGCTGACGCTGATGCCGATGCAGATGCCGACGCGGATGCTGATGCGGATGCGGATGCTGACGCTGACGCTGACGCCGATGCGGATGCAGATGCTGACGCAGACGCTGATGCCGACGCCGACGCTGATGCCGATGCTGATGCTGATGCTGATGCTGATGCAGATGCAGACGCTGATGCCGACGCTGACGCCGATGCCGACGCGGATGCTGATGCTGATGCCGACGCTGACGCTGACGCCGATGCCGACGCGGATGCAGATGCCGACGCTGATGCCGACGCCGACGCAGACGCGGATGCCGATGCAGATGCAGATGCTGATGCCGATGCAGACGCAGACGCCGACGCGGATGCCGATGCTGACGCGGATGCTGACGCTGACGCCGATGCCGATGCCGATGCCGATGCCGATGCTGACGCAGATGCTGACGCAGATGCTGACGCTGACGCTGATGCCGATGCAGATGCCGATGCCGACGCGGATGCAGATGCAGACGCTGATGCTGATGCGGACGCCGACGCTGACGCTGACGCCGATGCGGATGCCGACGCCGATGCTGACGCGGATGCTGATGCTGATGCTGATGCTGATGCTGATGCTGATGCTGATGCTGATGCCGACGCTGATGCCGATGCCGATGCCGACGCGGATGCAGATGCCGACGCTGATGCTGATGCGGACGCCGACGCTGACGCCGATGCGGATGCCGACGCCGATGCTGACGCCGATGCTGACGCGGATGCTGATGCTGATGCTGACGCCGACGCTGATGCCGATGCTGACGCCGATGCTGACGCAGATGCTGACGCAGATGCTGACGCTGACGCTGACGCTGACGCTGACGCTGACGCTGACGCTGACGCTGATGCCGATGCAGACGCAGACGCAGACGCTGATGCTGATGCGGACGCCGATGCCGACGTCTCCGACGACTACTTCACGGCTAAGCTGGATATCGAACCTACCGAACTGGACACTAAGGTTCAGTCCGACAGCCGTCTGTCGATTATCGACATTGGTGGTTTGTGGGATGCCTTCTTTGATGGTGCTCCGCGCTTCAGCTTCACAGTAGGAGAGGGTGAGACTGCTACCAGCGAAATCAGCGTTTCTTCGGGTTCTGCGATTAGTGTGCTCGATAACGTCAAGGTTCAGCTGCGTGTCAAGGATGAGAACGGCGACTGGAAGGTGCTTGAGGAGTCGGGATCCGGAGGCTTGATCGACATCATTGGTATCTTCGGTGGCAAGGCCAAGTTCACCATCAATGACTTGCCTCCAGGCGAGTACCAGGTGATTGCGGCTGTGCGTGGTCTGAGTGTCTTGACTACCACCAAGGTGGAAGGCTCGACAACGTTCTACGACCACACTGAGGCTGGCTCTTACACGTCCACTCCGGTAAGCGGCAATGTGCTCGATAACGACGCTGCTGGCGAAGGCGCCAAAGTGACCCATATCAATGGGGAGCAAGTAGGTGCCAACGGTACAACGACGTTTGAAGGTGAATACGGCACGCTGACTATTGGTGCAGATGGCGAGTTTACTTACACGCCAAACAACACCGACGGCTCCGGTATTGGCCAGGTGGAAACCTTCGAGTACACGATCAAGGCCGCTGACGGTTCCATCAGCACCGCCAAGATTCACGTCCGTATCGACAGTGATGGCCAAGGCCTGATCTGGCCCGAAGATCCGTCCCAGCCAGCTGAAGTTGACTTGGTTGCCAACAGCAACACGGGCGAAGCTGTTATCGACAGTGACTACCGTGTGACCCAAGGTGGACCTAGCCAGAAAGCTCCTAGCCAAGATATTGGCGGAATTTTTGCTGGAGCGGTTACCAAGACCACATCGGTCAGCTTTACGGTTGATCCAAACAGCAAGGCTAACGTCAAGATCACGGCCTCTTCACCTGACGAGCTTCTCGTTACCGATAGCTTGAAGGTGACGGTGACCGGTCCTGGTGGATATTCCAAGACGTACACCGGGTCGGGCGGTCTGCTCAGCAACCTGAGTGTTCAGGAAATGCTGCAAGGGCTTGAGGCTGGAAACTACACCGTTACGGCAACGTATCAGCGTAGTGGTACAGGCACGGGCGGCAAGCTGGAGTTGGGTTACGAGACTCAGTCGGTCACCCATCTGGATGAATATGTCATCAAGAACATTCACGGCGCGAGCGGTAATGTTCTGGCTGACGATCATCTGGCCTCGACCTACACCAAGTTCCTGATCAAGGATGCCAACGGCAACTTTGTGGAAGTTATCAATGGAACCACGGTGGAAGGTCAGCATGGCACGCTGACGATCAACACCAACGGCAGCTACTCCTACCAGCCTAAACCTGGTCTGGAAGAGACTGGTAATGAGGATGTCTTCGAGTACCGTCTGGAGCATCCAAACGGCACTACGGCTGACGCCACCCTGACGGTGGGCGTCGAGCACGGTGACGGTCCTTATGTTCCTGAAGCATCCGCCTTCAGCGCTGACTTTGACGAGATGGGTGCAGATGAATCCACCTTGTCCTTGGACAACGTTGAGGACCATACGCCAGAGATAACAGAAGAGCCTGCGGTTCTTGAAGAGAGCATTGAGCTTCAAGGCACGGAGGACACCGATGTTGATCTGGGCGCATTGGAGGATGAACAGGAGCAGTCTGGCCAAGCCGCTGGCGAGCCAACCTCGTTTGAAGGTATCAGCGAAGAAGAACTGCTGGTACCGGAAGTCGATGTTGACCCCGTCATTGACGAGCTGGATGAGCACAGCCTTGTAGGCTAATTCATCACCGGGAGCACTGGGCTGTAAAGCCCAGTGCTTTTCTGTCTGTGCTGCTTTTGCTGTGCTTGTTTATAGGCAGACCTTTTCTCACTGTCCTGTACGCAGGTCAATGATAAGACGTTTGACCGTTGTATTTCTCAAGGATGAATGCATGCCATTGCAGGAAGCCGTATCTGTTGCCGTGGCCCCCGAGGCCGGGCCCCAGGATTTGTATAAACCCTGGATTGACGCTGTTCTATCCATAGCCAGGCATTACCGTCTGGATGTCTCGTCCCAGAATCTGGAGCTGACAGCCAATTGGTTGAAGACGCGAGACATTGCCTATGTGTTGCGTCGCCTTGCGAAAGAAGCAGGCTTGTACGTCAAACCCGTCACCTTAAGTGAAAGCGATCTGAATATCTGGCGCTTGCCCTTGCTGGTGCAGCTGGAAAACGGCCAGGTCGGGGTGGTTGAGCAGATCAATGAAGGCGGTTTGCTGGGTATCCGTTATAGCGGCGATGAAGGGTTGCTTAGCGAAGTGGCGGTTGCGGATCTGTTGAGCAATGTACGGGCGGCGTTTGTGATGCGGCCCATTCATGCCGTGGCTGACGCCCGCGTCGATGACTACGTCAAACCTTTTGAGAGGCATTGGCTCAAGCAAATTGTTTTTAGTGACTGGCGCCCGTACTCCCATTTGTTTGTGGCCTCTTTTTTGATCAATGTGTTGGGGTTGTCCGGAATTCTGTTTACCCGACAGGTCTATGACCGAGTGATTCCGGCCGAGTCCTATCCGACCTTGTATGTGTTGTTCAGCGGGGTGATGGTGGCCCTGGTGTTCTCTTTTACCTTCAGGATTGCCCGCAGCAAGGTAATTAACATGCTGGGCAAGCGGGCGGACTTGCGCATTTCTGATCGGGTATATGGTCGTGTGCTGCGTATCCGTAATAGCGACCGGCCGCAATCGACCGGCAGCTTGATTGCCCAGGTGCGCGAACTGGACAGCATTCGTGAAATGTTGACCTCGGCAACAGTGACCTCCTTGGTCGATATTCCGTTCTTTTTGCTTTTTTGTCTGGTGTTCTGGTATCTGGCGGGCAGTCTGGTCTGGGTGCCGTTAGTGGCTGTGGTGTTGATGATTGTGCCTAATTTGCTGGCGCAACCACGCTTGCGCCAGTACGCCAGTCAGTCCGCGCGCGAGGCCAGTTTGCGTAATGCAATTCTGGTGGAAGCCGTGCAAGGCTATGAGGACATCAAGACCACGCAGTCCGAACTGCGTTTTCAGAATCAATGGAATAACTTCAACGCGGCCAGCGCGGATGTGGCTTTGAAATTGCGGTCCTTAAATAGCTGGTTGAGCAGCTGGACGAGCGCGGTGCAGGGTTCAGTGTTCGCGGTCATTGTGATGTTCGGTGCCTTCAAGGTGATTGATGGCGAACTGAGCACCGGTTCGGTGATTGCCGCTTCTATTTTGGGGACACGCATGTTGGCGCCAATGGCCAAGCTAACTGGCGTTCTGTCCCGTTGGCAGCAAACCAAGGTTGCCATTGGTGCGATCGACAAGCTGATGAGCTTGCCCACCGATGATGACGCAGTGGAGGAAGGGCGCATTCATGTTGCCAATGTTCGTGGCAACTATGTGTTCAAGGATTGCCAGGTCAGCTACCGCGCCGACAATCCCACTGTGGCTTTGTCCATCAAAGATCTGCAGATTCGGGCGGGTGAAAAAATTGGCATTTTGGGACGTAACGGGGCGGGTAAATCGACCTTGCTACAAGTGTTATCCGGTCTGCTGATCCCGTCTGAAGGCACCGCCACGATAGAGGGCGTCAGTCTGGCGCATATCGATACGGCAGATTTGCGGCGTGATATGGGCTTGCTCAGTCAGAGCGCATCGTTGTTCTACGGAACCATACGCGACAACATTACCTTGGGTGCGCCCCTGGCCAGCGATCAGGACATTCTGAAAGCCCTGACCATGACGGGTGCCATCGAGTTCATTCAACGCTTGCCTACTGGCCTTGATCATGTCTTGACCGAGGGTGGGAAAGGCCTGTCGGGCGGACAACGTCAGGCTTTGCTTTTGTCGCGCCTGATTCTGGCCAATCCGGATGTGGTGTTGCTGGATGAACCTACTTCAGCCATGGATGACGCCAGCGAAAGGCACTTTATTCGTCACCTTCATCACTGGGCACAAGACAAGACCCTGGTTATGGCCACGCACAAGCTGCGCATGCTGGAGTTGGTGGACCGGATTCTGGTGGTCAGCAACGGCAAGATCGTGATGGATGACAAGAAACAAGTCGTGCTGGACAAGCTGGCTCAAGGCGCAAAGAAAAAGCAGGAGCCCGCCAATGACAACTAAGAACTCAAACAAACCCAAGAGCTCGGATAAGTCGGATCAAAGTCTGGACGCGGTTTTGCTCTTTGACCCCAATCGGGATCAGCACCAGTATCAGGACGATGTAAGCGAAGCGCAGATTGTGCGCTCCAACCGCATTATCTGGTTCTTTGGTTTGCTCCTGGTGGTGCTGATTGCCTGGGCCTACTTTGCGGAGTTGACAGAGGTTTCCTCGGGAACCGGCAAGATCATTCCCAACTCGCGCGAGCAGGTTATTCAGTCCCTGGAGGGCGGGATTATTTCCCATCTCTATGTGCGCGAGGGCGACATTGTGGAGCCGCAGCAAATTCTGGCTCAACTGGATCTGACTAAAACAGAAGCGAACGTCGGTGAAAGTGCGGCCAAACACAGGGCGGCAGTAGCCAGCGTGGCACGACTGGAAGCTGAGGTGAACGGCACCAAGTTGAGCTTCCCGGAGTCCTTGAACGAGTTCCCCTCGTTGATTCAGGCCGAAACGCGTTTGTACAACACGCGCCAGGCTGGCTTGAATGAGTCCATATCAGGCCTGAGGCAGTCCTTGGGCATTGTCAGCGAAGAGTTGCGCTTGACCCAGTCGCTTGCTAAAGCCGGGGCTGCCAGCCATGTGGACGTACTCAAGCTGCAACGTCAGGTGTCGGAAATTCGTTTGAAGATTACCGAGCGCCAGGCCGAATACATGGTGAAAGCGCGCGAAGAGCTGGCGCGTGCCAAGGCCGAGGCGGACTCTTTGGAAGAGGTCATTCGTGGACGCTCGGACTCGCTGTCCCGCCTGACTTTGCGCTCGCCCGTGCGCGGTGTGGTGAAAGACATTGAAGTGACTACGCAAGGTGGGGTGATTCCACCCAATGGCCGCTTGATGGTGATTGTGCCTATGGAAGATCAGTTGCTGGTGGAAGCACGTATCTCGCCGCGCGACATTGCCTTTATCCGGCCAGGTCTGGAAGCCAAGGTCAAAGTCACAGCCTATGACTACTCCATTTATGGCGCCTTGAATGGCGAGGTGGTGACTGTGTCACCCGACACGATTCAGGACGAAATCAAACCCGAAGTTTTTTATTACCGCGCTTTTATCCGTACCACTGATGACGCCTTGGTGAACGAGAAAAGCGGCATTCGTTACCCCATTGTGCCGGGGATGATTGCCACGGTAGACATTAAAACAGGCGAAAAAACGGTATTTGAGTACCTGATCAAGCCTATTAATCGGGCGCAGGAAGCCTTGCGGGAGCGTTGAGATGAGCCTGTCTATTTTATTGAATCAATGTAAGCCGCTATTAGCGACGAAACTGGCTTCCGAGCCGGTGAGCGACTTGCCAGAAGGCGTACCAGCTTGCGTATTGTTTTTCAGCGTTTGCAATGGTCAGGAGCGTGCCCATGTGCAGATTTCTCAAGGGCAGAGTTTTGAGCAGGCATGGGAGCAGGGCAGTCAGACCTTGAACTCCTGGATGGCCGGGCAGGATAAGCCCGCATTATGGTTGCGTGTGGATTTGGTAAATCGGGTAGAGGCGTATAGCTGGGCCGATCAACAAGAACGCATGAGTCTGTCCAAGCGTAATTACTTTCGTTTTGGCCTGTCCTTCAAGGCAGATTTTTCAATCGCGTTTTTGGAGCAGGAACTGGCCGCCAACGCGATTCTATATGACGGCAAGCTGGGCGAGGCCACACCCAATGCGGTGAATCTGGCCCATTATTCCCGCCTGCGTTTTGGTCAGGCGCTGGATTGGCCACAAAACCCCGAGGAGACGGTCTGGCGGTTCAAGACGATGGCCGTGTTCAGCGATGGCCAGGACGTGCATGAGATAGAACACCAGGGCCGTCACAGTGGCTACCGCAAGGTGCTGGACTGGGGGCCTGGGCGTGTGCGTCATACCATTGATGCCAGTACCCAGTATCTGGCTGAGCAAGTTAAACAAACTGGCCAGTATCACTATGGCTGGTTTCCATGTTTTGACCGTGCAATTCCCACTTACAACGCCTTGCGTCATGCCAGCTCCACCTATGCCTTGCTGGAAGGATGGGAAGTCACGGGATTGGACAATCAGAAGCAGGCGATTGAACGCGCCTTGCAGTATCTGACTGAAAGCCTGATCAAGGTAATGAGCCTGCCTGATGGTTCTACTGCCGCTTTTCTGGTGGACACAGGCGATGAGATCAAGCTGGGGGGAAATGCTGTTTGTTTGCTGGCCCTGGTGAAATATACGGAGCTGACGGGCGATCAGCGGTACCTGCCTTTGCTGGAACAATTGGCGCTGGGTATTGTTTTCATGCAAGACCCTGAGTCCGGGTCCTTTGTGCATGTGTTGAACTATCCCGATCTGTCCTTGAAGGACGAACACCGGATTATTTATTACGACGGTGAGGCCGCCTTTGGCCTGATGCGCCTGTATGGTTTGACCCGCGATGCCCGCTGGTTGTCCACGGTTGAAAAGGCTTTTGATTTCTTCATCAAGGCCGAGCACTGGAAGGCGCATGACCACTGGTTGAGCTACTGCGTCAACGAATTGACCTTGTACAAACCGGAGCCGCGCTACTACCAGTTTGGCCTGGACAATGTGCACGGTTATCTGGACTTTGTACAAAACCGCATCACCACATTTCCTACCTTGCTGGAATTGATGATGGCGGCCCAGCGCATGATTGTGCGCATGCAGTCTGACGCCAATCCTCAGATCCAGGCCATGCTTGATGGCTTCCCGCTGGACACTTTTTATCAGGCACTGGAAATACGCGCCCGCAGCTTGCTGGATGGTTTCTTTTGGCCTGAGCTGGCCATGTACTTCAAGAATCCGGCACGTATCCTGAATGGCTTCTTTATCCGTCATCATAGTTTCCGAGTGCGGATTGATGATATTGAGCACTATTTGTCGGGGTATGTGGCGTATTTGAAGTATTTGCAGACCTTGACACCCGATAGTCCGAATGGTCATGAGCCTGTTTCTTCAAACTCCATTTCTGTGGCGCAAGCAAGCTCCCGGACGTTATCAGAATCCTTGTTGAAGCCAGTTTCTGAGCAAGCTGTAATTGGATTGTTGAGCTATCCCAAAAGCCCCCTTCGCTTTATGGAGGTCAAGGCCTTGGCTCACGCTGCCTGGGCTAAAGGGCTGGCTGTGTTGTACCTTTCTTATCAGGATTTTGAAGAGCAGGGTGGGTATGTGAAAGGCTATTTGTTTGATGGCCAGCGATGGGAGCAGGGCTATGCGGCCCTGCCTCCTGTGATTGACAATGCCCCAGCTAATACGGGTGCGCAGCGTCAGATTCTGGCGTCCTTGAAAGACCGCAGCCGCTTGTTATGTCGACGTTTGGGCGGAAAGGCTGTAACCCTGGATATTCTGCAAAAAGATCGCCAAACAGCCGGACTGATGATTGAAGCTGCGGACTTGAGCGTGGAGGCTTTGCGCCGTATGCTCGATGCCTATGGCAGTGTAGTCCTCAAGCCGTATCGCTCCAATCGGGGCAAGCAGGTATACCGTTTGAGCAAGCTGGACGCGCAGGTGTATCAGTTGGAAAGTGATACGGATAGCGAGCTGTTGTCTCCAGAGGAGTTGCTAGGTTTTTGCCGTGGCAAGTCGGCACAGACCTGGATGATTCAACGCTATGTTTCCAGTCGCTCCTTGCAACAAAAGCCTTTTGATATTCGTGTCCCTGTATTCCGGGCGGCATCTGGACAATGGGCCGTTGCCCGAAAGTACGCTCGTGTAGGCGCAGGCGATTTGACTTCCAATTTGGCAACGGGCGGCTCGTCTTATGAAGCAGTAGATTTTCTGACGGATATTTATGGTCAGAAGACGGCAAAAAGCCTGGAGAAGAAACTGGCCAAAGCTGCTTTGGATATTGCTCAGGTTCTGCAGAAACACTATGACTTTGAGATAGATGCCCTGGGCTGTGATTTTGGTATTCAAGATGGCAAGTTGTTTTTGTTCGAGGTGAACTCTTATCCTGGTCTGAAAGGGTGCCTGGATAGCGCGATTGCCTTGAAAACTGATTTTTATGCTTATGCCTTGGTTCAGGCCCAAGCGGCCGCTTCTAAAAAAACCATCCTGATTCAGGCTGCCAGCCCGGAGAATCAGGCGCTGCTACGCCGGGTAATGTCGGGCGGTGAAAATGACTATTCCTCATCCCGCTACTTGCGTAAAGGTATCGCCAACCCCGTTTATCATATGATTCGGGATCAGGCCAAAGCACGTGATTGTAGTGCCAAGGTACGCAAAAATATTTGCCTGGAAATTTATGAATCGGCTCGCCTGGTCTCGGTGTTTTCACCCAATTCACCAGATCTATCCTTGGCGACACGGCGGATTGCAAATAATAAAGAGTTAAGCAAATTTTTTTTGCAGAAGGCGGGTATTGCTGTTCCCCAGGGGCGGGTGTTTCAGTCTTTTGGGGCAGCACGACGCTATTTCCGATCGCGCAGCTTGCCGCAGGTGGTGAAGCCTCGAACGGGGACGGGAGGTAAAGGAGTAACGGCCCATATTCAGGACGAACGCCTGTTTCAGCAAGCTTGGGTGAAAGCTGGTGGAGGGGGCAACAACATCATTGTGGAGGACTTCATTCAAGGGGATGAGGTCCGTGTGTTTGTGTTGAACGGCAAGGTCACCGCAGCGGTATGTCGTGTGCCAGCCTATGTGGTGGGAGATGGCCGCAGCACGATTGAGCAACTGGTCGATAAAAAGAACGAGGATCGCAAGCGCAATCCTTTGTTGAAGGTTTATCCCATCAAGAGTTTTGATTATTTGACGCAAGTGCTGGGCAAGGATTTGAGCTATGTGCCGCCTGCCCACGAATATGTGCGTTTGGCCATGGTGTCCAATGTGGCCCTGGGCGGAGAAAGTGTTGGTGTGCTGGAATTTCTTCATCCCTCTATCTGCCAGATGGCCGAGCAAGTCTGGCATGCCATTCCGCACGCTACGCAATTGGGTCTGGATATTATTGCCAGAGACTTTCAGGCATCGGCGAAAGACAATGCCTATGTCATTGAAATTAATGCTGATCCGGCGGTCGCCACCCCAGCATTTTCGGCCTATGGCCAGAGTTTTCAGGACTTGCCGAAGCAATTGATACGCTATGCCTTGGAGAATCGGCATCATGCTTCGCGTTTTCGTGGTAAGCCTGTGCTGGCACCTGCGGCTCCCTATAGCCCGTCCTGCCAAGGTGATTCTTTTGTACTGAATAGTGCAGCTATTCAAACTCGCTTGTTACGTCAGGCGGCATATCGCCGCAATCTGGAAGTGGAAATAGTGGATAGCTCGCTGACCCTGATTCGGGATTCGGCTCAGCAGATCGCTTTTGTAAATGGCATGTGCGGTTTGACTCGCGCCGCGACGACGCAGGCCACCACCAATAAGCAATGGACCAAAAAGCTGTTAAGTCAGGCTGGTTTGAATACACCGCGTGGTCGCAGCTTTGCTATTGATGCCATGGATAAGGCTTGGGAATTTGCCAGCAGCCTGGGAACGCCGATTGTCTTGAAGCCCTTGGCCGGTTCCGGTGGGGCAGGTATTAGTACGGATATACAGAGCCGAACCCATTTTGAGGAGGGGTGGGCGGTGATTGAAAAGATGCGGACCAAGACGGTGATCTGTGAAGAGCAGATCAAGGGCAAGGATTACCGCCTCATTGTGATTGGCCAGCGTTTGTGTGCAGTCACCGAGCGTGTGCCAGCCTTTGTGATCGGGGACGGGCGGCACAGTATTGAGGAACTGGTTGCGCTTAAAAACCAGCAACGTCAGCAAAACCCGTATCTGCGTTCCAAGCTGATTGCCCTGAGCGCTACGGTTATCAATTATTTGGAGAAGTGCGGTTTGCACAGCGCATCGATCCCTCCCAACGATCAGCGTGTACAGCTTCATGAAGTTGCCAATATTGGTTCAGGCGGCGAGGGGCATGATCTGACTGCCCAGGTTCACCCGGAATGGGCCGAGGTTGCGGTGCGAGCTCGTATGGCTTTATATGACGCTGTCCATGTAGGGGTCGATTTGTTGGCGGAGGATATGCGTAAATCTCCACGCAAGCAGCAGTGGGCGATCATAGAAATCAATAGCAATCCAGAGTTTGGTCAGCATTTCATTCAGCATGGCCAGGCACGGGATGTGGCGGGCCTGCTGATCGAGCAGCTGTTTCCGGTGCAAAAGCAGGTGCCGATCCATACTCAACGGATCTTGCTCAGCGGCAAGGTGCAAGGGGTGGGTTTCTGTCAATGGTTGTGGAGTCTAGCGCACTTGCATGGGGTGCAAGGGACTGTCTGGAATCGGGAAGATGGCAAGGTAGAGGCTGTCTTGTCTGGCCCCGCTCGTTCCGTGGCCCAACTGATCGAAAAATGCCGTCTTGGCCCTAAAGCAGCGCGCGTTCAGTCTTGTGAGGTGTCTCAGGAGGCGTCTGTTGACGGTTTTGCCAGTTTTGAGATCCTGAATGAAAGCCTGGCAGAAGCCGTTTGAATATATGGGAGCACGGTATCAAGGACGGGCTATGCCAGTGATCCTGAAGGCAGTTTGCCTATCTGCGGCGCTCTTGTTTGGGGCTGTGGTTCATGCGAAGGAGACCCACTGTGCTCGCCAGGTTTTCAAGACCATGGAGCAGTTGCCCCATACCGTGGAGCAGGGGGAGTTCAAGCTGTGGTACGCCACGCAGGGTAAACATGCTCTGCCCGATACACAGGACTTGAATGGTAATGGCGTGCCTGACCGGATGGATGATTTATTGCTGCAGTTGCAAGCAGCACGAGACTTCTATTCAGATGTATTGCATTTGACACCACCTTTGCATCAACCGCGCTATAACCAGGCGCACACCATCAATGTCTATGTGCTGGCCATGCGTAAAGGCAATGGTCTTGCGTTCCATGAACCCGTACAAAGCCGTCCCTCCCGCAAGGCGGATTCGGAACCATGTGGTCTGCGTATCTATGTGAATAATCAGCTGGACCCCAGTCGTAACCTGACACCGGCTCATGAGCTATTCCATCTGTATCAGTACGGCTACGCCATGTTCAAACGTCCCTGGTATCTGGAGGGGATGGCTCGTTTGATGGAAACAGCTTTTGCGGGGCCAGAGCGGTTGCAACGCTATCAACAAGTTTCTTCCGGCCCTGTTTCTTGTCAGGACGTAGTCGGGGAGTCTTATTCCGCTGTGCGCTTCTGGTGGGAGCAGCAAGATGCAGATGCCATTGAAATTCCTGCCTCGTTAAACCGTTTACGCTATACCGATGGCACTCCCGTCTTTACGAACCAGAGCTTCAAGCATAGCGAGATGGTCAAGCGGGTGCTGGAGGAACTGGGAGAGTTAAGCCGCAGTACGGCGCAAAGCATGGACTTGCCCAGTTATCGGTGGCCAGTCCGCGAGCAAGGCTCTAAAGACCTTGATGCGCCCATGTGTCGGGCCTTGGCTCGGGTCCTGCATTGAGTCTGCTGATGCGCAGCGCCACACATTTTTTGGCTGTATACCGGTCTCTGGTACGCCACACCGCAGGCAGCCTGCTTCTGATCGTGTTACTGGTTCTGTGCTCCCTGGCCTCCTTGCTGATCAGCCTGGTATTGCCCTGGCAACTATTGACCGCTATTGACGGCCGTTCTCCGGTACGCTGGCAGTGGTTGATTGGGGATCAGCCAGTGATGGCGATTGGCCTGATCGTACTGGCGGCTTTTGTCGTGCACGTTTTATGTGAATGGGCCATTGGGCAGGTTGGAAAGCATGGCGCGCAAAAGCTGCTGGATGCGCATGCCAAGATCGGCTTGCCCATCGGGTACCAAGGCAAGACACGCAAGTACTTCATGATTCTGGCCCGCTTGCTGTCATCCAGTATTTTGCTGTTGGCGGTGCTGCTTTTGTTGTTGTGGGTGTATCCCTCGCTGGCTTTGGGAATGGCAGTGTATCTGCTGGCGTGGCTGTTACTGGCGGTTCTGGCGTGGTATTACTCCTCGTTTCGAGTGCTGGTGCAGGCAGAAAGCCTGTCCAAATACGGTTGGCATTTGGGTTTCATTTTTGTATTGGCCTGGATTGTCTTGACCTATCCCTACGTGCAGGCCCCGGCCGTGGTTTGGATTGTGATCTGTGTGATTGCCTGCAGGCAGATGCTGATCCAGTTGTTTACGTCTTTGCTACGGGTGCAACTGCTTTGGAAGAATCAGGCGCAAGTGTTTCTGCTGTTTCTGCCCGATCGTGTGCAAAGCGCTAAAGCGATTCAGGAGCCCTTGAACTTGCAGAAGTACATCCAGGATTTGTCTGCGCCCTATACCGGCCTGATGGAGTTGACGACGCTCCTGGGCTTGAAAGGACCGATCAAGCAGGCCTCCTGCTTTTTGGTGGAAAAGGGCCATGCTGCTTATGTGGCCTTGCTTCAGGAGCCGGCAGGGGAGCACAGTAGTACCAGCTTGCTCAAGCTTTATGACGCCAGTCGGCAGACGGTGGGCGAGCATGAGCGCACCTTACTGGAGCAAGCTTTGCCGCATTGGCCCGTGCCGCCTTTGCTGGCCGTGCATCAGGACAAGGATTTACAGGCTTTGATCTGGCCATGGGAGGCGCAGGCGCAATGGCTAAGTGAGTCGGAAAAGCGCAAATGCGCTCCCTCCTTACGTACGCGCTTATTGGCCTGTTCGATTTCAGAGGACTTGCAGGCGCGCTACGAACGTGCGAATGCACCTTTGCACGAGCGTTGGTTCAAGGAACTGGACTGGCAAGCATGCCTTTTGATGGCCGAAGATGAGGCAGCAAGAGAACGACTGGAGCGTTTTCGAGATAAGCAGGGTTTGATTTCAGAGCGTTTGGAGGTCCTGCCAAGGCAACTGGTCTTGCCAAGCCTGTTGGGTAGAAGAGTAGCCCGAAGTCCCGCTGGCCAGCATTGGCTGATGAGCTGGAGCCGCTGGCAATGGATGCCTGCGGGGGCAGGGTGGCCATCAGCAACATCGCCTGCCGTGATGCGACAGGCCTTGCAAGAGGCATCCGCGTATCGACGTGAGCTGTTGGCATTTGATGTTGAGGATGTCATGCTGGCTTGCCAGATTTATGCGCTCTGGTCCCGAAGTGTGGCCAAGAATCTATCCATGGCCGATATTCTGATTGCGCGTTGTTTGTCTTTGTTGCCAGCGCAATAGGCCCACTTGACGGGGTTTTTCTGGCTTCTGCAAGCGGCCTTGGTTCTGAAATTTGTCTTACCAAAGCCCATGATGAAATTTAAATTTCATCATGGGCTTTATGCTTTCATTGCCAGGAAACAGAAATTTTTCCCAATAAGGGTTTATCCCTTATTTTTCTCTGTGGGCCTTATTTGAAGCCACTCTTGGTGGACGTGAGATCATGATCTTCTTTCTTTTTTTCTGCTCCCAAGGGTAAATACGGAGCCAAATCATTACATCCATAATTGAAATTAAAATTTTATTAAGTATTATATGAAAAACAAATTTCAATTTTAGGTTGTGTCATGGTCATCAAAGATTCGATCCTGGATATTCTCGATGTCCTGCCCAGCGCGGAGCGGCGGTTGGCCGATGTGGTCCTGTCTCATATGGGGCAGCTGGCGACTTACTCCGCCCAGGAACTGGCCGAGAAAGCAGGTGTATCGGCGGCTACCGCGGTGCGCTTTTTCCGGCGTCTGGGTTTTAACGGCTTTAACGAGTTCCGGGTTACGGCTCGCGAGCAAATGGGTGATGGTGCTCCCTTCAAGCGTCTGCACTCCATGTCCAGCAGCGGTATTCAGGCCGATATGTCGCCGTTTATCAATGCGGACGTACAGAACATTTCCACCACCTTCCAGAACATCACTGAACAGCATCTGGATAAGTTCACCCAAGCTGCTTTGAAAGCACGACGCATCTGGGTGTTTGGTTTCCGCAATGGCCAGATCCTGGCGTGCTACGCCCACTCTTTACTGCAGCAGTTGCGCCCGGATGTGCATCTGGCGGTGGGCACGGTGGCCCATCTGACCGAACAACTGGCTGATGTGGAAGCAGGGGATCTGGCCCTGGTGATGGATTTTCGTCGTCGCTCGGTGCTCCTGCCTTCCTTGGTGGAGCATCTGCGGGGCGAGTCAGTGCAGATGGCTTTTTTGACGGATGGTCTGGAAAGCTCCTTGCTGCGGTCGCAAGACATTGCTTTCACGGTGGCGACGCGTGGGGAGTACTTGTTTGACTCGCATACCGGCACGCTCAGCCTGATCAATTATCTGGTTAGTCGGGTAGCGCTACAGGCTGAGACGCAGGTGGCGCGCAAGTTGCAGAAGATTGAATCCATCCATCGCAGTTTTCAGGACTTGAAGTCCAATAATTAAACCCATAAAAGTGGAGCAGACATGAACAAACATGCCGTTCGGGAGCAAGGCGCGGTGCAACTGTATCTGAACCCTCGTTGCGTTCAGGACAGCCAGGAATATGACGCCTCCTTGCAATCGATTTTGTCGGTAGCCGCCTTCGAGCAGGCTCAGGCCAGCATTGTGCAGTGGCCCGGTTACGCGCCTACCCCTTTGCGTCATTTGCCCGGTCTGGCCGCGCAGATGAAGGTGGGTGGGGTGTATTACAAGGATGAGGCCGGTCGTTTTGGTTTGGGCAGCTTCAAGGCTTTGGGCGGTGCTTATGCCGTCAATCGTTTGCTGTTGCGTCAGTTGCAAGCTCATACCGGCAATGCCAGCCTGACGCTGGATGATCTGAAGAGTCCTGCCTACAAGGACTTTATTGCTGGTTTGACCGTGACCTGCGCGACCGATGGCAATCATGGCCGCTCGGTGGCTTGGGGGGCGAAGAATGCTGGTTGTCAGTGCGTGATCTATATCCATGAACATGTCAGTACTGGTCGTGAGCAGGCCATTGCCTCTTACGGGGCAAAGGTAGTGCGCGTGCCCGGCAATTACGATGATTCGGTGCGCCAGGCTGCTGAAGATGCCAAAGAGCATGGCTATTTTGTGGTGTCCGATACGTCCTACCCGGGCTATATGGATGTGCCCAAGGATGTGATGCAGGGCTACACCGTGATGGTGCAGGAAGCGCTGGATCAGATTGCTTCGGGCAAGCCGGTGACTCACGTCTTTATTCAGGGTGGTGTGGGTGGTTTGGCGGCGGCCGTATGCGCCCATATGTGGGAGCGTCTGGGTGCGCAGCGCCCTCGCTTGATTGTGGTGGAACCCAACAAGGCCGATTGCCTGTTCCAAAGTGCTGTTCAAGGTAAGCCCGTCACGGTCACCGGTGATTTGAATACGGTGATGGCCGGTCTGGCTTGCGGCGAAATCTCCTTGCTGGCCTGGGAAATTCTGGATCCCGGCACCTATGCCTATATGACGCTAGAAGACGATGCCGCCTTGCAAACTATGCGCCGTCTGGCCCGTGCCGATAAAGGTGATGCGCCGATTGTGGCGGGTGAGTCTGCCGTGGCCGGTGTGGCGGCTTGCATGGCTGCGTGCGAGCAAGCGGACTGGCGTCAGGCATTGGGTATTGATGAAAACAGCCAAATCCTATTTTTTGCCAGCGAAGGCGATACCGATGCAGAGCTGTATCAGCGCATTGTCGGTATGAGCGCCAAAGAAGTGCTGGCTCAGGAGCCGGTATGAACAGCCCAGCCAGCACTTGTTTAGCCATTAATGGCGAACGCTTGCTGCAGCGTATTGCGCAGTTGGCGCAGATTGGTGCAATCGACGGGGGCGGCGTCTGCCGCCTGGCCCTGACGGATGAGGACAAGGCGGGCCGCGATCAGGTGGTCAGCTGGATGCGTGATCTGGGCATGAGTGTGGAGATTGATCAGATCGGCAACATTATCGGGACACGCGCTGGCCGTCTGGATGTGGCGCCGGTCATGACGGGTTCGCACATCGATACCGTGCGAACTGGCGGACGCTACGACGGCAATCTGGGCGTGCTGGCTGGACTGGAAGTGGTGGCCAGCTTGAATGATGCCGATGTGCAGCTGGATCGTCCTTTGCAAGTGGTGGCCTTTACCAATGAAGAGGGCGCACGCTTTGCTCCGGACATGATGGGCAGCCTGGTGTTTCAAGGTGGCTTGTCCTTGCAGGAGGCACTGGACACCGTGGGCATTGATGGCACGACCGTGCGCGAGAACCTGGAGCGTATTGGCTACGCCGGTTCCATGCCTTGCGGCCAACCTGATGTGCATGCCTATATGGAACTGCATATTGAGCAAGGTCCGGTTCTGGAACACGAAAGTATTGATATTGGTGCCGTGACTGGCGTGCAAGGGATTTGCTGGCTGGAGTTCGAGGTGCAAGGTGTCTCCAACCATGCTGGCACCACGCCCATGCATTTGCGACATGACGCCGGTGTCGTGGCGCAACAAATTGGCAGTTTTGTACGCCAGTTGACTGAGCGTTACGGCCCGCCGCAACTGGGCACAGTAGGGCGCTGCGAGCTGTTTCCGAATCTGGTCAATGTGATCCCCAGCAAAGCCGTGTTTACCGTGGATTTGCGCAATGTGGACAAGGCCAGCCTGGATCAGGCTGAGCAGGAAGTGCTGGATTTTGCCCGACAGGCGGCCGAGCGTGAGGGTGTGCAGATCAAGCATCGCCATTTGGCCCGCTTTGATCCGGTGCAGTTTGATGAACGCTTGATTAGCAAGGTCGAGCAACACGCCAAGGATCTGGGCTGCTCGGTCAAGCGCATGCCCAGCGGTGCCGGGCACGATGCGCAGATGCTGGCTCGATCCTGCCCCACAGGCATGATTTTTGTACCGAGTGTACGTGGTTTGAGCCACAACCCGGCAGAGTTTACCCACGATAAAGACCTGATAGCGGGATGTTCGATTCTGCTATCGACCTTGGTGGAGCTGGCCCGTGAATAAGCAGTAAATCCCTGATGACGGGACCGCCGCCACAAGAGCAAAGGCGGACCGCTTTTAACTACCTGGAGAGACAAAACATGAGCAACCTGCTTAAGGACCGCTTGCGTCCTGCGAAATCGTTAGCCGCCGTCTGGGCTGCCCTTGCCATCACCGCTATTGCCCCCGTGGCTGTCAGTGCTCAAACCACGCTGACCGCCGTGATGGAAGCGCCCTTGCGCTCCCTGGACCCGGTCATTACCACCTCCTACATTGTGCGCAACTACGGCTATATGGTGTATGACACCTTGCTGGCTGAAGATGCGCAAGGCCAGGTCAAACCCCAGATGCTGGAAGGCTGGAAAGTGTCCGAGGACGGCCAGACCTACACCATGACTTTGCGTGAAAACCTGCGCTGGCATGATGGCTCGCCCGTAACGGCTGAAGATGCGGTCGAGTCCATCAAGCGCTGGATTCAGCTGGACAAGATGGGCCAGATCATGACGGAGTTCCTGACCAAGATGGAGGTCGTGGATGACCGCTCCTTTGTGATGCAGTTCTCTTTCCCGACCGACATCGCGTTGCGCGCCATGGGCAAACCCAGTTCCTTGCCCTTGTTTGTCATGCCCAAGGATGTGGCACGCACGCCGGTCAGTCAGGCGATTACTTCTACGGTGGGTTCGGGACCATTCCGATTTGTGGAGAAGGAATATCGCCCAGGTGTGCAGGCTGTGTTCGAGAAAAACCCGGACTACGTGCCCCGCAATGAGCCTGCCAGCGGTTTGGCCGGTGGCAAACAGGTCAAGGTAGATCGTGTGCGTTGGGTCGCCATGCCCGATGCCATGACCGGGGTGAACGCGCTGCGCAGCGGCGAGATTGATGTGATCGATCAGGTTCAGCTGGACCTCTTGCCCCTGCTGCAAAACGAGTCGGACATTGTTCTGAATGCTTCTACGGCTCGGGGCGCGCAGACCGAGATGCGCTTTAACTTCCTGCAGCCGCCATTCAATAACAAGCAAGTGCGTCAGGCCGCCATGATGGCGCTGAACCAGAAGCCCTTGATGCAGGCACAAGTGGGCAACCCGGAATACTTTGAAACGTGTGGTGCCGTGTTTGGCTGCCACAGCGTTTTCCCGTCACAAGCCGGTTCTGAAGCCTACTTCAAGGGGGATGCTGCCGGTGCGAAAAAGCGGCTGGAGCAGGCCGGCTACAAGGGCGAGCCCGTGGTCTTGCTGCATCCCACCGACTTCCTGACTTCGCCCGTGGTGCCGGTGATTGCCCAGCAACTGCGCAATGCCGGGTTCACCGTCAATGTGGAAGCCATGGACTGGCAAACCGTGCAGACTCGCCGCACCTCCAAGCGTCCCGTGCAAGAGGGGGGCTGGAGCATCATCACCACCTATTCCGGGCTGGTGGATGTCAGCAATCCGCTGAGCTTCATGGCGGTGGCCTCCAACGGCGACAAGGCCTGGTTTGGCTGGCCGGATGTCCCTGCCATTGAAAAGACACGCATGGAATTTGCCCGCGCCAGTGGCGAGTCCGAGCTGGGGCGTTTGGCCACGGACTTGCAAAAACACATCATGGATGAAGGTGTGATCGTCCCTCTGGGTGAGTTCAAGATGGTCAGCGCCGTGCGCAAGAACCTGAATGGCTTTCTGCAAACGCCGGTTCCGGTCTTCTGGAATGTGGAGAAGCGATGATTGGGCTTATTTTCAAGCGCGTACTGGCCACCATCCCGGTATTGCTGATTGTGGCGCTGGTGATCTTTGTGGTCCTGCGCATGACACATGGCGATGCCGCGGTGCTGGTGGCGGGGGATAACGCGACGGATGCACAGATTGCGGAAATCCGTCACCAGATGGGGCTGGACCAGCCAGTGCCGGTGCAGTTCGTGCAGTGGCTGGGCAGCATGGTGCAAGGGGACTTTGGCACGTCCCTGATCTCCAGCCGCCCGGTCAAGGATCTGGTGCTGGATCGTCTGGGGCCTACGGTTTCGCTGACCTTGTTGACTCTGGCCTACACCCTGGCCATTTCCATTCCGTTGGGGGTGTGCTCGGCCTGGTATCGGGGCAAGTCTCTGGATCGCTTTGTGATGGCAGGGTCGGTGGCGGGCTTTTCCGTGCCGGTATTCATCGTGGCTTACTTGTTGATTCTGCTGTTCTCGCTGGAGCTGCGCTGGTTGCCGGTACAGGGCTACAAGCCCTTGAGTGAAGGCCTGTGGGAACACTTGCGGCATTTGATTCTGCCTGCGGTGTCCCTGGGCACGGTGTACATCGCCCTGATTACCCGCATTGTGCGCACCAGTGTGATCGATACCTTGAATGAGGACTACATCCGCACCGCCCGTGCCAAGGGCCTGAGTGAGCGTCGTGTCCTGACACGTCACGCCCTGGGCAATGCGGCGGTTCCCATCCTGACGATTATCGGCATCAGCATCACCATGCTGATCGGCGGGGTGGTGGTAACGGAATCGGTCTTCAACATTCCAGGGCTGGGACGTTTGGTGCTGGATGCGGTGCTGTCCCGCGACTTTACGGTGATTCAGAGCCTGATCGTGCTGTTTTCGCTGGTGTATGTAGGAGTGAATCTGCTGATTGATATCTCCTACATGCTGGTCGATCCCCGTATCGATTATTGAGCCCTCGCTTTTTACAGGTAGAACAATATGCAAAAGCTCAACAAATTGAAGAAAGTGGTCGCCAGCAATTCGGCCCGTGCTGCCTTGCTGTTCCTGATCCTGATGGCCGCCATGGCGATCTTTGCTCCGTTTCTGGGTACGCAAGATCCCACCCAACTGGACCCCAGTGTGCGTCTGCAACCGCCTTCCGAGCAGTTCTGGCTGGGGACGGATGCACTGGGTCGGGATCTGTATTCCCGCGTGGTGTATGGGGCGCAAGTGTCCTTCATGGTGGGGTTCGGTGTCCTGGCCATCAGCGTGTTCTTTGGCGTGATTCTGGGTTCGCTGGCGGGTTACTTCCGCCGTCTGGACGCCGTCATCATGCGAGTGATGGATGGTGTGATGGCCATCCCTGGCATCTTGCTGGCCATTGCGCTGGTGTCGGTGTCCGGTGCCAGCCTGACCACGGTACTGATCGCCATTGCCATCCCGGAGATCCCACGCATGACACGGTTGGTGCGGGGCGTGATTCTTAGCGTGCGTTCCGAGCCCTATGTGGAAGCGGCCATGACGGTAGGGACTTCGGCCTACGTGATCTTGTCGCGCCATATGTTCCCCAACACCTTTGCCCCTCTGATTGTGCAAGGCACTTATGTGTTTGCCTCGGCGGTGTTGCTGGAAGCGATCTTGAGTTTCCTGGGGGCGGGCATCCCTCCCGAGATGGCCTCCTGGGGCAACATCATTGCCGAAGGTCGCCTGTACTTTCAGCTGATTCCCGGCATCGTGCTGTACCCCGGCATTGTGCTGTCCATCACCATTCTCAGTATCAACGTCCTGGGCGACGCCTTGCGCGATGCTCTGGATCCCAAGCTGGTCACACGGCTGTAAGTGACGAGGGCAGGAGACATAACAATGAATACCTCTACGACCAAGCCCCACTGTGTTTTGTCGGTGAAGGACTTGTGCATCGAAACGAAAGCGGCCAATCCCCGCCAGTTGGTGAACAAGCTCAGCTTTGATGTGTATGCAGGCGAGACTCTGTGCATTGTGGGCGAGTCCGGCTCGGGCAAATCCTTGAGTTCCTTTGCCATCATGGGCTTGTTGCCGCCCGATACCTTGCGTGTCAGCCAAGGCAGTATCGAGCTGATGGGCGAGAACCTGCTGACCATGAACAAGGAGCATTTGCTGTCCTTGCGGGCTTCGGCCATATCCATGGTGTTTCAGGAGCCCATGACCGCGCTGAATCCGGTGCAGCGAGTGGGCGAGCAGATCGACGAAGTGATCCGTATCCACGAAAAGAACAGTTCCCGGCAGGAGCGTCGCCAGCGTGTGATCAATATGCTGGAGCGCGTGCGTTTGCCGGAGCCGGAAAAACTCTTCATGGCCTATCCGCATGAGCTGTCCGGCGGTCAGCGCCAGCGCATCATGATTGCCATGGCCTTGATCTTGCAGCCACGTTTGTTGATTGCGGATGAGCCTACCACGGCGTTGGACGTGACCACGCAAAAGCAGATTCTAAGCCTGATCAAGGAACTGCAAAGCGAATGCGGCACCTCGGTCATTTTTGTGACGCACGACTTTGGTGTGGTGGCCGATATTGCTGACCGGATTCTGGTGATGAAGCGTGGCGATAGTGTGGAGATGGGGACGTGTCAGCAGATTCTGTCCAACCCCAAAGAAGCCTACACCCGCTCCCTGATTGCTTCCGTTCCCAATGTGCATCCGCCTGCAAAAGAGGAAGTGCAAAACGAGATCGTGCTGAGCGCCCGTGGTTTGGGCAAGGTCTATGGCTCGGATTGCTGGTTCTCCAAAGGTCGCAGGATGCATGCGCTCAGCGACATCAATCTGGATATCCGCCGAGATGAAGTGCTGGGCGTCGTGGGGGAGTCCGGCTCGGGCAAGTCCACCTTGGCGCGCTGCATTATTGGCCTGGTTGAGGCCAGTTCCGGGCAGATCACTCTGAACGGTGAAACTTTACCCGCCGCCTGCAAGGATCGCAGCCTGGCGCAGCGGCGCAAAGTGCAGATCGTGTTTCAGGACCCGTATCGCTCGCTGAATCCCCGCGTGACGATCGGCCAGTCTTTGACAGAGGGCATGCACAACATCGGCGTTGATCCCAAAGTCGCCATTGAGCGCGTGACCGAGGTTTTGTCCATTGTGGGCCTGGATGCCGATGTGCTGGAGCGCTATCCGCATCAATTCTCGGGCGGCCAACGGCAGCGACTATGCCTGGCCCGCGCCATTGTAATGGAGCCGGATGTGCTGATTGCGGACGAATCCGTGTCGGCGCTGGATGTGCTGGTGCAAGAGCAGGTGCTCAAGTTGCTGGTCGATATCAAGCGCAAAACCGGCGTTGCCATCCTGTTCATTACCCATGACTTGCGTGTTGCCGCGCAGATTTCTGACCGCATTGTGGTGATGCAAAAGGGCCGGATTGTGGAGGCCGGGGACCCAGGCCGTGTCATTAGCCAGCCTAGTCAGGCTTACACCCGTGAACTGGTGGAATCCGCACCCGGTGTGCATTGGGATTTTCAGAATTTTTGTGCTTATGCCTGATTGATGCGCGTGTCAGCGCAGCTGGGGGCTGAGCCTTGTGCGCAGCCCGGCGCGCAGTCTGTTTTCGATTTCTGGCCCTTGGTTGAGAGGGGCCGGGCGTTCCGAATCCCGCCCAGGGCGGATCTTAATTGTTGATGGAGTTCATATTTCATGTCCAGGTTTGTCAATGTAGCTGCGGCCCAACTGGGTCCTATCGCGCGCAACGAAACCAAGAAACAGGTGGTCGACCGCTTGCTGGCCCATTTGCATCAGGCCAAAAAAATGGATGTTGATGTGGTGGTGTTTCCCGAGCTGGCACTGACCACGTTTTTCCCGCGCTGGTTCAGCGAGGATATTTCCGATTTTGATTGTTTTTACGAAACCCAGATGCCGGGGCCGGACACCCAGCCCTTGTTTGATGCCGCTGCCAAATTGCAGATAGGTTTCTACCTGGGCTATGCCGAGCTGGTCATTGAAAACGGCGTCAAGCGTCGCTTTAACGTATCCATTCTGGTCGATAAAACCGGCACGATTGTGGGCAAGTATCGCAAAGTGCATTTGCCCGGTCACGGCCAGGACGAGCCCTGGCGTGCTTTCCAGCATCTGGAGAAATACTACTTTGAACCCGGCCACGAGTTCGGCGTGTGGTCAGCCTTTGGGGGCGTGATGGGCATGGCCTTGTGCAATGACCGCCGCTGGTCAGAAACCTACCGCGTCATGGGTTTGAAGGGCGTGGAAATGGTCATGTTGGGCTACAACACGCCGGTTCATAATCCGCCCGCACCCGAGCACGACGACCTGTCCATGTTCCATAACCATCTGGTGATGCAGGCCGGGGCCTATCAGAATGGCACCTGGGTGGTGGGCGTGGCCAAGGCGGGTAGCGAAGAGGGCATCGAGATGATTGGGGGCAGTGCCATCATTGCACCGTCTGGCGAGATTGTCGCGGCTTGCTCGACCAAGGGTGACGAGCTAGCCATTGCCCGCTGCGATCTGGATCTGTGCCATTCCTACAAAAGCACGACCTTCAACTTTGAGCGTCATCGTCGACCAGAGGCTTATGGTTTGATCAGCTCGCAACGTGGAGCGGTAGTGCCATGGGCGTGAGCGAACACAAGCAAATGGATCTGGCCTGGGACGTCGTCAGCCTGACACAGGCCTTTGTGCGCATTCCCAGCCTGTCCGGGCAGGAACAGGCCATGGCGGACTTTGTGCAGCAAGTCATGCGGGACTTGGGCTTTGATCAAATCAGTGTTGATGAAAAAGGTTCGGTGCTGGGCTTTGTGGGCCCGGCCCAGGCCCCGCTGGCGTTGTTATTCGATGCTCATATGGATGTGGTCCCTATTGCTGGAACCTGGACGGTGGAGCCTTTTGGAGCGCAGATCAAGGATGGCCGCATGTATGGGCGCGGCACCAGTGACATGAAGGCAGGCTTGGCCGCTGCTCTGTGTGGCGCGGCGGCAGCGGCTCGTAGCGGCGCCTTGAAACAGCGTATTGCCGTGTCTGCCAGCGTGATGGAGGAAGTGATTGAAGGCTATGCCTTGTCTCATGCTCTGGAACAATGCACGCCCGGTGCCGTGGTGATTTGTGAGCCTTCGCGTTTGCGCATCATGGTTGGGCAGAAAGGGCGGCAGGAGATCTTGCTGCGCCTGCAAGGCCGTCCTGCCCATGCAGCCTTGCCGCACCTGGGAGTTAATCCGATTCAGGCCGCAGCCAGGGCGATTTCGGCCCTACAGACGCTGGAATTGCCGCAGGATGCGCAGGTGGGGCAGGCTTTGCTGGTGCCAACCGACATTATTTCTGACCCGCATCCTTCCATTTCGCTAATTCCTTCTTCCGTTACCGTGCGTTTTGATCGCCGCACCCTGGTGGGGGAAAGCAGTGAATCGGTGCTCAAGCAAATGGAGCAATGCTTGCAAGCGGCAGGCGTGGAGGGCTTTTCGCTGGAACTGGTGGACAGTCAGGTACAAACCTATACAGGCCAGCAGGCCAGCCCGGAGCGGGACTTGCCCGCCTGGCGACTGGATGAGTCGGCACCTTTGGCCCAAGCCATGGTGCAAGCGGTCCAGCAAGCTGGGCGTGTGGTGGAAATGGATACCTGGTGGTTTTGCACCAATGGCTCCGAGTCCGCCGGGCGACGTGGCATTCCCACCATCGGTCTGGGACCGGGCGAGGAAGCGCAGGCGCATACGGCGGATGAGTCGGTAGCTATCGATGATGTTCTGGGGGCCAAGGACATTTACGAACAGCTTTGCCTTCAACTGGCGGGACAAGCGTAAGAGCAATCGGAGACAAGTGATGCGTATTGCAGTAGCGGGTTTTCAGCACGAAACCAATACCTTTGGCCCGGCCATGGCAACGATGGCGGACTTTGAGCATGGGGGCGGCTGGCCAGGTATGTGCCGCGCCGAGGCCATTGAGCCTGCCTTGCGTGGGGCCAATATCCCGGCAGCCGGGTTTATGGCCGCCGCCGCACAAGCCGGGGGCGAGTGCGTCCCGCTACTGTGGGCCGCCGCCAGTCCTTCCGCGCCCGTCGAGGCAATGACTTACGAGGCAATCGTGGCGGAGATTCTGTACCGCCTGGAGCAAGTTCTGCCCGTGGATGCGGTGTATCTGGATTTACATGGCGCCATGGTAGCTGAGCATCGCGATGATGGGGAAGGGCATTTGCTGGTTCTGGTGCGCGAGATGGTGGGACCGGATGTGCCGGTGGTCGCCAGTCTGGACTTGCACGCCAATGTCAGCGACACCATGCTGGCGCAGGCCGATATGCTGGTGGCTTACAAAACCTACCCGCATGTGGATATGGCGCAAACGGGTGAGCGTACTTTCCAGGCGCTGATGCGATGTCTGCAAAGCGGTCGTCGCCCTGAATTGGCCTGGCATCGACTGCCCTTCCTGATCCCGGCGATCTGGCAAAGCACCGACATGGAACCAGCTGCCAGCCTGTATCATCACTTGTCATCGCTGGAAGAAATAGAAGGCGAGGGGAGCGTGTCCTTCGCCATGGGCTTTCCTGCTGCGGACGTGCCCGAATGCGGAGCGGTTTTGTGGGCCTATGCGCAGACGCAGGAAGAAGCCGATAGCCGTTTGGCAGGCTTTCTGGATGAGGTGCTTGATAAAGCCCAAGGCTTCCAAGGCAAGCTGTACGAACCGGACGAAGCTGTGCAATGGGCGCTGAGTCACCCTGGAAAAGGCCCGGTGATCATTGCCGATGCACACGATAACCCCGGCGGCGGTGCTAGCTCCGATACCTGTGGGCTCTTGCGTGCCTTGCTGAAAGCCAAGGTATCCGATGCGGCTTTAGGCTTGATCGTGGATCCGGAAAGCGCTGCTCTGGTCCACCAGGCAGGTGCCGGTAAAAGCATCGAGCTGTCCCTGGGGGGTAAATCCGGTGTTCCCGGTGATATGCCCTTGCATGCACGCTTCTATATCGAGTCCGTATCCGATGGTCAGTTCTCCGCCACCGGTCCGTATTACGCAGGCTGTGCCATGAACCTGGGGCCTAGTGCCTGTTTGCGCATAGAGGGCGTGCGTATCGTTCTGGCCTCCTACAAGTCGCAAATGGCAGATCAAAGCATGTTCCGTTTTGTGGGGATAGAGCCGGAGCAAATGAAGATACTGGTCTTGAAAAGCGCTGTACATTTCAGGGCGGACTTTGGCAGTATCAGTGACCGTATCATTGTCGGCGCCGCCCCGGGAGGCGTTTCCATGCGCACGACAGACCTGCCATGGGAGCGCTTGCCGGCAGAGCGCCTGCTGTATCCCGGTGGCCCCAGCCTGTCTCAATGGCGAATCATGCAATCAGAAGGGCAGGCCTGTTCACAATAGCTTTGCATTTTTTACCTAAGTAGGTATACTCCTGCCTTCACGGTTTTGATGCGGATTAGCTCGGTAAAATGAGCTTCAAAAATCAGACCGCCTGTTCAGACAAGTGTGGATTTCAATCGGCACCGGGATTAACTATCAATAATCTCGAGTCGAAAGAAAAAATCTAAAAAACACTTGCAAGAAAGGAAGAACAGGGTTATAGTTTAATTCTTTCGGGGCGTAGCGCAGCCTGGTAGCGCACTTGCATGGGGTGCAAGGGGTCGAAGGTTCAAATCCTTCCGTTCCGACCAAATTTAAAAAGACCTACAGCATTGTTGCTGTAGGTCTTTTTTTATTAGTGTAGTGGTTTTATGGGATGTACCCGCCAATGGCGGGTAGAGCAGGATCAGGCTTTCAAAGGAATAACGCTCCAGGAGGCGTATTCTCCAAAATTCGCCCGGCAATGCGGGCAGGTTTCGCTGAGCAAAGGGATTATTTGGTCGCAATTTGGACATGTGCCCTTAGGACCGAGGTCAGTAAGCCGCTTGTTTTCCCGACGCGCTTGTTCTGCTTCCAGAGCCGGGTCTGGCCAATTTGGCGAAGAGAGCAGTCTTGCCTTGAAGGTTTCTGCTTCTGCGTCGGAAATTGTGCCGCTGATCAGTTGATCCTCGATCACTCTTGCTCTTTCATGGCGCCATTGGGTGTTCAGAAAGCGCAGGCGGACAAAGATACCGCCCAGAAATATGCGTAGCGCTGTGGGTTCCATCAGGCTGTAGTGCAGATGGAGTTCACCAAAATTCGTGGTCAAAACAATAAATGTTTGTGTCGTTTTCTTGCTGGTTAAAGCATTCAAGACACCTGCTATTGCCATCCCGGTCAGTGCCCCATCGACATCGAATCCACCTCCAATAAAACCTCCGCCGCTTACGACTGTGCCGGGACCATTGACAGAGAGATCGGCAACTTCGATTAGAGAGAAGGGGATGGTTCTGGTAGCCGAGTTGCAGCTTACCGTGTCACCTTCAAAAACGAGATTGACACTATCGCCGGGTAGAAACGGAAATCCGGGAGCGCCCAGGACGGTGCATTCATGAAGAATGATGGGGGAGTTTTGAGCTTGATTGGTCATCTGCCTACGGCCGCTTATCTATTTGGAGTGACTGTTTTAAAACTGGAACTTTTGGGGAGCACCGGATTCGCTTATTTCCATTTCGATGCAGCTCTCTAAAATGGAATAACTGCCGCCGGTCGTGCGTGCCACGCGGTCGCAATAAGTGCTTGTCTTGCTAGGGACAGACTCCCAAATTCTTTTCAAGTTGTTGTAGGCAGTCTGCTCCATTTTGATGCATTCGTTTGTGATCATTGCCGAACCTCCTGAAACAGCGGAGACGCTTTCACAGTAGGAGTTTGGGTCGTATCGGGGTAGCTCAGCAGCATACGCGGCTGACGACATACAAAAAGCAGTGGCTCCGATCAAGGCTGTTCTCATCTTCATAATCTCTCCAATGATGATTTGCTTGTAAAGGTCAGGAGCCAGGTGGCTCCTGGCTTCTTTAATGGTGTCTGTGCTGCAGGAAGCTTTCCAGGGTGTACCTTGTGCAAGGATTGAGGCCAACCCTGCCAGACAGATGATTTGGAGGCTGTGTGCCTGTGTTTGGCCTACTTGGATTCTTCCGCCAGAAGCGTTTTGAAATCCGCGTGGGTAACCAGTGCGCGGATCGCATCCTGAATGGCACCCAAGCCTGCCTGTGCCGTTTGATTGCATGCCGTTTCACCATAAAAACTGGAGGTGTATTTATGGGTGTTGTTGACGGCAATTGACTTTCCATTTGAAGAGCTAAGTTCCATACCCACTGTCCATGTTCCGCCCATGGAGTCAAAATCCAGGGTAGTCAGTCTGCCTGTAAGTTCAAGGGTGGATTCTTTTTCATAAATATTTGCGATGATCAATTCGCTAATTAGCGCTTTGCGAACATAGTCGGCATAGCTTTCTCCATCAGGTGTTTTGATGGGCCCGACTGCACGACACATGATTTCCCCAGGCTGACTGTCTTTATTTGTGGGACTGTCGTTACGGAAGTCCCCAACACTGGCCTTTACATCGCCAACAGCCCGTAGAGCGACTACTGTATCGGTAGAGATGCTGTATCGTGGAACAGCATAAGTAGAACAACCAACCAATACGGTCGAAAGAGCTAAAACTGCGATTGTTTTCATAACGCTATCTCACCTTCCTCTATCAAACTAAAATTTTGTTACTTGATTTCTAAAAAATAAGGAGCCGAATTGCTCCTTTTCTTCTTTTGCTTAATTTTTCTTGTGTAAAGTCCTCAAAGCTTGAACTGCGTTCGTCGTCATTGCTTGTTCGTTCGATTTATATTCTCAAGATTGATAGGGGCATGAGATTTCAGGATGTTTTTCTTGATTTTTACCTCAGTAAATTGTTGCGCCTTATGAATTTCTTGATGTTGTTTCATAGAGCAATTTGTTGTTCCCTTAATCAATAGCCTGTCGATCATAGCTATTTTCTTCTTGAATGGCGATGGAGTTATTCTTGTTGATTTGATGAGTATTGGTGAAAGGGATTGCTCGCTTGTCTCAAGAGTGGGGAAAGTCCAAGTTGTTGCGGTGCGTCTAGCTATTTAAAAAGCCCGCATTGCGGGCTTTTTATTTGATCAGGTTCTGACTAGCTTTATTACCACCCCCAGCAAGTCCCCGCCGCAGGCTTGCCGCAATTGCGGTAGTTCACTGCAAACCACAGCTTTCCTGCACCCCGTGGGCTACCGTCAGATTTGACGTCGTTGCGTGGCAGTTCTTCCAGGGTGTCGCGCGCTGTTTTAGTGTCGGAGTCACTGGCAGCGTCCGGTTCCAGGACGATACGGCCTAAAGCTGCTGCATCACGGTCTTCAAAGACCAGATCCGTGTCTTTCAGAGCCGTCATTTTCAAGGCTGCATCGCGCACGGCAGCCGCGTAGCTGTCGTTTGAACCACCGGGTTGCAAGGCCTTGTTCAAGGTGCTCACCGCCAGAATCTGGGCCGGTGTGGCGGGTGGAGCCATCAAGTATTCGTCCAGTTTGGCCAATTGGCCCTCAGAAGCTTGGCGGCGCAGCCAGTCGCCCCACAGAAACTCTGCGTATTCGGGCAGCTTGCCGTTTTTATAGGCAAGGTCGCGGGTGAAATACACCAGGGAGCGATAGCGATCTTCCTGCATGCCACCGGCTTCTTTTTCGCTGGCCAGCCCAACGCGGGTGGGCAGTTGCTCGACAGTAATAGTCTGGTTTTCACCATCACGCAGCCAGACCAGTTTCTCTTTGCTCATGCGCTCCCAGAAGGCGGACGCTTCGCGGATGTCGCTGTAGTTGGCGCTGACTTTTACCCAGACGGGCAGTTTGGGGCCGCCGTCCGGGATTTCGCGCAGGGATGAGAAGGTGTGGTGGCCATCGGTCAGATAGAGATTGCCGTCCCAGCCTACGACCACGGTTTTCAGGTTTTCTGTTTGCGAGCCCAGAGGGTCTTTGCACAGATAGGTGGTGGGCTGGTCCAGGCGGGCAGCTTGAGCCTCAGCGATGGTCAGAAATTTTTGAGCACGTTCGGTTCCGCCCATATCCTCGCAGTAGTCGTCAAACTTTTTGCCGATGGTGCGATTCAGGTAGTCCAGTTGCTGTTTGGGGTCCTTAGCCCAAGTGGGCCGATCCAGATCGCCTTGCCAGCGTCCCAGCTTGTAGTAAACCTGATCGTAGCCAATGGCCGCTTGGGTGGGATGCAGTTCTTCGATGCGGACCTTGATGACATCGCCTGCCTTGCTGTCCAGATAGGCGGTGTTGCGAGGTGGTTCCGGTTCTTCAGTGACCGGTGGCGTGACGACGGGGGCTTTGGAAGAGTGGTTGCCGCCTGTGCTGGAGCCGCTGTCGCAGGCAGCTAAGGCCAAGGGCAACAGGGCGATACCTAAGGCTCGCAGGAGCTGTTGTCGGGCTGGGACAAGAGAGGGCAAGGAAGCGAGGTTCATGGTCCGTAATGGGATTTTGTTGGAAGATCCTAGATCATGAGGGATGGGTATTGCCGGAACATTGCATTCAGAAACATTCATCGTTTGTGCGGGATAGCTGCCTGCTTGTCACGGCCGGGGCGAAATTGTGACCAGCTTGCTCAGTCCTCTCCCATGCGGACTGAATCCCGTAAACTGTCCACGCTTGAATTAAATCGCTAAATCACTTCCTGGCTGTGGGAGCTGGTTTTAAAAGGTCATTAATGTCGCTCTACAAAAAAGCCTGGCTGTTCACCTTGTTCAATATCTTGCTCCTGGTCGCCTTGTATTTTGGGCTGCCTGTGTTCGACCGTGTGTTGGGGACCTTCGGGTTTTTAGTCTTTGGCTTTTATGTTCTGGGCCAGGGCTTGGTAGCCATGACCGTTTTTACTTGCCCAAAGTGCGGTTTGTCGCCGTTCATGGGTAGCCAGAGCTTGTTCACCAGTTATTCGCCCTTTCCGCGCAAGAAGTGTGGCCAGTGCGGGCATGACCACACTCAGACTGAGTAGGGCAAGTTGCGATCCGGCGGCCCGGCGATCCGGCGATCCGGCGATCCGGCCCGGTGCACTGATTCCTTGTTGACTCAGTCCTTGCGCAGCGGGTTCTCCTTCCTGGATTAGTCGGGTTGATGGTTGTGATCCACCACCATATTGTCTCCAAAGGTGGAGAATTTGGCGGTGACCTCGGCGGGCAGTTTGGCTTCAGCCTCGCTGGAGTTCTTGACCAGGCGTTCTGCTGCTTCAGTGCTCATGCCTGCCATGGTCAGGGTCTCCACATCGTTCAAGCCATCGCCACCGCACATATGAACATTCCATTCCCCATGACGACTCTTTAATAGCGCACGACCACCACGTGTCAGTTGCGTCCAACCCGCCAGGGCGTAGTCACCCTCGATTACGATAGGCTCCACCACAAGAGGGGCTTCGGGGCTGTCCCAAATCGCCTTCATGGCTTGGGAGATGCGATCGGCCTCTGATGGTGCAGCGCGAGCCATGCCCGTGAACATAGCGAACAAGATGAATAAAGCCATGGCGAAGAAAAGCCCATGGAGTGCCACTTTGAAGGTCTGGTGATGTTGTGAAGCGGTTTTCATAAGGACTCCTTGTTTCTCAAGCTAATAAAAGACAGGGTGGGGCTGTCGCCCCGAGCAGAGTGCCTAGCTGACTTGTTGGCAGCCAAGAGGCAGTGATCCGGCGTGTAAAGCGCGATAGTGGCGATTTGACGGGCATGACAAACCCCTTAGCAAGATAAAAAAAGTGGAATTAATACTGGATCTGCACACCGGCAAAGACCGATCTCCCTGTACCCGGCTCGAACAAGGGCGAGGAGGCTGTGGCATAGTCGGTAATGCTGGCGCTGGCGATATATCGACGATCTGTCAGGTTGCGGCCATCTATATAGAAGGAGTAGGGGCCGAGTTCCCATCCGGCTCGCAAGCCAAGCAAGGCATAGGAGCTGGTCTTGGTGGTATTGGCGTTGTCGACGTAATAGGCCTGGGGCACCCATTCCACATTGGGGCCAATGTGAAAGCCCGAAGGGTGTTTATAGATAATCTCTGCGCGAAGATAGTGCTTGGGTACGCCGGGCATTTGATTGTTGTTCCAGTCCCGATCATTGTCGAATTTGAAGTTGCTGTAGGTGTAGGCGCCTTTAATGTCCAGGCTGTCACTTTGCAGACCTTGCACCAACAAGCCACGAGCGGCCGTCCATTGCACACCTAGCTCTATGCCTTGATGGGTTGTGCGATCTGCGTTGACGGTTTTGTCGCAAATGTTCCAAGGCGCGCTGATGCATTGCAGCTCGTTTTTGACGCGGGCATGGTACAGGGAGACGTCCCAGGCCACGTTTCCGTTTTCCCCCCGGGTGCCTATTTCGAAGGTGGTGGCACGTTGAGCTTGCAGACGATCCAGATCATTGCGGGTCGAGAACGTCATGTCGTCAAAAGTTGGCGGCTCGGCGCTGCGGGAAATATTGCCGTAGATTTGCCACTGCGGACCTGCATCCCATAACAGGCCTAATTTGGGATTGAAGAAGTTGTAGCTCTTGTCCCCGGATCGGGTGGCGGGCAGGCCGCCGTTATACAAGTCCTGACGCTTACGTTGGGCGTGCATGTACTGCAGGCCGGTAATCAGGGACAAGTCCGAACCAAGACTCCAGGCGTTTTCGGCATAGGCGCTCAGGTTGCTGGCCCTGTCTTTGCTGGCAGACAGCTTCTCCTGCCGTTTGCCTCCTACGTTTACAGAGTTTTGAGCATCAATCTTGCCTGCCGACCAAGTCAAGCCTAGCGTGAAGCGGTTGTCTCTGCCTGCAAGCGGGCTGGTGTTGACCAGCCTGCCGTAAGCGCCGTAGCTGCTCGTGTCTCTATCAACAAACTGATAAATAGGGTGCCGTAGTGAGCTTTGCTCGAACCAGCCACCCAGTTCGTATTGAGTCTCTCCCATGACCAGCACTGTGCGGTTGGCAATGCGGCCTCCGTCCAGGTTGAGCTGCCAGTCGTGCTCTTTATTGGCTTTGGCAGCTTGCCGTGGATTATTCAGAGCCTGATCGCGGCTGACCGAGCCGGGAATATCCTGGTGAATTTGATAGCCGCTCAAGTAAAAACGGGTTTCTGACCGGTCTGAAAGCCGCCAAGCCAGGTTTGCGCTGGCCCGCGAGGAATGGCCAGCACTCTGCTCTCTGTAGCCATCTTGAGTTTGCCAGGAGCCGGAAATCACGCCATCCAGCTTCTCGCCCGCAAAACCGCTGCCAAGTTGCACGCGCCGCCAGCCAAAGCTACCGGTATCCAGACGCCCTTGAAAGGCGTCGGCATCATGGCCGGTGGGGGTGACGAAGTTGATGGCTCCACCTAAAGTAGCGGCTCCGTACTGCAAGGCATTGGCGCCTTTATAGACCTCGGTATAGCGGTAGGCAGTAGGGTCGATGCGATGAAAATTGCTGCTGCCGTCCGGGTCATTTAATGGAATGCCATCCTGGTACAAACTGATGCCGCGCAGATGGTAATACCGCGACAGACCCGAGCCACGTATGGACAGACGTGCATCATCTCCCCATTTGGGCTGTGCAAACACCCCGGGTGTGTAGTCCAGCATGTCTTTGACGGTGGCGGCCTTAGTGTCACGCCAGGCGCTCTCGGGCACCAGCGCCACCCCGCCCGCGACTTGTTCAATGGTTTTTTGAGCGCTTTGCAGGTCTGGAACGGTCAGACTTTTACCACGCTCTGGAGTGACGATGACGGGAGCCAGTGTTGGCGTCTGTGCATGAGCAAGGCTGGTCCAGGAGCTGGAAAACAGCAAGGTCAGAGCCAGGACGCTGCTTCGTGTGCGTGGTGATGTTTGTGCCGAGTGACGAGAGCGCGAAAAAGGGGCGGTCTGCACGGCGCATGCCTGTGCAGAAACACAAAAAATAGACATAAAAAAACCTTGAATGACTTCGCTGAAAAGCGACTGCACATACGGCAGTCGACGACGAGAGATCAAGCAAGGTTGACAGGGGGAGCGCGTGACCCTAGTGGTGGCCCCAAGGCAGGCAGGGGCGGCAAGCTCTGATTACGGTGTACTAGCAACAAAGGCTGGTGAACCACCGGGACATCCAGGCTTGCCATATCAGCGCTGGGTAGGGCTACTTGAGACAGGACCAGTGCGTAAGGGCACTTCTGCATATCCGCGTGTTCATTGGATTGCGGCGGATCGGCCTGTCCTGTCAGGCTCATCCAGATCGTGCTGGGCGTTCCTCCGGGGGCGCAAAGCGTGACGGAAAAGAAGCCATTCTGTTCACCCGAGCTATCGGGCATGTAGCCTGCCGGGACCAGCGAACGGCTTAGAAATGACAGGATCGCCAGGCAAAAAAGAACTTGCCAGGCTATGCCATTCTTAGCGAGAGAGCTGTGCCGGTGGATAGACATGGCGGGATTGTATTACAACTGCTTCTCAATTAGCTTTGATTTATCTTATGCCCGGACTCCGTCATTAGTGATGGATCACGATTTTTCCAAAGCGATCGCGCTGTTGCAGATAGCGGTAGGCTTCATGAGCGTTTTTAAAATCGAAGACCCGGTCGATCACCGGATGGATCCGGTGCTGGCTAATGACTCGATTCATGGCTTCCAGATCACTGCGACTACCTACACCAATGGCTTTGTAGTTGGCCTGACTAAAGACCAGATCCATGACATCCAGCGATTGCACGGATTTTCCCAAGGAGCCGATCAAGGACACTTGCCCACCTACAGCAATCGCTTTGATGGATTGTGCAATTGTCACCGGACCACCGACATCGACAATACGATTGACGCCTTCGCCGTGCGTGTAGTCTCGTACAAGCTCGGACCATTCTGGCGTGTCTTTGTAGTTGAAAACCTGGTCAGCCCCTAACTGCAGCAGCGTGTCGAACTTATTGTCTGAAGAAGTGCTGGAGATGACGTAGGCTCCCATTGCCTTGGCTAATTGAATGGCAAAAATGGACACGCCACCTGCTCCTTGTGTCAGCACTGTATCGCCTGCATTAATACCGGCCAGTGCGGACCAGGCCGTCAAGGCTGCGCAAGGCAGGGTTGCTGCCTCTTCAAAACTCAGATGGGCGGGCATAGGCGACAAGGCCTCTGCCGACACGACTTTATATTGAGTCAGCCAGCCGTCATGCTCAACACCATATTGCTCCCGGCCTGCGTAGGCTGGGCCACCGAACCAGTTCGGGAAAAAGCTGTTGATGACACGGTCGCCCAACTTGAAGCGCTGCACGCCGGGGCCAAGGGCATCAATGATTCCTGCTGCATCTGACAGTGGTACAGCTCCTGGCGTAGTGGGATAGCGCAATGTACCTTTCATGACCAACAGGTCTCTGAAGTTCAAGGACGAAGCCATGACTTGAACCCGCACTTGTCCGGGGCCGGGTTCGGGAAGCGGTTCCTGACCTCGTGTCAGGTAGTCCAAACTGCCATATTGTGTAAAACGGTAGGTGTCCATGCATGCTCCTGTTGATACTTGCATGGAGCATGCTAGGCCTGAGGCTTCAGACGATCTATAGTTGAAAATCCAATTTTCCTGTCTTATCGTCTGATAGTCATGAACCCCTTTGATGAAATCCTGGATGGCATGCGTTTGCAGCATGCTTTGTATGCGTGCTTCCAACTGCGTGCGCCTTGGGGCGTCAGCTTTGACACCGGCGAGTATGCGCGGCTGTTGATTGTCAGCAAAGGGGCTTGTTATTTGAAGGGAGAGCAGCGAGCCGACCCCGTGCTGCTGGAAGCGGACACCTGCATGCTTGTTCAACCAGGGGTGCAATTCTCGCTGTGTGACGGCAAGGAAAATCCGCTGGTTTCCTGTGAGACTTTGGCTCGGTATCCGCATGCTGAGCCGATCATCCATGGGGGCGATGGGGCTGTGACTGAAATCGTGACGGCCCGCTTTGCTTTCAACAAGTTGGCTGCCGAACCCCTGTTCAGTGCGCTTGGCCCCTTGGTACACACTCGCTTGAGGGCGGAAGATGCTGTCGCCATAAAAAGCATCCTGCATGTGCTGCAAACCGAAGCGCAAAGCCGGGATTACGGAACTCAGCTGATTAACGCCCGCCTGGTTGATGTGATGTTCATTCAGGTGATGCGGGCTTTATCGCACTGTGCCTCCTTGGGGGCAGGGCTGTTGGCGGGTATTCGAGACCCCAGGATGGCCCCGGTCTTGCAAGCTGTGCATCAGCAGATTGCGCGTCCGTGGTCGGTGGAGGAAATGGGCGCACTGATCGGGCTGTCCCGGTCCACCTTTTCTGCTTTGTTCAAGGCGGCTGTCGGGCAAGCCCCCTTGGCGTATTTGACGGCTTGGCGTATCTATAAAGCCAAGCTTTTGTTGGCAGCCGGTTCGCAGACGATAGGGCAAATTGCCGCGCAGGTGGGGTATGACAATGAGTCCAGCCTGAGCCGTGCCTTCAGCCGTTTGGAAGGAGTCTCGCCCGGTGTGTGGCGGCAGAGGCAAAGAGCCGGAGTTTGATGTCCGGCCCTACGTCAGGAGATTGAACAGGCGCAGCCTTGCCTAAGAGCCTGTTCTGTCTGTTTCCGCTTACAGACTGCGCCCCTTATCCAGATAGGTTTGAAACTCCGTCTCCGGCACCATGCTGCCGCCCGTTCCCCAAACCAGGTGGGTAGCGTTCTCCAGCTGAACATGCGAAAAACCCATACGCTGCAGATATTCAGGCGAGTTCAATACTCGCGCCATGCCGGGCACGCCAGCCAGGGCGGAGGGTTCCAGTTTGACCTTGTCCTGTTCGTAGGCAATGACCATCAAACGGTATAACTCTTCGTCCGTGACGGTGTAATAGCCGTCGATCAGACGCTGCATGGCTTTGCCCACGAAGCCCGAAGGGCGTCCTACGGCCAAGCCATCAGCGGCGGTGACGTTATCAATTCCGAAGTCTTGTACGCTGATCTCATCATGCAAACCGGTATAGACGCCCAGTAGCATGCAAGGCGAGTGGGTCGGTTCCGCAAAGAGGCAATGCACGGCATCGCCAAAAATCAGTTTCAGGCCAAAGGCTACGCCACCAGGGCCACCACCAACGCCGCAGGGCAGGTAGACAAACAAGGGGTGGTCCACGTCCACAACAATGCCCGCTTGCTGAAACTGTGCTGCCAGTCGTTCGGCAGCCACTGCATAGCCCAGAAAAAGATCCGGGGAGTTTTCATCATCCACAAAGTAGCAGCGCGGGTCCTGGGAGGCTTGTTCGCGGCCTTGCTCCACCGCCACGCTGTAATCGGATTGGTGCTCGACCACATTGACGCCGTTGGCTCGCAGCTTGTCTTTTTTCCATTGGCGGGCATCGGCAGACATATGGACGCTGACTTTAAAGCCCAGCTTGGCACTCATGATGCCGATTGATAGTCCCAGGTTGCCGGTGGAGCCGACGGCGATGGAGTATTGGCTGAAGAAAGTACGGGCCTGTTCGCTATCCAGCTGGCTGTAATCGTCCGTCAGCGTGATCAGGCCTGCTTCCTGTGCCAGATCTTCTGCATGTTTCAGGACTTCATGGATGCCGCCACGGGCTTTGATGGAACCGGAAATGGGAAGTTCGCTATCAGCCTTCAGCCACAAGGCCCCTGCCTGCTCCAGCACGTTTTCTTGAATCAGTGTTTGGCGTAGCTGATGCAAGGGCTTGAGAGGGGATTCGATAATGCCGTTGCTGGTTGCGGTATCTGGAAAGACGGCCTTCAGATACGGCGCAAAGCGTTGCAGACGCGCGCTGGCAGCCTGCACATCTTTGGCGTCCAGTCCCACATCTGCCAAGGCTTGGGCAGTGGGGGCGATGGCTGGATTGAACCAGGTGCTTTCTTTCAGGGCGATCAGATCGCGGATAAGGGGATGACTGCCTTGCCAGGCCGCCAGGGTTTTTCCATGGATCATGCGTTCACCTGATGAGTAACTGGGTTTCAAGGATAGAGAGAGGAACGATGCTACACGATTGCGCTTAATGATAGGGATGGCAAAGAGCTCGAATGGAGCAGGGAGGAGCAGGAGAGGGCAAGGCGGAAAGTGATGACTATCGCAGTCTGCTTGTCAGGCTTGGAAGTACAGACAAAATGGTGGAAACAGTCTGCAATTGAGTGCCGGTGCTCCGCGAAACAGGAAAACACTGCCCTCATCAAGAGGGCAGTGTTAATGGCTTTAAGGGTGTCTGTCTTGGGGTTCAGATCTTCTGGAAAAAAGCGTCAGGCACGCTTTAATCCAATCAGGAAGCGCGGATGTTAATACCGTGCATCCTTGGGTTTTTTACCATTCGGCCAGTCGTTCACTTTGCCCGCAAAGTCAGGCCGTGGCATATGCGTAAAGTACTCGGCAATGTCCACAGCATCCTGATCATTCAGCACACCTCCTTGGCCCCAGGCTCCGTGCGACGCCACGCTCATGGGCATGTTGTACTTGATGAATACCGCGGCCTTGAAGGTACGTGCCATACCTGCGCCTATATTGAAGGATTCATCCCCCCATAATGGCGGAAATACGATATTGCCGCGTTCATCCTTCAGGCCTTGACCTTCAAAGCCGTGGCAGCTGGCACATTGGACCGCATAAAGTGCTTTACCACGCTCAGGATTGGGGATCAGATCATGATCCAGTGGGCCGTCAATAGGCACCTGGACTTTTTGACCGGCTTGAACCCCTTGCGCCAACCACTTCATATACGCCAGCATGCCTCGCATTTCCGGCGAGTCCACGGGTAAGGCCTTGCCATTCATGGAACGCATGAAACAGCCGTTGATGCGGCCGGCCAAGTCCACCATCTTGCCCGAACGGGGCATGACCTTTGGATAGCTGACAAAGCTGTTGATGTAATGTGCGCCGCGCGGGGCTTTGCCCTGGTCAATGTGACAGCTATTGCAGTTCATGGCGGCGCCCACATTGTCGGGCAGCAGACGGCGTGTTTCGTTCAAGAGGCGTTTGCCGTACAAAATGGCGTCGGCGTTTGGTTCTTTCTCGATCAGCAGGTCCGAAGGAATGGTGTACTGACCCACCACCTCTTTGCTTTCCACATTAATAATGGGATAAGTGGCCGGAGTCGGGCCCGTCAGGGCGGGGCTGGAGGCAAAGGCATACCAGCTTGCCACTGCGACACCGGCAATGGCCACAGCCAGAACGGACAAGGTTTTGGCTTTACTCATGGCTGGCTCCTTGAGGCAGGATATTGGGCGATTTATTGGCTACAAACTGGCGGATGTGGGCAACGTCGGCCGCCTGCACGGTGGGGGCCTGGTTGGTCCAGCTGGTATGAATGTAGTTAACAAGATCGGCGATTTCCTGGTCGCCCAAATGGCGGAAGGCAGGCATGGTGAAGGTCATTGTGTCGACCTTGTTTTCAGGCATACGTCCACCTTCCAGGGTCACTTGAATGACTGATTGCGGGTTGTTGGCAAAAACAGCCGAGTTGCCAGCCAGCGCCGGGAAGACGCGCGGCACGCCCTTGCCATCAGCCCGGTGACAGGTCACACAGTGGGCGGCATATAACCAGGCGCCGGGCGAGGTGTACTGACCATCCAGCTGTGTTTGCGTAGTGGTATCCGCTTGATGCGGGATCTCGGGGTTGCGACCTTTGACGGGTGGCAGGGATTTCAGATACTGCGCCATGGCCTTCTGGTCCCGAGGTGTCATGTACTGAGTGCTGTGTTCGACCACATCCGTCATGGCGCCAAAGGCCGCTACTTTATCGGTACGGCCGGTGGCAAAGAAATCCAGCAGCTCGTCTTCAGACCAGCTGGCCAGGCCACGACCTTCGCCGCGCAGGCTCTTGGCGCGCCAGCCATCAATCACGGCACCGGACAGATAGTCGTCGCCGTCTTTCAGGCTCAAGGCCAGTTCTTGATATGCCACGCCGCGCGGTGTGTGACAGGCACCGCAGTGGCCGGGGCCCTGCACCAGATAAGCCCCCCGGTTTTTCAGATTATCCAGGCCTTCATCAGCTACAAATGTCTGATCAGTGGGAGCAAACAACCATTGCCAGAAAGCAATGGTCCAGCGCATCTGGAAGAGCTTGGGCAAAGTGGGCTCGGCATTTTGCTGTTTGACCGCCGGAACGCCCTTCATGAAATAGGCGTACAAGGCATTCATGTCCTCGTCGCTCATGACCGAGTAGGAGGGGTAGGGCATGGCGGGGTAGAGTGCAGCGCCGTCCTTGCGTACTCCGTGCTGGACGGCCGTTTTGAACTCGTCCAGGGTGTAATTGCCTATGCCGGTGTCCTTGTCGGGTGTGATGTTGGTGGAGTAGATCGCTCCCAGCGGGGTTTGCATGGCCAGGCCGCCTGCATACTTTTTACCGCCAGGAACGGTATGACAGGCCACGCAGTCGCCGGTGCGGGAGACGTAGGCTCCCTGCTTGATCAGGGCGTCATCATCCAGCTTGATGGTGCTTGCCGAGGGGGAGACGATGCTGCGTTGCGACAAAATAAGCTGAGATCCACCATAAGCGGCCCCCAACCCCACTAGTGCAAGGATCAAGGTCTTAGATAAGACATTCATAGACATTACCCATAATTATTAAATAAATGCGTCAAATAACTTCGAGTCACACTCAGTACGCATGGTATAGAGAGCCCAGAAGGCAAGAAACCGTTGTTCGGAGCCGAATTGATCTAACTCAATGGTTATGTATATAGGCTTATAGCGGGTTGCGATTGCAAACTTAAAGCGCCACTTATATGGCGGCTAAATAGCAGGACTCGTTGCCCGCCTCCCTGTAAAAGCTTCTTGAGTTTGCTCGTTAGTATCAAAAAGATACATAAAGAATTATTTGGGTATATTTAATCCATCGAGACATCAACAAAGCCCGGCATGCTGCGCTCTAGCCTGTCTGTTTTGGATGCCGATTTCATGTGTCGTGCAAGCAATGGGCAGCTTGTGGTGCTCTGGCTGATTTTGAAAGGCTGCCATCACCCACGATTTTGTTTTACTTACACGGAATTCTCATGCTGAAGATACGGCTGAAAAAAGTGAGCCAGACTTTGCTTCTAGCTGCTCTTTGTGCCACAGCAGTGTCCGCCACGGCTGATACGCCACAGGCTGTCAGTCTCTTGCAAAGCAGCCGCGCCATTGCAGAGTTAAGTCGCTATACCCAGGAAATCGCCCGCAAAGTCGCGCTGCGCCCAAACTTCACCAGTCTGCAATATGCCTTGATCGAAAATGACACGATTGTGCTGACCGGTCATGCGGGTAAAAACGATACGCCTCTGAATCATGAGACGGTGTATGCCATTGGCTCGGTCAGCAAGCTGTTTGCGGTAGTCAGTGTCATGAAGCTGGCGCAGGAGGGCAGGCTGGATCTGGATACGCCTGTTTATCAGTACATGCCGGACTTTCGCATGGCTGATCCACGTTACCAGCAGATTACGGCCCGGATGCTGTTGAATCATTCGGCGGGCTTGCGTGGCGACGACATCATCAATGACTCCTTGTTCATGGGGGACAACAATCGCAAAGGCTATGAGCAGTTCTTAGACACCTTGGCTGTGCAAGGATTGAATGCAGATCCGGGAGCGTTCTCCGTGTACTGCAATAGCTGCTTTACCTTGACGGAAAAGCTGGTTGAGCACGTAAGCGGGCAGAGTTTCACGGACTATATCCAGACTTCTTTCAATACGCCTTTGGGCATGACGCATACCAGCACCCCGATGAATGGGCCGGGGGAGAATTATGCGCGTTTGAAATGGCCTGGCCGAGACAATGGTTTGCCCTGGATTCACTACAACGTGATTGCTTCGGGCGGAGTGAACTCCACCGCCGAAGATATGGCCAGGTTTGCCCGTTTGTTCATGCAGGACGGTCCCGGTATTTTGTCTATGCAATCCCGTGAGGCCATGCAAGCGCCTGAATATTTACGCGGTTTGTGGCCAGAGGATGTGGACGATAACGGCAATTACGGCTTGGGCTGGGACAGTGTGAAGCTGTATCCCTTTAACGATCTGGGCATTCAGGGCTTGGCCAAAGGCGGTGACATTACCGCACATCATGCGATTTTGGTGGTGTTGCCCAAGCTGAATATGGCGGCTGTGGTGCTCAGCGCAGGGGGGAATAGCGGCAAGAATCAGCTGATTGCGAAGAAAATGCTGCTCAAGGCTTTGGAACTGAAAGGCTTTGATGTGTCAGTGTTGGCTAACAAGTCTTTTTCTGTTGAGGCGGACGCGCCCATGCCTGCTGAGTTGCTGCGCTATGCCGGGGTATACGGCGATAGCGGTGCTTTGATGCAGGTGGACATCCAGGCTGATGGCGCCTTGAGCATTGAGACCGGGAACGGCGTCACCGAGCAGTATCAATACGCCGGTCGATTGGGCTTTGTGAATGCCGAGCGTTCTATTCGTATCCAGTTTGTGGAGGCTCCCAATGGCCGTATTTATCTGTGGGATCGGCGTTACGAGACGGACAAGGGCTTGGGCCAGGAAGCCCAATCTGCTTACCGGGCGCAGAAATTGTCGCCCAATGTGCTGGATGCAGCGATTCAACAAGTCTGGGAACAGCGTAACGGCCTGCGCTATTTCCCGGTGAAGTATTTGTACAACTCCGAGTATTACTTTGTGGACGGGATGCCCGGTGCCAAGCTGGCGTTGAGCAGGGAGCTGGATGGCTATGTGGGGGCCTTGCGTATTCGTGATGCGCAAACTGCGGCCAGCGAGGTGCAAATTCCGGGACAGGCCGGTCGAGAAACCTCACACGCCAGTTTTGAGCTGCATGGTGACAAGGAATATCTCCTGCTCAATAACGACTTGATGCTGAGCGAGCAGGCTATTCGTGCTTTAACTAGTTCAGATCGTCGAGTTCTCTTAGACCCGCAAGGTTTTGCGCAATGGTTCAGGCTGGACGAGCCAACCGCTCAGAAGACCTTGACTGTGAACGTGCCGGCTCGTAGCGCCTATGCCGTGTATGACGAAGAGGGCGGCTGCATTCATTACAGCTTGCTCGATGGCACAGGTCCGGTGAGCCTGCCCACGAAAGGTCACATAGTGTTTGCCGGTTCTCCTACTGCCGTATTTGAGTTGAATATTCAGTAAAACCCGATTCCCAAGAGCGTCCTGCAGAGCACGGGCGGACGCTTTTTTGCCTTCTGACTCGTTTGGGTCAGAAGGTTTTTTTTGATCTTTTTTCGGGGGGCTCGGATCTGGCGCCACACAAGGCTTGCAAGCAAGCCCGAAGTGTCCGCCTAGTAAAAACCCTCTTGGATGTTTTTCTTGGAAAGACCTACTATTAGCCCTCAATTATCGGATATGAGAATTTTATGGTGTACGACTACGTAATTGTTGGAGCCGGGATGGCAGGCGTGTCTTTGGCCTACCGTTTGCCCGAAAGTGCCCAAGTGCTGGTTCTGGAAAGAGAGTCCCATGCTGCGTATCACTCCACGGGACGCTCGGCCGCAATGTTTGTTGAAACCTACGGTACGGAGACAATTCGTGCTTTGACTGTTGCGGGTAACGATTTTTTCAGCCATCCACCTGCAGGCTTTAGCGATCAGCCAATTTTGCTGCCGCGCGGTGTGCTGTATGTGGGGACCGCCGACCAGCAGGATTTGCTGGACAGTCAGTATCAGGATTGGCATGAACAAGGTCTGGATGTCAGCCGCTTGAGTGCTGAAGAAGCCTTGGCCATGGTGCCCTGTCTGGACCCTGCGCAATTGGCCGGTGCCTTGTATGACGGTCAGGGTCAGGACATGGATGTACATGCCTTGCACCAAGGGTTTCTGAAAGGTGCACAAGCCAAGGGTGTGAAACTGCGTCTGGATACGGAAGTGGTGTCGGCCAAGTGGGATGGCGAATGTTGGGAAGTTCAGCTCAACGCCGAGCCTGCAAGTTTGCGTACTCGTGTGTTGGTCAATGCGGCGGGTGCCTGGGCTGATACCTTGGCAGAACGCTGTGGCGTGCAGGCCTTGGGCATTCAACCCAAACGCCGTTCCGCTTTCCTGTTTTCGCCGCCCGAAGGTGTGGATCATCGTGACTGGCCCGCCGTCATTGATATTGGCGAAGAGTTTTACTTCAAGCCCGATGCCGGCATGTTGCTGGGTTCACCGGCCAATGCCGACGACGTGGATGCGCATGATGTCGTGGCTGAAGAGCTGGATGTGGCCACCGGCATTTACCGTATTGAAGAGCGCACTCAGCTCCGTATCCGTCGTCCCAGCCACACTTGGGCGGGGCTGCGCAGTTTTGCTCCTGATGGTGAGCTGGTGATTGGTCAGGATGCAAACTGCCCCGGTTTTTTCTGGCTGGCCGGTCAAGGTGGTTATGGGATTCAAACCGCTGCAGGCGCGTCCTTGCTGGCGGCCAGTTTGTTGCAAAAGCAGGATCTGCCCGATTCTTTGAAGGCCTTGAATATTGATCCGGCTGTGGTATCACCCGCTCGTTTCAGAACATAAAAACAGCAGCACTTTGATCTCCCGGAGGAGAAAGCATGTCGAATATAAAAAATATCCTGGGCATTGCGATGGCCTTTGTCGGTGTGGTGGTGGGGGCCGGCTTTGCATCAGGACAAGAGATATTGCAGTTTTTCAGCAGCTTTGGGTATAGGGGGCTGCTGGGAGGGGTGGTCAGTGGTCTGTGCTTCACGATACTGGGCATGGCGGTGGGGGAGCTTAGCCAGGTTTCGGTATCGCATTCCTTCAAGGAGGGCTTGTATCTGATTTGTGGGCCGCGTCTGGGTGTGGTGGTCGACATCATGATTACCTTCTTCATGTATGCGATTGCCGTGGTGATGTTTGCTGGTGGCGGCTCGCTGATGGAGCAGCAATGGGGCGTGCCGGCGCAATACGGCAGTATCGCCGTCATGCTGATTACCGTGCTGATTGTGTTCTTGCGCGTGGATCGGGTGATGGCCTTTATTGGCAGCATCACGCCCATCCTGGTTCTGATGATGATTTTCCTGTGTATTTACAGCTGGAATACGCGGGATTTGCCATTGGAAGAACTGGATGTGATTGCGCAGACTAAACCACAAGGTGCGGGGCATTGGCTGGTCGGCTCTTTACTGTACGTGTCCTACAACATGGTGGTGGGGGCGCCGTTCCTGATGATTGCCGGTGCGCAAGCGACTTCTCGGCGCAATGCCTTGCTCGGTGGACTGGTAGGTGGCTTGTTGCTGGGCTTTTTGATTGTGCTGATCAGCGCCGGTGTGTTTGGCCGTATCGATACGATTGGCTCGGCGGCCTTACCCATGCTGATGCTGGCTACTGAACAGTCCAAACTGCTGGGAACCATTATGTCCGTGGTGATTTTCGCCATGATTCTGACAACCTCGGTGGGTGTGCTGTATTCCTTCTCGGCCCGGATTTTTACGCCCAATACCCGTAAATTCAATATCGGTACGGCTATCGCCGGGGTGCTGGGACTGGTGGGCGCCAAGATTGGTTTCATCAATCTGGTGGGCACGGTATACCCGTTTTTCGGCTACCTGGGCTTTGTTTTGATGGCCTGGATTCTGATTGCCTGGTTCCGTTTGCGCCGCTTACAATCCAGGAATGCTACGTAATGAACTGCTCAGCAAGGAACAGGTAGGAACCCGCCTGCGCCAAGCCCGACATAATCAAAAACAGACACTCAAGCAGTTGTCTGAAAAAACCGGCTTGGCGCTGTCCACTATTTCCAAAGCAGAATTGGGGCAGGTCACTTTAAGCTATGAAAAGTTTGTGGTCCTGGCCCGTGCCCTGAATATTGAAGTCGGTTCTTTGTTTGCCGTTCCCGATCAGGAAACTGCGCAGCCATTGCCCACCACCGAAGTGGGCATTTCCAGCCATAAATCTACGGCCACCCCTGGCTATGCCACCCGCAACTATGAATACGGCCTGTTGTTTGGCGAGCTCAGCGGCAAGCACATGAATCCGATTCTGGCCGTGATTGATTCACGCGATGCCAGCGAGTTTGACGACTATATCCGTCACGCTGGGCAGGAGTTTGTGATTGTGCTGTCCGGCTCTATTGCCATTCAGTTTGAAACTGGCGAAACCCTGTTTCTGGAAGCCCACGAGTCAGCGTATTTTGACAGCGGTATCGGACATATCTATTTATCCACCAGCGAAGACGACGCCAAGGTTGTGGCCGTCTGTACCAGTGGATTGCCGCCGGGGATTGTTTAAGGTTCGTCGCTTGGTTTGCGCTTGTCCGTTACATCATCAAAAATCGGTGGCAGGATGGTGTTTTGCGTGGCCGATACGGGTGGCGTGCCGTTGGTTTTCAAGGGGGCCACACAACGCGCGGTGGAGTGCTGGAAATACACAGTGCCTACTGGGCGGCCTTTCAGACGAGCCAGTTCGGGCTTGGCGTCAATAGCCGCTTCCGACAAGGGAAAGACAATGCCGCGTGTGGGGATGGTGTGGCGTGAGCTGGCTCCCTCATTGCTGCCGCCTTTGAAAATCCGTACGTGGGCTGGATCACGGGTCGGGTCTGAGATCACCCATTCATGCAGGCCATTGGCCATATCCTGAATGCCCAGCGGATTGGGTGGGAAGGCGCCCGTCTTGTTTTTGTCTGCTTCATTGCCTTGCTCAGGCAAGTTGCGGCCTGCCTGCCACTGGCCGTTGTCGGTTGCCCAGGGAAAGGGCTGGCCACGGCTGCGGGCCGCGTATTCCCATTCAGCCTCTGTAGGCAGGCGCATGTCCAGGCCGTTGTTTTTTCCTAACCAGGCACAAAATGCTTCGGCTTCGTCGTAGGGCATATTGGCGACCTGTTCGCCATCGCCTTTTACCGGCTGCCAGCGCCCAGGGCGCTTGGTTTGCTTCAAGAAGCGATCGTACAAGGCGTTAGTTGCCTCTTTTTTCATGATGGAAAAGGCGTTGACCTCTACCGGGTAGGGCTCCAGAGCCCCCTGATCCGGCTGTGCCACCCATTGCACGGACAACTCACCGTCGGAGTTACGCATGGGAACCTGAAAATTGCCGGCCATAAAAGAGCCGCCTTCTACCTGGATCAGTTCAGGACCGGGTTCGGGGCGCGTGGGTAGTGATCTCAGCACCAGCAGGAGCAGGACGCTGGCAACGATGAGGGTGGCGCTGATCCGAAAGGGGGTATGACGCAATCTTGTTTCCTTGCTCTCACCGCATGTGAGCTGAGAGCTTTGTCGATTAATTTCGCTTATATGGCCCCGTATTATTCCATGCCTGTTTATAAGACGGGTCTGTCTGAGCGCAGAGTTTAATGATTTATTGGTATGGAGGGGGCGTCTATTATGTTTATTCAGCGTTTTTAGACGGTTTTTCAGGGACAACCGTCAAAGGAATGCGGATAGCCTGGCCTTCCTGGATCATAAAGTGCCAGCGAGTGGCATCAAACAAGGCTGGGCTGATCTCAAAGACTGCGACATCCGAAACGCTCACCAAGGGGTTGATTTTGTCAGGGCCAACCGTGTCCAGATCATGAGCGTAGCGATAGTCCTGTGTCGCTCGCTGATTGGGCGCTACTTTCTGGCCTGAAGGGTCAACCAGAAACAGGCGTGGCCGATGGATCTGCGGATTCAGTGGACGAGGGCTGGTGTTGGTGTAGCGGTAGTGCAAGACGATAAACAGATTGTCCTGACGCGCCGGAGTTGCCAGTTCCCCGGAGTCCAGCTGAGTCTGACGCTGCCATTCATCCAGATAAGTATGCAGGCGCACACCCTGATAGTCGGGCGTGAACAAGGTCGTCCCGTAGTTCAGAACGGGAGCCGCAGGCGGGATAGGCGCAATGCCGGGAAGGGAGCCAGGCTGCTTTTGTGTAGACAGAACCCGATCGTTTTGACTGTAGGCAGTGGCAGAACACAAGGCTAAAGCGGCGCACAGCCAAAAACGGGGCAGGGTGACAGTCATGGATGTGGACAGGGCCGCTTCAAGAGGTGTAGGCAGGGGAATGGGGGCCTTAATCGCAGGCAAAAAATAAACGGCTCATGAGCCGTTTTTCTTAACTACTTTTTTTAGATCGTCCAGCTCTTTGCGCAGGGCGACAACTTCGTCACTGAGCAAACCAATAACGGCCATTTGACTTTGATACATTTCGACCAGCGGGTGGTAGCTAATCCCACGGCTGGTCAGTTCCCGACAAAGCGCGCTAAGCCCGGTGCCAGCGCGCTTGGTTAAAGTAGCCATCTTCCTGTGATCCATAAGCCTGCATCCTGATCAGTAGTTGTTCGATGTTTACATCCATTAACCATACCAAAATTCGGTGACAATAGTCGTTTTTCTTAAAACTTCTTGTATATCTGTGGTTTAGCGACAGGTCTAGCCCACTTGGAAGTTGCCTTCCGGGTAACGAATACGGCTGCGTTTGCGTGTGGCCAGCGAGTAAATCAAGGTTAGAGGCCCGAGTCGGCCTGCAAACATCAGCACCATGATCAGGATCTGGCTAGGCGTGGACAGCTTGTGGGTAATGCCGTGACTCATGCCGGTGGTACTCAAGGCCGACGCGGCTTCAAACAGCAGGCTGGTAATGGGCATGTCCTCAAACAAGGTCAGCAGCAAGACGCTGATGAAGTACAGTGCGCCGGTAATCAGGAAAAGTGCCAGGGCTTTCTGTACGGTTTCTGGAGCCACGCTGCGTTCCATCAAGACCACTTCTTCGCGTTGACGGATGTAGGAGCGTACCGCCGCCAGCAAGACAATCAAGGTGCCGATTTTGATACCGCTGGCCGTACTGAGCGAGCCGCCACCAATCAGCATCAGCACAATCAGGGTCAACTGAGTGCTGTCGCGCAGGCTGGCAATGTCCATGGTGGTAAAGCCCGCAGTACGGGTGGCCGCATTCTGCATCCAGGCGGCCAGCGCCTGATCACCCAGGCCCAGCATGCCCAACGTATTTGGATTCGTGAATTCCAGCGCCCAGAGACTGAAAAAACCAATCAGGTTCAGGATGAGTGTTCCGATCAGGATCAGCTTTGTGTACGGCAAAAGTGTTTGCCAGCGTTTTTTCTGGCCTACGTCGGCCAGTACGGTAAAGCCAATCCCGCCCAAAATAATCAGGCCGGATAAGGTCATGACTGACACGAAATCCCCGGAAATGGGGATCAAGGAGTCATGAAATAGCGAGAAGCCCGCATTATTGAAAGCCGTGACCGCATGGAACAAGGCGCGATAAAGGGCTGTGGTCCACGGTAAATCAATGGTCCAGCGCAGAAACAGAATGGCGGCGGCGATCAGCTCAATCAGGGCAGCAATCTTGAACACTTGAAAGGCTGTACTGCGGATGCGGGACACGCTGGTTTGATTAAAAGCCTCCAGTGCCAGTGCCTGCTGGCTGACACTGATGCGTTTGTGCATGGTGATGGCGGCAATCACGGCAAAGGTCACAAAGCCCATACCGCCAATTTGCACGAGCAGCGCCAGCACAATTTGTCCAAAGTGCGTCAAGTCTGTTGCCGGATCAATGACCGCCAGGCCCGTGACGGTGACAGCCGAGGTGGCCATGAACAGCGCCTGAAAAATCCCCAGCCGGGGCGTAGCTGCTTGTGGCAGGCTCAGCAAAATCGCGCCCAGAATAATCAGGGCCATAAAACCCAGCGCCAGCACCAGTGGCGGGCTGGCGCTCAGGGTGCGGGTATGAGGATTGACCTCAAGACGGCGAGTCAGACTATTGGGCAGCCAGTTGCGCATACATCAGACCAATTTGGGGGCGGCGGTACGAAGTGCTTGCAACTGTCCGAGCAGGATCAGCAAGTCTTTGGCATGCAAGGCAAAATCAGGGTCTGGCTGGATGGTGGTTTGACCACGACGCTTGACCAGCAAGACCTGAACATCGTTCATTTGCTCGCGCAGCACGTCCTTGATGGTCTGGCCATTCATATTGTCGCTGGCCGTGACTTCGACGACGTAATCACCATTGCCCAGGCTGATGTAGTCGTTGACCATGGGGTAGCTGAGCATTTGGGCGACTCGTATGCCCATTTCTTCTTCGGGGTGAATAATCCGGTTCACACCAATTTTGGCCAGAATCAAGTGCTGGGTATGGGAAATGGCTTTGGCCCAGATTGTCGGCACACCAAAACTTTTCAGGTGAACCACGCAAACCAGGCAGGATTCAATATCAGCGCCAATCGCAACCAGAACTACGTCATAATTGTCCAGCCCCAGCTCTTCCAGAGCCTGGCGGTCAGTGACATCGGCAATGACGGCACGGTTTAATTGGTCCGCATATTTGTTGACCAGTTTCGGATTGGTATCCACTCCCAGTACGGAGTGGCCCATTTTCATGAGTTCCAGGGCGCAGGCCGAACCGAAGCGGCCTAATCCTATGACGGCGAACTGTGCCATAGCTTATTTGATCCGTTTGATGCTTGAAACAATTTCAAGCCAAATTAAGCGTTGATGGTATAAAGACATATCTGGTAAAAACCCTTATCGGGTATTCCCTTGGGCGCGTGTCGTTCAAGCCCTGGCGGAAACATCAATAGTGGACAGTGTAAAACAATGGTTAGTTTGTTTGATCCAATCAAACTGGGTGATATTGAACTCATGAACCGCATCATCATGGCGCCCATGACACGCGCACGCGCCTCGGAGGGCCGTATGCCCAATGATTTGATGCGTATGTACTATTGCCAGCGGGCCAGCGCGGGGCTGATTGTAGCCGAAGCCACTTCGGTATCGCCGCAAGGTGTGGGCTATGCCCACACGCCGGGCATCTGGAGTAGTGCACAGGTAGATGCGTGGCGCACGATTACCGAAGCCGTCCATGCCAAGGGTGGCCGTATTGTCTTGCAGTTGTGGCATGTGGGGCGTGTGTCTGATCCGGAGTTTCTGAATGGCCAAATGCCGGTTGCGCCCAGCGCAATTGCCTGTGAGGGCATGGTCAGTCATTTAAGCCCGGAACGTCCTTTTGTGGTGCCGCGTGCCCTGCGCAGTGAAGAAATTGCCGATATTGTGGACGACTTTGCCGTTGCCGCTCAAAACGCGCTGAGCGCCGGTTTTGATGGGGTGGAGATACACGGTGCCAATGGCTACCTGATCGACCAGTTCCTGCATGATGGCTCCAATACCCGCACGGATGCTTACGGTGGTTCAATTGAAAACCGGGCTCGTTTCCTGTTGGAGATTGTGGACGCCTGTGTCGCCATTTGGGGCGCTGGCCGAGTCGGTGTGCATTTGTCCCCACGTGGTGGCTTGCATGGCATGAAGGATTCCGATCCGGCCCGTTTGTTCTCGTACGTGGCTTGCGAACTGGATCGCCGTGATATTGCCTTTTTGTTCCTGCGCGAAAGCCCGGCTTCGGACAGCTTGTTGCCCATGATCAAATGCCAGTTTGGTGGCGCGATTATCGCTAACGAACATTTCGATTTGCCGACAGCACAGACCACTTTATCCAAAGGCATGGCAGACGCCGTGTCGTTCGGTAAGGCTTTTTTGTCCAATCCGGACTTGCCCTTGCGTTTGCAGTTGCGTGCGCCCTTGAATGGCTGGGATCGGGATTCGTTTTACACCCAGGGGCCTAAAGGCTATACGGATTATCCATTTTTGAAATCCAACCTGGAATGGGATCAGCCTGTGGGTGAGGATTTGCAGGCGCATTAAGCTTGCCTGTGATTAAGTAGGTGGAAATAAAAAAGCCCGTTTGATACGGGCTTTTTTAATGGGCTTTATTGTAGATCGGTAGCAGTTTGGGGCAGCGTGCCACTTTCTAAGGTGTATTGCACCTGGTGTTCAGCTACCGCGCACCACTCGAAAAGTGGCTGCCGCTTTAACCAGCAAGCGTTCCTTCTCGTCATACCCGCCACCTTCGCAGTAAGCGGTATCGCCTTCCAGATACAGGCATTGGGCCTTGAACCAGACATCGCCACGAGCAGGCAGTAAAAACTGCGAGTTCATGTCTATGGTGGCCATCCCTGAGCCAGGACGTTGTGCCCGTGCGGCGGCGCTAAGGGTGAAATCCAGAATCGCCATCAAGGTGCCCCCGTGCACATCGGCACGGGAGTTGGCATTACAGGCTTGCCAGGGCAGAAAAGTAATCACTTCCTGCTCGGTGCTGCTAACGGTTTGCAGGCCCAGGTGCTGCATCAGGGGGATATGTGTGCCGAAAAAGTCCTGTTTGGGCTGCGCCAGTTCGGCCTGCAAATGCTTCATGGGTTCAGCTTTTGCTTCACTTGAGCGGAAACCTGGGACATATCGGCACGGCCAGCCAGTTTGGCTTTCACCAGACCCATGACCTTGCCCATCAATGCGGGGCCTTGAGCGCCGTCAGCCTGAGCCTGGGTAATCGCATCGGCAATGGTCGCATCAATTTCGGCGCTATCGGCTTGCTGTGGCAGGTATTCCTGCAGAATCAGCAATTCGGATTTTTCTTTCTCGGCGCTTTCGGTACGGCCAGCAGATTCAAAAGCCTGGATGGATTCGCGGCGTTGCTTGACTTGTTTTTCAATGATGCTGCTTACTTCAGCATCGCCCAGCTCGGTACGTTCGTCCACTTCGCGTTGTTTGATCGCGGCTTGCAGAAAACGCAAGGTCTCCAGGCGTCCGCTATCGCGAGCGCGCATCGCCGTTTTGATATCTTCAGCTAAACGGGTTTTGAGTGTTTGACTCATGGTGGTTCCTGGTTGAACGGGCAAAGCCCTAGTTTAACGCAGGGCGGGGGTAGGGAAAAATCCGATTATTGAAAATCCCGGCTGCGTGCGACCAGATCACCAATCAGGTGATTCATGGATACCAGACGGCGGGCAATTAAATGGCAAACGCTGCCATCCCGTTGCCAGACGCCATAGACACCCAGCAGGCGAGATTGAAGCAAGGCCTGAGATTGCGCCTGCGCCAACTCTTCACGCACGATGACATTGACACTGCCGGTTTCATCTTCCAGCGTTACAAATACGGTGCCTTTGGCGGTGCCGGGGCGTTGGCGGGTGGTCACCAGCCCGCAGGCCCGTGCCAGCCGCCTATCCGGGCAGGCTTGGTTGAGTTGTTCTGCGGTGGAGAATCGCAAGGGGGACAACTGTGTGCGTAGCAAGGACAGGGGGTGACGATTCAGGCTCAAGCCCACGGCCTGATAATCACTTAACACTTCCAGCCCCACACTGGCTCGTGGCAAATCCGGGGTGTGCTCCGGCGTTTCAGCATGGCTCAGCAAGCCCGCCTGACTGGGGCGCCGGGCATCCCAAACACTGTGGCGGCGTTGGCTATAAGCACTGCGTAAAGCATGGGCCTGGGCCAGCGCTTGCTGATCGTGGGCTGACAGGGCCAGTTCCTGGCGCAAGCAGGCCAGATTCAGCGTACGGTCCGGGTGGCTTTGCCGGTAACTCACGATGGCTTGGGCGCCTTGCTCGCTCAAGCCTTTGACCATGTGCAGGCCCAGACGTACCTGAGGCGGGCCGCCAAGCTCGGAACACACGTGGCTGTCATACAGGCTGTATTGCACATCAACAGGCAAGACCTGAACGCCGTGACGGCGTGCATCCTGGACCAATTGGCTGGGGCCGTAAAAACCCATGGGTTGAGAGTTCAGCAAGGCCGTCAGAAAGTGCTCCGGGTAACGTGCTTTCAGATAGGCGCTGAACCAGGCCAGTTTGGCGAAACTGGCCGAGTGACTTTCCGGAAAACCGTACTCCCCAAAACCGCTGATCTGATCGAACAGGCGCTGGGCAAATTCGGGGGCATAACCTTTGGCAGCCATGCCATCGAGCAGCTCTTGCTCAAAAGGCCCCAAACCGCCACGACGACGCCAGGCCGCCATGGCCCGCCGCAAGGCGTCCGCTTTGTCAGCCGAGAAACCCGCCGCCTCCATGGCCAGTTCCATGGCCTGCTCCTGAAAAATAGGCACGCCCAGGGTGCGTTCCAGCACATGGCGGATTTCGGGAGCGGGGTAGTCGACTTTGCTGTGGTCGCGACGGCGTTCCAGATAAGGATGCACCATGCCCCCTTGAATGGGGCCGGGGCGCACAATGGCCACTTGCACCACCAAGTCGTAAAAGCATTTGGGACGCAGGCGCGGCAACATGCTCATCTGGGCGCGGGACTCGATCTGGAACACGCCTATGGTGTCAGCGCGCCGTATCATCCGAAAGGTTTTGGCGCTGTGCAAAGGGATGTCCTGCAAGCGGAATGGTTTGCCTTTTTGCTGGCTGATACTGTCCAGGCAGCGACGCAAGGCGCTCAACATACCTAAGGCCAGAATATCGACTTTCAGCAAACCCAGCACATCCAGATCATCCTTGTCCCATTGCACAACGCTGCGCCCTGGCATGGCGGCGTTTTGAATCGGCACCAGCCTGTGCAAGGGTGTTTGTGAAATTACAAAACCGCCAGGGTGCTGGGACAGGTGACGTGGAAAGCCCATCAGCTGGCGGGTCAAGGACAACCATTGATGCGCTTGCTCTGGCGGGCATTCGGGAAAGCGTGCCAGGACTTCATCCTGAATGTGGCTGTCTTTAAGCCAGGCACGGTCGCATTGAATCAAGGCCTCGATCAAGGCGGAAGGAATGCTTAGCGCCTTGCCGGTGTCCCGCAAGGCGCTGCGGCGTCTATAGGTGGTGATCACCGCTGTTAAGGCTGCTCGTTGTCGGCCATATTTGCGGTAAATGTATTGAATAACCTCTTCGCGACGCTGATGCTCGAAGTCCACATCAATATCGGGCGGTTCAGCCCGTGCGCGGCTGATGAAGCGCGCAAACAAGGTATGGCTGCTGGCAGGATCAACTTCAGTAATGCCCAGGCAGTAGCACACGGCCGAGTTGGCGGCAGAGCCTCGGCCCTGGCACAAAATCCCCTGACTGCGCGCGTAACTGACGATGTCATGCAAAGTCAGAAAGTAGGACTCGTATTGAAGGTCTGCAATCAGGCTGAGTTCCTCTTCCAGGCGCGTGCGCAAGCTGTCGCTAATCCCTTTGGGGTAGCGCTTTTGCGCGCCACGCTCGGTTTCCTGTCGCAGATACTCAATGCCACTGAGACCGGGCGGGACAATCTCGACCGGGTACTCGTACTTGATTTCACTTAAACAAAACTGGCATAGCTCCTGGATGTGATCGGTGGTCTCACGCAGTTCGGCCGGGTAAAGATTGGCCAGTTGGAAACGACTGCGTAAGTGATGTTCTGCATTGCTGGCCAGGGACCAGCCGCATTCTTGCACAGGTGTTTTCAGGCGTATGGCTGCCAAAGTATCGTGCAAAGGCTGGCGAGAGCGCACGTGCATATGGACGCCGCCTAACGCGGCACAGCGTAATCCACATGCCTGCGCTGCCAGCCTGACGGCGCGCAAATGCTGCATGTCCTGATCGCGCCTATGCAGACTGATGCCTAAAAACAGTCGGCCTGCAAACAGGTCCAGCAAATGCTGTGTTTGAAGACGGATGTGCTCGCTATCCAAGCCATAGGCCGGCTTGTAGATGACAAGACAGTCTGGCAGAACCTGTTGTTGGGAACCTTGGCGGGCTTGTTGCAAAAAAGACCAGTCAATCGAGGCTTCCTGCTTCAAGTCCAGTGATTGGTGCAGGTGCGAGATGAATTGACAGAGATTGCCGTAGCCTTCCTTGTTGCGCGGCAGAATCAGCAGCTCATGGGTCTGAGTGTCGTTGCAGGTTCTTGTCTCAGCCTTGGCGACTTGTGGGCGCTGATTGTCCCACCCCCCCGTAAAGCGGAACCGACTTCCAACCAACAGACGAATTTCCGGATGCAACTTGGCCTGCGCATAAGCGCGCACCACACCGGCCATGGAGGCGTAATCGCATAAGGCCAGCGCCTTGTAGCCCAATTCGGCAGCGCGGCTGATCAGCTCTTCGGGGTGGGACGCGCCATTCAAGAAGCTGTAATTGGACAGGCAGTCCAGTTCGGAATACAGCAGGTCTATATGGGGTTTCATCCAAAGACTCCGTGCAGATACCAGGCATGCTCCTGGCTCAAGTCTCGATAAACCCAATACAAACGCCCCTGCGGACACAGGGCAATAAAGTAGTCCCGCTGCTGATGCCCGGTGCCGCTCCACCAGCCTGTCTGTACCCGCTCCGGGCCTTGAACCAGGCGCAAGCGCTGCTGATCCAGAAGCGGAGATTGCTGATCGTGTTGTAAGGGCTGAGCCGGGTCCAGCATCCAGCATGGACGTTGCAAAGCCGGACGGTCCGCATCGGGGGGCTGGCTGCGGGACAAGGGGAGCCATTGATTCGCTTGTTCAGGCAAATAGCTGGCTTGGGCGGCAGGTGTCAAAATCTGTTCAGCCCCCAGCCTGGCCTGCAAGCGCTCCAACAGTTGTTGATCCTGCTCTTGCCAATGACGCGCATCGGGAAACAGGCTGCTGGCATGAGTTTGGCGCGGGTGTAGTTGCTGTGCCTGCAGCACCATGCTCTGTACGGCCGCCTGTAATTGCAGTTGCTGGAACTGTTCTTGCCATACGGGCAAAAAGTCCTGGCTACGCCAGCAGGACCGGGCCATTTGCAACTCCAGGCGGGTGGTCGTGGGGTAGTCCTTGTATCTTTCTGTGCGTAGTACCAGCTCCAGACGTCCACAAGCCAACTGGTACTGATTCAACCAGGCCTCCAGCTTGATCAATAGGCGATTTACGGCCCGCAAGATGGTGGGTTTGTTATTGGATGGCGTATCCATCTCCAGCTTGTCTGTAAATTGCGGGGCGGCATGCACCCATTCCAACGCCCAGCTTTGTGTGCCGTAGGCTTGGTCCAACTGCAACAGCAGGGCACGCAGCCCGCGCTGGGATAGACCATCGCGGGGGAGTTGGTGCAACTGGCCCAGGGTATGGCAGCCCAGACTATGCAACCATTGCAGCTGGTCGGCAGGCGGAGCCAATAAGTGGATGGGAAGCGGGTTCAGACAGGCCTGCAAACGTCGTGCACAACGGCGCTGCTTGCGTCCGGATAAAGCCAGCAAGCAGGCCGCACGGGCAGTGGGTGCCAGGGCCAGGCAGGGCTCGGGAATAAGGGCTTGCAAGTCAGCCCGGACCTGTTGGTACAGACGACGCAAACCACCAAACAGTCGGATGCTGGCACTGATATTCAGTACCCATAAATCGGCTTGAACCTGTGCCAGCTGAGGGCTGTAGCGCAGCATAACGGCTTGAATACCGTTCTGCTGTTTTGGGCTGGCCTCAGGCGTAAGCAGGCTCTGGGGCAGTCGCAGGCACAGGTACATGAGACGGAATGGCCGCTGGCGGCATCAGGGTGTGGTGAGGGGCCAACGCAATGCTGTCCTTGCACGGAGGCCCCCGTCGTTTGCGGATATGAACATCCAGCCAGGGCTGCCCCTGCTGGTCTTGGCGAGTCTGAAGTTCAAGACGCAAAAGGGCGGGGCTGTTGGTCTGACTGTGCGCCGGACGTAAACAAAAAAACAGGCTGTCGCTATGGCTGGCTAATAGCTGTAGTTGACGCAAGGCCGCTAAAGGCACATGGGCAGGCAGCCAGCTCAGCACAGCCGCACAGTGGCCGTGACGCAAGGCCTGGGCACTGGCCCACAAGGTATCGTTCAGGTGCTGGCTGCGTATCCAGAGCATGCGGGCGGGCAAGGCGTTTTCTGATGAGCTGTTTTGCTCGTTCGTAACAGGAGTACCACGCCACAGTTGTTGCATGGGTTGATAGGGCGGGGCGACTAAAACACGCAAGCGCTCTGCCTGCAGCGTATTCAAGACTGGCAACAACAAGGACAAGGCACTGCTGTCTTGCTGTGCATGCAGTTCGATCAGACTGCCCACAGGCCAGCCGCCTCCTGGCAGTTCGTCATCCAGGGCGGCAAACCCGCTGGGCAGGCAAGTGCCTGCGGCATGCGCATAATGCTTGCCTGTCCAAAGGGAAGGGTGAAGATCTAAAAGGGAACGAAGTGCGCTTGCCATAGGTATGCTCCTGATTGCTGTATAAATATACAGTAAATCTGTTTGCCAGCAAACCAGGCATCTGTTTCAAAGCAGAACTTTTATATACTGTGGCCTTCTGTTTGGCGCTCTCGCATGAATTCTTCCCCTTCTACCCGACCAGGCCGCTGTGCACAGTGTCAGCGGCCTTTGGCTCGTTGCTTGTGTCCCTTGATCCCTTCGATAGAAGCGGCGTGTCCTGTGCTGATTTTGCAGCACCATTCCGAAGCCCGGCATGCGCTTAATACTGCGCGCTTGGCGTATTTGGGTTTGAAGGGGACAGAGCTCTGGGTGGGAGAGCAGTTTGCTGGGCTGGAGGCCCGGCTGGCACAGGCGCATCGTCCGATTTTGCTGTTTCCGGGACCAGAAGCCAAGGTGGCGGGCTCAACAGGCCCAGAGGAGAAGCCGGATCTGATCGTGGTGCCAGATGGCACCTGGCGCAAGGCACGCCTGATCTTGCACAGCAATCCGGTTTTGCAAGCCCTGCCGTATTGGGTATTGCCTGAAGGACAGGCGTCGCGCTACAGACTGCGTAAAGCGCCCGACCCGCAGGCTGTGTCGACCTTGGAAGCAATTGTCCGGCTGATGCAGATTATGGAGCCGGAGCGGGATTTCAGCCCTTTGCTCCGGCCCTTCGAGCAGTTGATTGAAGAGCAAATCCAGGCCATGGGCCTGGAGACGTATCAGCGTAACTATCCTACTTCCAGGTGAAGTTCAGTTCGCGGGGCTGGCCTTCAACAATAGTGGCCTGACGCTCCTGGGTCTGGCCCTGGTAAGTGGCAAATACCTTGTAATTGCCGGGGCCAAGACGGATCAGGCAGTAGGGGCCGTCGATCAGGCTGTTCAGCACGGTTTGGTCGTTGCTGTTACGGATAACCAGCTGCACATCGGAGATATAGCCGACGCGCTCACCCTGGTTGGCTGAAAAGTTCACGGATAAGGGAAAGGTGTTGCGCACCATGCGAAACAGCTGGGCTTCATCACTACCTATGCCGCCGCTGATGTATTCGGTTGAACCGTAATACTGGCTGGGGGGCAGTTCCTGGGCGTGCACAATGGGGCTGCTCAATAAGGCCAGCGACATGGCAATGCCGATCAATGAAAGACGAGGACTCATGAGGTTTCCTTGCTTGAAGTAAGGTGGCTAAGCGGGCCCTCAGGGGCCCTGTTGCTGTTATGAGAGGGGTGGGGCTGGCTGTCAGGATGAAAGCTGGGCCACAACAAAGGCCAGTCATGCTGACGGGTCGGTTCTGCCTGCGGATTGAAACTGCGTTCACGCAGCATTCCATGTCCGCGCTGATTCATAGTGATGACGGTGGTGCAGCGAGTGCCGTAATTGGGGCTGACAATAAACGGGCTGCTTAACAAGCGTTCGTGCTCAAGACTTAAGCCGGTTTGGGGCAAGTCGGCATCGGCTGCGACTTCCTGATTGCGTAAACCCTGGAACAAGCCTTCTACCGCTGGTGGCGAGCCATCAAAATGCTGTGCCTGCAGGGTTTCTTTCAGGAACAGGCTTTTGGGCCAAGGTGTATTAAGCCAGGCATTGCTCAGAACATGTACGCCTGGTTCCAGCATGTGCGGGCTGCCACTGGGATGACGGTTGCTGTAATAGCCCATGCGTAAAGGCTGTTGCTTGTCCGGCCATTCCAGCACAAAAAGATTGAAGCCTGCGTAATCGGCTCCTTCCTGGGCGAGTTGTTCCAGATAGTCGGCGGGACTGCGCTCGTCTCTTAGAAACTGGGGGATCAGTTCGCCGCGTGAGCGTTGCTTGCTGTTTTTGTTGCTGGGGGCTTCGCGGTAATTGGTCAGCAAGGCTAGCCGTCCACGGCTTTGTGTCAGGCCCAGCCAGGTGCCCCCGGCTTGCAGGTCCCGACCCGCCAGAATATCGGGCTCGTCCCGCCAAGGTTGAGCCGCTTGGCTGGGGCGAGCATGATATTCGTCGCGATTGGCAGCAATAATCAGCGGCCAATCCGCATTAACTCCGACGGCGATATAAGCGATGCACATGTGCCGATTGTAGGATGGCTATGCAGGCTTTGGTAGCCAAAGTACCGCCAAGTTCCGCTTTTTTTCTCGGGATTGAGAATGTCACTTCAGGCTGGGTGTTCCGGTCTTGGGCACCAGGTTTAAAGCGTCCAGGAAAGGGCGTCGTAGTTTTGGGCCAGACGTACGACGGTGACACCCGGACGTAGCTGGCGCAGTGAAGGCATGACCAAGGTGCAGTTATCGTAGGGCGTCAGCAAAGCTTGACCATCAGCTTGGCCGATCGCCGTGCCTGCATCGGCCAAGGTTTCCAGGCCTTGCCAGTTCTGATCAAAACTGACTTGCATGGAAGGGGCGACAATCGCATGGGTGACTTGCAGAACGCGTTGCGTATCGGGAGACGCTCGACGCCAGTCCGAGGGCAAATCCTCTTTTTCCACAATCTCGGAGGCGAGCAGAAAGCGGGCAATCAGGTCCAGTGCGATTGCCGGTGTATCAGGATCGCCATGAAAGCCGCATTCCAATAGTAAGGAGCGCGCTTCATGGGCTTCAGGGTCCGAGAATCGACCGTAATCGCGCATGCGTACGCCGTCCTGATGGCCGCTATCCACAATCACATGCTCGGGAGCGCCCAGAGTACGGGCCAGCTCGATATTGCGTGCCAAGGTGCCAGTCAATAACAAGGGGGCGCTGGGTTCATGCATGGAGTGCAGGTCCAGCAACCAGTCGGCTTGTTCCAGCCAAGGCAAAATCGCTCGTGCACGGCGCTGCTCTTGTGTCTGTGTTTGAGCCAGCTTCTGATCGCTCCAGACGCGGTTCATGTCTTCGTCCACGTAGCGGCTGGCATCGTGCTGCTCAGGATCAAAGCGATCAAAGGCGTCCAGATTGCAAAAGGCCAGAATCAGCTTGCCACGACGGGGCTCCAGGCCACTGGCCAACACGGCTTTCAAGGCCCAGGCCCCACAAAGTTCGTTGCCATGAATCAGGGCGCTGATCATTACGGTACGGCCCGCTTCGCCCGAGTCCAGGCACCAGATTCCAGGGACACCGGTATTGCCCTGACGCTCTTCTTGAATGTCAGGCAAGGAAAGAGAAAATTGCATGGAAAGACTCCAGCGCCCCAGCAGCTAGCCGGGGCCCATGTGTTTTATTCGGCTTGCAGCTTGGCCAGTTCGACCAGACGAGCATATTTGTCGACCTCTTTGGCCTGGAACTCTGCCGCGTTCATGCCGGGGGCGTAAAGCGTGGCTCCATTGGATTGCATTTTCTCTTGCAAGTTGGCCGATTGCAGGCTGCTGTCCAGAGCCTGACGCAAGGTGCTGGTGACGGATTCAGGCAAATCCTTGGGGCCATACAAACCAAACCAGACGTTGATGTCGACCTTTTCAAAGCCGGGCGTATCGGCCAGGGGCGGGATCTCCGGGGCAGCAGGAGAGGCATGGGTTTCGGTAATGCCCAAAGGCACGATGGCGCCTGCGCGAGCTTGTGACAGGCCCGAGGACAGCACAAGGTAAGCTGTATCCAGTTGACCGCTCATCAAATCCGAAACCAGGGGTGGGACGCCACGGTAGGGCACGTGCATGGCGGTGGTGCCGGTCGAGGCGTTCACCATTTCACCGGCCAGGTGCAAGGTAGTACCTACGCCGGAGGAACCAAAGCTGAAGGCTTCCGGTTTGGCTGCCCGCAGCTTTTGCGCATAGTCTGCCGCGGAGCGAATACCGGACTCTTTGGAGGCTGCCAGCAACAAGGGCTGGGAGGCAATCATGCCAATAGGCGTGAAGTCTTTTTGCCCGTCGTAGCGCACGGCTTTGTTGATCATGCCGGCGATGATCATCTCGTTGGTAGAACCCAGCAGCAGGGTATAGCCGTCGGCAGCCGCACGTTGCACGCGTTGAGCACCAATGGTGCCACCGGCACCGCCTGCGTTTTCCACGACGACGCTTTGGCCCAAACGGCTGCTGAGTTCTTCGGCCAGCAGGCGGGCAGTCAGATCCACGCTGCCTCCGGCGGGATAACCCACGACCAGAGTCAGGCTGCGTGAGGGGTAGGTGTCGGCGTGGCTGATTGAGGCTTGCAAGAGGCTACAGGCGCCCAGAATGCCAAGGACCAAGCTGCGCTTGGGAAAAGAAAAAGACATGATGTGCTCCCCGTTCGATGGATAGGTTTCCAAGCAGCGGCCAGTGTGCGCGCTGCGGGCCTGTTTATCCTTAGTTATGAAAGGGTATTGTGTCTGCTGTGGCTACTTGCGATGTGCCGTTACAGCACATAGGCGTGCTTTTTCGGTTGTTTGTGTGTTTATCGCCCCTGCTGGGTGAAGGCCCAGACGGACTCTGCCAGATCCGAGAGCGGGGCTCGGGAGCGATACAGACGAACTTCAAAGGCAATCTCGTCGCCTTTGCCGCCCAATTGCACCAGCGTGCCGCGACGACATTCATTGGCAATCATGGACAGGGGTAACCAGGCTACGCCCATGCCTTTCAATACCGAGCCCATTGCCGTATCCAGAGAATCGCAACGCACCGTGCTGACCAGGGGATAGGGAAAGTGGTGCAGCTTGTCACCCAGAATGCGGGCCATAGCCAAGCCGCCTGAATATGAAATCAAAGGAATGCTGCGTCCGCTATCGGCATTGAGTTCATATAAAGGTGTGCCGTTCTTGCGGCGCTGACAGGTAGGCACCAATTTGTCAGTGGCGATGGTCATATACGTCACTTGCTCGGCCAGCAGTTCAATTGACAAGGCCGGGTGTTCATAACAGCACAGAAAGTCGGTTTTGCCTTGGGCCAACAGCTTGGCCATATCGGCCATCATGCCGGTGCTGATGTCGATAGGCACATGGGCCGACAAAGGGGCGTGGCTGCCTTTTTGCAGACGGCTGACCCAGTCCGTGACCAAGGTGCGTGCCAGGCTACGGCCGGTAGCAATGCGCAAGCTGCCTTGTCCGGCTTGATCCGAGGCCTGCAATTGCCGACGAACGCGGTTCAGTTGTTCCAGCACTTGATTGGCCGTGTTGTAAAACACCTGTCCTTCCGGCGTTAGCGTGATGGGCAGGCTGCTGCGCTCCACCAAGGGTGTGCCTACCCATGTTTCCAAGGCCCGAATGCGGCGTCCAAATGCTGGATGTGTGACGTGGCGTTGCTCTGCTGCCCGAACAAAACTGCCCGCACGAGCCAGGGTTACGAAGTCTTCAAGCAGTTTGAGCTGGGGCACGAAGGGCGTCTTACAGCATGGCCAAGCCGTTGGATTTTTCAACCAGATCGCGGATACGTACGGCGTCACCGATACGCGAGTAACGTCCCGAGGAGTTCAGCAGCACAATAGCCACTTCACGATCTTCGATCTTGGTCAGCATTACCAGGCATTCGCCCGCTTCGTTGATGAAGCCGGTTTTGGAGACCTGAATATCCCAATTGGCGTTTTTCACCAAACGATTGGTATTGTTGAACACCAGTTGGCGACCACGTACAGGCTGCACGGAGTATTGATCATTCGTGGTGTATTGCTGGATACGGGCATGCTGGCTGGTGGCCGTCAGCAACTTGACCAAATCACGCGGGCTGGATACGTTGTCGCTGGACAAGCCGGTAGGCTCTACAAAACGCGTATTGCGCATACCCAAGGCACGTGCCTTGTCATTCATGGCGCGCACAAAAGCAGACAAGCCACCGGGATAGCTGCGCCCCAATGCGTGGGCAGCCCGGTTTTCCGACGACATCAGGGCCAGATGCATCATGTCGGCACGGCTCAGTTTGGAGCCAACGCTAAGACGCGAGCTGGAATATTTGACGCGGTCCACATCTTCGTCGATGATCTCCAGCATTTCATCCATGGGCAGGCCGGATTCAGCCACGACCAGGGCTGTCATCAGCTTGGAGATGGAGGCAATGGGACGAACGGCGTCGCTGTTTTTCTGGTACAGCACAGTAGACGATTCCAGATCCTGCACAAAGGCAATTTCCGAACGCAGGGCCGCGTGCTGGATCAGGGCGTCGTGTTTAAGGGCATTAAGCGCGCGGCGGCTATCGTTCTCGCTATAGCTGATAGGCTGCAGGTTTTTCTCGAAAACCAGATGCGGCACGTTGTAGCTGATGGCGGCTGTGGCTTCATCCAGTGTGGATGGCTCGGCCAGCGCCAGTGTCTGCGCAAAGGACGAAATCGAAAAAGGCGCTAAAAATAAAACACATAGCGCACGTCGAATGAATTTATTTGTTCTGGTCTGAGGCATTTTTCAGTTCCCGGTAGGCGAGAAACAGAAGGGCGGAGAGAATTTATGCGCTTATGCTACCAGAAAAAATCCTCTTTATATTAGTATCTTACGGCTCAAAGTTAAAAAAAAATTAAGATGTCTGCGCGGTATCATTAAGAAACTTATTTTTATCTGTATAAAAACACAGCCTATGTTTTTTCTGAAAGTCCAAAATAATAAAAAACCTGTTTTTATAAACAGTTTTTTAAATCGATTCCTGCTTTCTATGGTCCTGGTTTCATTACCGCTGGCCAGTCATGCTGCCTCCTTGGCCTGGGACGGGGAACAGCTTAGCAATGCCATCACCACCAGCTCGCCCAGCACCCAGCAAAGCTTCCTGCCCGCAGAGGCGGTGCGAGCACAGGCTTCAAGCATAGGCAAGGTGGAAGTCAGTTATCACCACAATGGGCGCGCCATTCTGAAAAGCCGTTTGTGCTTGCAAGGCGGCTCCTGTGTGGACATGAATGGTTCGGTATTAAGTACCAGGGCCTTTGCCGGTCAGGATGCGCGTCTTGGCTTTGTGCTGGTGCATGAGGTGTGGAGCTGGGCGGGTAGCACAGAGCCTGTGCGTGTGCAGGCCTCGATACGGGTGAATTACCAGCGCTAGCCTGAAATGAGGCGGTCTCCCAATAAACGATTTAATTACTCTTGTACTTGATCCACCTCAAAGTCCAGGCCTAAAGAAACCTGCCGTACTGCCGATATGTAGTCCTGATGCCCATCGGGCCATAACCAGGACTTGTGCATGAACCCCTCTACTCTGATCGGCATCGTAGCCAGCGTGCTGCTGTTTGCCGTGATCTTGTTTTTTACGGCAGAAAACCCCGCCTTGTTTGTGGACCTGCCCAGTCTGGCCGTGGTGCTGGTAGGTACCTTGGCCGCGACGTTCATCAGTTATCCCTTAAGCGAAGTTGTCCGTATTTTTGGTCTGATCGGCACCGTGCTGCGCAATGAACGCCTGTATACCCAGCAGGATATGGACGAGCTGATCAATATCTCCCGCCTGTGGATGATGGGGGATATTCGCGCGGTGGAAGAGGCACTGGAAAAAGTGGCCAACCCTTTTCTGAAAACCGGCGTTCAGCTGGTGATTGATCGGGCACCCCAGGAAGATATTGAAGACCTTTTGCAATGGCGTATCAGCCGTTTGCGTGCTCGTGAACATGCAGAAGCGCAATTGTTCCGTTTGATGGCCAGCTTCGCGCCCGCCTTCGGTATGGTCGGCACGCTGATTGGCCTGGTCAACCTGATGTTTTTGCTGGGCGATGGCGACATTACGTCTATTGGTCAGCAAATGGCTCTGGCCTTGATGACGACGTTCTACGGCGTGCTGCTGTCCAATCTGGTCTTCAAGCCCGTGGCGGTGAAGCTGGAGCGTCGTACCGAACAGCGTGTGGTTCTGATGAACATGATCATGCAAGGTGTGTCCATGATGAGCCAGCGCCGTGGCCCGGCCTTGATGCGTGAGACGCTGAACTCCTTCATGGCTCAGTATCAGGACGAGATCAATGACCGGGGCGGCCGCGACGATGATGCGGACCCGGCTCCGGAACGGGGCTGATCCCATGGGAAACATGGAGCAGGACCTGACTTTGGGTGAACTTGCTGACCGCCAGAAAGCCTTGCAAAAGGAACTGGAGCAAGCTCGCGGTGCCAAAATCGAACAACAACTGGCCAGCAATCTGGGCAGTCGTCGTCGTAGCCGCCCCTGGAATGATCCAGGGCTGGCGGTGCCCGAGGAAGAAGAAGCCTGGTTGACCACGTATCTGGACATGATGACCTTGTTGCTGGTCTTGATGATTGTGATGCTGTCCTTTGCGGGTAAGCGGGCACAAACGGCGGCGCAGGGACAAGGGCAGGGAGGGGCTACGGTCGTGGCGCAAGCAGGCAAGGACGGAGCCGGCTTGCTGCCTGCTGGGGCAGGCCTCTTCCCGGACTCTGGTCAGGGTGAAGGACAAGGCAAAGGCAATCACGGTCTGGATCTGGACGGATTGGGCGACAATATTGATGTGGTCATGAACGACCAATCCGTGAGCTTTCGTATCAATAGCGAAATTCTGTTTAACTCGGGCGGTGCGGATCTGGGGCTGGAAGGTTTGACGGTATTACGCCAACTGGCTGCCGTACTGCAGAAATCCACCCATCCTATTGTGATTGAAGGTCATACGGACTCGGTGCCGATTCGTAGTTATCGCTACCCATCCAACTGGGAACTATCAGGTGCGCGTGCCGGTAGTGTGGTGCGTTATATGGAAGCCAACGGAATTGGCAGCCAGCGACTGAGCGCTGTCGGTTATGCCGATACCCGGCCTTTGGGGGATAACGGCACCTCGCAAGGCCGTGCGACGAATCGACGGGTTGAAATTATTGTGCAGACTCCCCAAGCACAGCCTGAAAGCCCGGTCCCATAAGCCTTTAAAACAAAACCCCGGTTTGCAACATACAAACCGGGGTTTTTGTTTCAAGCCGAAACTCGGCGCATCTGACTTAGTCCAGTACGCGCGTGGAGGAAGCCAGAGACCCTAGATCGAACTTGGGCAGGTGACGACGCAAGGGCATGACCAGAACACTGATCACTACCGGCACAATCGCGGCCAGCAGGAAGGACTCCAGCAAGTAATCCATAGGACCATTGGGGCGCGGGAATACGGCCAGACCGGCGACCAGACCACCGATGGTGCTGATGGTGGCCGTAAAGCCATCGTAGCGGCGGCTGTAAAGGCCAAAGAAAACCGGGAAGGCCGCTGCCGAGCACAGCAAGTCCGCCAGCAGGAACAAGTACAGTACGCTAAAGCCTTGTGAGGAGGCGTACAGCACAGGGATGGAGCAAATCCAGATCAGGGAACGCGCCAGACTCATCATTTGAGCGGTGTTGCGATGCGGCATGATGCGGCTCAAGTCCACGGCAATCAGGCTGGAGACAGCGCTGATTGCGGTATCGGCACTGCTCATGACCAGGGACAGGCCTAACGGAATCAGCAGCACCAGGAACCAGACAGGTACGTGCGGCAAAATTACATTGAACAAGGCCACGGAGCTGTCACCGGGCGAGCCCAGACCGACAAAGGCCAGGCCAAACAGGCCCATCAGAAAAATGAAAGGTGCTACAAACAAGCCGCCCAACAAAAAGCCGCGACGCATGGACTTGGTGTCTTTGGCGGCATAGATACGTTGCCAGTTACCTTGGTGAAACAGGCCGGTCAGCAAGATGGCGACAAAGAACGTCAGGCCAGCCTTCACGCCTACGGGATCGCTAAGCTCGATCAGGCGTGGGGCTTCCAGTTTCACGCTGTCAAACAACTGTACCGGGCCGCCCACCGCCTGCCAGCCGAACATCACGATCAGGAACAGCATGGGCAGAATCACAAACATCTGCACCTTGTCGGTGAAGATGGACGCGCGCAGCCCGCCGTAAGAGGTGTAGATCAGCGTGGCCAGCAACACAATGCTGGCCGTGACCCATAAAGGAATCGGGGCAATCAAGGTAATCATCTTGGACATGGCGGTGATTTCTGCCGTCATGGAGATGAACATGTAAAACAGCATGATGACCAGGGTCAGCGCATACATGGGACGACCGTAGCGGGCGATGACAAACTCGCTCAGGCTATGGCCGCGAGGCAGCAATTCGCGCATGCGCTTGCCGAGTGGAATCATGGCCAGACGGGGCGACATGGAGCCAATGGCATAGCCGATGACAGCGCTTAAACCGCCCCAGCTGGCTGCCTGTGCGGGCGAAAACAGAATCCAGGCACCCAGCGAGGAGGCCAATAAAGTCAGAATGGTAGCGACCGAGCTTTGGCTGTTGCGAGCCACCACAAAGTCTTCCAGGGAACTGTTGTAGTGGCGGGCGTACAGCACCCCAGCCAAGGCAAAAGCAGCGGAAAAAACGATGAGCCACAGGAGGGTGGCACTTTGGTCCAGCATGAGATCTCCCCAAAAGCCTGTTTGAACAGGCACAAACCGGCCAGTCTGGCAGGGTGCCAGAGCAGGGCGCAGAAAAATGGAGGGATTGAAATGGGGCGTGTGAGCTTGTGAATGCGCCGCTCAGACAAGAGCGGGCAGGCTGCCAGGCCGCGTTTCCTTTCCCTTCGCCGGCATGATCCGGATCAGGTTCTAAGGGTTACCGCTTGAATGCGGAGTCTCAGCCCGTTAAGGACTCCCCCAGGAACAGGCTAGAAGAGTAGGAGAGCTTCTTTCAAATGTCAATAATACGGTTGAGTCCGATTTATGCTATGGTCTGCCTGCGGCACGGGGTGTCCTTCTTGGGAAGGGCTGAGATAAAACCCGTCGAACCTGATCCAGCTCATACTGGCGAAGGGATGTCCGAATCCATGGCCCTGCGTCTCAAGCAGGTCGACATCCTCGCCGAAATCTTGCAAGGAATGTCATGTCTGTGGAACACGTCTCGGAACTCTCTCAACAACTTGTTCTGGTCACCGGCGGCGCACGCGGCCTGGGGGCTTGTCTGGTACGCGCCTTTGCAGGCCAGGGCGCAAAAGTTGTGATCAATTACCTGAAAAGTGAAGCAGCCGCTCAGGCGCTGGCGGACGAATTTCCGCAGCAATGTCTGGCCGTGCAAGCGGACGTGACGGATGCGGCTTCGGTACAAGCCTTGTTTGCCAAGGCGCAGGCGCACTTTGGCCAGCCCGTCACTACCGTCGTCAATAATGCCTTGCCCGAGTTCTCCTTCAATGGCGATGCTCGCCCTCACGCCGACACCTTGACGTGGTCGCAGCTGAACCAGCAACTGGAAGGCATTGTGGGCGGTGCCTTGAATACAACGCAGGCTGCGTTGGCGGGCATGAAGCAAGCCGGTTTTGGCCGCATTATCAATATCGGCACGAACCTGTTTCAGAACCCCGTGGTGCCTTACCACGATTACACTGCGGCCAAGGCGGCCTTGTTGTCCATGACACGCACCTTGTCGCACGATCTGGGGCCCGATCAGATTACCGTGAACATGATTTCCGGTGGTTTGCTGCGCACAACCGACGCGTCCTCGGCCACGCCCGAAGCGGTGTTTGACTTGATTGCGGCCAGCACACCCTTGCGCCGCGTGACCACGCCCGAGGAATTTGCCGATGCGGCCTTGTTCTTCGCCGGTCCGTGGGCGCGTGCCGTAACAGGACAGAATCTGGTTGTTGACGGTGGATTGGTGAAAAACGGATGAGGCAGCTGCATTTCAATTTGTTCATTATGGGCTGCGGGCATCACAAAGCAGCCTGGCGCCATCCCGATTCTCAGGTCGAACGTTTAGGCGATGTCCGGTTTTACGAAGAGCTGACCCAGATTGCCGAGCGTGGCAAGCTGGATGCTATTTTCTTTGCCGATGGTCAGTCCAGCGATAACGTGTCCGATGGTCCGCGCTGGTTCCTCGAACCCTTGACCATGATGGCTGCGCTGGCGCGAGCCACCGAACGTATCGGTTTGATCAGTACCGTTTCCAGTACCTTCTACACGCCGTTTGTGGCGGCACGCATGTTGTGCTCTTTGGATCATGTATCCAATGGGCGGATGGGCTGGAACGTGGTGACATCCATGTTTGACTCGGAAGCGCGTAACCACGGCTACGAAGCCATGCCCGATCATGCTTGGCGCTATGCGCGGGCTGAAGAGTTTGTCGATACCGCATTGCAACTGTTCGACTCCTGGAGCGACAGTGCTTTGGTCATGGACAGAAAGGGCGATTACGCCAAAGTGGATCAGGTTCGCCAGATCCTGCATAAGGGCGATCACTTCCTGGTGGATGGGCCCTTGACCTTGCCACGTTCGCCGCAAGGCCAGCCGGTGCTGTTTCAGGCAGGTGCTTCTGAGCAAGGCCGTGATTTGGCCGCGCGCAAAGCGGAGGCTATTTACGCTGTGGCTTATGACTTGCCCTCGGCCCAATCCTATTACCGCGATATCAAACGACGCGTGCGTGAAGCGGGCCGCGGCGTGGATGTGCCCGTGATGCCGGGTTTGGTGACCTATGTGGGCTCCACCATGGAAGAGGCGCGCCGCAAGCAGCAAGAGCTGGACGAATTGCTACCCGCCGAGACATCCTTGCGTCAGCTGGGTATGTTTGTCGGCCAGGACTGCATGAATTGGGAGCTGGATGCGCCAGTGCCACCGCTGCCGCCGTTGGAAAGCTTCAAAGGCCCCAAAGGGCGCTATGCCACCATGCTGCGCATTGTGGAAATGGAAAAACCGACAGTGCGCCAGTTGCTGGGCCGAATCGCTGCTGGCGGCGGTCACTGCACCATGGTCGGTACGCCGGAGTCCATTGCGGATCAGATTGAGCAATGGTGGCGCAACGAAGGCGCGGATGGTTTTAACCTGATGCCGCCTTCCTTGCCCAATGGCATTCGTGACTTTGTTGAGCAGGTGATTCCGGTTCTGCAAAAACGCGGGCTGTTCCGTCAGGAATACGAGCATGCGACCCTGCGCGGCCACCTGGGCCTGGAGCGGCCTGCCGCCTGATGCCAGGGCAAGAAAAAAGCGGGCATTTCCATAGACGGATTTGTCCGCTTTTTCCCTAGGGTGAAGAGGCTACGACGTGCCTGAAGTTTGCTATCCTTAATGCTTTAATTGTCGCCTGCTTAACGAGCAGCGAGCTGTATAGGGATCGCACTATGAAAACCGCCGTTGTCACCGGGGCCTCCTCAGGGTTTGGGGCTGCGCTTGCCCGTAAATTGGTATCTGAAGGACACACCGTGCTGGGTCTGGCGCGTCGCCAGGACAAGCTCGATGCCCTGGCCGCCGAGCTGGGCGAGCGTTTTGTACCGGTCAGCGTGGATTTGACCGATCGTGCGCGAGCAGAAGCGGTTCTGGCTGATCTGACAGCTCGTTTTCCTAATATTGATGTGCTGATCAATAATGCCGGTCTGGCACTGGGCGTGGACAAGGCGCAAGACGCCAAGATGGATCAGTGGGACACCATGGTGGCCACCAATATCAGCGCGCTGTTGCACATTACGCACGCTTTGCTGCCGGGTATGGTCAAGCGCAATCAGGGCCACATCATTAATCTGGGGTCGACTGCGGGCGAATACGCTTATGCAGGCGGCAATGTGTATGGTGCTACCAAGGCTTTTGTGCATCAACTGGGCCTGAACCTGCGCGCCGACCTGTCGGGTACCGCAGTTCGTGTTTCTACCGTGGCTCCTGGCCTGTGTTCCGGTACGGACTTCTCGACTGTGCGTCTGGGCGATAAAGACAAAGCCGCTGCGTTGTACCAGAACGTGGATGCGCTCACGCCTGACGATATCGCCAATACCATTGCCTGGATCATGAACGCGCCTGCCCATATGAACGTCAACTACATCGAGTTGATGCCAGTGGCGCAAAGCTTTGCAGGCTTGAGCGTGCATCGCAAGGCTTAAACGTGGCGACCGGGCGCGGGTCTGGCTTGATTAGACTTGGGCTCCGGTCTTACACTGCAAACGTCTTCAGGGCGGGGTGAAATTCCCCACCGGCGGTAAGGGAGCTACTCCCCAGCCCGCGAGCGCTTTCCGCCAGGGAAAGGTCAGCAGATCAGGTGAGAAACCTGGGCCGACGGTCAGAGTCCGGATGAAAGAAGATGAAGCATCGCTGCCTTGTGATCAAGGCAGCGGCGTGTTTTATTGCTGCCCGGAGGACGCATTGTTTAATCAAGGATGCGTTCAAATGAAAAATCTGAAAATCTCCCCTGCATTAGCCGTTGGTCTTTTGCATGAATTCTGCGAAGGAGCGTGCTGATGTATACCGGAATTGTTAAAGCAGTTCGTCCTCTTACTGCGGTCAGGGCCGAGCTGGGCCGTACCGAGTTTGAAATTGACTTCACTGACGAGCTGCTGGTGGATCTGCAACTGGGTGCCAGTGTCAGCGTGGAAGGCACATGCCTGAGCGTGACCAGCATCTCCGGCCCTAAAGTCACCTTTGATGCGATTCCCGTCACGCTGGAGCGCACAAATCTGGGCACACTCAAAACGGGTGATCTGGTCAATATCGAACGATCGGCCAAGTTAAACGAGGAAATTGGCGGCCATGTGATGGCTGGCCATATCGCAACGACGGCTGAAGTGCTGGAACTGAGCATTACCGAGGCCGGTAACCGTCTGCGTTTTCAGATGCCGGAAGATTGGGCGAAATACGTGTTTCCGCGTGGTTTTCTGGGCGTGAATGGCTGCAGCTTGACTGTGGCGGATGTGGAAGACGGTGTTGTGACCATCAACCTGATTCCCGAAACCTTGCGCCAGACGACGTTCTCACGCTACAAGGTGGGCGATAAGCTCAATATCGAAGTGGATCAGCAGACGGTTGTGCTGGTCGATGTGCTGGAGCGTACGGTTGCAGGCACGTTGACACGTGTGATGCCTGGTTTGAAAGGCTGATTGACGCCTAAATGAAGTAAAAAGAGCTGTCAGTTTTAAGACTGGCGGCTCTTTTTTTATGCGGGGCTTTTACTGTCTCTGTTGCGGTACTGGATGCTTTGGGGCTTGTGGACAAAGCCTGGAGTGAAACGCAGCCCGAAAGCGGAGTACAGAGCCGTGTGAACCTGCTCCTTCTAGTGATCGACACTTTGCATAACAAAGCAGTACTCACACTTGAGTTAGCGTCTTCAAGACAAAATCAGCACGCTTTTCTACGCTTGTTTTGGGCAGCAGGCTCACTTGGTATCCCAGTAGGGGATAAACACGCTCCAAGCGCTCATACTCACGCAAAGCAGCGTTCATATCGTGACGACGTTCTGGATCAGCCTCGTATATTTCAGGCCAGGGCGGCGTTAAAAATACCTGTGAATGATAAGGGCTGGTCTTGCTGAGTTCATCCAGCAGTGGCGTTCCCTTTAATTCCTGCAAAGCTGCGGCCGCATCAATCAAGCCTCGATCAAAAAACACCCAGCCACCATCTTTCGGAGCGCTGGAATAGTCATCTTGCGCGGTCTTTATCGCTTCATTCAGGAAGGCCTCCATATCCAGCCAGGGAAGGGCAGAGCCACCGCTGGCCAGTTGTTCCTGCACGATACGTCGCCCAGGTTCCTGGATAACCGTATAGCCACGATTCTGCAGCTCGGATAACAGAGTAGATTTGCCGCCACCAGAGCAGCCGGAGATAAGAACAAAAGGGTTCATAAGAGTAGGTCAGTAGAAGGTGAAGACTTATACAGGCGTGTTCAAGCCCCGAAACTGAAGCCGGATGTAGGAATAATAAAGCCGATCCGGGTGTACACAAACACCTAACCGCCTATCTCCATGGTATCCATTATAGAAAATAAAATGCAATTAACGGAAATAACTTCCAGCCATTGAAAAGAAAGTCTCCAACAAAAAGGGGAGCGATTTTGAGAGGAAACCGCATGGTAATACAGCAGGATAAAACCCACAGCCGCACAGTTCGATGACTTCTGTTCGGGTTTCCGTCTGTTTTGATTTTGTCGTGTTCAGAAATCCGAACAGAAGCAAGCATATTGTCAGTGTCTCTACAATCAGTGCGCAAAAAATGACTTGTTTTTCAATAGGCTAGTGTGATCCCTTATTGTTGGCACAGTTGTTGCTTTTAACTCCGGTACAACAACCCCAATTTTTTGGGTACTACATAAAACGGAGAGATAAGATGACTGATTGCACCGCAACAGCCCACACGCGCCTGGAAAAAGACTTGCTAGGAACTCGGCCCGTACCTGACTCAGCGTATTTTGGCATTCACACCCTGCGAGCTGTTGAGAACTTCGCTATTACGGCGATACCTATTTCACACTATCCCGATTTGATTCGTGCCTTGGCACAAATCAAAGCATCTGCCGCGCAAGCCAACCACGCGCTGGGAACATTGAATGCCGTCAAGAAAGAAGCGATTGTGCAGACATGCCGAGAAATTGAGTCCGGCCAGCATCACGAGCATTTTGTGGTGGATGTGATCCAAGGTGGTGCGGGAACCTCTACCAACATGAATGCGAACGAGGTGATCGCTAACCGTGCTCTGGAAATTTTGGGCCATGAACGTGGGCAGTACGCTTTCCTCCACCCCAATGAAGATGTCAATCTGGGGCAGTCGACCAATGATGTATACCCCACGGCCTTGAAGCTGGCTGCCTATCAGGGCGCTGCCCGTTTATTGACTGCCTTGGAGTACTTGCAGCAAGCGTTCGAGGGCAAAGCTCACGCTTTCAAAGAGTTATTGAAAATGGGGCGTACACAGCTGCAGGAGGCGGTCCCTATGACCCTAGGGCAGGAGTTCGCGGTTTACGCCGGCATGATTGCCAAAGATCGGCTTTGCCTGACCGAGGCCATGCAAGAGCTGTGTGAAATCAATCTGGGGGCCACCGCGATTGGCACGGGGATCAATACTGATCCACGCTATGCCCAACTGGTCACGCGTCAACTATCCTCAAACACGGGGATCAGCCTGCGCAGCGCACCGGACTTGATCCTAGCCACCCAGGACTGTAGCGCTTTTGTGCAATTGTCCAGCGCGTTGAAACGAGTTGCCGTCACGTTGTCCAAAACCTGCAACGACTTGCGTCTGCTATCGAGCGGCCCACGCGCTGGCATCGGCGAGATCAATTTGCCACCACGCCAAGCGGGCTCCTCCATCATGCCGGGCAAAGTCAATCCCGTCATTCCGGAAGCGATCAGCCAGATTGCCTTTGAAGTCTTTGGCAACGATGTGACTGTCTCCTTTGCGGCCGAAGCTGGACAGCTTCAGCTCAACGCGTTTGAACCCATTATTGCGCACAGCCTCTACAAGAGCCTGCGTCACCTGCAACGCGGATGCATGATTCTGGCCGACTACTGCGTGGAAGCGATCACCGCCAACCCTCAGCGCCTGGCAGACAGTGTCAGCCAATCCATCGGATTGGTTACGGCGCTTAATCCGTTGATTGGCTACACCGCGGCCACTGACATTGCCAAGCAGGCACATGAAACCGGCAAGGGAGTGGCTGAGCTGATTCTGGAGCATGGCTTGTTAAGTGCGGACGAACTGGCTCAAGCCTTGCGGCCTGAACTGCTGATCGCGCCACGCACCTTGAACGAATTTGAGCAAACGCTTTAATTAAAAAAAAGGACCGGCCCGTGCACGGGCCGACAAGGGAGATAAGCATATGAAGCTGAATAAGCAAACCACATGGATTCTGATTGCCATGGTATTGGGTGTGGTGGTGGGTTATATCTGCCACAAAATGGCCGATACCCCCGAACAAGCTCATGCCATTGCCAGCTACTTTGGCATGGTGACGGATATGTTTTTACGCTTGATCAAGATGATCATTGCTCCGCTGATTTTCGCCACCTTGGTTGCGGGTATGGCCAGCATGGATGATGCCGCAACTGTCGGCCGTATCGGTGGCCGTGCCGTAGGCTGGTTTCTGTTGGCGTCGTTGGTATCGCTGACGGTAGGGCTGATTTTTGCCAATATTTTCCAACCAGGTGCCAATGTCGGCATCCCCTTGCCGGCTGAATCCGCTCACTTGGGGGTAGATACCTCGGCACTGAACCTGAAAACGTTTCTGACCCACGTTGTGCCACGTAACTTTTTTGAGTCCATGTCCAAGAACGAGATTTTGCAAATCCTGGTGTTCTCGGTATTTTTCGGACTGGCCTTGGGAAAAGTGCGTGGAAATCCCCAGGCAAACACCCTCGCACAAACCATCGAGGGCGCAGTGCCAGTGATGCTGACGGTAACCAACTACGTTATGTACTTTGCGCCGCTAGGTGTGTTTGCTGCCGTTGCCAATATCATCACGACCGAAGGGCTGGGTATTTTGGCTGTCTATGGCAAATTCCTGGGCAGCTTTTATGCCACCTTGGTGGTGTTGTGGTTGATTCTGCTTGCTGCGGGATTTCTGGTGCTCAAGGGCCGTGTATTCACGCTGTTCAAAGAAATCCGTCAACCCATGTTGCTGGGCTTTTCCACCGCCTCCAGTGAAGCCGCCTATCCACGTTTGATGGAAAAGCTGGAAGTGTTCGGTGTACGCAAACGGGTTATCGGCTTTGTCCTTCCGCTGGGTTATTCCTTTAACCTGGATGGCTCCATGATCTACACCGCTTTTGCCGCTTTGTTTATCTCACAGGCGTATGACGTGCCGCTGTCCTTACAACAGCAGATTATTATGCTGCTGGTGTTGATGATCTCCAGCAAAGGTATCGCCGGTGTGCCACGCTCCGCGCTGGTCGTGGTGGCCGCGGTTTTACCGATGTTTGGGCTGCCCGAGGCTGGTGTACTATTGATCATGGGCATTGATCACTTTCTGGACATGGGCCGCACCGCGACAAATGTGTTGGGTAACGGCATTGCCACGGCCGTTGTTGCTAAATGGGAGGGCGCCATCGACGCACCCGACGAGTCAGACAACAGGGCGGCAGATCCATCCGTGCTCCAGCCCAAGGAGGCAGCCGCGGCAGGCTCCGTGCCTGTCGTTGCCTGAGGCCTCCCCTGTCTCTGAGTGGCGGCTGTTTACTAAAATCCCGTGTAAGTGGCCGCTACGGTTTTATGCATTTGCCCCGATTTTTTCGTCCTCAGAAAGTCTTGCTGTTACTGGCGCTGATTGTGTCGCTGGCTGCCATAGCGGGCGTGATGGCTTATCGTGTTGGCGAAGCGCTCGGACTAGCCAGTTTGCAGGACACGGCTCGGCAGCGTCTGGACTTGTATGCGCTGACACTGCGTCACGAAGTCGAGAAATACGAATATTTACCCAAGATGCTGGAGCTGGATCAAGCAGTGGTTGGGCTTTTGGAGCGTAACACCCAGTCCTCGCTCGAGGTCAGCCGTCATCTGGAGCGCTTGAACGAGCGTGCCAAGACCCGCGTGATTTACATCCTTGGTCGCCAGGGACGCGTTCTGGCGACCAGCAACTGGCAACAGGCTGACAGTTATCTGGGGGAAGATCTTTCCTATCGCCATTATTTCTCCGAGGCACACCAAGGGCGGCCCGGTTTCTTCTTTGGCGTTGGGACCACCCGGGGTGAGGCAGGCTATTACATCTCAGCACCCATCTCGCTGGCGGGGCAGGTCATGGGAGTGGCCGTGATCAAGGTGGACCTTGATCGTTTGCAGGATTCCTGGACCCATGCTCAAGCGCCGGTGATCGTTTCCGATCACTATGGAGTGGCGATTTTGTCCTCTGTGCCCGCCTGGAAATTTACAGCAAATCAACCCTTAACTGAAGATGTGCAGCAGCACCTGCGCGAGACTCGCCAGTACAATGGTTTACCGATTGTGCCACTGGATCTCCTGACCCAAAAAGTGCTGAGCCAGGATGCACAATTAGTATCTTGGTCGCAGGCCTGGACGGAATCGGGGGCAGCGGATCAGGTTCGCGGACTGTCGCTGGCTCAGACACTTCCGTTTGGTGCCAACGGCTGGACTTTGACGCTGTTTTTGCCCACCGATCTGGTCTATTCCATGGCTCGCCTGTACGCAGGCCTGGCGGCCTTGGGTGTCGTGTCCTTTTTTGTCATATTAATCAGTTGGTATTTGCGCCGGCAGCAACAGCGTGATCGGGCTCTTGCGCGCTTGCAACTGGAGCGGGCCCATGCTCAGCTTGAACGCAAGGTGCAGGAGCGTACTCGAACGTTGGAAGAGACCCAGGCCGGCTTGATTCACGCAGGCAAACTGGCTGTCATTGGACAGTTGTCTACCGGCCTGGCCCACGAGCTGAATCAACCCTTGACGGCACTGCGTACCTTGTCAGGGAACACCATCCGCTTCATGGAGCGCGGCGACCTGGATACGGTACGCGCCAATTTGAAACGCATCAATGATTTGGTGGACAGCATGGGCGCGCTGACCTCACAGCTCAAACAATTTGCTCGCAAATCGCCTGGTCATTCGGGGCTGGCGGATTTGAACGCCATTATCGATCAGGCCCTGCTAATCCTGGATCCTTCCATTCACCAACACCGCGCAACGATACAGGTTCAATTGGCTGACGAGGCGAGCAGGGTGCTGTGCAATCCCAACCGCCTTGAACAAGTGATTGTTAATCTACTGAGCAATGCGATTGACGCTGCGGCCACGCAAAACGCTCATCCCGTCATTCAGATCAGCAGCCAGCGGCAAGGCCAGCAGGTGGCGATCCGGGTTCAAGACAATGGTCCGGGATTAAGCGAGGAGGTCTGCTTGCATTTATTCGAACCGTTTTTCACCACCAAAGACAGTGGTACCGGACTGGGCCTGGGTTTGGCCATTTCGATGAGTATTATCCAACATTGCGGGGGCAACCTGACGGCAGAGAACTTGCCAAGTGGTGGTGCCGTATTCACCATTGTGCTTCCCTTTCCTGGAGCAGAGAAATGTACGACGGGCTGACTGTTCTCATCGTTGAAGACGACGTTAATGTACGTCTGGGCTGTAGCCAAACCTTGCAGCTTGAAGGCATTCAGGTGCAAGAGGCAGAAAGCGCCGAACAGGCCTTGCACCTCCTTCACAAGGCTTGGCCAGGCATTGTGGTGTCCGACGTGCGTTTGCCAGGCGCCGATGGCATGAGCTTGTTGCAGCAGCTGCAGCACGTGGACAGCGACTTGCCTGTCGTACTGATTACCGGCCATGGTGATGTGTCGATGGCCGTTCAGGCCATGAAAATGGGGGCCTATGATTTTATCGAGAAACCATTTTCGCCCGAACATTTTGTACAGGTCGTATCGCGCGCCCTGGATAAACGTCAAATGAGCTTTGAAATCGAAGCTTTGCAGTGCCGCTTGCAGGATAAGCAATCCATTGAAGCGCGTGTTCTGGGTAACTCCTCTGTCATGTCCAAGGTACGTGAACTAATCTGCAATCTGGGCAATAGTGCCGCCGATGTACTTATTTTTGGCGAAACCGGTACCGGCAAAGAACTGGTAGCACGCTGCCTTCACGAGGTGGGGCACACCAGCGAGGGCAATTTTGTGGCCGTCAACTGCGGTGCACTGTCCGACAGTCTGTTCGACAGTCAGATGTTCGGTCATGAAGCAGGCGCTTTTACGGGCGCTGGCAAGCGGGTGATCGGCAAGATAGAGTATGCACATCAAGGTACCTTGTTTCTGGACGAAATTGAAAGCATGCCAATGGTCATGCAGGTCAAACTATTGCGCGTTTTACAGGAACGTACGCTGGAGCGTTTAGGCTCGAATCAATCCATCGCCATCAATTGCCGGGTCATTGCGGCCACTAAAGTCGATTTACTGGCGCAGGCTGATCAAGGCCAGTTCCGTCACGATTTGTATTACCGGCTGAACATGGCGACCTTGCCACTGCCGCCCCTGCGTGAGCGGCGCGAGGATATTGGTCTGTTGTTCGAGCATTTTGCCTTGTTGGCGGCGGCCCGGCATGGCCGCCCGGCACTGGAGCCGGACTCCGAACGTCTGCAAGCTATGCTGGCCTGGCATTGGCCGGGTAATGTGCGCGAGCTGCGTAACTTTGCGGACCGCTGCGTGCTGGGAGTCAACGGCGCCTTGCCCGGCCAGCAAGCTGCGTCAGCAGTTGTGCCCACCTCGCTGGTTCAAACCGTGGAAGCGGTCGAACGTGCCTTGATCGTCGAAGCCCTGAGACGGCATCAACATAATTTGACCCGCGCCGGACAGGAACTGGGCATCGCCAAAAGCACACTACACGACAAAATTCGCAAGTACGGTCTGTTAGCTTCCTAATTTCCTTTTTTTAGTGCTCCGGTTTGTGCTGATCGGTCCTGTCATGTGCAGGAGACGCAGCCGTTGCTCTGATTGAACTATGATCAGAGCTTTCGTCCTATTTTTTATGGCGTTTTATTATGGAGCTGCGTCAGCTACGGTATTTCTTGCGTGTGGTGGAATTAGGCAGCATGGGCAAGGCCGCTCAGGATCTGGGTGTTGTCACTTCGGCGCTTAGCCAGCAAATTAGCCGCCTGGAGGGGGAGCTATCCGTGCGTCTGTTACAGCGCACATCGACTGGCGTGGTCCCCACCGCAGCCGGCTTGGCGTTTCGTCAAGAAGCGCAATTGGCCTTGAGACACACCGATAATGCCGTGTTGGCGGCACAGGCCGCTCGGTTGTCTGGGCAAGTCACTGTGGGTCTGGCACCGACCACCGGTTCGGTCCTGGCGGTCCCTTTTCTCACTGCCATGAAGCAGCGCTATCCCGATGTACGGGTGCATCTGATTGAAAGCTTGTCGGGCAATCTCTCTCAAATGCTCAATCGACGCCAGATTGACTTAGGGGTGGTGTTCCATACAGCAGGGCATCACTCCTGGAGTGCGCAAGCTATTTTGGATGAACGCCTGTTTCTTATCATCCACCCCAATCAACGCCACTTGTTGCCTGTGGAGCACTCGTTGACGCTGGGTGATATTACCAATCTGCCACTTGTCATGCCCAGCGCCTCCCACGGCTTGCGTGCATTGTTGAATGCCGAATTTTTTCGCGAAGGCACTGAGGCCAATGTTGTGGTGGAGATTGATGGCCTGGCCTTGCTAATGGATGTGGTGTGCTCTGGCTATGCCGCAACGGTTCAACCTGGTGCAGCAGTAGTCCGTAATCACAATCAACGTTTAGTGAGCTTGCCTTTAGCACATGAAACCCTCAAACGCCGTAACCTGATCGCCAGCTTATCGGACGAAGAATTAGCACCAGCGGGGCTTGCGGCCCGGATCGTGCTGGCTGATGTAATGCGCTCACTTGTGCAGCAATCACGTTGGCCAGGAGCCACGCTGCTCTGAAATAGAGATTTTTCCTCATAAAGCGACAGCTGCTCAGTCTGCTGACTGTCACTCGTTCTAGCTCTGCTCACGCTCATTCACAGTGAAGTGTGCTTTTGCGCTGCTTAACACACAAGGTCTCCCTGTGGCCTTGGCCTTCACTTTTAGTGAACACCTATAGCCATGACCATACTGGCGTCGACAAGACCACATCCCTAAAGTAGACCCCGTTCCATATCGTGGCGAAACGCGTAAACCACGAATAGCACACAGGAAACGGACAACAAAATGATAGATGTACTTGTTATTGGGGGTGGCAACGCCGCATTGTGCGCCGCACTTACAGCCCGTGAAGGAGGGGCAAGTGTGCTATTGCTGGAAGCATCTCCACGTGAATGGCGAGGGGGCAATTCGCAACACACTCGTAATTTGCGCTGTATGCATGATGCGCCGCAAGATGTTCTGGTCGATGCGTATCCAGAGGAAGAGTTCTGGCAGGACTTGCTCAAAGTGACAGCCGGAAAAACCAATGAACATCTGGCTCGTTTAGTCATTCGCACAACGAGCTCCTGTCGCAGTTGGATGCGCAAGCACGGTGTCAACTTCCAGCCACCGCTCTCGGGCGCCTTACATGTGGCTCGCACCAATGCGTTTTTCATGGGTGGCGGAAAAGCCTTGATAAATGCGTATTACCGCAGTGCTCAATCCCTGGGAGTGGACATTCGCTATAACGCGCCTGTTGACCGGTTGGAAATCGAGGACGGTCAGTTTGTCGCAGCCTGGAGCGGCGAAGAACGTATCCAGGCGCGTGTTTGTGTACTGGCGGCAGGCGGTTTTGAATCTAACCGTGAATGGTTACGGGATGCCTGGGGACAAAATGAGTTTGGAGAGTGGCCTTCGGATAATTTCCTGATTCGTGGCACGCGCTTCAATCAAGGAACATTGCTGCGCCACATGATCGACGATCACAAAGCAGACCATATCGGCGATCCTACTCAAGCGCATATGGTGGCAATTGACGCACGAGCCCCTTTGTATGACGGAGGTATCTGTACCCGTATTGACTGCGTGTCCCTAGGGGTCGTAGTCAACCGTCAAGCCAAGCGGTTCTATGACGAGGGAGAAGATTTCTGGCCCAAACGCTACGCAATTTGGGGTCGTTTGGTGGCCAAACAACCTGGCCAGATTGCTTATTCGATCATAGACAGCAAGGCTATTGGCAGATTCATGCCTCCTGTTTTTCCTGGACAAAAGGCTGAAAGACTGCCCGAACTGGCCTGCAAACTTGGCCTGGACGAGGTGACGTTCGAGAAAACCTTGAATGATTACAACAAGGCCTGCCAAGTTGGAAGGTTTGATCACACAGCGCTGGACGACTGTCATACCCAAGGTATTACGCCTGCCAAAACGCACTGGGCCTTGCCCATCGACACCCCCCCATTCTATGGCTACGCCTTGCGCCCAGGCGTGACATTTACCTACTTGGGTTTGCACACCGACGAAACAGCTGCCGTACGGTTTAACGACCGGCCTAGCCGCAATCTGTTTGTGGCTGGGGAAATGATGGCGGGCAATGTGCTGGGGCAAGGCTATACAGCAGGGGTGGGAATGTCGATTGGAACAACCTTTGGCTGCATTGCAGGCACGCAGGCTGCGCAGGCGGCCAAACAATGAAAACGCTATTGCGCCCTGATCCCGAGACTCCCATGAAATCACTTCAAACACTGATCGATGATGCGTGCAACACCGGTTTGCACACACACTCGCCCAGCCCCACCGTTCGCCACATGCCTCATGAGCAGGAGGTTGATCGGATCATGACGATCTGTAATGCCTGTCGTTACTGTGAGGGGTTTTGCGCGGTATTTCCCGCAATGACACGCCGCTTGATGTTCGAGCCGGCAGACGTTCATTATCTGGCGAATTTATGCCATAACTGCGGGGCGTGCCTGCACGCTTGCCAATACGCACCGCCTCACGAATTTGCCGTGAATGTTCCGCAAGCGATGGCCAAGGTTCGTGCCCAAACCTATACCCAATATGCTTGGCCCAAAAGGCTGGGCAAGCTCTATGAGCGCAACGGCTTGGTGATGTCGATTGCCTTGACCTTGGGCTTGGCCTTATTCCTGGTTCTGGCCTTGGCGCTCAACGGTACGCTCTGGGACGCAGCATTGGCTGGAGATTTTTACAATCTATTCCCGCACAACCTGTTGGTAAGCATGTTTGCACCCGTATTCCTATTTGCGGTATTTGCGTTAGGCAAAGGGGTGCATGGTTTTTGGACGGAAATCACTCCAGCCACCAGTGGCGCACCTGTCAGCAGGGTTGCCGCTGCCGAGGCAACCCATTCGGTACTCAAACTCAAGTATCTGGATGGAGGGCATGGGAAGGGATGCCATAACGAGGACGATGCTTACACCTTGTCGCGCCGCCGATTTCATCACCTGACCTTTTATGGCTTCATGCTGTGTTTTGCTGCAACCAGCCTGGGCACGATCTACCACTATCTGTTCGATATGGTGGCTCCTTACGATTTCCCCAGTCTGCCCAAACTCTTGGGGGCTGTGGGAGGGGTTAGCCTTTGTATCGGCACGGCCGGCTTAGGCTATCTGAACTTGCGTCGCGACCCGGCACAGGGCGATCAGAAGCAAAAACCGATGGATCTAGGCTTTATCGCCTTGCTGTTTTTGATCAGCACCAGCGGATTGGCTCTATGGCTGGCACGTGCCACACCCGCGATGGGTTTGTTGTTGTGCTTACACCTCGGAGCGGTCATGGCGCTCTTTGCCACCTTGCCTTATGGCAAGTTTGCTCACGGTATTTTCCGTAGCGCATCGCTACTGCGCCATGCCATAGAGAAGCGCCAGCCAAACCCCATTCGTGCCGGTGGCGACTGACCCTGCCAGGCTTGAAGCACCGCGTTTATTTTCATCGCAACAATACTTATAACGACCCAAGAGGAGCATCATGCATTTTCGTCCCTTTTCCTGTTTTGCGATTGCCGCCTTATCAATAGGTTTGCTTTCTTCATCTGTGCAAGCGCAGACATTTCCGCCCAAAAAGTCGATTTCTTTAGTTGTCGGCTTTGCCGCCGGGGGAGCAGCCGATGCTGCAGCTCGCATGATTGCAAAAAAACTGGGAGACAACATCGGTCAGACTGTTGTCGTACAGAACAAAGCAGGCGCTGGCGGTATTTTGGCGCATCAGCAAGTGGCTAATGCTGATAATGATGGCTCGGTGCTGCTCTTGGGCTCTGTGGGGCCAATGACTATTTCTCCACACCTGATGAAAGTGCCTTACGATCCGTTCAAAGACCTGGCTCCTTTGTCGGGTGGTGTACATTTTCCCAACGTACTGGTTGTGCATAAAGGTATAGGTGCAAAAACCTTGGGCGAGTTTATTGAGCTTGCCAAGAGTGAGCCTGGTCTTATCGACTTTGCTTCGTCCGGATCAGGCTCTGCCTCACACTTGGCCGGAGAACTGCTCAACCAGCGCGCTGGAGTTGAAATGGTACACGTGCCTTATCGCGGCGGTGGTCAAGCCTTGCAAGACCTCATCGGGGAACGTGTGTCTTCATACTTTGCGGCTCCCCCGACAGCGGCTCCTCACATCAAAACCGGTGCCTTGATTCCAATAGCGACAACCGGTTTGGAGCGCTCTGCTGATATGCCAACCATTCCAACAGTGGCAGAGGCCGGCTACCCTGGTTTTATTGCACTAAATTGGTATGCATTCTTGGGGCCTGGTACGATGCCAGAGGATATGCAGGAGCGTTGGAATCAGGAGCTGGTCAAGGTATTGAACGATCCTGAAGTGCGTCAGTCCTTGCTGGACTATGGCTTAACACCTCAGCCGACAAGCCGCGCAGAATTAACCCAGTTCATGGAACAAGAATCGGCTCAGTGGCAACAGACCATTCAAGAACGTGGGCTAAAAGGGGAGTAACAGCCCCTGTATCCATGAAGCTGAATGGGCTAATGCTGCTACGCTTGCGGCTGCACTCGTGAAAGCACAAGCCATTCAGTTCATGAAATAGGTTCTTGGGGTAGAGGGCATCGCCTCGAGGGCTGACCCTTGCCATTTGGGCCATTAAACTTGGTTCACTAACGGATGAGGCCGATTATCCCAAAGAATAATCGGCGCCCTTATCGTTGAACAATGGTTTGATGGAGGTGTGTTTCTTTTAAGCCGACAGCTTCTCCACTCTTGCTGGCAGGCCCTGTCGCACGGCCGCGCCAGAAACCCAGTCAATCCAGACGTTATCCTGGCCATCGCCACGGGTTGGATCAGCAAAACCCAATTCGTTCAGGTTCACACCTGCAGCCAGATCGTTCAGGTGAGGCATGGCCTCACCATCAATCTGGTGCGAACGCGCACCCAGTTCGGTATGCCCAAAACCGTGTTCGATTGCAATGGCCCCGCGCATAATACCGCCACGCACCAAAGCAACACCTTCAACCGCACCACCTGGTGTGCTGACACGAATACGATCGCCGTTACGGATGCCCATGTTCTTCGCATCATCCAGATTCAAGGAAATCGGATTGTGCGGGTGGACCTGGCGCAGGCGGGACATCCCGATGGACATGGAGCTCATCAAATTGGATTTGTAGGAGCTCATCAGCAATGGCCACTCTTGTTCCGAGAAATGCTCGCGCATTGGGCTGCCGTCAGCCAAACGAGTGGGGTACCAAGTAGGGCAACCGCTAAGACGTTCACCCGTCATGGTGTGACGCATCTTGGACAGGTCTTCATTCCAGATCTGCAAAGCATTGCTGTAGCGATTTTTCAGCTGATTTCCTTTCCAGGCGTTTTCGATTCGGTCGAATCGGCCACCGCGTGTCAACAACATCGCCACTTTGCGCTGCTCTTCAGGATGCAAACGCGCTTGAAGATCAGGAAAAAGTCGATCCACACCGGTGATGCGCATATCGTCGTCGGATGCGTCGCCAACCGGGCGGCCAGCACCAAAGGCAATATTGGCCATGCCCCGCAGATAGAAATCCTCGGCGCGCAGCAAGTCGTGGGCATTGCCTGCCTTGTCTTTCAGAACGCCTTTACCAAAACCTGGCAATCCCAAACGCAAAGCTACTGCAAACAGGAAACTTTCCAGATTGATAGGCTGACCGTCAGCCGTGCGATCCACTCGTGGCTCGACCACAGGCCAGCGCAGGGTCGAGGACTTGGCGATCACGTCAGCCCAAGGTGCCGAAACACCCCAGCTTTCGTAAGTCACCGTGTCTGGCATGATGTAGTCTGCGTAGGCATTGGTTTCGTTGATAAAGGGATTAACCGAAATCGACAAGGGCAGAACCGCAGGGTCTCTCAGTTTGTGCAGCAAGGCATTTTTAAAGCCAGCAATCGCATAGACCGGGTTGCTCATGTGGTTGATCCACACTTTGCTGGTGTATGGATAGCCATTCAGGCCTGATGCAATCATTTCACTGCTCAAGGCACCTACAGCGGGGTACCAAGGAGCAGGAGCGGGGTACAACGCTTCCCCATTCGCTTGGCGGCGCTTGAATTCGCTGGATTTTTCGTAAGCGAAGCGATGTCGCGACAAAGACACGCCTTTAGCCGCCACTTTTCCGGGGAATTGAGCAAAGTTGTAGCGTGGGCCGGGGCCAAAAGGACCAAATGGGCCCGCATCCAGCACCAAACCGCCTTTCAGGTTCAGGTTACCCACCAAGGTATTCAACATGGCAATCGCGTAAGCCGTGTAGAAACCGGAACCGTTCATGGTGCCGCCGTGTGCGTCAGCCACGGCTTGGCGACCGTAGCTGGTAAATTCACGGGCCAGTTCGATCAGGGTTTCTTCGTCCATGCCGCAGCCCTTGGCGTATTCGGCAATGGATTTTTCCTGACTGCGCTCGCGCAGCATGTTCAGCGCAGTACAGACACGTACATCCTTGCCTTCCAGCTCAACGGTACGGTCGACAAATAACGTCGCGCGATCAAGATCGGTATGGGCGCGCAGCTCGCCTTGTTCGTCCTGAACGATAAAGGGCGATTCAGTGCCTTCAGCCACCTCCCAACCAAGGTCTGTACCACGCAAATAGCGGCCAAAACCTGGATGCTCAGGATCCGCAATCAACAAATGGCTGGCGTTCGTCCAGGAAGCGGTATTTTCGTCCTGCTCCGCAGGCGCATGGGGCAGGGACAAGTGTTCTGCATCAAAACGCTCTTGTTCCAGAATCCAGCGCAACATGCCCATGACCAGGGACAAGTCAGTGCCGGGCAGAACAGGCTGCCAGCGGTTGCCACTACCCGAGGCCAGGCTGGACGACGTTGGCAAGATCGGGGAAACAACCACGTACTTGAAGGTGTTTTCTGGACGCGAACGGGCTTCTGCCAGCTCACGGCCTTGACGCTGGAAGGGATTACCGGATTGAGCCGGTGCTGCACCAATAAACAGGCCAAAACGGGCGTTTTTCCAGTCAGGTTTGCCATGAGGCATACCTTTGATGTCACCCATGGCAGCGCCTGTACCGACACGGAAGCTTTGACCACAGTAAGAACCGTGGTTGCTGACGTTGATCGTGCCAAAAGCCTGCTCGGCAAAGCGTTTGACCAGTGGCGTACGGCCTTCGTTCGCGGCATCCGTAAACAACAACTGGTTGGCCAATGGACCGAACTCGGGGTTTTGCGGGTCAATCAGGGTTTCGTGATCCCAAATCGCACGCAAACCATCGACATGACCTTCTTTGAACAGATCGCCGCCTTCGCAGACCTCTTCAATCAATTGTTCAAAACTGATGCGCTCCCATTGGCCTGACCCACGGGGGCCGACGCGTTTCAACGGCGACAGAACCCGGTAAGGGCTGCTGTGCTGTTCCAGCATGGAAGCGCCGCGGGCACAGGCGCTGGCACGGCCTTCCAAGCCATTCTCACCACCCAGCATGGCGTAAACCTCGCGTACGGGCTGCTCCATGGGAGCAGACTGCGTGGTTGCCAAAGGATGATAAGGATTACCGGCGATACGCAGAATCTTGTTGTTCTCCGTATCAATACGTACGCGCACACCACACTGCGTCCAGCAGCCCAGGCAACTGGACGGGCTCACAATCTGGCCGGGCTGCGTATCCAGCAGACCCGTGATCGGATCAATACGGAATTCAGCCTGCAAGGAGTTGCCACGGGTTGCGTGTGCGGTTGGCACACCGGCTGTACCTTGGCCCAGACCTTGGACCGCCTTGACTACCGTGTCGCTATAACCAGCCGCAAAGGCAGCCAGACCACCCACAGCAGCACCGCCGCGGGTCAATACCTGTCGACGCGACAGGTTAGGGGTTTCTTTTTTCTTGCTCATGACGATAAGTACCTGAAAGCTAGTGAGTCTGTAGGGCCTAGGCCGTCAAAGACGAACGGCGGGCCGGGAACAGAGAGAGCAGGGTGGTGCTGGCGGCGAGCAAGGCAATACACAAGCCCAGCACACCCAGCATCCCCAGCAGACCATCGCTGCCTAAGGGCATGGTGTAGAGGTACAAACCGGCGCCGTATTTGGGCACACCCTGTACCGCCATGAAAATAATCCAGCGAAACACCCAGGCCGAGCCGAGCATGAAAGCCGCACAGAACAAGCTATAAAGATTGCCTTGCAGGGTGCCGATTGGACGGCTGAGCATATACAGCAACAGCAAGCCAAACGCGGAAGAACCCAGGAAGCCCAAACGCCATACGGGGTAACTCTGGAACAGTTCCCAGGCCGAACCGAAGGAATGGCTGTAACCCATCAGACCGGAGCCGACCCAGAACAGGGCCACGACGATCAAGGTCAGAACCACCCCCAAAGACCAGCGGCGTACGTATTCCAGCGGTAAATTGGCTACGCCACCGGGCAAGAGGCGAGCCACCAGCAGGATGGCACCCAGGCTGGCCAGAGCAGCCGTCAAGGCAAAGTTGATAGGCAGGAATGCGGTATTCCACAAGGGGCGTGAACGCAGCACCATGACTTCAAAACCGCTGTAAACCAGAATCGACAAGGCCGAAACCAGCAGAGCCAGGCTCAACCAGCGCCACAGAGCACGTTTATTCAACCACCAGGCCAGCACGTTGGCCATGGATAGGCCCACGAACAGGGGCAGCAGTACAGCACCCAGCGACATCCAGGACCAAGGAGTGAAGTGGGCATAAAAATGCCAGAAACGGCCAGGTTGGTGCAAGTCAGCCAGCAAGGACACAGGAGCGGCAATGCTGCTGCACAGAAGCACAATCATCAGCGCAGGCTCCAGACGACGCAAGGCGCTGTCGCTGGACCAGGCGCAACGCCATACCCAGACGGTGCTGGTGGCAGCCATACCAACCAGGAAAAAGTATTGAACCGCCCAAGGTAACCAGGCAACTTCGTAGGCGGGGGTCAGAATTTCGATAATAGACATAATGGCCCCTTAGAACTGATTGGTCAGACGCACACTGGCCTGCCCATCCACACCATCAACGAACTCATCGGGCAAACCGATGTAGAACACATGCGGGTTGGTATTCATGCCGGGCTTGAGTACACGGATTTCCTCTTTGTGCTCTTTAAGCAGCTGGGAAATCGTGCTGGTTTCATCGTTCATATCGCCAATGACGCGCGCGCCACCGACGCAGCTTTCCACACAGGCGGGCAGCAGACCCACTTCCAGGCGGTGCTCGCAAAAGGTGCATTTATCGGCGGTCTGGGTTTCATGGTTAATGAAACGGGCATCGTAAGGACAGGCTTGAACACAGTAGGCACAGCCAACACATCGTTCGTTGTCGACCAGCACCACCCCGTCTTCGCGCTGGAACGTCGCCTGCACAGGACAGACCGGCACACAGGGCGGGTTGTCGCAGTGGTTACAGAGGCGTGGCAGGCTCAGCATGGCCGCCTGCTGCTGTTCATCGAGCACCTCGTATTGCAGAACCGTGGTACGGAACTGCCCGATAGGGGGGGCATTTTCGATAGAACAGCTGACCGTACAGGCTTGGCAACCGATACATTTTCTTAGATCAACCACCATGCCGTAGCGGGCCCCATCTTTCCCACCGCTACGTCGTGGAGGCTGGCTGTTCATGGCAGCTTGAACAGGCTGAATAGGAATAATCGTGGCCCCGGCACTAAGGCCCAGCAATTCCTTAAGAAAACGTCGCTTGCCCTTTTTGGGCTCGGCGCTTGGAATCATGTGTTTTCCTTTTCTATGCTTGGGTTGAACCCATTTACATTATTTGTAGTTATAAGCATATGAAGAATACAAAGTTCCGGTCTTGATGAAGGTCAAAAAGAACATTTAAAGGTTGAAATGTTGACGCTCGGCTGTATTTTTCAGGCACAAAAAAAGCCCCTCCAGAAAAGGGAGGGGCGCTATATACCTGAGTTGTGGATAAAACCGCTTAGAACGTTCCGCTTAAGCCCAGGAAGAAAGTGCGGCCGGGTTGGTTAAACGTCCGAGCTCCGGCGCCGTAAATATAGTTGGCATTAGTCAGGTTCACACCGATCGCATTACCGCGACGGAACAGGCGTTTGTCAAAGAGGTTATCAACCCCTGCATTGATGCGGAAATGCTTGTTGATCTTGTACTGCGTGCTCAAGCCAAACAAGGCGTAAGGGGAGACCTTGTCGGTAGCAGAACCTGTCAGAGGCTGACCGTAGAAATCATATTTAGGCGGTTTTTGCTCGCCATAGAAGGTTGCTTTGGCGCGTAAAGACCAATCGGCGTTCACGTTCCAGTCCAGCGTTGTGTTGATGGTGTACTTGGGAATGGTTGATAGCGCTTCACCTGTGGTCTTGTTTTTGGACTCGATCATGTAGGTAAAGTTGGTGGACCACAGCCAGTTCTCGGCTAATGGCAATGTCAGGTTACCTTCCAGACCGGATACCACGGCTTTGGGAATGTTTTCCCATTGCAGGACCAATTGATCCCTGTTCATATCCCAGAAACTGGACTGTGCAAAACGCCCCGCTTCCACTTTGTTGCGGTAATCGTTGTGGAAGTAAGTCAGGCTAGCTCCCAAGCCATCATCACCCACATACTCAACACCGAGCTCTTTATTAAGACTAGTTTCTGCTTTCAGGTTCGAATTACCCTGGAGAAAACACCCAGCCTCTACAACATTAGGCGCACCTGTATTTCCCCAACACCCATTGCCTGCGCTATACAAAGTGTAGCCATCGTTACTTTGATACAAGTTGGGTGCCTTGTAAGCTCGTGCGATACCTGCTTTGAATAGCCAGTTATCGGTCACGGCATGTGACAAGTTCAAGGAAGGGCTCCAATTACTACCATGTATATCGTGGTAGTCAAACCGCAGCCCTGGGGTCACAGTTGTCTTGTCTGTGGCATAAATATTGTCCTCGACAAAAACCGAATAAATATTCGCACGTGCCTTGGGTTTATAACTTCTAGGGCTGCTCGGAACCTTTTCTGGATTGCGTGCGGCCAAATCAGAAGATTTATCGTTCAATTCCTGCCCGACCCACTCCAGACCAAATGTGGCGTATTGCTCGATACTTCCTGTTTTGAACTGATGGCTCAATTCGGTATGCGCCGTCATCGTGGTCAGGTCAATAGTCCCAAAACCACCATCTTTCACGCGCAGAGGATCATTGAAAGCGCCTTCAGTGCCACCAGCCAGACCTTCCAAAATACGGTAGTTACGCGTCTTTTCGTATTGGAAATAACTCAGTGTATTCGTCTTATCATTCCAGTCCCCACGATGCGTCAGCGAGTAGCTTTGGCGATACATCTTGTTGGTCTCGTCGCCCAGCTGACGTTTGACCTCGTCATTGGTATTCGTGTTCTGGGTATCACCCGTGTAAATATTGCCTTGGCGGCTATAGGAAGCCTCCAGATCCACCGTTTGGCGGCTATCAGGACGCCAGGACAGCAAGCCATTGATGTCCTTGTTACGTACGCCTTCACGTCCAGCAGGCAAGCTGTTCGCATTGGCACCACCACGCTCGGTCTGGTGTCCTTTATTGATCTCCGGATCGTCCGAATCCGTCTTGTTCAGGTTCCCGTACAAACGGAAGGACAAAGATTCGCTGATCGGGCCACTCAAGCCAAAGCTCATGCGTCGCGTGGCGCCTTCATCGCTATGTTCGGGCAAGTTGCCATACAAGGAGTAGGTGCCCTGGAATTTGTCTGTCGTAGGCTTGGTGATGATGTTGACCACACCGCCCGCAGCCCCGTTGCCGTAGCGAGCGGCCGCCGGGCCGCGCAGCACTTCCACGCGTTCGATCTGCTCGGCAGGCACCCAGTTGGTATCCCCACGCGAATCGCGTTCGCCACGCCAGCCGAAACGCACAGCAGAACGTGAACTGACGGGTTTGCCGTCAATCAGAATCATGGTGTTTTCCGGGCCCATGCCGCGAATGTCGATCTGGCGATTATTACCGCGCTGGCCGCTGGCCGAGTTACCCGTCAGGTTCACGCCCGGCATGGTGCGCAGAACTTCGGAGATATCGTTGGCGGGAGGGGACTTCTGGATGTCTTCGGCGGTAATGATGGAAGAACCCAAGGTCTGCTTGAGCTCCTGCTCGGCCTTGACCACGATGCGGTCCAGCTCCTCGACCTCTTGCGCTTGCGTCTGATAGGGGAAGGCCAACAATAAAGCCACTGCCAGACTGCTTAAAGGCATAAAAGATACGCCGCTAGGCACCTGGCGCTTAGCGGCGAGAGACGAGGACACCGACATAATGAACACCCAGTAATAATGAGATTGATTCTTGATTATAAACAGAATGTTTCATGTTACCGAGCGTGAATCTCGTAAAACCAACACATCCGTCTGGGCAAATTCAGCCAGAACTACGCCCGCCGACGTTAATGTTGCGGCCTGTCAAGGCTGACAGCTTGCGTTGCAAAGGGGCTAATTGTATTTAGGCGCAAACGCTGCAGCCAGGGCCCATACAGGTATGGATGACAGAATTCCGGGTGCTGGAACGAGTGCCGGGCCCGGTCACATTATTGCCCGCCAAAGCTTGTTGAGGCGTCAGACCGCGCGTGGGGCTGGCTTTGCTGAACAGGCGTCGTGGCGCGCTCAGTTGCAGCAAGAGGCTGCCTTTTTCACAAGCAGGGCAGGTCTGGGGATCGTTGCGGGTGGCAATGCTGCGCAAATGGCTGCTGCGTTGCAGGCAATGATTACAAAGATAGTCGTACAAAGGCATGGCAAATCCGAGTAAAGCAAGCCCTGACTCCAAGACGAAGCCAGGGCCGGAGACCGATCAGGTCAAATTACAGCGTGTGCCTGGACGGCCAAAACGGGCCGCGTCATTCAAGGCACCTTTGGGCAGGATATCGGTATCAAAAATACCGGTAGGCAAGGCCAGAGAAGCGGAGCTGTTAGGCAGATCCACCACGCCGCCGTAACGGCCCTCAACGGGAGCAGCAGTCAGCAACATATAGGCTTGCGCACGCGACAGGTCTGTCGTGCGGCTGATGTAATCGATCGCAGCCAAACAGGCCTGACGGTATGCAACCGTAGAATCCAGGTAGTAGTTGACGCCTTCTTCCACGCTGATACCGGTGAAGTGCATCCACTGATCGTACTTGGGATCATGACGGCCTGGAACATAGATAGGCGCGGTCAGATTGTATTTGGCCATGCCACCTTTGATCAGATCAAAGCCAAGGTGGGCTGCGCCGTCCATTTCAATGGCACCACAGAAAGAGATTTCGCCATCGCCCTGGGAGAAGTGCAAGTCGCCCATGGACAGGCCAGCACCCTTCACATAGACGGGGAAGTAAATCCGCGAGCCAATGGTCAGGTTCTTGATGTCCAGGTTGCCGCCATGCTCACGTGGAGGCACGGTACGGGCAGCTTCAGCCGCCATGCGGTCAAACTCGGCCCCTTTAACGCCGCGCAATACAGCGGTTTTGGCATCAGGCGGGTTGGCGTGGCCCTTGGGCACCAGCAGGGCTTCACGGCGGTTCCACTCGCGCAGCAGTTCGTGCGAGGGCAGGGTGCCGATCAGGCCGGGGTGCATCATGGCCGCAATGCGTACGCCAGGGATGTGACGCGAGGTGGCGTAAACACCATGCAGGTCCCAGATGGCCTTATCGGCTTCGGGAAAATGCTCGGCCAAAAAGCCACCGCCATTTTCCTTGGCAAAAATGCCGGAGAAACCGACAGGAGTAATGGCGCGAATATCCAGCAGATCCACCACCAGAATATCGCCTGGCTCAGCACCCTCTACGTGGATGGGGCCAGTCAATGGGTGGGCGCGGGTCAGGTCAACGTCGCGTACGTCGTTGGCGCTGTCCGTGTTCTTGATCTGGGCGTCCAGAAAGTCCATGCATTCCAGAATCATTTCCTCGCCAGGCTTCACGCTGGTCAGGTCTGGAATATCAGGGTGCCATCGGTTGTGCCCGATTTCAGCTTGCTCGGCCAGGGGGGCGCCGGGTTTGATTTTTATATGCTGCATGTGTTCTCCGAATAATGTGTGCGAGGTCAGCACAACGGCGCTTTTAATGCGCTTGGCGACACAATTAACACGACTGAACAGGCACGGTCAAAATGTGTGGATATGCGGGTTTATATGTTTTTTTATGCCAATAAATAAATTCCTAAGCGAGTCAATGATTTAGGCTTTAAGTGATTAAAGGACAATAGTCCCAGGTTTTTGTCCAGAGGATAAATCCTGATTTTGAGCAAATTTTTATGTCCCGGAATACCGTAAAAAAACGGGCCGCTCTCTATACGACAAACCTTATAGAAGGCATAAGAGTTCCTGAATGGCCTAGCAGGACTCAAGGCTTGGAGCGAAAAAGGGTACAGCTAAGCCCAGGCTCCAAATAACCCTTATCACAGCAGGTATATAGGTCGGCTAGTCGAACTGACAACAATAAAAAGCAATAAAACGCAGGAGACACAATAATGACTAGCCGTTCCCCGATCCTGTGGATTTGCAATCCACTGGCCTGTTCAGATGCACAAGCTGCCGGTGGCGTACTGGTGCAAGATAGCCGCATTATCGAAAAAGTGGCCGCCGGTCAGCAGCCCAAGCAGGCTTACGACCAAAGCTGGGATGCCTCCCGGCACGTTTTGCTGCCCGGTTTGGTGAATACGCATCATCACTTTTACCAAACCCTGACACGGGCCTATACCCCAGCGCTGAACAAACCCTTGTTCCCCTGGCTGACCACCTTGTATGACGTGTGGGCCGGGCTGGACGACGAGCAAATGCAGGTGGCCAGCGAGCTGGCCATGGTGGAACTGTTGCAGTCGGGCTGTACGACGGTGGCCGATCACCACTATGTGTTTTCGGGCGCCTTGCAACATGCCATTGATTGCCAGGCTGAAACCGCTCAACGCCTGGGTGTACGCGCCGCATTGACCCGTGGTTCCATGAGTGTGGGTCGGGATCAGGGAGGCTTGCCCCCGCAAAACGTCGTACAGGACGAGCAAACCATTCTGGACGACAGCCTGCGCCTGATTCGTCAATATCACCAACGCGAGGATGGGGCGATGATCACGCTGGCCCTGGCTCCGTGTTCGCCTTTCTCTGTCAGCCGCGAGTTGATGAGCGAAAGCGCCAAGCTGGCTGAACGCGAGGACGTACGCCTGCATACGCATCTGGCTGAAACAGACGACGAAACTGCCTACTGCGAGCGCCTCTTTGGTATGCGTCCACTGGACTATCTGGATCAGCAGGGCTGGTTAAGCAATCGCACCTGGCTGGCACACGGCATTCACTTCAACGACGAAGAAATCCAGCGTCTGGGCCGGGCAGGCACAGGTATTGCCCATTGTCCCTCGTCCAATATGGTCTTGGGCAGCGGCCTGTGCCGCACCATCGAGCTGGAAGCCGCTGGTGCACCCGTGGGGCTGGCCGTAGATGGCTCGGCCTCCAATGATCACTCCAATCTGGCTCAAGAGATGCGACAGGCACTCTTGCTGGGCCGGCTGCGCTACGAGCCGGGCCAGGTTACCCATCAAGCCGTTATCCGTTGGGCGACTCAAGGCTCGGCCCGTTGTTTGGGACGCGAGGACATTGGTGGCCTGAACGTCGGGCAGCAGGCCGATCTGGCCTTGTTCACCCTGGATGAATTGCGCTTTTCCGGCGCTGAGAACCCCTTGGCGGCCTTGCTGCTCTGCGGCGCAGACCGGGCCGACCGCGTGATGGTCGCCGGCCAGTGGCGCGTGATTGACGGCCAACCCTGCGGCATTGATTTGCAAGACCTGATGCAACGCCATCAAGCCGCTGCGCGTCGTTTGCGCGACAAGGTGCTGGATACCGTAGCGACAGCTTGAGTTCGGTAGTGACAGGGCCTCTAGAGCCCTGCCTATTTATTTTCGGAGACAAACAATGACAACACCTACAAGGGCGACGGGTGCAGCGACTGCGCAGCGCCCCGAAGACGAGAATCTGGGCCTGGGCGCGAATCTTGCCTACGGTTTTCAACACGTATTGACCATGTATGGCGGCATTATTGCCGTACCCCTGATCATTGGCGAGGCCGCTGGCCTGCCTGCCAATGAAACCGGCTTGCTGATTACCGCCTGCTTGTTCATGGGCGGCCTGGCGACCTTGCTGCAAACGCTGGGCGTGCCGTTTTTTGGCTGCCGTCTGCCGCTGGTTCAAGGGGTATCATTTTCTGGCGTAGCCACCATGATCGCCATTTTGGGTACGGGCGGCGGTTTGCCAGCGGTATTCGGCGCAGTCATTGTCGCGTCCCTGCTTGGGCTGCTGATTACGCCGGTCTTTTCACGGGTGATCCGGTTCTTCCCGCCTTTAGTCACGGGCTGCGTGATTACGACTATTGGTCTGACCTTGATGCCAGTGGCCGCATTCTGGGCCATGGGCGGTAATCCTTCCGCACCGGACTTTGGCAGCGTAGGTAATATTTCCCTGGCCGCCATGACCTTGCTGATCGTGCTCTTGCTCAGCAAGCTGGGCAGCGCCACGATCTCCCGCCTGTCTATCTTGCTGGCTATTATTATCGGCACCGTCATTGCCGTCGCCATGGGCCATGCAGATTTCTCTGCCGTCAGCGAAGGCGAGGTCTTTGCCTTGCCCAGCCTGTTCCACTTTGGCATGCCCACTTTCCAGACTGCCGCGATTATCTCCATGTTCATTGTGATCATCGTGACGCTGGTGGAAACTTCGGCCGACATTCTGGCCGTGGGCGACATTATCGAAACCAAAGTGGATGCTCGTCGTCTGGGTGATGGCTTGCGTGCCGATATGCTCTCCAGCCTGATCGCCCCTGTATTTGGCTCTTTCACACAAAGTGCCTTTGCCCAGAACGTCGGTCTGGTGGCGGTCACCGGCGTGAAAAGCCGTTACGTCGTAGCCTTTGGTGGCCTGATTCTGATCGCACTGGGCTTGCTGCCCATCATGGGCCGTCTGGTTGCCGCTGTCCCACCCGCGGTACTGGGTGGCGCGGGTATGGTCCTGTTTGGCACCGTCGCTGCCAGCGGTATCCGTACGCTGGCCAAGGTGAACTACGAAAACAATATGAACCTGATCATCGTCGCCACCGCTATCGGCGCCGGCATGATTCCTATCGTGGCCCCCAAGTTCTACGAGCACTTCCCAACCTGGTTTGCGACGATTTTCCACTCCGGCATCAGCTCGGCAGCCCTGGTGGCGATTGTGCTGAACCTGCTGTTCAACCATTTCACGTTGGGCAATCCGGATCAGCCCTCTGTGTTTGCTGCGGGTGGAGGCCGCTATCTGCGGGTCTCGGACGTGGCCAATCTGAACGAAGGAGACTATGTTGAAAACGGCAAGGTCATGGACAAGGACGGCAAGGAGATCCCGATTATTGCTGATGAGCACCCCGCACCGGAACAGTCCCCTGTGCTGCACACGAAACCGAGTTTAAGCAGTACCTGAACAAGTAGAAACACTGCTAAAAGAACATAAGATCGTACCTTTGGCCGCCTTGTCTCTTTAGGGAGCAAGGCGGTTTTTTTTTAGCTAAGTACTTGAAATATCGGGAACTAGCCTCATCTCCTCTTATGTAGGCGACCGAGCCCACGCCTTCCATTGCAGCAGGGCTCAGCAAAGGAAAAATGGAGATCAAGCATGGCAAATAATTTGACACGTTTTAATCCCTTTGGTGATCTGGCAGGCCTGGACACGTGGCGAGATATTGAAGACATCTTCCGACGCGTTCCTGTTGTCGGCTCCCTGGCCGGAAATACACCGCCCGCCATTCGTCTGGATGTCAGCGAGAGCGAAGAGGCCTATCAAGTCAGCGCGGAAGTGCCAGGTATCAACAAGGAAGACGTGCATGTCAGCGTTGAAGGCAATGTGGTTTCTATCCGAGTGGAAAGCCGTCGGACTCAGGAAGAAAAGGACGGCGATACGGTCTTGCGCAGTGAACGCTATTACGGGGTGCAGACACGTCGTTTCAGCCTGGCTCAGGACATTGATGAAGCCCAGGCAAGCGCAAAATGTGAAAACGGCGTTCTGGAGTTGATTCTGCCCAAGAAAAAGAGTGGGGCAGGGGCCAAGAAGCTGGAAATCCGCTAAAAAGCATGCTCGAAGAAAACCGCGCCTACAAGGCGCGGTTTTCTTTCAGGCGCGGGAACTATTTGTGTCCCACTTCCAGAATGGAACACAAGCCCGCTGTGGGGATACGGCGTATCAAGCGCAAACCAGCCTGCTCAAATAAAGCTTCAAATTCCGCCAGGGTTCGTTCACGGCTGTCTTCCAGCACACACATGGTGATCAGATCCAGCAATTTACCGCCATCTGGCTGATTATTCGGCTCGATGACGCTTTCCAGAATCAGAATGCGACCATTTTCAGACATACCGCGTTTGCAGTTACGCAGGATGGTGATGCCTCGCTCATCGCTCCAGTCATGAATGATCATCTGCAGAAGATAAATATCGCCGGCTGGGCAGCTCTCGAAGAAATCGCCGCTGACCAGTTTCCAGCGTTCAGGCTGATTCAAGTTTGGAAGCACCGAATTATCCAGTACCTGGGCCTGATCGAACAAAATCCCGTAGGCGCTGGGGTTCTGTTGCAGAATCAATAGCAGTAAACCACCAATACCACCGCCCACATCCACCACCGTAGCGCCTTCTGGAACATCGATCTGTTCGATCAGCAGATGATTAGAGGCCATGGACAGCCCGGCGACACCTTGATGGAAAACATCATGAATGGCCTTGTCCTCCCAGTGTTCAAAAAAACCATGTCCAAAGCGCTCGCGGAAAATGGGGGTGCCGGCCGCCGCCTTGGCCAGATCTCCGGCGCAGTGCAAAAATGCGGCGTCTGTCAGCATCAGGGCCGCATCTTTCAGCCGGGTAGGGGAGTCAGACAGCATTTGCTTACCCAGTTCGTCCAACTGATAGGTATCTACCGGCTGTTCCCTAAAGACTCGATTGGCACACAAGACACGCAAGATACGCTGTAAATGAATGCCTTGGGTATGGGTCAAGCGAGCCAGCTCGTCAATCGTCTTGGACCCGTTTCTCAGATGATCGGCCAGCCCTAACTGGGCAGCAGCCCGTACCGAGGTTGAAATGGAATACGCCATGATCAGATTGAGCAACTCAACCCCACTATCTTGCCCCTGGCTTAAATCTTGGCTGCGTTCGGAAGTATCAGAAAATTTTGTCATCTCCATCCCTTTAAAAAAAGGCCGATCACCATGAAAGCGAATCGGCCTTTGAGGAAACGAAATTAATTCATCAGAACAAGTCACTAATATGCACTTGTTCTGGATCAGGAAATGAAAAAGAAATTAAGGGTTATTGTTCTGGATCATATAAGTCAAAGAGCTTGCCAATAATGCACGGGTTCCAATTTTCAATGAATTCTCGTCAATCAGGAATTCGGGTGAATGATTTGCCGCTCCAGGTTTATCGGCATACGGCGTAGCGTTAAGACGCCAAAAAACCAGAGGGATGTCTTTGGCAAAAACACCTACATCCTCAGACACCATAGCTGGAGATGTTTCGCGTACTCCGGCACCGTCAGCGGCTAGCTCGAAGGCAGGTAACAGCATCGCCGTCGTAGCAGGATCACTGATGGTAATGGGATACCCGCTGTTGATCTTCACTGTCGCGCTGACATCGTGGTTGGCCGCAATGTTCTCGGCATAGCGCTTGACCAGATCCTTGGCGATAAGCTGGTTGCTGGGTGAGTAGGAGCGGATAGTACCTTCAAGAACCGCGGTATCTGGCAAGACATTGCCTTTAAAGCCGCTTTGCAGCTTGCCTACAGAAACAACGGTTGTACCGGTACCCGGATTGGTACGCTGCGCAATGATGTTATTTAAAGAAACCACAATTTCGGCTGCAGCCGTCAAAGGCGAGGTGGCTCTCCAAGGAGCGGAACCATGTCCCCCTTCACCTTGCAAAGAGATATTGAAACCATCGCCGCTAGCCAGCATGACTCCTTCGCGGTAGCCAATCTCCTTGGGGGGGAAAACCGGCGCCAATATGCTGGGCCATGATCACATCCACCTTGGGCGACTCCATGACACCTGCATCCATCATGACGCGCGCACCTGTGGGCCCTCCAGGTGTCGGATTGCCTTCCTCGGCGGGTTGAAAGATCAGGACAATCGTGCCGGGTAAATCGGCACGTATGTCGGACAACACCTGGGCAGCCCCCAGTAGCATGGCCATGTGAGTATCGTGACCGCAGGCATGAGAAATGGGAACATCCTGGCCTTGCCATGACCCTCTGGCAGTGGACTTGAAGGGTAGATCGTTGATTTCTTCGACTGGCAAGGCATCCATATCCGCCCGCAAGGCGACGACCGGACCGGGCTGTCCACCCGTCAATACGGCCTTGATGCCTGCTGTTTGACCCACTCCGGTCTGAATGACATAGCCAGGCATGGTGTCCAGTGCTGCCTTGATGTAGGCGGCCGTGTTGTGTTCCTGGAAGGACAACTCGGGATTCTGGTGAAGATGGCGGCGCCAGCTGATGATCTGCGGCTCCAGCAAATCTGCTTTCTGCAAAGCCTGATCAATCAGAGTAGGGGTAGTGGGCTGAGCAATGGCAAGACCTGAAACGAAACAACTGACAGCAAACAAACCTAAGCGAAATGGATGCGTCATAAGACTTCTTCCTTTCATGGTTAAAGGTCTGCCGATAATAGCACCTCTATAAAAAATTTAATTTCAAGAAAAAATAAAACAGGAAAATAAATAAATTTTATTTTTAATGATTAACTGCCTAATTTAAAATAAGGATCCCGTAAAATGGATTTATTCCAAAAAAGAATTCATTAACAATCAAAAAAAATGAAATCGTGTTCAGATTTCAAGAATGAGTTCGCTATGCTCCAGCAAGAAAAAACCGGCCACTGCAACAGTGAGCCGGTTTTTTTGGGCAACGTATCGGAGCAGGATGGGCAAGGCATACCCATCTCAAGCCCCAAAAGCCATCAAGGTTTCTTGTTGTCGATCATGTAGGTCAGCGAGCTGGCCACCAAGGCACGCGTACCGATACGCAGTGCTTTCTCGTCAATCATGAACTCGGGTGAATGGTTGGGAGCGCCAGGCTTGTCCGCATAAGGCGAGGCATTCAAGCGCCAGAACACCAGTGGAATGTTCTTGGAGAAGGCCCCAAAGTCTTCCGAACCCATGCCTGGCGGCACTTCCTTGGCACCTACACCATCAGTAGCCTGATTCAGGGCAGGGCTGACAAGCTGAGTCACCGCAGGATCGCTGATCAGAACTTCATAACCTGTATCGATTTTCACCGTGGATTTCAAACCATGGCTATTGGCAATGTTCTGCGCATAGAGCTTGATCAAATCATGGGCCGTGGCTTGGTTCATCTTGGACAAGGAGCGGACCGTGCCGGAAATATGAGCACTTTCAGGCAGCACGTTAGGGCGATTGCCGCTTTGCAAGGACCCCACAGTGACGACAGTCGTCCCATCCAGAGGGTTGGTGCGCTGAGCGATGATGTTATTCAAGGCTGTTACGGTTTCCGCCGCGGCGACTACGGGGGAACTAGCACTCCAGGGAGAAGAGCCATGACCGCCTTTACCGTCCAGCGTAATGGTAAACACATCACCACTGGCCATAATGCTGCCCTGACGATAGCCTATGCTACCTGCCGGGAAAGCCGGACCAATATGTTGACCCATGATCACATCCACTTTGGGCTTGTCCAGCACTCCTTCTTTCATCATGGCGTTGGCGCCGCTAAGCGGCGTACCAGGGCCTTGCTCCTCGGCAGGCTGGAACAACAGGACCACTGTGCCCGGCAACTGGTCACGCATATCGGAAAAGACTTTTGCCGCTCCCAGCAACATGGCGACATGGGTGTCATGGCCGCAAGCATGGGATACAGGCACCTCTTTGCCTTGCCATTGCCCCTTGGCGGTGGACTTGAAAGGCAAGTCATTCCGTTCCAGCACAGGCAGGGCATCCATATCTGCCCGCAAGGCGACAACCGGGCCCGGCTTGCCGCCTTTCAAAACGGCCTTGATCCCGGTTTGAGCAATGCCGGTTTGAATTTCATAACCGGGCATGGTCTCCAGAGCAGCCTTGATATAGGCCGCTGTATTGTGTTCCTGATAGGACAACTCCGGATTCTGGTGAATATGGCGGCGCCATTCGATGACTTGCTGTTCAAGGGCATCCGCTTTGCTCAAGGCTTGATCTACAAGTCCCGAGCTGGCTTGAGCCATGGCGGTGCCAGCCATCAAACAACTAGCCGCAAGCAGACTCAGGCGAAATGAAAATGTCATTGTGCTCCTCTCTCTTTTTGTAGTCGTAGAGGGCCGATCATAGTGCCTAAACAATCAGTATCCAAAGTAGTGTTTATCCTGCCTTATGTAACCGGCTGTCTGGCGTAGTGGCCTGGCGTCTCTCCCATCTGATCCTTGAAGAAAGCTATAAAAGCACTGTCGCTGGCAAACCCAAGATCAAACGCAATCTTGGTCACGGCATCACCCGTAGACAACTGCTCAATGGATTTGAGCAGCCGCCATTGCTGTCGCCACTGCTGATAACTCATGCCAGTGTCACGCTTGAACAAGCGGCTGATCGTCTTTTCTCCTGCCCCCAGATATTCCGCCAGCACATGCAAGGCGGGCGGCAAAGTATCGATAGGTATGCGCTTTAAGCGCGTATCTTGCGGCAAGGGCAAAAACAGGGCTTGATCCGGCGCACGGTGCAGCTCATTCAATAGAAGTTGCATCATATGCAGGCCGGGAGGCCGGTCCCAATCCTCATCCAGATCCGCCTTGGCTATGCGGTCCAGCACGGCTGTCAACAGATCATTCGCTGCCAGAATCTGCACCTGTTCGGGCAGGCCCGGGTAATGCTCCGGGTCCAGATAGACAGAGCGGTACTCCACCTGTTCGCTCATGCGGGCCTGATGTGGAAGCAAGGCTGGAATCCAGATCAAACGCCCCGGTGGCAGCAAGCACAGTTGCTGATCCAGCGTTACGCTGATGCAGCCACTACGGGTGTACAAAATCTGCCCCCAAGGATGTTGGTGCAGACCGGAATCGTGTTGCGCCAGTTGCGCCGCAATACCCAGGGCATGACGTCCCGTCAGATCCGGAAAAGGATCATTAGCATCTAAAAAAGGCATGATTGTCCGATTTCATGGGTTTTTTATCAGAATACTTGTAATAGAAAAATCCAGCCAGACTTACGCTGATTCTTTTTTCCTAATTCAGTGTGGTTTGCATGTCTCGTTTCCTATTCTTGATGATCGCCTTGATCATGTTTCCGCAGGTGGTGGAAACCGCCTATAGCCCGGCTTTACCCCTGATCGCCGACAGTTACTCCGTGTCGGCCAGCCGCGCCGGGCAGACCTTATCGGTCTACTTCATAGCCTTTGCCGCAGGCGTGCTGTTCTGGGGCTGGCTATGCGACAAGGCCGGGCGTCGGCCCGCTGTTCTGGCCGGTTTGACGGTTTATGGCCTGGGCTGCCTGCTGGCTGTGTTCAGCCCCAGCTTCGGTGTTTTGCTGGCTGCCCGCATGATCAGTGCATTTGGAGCGGCGGTCGGCTCGATCGGTGTACAAACCATGTTGCGCGATCGTTACCAGGCAGAAGATCTGGCCAGGATCTTTGGCACCATAGGTGCCGCTCTGGCATTAAGCCCCTTGTTAGGTTTGGCAATGGGCGTCGCTCTGACAACAAGCGCAAGCCTCATGCCAGTCTTTCTGGGACTGTTCGCGTTGGCCTTGATCTTGTTTGCCGCTTGCCTGTTTCAGCTTCCTGAAACCCGTCCGCTTCAACACAGCCAGGCCAGCATGGTGAATGTGCTGTTCCGCTTGCTGCGTGACCCGGCAATTTGGCAGTCCGCCATGCTGGTGGCTCTGTTCAACGTCACGATTTTTTCCTTTTACCAATGGGCACCTTTCCTGCTGGAAGGCCTGGGCTCCGATAACCGTCCCATGATGGTGGCCGGCCTTTTACTGGCTGCCGGAACCTTTATGGGCGCTTTTCTGAATCGCCGCTGGCTGGCGGCAGGACACCGTGCCCGGCATTTGGTGTGGCGGGGGATTTTGATTTTGGCCGTGGCGGCTACCGGCCTGGAGTTGGCGGGAACACATCTGATTTTCCTGCTGCCGGCCATGTTGCTGGCATTGGCCTACGCCATCGCCATCCCCAATCTTTTGTCGGCTGCCTTGCAGGACTATCGCTCGGTGGCAGGGAAGGCAGGTGCTGTCTTTGGCTTGATGTACAGCCTGTTGCTAGGCATCGGTTTGGCCTTGTCGGCCTGGTGGGGAAATCTGGCTGACGTGACTGTTGTTTGTGCTGTGCTGGCCGCTATTTGTCTGGCCTTGCCCCTGAAAAAGGCTTGAGAAAAACCCTGATACGCCATTCGTAAGCCGCCTCATCATAGGGTATATACCAATACATATGTATTGACATAGATTAAGCCAAATCACCATAATCCTTCATGTTTAAAGCAATTGAAGAGTGTGCCTGACAAACACTCAGCTTGAACATTTATCCAAAAGGAGAGGATGACATGGTGGAACAGGGGGTTATGGGCAATCCGCTCGACAAGGCCAAGCCACGCGGCACAGTGGCCTTGCTCATGCTGTTGATGGCCGTGATGGGCGAAATGTGCCTGGCGGCCGACTTTTACGGCTTTGCAGCTGTTATCAAAATTGTCTCGGCAGACCTGTCACTGAGCCCCGCGCAAGCCGGGCTGGTGCAGGGTGCTTTCGGTGTCTCGTTTGCACTGGGCATGTTGTTCTGGGCACCACGTGGTCGCTCCATGAGCTCGGCCCGTTTGTACCTGATTGGCTTGGGTGGCAGCGGCTTGCTGATGCTGCTGCAGACTCAGGCACAGGATTTCACGCAGCTATTTTTACTGCGTCTGGTTGTGGGCTTTTTTGACTCTGCAGTCTGGGTCGGGTCCATGAAAATCGTCATGCAGTGGTTTGCGCCACGCCGCCAGGGTCTGGTGCTGGGCATTATTCTGGCCGCCTATTCGCTGGCCATTACCCTGGACTTTGCCTTGGGTTTGCCTTACGCCATGGCCCATGGCTGGCGTGCTTTCTTCCTGGTCCTGGGCGGGCTGACCTTAAGTGCCTGTTTAATCACGCAGCTGGTGGTACGCGCCGGTCCTTATCAAGATCCACACGACAAGATCAAAACCGATGCCGGTGTGTTGCGCTCCATTGCCGCACGCCCCTGGATCTGGGTAGGCATTCTGGCCATTTTTGGGGCTTTGTTCTCGGTTGCGGCAACCGCGACCTGGCTGATTCCAGCGCTGATTGATGTGCAGAAAATGGCCCCCGAACAGGCTCCCTTGTTCGGCACCATCATGGGCTTGTCCCAAGTCTTCTTCCTGATTCTGGGCGGTTATGTCAGCGATCGCTTCACCCGTGTTGGGGTAATGCGTGTGGGCATGTGGTTGACCATTCTGGCAGCCAGCGCCTGTGTTCTGGTTGCCTGGCAGGCATTGCCCTACAGCGGCCTGCTGATCGTGGCCATTCTTTGCGGCGTAGGGGTCTTTCATGGTGGCGCCATTTTCAGCTACGTGGGGGAGCGCTATGGCGTGAACCTGGGCCCTAGCGCTGCTGGCTATGCCGAAATGGGCGGTGTGTTCGCCACCTTTGTCGCGCCGTCCCTGCTGGGCCTCTTGCTGAGCCTGACTGGTTCCTACATCTGGGCCTTTGGCAGCTTCCTGGCGGTGGAAGTGCTGGTTTTCATCGGTTTCCTCCTATTGAATCGCTTGCCTTCGGCGCAGGCGGAATAAGCAATGAACAAACTTGTTTTCGATCCAGCAGACCTGGAGCAATACCGGCTCCAGGCCTCGGTGGCTGATTTTGACGCTGAGATGGCCACCTACAAGCAGGCCAGTGAACGGGCTCGTGTAGCCCTGGAAGCCTGTTTCAGCACCCACGCCTATGGCGATGACCCGACAGAAAAACTGGATATCTATGCCGCCAGCCAGGCTGGCGCCCCGGTTTACCTGTTCATTCATGGGGGCTACTGGCGCATGTTGTCCAAGGATGACTCGGCCATGATGGCGCAAAGCCTGCATGCCGCCGGTGCCACGGTGATTTGCCTGGACTATGGCTTGGCTCCGGCTTACCGCCTGCCGCAGATCGTGGCGCAATGCGAACGCGCCTTGCAGTGGGTCCACGCGCACGCGACGCAATTTAATGGCGACCCGCAACGTATTCATATTAGTGGCAGCTCGGCAGGGGGCCACTTAAGCGGCATGTTGCTGGCGGCCGATACCCGACGTGAACAGCGTCTGATCCACAGCGCCAGCATTATCAGCGGCGTCATGGATTTGCATCCCCTCTTGCAGACCGCCGTGAATGACTGGCTGCAGCTGAACCAAGAACAAGCCCAACGCTATAGCCCGGCCTTGCACCCACCAGCAAGGGGAACGCCCGTGCTGGTGGCCTGGGGGGCACTGGAACCTGCCGTCATGCAAGAACAAAGCCGTCACTACGCCCGCCAATGCGAGCTGGCGGGCTGCGTGGTGCAAAGCATGGCCGTGCCAAACCGTAATCATTTCAACGTCTTGATGGATCTGGAGCAGAGCGACAGCGCATTGACGCTAGCCGTGTTGCAGACCATGAATCGTCATACCCAGGAGGAGAAACTATGACACAAGCAACTTCCCACTCCATCCAAACCGCGTGCTTTGAGCCCCGCCGTCTGGGCCACGTCAACCTGTGGGTTGACGAACTGCAACGCGGTGAAGATTTTTACAGTCAGGTCTGCGGCCTGAAAGTGGAGTTTACCGAACCGGATCTGGTAGCGACCTTTTTGGGCACCGGCCACACGCCCCATGATCTGGGCATGATGGAAACGACTAAAGGCGTGAACCGGTATGGCCGTGACGGTCTGCTGCAACTGCCCGGCACAATTGGGCTGAAGCCCGGTCTGAATCACCTTGCCTGGGAGCTGGAAAACGAAGCTGAACTGGTTGCCGGCTGGAAGCGCGCAAAAGAGCAGGGGCGCGACATTGACATGACAGTGGACCATCAGGTTGCCCATAGCGTCTATATGTTTGACCCCGATGGCAACTACAACGAGTTCTACTGCGACACCATTAAAGACTGGCGCAGCGTACTGGGTGGCCCTATGGAATTACTGACCAGTCGCTGGGATCCTGAAGGTCAGGAGCCTTTTACCGAAGGCCGTTACGACTCCGACCCGGTTCTGGAAACAGTGACCGACGCCCCGGTCCAACCACGCCGCGTCACCCATGCCGTGCTGCGTACCGCTCAGTTGGACGCCATGCGCCGCTTTTACACCGAAGTCGGCGGCCTGGAAGTGGTTTATGAAAACGAGCAGGTTGTCTACTTGCGTGCTGGTCTGGCCAATTATGATTACAGCCTGATCCTGGTACGTGATGAAGAAGCCTCCTTCTCGCATGGCAGTTTCGAGCTGGCCGGCGTCCAGGATCTGGAACAAACACTGGAGCGCCTGAAAGCCCAGAACATCACACCCGTTCACAACGTGAACCTGCCCTGGAAGCGCGCTTTCTTCTTGCGTGACCCGGATGGTCTGCTCAGCGAGTGGTACGTAACTCTGGCTGGCGAACGTGTTCTGGATAGCAATCACTCTTTGCCTTTGTGGGCGCAAGTTTAAGGAAACCAGCATGTCCGATAAAAAACTAAGTGCCTTGATTGCAGGCGGTGGCCTGGGTGGTTTGGCAACCGCCGCCGCTTTGGCTCAACGCGGCTGGGATGTCACTGTGCTGGAGCGCCAGTCTGAATTGCGCGCCAATGGCTCCGGTATTTATATCTGGGAAAACGGCCTGCGCGTTCTCAAAGCCCTGGGAGCGTACGAACAAGCGATTGAAGGCGCTTTCTACGGTAGTCACTTTGAGCAGCGCGATCTGAATAACGAGGTCATTGATTGCGGCCCCACACCGCCCGATCGCCGTCTGATTACCGTGATGCGCTCGCAACTGCTGAAATCCCTGGAGCAAGCGGGCAAACGCGCCGGCGTAAAGGTACGCACGAATGTGGAAGTCATCGCCGCCAGCGCACGCGGCGAAGTTCAACTGGCCTCGGGCGAGCGTTTACGTGCCGATCTGGTCGTGGGTGCTGATGGCATCTGGTCCCGTATCCGCCAATCTCTCGGTCTGGAACTGGTGCACGAGCAAACCCGCGAAGGGGCCTTGCGTACCATGATCACCCGCAAGCCAGACGACACTCCGGAGCAAGACGCTCAAAAATACATCGAGAACTGGAACGGTCTGCATCGCTTGCTGATTACGCCCGTCAGCGAAACCCAAACCTATCTGGCCTTAACGTGCCCGTACGACGATGTGCGTGCCAGCAATATCCAGATCGACAAGGAATACTGGTCTGCCTTGTTCCCACACTGGGCACACTTGATTGAACGCACAGATGGCCCGGTCAGTTGGGGTCGTTACAGTGTGACGCGCTGCAAAACCTGGTCCAGTGGCCGTGCCGCGATTTTGGGCGACGCCGCCCACGCTCAACCGCCGAACCTGGGGCAGGGTGGGGGCATGGCCATGCAAAATGGCCTGGCTTTGGCCACGTTCCTGGAAAAGGTGCAGGATGCCCGCGATATCCCCGAAGCCCTGGAAGCCTGGGAAAACAACGAGCGCGAGATTGTAGAGCACTGCCAGAAGTGGTCCTGTCTATATGGTGAGATCAGCGCCTTGCCCGATGCCGTGCGTACTCAGGTCGTGCGTTCTGCCATGGCCAATCCCTGGAGCTACGCGCAGATTTTCCGCGCTGCCAGTCACACGCCTACGGGAACCGTCCAGGCAGAGCTCTGCTAGTATACTGACGGTCCGCTTGTCGCTCCGATTTCATGGAGCGACAAGCGCAGGATTGACTCTCCCAAGGCATTATGAGCAAAACTCCCGTCTCCATCCCTGACAGCAGCGTAGAAACCAATCTGGCCTTCCAGATGGCCAACATTATCTACAAGTTGGACCAAACGCTAAGATCGACCACCCTGCGTGAACACAATATGACCTATGTGCACTTTCGGGTCTTGCAGTACCTGTGGGATAAGGACGGGCGCAGCATCGGGGAAATTGCCAAGGCCATCGTGGTACATCAGCCGGTCCTGAGCCGGGTGATTGACCAAATGGAAGAACGCGAATTGGTGCAGCGCCGCACGGACGAAAACGACAGCCGCTATATGCGTGTGTACCTGAGCGAAACGGGCCGTGAGCGCTATGCGCAAGTCTGGCCCGCCGCCAAAGAAATGATTGATGATGCTCTGTCGGTGCTCACTCCGAATGAGCGCGAGGATTTGGGCCGTATGCTGCGCAATGTCGCCGCCCATCTGGCGACCTGAGTCGCGCTTTAAGTCTTGGCCTGGCCCGGTAAATTGGCCCGAATCAAACGGCCCGCAATGGAGTCTGTATGGGGCAGATCGGGCAGGGCGTCACCCGGGCCAAACCAGCGCGCGTCATTGATTTCGTCAGCTTGAATGCGCAAATCACCCCCGGCGTACTCGGCGGTATAAGCCACCATTAAAGAATGTGGGAAAGGCCAGGACTGACTGCCGAAATACTGAATATTGTCCACGCGCAGCCCCACTTCCTCCATAACCTCACGGTGAATGGCTTCTTCCAGGTTTTCACCGGCTTCCACAAACCCGGCCAGAGCCGTGTAGCGCGCCGTCGCGTAAGTGGAGTGACTGGCCAACAAGATACGGTCCTTGTCGCGGATCAGTACCATCATGGCCGGGGAGATGCGGGGATAGGCCGAGAAACCACAAGAGGTGCAGCGAAAGCACAGTTCATGCTTCACACGCTCCATGGTCGAACCGCACACACCACAGTAACGATGGCTGCGCGCCCATTCCGAAACTTGAAAAGCCCGATTCACCATACTGGCTTGATCTCCCAACTGCGACAGCACGCCGCGCAAGTGACGGAAGGTAAAGCCATCCGGAGCCGGGGTCTCGGCCGCTACGTGGCAGGCAAAATCCTGACAATCGTCACCTGGAAAAAGAGCATGCCATTGCGCCGGCGCTAAATCCAGTGCGGGTTTGGCAGGAATCAAGGCTTGTCCTTCCTGGCTGCTGACCAATATTTCATTTCCACGAAAAATGAAATTCATGTGTTTTCTGTCCTTTAATAAGCCGCCTAAGAGCAGCACAGCGCTGGCTATTGTACGGGAAGGACGGAGGCAGAAAAAAGCGGAGAAAAACCCAAGGGGCCGAGCAGGGCATTCAGACAGCGGCCAGAAAAAACCGCCGTTTTAAAACCAGAAACACAACTGTCAAAAAGGTGACGTGTTACCTGGCCTTGTCGAGAAAATCCCAGGACAAAACCGGCAAGCCACCTAATTAGCAGACAGATAATTAAGCATGAATTTATTTAAAACCAGTGATTCGTTTTTAAACTTTTAAAACCGGATTAATTATTTATAAAAACCATTTCTTATTTTTGTTTTATTTTTTTTATTTTAAAATCGCTATTTTATTTTTATATATTAAGGCAGCTTATAAAGCGTCTGTATTTATTCCTGGCTTCACTAGACCACTTTCAGAAAAAATAGCCCTAGGGAGTTTGAGGATGATCAGAAAAGTCCACAAAAAAACCGCCTGGCCTGAGCAAGACGGTTTTCTTGAAAAAACCGCATAAAACCTGAGGTTTCACGCGGTTTAAGCAGACAGCACCTGCTGAAAAAAATACTGGCAGGCAGAAAATAAGGAACTGGCTGGTTTACTCGATGTTTTGGGTCTGTTCGCGCAGTTGCTCAATACATAGCTTCAAGTCGATAGAGGCGCGCGTCATGTCCATGCTGCCTGCCTTGGAACCCAAGGTATTGGCCTCACGGTTCATCTCTTGGAACAGGAAGTCCAAACGCTTGCCAGTGCTGCCTTGGCGCGTGCTTTTCTTGTTGGACGACACGCTGGTATCACCGTTAAGAATCAGTTCCAGCTCGGTCAAATGCGAACGCAAGCGGGCAATTTCCTCGGCCACATCGATACGCAGAGAGAAAACAGCCGCTTCCTGGGCGACGCGGGCAGACAGCTCTTCGCCCGAAATCAGGGCAAAACCGTCCGGGCTGGCTTGCAACAAGGCGTCATGCAAGCGAGTGGCAATCTTGTTCTTCTGCTCCGTCAGAATAGAAGGCAAGTGCTGCTCAACCTCGTCCACAATGGCGCTCATGTCCTGGCGAATATCCAGCATGGCTTGTGCCAGCCGCTGGCCTTCACGCTCTCGGGTCGCCTGAAAATCCTGCAGGGCCGCCTCGAAAGCCTGGCTGATCATGGGCAGCCAGATTTCGGGGTCCATGCCTGAATTATTGCCGCTTTGGTTGCTCAGCAAGGTATGCAGCTCGGGCGCAGGCAGATCGGGAATGGCGACGCGTGCCACTTGCAGCATTTGTGCTGTGCGTTCCACCGCCTCCATATCCAGGCTACGTTGCTGATCCGTGCCGCTACGGGCAAAGTTGACCCGCAATTCCAGCTTGCCACGCTGTACACCCTGGGCGGCCAGCTCGCGCAGCAGATTCTCCGCAAAACGCAGTTCCTCGGGCAAACGCAGATTCAGGTCCAGAAAGCGGTTGTTGACGCTGCGCATCTCGATATTGATGGTGCCTGCTTCGGACTCGGCCTTGGCGCTGCCAAACGCGGTCATGCTACGGATCATGGGTGGGTCACTTTAAGAATGGAATAAAGCCGCCAATTGTACTCTCAGGTCCCGGCTTTGGCCGCGCCTCTTGCCGCGACAAAGCTCTATACTTTAGGCATTCAAGGCCTGTAAGGGCCGATTTTTTTACCAAATCTAAGGGCAGTCATGCTACGAATCCTGCATACAGCCGATTGGCAAATAGGTCGCCAGTATTCGCGTTTCGAGCTGGAGGACGCGGCCGCCCTGGCTGAGGCACGTTTCAAGGCCATTGAGAAGCTGGCAACGCTGGCTACCGAACATCGCGCCGATCTGCTTGTGGTAGCGGGCGATGTCTTTGATTCGCAAACCCTGAGCGATCGCAATCTGCGCCGCAGTTTCAATGCCATGGCGGGTTTCACCGGCCCCTGGCTGCTCCTGCCCGGCAACCATGACGCGGCCTTGAGCGAAAGTGTCTGGACACGCGCGCGCCGCTTGAACTGCATTCCAGATTATGTGCATGTGCTTGATAGACCGGAGCTTTTTCTGCTGGACGAGCTCAAGCTTGCGGTCCTGCCAGCGCCGTTGACACAACGCCAGACTTATCAGGACTTGAGCGACTGGTTCGATCAGGCCGAAAGTCCGGCGGGTTACTGGCGTCTGGGCTTGGCGCATGGCAGCGTCAGTGGGGTGCTGGAGCATTTGGACAGCCATAACCTGATCGATCAAAACCGCGTACAACGCGCCAAACTGGACTATCTGGCACTGGGGGACTGGCACGGCACCGTCAAAATTAACGAGCGCTGCTACTACAGCGGCACGCCCGAGCCGGACCGCTTTCGGGATAACGACTCTGGCCAGGCTCTGCTGGTGGAAATCAGCGAACCGGGCGCAACACCTGTGGTTCAAGCCTTGCCGGTTGCCCAACACCCTTGGCGCAGCATTCAGCACCATTTGAATGACGACACGGATCTGGACCTGCTGGAGCGGGAACTGAATGCCTTGGCCGATCAAAGCGTGGTCGAGCTGGAGCTATCAGGTCAGTTAAGCCTGAGCGGTTTTGAGCGTCTGGAAAGTATTTTGGGGCAGTCCCAAGCCCGTTGCCGCGCCTGGGACTGCCAGTGCGAGGCCTTGCGTCTGGCACCTTCTGAAGAGGATCTGGACGCCTTGCAAGCCGATGGCTACTTGCAAGCCGCGTTGAAACAGCTGCAGGAACTGCGTCACGGCAGCCAGCAGCAAGCCGCTGAAGATGCCTTGTTGATTCTGGCCGGTTTGCTGCGCGATAAGGAAGGTGGTCATGCACATTAAGTCCCTGCGCGTCGAGCAGTTCAAGCGCTTTCGTCAGCCCGTCTCACTGGACCAACTGGAACCGGGCCTGAACATCATCAGCGCCCCGAACGAGGCCGGTAAAAGCACCTTGGCCGAAGCCTTGCGCACGGTGTTTTTCGAACGTTATGGCACAGGTAGTCTGGCAAAAATCCTGCCTTGGGGTGATTCTTCAGCCGCACCGGAAATCGAGCTGGATTTCAGCCTGAACGGCCAGGACATGCGACTGAGCAAACGTTTCCTGAAGCGCAAACGCTGCGATTTATACATTGGCAATCAGCATCTGGACAATGACGAGGCCGAACAATTCCTGGCCCAGCAAATGGGCTTTGAGTACGCCGCCAAAGGCAGCAGCCAGGCCCGTAACTGGGGCGTGCCGGGCCTTTTGTGGATTGAACAAGGGCAGGGCCAGGACTTGCGCAGCTCGGTCGAGCACGCCAGCGGCACCTTGCAGCAGGCTTTGGGTAGCGAAATCGCTGATTTGACCAGTGCAGACGGGGATTATCTGATCGAACAGGCCCAGCAACAGCTGGACCAATATGTGACCCAGGCTCAAGGACAGCCACGCGGCGTCTGGCTGGCAGCGCAGAAAGAAGCCAAGGAGCTGGAAGAGCAGTTACAGAGCCAGCAAGCCGCCTTGCAGCAGTACCAGCAATGGGTGGACGAACTGGCGCAGGCCCGCAAGCAAATCACCCATGCCGAGGCTAAGCGCCCGTGGGAACAGCTACGTGAGCAAGCCAAACAAGTGCAGGTTCAGTTACTTCAAGCCCGCCAATTGCAGGAACGGGCCAAGGAACTGCAACAGGCGCTGAACATGTTGGCCGAGCGAGAAAAGCTCTACCAACAAGCTGGGGAACGCGACCTGGAGTGGGCTCGCCAACGCAGCCAGCGCGCCGAGCAGGTCAAATCCTTGAGTGCCAAGCTGGAGCAAGAGCAGGGCACGCTCAACAGTTTGAACCAGCGTCTGGAGCAGGCGCGCAGCCATAAAGACGCCAGCCTGCAGGAGCAGGAACGCGCCCGTACCTGGCAGCAATGGTTTCAAGATCAAGCCAGCTTTGACGGCACGCAGCAGCAATTGCAGCAGGTGCAAGGGCAACTGGAAGAACTGGGCAAGTTGGAAACCCAACTGGCGCAATGCGGGGCCGCCTTGGTGCAGCTGAAAATCAGCGACGAGGCCCTGGACCAATTACGCCAGCAGCACCAGCTTATTCAGCGTTTACAACACCAGCTTGAGACGATTTCCACCGAATTGCAGATCGAACTGCAAGACGGCGCCAGCCTGCTGCTGGACGGCGCAGCCATTCAAGGCCAGCACCGCGCCCACCTTAGCGCCAGCACTCTGATTGAGCTTCCCGGAATGGGTCAGTTGCGTATCATTCCCGGCGGTCGCGATCTGGGCAAGGTGCAGCAGCACTTGGCGCAAACCCAGCAGGAATATGCACAGGCGCTTGGCCAACTGGGCGGAAAAAGCCTGGAAGAGCTGGAACGCCGCCGCGAGCAATATCGGGAACAAGAGCAGCAGGACCGGCTGTTACGCAGCTCCATGAAAGCACTGGCCCCACAAGGCAAAGCGCACTTGCAAGGTCTGGTTCAGGCGGCTCAACAACGCATCGCCCCGCAACGCCCGCAAGGCGAGGCCATCGAGGCCTCGGAACTGGGCCGTATCGCCCAAGCCGCCTCCATGGCCGAGCAGCAGTACCGCGCACTGGAAAGCGACTGGCATGATGCCCGCGAAGCCCTTGCCCGCACCCAGGCTCGTCTGGAGCAGGCCCAGGCTGAAGCTCACAGCCTGGAACAGCAATGGGCTGACCCGCAACGCCAGCAAGCGCAGCAGGAGCGCGAGCAGCAATGGGGACAACTGCGCTTGCAACGCGAGCAGCAACTGGCCGATCAAAAAGCTCTGGAAGCCGAGCTGGCCGCCTTGCCCGTCTCGGTTCTGGAGCAGGACCTGCAACGTCTGGAGCGCAGCGCTCAACAGCAGGAGCAAAGCTATAACGAGGCCCGACTGGCCGCGCAATTGGTCCAAACCAAGCTGGAGACCCATGGTGCTCAAGGCCTGGAAGAGCAGATCGACCAGACCTCGCTACGTCTGCACGACTGCCAGCGCCGTTGCGCCACCTACGAGCGCCGTGTCGCGGCCTTGCGCCTGTTGCTGTCTGTCCTGCGAGAGCAGCGCAATGCCTTGACCCAGCAATTGCACGAGCCTTTGCAAAAGCACATCAACCACTATCTGCGTCTGCTTTTGGGCAAGGCACGGGTGGAACTGGACGAGTACCTAGCCCCACGCTGGCTGCAACGCGATAGCGGACAAGGGCTGGCCGACGACATTGACGGCTTGAGCTTTGGTGCACGCGAGCAAATCGGCCTGATCGCCCGTCTTGCCTATGCAGATTTGCTGCAACAGGCAGGCCGTCCCACCTTGCTGATTCTGGATGACGTGCTGGTCCACAGCGACAACGATCGCCTGGGGGCCATGAAGCGCATTATTCACGACGCCGCCCAACGCCATCAGATCCTGCTTTTCACCTGCCAGGCCGATAAGTGGATGGACATGGGTGTTGCGCTACGGCCCGTCCCGCAAGGCGTACAATAGGCGTTTTGAATTCTGTCCGGAGCCTAGCCTTGTCTGAAAACGCTACGATTGCACGTCCCTCGGGTCGATCTGCTGCACAATGCCGTCCTATCGAACTGGTGACCGGTTTTACCCGTCACGCCGAAGGCTCGGTACTGATCCGTCTGGGTGAAACCCATGTTCTGTGCAATGCCAGCGTGCTCGACAAAGTCCCTCCCTTTCTGAAAGGCAAGGAGCAGGGCTGGGTAACGGCGGAATACGGCATGCTGCCTCGCTCCACGCACACGCGCTCGGACCGTGAAGCGGCCCGTGGCAAGCAAAATGGCCGTACCCAGGAAATCCAGCGTCTGATCGGCCGCAGCCTGCGCGCTGTCTTTGATCTGAAAGCCCTGGGCGAGCGCACCATTCACATTGACTGTGATGTTCTGCAAGCCGACGGCGGCACCCGCTGCGCCAGCATCACTGGGGCCTGGGTCGCAGCCAGCCTGGCCGTACGCAGCCTGCAAGAGCAGGGCAAGCTGCAAGCCTCGCCCATTCTGGATCAACTGGCGGCCGTCTCGGTCGGCGTGTTCGAATCCAACCCCGTCCTGGACCTGGACTACCTGGAAGACTCCGCCTGCGGCGTGGACATGAATATCGTCATGACAGGCAGCGGCAATCTGGTGGAAGTGCAGGGCACCGCCGAAGGCCAGACCTTTGCACGCCCCACCTTGAACCGCTTGCTGGATCTGGCCGAGCAGGGCATTGCCGAGCTGATGCAAGCCCAGAAACAAGCCTTGCAGGGCTGATCGCGATGAAATGGGTCTGTCCTGCTCCCTGCGCGACACTGCCAGGTAGCGAGACAAACCGCTATTGGGACGCCGTCCCATGCAGCACACACTGCCTGGCACGGCGCCTTGCCATTTTTACTGAACAGGGCGCTTTGCCGCCTGCTGCGACTTATGAACACTGAATCCAAGCGTGTCGTCCTGGCCTCCAACAATGCCGGCAAACTCAAGGAGTTTTCCGCCATCCTGGCTCAGGCCGGTATCAGCATGGTTCCTCAAGGCCAATTGAACATTCCCGAGGCCGAGGAACCCTTTGCCACTTTTATCGAGAATGCGCTGGCCAAGGCCCGTCATGCCAGCCAATTAAGCGGCTTGCCCGCCTTGGCCGATGACTCCGGCCTCTGTGTGCGCGCCCTGGACGAAGCCCCCGGCGTATATTCCGCCCGTTTTGCCGCTCGCGAACTGGGCGGTGAAAAGTCCGATGCAGCCAATAACGCCTTGCTGGTCCAGCGTCTGCAAGGACAAAGCGACCGTCGCGCCTGTTATGTGGCTGTTCTGGTGTATGTGCGCCATGCCCAGGACCCACGGCCTATCGTGATTGAAGGCGTCTGGGAAGGGGAGATTCAGGATCAACCCGCTGGCGAGCACGGCTTTGGCTATGATCCTCACTTTTATCTGCCAGAGCTCAAGCAAACTGCGGCGCAGCTCTCTCCTGAAGTGAAGAACAAATACAGCCACCGGGCGCAAGCCATGCAAGCCTTGTTGGCCCGTCTGGCCGCCGAGTAACACCATGACTGTTTTCTCTCCTGAGGTACGCATCCGGCCTGGCTCCGGCCCGGCCACCTTGCTGCCCAGCCTGCCGCCCTTGTCCGTCTACGTGCACGTGCCCTGGTGCGTGCGCAAATGTCCATACTGTGACTTCAACTCACACGAAGCACCCGCTGAACTGCCCGAAAACGAGTATCTGGACGCTTTGCAGGCCGATCTGGAACAAACCCTGCCGCTAGTCTGGGGCAGACAGGTAATTTCCGTATTTATCGGTGGTGGCACGCCCAGTCTGCTGTCAGCCCAGGCGCTGGACCGTATGCTGGCCTTGCTGCGTTCCCACCTGAACTTGCTGCCCGACGCAGAAATTACGCTGGAAGCCAATCCTGGAGCTTCCGAAGCCTCGCGCTTCATGGATTTTGCACACAGTGGCGTGAACCGGATTTCTTTGGGCATTCAGAGCTTTAACGATGAGGCCCTGAAAGCGCTGGGCCGCATTCATGACAGCCAGCAAGCACGACAGGCTATTGAAGCCGCCATGAAAGCCGTGGACCGCGTGAACCTGGACGTCATGTACGCCTTGCCGGGCCAGACCCCAGCGCAATCCGAGCAGGACATTTTGCAGGCCATGTCTTATGAGACCGAGCACTTGTCGCTCTACCATTTGACCTTGGAACCCAATACCGTCTTCGCGAAATACCCGCCGGTCTTGCCCAATGACGACGACAGCGCCGCCATGCAGGACCGCCTGATCGAGCTGACCGCCAGCCGCGGCTGGAACCAGTACGAGATCTCGGCCTACAGCAAGCGCGGTGGCCATAGCCGCCACAATCTGAATTACTGGGAATTTGGCGACTATATCGGCATAGGCCCGGGAGCCCACGGCAAGCTGTCCTTTCACGACCGCATTATCCGTACTGCTACCACCCGCAGCCCGGCGCAATGGATGCAGAACGCCATCAAGCGCGACGGCAGCCACTATGCGCACAATGCCCGTGTCACACCCAAAGACTTGCCCTTTGAGTTCATGCTGAACGTGTTGCGCCTGAAAGAGGGCGTACCCGCCCAGTACTTCCAGGAACGCACGGGTGTGCCCCTTGCGAACATCCTGCCCGTGATCAAGCGCAATATCGAGAAAGGTTTGCTGGCTTCCGATCCGGTTCGTATTCGAACCACCGATTTAGGCTGGCGATTCTTAAATGATTTACAGGAAGCATTCCTTCCTGATGAAGGTTCCTGACATTTAATTGTTTATTTAAGACATTTTTTATTGTGCATCTGCACAATTGCTCTACAATTAATTTCTGGTAAGTCCTATGCCATAACTACTTTATCGGTATTGCGCTGTTTGGATCAGATTCAGCGGCAATCCCGATAAACGTAATTAAGACCTGCCGTAGTGGGTTACACAATGATCCGCGCCACTCCTCCTCACTTTTTGTTAACGTCATTGACGCTGGAGTAACCATGTCCTCCCCCGAAGATGTTCTGAAGATCATCGCCGAACGCGAAATCACGTTTGTCGATTTCCGCTTTACCGATACCCTGGGCCGTGAGCACCACTTGACCACCCCCGCACACGCGGTGGACGAGGATCGCTTTGAGTCTGGTGTCGCCTTTGACGGCTCTTCCTTGCCTGGCTGGAAAGGAATCGAAGCCTCGGACATGTTGCTCATCCCGGACGCCAAAACCGCCCGTATGGACCCGTTCCGTGAAGAGCCCACCCTGATTCTGACCTGCGATGTGGTCGAGCCTTCCGATCTGAAAGGTTACGACCGCGACCCACGTTCGCTGGCCAAGCGTGCTGAAGCCTACCTGCGCTCCAGCGGTTTGGGCGATACCGCGTACTTTGGTCCCGAGCCGGAATTCTTCGTGTTCGACGGTATTACCTGGAACGACGACATGTCGGGCAGCTTCGTGAAGATTCGCTCTGAAGAAGCTCCCTGGTCGCGTGGTCTGGAACTCAATGGCAATAACCTGGGTCACCGTCCTGGCGTCAAAGGCGGCTACGTTCCTGTTTCGCCTACAGACTCCTTTGCCGATCTGCGCGCTGAAATGTGTTTGCTGCTGGAACAGCAGGGCGTTCCTGTTGAAATCCACCACCACGAAGTGGCCGCTCCCGGCCAGCTGGAAATCGGTACGCGCTTCTCGACTCTGGTCGAGCGTGCGGACTGGAACCAGATCATGAAGTACACCATCCATAACGTGGCTCACGTTTATGGCAAAACGGCGACATTCATGCCCAAGCCCGTGGTCGGCGACAACGGTTCCGGCATGCACGTGCACCAGTCCATCTGGAAAGACGGCCAGAACCTGTTTGCCGGTAACGAGTACGCTGGTCTGTCCGAGTTCGCGCTGTTCTACATTGGCGGCATCATCAAGCACGCCCGTGCCCTGAACGCCATCACCAACCCCACGACCAACTCCTACAAGCGTCTGGTTCCGCACTTTGAAGCCCCAGTGAAACTGGCGTACTCCGCCCGTAACCGCTCGGCCTCGATCCGCATTCCTTACGTCAGCAACCCCAAGGCGCGTCGTGTGGAAGCCCGCTTCCCCGATCCAATGGCCAACCCATACCTGGCCTTCTCGGCCCTGATGATGGCCGGTCTGGACGGTGTGCAGAACAAGATTCACCCCGGCGATGCAGCCGACAAGAACTTGTACGATCTGCCACCCGAAGAAGATGCAAAAATCCCAACCGTTTGCGTGTCGCTGGAACAGGCGATCGAGTCCCTGGACAAAGATCGCGAATTCCTGACCCGTGGCGGTGTGTTCAGCAATGAAATGCTGGACGCCTTCATCGAGCTGAAACAAGCCGAAATCACCCGTCTGCGTATGGTTCCGCACCCGGTCGAATTCGACATGTACTACAGCCTGTAAGATCGAAGGCACTGGTTTTGGCCAGTACGATCAAAAAGAGCGGCTTTCGGGCCGCTCTTTTTATTCTGCCCTCGGACGATTACCATACGCAGTCACCCAAACCTTATCGTCATGGAAGTAAAGATGGACCTGGTTTTTCAATGGAAACGGTTGGACGATCTGTCCACGCGGGAAATGTACACAATCATCCAGGCTCGCGAGGCGGTGTTTGTGGTGGAGCAGGAGTGTGCCTACCAAGACGTGGACGGCCTGGACCTGGATTCCTGGCATTTGTCCGTGCTCAAGGACGGCGAGCTGGCTGCTTATGCTCGCGTTGTCGAACCGGGCTTGAAATATGATGAGCCTTCCATTGGCCGTGTCCTGACCTTGGCCAAGTTCCGTAGCCTGAAAATCGGCTACGCGCTAGTGGCTGAAGCGATCCGCTTTACGGAAGCCCACTATCCTGGCGCAGGCATACGCATTGGCGCACAGGCGCATTTGCAGAAGTTCTACGGCTCTTTAGGTTTTGAGCCTGTGGGCCAGATCTACGACGAGGACGGCATTCCTCATATTGATATGGTCAAAGCAGCCGTCATTGCTTGATATAGCGTCGGTTGCTGCAACGACGACTCAAGCTCAAACCCTACAAGGCCCCCAAGTTAATGGGTGTTTAATCCAGGCAAGGTGCCGATATCAGCTTGGGCCTTCAGATACTCAATCAAGGCACGTGCCGAGTTCGACAAGTGTCGTCGATGCGTATACGCCAGTACCAGACGCAAAGGGGCAGGCGGCAAGGGCAGGGGAACGGCAATCAGACGCCCTTGGGCGATTTCTTTCTCACATCCCTGCCGCACCAGAATCGCAAAACCCAGCCCTTTGACGGCGCCAGCTCCCGCCAGCAAACCGCTATTCACACGAAAGCGGCTGGGGACGTTCAAAATTTGAAAGCGACCATCGGGCAAGACAAACTGCCAGGCTTGGCCATCCAAAGCCGTATCGGTCGTAATGCAGGGCAACTGTTCCAACTCTTCCAGGCTGCTGGGCATACCGTATTGCTCGATCAAGGCAGGTGCCGCCACGACCTGGCAATCAAAAGAACACAATTCCTGCACCACCAGACTGCTGTCTGGCAGAGCACCCCGACACATCAATAAGGCCAGGTCAAAATCCTGCGCCAGCACACCAGGGCCTTCCAGGTTGGTTTGACAATGCAGTTCCAGATCCGGATGCTGGGCCGCAAAATCTGCCAGGACACCCGCCAATAGAAACGGCCCCACCTCGGATGGAATACAAATCCGCAAGCGTCCCGACAAACGGGTGCGTTGATCCAGCAAATCCTGTTCAGCCTGCTTTAAGGCTCCCCACCAGGGCTGAACGGTATCAAACAAGCCCTGGCCCACACTGGTCAAACGCAGTTGCCGGGAACTGCGCTCCAGCAAGCGCTGACCAATCTGCCGCTCCAGTTGCGCCACATAACGGCTGACATTGGAGGTCGGCAAATCCAGCACCTGAGCTGCAGCCGTAAAACTGCCACTTTCGGCTACCTGGATAAAAACCCGCAAGGCATTCAAATTCAGCTGAGGAGCCATGGAATTATCCCGGTTTTGATAATTTAATATTCGAATTATAGAGACTACATATCAAAACCGCGAAGAATTAGGCTAGAGGCCTCTTTCTTTATGCGTATCATCATGTCTGATTCTGAAGTGTTTCGTCCCCGGCTGCGTGCCCGTGCCGTGTCTTTTATCCAGTTTGTTCATGCTCTGGAATTCATGGCCTTGACGCCTTTGTTTGTCTGGATGGCAGTGGACTTTGATGTTCCTGCCACCTACGCCGGCTATGCCGCTTCCGCCTATATGGGCGGCGCCGCTTTATCGGGCGTCCTGGCTGCACGCTGGATGCACCGCGCGGCACTAAAGCCTTTACTGCTCCTGGCACTGATTCTCTTGGCCGTATTAACCGCTTTGGGGGCCATCAGCTCCGAATTCGGGCTATTTATCTTGCTGCGTCTGGGAGCTGGTTTGCTAGGTGGTTTTTTGATGAGCGCCGCAACGACTTTACTGCTGCATGGCATGAATGCCGAGCAGCGTACCGACGCGATTGCCATTGTGGTCAGCGCCTTTGCCTTGGTCAGTATCGCCGGAATGCCCGTCACCTTGTTCATCGCCGTAGAACTGGGCTGGCGTATCGCCTTGATGACTCTGGCCGTGCTCTGCCTGCTTGCCGTCGCAATTGCTCATCGCTATCTGCCTTCCAACCCTTTCGTTGCAGCGCAACCCTCACCACTGGCTCTAGGTAAAGAGGCCTGGCGCTGGCTAAGCCTGCCGGCTATTGCGCAGGCAGGCTCACTATTACTGATCCCGGTCCTGATCCCCATTTTGGCGCTGCGTTACGACACTCAAGCACAGCAAATGCCTGTGGTCTTCATGTTAGGCGGTGTCGCCGCCTTGATCGCCTCCCGCCTGTCCGCTACGGGCATCAAAAAATGGGGCGAGACCCGTATCTCTGATCTGGGCACATTGATCTTGCTCTTGTCCTTGATCATGCTGGCCCTGGGGCGGGGAACAGCTCACGTATTCATGATCCTGTTCATGACGGGCAGCTACACCCGTCTAGTCTGCGCCAGCGCCCGCAGTACCAGCTACCCCACTCAAGCTCAGCGGGGCCGCTTCATGGCTTTGCAAACCACAGGCAACCACATCGGCAGCTTTATTGCTCTGGCTATTCCGTCCCTACTGCTCCGCACTCTGGATATATCCGTGCCAGACCTTCATGTCTTGCTGCTCCTGACAGCGTTTGTTGCCCTTGTTCTGCCCATTTTCATGCGATGTGCTGCCACCCAGCCCCTGAGACCTTACGATCAGGCAAAAACAATCGATCACTAACACTACTAAATCACTACACCTGCTTACTCACACTTCCTGACACCTGGTTTAGGGTGTCAGATAAACGCTTGCATGAGCGGTCAGGGGAGGGCTTCCGACAAACAGCATCACGTCAAAGGAGTCGCATATGGCTACACACACCGCCAAACGCGCCGCGCTTTACCGCATGGTGACGGCAGAACATATCTGTCCCTTCGGACTTAAGGCACGCGCACTGCTCAAACGTAAAGGCTACGAGCTGGACGATCACTGGCTCAGGAATCGCGAAGAGATTGACGCTTTCAAGGCCAAGCATCAAGTCAGCACAACCCCCCAGACCTTTATCAATGGAAAACGGATAGGGGGCTATGACGAACTGGTCGAGTATTTCGGTGGGAAGGTCAAGGACAAGGATGCCGTCAGCTACACGCCCGTGATCGCCTTGTTTGTGATGGCTGGCTTGATGGCGCTAGCTGTTTCTTGGGCGGCATTCGGACAGATTGTCCTGCTCCAGGCGCTGGAATGGTTTATTGCCATTGCCATGTGTTTGCTGGCCGTGCAGAAGCTCAAAGATGTGGACGGCTTTGCCACCATGTTCCTGAACTACGACTTGCTGGCCCAACGATGGGTGCGCTACGCCTATCTGTACCCCTTTGGAGAAGCAGTGGCCGGCGTGTTGATGCTGGCCGGTGCCCTAGTGTGGCTGTCTGTGCCCATCGCCTTATTTATTGGCAGCATCGGTGCCTGGTCAGTGTTCAAGGCGGTCTATATCGACAAGCGCGAACTGAAATGCGCCTGCGTAGGTGGCGACAGCAAGGTGCCCTTGGGCTTTGTCTCTCTGACTGAAAACCTGATGATGGTAGCGATGGCGGTCTGGATGCTGATCAAGCCATCCATCATCAGCGCTTAGAGGACACTCAGTTCACCGTCCACCCGGAAGAAAGCGAGAGCTACCAGTCCAATATGGCAGCATGGGGCACACTAGAGCTGCCGTACTTGCAACTACTACGCAGGCTCGCCACGCAAAAAGGCCTGGGCCCGTTGCGCCATGATGGCTTCGCGGCGGATGAAGTCCGCCACAAAGTCATTCACAGGACGATGGTGCAGGCTGTAAGGCGTATCCCACTGGATGATCTTGCCAGCCTGCATCACACCAATACGATCGGCAATCGCAAAGGCTTCAGCCTGATTGTGGGTGACCAGAATCGCGGTAATGCCTGCGCTTTTCAGAATGTCGCGCACCTCAAACGCCAAGCGCTCGCGGGTATCCACATCCAGATTGGAAAACGGTTCATCCAGCAACAGCAGAGAGGGTTTGGGAGCCAAGGCGCGTGCCAAAGCCACGCGCTGCTGCTGGCCGCCCGACAATTCATGCGGATAGCGCTGCGCCAAACGGGACAGATCGACCAGTTCCAGCATTTCCAGTACTCGGGCCTGACGCTGGGCTTTATCCCATTTGCGCAGACCAAAGGCCACGTTTTTTTCTACCGTCAGGTGAGGAAAGAGGGCGTAATCCTGGAACATCATACCCACATGGCGGTCTTCCGGCGGCACTTGCTGAGACACAGCCGACAAGACATGGCCATTCAACAGAATATGTCCGGCACGCAAAGGCTCGAAACCGGCAATGGCCCGCAAGACCGTGGTCTTGCCACAGCCCGAGGCCCCCAGCAGACAGCCGATTTCCCCTTGGGGCAAATGCAGGCTGAGCTGGTCAACAACCGGCCGAAAACCTTCAGACGTTTCGTAGGACAGAGTAATCGCCTGCAAATCCAGAAAATCGTTCATGATGCGCGTGGGCCAGAGGCCATCAATTGAGTACGTGCCAATAAAATAACGGGGATCAAACCGGCCAGCACAATGGCCAAGGCGGCAACCGCGCCTTCCTCATAAGTCCCACGAGCCGCTTCCGCATACAGCCAGGTTGCCAGGGTCTCGAAATTCATCGGACGCAGCAACAAGGTCGCAGGCAGCTCCTTCATGGCATCAACAAAAATCAGCAAAGCAGCCGCGCCCATGGCGGGGCGCAGCAAGGGCAAGTGCACACGTTTCAGCGTCCCCACCGGGGTTTCACCCAATAAACGGGAAGCCTGCTCCAGCGATGCCGGGATTCGAGCCAGCCCGGCTTCAATACCGCCAACCGAGATCGCCAGAAAGCGTAGGGTATAGGCCAACACCAAAGCCAGCGTTGAACCCATCAACAACAAACCCGTCGCCGAAACACCAAACCAGGACATGACTTGATTGTAGAAAGAGTCAAACATGACGAGGGGCGTCAACAGCCCAATCGCCAATACGGTTCCCGGAATGGCGTATCCCAGACTGCTGACACCTGCCAGAAAACGGGCCAGACGCGGTTTGCGTCCCGAACGTACTGCCCGAGCAGCCCAGGCGACGACCAAGCCACAAGATAGGGTCGCGATAGTGGCCAGCGCTGCGATATACAAGGTGTTCCAGGCGCTGCTCAGCAATTGCGCCGACACACCGCCCGCCAAGCTCACATGCTTGATGGTCTCATTCAACAAATACAGGGATGGGGCCACAAAGCCCACCAGCACGGGCGCTACACCCAAAGCAATGGCGATACAGGCAGCGGAGCCTTTCAACCGGGTAGGTCGAATGGGTTCGGAACGCTGATTACTGGAATAGGCTTGGCGGCGGCGACCATAACGCTCGATGCTGATCAACGCCGCCACCAGACAGAGCATGGAAACAGCAATTTGCGCGGCACCCGCCAAATCCGAGCGCGTCACCCAGGTGGTGTAAATAGACACCGTCAGGGTCTGCACGCCCAGAAACTCGGAAGCACCAATATCGTTCAGGGTTTCCAGCAAAGCCAGGCTGACACCCACTGCAATCGCGGGGCGGGCCATAGGCAACACGACCCGGAAAAATACGCTACGGCCCGATTCACCCATAATGCGGGCAGCCTCCAGCAAGCTGGCCGATTGTGTCGCAAACATGGCGCGCGTGCTCAGGTATACATAGGGGTAGAGCACCGAACCCAGCAGAAAAATTGCGCCACCCAAGGAGCGCAGATCTGGCAAACGGAATTCACGCGGGCTGCTATAGCCCAAGACGTAGCGAATGGCAGACTGAATCGGGCCAATCGGATGCAGCAAATCCAGATACGCAAAGGCCACGATATAGGTCGGCACTGCCAGCGGCAGCAACAAAGCCCATTGCAAGACCCGTCGCCCGGGAAACTCGTAGGCGGTAATCAGCCAGGCCGACCCCACTCCCAGACAGCTCACCACCACGCCGACTCCCAGGAGCAGCAGCAAGGTATTGCTCATGGCTTGAGGCAGAACGAACTGGAACAAATGCGACCAGTGCTCAGTCGAACCGCCTAAGGCGTGGGTCAGCAGGGTAATCACAGGCGCTGCCACGATCAGGGCAATCACAGCGGCAGCCAGGGACCAAGAGGGCAGACGACGAAAAAAGGGCATTATGAAAGGCTAGGTATTACAGGCGCTTAAATGCGCGACGACCGCCGCTCTGATTTCTCAAAGCTGGCGGTCGTAGAAAAAGAGTAGGGCGATTTTAGTTGTCGAAGCCAACTTTATCTACCAGCTCGCTGGCTTGTTTGCGATGTTTGGCGATTTCAGTCAATGGCAAAGGATCAATCGTCATGGGGCCGAAGCTGGCCACCACGGGGTCCAGCTCAACACCGGCGCGCACGGGGTATTCGTAGTTGGCCTTGGCATACAGGCTCTGGGCTTTCTCGGAAACCAGGTACTCCAGCAGTTTGACAGCGTTGTCCTTATTAGGAGCGTGCTTGGCCACAGCGGCACCGGAAATATTCACGTGTGTGCCACCGCCCTTGGTATCAGCAAAGGTTGGACGCACCACATTGATGGCTTCGCCCCATTTGTAGGCATCGCTACCAGGCTCGGCGTTTTTCATGCGGCCCACGTAGTAGGCGTTGGCAATACCCACATCACAAATGCCGCCCAGAATGTCGCGCGCTACGTCACGGTCACCACCGGCAGCCTTGCGGCCCAGGTTGTCTTTCACGCCACGCAGCCATTGTTCCGTCGCTTCTGCACCATTATGCGCAATCATGGCAGCCACCAAGGCTGTGTTATAGGGGTGCTGGCCGGAGCGAATACACACCTTGCCTTTCCATTTAGGATCGGCGAAATCTTCGTAGTGAATGCTCTTTACATCCACGTCTTTAGCCACATAGGCCACGCGATCGCGCAAGGACAGGGAGTACCACTGTTTGTCGGCACCGCGCAAATTGGCGGGAATGGCGCCGTCCAGAGTGGCGGACTCAACGGGCTGAGTAATTCCGGCTTCCACCAGATCCAGCAGATTACCGATGTCCACCGTCATCAGAATGTCGGCAGGGGACTTGTCGCCTTCGGTTTTCACGCGCTCGATCAGGCCATCTTTCACAAACACGGTATTGACCTTCACGCCTGTGTCTTTGCTGAAGGTTTCCAGCAGGGGAGTAATCAGGCCAGGTTCGCGAGTGGTGTAGAGGTTGACTTCGCCAGAAGCAAAAGCCGCCATCGACATAGTGCCCATAGCGGACAGAAGCAAAGCTTGGGTCAGGGCACGGCTACGAAGAGTAAAGCGCATTATCAACACTCCAAAACAGGCGTAAATAGCGTAAAAATCGGCTGTAAGCCAGAAAATGTGAATGATTATCAAACGTATGCAGGAACTAGGCAAGAGCTATTTGAATGTAGGCCCGTTTCCAGGCTGGAAATCGCCGTACTGTCTGTGCCAAAGCAGGAGAATGGCGGCTCATGGAACTTAATGGTAAGTCCTGATTGCGATCAAATCGTATTGCTGAATGAGCATGGATTTACCTGGGGAACTCGGTACAATGGACAAATATTTGCTTACTGATCCGGGCAATGTTGCCCCTCTATACGACAACTAACATGGCAGCTTTCAATACCGAACAAGTGCTCAGCGTCCACCACTGGAACGACACCCTGTTCTCATTTACCACCACCCGCGACGCCGCCCTGCGTTTTCATAATGGGCACTTTGTAATGATCGGTCTGGAAGTCGATGGCAAGCCGCTGATGCGCGCTTACAGTATCGCCAGCGCCAACTACGAAGAAAATCTGGAGTTTCTCAGCATCAAGGTACAGGACGGTCCATTGACCTCGCGCCTGCAACACCTGAAAGAAGGCGACACCATTCTGGTCAGCCGCAAACCCGTTGGTACGCTGGTAATTGACGACCTGCGCGCAGGCCGCAACCTGTTCCTGTTTGGCACTGGCACCGGTCTGGCTCCGTTCATGAGCATCATCAAGGACCCCGACACCTACGAGCGTTTTGAAAAGGTGGTACTGGTTCATGGCGTGCGTTTTGTCAGCGAACTGGCGTACTCGGATTTCATCCAGAATGAATTGCCGCAGAACGAATACTTTGGTGAAGTGGTACGCGAAAAACTGCTGTATTACCCCACTGTCACCCGCGAAGAGTTCCGCAATACCGGCCGCATTACCGACCTGATCGAGACCGGCAAGCTGTGCGAAGACCTGGGCATTCCTCAACTGGATCCCGCTCAGGATCGCGCCATGTTGTGCGGCAGCCCCGCCATGCTGGCCGATATCAGCGCCATGCTCGATAAACGCGGTTTTGAAGTGTCGCCCGGTGTAGGTCAACCCGGTGACTACGTGATTGAACGCGCCTTCGTGGAAAAATAATCACGCCAAGATCTGTTAATTTTAGCTATAGGCGCTTAAACTCTGATAGTACAACACTCATCAGAGGTTTCTTATGACTAAGCAAGTTGTCTTCACCGATGCCGCTCCGGCTGCCGTAGGCCCATACTCTCAGGCCATTATTGCTTCGGGCGGCAAGACAGTATTTCTGTCTGGCCAAATCGGTCTGGAGCCTGCCACAGGCGAACTGGTATCTGAAAATTTTGAAGGTCAGGTACGTCAGGCATTTGCCAACCTGGAAGCTGTGGTCAAAGAAGCTGGCGCCAACCTGAGCGACATCGTCAAACTGACTTTGTTTTTGACAGATCTGTCCCGTTTTGCCAGCGCCAACGCCATCATGGCCGAACTGATTCCCCAGCCTTTCCCCGCACGCTCCACCATCGGTGTGGCCAGCTTGCCCAAAGGCGCTCAGTTCGAGGTCGAGGCTATCCTCAATTTCTAAAGACGTATTGCCATGACCGCAGGTCGGCCTGCGCCTCAGGCCAAACGGGCTGCGCCGCGCAAGGCGCTCAGTCTGGACCAGAAGTTTGAAAAGCTCGGCCTACGAGAGCCTGCCGACTTCGTGGTCCATCTTCCTTTGCGCTACGAGGACGAGACTCAGGTCGAGCCCATCGCCCATCTCTACCCTGGCAAGATGGCGCAAATTGAAGGGCGTATTCTTAGTACGGATGTTCAGGCTCGTCCCCGTGCGCAGCTCCATGCCCGTATTGCCGACGAAAGTGGCGAGCTGGCCTTGCGCTGGCTGCACTTTTATCCCAGCCAGCTCAAGCAGCTGCAAGGGGATTTGCCCCTGCGAGTACGCGGCGAAGTGCGCCAGGGCTTTCATGGCCTGGAAATGGTGCACCCCAAAGTCACCAAAGCCGGCCAACCCCTGGCCCGCGCCTTGACCCCTGTTTACCCCACGACTGATGGCTTGAGCCAGGTACAGCTGCGCAAAGCCATTGCCGATGCGCTCAATAATGCAGACCTGCGCGACACCCTGCCTGAAGAAGTTCGTAGCGAATATGGCCTGATGCCGTTTAACGAGGCTATCCGGCTGTTGCATTACCCACCGCCCGAGCTCAGCTACGACGATTTGTTCGAACACGGCCATCCGGCCTGGAGCCGCATCAAGTTTGATGAATTGCTAGCGCAGCAATTGTCCCTGGCGCAGGCTCGTGCTGCGCGTCAGGCTCAACGTGCCAAGCCTATGCGTGAAGGCAATAGTGACCTGGCTAAAGCCTTGCTGGCTTCGTTGCCCTTCAAGTTAACGGCCGCTCAGAAACGCTGCGTCAAGGAAATCAGCGCGGACATGAAGCGTTCGTATCCCATGCACCGGCTGTTGCAGGGAGATGTAGGCAGCGGCAAAACCATTGTGTCGGCCATTGCCGCCGTGCAAGCCATTGCCAGCGGTTTTCAGGTGGCCTTGATGGCACCGACTGAAATTCTGGCCGAGCAGCACTATCTGAAAATGCGCGCCTGGCTGGAGCCTTTAGGCGTCGAACTGGCCTGGTTAAGCGGCAGCTTGGGCGTCAAAGCTAAACGTCTGGCTTATGAGGCCATCAGCTCCGGACAAGCCAGACTGGCCATCGGCACCCAGGCCCTGATTCAGGACAATGTGCAGTTCCAGCAATTGGGCTTGGTGATTCTGGATGAACAACACCGCTTTGGTGTTGGCCAGCGTCTGGAACTGAACCGCAAAGGGGATGCGCAGGACAAGAAAGGGCAAGCCTACTTGCCGCATCAACTCAATATGAGTGCCACGCCCATCCCACGTACCTTGGCCATGGCTTTTTTTGCCGATCTGGATGTTTCCGCGATCGACGAGTTGCCCCCAGGCCGCAGTCCCATCATTACCAAGCTGGCCGCCGATAATCGCCGTGATGAAATCATGGCGCGCGTCCGGGCTGAAGTTGCCCAAGGTAGACAAGCCTATTGGGTCTGCCCCTTGGTCGAGGAAAGTGAAGCCCTGCAATTGCAAACCGCCGTCGATACCCATGCGGCTCTGGAACAAGCCTTGGCCCCCTTGCGGGTAGGCCTGATTCATGGCCGCTTGTCCTCAACGGAAAAAGCGGACGTCATGGAAGCGTTCCGTAGCGGCAATCTGGACGTGCTGGTCGCAACCACCGTGATTGAAGTCGGTGTAGACGTACCCAATGCTTCTTTAATGATTATTGAACACGCCGAGCGCTTCGGCCTGGCCCAACTGCACCAACTACGCGGCCGGGTAGGGCGGGGACAGATTCAATCCGTTTGCGTCTTGCTTTACCAGGCACCGTTGTCGGCCATTGCCCGCCTGCGTTTGCGCGCCATGTATGAAACCACCGATGGCTTTGAAATTGCCCGCCGCGACCTGGAACAACGCGGCCCGGGCGAGTTCATGGGCATGCGCCAATCCGGGCAGGCAGGCTTGCGTTTTGCCAGCCTGGAGTCCGATGAAGATTTGATCGAGCAGGCCCAAACATTGGCCAGCACCTTTCGCCGTGATTATCCAGACCACGCTCACCACCATTTACAGCGCTGGATGAAGGGCCGGGAAGAATTACTCCGTAGTTAACCCAAGGTCTTAATGCTGTTTTGCACAAGGAATTGTCATGACATTGACCGAGCTGAAATACATCGTTGCCGTAGCACGCGAGCGTCATTTTGGACGTGCTGCCGAAGCCTGCTTTGTGAGCCAACCGACGCTGTCGGTGGCCATCAAGAAGTTGGAAGACGAATTAGGCGTGGTCATCTTCGAGCGTGGCGGGCCCGAGGTGGCTATTACCCCCATTGGGCTGCGCATCGTCACCCAGGCACAGAAAGTGCTGGAAGAGGGCGCCAACCTGCGCGAGATTGCCCGCCAGGGCCACGATCCTTTGGCTGGCCCTTTGCGCGTTGGCATTATTTACACCGTGGCACCGTACCTGCTGCCCAAGCTCGTTCCCAAGCAGATTGAGCTGACCCCGCAAATGCCACTTTTATTGCAAGAAAACTTTACCGTGCGTCTGCTGGAATTGCTGCGCCAAGGTGAGATTGATTGCGCCATTGTGGCCCTGCCTTTGCCTGAAACAGGCTTGGTTATCCGCGAGCTGTACGACGAGCCTTTTGTGGTGGCCATGCCCCATGAACACGCCTGGGCCAAGCGCAAGGAAATTGATCCCGAACAGCTGAAAGATCAGACCATGCTGCTGCTGGGTGCCGGCCATTGTTTCCGCGACCAGGTGCTGGATGTTTGCCCGGAGCTATCGCGCTTTTCAGCGTCCAGTGAAGGCATACAGCGCACCTTTGAAGGCTCTTCACTGGAAACCATCCGTCATATGGTGGCCACCGGCATCGGTCTGACTGTCCTGCCTGCCAGCTCTCTGACAGCCCCCGGCCAGGCCAACGAACTGCTGGCCTATGTCCCCTTCAAAAAACCCATTCCAGATCGTCGCATTGCCTTGGTCTGGCGCAAAAGTTTTCCACGTACGTCGGCCATTGACGCCTTGACCCGTGGGATCATGGAAAGTGGCTTGGCTGGGGTCAACTACTTAAAAGTCGAATACAACAGCAATTTCCCGTATCCTGAACTAGCGTAAATCGCACACCTACTGCGTGTTATTCTGCTTCAGTACCTATTTAGCCCTCTGTTCAACAGGAGTCCACTATGGCAAAAGCCGTGAAAGCAGTCAGTAAAACCGCCAAGGTCAGCAAGGCCGAAGAAGCCCCGAACACTGATACCAAGGTCGCAGTTGCAGCCGATGTAAAGGCTGAACCAAAACCGGCAGCCGCCAAGGCCCCCGCCAAAAAAGTGACCGCTAAAAAGGCCGTCGCCAAAAAGCCTGCCACCGCAGCCAAAGCTCCCGCCAAGGCGGCCGCTAAACCTGCGGCCAAGCCAGCTGCCAAACCAGCCGCTGCTCGCAAGCCTGCCGCGACCAAGCCTGTTGCCGCCGCCAAACCCGCTGCTCCTGCCAGCGCCGCCAGCAGCGCTCTGAAAATTGATATCGGTATTTCGACGGCAGACCGTGCTGCTGTAGTTAAAGAGTTGTCCAAGGTACTGGCCGACTCCTACACCGTGTACCTGATGACACACAACTTCCACTGGAACGTCACCGGCCCTATGTTCAAGACTCTGCATGAGCTGTTCATGACGCAGTACACCGAACTGTGGCAAGCCCTGGATGACATCGCCGAGCGTATCCGCGCCCTGGGTCACTACGCCCCTGGTACCTATGCCGAATTCCAGAAGCTGTCCTCCATCACCCAGCCCGCTTCCGTGCCGGATGCCACCACCATGATCGAACTGCTGGTCAAAGGTAACGAAGCGCTGGCTCGTACTGCACGCACCGCTTTTGACCGTGCCGACTCGGCCGACGACCAGCCTACCGCTGACTTGTTGACCCAGCGTCTGGACGTGCACGAGAAAAATGCATGGATGCTGCGTAGCCTGCTGCAGTAATTTCCATCTTATCGCCCTCAAATAGCGATAAAAAAAGGCCACCAAACGGTGGCCTTTCCTATTCCCCCTATAGAAAACCCTGAATTCAGGCGTCAGGCAGGCATAAAGCCCTGTTATCGGTGTATGCTTTCCTGCATATTCACGGAGGTGTTTTCTATGAAAATTCGTTTCACTCCTGTTGCAGCGGCCATGAGCCTGGCAACGGGTCTGCTCTTGTCCGGTGCTGCTCACGCTGACAACATCCGTATTGCACTGGCCGGTCCTTTCACAGGCTCGGTTACCCAATACGGTGACATGGTCAAACAAGGCGTCGATACGGCCATCGAACAGATCAACGCTGCCGGTGGCGTTCTGGGCAAACAGCTCGAACTGGTCACTGTTGACGATGCCTGCGAACCCAAGCAAGGTCCCGTCGCAGCCAACCGTATCGTGAATGACAAGATCCACTATGTTGTCGGTCACGTTTGTTCGGGCGCTACCATCGCGGCCACCGATATCTACAACAACGAAGGCGTGTTGATGGTGACTCCATCGGCAACAGCACCTGCTGTTACCGACGGCAAAGGCTACGAAATGATCCTGCGCACCATTGGTCGCGACGATCAGCAAGGTCCAGCCGCTGCCAAGTTCATCCTGGAACAGATCAAGCCCACGAAAGTTGCCGTCCTGCACGACAAACAGTCCTACGGCCAAGGTATTGCCGCTTCGGTTCGTTCCGAACTGCAAAAAGCCGGTACCGAAGTTGCCCTGTTTGAAGGCATTAACGCGGGCGACAGCGATTACTCCGCCGTCATCACCAAGCTGAAATCCACCGGCGTGGACTTCGTGTACTTTGGTGGCTACCACCCTGAAATGGGCCTGCTGCTGCGTCAAGCCGCCGAGCAAGGCGTGAAAGTCCACTTCATGGGACCGGAAGGCGTGGGTAACCCCGACATTAACGCCATTGCCGGCAAAGCCGTTGAAGGCATGCTGCTGACCTTGCCTGCGGACTTCTCGCAAGATCCGGACAACCAGGCCATCGTCCAGGCTTTCAAGGACAAGAAGCGCGATCCTAGCGGCGCGTTCCAGCTCTCCGCTTACGCAGCCACGATTGCGATTGCCGAAGGCATCAAGGGCGCTGGCGAGGACGATCCAGTCAAAGTGGCCGACTACCTGCACGCCAACAGCGTGAAAACGCCTATCGGTCAAATCAGCTGGAACAAGCAGGGCGACCTGAACGACTTCAAATTTGACGTCTTCAGCTGGCACGCTGACGGTTCCAAAACCGTCTACGGCAAGTAATCCCTGATTCTTGCTCGTAAAAAAACCGGCCTTCGGGCCGGTTTTTTATTATGTATCGCCTTGGAGCACCTTGCTTCAGGCAGGCTGCTCAGGCCTCGATACGCAAACCCGTATCGCGGTCGAACCAATGCAAAGGGTGGGGTGGCATGTAGCCAATCTGGATGGCCTCGCCAATTTGAATTGGATATTCGCGAGTCTGCTCAATCGGGCAGCGCACGATGATGCGATAGTCGCCACAACCCAGATGCAGTAACTGCTCGGAACCCAGAATTTCTACCATTTCCACCTGCGTAGTCACACCGGGCACATGCAGCTGGATGTGTTCTGGTCGTATGCCCAGGAACACCTTGCGGCCACGCACCGCAGCGGGCACCATTTCCGGGCCAAACTGCACGGGCTGGCCATTGTCTTGCGTGATCTGACCTTGTGCATCCACCTCTACTGGCAACAAGTTCATGGGCGGTGAGCCAATGAAAGTGGCCACAAAAACGGAAGCAGGCTTTTCGAATACCTCGGCGGGTGTCCCGATTTGCTCAGGCATGCCCTGATTCATCACAATCATGCGCTCGGCCAAGGTCATGGCTTCAATTTGATCGTGAGTCACATACAGGCTGGTGGTTTTCAGGCGACGATGCAGTTTCTGAATTTCCAGACGCATCTGCACTCGCAGCTTGGCATCCAGATTGGACAGGGGCTCGTCAAACAGAAACACCTTGGGTTCACGCACAATCGCACGGCCCATCGCAACACGCTGACGCTGGCCCCCCGACAGTTGCCCTGGACGGCGTTCCAGCAGGGCACCCAATTCCAAGATCGCAGCGGCGGCATTGACCCTTTGCTTGATTTCATCCTTGGAAAACTTACGGATTTTCAAGCCATACGCCATATTGTCAAAGACTGACATATGGGGGTAGAGCGCGTAGTTCTGGAACACCATGGCAATGTCACGTTCAGCCGGTTCCAGATCATTGACGACCTTGCCGTCGATCAGCACCTGACCTGCCGTGACAGATTCCAGCCCCGCCACCATACGCATCAAGGTCGATTTACCGCATCCAGAGGGGCCCACAATCACCACGAACTCGCCATCCTTCACGTCCACATCAATGCCGTGAATAACGACCGTCCCGTTCGGGTAGGTTTTCTTGACGCCTTCAAATCGTAAGCTAGCCATTCAATAAAGCCTGTAGAGAATTACTTTTCAGAGTCGATGAGACCTTTGACGAACCACTTTTGCATCAGCATCACCACCAGGGCAGGCGGGATCATGGCCAAAAGGGCCGTGGCCATCACCACGTTCCACTCGGTCACGCTGTCACCACCGGAAATCATGCGCCGGATACCAACCACGATCGGGTACATATCCTCTTTGGTGGTAATGATCAGCGGCCACAAATACTGGTTCCAGCCGTAGATAAACTGAATTACAAACAAAGCGGCAATGCTGGTCTTGGACAAGGGCAGCAGAACATCTTTAAAAAACCGCATCGGGCCGGCACCATCAATACGGGCGGCCTCGATCAATTCATCGGGCACCGTCAAAAAGAACTGGCGAAACAGGAAGGTCGCGGTTGCTGAAGCGATCAAGGGCAGGATCAGGCCCCCATAGCTGTCCAGCAACTGCAGGTCCGCCACGACCTTGTACGTGGGCATAATGCGCACTTCCACCGGCAGCATCAGGGTGACGAAAATCATCCAGAAAAACAGCATGCGGAACGGGAAGCGGAAATACACCACGGCAAAGGCCGAGAGCATGGAAATAATGATCTTGCCAACCGCGATGCCCAGCGCCATCACCATGCTGACCAGCAACATGCGTCCCACTGGTGGGGAGTTGGTGGCCGTCCCCTGCAAAGCGGTGATGTAGTTCTCTACCATGTGCGAGCCCGGCCAGAGCGACATGGGCGCACGGGCCACTTCCGCGCTGGTCTGGGTGGAAGCCACAAACGTGATGTACAGGGGCAGAGCAATCACGATCACACCCAGGATCAGGGTCAGATGCGTGAAAAAATCAAGAATAGGGCGTCGTTCAACCATGACTATGTTCCTTGCTGCGCATCAGCTGTACGTCACTTTGCGATCAATATAGCGGAACTGAATCACCGTCAGCGCCACAACCACCACCATCAGCACCACAGACTGGGCTGCCGAAGAACCAATATCCAGGCCACGGAAACCCGTGTTGTAGACCCGGTAAACCAGAATCGAGGTGGCTTCACCCGGCCCGCCCTGACTGACCACGTCAATAATGGCGAAGGTGTCAAAGAAGGCATAAATAATGTTCACGACCAGCAGGAAGAAAGTCGTCGGGGCCAGCAAAGGAAACACAATGCCCCAGAAACGGCGCATGGGACCGGCACCATCCATGGCGGCCGCTTCAATCAGGGAGCGCGGGATGGCTTGCAGGCCAGCCAGGAAAAACAGAAAGTTGTAGGAGATCTGCTTCCAGACCGAAGCAATTACCACCAGCAACATGGCGTCATTGCCATTCAAGCGTGGATTCCACTGAATGCCATGCTCCAGCAGGAACACGGCCACAATCCCTACAGAGGGGGAGAACAGGAACAACCACAACACCCCGGCCACCGCCGTAGCCACGGCATAAGGCCAGATCAGCAAGCTGCGATACAGCAGCGCACCTCGTATCACCCGGTTCGCCATCACGGCCAGAACCAAAGCCACGACCAGCCCCAACACCGACACGGCAAGCGAAAATACCGCCGTCGTCTTGAACGAGGCCATATATTCTGCACTATTGAACAGCTCGGCAAAGTTATCCAAGCCTACAAACTGCGAAGACAGGCCAAAGGGGTCTTCCAAATGAAAAGCCTGCCACAGCGCTTGACCGGCAGGCAGAAAAAAGAAGATCAGAGTAATGGCTAGCTGCGGAGCAAGTAGCAAATAGGGCAGTGTCTTATGACGAAAGACGACACGTTTTTCCATAGGTTTGCGCGCAATGGGAAGGGAGCGCCACCATCAGGGTGACAGACTTCAAGTGAAACGAAAAGCGTATGAGTGGCTTGGACGATAGGGTGACAGCTTACTGGCTTGAAGCCAAGACAGGACACCGTCCGCACACACTCATACGCTGGATTGTAAACCACCCGCCCAAGGCGGGTCGGGCTTACTTCACGCTCTTTTCAAAGCGCTCCAACAGTTCATTGCCACGGCTTTGCATGGCTTTCAGACCTTCTTCAGGGGTGACTTTGCCGGCAAAAATCTGTTCCATCACACCGTCTTCGATGTCACGAATCTGCGGCAAGGAACCCAGACGAATACCACGAGAGTTCTCGGTGGTGCTGGCGTCCAGCTGTTTGACGGCAACGTCTGCACCCACGTTCTTGGCGTAGAAATCGGAGTCCTTGGTCTTTTCAAAGCCCGCTTTGGTCACAGGCACATAACCGGTGTCCTGGTGCCAGGCGGCGGCTTGCTCAGGGCTGGAGATGAAGTGGAAGAATTCAGTCACGCCCTTGTAAACATCATCGGACTTCTTGGCAAAGACCCACAGGGAAGCGCCACCAATAATGGAGTTCTGAGGCGCGCCTTGTACATCGCTGTAGTAGGGCAGGCTGCTGGTGCCAAATTCAAATTCGCCGGTTTTGATGATGTTGGCGCGGTTACCGCTGGAGCCGGTAAACATGCCGCACTTGCCGCTGGTAAACAGGGCATTGGCCGTATCACCACGACCGCCGTAGGAGAAGGAACCATCCTTGGACATATTTGCCAGGAAAGTCATGTGCTTCAGGAACAGTGGGTTATCCAGCTGCAGGCGAGCGCTGGGGCCGCCAAAGCCGTTGTTCTCGCTGGCAAAGGGGATGTTGTGCCAGGCGGCAAAGTTCTCCAGCAGAATCCAGGAGGGCCAGGAAGAGGTGTAGCCACACTCTTGACCGGACTCACGCAGTTTCTTGGCGGCTTCGTGCAGCTCCTGCCAGGTCTTGGGCGGCTTCTCGGCATCCAGGCCAGCTTTCTTGAAGGCGTCCTTGTTGTAGTACAGCACCGGGGTGGAGCTGTTAAAAGGCATGGAAATCAGCTTGCCTTCGTTGGAGGAGTAGTAGCCGGCAACCGCACCCAGAAAGTCATCCGGGTTGATAGGTTTGCCCGCTTTCTCCGACATTTCCTGAACTGGTTGAATGGCGCCCTTGGCGGCCATCATGGTGGCAGTCCCCACCTCGAACACTTGCAAAATATCGGGGGCATTACCGGCACGGAAAGCGGCGACACCGGCGTTCATGGACTCGCCATAGTTGCCTTTATACGAGGCTTTAACCTGGTAGTCCGACTGAGATGCGTTAAAGTCTTTGACTAATGCATTAACCCGTTCGCCCAAGGCTCCTTCCATTGAATGCCAGAACTGAATTTCTGTGGCCGCTTGCGCAGTGCCGATAGAAGCAATCAGACCGGCTAGAGACAGAGCAAATAGTTTTGTTCGCATCAGGCTTTCTCCTGTATAAAAGGTGCCGCTAAGGTGTAGCAGGTTTTAAAACTCAAGCTTATGACTTGTTTATGACGCTCTCGTGAATGTATCCATGACAGCGTTATATAAGCAATGACTAATTACCCTCAAACGCTAAGAAAACGTGTCAGAGGACAGATTTTTAATGGGAGCGATGATGAATCCACACGATACCTCTTTTAAGCTGGCGTTTATCGGCGCGGGCAATATGGCCAGCGCCTTGGCGGCTGGTTTAATTGGGAAACGCTGCGGCGGCTCGGACGTTTTGGCGATTGATATTTACCCGCCCGCCCTGGAGTCGTGGGCCCAGCAGGGAGTACAAACCGCGTATGAACCCGGCCCAGCCTTGTCCAAGCAGCGTATCTGGGTTTTTGCCGTCAAGCCCCAGGTCATGAAAGAGACCGTACTGGCCTGCAAACCCTATCTGCAAGAGGACACCCTGGTGATCAGCGTGGCCGCTGGCATTCCGGCAACCGCTCTGGCCCAATGGCTGGGCGAACCCGGCCAGCCGTACCAGCGTGTAATCCGCTGTATGCCCAATACCCCGGCCTTTATTGGTTGTGGCATTACTGGCCTGATGGCCCTGGAACAAGTGGATGAAAGCGATAAAGCCATTGCGCAGCAATTGTTGAAATCCGTGGGGGAAGTGGTCTGGGTTGAAAATGATGCGGCCATTGATGCCGTCACGGCGGTTTCAGGCAGTGGTCCAGCTTACGTGTTTTTGTTCATCGAAGCTTTGATCAAAGCCGGTATCGAGCAAGGTTTGTCGCCAGAACAGGCCCGCCAGCTGTCCCTGGCAACGCTGCACGGCGCCACCCAGTTGGCCACCTTGTCGCCGGAAGAACCCTCGGTCTTGCGCGAGCGCGTCACCTCCAAAGGGGGGACTACGGCAGCCGCCCTGAATATCTTTAACGAAGGCGGCTTTACACCCCTGGTCCAAAAAGCAGTCAATGCTGCCAAAGTGCGTGCCAGAGAGCTGGCCCAAGAGTTTTCCTGATCCCCGGATTACTCCCTATAGCATCGTCAAAAATTGATATAGCGCAATAAAAAAGCAGTAAAACAAAGAGCAGGGGAGTTCTCAAGGGAGCTCCTCTTTTCTTTTATAAACAAGGCTTTTAGTATGCGAGCGGGTTTTGGAAACACCCTGTTAACAATGCCTCGTTATTTTCAAAATAAATAAGCAGGGCGCTAGGGCTTATACGAAGTGACAAGTTTTAGGCGGCTCCCCCAAAATGGGTTCCCCTGGAGCATAACAATGCCTATCCAGACCCCAGAATAAGCACTTTCTAAAAAGCAATGCCGGGAACCCCCGGCCTCGGGAGACAGCTGCTATGACCCTTACTCGACGCTTTACCCCCGCTCTGACCGCCTTGGCCACCGTACTGGCCATGGGCACCGCCTATGCGGCGGACACCATCAAAATTGGTATCCCTCAACCCATGACTGGTCCCTCCACCCAATATGGTGACCAAATCCAGGCCGGTGCATTGACCGCAATTGACGCGATTAACGCAGCAGGGGGTGTCAAAGGCAAAAAGCTGGAAGCCGTCCTGATTGACGATGCGTGCGAACCCAAACAGGCTGTGCCTGCAGCCAACCGTGTGGTCAACTCCGGCGCGAAATTCGCCGTGGCCCACGCGTGCTCGGGAACCACGGTGCCTGCCGTGAACATTTACGAGCAGGAAGGCATTGTGGCGATTACTCCCGGTGCGACCTCGCCTCTGGTCACCGACACTATCAAGCCCCATTACTTTTTCCGCACCATTGGTCGTGACGACCAGCAAGGCCCCTTTGCGGCCGACTACATTGCTGACGTCCTCAAGCCCAAGAGCATTGCCGTCCTGCACGACAAGCAGACTTATGGCTCCGGGGTTGCCACGCAAGTGCGTGACGCGCTCAAGAAAAAGAACATGAACATTGTCATGTACGAGGGCATTAACGTCGGTGACAGCGATTACTCGGCCGTAATCACCAAGCTCAAGGGCGTGAACCCCGATCTGATTTATTTCGGTGGTTACCACGCCGAGCTGGGCCTGCTGCTGCGTCAGGCGCGTGAACAAGGCATGACCAACACCTTCATGGGTCCGGAAGGCGTTGCCAACCGCGATCTGGTTGCCATTGCCGGTCCGGCAGTGGAAGGCTTGCTGGTGACCTTGCCAACCGACTTCACCAAGATGCCGGCCAACAAGGATGTGATGGAAAACTTCAGCAAATACAAGCGCAATCCTAACGGGGCCTTTACCTTCCCGGCCTACGCGGCCGTGCAAATTATTGCCGATACAATCAACGCGGTAGGCGAGGATTCGACCAAGGGGGCCGACTACATGCACGCAAATGCGTTCGATACCGCCATTGGCAAGGTAGAATACGACGCCAAGGGTGATTTGAAGCATTTCGAATTTGCCGTTTTCAAGTGGGATAAAGAAGGTAACTTTGATCTAGTTGAGAAATAAGACTGGATTATGTGCCCCCGCTCTTTACGAAGAACGGGGGCATTGCTTTTGGATGCCCACAAAGCCTCAGAACAAAACGACGGACTCAACGGAAAAAAACAAGCATGTCTGATTTACTCCCTCAGATCGTGCAGCAGCTGTTCAATGGATTATCCTTGGGCGCTATTTATGCACTGATCGCCATCGGCTACACAATGGTCTATGGCATTATCGGAATGATTAACTTTGCCCACGGCGAGATCTACATGATCGGCGCCTATGTCGGGCTGGTAACCCTGACTGCGATTGGCGTAGGCTCGGGTCTGCCCATCTGGCTGATCATTCTTATCATGTTGCTGGTTGCCATTCTGGTAACCGCCGTTTACGGCTATGCGATTGAAAAAGTCGCCTATGCGCCGCTGCGTGGCAGCCCTCGGCTGGTCCCGCTGATCTCGGCCATTGGTATGTCCATTTTCTTGCAGAACTGGGTTGCCCTGGGCCAGGGCGCACGCGATATGGCAGTGCCCACCTTGCTGTCCGGCTCCTTTCAGTTCAGCCTGGGCGCAGACGGCTTTACCGTCACGGCGCCATACTCACGCGTCATGATCATTGTCGTGACCGTGGTGCTGATGATCATGCTCAGCCTCTATATCAAGTACTCGCGTCTGGGTCGCGCCTCGCGTGCATGTTCACAAGACTTGCGCATGGCCAACCTGCTGGGTATCGACACCAATAAAATCATCTCCTTTACCTTTGTCATCGGCGCCATGCTGGCTGCCGTGGGCGGCGTGCTGATTGCCACCGCCATTGGCAAGCTGAACCCCTTCATCGGCTTTATTGCCGGTATCAAGGCCTTTACGGCAGCCGTGCTGGGCGGTATTGGCAGCATCCCGGGCGCCATGCTGGGCGGTGTCCTGCTGGGTCTGGCAGAAACCTTTGCCGCTGCCTTTATTTCGTCGCAGTACAAGGACATCGTGGCCTTTTTACTGTTGGTCTTTATCCTGCTGTTCCGCCCAACGGGCCTGCTGGGTAAACCCGAGGTGGAGAAAGTCTGATGATGAACCGCTTTAGCAATGCATTTATCGCCGCTGTCTTGGCAGGCATTATTGTGGCTCCCGTCTTTGGCCTGCAAATTGTGCGCGCCGGGATGAACACCCATCTGGAAAGCGATTGGCAGATCATTCTGATCGGTATGGCACTGGTCTTTGTGGTCCAGCTGATCCGTCCTAACGTCAATCGCACCAAGATACGTGAAAGCCGCTGGACGCTGCCCAAACTGAGCATGCAGCACAAGAAGATCCTGCTGTACATCGTGATCGCTTGTGCCGTGGTCTGGCCCTTTTTTGGTGGGCGTGCCCAGGTGGATATTGCCACCCTGGTGCTGATCTACATCATGCTGGGCCTGGGGCTGAATATCGTGGTGGGCTTTGCCGGCCTGCTGGACCTGGGTTTTGTGGGCTTTTACGCCGTGGGCGCCTACACTTACGCCTTGCTCTATCACTACGCAGGCTGGGGCTTCTGGGAAGCACTGCCATTAGCGGGTGGTATGGCGGCCCTGTTCGGCTTTCTGCTGGGTTTCCCCGTGCTGCGCTTGCGTGGCGACTATCTGGCTATCGTCACCCTGGGTTTTGGTGAAATCATTCGCCTCTTGCTCATTAATATGTATGACCTGACCGGCGGCCCGGATGGCATCTCCGGTATCCCCAAGCCAACCGTATTCGGTTTCCCCATGGCACGCCGTGCACCGGAAGGGCAGACCACCTTCCATGACCTGATGGGCTGGACCTTCAGTAACCAGGACGTGGTGGTGTATCTGTACTTGATGGCCCTGGCGCTGGCCCTGATCACCTTGCTGGTCTCCAGCCGTGTGGTGCGCATGCCTATTGGTCGTGCCTGGGAAGCCCTGCGCGAGGACGAGATTGCTTGCCGTTCGCTGGGCCTGAACCCCACTTCCATCAAACTGTCCGCCTTTACCATGGGCGCCATGTTTGCCGGTTTTGGTGGTGCTTTCTTTGCCGCCCGTCAGGGTCTGGTCAACCCAGAGTCCTTCACCTTTATTGAATCCGCCTTGATCCTGGCCATCGTGGTGCTGGGTGGTATGGGTTCACAAATCGGCGTCATTCTGGCTGCTATTGTGCTGACAGTGGTCCCTGAATTGGCCCGAGAGTTCGCGGAGTATCGGATGTTGATTTTTGGTCTGGTCATGGTGGCCATGATGGTTTGGCGTCCACAGGGCCTGCTGCCTGTGCAACGTCCTCATGTGGAGTTGCGTACATGAGCCCATTACTCCGAGTATCCGATCTGTCGATGCGTTTTGGTGGCTTGCTGGCGGTGGATTCCGTCAGCTTCGATGTGGCTAAAGACGAAGTGTTTGCCATCATCGGCCCCAACGGCGCCGGTAAAACCACGGTGTTTAACTGCGTAGGCGGCTTTTACAAGCCCACCTCCGGTTCCGTCACCCTGGAAGACCAGCCCATCCACGGCCTGTCCAGCCACAAGGTGGCACAAAAAGGCCTGGTACGTACCTTCCAGAACGTGCGTCTGTTCAAGAAGCTGACGGTGCTGGAGAACCTGCTGGTTGCCCAGCACAGCCAGCTCAAGGCCGGCTTTTTGTCCGGTCTGCTGAACCTGTCACGCTACAAGCAATCCGAAAAGGAAGCTAAAGAGCGTGCGGTGACATGGCTGGACTTCATGGGCCTGACCGATATGGCCAACCGTGAAGCGGGCAACCTGGCCTACGGCCACCAGCGCCGCCTGGAAATTGCACGTTGCATGATCACCCAGCCGCGCTTGCTGATGCTGGACGAACCTGCGGCGGGCCTGAATCCCCAAGAAAAACGCGATCTGCAAGCCCTGATCGACCAACTGCGCCGCGAATTTGGCGTGGCCGTCCTGCTGATCGAGCACGATATGAGCCTGGTTATGGGCGTATCAGACCGGATCCTGGTTATGGAATATGGCAAACCCATTGCCACCGGCCTGCCTGAAGAAGTGCGCAATGATCCGCGCGTCATCAAAGCCTATCTGGGGGAAGAATAAGTGCTGAAGCTGGACTCCGTATCTACCCATTACGGCGCTATTCAGGCGCTGGATCAAGTTAGCGTGGACGTGAATCAGGGCGAGATCGTCACCCTGATTGGCGCGAACGGCGCTGGCAAAACCACCTTGCTCATGACCGTTTGCGGCTCGCCCCGAGCCAGCTCGGGCAGCATCAGCTTCATGGGCGAGGACATCACCCACGCCGATACGCACCGCATCATGCGCAAAGGCATCGCCATCTCTCCTGAAGGCCGTCGCGTCTTTCCAGACCTGACCGTGTCGGAAAACCTGAAGATGGGCGGTTTCTTTCTGAACCGCAGCGAGATCGACGAAGGAGAGGACCACGTCTACAAACTGTTCCCCCGCCTGAAAGAGCGCGCTACGCAACGAGCAGGAACCATGTCAGGTGGTGAGCAGCAAATGCTGGCCATCGGTCGCGCACTGATGAGCAAACCGTCCTTGCTGCTGCTGGACGAACCTACCTTGGGCCTGGCCCCGCTGATCATCGCCCAGATCTTTGACATCATCCGTACCATTCGCGATGAAGGCGTGACGGTGTTTCTGGTAGAACAAAACGCCAATAAGGCCCTGCAAGTTGCAGACCGTGGCTATGTGCTGGAAACCGGCAAGGTAGTGATGCAGGATACCGGCGCCAATCTGCTGGCAAATCCGGATATTCGGAAGGCGTATTTGGGGGCTTAGACTGCCAGCGAATGCAGCCTCAAAGCGGTAGAGCGTCATCGATTTAAAGCACGCTTTAATTTACGTGCTTGAAAAAAACCTGAATCTCAGCTTTTGCTGGATTCAGGTTTTTTTTATTCGGGTGACAAGTCAGAATAAGGCCATTCGCACCAGAACTAAAAGCTGTCGATATGCTTGCCGGACGCTTCAGGGGAGCAGAACACGACAGCATCCCCTGAAACCTGATATCGCTAGCTGCGAAACGACTTAATCCTTCAACAAGCCTTCGCCGCGCAGTGCCGCCTTCACACCTTCGTTCTGCTCCATGCGAGCAAAGAAAGCGTTCAGGTTCTTCATGCCCGACAGGTCCAGCTTCATCAGAGCAGCCCAGCGCAGTACCACGTACAGGTAAGCATCAGCCACGGACAAGGAGCCCGACAAGGTTTCTTTGCCTTCCAGGTGCTTGTCGATCACGCCCAGTTGCTTAGTCAGCAAGGCAGCGGTTTTGGCCTTGACTTCGGCCTGGGTCGCTTCCTGATCCGCGTAGCGATGCGTACCGAACACCACGCCCACGTTACGGTGGATTTCGGCGTTCAGGAAGGCCAGCCAACGGCGGGCTTCAAAGCGTTGTTCGATGGTGCTGCCAATCAAATTGGCTTGCGGGTTCTTCTCGTTCAGGTATTCCAGAATGGCGATGCTTTGTGTCAGAACCAGATCACCATCGACCAGAACAGGCACAGCGCCGTTGGGGTTCAGTTTCAGGAATTCTTCTTGCTGCAGTTCGTCACGGCTGACGCGCTGGGATTCAAACGGCTTGCCTATCCACTCCAATGCAATGCGGGTCACCAAAGGACAAGCACCAGTCATGTAATACAGTTTCATAAGTTCTCTTTCCAAAAGTGCGATAAACAAATGGCGCGAGCATGTCGCGCCACTCCAAAATCATCGAGGCTGCAGGTGGCGAGCCAGGAAGCGCTCCATACGCTCGTAAAACTCGAACTTGTTCTCGTCGTTATGGAAGCCGTGGCCTTCGTTATCCTTGACCATGTACTCCACATCCACACCACGCGCTTTCAAAGCGGCAACCATCTGATCACTTTCTGCCTTGTTCACCCGTGGGTCGTGTGCGCCCTGGGCGATAAATAAGGGAGTGCGGATCTTGTCGGCATGTAAAACGGGGGAGTTGGCTTCCAGCAGCTCTTTATCCTTTTCCGGATCACCTACCATGGCGTGCATTTTTACCAGCAAAGGCTTCCAGTACGGCGGGATGGTATTCATGAAGGTCAGCAAGTTGGACACGCCCACATAGTCCACTGCTGCGGCGTACAAGTCCGGGGTTTTCACGATACCGGCCAAGGTCGCGTATCCACCGTAGCTGGCGCCGTAAATGGCGATGCGCTTGGGGTCAGCAATCTTTTGATCAATCAGCCACTGAACGCCATCGGTAATGTCGTCCTGCATGCTCAGGCCCCATTGCTTGAAACCCGCTTCCCAGAACTTGCGTCCATAACCGGTCGAACTACGGAAGTTGATTTGCAAGACGGCGTAGCCACGGTTGGCCAGAAACTGCACCTCGGGGTTAAAGCCCCAGTAATCACGCGCCCACGGGCCGCCGTGCGGGTTGATGACCACAGGCAGATTACGGCTGGGGACACCCAAAGGCAGGCTCAGGTAGCCGTGAATCTTCATGCCGTCACGTGCCGTAAATTCGATAGGGTGCATGACCGCCATATCGCTTTCAGGCAAGGCACTGTTGATTACAGCCAGTTTGTGCAAGCTATTGCTGTCCACATCGTAAAGGTAGCGTGAACCTGGATTGCGATCGCTGTAGCTGGCCACAATCATTTTCTTTTCATCGCGTGTGATGGACTGAATGCTGATCTCGTAGCCCGGCAATTGGCGGGCGATGGCGGCGTGGATTTTCTCGCTGTGCTCGTCAAAGAAATGCTGACCGGGTTTGTCGGTGTAATAATCCACCGAAGTCAACACCTGACGCAGGCGAGAATAGCCAGCTCCCATCAGATCGTGATCGGGTAATTCGTAGATTTTTTCTTCTTCATCCGGCTTGGCAGGGTCAATCAAGACCAAGGCCAAGGTGTCACGACCACGGTTGCTCAAGGCGTAGAAGCGCTGATTGTCGGCATGAAAAAAGAGAGGGCTGACTTCCGTGCGGAAGTCCGTTTGCAAAATGCTGCGGAACGGCTCGGAATCGCTGTCGCGATAACGCAGTTCGGAATCCACACCCGAGATCGAAATCGCCATGCGCACCCGACCTTGATGATCTGTGCTCCAGCCCAGTACATCACCGGGGTTCTCGGCCGCCAATGTGCTTTCACCGGTCAGGACATTGACCTTGTAGACGTCGAATACTTCCGGATTACGGCCGTTGTGCGACACCAGAATATGCTCCGGGTCGTCCGGCAAATCGTCCTGCACCCCGGCACGTACGCCTTCCAGCGGCGTCAGGTCCGTGACTTTGCCAGTCAGCACGTTCACAGCCAGAACGTGATAGTTCTCGTCGCCGTTCACGTCCTTGGCATAAATAACGGTTTCATCGCCTTTCCAGAAGTACTCGGCAATATCGCGCTGATATTCGGCGGTGACGCGGCGAGCCTCGCCCACAGGCTCACTGCCTTTTAACTCATGCACAAAGATATTCTGACGGGCGGGGTGGCCGTCGATCTTGACGGGCTCCATAAAGCCGATCATGCGCCCCTGATCCGAAATCCGGAAACCGCTACGCTTGGGATTCTGAAAAAAGTCCCGAATGTCGTACAGTGGGGGAGTGGTGCTCGCGACGTTATCCGGTATCAGGGCGTGGGCGCCCAAAGAGAGCAAGAGGGACAAGAGCATAAGCAATAACCTATAAAACAGGGTTATGAGGGTGAGACCAGGGACAAGCCTGTATCAATCCCATTACTATATCGGATGATGGTCCCAAGCAAAGGCAAGAACCCTCTGAAAATAGGGCCAGAATGCCAGGGGCAGCTCAAGGACAAGGACAGGCATGACTTCTTTGACTCGTATCGTTTTTCTGGATAGGGAAACACTGTCAGACAGCGTAGAGCTGCCGCAGGTTCCCTTTAAGCATGAACTGCAAGTTTACGGACGTACCGCTCCCGATCAAGTGGCCGAACGTATTGCCGATGCCGACATTGTCATCAGCAATAAAGTGGCACTCCGCCGCGAGCATTTGCAGGCCGCGCCCAACTTGAAAATGATCGCATTGGCCGCCACAGGTAGCGACAATATTGATCTGGATGCCGCCCGTGAACGCGGCATTGTGGTCAGCAATATCCGCGACTACGCCGTGCGCAGTGTTCCGGAGCACGTTTTTACGCTGATCTTTGCCCTACGCCGCAATATCTGCGCCTACCGCCAGTCCGTCAAGGAAGGCCGCTGGCAAGAAGCCCAGCAGTTCTGTTATTTCGACTATCCCATCCGTGATCTGGCAGGCTCCACCTTAGGGCTGATTGGCTCTGGATCTCTGGGGCAGGCCGTCGCCACCATGGGTCGAGCCCTGGGCATGAAAGTCATCTTTGCTCAACGCCGTGGCCAGACCATCGTCAGCAATGCGGATGACCGCTTGCCCTTTGAGCAAGTGCTGGAGCAAGCCGACGTCCTCTCCCTGCATTGCCCACTGACTGCTGAAACACAAAACATGCTGGGCATGGCCGAGTTCGAGCGTATGGCCCCACGCCGCCCCTTGCTGATCAATACCGCCCGTGGCGGGCTGATCGACAATCAGGCACTGGAGCACGCCTTGCGGCAGGGCTGGCTGGGTGGTGCAGGCATTGATGTTTGCACGCCCGAGCCGCCACCCGCTGACCATATCCTGATGCGCTTGTTAGACTTACCCAATTACATTTTGACGCCGCATATAGGCTGGGCCAGTCAGGAGGCCATGCAGGCCCTGGCAAACCAGTTGATCGAAAACATTGCTGCTTTCCACCGCGGCCAAGCACGCCATACGCTGTAAATAATGACTGATTTAAGCTCCTACCAAGCCAATTTCTCCCTCGCTGGTCGCTGTGCTCTGGTGACCGGCTCGTCCGCCGGTCTGGGCCTGGAAATCGCCCGTGCCTACGCTGCCCATGGCGCCCATGTGATTTTGCATGGTCGTAAGGCCAGTAAACTCCTGCCTCTTGCCAACGAGCTTGAAGCTGGCGGTGCCCAGGTTGATACCTGGGAACATGATCTGGCCGATCTGGACTCCTTGCCAGACTCCTATCAAGCCCTGTGCCAGCGCGTCGGCACTCCCGATATTCTGGTGAACAATGTGGGCGTGCGACTACGCAGCCGCTTGCAGGATGCCGATTGGGACGATGTGGAGCATTTGCTGAATGTAGACCTGCTGGCTACGCTGAAACTGTCCAAGTACGCGGCCCAAGCCATGCTCGAGGCTCAGACCCGGCACGGCCGTATTGTGACCTTGACCTCCATTGCAGGCCCGCTGGCTCGCCCAGGCGACGCTATTTACCCGGTTGCCAAGCAGGGTCTGGCCGGCATGGTACGAGCACTGGCCGTAGAATTTGGCGGGCAGGGCATTACCAGCAATGGCATCGCCCCCGGCACCTTTGCCACGGAAACCAATGCCGCCCTGGCTCAAGACCCCGTCAAAGGTCCTTTAGTGGTTGGCCGCAACCCCTTGGGACGCTGGGCAAAGCCGGACGAAATCCGCGCTGCCGCTGTGTTTCTGGCCTCTCCGGCTGCTTCCTATGTCAATGGCCATATCGTGGTTGTAGACGGCGGTTTCTCCATTACTTTCTGATTGTTCCCTGACCATGCCGCTACCTCGTCCCATCCGCATCGCGATTAATGGCTATGGCCGCATAGGCCGTTGCCTGCTGCGCGCCATTTACGAATCCCCACGACGCCAGGAATTTGATGTCGTGGTCATTAACGAGCCCGCCACCATAGCCACCATGGCGTATCTGACGCGCTTTGATTCGACCCACGGCGTATTTCCGGCCCAGGTAGAGCACAACGAGCACGAGCTGATTGTGGGGGATAAGGCCATCCGGGTGCTGCATGAAACCGACCCGAAATCCATAGACTGGGCGGCGCTGGATCTGGACATGCTGATCGAATGCAGTGGTGCCTTTGGCAGTCGAGCCCAGCTGCAGCAATTTCTGGACGCCGGTTGCCCGCGTGTGCTGGTATCCAATCCCGGCAATAGTGCCCAGGACGTGGATTTCACCGCTGTGCTGGGTATTAACCATGAACAGTTGCAAGGCGACGAACGGATTGTCTCCAACGCCTCCTGCACCACCAATGCCATCATCCCGGTTCTGGCTGAACTGGATAAGACTTTCGGCATACGCCACGCCTTTTTAAGCACGCTGCACTCGGTCATGAACGATCAACCCATGATCGACGGCTACCACAGCAGCGATCTGGCCCGCACCCGTTCCGCCTTGCAATCCATGATTCCAGTCTCTACCGGGCTGGCAACTGGCGTAGAGCGGCTGTTACCGCAACTAAAAGGCAAAGTTCAGGCCAAATCCATACGCGTCCCTATCTTGAACGTGTCGGCCATTGATCTGATGGTCAACCTGGAACGCGACACCAGCCGGGATGAAATCAACCAGTTGTTCCAGAAAGCGGCGCAGCAATGGCCTGGTATTCTGGACTACTCCGATCAGGCCCATGCCTCGATCGACTTCAATCACAACCCGCACTCCGGTGTGGTGGACGGCTCGCAAACCCGAACCAATGGGGATGGGCTGGTCAATATGCTGGTCTGGTTTGACAACGAATGGGGGTTTTCCAACCGCATGCTTGATATTGCCTGTGTGTGGGCTGCGCGCTTCTTGCGCCAGCCGTGAACACCCCATTTTCAAACTGAACTGTCTTCCGAATTCTTACAGGAGCCATGATGAGTACGACACGTATTGAACAGGATTCCATGGGAACCATTGAGGTTCCCGCCGACCACTATTGGGGCGCGCAGACACAGCGCTCAATCCAGAACTTCCCGATTGGCCGAGACCGCTTCCAGTGGGGCCGCAGCATGATCGAGTCGCTGGGCATCCTGAAAAAATCCACAGCCTTGGCCAACCAGGAACTGGGCGAATTGCCCGACGAGCTGGCCCAGCTGATTGTCAAAGCGGCTGATGAAGTGATTGCAGGCCAGTGGGATACCGAGTTCCCATTGGTCGTGTTCCAGACCGGTTCTGGTACGCAAAGCAATATGAACGTGAACGAGGTGATCTCCAACCGCGCCATTGAGCTGGCTGGTGGCGAGAAGGGCAGCAAAAAGCCCGTCCACCCGAATGACCACGTGAACCGCGGCCAATCCTCCAACGATACTTTCCCCACCGCCATGTACATTGCCGTGGGTCTGGAATGTCAGCGCCGCCTGCGCAAAGACGTAGGCCAGTTGCGCGACACTCTGGCCGCCAAAGCCAAACAATTCAACAGCATTGTGAAAACCGGCCGTACCCACTTGCAAGATGCCACGCCCATCACGCTGGGCCAGGAAATTGGTGCCTGGGTGGCGCAGATTGATTTCGGCCTGCAAACCGTGGACAAGGCTCTGGACGGTATCTACCAACTGGCGATTGGCGGCACCGCCGTGGGTACGGGTCTGAACGCCCACCCTCAGTTTGGCGAACGCACAGCAGCCCATATTGCCAAGATCACAGGCCTGCCATTCCAGGCGGCTGAAAACAAGTTCTTCGCACTGTCGGCTCACGACGCGCTGGTGAATCTGTCCGCCTCCCTGCGTACCCTGGCCGGTGCCTTGATGAAGATGGCCAACGACGTGCGCTGGCTGGCCAGCGGCCCTCGCTGCGGGATTGGCGAGCTGCAAATTCCCGAGAACGAGCCCGGTTCCTCCATCATGCCCGGCAAGGTCAACCCCACTCAGTGCGAAGCGCTGACCATGGTGGCCGTGCAGGTGTACGGTAACGACGCGGCGGTGGGCTTTGCCGGCAGCCAGGGCAATTTCCAGTTGAACGTCTACAAACCTGTGATGGTGCACAATGTGCTGGAAAGCATTGCCCTGATCAGCGACGCATGCCTGGCTTTTGACGAGCATTGCGCTCAAGGTCTGGAGCCTGTCATGGAAAAGATCCAGCACAATCTGGACCAGAACCTGATGCTGGTCACCGCCCTGAACCGTCACATCGGCTACGACAAGGCCGCCTACATCGCCAAGACAGCCCACAAGGAAGGCCTGACCCTGCGTGAGTCCGCCCTGAAATCCGGCTATCTGACTAACGAGCAGTACGATCAGTGGATTGTGCCACTGGATATGACCCACCCAGGCTAAATTCAGCCTCGCTTGTGCTTGAGCGTATTCGCCCCTTCAATGGGGCGAATACGTAAACAGCGTAGCCATTTGTCCCTATGAAAGAGTAGGGGAGTGTTCCAACCCACCTATCTGCCTTTCACTGCCTTATGCGTATAAAGAAAACCTTCAGTTTGTCCTCTGCATTTGCAGCCACCGTGCTGGGCCTGGCCGTAGCCACGGCCTCAGTATCGGCCCAGGCACAATCTGAACCTGTTCCTGCCATCAGCGGACCGGCTGTCTCGGTTGAGACCCTGGTCAGTGGGCTGGAACACCCTTGGGCCATGGCTTTTTTGCCCAACAATGCCGGCATTCTGGTTACCGAGCGCCCAGGCCGCCTGCGTGTTTGGACTCAAGAAAACGGCTTGTCCGAACCGATTGCCGGTGTGCCTAAAGTCCATGCGCAATCCCAGGGGGGCTTGCTGGATGTCGCTCTGGCCCCGGATTTTTTCCGTAGCCGCCGTATTTATCTGGCTTATGCCGAGCGCCGCGACAAACAGAACTCGGCCACCACCGTCGGTTATGGCGTGCTGTCGTCGGACCTGAAACGTATCGACGCCTTCCGCCCGATTTTCCGTCAGGAGCCTGCCTTGTCCACGGGGCAGCACTATGGTGTGCGCATGGCCTTTGATCCCGGTGGACGAGACCTGTATATCGCCCTGGGCGAGAACAATCAGCCAGCCACCGCTCAGCAACTGGATCACCTGCAAGGTAAAGTCGTGCGTATTCGCCCGGATGGCATTGTGCCGCGCGACAATCCTTTCCGCAGTCAACGTGGTGCCAGAGCAGAAATCTGGAGCTATGGCCACCGCAACCCCCAAGGCATGGCCTGGAACCCTTGGACAAACGAGTTGTGGGTGGCTGAACATGGCCCGCAAGGCGGCGATGAACTGAACCGGATTCAAGCCGGCGCCAACTATGGCTGGCCCTTGCGTACCGAAGGGCAAGGCTATGACGGCAAACCCATTCCCACCGCCAGCCCCACACCGCTTGAGGGGCTGACCGAGCCTTTCCACTACTGGTCAGTCTCGCCCGCCATCAGCGGCATGGCTTTCTATAACAATGAACGCGTCCCGGACTGGCAGCACAGCCTATTTGTAGGTGCCTTGAAAGAACAAGCCTTGATTCGTCTGGAATTTGACGAAGAGGACGGCCACATCGTCGGTGAAGAGCGCTTGCTGCAAGACTTGAAGCAGCGTATCCGAGATGTGCGTGTCGGGCCGGATGGCGATGTTTATGTGCTGACCGACGAAAGCAACGGCCAGCTACTGCGCATTCAGCCCAAGTCCTGAAGCTTTAAACAGGTTTGCGACTGCGCGTCGCAATAAAACTGGGCAGGTATTTCTCGATCTCAAAGCGTGGGGCGGGGTGCATTTCTTCGATGTAATCGACCAGATACAAACCCGCTTCCAGCTGCCCGCCGATCTGCTGGGCCAAGGAGTGCCCAAAAATCAAAGGCTCCATGCGTGCCTGCTTGGCTTGCCGTGCTTCGGTGTCCAGGCTGCTCAAATCCGAGTAAGGCACGGTGAATTTGGGGCGAATCAAACCTTGCTGGGCGTAACTAGGATCCCGATCCGCAATAAACACAGCCGGATTAAAGAAGCTGGACAGCAAATGCCCACCCGGACGCAGAACACGAGCGCATTCTTTCCAGACCAGGCTGATATCAGGCACATACTGGTTAGAGACCGGGTGCAAGATCAGATCAAAACTCTCGGTCCCAAAGCGCGACAAATCGCACATATCACCTTGTTCGATCTGCAAGGACAAGCCATCACGCTCGGCCACCATACGGTCTTTATCCAACTGTCCGGCCGACAGATCAAACACCGTTACCGAGGCCCCGGCAGCGGCCAGAATGGGGGCTTGCTGCCCACCCGCACTGGCCAGGCACAGAACGGATTTGCCTTGAACATCACCTAACCAATCCGCAGGAACAGGCGAGGGCAGCAAATGCACTTGCCATTGCCCGCGACGGGCTTGTTCAACCTGCTCGCTGCTGACAGGCAAGGACCAGGGGCTTTCTGTTTGCGCTTGTTTGTCCCAGGCGCGGGCATTGTGATCGAGTAAAGAGGGATCTGACATAAGTAGTTCTTTTATAGTCACTATCACTGTATTGAAACACAGCCCTATCTTGCCCAGCGGCGAACTGGCGATTTTTTTATACCCTCAAGCTCTAAAAAAAACGCCAATCCTCGGTTTAAGACTATAAAAAAGGCCGTCTCAAGGACGGCCTGTACAGACTGAACAGTCAGCTCAATTACTTGATCAAGGTTACTGGCACATTCACCAGGCTCAGCACCTTGGTCGTGACCGAACCCAGAACCAGGCCGGGCAGGGCGCTCAGGCCGCGCGTACCCATCACAATGTGATCGATCTGGTTCTTCTCTACATAGTCTTTGATCGTTTGGGCAGCATTACCGGCAATAATGCTTTCCTTGATTTTCAGAGGAGAGCCGGCGAGCACGGAACGAGCAGGCAGGAGCGCATTGCTGCCTTCGTCCTGGTAGTAAGCCTGCAGCACATCTTCCGAGAAAAAGCGTTTGACGTTACCCGACACGATCGGAGTAGGAACAGCCAGCACGTGCAAAGTGGCTTCTGGTTTGCCCGTTAGGATGTCCACGGCGGTTTTCAAAGCACGAGTGGAAGCATCAGACCCATCGACAGGAACGAGAACATTAAGCATGAAGACCTCTTGTAGTGTGTGAACTGTTTAAGTATGAAGCAATAACTTCTACTAGGACATTACAGAATAAGCGCGCAGACCAGCTTGATCAGTATCAAGCCCCACCGCTATTTGCTAAAGGCTGTTCTATCATAACCGTATGATCTCGGTGTGGATGCCACATCACCCCGTTTATGTGCGGAAAAAAACAAGCGCCACATCCCTTCGTCCCACCATTCCTTGTGCCCGTTTTTCTTAGGAGATATCCCTCATGAGCTTGAAGCAGCTACTGGTCTGTACGGCCTTGTTCAGTGCCGGTTTCAGCGCCCAGGCAGCCGAAGCCGGCTTTGACTCGGTCAAGGATGTGCTGACCAGAAATGCTTGTTTGTCCTGTCATACGGTAGACAGAAAAGTGGTCGGTCCCGCCTATAAGGACATAGCCAAACTGCGCAAGGACGATCCAGCCAACGCTGAAGTCATTGCCCAGCATATCCGTCAAGGCAGCAAGGGCGTCTATGGACCGCTGCCCATGCCTGCGAATGCAGCCATTTCTGATGCCGACATCAAGGCGGTGGTGGATTGGATCATGGCGGGTGCGCCAAAACAGTAAGCAGTGTGTTTACACAATGGGAAACGGTCATCCAGGGATGGCCGTTTTTATTGGCTGCTCATCTGTGCCATCGGGACATGAATTTTAGAAAAAACATCTTCAACACGCCCATCCATATGAATGCACGGCTGCTCGTTCGACTCGACAGGCAAGGTTTGGGTCTGAGCAAAAAAGCGGGCAGGGGTGGTGCCCACCGTACGACGAAACATGGTGATAAAGGCACTCAAGCTTTCATAGCCCAAATCTTGAGCGGTTGCGGTCACCGATGTTCCGTTCGCCAGTTTCTGCAGGGCAATGGAACTATCCCATTGTTGCAGCCAGCGCCCAAAAGACATGCCTGTTTCGCGTAAAAATAGCCGTCCCAAGGTACGCGTACTGACTCCAATCAAGGCCCCCCATTGCTCCATGCTCAACTTCAGGCCGGGGTTTTGTGCCAAATGATCGATCAGCCTTTTCAAACGACGGTCCCCAGGCATGGGTAAATGCAGGGATTTTTGAGGGCTCAGGGCCAATTCATCCATCAGCACCGCAATCAAACGAGCATGGCGCAGCTCGCTCCCCGGCAGGTGCTCGCCAGACTGTACCAGTCTCAGAATCAACTCCCGCAACAAGGGACGGGTGAACAGAATCCCACATGCTTCCAGATGGGCAGGGGGCTGAGCCTCAATGTACAGATTCGCGATACTGGCTTGCTGGGTAGCTCGAGCAAAATGCATCACATCAGCCGGTATCCAGATCGCGCACTGAGGGGGCACCGCCCACACCCCTTGTTCGGTCTGTACAGACATGAATCCTTTCAGAACGTACAGTAGCTGGTGTTTGCGATGCTTGTGAGGCTCAGTGTCTCCCACAAAGGCCAGCTCTACCTGTAACCCCGTCACAGGTAAAGCGACCTGATCCAGATAGGCCTGGACAGTAACAATGGCATCTTTCATTCAAGGGTCGCAGGCGTGCTTGAAACAGCTGAAGCTACGCCCTTAAAAAAGCCGAAAAAAACACCGTAACACAGCGCTGGGCTGCAAAATTGCGGCTAACAGCCAGTTTCTATCGCATTCCGGCCAAAATAAAGTCGAATCTTGTGCCTACAAGAGCACGCCGCCGTCTGCCCGTAGCACGCGCCGCGCAAAATTTGCAAAGCTCAGCGCCAATACCTTGGGTTTAAGCAAGAAATCCCGAGACTCTCGTGCCAGCTCTGGCTTAATGTGCCTGATGGTACCCATGGCCCTGGCGTTCAATTGCATTTGTGCCGCGTGCTCCATCCACACCGCTAACAGGCACGCTTCCTCAATACTGCGTCCAGCCGTCAACAAACCATGATGGGCCAGCAAAATGGCATGTCGGTTGCCCATTGCTTGCGAAATGATCTGCCCCTCTTCATCCCCAATGGGCAAGCCAGGCCAATCCGGAAGAAACGCACAGTTTTCGAAAAGAGGAGTGGCGTCCATATGAGCCACGGCCAATGGCTCTCCCGTCATGGATAAAGCAGCACATGCCGGCGGATGTGTATGGACAATCGCTTGAACATCAGGGCGGTTGGCATAGATCCAGGCATGAAAACGTACCCCAGGATTGGGCATGGCGCTCCGTCCCCGAGGCTGTAGCTGTTGATCGACCTGCACCAAGGAACTGGCACAAGCTTCGTCAAAGCCAATCCCAAAACCCAGCGTCAACATATCCGTGCTATCCGGTGACAAGCGAGCCGTAATTTGCCCCGCCAAACCGCGCCAATGCCCCTCATCAAAAAGAATGCGACACGCCAGGGCCAACTTCTCCCGCTGAGTCCATGAGCCGGTATTCAACTCTCCCATTTCCTGGTTCACCTGGGCGGCAATCTGATTTTTCTCTTGAATTTTCATAGTCCATATCTTGTTGTACAGGCCAAAATAGCAGGACGGCTACCCGTGACAGGCAGCCGGTCAAACCATGCACCTTAAATCGTTGCCACCACCTGAACTTCCACCAAAAACCCCTCGGCAAACAGCGACTGCACGCCCACAAGCGTACTGGTTGGCGGGATGGAGCCTGCCGGCCTTGCCTGAGTCAAGGCTTGAACCAGCTGCGCTGTATGTTCAGTGCAATCACCAACGATATAGATCGTCTCGCTGATCACCTCGGAACGGCAGGTACCTGCAGCCTGGAGCACGATATCGATATTGCTGTAGGCACGCTCGAACTGGGCAAAGAGATCACCGGCTACCAAATGGCCATTTTCATCCCAGGATAGCTGTCCCGAGGTATAGACCAAACCAGCCTTATTCAGAACAATGCCGTGAGACACCACCCCAGGCAGCTTGGGCAAATTGTCAGGGTTAATTGCTTGTTTGTTCTGCATTCATATGCTCCTTTTGCGGGTCTTGGGCTGCTATGCCCAGGCCCGGATTGATATTGATAACCTTGGCCTGGGTAAACTCCAGCAGTCCCTCCGCGCCCAATTCAATGCCAAAGCCTGACTGCTTACTGCCGCACTGAGGGATATGCGGCCCCAAGTCAATGTGCTGATTGATCCAAACCGTACCCGCTTGCAACTGATCGGCCACTCCTCTGGCTCGCTCCAGATCGGACGCCCATACCGAGGCGCCCAGGCCATAAGGGCTGCGATTAGCCATGGCAATCGCTTGCTCCACGTTGCTGTAGCGAATGACAGGCAAGACCGGGCCAAACTGTTCCTCATCCACCAGACGAGTACCGTCTTCAATGTCCAGCACCAGAGTAGGGGGCAGAAAGTAACCGGCCCCCTCCGGCACCGTACCCGCACTTAGAACCCGCCCATGCTGTCGGGCGTCCTCCAGGAGGGACTTCACCTTCTGAAACTGCTGCTGGTTCTGCAAGGGTCCCAGCGTTGTCTGTGAATCCAGACCATCTCCCAGTACCAGGCGCTGACAATGACTCCATAGCTCATGACTCAAGGCCTCGGAGAGCGAATCAGGAACATAGAGACGTTTCAAGGCGATGCAGGCCTGCCCACTGTTAAAGAAAGCGGCTCGCACAATACCGGGGGCGATCTGCTTGGGGTCCGCATCATCAAGCACAATCCCGGGGTCATTGCCTCCTAGTTCCAAGGTCAAACGTTTCAAGGATTTGGCTGCATTAGCCATGACCTTGTAGCCAGTTGCGGTAGAACCCGTAAAAGAGATCTTGGCGACCTGAGGATGGCTGCTCAACGCATCGCCCAGATCGTTGTGATCCGTGACGATGTTCACAACCCCCGCAGGCAAGGCATCGACAATAAGCTCACCCAGTTTCAAGGTGGTCAGCGGCGTGGTCGCCGCCGGTTTGATAACCACCGTATTACCCGCCAACAAGGCGTGAGGCACTTTGAAGGCCAACAGCATCAAGGGGAAATTCCAGGGCGTAATCACGGCCACTACGCCCAAAGGCTGGCGTTGCAGATAAGCGTGTCTGATCGTGCTCTCTTCCAAGGTCTGCGTCTCTATGCGGCACTGAGCGACATACCGAAAAAACGCGGCAGTGCCTTGCACTTCAGCCTGAGCATCCCGCAAGGGTTTGCCTTGTTCCTGGGTCAGGAGATGCGCCAATTCCAGGCAGTGTTCCTCAATAAGATCGGCAATCCTCAAAATCAAGGCGCGCCGTGTCTGCATCGTGGTTCGGGACCAAACAGGAAAACTGCGGCTGGCCGCGTTGATCGCCTGTTCCATTTGCCGGAGCGAGGCACGTGGACTATGAGCAAAAGGCTGCCCCGTACTGGGGTTGATGACAGCCATGGTTTGTTCGCCATCCACCAAGGCACCGTCAATCAACATTCTGAACGTGGATGTTTGACTATTCATCGGCCAGCCTCTCGGTGGTTTCCAGCGCATGAGACGCAGTCTGAAAAGGCGTTAAAGCGTGTCGCATTGCCAAACGCAGGCGAGTGGCGTCTTGCTCATTGCTGGCCCAGGCGATATAGCCATCAGGCCGAATCAGCACAGCAGTCACGTGCTCCCAACCCTCACTGCGAACGGCCAGTGAGCTCCGATACAACACAGCCTTCAGGCCCTCCGGGCATTCCAGCTCATCGTTGTCATGCCCACTCACCTCCAGCATCACGTAGTGCCCCTGTTCCAGGAGGCCAAAAAGACTTTGTCCACCAACCAGATCCTGATCCGCTGCACGCCGTCCCACCAAGGCATGGTCACCCGGCACGGTTGATGGATACAGCACACTCAGGCCAGACAGCCTCTCGGCCAATGTTTTCTCCAAGGCAGGGGACTGCTTGATGAGCTTGTTCAAAAAGGAACGTAATTCCATACCCTCAACAGAGAAACAGCTCATCAAGGCAGTCTGTGCCTGGGTGTGCTCCAGCAAATCCTGGCCAACGGGGTAACGCTCCTGATGGTAGCTATCAAGCAAAGAGTGCGGCATCCACCCGTTGATCACGGCAGCCAGCTTCCAGCCCAGATTCATGGCATCCTGAATCCCGATATTCAGCCCCACACCCCCGGCTGGCATATGCTGGTGGGCGGCGTCACCCGCCAAGAAAACCCGATTTTTACGGTAGCTCTCGGCCTGGCGGCTGGTATTGCTATAGCGAGACAGCCAGGATGGGCTGTGCAATCCAAAATCGGTTCCAAAGACGGCCCGGACTTTTTCGCGTAGCTCTTCCAAAGGCAAATCACCCGGCCATGGACGATTCACGTCGTCCGGCGACAGCCCGACCAAACGATGCTGGCCATCCGGCAACTTCGCAACCATGGCCGTCCCATTCAGCCCCCACTCACCAATCATGACGCCCTCGGGCGGGTCGGTCAGCATGGCGTCTCCCAGCCAGCCCAAGACCGTGGCATCTGTTCCAGGAAACGCAATCCCGGCCTGTTGACGCACTGTGCTGCGCGTCCCATCGCAGCCCACCAGCCATTGCGCTGTAGCGACATACTGCTCTAGCTGGCTGTTTTCAATCCAAACCGAGACTCCCTCCGGGTTCTGTTCAAAGCGGCATACTTTCTCGGACCGGCGGATATCCGCGCCCAAGGAGCGCGCACGCTCCTGCAAGATAGCGGTAATGCGCGCCTGGGGAATAGCCAGCGTATAGTCAAAGCGAGTGTCCAACTGCTTGAAGTCCAGACGATGCTCAAAGACGGCAAAATGTCCGCTAGGAATACGCACCGCCTGCGCCAGCATCTCGTGGTGTGCGCCACGCATGGCAAAGACTTCAATGGTTCGCGGATGAATCGTCAAAGCCCGAGATTGAGGGCTGATAGTGGCAGTTTGTTCAATCAGCAAGGTCTGCACACCCGCAAGCTGTAACTCGCAGGCCAGCCAGCAGCCAACCGGGCCGGCGCCCGAAATAATGACTTGATGTTCCACTGATGTCTCCTCGTTTTTTATGTAATCGTGGAGACATCATTGTTGAGGAAAGGCTGTCCGTCGGGATGCGCATAACGGACGAGTTCTAGCCTGAAACGGCCAAAAAAAACCTGGCTTGTCGCAAAGCCAGGCTATTTCTACCGATACGAGCTGCTACTCAGGATGCGTCATTTCGCTTCATCTTTTGGGCGTATCGCGCAGGCTGAAAGCTCCAGGCCATGATGGCCACCAATACCGCCATTGCCGCATGCAACATCCAGCCTGCCTGAAAGCCATTACTCATTTCACGCAACTGTACGCTGATCATGGGAAAGAGGGCGGCAATCGGAAAGCCACCGCCTTGCATCAAGGCACTCAAGGTCCCGGCACGGGCTGCATCCGGAAAGTGGTCCAGAGCCACCAACAGCAGCAAGGAAAAGCAGCCGCCCAAGCCGATGCCGATAATAATCGCCCACAGATAGGGGGCCATATCGGGAATATAGGCAAAGGCCAGGAAGCCCACGAACTGACACGCCAGCGCCAGCCATACCCACATGCGGCGATCTTTATTCTTGGCCGCCAAGGTAGGCAAGCCAAAGGCGGCAATGGCTTGTGCCACCGACAGGACCGCCACCAGGCTACCGCTGGCTTCAGCCGTCCAGCCCCGGTCTTGATAGAACGTCGCCAGCCAGGTCACCAAAGAGGCATAGCCGCCATTGATCAGGCCAAAACACACAATCAAGGTCCAGGTGCGAGGACGAGCCAGCAAGGACAAGGACGGAGGCGACAAATTCGCGCCCGGAGCTTCACGCGGCACCACTTTCCAGGCAATCCACAAGGCCACGCTGATCGGCAAGGCCCAGAAAGCCAGCGCGATACGCCAGCTGTCCGTCAAGGAGCTGACCCACGGCGTAATCTGCGCACCCAAAGCACCCCCACCCATCAAGGTCGCGGAGTAAACCCCGGTGACCTGAGCGATATGGCGCGGAAACTGTTCCTTGATCAAACCGGGCATCCCCGCTTGCAGCAAGGACACGCCCAAACCACAGATCAGCGCTGTTGCAATCAGGCTGGCCCCATTAGGCACAAACCAGCGCAGCACACAGCCCAGACACAGCAAGAGCAAGGATGTAATCAAGACATGGCGCAGTGCCAGGACGCGCCGCAAGGAGGGCATGCAGAAAGCGCCCAGTCCCATCACCATCATGGGCAGCAAAGTCAGCCAGGCCAGGCTGCTCAAGGGCATGTTCAACCCTTGGGCCACCTGTCGTGCCAAGGTGCCGCTGGAGGTCAGAAAAGGACGCAGGTTCAAGCCGACCAGAATGACGAAAGCCAGCCACAAAGCTGGGCTGGCTTGAACACCCGTCGACGACGGGGCAGTCTGAGTAGAAGACATAAAATCGTTATTGTTGTGATTGGAAGAAAAATGCAGCCGCCGAGTCGGCGACGTTTAAGGATTCGCGCCGGCCAGCTCCAGAATTTCGGCCATCTCTGTCTGGCTGCGCTGGCGAGCCAGGCTCAAGGGACGCACTCCCTGACGATCCGGCAGGTTCACATCCGCTCCGGCCTTGATCAGCAAACGCAGCACTTCCTGGTGTTCCGGCCCGCCATCAGAGAGCACAATCGCCTCATGCAAAGCAGTCCAGCCCAAGTAATTCACATGGTTAGGGTCGACCCCCGCCGCCAGTAAAAGGCGCACAACATCGACATAACCGTGCTCAGCCGCTGGAATCAGCGCCGTACCACCATAGCGGTTCACGCTACGCAGATCGGCTCCGTTCTCCAGAGTCATGCGCAGGATTTCCAGACGACCTTGTGCACCCGCGACCAAGTAAGGGCTGTCGTGAATGGAGTCGGCCTGATTTACATCCGCACCGGCACGTATCAACTGCCGGGCAATATCAATATGGTTTAACCAGGTTGCACGTAACAAGGGGCTTTGCCCTTGATCGTCGCTGACACTGACGCTGGCGCGAGCCCGCTTTTCTGAAAGAATCTCGCGCACTTTGGCGCTATCGCCTTGCTCTACCGCTTCCAGCAATACTGTTTGTGACCACACACTGCCACTCCCCAAGGCCAAACTCATCACCATTCCAGCCAGCAAGCTTTGCAGTACTACTTTCATGCGCTTCCCCCCGTCATGGCATTGGCCCCAGAGGACCAAACGTTTATAAATAGCATAGATAGGCCTTGGGCAACACCGATTCATAAGCATACTGCTTATTTTCTTACGGATAAGCTTGACCGGCTGCGGCCACATCCAATTCGGGCTGAGACATCAATCTATCCAGCTCGCTACGCAGATAATTAAGGAACACGCGAGTCTTTTGCGGCATCAGACGCGAGGGGAGCAAAGCCAGAATAGGGAAAGGCGCAAACTCCCAATCCGGCAAAACACGCTCCAGGTGCGCGCAATCCGGATCCAATTTTCGTTCCAGCAAGGAAGAGGCGGTAATACCCAGGTCATGCACGGCCAGTTTGCGCATCATGATGGCGTTATTGACGGTAATGGAACCTTCCACAATCGCGTCATAGCGCTCCTGATTCGGCCCACGCAAGGACCAGACTCGATCCGAGCTGGCAGGGCGGGCACAAATACAAGTATGGCCTGCCAGTTCAGAAGGATGCTTGGGTCGCCCTTTGCGGTCCAGATAGTTGCGGGTGGCATACAGCCCCAGACGAATCTGTCCTAACATGGTGGCCACCGCGCTGGAGTCAGGCTGAGCACCCACACGGATGACGCAATCGTAGTTGTCGGCCTGCAAATCAATAGGCCGTATGGTCAGGTCAAACTCCAGCTCAATATCCGGGTACTGTTGATTAAAGCCCCGGATAATGGCGGGCATCAGCACAATGCTGAAACTGGCAGGCATGGAAACCCGTAAACGTCCTTTGGGGGTCTGAGCCACATCCAGCAATTGTTCATGAGCCAGACGAGCCTGTTCGACGACAGCCAGGCAGCGCTCGAAATACACTTGTCCCGCGTCGGTCACATCTACATTGCGCGTACTGCGTTTGAGCAGGGCCACACCCACTTCTTTTTCCAATTCGCGGATACGGCGTGACACGGTGGAAACCGGCATTCCCAGGGCTTGGGCAGCACGGCTAAAGTGGCGGGCACGAGCCACTTCCACGAAGATCGCGATGTCGTTGAGCAGGGGACCGGCGATAATGGTACTCATTTGAATTGTTCCATGAATGGAAATACGTTTGCAATATTAAGGGTTTTTACTAGGTTTAGAAAGGCTCATACTCCATCTAACGATTCGCTAAACACAACAGCGAACCACCGAAAAACACACCGTAGATTTGGAGTAAATAATGAAAAACATCGCACGCGCAACTATCGCCAGCCTGATTCTTGGTGCCACCGCTTTGAGCGGCACTGCCATGGCAGCTACCAACAATGTCGCTACCGGCGAAAACCTGAACTACCCAGCAATTGAATCGACCGACGCTCCTTTGAGCCGTCAGCAAGTCGTTCAAGAACTGGCTGCTGCTCAAGAGCAAGGCTACATTAGCACGGGTTCCATGGGCGACTACCCACGTATCGATACCCGCTCCGAGCTGAGCCGTGATCAGGTTGCCGCAGAAGCCAAAGACTGGAACAACAACAACGGCACCTTTGTTGCTTACTAAGCTGCTGATTGATCCCTAATTAGTCGTAGTTCCCCCTTGAAACGCCTCTTCGGAGGCGTTTTTTTTATCAGCTGTTGACCTTCCCATCGGGTCAAGCCCTAAAGTGGCTTCATTGACGATCCATTGAAGGGTGATTTCGATGACAAGCAGCGCTTCAAACAAGGGCTCACGCCTGACTTTAGATGTGGAAGGCATGACATGTGCTTCCTGCGTCAGTCGGGTTGAAAAGATTATTGGCAAAGTCCCCGGTGTGCAATCGGCCCAGGTAAATCTGGCCACCAACAAGGCCACCGTGGAATTTGAGGGTGCCGCCCCGGTCGACGCCATTATGCAGGCAGTGGAAAAGGGTGGTTACAAAATTTCCCAACAAGACATTGTGCTGGACGTGCAGGACATGACCTGCGCCTCCTGCGTGGGTCGCGTTGAAAAGGCCTTGCTGAAAGTGCCGGGCGTACAAAAAGCCTCGGTCAATCTGGCAACCGCCAAAGCGCATGTGCAAGTGGCGCAGGGTGTGAAAGCTCCTGAGCTGATTCAGGCGGTGAGCAAAGCCGGCTATCCTGCCAGCCTTGCCGAAGCGGCTGTCACAAATGACCAGTTCGAGCGTGCCGAACAAACCTACGAAACGCTGCGCAAGCGTTTCTGGCTGGCGACGGTGCTGGCCTTGCCCGTTTTCATTCTGGAAATGGGCGGCCATATGGTGCCTGCTTTCCATCATTGGGTAGCCAGCACCATAGGTACACAGAACAGCTGGCTGATCCAGTTCGTGCTGACCACGCTGGTTTTGCTGTTCCCAGGCCGCGAGTTCTACACCAAAGGGATTCCTGTTCTCTTGCGTGGTGGCCCGGACATGAACTCGCTGGTCGCTGTGGGGACCCTGGCGGCCTACAGCTTCTCGCTGGTGGCTACCTTTGCGCCACAGTGGCTGCCTTCCGAATCCGTCTACGTGTACTTTGAAGCTGCCGCTGTCATCGTCGCCCTGATTTTACTGGGCCGTGTCATGGAAGCGCGCGCCAAAGGTCGTACGTCTGAAGCCATTCAACGCCTGCTCAGCCTGCAGCCGCCTACCGCTCGTGTACGTCGCGACGGTCAGGAAATTGAGCTGCCCCTGGCAGATCTGCATGCGGGCGATGTCGTGCTGGTTCGTCCCGGCGAGCGTATCCCCGTTGATGGAGATGTTCTTGCCGGTCAGAGCTATGTGGATGAATCCATGGTGACAGGCGAATCCATTGCCGTGTCCAAATCCCAGGGCGATAAAGTCATTGGTGGCACAGTGAACCAAAAAGGTTCGCTGGAATTTGAGGCTACCGCCGTGGGGCAGGACACCGTACTGGCCAATATTGTGTCCATGGTTGAGCAGGCCCAAGGCTCCAAGCTGCCTATTCAAGCCGTGGTCGACAAAATCACGCTGTGGTTTGTGCCCGCCGTCATGACACTGGCCGTCTTGACCGCCATTGTCTGGCTGATTTTTGGCCCATCGCCCGCATTGAGCTTTGCACTGGTCAATGCCGTCGCTGTGCTGATTATTGCTTGCCCATGTGCCATGGGTCTGGCCACACCAACCTCCATCATGGTGGGGACGGGCCGAGCCGCACAGGCTGGCGTGCTGTTCCGTAAAGGGGACTCTCTGCAAGCACTGCGCGATGTAAAAGTCGTGGCCGTGGATAAAACAGGCACCCTGACCAAGGGCGCGCCAGAACTGACCGATTTTGTCTGCGCACCCGGAGAGAACCAGGATCAGGCTTTGGCAGCGATTGCCGCTCTGGAAAACTACTCCGAGCATCCGATTGCCCAAGCCATTGTCAGCGCCGCCAAGGAAAAGCAAATCACCTTGCCCAAGGCTGAGCAGTTTGAATCTCTGACAGGCCTGGGTGTCACCGCCCAAATCGGAGCTGACCAATGGCATGTGGGTGCAGATCGCCTGATGACGCAATTAGGGGCGGACCTGACAGCCTTTACCGAGCAAGCCCAGACGCTGGCGCAGGACGGCAAAACCCCCATGTACGCCGCCCGCAACAAGCAGGTCATTGCCTTGCTGGCCGTGGCTGACCCCATCAAGGAAACCACGCCGCGCGCCATCGAGCAGTTGCATGCCCGTGGCATCAAGGTCGTCATGATTACCGGCGATAATCGCCACACGGCGAATGCTATTGCCCGCCGTCTCAATATTGATGAAGTGGTGGCGGAAGTCATGCCTGAAGGCAAGGTGCAAGCGGTTCAGGCCTTGCGCGATACCCATCAGCATCTGGCCTATGTCGGCGATGGCATCAACGATGCACCCGCTCTGGCTGTAGCAGACGTGGGGATTGCGATTGGCACCGGAACGGACATTGCCATTGAAGCGGCTGATGTAGTCTTGATGTCGGGCGATATGCAAGGCGTGGTCACCGCGATAGCCTTGTCCCACGCCACCATGCGCAATATCCGTCAAAACCTGTTCTGGGCCTTTGCCTATAACGTGGCACTGATTCCGGTAGCAGCAGGCGTGCTCTATCCCTTTAACGGCACCTTACTCTCGCCCATGTTTGCCGCTGGCGCCATGGCCTTGTCCAGTGTCTTTGTGGTCAGCAATGCCTTGCGTTTGCGGCGGGTGAAGCTGAACTAAGGTACCCGCACAACACGTTTCACTACAGCGCAGTAGAACCCGGTGTAAACCAAGGGGTTCTTTCAAGCAGAGAAACAAATGCCGCCCAACCGGGGCGGCATTTTTTAGCAAAGCGATATTGCCAAACTCATGATCCGGCCTTCACCGATCAGGCTTTCAGCGTATAACGCAAAATCTCCACGATTTGCTCGGGGCTAGTTGCCCAGGCCTGCGCACTGGCATCCACTTCTTTCAAGGGATGGATGATGTCTTCGGCGTGCAACGTCACGTACGGTTTGCCCAGGGCGGCACAGAAACCGGCATCAAAGGCAGCATTCCACTGTTTGTACTTATCTCCAAAACGCACCACGACCAGATCCGCCTGTTCAATCAGGGTTCTGGTGCGGATGGCATTGATTTTGGAGGATTTGTGATCACGCCAGAAACCTTCGCTGGCCGGTCCCAGGTGATCGCCGGCGGCATCGCTGGCATCGTGATCGGTAACAGGGCTGGTAAAGGTAATATCCAATCCAGCGGCCTTTGCACCTTGAGCAATCTGCTCGCGCCAATCCGTGTGAATTTCGCCGGACAGATAAACGGTGTAAGTCATTACATACTCCATAAAGAAAAGCCGGACGCCTCTTTAACAGGCGCCCGGCGCATTCAAACCCACCCAACAGTAGCATATTGAGCGGCACCTAACAGCAGGCAAACGCGATAGCCCTTATTCGCAAACGCATCAAGGGCTAAAGAAACGGGTTTCTTTATGAAGCCTGTGGATCAGCGAATCGGGATGGCAACCGGACGCAGCGGAGCCGCATCACCGCCCCGGATCTTGAGCGGACCGCCAATAAAGGCAAACTCATAGACCTTGTCCTTGGACAGTTCATCCAGGGCAATCAACTCAATGATCGGTGCGCCTTGTTGAGCCAATAGATAGGTATGCAAGGGGACGTAGTCATCAGGCACCTCGGAAGGGAAGGTTTCAAAGCTCAAATTGTCCGCACCCACAATCATCGCACCGCCTTCCTCCACCAGATAACGAGCAGCATCCAGACCCATGCCGGGCGGCGCGTTCATGTAGGCTTTGGGATCATTAAAGAGCTTCATGCGGCCCGTACGGATCAGGACAATATCGCCTTCTTTCAGCACCGTTTTCTGACGGGCCAGTGCGTCCCTCAAGTCCTGGCGTGTGATGCGGTATTGGTCGGGCAGCATGTCTACGCCTTTGGCGGCGGCCACATCAATCAAGACGCCACGGGCGATCAAGGGCGGGAATTTCTCGATGCCAGTACGGTTCCAGCCACGGTCACCCAGATGCTCATCAGCCTTGAAACCATTCCAGATCTTTCCATGAATGCCGAAGTGATTCAGGGCATCGATATGGGTGCCCGTATGGCTGTACATGGAAAAAGCCGTGCCTGTGTAGCTACGAACCGCGTTCATCTCATCGCCAACTCCCATCGGGTCATCCACTGCGGTACCACGGGGGGTATGGGTCATCCAGAACTGATAGTGCGGGTCTCCCGCGTCCTGCCAGCTGGGCATGCCCAGGTAGTAGTCGGTTGCCAGGTCATAGACTTTGCTGCCATCCAGACGGGACAAGATGGCAGCCCGGGAAGCAGGGGTGATCAGGTTCAAGCGACCAATTTCATCGTCCGGCCCCCAGGGGCTGATGCCCACTTCCTGAGCACTAAGGGGCAAAGGGTTGCTCGCTGGGTGAGTGGAATGAGCCAGAGAGACGCTCATGCTGCTTGCACCAACCAGCAGTAAACCGAGAAGACGGTGAGAAAAACGAATCGACATGGATGTCCTTTTATGAAGCGTAGATAAGAAAGAAAGGGGCAGCGCTTACAGCAAAGCGCGCAAACGGCTTTTGAGCATTTCGGCGGATTGGGTCTGCAAACGGGCCAACACTTGGCCGGTCTCGCGTGAGGAGACTAATAAAGTGGGGATGGACTGGATCCCTAGCCGTACCGCTTCGGCGCGATCGGTTTGAACTCGCTGCTGCGCGATATCGCTATCCATAGCATTCAGAAAGGCCTCACCATCAAAGCCTTGCGCAATGGCGACCTCCAGCAGCGTGTCCATATCGCCGATATTGCGACTTTCTGCCAGATGCGCACGCTGCACCGCATCGAAGTAATCCCAATGGGCGTTGTCGCCAGAAAGTAGCTGCGCCGCCTGACAGGCCCGAGCGGACAACATTCCATGGGGATAGTCGAAGTTCTGTGCTCGCATGCCCTCGATATTGATGGACTGCGTATCGTCGTGTTGGGCGCAGACGGCCCAGTGGCCCAGGATTTCACGTTTGGCGCGCTCCATGGAGCCGAAGGCTTGCAGCATCTGCTCGCGGCTGTCTTGCAGAACAAAGGTATGGTGGCGGACCTGGATGCCCAGTTCGGCGGCAACTTGCCGCAAGCGTGGCGACATGACATAACACCATCCGCAGACGGCGTCATGGAAGAAATCAATAATCAGGGGGGAGACACGCGGCTGGGTCGGGTGTGTTTGATCGTGCATTGTGATGTCCTTGTAAGATGGTCATCACAATAGCGTTCCCCGGAGCGGAGAATAAGCACGTGGCGGTGCAGACAGTTTTTACTTCGAGTTCATAAAGGTCTGTTTACAGGGCGTTGGACATGGCATGGGGCAGTTGGTCGGCTAGATAATCCACGAAGGCTTTGACCTTGGGTTGCAGGTGGCGATTGGTCGGATACACGGCGTAGATATGGCGGGGCTCATTCACGAACTCGGGCAAAACGCGTTGCAACTGCCCGCAAGCAATTGCTGGATCTGCCAGAAAGGAAGGCAGGGCGCCAATACCCAAACCGGCAATCAGAAAGTCGCGCAGCATCAGGCTGTTATTCACTTGACTATGCTCACCTGAAAACAGCAAAGCCGTACCACTGGGGGGGTGCTGTTGAGGATTGCTGTCGAAATCACTATCAAAAGCAAGGCCCTGGGTATGTGCCAGGCTATAGCTGATCATTTTGTGATTGCGCAAATCCTGCAAGGTCTGAGGCAGGCCATGCTGCTTCAAATAGGTGGGGGCGGCGCATAATTTTTGCTCGATGGTGGCGAGGCGACGAGCAATCAGGGTGGAATCATCCAGGCTGCTACGCAAACGCACCGAGACATCAAAACCGTGAGCCACGGCATCCACGATCCGGTCTTCCATCACCAGCTCCAGCTTCAGTTCCGGATACTTGTGTAGAAAATCCGTCATCAATGGCGACAGGACGCTAAGTGCAAACGACAAGGGGGCATTCACGCGCAAGGTCCCCGTCACGCGCTGGGACTGCTGTTTGACCGAGCGCTCCAAAGCGTCCAGCTCATCCAGTATCCGACAGCATTCGGCATAGTAGCTGCGGCCAGTCTCCGTCAGACTCATGCTGCGCGTAGTGCGCTGGATCAGCACCGTATCCAGATGCGCTTCCAAGGTACGCAGTTGCTTGCTCAAACCCGCTGCGGATATCCCCAGATCCTCCGCGGCTTTGGCAAGTCCGCCCAGCTCCACAATGCGCCGGAAGGTGCGCATGACATTAAAAGTGTCCATAAGGGATAGGTACTCCAACAATCAGCTATAGCAAGGCTTGGGCGGGAAACATGCCTGAAAACAGGAACGCAGCCCCCTCAGGAATCGTATCCTACCGCATTGCCGCGGGCTGTCTGCGTCTGATTTTCTTGTCTCGAAGCGAATCCCTTATTTCCAACCCAGGCTGTGGGATTGCTCCAGAGCCTGGTGACGCTGATCATCATCCGCATGCAGATAGATATTGGTCGTAGCGATAGACTCATGGCCCAAAGTGTCACGGATGATACGTAGATCCACCCCTTGATCAGCCAGGTGAGAACCCGCCGAGTGACGCAGCCAGTGAGCCGAGGCCTGCTCCAGAGTACGGGCCTGGGACTCCTGATCGGGATGCAGACTCCGTAAATGATCCGCACTACCTTGAAAAACCTGTTTGACCAGAACATGCGCCATGGCCCGCGTCAAATGCTTGTCGCTGGCACCGGCGGACATTAATAAAGGATAGGGCTCCAAAGCCTGGGGCGGTCCTTCCAGCCCATGCGCTTGTCGGTAGCGCATCAATTCGCCGTACAGCTCTTGCGTTAAAGGCACACGACGCCATTTGTCGCCCTTGCCGTGGATATGCAGCCACCATTGAGCCGTCGTTCCCGCATCAACACGTTCCTGAACATCGGCCATACGCGCCTGAACCAGTTCGGAAATGCGCAGGGCGCCGCCATAAAGAATGGAAAAGAGCCAACGTACGCGGGCTTTATAGCGCAACTCGCTCTGCGTATCTTCAGGAAGGGCCTGGATGTAATCCTGTACCCAACGCCATTGCAACCGGGTCAAGTACCGTTGCTGGGGGGCGGTGGTTTTCTTTTGACGTCGGCCCTGATGAGACAAGGCCAAAGGATTGCCCGCCAAATACCCCGCCTGTACCAGCCAGCTAAATAAAGAGTTCAGAATCAATAACGCCTGATTCCGGCTGCTTTCAGACAAGGGCCCCGCAAATGGCCGCCATGCCGCATGGTGACGGGCAGGGCGGGAGCGCCCTTGAACCACCCAGCGATGAGCGGGTTGAGGGTCCGCCAGAAACAAACGATAGGCCAGGATGTCTTCCAGGCTAAGCGAGGACAAGTCCTTGCGACGCTCCAATACCGCCCATAACAAGAGGCGCTCCGCCTCCTTGCGGTAGTTCGCATAGGTGCGTGGACTATCTATATAGCGCGCCAACCAGGCCCGCAATGCCTCTATATCTGTTTGCGCCTCAATCTGTGCACGTCCGCCGATAGACCGGTTGGCCCCTTGCCGCCCGTCAAAACGAGCCAGCAATTGAGCAATATCGTCCGATCCCAGGTCGGTTGAGGGCGAAGTGTTGGCTATTTCCATGAATAAGCAGAAAAACGAAGGCGATAAGAGAGCAGGGAAGGGCTTTCAAACCCGTGCCTGTGCCAATCAGCCTGTTTAGGGCCACATATTTGACATTATAGAGATAATGTCAAATTATAGAATCCAATTTGTTGATAATTTTATATATTACGTTGTATTATTAATTAAATTATTAACAAAGGTGGAAAAATGGAGCAAAACCAGCCAAACGAGGGGCAAATCCTGGCCGATGTTGCCCAATTACGTGATCGCTTCAGCCATACGCAGACTTTGTACAAAGAAGTGGCCGCACTCCTGTTTTTCCGCTATGGCGTCACACCTACGGCCAACAAGCTGTACCAATTGGTGCGCAAAGGCAGCATGAGCGCTCCGGCTCAGGCACTACAGACGTTCTGGGAAGATTTGCGGGATAAAAGTCGAGTTCGGCTGGATGTGGCCGACATGCCCGAAGAACTACAAGCCCTGACGGGGGAGCTGCTGGGTCGTATCTGGCAAGAAGCGATGGGGCACTCGAAGCAGCAGATGCTGCATTACCAGACTCAGGCTGATGAACACGTCGCACAGGCTCAAGCCCAAACCCTGGAGGCCCAACAGGCACTGAAAGTAGAGCAGGGCGCCTTGAAAAATGCCCAAGCCCATATAGAAAAGCTGAAAGAGGAACTACAGGCAGCCAGTCAGGTACAAGCAGCTCTGAAACAAGACTTGCTGCACGCCAAACAACGTCAAAACGAGCTGGAAACCGAAAAACAATTGGTTCAACAAGAACTGCGCCGCCAAGGTGAGCAATTCACCCAGGACTTGGAGCGGCTGCAAAAGGCTATTGAGCTGACCGAAGAACGCGCCCAGGCCAACGAGCGCCGTGCTTTACTGGAAATCGACAAGGAACGCTCCATTCAAACGCGACTGCGTCAGCAAATAGAAGAGGCCGAGCAAGCAAACAAGGCCCAGCGTCAAGCTCACGAACAGGAGCTGAACAAACAGCAGGATCAAATGCAGAAACTGCGCCAGGAGTTGGGGCAAGAGCAGGGCGAGCGCCGCGCGATGCAAGCGGCTATGGATATCAGCCATAACTTGGCCAAAGAGATGCAGGGGCAATTGCAAATGTTGCGTACTCGCGCTGCTTTGCTGGAGCGGGAGAATGAAGAGGCGCGCAAAACAGCCCAACGACTCAGCCAGGAACTGGAACAAGCCCAAAGCCAGCCTGTACGCCCCCTACGGTTGAAGCGACGCCAGATCAAGAACGATCCTGAACAATAAAATCTATTTAGCAGCCTATGCCAGCCATCCGTAAGGTTGATTTGCTGCACTTTCAATCGCCTGGATAGACCACTGCGTGTAACGGTCTGTTTTAGCGTAAACGATGCACAGAAGGCTTATGCTAAGCTTTTGCCCATGCTGCGCGCACCCATTTCATCTCGCAAAACAATAGGCTGGCTTTTATTAGTCGGCCTGCTTGTTTTTTTTGCCAGCATGAGTGTGAGTAGCAGCTTTGCCGCTCACGCCACGATTCAAAATACGGATCGCAGCACTGTTCAAGCGCAACATGCCTCGTCGGGGCAATCTCACCATAGTGCTCCCAACCATTGCAGCACTCCAATGAAAAGTGGTTGCTGCGCTTGTCTGGCGACGCAGGCTCCACCACCTGAAGCGGTGGCATTACAGCCCGTTTTCCCTCCCGTCCCCCTGCATCAAAACTACGTCTCCCGGCTGATTGGCCCCGCCCAGCCACCTCCGCGCTCGTCCTGATCATCTCGTTTTAATTGCCGCCCAAGCGCTAAAAGCCTGTGCTGATCCAGCCTGGGTGGTACGTGTGTATTGATGATTGATAGGGATAAACCCATGAAACGACGCGATTTTTTTAAACTGACTTTGGGTGCCAGCCTCTTGAGTAGCCTGCCTATGCGAAGCTGGGGGCAGGGCATGATGGGGCACCACGGCTCCATGTCTGAAGGTATGCCCGGTCACGGCATGAGCACCCGCCCAGGCCTGATGCCCATAGAAAAAATGCCGGCTGGCCAGGCTCTGCAAGCTCTACCTGTACTTAAAAACAGTAGTCAGAAAAAAGGGCTTTTCCAGGCCAAAATTACTGCTGCTGCCCATCAACGCGTTCTGGCAGATGGAAAAAGCACCGAACTCTGGCTTTACAACGGCCAAGCTCCCGGCCCGCTGATCGAACTGTATGAGGGCGACCAAGTAGAAATCGAGTTTGAAAACCAGCTGGATCAGGCCACTACCATCCACTGGCACGGTTTGCCGGTTCCCTCTGATCAGGACGGCAACCCACAAGACGCGGTGATGCCAGGACAAAGCCGCTACTACCGCTTTACCTTGCCCGAAGGCTGCGCCGGTACGTACTGGTATCACCCACACCCTCATGGCAAAAGCGGTGAGCAAGTCGCCCACGGATTGGGCGGGACAATTATTGTCCGCTCTCCCAAAGACCCATTGAAAGACTACACGGAGCAACACTGGGCCATTAGCGATCTGCGGCTGGACATTAATGGCCATATTCCGGCCAACACAGGTCCTGACTGGATGAACGGCAGGGAAGGGCAGTTCGTGCTGCTGAATGGTCAACGCCAACCCCTTATCCAGGCCAGCACAGCAGAACGCATCCGTGTCTGGAACTCGTGTTCTGCCCGTTATTTGAAGCTGCACATCCCCGGCGCTCGGCTGGTTCAAGTCGGTACAGATGGCGGACTGTTAGAGCAAGCCTTGGCAGCGGCCGAGTCGATTTTGATGGCCCCGGCCGAACGGGTGGAGTTCTTTATCCAGGTGGATAAAGATCTGGATAGCAGCTTGCAAGCACTGTATTACGATCGGCAAAAAATGATGGTGCAGGAAAGTCCCGAAACCCTGACGCTGGCAACACTGAAAATCCACCATCAGGAAATCGAACTGCCCAAGCAATTACGCGCAATCCCTGCCATTCCAGCAGCCGCCAGTACCGCAAAAGTCGTGTTCAGCGAAGTCATGCCCATGAACCATGACATGCAGTCTGGGCACGGTTCTGGTATGACAAACTCATCCGGGATGAACCACCAGGGTATTGCAGGCATGGATAACGATATGATGCCCGGCATGGCTGCCATGCGTTCCATGTTCCGTATCAACAATCAGGTCTACGACATGGACCGCATCGACCTGCGTTGCCCAACAGGGCAGTGGCAGTACTGGGATGTGATTAACGATTCCCATATGGACCATCCTTTCCATCTGCACGGCACACAGTTTCAGGTATTGGCGCGCCAAACCGGGATGCAGTCCGTACCGGAGGCGTTCCGGGCCTGGCGCGACACGGTCAATCTGCGGCCCAATGAGACGGTCCGGCTAGCATTCCGCCAGGAATTGCCCGGCCTGCGCATGTTCCACTGCCACATTCTGGAGCACGAGGACCTGGGCATGATGGCGCAGCTAATGGTGGAGTAGCCTGACCGCTGATGTAGAACCTTGAAAACATCCGCCCTGCAAGCCTGTGTGCCAGCAGGGCGGACAAAGCAGTCCTGCCTGAAAAAAACCCGGCGTCGCCTGCATTACAATACCGCTTTTGAATTTCTCATTTTCAGCGGAGCACGCGCCATGAGCCTGTTGGGCACCCCTTTATCGTCGTCGTCGGACAAAATCATGCTCTTGGGCTCGGGAGAGCTGGGCAAAGAAGTACTGATTGCGCTGCAACGCCTGGGGGTAGAAACCATAGCGGTGGACCGCTACGAGAACGCACCTGGCCAGCAGGTCGCCCATCACTCGCGCACCATCACCATGAGTGATGCCGAACAATTGCGCGCCCTGATCGAAGAAGAAAAGCCCACCCTGGTTGTGCCCGAGATTGAAGCCATTGCCACCGGCGTGCTGGAAGAACTGGAAGCCCAAGGCAAGGTACGCGTCATTCCGACGGCCCGTGCCGCTCGCCTGACCATGGACCGCGAAGGCATCCGCCGCCTGGCCGCTGAAACCCTGGGTGTTCCTACCAGCCCCTACCAGTTCTGCGAATCGCTGGAAGAGCTGCAAGCCGCTATCGACGACAAGATTGGCTACCCTTGCGTCGTCAAACCCTTGATGAGCAGCTCGGGCAAGGGTCAAAGCAAGATCAGCGGCCCGGACGATGTTGCCAAAGCCTGGGACTACGCCATGGCGGGTGGCCGCGTCAGCCAATGCCGCGTCATTGTTGAAGGCTTTATCGACTTCGACTACGAAATCACCTTATTGACTGTCCGTGCCGTAGGCGCAGACGGCCAAATCGAAACCCAGTTCTGCGATCCCATCGGCCACAAGCAGGTAGATGGCGACTACGTAGAAAGCTGGCAGCCCCAGCCCATGAGTCCCGCAGCTCTGCAAAGCGCACGCGATATTGCCCAAGCCGTTACCCAGAACCTGGGCGGCCAGGGCTTGTTTGGCGTTGAGCTGTTCGTGAAGGGCGATCAGGTCTGGTTCAGTGAAGTCAGCCCCCGTCCACACGACACCGGCATGGTCACCATGGCCACCCAATGGCAGTCCGAATTTGAGCTGCATGCACGCGCCATTCTGGGCCTGCCTGTGAATACCGCCTTGCGTATGCCCGGCGCCAGCGCCGTGATCTACGGCGGAGTAGATGCAAAAGACGTGAATTTCCTGAATGTGGCTGAAGCCTTGCGCATCCCGCAAACCGATATCCGTCTGTTCGGCAAACCCGAGAGCTTTGAAAAGCGCCGCATGGGTGTCGCCCTGGCCGCAGACGCTGATCTGGAAACGGCCCGTGCAAACGCCCGCCAGGCCGCTGTCACCGTAAAAGTCCAAGCCCGCTAAAACAAGGAGTTTTCCACTATGCCCATCATCGTCGTCCTGCTGTTCCTGGGGATTATTGCGGCGCTTGTGTATGGTGGAATGCAGATCTTTAGCCTGGTCAGTGCCAGTGCCGGTGTCATCGCCGCGATCTTGAGCCTGCTGATCGCGGCGGCCATTCTGGTGGCCCCCTTTATCGTATGGCGACGCCGTTATCTGGCCATTCACGGCAAAAAGCAGCAAGGCCAGCGTATTCTGGAACTGGCTTTACCCGACGGTTCAATACGCCTGGATGCCCTGCAAAAACGCGGTCAGATTCAAACGGGGCAGGGAACACGAGCGTTTATTTTTGCGGATATAGACTCGGTCGAGCTGCAGGGCAGGGGATTGACGCTGACTTTGCGTAACCCAACGCAAAGTTGGGAAATCCAACCTACCCATACCGCAGAAGCCAAACGTTGGCGCAAAATCCTTAGCCTGGCAGCACGGCAGGATTTATAAGGCTCATCGTCAAAGCAAATCGGCAATACGCCTAACCGAAGTAAAGCCTTGTCGGTAAAAAAGCACGTGCATCCTTATACCTGCTCACTGACCTGATCAGACAAGGCCGGCTCATTCAGGCTGATCATGTGCTCATCCAAAGACTCCAGCGTCCCGACGACCGTACGCAGAACCTGAATACGGGCGGCTTTTTTGTCCTTGCTGGGCACAATATGCCAAGGTGCCATGTGAGTATCGGTCTGGGCGAACATTTCCTCCGCAGCGCGTTGATACGCCGTCCATTTCTCCCGGTTACGCCAATCGTCTTCCGTAATCTTGTAATTCTTGAAGGGCGTTTCCTCGCGGGCCTTGAAGCGTTTGAGCTGCTCGTCCTTATCAATATCCAGCCAGAACTTGATCACAGCCGTACCGTTGGCCAGCAACTGTGCCTCAAATTCGTTGATTTCCTCGTAAGAGCGATGCCAAGCGGCGCGGGAAATCAATTTTTCCACTCGCTCCACCAGCACACGGCCATACCAGGATCGATCAAAAATCGAAATTTCCCCCAGACGCGGCAGTTTGCGCCAGAAACGCCATAGATAAGGGCGTGCCAGCTCCACAGCATTAGGGGCAGAAATAGGGTGGATATCGTAAGTGCGCACGTCCAGGGCTTCGGTCAAACGGCGGATAGTGCCGCCTTTACCCGCTGCATCCCGCCCCTCAAACACCAGTACCAAAGAGTGCTTGCGGAAAGCTTTGCTACGTACCGCGCAGGATAAACGGCCCTGCCAATGCAAAAGCTCGGCGTCGTAATCCTGCACAGATTCTTCAGGAGGAGGGGACTGAAGCGAAGCAGTCGGGACGTTCAAGCGAAACGGGAAGGCATGCGGCTCTTTCACCTGACGCGGGACAATAGGCTTGTCCATGGCCTGCAACACCACCTTGGCCAAAGACACATCACGCAGGTTCTTATCTGCGCTAGGGATAACAACCCAAGGGGCGTAATTCCGATGAGTCAAATTGATAGTTTGCGTCGCGGCATTGCGCAAGCGATTGAATTGCTTGTGAACTTTCAGGTCAGCCTTGCTGACACGCCAGGCAGTACTAGGATCAGACATCAAGGTAGCGCATCGATCCAATTGAGCCTGCGCAGAAAGATGGAACCACAGCTTCAAAACCTGCACGCCTTGATAAGCCAACTGCGCTTCAAAACGATTAATCAGATGGGTATACAAAGCAATCTTGGCCGGATCCGGTTCTTTACGGCCCAGTTCTTTCATCAAAGGCGCGTACCAGGAACCAAACACCAAACCCGTCTGACCACGAGCGGGCAAGCTATTCCAATAACGCCACATCAAAGGGCGCATGGCTTCCTCTTCACTTAACTTGCCGAACGCCAGAGTGTGCACATGGCGAGGGTCCAGCCACGTGTTCAAGGTATTGATAGCAGAGCCTTTACCCACACCGTCCATACCTGCCACCACGATCAGCAGGGTTTGATCTGCCTTATCCAGACGTTCGTACTGCTTGGACAGCAAGGCTTCACGCAGGATTTCAATCTGCGCCTTGGCCAAGTCATCACTCAAGCTGGGATCGCGTTCGGCAAACTGTAGTACATGGCCCATGGTGCTTTGCTCCGGTTTACATAGCTGCTCACTATAACCATGCAAGGGAAGACTTAACTACCTTCAGAGCAAAAATAATCCGGAAGAAGAGAGAGGAGTGACAAGCGATAAAAACAGGTGCTTAAGGGAATGGGGCTAAAGTCTATCGATTACTGACTTTACATAATATACATTATGCGATTTTTATAATTATCCAGAACATCGTATTTCAAGGCCCAAAACCTCGTCACCCTCAATGGCTACTTGCCACCGCTCGCATCCAGGAATGTTCCCGTGATAAAGGACGCCTCAGAGCTGGCTAGCCATAAAATTGCACGCGCCACTTCCTCTGCTTGGCCACCACGGCCCATCGGGATGCTGTCCTTTAATCGGTCTACACGGTCTGGCTCGCCGCCACTGGCATGCATCTCGGTATAAATATGCCCAGGCCGAACACAATTAACACGAATCCCTTCTCGGGCGACCTCTTTAGCAAAACCTGTTGTGAAAGTCTCCAAAGCTCCTTTCGAAGCGGCGTAATCCACATATTCGTTTGGACTGCCAAGCTTGGCCGCTATAGAGGAAACATTGATGACAGAACCGCCTTTCCCACCATGGCGATAAGCCATGCGTTTGGCCGCCTGTTGCGCACAAAGCATGGGACCAATCGTGTTGACCGCAAAAGTGTGTTGTATACGCTCGAAGCTGAGATCTTCCAGACGAGACTGCTGAAACAACACGCCTGCGTTATTTACCAAAACATCAATCCGCCCAAACCTTTGGTCAACCTGCTCAAAGAGTTGAGTAATCTGCTCCGGGTCCGCGCAATCCGCCTTGAAAGCAACAGCTTGACGACCTGTCGCCTCTACTTCAGCGACCACTGACAAGGCATCAGATTCACTGGCGACATAGCTAAGAACAACGTTATAGCCCTGCTTCGCCGCCAGACGCGCCGTCGCAGCACCTATCCCTCGACTCCCGCCGGTAATCAATATGACTGGATAATTTGACGCTACACCCATCTGCCTATCTCCAACATACAGTTTGAGAAAACATCATAAGGCTAAAAACCAAGCTCAGGGCTAGCTGTCCATTTTTCCAGACAGCATAAAGGACGAGGTAATCCCGACCTTTATGCTGCAAGATGCCAGGGGCAAAGCCGGTCTAGTCTTCATGAAAGTATTCGAGTTTGTGATTCCAAGCGCCGGATTCAGTACAGGGTTGCCTATCGGCAAATGCCCTTTGAGTTTGAAGGACGGCAAATTGACCAAAGAAATAGCCAGCTTGGCATTGATACGAGCCGTATCCGAGCTTAGCTGCACAAGGTGGCACTTGCGCGCACACGGCATTGTTCGATAGTCCACTGAATTATCAAACGGGCCAATCCCCTACTACGAGCTGCGCTAGCCATATGCACAGACTCAATCTCTCCACTCCACTCCTCCGGGTGCGACAAATCTGGCATATACGTGATCTGCAAAGCATCTGCCACCGCACCATCAAGCTCAACAACCGTCAGATACTGATTGTGGTTACCTCTATCGCCGCAAAGGCTTCCAGAGAGGACTGAGCCAAAGGCAGGCCGATGTTCACCAGCTTCTCGCCCAGATTATCGTCGGCCAGCATGGCTACGATGGCTTGCTCAGCTGCTTGGTCCGATCGCACCAATGCGTGACGTGCTTTCACTACGTTGTCCCATTCCACCAGGTCAGACCTACAGTGGGCCAACGCCATGACTGAAGGGGCAGAAAACAGTTTTCGTACTAATCAAGAAAAATTCAGACAATTTATTCATATAAAAACATCGTAATTACGATATTAATTTAAATTAGGGTGCGAATAATAAAGAAGATAGAAAAGCAGCTATTTTTTTATTTAAATTAAATTGTATTAAAACAATTCAGCTGCTATTCTCTGCTTGCACATAAGTGCAAAACAATGTAGTTAGGCGCAACTTAATTAACAAGCTGAGGACTTAACCATGACTGCTAAAGATATTGCAACTGAAGAAAGCAAGGTTCGGGCTTATGCACAATGGATAGAAATCACCATCTTCGTTGTTAACTCAAACTTCAAAATAGAAGGCGCTTATCTGAAGTGGGGAAAGTTTCATGTCCCTGGAAATAAGGATAAGGAAATAAGTCCTAGCCAAATCAATGGCACCATTATTAAAGACGAAGACTCATACACCATTGCCTCTTGCGGACGTGAAAATGCTTCATCTGGAACGGAAGGAGGCTTTTCTTTATACGATGGTGATAAATTAGTTTTCGATTATTACTGGGATTGCCCCTGGAGTGGTTCCAACAGTGATGAACTCACCGTAAAGGATAAAGAAAACTACACAGTGAGCAAAAAAGGTGGCGGCAGCCCAAGCGGCGCAACAGGCAACATCTTCATTACTGTTGTCAAAAAATCCTAAGGGAGAAAATCATGGGCATAGAAGCTAAATCCATCAACCCATTACTGGGAATCACAGTTGGATCTACTGTTCTTGGGAATGATTTCAAACCTTCAGTTCTGATAAATCCAATTACCAGAATGATTACCCAAAAAGAAATTGAAATGGGTATGAGTGGTAAAAGCCAATATGTCTATACTGACTCCTTGAACGAGGGAACCATTGGCTTTTCAGGAGCCTATGGCCCCTCGGGGATCGCCAAGTTTACGTCAGCAGTTGCGGTATCCGTCAGCAATGCGACTGCTTCGGAGTACAAATCCATAAAAGTCTCCTACAATATTTCCATGATCTCGGGAATCGAATATATAGACTTCGACAACCTGACAGTGGAAGATGTATTAAATTCATTAAGCGCCGGACCTAAAAATCTTTCGTTAAAGGTTTTAGAGAAATTTATTGCTGCCCGTGACTGCACTGGATCGTCTACAGAAAAAGACGAGCTCATGAAAGAATGGGTCAAATCTCTGCAGAACTTCATTTCATCCTACGGGGATGGCCTGGTCGTTGGAGCCATCTGGGGTGGAATGGGCTCTGTTTCTACGGAGATGACGAGCAAAAAATCAGAAGACAGCTGGAAGTATGGAGAAACGGCTGAATTCAGCTATTCAGGGATAGGAAGTTCCGTATCCATAGCGCAAACCTATAATGGCTCTCAAAAAGATCAAAGCTCTGAAGTTGAGGTATCTTGCAAGGCTCTCGCCAGTGGGGGTTGCGTTGAAAGCCAGGTAAATTCCTGGTTTGATGTTGTTGCCAACAAGTCCTTTGCCGAGATTTCAGGAATTAGCCTGCTGGATAAAGCGCCTATGCAAAGTTCAGTAAGCCCTCCTCCAAAAATCCCTGATTTTCTCAAACCAGAAAAAAATGAAGAGGTAACGGAAAAGCTGGATACCATTAAAAAGCTGGGCGATTCTGAAGAGTTCTCGCTCGCGTCCGGATATGAAGAAGCCAAAAAAACGAACCCGAATTTAACGTTTGAAGAATTCAAATCAACAGTTCGGGACAAGAACAATATTGATGGCTTAAACGACCTGGCCTCAAAAGTACAGGAAAACTCATTGGACGTGTTAGCAGAAGGAAGCGTCTCCAGAAGGAAGAAGAACATCTCGCTTCAAGGGGTCAGAGCAAGCAGTTTGGATTCAAGCTCAGACTACGCCGTTCTAGGCGCCTGGATAGCAAACTGGTCAGATATTTTCCCATGGATGTCGATGGGATACATGAACGAAATCAACGATGCTGAAGTGGCCGAGTACATCCTGAAAATTCGTTGCATGATGCAAGATTTGTCCACCTTGAACACTATTTACAATACCTTTAACGCTTGCAATATCAAGCTGGATTTCTGCCATCTTAATTCAGCGTCTCAAGTAGCCGATTCGTTCAAAATTGCACAGGGTGTATTGAGCGACAACGTAGAGAGTGACGATGCGGTGGAAATCGCATTCAACTCCTTAAGCGATGAAGCCAAGAAGATTTATACCGCCTGGAACGAAATTGGTTTCTTGCGTAACGCGGAGCTTGGTCTGGGCCTGCTCATTGGGGACCAGTCAGTAAGCAGTGAAATTATCGACGTTAAGCCGATACCGTATCCCGAGGTGACCTACAAGGCTGCTTATTGCAGCTATGGGAGCAACAATCCGACTGCGTTTAGCTCGTTCATAAAAATGCTCCCATTCATTGATACGAATGGTGATATTTATGCCTTCGGGCCGTCCCTGATGCTATTGCGAAAAGCCTTGCCTGAAAAAATGATTTTCACTAAAGGCGGCGAAATGGCAAGGAAGCTAACGGCTGATAAAGACAAAGGGATTCTGACTAACGACAGTGTCAGGTTGATACCTATTCCATACTCTGCCGCCAAGGGAGTTCAATGGCGGGGGCAAGGCCAGGGCCGGAGTCTTGCGTCAAGCCAATCTCTACAAGATCAATTTGCCGCCTTGGAAAAAGAACTGGGCAATCTCAACATTTGCACCTTAAGCAGCGATTCCTGGTCTAAGGATTGGACTTATACCGTTCCCTACACTCTGAGAAAAATAAGCACTACCTATATCGGAACCGTTGAGAAAATCAACAGTATATTTGGATAACTTGGCCTGAAACTCAGGCAATCCCCTTAACAGTCTCTCCCATGAAAGGCTCTTCAGGCATCAATCATGTCTGGGGAGCTTTTCCATTAATGCGGTGCTTATAGTTCTTGTTCTATGACCGCTCTTGGCCCAGATCCATCCTGAAGAAAGAATCCTACAGCGTCATCTTGAAACCCTTGTGGCTGGCCTTGAAACCCAGTTGCTCATAAAACCGATGTGCATCGATACGAGCCATATCCGAGGTAAGCTGCACAAGGTGGCAATTGCGTGCACGGCATTGTTCGATGGCCCACTGAATCATCAAACGCCCCAAACCCGTACCACGGGCTGCGCTGGCAATACGTACAGACTCAATCTCCCCACGCCACGCGCCCTGGTGCGACAGGCCTGGCATATACGTGATCTGCAAAGTGCCCACAACCGTGCCATCCAGCTCTACAACGGCCAGATACTGATTGGGGTCCGCTTCTATCGCCTCAAAAGCGTCCAGATAGGACTGAGCCAAAGGCAGGCTGGTGTTTTCCCGTTTCTGGCCCAAAATATCGTCGGCCAACATGGCTACGATGGCCTCCAGATCCGCTGCCACAGCACGACGAAAAACAGGTGTCGACGTCACTTCAAACTCCTCAATAAAGCGAAATGGATCTGAAATTATGCCTCCCGGAGCTGACGAAACCGTGACTAGCCCTTCATTCCGATTGCGTATTCTCGGTAATTGCGGGATCGGCCGGAGTCTTTTGCGCTTCCAGCCATGCTAGCCAGGACGCCTGCAGGCGCCAGGCACTGGCTGCACCGGGGGCATAACCCATAATTTCTTCGATCTCAGGCAAGGAAAAACCTCGTTCGATCAAGCCCGCCCCAAAGGTATTGCGCAGACGCTGAGGCGTCATCACCAGATCCATCTGCTTGATGCCCCATTTGCTGACAATGCGAGCCAGCGTGGCCGGATTCATTTGTGCCTGGGGTCGGGCAGCGCTGATCTGACGAGAGCCGGGGAAAACGCGGCTGTCCTTGGCCCAAGCTGAAGCGTCCTCTGCACCACTGAAAATCAGCCAGCTACGCAATATGGTTTCGCACCAGATGGGGGCTACGACCTCGCGCTTGGCCGCTCCAGTCAATTTCAGCAGGATAGTTCCATCGCGCCATTGCGTGGTGTGCTCCTCATCTGCTTCGTCCGACTCCACCGGGTCGGCCCTGCGTTGGGCCACTCCGATAGCTGAAGGGTGCAACTGCCCCAACTCCACCGGCCGCAAGCCTGTGCCCAGCATCACAGCCACAATCGTCATATCTCGATATTCACGCCAACGGGCGGCAATGGTCATATCACTGGCCAACTCCAGGACACGCCGTCGATTTTGCAATGCCTTGATGGTGGCAGAGCATTGATCTACAGAAAGAAATTGGGTGGCCTGGTTGTCAGGGGCCTGGCGCCAGCTTTCCTTGAAGGGGTCGTTGATGGCGGGGCCCAGTGCAGGATTTTCGGAGCGTCCATCCTGGCGACATAGTTCTTCATAAGCACGGGCGATTACTTGTTGATAGCGTTCACGCTGCGGGCGGCGCACTTCGTCCAGATTGCTCAAAAAGTTCCGTATATCCACAGGCTTGATCTGGGTGTACTGCTTTTTATGATCCTGAAGTGCCTGCAAGAAGCGCCGCCACAAGGTGCGATACACCCGCTGCGTGCTGGGTGCCATGGGTGGGCGTTGATGCTGCAACCAGGTATCAAACAAGGCCTCCGCCGAAATGTCGGCGGCCTGCGAGCCTAAAATAGGCAGATCAAACTGCCCTTCTTCTCTTGTAGACCGTTTTTTCATTTCGCACCCATCTTTTCCGTTAATTGCATTTTATTGGGGAATCAGTCTGTATGGCAAGGTCTAACTCGACGCTAAGGGGAAGCGAATAAAGGAGAAACAGGAAGGTTCTTGGAAAGCATATTCGTCTTATGCTAATGCGTACAATGCTACAGCCTGACAACCTTTGCGAGCTACGCCACGATGAAGTACCTGGTCACCACCCCACATCGCTCTGAGTATCCAAATCCCTTAGTCCTGAAAAAAGGTGACTTTCTTATAGTTGGGGAACGGTATCAAGGCCTGGAAGACTGGGATAACTGGATTTACTGCTCTACTCAGGAACACCCTGGAGGATGGGTGCCCGAACAAATTATCGAGCGCCTGCCCGATGCTGGGACCGGTCGCGCCCTGCAAGACTACAGCGCGCTGGAAATGAATGTGGATGAAGGCGATCGGGTTCAAGGAGAGAAAATCCTGAATGGCTGGTGCTGGTGCCAGCGCCCCCAGGATGGCGCCCTGGGCTGGGTGCCTATCAGCCACCTCTCTCCCCTGCTTGCTGAAACCTGATTGCTGGCAGCGAGACTGGCAGCAACAGCAGCACCAGGGCAACGCTTGGCATCAATACAAGTGACAACGGCCGCATCGTTACGGCTACTTGCCAAGCACAGTTCGCTGCTTGCGTCCCAAGCTCTCAATCATGCAAAGCTGCACTATTGAACCGGGCTATCTGTACAGATTCTGATGAACCCAGCCCTTATTGGTCAGAATCATTCGTGCCTGCCCCTCGACTTCCTGGGCCGTCAACGCGCGCAGATCCTCGTAGGTATCCTGAACCGCGCTATCTTTGATCCAGCCCGCCGCATCGGCCAGATGATAGACATAACTCACCTGACTGACGGTAAACCCGCCTGCGCTGGCCGGTTCGGTAAAGTAGTTGATACGGTCCAGAACCAGGCGGCCCGTACAAAATGCATCATGCTCGCCCTGCGACTGTTCGGAGCTGGAACGACGCAAATAGGTGTCTGCATTGGCATCCAGCTCGTAGCGCGGTGCCTCTTCCTTTCCTACCTGACGCAACAAACCTACCTTGGCCAAGGCAGCCAGACGAGCTCGATCTTCCACAATCAAGGGGGAATCGTGCTCGGCCTGATAGGGATACACACGTCCAGGCACTCCTACACACAAGCCGTCTCGCGTATCCAGATAGCTCTGGATTGCCGTGCTGAAATTTTCCTCATTGGCCTTTTTCGAGTCCTGGCATCCTGCCAACAAACCGGCTACCACGACGACCAACGCTGTTTTCCACATAGAGACTTCCTTGCTTGCGAGCTGAAAAAAGGAGTTTAGCCCGCCCCCACCCCACCCTGAAAGCCTTGTCACACGCTGCAAGAAAATAGTCATCTTGCAAGAGATGCACGACCAATACCCCCCAATATTGCATTACTGCATTGCAAAATCTGGTCTTTTACGATGCTTACAAACAGGTTAAAGTTTCTTGGCTTCGTAAATGAAAGGCATTATCAATGAGCATCACCCCTGTTCCAGTGGATCGCCAACGCTACACCCGAATCGCACGCATCTTGCATTGGCTGATGGCACTGGCCCTGACCGCCCTGGTGACCGTGGGCTACACCATGAAAACCTTGCCCCTGTCCCCTCTGAAACTGCAAGTCTATTCCTGGCACAAATGGGCCGGTATTTCCCTGCTGGTACTGGTGATCCTGCGCCTGCTCTGGCGTTTGTTCAACCGCCCCCCTGCTCTACCCCATGGCATGTCTGCTTTCAGCCGGGCTCTGGCCCACTGTGGTCATGCCGCTTTATACCTGCTGATGATTGGTATTCCCCTGACAGGCTGGCTGATGAGTTCTGCCAAAGGCTTTCAGACGGTGTGGTTTGGCGTGATCCCCCTGCCCGATCTGGTTTCCAAAGATAAACCTTTGGGCGAGCTGCTGGTCCAAGTCCACATCTTTTTGAATTACGCCCTGATTGCCATGGTCAGCCTGCATGTTCTGGCGGCCTTGAAGCATCAGTTCATAGACCGTGACGGCTTGCTTGGCCGCATCACCTTTACTTTAGGCAAAGCCAAATCATGAAAAAATCTGTCTTCGTGTCCCTGCTGATCGGCTCTCTGGGCCTGAGCACCAGTCTGGCCGTCAATGCCAAGAACTACCAGGCTCTGGACACCCAAAATAGCGAAATCGGCTTTCAGTATTCCCAGATGGGTGTGAAGCTGGATGGTCAGTTCCGTAAATTTGAAGGCGAACTGAACTTCAACCCCGACGCCCTGGATCAGTCCAAGGTGGTCTTGAAGGTCGCCCTGGATAGCGTTGATACCGGCTCAGAAGAAGCCGATGATGAATTGCAAGACGTGCGCTGGTTCGATATTGACGCGCATCCCCAGGCCGTTTTCAGCTCCAGGAGTTTCCGCGCTGTCAGCGACCAGCAATATGAAGTGCAAGGCACGCTGCAGATCAAAGGCCGTGAGCAACCCGTCACTGTCATGGCGACCATGGCTCCCGAAGGCGACAAAGCCACTTTTAGCGGTGCCTTTGAAATCAAGCGTGGCGATTTTTCCATCGGTGAAGGCTCCTGGTCCAGCTACGACATCGTGGCCAACGAGATCACCGTCAACTTCAAGATTGATGCCAAGTAAGCAGACGCATCAGCGCCCCCTCCCTCTCCCTGCATAACAAGGATTACACCCTCATGATCAAGCCAGTGATTGCCCTGTCCGCCAGTTTTCTATTTGCTTTTGCCGCTCAGGCAGCGCCGGTGACCTATCAGGTTGAACCCAGCCACACCTTCGTGCACTTCAGCTACAAGCACTTGGGCCTGAGCACGCAAAGCCAGCGCTTTGACAAGGCACAAGGCACCGTTACCCTGGACCAGGAAGCCAAGACCGGCAGCATCGACATGAAAGTCGACACCCGTTCCGTCAGCACCGGCTTTCCCCTGTTCAACGAACACATCCAGGGCAAGGATCACTTCGACACCGAGCAGTTCCCCGAAGCAACTTTTGTGTCCAAGGACATTCAGTTCGACGGTGACAAGCCTGTGTCCGCCAAGGGCGATCTGACCATCAAGGGCATTACCAAGCCCGTGACCATGACCATTGAGTCCTTCCTGACCATGCCCAAGCACCCCATGATGAACAAACCCGCCCTGGGCGCGGACGGCAAGATCGAGATCAAGCGCAGTGAATTTGGCATGGCCGCCAACGTGCCTTACGTCGGTGATGAAGTCACTATCCGTATTGCGCTGGAAGCCATTGCCCAGTAATAGCGAAGCACTCGCTACTCAGGAAGTCTGTTTAAAGGATTTCCTGAACCACTTCCAGGGGACGCGCCAGACGCGTCCCTTTTTCTGTCACCACGATAGGACGGTTCAACAAAATGGGATGGGCTTCAATGGCGGCCAGCAAGTCTTCGTCGCTCAGATCGGGGTTGCCCAGGTTCAGCTCGCTGTAAACAGCCTCTTTGCTGCGCATGGCCTCGCGTACCGTCAAGCCCGTTGCCGCAATCAGAGTTTTGAGTTCGCTGCGCGACAAGGGTGTTTTCAGGTACTCAATGATCTCAGGTTCCAGACCTTTTTCACGCATCATGGCCAGGGCATTACGCGAAGTGCTGCAGCGCGGATTATGATAGATTTTGCTCATGACAGTCTTTGACTTCCTATAAACCGTATTCAGGCGAACAATAGTAGCCCAGCGCCGCCGGATACGTCATCTGGGTAGCTTGCTGCAGACAGGCCAGCGTCTTCACTTAGCCAGGAGAACACATGATCGACCTGTATTACTGGACCACTCCCAACGGACATAAAGTCACGATGTTTCTGGAAGAGTCCGGTCTGCCTTACACCATCCACCCCATCAATATTGGCCAAGGCGATCAATTCAAACCTGAATTCCTGCGTATCGCCCCCAATAATCGCATTCCCGCCATTGTGGACCAGGCTCCGCAAGACGGTGGCGAACCTATCTCCCTGTTCGAGTCCGGCGCCATTCTGCAATATCTGGCAGAAAAAACCGGCCAGTTCCTGTCGACCGATTTGCGAGTACGTACCGAAACCTTACAGTGGCTGTACTGGCAAATGGGTGGCCTGGGCCCCATGGCAGGCCAGAATCACCACTTCAATGTCTATGCACCCGTCAAAATCGAGTACGCGATCGACCGCTATGTGCGTGAGACTGGCCGTCTCTACGGCGTGCTGAACAAACATCTGGAGCAGCGCGACTTTATTGCTGGGGACTACTCCATTGCCGATATGGCCAGCTACCCCTGGATTGTCTCCCACCAGCGCCAAAGCCAGAATCTGGACGACTTCCCGCATCTGAAGCGTTGGTTTGAGCGTATTGGCGCGCGTCCCGCAACTGAGCGTGCCTATGCCTTGGTCGAACAGATCAACCCCGGCTCGCCCGTCCATGACGACAAGGCCCGTCAAATCCTCTTTGGCCAAGATTCCAAAACCATCCGATAGGACTACGATCCCATGACCTTACAGCGCCCCTATCAGCTGCTGCTTATTGGCCTGACAGCCATGGCTCTGTCTGCGTGTTCCAGCACGCCCAGCAATATCTCCCTGATTCCAACGCAAACCCAGGATCAGACTGAAAAAGATGGCGTTTTTACCCAGCCCTTGGACTACAAGCATGTCAAGCCAGGCTGTACCGGTGAATGCCCGCGCCTGGAAGTGAAATCTCTGATTTTCCCCGGCAATGCCGAGCTGACCAAGCTGGTCGATGAAAGCCTGGCTCATATGACGGTTATCTCTGAGCGCCATCCTGGTTATCGCGGTTTGAAGGAATTCGAGAACTACTACTGGGCCACCGCCAATAATCGTGACGAAGTGCATTTATCCGCCCGTACGCGCTACCGGAACCGGGATCTGACGGTCGTAGAGCTAAGCTCGGGCATCTACATGACAGGTGCGGCTCACGGCATTACAGCAACCCAGTTCATCAACTGGGACAATCGCCTGAAGACCGCTTTGCCTCTGGACCGCATTATTGCCCCCGGCAAGATCAAGCCTTTCCAGGAACTGGTACGCCAGGCGCACAACAACTGGGTTTCCAGCCTGAGTGAGGCACGTGAAGACCGAGCCGGTTGGGACAGAATGTGGCCCTTCCAGCCCGCCCAGAACATTGCTCTGACCGATCAGGGCTTGCTGGTGAAGTACAACCCGTACGAGGTCGCCCCGTATTCCTTCGGTCAGCCAGAGCTACTGCTGCCCTACTCGGAACTGCGTGGCATTCTGCGTCCTGACTACCTGCCCGCCAATTAGGCGTTTGGGTCACCGTAAATAGACAGGCAGCCTATATCAGGCTGCCTGTTAATAAAAACAGTATTTTTTTGTACGCTACTCAAAGCCCGGAACCTTTAGCCATACATACTGGAGCCGCGCCCGCCCTTAGCGTCCGATCATCCCCTCTTCCAAGCTCCCCTACCACCATGTCTGATAACTTGTTCCGCTTTCACGACCTATTTGCTCAACTGGGTCTGCCCAACACCCCCGAGGCGATTGCCAGCTTTCTGGAAAAACACCGCCCTTTGCCTAATGACGTGCTGCTGGCTGACGCTCCCTTCTGGAACGAGTCTCAAGCCGAGTTCATTCGGGAAAAACGACTCCAGGATTCCCCGGAATGGATCCAGATCATTGACCAGTTAAGCGAGGCCCTGCGTCAAACGACCGGCGTGGTGAATCTGTCCGGCCCTTGCCGCGTTCTGGCTTTATCAGGCAGCCTGCGCCAAAGCTCCTTCAACACCGCTTTGGCACACGCCGCTCAAGCCCTGGCCCCCCAAGGCATGGCGATTGAAGTCGCCACCCTACACGGCATCCCCCTGTATGACGGCGATCTCGAAAGCAAGGACGGCATTCCAGAAGCCGTACTGGCCTTGAAAGAAAAGATCCTGAACGCCGATGCTCTCTTGCTGGTTACCCCGGAATACAACAATGGCGTACCCGGTGTGTTCAAGAACGGGATCGACTGGCTCTCTCGCACAGACATGAAAGCCATCTTCTCGGGCCGTATCACCGGGCTGATTGGCGCTTCCATGGGGGGCTTTGGCACGATCTCCTCCCAGGCAGCCTGGTTACCTACGCTGAAAATGCTGGGTGTGTCCCTGTACAGCGGCGGCTCGTTGCTGGTGTCTCGTGCGCAGAATTCCTTTGATGCGGAAGGCAAACTGCAAGATGAGAATATCCAGAGAATGCTCAGCAACTACCTGCAAGGTTTCCAGACCTTTGTGCATGCCTCCCATATGGCCAAGGCGCAAGAAAAGGGCAATTAAGCGGCAATAGATAAAAAGGGTTTTGGTTTCCTGCCTGTAGAAATACTGAGTCACCACAGCTGCGAACGCAGTGCAGGACGTCAGTATCACTACAACCATTCCCGATTATTGCCGTAACAAAAAAGGAGCCCTCAAGGCTCCTTTTTACATCCTGCCCCCAGACTTAAGGCTGTACAGGCTTGTCGAAACGATCCAGGTCAAAATAGCGACTGGTACTGCTGGACGAAGCCGGTTTCGAACTGGAGCTGTCTTCTGCAGGAGCTGGCTCGGGCTCTACCGTCACCGTTTGCACCCGATTCAGATCAGGCTGCTCTACCCGCTCTGGCACACCATAAGTCTGTACCGCTCCACCGGAGTGAGTCCCCGCTGCGGCTGGTGCAGCGGCCGCTTTACGAGCGACAGCTTGATCCAGATAACTGGCCAATTGTTCATGATTGGCTGAACGCGCCCAGTCTGCCGGACTCAAACCTTGGGCATTTTGCATACTCGGATCCGCTCCGGCAGCCAATAGCACATCCACCACCGCCCGTTTGCCCGACAAAGCCGCCATCATCAAGGGGCTGGTTCCGTCTGGTGCAGGTGCATTCACAATCGCTTTCTGAGACAGCAGATAGCGCACCGTCTCTTCATGTCCTTTGGAAGCGGCATAGTGCAAAGGTGACCAGCCCACCCGATTCACCTGCCCCCCTCGTGCTTGCAGATCACGCAAACGAGCGGTCTCCCCCATCAGGGCCAGATACATCATGGGAGTTTCGCGGGCCTCGTTCTCGATGTTCACATTGGTTTGTCGGTTAGCCAGCAAAGTGTCCACCACTTTCCAGGACTTGTTGCGGATCGCCAGCATCAAGGAAGGATTGCCCTTGGAATCGACTGCGTTGGGGTTCGCCCCCTTGATGAACTCCTGCTCGATGATGTTGGGTCGGTCATTTTCCAGCGCCAAATACCAATTTCGGCTTTCAAGCTCCGGTTCCTGCGCCGACACAGGGGCTGACAGCAGAAAGGCCAAAGGAAGCACCACAGAAAGGATGGTTTTATTGGGTATTTTTCTTTTAAAAATCATGCTGTTAAATCCTTTTCATAAAGTGCTTTATCAGGTTATGAAAGTACAGATAGATGCCGCTTCAGAAATTGCTTCTCTCTATCCAAGCAGGAAGCATTTAACTATAAACAGGTTTAAGAATAATCAATAAACCTTTGATTACTAACAAAAATTGAATATTTTAAGTGAATCCCAACCAAGCCCGAAAGACGGAGAAAATACCATAAAATTCTATTTTTACGCTTAAAATCAAATAGTTAAATCATCTTCTTAAAGTTTTAAATCAACTTTAAACCGCCCTTGTGCAAGATCCTGAATATTGGCTCAAACAGTCACAAAAGCCTTACCAGAACCTCTAAACGAGATTAACTTAAAGCTGTACCTTACTGAATAATTTGATGAAATTCTCTGCGCTAGCCTCTTCCACTTCCTTTACCGATATCCCACGAAGCTCCGCAATCTTCTCAGCCACATGAATGACCAGAGAAGGATTATTGGTTTTGCCTCGATACGGCACAGGAGCCAAAAACGGCGAGTCCGTTTCGATCAACAAACGATCCAGCGGCACGCGTTGCGCCACATCCTGCAGCTGGGTAGCGTTCTTGAAGGTCACAATCCCGGAGAAGGAAATGTAGAAATTCAGATCCAAGGCCGCTTGTGCCACTTCCCAGGTTTCAGTGAAACAGTGCATCACGCCCCCGGCAATCTGCGCCTGCTCTTCACGCATGATGGCAATGGTGTCCTCACTGGCCGAGCGAGTATGGATGATCAAAGGCAGGCCCGACTCGCGACTGGCACGGATGTGGGTGCGGAAACGCTCACGCTGCCAATCCAGGGGCTCTTGCAAACGGTAATAGTCCAGACCCGTTTCGCCAATAGCCACCACTTTGGGATCTTGAGCATGTTTGATCAGCTCCTGGACGGTAGGCTCGGTGACTTTCTCATAATCCGGATGCACGCCAACCGAGGCAAACAAATGGCCGTGGGGACGCACCAGCTCCATCAAACCGGGCCAGTCGTCCATATCCACGCTGACCACCAGCGCACAGCCCACCTGGTTCTGGCGCATCTTGTCCAGGATGTCGTCCAGATTTTCAGCAAGTTCAGGGAAATTAAGATGGCAATGCGAATCAACAAACATGATTAGACGGTACTTTTTTAAACACGACGACATGCCTGGTGCAAACGGTCCAGGGCATGATGAATAAACAATTTAGCATTGAGCGGATGATTCCCCAGCCGCTTTTGCTGCACCAGCCACTTCAGAGCTTCCGTCACCGCTGTGGTGTTGGATTGGGCTGCCAAGGCATCAATGCGCTTTTGCAGGGAAGGATAGTAACGCGCCGGTTGGGCAAAACCACCCAGCTGAATATCGACAAACAAGCGTTGCCAATGGTCAATCCACTCTTGAGCAGGCAGTTTTTCCAGCGTATCGGCCAAGGACAAATCCGCCTCACGGCCTGCTTTCAATACCCCATCCATCCAGACGCTTAACCAATCGGGGCACGGCGCATTCATATCCTGGCTGGCGCTTAACGCTTTTAGTGGGGCACCACCCCAGGCAGCCAACCAGTCCGAGGCTTGATCCACCCCTTGTTGCTCCAGCCATTGCACCGATTGCTGAGCATCCGGTGCGGGCAAAGGCAAACGGCGGCAACGCGATACCAGTGTAGGCAACAGCCGATCTGGCGCATCGGCTACCAGCAGAAAAACCGTGCGGTCCGCAGGTTCTTCCAGCACCTTCAGCAAGGCATTGGCCGATACCAGATTCAGAGCCTGAGCCGGATAGAGCACCGCCACTCGCCACCCGCCTCTATGAGTGGCCGTATTGAACCAGTGCTGCAACTGCCGTAATTGCTCCACCCGGATTTCCCGGGAAGGATTTTTGCGGGCAGCCGACTCTTTGGCCAAGTCCCCTTCCTGGGTGTCTGGCCCCTGCTCTTCCAGCGCAACCGCATCCGGGCGCAGCAGGCGCAAGTCCGGGTGATTTCCCCCCCGCACCCACTGACAGGCCTGACAGTGGCCACAAGCCAGACCCTGCACCGGCTGGTCGCACAATAAACTGGCGGCGGCCGCGCGGGCGAATTGCGTCTTGCCGATGCCCGGCAGACCGTGGATCAGCCAGGCATGGGCAAAACGCTCCTGATTGCCCAGCCAATTTTTGGCGGTCGCGATTTGCCAAGGTAGAAAAGTCAAACTATCAGACACCGTATTGCCTCAAGGTTGCACATCAAAAGGCCTGATTCACGCAGGAAAGACCAGGCAATCGCCCCCGCTTGAACAGCTCAGCGCACATTGTAATATGAACCGGTAAAATGCCTGCTCCACTACCAAGGATGATGAAGTGAGCTTATTGATCGGGCTGGCCGCCAAAGCGCGTTCAGGCAAAGATACCGTCGCCAATCTACTACTGGCACAAAACCCTTTATTGGCCGCCTATGCCTTGGCCGACCCCGTGAAAATGGGCTGTGAAGTGCTGTTTGGTCTAAGTCCGGCTCAAGCCTGGACAGACGACAGCCTGAAAGAAGTGCCTATTGCCCTGTGGCAGCGCTCCCCCAGACAGTGTTTCCAGCTACTGGGAACAGACTGGATGCGCCAGCGCGATCCCGATCATTGGCTACGCCGCGCCCAACATGTGCTGGAGTTTGGACCGGGCTCCCCCCTTGCCAGGAGCATTCAGGACTACTCGGTCTGGGCGCTGGCTCTGGCCGCGATTTACGGCATGGTGCCTGAGCACCTGGATGATGAGCGGGCGGATCATGTGGATGCCTTTTGGGGTTTGAGTCCGCGTCAGGCGGCCGAACATCTACGCAATCAGGTTCTGGCCGAATACCCGGATTACGAGCAGCGTCGCCAAACCTTGCCCCTGTTCCTGCCCAGCCACCAGCTTCCTGATATGAGTCAGGCCCGTTGTCTGCTGATTAAAGACATTCGTTACGAAAACGAGGCCAATTTCATCCGTGAACATGGTGGAGAGATCTGGCATATCGAACGCCCTGGCAATCCAGTGATCAGCCAGCACTCTTCCGAATGGGGTGTAGAACGCGCCCCCCAGGACTATCTGATTCGCAATGACGCAGGCTTGGAAGAACTGGCCAGCAAGGTCCATGATTTGTGGACGGGCTTCACGCAACGGCACGGCTTGAAGCTTTGACTCCCTGGCCTTGGATAGCGCTCAGCCATACAAGTGTCACCAAACCGCCCCCAAAAACCATTCAGGCCCCGTTAGGGCCTGAATGGTTTAGCGTTTCAGAATATATTTGGCGACGGCCCGGTTATGTGCAGCCAGATTCGTCGAGAACTCGCTGGTTCCATCGCCACGCGATACAAAATAATAGAAATTATGCTTTTCGGGATGCAAAGTCGCCATCAAGGAAGCCTTGCCAGGACTGGCTATCGGCGTGGGAGGCAATCCATTGCGCGTGTACGTGTTCCAAGGGGTATCCGTCGTCAAATCGCGCTTGCGAATACGGCCGTCATAGGCTGAACCCATGCCATAAATAACCGTTGGGTCTGTCTGCAATGGCATGCCTACGCGCAAACGGTTCATGAACACCCCGGCTACACGCGCTCGATCCTGACTGTGGCCCGTCTCACGCTCCACGATGGAAGCCATGATCAAGGCTTCATACGGGGTCTTCAAGGGCAAATCTGCATCCCGATCCGCCCATAGCTGCTCCAGCAGTTCCTGCTGAGCCTGAAACCCGCGCCGCAGGATATCCACATCTGCCGTACCCGGTACAAAAACGTAGGTATCGGGATAGAACAGACCTTCAGGATGTACAGCGTCCAAGCCAAAACGCTGCAGCAAGTCTGCATCACTGATATCACTCAAGGTTTGGCGAACCTGGGGATTGCTCGCCAACGTCTCGCGAATGCGTTGATAGGTCCAGCCTTCAGGAATGGTCAGGCGGGTTTGCAGCATATTGCCGCTGGACATGCGCTCCATCACCATCCATGGCGTATCACCACGCACGGCCTCGTAGGCCCCCGCTTGCAAGGAGGTATCCAGGCCAGAGAGACGCGCCATCCAGACAAACGCATCTTCCTGAATATCAATCCCGGCCTGCTGCATGCTGCGTGCAATCGCACGGGGGCCTGAGCCTGCAGGCACCACATAGTCGATGCGTTCAGCACTCATCGTCACGGGCTGCTTCTTGGCCCAATACCAGGCGCCACCCGCTATCACACAGGCGACGACCACCAGAAGGCCCAACAGGGCAGAGAAGATCTTGACAGTTTTTTTCATGCGAGCGCTATTGTAATCAGAATAAGGCGGCATATTCCTGAATATGTGTCACAGTCAAACACAGAAACCGGGACAGGCCCGCGCTACCGGATTGCGCTATCCAGCTCATGCCCTGATCCCAGCGGGGATATGCCCCTGAAACCGGCCTCACACACGGTATCATTGATGTTTAAATTTATTTTTTTCGCTCAGCCATGACCGGAATGCCAGCCCCCTCCTCTTTCGCCCTGCCTGATTTGTGCGTCCTCCAGTTTCAGGGAGCCGATGCCGTGTCCTTTCTCCATGCTCAAGTCAGCAATGATTTGGAGCATCTGGCAGCCGACCGCGCCTGCATCGCGGCCTATTGCACCGCCAAAGGTCGCAGTTTGGCGACCATGGTCTTGTGGCGCGAACAGGACGAGACCGTCTATGCCCTGGTGCGCCGTGACCTGAGCGAGGCCCTGATCAAGCGCCTGCGCATGTTCGTGCTACGCAGCAAAGTGACGATCAGTCTGGCCGAGTTGCAGGTTTACGGTGTGGCAGATCAATCCGCTGCCCAAGCGGTCTGGAATTTGCAGCGCGATGGTGACGACACCTTAATCCAAGCCCCCGGCGAGCTGGACGGCTTGAATCGCTACTGGCGGATTTCTCCCCAGCAGGACACGAACGCTCAGGCTTCTGAGGGCCGTTGGGAAACGGCGGATATTTTGGCGGGCTTGCCCTGGATCAGCGCCGACACGCAGGATCTGTTCATTCCCCAGACTCTGAACTTGGACCTGATCGACGGCATCAACTTCAAGAAAGGCTGCTATCCCGGCCAGGAAGTGGTGGCGCGCAGCCACTATCGAGGCACGATCAAGCGCCGCATGATGGCCGCCCGCAGCGCCATTCTGGACACGGCACCACAGGTGCAAGAAGCCGCCGATGTGCTCCTGGTCTCGCAAGGCGCAGAGCCGGTTGCGGCTGCGCGCATTATCAACCGCGCCTGGCAAGCCGAGCAGCAGCGTCTGTATGTCTTGATGGAAGTGGTACTGGCGGACCTGGAACAAGGCCAGTTTCAACTGGAGCAAGGACAGGCGCTGGAATTGCAGCCCCTGCCCTATGCTCTGCCAGAACTTAGCTCTTCTGACGGTACAAATTAAGAATGCTGGAGAAATCCAGCCCGGCATTCTGACCCTGTGCGGCATGCAAGGCGAACAGGTTACGGGCCAGTTCGCCTAAGGGTGTCGCACTGTTTTGGCTCACGGCTGCATCGGCCGCCAAACCCAGATCTTTCAGCATCAAACCTGTTGCAAACCCACCCTGATAATCACGCGAAGCCGGTACATCCGGCATCACGCCAGGCCAGGGGTTGTACAGCTCGGTCGCCCAGTTACGGCCAGAGCTGCGCGCCATGATGGACGATAGCACTGCCGGGTCCAGACCGTGAGCAACGCCCAGAGCCAGGGCCTCGGCGGTACCCGCCATCAAAATCCCCAAGAGCATATTGTTGCAAATCTTGGCAACCTGGCCCGCACCGGCTTTACCAGCATGAAAAATGTTCTTGCCCATGGCTTCCAGGTAAGGACGCGCCTTTTCCAGCGCTGGATCCTCGCCCCCGACCATAAAGGTCAAGGTGCCGGCCATTGCGCCACCAGTACCACCGGAAACAGGCGCATCCAGCATCAACAGACCCAGCTTGGCCGCCTTGGCCGCCAGATCCTGGCTGGTTTGAGCATCAATCGTGCTGCAATCGACCAGCACTGTGCCGGGGGCCACGGCCTGCAACAAGCCGTTCTCGCCCTCGTAAACCTGACGAACGTGGCGGCCAGCAGGCAGCATGGTAAAGACCATCTGCGCGTCTTTGGCGACCTGCACCGCCGACTCGCCCACTTGCGCCCCCGCTGCCTGCAGCTCCTTCATGGCTTCTGCATTCAGGTCAAAGACCTTCAGGCTATGGCCGGCTTTGAGCAGATTCAGCGCCATGGGTTTGCCCATATGGCCCAGCCCGATAAATGCAATTGTGTTACTCATTTTGTCTCCTCGTCATTATGAAAACGGCGCCGTCAGGCGCCGCAGCGGTCTGCCTGGATCACAGGTCAGCCAAGGGATGAGTCGTTTCTGCAGGCCAGGCGGGAACAAAAAAACGTTCCACCCAGCGGGCATCAGCCTGTTCCAGCGAGGCCGGATTCCAACGTGGCTGTTTGTCTTTATCAATCAGCAGTGCGCGTATGCCTTCCTGGAAGTCACCCTGTACGCCACATTGCAGCGACACAATGTATTCCAGGCGGAAGACATCAGCCAAAGACAGGTGGTGTACACGCTCCAGCAGTTCAAAGGACAAACGAGCCGAACCTGGAGCACCTTTGGCGAAGGTCTGTGCGGCACGGGACAGCCAGGGGTCGGCACTGTCCTGCCACTGCTGCAGAGCCTGTGTAATGCGTTCAAACTCACGACTGGCGCAGACATCACGCAGCATGGCGTAGTTTTGCTCCAGCGGGCCGGTATCGGGGCGAGCGCCCTCTGCCAGACTACGCAGGACCTGATGCACGCTGCTATCACGAGCGTCACGTTCATCAGACCAGTTCGTGGCTTGCAAGGCCTTGAGCAAGGCATCGAAATGCACCCGTGGCAAGTAGGCATCGGCCAAGCCCAGGAACAAGCAATCCGAGGCGTTGATTTGCGCGCCGCTCAGCGCCAGGAAATGGCCGATACCCGCAGGCAGATGTGACAGCATCCAGGTGCCACCCACATCGGGGAACAGGCCAATGGAGATTTCGGGCATGGCAAAACGCGTGGTATCGGTCACCACACGATGGCTGGCGCCGTTGAACAAGCCCACGCCCCCACCCATTACAATCCCGTCACCCCAGCACAGGATAGGTTTTGGGAAGGTGTGGATCAGATAATCCAGGCGGTATTCCACATCGAAGAATTCGCGGGCGTACTCGTTATCCCAGGCCGAACCACCCTGGTTCTTTTGCATGGAGGCATACAGCGAATGCAGATCGCCCCCGGCACACAGGGCCTTTTCGCCGGCGCCATGCAACACGATAATGGCAATACTGGAATCCTGCGCCCATTCCTGAAACTGCTTGAACAGCAGCTGGCACATCTCCAAATTAAGCCCATTCAGGGCTTGCGGGCGGTTCAGCGTAGCAACACCAATCGCCTTTCCGTTCTGGCCGGGCAGGCGATCAAACAAAACAGAATCCGTCATCGAATATCAGCTCCAAGATCTATGATTTGTCGTGCAATGATGACACGCATGATCTCGTTTGTGCCTTCCAGAATCTGGTGCACCCGAGTATCGCGCACCAATCGCTCAACAGGATAATCCTTCAGGTAACCATAACCGCCAAAGAGCTGTTGTGCATCCACGCAGGCCTGAAAACCCAGATCCGTGGCCATACGCTTTGCCATGGCGCAGTAGGTGCTGGCCTGACTGCTACCGGCGTCCAGGTGCGAAGCGGCCAGGCGCACCATTTGGCGGGCGGCAACCACGCTGGTCAGAATGTCGGACAACTTGAATTGCAGAGCCTGGAACTGGTCCAGATGCTTGCCGAACTGGCGGCGCTCCTGCATATATTGACGGGCAGCATCATAAGCACCCTGGGCGGCTCCTACCGAGCAGCAGGCAATATTGATGCGCCCACCGTCCAGGCCCTTCATGGCCAGTTTGAAGCCCTCGCCCTCCTGGCCCAGCATGGCCGAGGCAGGAACGCGTACGCGCTCAAAGGTAATGCCCCGTGTGGACTGGCTATTCCAGCCCATCTTCAACTCTTTACGGCCGTAAGTGATACCGGCGGCATCGGCAGGTACGGCAAAAGCGGAAATCCCCTTTGCGCCATCCCCTCCGGTACGAGCCATAACCACCAACAAGTCCGTGTCCCCGGCACCGGAAATAAAGGCTTTGCTGCCGCTGATCAGGTAGTCGTCGCCATCACGCTCGGCACGTGTCCGCAGCGAGGCGGCATCCGAGCCTGCGCCCGGTTCGGTCAAACAGTAAGAGCCTAGTTTCTGGCCGCTGCTCAGCAGCTCGCCCCATTGGGATTTGACTTCGTCCGTACCCCAGGTGCCGACCATCCAGGTAACCATATTGTGGATAGTCAGAAACGCGGTGGTTGAGGGATCAACTGCCGCCATTTCTTCGAACACCAGGCTGGACTCCAGACGCCCCAGGCCCAGGCCGCCGATGGATTCCGGGGCATACAAGCCGCAAAAACCCAACTCGCCGGCTTTACGGAACGCCTCGATCGGGAAAATCTGTTCCTCATCCCAACGTGCCGCATGCGGTGCCAGTTCCCCTTGTGCAAACTCGCGAGCCGCTTGCGCAAAAGCGTTCTGATCGTCTGTCAGTATCATGTCTGTCTCCTTATTTTTACCCACCATAATGTGAGCCGCCCCCTTTAGTTGTCGTGCTGATGACAATCAGCCGTTTCATAGGGGGCAGTGCAAGGCAGGAGGCGACAGTCTAGCTGAAAGTAGCAGCCTGATGATCAGGCGCAGACGAACTAGGCGCGGGCGGGTTTGCGGCGGGGTCTGGCGGCAGCGCGGGCGGCCAGCTTGTGCGCATAACGGCGACGGCGGGAATCCATGGGGTCAAAGACCAGCTCGCGATAGACTTCTACCCGGTCCTGATCCTGCAAGAGTTGGTCCAGCTGGCAGCGCTGGCCGTAGACACCGACGTGCAGCCCGTCCAGGCCCTGTTCATCGTCCAGCGTCGGCAAGCCGCATTCACGCAGGCCTTCGGCAATGCCAGCTTTTAACAGGGCATCACGTACACAACTGCCCGCAGGCAAACGCAGGGCGGCTTTCCAGACCTGCGCCTGGGTAGCGACAATCACGCTGACGGATAATTCAGTCACCGTAGACCTCTTGGGCGCGGCGGGTGAAGGAATCGATAAAGCTGTTGGCAACGCGGTTAAAGATGGGACCGACCACCATTTCCAGCGCGCGGCTGGAGAACTCGTACTCCATGGTGAAGACGATCTTGCAACCGTCTTCGCCCAAAGGAGTAAACTGCCAATCCCCCGTCAAGGCCGAGAATGGCCCTTTGACCAGGCGCAAGACAATACGATTGGGATAATCGTGTTCGTTACGTGTGGTGAAGGTTTGACGAATACCCGCAATGCTGATGGTAACCGAGGCTTCCATCCCCTTTTCGTCGCGCTGGTTGACACTGGCGCCACCACACCACGGCATGAATTCAGGGTATTTTTCCACCTCTGCAACCAGGTCAAACATCTGTTCGCAGCTATAAGGAAGGAGGACGGAGCGTTTTACTGTATGCATCAGGTCTGGTTAATAGATAGAATGTTCTGATTTTACAATCTATGGTTGGCAATTAATTCATGAGTATTGTTGATAATCGCAAGGCTACCCACGAATATTTTATCGAAGAGCGCTTTGAGGCCGGTCTGGTCTTGGAGGGTTGGGAGGTCAAGGCGATCCGAGCTGGGCATGTTCAGCTCAAAGAAAGCTATGTCATCGTACGCGAGGGCGAGCTGTTTATTTTAGGGATGCACGTCAGCGCTTTGCCGACAGCGTCCACTCATATCCGGCCCGATGCCACTCGTACACGTAAACTGCTGCTCAAAGCCGAAGAAATCAGCAAGCTGATCGGCAAGGTTGAACAACGTGGTTACGCCCTGGTTCCCCTGAACCTCCACTACAAGAAAGGTCGTATCAAGCTGGACTTCGGTCTGGGACGCGGTAAAAAACTGCACGATAAACGTGATGTTTCCCGCGACAAAGACTGGAAGCGCGAACAAGAACGCTTGATGAAACACGACACCCGCCGTAAGACGAATGAATAAAACGGGCTAAAAAGCCCGTTTTGTTCCAAATCTCAATGTAATTTAACACGAGGGGCGGCCCGTTTGCTGAGCAAGCGGCCCAAAGCCAAGGTTGCCGTTCGCGCAACCCCTAAAATCGCCATGTGGTGCATCAGGTGCAGACTCATGTACATGATGCGAGCCAGCAAACCTTCCACAAACCAGCTCTTGCCGGACAAGACCCCCATCAGGCTCCCTACCCCACGGCTGTGGCCCACGGAAACCAGCGAGCCGTAATCCTTATAGACAAAGGGTGCTTCATCCACAGGCTTGCCCTGGATGCGAGCGGCCAGACGTTTGCGCAAGTAACTGGCTTGCTGGTGCGCGACCTGGGCACGTGCAGGCAGGAACTGACCTTCCTTGTCCCAGGGCACTTGTGCGCAGTCGCCCAAGGCCCAGATATAAGGGTCGGGCGTGGACAGACAGGAATCCAGCACCAGCTGATTGATGCGGTTGACGGGCAAACCCAACTGCCCCAAAAAGGCAGGGGCTTCAATCCCCGCCGCCCAAACGCACAAATCGTTGGGATATTGGCCGCCGTTCGCGTCCTCGATATGATCCGCCGCCAGACGGCTGACCCGCACCGAGGTCCGTACCGCTACGCCACGCTGCTCTAGCAGACTTTGAGCGGTAGCGGACAGCTTGGGCGGCAGAGCAGACAGAATGCGATCGGCGCCTTCCAGCAAGGTAATGCGCACTTCGCGGTCCGAACTGCTGCCCGGAATGCTGTAAATGCTTAAATCGGCACGGGCTTCCAGCAACTCGGCAGCCAGTTCCACCCCCGTTGCCCCGCCCCCGACAATATTGATGTACAGCGGTGCCCCCGGTTCACGCTGCGCGCGGCGTGTCACACTGATCAGTTCATTGAGCAATTTCAAACGGAAACGCTCTGCCTGATGGGTCGAGTCCAAGGCCAGTGCGTGTTCATGGGTACCAGGCGTATTGAAAAAATTGGATTTGCTGCCCACGGCCATCACCAGGGTGCCATAGGACAGGCTGCGTTCCGGAAAGACTTCTTCATGATCGGGCCCCAGGACAGGAGCCAGCGTAATGCTGCGCTGCTCGCGATCTATACCGGTCATTTCACCTTGAATAAAAGTGAAACCACAGTCTCGTGCCAGCATGAAATATGACAGCCCTTCGCGGTGAATATCCAAGGTGCCGGCGGCCACCTCGTGCAAGGACGGTTTCCAGATATGGTCACTGTCTTTGTCGACCAGAAAGATATGCTGACGCCCGAACTGACGTCCTAATTTGGCAGCCAGCTCCAGGCCACCTGCCCCGCCCCCCACGATCACCACTTGATACGACTGCGTAGTAGACATCCAGAACTCCTTGGGACTTGTCTTGAGCAAAGAGAGTATCAGAACCGCCACCTTATACTTTAAATCAAAACAGATAAGGACTATAGCGATCTGTAGACGCCGCCAGGCGCGCCCAGAAGCGCCCGCCTGTGCTACCACCCGAATATGTGGCTCTTTTGCGCTTTAATAGGCCTTAGATCAAAGACCGGCGCAAACAAATAGGTCCAGCAGCAGTGCATGTCGTAAAATCAAGGGGTTTGGTCTTGCTTCCCCTTAACGATCGAAATAGAGCAGCAGCACAGCAGCTATTGATACGGTATGATGCTGACTTTGTCCTATTCACTTATTTTTTGCCTGCCATTATGCACGACGATGTTCCCCGAAAATCCCAACGCGCGACTCGAAAAGGGCGCGAACGCCGCGACAAAATCCTGGAAGTGGCTTCCGAGGTTTTTCGCGAGAATGGTTTTGAGGCCACATCCATGTCCCAAATCGCTGCATTGGCAGGCGGCTCCAAGGGCACACTCTACAACTACTTCCCCTCCAAAGAAGACCTCTTGCTGGCTGTCCTGCTGACAGGCGCCCAGGAATTTACCGAACAGGTCTTGACCAAGCTGGACTGCGAAGGCGATATTCGCGAAGAACTGAAGCGCTTTTTGCTGCCCATGCTGCGCAATCTTTACTCCAAGCAAACCGCCCAATTGTTGCGTATCGTCGTCTCTGTAGGTGGCCACAGCGATATCGGCAAGCGTTTCATGGAGATGCTGGATGACCAGATCTGGGACGGCGTAAAGTGCTTTTTTGCCCGCCACATCGAACGCGGCACCTTGCGCAAGCTGGACCCGGCATTGATGGTGGAACACTTCCGCTGCCTGAGCGAAGGCGAAATTATTCTCCTGCTAATGGGTGCTATGGAACCCTGGAGCGAAGAACACATTCAAAGCGAAACCGAACATATTCTGGATATGTTCTTGCACGTTTATCAAAACGACACAGCAAACTAAGGCTGTATCAATCGGCGGCAAGCGCTGATTGCCATCTTCCTACGGTTCCCGGCTTTTATGCTCTACAGCTGACAGCGAACCCTTCAAGACAATCTGAATCCATGCCGCCCGATCCAGGGCGGTGACGACGATTCCCTTTTCCCCATCACTACCTTTCACCAGCTCCCTGCCCCTGATCGGTGCCGATCGTCAGGATTGAACCTGTGCTTCTCCCTGCCCTACACCACGAGCACTCGGCGATACCTGTACAAGCTCGCACACCGACTCCAGCCTGCCAATACGGCAACATAGTCGCACTATCAGGCTAAAAGAACCACAAAACGAAATCGCCTGAGCACGGGCAAGAGCCAGAACAGAAGCGCAGGCAAAAGATGCGCCCGAAAACGACAACACCCCGACATGGAAGCTCCATGTCGGGGTGTTGAGTTTTGACTGGCTTGACCAGCGTACTGCCAGAGACGTTTCCCTGGCAGTGGCTTAGGTCTTGGTCTTAGGCCTTGGCCAGACGCTGCCAGGTGTCCACAACCGTGTCAGGGTTCAGCGACAGCGAAATAATGCCTTCTTCGCTCAGCCACTTGGCCAGATCGGGGTGGTCGCTAGGGCCTTGGCCACAAATACCGACGTATTTGTTTTGTGCCAGACATGCCTTGATGGCACGGCTCAACATGAACTTCACGGCTTCGTCGCGCTCGTCGAAGTCAGCAGCCAACAGTTCCATACCGGAGTCACGATCCAGACCCAGGGTCAGCTGAGTCATGTCGTTGGAACCGATGGAGAAGCCGTCAAAGTACTGCAGGAACTTCTCGGCCAAAATAGCGTTGGAAGGCACTTCGCACATCATGATCAGGCGCAGGCCGTTTTCGCCACGAGCCAGACCGTGGGAAGCCAGCAGCTCAACCACACGCTCTGCCTGACCCAGGGTACGCACGAATGGCACCATGATTTCGACGTTGGTCAGACCCATTTCGTCGCGCACTTTCTTCAGGGCTTCGCATTCCATCTTGAAGCATTCTGCGAAGTCTTCGGACAGGTAGCGAGCCACACCGCGGAAGCCCAGCATTGGGTTCTCTTCCTCGGGCTCGTAACGCGAACCACCCACCAGTTTGCGGTATTCGTTGGACTTGAAGTCCGACAAACGCACAATGACGGGCTTGGGGTAGAAGGAAGCGGCCAGAGTCGCAATACCTTCAGCCAGTTTTTCCACGAAGAAAGCACGTGGGCTGGCGTAGCCACGAGCCGCCGATTCCACCGCCTTTTTCAGGTCGCTATCCACATTGGGGTAGTCCAGAACGGCTTTGGGGTGAATCGCGATGTTGTTGTTGATGATGAATTCCAGACGGGCCAGACCCACACCATCGTTCGGGATTTGCGAGAAGTCGAAAGCCAGTTGTGGGTTACCCACGTTCATCATGACTTTCAGGCCGATCTCGGGCATTTGGCCCCAGCTGACTTCTTCGATCTCGGTTTCCAGCAGACCGTCGTAAATACGGCCTTCGTCGCCTTCAGCACACGATACCGTCACTTCCTGGCCTTCTTTCAGCACGTCTGTGGCGTTGTTGCAACCGACCACGGCAGGGATGCCCAGTTCGCGAGCAATAATCGCCGCGTGGCAGGTACGGCCGCCACGGTTGGTGACAATAGCCGAAGCCAGCTTCATGATGGGTTCCCAGTTAGGGTCCGTCATGTCGGTCACCAGCACGTCGCCGGGTTTGACCAGATCCATCTCGGAGGCATCCGCCACAATACGGACTTTGCCCGAACCGATCTTCTGGCCAATGGCACGGCCTGTGACCAGCACGTCGCCGGTGGCTTTCAGGCGGTAACGCTCTTGCACATCGTTGCTGCCTTGCTGGGACTTAACCGTCTCAGGACGGGCTTGCAGAATGTAGATCTTGCCGTCGATACCATCACGACCCCACTCAATGTCCATGGGACGCTGGTAGTGTTTTTCAATAATGGTGGCGTAGCGAGCCAGTTCGATCACTTCTTCGTCGCTCAGGGAGTAACGATTGCGCTCGGACACAGGCACGTCCACGGTACGTACAGCGTGATCGGTGGTACGACCTTCGTCAAACTCCATCTTGATCAGCTTGGAGCCGATACGGCGGCTGATGATGGGGTAGTGACCGGAAGCCAGCGTTGGCTTGTAAACGTAGAACTCGTCCGGATTGACCGAACCTTGCACCACGGTTTCGCCCAGGCCGTAGGAGGAGGTCAGGAACACCACGTCCTTGAAGCCCGATTCGGTGTCCAGGGTGAACATCACGCCGGCGCTGCCCTTGTCGGAGCGCACCATACGCTGGATACCAGCGGACAGAGCCACTTCAGCGTGGGCGTAGCCCTTGTGCACACGGTAGGAAATTGCGCGGTCGTTGTACAGGGAAGCAAACACGTGGTGAATCTTGCTCAGCACCTCGTCAATGCCCACCACGTTCAAGTAGGTTTCTTGCTGACCGGCAAAGGAAGCGTCAGGCAAGTCTTCGGCGGTTGCGGAAGAACGCACGGCAAAGGAACCTTTGCCATCGGCGTCCAGCTCAGCAAACGCGTCACGTACGGCTTGTTCAAACTCGGCTGGGAACGGAGTGTCGATGATCCACTGACGGATTTCGGCACCGGCAGCAGCCAGTTCACGCACGTCGTCGGCGTCCAGCGCGTCCAGACGCTGCTGAATGCGCTTGTCCAGATCCTTGTTTTTCAGGAAAACGCGGAATGCTTCGGCTGTTGTGGCAAAACCACCTGGCACGCGCACACCGGCATCAGCCAGCTGGCTGATCATTTCACCCAGCGAAGCGTTTTTACCGCCCACTGTGTCGACGTCCGTCATGCGGAGCTTGTCGAAACCAATTACGTAAGACATAAGTCACCTTGAATAGAAAAAAAAGCGTGTTTGCTTAAGGCAGTGATCCCAGCAGCGCTGTCTGTGTGATCTGTCCTAAGCAAACCTGCCTTTCCATCCCCCGATTCGAGCGGTAAATGGTAATCTTGCAAATTGTACCGTTTCCCGAGCATTGTGCACGACTTATTCCATGTCTTCTTCTCCTATTGAGCGTACCGTCTTTGTCGTTTCCGACAGCACGGGCATTACCGCCGAAACTTTCAGCAACTCCGTCCTGTCGCAATTCGCTCAATTCGAATTTCAGGCCATCCGGATCCCCTTCATCGATACCATCGAGAAAGCCCAGTCTGTTGCTGATCGCATCAACCAATGCGCGCAGGAACAGGGCCAGCAGCCTCTGGTCTTCAGCACCCTGGTTGACCCCAAGATGGCGCACATCATTGGCGCAGCCAATTGCACCTTCCTGGACTTGTTTGGTGCCTTTGTACGACACATTGAACGCGCCCTGGGGGTGAAATCCAGCCGTTCCGTGGGCCGTTCGCACTCCGGTGGCATGTCCAAGCGCTACAACAGCCGCATCGAGGCCATCAACTTCAGCCTGGCGCACGACGATGGTCAGTACGTGAATGGTCTGGAACAAGCCGACGTGATTCTGGTGGGTGTGTCCCGCTGCGGAAAAACGCCTACCAGCTTGTACTTGGCAATGCAGTATGCCGTCAAGGCCGCCAACTACCCCATCATTCCCGAAGACTTCCAGCGCGGTACCCTGCCCGCCACGCTGGCTCCTTACCGGAAAAAGATTTTTGGCCTGTCCATTCATCCAGACCGCCTGTCCGAAGTGCGTAATGAACGCCGTCCAGGTAGCAAATACGCCACCATCGAACAGTGCCGCATGGAAGTGGCCGAAGCCGAGCGCCTGATGCGTATGGAAGGCATTCCTTGGCTGTCCACCACCACCAAATCCATTGAGGAAATCTCCACCAAGATTCTGGATGATGTCGGTTTGGACCGCCGCTCCTACTAAGGATTGAACCCCTGGTCCAAGCGCCCCCCTTCGGGCGTATTCGGACAGCCTCAACATCAAGGCCTGGACCCGGTGTGATACCTGGCTCAGGCCTTTTTGTTTGCCGCGGGTACGGTATCAGGTCTGCTGCGCATCCGCTTGCGCCTCTACGGGTGTCGGTTTGCCTATACCGGTTTGCATCCATTATTGTTGCCCCCTCTTAGTCCAGCTTGCCCACCCAAACCTGCGGGTGCTGATCGGCCCAAGGCAAGGCTTGCTCCAATTGCCCAGCCAGCCCGAACAAAAGGCATTCCTGGCCATAGCCGGCTGTAAACATCATCCCTATGGGTAAAGAGGTGGCCACATCCTGCCCAGCAGGCACGGACATGGAGGGCGAACCGCTGATATTGGCCAAAGCAGCAAAAGGCGCTTGCCGGAAGACATGGGCAATCCAGCCCAGGCCATCCACCTGATCCTGTACCTTGTTGTACTCGCCCACCTTCATGGGCAGCGTAGGCACGGTGGGTGTCATCAGCACATCGTACTTCTGGAAATACGCCCCTAAATTCCGTGAGACTGTATTGCGCACGGCAATCGCCCCCAGAATATCAATCCCGCTAATCTTCTTGCCGTAGGCGTAGGCCGCCAGCGTGGCCTGTTCCAGATACTCCTCGTTCACCGGTCGTCCTGTCGCCGCGGCAATGCTGTCTATCCATGCAGCCGTATTCACGTTCCAGAACTGAGCATTGGCGTGCACAAAAGCCTCCCAACTGACGCCGGAGTCAAACACCAGGGGCTCCACCTGATGGCCCAAGGACTCCAACACCGAGGCCATATCAATCGCCTTGGCCGCTATGGCAGATTGGGTTTTATCGCCGCTGGGCGGGTCCATCATCAAGCCGATACGCAAGGAACCCGGATTCTTCTTGACGGCCGATAAAAAGCTCTGCGGGGGCGCCGCGGTGTAATAGGGCTCGCCGATACCGGGGCGACTAATCGCATCCAGCAAGGCCGCACTGTCTCGCACACTGCGGCTGACACCCAGGTGGGCCAGCAGACCACTCCACACTTCATCTTGCTGAGGACCGCTGGAGACGCGCCCCCGAGTGGGCTTCAAACCAAACAGGCCGTTCACTGCTGCAGGAACACGAATAGAACCGCCGCCGTCGGTTGCATGCGCCACCGGCACCATCCCTGCCGCCACTGCAGCGGCCGAACCGCCTGTAGAGCCGCCAGCATTAAAAGCCGGGTTCCAGGGGTTCAGCGTAGGGCCTACGCAGCGCGCCTCCGTCGTAGTACTGATGGCGAACTCCGAGGTGGTCGTGCGCCCCAGCGTAACCAGTCCCGCCTCCTTGTAGAGGCTCATCAAGGTGCTGTCTGCATCCATCACCATATCTTGCGCCAGCTTGCTGCCCAACTCGTAGCGCTTGCCCTTCATGGTGATCGCCAAATCTTTAATCAAAAACGGGACGCCGTAGAGTACGGAGTCCCGGTCGGCATGGGGATCAACTTCCCCGTCCCAGCTCTCTACAACCGCATTAATTTTACTGTTCAAGGTGTCGACGGCTTTTTTGCCAACTTGGCTTAATTCTTGAACACTGATTTGTTTCTTGGCGACCAGCTCAGCCAGAGCCAGGGCATCATAGGTCGCGTATTCGCTAAGTTTCATTGTTGACCTCATCTGAAAAAGATTAGGAATCCAGCCGGATACAACGATGCAGCGATAAAGGGAGGGAAAGACGACTCTGCACGAGCCGCTAGCAGACAAGCGTCTACTGCCCCAGGCACTCCGTGTTAGCGTACCGATAAGCAGGCGCCTTACTAGATGATTTACTTGATTTTACAAGTGGAGACAAGTGCTAGATCAAGACAGAATTAGCGCATACAGGCTAACTCTGCGTGATGCTGTGCAATAAAGCCGCTGGAACTAGCGGCTATGCTGACGACGTTGCTCGTACAGGCACAGTGCGGTGGCAATGGCCACGTTCAAGGACTCAACACCGGGCGCCTGGGGAATGAACAAGCGTTGATTCGCCTTGGCCAGCAAGGCCGGGCTGACACCTTGGCCCTCATTACCAAAAACCCAAATCCCTTGGTCTGGCAGGCTGGACTCGTACAGATCCTGGGTATTCGGGCCCAGAGAGGTCACCAGCACCGGCAAGGCCGCTTGTTCAAGCAATGCTACTCCATCGACCTGCTCATGGATTTGAATGGAGAAATGAGCGCCCTGCGCACTACGCAGCACTTTCTGCGACCAGACGCTGGCACAGCCCGGTGTCAGATACACCGCTTCCAGGCCCACCGCCACGGCGGTGCGCAGCACCGTGCCTACATTGCCCGGATCTTGAACCTGATCCAGCAAGATGGCGCGTTTCGTGGGAGCCGTCCAGGTCTGTCCACGAGGCACGCGGACAATAAAGCCTATGCCCTGCCCCTGGCCGACCTGGGAGACTGCATTCATCAAAGTGGCATTGAAGGTGACGCTGCTATGGCCTGGCAAGAAACGCGCCAGTTCCAGCAGCTCGTCGGAGTGGCGGTCCATCTCGAAAACAGCCAGTTCCGGCAAACCACGGCGTTCCAGCCACATTTGGCACAGATGAATGCCTTCCAACCAAATCAGTTGATCGCCCCCGTCCAGCTCGCGTTTATCGTGAGCCAAGCGCTGTACTCGTTTGAACAGCGCATTATCTTTGGATTCAATCAGCCTCATTGTCTTGAACTTACCTAACTAAAGATGCGCGTACCGGCGCGAAACTTCGACGATGCTCGGGACAAGGCCCGTGCTGGGACAAACGATCCAAATGCAAGGCCGTCCCGTAGCCTTTATGCTGGTCGAAACCGTATTCGGGATAGTCTCGGTGCAATTCCAGGCAGACCGCATCCCGCGCTGTTTTGGCCAAAATCGATGCGGCCGCAATGGCGGCATGGCTGGCGTCACCCTTGATGATGGCTTCTGCGGGGCAACACAGGCCGCCTGGAATGCGATTGCCATCCACCAAGGCTTGTTCGGGTTTGACGCTCAGGCCATTACAGGCTCGTTGCATCGCCAACATGGCCGCGTGCAAGATATTGATGTCATCAATTTCTGCCACACTAGCGCTGGCAATTTCCCAGGCTAAGGCTCTTTCCTTGATCAACACAGCCAGGGCTTCACGTCGCTTGGCGGTCAGCTTCTTGGAGTCGTTCAGGCCTTCAATGGGATTGTTCGGGTCCAGAATAACGGCAGCGGCAAAAACGGGACCGGCCAAGGGACCACGCCCTGCTTCATCCAGCCCCGCCACCAAACCTGCCGAGACCTCACTGACTAATAAATCCAGCTGCTTCATGCACGCGCCATATTCAAAATGACCTCGGCCGCCAAGGCGGGGGTATCCCGACGCAAGGTTAAATGCATCTCGGTAAAGACCTGCTCGATATGAGCCACATACTCCTGATCGCTCAAGGCTTTCCAGCACTCCTGCGCCAGCTTCTGAGGTTCGGCATCTTCTTGCAGCAGCTCGGGCACGACAAAATCGCGAGCCAGCACATTAGGCAAGCCCACCCAAGGCACATACGGCCTGTCCTGGCCGGACTTCCAACGTATGATGCGCTCCATCATGGGGCTGAGCACATACGAAATAACCATAGGACGCTTGTACAAGGCCGTTTCCAGGCTGGCGGTACCGCTGGCCACCAGCACCGCGTCGCTGGCCTCCATCACCGTCCAGGCGGGTGGACGGACCACTCCTTCCGAATCCGGCTGACGAATACCCGCTGTGTTGGCATCAATAATGTGCAAGTTACGGATAGGATGCTGAACCAGAGCCTCTTCAAATTCCTGACGGCGCTTGGGATTGACCATGGGCACCAGAATCATCAGATCCGGGTCCTGGTCCTGCAAAATCTGTACGGCCTGCAAGAAGCGCGGCGACAGCATCTTGACCTCGGAGGAGCGGCTGCCAGGCAACACGCCCAGAATACGACCCGTCTCGGGCAAACCCAGGCGACGACGAGCGTCGGCCTTGTCCGGCTGCAAAGGGATATTCGCTGCCAAGGGATGGCCCACATAGGTCACCGGAATGCCTTCCTTTTCATAGATCTCCGTCTCGAAAGGAAACAGCACCAGCATATGGGAAACCGCTTCGCGGATTTTGTGGATACGCTCGTAGCGCCAGGCCCAGATCGAGGGCCCTACAAAGTGCACCGTAGGCACACCAGCCTGCCGCAAACGATGCTCCAGGCGCAGATTGAAGTCCGGGGCGTCAATGCCCACAAACACATCGGGACGTTGCCGCAACCATTGATTGCGCATGCCCAAATAGGTGGAGACCAGACCCGGAATACGTTTGAGCGCCTCGACGTAACCAAATACCGTCAAGGCATCCATGGGATAGTATTGGTGGAATTGCTGGGCGGCCATCTCGGGGCCACCTATGCCTTCTACCTGCACGCCAGGATTGCCCTGGCGCAGCCCTTGAATGATGCGAGCCGCCAGTAAATCGCCAGACGGCTCCCCGGCCACCATTCCTATACGCAGATCCCGCTTGGCCCCTGTTTGCCCCGACCCGTCTGAACGTGCCGCTAATGGGCTGGAGGCGCTGCTCATGGTCGGCAAATACCCCGGCTGGAGTCATTCAAGAAGTCGATCATGACCTGAACCGCGGCACGGCAGTCAGGCTGCGTTTCCTGCAAGGCTTGCATGTGCTCTACCGCCTGCTCCACCGTCAGCTTGCGACGATACAGCAGCTTGTAGCTTTCCTTCACCGCCGAAATCGCTTCAGCCGAAAAGTTGCGACGGCCCAAGCCTTCACTATTGACACCGACAGGACGGAAAGGATCGCCTGCACCGATGACGTAAGGAGGAATATCCTGACGCACCGAGCTGGTACCACCAATCATGCTGTGCGCACCGATACGACCGAACTGGTGCACGGCAGTCAAACCGCCCAGAATGGCCCAATCGCCAATATGTACGTGGCCGCCCAGCTGGACGCTATTGGCAATAATCGTGTGATTGCCAATCTGGCAATCGTGAGCAATGTGGGTGTAAGCCATGATCCAGTTGTCATTGCCAACACGGGTCACGCCCACATCCTGCACCGTGCCGGTGTTGATGGTGACGTATTCACGAACCATATTGCCATCGCCGATTTCCAGGCGAGTCGGTTCTCCAGCGTACTTCTTGTCCTGCGGCATGCCCCCGATGGAGCAGAAACGGTAGAAATGGTTGTTGCGACCAATCGTGGTCACGCCATCTATCACGCAGTGAGGGCCCACTTTGGTGCCCGCCCCTATCGTGACATTGGGCCCGATAATGCTGTAAGGCCCGACCTCGACATCATCTGCAAGCTGAGCGCCTGCTTCGATGATGGCCGTTTCATGAATACGCATAAACTATTCTTCCAATTGACGGATAGCACACATAATTTTGGCTTCGGCAACCACTTGGCCATCGACCAGGGCGCGGCCTGTGTACTTGCACAAAGCGCGGCTGATGCGGTCAGCCGTCACTTCCAGACGCAACTGATCGCCTGGCATCACGGGCTTGCGGAAACGCGCGCCATCCACACCGACCAGGTAATAGGCCAGTTTGTTGTCCACTTTGGCGTACGGATCCTCGGGATCGGTAAAAGAGAACAGTGCGGCTGCCTGAGCCATGGCTTCAATGATCAAGACCCCAGGCATAACCGGCATGTGCGGAAAGTGACCTGTAAAAAAGGGTTCATTCATCGACACGTTTTTAATGGCGACGATGCTCTTGCCGGGCACCAGTTCCAAGACGCGATCGACCAGCAGCATCGGGTAACGATGAGGGAGGCGATCCATAATTTGTCGAATGTCGAGTTCCATGTCCTGTCCTGCTTATTTTTGTTTATTGATATGTTCAGATGATTCATTCGCTCCATCCGCCTGCTGACGTTCCAAAGAACGCAGGCGACGGCGCAAACCGCTCAATTGTCCCAACACGGCAGCATTTTTCTGCCAGTCCTGGTGTCCTGCAAAGGGATAAACCCCGGTATAACGTCCGGGCTGGCTGATGTTGGAGGTAACAGCCGTACCGCCAGAGACGTGCACGTCATCCCCCAGAACCAGGTGTCCCGAGAGCATCGCTGCCCCGGCAATCGTACAACGTGCCCCAATCTGGGTAGAGCCGGCCACCCCCACACACGCCGCCATGGCGGTATGTTCACCGACCTGCACGTTATGACCGATCATGATCTGGTTATCCAGCTTGACGCCGTTGGCCAGCACCGTGTCGTCCAGTGCGCCACGGTCCACCGTCGTATTGGCACCGATTTCAACATCGTCACCAATACGTACATGACCGATCTGCGCGATCTTGGCCCACGCCCCCTTCCCTTTCACGGGATCCGGTGCGAAGCCAAAACCATCCGCGCCCAGCACCACACCCGAATGCAGAATGGCGCGTGCACCAATATGCACCTGATGGTAAAGAGTGACGCGTGCGTGCAGCAAGCAGTCCTGACCCAAGGTGGAGCCTGCGCCAATTACGCAATGCGCGCCCAAACGGGTGCCCCGTCCGATCTTGACACCGGCCTCGATCACACAGAATGGCCCGACCGACACACCTTCGCCCAACTCAGCGCTGGCATCAATCACCGCACTGGGATGAATGCCCTGGGGCAAATCCGCCATGCGTACCTGATCAAAACGTTGCGCCAGCAGCGCGTACATCAGATAAGGTTGCGAGCACAAAACCGGGATAAAAGACGGTGCAAAGCCCAGACCTTCATAGACTTGTGGTGTCAGAATCACCACCGCAGCAGAGGTCTGCTCCAGCAGATCCTGCATCTTGGGATTGGACAGAAAGCTGATTTCCTCCGGGCCCGCAGAAAGCAAAGAGCCTAGGCCCCGAATCCGGGGCATAGGCTCTTTAATGCCTTCTGGCAGCTTGCAATCCAGTCCGGTCTTGTTGATGGCGTCTATGAGTTCAGACAGCTGTACAGCCTGATCAACGTTCAGCAATACCGGCATAGTGCATCAACCGCCCAGTGCTTTCAGAACTTCCTCGGTGATGTCCACACGTGGGCTAACCGTAACGGCGTCCTGAATGATCAGGTCGTAGCCTTGGGAGTCAGCAATACGCTTGATGGCGGCATCAGCCTGCTCAACAATGGCCGAGAACTCTTCGTTGCGGCGACGGTTGAAGTCTTCCTGGAATTCGCGACGCTTGCGCTGCAAGTCGGAATCCAGATCAGCCAGCTGACGCTGACGCTTCACACGGTCGGACTCGGACAGCACAGGAGCGTCCTTGTCGAACTTCTGAGCTTGCGAACGCAGGTTGTTGGCCATGCGCTCCAGTTCTTCGTCGCGACGCTTGAATTCTGCTTCGATTTTGGTCTGGGCAGCTTTGGCGGGCTTGGAATCACGCAAGATACGCTCTGTGCTGACAAAACCGATTTTGGTCTGTGCCTGAACAACAGGTGCAGCGGTCATGGCGCCGACACCCAGCGCGGCAGCCAGAACGAGCGCTTTATTGCCACGCGACAAGCTGCGGGCGATGTTTGTAAGTTTTAATGCGATGTTTGACTTCATGAAAAATCTACCTTGCTAATTAGGCTGCAGAATAGTGCAATTGTGCCACTAAACACGAACATCAGAAAGCGGTACCAATCTGGAACTGGAAGGCTTGTTTGTCGTCACCTTCCTTGGCGCGCAAGGCGCGACCGTAGGACAACTGCAGAGGACCGAGTGGGGATTCCCACGACAAGCCCAGACCAGCAGCGTACTTCCAACCGCATGGGTCTTCCGACAGACGATCAGGGCGACCCATTGGGCAACCACCGCTGGTGTTGTCCACTTTGCCGGCATCGGCAAAGACGAACCAACGCAACGTGCGGTCACGTGAGGCACCGGGGAATGGCAGGTACAGCTGGGCGTTGGCGATCATTCGACGCGAACCACCCAGGTAGTCACCCGTCAAGGTATCGCGACCACCCAAGGATGCGCCTTCATAGCCACGTACCGAACCGATACCACCGGCATAGACGTTCTTGATAACCGGGAAGCTCTTGCCACCAATGCTGCGACCATAATCAATGGCACCATTCAGAGCCAGCGTGTAGGCACGGCCCAAGGGAATGTAATGCTGGTGGCTGGCGCGCAGCATGTAGTAGCGCAGGTCCATCGTCCCCATATCCGCCGACAGGCTGGTCAAGCTGCCCTTGTTGGGAGCAATTGCGCTGTCACGGGTGTCCTTAGACCAACCCAGGTTGAAAATAAAGGTATTTGTGCCTTCACCGTACTCATTCACGTAATCCTGGTAGGCACGTGGCGTGTACTGGGGGCTGAGGCGAGAGAGCTTGTTGTGCTCGAAGTTCACGCCCATGAACACACGGTCGAACTCGGAGATTGGCACACCGAAGTTCAAGCCGGCACCGATGGCGGTGTTCTGGTAATCACCCCAACCATCATTGGACTGGTAAGGCGTGGTACGACGGTAGTAAATCGAGGTGGTTTTGCTGATGCCGTCGCCAGTCCAGAAAGGATTGGTGTGGCTGATCACCGCCGCACGGTTCACCTTACTGGTATTGACCTGCAAGGACAGACTATTACCACTACCGAAGATGTTGTCCTGGCTGATACCTGCCGACAACATCAACTTGTCAGTGGAGCCGTAACCAATACCCAGGTTAACCAAGCCGGTGGGCTTTTCTTTCACGTCCACGTTTACGTCGACCTGGTCAGGCGAACCGGGCACAGGTTTGGTGTTCACGTCCACTTCATTGAAGTAGCCCAGACGGTCAATACGGTCACGCGAGAACTTGATGGCGTCCGAGTCATACCAGGCCGCTTCTTGCTGACGCATTTCACGGCGTACCACTTCATCACGAGTACGGACGTTTCCGCCTACCTCGATACGACGCACATACACGCGACGACCGGGATCGACGTAGAAGGTCAAGTCAGCTGTGTGATTTTCGCGATCCAGAACCGGATTCGGATTGGCATTGGCAAACGCATAACCCAGGCCGCCCAAGTACTCGGTAATCGATTTCACAGTGGCGCTGGTTTTGTCCGAGGAGAAGACCTCGCCTTCTTTCTGCTGGACCAGAGGCTGGATCTTGTCCTCCAGACCCAGCAGATCACCCGCCAGCTTGACACTGCTCAGCTTGTAAGGCTGGCCTTCGTGGATGGTCAAGGTGATGAAAATATCTTTGCGGTCCGGGGAAATCGAAACCTGAGGTGCCTCGGCGGAGTACTCCAGAAAGCCGCGGTTCAGGTAGTAGGAGCGGATGCGCTCCATATCGCCTTCCAGCTTCTCGCGGGAGTATTTATCGGTACCGGTGTACCAGGTCATCATGCCCGAAGTCGTCAACTCCATCTGATCGAGCAAGTCACCTTGCGAGACGGCTTCCGTACCGACGATGCGGATTTCCTTGATCTTGGCCAGACCGCCTTCAAAAATGTCAAAGCTGACACCGACGCGGTTACGTGGCAAAGGCGTGATGATAGGTGTGATTTCCACACCGTACTTGCCCTTGGACAAGTATTGTTGTTTCAGCTCGAATTCGGCCCGTTCCAGCATGGAACGGTCAAAAACCCGGCCTTCTCCAAAGCCTACCTGAGCCAGGGAGTTGGTAATATTCTTCGCATCGAACTCGCGCATGCCATTAAAGGACACCGACGCGATGGTTGGACGCTCTTTGACGTTGACGATCAGCACGTTGGTGCTGGTGTCAATTTGCACGTCGCTGAAAAAGCCCGTGGCGTACAAACGCTGAATCGCGTCTGCGGCCTGCTCTTCCGAGAAGGACTCACCGACCTTGACAGGCAGGGACGAGAACACGGCGCCGGGGTCGACCCGCTGGATGCCGTTGACTTGAATATCGCGCACGACAAACGGTGCAAATGCATTCGCCAAGGCGGGAGCAAGCAGACTTGCCACCAATACGGGCAGAACACGCAACGCAAAAGTAGGTTTCCGGCTAAACGACATCCTGGACAATCCTTGGTCGGTCAAATGGTTGGAAATTGTATGCCACCCGCCCTCAACTGAAAAGGCGGGTGATGTCATTAAAAAAAGCAATACTCATCAGCAGGGCCAACAAGGCCAGGCCCAGGCGCTGACCGATAAGCATCATACGCTCCGAAGCGGGCTTGCCGCGCACAGCTTCGATGGCATAGTACAGTAGATGCCCCCCGTCCAACATAGGTACGGGTAACAAATTCAGTAAACCGATGCTAATACTGATCAGGGCCAGGAAATTCAGGTAGGCGATCAAGCCAATACGTGCTGTCTGGCCCGCATAATCCGCAATAGTAACCGGCCCGCTGACATTACGTACAGAGACTTCCCCCGTAATCATGCGCCCGATCATCTTCAAAGAGAACCAGAAGGTCTGCCCGGTACGGGTAAATCCGCGTTCCACGCTCTCGATCGGCCCATAACGCACCAGTGTCATGGGCATATCCATAGCCACTTTTGCACCGATACGCCCCTGCGCATTGGCATCACCTTCAGGAGTGAGGAGCAGGCGTTGAATTTCGCCGTCCCGCAGCACGTCAAGCTCCAGTGTCTTGCCTGCGGATTGTTGCACCTTTTGAACGAAAGCCGTGATATCGGGCTCGATCAAATCATCCAGCCGGACAATAAGGTCATCCTCCCGCAGGCCTGCCTGTTCGGCTGCCGTATCTTTAAACACCTCTTGGACGATGGATCGCGCCGGACGCAGTACCAATCCTGCCTGGGCCATCAAGTCCTGCCCGTCTGGCAAAATCTCGCCCGCCGGTAATCTCAAGTAACGATTTTGTTCCTGTCCAAGCGTGTCCTTGACGCCCACTTCCAGCTCACCGCCCGAGGACAAGGCGTCCATAAAGGCCCAACGCGCCTGCAACCAGGAGTCCACCGGCTTGCCATCGACAGAGATCAGGCGATCTCCAGCCTCGAAACCAGCTTGTGCGGCGGGTGTCCCTTCTGGAACGGGGCCAATTTGCGCAATAGGTTCTTGAGTACCCAGCAAACCCACAAAGGCATAGATCACCACGGCCAGAATCAGGTTGGCCATCGGGCCGGCCAGCACAATCGCGGCGCGTTGTCGCAGGGGTTTGTGGTTGAAAGATTCGTCGATCTGGGCCTGCGTGGCATGAGCAGGCGGATCATTCTGCATGGCGACGTAGCCGCCCAAGGGCAAGGCCGAGACGGCCCATTCGGTACCATTCTTGTCAAAACGGCGGTACAGCACCTTGCCAAAACCAATCGAAAACCGCTCTACCCGCACCCCGCAACGACGGGCCACCCAGTAGTGGCCCAGCTCGTGAAAGGTCACCAGCACGCCCAACGCTACCAAGAAAGCCAGCACGGTAAAGAGCATGTTAATTCCTGTTAAATACGCGCAGAGCTTCGGCAGTAATCCAGCGCCAGCGAACGGGTTTCGCTATCGAGCTCCAAAACCCCGTCCAGAGCATCCAAGGCCTGGCTGGCACGGCCATTGAGCTTGTCCAGACAATGCTCGATCACAGCCGGAATCTGAGTATAGCCAATCTGCCGTTCCAGGAAGCGGTCTACGGCGATTTCATTGGCGGCGTTCAAGGTCACGCAGGCGGCCTGACTGCTGCGCAAGGCATCATAGGCCAGTCGCAGACAGGGGAAACGCAGAAAATCAGGCTGCTCAAAATCCAGACGTCCCATTGTGGCCAGATCCAGCAAGCCTACGCCGCTATACAAACGCTCCGGAAAGCCCAGACCGTAGGCAATCGCCGTACGCATGTCAGGCTGACCCAATTGCGCCATGACGGAACCGTCTATGTACTCGACCATGGAGTGAATCACGCTTTGCGGATGCACCACCACATCAATCTGGTCAACAGGCACTGAAAACAGCCAATGCGCCTCGATGACTTCCAGACCTTTATTCAGCATGGTGGCCGAGTCCACCGAAATTTTGCGGCCCATGCTCCAGTTAGGATGCGCGCAGGCCTGCTCGGGGGTGACTCCCTCCAGCTCGGACAGGTGGCGCGAGCGGAAAGGTCCGCCGGAAGCGGTTACCAAAAGACGGCGCAGAGCCGCAACTGGCTGACCAGGTTCCGGCGGCAGCTCACCCGCCAGGCATTGGTAGATGGCGCTGTGCTCAGAGTCAATGGGCATCAACTGCGCCCCGCCCTCTTGCACGGCTTGCATGAAGATACGACCCGCAGCAACCAGCGCTTCTTTATTAGCCAGCAGCACACGCTTGCCGGCACGTGCAGCGGCCAGGGCCGAGGGCAAACCTGCGGCGCCGATAATCGCGGCCATGACGGTAGTGACTTGCGGATCGGCAGCCGTGTCGGCCAGCGCCTGAGCACCTACCCGAATCTCCGGCAAGGCACCGCCCTGCCACGCGGCCAGAAAGCGGCTACGCGCGGCTTCATCCGGCACGAGGACAACACGGGCTGCGCTGTCACGAGCTTGCTCGGCCAACAGCTCCATACGAGTGTGGCCGCTCACGGCATAAACCGCCATCCGATCGGGATGACGAGCAATCACATCCAGTGTGCTGATACCAATAGAGCCAGTGGCTCCTAACACACAAACATGCTGGAAACTCATGAGTTCTTCCTTGACGCAAACACTTTGAATCCACGCAGGACTAAAAGAGCCACGCCCCACTTAGCAACAAGGCCACGGGAGCAACCGGCAGCAAGGCGTCGATACGGTCGTACACCCCACCATGGCCGGGCAATAATTGACTGGAATCTTTAACAGCGGCACGGCGCTTGAGCAGGGACTCAAACAAATCACCCACGATAGAGAGGGCCGCCAGAGCAACACCCAAAGCAGCCGTGGCCACCCAGCCCCAGCGCTGCAGCACGTCGGCGCCGAAACTGCCGGCCCAATTTGCGCTGATCAACATCCATGCAGCAGCGGCAACCATACCACCGAGCGCTCCAGCCCAGGTCTTGCCCGGACTGACACGCGGGGCCAGCTTGGCTTTACCGAAGGCACGTCCAGCGAAGTAAGCTGCGATGTCTGCCACCCAGATCAGGACCAGCAAGGAGAGCACGTAAACAATGCCCTGTGTATGCAGAAACAGATACAGGCTGGCCCAGGCGACCAAAGGGGCGAGCACACCCATCACGCTGAGCAAGACGCCTTGTGCACGCTGTGTGGCCTGACCTTGCAGTACCAGCCCGGTAGCGCCTACGACCCACAAGGCCGCCATCAGGGGCACCAGACCACGGTAGACCAAATCAGCCGCCTGCCCTTGCGGGCCGGTGTGATACCAGTGCACGCTTAGCCACAGCATCAAGGCACCGTTGAGCAAGGCCAGGGGCCAGGCCCAACGCTGCTGCTCCTGGGACAGGCTCAGGCGCTCCCATTCCCAGCAAGCCAGCGTACTCATCAGAACAAAAATAGCCAGCAATGGCCAGCGCACGGGGGCAAGCATGGCCGCGCCCAGAATGACCAGCAGGATCAGGGCGGTGATGACTCGTTGTTTCAACATAGATAAGGCTCCGTCAAGGCGCGGGGCTACCCTGCACCTGGGCACTGGTGCGCCCAAAGCGCCGCTCGCGCCCACGATACCACTCGAAGGCCTGCTCCAGCTGCGCCCGGTCAAAATCCGGCCAGTACGCGTCTGTAAAGTACAGTTCGGTATAGGCCATCTGCCAGATCAAAAAATTGGAAATGCGGCGCTCTCCGCCCGTGCGGATGAACAAATCCGGTTCGGGGGCGTAAGACATCGCCAAATAGGGACTGAACATGGCCTCATCCAGTTGTTCGGGATGATCGACCAAATGGGGATTGGCAACCAAGGCCTTTCGGGTCGCCTGCAAAATATCCCAACGACCACCGTAATTGGCGGCAATCGTCAAATGCAAGGTGTCGTTATCACGCGTTTGTTCTTCTGCGTCGGCAATCAGCCCGCGCAATTCTTCGCTAAATGCGGATAGCTCACCAATAATATGAAGTCGGACGCCGTTTTTTTTCAGTGTTGCCACTTCTTTTTGCAGCATCTTGACGAACAGCCCCATCAACAGGGACACCTCTTCAGGAGGGCGTCGCCAGTTCTCGGAGCTGAACGCAAACAGGGTCAAATAACGCACGCCGAGCTCGCCACAGGCCTCGACAATACGCCGGACGGTTTGCACACCACGCAAGTGCCCTGCCGTGCGTGGCAAAAGACGACGGGTTGCCCATCGTCCATTGCCGTCCATGACAATCGCCAGGTGGCCAGGAACCTGACCGTGTTCCGGAATAGTTTGGGTAGAACTGAAAGAAATCACCTAGCCACCTGTGCAAAAGCCGTTAGACCGTCATGATCTCGGCTTCTTTCTGGGCGATCAGCTTGTCGACTTCAGCCACATACTTGTCGGTCAGCTTCTGGATTTCGTCCTGGGCGCGACGCTCGTCGTCCTCGGAGATTTCCTTGTCCTTGACTTGCTTTTTGAGCGTGTCATTGGCGTCACGACGCAGGTTGCGAATGGCGACCTTGGCATCTTCGCCTTCGCCACGCACCACTTTGGCCAGATCGCGACGGCGCTCTTCGGTCAGCGCAGGCATGGGCACACGAATGCTCTCGCCCATCGAGATGGGGTTCAGACCCAGCTCGTTATCACGAATGGCTTTTTCAATCGGGCCAGCCATATGCTTTTCCCACACTTGCACGTTCAGCGTGCGAGCATCCACCACCGTGATGTTGCCCACCTGGCTGACCGGCACCATGGAGCCGTAGTACTCAACCTGAATGTGATCGAGCAAGCCTGCAGTAGCACGGCCAGTGCGAATTTTGGCCAGGCCTGTCTTGAGAGACTCGAGGGACTTACCCATCCGGCTGTCGGTCGATGCTTTAATCTCGGAAAGACTCATGGACTAAATTCCTATAACTTTAAACGTGAACCAGGGTGCCTTCATCTTCACCAGAGACCGCGCGCGTCAAGGCGCCGGGCTTGTTGATGGAGAACACTTTAATCGGCAGTTTCTGATCGCGACACAAGGCAAAGGCGGTCGCGTCCATCACTTCCAGACGGCGTACGATAGCCTCATCAAAGCTGATACGCGAGTAACGCGTCGCACCTGGATCTTTATTGGGATCGGCACTGTAGATGCCGTCGACTTTGGTCGCTTTCAGTACGATTTCCGCACCCACTTCGGCGCCGCGCAAGGCTGCTGCCGTATCGGTAGTAAAGAACGGGTTGCCCGTACCGGCTGCAAAAATAACAACTTTGTTTTCTTCCAGGTAACGCAGTGCCTTGGGACGAATGTAAGGCTCTACGACCTGCTCAATATTCAGGGCAGATTGCACACGGGCATCCAGGCCACGGTGCTTCAAGGCATCTTGCAAGGCCAGCGCATTCATGACGGTAGCCATCATGCCCATGTAGTCGGCTGTCGCACGATCCATGCCCTGGGCACCTGGAGCGATGCCGCGAAAGATATTGCCCCCGCCAATCACGATAGCCAGCTGTACCCCCAACTGGGCAACCTGGGCGATCTCCTCCGTCATGCGAATGATTGTGCTGCGATTAATACCGAACGAGTCCTCGCCCATCAGCGCTTCGCCGGAGAGCTTCAACAGAACACGTTTGTAATGAGGGGTAGTCATGGGTGGGATTCCAAGTGACGAAGACAGAAGAGAGTGTAAAGCAGCAGGGCAGGCATCGCCACTACGGTGCCTGCCCTGAAAAAACAAGCTAGATTAGGCTTGGCCGGCAGCAGCAGCTACCTCAGCGGCGAAATCTTCAACACGCTTCTCAATGCCTTCACCCACAACGTACAGGGTAAAGCCAGCGATCGATGCTTTTTTCTCGTCCAGCATTTGCTGCACGCTTTGCTTGTCGTTCTTGACGAAAGGCTGGCTCAGCAGAGTCACTTCTTTCAGGAACTTGGCAACAGCGCCGTCAACCATTTTGGTGACGATGTCAGCAGGTTTGCCGGATTCAGCGGCTTTCTGAGCAGCCACGGAGCGCTCGGCTTCGATCTCGGCAGCGTCAACACCCGAAGCGTCCATTGCTTTAGGACGAGTCGCGGCGATGTGCATGGCCAGGTCTTTACCCACTTCTTCGTCGCCACCGGCGAAATCAACCAATACGCCGATCTTGCCACCGTGAACGTAGCTGGCCAGTTGGCCGGCTGTTTCGTAGCGCTGGAAGCGACGGATCGAGATGTTTTCACCAATTTTGCCAACCAGAGCAGCGCGCACGGTCTCGACATTGCTGTCGGCCAGTGGCAGTTCAGCCAAAGCGGCCAGATCTGCCGGGTTGTTCTTGGCGACCAGTTGGGCGACGTCGTTGATAAAGCCGATGAAGTCATCGTTCTTGGCAACAAAGTCGGTTTCGCAGTTAACTTCAACTACGGAGCCGGTCTTGGCATCGTCAGCGATGTAAACAGAAACCAGGCCTTCAGCGGTAACGCGGGTAGCTGCTTTGCTAGCCTTGCTGCCCAGCTTCACGCGCAAGATTTCTTCAGCACGTGCCATATCGCCGTCGGCTTCGGTCAGTGCTTTTTTGCATTCCATCATGGGCGCGTCGGTTTTCTCGCGCAATTCTTTAACCATCGATGCGGTGATTTGAGCCACGGTTTTCTCCAATTCTGTAGAACATGCCCCGGCAAGCCGGGGCGATACGAAGGGTCACTGTAGCTGTCTGCCATGACAACTGATGGTGTCTGGCAGACAGCGGTGAGCCTGTTACTCCTGGGTGTCAGCCTGAACTTCGACGAACTCTTCGTCAGCGGCGATTTCTTCAACCAGACCATTCAGGTTCTGTTCGCGGCCAGCCAGCACGGCGTCAGCCATGCCACGGGCGTACAGAGCGATAGCCTTGGCCGAGTCATCGTTACCAGGGATCACGTAATCCAGACCTTCTGGCGAGTGGTTGGTATCAACTACGGCCACCACGGGGATACCCAGAGTGCGGGCTTCAGCCACGGCAATCTTGTGGTAGCCAACGTCGATCACGAACAGGGCGTCAGGCAGGTTGTTCATGTCCTTGATACCGCCGATGGCCTTGTTCAGCTTTTCCAGTTCGCGTTCGAACATCAAGGCTTCTTTCTTGCTCATGGTTTCCAGACGGCCTTCAGCCATCTGAGCTTCCATTTCCTTCAGACGCTTGATGGAAGTCTTGACCGTTTTGAAGTTAGTCATCATGCCACCCAACCAGCGGCTGTCGACGTAAGGCATGCCGCAACGTTCGGCCTCAGCAGCCACCAGTTCGCGAGCAGCGCGCTTGGTGCCTACAAACAGCACGTTGCCACCACGGGCAGCCAGTTGACGCACGAATTTGGTTGCTTCTTCGTACTGAACAACCGTTTTTTCCAGGTTGATGATGTGGATGTTGTTACGCTGGCCGAAGATGAACGGAGCCATCTTGGGGTTCCAGTAACGGGTTTGGTGGCCAAAGTGCACACCAGCTTCCAGCATTTCACGCATTAAAGACATAAAGTTCTCCAAGGGTTTGGTCTTGTAACTGCCCGGTATCCGGTAAGGGCCGCAGCCTGTGCTGCATTCCAGACACCCCGAGACGGACAGTCACGCGATTTACAACTTAAAACATAAAAACGTTGCCCAACATGAGCGAACGCCTGCACTGCAACGGACTCACGCCTGCAGGCAGACAAGATATCTGCCATCCGGGCCCGAGCCTGAAACTTTTCTGGCTACCGCCTGCATACAGGGTACTGTTCGCAGGTGTATCCTAGAGGATTGCTTGGTCAGCATCACCTGAACAAGAACCGGGCTGCTGCCCTGTTGCTTTCGCAACGCTTGTCATCGTGCTGACCCTGTATGTGTTGTGAATTCTGCTTGTTTTTGCTGGCTGGCCATGGCCCGAGGCTTCTTCCAATCTTGGGACACGATTTCCTGATACCTGGCTTGGCTCGTCCAGCCTGAAAATTCAAGCGGCCCAAGAAAAGCCGGTCAAATCAGGAAAGCCCAGATTTGGCGCGGTGTTCCGCGACACGTGATCGCCCCAAACGGGACGGCACGTAACTGCAAAATTCACAAAAGCCTATAATTCTACTATTTTTCAATAGACCTGTTCAAGTTGCTATGAGTATTCTCGTCACAGACCCCACTGATCTCGAAAAAATGCGCGCTGCTTGCCAGACCGCGGCATCCATCCTTGATTACCTGACTCCCTTTGTCAAAGCAGGTGTCACGACCGGCGAACTGGATCGCCTGTGCATGGAGCGCATCAATGAACTGGGGGTCAAATCTGCCACCGTAGGCTACGCGCCTCCTGGCTACCCACCCTTTCCAGGCTCTATTTGTACCTCCGTCAACCACGTTATCTGTCACGGCATCCCCGGCGATAAAGTGTTGAAAAATGGCGACATTCTGAATATGGACGTCACCATTATTCAAGACGGCTGGTTTGGCGACACCAGCCGTATGTACTACGTGGGCGAGCCCAGCATCCTGGCCCGCCGCCTGACTGAAACCACCTACGAATGCATGTGGCTGGGTATTGATCAAGTCAAACCCGGCGCCACCCTGGGTGATGTCGGCCACGCCATTCAGCAACACGCTGAAAAACAAGGTTTTTCCGTTGTGCGCGAATACTGCGGCCATGGTGTGGGCCAGAAGTTTCACCAGGATCCGCAAGTGCTGCACTACGGCAAACCCGGCACCGGCGTAAAACTGGAACCCGGCATGATTTTCACCATCGAGCCCATGATCAACGCCGGTCGTCGCGAACTGCGCACGCTGGCTGACCAATGGACCGTGGTGACCCGCGACCACAGCCTGTCGGCCCAATGGGAGCACGCGGTGCTGGTAACCGATACCGGCTACGAAGTGCTGACCGTCTCACCCGGCATGCCTGCCCCTCCAGCCATCATCAACAAGGCCTGAACCATGTCTTTCCTGGCCCAGCTTCGCGACAGAATTGCTTGCCGCCGGGCTAGGGCCTACGAGCGCTTCAGGCAAGACCTGCATTGCGATCGCCTGCTCAAAAGCCTGTGCCAGATTTGCGACCAAGGTCTGCGTGAGCTTCTGGTCCGTTACCCCCTGCCCCGCCAAGCCAGCCTGGCGGCCTTGGGGGGGTATGGTCGCGGGGAGCTGTATCCGCATTCGGATGTGGACTTGCTGATCCTGTTGCAGCGCGAGCCCAATGCAGAGGATATAGACCGGATTCAGGCACTGGTCGCCGCCTTGTGGGATATAGGTCTGGCTCCCAGCCATAATGTGGCCACGCCCGCCCAATGCCTGGAACAAGCCAGCCAGGACATCACCACCGAAACCGCCTTGCTGGAAAGCCGCTGGCTGGCGGGTTCCCGATTGCTGCTACGCCATGCCCAACAGCAACTGCAAAGCCAGATGGACCCGCAGGCCTTCTTCCTGGCCAAACAGGCCGAACAGCAGCAGCGTCATGCGCATCTGCAAGACACCCCCTACTCCCTGGAACCCAATTGCAAAGAGTCTCCTGGCGCCTTGCGCGACCTGCAGGTGCTGCTCTGGATGGCACGGGCAGCCGGTTTGGGTCGCAGTTGGGTGGATGTCGCGCAATCCGAACTGCTGACGGAATCCGAGCTGAAAGCTCTGCAACGCGTGGAAGAAGCTTTCAAGCGTCTGCGCATTGAGCTTCATCTACTGACCGGCCGCGCCGAAGACAGACTGCTGTTTGACCTGCAACCACGTCTGGCTGACATTTACGGTTTTCAACCCACGGCCACCCGACGCGCCAGTGAACTGCTGATGCAGCGTTACTACTGGGCCGCCAAGATTGTCAGCCAGCTCAATCTGATCCTGATGCGCAGCATCGAGGAGCACCTGTTCCCGCAAACCGATCAGGAACCGCTGATTCTGGACAGCCACTTCCAGATTCATCATGGACAGCTGGAACTGCGTCAGCCTGATGGCTTCGAGCAAGACCCCTCTTTGATTTTTGTGGCCATGCTGCATTTGCAGCAACAGCCCAATCTGCGTGGTCTGAAAGCCGATACCTTGCGAGCCCTCTGGCACGCCCGCCGCCTGATCGATGCCAAGTTCCGGGCCGAGCCCCGGAATCGACGTCTGTTTCTGGAAATCCTGCAGCAGAACAAAGGCATCGTGCATACCTTGCGGCTGATGAATCTGCTGAATCTGCTGCCGCGCTATCTGCCAGTCTTTCGACGCGTCGTCGGACAAATGCAGCACGACCTGTTCCACGCTTACACCGTGGACGAGCACACGCTAAAGGTCATACGCAACCTACGCCGCTTCACCATGGCCGAGCACAGCGAAGAGCTGTCCATGGCCAATCAGCTGATGAGCGGTTTTGATCGCCACTGGCTGCTGTATATCGCCGCCCTCTTTCACGACATTGCCAAAGGACGTGGCGGCAATCACTCCGAGCTGGGTGCGCAGGACGCCTTGGCATTCTGTCAGGATCACGGCTTGATGCCGGTGGACGCAGAGCTGGTGGTGTTTTTGGTGCGCGAGCACCTGACCATGTCGCAAGTGGCTCAGAAACGCGATTTGAGCGACCCGAATGTCATTTTCCAGTTCCTGCAAACCGTAGGTACGGAACGCCGCCTGACTGCCCTGTACCTGCTGACTGTCGCCGACATTCGGGCCACCAGCCCAACGGTATGGAACTCCTGGAAAGGCAAGCTGCTGGAAGACCTGTACAAGCTGTCACTGGCAGCTTTAGGACGGCAGGCCAAGGATGGCGTGTCCGTACTGGATCAACGCAAGCGTGACGCCGCTGGCGAAATTCGTCTGGCTGGTCTACTGGATGAAGCCCGCGAGGACTTCTGGCAATGGCTGGACAAGCCCTATTTCCTGCGCCACGACGCCAGTGAAATCGCCTGGCATACCATCCAGCTCTACCACCAGTCCCACAGCCTGACACCCATCGTACGCATACGCCCTGCCGGCCAAACCGACGCCCTGCAGGTGCTGGTCTATACCCAGGACGCCAGCGGCCTGTTCTTACGTATCTGCCGCTACTTTGATAGCCAGGCCGTCAGCATTCAGGACGCTCGCATTTACACGACTCGCCACGGCTGGGCGCTGGACAGTTTCATCGTCATGCTGCCCGCCTACGACCACGCCCTGCGGCGCGACCCTTTGCTGATCGAAACCGAGTTATGCCAGGCACTCCAGCAAGACCTGCACCCTAGCGAGCCCCCGCACGACCACTACCGCGACATCCGCTCCCGCCGGGCTCGAGTCTTTCCCATTCAGCCCACCGTGGATCTGCGTCAGGAAGAGCAAGGGCAGGACTGGATTTTGACACTAAGTGCTACAGACCGGCGCGGTTTGTTGTACAGTCTCGCCCAAGTATTCGAGCACCACGACGTGCGACTGCGCTCGGCCAAAGTCATGACCCTGGGCGATCGCGTGGAAGACGTCTTCATCCTGAGCGGTGCCGCACTGGAACAGAACCGTAATCAATTGCGCCTGGAGCGCGATGTACGTTTAGCCCTCTCTCAACAAGCCACCCCGTCTTAATGGAACTCTCCTCCGTATTTGCTGATGTCAGCCGCAGCTTCCTGTTTGCATTGGCGACGCTATTGCCCATGCTGAACCCGCCTGCGGCCGCTCCCATCTTTCTGACCCTCACCGAAGGCGCCAGCGTGCCTGATCGCGCTCGCCTGGCCAAGAAAGTTGCCATCAATATTTTCATCATGCTGGCCATTGCCATGGTCGCGGGCAATATCGTGCTGAATTTCTTTGGCATTTCCCTGCCCATCATCCGAATTGGCGGGGGCCTGCTGGTGATTGCCACAGCCTGGCGCCTGATCAACGCCTCGGACTTTGACGCAGCCCATGCGCAGAACATGGCCGAGTCCTACTCCTGGGAACAGATCCGCTCCAAAGCCTTCTACCCCCTGACCTTCCCCATGCTCTGCGGCCCCGGCTCCTTGTCTGCGGCACTGACGGTAGGGGCGACCTTGCATGACAACTCGGTCACCGGCACCATGAGCAAGCTGGCTGGCGCGCTGCCTGCTATTGCTGCGGCCAGTTTTATCGTGTTTCTGGCCTTACGTTTTGCATCGCAATTCCTGTACAAACTGGGTAAAAATGGCACGGCTGTCGTGATGCGCCTGTCCGCCTTTATTCTCTTATGCCTGGGCGTGCAGATTACCTGGGCCGGTTTCCATGAACTTTTCCTGGGTTTGCTGCACGAAGCATCTACCTTTCATTCTTTAAGTTCCTCTTGATACCATGGCCGCATCCTCCCGCCAGTCCGCTGCACCCTACTATCTGATCGCCCTGCTCGCCTTTTCCGGCGTAGGCATTGCACTGCTTTCCCAGCATGTATTCAGCATCCCGCCTTGCGCCTGGTGCGTCCTGCAACGCCTGATTTTCATTGTGTTGGGCGTGTTCAGCCTGGTTGCTGGTGTGTTGCGCCAACTGGGGCATCAGCGCAGTTCTACCATTGCCAGCTTGCTGGGTCTGGCTACCTCAGTAGGTGGCATTCTGGCTGCCTGGTATCAGGTATCGGTCGCGCAGCACCTGTTCAGCTGCGACCAGACCTTTGCCGATCGCTTCATTACCCAGTCCGGCCTGGAAAGCGGCTTGCCTTGGCTATTTGGTATTTATGCCTCCTGCATGGATGCACGCCAACCTTTGCTGGGGATTGAATACGCTTACTGGAGCCTGGCGCTATTTGTGATCCTGGGCCTGGGTTTGTTGCTGACGCTGTTCAAGCGACGAGGGGCCTAAGCGCCTGGGCAGCCACTACAGCCATAAAGCCCTGCCTTCCAGCAGGGCTGTTTTGTTCCACCCTGCTCAATCAGGCATCAAACCCAAATCGGTATAAACAGCGTCACGCACCTGATCCGGAAATGCACCAAACAGGCCCTCTGGAGCGGTATTGGTCATGCTGACAATGATGAGGTCCTGCTGTCGATCAAACATCCACTTCTGCCCGAATGCACCGACCCATTGCAAGCTTCCAGCAGACATCGGCATGGTCCGCTCAGGCAGCTGTCGTGAAATGGCGGCCCCGTAGGTATAGCCCCAATTTGGCCACATGCATTTGGCAGAATATGGCACATGATCGGTAAACAGCGCTTCGCAATACGGCTTGGAAAGCAAACTCCCATTTCGCAAAGCCAGAAGTATGCGCATCAAATCTGCCCCGGACCCAAGCATGGATGCCCCCGCATAGATCGGCCTGGAGCGCTGTGACAGGCTCTGCTCATCAAACCGCAGCACGCCGATACCCAGATCCAACGCACCATCCACCCGCGTCAAGCAAGCCTCATGATTTCGATATGGCACGGCCATCTGAAAATCATCGCGCTTGTAAAAGGAACAATGTCTCAAGCCCAAGGGACGACTAATGCTGTCCTCCAGTAACTCCGACAAGCCCCGTCCCGAAGCAATTTGCAAAGCCTGCCCCACTACATCCACTCCCAAGGAGTAACGCCAGCCTGTACCCGGTGCAAAACGTAGTGGTACGGAGCAAATACGTCGAAAATTCTCTTGCCAGCTCAGTTCTGGATCATCCAGCCCATCACTGACCTGAGCCTGAGCGTAGGCACTCTCCTCACCATCAATAAAACGATAACTAAGCCCCGATGTGTGAGTCAGCAATTGATGAATGGAAATAGGCGGGCAAATAGAATTAAAACTGGGGCCGAAATGGGGAAGATAGCGCGTGATTCTATCTTTCAAAGAAAGCAGTCCCCGCTCAATCAAACGCAAGGCCAGCCAGGAACTGATTGTCTTGCTCAAGGACCCCAAACTGAAGACTGTATCTTCATGCATGGCTTGGGCCCGCTCCTTATTCGCCCAGCCACCACTAAAACGAAATATCAGTTCACCTTGGTAAGCGACCAGCACCACGGCACCCATCACCCGGTTTTGCTCCAGGGCCTGCTCCAGCAAATAATGCAAGGCCGGAAAGTCGATACCAGATTGAATACTGACAGGAATCTGCTCTGTGGGATCAGGATCAGTTAATACCTGATCAGATTCCATATCTTTGCTTGGGTTTTTCATCTTTGATTCCAGATAGAATGCGCACCAAGGCGCATGATTTATCGAAAGAAACAAAGAAAAATATAAGCTGATTATTAAATAATATGAAATTAATCCGTAGATTATAAAATCATCAAAAATTAAAAAATAATAGGTTTAATTTATATAAGAGACTGATAATTAAAGCCTGAAAATAAAATATCCAAAACCACCCAGCAATCATAAATTCAAAAAAAACCCGCTATAAAAGCGGGTTTTTCCAATCGGGCACAAGATCAAGCTATCAGTCCGTTACGTCAGGCACCTCACGGCCATTCTTGCGGCCTTCTGCCAACAGATTCAGATAAGCCTCGTCCACATCCCCTGTCACGTACTCGCCGCTAAAGCATGAGGACTCAAAGCCGGCAAAGCGTGGGTTCAAGTCACGCAGGGATTGTTCCAGATCGTGCAGGTCCTGATAAACCAGACCGTCCACACCAATTTCCTTGGCTACCTGATCTACATCGCGACCTGTTGCGATCAGCTCGGAAACCGTAGGCATGTCGATGCCGTACACGTTCGGAAAGCGGACCGGTGGTGCTGCCGAAGCAAAGAACACCTTGTTCGCACCCGCGGCACGGGCCATATCCACAATCTGGCGGCTCGTTGTGCCACGCACGATAGAGTCATCCACCAGCAGCACGTTCTTGCCACGGAACTCCATGGGAATAGCACTCAGTTTCTGACGCACCGACTTCTTGCGCACTTCCTGACCGGGCATGATAAAGGTGCGGCCCACGTAGCGGTTCTTGATGAAGCCTTCGCGGTAGTTCAGGTTCAAGTGTGCTGCCAACTGCATGGCCGAAGGACGGGCCGAGTCAGGGATAGGCATGACCACATCGATATCGGCCAGACGCAGGTTCTTGGCGACGTTCTCGGCCAAGTACTCACCCATTAGCAAACGGGCGTCGTAAACCGACACACCATCAACGGTGGAATCGGGGCGGGCGAAGTACACGTACTCAAAGACACAGGGATTCAGGCGCGGGTTCTCGGCGCACTGGCGGCTGCTGAGATTACCGTCCAGATCCACAATGATGGCCTCGCCGGGCTCAACGTCGCGGACCAGCTCGAAGCCGCAACCGGTCAAGGCAACGGACTCGGAAGCAATCATCCATTCTTCACCCTTGGGCGTCACATTACGACCCAGGCACAAAGGACGAATCCCGTTCGGATCACGGAAAGCTACCAGACCGAAATTGGCGATTTGCGAGACTACCGCATAAGCCCCACGCGCACGGCGGTGCACAGCAGCGACGGCTTCAAACACTTCGTCCTGAGTCAACTCAGGACCCGTGGCAGCGCGTTGCAGCTCGTGGGCATACACATTCAGCAGAACCTCGGAATCCGAGTTGGTGTTGATGTGGCGACGATCAATGGTGAACAGTTCTTCACGCAGCTCACGCCAATTGGTCAGATTGCCGTTGTGCACAAAGCTCAGACCAAAGGGGGCGTTGACGTAAAACGGCTGCGCCTCCTCCACGCTCTGGCTGGAGCCTGCCGTGGGGTAACGCACGTGGCCAATACCGCTATTGCCCGGCAAGGAGCGCATGTTGCGGGTACGGAATACGTCCCGCACCAGGCCAAATGCCTTGTGCATGCTGAAGAACTGGTCGTGCCAGGTCGCCAGCCCCGCAGCATCCTGCCCGCGGTGCTGCAGCAAGAGCAAACTGTCATAGATCAACTGATTTACAGGGCTGCGCGCAACAACCCCTACAACTCCACACATGATTGGTTCCCGTTAGTGTGTTCTCAATAAGGCAGCCATTCTGCCAGAGACGGCGGCAGCATGGCCTTAATCGACTGCACCGCGCGGATCGCAGGCTCGGCCAGCTTGGCCTGCTCCCACCACGGTTCCTTAGGTAAATCGGTATGCCCGGCCAGGATGACCAGAATCAGCACCAGCAGCACCCCGCGAGCCAGTCCGAACAGGCCGCCCAAGCCGTGATCGGCGGGCGTCAAACCCGTTTGCTCGATCAAGCTGGCTAACAGCATGTTCAACAGGCCCACCAGTAGCAAGACCATAAAAAAAACGGCTCCGTAGGCCAAAGCCGTACGTAATAAGCCGTTTTCTACCCAGACTTGTATCCAGCCTGATGTGCGTGGCCCCCACCAGATTGCGGCCATGAAGGCCAGCAAATAGGCGCTGAGCGAAAGAACTTCCTTGATCAATCCGCGTATCAGGCCCAAAAGGCCTGACACACCCACAATTCCAAGGACGATATAGTCGAAGCTGCTCACTTAGCCGAGATAAAACTGTTCTCGTAACCGAGCGAGCGCAAGCGGGCCTGGGCTGCCTGAGCCGCTTCACGGGTGGGGAATGGGCCCACACGCAAACGATAGGTTGGCTTGCCACCACTTTGTGCCGTCTCTACATAGGCATTGGTCACACCGGCCGATACCAGCTGATCACGACGCGACTGGGCATCGTTCTGGTTGGAATAGGCGACAATCTGCAAAATGAAGTTGCCTTGTTGCGTAGCCGGTTTAGCGGCAGCAGCAGGGGCTGGTTTACTCGGGACACGGCCTTCCAGCAGGGCCAGCGCGTAGGAGCCGTCATCGGTACGGCCATTTTGTGCAGGCGCTGGGCTTGGCTTGGGTTTTTCGACTGGCTTGGGCTTCTCAACCGGCTTGGGCGTCTCTGGACGTGTGGTCACAGGCGGCGGCGCAGCGGGAGTGCTAGGTGTCGTGACAGGAGCAGGATCGGTTTCCAGACCGGGATTGACCACGGCCAGACCACCGTCGGTACTGGTGGAAGGATCAGTGACCAGCGGCTCGTCAGGTTGTTCGATGACAGGAGCAGGCGTGCCTTCTTGCACCACCAGCTCGCCAGGACGAGTCTGCACTGTGCCCTGCCCCGTTGTCTGACCGATGGGACCCAGGGCCAAAGACTGCTCGGGCTCAGGTGGGGTCTTGTCGGCGGTCAGCATGGGCACCAGCACGACGACGGCCAGAACCAGAGCCAGCGCACCGATCAGACGGCGGCGAGCCCGTCCACGCAGTTCCGATAATTGTGAATCGCTGGAAGCACTGCCGCGGCGACCCGACGATGAGGAAGTATCGTTACGTGAAAATAAACCCATGAGCCCTAGACCTATGAAATAAGCAGTCTTACTGATATTCAGGAAGATGAACGGTCGTTTGCGGCTTCAAGTATTGGTCCTACTGTCGCAAACGAGCCAAACACGACAATTCTATCATTGTCACTGGCCTCTTTTAACGCCGCCTCGTAAGCGAGCTGAGGACTGTTGTAACTGGATACGACCGCTGACGCTTTACTGACCGAAGCGCGGGCAACCGGCCGAACACCTGGGCGATGCGAGCCGGATTCGGCCTCGGGTGCCAACACATCATCAGGCGTCTGACCACTGGCCAGAACCGCGCGTACATGATTGGCCAATTCTTCACCCGACATGCTGCGTGGACCTTCCAGACTGGCACACATCCAGTGGTCGATACGGGTAGCCATGCGGGCGATCACGCCGTCCACATCCTTGTCCTTGTACATACCCACGACGGCAATCGTCTTGGGGTAAGGCGGCATATTGTCCAGGTTCTGCGCCAAGGCAGCCGCCGCATGGGGGTTGTGGGCCACGTCAAAAATCACACAAGGCTGGCCAGGTTGAATCTGGAAGCGGCCCGGCATGTGAGCACGCAGCAAGCCGGCACGTACAGCTTGCGCAGGCACAGCCAAACGTGGGTGCAGCGACTCCAGCGCAGCTAATGCCGCAGAAGCATTCAGCAGCTGATTCGCTCCACGCAAGGCCGGGTAAGCCAGGGCAGCGCGGCGCTGATTGCGGCCACCGTAAGCCCATTGCTGACGGTCGCCGGAATAGTTGAAATCTTTGCCAAACAGCCACAATTGGGCACCAATTTCCTGGGCGTAATCCAGCATGGTCTGTGGCGGCACGGGATCGGCACAGATCGCAGGACGATCGGCACGGAAAATATGGGCTTTCTCCCAGGCCACCTGTTCACGGGTATTGCCCAGGTACTCAGCATGGTCGATATCAATGCTGGTAATGATGGAACAGTCCGCATCAATGATGTTGACGGCATCGAGGCGACCACCCAGGCCCACTTCCAGCACCGCGACATCAACACGCTGCTCCTGGAACAGCAACAAGGCTGCCAGCGTGGAAAATTCAAAATAAGTCAGCGTCAGATCGCCACGAGCTTCGTTGATACGGGCAAATTGCGCCGTGATCTGCGCATCTTCGGCCATCTCGCCATTCAAGCGAATGCGTTCGTTATAGCGCACCAGATGCGGAGAGGCGTACACGCCTACCTTGTACGCGGCGGCCAGCAAAATCGCTTCCAGCATGGCGCAGGTCGAGCCTTTGCCGTTGGTGCCCCCCACCGTAATGACGACAGAATCCAGTTTGATGTTCAGACGTTGGGCAACCTCGCGAATCCGGCCCAGGCCCAGATCAATGGCCGAAGGATGCAAAGTTTCCAGATAGGACAGCCAGTCACTCAGCGAGGAGTCGGCTTTCAGAACAGGATGAGTCATGGACAACACCAATTACAAAATAAAAACGGCAGGCGCTGATGATAGCACCTGCCGTGATCCAATACGCCTTAACTATCAGGCGAATACTGGTATTACTTGCGACGCGTTGGAGGCAAGTCCGTGCACGTCCCTTCTGCGACGGCAGCAGCCTTGCTGACCGACTCGCACAAGGTGGGGTGCGGATGGATGGATTTAGCCAGATCGACCGGGTCCACACCCATTTCGATAGCCAGAACCAGCTCACCAATCAGCTCGCCCGCATTGGTACCGACGATACCGCCACCCACGATACGGTGGGTTTCAGCATCGAACAGAACCTTGGTAAAGCCTTCATCACGGTTGTTCGCAATCGCGCGACCAGATGCAGCCCAGGGGAACACGCCCTTCTCGACCTTGATGCCGTCTTTCTTGGCCTGATCTTCTGTCAGACCCACCCAGGCGATTTCCGGATCGGTGTAAGCCACCGAAGGAATCACGCGAGCGTCAAAGAAGGATTTTTCACCGGCGATGACTTCAGCAGCCACGTGCGCTTCGTGCTCAGCCTTATGTGCCAGCATGGGCTGACCCACGATGTCGCCAATCGCATAGATGTGCGGCACGTTGGTGCGCTGTTGCTTGTCAACCGGGATGAAGCCACGATCTGTCACCTGCACACCGGCCTTCTCGGCACCGATCTTCTTGCCATTGGGCGAACGGCCCACGGCTTGCAGAACCAGGTCGTAACGCTGCGGCTCGGCCGGAGCATTCTTGCCTTCGAAAGTCACCCAGATGCCATCTTCGCGCGCTTCGGCGGCCACAGTGCTGGTTTCCAGCATCATGTGATCAAAGCGGTGCTTGTTCATCTTCTCCCACACCTTGACCACGTCGCGGTCTGCTCCTGGCATCAAGCCAGTTTGCATTTCCACCACGTCCAGGCGTGCACCCAGAGCCGAGTACACCGTACCCATTTCCAGACCGATGATGCCACCACCCACGATCAGCATGCGCTTGGGCACAGACTTCAGTTCCAGCGCGCCGGTGGAGTCCACCACGCGTGGATCGTCAGGCAGGAACGGCAGTTTTACCGACTGGCTACCGGCCGCAATAATGGCCGAGCCGAACTTGATCACTTTCTTGGTGCCGTCGTTGGCGGTCACTTCGATGTGGTTGGGGTCCAGGAACTGGCCGTTACCGACCACAACCTGCACCTTGCGGCCCTTGGCCATACCGGCCAGGCCACCGGTCAACTTGCCGATCACCTTGTTCTTGTAATCGCGCAGCGCGTCGATATCGATTTGCGCTTCACCGAACTTGATGCCGTGTGTTGCCAGGGACTTGGCTTCCTCGTAGACCGCTACGGTATGCAGCAAGGCCTTGGAAGGAATACAACCCACGTTCAAACACACGCCACCCAAGGTGCTGTAGCGCTCGACCAGAGCCACTTTCAGGCCCAGGTCAGCCGCACGGAAGGCCGCGTTGTAACCGCCTGGGCCCGCGCCCAGAACGACCACATCCACGGAATCATCCGCGCCGCCCTGATGGCTGGCCGCCTGCGGAGCAGGTGCCGCAGCCGGAGCGGCAGCGGCCGGAGCCGCCGCTGCTTTAGGCGCTTCTTCTTGTTTAGCGGGTGCTGCAGCGGGAGCGGCTTGGCTCTCCGACGCTTCAATCTTGGCAATGGCCGAACCCTGGGAGACTTTGTCACCCACTTTGACCAGCAACTCCTTGATCACCCCTGCCTGAGCGGCAGGGATTTCCATGGAGGCCTTGTCGGACTCCACGGTGATCAGGCTTTGCTCGACCTCGACCGTATCGCCGACTTGCACCAGCACTTCGATGACATCTACTTCACCGGAGTCGCCGATATCCGGGACCGTCAGATCAATCAGACTCATGACAACTCCTTACAGTGCGATGCGACGGAAGTCGGCCAGCATCGTTGCCAGGAAGGCATTGAAACGGGCGGCGGCGGCACCATCGATAACGCGGTGGTCGTAGGACAGGGACAGAGGCAGCATCAGACGTGGCTCGAATTCCTTGCCATTCCAGACTGGCTGCATGGAGGAACGCGACAGACCCAGAATGGCCACTTCTGGCGCATTGATAATGGGTGTGAAGTCCGTACCGCCAATACCGCCCAGCGAGGAAATGGTGAAGCAACCGCCTTGCATCTGAGCGGCGCTCAGCTTGCCATCACGGGCAGCCGCAGCCAGTTCGCCCGTTTCGCGAGCGATGTCCAGAATGCCTTTCTTGTCGGCATCACGGATAACCGGCACAACCAGACCGTTAGGCGTGTCAGCTGCAAAACCAATGTGGTAGTACTGCTTGAGCACCAGATTGTCGCCGTCCAGCGAAGCGTTGAACTCGGGGAATTTCTTCAGGGCAGCCACGGCAGCCTTGATGACGAAAGCCAGCATGGTGACGCGAGCGCCGGACTTCTTGTATTCCTCGTTCAGCTCTTTACGCAGGGCTTCCAGAGAGGTGATGTCAGCCACATCGTTATTGGTGACATGAGGAATCATGACCCAGTTGCGATGCAGGTTGGCACCGGAAATCTTCTTGATGCGCGACAGGGCCTGAGTTTCGACTGGGCCAAACTTGGCAAAATCGACCTTGGGCCAGGCCAACACATCCAGACCACCCACTTGAGCAGCGGTACCGGCAGCAATAACCGGAGCAGCGCCGCCCGCCATGACCTGCTTCACAAAGCCACGCACGTCGTCAGCCGTAATACGGCCTTTATCGCCCGAGCCATGAACCTTGGTCAGATCCACACCCAGCTCGCGAGCGAACTTGCGTACGCTAGGCGAAGCATGCGGCAGATTGCGCAAGGAGCCTTCGGTTTCCGCAAAAGCGGCAGTGGGCGAAACACGCTCTGGAGCCGGCGCACCAGCACCGACCACCACCGAGGAGCTGGCAGCAGGAGCGGCCGCTGCTGCAGGAGCAGGTTCGGCTTTAGGGGCGGGAGCGGCCTCGGCCTTGGCGGGTGCAGGGGCTGCAGCAGCTCCTTGCACTGTCAGTTCCAGAATGTCGCTACCCTGGCTGACCTTGTCACCCAGTTTCACTTTGATGGCCGTCACCACACCGGCGTGGGAGGACGGCACTTCCATGGAAGCCTTGTCCGACTCCACGGTGATCAGGCTTTGATCCACTTCAATGGTGTCACCCACTTGCACCATGATTTCGATAACGTCCACATCGCGGGCGTCGCCAATATCAGGCACTTGGACGGTAACTTGCTGTTCACCACCGTCCGGGGCTGCCGCGGCGGCGGCAGGAGCCGCTGCGGGCGCAGCTTCAGCTTTAAGAGCGGGAGCAGCTTCGGCCTTGGCAGGCTCAGCGGCAGGCGCGGCCTGCGCGCCTTCGGCGGCTTCCAGTTCCAGAACCAGACTGCCTTCCTTAACCTTGTCGCCCAGCTTGACCTTGATCGACTTGACCACGCCAGCATCGGACGAGGGGATTTCCATGGAGGCCTTGTCGGACTCCACAGTAATCAGACTTTGCTCGACCTCAATGGTCTCGCCTTCCTTGACCAGGATTTCGATCACTTCGACAGCGTCGTCAGCACCGATATCCGGGATTTTGACTTGAATGATATTGCTCATGGTTCAGTCCCTTATGCGTGCTGCGGGTTGGCCTTGGAAGGATTGATGCCGTATTTGGCAATCGCCTCGGACGCTTTGCTGAACGGAATCTTGCCGTCTTCAGCCAGCGCGCGCAGAGCAGCCAGCACCACGAAGTGACGATCAACCTCAAAGTGCTCGCGCAGCTTGAAGCGGTAGTCGGAGCGACCAAAACCATCGGTGCCCAGCACTTTGAAGGTGCGATCCTTAGGCACGAACGGACGAATCTGGTCACCAAAGGCCTTGACGTAGTCGGTGGAGACCACGATAGGACCGTCCGTTTTAGCCAGTTGAGTCGTCACGTAAGGCACGGGCAGATCCTTTCCTTCAGGATTCAACAGCGCTGCACGTTCGCAATCCAGACCATCACGACGCAGTTCGGTAAAGCTGGTCACGCTCCAAACGTCGGAGCCAATGCCCCAGTCTTTTTCCAGCAGTTCTTGTGCTGCGATCACTTCGCGCAAAATCGTGCCCGAACCCATCAGCTGAACGCGCAGCTTGCTGTCCTTGGCCACGGACTTGAACTTGTACATACCGCGCAGGATGCCGTCTTCGTCGCCTTCGACCAGACCGGGCTGAGCGTAGTTCTCGTTCATCAGGGTGACGTAGTAGTACACGTCTTCCTGGTCCTGAACCATGCGCTTCAAACCATGCTGCATGATGACAGCCACTTCGTGAGCGAAGGTGGGGTCGTAGGATACGCAGTTAGGAATCAGCGAGGACTGAATATGGCTGTGGCCATCTTCGTGCTGCAAACCTTCACCGTTCAAGGTGGTGCGACCGGCAGTGCCGCCCAGCACGAAACCGCGTGCCTTCATGTCACCCGCTGCCCAGGCCAGATCGCCAAAGCGCTGGAAGCCGAACATGGAGTAGTAAATGAAGAACGGAATCATGATGCGGTTGCTGTTGGAGTACGACGTGGCCGCCGCAATCCAGGAGCTGAAAGCACCCTGTTCGTTAATACCTTCCTGCAACAACTGACCATTGGCCGTTTCGCGGTAGTACATGACCTGGTCTTTATCGACCGGGGTGTACTTCTGGCCTTCCGGTGCGTAAATACCGATCTGACGGAACAGACCTTCCATACCAAAGGTACGGGATTCGTCAGCCAGGATAGGTACGGCACGAGGACCGACTTGCTTGTCGCGCAGCAAGGTGTTGAAAAAGCGCACAAACGCTTGCGTCGTGGAAATCTCACGGCCTTCAGCAGTGGCTTCCAGCATGGGCTTGAATGCGTCCAGAGTCGGCACGGTCAGCTGTTCATCGGCCTTGGTGCGACGCTTGGGCAAGTAGCCGCCCAATGCCTGACGGCGGGCGTGCAGGTATTGCATTTCCGGAGAGTCATCAGCTGGCTTGAAGTAAGGCAGCTCTTCCAGTTTGTCATCAGGAACCGGGATGTTGAAACGGTCGCGGAATTCGCGCACGGCGTCCAGATCCAGGCTCTTTTGTTGGTGCGATGGGTTCTTGGCCTGGCCCACGTGGCCCATGCCGTAGCCCTTGATGGTCTTGGCCAGAATAACGGTAGGCTGACCTTCGTGCTTGGTGGCAGCGTCAAACGCAGCGTACACCTTGTGAGGATCGTGACCGCCACGGTTCAGACGCCAGATGTCCTCGTCGCTCATGCGGCTGACCATTTCCAGCAGCTTGGGGTGCTTGCCAAAGAAGTGCTCGCGAACGTAGGCACCGTCGTTGGCCTTGTAGGCCTGGTATTCGCCGTCCACGGTTTCTTCCATGACCTTGCGCAGGATGCCTTCCTTGTCACGGGCCAGCAATGGATCCCAGTAACCGCCCCAGATCAGTTTCAGCACGTTCCAGCCTGCACCACGGAAGGTACCTTCCAGTTCCTGGATGATTTTGCCGTTACCGCGCACAGGACCGTCCAGACGCTGCAAGTTACAGTTCACGATGAAAATCAGGTTGTCCAGTTTTTCACGTGCAGCCAGACCGATGGCGCCCAGGGATTCGGGTTCGTCCATCTCGCCGTCCCCCAGGAATACCCAGACTTTACGGCCGCTGGTATCAGCAATGCCACGGGCATGCAGGTACTTCAGGAAACGAGCCTGGTAGATCGCCATCAATGGGCCCAGACCCATGGATACGGTGGGGAACTGCCAGAATTCGGGCATCAACTTGGGATGCGGGTAGGATGGCAGGCCTTTGCCATCAACTTCCTGACGGAAGTTATTCAGTTGATCTTCGGAGATACGGCCTTCCATGAAGGCGCGGGCGTAAATACCGGGCGAGGAGTGACCTTGGAAAAACACCATGTCGCCGCCGTGATCTTCGGTTTCAGCGTGCCAGAAGTGGTTCTGACCGCAGCCAATCATGGTGGCCAGCGAAGCAAAGGAGGCAATGTGACCGCCCAGACCACCGCCATCAGGAGGGGTTTCGCGGTTGGCGCGCACCACCATGGCCATGGCGTTCCAGCGAATGTAGGAACGGATACGCTCTTCGAGCATCAGATTGCCAGGGTGGGCAGGTTCCAGACCGGGAGGAATCGTGTTCTCGTAAGCCGTGTTGGGCGAGAACGGGATGTGAGCACCGGAGCGACGGGCCAGATCGATCAGCTTTTCGATCAGATCATGAGCACGGGCCGGGCCTTCACGGTCCACCACCGCTTCCAGGGCGTCAAGCCACTCTTTTGTTTCTAGGGCTTGGTCTTGACTGACCTGAGCCGAACTATTGTCTTGGGTTGAGGACATATAGTGTCTCCATATATGTGGTAGTAGTCCGGTCTTGCTCGACGCTGAGCCGCCCATCTAATAAGAAATAAAGCGATCCTGACCGAAGCGGGTTTTGCGGACTGTGAGCGTTCAAGGCGGGGTACGCCTGCACCAAACCATTCTAGGAAAGAACACAGAAACGCTCAAGCAAAATTTCATTTTATGGTATGTGTTTTCATAATACGAAATATCACTAAAAAAAATAGCCCTACATTACAATCCAGCCATACTTCTTTTCTTGCTGTTATGGCTACTCATCCCAAAAAGTCTCTGATCCCTTCAACCTTCTATGATCAGGCCAAGCAGAATCGGCGTGGATTCTATTGGCTGACACCGGTTGTCGTGCTGTTTCTCTACCTGTGTGTCATGGGGGTATTCCTGTGGCTGCAGCGTTTGCAAAACGATAGCGTCATGTTTGTGACCATCGACCAGGAAACGCGCCAGCAACGCCTGATGATGGTAATTCTGGCCCTGTCCCTGGTGATTGTGGTCAGTTTGCTGGCCCTGTGGCGCTATACCCGCTTCCGGACCCATGCCGAGGCAGCCCAGACCGCCGAGACGGGTTTCCGGCGTGCCATGGAAAACTCCATGTCCACGGGGATGCGCGTGTTTGACATGCAGGGCCGCATTGCTTATGTGAACCCGGCTTTTTGCAGAATGATTGGCTGGAATGAGGCCGATCTGGTCGGTCGCACCGCCCCTTTCCCTTACTGGTTACCCGGTCGTCATCAACAGCACCAGGAAACCCTGGATCTTTTGCTGTCCGGCCGCACGCCCAGCAGTGGTCTGGAAGTGGAGGCTCAGCGCCGCGATGGCTCACGCTTTACAGCCCGTATGTATGTCTCGCCCCTGCGTGCCCCCAATGGAGAGCAGATCGGCTGGATGACTTCCATGACGGACATTACCGAACCCAAGCGTATTCGCGAAGCCCTGACCGCCGCGCATGAACGCTTCATGACGGTGCTGGAAGGTCTGGATGATGCCATTTCCGTGGTGGCCGATACATCGGACGGTCTAGAACTGCTGTTTGCCAACCGCACCTATCGTCGCTTCTTTGGCGCCCAATCCAATGGTCACGCTGAATTGCTGGGTGGCCGCCTGGGTCGCTTTACGGATGAAACCGTAGAGATTTACTCCGAATCGGCGGCCCGCTGGTTTGAAGTCCATCACCGCATGCTGGCCTGGACGGATGGCCGTCGTGTGCGTCTGCAAGTGGCGCGCGATATTACCGACCGCCGCAAGCACGAAGAAGCCTCGCGCATTCAGCAGGAAAAGGTGCAGTTGACCAGCCGCCTGACCACCATGGGCGAAATGGCTTCCTCGCTGGCGCACGAATTGAACCAGCCGCTGACGGCCATCAATAACTACAGCATGGGCGCAGTTGCCATGCTGAAATCTGGTCGCTACCAGCCTGAAACCCTGCTGGCCGCGCTGGAAAAAGCGGCCCAGCAAGCCGAGCGCGCGGGCAAGATCATCAGCCGCATTCGTGAATTTGTGAAGCGTAGCGAACCGCGCCGCGTCCGCGTCAAGGTCATGCGTATTGTGGAAAATGCCGTCGGCTTTGCCGAAATCGACGCCCGCAAGCGCCAGATCGAAATTGAATTGAGCATTCCTGATCCGGTTCCTGACGTCATTGCCGACCCCATTCTCATAGAACAGGTATTATTGAATCTGCTCAAAAATGGGATCGAAGCCATGGAACACAGCGAGCATCATGTGCTTCAATTGGTGATTACCCAACAAGAATCGCTTTTGGAGATGGCCGTCATCGATCGCGGTCATGGCTTGAAAGACCCCGAGCGCCTCTTTGAACCGTTTTACAGTACCAAGTCCGAAGGCCTTGGGATGGGCCTGAATATCTGCCGCACAATTATTGAATCGCATCACGGCCGCCTGTGGGCTGTCGGCAATCCAGAGGGTGGAACGATTTTCCGTTTCAGTCTACCTTGTGCGGCACCGGATGTAACGGACACCCTTGATAACAAACTGGAGATACCCGAATGACCAGCCCGCAAATGCCATGCACCATTTACGTAGTCGATGACGACGAAGCCGTACGGGACTCCTTGCGCTGGCTCCTGGAAGCTAACGGCTATCGGGTCCGCTGCTTTGCATCGGGCGAAGAGTTTCTGGGCGCCTACGACCCGGCCCAGGTGGCCGTCCTGATTGTGGACGTGCGCATGCCCGGCATGAGCGGCCTGGAGTTGCAGGAAGCCCTGATCGCTCGCAAGTCGAACATCCCGATTGTGTTCATTACCGGCCACGGTGACGTGCCCATGGCTGTGAGCACCATGAAGAAAGGCGCTATCGACTTTCTGGAAAAACCCTTTAACGAAGCCGATCTGCGCACCATTGTCAGCCGCATGATCGAACAGGCTACGGCTCGTGCCTCGCAAGCGCAGGCGCAAAAAGATCAACAAGAAGTCCTGGGCCGCCTGACAGCGCGCGAACAGCAAGTGCTGGAACGCATTGTTGCCGGTCGCCTGAACAAGCAGATTGCTGGGGACTTGAACATCAGCATTAAAACTGTCGAAGCGCATCGCGCCAATATCATGGAAAAACTGGAAGTCACTACGGTTGCCGACCTCATGAAAATCGCCCTCACCAAGTCCGAGGATGCGTAAATGAGTGCTCGCATTATTGATGGAAAAAAGCTGTCCACCGCCATCAAGGCGGACGTTGCAGAACGCGTTGCCAAGCTGAAACAAACCCACGGCATTCAAGCCGGTTTGACCGTGGTGCTGGTCGGTGAAGATCCGGCCTCCCAGGTTTATGTACGCAACAAGGGCCTGGCATGCGAAGCCGCCGGCCTGAAGTCCGAAATCATCCGCCTGCCGGCTGACACCACCGAAACCAAGCTGCTGGCCCTGATCACCCGCTTGAATCAGGACAACTCGGTGCACGGCATTCTGGTTCAGTTGCCCCTGCCCGCCCATCTGGACGAGCACAAGGTGATTGAAACCATTGCACCGCACAAGGACGTGGATGGTTTCCACGTCAGCAATGCCGGCATGCTCATGACGGGCAAGCCGCTATTTGCACCTTGCACGCCCTACGGCGTCATGAAAATGCTGGAATCCGAAAGCGTGGCACTGCGCGGTGCAGAAGCCGTAGTCGTGGGCGCCAGCAATATCGTGGGCAAACCCATGGCCATGCTCTTGCTGGCTGCGGGCGCTACCGTCACCCTCTGTAACTCCAAAACGCGCGATCTGGCCGCCCAGACACGCCGTGCCGATGTGCTGGTCGCTGCCGTAGGCCGCCCTGGCATCATTACCGGCGATATGGTCAAGCCCGGTGCCGTCGTGATCGACGTGGGTATCAACCGCGGTGCAGACGGCAAGCTGTGCGGCGACGTGGACTTTGCCAGTGCCAGCGAAGTGGCCTCGGCCATTACGCCCGTACCCGGCGGTGTCGGCCCCATGACCATTGCCATGCTGCTGGTCAACACCTTGGAAGCGGCCGAACGTTCGGCCAACATCAGTCTTTAATTTAATCAACGGTTTATGACGACAAATCCCTTACTGGTTCCTATCGACAGCCTTATTGACTATCCCGCCATCCAGCCCGAGCACATCGAGCAGGCGGTGGACCAACTGCTGGCCTTGGCCCGCCAAGCCGTAGACACAGTCTCCAACGACGATAGCGAACCCAGTTGGGACAACATCGTCGAGCCCATCACCGACGCCACCGAAACCTTGTATCGCGCCTGGTCGGTGGCCGGTCACCTGAACTCGGTCATCAATACGCCCGAACTGCGCACGGTGTACAACCAATGCCTGCCGCGCATGAGCGAGTTCTCAACCTGGGTGGGCTTGAACCGTCCTTTGTTCCTGCGTTATCAGGCGCTGGCCGACAGCCCGGCCTTTGCCACCCTGACGCCCCAGCGCCAACGCATCATTACCCTGGCCCTGCGCGATTTCCGCCTGAGCGGCGTGCAACTGGAAGGTCAGGCGCGTGAAGACTACGCCCGTATTTCCGAAGAGCTGGCGCAAACCTCGCAGCAGTTCTCCGAGCATGTACTGGATGCGATTGATCAGTGGCATTACCTGGTCACCGACCAGGCCGAACTGGACGGCATCCCGGACGACGTGCTGGCCGCCGCCCAACGCGCTGCTCAGGAAAACGATCAGCAAGGCTGGCGTCTGACATTGAAAATGCCTTGCTACCTGCCTGTCATGCAATACGCACGCAACCAGACCTTGCGTGAGTTGATGTACCGAGCCTACACCACCATTGCCTCCGATCAAGGCGATGCCCAGTTTGATAACTCCCAGGCCATTGAAACGCTGCTGGACCTGCGTGCCCAGGAAGCCAGCCTGCTCGGTTTTGCCAGCTACGCCCATATGCGTCTGGAAACCCGCATGGCTGACACCCCGGAACAGGTGATGAGCTTCTTGCGCGATCTGGCTGCCAAGGCTCGCCCTTACGCCCGCCAGGACCTGGACGAGCTGCAAGCCTTCGCCAAAAAGGAGCTGGGCCTGGACACCCTGCAAGCCTGGGATGTGCCGTTCAGCGCTGAACGCCTGCGTGAACAGCGCTACGCCTACTCGGAAGACGAGGTCAAACAGTACTTCACGGAACCCGCCGTTCTGAACGGCCTGTTCAAAGTCATCCAGCGCCTGTTTGACGTGACACTGCGCGCCGCTGACGTGCCTGCCTGGCATCCTGCCGTACGCCCCTTTGAAGTCATGGCTTCCGACGGCAAAGTTCTGGGCTATCTGTACATGGACCTGCACGCCCGCCAAGGCAAGCAAGGCGGTGCCTGGGTGGACAGCGAACGCAGCCGTCGCCGTCTGGGTGAAGAACTGTGCCTGCCTATTGCCTACCTGGTATGCAACTTTGCCGAACCCCAGCCCGGTCGCCCCGCCCTGCTCACGCATGACGATGTGATCACCCTGTTCCACGAGTCCGGCCACGCCCTGCACACTCTGCTCTCGCGTGTGGATGATCCAGCCGCCTCGGCCTTCTCCGCCGTGGAATGGGACGCCATCGAATTGCCTTCGCAGTTCATGGAAAATTTCTGCTGGGAATGGCCTGTGGTGCAAATGCTGACGGCCCACGTGGAAACCGGCGAGCACCTGCCCCGTGCGCTCTACAACAAGCTCAATCTGGCCCGCAACTTCCAAAGCGGCATGCAAATGGTGCGCCAGCTGGAGTTTTCCCTGTTTGACATGCTGATCCACTCGCGTGACAGCGGCCTGAGCATTGAAGCCGTCATGGAGATTCTGGATCAGGTTCGCCAGGAAGTCGCCGTGCTGTTCCCCCCTGAGTGGCACCGTTTCCCGCATCAGTTCTCGCACTTGTTTGCGGGTGGCTACGGCGCGGGTTACTACAGCTACAAATGGGCTGAAGTCCTTTCCGCCGACGCCTACTCGGCCTTTGAGGAAAAAGCCTATACCCACTCGGATGGGGCACGTGATACCCTCGACAGCAATACGGGCCATCGCTTCTGGCGCGAGATTCTGTCCGTAGGGGGCGAACGCCCGGCTGCCGACTCCTTCCGTGCATTCCGTGGCCGCGATCCTTCCATTACCGCCCTGCTCCGTCACAGCGGGCTCACTCCAGAGCCTGCTTAAACTCAGAGGACGTCCATGACACCCAGCCCAGTAAAGTCCATTCTTGTCTTGTTAAAACAGTTTGGCCTGACACTGGCGCTGGGCTTGTTCCTGCTAGGCAGCGCTGCCGCTGCCAATCTGCATCCCGTACGTGGCTTTCTGCCCGATCTGCGTTTTTCCCTGCAAGCCGCTGGCCCCAAAACCGTCACCCAGGATGACTTCAAGGATAAAGTCGTCATGATGTTTTTTGGCTATGCCAGTTGTCCGGATATTTGCCCTACCACCTTGGCCCAGCTGGGCCTGGTCATGGAAGAGCTGGGGAACGATGCCGAGCAGGTGCGCATCATCTTTGTCAGTGTGGACCCCCACCGCGATACGCCCGACTCCCTGGCCCGTTATGTGGCGGCCTTTGATGGCAAGCACACCACAGGGCTGACAGGCTCTGAAAAGCAGATTGCCGATCTGGCCCGTCGTTACCGGGTAGCCTTCCAGATTGAAAAGCCCGATCCCAAAGCGCCCGAGAACTACGAGGTCTCGCACAGCCGTGGCGTATATATCTTCGATCAGCAAGGCCGAGCGCGGTATCTGGCACCGGACACCGAGTCGGTGCAGGTTCTGGCGGATGGAGTACGCAGTCTGCTGAACTAAGCGGGCTTGGGCCTGAATCAAACCTCAGATCAGACTGGCCAACAGCGCCCTCAGAACAACAACAACAACAACAACAACAACAACAACAACAACAACAACAACAACAACAACAACAACAACAACAACAGGCAAAGCATCGGGGCGGGTGTTCCCGTGCCTGGTTAGACACAGGAATACCCGCCCCCTTTAGTATCAGCCTCCGTGTCGTGCGCTCTGACGTTCAGCCACCAGATCCTGCACCATGGACTTGGGCACTTCCGCGTAGCGTTTGAACTCCATGGAGTACGTTGCACGGCCCTGGGACATGGAACGCAGCGTAGTGGCATAGCCAAACATCTCGGACAAAGGCACTTCCGCCTTGATCAGCTTGCCCGCCCCCACCATGTCATCCATACCTTGCACCATGCCCCGACGGCTGGACAGATCGCCCATCACATTGCCGGCATAGTCTTCAGGCGTTTCCACTTCCACCGCCATCATGGGCTCCAGGATCACGGGTGATGCCTGTTTGGCCGCTTCCTTGAAACCAAAGATCGCCGCCATCTTGAAGGCTTGCTCGGACGAGTCCACGTCGTGGTAAGAACCAAAGGTCAGTGTCACTTTCACATCCACCACGGGATAGCCCGCCAACACACCGCTGTTCAGGGCCTCCAGCACACCTTTTTCCACTGCCGGAATGTACTCACGCGGAACCACCCCGCCCTTGATGGCGTCGACAAACTCAAAGCCCTTGCCCGCCTCTTGCGGCTCCAGGGTGAAGACCACATGGCCATACTGTCCTTTACCGCCAGACTGACGAACAAACTTGCCTTCAATATCACGCACGGTCTTGCTGATGGTTTCGCGATAGGCCACTTGCGGTTTGCCCACATTCGCTTCCACGCCGAACTCGCGCTTCATGCGATCCACAATGATCTCCAGATGCAGCTCGCCCATACCGCCAATAATCGTCTGGCCCGACTCCTCGTCCGTGCTGACACGGAAGGACGGATCTTCAGAAGCCAGGCGCGAGAGCGCAATCCCCATCTTTTCCTGATCGGATTTGGTCTTGGGCTCCACAGCCTGACGAATCACCGGCTCGGGAAACTCCATGCGCTCCAGGGTGATAATGGCCGAAGGATCACACAAGGTTTCCCCTGTGCTGACCTCTTTCAGACCAACGCAAGCGGCAATATCACCCGCATGCAGCTCATCGACCTCATGCCTGTCATTGGCATGCATCTGCACAATCCGGCCAATACGCTCTTTCTTGCCACGGCCGGGAATATAGACGCTATCGCCCTTGGCCAGCACACCGGAATACACTCGCACAAAGGTTAACTGGCCGACATACGGGTCCGTCATCAGCTTGAAGGCCAATGCCGAGAACTTCTCATTGTCGTCAGATTGGCGAGTGACGATTTCGCCAGCCTCGTCCACGCCTTGCACTGCAGGCACATCTACGGGAGAAGGCAGCAGCTCCACCACCGCATCCAGCATGCGTTGCACACCCTTGTTCTTGAAGGCCGAGCCACACAGCATGGGCTGAATCTCCCCAGCAATAGTGCGCAAGCGCAGGCCCAACGTAATCTGGGCCACGCTCAGATCACCCGTTTCCAGGTACTGATTCATCAGCTCTTCATTGGCTTCGGCCGCCGCTTCCAGCATGCGCTCGCGCCATTGCCTGGCCGTAGCGAGCAAATCCGCAGGGATGTCCTCAAAACTGAACTTCATGCCCTGAGAGGCCTCGTCCCACACAATCGCTTTCATCAAACGCAGGTCGATCACGCCCTTGAAGCCATCTTCAGCCCCCATGGGAATCACCACAGGCACGGGATTGGCCTTGAGGCGGTCCACCATCATCTGACGTACGCGAAAGAAATCCGCCCCGACGCGGTCCATCTTGTTGACGAAGGCCAGGCGCGGAACCTTGTACTTGTTGGCCTGACGCCAAACCGTTTCAGATTGCGGCTGTACCCCACCGACCGCGTCATACACCATGACCGCGCCGTCCAGCACGCGCATGGAGCGTTCAACCTCGATGGTGAAATCCACGTGGCCGGGGGTGTCGATGATATTGATGCGGTGCTCGGGCAGCGAGCCATCCATGCCTCGCCAAAAGCAGGTGGTGGCCGCCGAGGTAATGGTGATACCACGCTCCTGCTCCTGGCTCATCCAGTCCATAGTGGCCGCCCCGTCATGCACTTCCCCCAGCTTGTGACTGACGCCGGTGTAGAAAAGAATGCGCTCGGTCGTGGTGGTTTTGCCAGCGTCAATATGCGCCGAGATACCAATGTTCCGATAGCGAGTGATGGGTGTATGGCGAGCCATGATGATTGTCCTTGGAGTCGTCCTGCCTTGCAGTGCAAGGCACCTGGGCTCCTGTTGTTTCAGTGGTTGATAACAATCAGATAGTACGCCTACAATCGTACTATTAACAAGATTTTTTCCACGCGCCGTGCATCCACACCACAGCGCGAAAACGGTACGTGGACACAGGTACAATCACCGCGACGAATAATGACAGGACTCGATATGCTTCCCAATCATCCCGAGCGCGCACAGATTCGCTTGGAAAATGTACTGACTGCCCTGGGCAATCCCTTGCGTCTGGCCGTTGTGCGTGCTTTGGCCTCCGAAGGCGAACGCGCCTGTGGCTCGCTACTGCAAGGCCAAACCAAATCCACCATGACGCATCACTGGCGCGTCCTGCGTGATAGCGGCGTAATCTGGCAGCGACCTTCTGGACGAGAGAACCTGCTGTCGCTGCGCAAGGACGATCTGGAGGACCGCTTTCCCGGCCTGCTGCATTCCTTGCTGGGCGCATTGGAAAATGACCCGGTAACCGAGGCGACCACCGCGCAGCATCTACAAAACGCCGCTAAATAATAAAAGCACCCTGAAAATCAAACTGCCCGCCAAAGGTCGGATCAATGTCCAACTTTTGGCGGGCAGCTCACATACAGGGTCAAGACTCTCGGGGCCAGAGCCCGAACACGGGATCAAACCCGTGCAGGCTGACTTATTTGCCTCGCAAAGCAGATTGCGCACCGCGCAAGGCCGTACGCAAGCCCTCTTCCAATACGGGATGGTAGAACGGCATGGCCAGCATCTGATCCAGCGTCAGTCCCATCTGCAAGGACCAGGCCAGCAAGTGAGCAATATGTTCAGCTTGAGGCCCCACCATCTCGGCCCCCAGAAACTTGCCCGCCTTGTCCGCATAAACGTGCAACAAGCCACGGTTGACCAGCATCACGCGGGCACGGCCCTGATTGCCGAAGTTCACACTCCCTGTCACCGCGCCTTCTGGCAGGGATTTAAAGGGCGTGCCAACCACGGCCACCTGTGGATCCGTGAACATCACTGCCATGCGCGCACGACGCGCCATGGGCTTGTCCTGGCCATTGCTGACGGCCTGCAAAGCGGCCAGACGACCATCATCCGCTGCCTCGTGCAAGATCGGCGCACGCTGGTTCACATCACCGGCCAGATAAATGGAAGTGCCTTTCAGCTGCAGGCTGGCAGGGTCATACACTACTAGTCCTTTGCTATCCCACTGTGCAGGGGTATTGTCCAGCCCCAAATTATCCAACTGTGGTCTGCGGCCTGCGGCACCGAGAACGTAGTCGTAATCCTCGACCAGTTCCTTGCCATCCACCTGCAAGCGCACGCGCGCCTTGCCATTGACGACTTCGCTGCCCAACACGGTTACGTCAGCGCGAATGTTCAGTTCCTGATTGAAAATCGCTCGTCCGGCTTCACGCACTTCGGGATCCGAAAGCCCAGCCAGGCTCTGGCTGCGGTTGATAATGGACACCTTCACGCCCACACGCGCCAGCGCCTGACCCAACTCCAGGCCAATCACGCCCGTACCGACAACCAGCACGCTTTCCGGCAAATCCGTCCAGTCAAAAACATCCTCGTTATTGATCAGCAAAGCCCCCAGCGGCTCCAGCTCCTTGGGGCGCACGGGTGTAGAGCCAGTGGCGATAATCACGTGCCCTGCGGTGATACGGGTATGGTCATCCACTTCCAGCACATGCTCGGACACAAAGCGGGCATGACCACGCACTTTGTCTTCGGCATCAAAGCCTTCCACATCGTCCACCACAAATTGCACAAAGCGATCCCGCTCGCGACGCACGCGATCCATGACCTCTTTGCCTTCAATGCGGATATTGCCGTCTACGTGAACACCGAAAGGAGCGGTATGGCGGGCATGATGGGCAGCGTCCGCTGCTGCGATCAGCAATTTGGATGGCATGCAGCCAACACGTGCGCACATGGTGCCATAGGGGCCTGATTCAATCATCAGCGTTCGTTTACCGGCACGTTTGGCCGTACGATACGCTGTCATGCCTGCTGTCCCCGCTCCAATCACGGCAACATCACACTGAATTTCTTTCATAACCGCTCCTTGAGTCCATACTAAGGCAATCAGGGGCCTGATGACCTGCCCGACCACCCGTTCTACAATGTGCAGAATTGACTCTTTCAATCATAACGCAGTCCCCTTGCACTGCCCGAGGAAAGCCCATGCTGATTAGTGAAGCGGCCCGCGTAACCGGCCTGACACCCAAAATGATCCGGCACTATGAAGATCTGGGACTCTTGAATAGTGACCGTGCCCCCAATGGCTACCGCGTCTACCAGGATCAGGACCTGGATACCTTGCACTTTATTGTTCGCGCCAAGGACCTGGGTTTCAATCTGGCGGACATTCAGCAACTGACCAGCCTGTGGCGCGACCAGCAACGTCCCAGCAGCGAGGTCAAGCAACTGGCTCAGGCACATATCAAAGCACTGGAAAGCCGCGCTGCCCTCTTACTGGACATGGCGGCCAAGCTGCGGGTGCTGGCTGAACAATGCCAGGGGGACCAGCATCCTGATTGCCCCATCCTGGATGGTTTGGAAGGCGGCCATTGCTCCGGGTCGGTAAAAACCACAGCCTGAGCGCGGGCTCCTCCAGACACGTGCCCCGCTCGTCGGCATACTCCCTCGAATCTCTTAAACAAAGCGGTTAAAAAAATGCCTCTCAAACCTTCCACAAGGCTTGAGAGGCAGCGGCATCGTGCCAAATCTCCAAATAGGCTAGGAACCAGCCACCACATTAGGCAGCCACACCGACACTTGCGGGAACAGGGTCAAGATAATGAGTACCAGCAAGGCCGTGAACAGGAAGGGAGCAATCCCCACCACACCCCGCTCCAACGAGATGCGAGCCAGCAAGGACGAAATATTCAGGCACAAACCGGCTGGTGGTGTAATCAGACCAATACACAGGTTCACGACGGCAACCACGGTAAAGTGAGTCGGATCAATCCCCAGCTTCATCGCAATGGGATAGAGCACAGGAATCAACATCACCAGGGCGGCGTTGGTTTCCAGGAACATACCCACGATCAGCAACAGCACATTGACGAACAGCAGGAACACAAGCGGGTTGCTGATGTTTTCCAAAACGAAAGCTGAAATGGCTTCGGGAATACTGACGTACGCCAACAGCCAGCTAAAGACACGCGCTGCTGCAACGATGATCATGATTACAGCAGTGGTATGGGCGGCGCCAACCAGGCTATCTACAAAGATTTTCCAGGTGATCTGACGGTACACCAGCGTCCCGACGACCAAGGCATAAATCACCGCCATGATGGCCGCTTCGGTAATGTTGAAAATACCGCTGCGAATGCCGCCCAGAATAAAGACTGGCAGCAACAAGGCAAAGGCCGAGTTCTTAAAGGTAATCCAGATTTCCCGGCCTGAGGCTTTGCCTTGCGTTGGGAAATTATTACGCTTGCTGATCCACCAGCTCATCACCAGCATGGACAGCATATAAAGAATGCCTGGTACCACACCGGCCAAGAACAAGGTCGTGATGGACTGGCCTGTCAGTACGGCCACCACAATAAATGGGATGGAAGGCGGGATGATGGGAGCCACCACGTTCGCGGCTGCAATAACGCCGCCCGCAAAACCGGGTGGATAGCCAGAGCGGATCATGGCAGGAATCATGATACGGCCCAGAGCACTGGTATCTGCCACGGCCGAGCCGGAGATCCCGGCAAACATGCCCGAGGCCAGCACGCCGCTCATCGCCAGACCACCTTTGAAACGGCCCAACAAGGCATTGGCAAAATCCAGCAGTCGACTGGTCAGGCCACCGGAGGTCATCAGGCTACCGGCCAGAACAAAGAACGGAATGGCCAGCAAGGAAAAACTGTCCAGTCCGCTGAACAATTGCTGAGGAACCGCCATCAAGCTGATATCACCCAGTGCCACCAAAGCAGCCAGAACGCCCGCCGTGATGGCAAAGCCGATCGGCATGCCAATCAGCATGAGAATGAGCGTCAGAAGGGTAATTAAGGTTACGGTGATCATAAAAAGTGTTTTCCGTACTTAGGGATGCTCGTCGATGCTGCCAGATGTCCAATCAGGCTGACTGCCCAAGCGGATTAACAGCAAAATCACCACGCACAAGCCCATTCCCAGCCACAGGGACGCATAGACCCAGGACATGGGGATATCCATCGCTGCCGAGAGCTGAACCGCGTTGATTTGCGCAAACTCCCAACCGTAGTAGGTGATGCTGAGCAAGGTCGCCAGCATCAGCAGGTCGCGAATAATCAAGACGCGTCGTTTGAGCTTGCTTGAGATGTGGTCCAGAAAGATCGTGACTGTCACGTGACCACTGCGGCGCAATACCGCTGCACTGCCCAGCAAGGAAATCCAGACCATCAAGAAGCGAGCAACTTCCTCACTCCAGGAGGACATATCTTTCAGGACGTAGCGAGAGAAGATCTGCCATGCAATAACCGCACACATCACAAACATCATGCTGCCGATAATCCAATCCAGCGCCTTTTCAATAACAGACGCGCTTTTATCGGCCCAATTTTCTGTTTTGGTCGGTACGTTGTTAGTTGTCATAACTTTTACCTGTGGGGTCGGGACATGAGGGTGACGCATGTCCCGATCTTTTCATTATTGAACGGCGCGGATTTTATCCAGCCAAACCTGCAGCTCGGGGAACTCTGCATCCATGGCTTTAATCTTGGTCGCAAAGGCTTCACGGTCGACCGCGTTAAATGCCATGCCTTTTCCGATCAGGAACTGCTTCATGTTTTCTTCTTCCACGATCATGCGATCCGTGGCTTCCTTCATGACACGCTCGCCCTCTTCCTGCAGAATCTGACGTGTTTCCTCGGGCAATTTCTTGAAGTAGGCGTCCGAGTAGATCAAGGTCATGGCACCGATGGTGTGCTGGGTTTCAGCCACGTTCTTTTGCACCTCGAACAGATTGACGTTCTTGATCACTTCCAGGGGGTTTTCCTGACCATCAATCATGCCGTGCTGCAGGGAAGTGAACAGCTCAGCCATGCCCATAGGCACCGGGCTGGCACCCAGCGTGGTCCAGGTGCTGCGATACATGCGCAGTGGCGGGACACGCATTTTCAGGCCATGCAAATCGTCCGGGTTTTGAATCACACGGTTCGAAGTCAGATAGCGAGCGCCACGATAGGCCGCCCCCACCAGCTTGAACCCGCTTTCCTTGGCGATCTGGTCATACAGTTCCTGGCCGACTGGGCCGGTATAAACCGCACGGTAGTGATCCATATCGCGAATCAGGTAGGGGTAAGCTTCGACACCGGCCGATTTTGCGTAGCGGTCCAGTGCTCCTACACTTTGCAGCACAATGTGGTTGGTACCCATGCGCAAACCTTCGATGGACTGAGGCCAGTCACCGGTCAAGCCATTGGCGTCGATATTGATCTTGATTTTCCCGCCCGAACGCTCTTCAACAGCAGCCTTGAAGCGCTCTGCTGTTTGCCCCCAGTGGTCCTGGGCAGCATAAATATGCGCAAACTTCAGCGTAACGGGTTTAATTTCTGCCTGAGCGGCAACACTGCTGAACAAGCCAACAGCGGCAAAAACGGTAGCGAGTAGAGAAAACTTTTTCATGTCTTCCTCCGTATTAATCGTTATATGAAAAGAGGTGGACTACTGACCTGAAGGACGGCCCAAGAAGCTCTGATCATCCAGAGCCAGGGTCATGGCGGTCAGGGCAGCCAGATAGCTGTAATGACGCATGCCCATGCAAATGCCAGTAGCGGTATGGGTGAAGCTGGACTGAATGCTGCCACCACCCAAACCACGGGCCGCGCCTGCACTTGCAGCAATATTCGAGAAGTGAACTTCCATCACGGGCAACTCAGTGTCTTCCAGGGCATGACGCACACCTTCCCCAATCGTGGTCAGGCCAGCGGGATTGATCAGGTAGCCATCTACCCGATGAGCGGACTCGTGGATGTATTCCAAAATATCGCCCATGTGGTTGGATGAAAAACTTTCTACCTCTACACCCAACTGCTCACCAAAGTTGCGCACACACTCCTTGAGCTCGTCCAGGGACTGAATGTTTCCATAGACTTTTTTGCTGCGCTTACCCAGGCTCGACATGTTCGGGCCATCAATCACAGCGATAAGGTGTTTGCGGTTGGAAGAACGGGTGATGGTGAAATTATGTGCACTCATGTTTGGAAGCCTCTTGCCAAGTGGAATTAGTTAAAACGCAGACCAGCATCCACATTCAGTGTCTGACCAGTGATGTATTTGCTTTCATCGGAAGCCAGGAACATGGTGGCGCCGATCATGTCGCTGACATCCCCTTTGCGCTTCAGGGTTTGGGCAGCGATGATGGCGTCCCATTGCTCTGGACGAATGGTGTCGCGTGGCACTTCGGTCACAATGCCGTGCGGGCTGATGGCATTGACGTTGATGCAGTATTCACCCAGCTCGGTAGCCAGGGCGCGGGTCAAAGCGACAACCGCCCCTTTGGAGGCCACGTAGTGCGCGTAATTCGCACGGCCCGTGACCACAACGCTGGAAGAAATATTGATGATCTTGCCGCTTTGCTGTTGCTTCATGAAGGGCGATACCGCCTTGATGCAGTTAAAGACACCACGGGCATTGACGCCCATCACAAAGTCCCACTCGTCTGCGTCGATTTCTTCAAATGGCTTCATTTTCAGAGTCGAGAAAACGGCCGCATTGTTAATCAGCACGTCTACTGTGCCGAAGGCTTTGACTGCCTGCGCAACCATCTCGGCCGTACTCTTGTCATCGGACACATCAACTTTGACGGCCAGGGCCTGACCATTTTCTGCCTGAATTTCTGCTGCAACAGCCTGTGCTTTTTCGATGTTCAAATCAGCAACCACCACCGCAGCACCTGCCTTGGCAAATTCTTGCGCGTAGGCACGACCAATCCCTTGGCCTGCTCCGGTGATAATCACTGTTTTATTTTCAAATCTCACGATAGTTCCTTATTGGTATGGGTATGAATGTGTTCAGGCAGGCATACGCAAGGTAGCCATACCACCATCAATATTGATGATGGTGCCGGTGTAAGACAGCGCGCCCGGATGGGCAACGTGGGCAACCAGGCGAGCCACCTCCTCGGGCTGAACCATTTGCCCGGTGGGTTGGCGACGGTGAAACTCATTGCGCTTGGCCACCGGATCGCTAGTGCGATTGGCCAGCTCGGTCATGAAGGGGGTGTCTACGGTGGCGGGGGCAATGCCCACTACGCGAATCTGCTCGGCAATCAAATCGGCGGACATGGCCAGCGTCATGGACTGGATCGCCCCTTTGCTGGCTGAATACAGCGCACGCTCGGGCAAACCATTGATCGCGGTGCAAGAAGACATATTGACGATCACGGCATTTTTCGACTGACGCAAATACGGCAAACACGCACGCGTACTACGCATATAGCCCAGCACGTTGATGTTAAAAATCCGCAGCCAGTCTTCGTCACTGCCATCTTCTATCGTGCCCACAAAGCTCACACCGGCGTTGTTGACCAAGACATCAATACGACCCTGTTCCTGGGCAAACCCGGCCAGCGCCCGATTCAAGGACTCCTGATCGGTCACATCGGCAATCAAAGCCGTAACCCCTTCCGGGATGCCCTCAGGCTGACGGTCAATGCCGCCAACAATGGCGCCCAGTTCCAGCAGGTGCTGGCATACAGCCTGGCCTATGCCTGCTGCGGCACCTGTGACAACAACAATTCGGCCTGTAAAGTCTGACATAAGCGTTCCTAGCGAAAATGTGTGGTGCCAGATGCCTTGAAATGCGCCAATAACAAGGCCATCAAGGTATCGGGCGGGGTCAGTGGCAACATGTGCCCTCCCCCATCAAGAATGTGCAAGGCTGTCTGTGTCCTGCCCGCCTTGTGCAAGGCATTCAGGATGATCTGCATGGCACTGGCGGGCGTAGACAGATCGTGACTGCCCGTCAGCAGCAAAGTGGCCGGCAAGTGCGCCGCCAGCTCACCGTACCCGGAAAACTGGGCAAGACTTTGCCAACTGCTCAGCAATGTCTGCACCGGAACCAGGCTGAGCTGTTGCTTTGCGTACTGCATGGCCTGGGCTAGCTCAGGGCTGGTCTCCAGGCCACCAAACCAGCGCTGCATGGTGGTCTCTACAATGGTTTGACGACTTTCATGCTGCATGGCCTGGGCCCGCTCACCAAACACCGCCAAGCCCATTGGCGGGCTGGCAATAATGCTCAGGCTTTGCACCTTTTTAGAGGGAAGATTGGCCAGCCTGGCCGCTGCCAACGCCGCAATCACCCCACCAATCGAATGCCCCAGCAAATGAACCTTGTCAAAACGGCAGGACTCCACCACCTTGACGGCATCATCCACCAAGGTATCCAGGTCGAACTGCGACAACGCAGCGGCCGAGCCATGGCCTCGCAGGTCGTAACTCAGACACGGATAATCGGCAGCCAAGTGGCTGAACAGTGCGTTAAAGGAACGCGCATCAACCCCGATGGAGTGCAAGGCAATGACACATTCATCGCCGCTCGTGCCCTTCTGCGCAACGAGCAAGGAGCCGGGGTAAGGAAGCCTGGCCAATGGGGTCGTCATGCTTGGCTACACGTGCTGTTCAACAAAACGCCTTTACTTTGTAAAGACGACACGGCCTCAGCAGACAGGCTTAACCATTCACCCAACACGCGTGCATCATCCTCGCCCTTCCTGGGAGGGAAACGAGATGGAGTGGCTTCGGCGCCCACAAATTTGATGGGGTTTCCAACGACCTCAATACTGTGATCTTCATTTTGAAGGGCCAGAATCATGCTGCGTTCTGAATCGCGTGCATGTGCCAATGCCTCTGGCACGGACTGGATCAGCGCAACCGGGACACCATGCTCCTCCAATAATGGAATCCAATGTGCAGCCGCCTGTGTCGCGAAAGCGCTTTCAAGCTGCTCCCACAAGGCATGTTTGTTTTTCAGGCGACTGGCACCAGTCTGGAAGCGTTCATCATCAAGGAGCGACTCCAGGCCCAGTACACGACACAAGCCTTGCCACATTCTCTCGGTATTGGCCGTCACCACCAACTCGCGGCCATCACCCCCCCGGAAAGAGCGGTAGGTAGGAATAGAGTCATGCTTGGCCCCCTGGGGAGCGGGCGTCACTCCCGCAATCAAGGCATAGGCACTTTGATAAGACAGCATGGCCAACTGGCAATCCAACATCGCCACATCCACAATCCGGCCTTTACCGGTACGTTCCCTGTCGGCCAGGGCGGCATTGATGGCGATAGTCGCGTACAAGCCAGCGACCGTATCACCGGCTGGAATGCCCAAACGTACGGCTGGTCTGCCTTCTTCGCCGGTCAGGCTCATGACGCCTGACAAGGCTTGCACAATCATGTCGTAAGCAGGTTTGTCACGGTCCGGGCCGGTTTGCCCAAAACCACTAATGGACGCCCAAACCAGACCGGGGTGTTCTTCACACAAGGCTTGTGGGTCCAGGCCCAGACGGGCCGCCACGCCCGGGCGGTAATTTTCCACAACCACATCCGCTTTCAGGATCAGTTGTCGAACCAGGTCCAGCCCTTCAGCGGTTTTCAGATTCACCGCCAAACTGCTTTTATTGCGATTAATACTCAGATAGTAAGCACTATCCTCACCCACAAAATGGGGGGGAATACTGCGACTGGAGTCACCTTCCGGTGCCTCGATCTTGACCACTTCAGCCCCCAGGTCCCCCAGCACTTGTGTGCAGAAGGGGCCGGACAAAAAGGTAGTGAGGTCGATGACCTTATAGCCTGCCAGGGGCTGCGCGGTAGCGGTATGACTCATAATTTGGTTTTTCTATGTCGGTATCCGAACATCTCGGACAGTTTTTCGGCATGATGAATAACGGCAGCGGTAATGGCACTCAAACCTGCGCTGGGCACACGGGTGGTGGGCATGGTCAAACAAATACAGCCCACAATGCCGTGGTTATCAAAAACAGGGGCAGCAACCCCGCGTGCATCAGGCAACTTCTCGCTCATGCTGTGGGCATAGCCGTTCTGGCGCACTTCGCTCAGCTCTGCCAGGAGCGACTCCAAAGCAGGCAAAGGTGCATCTTGCGCCGGAGAGGTCTCGGCCTTGGCATACACACGCTCTATCGTGTCCTGATCCAAATACGCCAAAATAGCCTTGCCGGAAGCCCCCCAGACCAGGGACATGGGCTTGTGCAAATCAATCTGATATTGCAGCTTGTGCTCGCCTCGTGCGATGGCGGCAAAACTCATGGCCGACTCGCTGACGGCATACGTGCCAAACAGGACCGTCTCGTTGAACTCGGAAGCAATCTCGTCCAGCGATTTTTGTGCCAATGCAGGCTTGGATTCAGCGCTCATCACTTGCGCCGCTACTCGATAAAATTCAGGCCCGATGCTGTACAAACCACTTCCACCACTGACCACCGCAACAAAATCATCTTTACGCAGCAGATTCAGCAAGCGGTGAGCTGTTGAAGGGGCCAGGCCCATTTGCTCGGACACTTGCTTGACGGTTACCGGGCCGTTGGACTCTGCCAAGACAGCCAATAACTGAAGCGCACGGCTTACGGTTCCGGTTGAACTAGTAGAGGTGGACGTGTTTTGTGTGGTCATATCTGGGCTTCAAAAATATGGATTGCACAAGCACCATGATCAAGGCCCGCAATACCGCCACCCGTGACGTGAGTCATGGCGTAGCGAGCATCAGGAACCTGACGTTCTCCGGCTTGGTGTGTCAGTTGCCAGTACATTTCCACGGCTTGGGCCACACCGCTTGCTCCCACTGGGTGACCCTTGGCCAGCAAACCGCCACTGGGGTTCACCACCACATCACCGCCGTAGGTACTACGGCCATCCAGCAGAAACTGAGCAGACTGCCCGACCTCACACAAACCTAGTGCTTCGTAATAAATAAGTTCGGCGATTGTAAACGCGTCATGCAGCTCAACCGCATCCAGATCCTTGGCTGTAATCCCCGCCATCTTGTAGGCGTCGCGGGCGGATTCCGCCGAAATCTCGGGACGAGTCATGTCGCGAAAACCGCTGGTCGCCTGACCGGAATGCAGCACCGACGCAGCGACCCGCATGGCAGGTTTCTGCAAACGTTTCAGGGCGCGCTCGGACACCATGATCAAGGCTGCCGCGCCGTCACCCGTAGGGCAACATTGCAGCAAGGTCAGCGGGTCACAAATGGGACGGGATGCCAGCACCTGTTCCACCGTCAACGGATCACGATACTGTGCATAGGGATTATGTTGACTGTGTGTGCGAGCCTTGATGGAGACTTGCGCCAGAACTTCTGGCCCCAGATTGCGTTCATGCAGGTAACGACGAGCACGCATGCCATACACTGCAGGCATCACCAAGCCCTGCTGGACCTCGGGATCCTCCTGCACCAAAGGCAAGGTGCCTCCGCCAAACTGCGTCAGCTTGTCCACACCGATCACCAGCACGATATCGTGTCGACCAGCCTGGATATCTTTCCACGCCAAGTGAATGGCCGTGGCCCCACCCGAGCAGGCGTTATCGCAATTGACGACAGGCACTGTACCAATACCGATTTCCTTGACCAGACGCTGTCCCGTCAACATGCCACCAAAGGCGTGGCCGCAAACAACAGCATCAATATCCTGAGCCTGTACACCGGCACTGGCCATCGCGTTAAGGATTGCGGGCAAGGCCAAACCGGTATAGCTGGATTCTTTATGACGAGCCATGGGAATCATGGCCGCACCGACTACATATGCTTCACTCACCTTACTTCTCCGCCGACATAGGAGTTACAAACCAGTCATTGCCATCGGTGGCAGTACTGACAGGCATATCGCAATACAAGGCGCTCAGGTCTTCACAACGTACGTGTGCCAAAACACGAACTCCGTTAGGAAAATCTACATATCCCAAGGTGTAAGGCGTGGGACGCGACGCGGAAACATAAATGGTGGAAAAACTGTAGAGCTTTCCAAATGGGCCAAAAAACATGTCTTGCATGTCTCGAGCACCCGTTTCCATACACACTTCACGGACAGGAAAAGCCTTGCTGCCGCTGGAACGGCTCTGGCTGCCACGCAACAAGACCGCTCCATCTTCAATAACAAACTGGCTAGCCTGGTCTGACGCAATATCTCGTATCGGCTTTGCATTTGCACCGAAAGCCATCGCCGTCGGCAGCTCAGTAGATTCAGTAACTGGCATGAATTAATCCTTGCAGCATTAATTAACTTGATTCCAAAAATTCTCAATTTGCAGTGCGAAGGCTTCGGGCACTTCAACCGGCGCCGTGTGACCGGACTGCTCAAATACCGTATGTGTGCTGTGTGGAAGCAAGCTGTGCATATGCTCCATATCAGCGGGCTTTTTAGCTCTGTCCAAAGCACCGCTGATCAACAAATGAGGGGTGGTATTGCCTGCCAAAAGAGACTGATAGTCAGGACGGGCAAACACGCCATTGACTGAGTTGGCAATGCTGGGAGGCAAGTGTGTGAAGTAGTCGCGCCACTGCTCCTGCTGAGCCTGAGCAGCTAGGTCTGTGCTTGCCAGAAAGGCGTCTCCAAACATGGTTTGCAGCAAGGCCGAGACATAAGGCGCACCGCCATCCCGACGCAGTTGCGCTTCCAGTTGGTCAAAGCGCTCTTTCTGCTGTTCTGCCATCGAGGTGCAGCAAGACAGGACAGCAGAACGGACCAACTGAGGTGCGCGCTGCATCAGCTCCTGAGCCACGTAACCTCCCATCGAGCTACCCACTACATGCAAGGAAGAAATCCGCAGTGCTTGGGCCAGGAACCCGTAGTCCTGTGCCAACTGATGCATGGTGGCGGGCTTCTGGCCTGCGGTGCTCAAGCCCTGATTACGATGATCCGGGCAAATAATGTGCCATTCGTTTTGCAACGCCTGAATCACGGGCAGGAACATGCCTCCATTGAAAAACAGGGAGTGCAGCATGAGCACGGATGGACGAGATGCGCTGGGCTGCCCAATTTCTGCGTAATGCAGTTCGGCCCCATCGGGAAGCATCAAGTGCTGTGTGCTGACTTTTTTCATCATTTTCCTGTTTATATTCCGTTTAACGGAATGTCATTCTAATATATGGAATAATGATAAAAGCGTGGTTAGGTTCATGCCTATCAGTACAAACCCTAGGGCACAAAAAAAGCCCGAATCCAGAAAGGATTCAGGCTATTTAAAACGTTCCAAAGCAATCACCACTCCGGGTGATGCCATGGAAACAGCGCTATTTTAGAACCGATTCATCATCAGCCGGACTCAAGCAGCTTGCCACTCCGTCACAAACTTTTGTGGCTCGGGACGCTGGGCAGGACCCAGATTGTGAATAGGCGTACCCACCGACACAAAGCCCAGGAATTGGTAATCCAGGGAATCGAAGCCCAGGGCTTCCGGGACTTCTTCACCATAGGTGCCCAGGCCAGTGCTCCAGAAAGCGCCAAAGCCCAGTTGGTGAGCCGCATGCAGCATATTGCTGACGGCTGCGCCCGTTGCCAGAACACGCTCCAGTTCAGGGATTTTTTCTTCACCATGATCGATGTGGCTGGCTACAGCAATCAGCATGGGCACTTTGGCCAGCCAGGCGCGGACGCTGGCAGCTTTCTGCTCGGTCAAGGGATTACCGGCGCGCTCATTGGCGGCAATGGCCAGTTCGCCCAGAGCCTGCACGTTTTCACCGCGGATCAGGCAAAAGCGCCAAGGCTGCAAACGACCATGGTCAGGAGCGACCATGGCAGCGCGCAAAATCAGGTCCAGCTCTTGCTCGTTCGGCCCGGGGCCTTGCACCAGCTTGATGGAGCGGCGGGACAATAGGGAATCAATGGTACTCATAGTGCTTCCAGAATCAGTTAAGAGTGCCCTGCCCAGATGGCAGGGCTCAGTCAGGCTTGAGCAGGAGCGCCCGCTTGCACCAGCAGGGCTTTCATGTCGCGCACGGCTTTTTCCCAACCGTCAAAGACAGCCTGGGCAACAATGGCGTGACCAATATTAAGCTCCGTCAGCCCCGGCAAGGCGGCAATCGCTTGTACGTTGCCGTAGTGCAGGCCATGACCCGCATTCACACGCAGACCTTGCGACACACCTTGAGCAATACCGGCACGGATACGTTCCAGTTCGCTGGCGGCCTGCTCGGGCGTTTGAGCATCCGCATAGGTGCCGGTGTGCAGTTCGATCACGGTGGCACCCACGTCGCTGGCGGCTCGGATTTGCGCCGGGTCGGCATCAATGAACAGCGAAACGCGAATACCGGCAGCCTGCAATTGCTGCACAGCAGCCTTGACCTGGTCCAGATGACCGACCACATCCAGACCACCTTCGGTCGTCAGTTCAGCACGGTGTTCGGGAACCAGGCAGACATCGTCCGGTTTGATACGGCAGGCAATGTCCAGCATTTCGGTGGTGATGGCGCATTCCAGATTCATCCGGGTACGCAGTACGGGGCGCAGGGCCTCGACGTCGGCATCCTGAATATGACGCCGGTCTTCACGCAGATGTAAGGTGATCAGGTCCGCTCCGGCTTCTTCTGCTCGCAAAGCGGCCTGAATTGGATCAGGGTATGTGGTCAGACGCTGCTGGCGCAGCGTCGCCACATGATCGATATTGACGCCCAGTTCTAACATTCCCCAAGGACCTCCGTAGTTTCAGGGATGAATGACCAGACGTATTATCGCCTGTTTACTCCGGTGCTGTCCCAGTGGCCTGGGTCTTTGTTTCAGGCTTGACGGTTTCAGCTGTCCAGCCGCCACCCAAAGCCTTGTACAACTCGACCCGGTTCATCAGGGATGCCAAGCCAGTCTGAATATAGGCTTGACGCGTACCGTACAGGCTGACTTCCGCCGTTTGCACCTGCAGGAAGCTGTCTATACCCACTTCGTAACGCAGCTTGGCCAGACGCAAGCTTTCGCTGGCAGCCTGATCAACCTCTTGCAAGGCGTCGATCTGCTGACCGTAGGTGGCTTCGCCCGCCAAAGCATCAGCCACTTCGCGGAAGGCTTCCTGAATGGTTTTTTCATACTGGCTGATCGCAATGTCACGACGAGCCTCGGCCAGATCCAAATTGGCCCAGGTACTGCCCGAGAGCAGCGGCATGGTAATTTGCGGCTGGAACTGCCAGTAACGGTTACCCGAACTGAACAGACCACCCAGCTCGGGGCTCATGAAGCCCAGCAGACCGGTCAGGCTCAGACGCGGGAAAAAAGCAGCGCGTGCTGCACCGATGCTGTAGTTGGAACCACGCAAGACGTGCTCGGCGGCCAGGATGTCAGGACGACGCTCCAGCAACTCGGCCGACAACCCTACAGGCAAGCTAGGCATCAGCTGAGCACGGGTAAAGGGCAAGCCTGCTGGCAAGTCAGCCGGTATTTCACCGCCCAACAAGACCTGCAAGGCATTGAGTGCACGCTGACGATCACGCTCGACAGCCTGCATATCGGAACGCACGGTGTTGTATTGCACCTTGGCCTGGTTCAGGTCCAGCGCCGACACCGTACCGGCATCGTAAGAAGACTGCACCAGGCGCAATGTCTCTTGACGGCTGCGCAAGGTATTGCTCATCAAAGCATGCAGTTCTTCGGCAGTACGTACCTTGAAGTAGGCTTCGGCGGTGCCCGCCACCAGGGCGATATGGGCGGTACGTTGAGCCTGCTCGGTGGCAAAGTACTGTTCTTGAGCAGCACGGGCCAGATCACGCACTCGACCAAAGAAGTCCAGCTCGAAAGCAGTGATACCGACACCGGCCTGGAACGTACGGGTTACGGGGGCCGAATTTGGGCCACCAGGACGCAGTTCAGCCGGTGTGTGGGTGGCCTGCTCGGCCGCCTGCACACCAATGCTGGGCAACTGGTCACTGCGTGCCACGCCGTATTGCGCGCGAGCTTCCTCGATGCGCTGGGTGGCAATACGCAGATCGCGGTTATTCTCCAGAGCCTGCTCGATCAGGGCATGCAGACGCGGATCCGTAAAGAATTCACGCCAGCCCAGATCAGCAGCCTGTGCCGCATCCGCCTGGCCCTGCTGGGCCAGAGGGAATTGTGCGGGCACGGGAGAATCAGGACGCTCGTACTTCGGTGCCAAGGAGCAAGCCGACAAGGCAAACGCCACGGCCAGCACCAAGGGGCTACGTAAAAACATGCTAGACATCAGTGCTGTCCTCCTTGCGAACCGGCCGGCTGTGCAGCTTGTTTGGCCTGTTCTTCCTCGTGCAATTTAGCGGCTTCGCCAAACAGACGGGGTTTAGTTTTAAAGAGCTTGAGGATCACGACAAAGAAGGTCGGCACCATCAAGACAGCCAAAGGCGTTGCGGCCAACATACCACCCAGCACACCCAGACCCACGGCGTTCTGGCTGGCAGCACCCGCACCAGTGGAGGTAGCCAGAGGCACCACACCCAGCACAAAGGCGAAAGAGGTCATCAAGATAGGACGGAAACGCAAGCGAGCGGCTTCCAGAGTGGCGTCGATCAAGGTAGCACCACGTGCGTAGGCATCCTTGGCAAACTCCACAATCAGAATCGCGTTCTTCGCTGACAGACCGATCACCGTCACGATACCCACCTGGAAGTACACGTCGTTAGGCATACCCAGACCGGAGACCAGCAAGACCGAACCCAGCATACCCAGCGGTACGGCCAGCATCACCGACAGCGGAATCGCCCAGCTTTCGTACAAGGCAGCCAGCAGCATGAACACCACCAGAACCGCCAAGCCCATCAAGATAGCGGACTGGCCTGCGGCCTGACGCTCTTGATAAGACAGACCTGTCCAGTCCACACCAAAGCCGCTAGGCAACTGCTTCATCAGGTTTTCCATCTCGATCATGGCTTCACCCGAGGTATAGCCTGGAGCGGGGCCACCACCGATACGGACAGACTCGTAGCTGTTGTAGCGCACGATCTGTACCGGACCCTGTTCGGTCGTCTGGCTGACAAAGGCCGACAGCGGAACCATCTTGCCTTCGCTGTTGCGAGCGTTGAGCTTGAGCACATCGTCGATGGTCATGCGATATGGCGCATCAGCTTGTACCCAGACACTTTGCACACGTCCCTGGTTGGTGAATTTACCCACAAAAGACGAGCCCAGGGCGCCACTGATCAAGGCAGAGGCTTCGCTGAAGTTCACACCCAAGGCAGCCGCCTTGTCACGGTCAATTTCCAGACGGATCTGTTTGCCAGGTCCCAAGCCCGTGATACGTACACTCTGTGGATCGAACACAGGGCTTGCCTTGGCCAGGGCCAGCAACTGATCCGCTGCTGCCATCAGGGCATCGTGCCCCATGCCACCGCGGTCTTCCAGACGCATATCAATACCCGAGGAGTTACCCAGAGCAGAAATAGCGGGGGGCACAATCGCGATCACCATGGAGTCGGGCAAACCGAACAGCAATTGGCCCATGGCCTTGCCGGAAATAGCTTGAGCCGAGTTTTCCTTGCCTTTACGTTCGTTGAAGTCTTTCAAGGGCACAAAGGCAATCGCCGAGTTCAAACCACTACCGTTAAAGCTGAAGCCTTGCACAGCAATGATGTTTTCAACCTGAGGCTGCTCTTTGAAGTAGTCCTCTACCTTGGAGATGGTTTCAATCGTACGGTTGGCCGTCGAACCGGCAGGCAGTTCGATGTTGGCAATCACGTAGCCCTGATCTTCCTCGGGCAAGAACGCGGTTGGCATACGCATGTACAGGAAGCCCAGCACCAGCACCATGATCAGGTAGATGAACATCATCCGACCGCCACGACGCAAGGTCTTGCCAATAAAGCTTTCGTAACCATTAGTGGTACGCGTAAAGACACGGTTGAACCAGCCAAAGAAGCCACGCTTGGTTTCGTGATGGCCCTTGGGGATAGGTTTCAACAAAGTCGCGCACAAGGCAGGTGTAAAGGTCAGTGCCAAAAAGCCGGAGAAGGCAATCGACACGGCCATGGCCACCGAGAACTGACGGTAAATCACCCCCACCGAACCGGCCATGAATGCCAGGGGCAAGAACACGGCCGACAGCACCAGCGTAATACCCACAATAGCGCCACTAATTTGCGGCATGGCTTTCTTGGTCGCTTCCTTAGGCGAGAGCCCGTCTTCCACCATGATACGTTCGACGTTCTCCACCACCACGATCGCGTCGTCCACCAAAATACCAATGGCCAGCACCATCGCGAACATGGTCAGCACGTTCACTGACATACCCAGCACCTGCATCACCGCGAAAGCCCCCAAGATAGCCACCGGCACCACCAGTGCGGGGATCAGGGTGTAGCGCACGTTTTGCAGGAACACGTACATCACGATGAACACCAAGACCATGGCTTCCAGCAAGGTGTAAACCACCTGGGTGATGGACTTGTCCACGTAGGGCGAGGTGTCGTAAGGAATGTCGTAGCGGATGTTTTCCGGGAAGAACTCGGCCAACTTCTCCATTTCGACTTTAATTGCCGCGGCAGTATCCAGCGCGTTCGCCTCAGGCAACAAGGAGATAGCAAAAGCCGCTGTCGGCTTGCTGTTCAGACGGGCACCAAACTGGTAGTTGTCCGCCCCCACTTCCACACGAGCGACGTCTTTAATACGCACGGTCGAGCCATCAGGCTGCGAGCGCAGAATGATGTTTTCAAACTCTTCCACGGTTGCCAACTGACCGTTCACCGTAATGGGTGCGGCCACACGCTGACTGTCCTGATTGGGTGGGCCACCCAGAATACCGGCAGACACCAGCATGTTTTGCTGACGAATGGCGTTGGTCACGTCCGCTGGGCTCATCTGGTAACCGACCAGCTTGGCAGGGTCCAGCCACACACGCATGGCGCGACCGGCTGCAAACAGCTGGAAGCGAGCCACACCAGGAACACGAGAAATCGTGTTCTTGATATTGCGTTCGATGTAGTCAGCCAGAGCTGTCTGATCCAGACTGCCGTCCGTGGAGGACAAGGTCACCACTTGCAGAAAGCCGGTACTGGACTGCTCCACGTGCAGGCCCTGCTCCATCACCGCTGTCGGCAAGGACGCGGTAATGTTGCTGACCCGGTTCTGGACGTCCACCTGAGCCATGTCAGGATTGGTACCAGGACGGAACGTGGCGGTGATTTCGGTCGAGCCGTAGGAGTCACTGACGGACTCGTAGTACAGCAGGCCTTTGGCACCGTTCAGCTGATCTTCGATCACACTGGCTACCGTACTGGCAACGTCTTCCGCCGTTGCACCTGGGTAGGTCGCCCGGATGGTGACCGAAGGGGGTGCCACATCGGGATACTGCGCTACAGGCATATTGGGCAAAGCCAATAAGCCAAATAGCGTGATCGCCAAGGCAACGACCCATGCAAAAATGGGCCTTTCAATAAAAAACTGAGGCATGTCGCTTACTCGCTAGACTTGGCTTCGTTTGGCTCAGCAGCGGCGGCCGGTTCCTGTGCGGGGGCCGCATCAGGAGCAGGTGCAGCGGCTGACTTGTTGCCCTTCCAAGGCATCGTCTGGACAGGGGCACCGGGACGAATCTTCTGGAAGCCTTCGACAATGATCTGGTCGCCGGCTTGCAGGCCTTTGTCCACTACATACTGACCATCGCTTTCGGGTCCCAACACGACAGGTACAGACTGGGCTTTCTCTTCACGAACCACGTAAATATTAGAAGCGCCATCCGAGGTGTACTGAACAGCCTGCGCGGGCACCAGCAAGGCATCCGGAATCACACCTTGTTCCAGACGAACGCGTACGTACATACCGGGCAAGAGAATTTCATCAGGGTTCGGGAACACGGCACGCAAGGTTACTTGCGAGGTGGAAGGATCCACGCTGACACCGCTAAACAGCAAAACGCCATCTTGATCGTACAGGGAGCCATCTTCCAGCACGGCCTTGGCTTTGGCCTGGCCTTCACCAGCCGACTTCAACGTACCAGCAGCCATGGCACGACGCAGTTGCGTCAGCTCAGCGGTGGAACGCGTCACATCAATATAGACACGGTCCAGTTGCTGCACGGTGGCCATATGGGTGGCGTTGGCGGCAGAAACCAGAGCACCTTCGGTAACCAGGGACTTGCCGATACGGCCCGACACGGGCGACACAATCTTGGTGTAGCCCAGATCAATATTGGCGCTGTCCAGGGTCGCCTGTGCAGCGGCAATGGCGGCATCGGCCTGCATGGCGCGGGCCTTGGCGTTGTCGTAATCCTGGCGGGAAACCGCATTTTCCTTGATCAGACGCTCGTAACGCTGCGCCAATTGCTTGGCACTTTGTGCGTCAGCCTGGGCGTTTTTCAGCTGGGCTGCTGCTTGATTACGAACTGCACGGTACGGAGCCGGGTCAATGGTAAACAAGAGCTGGTCTTGTTTGACATCAGCGCCCTGCTCAAAGTTGATCTCTTCCACAATCCCGGAAACACGGGCGCGGATTTGTGCATCTTTAATTGCTTCGACTCGTCCAGGCAGCTCGGAGAACAACTCGGTAGAAGTCGGTTGGACGGTAATCACACTGACCGGGACCTTCATCCCGCCGGCCGGAGCTTGAGGCTCTTTGTTGCCGCAAGCGGCGAGCAGAACCAAGGAAGAGAAGGCAGCAATACGAAAAGTCTGCCGACCCAACAAGCTTTGAAATGACATGAAGAACTCCTGAGCTAAGCGTTGCATGGGAGTTTAACGCTTAAACTGACTGGATTGTATGGTTTGGACAAGCAGCAAGTATATGTCGAAAAAGCGCAAATCAAACAGGAAAATTTGCGATGAGACTCATTTCGATCCTGCCATTATTTGGCGACTACGATTAGCCAGCTACCCCCTTGCACCCGCTCCGCTGTCTGCCTATGCCAAAAGAACACGTATTATCATATACCTAGGGTTTTTTGAATATAAAAAAACCGCGTTTAACCCCTAGAGTTCACGCGGTTTTCCAAATCCGGGATAGTGCTTTCTAACCTAGCAATAAACTATCGTCGGCTAAAGTCTCACCCCGAACCCGCTCGAACATCTCCAGCAGATCTCGCACATCCAGGCCTTGACGCTGTTCACCACTGACATCCAGCACCACCTTGCCCTGGTGCAACATGACCGTGCGATCACCCACATCCAGAGCCTGACGCATACTGTGCGTGACCATCATGGTGGTCAGGCCACCTTCACGCACAATACGATTGGTCAGTTGCAAAACAAAGTCAGCCGTACGCGGGTCCAGCGCAGCCGTATGCTCGTCCAGCAGCAAGATCTTGGAAGGACGCAAGGCCGCCATCAACAGGCTGACGGCCTGACGTTGGCCACCGGACAACAAACCGATGCGGTCTGTCAGACGGTTTTCCAGACCCAGACCCAAGGTTTCCAGACGCTCTGCAAATTCAGCGCGCATGGAGTGACGCACGGCACGGCTCAGCCCACGGCGGCTGCCACGGCAGGTGGCCAGCGCCATATTTTCTTCAATGGTCAGATCTTCACAGGTACCGGCCATCGGATCCTGAAACACACGTGCTACCCAATTGGCTCGCTCCCAGACCGGGCGGCGAGTCACGTCTACCTTGTCGATCATGATTTGGCCATCATCAACAGACTGGTCGCCCGAGATCGCATTCAGAAAAGTAGACTTGCCCGCACCGTTGGAACCGATCACGGTCACGAACTGCCCTTCGGGAATGGTCAGGGACAAACCGCGCAAGGCACGGGTTTCAATGGGCGTACCTGGATTAAATGTCAGGGACAGATCTTTTGCTTCTAACATTACTGGGCCCCCTTCTGTTTACGAGCACGCTTTTTCTTGAGCAATGGAATCACCAGTGCCACGGTAACCAGCAAAGCGGTGACCAGGTTCAAGTCCTGCGCTTTCAGGCCGATCACATCGGCATTCAGAGCCAAAGCAATAAAGAAGCGGTACAGAATCGCACCCAGCACCACGGCCAAGGTGGCGTAGAACAGTTTGCGTGCGGGCAAGATGCTTTCACCCACAATCACGGCAGCCAGACCAATCACGATGGTCCCGATGCCCATGGAGATATCCGCCCCACCCTGCGATTGTGCAAACAAGGCACCGGCCAAGGCGACCAGGGCATTGGAAATAGCCATGCCCAGCAAAAGCATATTGCCAGTTGCCACACCTTGAGCACGGGCCATACGCGCATTGGCGCCGGTAGCGCGCATGGCCAGGCCAGTTTGCGTACCGAAGAACCAATCCAGCGCCAGTTTGGCAATGATTACCAAACCAATCAGCATCAAGGGACGAGCAATATAGTCAGCGATGGATTCGGGCTGCAGAATCGTGAAGACCGTCGGCTCCATGATCAGGGGCACATTGGGACGGCCCATGATGCGCAGGTTGATGGAATACAAGGCGATCATCATCAGGATACTGGCCAGCAGATCCATGATTTTCAGGCGTACGTTCAACCAGCCAGTAATCGTGCCAGCAATGGCACCAGCAAAAGTGGCCACTACCGTCGCCAGGAAAGGATCATTGCCCTGGCTGATCAGGATGGCGGCAACCGCCCCACCCAAAGGAAAACTACCATCGACCGTCAGGTCAGGAAATCGCAGGATGCGAAAAGAAATCAGAACACCCAGAGCAACCAGTCCGAAAATCAGACCAATCTCCAGGGCCCCCCACATTGAATAAATAGACATATTGTTGGACGTCTAGGATACAAAAGAAACAGGCGGGCAGCTTGTGGCAACCCACCTGCAAGAAGCAGTCAAATCAGGCTTATTCGACGATTTTTGTTGCGGACTTCACGAAGTCCTCGTTAAGCGAAACGCCTTGGCGCTTGGCAGCGCCCGGATTGACATACAGTTCCAGATTGCTGCTGGTTTCAGAAGCCATATCACCGGGTTTTTCACCCTTCAGAATACGGATGACCTGTTGACCGGTCTGCAGACCCAGGTTGTAGTAGTTCACGCCCAGAGCTGCGATAGCACCACGGGCCACACTGTCGGTGTCCGAAGCGATCAAAGGCACTTTGGCGTCCACGCCCACTTTTACCAGGGACTCGTAGGCCGACACCACGTTATTGTCGGTATTGGTGTAGATCACATCGACCTTGCCCACCAGGCTACGAGCAGCCGCCCCCACGTCCACGGTACGAGGCGCGGTGGCTTCCACCAGCGTCATGCCGTGCTTGGGCAGCAATTCTTTCATTTCTTTAACGACCACGGCGGAGTTGGCTTCGCCAGGGTTGTAAACCATACCCACGCGCTTGGCATCAGGCACGACTTTCTTGATCAGATCAACCTGGGCTTCCAGTGCCAGCGCATCGGACACGCCTGTCACGTTGGTGCCCGACGGTGCCATGCTGGGCACCAGGTGTGCCACCACAGGATCGGTCACGGCCGAATACACCACAGGGATAGTCTTGGTTGCCGACACCACGGCCTGCGCCGAAGGAGTGGAAATGGCCACAATCACGTCAGCCTTGTCACCGACGAATTTACGAGCGATCTGAGCGGCAATCGCCGGATTGCCCTGGGCGGTCTGAAACTGCCATTTGAAGCCGGAGGCTTCGTTATAACCAGCATCGGTCAGCGCTTTGTGTACTCCATCCTTAATGGCGTCCAGAGCCGGATGTTCCACAATCGACGATACCGATACAGATTGCGCATGAACTGCAGCGCCCGACATCAATCCTACACAAGCCAAAGCGGCCGCCACCTGATGCACCGATCTGATCAGTTTCATCCAATACTCCTTAGATGCAAAAAAACGAAAATTTTAGGTGTTTAGTCTAACGCGAACGACAGGACTTTGACCCTTCAGGTAATCCCTGCCCCGCTCCCCTACTGGTCCTGCATCTGGCGACGGAACGAGAGCAGTTCCCTGGCCCAACGTGTAGCCGGCAAACCATAATCGGCCTGCACTTGTTCGGCCCGACTCAGCAGCTCTCCGGCTGTCATCTCCAGCGTGCTGCCTTTGAAGGCCAGAACCACCTGATTGCCCTCGTCCATTTCAGGCAAGAGCAATACTTTGCCATTAAAGGCTTCACGAATGTTGTCAATATTATGTTTGAAGCTGGGATGGGCACCAAAAAGATTCACCGTCATGATGCCTTCATCATCCAGAACCGCGCGGCAATCCTGATAGAACTCCAGACTGTCACGTACTGGGCCTTCGGCATGCGCGTCGTACAAGTCCACCATCAAGGCGCGATACTGACTGTGCTGATCGCTATCCTGTACCCAGACACCGGCGTCAGCCTGATCAATCAGAGACCGTGGGCTGCGCGGCAGCCGGAAGAAAGCATTGCACATGCCAATCACCGACGGATTCCACTCCACCGTCTGTACCTGACTGCTGGTCTGCTTCAGGCAGAAACGCAGCAGGGAACCCGCCCCCAGCCCCAGAATAGCCAGTTTGTGCTCGGGTTTGGGGTCTTCCATAAATAGCAGCCAGGCCATCATTTGTTGTGTGTAGGCCAAGACCAATTCAGCGGGCTTGCGAATACGCATGGCGCCTTGAATCCACTCCGTTCCAAAGTGCAGATAACGGATCCCTTCGCTTTCCGACAACGTAGGACTATCGTCCCCCTGCTCACCAGCCATGAAACTCTTCCTTGCAAAGCAGTCAGGCGGCCCGGCTCACACGGGAGCAACGTGGCACCCCACATAATCCTGAACCTGGATATGGCCTGACGACAGAGAAAACAGCGCCGGAAGGCGGCATTGCGCCACTTCCGGCGTTTTTTAGCAAGGCGCCATCATAACAGCGATCACTTGATGGGGAACGGCTCACTGACGTTCGATAATCATGGCTACTCCCTCGCTACCGCCATGACACATGGTGACCAGAGCATACCGCCCCTGGATGCGCTGCAACTCATGCAAGGCCTTGACTACCAGTGCCGCTCCTGTCGCCCCCAAAGGATGCCCCATGCTAATGCTGCCGCCATTTGGATTGACTCGCTCCGGATCAAAATCCAATTCTTTGGCAACGGCGCACACCTGTGCTGCAAACGCCTCATTGGACTCGATCACATCAATATCGGCTACCGTCAGTCCCGCCCGCTTGAGCGCCAAGCGAGTCGATGGCACCGGCCCCATTCCCGCAAATTGAGGGTCCACGCCCGCATGCGCCCATGAGCGCAGCTTGCCCAGGGGCTTCAAGCCTTGACGGCGTGCCTGCCCCTCTTCCATCATCAGCACCACCGCCGCCGCATCCGCCAGGCCCAAGATATTACCGGCCGTCACCGTCCCCCCGTCGCTCTGGAAAATAGGCTTCAAGGCGGCAAGCTGCTCCAGACTGCCATCATGCCGAACATGCTCATCCTGCTCGAAGATGCTCCCATCGTGGGCCGCCAGCGGGACGATCTGCTCCTTAAAGTACCCATTTTCAATGGCACGAGCCGCTCTACGGTGCGACTCCAGGGCCAACTGATCTTGCTCACAGCGGGACACACCGTATTTTCTGGCGACATTCTCCCCCGTCACCCCCACATGCTCCCGAGTCAAAGGACTGATGAAAATCTCCGACAAGACATCTACCAAGGCCACACTGCCCATGCGACTCCCCCAGCGCTGGCTTGGCGCCAGATAAGGCATTCGACTGGTACTTTCAACACCGCCGGCCAAGGCCACCCGAGCCTCACCCAATACAATCGCTTGCGCTGCCGAAATAATGGCCTGCAAACCGGATGCACATAAGCGGTTCACATTCATGGCAACCGCCTCATGAGCCACTCCTGCTTTCATGGAGGCTGCACGCGCCACATAGACATCCTGGGGCTCGGTCAGCACCACCTGCCCCATCACTACCTGCTCCACCTCCGAGGCAGATACTCCACTTCTGCCCAACACTTCCTGCATGACCGCCGCCCCCATCTCAATGGGGGGCACATTCCGTAACGAGCCACCAAAATTACCAAAAGCGGTTCGACAAGCCTGAACCAGAACGACTTCTTGCATATGAACCTCCTTTTATTCCGTTTTATTCCGATGAGAAAAAACAAGGGCTTCATGCTCAGTCACCCAAGCCATGCATTACTTTTAAAACAATTCAATGCAATTGGCTGGATACGAAGGTCCACTACAAAAACAAATAATCAAGTCGGCGTTTTTATAAGATTTACTTGTATATGCCGAAAAAAAGCCGGAAAGTGACTCGTAGCACTTCCGGCTTTCCTGCTCTCTAAACGAAGCTTAAAGAGAAATAATCAGCAAGGTTCAAGGGCGCTCGAAAATCGCCGCAATCCCCTGCCCACCACCAATACACATGGTGACCAGCGCGTAACGACCTTGGACACGCTGCAGTTCATGCAAGGCCTTGACTGTAATAGCGGCGCCGGTCGCGCCAATAGGGTGGCCCAGGCTGATACCACTACCATTGGGGTTCACACGTGCCGGATCCAGACCCAGTTCACGCACGACTGCGCACGCTTGGGCGGCAAAAGCTTCGTTGGACTCGATCACATCCAGATCCGACACGCTCAAACCGGCGCGCTCCAGTGCCAGACGGCTGGCTGGCACAGGCCCAATACCCATAATGCTGGGATCCACCCCGGCATGCCCCCAGGACACCAGCTTGGCCAAGGGCTTCAGCCCACGCTGGCGAGCTTCTTCCGCGCACATCAGCAAGACAGCGGCTGCACCGTCATTCAGGCCCGAGGCATTACCTGCCGTAACACTGCCGCCTTCAGGCATGAACACAGGTTTCAGGCCGGTAAAGTTTTCCATCGTGGCGTCCAGACGTACGTGCTCGTCCTGATCAAACACGATCTCGCCCTTACGGCTTTTCTGGATAATGGGCACGATCTGCTCTTTAAAATAGCCCTGCTCGATCGCGCGACGGGCACGCTGGTGCGATTCCAATGCCAGCTCGTCCTGATCGGCTCGGGTCACGCCGTATTGGCGGGCCACATTTTCGGCCGTAATGCCCATATGAACGCGATCAAAAGGATCCGTCAGTGCGCCAGTCATCATATCCATCATGACCGAGTCCCCCATGCGAGCGCCCCAGCGATGAGCACTGGACATATAGGGCGCACGGCTCATGCTTTCTGCTCCGCCTGCCAAAGCCACCTTGGCATCACCGACCAGAATGCCCTGCGCGGCCGACACAATGGCTTGCAGACCAGAACCGCACAAACGGTTGACGTTCATGGCCGGTGTTCCGTGGCCCACGCCCGCCTGCACCGAAGCCACACGCGACAAGTACATATCGCGCGGCTCGGTTTGAATAACCTGCCCCATCACTACATGCTGAACGTCTGCCGCCGATACGCCACTTCTGTCCAGTACCGCGCGCAATACCGTGGCTCCCATTTCGATTGGCGACACATTCTTCAGTCCACCACCAAAATCACCAATCGCGGTACGGCATGCCTGGACTACAACCACTTCTTTCATATGAATCTCCCTCAATCCCATTGGGATATGATGACCAGCATAAAAAAGCCAAGCTGACAAAAACGTCCACTCGAATATACACGGCTGCCATGGAAAACCATAAAGCAGACACAAAGACCGTAATTCGCAGTATGGTTTGATACCTTACCCACAAGACACGTTCTTGATAACCCTTTTTATAGGATTCCCCCTCATGTACGAGCGTATCCTGGTATGTACCGACGGCTCAGAACTGTCCGCCCACGCTGTCACCCATGCCCTGAATCTGGCCAAGACCAGCGGCGCCAAATTGCTGGCCCTGCGCGTCATTCCGCGCTATCGCCAAAGCTACCTGGAGGGCGGCCCCATTATCGACCAGAAGCTCGATAGCCGTATCGAAGCCTCCTGGGTAGAGCACGCCCAATCCGAGCTGGCCGCCGTCAAGCAGGCCGGTAAAGACATTGGTGTCTCGGTCAAGGGCTTGGTGGTGAAGTCCGAACTGGTGGCCGATGCCATTATTTCTACCGCTGAAAAGCAGAAAGCTGACCTGATCGTCATGTCCTCGCATGGCCGCAAGGGCTACAAGCGCCTGCTCTTGGGCAGCGAAACCCAGCACGTTCTGACCTACTCGGAAATCCCCGTTCTGGTGATCCGCAAGAAAGCCAAGAAAAAATAAAACGCGGCCAGGCATCAAAACGCAAACTCCGGTTTGCGTTTTTTATTCTCAGGAGTCCCGCATGAACGTCAGCACACAGGAAAAACGACGCCGTTTTCGAGCCTTGCATGAAAGTGGCTTACTGATTTTGCCCAACCCCTGGGACATAGGTGGAGCCAAGCGTCTGGAACGACTGGGTGCACAGGCAATTGCCAGCAGCAGCGCTGCGTTTGCCTGGTCAAAGGGATTGGAAGATTTTGAGGTGGGCCGGGATGCCCTGTTGGCGCATTTGCGAGAACTGGCGGCCAGCACGAATCTGCCACTGAACGCCGACTTTGAAAATGGCTTTGCCGATGAGCCGGAACAGGTCGCCGAAAACGTCCGCCTGGCCATTGAAACCGGCATTGCAGGCTTGTCCATTGAAGATCGCCATGGCGACGAACTGTATGACCTTGAGTTGGCTGTGGCCCGCATACAGGCTGCCAAGCAAGCGATTCTCAACAGTGGCGAGGACGTTCTGTTAATAGGACGCAGCGAAGGCCTGCTGATTGACGCGCTGGATCTGGGACAAACCATAACCCGGCTAAAAGCCTTTGCCCAGGCAGGCGCCGATATGGTCTACGCCCCTGGATTACGCGAGCTGGACGATATTGCCCAAGTGGTCCAGGCACTGGCACCTACGCCCGTCAATGTGCTGCTGATTCATCCGGGACTGAACGTGCCCGATTTGGCCGCCATCGGTGTACGCCGTGTCAGCACAGGGTCACAACTGGCTCTGGCCACCTGGAACCGCTTTGAAGAGGCCAGCCTGCAACTGCTGGAGCAAGGGCATCTGCCGGCCACCCAAGCCCATCGCCGCTGGTCCTGATACAAGACAGGCAGGCATAAAAAAAGCGCAAGCTGCAAGGCTTGCGCTTTTTAACCCTTCAGTCAGAACTTAGCTGTCCTGAGCCTGGTCGCTGGACGCGTCCACTTTGGCTTCCTGATCGGTTTCTACGACTGCTTTCTTGGGAGCCACCCAATTCAGGGGCTCAACCTCAAAGGCCTGTTTACGACGTACTGGTTTCGATTTGCTCACGAATAACTCCTGCTCAATATCGACAGGGGGCGCTGCCCTTAGCGCCCCGATTTCTTTATTATATCAATGATTAGACCACAAATCAATTTTGGCCATAATATGGGCGCATTATGGATGCAAATTAGGCGACGTTAGAACAAAATAAAGGCAATTCAAAACAAGACTTTTCATAGACAATTCAAGCCAAAATAACTGCCCTGAATATCTTACGGCTCGCCTAGACCCCAGGCACCCTTGAAAACTCATTTTTCACCCATTTGAGTACAACAATAAAGAGACAATGGCATGCACGATTCCCGCCCCACCGATCATCTGGATCGCTCCTTGCGCTGTTTTTTACGCATTGCACAATTAGGCTCGGTCAGCAAAGCGGCTGATGATTTGGGACAAAGCCAATCCAGCCTGAGCAAACAATTAAGCTCGCTGGAACAAAGCCTGGGCCAAACCCTGTTTACCCGTACCGGGCGCGGAGTCAGCCTGAATGATGCGGGCGAGCTGCTGCGCCAAGCAATCGAACCGGCCTATAGCCGTATTGACAGCGCCATCCATGCCGTGCGTCAGGAGCACGGCGTCAATTCAGGTACTGTGCGGCTGGCCACCGTCCATACTCTGAGCTACTACTTCATGTCCGATGTCGCTGCCGCATTCATGAGTGCCCACCCTGGCGTGAATCTGTCCTTATTGGGACGCAGCTCGCCCGAGGTAGTGGCTTTGGTGGAAAGCGGCAAAGCCGATGTGGGTTTTGTATATGACTCGGCGGTGGACTGTGGCGGCTTGATCTCGCACACCCTGTTTGACGACCAAATGTGCCGCATCTCTGCCAAGCTGGAGCCTCTTCCGAGTGCAGATTTAAGCCACCAGGCCTTGCGCCTGATCGGTTTTCCGCCCCGTTACGCCCTGCGCCGCATGATTCACAGCAGCGGCCTGCACCCCGAATTTGTGGCGGAGGTCGAAACCATAGATGCCATGTTGCGACTGGTAGCGTCAGGATTGGGGGACTGTATCTTGCCGAGCCGCATTCCTGACAATCTGCTGCACGAGCACAATCTGCATAAATACCCGATTGAGCAACCTGCCCTGCAACGCCGGGTTGTGGCGATCTTGCGGGCAGACCGTGATCCCCAAGCACTGACTTCACGGCTGCTGGAATGTGCCTTGCGCACAGCGCAAAGTCTGTAACAAGCCTCTGCAACACGAACCTGTCGCAAGGATTCGTGGCAGATAGACAGCCCATAAAAAAACGGGCCTGATGACAGACACTTCAAGTCTGGAAGTCTTCCAGAACCCTGAACATCCCTCATCAGGCCCGCTTGCTTCACTGCTCTACCCAAAGGCCGATGCCCTGCCCCGGCCCTGGATAGCAAACTGCTTTACTGTGCCACGCAGTCCACGTAGTAACGCTTCTGACCGGAGGCATCCACCTCTTCCACAAAACCGTGGATATCCGTACCAAAGCCCGGACACTGGCGATGCAGTTCACGCGAGAACTTCAGGAAATCCACAATCGTCTTGTTAAAGGCTTCACCAGGAATCAGGAGCGGGATACCGGGGGGATAAGGTGTGATCAAGTTGGTAGTCACGCGACCTTCCAGCTGATCAATCTCGACCCGTTCCGTACGACGCTGCGCAATGCAGGCAAAAGCATCAGCCGGACGCATGACAGGCACCACATCCGACAGGTACATATCGGTCATCAAACGGGCAATGTCGTGCTTGGCGTACAACTGGTGCACATGCTGGCACAAATCGCGCAAGCCCATTTCCTCGTAACAAGGATACTGGCGCGCAAACTGCGGCAGAACACGCCAGACAGGCAAGTTGCGGTCGTAATCGTCCTTGAACTGCTGTAGCGCTGTGACCAGAGAGTTCCAGCGGCCTTTGGTAATGCCGATGGTGAACATGATGAAGAAGCTGTACAGGCCAATCTTCTCCACAATCACGCCACGTTGCGCCAGAAACTTGGTCACGATAGAAGCCGGAATGCCGGTTTCACCAAATGTGCCTGTCAGATCCAGGCCGGGGGTAACAATCGTGGCCTTGATCGGATCCAGCATATTGAAGCCATCAGCCAGCGGGCCGAAACCGTGCCACTCGCTATGCTCCGCATCGTCCGTAATGATCCAGTCCTCAGGCTTGCCCACACCGTCTTCTGCCAGTGTTGGCGGGCCCCAGACCTTGAACCACCAATCGTCTTCGTCAAACTGCGATTCGACCTTGCGCATGGCACGGCGGAAATCCAGAGCTTCAATAATGCTTTCCTCAACCAGCACACGACCACCGGGTGGCTCCATCATGGCAGCGGCCACGTCGCAAGACGCAATAATCGCGTACTGCGGGCTGGTGCTGGTGTGCATCAGATAGGCTTCATTGAACAAATGACGATCCAGGCTACGAGTGACCGAGTCCTGTGCCAGCACGTGGCTGGCCTGGCTCAAACCGGCTAGCAGCTTGTGCGTGGACTGGGTGGAGAACACCATGGTTTCTTGCGGACGCGGACGGTTCTTGCCCATGGCGTGAAACTGACCATAGAAGGGATGGAAAGCCGCGTGCGGAATCCAGGCTTCATCAAAATGCAGCACTTCCACGTAACCATCCACGGCATTCTTGATCACCTGGGTGTCGTAAATAATGCCGTCGTAGGTGGACTGGGTCAGCGTCAGCACACGAGGTTTGACCGTATCGGCATCCAGATGCGAGAGCAAGGGGTGCTTGCGGATCTTCTCGCGAATGGTCTCGATATCAAATTCGCTGCGCGCAATCGGGCCAATAATCCCGAAGTGGTTACGCGTAGGACGCAGAAACACGGGGATAGCCCCCGTCATCACAATGCTGTGCAGGATGGATTTGTGGCAGTTACGGTCCACGACCACCACATCGCCCGGAGCCACGGCATGGTGCCAGACAATCTTGTTGCTGGTGCTGGTGCCGTTGGTCACGAAAAAGCAGTGATCAGCGTTGAAAATACGCGCGGCATTGCGTTCGCTGGCACCAATGGCCCCGTTGTGATCCAGCAGTTGGCCCAGTTCTTCAACGGCATTGCAGACGTCGGCACGCAGCATGTTCTCGCCAAAAAACTGGTGAAAAATCTGCCCGACCGGGCTTTTCAGAAAGGCTACGCCGCCGGAATGACCGGGGCAATGCCATGAATACGAGCCATCCTCGGCGTAATCGAGCAAGGCTTTCAGAAATGGAGGCTTGACGCCTTCCACATAACTGCGCGCTTCACGCACGATGTGGCGCGCCACGAACTCGGGCGTATCCTCGAACATGTGAATGACGCCTTGCAGCTCGCGCAAGATATCGTTTGGCATATGACGAGCCGTTTTAGTCTCGCCATACACATAAATAGGCACATCGGTATTGCGACGACGCACAGCCCGAATAAAGGCACGTAGATTGACCAGCGCCGGGGCGCTGTCTCCATCTTGCGTGAACTCCTCATCATCGATGGACAAAATAAACGCGCTGGCACGACTTTGCTGCTGGGCAAATTGACTCAGATCGCCATAACTGGTGGTTCCCAACACCTCGAAGCCTTCGGCCTCGATCGCATCTGCTAATACACGAATGCTCAGACCAGACGCATTTTCAGAACGAAAATCCTCATCGATGATCACAATGGGGAATTGATATTGCATGCCATGTCCTTAATACAAGGGAGTGCCGCAGGGGCGGCAAAAAAAGGGAGGGACGTCAGTCGCTTTTGCGCAGCAGATCGTACCGTGTTTCACGTCCCGTCATGTGACACTTGCTTTTCCCTACGTCCTTGGGCATAATTCTACATGTCCCAGGACAAAACAAAAGGCGTGGTGACAGATTGGCTATGTGACGGACTGCAAATCCGTTCAGGTTGGTTCGATTCCAGCACACGCCTCCATCTTGCTTGCATTCAAGACAGACAAAACTGGCCTTCTTTCCGGTTTTGAGCACACAGAAAAAGTCGCCATTACGGCGATTTTTTTATTCCCTTTTCCTGCATATCAAATCCTTGTACTACGCGCTGCGGCCAAGCCCTTCCATCGGTTTTGGCCCACCGTTCCAACTTGGCCTGCAATTTAACACAAGCAGGCGCGTGATCTGCGCAAAAAACCCTCTTTTTCGTGCCCTAAAAACATCAATCTGCCCCAAGCGCGCTTTGGGTCTTGCCGCCTGACTTTATGGCTGTTACATGCAGATAGTTTGAGGACAAATTTATTGTCTGAAAATGTCTGTTTTTCACTACGACCTAGAACAAAACCCAGGCTCATCGGCCATTTTCATCCTGTCGGTTGCGCTGGCTTTAAAACCAGTCCCTGGCTAGCGCTGATATGATGGCGGCATTCGCGCACGCTAAACGCCATCCTGCCCGTTTCCAACACGCTGATGGCCGCCTCTGCACTACCTTTATCGGCAAAGCCCTGTACAAGCGGCTTTCTCTGATTTACCGAGATTGTCTGACACCATGAAACTCACCACCTGGAACGTGAACTCCCTGAACGTCCGTCTTCCCCAAGTTCTGGACTGGCTCAAGGCCAACCCCGTAGACGTGCTGTGTCTGCAAGAGCTCAAACTGCCCGACGAGCGTTTTCCCTTGGAGGCTTTTCAGGAAATGGGTTATCACGCTCACTGGGCGGGTCAGAAAACCTACAACGGCGTGGCCCTGATTTCGCGTGAGCCTGGCACGGATGTGCAACGCAATCTACCCAACTACGAAGACCCGCAGCAGCGTTTGCTGGCCGCCACGTACCCCTCGCCTGATGGCCCGGTGCGTGTTATCTGTGCCTACTGCCCCAACGGGCAATCGCTGGAAAGCGAAAAGTACACCTACAAGCTGGAATGGTTTGCCGCCTTGCACGACTGGCTGGAAAAAGAATTGCAGCAGTATTCCCGTCTAGCCATTCTGGGCGACTATAATATTGCCCCAGCCGACCAGGACGTTTACGACCCGGTCAAATGGGGAGTCGATGTTCTGGTATCCCCGCCCGAGCGCGCTGCGTTCGAGCGTTTGCTGGCACTGGGCCTGCACGATGCCTACCGTCTGTTTGAGCAAAGCGGCAGCCCCTTTACCTGGTGGGACTATCGTCGTTTTGCATTCCGTCGCGATGCGGGGCTGCGTATTGATCACGCCTTGTTGTCTGATGAGCTCAAGTCCCGTTGCACGGCCTGCGATATTGACCGCGAGCCGCGCGCCAATGAGCAGCCCTCGGATCACGCTCCCGTTACCGCTACCTTGTCTTTTAGCTGACACACTCTTTTCATTATGCAAATTCAAAGCCAAATCATCGAGCAGACTGACTCGGCCTATGTGCTTGAGATCACCTTGGAAGAGGAGCACAAGGTCTGGGCCTATCTGGCCATCAGCGAGCCTGATCTGGATGCGGTCGCCCATATTGTCCCGCCCGAGCAATTCGAAGCCGGTGGCGATGTGCACGTGATGGCCATTGCCCAGCCCGAAGATGCCCCGCAGGAAGTGGAAGACGTTTTGTTCTCCATGAATCCCAATGACACGGTGGTCTTTCTGTGCGCGGACCAGGCCAGCATCCTGGCCGTTTTGAATGAGTTTGGGCAAACCGACCCAAGCAGCAATTAATTCTTTTATAAAAATCTACTTCTAGAGTCTGCTCTCCATGTCCACGAGCTATCCTGGCACCGTCTTTATGGTTGTCGCCCCCAGCGGGGCGGGTAAATCCAGTCTGGTCAACGCCCTTCTGGCCAACGATTCCAACATCATGCTGTCCATCTCGGCCACTACACGTGCCCCCCGTCCCGGCGAGAGCGACGGCCAGCACTACTTCTTTGTGGACAAAGCGCGTTTTGAAAACATGGTCGCAGAAAACGCCATGCTGGAATGGGCCAAGGTGCATGACAACTACTACGGCACGCCCCGCGAACCCATTCAGAAAGCCCTGAATGCAGGCCGTGATGTGTTGCTGGAAATTGACTGGCAAGGCGCCCGCCTGGCGCGTGAACATTTCCCCGAAGCCGTCGGCATTTTCATTCTGCCGCCCTCCTTGCCCACCTTGCAGGCCCGTTTGCGCAAACGTGGACAAGATAGCGAAGAGATCATCGCCCGCCGCCTCGAGGCTGCCGAGCACGAAATCGCCCATGTTCATGACTGTCAATATGCTATTATCAATGAGGATTTTGATACGGCATTACAGCAGCTATTGAGTATTGTGCAGGCCAGTCGTTTGCGCACTGCCACTCAGTCAGTACGGCATCGCCAACTCTTTCAACAATTAGGCGCAGATGCCCTGCTGAATCAGGGCTGATCTCCTTCTTATTACTTTTTGATAACAGGTCTACTATGGCTCGCATCACTATCGAGGACTGCCTGGAGCAAGTCCCCAATCGCTTTAAGCTCACCTTGGCAGCCGCCTACCGTGCGCGCGAACTGGCTCAAGGCCACGAACCACGCCTGGAAAGCAAGAACAAGCCTACGGTTACCGCCCTGCGAGAAATCGCCTCCGGCGCGACCGGTCTGGAAATGCTGCGCAAAGTTCCTACCTGATAGGCACAGGCGGAGCACAGTATGGCATTTTCTGGTTTACGGGGCGCATCGTCTGGGCTGTTGGCCGTCCTTAAAAAAGGTTCACGGCTAGGTCGTCGCAAGCCTAAAGACAAGAACACCCCGGCACTGGCACAAGCTGCTCAGGAAAGTGCCAGTCCTCCTATTGCCTCACTGGCTCCGCTACACAAGATCATCTCGCAGTACCTGGACCCGAAAGATGTGGAACGGGTACGGGAGGCCTATCGTTTCTCCGATCAGGCCCATCTGGGGCAGTTTCGCGCCAGTGGCGAGCCCTATATCTCGCACCCCATTGCCGTCACGGAAATCTGTGCGGGCTGGAAGCTGGATACCGATGCCTTGATGTCGGCCCTGCTGCATGACGTGATCGAAGATCAGGACGTCACCAAGCAGGAACTGGCTGAGAAGTTCGGGACCGATGTGGCCGAGATTGTGGACGGCCTGTCCAAGCTGGAACGCCTGGAGTTTGCTACCAAGACACAGCAACAGGCCGACAGCTTCCGCAAGATGCTGCTGGCCATGTCGCGTGACGTGCGCGTGATTCTGATCAAGCTGGCCGACCGCTTGCACAATATGCGCACCCTGGATGCGGTCAAGCCGGAAAAACGCCGCCGCGTCGCCCAGGAAACGCTGGATATTTACGCTCCGATCGCGCATCGCCTGGGCCTGAACGCCCTGTTCCGCGAGCTGCAGGATCGCTGCTTCAAGGCTATCTACCCCAATCGCTACAAGGTGCTGCACAAGGCCTTGCTGGCAGCGCGTGGCAATCGCCGTGAAGTGCTGGGCAAGATCACCGAAGCCGTCAAGATCGCCCTGCCTGCTGCCGGAATTGATGCCGAAATTTCCGGCCGTGAGAAGTCGCTCTACAGTATTTTCTGCAAGATGGTCGAGCAGAAGAAGTCCTTTTCGGACGTGCTGGATATTTATGGCTTTCGCGTCATTGTGCATACCCTGCCCGAGTGCTATTTGTCCTTGGGTACGCTGCACCAGCTGTATCGCCCCGTACCGGGCAAATTCAAGGACTACATTGCCATCCCCAAAGTGAATGGCTACCAGTCCCTGCACACTACCTTGATTGGCCCCTACGGCACCCCTGTCGAGTTCCAGTTCCGCACCCGCGAAATGGACCACGTGGCAGAAGAAGGCGTGGCCTCTCATTGGCTGTACAAAGAAGACGACGTCACCCTGAACGATCTGCAAAAGCGCACACACCGCTGGCTGCAATCCTTGCTGGATATCCAAAGCCAGACAGGCGACTCCACAGAATTCCTGGAACACGTCAAAGTTGACCTGTTCCCCGATGCCGTTTACGTCCATACGCCCAAAGGCAAGATTATTTCCCTGCCTCGTGGTGCGACTCCGGTGGACTTTGCCTACAGCATCCATACCGATATCGGCAATCACGCTGTTGCTTCCAAAATCAATGGCGAGTTTGCCCCACTGCGCACCGAGCTGAAAAGCGGTGACTCGGTAGAGATCATTACCTCCCCCGCCGCTCGCCCAAGCGCTCAGTGGCTGAACTATGTCCGTTCGGGCCGCGCCCGTTCGGAAATCCGCCATTACCTGCGCACGGTTAAATACGAAGAATCCGTGGCTTTTGGCCGCCGTCTGCTGGATCAAGCCTTTGACCAGCTAAGCCTGCCACATGCCACCGACGACGATCCCAACTGGGACAAACTGGCCAAGGGTTCGGGCGCCGCATCCCGTGAAGAAATTCTGGCCGATATTGGCTTGGGCAAACGTTTGGCCGCCGTCGTGGCGCGCCGCTTTGCTCCAGAAAACCCCTTGCTGGAAACCACTGCGGCCGAGTTTGACGAAATTAACGCCAACACTTCTGCACCGATTCTGATTCACGGTAACGAAGGTCAGGCTGTACAGCTGGCACCGTGCTGTGGCCCCCTGCCCGGTGACGCCATTATTGGCGGCATCCGTCTGGGTCACGGTTTGGTTGTTCATATGGCTGAGTGTGCGGTGGCACAACGCGCCCAGGCCAAAGAGCCCGAACGTTGGGTTCCTGTCATGTGGGACAGCAATACCGCCCGCCACCTGTCCACCCGTCTGGATGTCACTGCGATCAACGAGCGTGGTGTTCTTGGCCGTCTGGCTGCTGAAATTACCGATGCCGACTCCAACATCCTGCATATTTCCATGCCGGACGAATCGGCTGCGACCTCCGTGTTGCACCTGACCGTTCAGGTTGATAGCCGTACCCACCTGGCACGCGTGATTCGCGCCATCCGTCACGTACCGCAGGTTCAGAAGATTGTGCGTGTGAAGGGCTAAACCCGCTTGCAAACCAGCTTTCAGCCGTACAAAAAACGCCTGCTCAATAGCAGGCGTTTTTTATGGTTCAAATACGATCAAAGCCCGCTACTAGGCCAGGGTCTCACGCACATGTTGTTCCAAGGCCCGAATAAAAATATCCACTGGCTCATGCGCATAGTCGTCCTGCGGCAAGAATAAGGAAACGGACGGCAATGCAATTCCGTCGAAAGGCAAGGGGACTACTCGCACGACGCCCTGTTCGCTGAATTGTCGGGCTGAAATAGAACCCAGCAAAACCAATGCCTGGTTCTCGCGTAGCACCGCCAGGTTCGCCAAGGTCAAGGTCGACTCCAACAGACAGCGAGGCTCCTGAAAGCCCTGACGGGCCAACCAGAAAGCCAAAGTACGACGCAAAGGAGCACCTTGAGGGGGCAGGACCCATTCATAGCTCAGGGCATCTTCCCAATCCACCGTTGATTTGGAAAAAATAGGGTGCTGCGGCTCGGCCACCATCACAATAGATTCGTTATACAAATGCAGAGTGTCAAAGTCTTCCAGGTCCTGGCTATCCAGCACCCGACCCAAGACACAATCCAGGCGCCCATCCCGCAAACGCTCCAATAAACTGGCGCTGCTACCCTCCTCGATACGCAAAACCACATCCTGAGCAGCCGCCCGCATGGCGGCCAAGGCTCCCGGAATCACCGCCCCGCAGGCTGGCGACACCCCCACACGAACCCGTCCCTTTGCACCTTGCTGGGCGACCTGAACCTCTTCGCCCAAACCATCAACTAGCCCCAGAAAGCGCTGAGCACGCAGCACCAAGGCCGCACCGGCTGCAGTGGGTAGTACTCCACGATTACTGCGTTCATACAAAGTGGCACCGACCAAGGACTCGGCCTCCAGCAAAAGTTTGCTGGCCGCCGGCTGGCTCATGCCCATCATTTCTGCCGCGTGCTTCAGGCTGCCATGCTCCCCCAATGCTGCCAGCAACTCCAGATGTCGCAAACGAATACGACGCGACAAGGGAGGAAGTTGGGGGGAAATACTTCTATCCGCCATATCTTTACTCTCCGTAAGCAGCTTCTCTGCTCCCCAGAAACTGAGCAAATTGAACCAAGGTTTGGTGCAGCGCCGGGTCACCCCGAACATGGGGGCCCGGGAGCAAGAATGCAGGGACATCAATGCCTGAGTCACCTGCTAGTTCAATCGGCCTCACCACTCCAGCCTGCTGCATAAAAGACGCCTGAGCCGCTGGCAAGCAGGCCACGGCATCTGATTGGGCCACTACTGTACTCAGACCGTGCCCGGCGGGGATCTTCCAAATGCGCGCAGGCGCTTCCATGCCGACCTTGGCCGTCCAGTCCTGGAACGCCCGGTGCCAAGAAACCGCTAACGTTGGCAAAATCCAATCCAAAGCCTGTACATCCTTGGGACTCAAAGACTTACCCGCCTTCAACAAGGGATGATGTGTTCTTAAAACAGGCACCACGCGACTGCTGATCCGTAACAGTCCAGTCCATTCAGCATTCATAGGTTCGTCCAGCAAAACAGCATCGAGGTCCGCCTGAAGCAAAAGCGGCAACACCTGTTCAAACTCCAGATCCAGCAAACGCAGCTTCAAGGATTGGGACTGACGCCAGCGCACAAAGGCATTGCCAAGCGCCATGCCGTGTAAATCCGATATATAGCCAATCTTGAGAACAGGGGCTTGTTTCTCGTGATGCCCAGCACCCCGATCAAGTACATCCAGCAAATGCCCCACACGTCGTAAAACCAACTTGCCTAGTGCTGTTGGCTCGATGCCTTGCCGACTGCGTGTAAACAAAGTCGCACCCATCTGCGCCTCGATCTCGGCCAAGGCCTTACTGACTGCAGATTGGGTCAAGGACAAATCGCGCGCAGCACTATGGATACTGGAATTCCGCCCTAAGGCGGCCAAAACCAAGAGCTGACGCGGTTCAAGCCGCTTCATCAGGCAGGGAAAAACACAAAGAAAAATTCGTTTCTGGTATTCATCATAGTTATAACAAGACGTGAATTTTTCATTAACTGGGAATGGATGGCCGAGCATACCATGAACTTCATGTTCAACAGTTACCCGGATTTATCTATGTTTTCCCTTAAAACCCTGCTGATCGACCAAGCCCCTGTGGCCTGTTTATCGATAGACGGAAAGGACTACTCCATTACCGCCTTGTGCCAGCGTGTGAACTCCCCGGCCTTGCCTGACAGCGTGCTTGATCTGCTGACACAGTGGGAGACGAATCTGCCCAAACTAAAGAGCTTGGCTGAGCAAGCGACAGCTCATACGGACCTGATTCTGAGCAAAGCAAACGCCACCCTGCCGCCCGTGCTGTATCCCGGCAAGATTCTGTGTGCCGGTGCCAACTACTACGACCATCTGCAAGAAATGGGTGTGCCCGCAGAGAAAAAAGACCAGCGCCTGTTCTTCTTTTTCAAGCCCGCACGCCAGGCTGCCATTGGCGACGGCCAGTGCGCCGCCATCCCCAAGAACTGCCAAAAATACGATTGGGAAATTGAACTGGCCATGGTGATCGGCAAAACCGCCAAGGACCTGACACTGGAAAATGCGATGGAGCACGTGGCGGGCTACACCATTGCCATTGACCTCTCGGCCCGGGACTTTGCCCGCGCCCCCGAGCAGTTCTATAAATTTGACTGGGTAGCCGCCAAAGCCAATGACGCCAGTTGCCCCATCGGCCCTGCCCTGATACCCGCCTGCTTTGTCAGCGACCCGCAAGATCTGGATCTGAAGCTGAAACTGAACGGCCAGATCAAACAGGAGGCCAACACCTCCGGCATGATTTTTGACCTGCGCGAGCAACTGGTGCGCCTGACAGAAATCATGACGCTGGAACCTGGCGACATCGTCCTGGCAGGAACCCCAGCGGGTGTCGGTGCAGCACGAGGCGAGTTCCTGGCCCCCGGCGACCAACTGCACGCTCACATCAGCGGTCTGGGCACCCTGAACACCACGATTGCCTAATCCTTTCTTTTAATCATCAGGAGATCAACATGAGCATTGAACGCTTTCACCAAAACAAGAACATGAGCAAGTACGTCATTCACGACAAAATTGTGTATATGTCGGGGCAAGTCGCCATGGACCCATCCGGCTCGTTTGAAGAACAGCTGCAGCAGATTCTGAGTCAGATTGACGAGCAATTTCAGGAAATCGGCATAGACCGCAGTCACATTCTGCGTGCCATGATCTGGATCGACGACTACAAGAAATGGCCCTTATTGAACGAGATCTGGAATGCCTGGATTCCCGCTGACAAAAAACCAGCCCGTTCCTGCGTTGAATCCAAGCTTGCCTTTCCACAATACCAAGTCGAAGTTGAAATAACCGCCGCACTCTGATTTCAAGGCAGAGCGCGACATCGGGAGACTTTATGAAAAAAATCAAAATAAATGTGGGCGCAGCAATCATTACTTCCTTTCTCGGCGCTGGGGGCGTGGGGACGGCTCAAGCTGACTCGGCGGCAAGCGCCAGGATTCTGGTTGGCTTTCCAGCCGGGGGAAATGTGGATCTGGTCGCAAGACTGATTGCCCCCGATCTGTCCAAAGCATTGGGACGGCCGGTGATCGTGGACAATCGACCGGGAGCCTCCGGGCGTCTGGCAATCAATTTGGCCACCACCTCGGCACCTGATGGCTCAACCTTTATTTTGACTCCCGGAGTGGCGCTCACCCTCTATCCGCATACCTTCACCGAGCTACGCTACGAGCCCTTCAAGGATCTGGCTCCTGTCAGCAATGCGGTGAACTGGAACCTGGGGCTGGCTGTGCCCAGCAGTTCGGGCATCAAGAACTTTGCGGACTATGTACAAAGCATCAAAGCCGACCCGAATCAAACCTTTTTTGCCAGTTCCTCTACCGGCAGCGGTCAGCATCTGGCCGGACTGTACTTGGGACAGACTCTGGGCGTAGCACTGGAACATGTAGGCTACAAAGGAGCCAGCGAAGCCATCGTGGCTCTGGTTGGCGCACAAGTCCCGGCAGCGGTACTGAATATTGGAGAGCTGATCCAGCAATCCGAAGCAGGCAAGATCAAGGTACTGGCGCTATTTGACAGCAAGCGGGCCCCCTTGTTGCCGGACACCCCTTCCATTGCCGAGCTGGGTTATCCGCAATTGGAGATCAATGGCTGGCTGGCCTTCTATGCGCCTGCAGGCACCCAGCCTGAGCTTGTACAAGCAGCACAAGCGTCCATTGCCACGACCTTGAACAATGCCGCGGTAAAAGAAAAGTTGCGTTTGGCGGGCATGCAAAGTGCCAGTAGCACCCCCGAGGAGCTGGACGCCAAAGGCAAGAAAGAGTTCGAGCATTGGCAGACAGTCATCCAAAGCCTGCCAAACTTCAGCAAGTTTTAAACAGGAATCAAACCGCCCTCGAAAAGGCCCAGGCAGGCAGCGGCAAGCTCAGCAATCCACTTCCGACCTGCCTTCAGCCTGCAACCTGCTTCAAGGGCAAAATAAGGCCTAGCTAAACGCCAACGTAAGCCACGCACAGGCCGTAGGCCAGCACGCCAGTCAGTGTTGAACCCGCAATGCCACCTGGCCAGCGCCGGCCCAGCAGCACCCCAGCCAGACCTGCCAGCAAAGGCGGCAAGTCCAGGGACATATGTTCAGGGCGCAGCAAGGAGATCAGGGACACAACCAGCAAGGACACCACACCTGCCGGGCCAATGGCCCCAAACAGGCGTGGCCAGATCGAAACGCGGCTGGGGTCCACCTTGCCTTGTCGTCCACCCAGACGCAAGGGCAAGTAACGAATCAAAAATGTGCCCAGACCCGCCAGCACAATCATGAGCAGAAAACTCCAATCCATCTCCACTCCTTAAGCGCGGCGCAGGGCCATCAAACCACCGGCCAGCATGCCGACAATAATCGCCAGATATGATGGCAAGAAAGCCATGGCCAGAACAGCCCCTACAGCGGCAGCCACCAACACCGGCAAAGGTGCAGATCGGCGGATTTCCAGCAACAGGGCAAAGAACAAGGCGGGCAAGACAAAACCCAGCGTCTTTTCCAGCACGGGAGATTGACCCAGCAAATCGCTGGCGAAGAAGGCCCCCACGGCGGTGCCCAGCACCCAGGACAGGTAAGAGCCCAGTTGCAAGCCGCAGTACCAGGACTCCTGCTCCTGGGCCGGTTGGCGGGCTACTCCGGCTGCAGAAGCGGCAAAGACCTCATCGGTCAGGCCAGGAGCCATGAACAGACTGGAGACAGTTCTTGGGCCGGTAAAAAAGCCCATCAAGGTTGGGCCATAGAACACATGGCGCAGGTTCATGAGCAGCACAATACCCAAAATGCTGGGATAGGCGGCGCCTGCCACCAGCAGACTGATCAAAATGAACTGACTGGCCCCCGCGTACACGATCAGGGACACCATCACTGCCAGCCAGGGTGACAAGCCCGCGTGCACAGCGGTCAAACCAAAGGAAATCGCGACGGGGACATAGCCCAGGGCGATAGAGGCGCTGTCTCGCAAGCCCCGTCGATATGCCGAACCGATAATCATGAAAAACCTTGCAGGGCCTGCCTAGGCCTGGAATGCACCAATAAAGATGGCGGGGTCCACCCGTGCGTTATTCAGACTGACATTCCAGTGCAAATGAGGGCCAGTCGCACGGCCCGTTGCGCCGGAACGCGCCACCACATCGCCCCTGCTGACACGATCACCCACGCGCACATCAAAAGCCGACAAGTGACAGAACATGGTGATCAGGCCCTGACCATGATCCACAAATACGGTTTTACCGTTAAAGAAGTAATCCGCCACGATGGTGACAATCCCGTCAGCAGGCACTTTGACCGCCGTGCCGGTAGGTGCGGCGAAATCCAGACCCGAATGCGGGTTACGCTCTTCACCATTGAAAAAACGGCGCAAACCAAACGGACTGGTCAGGCGACCCGGTACCGGCTTTTCAAAGACCACATTGCTGGGGCCTTCTGTGCGGAAGCTGGCATATGCCTGCATCTGCTCCTCGTATTCACGCTCAAAACGGGCTTGCTGTTGCGGATCCGGATTCACATGCGACTTGTTTTTCAGGGTGATGCGCTGCTCGCGGTAACGCTTGCTGCCAACCTGAAACGCCACGCCCGACTGTCCTTGCACGGATATGCTGTGCTGGCCTGGTTGGGTTTTCAAGTCCAGTCCGACTATCGCTTTCCAACGCTGATCAGCATCCTGAATCACCAGCACACGGTTGCCATTGAAGTGCACCACCGGCGCTGAGCCACCCGCTCCCAGGTCCAGCACTGCCACCCCGCCTGGCACAGGGCGATGCAAGGTGCGCTCGATAAAGGTGCCCTGCCCAGGCGCAGCATAGGCCAAGTACGGTGCCGTCAGGCCCCAAACAGTTGCGGCGCCTAAAAGGCGCCGCCGTACCAGGGAAATATCAGTGTGATTCATCAGAATGCTCTTTGAAAAACACCCCTGGAGCCTGCTGGCTCCAGGGTTACAGGCTCTGACTCAAGCCGCTTTATTCATTTTCACCTGTGGAGGTCAACTCTTTTTCTGCTTCTGGCAGAATCTGAACCTTCTCTTCCACACGCATGGCTTGCAGAACGGCTTGGGTCTCCGTGCGGGCCATGGCTTGGGTCAACTGTGCTGTCAGCATGTCCAGACCAGGGTTGCCGGACTTGCCAGGCTCATGACTCAGAATCTGCACCACAGTGTAGCCCTGGGGCTGGCGATCACCCACATAGGCAGGCAGCTTGTCCACGGGGTTGGCCAGAACCTTGTTCAGCAAGGCTTCGTCCATCTCGGGGAATTCCGCACGGCTCACGGCAAACTGGGCCGAGAAGTTCTCAGGTTCGGTACCCGCTTGCAGCTGCTTCAGGTAGTCCTCACCGGCCTGAACCGCCAAGGCAGCCGCTTTTTCACGGCGCAGGTTTTCCTCAGCAATAGTGCGTACTTTATCCAGTGCAGGCACATGAGCCTCGGTAACGTCGGTTACGCGCAAGGCAATCAAGGTGTCAGGCGACACTTCTACAACGCCTGCATTCTTGCGCGAAGCCAGAGTTTCGGCATTGAACAAGGCTTGGCGAACACGGCTGTCATCCAGCACGGCTGCATCGGGACTCTTGGCGGCAGCCAGCTCACCTTCAACTTGCGAAGCAGGAATCAAACCTTGGCGGCTGATGCCTTCAGCCTGCTTCAGAGTCAGGCCCAAGGCATTGGCGGCGGCTTCCAGATTGTCTTCGTTGTCGTAAACCAGATTAGTCAGCTTGCTGGCCATATCGGCAAAGCGCTCGGAAGCCAGTTGCTTGCGCACTTCGTCCTGCACCTTGCTGCGGGCTTGCTCGAAGGACTCGCCTTGTTCGGGCTGAACTTCGTTACTCTTGAAAATGTGGAAACCGTTGGGGCCTTCAATCACGCCCGACACATCACCTTTTTTCAAGGCAAATACAGCGCTTTCCAGCACGGACGGCCAGGAGCCTTTGCTGATCCAGCCCAGTTCGCCACCTTCACGGGCGCTACCCTCGTCCTGGGAGTTGGCACGGGCCAGGTCGGCAAAGCCTTCTTTATTGGCCTGGGCTTTTTCAGCCAGTTCGCGAGCCTTGGTCTGGGCCGCTTCACGTTCGGTATCGGAGGCACCGGCAGGCAATGTCACCAGAATGTGACTGATGTTCACACGGCCAGCTTGAACGTAACGAGCCTTGTTTTGCTCGTAGTATTGCTTGAGCTGATCGTCGGTAGGTGTCGCCAGATCTTTGGAGGCCGCTGCTTCATTCAGCAGCAGGTATTCCACTTTGACTTGCTGGGGCAGTTCCAGCGATTGCTTGTTGGCGTCATACCAGGCTTGCAGATCAGCATCGCTGATCTGAACCTTGGATTCGAAATCACGGGTCAGGAAGCTGCGTGTGCGTACACCACGCTCTTCGGTCAGGGCGATTTCCAGCTTGTTCATCACGCTGGGCAGCATGGAGGAGCTGGCAGCCACGGGACCGAGCACGCGTTGCAGGGCCATCTGGCCGCGCTGGCTTTGCTCGAAATCACGGGTATTGATGCCTGCCGAAGCCAGAACCTGGCTGTAAAGGGCGGGTGAGAAAGAACCGTTTTCCTGAAATTCCGGCATAGTGGCGATGTAGTCGCGCAGCGCAATGTCGGAGACGTTAAAGCGAGCGGCAGTAGCCACTTCAATTTGTACACGCTGATCAATCAAGGATTCCAGCAATGCACGACGGCTTTCCAGGCTGTCAGCCTGGGCCAGATCAAAACCGGAAGGATTGTTGCGCTGCATATCGTCCAGCTGCATGCGGCGCGCACGATCAAATTCCTGGGACGTAATGGCGCTATCGCCAACTTTGACAATATCGCTATCGCCCGAAACGTAGCTGGAGTAGCCGCTGACGCCGATCAGCACAAAAGACGGCAGAATCAGCACTAACAGGACCAGCTGCATGACGCGTTGGTTCTTACGGATAATCTCGAACATTAATCATCACCTACTTTCGCTTGCAGCAGGGCGCTGCGGGTGGCGCATCAGGCCGGTGAGCCGGCTCGGCCTGAAAATATACCGTATATGAAAACCGTACAGTGTACAGCCCCGGTTAAAATAGTACATTGGCTTTTTATCACGCCTCTTGCGAGTCCGCCATGTCTTCAATGAATCATCACTGGCCCTACCCCGCTTTGATCGCCCACCGTGGCGCCGGCAAGATTGCCCCGGAGAACACCCTGGCCGCCATTCGGGTCGGTGCCCAGAACGGTTTTCGCATGATGGAGTACGACGTCAAACTAAGCCGTGATGCGGTTCCCGTGCTGCTGCACGATGACGAGCTGGACCGTACTTCCAATGGTCAGGGTATTGCCTCCAGGCTGAGCTTGGCCGAGCTGTCCGCCCTGGACTTCGGTGCCTGGCATTCCTCGGCCTACGCCGGGGAGCCCATGCCCACATTAAGTTCGATAGCCGCCTTCACCCTGGCCAATCAGGTTCACAGCAATATCGAAATCAAGCCGACCACCGGGGACGAAGCCGAAACAGGCCGACTGGTCGCCCTGGCCGCCCAAGCCTTGTGGGCGCAGGCCAGCTTGCCGCCGCTGCTGTCGTCCTTTTCTGAAGAGGCTCTGGAAGCAGCCCAACAAGCCGCCCCCACCCTGCCCCGTGCCCTGCTGATTGAAGAGGAGGTTCCGGCCGACTGGCCCGATCGTCTGGAGCGTCTGGGCTGCATGGGTCTGAATTTGAATGACCGCTTTGTCACTCAGGCTTTGGTTCAGGCAATTCGACAAAAAGGCTATACCGTGGCTGTCTGGACCGTGAACGATGCTGAGCGGGTGCGCGAACTGCTCGATTGGGGGTGCAATGGCATTTTCACTGATAAAGTCACCACCATTCGCCCCGACACTCTTTAATTAAACCGCAACACCAGGATTTCTCTTGTTCAGTTACCGTCACGCCTTTCATGCTGGCAATCATGCAGACGTGCTCAAGCACGCCACCTTGCTGCATATCTTTAATTACTACGCTCAAAAAGACAGCGCCTTCAGCATCATCGATACCCACTGTGGTGCCGGTATCTATGATCTGGAGCACGACTGGGCGCAAACCAAGGGCGAGTTCTACGACGGCCTGGACCGGGTCTTGCAGCAGGACGACTACCCGGAGCTGGTGGAACACTATATTGATGCCATTGCCGACCTGAACCCGGACGGTACCGCGCGCTACTATCCCGGTTCGCCTTGGCTGGCGCTGGAGCGCTTGCGCACGCAGGACAGCTTCCACGGCTTTGAACTGCACCCATCTGAATTCGAAGTCTTGAGCGACAACGTGGCGCAACTATTCCCCCAGGGAAACCGTCGGGTGCGCCTGTATCCGGAAAATGGGTTTGAACAGTTGGGACGCCTGCTACCGCCGCCCTCGCGACGTGCCATCGTGGTAATGGACCCCTCGTACGAGGCCAAATCCGACTACCAGCAGGTCTTGAACAGCGTCAAAAACGCGCTCAAGCGTTTTGCTCAAGCCTGTATTGTCGTGTGGTATCCCATTGTGCAGCGGCCCGAAGTACAAGCCTTGCAACGCAAGCTGGAGCAACTGGATACGCCCTGGCTGCATGTCAGCCTGTCGGTTCGTGCTCCGGCCAAAAATGGTTTGGGTTTGCATGGCAGTGGCCTGTTCATCAGCAATCCTCCCTGGACGCTGCTCAAAGCTCTGGAACAAAGCATGCCGTGGTTAACAAAAACGCTGGCCCAGGATGACAAGGCCAGCTTTCAACTTCGTCACTCGGGGCTGTAAGCCGCCCCTTTGCCTTTAGGCCAGGCTCTCGGATTCTTTCATGTAGCGCCACTGGCCCATAGGCAGGTCGCCCAGCACCAGATCGCCAATACGCACGCGCTTCAAACCCACCACTTTCAGACCGACCAGTTCACACATGCGGCGAATCTGGCGTTTCTTGCCTTCGCGCAAGATGAAACGCAGCTGGTCATCGTTCTGCCAGGACACCTGGGCGGGCAGCAAGGGCTTGCCATCCAGGCTCAAACCAAAGTTCAGCAGTTCCAGGCCACGCTCGCTCAGCTTGCCGGTTACACGCACCAGATATTCCTTGTCGATGACCGAGTCTTCACCAATAATCTGCCGCGCAATACGACCATCCTGAGTGAGAATCAGCAATCCGGTGGAGTCGATATCCAGACGACCAGCCGGCGCCAGACCGCGCAAATGCGCCGGATCAAAGCGCTGGCTGCCGCGACCACCCTTGTACTGCGTGGAAGCGCCGATCAGGGAAACCGCATTGCGATAACCAGCTTCGGCTTGCCCCGACACATAGCCCACGGGCTTGTGCAGCAAGATAGTGGCACGTTGGGTCTGACGCTGACGCGCTTGTTTTTCCAGTGTGATTTTCTGATTGGGGTAGGCTTTGCTCCCCAGTTCAGAGACGATTTGACCGTCCACACGAACCCAGCCGCGCTCGATGAAAGCATCCGCCTCACGGCGTGAACACATGCCGCGCTGGGCCATTAATTTTGAGATACGTTCTTTTTCCATGAGCGCTATTTTATGGCTTTGGCGATAATACAGGACATGAAATTTCCCTCCAGCACAAAAAAACCCTGGCATGAGCACGTTCACCCCTCTGCCACCCCCGCTCAAAAGTACTGGCTACACCGTCCCGGCGCCCTGACTGGCGGTCTGCGCCGCTTGGGCAAGGTCGATCTGGAAGTGGTCAGCGAATACGCTTGCCGCTTGAACCCGCAAGAAGCCGCTTTGATTCAAAAGCCGCCAGGCACGCTGGCCTGGATACGCGAGGTATCCATGGCGGTGGACGGAATCCGCTGCGTGATTGCCCGCAGTTTCACTCCCCTGCCCGCCTCACACAGCGTCTGGCAAGGCATACGGCGGCTGCGCAGCCGTCCGCTGGCCGACATGCTTTATAACGATGCCCAGATACAACGTTCCGCCTTTTTAAGCTGCCGTTTGAATCGCGGCATGAGCTTTTTTCGCACGATTGAGCGCGCCCTGAATCCCTGTGGCGAGCCGGTTCCGCAGGCTCAGCAGATTCTGTCGCGCTGCTCCGTCTTCTGGCGGCACGGTCAACCCCTCCTGGTGGCCGAATCCTTTATGCCAGCCTTCTGGGCACGCGGTGCTACACTGGTTTAGCTCAAATTCAGCATTAACTAATAAAACAAAGTTATATACAGAACCTGACCATGTCCACGCAAGCCGATCCAAGCCGACGCAACGCCTTTATTCTTTCCGGGATGCAAGCATTAGGCGGGGCAAACCCGGCCTTGGTGGTCGCACTCAGCAGTCTGGTGGGCCAAAAAATGGCCAGCAGCCCGGATCTGGCAACCTTGCCGGTAGGCATTTTCAACCTGGGTCTGGCTGTGGGCATTTTGCCAGCGGCCTACCTGATGCGCCGCTTGGGACGCCAGGGTGGCTATATCATCGGTGCCTTGCTGGGCATAGGGGCGGGCCTGCTGGCCGCCGCCGGGATCTACAGCCTGTCCTTTGTCATGTTCTGTGTGGGCACTCTGCTGGCCGGGCTGTATGCCTCTTACGTGCAAAGCTATCGTTTTGCCGCGGCCGATGACGCCAGTGATGCCTTCCGTCCCAAGGCCATTTCCTGGGTCATGGCCGGAGGGCTGCTGGGCGCGATTATCGCCACGCAGACGATTATCCATACCCAGGACATTTGGCCGGAGCACCCTTTTGCCGCCGCCTTCCTGGCACAAGCAGGCTTGGCAGCCCTGGTCCTGCCCTTCGCCTTTGGTCTGCGCCTGGCACCAGGCACACGGAATCAGCAAGAGAAAATCCCCTACACCGGACGTCCCCTGCGCGAGATTGCCTCCAACAGTTACTTCATTATTGCGCTCCTGGCTGGAGTCGCTTCCTATGTGCTGATGAACTTTCTGATGACGGCTTCGCCCTTGGCTATGGTCATGCACGGCCATAGCCTGAAAGAGTCAACCTTGGGGATTCAATGGCATATTCTGGCCATGTTCGGCCCCAGCTTCTTTACTGGCAATCTGATCAAACGCTTTGGCAAAATCCCCGTCACCTTTGCGGGCGTGCTCTTGCTGGGACTGGCCAGCATTGTGGCGCTGCTGGGCATGACGGTGCCGCATTTCTGGGTGAGCCTGATTTTGCTGGGTCTAGGCTGGAACTTCGGGTTTATTGGTGCCACCAATATGGTGGTGGACTGCTACCGCCCCGAAGAGCGTGGCCGTGTGCAGGCCTTGAATGACTTCATCATCTTTACCTGTGTGGCCTTGTCCTCCTTCACCTCGGGCCGCGTGCTGGCCGTGTATGGCTGGTATGGGGTCAATACCTGGACGCTGCCGATCTCGGCGGTGGTCATGCTGGCTTTGGCCTGGTTGTACTTCAAGAATAAGCGTCAGCCCTACTTCGCCAGTTAAGCAAAGCGACAGCCGCAAAGCAACGGCTCATGAAAAACGGCCCCCAAGCCTTGGATTTCATCCAGGCTTGGGGGCCGTTCCTCTTGCGTTCAAATCATCGGTAAATAAGCAGGCTTGGGGCCGCGTGGAAACTGAGCGTCCAATGCCTGAATATGCTCGGGCTGCAGCACCAGATCCCCGGCAGCGGCATTTTGCTGGGCATGAACCGCGCGCGAGGCCTTGGGAATCACAAACACATTGGGGTCACGCAGCAAAAAAGCCAAAGCCACTTGCCGCGCAGTAGCCTGATAATGGCTGGCAATCTCGGCCAACAAGGCCCCGCCTTGAGAGTCCGGCTCGGGAAAATCATCGTGACCGAAGGGACTGTAAGCCACCACGCTGACTTGATGCTCCTGACACCAGGGCATGACCGCGTGTTCAATCGCGCGCTCGTTCAGGTGATACAAGACCTGATTGCAGGCAATTTCACCCGGCCCCACGATGTCGTACAGCTCTTCCAGATCCGGCACATCAAAATTGCTGACGCCCCATTGCTTGATCTTGCCTTGCTGAACTAGCCTGTCAAAGGCTGCGCAGGTTTCTTCCAAAGGAACCTGACCGGGCCAGTGCAATAAATACAGATCCAGGTAGTCCGTACCCAGACGCTTCAGGCTGGCCTCGCAAGCGCGGATTACACCCTGACGGCTGGCATTGAAGGGCAAGACCTTGGACACCAGAAACGCCTCGTGCCGACGACCTTGCAGGGCCTGACCGATCAAGGTTTCTGCTTGCCCGTCACCATACATCTCGGCGGTGTCGATATGGTTCATGCCAGCGTCCAGCCCGGCCTGAAACGCGGCCACGCTCTGCGCCCAATCGGCCTGCTCCACATACCAACTGCCTTGGCCTACACGCGAAACACGTGGTGCCGACCCTAGTTTTTCATATCGCATCAGCTTGTCCTTCCATCACTACTGTCCAAACCAGCCCAACTGCGACCCCCTTACAAGGCGTCGCGACCGCTCTCCGAAGTACGGATACGGATAGCCTGCTCGACCGGCGTCACAAAAATCTTGCCGTCGCCAATCTTGCCCGTATGGGCGGCTTTGATAATGGCTTCGATAATCGCGTCACAGCGATCAGCTGCCACCACGATGTCCACACGAATCTTGGGCAGAAAATCCACCACATATTCGGCACCGCGGTACAGCTCGGTATGCCCCTTTTGGCGACCAAAGCCTTTCACTTCAGTCACGGTCAAGCCATTAACGTCCAGCTCTGCCAGGGCTTCGCGAACTTCATCCAGCTTGAAGGGTTTGATGATGGCCGTAATTTGTTTCATGGTTACTCGCACGTCAAATTTAAAGAGGATCTTTGGCAGCGCCCGGCAAGGACGGACGATGACTTTCTGCTGCCAGACTCAAGCCCAGGCTCAAGTCGCGACCGGTAGGCGACTGGAACAGACGCAAGCCAAGCTCAGGCAGCACAGCCAGAATGTGGTCAAAAATATCGCCCTGGATGCGCTCGTGGTCCACCCAGGCGGTTTTATTGGTAAAGCAATACACCTCGATAGGGATACCATCTGCCGTGGGCTCCATCATGCGCACCATCTGAATCATGTCCTGATGGATTTCAGGATGGCGCTTGATATACGCCATGCAGTAAGCGCGGAAGGTGCCCAGGTTGGTCAGGCGACGGTAATTGACCGCATCCAGACCGGCACGGCTCAGCTCCTGGTTGGAGCGCTCCAGATCTTCTTTTTTCTCGTTCAGGTAATCGCGCAGCAAGGCAAAGCGCGACAGGCTATCGACTTCAGTCGGCGTCAAAAAACGAACGCTGGAGGCATCAACGCTCAACGTGCGCTTGATACGGCGGCCGCCTGACTCAAACATCTGACGCCAGTTGCGATAGCTCTCGGAAAACAGCTTGTAAGTGGGAATGGTGGTAACCGTCTTGTCCCAGTTCTGGACCTTGACCGTGTGCAGCGCCATATCAATAACAAAACCATCCGCCCCGGCCTGCTTCATTTCGATCCAGTCGCCGATGCGCAACATGTCATTGGTGCTCATCTGCGTGCTGGCCACCAGCGACAGCAAGGTGTCTTTAAAAACCAGCAAGAGCACCGCTGACAAAGCACCCAGACCGGAGAGCAGCAGAACAGGCGATTGATCCAGAATGATGGAGATCATGACAATAATGCCAATCGCCCACACCGCTATCTTGGCCACTTCCACATAGCCCTTGATGGACTTGGTGCGCCCTTTGCTGGAATTGGCGTAGACCTCTTGCCAGGCCCCCAACAGGCTGACAATCGCCATGATGAGAAAGACCAGAAAGCCCAGCAAGGCCACCCGCTCTATGATTTCCAGCAAGGTCTTGGCCAGGGGCAGCAAGGTCAGATTGGAGCTGACCACCAGCAAGGGCACGGCATAGCCCACATTGCGCACAAAGCGCTTCTTGACCAGGGCACGCGCCCAATCGTCCTTGCCCGCCACTTTCAGCAAGCGCCGCACCAGACGTGAGAGTACGGAACTGGTCAACCAGCTGACAATCCAGACCAGCACCGTCAGCATGGCCAAACCGGCCAAAATCTGTACCCAGCGATCCTGCGGTAAATACGCTTCGATCCATTGCCATCCCAACAAATCGGCAAAGGTGCGTTCTTGCTCCATGTATTCTTCCTTGTCCAGCCAGCCCCAAAAAGGGCCCGCATGGTTTCCTAGAGTCTGAAAACTATCTAATATACTGCACAGCGTCTGTTTCCTGCGGGACTGGATGACCTGCGTCAGCCCGTCCGATCCACTATAATTGCCCTCTATGTCATCAAACACCCCCCCCTCTTCCCAAGACCAGTTCGCCAATAAGGCCATGGCCTGGTCGGCTCGCTTTTCCGAGCCCGTCTCTGACCTCGTCAAACGCTACACAGCGTCGGTGGACTTTGACAAGCGCATGGCCCGCTTTGATATTCAGGGTTCCCTAGCCCACGCCAGCATGCTGGCTGCCGTCGGTGTGATCACCGAGCAGGACAAGGCCGACATCGAGCGCGGCATGAGCCAGATTCTGGACGAAATCGCCCAAGGCCAGTTCCAGTGGTTGCTGGATCTGGAAGACGTGCACCTGAACATTGAAAAACGTCTGGTCGAGCTGATTGGCGATGCGGGCAAGCGCCTGCACACCGGCCGTTCGCGCAATGACCAGGTCGCCACCGATATCCGCCTGTGGCTGCGCAATGAAATCGACATTGCCCTGGACCTGCTGGCCCAGATGCAGCGCAAGCTGGCTGAGTTGGCACTGGCTCAGGCAGACACTATTTTGCCCGGTTTCACCCACCTGCAAGTGGCACAGCCCGTTACTTTTGGGCACCATTTGCTGGCCTACGCCGAAATGTTCCAGCGTGATGCCGAGCGTCTGCAAGACTGCCGCAAGCGCGTGAACCGCCTGCCATTGGGCGCGGCCGCTCTGGCCGGCACCAGCTACCCGATCGACCGTGAAATGGTTGCCAAGCTGCTGGATTTTGACGATGTGTGCCGCAACTCGCTGGACGCTGTGTCGGACCGCGACTTCGCCATCGAATTCTGCGCCGCTGCGGCCCTGATCATGACGCACATCTCCCGCTTCTCCGAGGAGCTGGTGCTGTGGATGAGCCCACGCGTGGGCTTTATTGATCTGGCTGACCGCTTTTGCACCGGCAGCTCCATCATGCCGCAAAAGAAAAACCCTGACGTTCCCGAGCTGGCCCGTGGCAAGACCGGTCGCGTCAATGGTCACCTGATTGCCCTGCTGACTTTGATGAAAGGCCAACCGCTGGCCTACAACAAGGACAACCAGGAAGACAAGGAAGGTCTGTTCGATTCGGCTGATACCATTCGCGACACCCTGACCATTTTTGTAGACCTGATCTCCGGCATCAAGGTCAAGCCAGAAGCCATGCGAGCTGCTGCGCTGCAAGGTTTTGCGACTGCTACTGATCTGGCCGACTACCTGGTCAAGAAAGGCCTGCCTTTCCGTGATGCCCACGAAACCGTGGCCTTGGCCGTGCGTGAGTGTGAACAGTTGGGTTGCGATCTGGCTGATCTGAACCTGGAACAGCTGCAGAAATTCGACAGCCGTATCGAGTCGGATATTTTTGGCGTGCTGACGCTGGAAGGCTCGGTCGCTTCGCGCAAACACATCGGTGGCACCGCCCCCGAACGTGTCCGTATCGAAGCACAGCGTATTCTGGATCGTATTCCAGGCTGATAAGCAGCGACTGCTGAAAGCAGAAAAAGCCGCTCCTGTTCTAGGAGCGGCTTTTTTTTAGGCATTGACTCAGATTTGATCTGACGTGTTTTGTCAGTTGCGTTAGGGTTAGGACTGGAACTGCTGCTTTCGGCCATGACCCGACATTCGCTCCACGGGCACAATGGAGCCAACAGCGGTCCTTCGTCAATCTGAATAGGCTTCACTAATGGTTCATCTCGAACGGTCTGTGGCAACGTTGCGCATCATGGGTGACGAACTAGTGCCTGAGGAAATTTCGAGGCTACTCAGTGCAATGCCGACGTCAGCTCATGTGAAAGGGCCGCAGATTCCTTAGAGCCCATCGGGCCGCATTGGCACGAAGAACTCTGGCATGTGGCGTCTAAGGGCGAAGGAGACCGAGCCAGAAGACTTGGATGGTCAGGTCTCGGAGTTGCTTGGTCAAGTCACGTCAGACCTAGCGGTTTAGGGTGACATCGTGACTCGGTTTCGTGTTGACCTGTTCTGCGGATGGTTCATGGACAATAATAGCAAGGGCGTGGAGCTTTCACCCGAGAGCATGCTTACACCAGCGCAGCGCGGCATCAAGTTGTCGTTTGGCACCTACGGGCCGGAAGCTTCGGATGGCCTTGAGCGTGTGTCGCAGACTTAGGTTAACCCGCCATGCCGGCAATTGAAAGAACGCTAAGCCCGCTTTAGGGCGGTTACCCCCTACAGGCTCGACCTTTACCAGACAATCGTGGTAAATCTGACAAACCGTGTAAACCGTGGACGCCATTCATCTCACCATAGGAGCAGTCGCCAAGCGTGCGGGTATCACTGTACGTACTCTGCATCATTACGACCATATCGGATTGGTATGCCCCAGTGCTCGAAGCGAGTCGGGGTATCGCCTCTACAGTGCCAACGACATCGAGCGATTGCATGCCGTTCAGTCCCTCAAACAACTAGGACTCAGCCTCGAAGCGATTGCGGCAACATTGACTGGAGGTGAAGTCACACCTCAAGTGTTACTGCGTCGCCAGGTAGAAGATGCTACGCGCAAGCTGGTGGAAATCCAGGAGCTCAAAGAAAAGCTGCTGTTTCTGGAGCACGCTGTCTCTCGCCAAAACGCATCGGCCGGTGATTTGCTCGACGGCATTCGCCTCCTTGAGACTCATCAGTTGTACCTTCCCTCAGAGGACGTACGGCGGCTGCTTGCGCGCTGGCGTCGCGCCAAGGCCCGATGGCAGCCAGTTGCCGGAAAATTGCTTGCATGCCGAAGCGGCGATGTTCCGGTCGATGCAGCGCAAACGCAGTTGCTCGCACAACGGTGGATGAACATCGCAATGTCTGTTTTCGGAGGACGGCTGGGCGCCATCCTTGATTGGGCGCGAATGCATCGGGAAGCGCCTGAGACGGCGCGGCACGCTGGACTTGAGCCAGAGCTCATGCAATACCTTGAACAAGCCATCGAGTTGCGCCTGGAAGCATTGCGCCGTCATCTCTCGCCAGACGAACTTAACAGACTGGATGGCTCTACAGGGCCTGAGTGGGAGACATTTGCGGCTCAAGGAGAGAGGCTGCTCGCCAATAGAGTCTCTCCAAAGACAAAGGCTGCGCGCGAGTTGGTGGCGCGATATCGCGAACTCTCGCTTAGAACCGTAGCGCAGGATATGTCGCTTGCGGTCAAGCTGAAGCAGGCCTATACCTCGGAGCCCATATTGGCGCTCGGTCACTTTGTTGGTCCACAGCTGAGGGCATACCTCGAAGCTGCTGCCTCTTGACCCTGACGTTACGTCAGGCCTGAAAGTACTCCTTTCGTTGAACTAACAACAGGAGTATTCCAATGAAATTCACTGGCTGTCCAAGCCCCTCGGCCATGCGTGTCGCCACTTCACGAGCAGCGCACCAGATTCTCGAAGGCGACCTGGTATTCAAGGACCCCTTCGCCATAGCGTCTTTGGGAAGCGCCAATGCTGCATCACTGATGCGCGAACCAATGGTGCAAAACGATGTCCCGTCACGCTCCATGCGGGCGGGCATCGTAGCCCGCTCACGATTCGCGGAAGACCATTTGCTGAAAGCCATTGCCAACGGGACTGTGCAATACGGCGTAGTCGGGGCAGGTCTGGATACATGGGCACTGCGCAGTGCGTCCACGCTTCCTGCCGTCACCACGTTTGAACTGGACCAGCCTTCAATGCAGAAATGGAAGACAGACCTTTATACAGACAACGGATGGGCTCAGCCCGCAAGCCTGCGCTATGTAGCCACCGATTTGCGGGAGATGACCAGTGTTGATGGTCTTCTCGCAGGTGGAGCAGACCTTGCCAAGCCTGTCAGCCTGTCTGTGCTGGGGGTGCTCGTCTACCTTTGCAACGATGTGGTTGAGCGCGAGATTGCTGCGTTACAGCAACTTGCTCCAGGCTCCACCGTTACGCTGGACTACCGCCTGGATGAGGCCCAACTGCATCCTGTGGAGCGAGTCATGATGCAGTTCACGGCCAGCATGATGGCTGCGGGAGGCGAGCCGTGGCAATCATCTTGCACGCCGGAGCGCATGCGTGAACTGCTGTCATTTGCGGGCTTTGAAGTCGATGAAGACTTGGGGCCGGCAGAACTCAACGCCCGCTATTTCGCGGGCCGCAGAGATGGCTTGCAGATTGCAGGCGGCGGCTTCCGTTATCTGAGTGCGGTCAAGCGATAGACTGACCAAGAGCATCTGTACAGTTTGCGTGCAGATGCTACCCCACAATCGTTGTGGAGGACTGCACCTCACTAAAGTGCCTGGTTCACTGGCGCGGGTGCAGCCTTCCAATTGACCGGTCATTTCCGCCCACATGTTCATTCGTGTTGCCACCCTTGAGGACGCGGCATATTTGCCGCGAATCGAAAAGTCCGCCAGCGAGCTCTATCGAGCTATCCCCCATTTGGATTGGCTGGCAGCTGGCCAGGTCATCGCGCGGGCTGAACATGAGCGGCTCATTCTCAAGAGAAGCGTTTGGGTCGCTGAGACATCGCAGGACAACCTGGTCGGATTTTTGAATGCCGAAGTTTTGAATCATGAGCTTCACATTTGGGAGCTTTCTGTTCATGGCGATTGGCAACGACAAGGTGTTGGCACGGGACTGCTTCGCAGCGCTTACCAATATGCGGTGGAGACCGGCTTGGCTGCGCTGACGCTGACGACTTTTAAAGATGTTCCGTGGTGTGCGCCGGCGTATGCAAAATTCGGGTTCAAACCCGTGATGAACCCCGTCCTGCATCTTCGAGATGCGCTGAATGCCGGAGGCGGCTTAGTTCACCATGAGTGCCCACAGTGGTGCAGACTTAAAGCATTAACGTGACAGCGGCTGTGGAGGTTCCTGCAACTCCCACACCGGTGCCGCTGTTTGGCGAACTGGGGGAGCGGCTGCTGTTGTCGGTGATGGTGCTGGGCTTTGCAGCGCTCGGCCTGTACATGCGCCGCTAGTGATGGCGTGACGATTGCAATGCAGCGAAAGCTGCGCCTATAGCTGGCGGTAATTGATGGCCGCTGGCTTTTTAGAGCACTAGGGAGTCATGTCCTTGGTGCTTTTTTGTGGGCGCCGGGTACGGGCTGAATGACCGCTTTGGTGCAAGACGAACTTCCGGTTTGGGTCGTTTTCTGCCCGATAGATCTGCCAGCTTCTGTTAGATCAACCAGAGTCAATAGATTTATACCGCTTCGACCTACTTCCAATCCTGCCTGCCCGGACTGGCAACTTAGACTTCGTACTCAGCTTCGCTGCTGATACTGGCAAGCTACCTTTGCGAATTCCCTCTGAGGGGTGCATCTCCAGGCCTGCTAACCCCCCCCAGCAGCGATCGAAGAAACGGCACCGCCCCAAAAAGTGCAGGTGCCGCACTCAACGTTAAGGCTGCGGCTGAATCAAAAGCATCGTGCTGCTTTGCGCATTACGACGAATGTCCGTATGCGTCACATCCATCGTCTTGCACTCGAAGTTCTCGTACAACTTCAGCTGATCCTCATAATGCGGGCTGCGGACACCATTACGGTCGGTGAAACCGCTTTGGCCGGGCGGCATGGCATCGCAGAACTCCACGCCCTTGGCATCAAACACCACACGGTTGTTTTCCGTGCCTCGGTTTTGATAGCCGGTAAAAGCAAAGGTATTGCCCGACGTCGTTTGCGGCGTTCCCGTGAAGTTCTTGTCACTGAAGCGGTGCACCGAGGTCGGCATGGTCCAGCGCTCCATCTGGGCACCCTGCTCCTGGCTCAAGCGGGCCTGCGCATTTTGCAAAGCTGTGTACATGATTTCCTGAGACGAACGCTCACCAAAGACATTCACACGCTTGGGATCAGGATGGGCTTCCAGGGCCAAGGCACGCAACAGTACCTTGGTGCCCATGCTCAAGTTGATCGAACCAGGGTTGGGACCTTGCTGCGTGGCAAAACCCGTCTGGCTATACATGGCGCGATGCGATTCAGGCACCACCGGCATCAGGACTTGCTTGTACATTTCTTCCAGCCAGGTTTTGAATAGCACCCGAGCCGGTCCGGCATTTTCTCCAGCTTTATCGCGTTCCATACCATCCCAGGCCAGCAAGGCCGTCAACGCCGCCTGACCAGCGTCATTGGCAGGTAGACTTTGCGCCAGCTTTTCCAGATGCGGACGGAAGTAGCGCCAGTTCACATCGCTGTAGGACGCCTTCTTGTTGAACGCCCAGATCTCCTGCACGCTGAACACATCTTTCTGCTGATACTGGCTGGTCAACTCGTTCATTCGGTCGCCATAGGTCCAGTAGTAAGTATCCGTATTGGTCTTATTCGGCGCAGGCTTGTTGTTCCAATTGACCAGATAGCCCTGGGGCGGATTGTAGGCTTTGGGAATCGCGTCGAAACTCTTGATGCCCTGCCACTCCATGCTGCCATCCCCTTTGGCTGGCACGCGGATATCCTGATCGACAGGACGGTGGGGCAAGAAAGCAGGAGAGACATAGCCGATATTGCCGTGCTTGTCGGCGTAGTACCAGTTGATCGAAATCGCCATCTTGCTGGCCTGATCCAGAAACTCCGTCCAGTTGCGCGCCTTGGCTACATTTAGCCAAGCCAGCAAGGACTGCACCTCATAACCATCCCAGCTGCGCTTCTTGCTGTAAGCCGTGCCCTGTTCGTAATCAAACTGCATCACGGGGCCGTGTACGGTGCGCCATATCGTCATTTCACGATCAGCCTGACCGCGTACCTGGATACGCTCCTTGCGCTGCTCCATCGTGCGCCAGGCATTGTTGAACCAGTACTGATCGGCACGCGCCGGGTTGAGTTTCTCCTGATACATATCCACCACGTCCTGGGGACCAGCAGTCGCCCCCCAGGCAATCTCGCTATTGGTGCCGAACAGCACAATGGGATACGCAAAGGGAGTATTGCCCACCACATCAAAACCTGCACCATGTAGGCCGATACCGTAGGTGTAGGCCGGGTTGTACCAGCCAAACTGCGGGCCATTGATCAAGACCGTAGACCCATCCTGAACGCGCTCGGGACGAGTGCTCCACAGATTGCTGGCCTTGGGCGCGAAGTCGGGACCACGGCCACCCCAGCGCTGGTCCTGACGCTCCAGCTCGGCAGCCAGCACTTGTGAAGAAACATGAGCCAGATTCTGCGTCCCTGCTTGCGCCTGTGGCTTGCGCTCGGCAGCGGGTGCCGGAACGGTGGTGGGGGCTGTTGTGTCATTGATCCACAGCAGTTCATCAAACAAGGCACGGCCACGTTCCGGGCCGTGCTGTTTTTCCAGAGACTGGCGCATGGCCAGCGCGGTGACTTCCAGATTCGTGTCGGAGAAGCGATTGGCCATGGAGCCCACCCAGATCATGACCACATCAAAGTCGGTCAGCGGCTCGGGCTGGAAATCAAAGTCTATGTATTCTTTAGGCAGCAGTTCAGGACGACGGCGCACCTGCTCCAGATAAGCGTTATAGCCATCGGCGTAGCCACGGAAAATATCGCGCTCATCTTTGGACAAGGCTGCAATCTGCCGCTGAATAGAGGCAGGGGTGAAGTTCTGTCGCACCTGCATGTCGTACTTGACGTAGACATCCTGCTCGCCAGGACCCAGAACGGCGGCTGTTGTGCCTACAAAGGAGCGGCGCGCCATATCCATCTGGAACAGACGGTCTTGGGCGACCGCATAACCATAGCCGTAATACAAGCCATAGTGGCTGTCGGCAAAGACGTGCGGCACACCATAGCTGTCACGCATCACCTCTACCGACTGCACCTGCGCATGGGCCGGTGCCCCCGCCAAACCCAAAATCAAACCAGTGGCCGCAACCCCTGTACGAACAAGCCCTTTCTGCATATCTGTCCCTTGTTTTTATGATACTGAAAATTCTTATGAACCTAAAATATTGAAGCCAATACAAATAGGAAATCACAATGTAAAACAATCAGGATCGAAAACAAGTAAGGGCTTGCCCTAGTCAGCGCTGCTAAGCAGGGGCTTGAAAACGTATTTAGAAAGACACCAGACGACCGGGATTCACCGCACTCATCATGCCAATGGCGGCCTTGACCACTGGGATCGCCAGGCCGGACAACTGATGGCCCAGAGGAATGCTGCGATGGGTGATATCCGTCAGCATGGCAAAGTCCTCGTTGCGACCCATGACGTCGTCACTAATGGCTTTACCAATACGCACGGTTTGCGCCACGCCGTGACCACTCCAGCCATGCACCATGTACACAGGTACCGCATCCTCGGTCTTGCGCGAGTCAGTTGCCCCGTTCAGAGTAAAGTCACTGATCCCGCTCCAGGAAAAGTCCAGCTGTACCTGTTCCAGCTGCGGGAAAACGGTCTGAATACGATCCAGCAGGTAGTCATTGATACGTTCGGGGGACCAACTGGTGCCGGTGCCCTGCCCGCCAAACAACAGGCGGTTTTGACGCACGGCGCGGTAATAGTCGATCTGGAATTGCGTGTCATACACCGCACGGTCTGTAGGCAGCAACTCGCTGACTGGACACTCCAAAGGTTCAGTCACACCTACGTAGGTATAGAACGGAACAGTGGTATTGGATTGCGTCGGCAAAAACTGCGAAGTCGTGTCATGCACGGCCAGCACCAAGGCCTGACGGGCCAGAATCGTGCCACCGGGGGTGATAGCCAAAGCGCCCTTTTCCGTCTGCTCGATTTCTTCGACCGGGCTGCCTTCATAAACTCGACCGCAATGCTGAACCAAGCCATACACCAGACCACGCAGTAGTGCCAAGGGATGCAACTGACCGCCCAGAGTATCCACCACAGCACCGTGATACAAGGGCGAGCGGATTTCCTGCTCCAGCTCGTAGCTACCCACAACTTCCACGCTGGTATCGCCCAGATAGCGTCGGGCATCCGCCCCCTCTACCAATGCGCCCATATGGCCTGCGTGAATGGCAGCCGTTAAATGGCCACGACGACGATCAAAATCCAGCTCGTAATCCTGAGCAATCTGATCGAGCAGATCCATGGCTTCATGCGACGCGAAGCGCCATAAACGACGGGCCTCATCCAAAGGCAGATGCGCAATCATGTCTGCGGCTTCCCAACGGGCCAGACCGGGAGTCAGCTGACCACCGTTTCGACCTGAAGCGGCAGAGCCAATACTGTCTTTTTCTACCAGCACCACGTCCAGGCCGGAGCGGGCCAGGTGCAAGGCGGTAGAGGCCCCCAGCAAGCCACCACCCACTACCAGCACATCACATTGCGTGTCGGCTTGCAGAGGATCAAAGCGGGTCCAGGGGGCTAGCGATGCTTCGTAATACGTCGCGGGCGCGACGGCTTCGTTCAGATGGCCTTGTCGCCAGTTCCACAATCGGGGATTACTGACCAGCAAGCTCTCTGCGCTGGAAACATCGTTTAAAAGAGTCGGTTTAGAAATAAGCATAAATGTCCTGTGTCTGTTACGGCCTTTTGGCCGCCTGGATCACAGAGCGGAATGCTCCGGTGACGCCCCGTCAACGCGGCGTTCCGTTCTGTCTCGTTATCAACACCCCGTTATAAAAACGGGGTGGAACGATCTTCTTCTACGCTGTAGAATTAATTTATTCTACTCTGTAGAGTTAAACTTGGCAAATCTGCCCTTTCCCTATCAAAGGAACTCTATTGGCCCAAGCACCCGCCTCGCGCACACGCAAACTGAATAAGGACGAGCTGGTCATCGCCGCCGTCACCTTAATGGAGGAAGCCGGAGACAGCGGCTTTTCTTTACGCAAGCTGGGAGAGCGAGTCGGTTGCGATCCAATGGCCGTGCTCTATCACTTCAAGTCCAAGGACGGCTTGCTGCGTGCGATGGCAGATTATTTGACAGGCCGCATTCAGGCCGTGGATACAGGTCTGTCGTGGACAGAGCGTTTGTATGAATTGGCCCGACAGTACCGTGAGCTGGCCTTGGGCCACCCACAGACTTTTCAGCAAATGCAGCGTTTTCTGAATACCGGCAAAGCCGACTATCTGGTTCTTGAGCAGGTATACAGGGCCTTGCGCGATGGCGGTTTGAGCGATGCCGAAATCCCCGCCGCCTGTGTGGGCTGGTATGCCGCTTTATATGGATTGATTCAGGGCGAGTTAGGTGGACTTATCCGCCCGGTGACTGAGGAAGAGCTAAACGAACTGGAACAATGGCCCGCCGAGGATGTGCCTATGCTGCGCCAGATTCTGCCGCGCTTTGTGCATCTGCAATCCGAGCAGGTATTCAAGATGATGATGGAGCTGATACACGATGGCTTGATTGCCCATGCTGGTAAAGCGGCGACACCTGCCACCAAGCAGTAAAACCAGCAACGGACCGAATCAAACACACAAAACCGATCAGCCAGCCTAGCCTTCAAACGTGGTGATAAAAAGCATATAGCTGCCGGCCACCTTGGCAAGGACACGGGCTGGCTCATGCCCACATCTCGAGAAAAGCACCTGAACGCGACTGATCTTTCCGCCAGCCTTCAAAACGCGATACCACCCAACTGGTCGGGATTGAAGGCAACAGCACCTTGGGCGAACGAGCTGACAAAGCCCCCAAGAAAAAACAAAATGCCCCGCAAACTGGAACTCTGTCCAATTTGCGGGGCGTTTTAGTTCAAGCCTGCTTATGTGTACTTAGCGTGTAAAGACGGCAATTGATTCCACGTGTGCCGTATGCGGGAACATATTCACCACCCCGGCCGATTCCAGCGTGTAACCACCCTGGTGAACCAATACACCGGCGTCACGAGCCAGAGTACCTGGGCTACAGGACACATAAACCAGACGCTCGGGGCGTTCATGCTTTTCCAGTTGCGCCAAAGCGGTGGCCACAGCGAAGGCACCATCGCGCGGCGGGTCGATCAGCATGCGGTCGAAATGCCCCAGGTCACGCAGCCATTGCACGTCCACTTCAAACAGGTTCAGGGTAGTAAACTTCGCCTTGTCCTGCAGGTCGTGGGCCAAGGCTGCTTCACCGGCACGTTCAGTCAAGGTGCTGCTGCCTTCAATGCCAACCACCTCGGCGGCACGGCGTGCCAGCGGCAGGCTGAAGTTACCCAGACCACAGAACAAGTCCGCCACACGATGCTCGGGCTTGACGTCCAGCAGGGTCAAGGCACGCGAGATCAGGCTGCGGTTAATGTCGTGGTTCACCTGCGTAAAGTCCGTAGGGCGATACGGCATACGCAAATCAAATTCGGGCAGTGCGTAGGCCAGCTTGTCCGCATCTTCGCGCAGCAAAGGATGGGCCGTTTCCGGGCCCTTGGGCTGCAGCCACCAGCTGATGTCGTGCTCCTGACCGAAGCTCTGCAAACGCTGGATATCTTCGCTAGTCAGCGGCTCCATGTGACGCAGGGTCAAGGTGGTAATCTTGTCGCCCATGGCCAGCTCGATCTGAGGCAAACGATCCGGGCGAGACAAACCAGCCAAACAGGAACGCAAGGGTTCCAGCAAGGCAGAAACCTTGGCAGGCAGTACCCGACATTCCGTCATGTCCACCACATAGCGGCCATTCTTTTCACGGAAACCGACCAGCACCCCACCCTTTTTAGGCACGTAGCGCATGGAGAAACGGGCGCGATAACGGTAGCCCCAGTAAGGGCCGTGCAAGGGCGCCAGCACACGGCCCGGCTGCACCTTGCCGATATGGCCCAGGGAATCTTCCAGAACGCGCTGCTTGACCGCAACCTGGGCCGAGGGCTCCAGATGCTGCATGGCACAGCCACCACAGACACCAAAGTTGGGACAGGGAGGTTCAGCACGCTGCGACGAGGCTTTCAACAAGGCCGTCATGCGGGCTTTATCGTAGGAGTCCTTGGAGCGCACCGTCTCGGCCAGTACTTCCTCGCCGGGCAAGGCACCTTCCACAAACACCACTTTGCCCTCTTTGTGGGCGACGCCGCGTCCTTCCAGATCCAGCGATTCAATTAACAATACGTCAGACATTCGATAAAAACCTAAATAAGCGTCCTGCCAAGCAGAATGGCGCAGTTGCATTGCTGCAAACGATGGCGAATCGCTGATTTTACAATGAGCATTCGGCACAACGGGTAAAAACAAGCAGAACGCGGCACTAGCGGTTCCGCAACGCTACTAAATTCTAAATGCCCCGCCGGCCGACAGGCATAGCCTTCAAGTTGGAAGAGCAATCTGCACTCAAAAAGTCATTCAATTGAGCACCCTCGAACAGGGCGCACAAAAAAAGCGGCCAGAAGCCGCTTTTTTCAGTCCAGATACCGAGCTTATCGCGTAGGCAGGTACGAGATCGGGTTGACCGGCGTACCGGAGCGACGAATCTCGAAGTGCAGTCGTGGCGAGGTGGTGTCAGACTGACCCAGATCGGCAATACGCTGCCCCTTCTTCACCTGCTGACCCGTTTTAACGTGCAAGACACTGTTATGAGCGTAAGCAGTGATAAAGCCATTGCTGTGACCGACCAGCACCATGGAGCCTAAACCGCGCACACCGTTACCGGCGTACATGATCTTGCCATCCGCTGCGGCAACCACGGGGTCGCCCACCTTGCCTTCGATATCAATACCCTTGGTCGAGGCATTGAAACCCTGGATGATCTTGCCACTGGCAGGCCAGCCCCAGGCGATCAGAGCCGCGTCGCTGGCGCGAGGCGCAGACACGGGCGTTTCAGTCTTGACCGGGGTGGCCGGGCTGACTGGCGAGGTCTGTGTGCTACCGCTACCGGCTGGGCGAGTCGTCACTGCCGCCATCGAGGTATTGCCGTCCAGACGCAAGGTTTGACCCACGCGCAACATGGAAGGATCCGTAATCTGGTTCAACTGGATCAGCGAATTCACGTCCATGCCGTGCGCTTGTGCAATCTTGTAGAGCGTATCGCCGGGGCGTACCACATAGGTACCCGAGGCACTGCTGACGCTGCCTGCCGCCGAAGAGGAACTCAGGTCAGTGACTGGAGCGCGCTCATTACGGCTTGCACAACCAGCCAGCAGGGTACTGGTGACCACAGCCGCCACCAGGCACTGACGGGGCGTCAAGAACCACTGTGTACCGGTGGAAGCAGCGGTTAACGGTAACCTGACTGCATGCTGCATATAAATCTCCTGAGAATATCTGACTAAATCTGGGTTCCGGCTCGCATCGGCACGAAGCGAACCGCATCAAGTTCTTCACGACGCCAAGTAGCCTGTCCGGTGCGTTCCACCAAAACCAGGCGCTGTTGTGTCGTACCTTCAGGGGCGATCAGTCTCCCCCCCAATGTTAATTGTTCCAATAAGGTTCTGGGAATGACCGGACCGGCTGCCGCCACAACAATAGCATCATATGGTGCCGCGGCAGGGTAACCTTGCATTCCGTCACCAAACATTATTCGAGCCCGTTGCGACAGCCCTAATTGGCGCATGTGATCGCGAGCCATATCGCACAAGCCTTTGATACGTTCTACCGCATACACTTCTTTGACCAATTGTGCCAAAACAGCAGCCTGATAACCACATCCGGCCCCCACTTCCAGCACCTTGGTCGGTATTTTCTGGTCACACACCAGGCTGATCATATGGGCTACAACCCAAGGCTGGGAGATGGTCTGCGCAAAGCCGATAGGCAAGGCATCATCTTCATAGGCCCGACTGGCCAAACCCTGATCAACAAACTGATGGCGCGGTACTGCCTGCATAGCCGCCAGCACTCGTTCGTCGGTAATTCCTTGACGGCGCAAGCGCTCGATCATCATGCCACGCGAGCGTTCCGAGTTCAAACCCAGGTTGACACTTGTTGACACTTGCGGTGACAAACCGGCCGATGGTGTCGGTTGTAACTGACCCCGTTGCACAATACGGGTATTGCTGTTGCTGGCAGACAGGCCACTGCCCAGGCTGGACTTGCCGAACCGGTTCCGAGTGCCGTCTGCAAAAGGATAGCGCTTGCCTGGTTTACTTGTCATTGCATCCAGTCCCGCAATCCGGCCAGTTGCTCGTGGTGAGTCAGGTCCGCGCGCAAGGGCGTAATGGATACTGCACCTTGTTCCACGGCCCCGAAATCTGTGCCCTTCTCGCTATCGGACACACCACCAACACGGCCAATCCAGTACACGGGCTCGCCATAAGGCGTCTGGCTTTTTACGACCGGCTCCGAAGGATGACGCTTGCCCAGGCGGGTGACTTGCGTGCCCTTCAAGGCTTCGTAGGGCAAACACGGAATATTCACGTTCAGCAAGGTATTGGCCGCCAACGGCTTCTTCTGACAGCGCTGTACCAGATCCCGTGCCACGCGCGCTGCGCTGTCCAGGTTCTTCCAGCCGCGTTCGATCAGGGAAAACGCAATCGCGGGAATACCAAACAAGTGGCCTTCCATCGCGGCCGCTACCGTGCCCGAATACAAGGTGTCGTCGCCCATATTGGCGCCGTTATTAATGCCGGACACAATCAGATCGGGACGGAAATCCAGCAAGCCTGTCAGGGCCACGTGCACACAATCGGACGGTGTACCATTAACAAAATAAAAACCATTGCTGGCCTGGCGCAGCGACAGGGGACGATTCAAGGTCAGGGAATTGCTGGCACCGCTGCAATTGGTCTCGGGTGCAATGACAGTCAGCTCACCCAGTCCTTGCAAGGCTTCATACAAAGCCTCGATACCGGCTGCTGTATAGCCATCATCGTTGGAGACCAGAATACGCATGCTTTACTTTTCCGTTAAAAATCTAACAGGGGCAGCAAATTGTACCCGCTGCCTTTGGTATTTTGCTGCAAGGCCGGTAGAATCCGCGCAACAATAATTGTGGAGCTCAATCCTCATGAACGCCGTTTCTTTTGCTGTGGCCGCCCCGCTTGTCGCCCTCTTGTCCTATTTACTGGGATCCTTGCCGTTTGCCGTAATCGTCAGCAAGATCATGGGCTTGCAAGACCCTCGCACCTTTGGTTCGAAAAATCCGGGAGCCACTAATGTACTACGTAGCGGCAATAAAAAAGCAGCTATCCTGACCTTGTTGGGCGATGCCTTCAAAGGCTGGCTGGCTGTCTTTCTGACCCAACAGGCCATCAGCAACTGGGGCTGGGCACCGACTTTACTGGGTGTCAGCGCCTTTTTTGCCTTTTTGGGTCACTTGTACCCGGTCTTTCTGGGCTTTAAAGGCGGTAAAGGCGTGGCAACCGCGCTGGGTGTCATCCTGGCCCTGCTGCCCTGGCTGGCTCTGGCTACCGCGGCCACTTGGCTGATTATCGCTTATGTCAGCCGTTACTCCTCGCTGGCAGCCATCATCAGTGCCGTGTTTGCCCCCTTGTTTTACCTGCTCGGTGCCAAGGTGGTCTGGCCCATGAATGCCTCTATTGCCACGGCCCTGGTCCTGATCAGTGCCTTCTTGCTCTGGCGTCACCAGGAAAACATTCGTCGTCTGATGACGGGCAAAGAAAGCAAGATCGGTTCCAAGAAAAAATAAGCACTAACGCTCTTGCTGGGAGACAGGCTGGTTCACACAAGCCAGATCCCAGCGAGGCCGGATGGCAAAGCCATGCTGGCTATCATCCAAAGTCACCAAACCATGCTTGACCCGCATGGCCGCCGCAAAAGCAATCATGGCACCGTTATCGGTACAGAATTCCAGCGGCGGAAAGAACACCTCGCCCTTCAAACGCGCCACGGCTTTCTGTAAATAAGCCCGCAAGTGGCGGTTGGCGCCCACACCACCGGCAACCACCAGACGTTTCAAGCCCGTTTGCTTCAAGGCCTTGATCGCCTTGGCGGCCAGCACGTCCACAATGGCGGCCTCGGTCGCAGCAGCCAGATCAGCGCGTTGCTGTTCGGTAATCCCGCCCTCTTCCGCTTCCAGCTTGCGCAAGCGCGTCAGCACGGCAGTTTTTAAACCACTAAAGCTGAAATCCAGATCCTTGCTGTGCATCATGGGACGCGGCAGCTCGTACACGCTGGGGTCACCCTGTTCAGCCAGACGCGACAAGGCCGGGCCGCCGGGATAACCCAGGCCCATCAGCTTGGCGCTTTTATCAAAGGCTTCGCCTGCTGCATCGTCCAGCGTTTCACCCAGCAATTCATACTGACCCACACCATCTACACGCATCAGCTGAGTGTGGCCACCCGAGACCAGCAAGGCCACAAAGGGAAAGTCGGGACGCGGCTCGGCCAATAAGGGCGAGAGCAAATGACCTTCCAGGTGATGGATAGCAATCGTCGGTTTTTTCAGCGACCAGGCAATCGACTGCGCCACACTAGCTCCCACCAGCAAGGCACCGGCCAGACCGGGGCCGGCGGTATAGGCAATGGCATCGACCTGATCGAGCTGCATATGGCAAGAAGCCAACACCTGCCGTGTCAAAGGCAGGACGCGACGGATATGATCGCGAGAGGCCAGTTCAGGCACCACCCCACCATATTCACGGTGCATGGCGATCTGGCTGTGCAAGGCATGGGCCAGCAGGCCCTGTTCCGTGCTGACCAGCGCCACGCCAGTTTCATCGCAGGAACTTTCAAATCCAAGAATATTCATGGCGCTTATTTTAGCCTGCTGTATTGGGGAAAATAGGAATTTATCCCCTCAAGACAATCAGCGGATAGTGTCTGGGTTGTGCCGATACATCGCGACAAAGGGGGGCGACGCAGTGGCACACTCGTGGTTAAAATCCCGCATCGATAATTTCACGCTCCGATCGCCTAATAATCACAAGGAGGCTGCCCATGTTTGAACGTCTCTTCAAACTCACTGAGCATGGCACCAACGTCCGTACCGAGGTCCTGGCAGGTATCACTACCTTCCTGACCATGTCCTACATTATTTTTGTGAATCCAGACATCCTGTCGTCCACAGGGATGGATCGCAATGCCATTTTTGTAGCCACCTGCCTGGCTGCTGCTCTGGGCACGTTCATCATGGCCTTTGTGGCCAACTGGCCTATCGGCATGGCACCGGGCATGGGCCTGAACGCCTTTTTTGCCTTCACCGTGGTCGCCACCCTGGGCTATACCTGGCAACAGGCGCTGGGCGCGGTCTTTATTTCCGGCGTGATCTTCCTGATTCTAACGGTGACTGGCATCCGGTCCTGGCTGATTCGGGGCATTCCCAAATCCCTGCAAAGCGCCATTGCCGCCGGTATCGGCATGTTCCTGGGCCTGATCGCCCTGATGAACTCGGGTATTGTGGTGGCCCACCCTGCCACCAAGATTGGTCTGGGCGACCTGACCCAGCCCGCAGCCCTGTACGCAATTCTGGGCTTCTTTATTATTGCCGCCCTGGACGCACTGAAGGTGCGCGGTGCAATCCTGATCGGCATTCTGGCCGTGACCATTCTGTCCATGCTGACCGGTCACAGCGAATTTGGTGGTGTCGTCTCCACCCCACCCTCGCTGATGCCCACCTTCATGCAGCTGGACATCATGGGTGCCCTGCACACCGGCTTTGTGCACGTGATTCTGGTGCTGGTGCTGGTTGAAGTGTTTGATGCCACCGGCACCATGATCGGGGTTGCCAAGCGTGCCCGCCTGATTGAAGAAGGCAAGCCCAATCGCCTGGGCCGCGCCCTGCTGGCTGACAGTACCGCCATTGTGGCCGGTTCCATGCTGGGTACCAGCAGCACCACCGCCTACGTGGAAAGCGCCTCGGGTGTGCAAGCCGGTGGCCGTACCGGTCTGACAGCGCTGACCATTGGTGTCCTGTTCCTGCTGGCCCTGTTTTTCTCGCCACTGGCCGCGACCGTTCCCGGTTACGCCACCGCCCCCGCCTTGCTGTACGTGGCGTGCTTGATGATGCGCGAAATCACTGAAGTGAAATGGGACGACATGACCGAGGCCGTGCCTGCGGCCCTGGCTGCCTTCACCATGCCCTTCACCTACTCGATTGCCAACGGTCTGGCCTTTGGTTTTATCAGCTACGTGATCCTGAAGCTGACAACCGGCCGCTGGCGCAGTATCCACCTGGCCACACTGATTGTCGCCATCTTGTTTGTGATCAAGTACGCAATCGCTACGGAATGAAAAACCCTTTAGCAAACTCGTTTGGCGCTTTAGGGCTGCCTGGAAAACGAGTACACTGATTGCATGTTTAACGAAGCGGCTGAACACCATCAGCCGCTTTTTTATTGCGGAGGCTCCCCCATGAGCATCGTCGAACTGAACGAAGAAACATTCCAGGCTGCAGTAGAAGACGGCAAACCCCTGATCATCGACTTCTGGGCTCCTTGGTGCGGTCCATGTCGCCAATTCGCCCCTGTCTTTGACGCAGCAGCGGCCAAGCACCCCGGCGTGACCTTTGGCAAGGTGAACACGGAAGAAGAGCAGGAACTGGCCGCTGGCCTGCGTATTCGCTCCATTCCTACCCTGATGGTCTTCCGTGAGAACGTCTTGCTGTTCTCGCAAGCCGGTGCCCTCTCCGCTGCCCAGCTGGACGATCTGATCGAACAGGTCCAGGCTGTGGACATGGAAAAAGTCCATGCTGAAATTGCTGCCCAGCAAAACCAGCAGCCTGACCAGGCCTGATTTGCCCGGCCTCAGAAAAAACGCCAGACGGTTTGTCTGGCGTTTTTTTTGTAGAAATGCGATTTAGTCGCAGTTTTCCAGCTCGATAATCGCGAAGCCACTGCGTTTGATTTCATTTTCGACCGGCGCAGAAGCCATTTCCGTATGGCAGAAGCGGCACTCGCGCGAGGTGAAGTTTTCAACATTCACCCCTTTGGCCGCCAGATAACGCTGACCATAACTCAAGACCTTGTCCATATCCTTGGCATCGTCACTGACCAAGATATCAAAGTGCATACGACGCCCGTCAGGACGCACAACGTAGGTATCAAACACCGCAATCTTCATGACAAACCCTTTTCAGCAAAAAACCTAGTAGGTACAGGTCGGCCCGCAAGAGGAAGAATCCTGCTTGTCCGCCACCCCCTCTTTCTTGTCTGCTTGCGCCGGGCGGCGAGCAATCAGCTGGCCGACAAACGCACCCAGACGCAGATCGTCCAGATGGCCCAATTCCTTCAAGGCCAGATTGCCATCACGGTCAAAAATAATGGTAGATGGTGTCCCGCCCAGGCCCCACTCCTTCATGGTGCGCGGCAAGGGGCCGCTGTCTGAAGGCTGATCAATGGCGATGGGGAAATTCAAGCGGTACTCGTGGGCAAACGCCTGCAAAGCCGCAGGGCCCATCACGTCGTGATGCTCGAACACGCTATGCAGGCCTATGATGCGCAGATCATCGCGCGAGAACAGCGTATCCAGCTTCTTGGCTTGCGGCAGGCTGTTGATGACACAACCAGGGCAAAGCATCTGAAAGGCCGTGACCACCACCACGCGGCCACGCAAGGACGCCAAGCTTAATGGAGCGGTCGTATTGAGCCACTGGCTGGCATGGATCTCGTAGGACATGGCTTACACCCACAATGCTGACTAAACCCGATCATACCCGCAGGCTGGATACAGACTTAGAAGGAATCAGAGGTATTTAGTATGGCCACTGCCTGGACGGTGCAGAGGGATAATCGTCTGGAAAAGATACCTTTTCGTCCAGAAAACTCCATCAAGGAAGATGGCGACCAGAGGTCCATTGCAGACCTTGGGCAGAACCGAGGGTGACTTAGGCTTGCTCCAGGGGTTCACATTCCCCCTGACCACGCGTCATATTGATAAAGGACTGTTGAAAATCTGCTTTATGCTCGAGCGGCAGATTCAACAGCCACTGCACACCTTCAGCATCGAATTGCTCGTCCTGAACCTGAACGCCAAAGCTGTCGAAACGGGATTGAACCAAAGCCAGATCGGCAAAGGAGCAACGGCAGCGCAAAGCCGCCATGGGAATCAGTTCCTGTTTGTCAGCAAGACGCAAACATTGAGCGGCCACGCCGCCATAGGCGCGCACCAGGCCACCCGTACCCAGCTTGACGCCCCCAAACCAACGTATCACCAGTACCGCAACACGGTCGCAATCCTGGCCTTCTATGGCTTGCAAAATGGGACGCCCGGCCGTGCCGCCGGGTTCGCCATCATCGTTAAAGCGGTATTCCGACCCGATCTTGTAGGCCCAGCAATTATGCGTGGCATCGGGCACACCCTTGGCCTGGAAAAAAGCCAAAGCCTGGCTGGCACTGTCTACAGGCGCAGCCAGTGCCAGAAAGCGGCTTTTTTTGATGTCCTGCTCGAAGCTGGTGGGCTCACGCAGGGTAAAGACCGCCACCCCTAGCCTCAGTCCTGCTCGCGGCTGGCCAGGTAATCTTCGTAGCCACCGCGGTAATCCACCAGACGGCCTTCTGGCATCACTTCGATAATGCGGGTTGCCACGCCGGAGACGAACTCGCGGTCATGGGACACGAAGATCAGAGTGCCTTCAAACTTTTCCATGGCCATCTGCAAGGACTCGATCGATTCCATATCCAGGTGGTTGGTCGGTTCGTCCAGGAGCATGACGTTGTGACGACCCAGCATCAGACGCGAGAAAGTCATGCGGTTTTTCTCGCCACCCGACAGCACTTTCACGGGCTTGATGATGTCATCGGCCGAGAACAACATGCGGCCCAGCACCGAGCGCAAAGACTGATCGTCGTCGCCGGCCTGACGGAACTGGCTGATCCAGTCAAACACATTGTCTTCGGTATCGAACTCGTCCGAGACGTCCTGAGCCATATAGCCGATATCAGCGTTCTCGGACCAGACCACCGAGCCGCTGTCAGGAGTCAGATCACCGGCCAGCAAACGCAGCAAAGTCGTCTTACCCACACCGTTCGCACCCACAATCGCAATTTTCTCGCCCGCTTCAATCATGGCCGAGAAGTTCTTGATGATGGGATGATCGTAGGACTTGCTCAAGCCCTCGACCGTCACGGCCAGGCGATGCAGAACTTTTTTCTGCTCAAAACGAATAAACGGGTTCTGACGCGAAGAAGGCTTCACTTCGATGGTCTCTGCCTTCAAGCGACCAATCTGTTTCAGTCGCGAGGTAGCCTGACGGGACTTGGACTTGTTGGCGGCAAAACGGCGCACAAAGTCCTGCAGCTCGCCAATACGCTCTTTGGCCTTGGAGTTGGCCGCCAGCACACGTTCGCGCGACTGCACCGACGCCAGCATGTAATCGTCGTAGTTGCCGGGGTAGACACGCAGCTCGCCGTAATCCAGGTCAGCCATGTGAGTGCAGACCTGATTCAGGAAGTGACGATCGTGACTGATGATGATCATGGTGCTCTGGTAGCTGTTGAGCACATCTTCCAGCCAACGGATGGTGTTGATATCCAGGTTGTTGGTCGGCTCGTCCAGCAGCAGAACATCGGGGTTGGAGAACAGGGCCTGTGCCAGCAGCACACGCAGTTTCCAGCCCGGAGCAATTTCGCTCATGGGCAACTGATGCTGTTCGACCGGAATTTCCAGACCCATCAGCAATTCACCGGCACGGCTCTCGGCGGTATAACCGTCGTACTCGGCAAAACGGGCCTCCAGTTCGGCGGCCTTCATATAGTCTTCTTCGGTGGCCTCTGGATTGTCGTAGATGGCATCACGCTCTTGCATGGTGCTCCACATTTCTGTGTGGCCCATCAGCACCACGTCCAGCACACGTTTGTCTTCGTAGGCAAACTGGTCCTGACGCAGCTTGCCCAGGCGCACGCCCGGATCCAGCGATACATTACCCCCGCTTGGCTCCAGGTCGCCGCCAATGATTTTCATGAAGGTAGACTTGCCCGACCCGTTGGCACCAATCAGGCCATAACGGTTGCCTCCGCCCAGTTTGACACTGACGTTTTCAAATAAAGGCTTGGCACCAAACTGGATCGTTAAATTAGCGGTGGAGATCACGTAAACGTACTTTGAAAAAGGTTGAGTTCAACCCAGTAGTGTATCAAGCAGGCGCGAAATCCGTTAGTGTTCGTGCTCATCCAGAACCAGATAAGCCATGCCGTCCTCGGTAGCCAGGCCCACTTCCTTGCCAATAGGCAGGCTGACCTTGACGTCCACATGGCCATAAGGCAGGCCCGTTACGACCGGGACTTTGACGGTTTCACGCAACCAGCGCACCACCGAATCCATATCAAAGCCGTTATCCGAAGCACCTGTCTTGTAAGCCGTAAAACGGCCCAATACCACCGCCATCTGACGATTGAGCACGCCGGCATGCCAGAGCTGCGTCAACATGCGCTCGACTCGGTACGGTGCTTCACCCACGTCTTCCAGGAACAAGATACCGCCGTTGATATTGGGGAAGTACGGCGTGCCCAGCAAGGAGCAAACCAGGGCCAGATTGCCGCCCCACAGAACACCGTGACCATCGACGGCATCCGAACCCTCGGACTCAAAGCTGAACAGCTCCAGCTCGCCACGCATCAATTCGCCAAACAGTTCGGTCGTCAATTCATCGGTTTCATCGCCACCAAAGTCCGCAATGGCGGTGGGGCCGGTGTAGCTGATAGCGCCAGTTTGCGCCAGCAAGGCCAGATTGAAGGCCGTGAAATCCGACATGCCGACAAAACGCTTGCCACTGTCGGCTACCGCGCGCCAGTCGATCTGGCCCAGAATGCGGCTTAAACCGTAGCCACCGCGTGTCGCCATCACAATGGGCTGAGGCTGTTGCAAGGAACGCTGTACCGCAGCCAGACGCTGAGCGTCCGTGCCGGCAAAGCGTTCATCCACCGCCAGGGCATCCGCGTCTATGTCCACGGCAAAGCCCAGTTGGTTCAGGCGCTGGCTTGCCAGCTCCAGGCGTTTGGGTTCAAGGATCTGGCCAGAGGGCGAAAACAGGTAAATGCCCGAACTGTCCTGCTGCCCACAATGGCACTGGCCATGTTCGTGGTGATGGTGATGATGGTCGTGCTCGGGGCTGCTCATGATTAACCTTGAAAATAAAGTGCTGACATTTTAGCGAGACTACTGGGCGCCATCCAGCGGCGATTGGACTGTTTGAGCCTGCTTTTGCAACTTCTTCTGTTCGCGTCGTTCGCGGAAAAAATCCCGCAAGGCCTGGGCCGCCTCTTCGGACATCAAACCACCCGAGACACGGGTGTGGTGATTCAGAGTGGGATGCAAATGCAAGGACTCCACACTGCCACACACTCCGGTCTTCGGATCGGCTGCGGCCCACACCACCCGCGACAGACGCGCATGCAACAAGGCCCCCAAGCACATCATGCAAGGCTCAAGAGTCACAAACAGACTGGCTCCGGGCAAACGGTAATTGCCAACTTTACGCGTCGCGGCGCGCAAGGCCACGATCTCGGCATGCTGGGTGGGATCGTGATCACAAACCGTGCGATTGGAGCCCACAGACAGCAGCCTGCCGTCCGCATCCAATAGTACGGCACCTACGGGCACCTCACCGATGCTGGCCGCCTGTTGAGCCTGCTCCAAGGCTAAAGCCATAGCCTGAGCATCACTCAAAACGTCACTCTCTGTTGGCGGTGGTAAGCTAGTTGGCATCGTCAAATCCATTGCGTTATTCAAACCCTGTCGGCACAGCAAAAGGGTCATTTTACTGTCTATGCAGAACACTCCTGATTCTCACGCTATTTTGCGTGTTCGAGGCCTGAGCAAACAATACGCAAACGGGCATCAAGCCCTGCACGCTTTGGACCTGGATATTTGGCGGGGCGAGATTTTTGCCCTGCTCGGCTCCAACGGCGCAGGCAAAACCACCTTGATCAGTATTATCTGCGGGCTGGTCAATCGCAGCAGCGGCACCGTTCTGGTAGATGGCGCAGACAATGTCGCCGACTACAAGCGCGCCCGCCAGAAAATTGGCCTGGTGCCGCAAGAGCTAAGCGCCGATTCCTTCGAGACAGTCTGGAATACTGTCAGCTTCAGCCGTGGCCTGTTTGGCAAAGCCCCCAATCCGGCCCTGATCGAGCAGATTCTGAAGGACTTGTCGCTATGGGACAAGAAAGACAGTCCCTTGATTACGCTCTCGGGCGGCATGAAACGCCGCGTCCTGATCGCCAAGGCGCTTTCCCATGAACCGGAAATCCTGTTTCTGGATGAACCCACCGCCGGTGTGGACGTGGCCTTGCGCCAAGGCATGTGGGCCTTGGTGAAACGGCTGCGCAGCCAGGGGGTCACCATTATTCTGACCACCCACTACATCGAAGAAGCCCAGGAGATGGCCGACCGCATCGGCTTCATCAATAAAGGTTCACTGCAGCTGGTGGAAACCAAAGACAATCTGATGCGCCGCCTGGGCGGTAAAACCCTGAGCCTGAATCTGGCCGAGCCGATCAGCGCCCTGCCCGCTGCGCTGGAAACGCTGGGACTGCAAAGCACTGCCGACGGCATGAGCCTGCTCTACCCCTTGACCAACCGCGAACAAGGTCATGACCTGAGCAATTTGCTGGCGGCAGTTGGGCAAGCGGGGCTGACCATTACCGACATCCATACCCGCGAGCGCAGTCTGGAAGATATTTACGTTGAGTTTGTAGGGGCACAGTCATGAACTGGTACGCCATCCTGGCCATTTATCGCTACGAAATGTCACGCACCCGACGCACCCTGCTGCAAAGCATCGTAGCCCCCGTGATTTCCACCGCCTTGTATTTTGTGGTGTTTGGCGCTGCCATTGGCCATCGCATCAATGAAATCGGCGGCGTGCCCTATGGCGCGTTTATCGTGCCTGGGCTGACCATGTTGTCGGTGTTGACCCATAGCGTCTCCAACGCCGCCTTCGGAATTTACTTTCCGCGCTTTACGCGCAATATCTACGAGATTCTGTCTGCCCCCATTTCACACTTCGAGGTGACCTTGGCCTTTGTGGGCGCAGCAGCCACCAAGTCACTGTTTCTGGCGGCCATCATCCTGATCACGGCGCGCTTATTTGTGCCTTACGAGATTGCCCACCCTATCTGGATGCTGTGCTTTCTGGCCTTAACCGCCCTGACCTTCAGTCTATTGGGTTTCATTATCGGTATCTGGGCCGACAACTTTGAAAAGCTGCAATTCGTGCCCATGCTGATTCTGACGCCACTGACCTTTTTGGGCGGCACCTTCTATTCCATCGACATGCTGCCCGAGTTCTGGCAAAAACTGACCTTGCTGAACCCGGTGCTGTACCTGATCAGCGGCTTTCGCTGGAGTTTCTTTGATCTGGCCGATGTGAATGTGTGGCTGAGCCTGGGCATGACACTGCTGTTTTTAAGTGTGTTTCTTGCCGTGGCGGGCTGGATTTTCAAAACGGGCTATCGATTGCGCCCGTAAATAAAAAAGGCCGGGAATATTTCCCGGCCTTTTTTTGAGAACTCGAACAGGGCACGCAGCCGCTAGATACTGAACGTCTCCTCAGAACAGTTCAATCGGGATGCACAGCGCAATCCATAAAACTGGCTTGCTCTCCATACTGACGCAGCTTTGCTTCCAGCACGGGTGCAGGCACCCCTTCAATCGGCTTGTAGCCCAGACGCTGCCAATAGCCCACGGCCGGTCCCAAAGACACCAGACTGCAACGACGCAAGCCACGCTGCCAGGCATAGCGGCGACCGGCTTGCAACAAAGCTCCGGCCACCCCACGGCCTTGCGCGCGACGCATCACGGCGCAGTCGTGAATAAACCATTGGTCTGCGGGCGAAGGCAGGCTATTCAACGCATCGCCCAGGGACGGCGGCAAAAGGCCCGCCCAAGGGTAGGACACCAAATAACCCTGCAGTTGATTGTCGGTATCACGTGCCACCCAGCAGCTATCCGGAGCCAGATCCAGACGGTTCTGATAGAAGCTGCGGTCTTCCAGAATATCCGCGTCGTACACATCCGCCTGGACTTCCAGCACCTGGCTCAGATCGTGCACACGCATTAATTCAATTCGTACATTCATAGCTGATACACGGCGGCATCACGTCACCACCGTGCCGTTTCACTCGGTTTAGTCGCGGAAATTATCGTACTGCAAAGGCAATTCCACATCGGTCTGTTTCAACAGAGCGATGGCAGCCTGCAAGTCGTCCCGTTTCTTGCCGGTTACACGCAGTTTTTCACCTTGAATCTGCGTCTCCACTTTCAGCTTGGCGTTCTTGATGGCAGCGATCAGTTTCTTGGACGTAGGCTGGTCCAGACCCTGACGCACTTTCACTTTCTGACGCGCGCCGGCCACGTTTTCCAGAACCTTCTCGGTCTCCAGGCAGCGCACATCAATACCGCGGGCAGCAATACGGCCACGCAGAATCTGCATCATTTGCTCGAGCTGAAACACGCTGGGAGCCGATTGCAAAATGGTGTTCTCGTCTTCGAGTTCAAATTTGGCATCCGTACCTTTGAAGTCAAAACGGGTAGCCAGTTCGCGGCTGGCTTGTTCCACTGCATTACGCAGTTCGTGGGTGTTGACCTCGGATACAACGTCAAAAGATGGCATTCCTAACCGTCCTGTTCCTTAAGTGCAGACAGGCCGCATGAAGCGACCTGTGTGCTTTTTAGAAAACGCTGGCCTTAGTCCGAAGCGGCTTGCTTGGCCTGCTGACGCAGCGCGAATTTCTGTATTTTACCTGTTGCCGTTTTGGGCAACTCCATAAAACTGAAATATCGCGGTATTTTAAAGCCAGCCAAGTACTGACGGCAATGCGCGCGCAGTTCTTCCACCGTCACTTCCGCACCGGGGCGCAGCTCCACATAAACGTGAGGCGCTTCACCCCAACGCTCGTCCGGCTGGGCTACAACGGCCGCCGCCTGCACGGCTGGATGGCGATACATGACGTCTTCAATCTCAATGGAAGAAATGTTCTCGCCCCCGGAAATGATGATGTCCTTGCTGCGATCCTTGATACGTACGTAGCCGTCCGGCTCGCACACGGCCAGGTCGCCGGTATGGAACCAGCCACCGCCCAGGGATTCCTGGGTGGCCTGCGCGTTCTTCAAATACCCCTTCATGGTGATATTGCCGCGGAACATGATCTCGCCCATAGTCTCGCCATCGGCAGGAACGGGCTCCATGGTTTGCGGATTCAAAACCTGTACGCCCCCTTGCAGGTGATAACGCACACCTTGACGGGCATTGCGCTGCGCACGTTCCTGGATATCCAGTTCACTCCAGGGTGCATGCTGCGCACAGACCGAGGCGGGGCCATAAGTTTCGGTCAGGCCGTAAACGTGGGTCAGCGCAAAGCCCATGCGCTCCATCCCTTCAATCATGGTGGCCGGAGGTGCAGCGCCTGCCACCATGGCCGACACGCCCTTGGGCAGGCGGGACTTCAGCGCTTCGTCGGAGTTGACCAGCAGGGAGTGCACAATCGGTGCACCACAGTAGTGGGTGACGCCGTAATCGACCATATTGTCGACCATGGCCTGGGCTTCCACCTTGCGCAAACAGACGTTCACACCAGCACGGGCTGCAATCACCCAGGGGAAAGTCCAACCATTGCAATGGAACATGGGCAGGGTCCACAGATAGACCGCATGCTTGGGCATGTCCCATTCCAAGACGTTGGACAAGGCCCCCAGATACGCGCCACGGTGATGGTAGACCACGCCTTTGGGCTTGCCGGTGGTACCGCTGGTGTAGTTCAGGGCAATCGCATCCCACTCGTTGGCGGGCAATTGCCAGTCGTAATCCGGGTCGCCTCCGTCCACGAACTCTTCGTAAGTTTGCGAGCCGATACGTTCTGCGCCAGTGTCAAAATAATTGTCCACGACGTCGATGACCAGAATGGGCTCTTTGCTTTCGCGCAGGCTCAAGGCTTCTTTCATGACGGCGGCAAATTCGCTGTCCACCAGCACCGCACGCGCTTCGCCGTGGTCCAGCATATAAGCGATGGTGCTGGCATCCAGACGGGTATTCAAGGTATTCAGTACGGCACCACACATGGGCACACCAAAGTGTGCCTGAACCATGGGCGGAGTATTGGGCAACATCACGGCCACGGTATCGCCTTTGCCAACCCCAGCCTTGGACAGCGCACTGCCCAGCTGACGAGTACGGGCATACAGCTGCGACCAGCTCATCTTGATGCCGTTTTGGGCGGGCCCGTAAACCAGAGCCGGGTAGTCAGGGTAGACAAAAGCACTGCGCTCGATGAAATCCAGCGGCGACAAAACACGATAATTGGCGTCTGTCTGGGGCAAATCCTGATCGTAAATACTCACCACAAAGTCTCCAAAAAAGGGCGGGCTAACCGAAATTCACGGCGGTCCGTCTGATAATTGCGCTCTTACATTAGCTGGCTACGCGCCTTTGGGCAAGGTCGCCTTTTCAGTCATAGAGGCGCATAATGACACGCTATCCTAGGTATATATCGCGACCGGCTGACTGCTCGCTGACAGTTTGCCCCCTACCTGAAGGCCCTTCATGCCCGTAGCCATGCTGTATATTGCCGCCGGTGGTGCCCTGGGCGCATTGGCGCGTTGGTTCTTGAGTCAGGCTTTGAATGCCCTGTTCCCCACCCTGCCCCCCGGTACTTTGCTGGCTAACTTGATTGGCGGCTATTTGATGGGTATCGCAATGGCCTATTTCAGCGGCTTGGGCCTGGGTCACGAAGGCTGGCGCATGTTCGTCATGACGGGCTTTCTGGGTGGCCTGACCACTTTTTCCACCTTTTCCGCCGAGATCATGACCTTGATGATGCAGCAGCGTTATCTGTGGGCCATGGGCGGCATTGCCATCCACGTTGCCGGTTCCCTGCTCATGCTGGGTCTGGGCATGGCCACGTGGAGCCTGTTTCGGGGGCAAGCATGATAGACGTCCATTTTCTTCAGGCCGGCTCTCCTCCTCCTGATGTCGAGCAGCGTTTTGGCAACCAGAATGCCTGGTTCAAACGCGCTTTGCAGCCCCTGGATGTCAATGTCCACACCTGGCGAGTCCATCAGGATGATGCCCTGCCTGCGCCGGACTGCCCCGACCCGGTGGTGATCAGCGGTTCCTGGAGCATGGTCACCGACAAGCTGGACTGGAGCGAAAACCTGGCCGCCTGGATTCGGGAACGCTATCAGACACACATGCCCTTGCTGGGGATTTGCTATGGCCATCAATTAATGGCCCACGCCTTGGGCGGGCGCGTGGATTACCACCCCAAGGGGGCCGAGGTCGGCTACCTGCCCATTCACTTGTCCGAGCAGGCCCACGAGCATGAACTGCTGGCCAATCTGCCCATGCAATTTCCTGCCCTGCTGACGCACCAACAAAGCGTATTGAGCTTGCCCGAGCATGTGGAAATACTGGGCAGCTCTGCGCATGATCCGCATCAAATACTGCGTTATGGCCCCGCGCAGTGGTCGATTCAGTTTCACCCTGAATTTTTTGCCGGCCTGCTACGTTACTGCGTGCTGCGCAAGGCCGAATCCTGGCGAGCCCAAGGCATAGATCCCCAAACACTGGCAGACCCTATTCAGGACACGCCCGACGCCCATCGTCTGCTGTGCAATTTTGTACAGGCTTACTCGTCCAGCGGCCCTAATGGCCGACGGAAAAACTCGCCGGGCGTTTGACCCATCAAATCCCGAAAAGCTGCCACAAAGGCCGACATGCTTTCATAGCCACAAGCTAACGCGACATCAGTGACACGCTCGTGCCGCTCCAGCAAAGGCAAGGCACTCATGACGCGCAGTCGCTGACGCCAGACCCGGAACGTCAGCCCGGTCTGCTGACGAAACAGACGGCTCAGGGTTTTTTCTGACAAACCCTGTTGCTCTGCCAAATCCTGCAAACTCCAATCGCCCGAAGGTTGGGCCTGCAATTGCTCGCAGACCTGCAAAAGACGCGGGTCCGAAGGCCAAGGCAGAATCAGGCCACTTTCAGGCGCCGCCAGCAAACGATCCAGCAGGACTTGCACCAGACGCCCCTGCGCCCCCTCACGCTCGTACAGCACAGGCAAAAGGCTGAACTCGCGTATCAGCTCGCGCAGCAAGCGGTCTACCACGACCACTCGACACACCGTAGGGGCCTCTGGCAAGGCGCTGACATCAATATAAAGACTACGAATCTGCGCATCAGGCGAGCTACGCACCCCATGTTCCACACCCGCAGGCACCCATACCGCCTGCTGAGGCGGCGCCATGAAGCGCCCGCTGGCAGTACGCACTTCGATCACCCCCGTCAGCGCATAGGAAAACTGCACCCAGGGATGCCGATGTGGGCGGGCAATGGCCTGATTGGGCAAGGTACGCTCCTGACCATATAAAGGCCTGGGTAGATAGCGCAACTGCTGCAAACTCTCCGGAATTCGCTCCGCAGGCATCAGAATGTCCGTTTGTCGATAATCCATATCCGTTTAGCGATAAACCCCCAAAAAGGTCTACGGTAAAGTGAGGCCTTTCATAACGCAAGCCTTTCAAGCCTCTAACAAACCCATGTTCTCTCAACTGCGACTGCTTTTTGACAACTTCACCCTGATCCTGATCGGCGTAGTGGCACTGGCAAGTTTCTTTCCCGCCTACGGCCAAGGTGCGGTGTTCTTTGACGTGATCACTGGTCTGGCGATTGCCCTGCTGTTTTTCATGCACGGGGCCAAGCTATCCCGCGAAGCCATCATTGCTGGGGCCACCCACTGGCGTTTGCACCTGCTGGTCTTTGGCTGCACCTTTGTCATGTTCCCCCTGCTGGGCCTGCTGTCCAAGCCCATCTTGCTGCCATTGCTGGGCATGCCCTTGTTTGTGGGCATTCTGTACATGTGTGCCCTGCCCGGCACCGTGCAATCGGCCATTGCCTTTACCTCGATTGCTCGCGGTAACGTGCCTGCCGCGATTTGCAGCGCCTCGGCCTCCAGCCTGATCGGTATTGTGCTCACCCCCGTCTTGTTGAAACTGCTGCTTGATGCAGACGGTGGTTCGGCCACTTCGACCCTGGACGCCATCAAGAAGATCAGTCTGCAATTGTTGTTGCCTTTTGTGGTCGGCCACTTGATGCGCCCCCTGATTGGCAAATGGATGGATCGCAACCGTAAATGGCTGCGCAGCGTGGACCAGTCCTCCATCTTGCTGGTGGTCTACACCGCTTTCAGCGCCTCGGTGATTGGTGGCCTGTGGCAAGCCGTACCGCCCAAGTCCCTGGCTATCCTGGCCGTAGTCTGCCTGGTCTTGCTGGCCATCATCCTGTTCCTGACCACCTGGCTGGCCCGCAAGCTGGGCTTCAATAAAGAAGACGAAATCACGATTGTCTTCGGTGGCTCCAAGAAAAGTCTGGCCACGGGCGTACCTATGGCCCAAGTGCTGTTTACTGGCGCCGCCATTGGCCCGGCCCTGCTGCCCATCATGATCTTCCACCAGATCCAGTTGATGGCTTGTGCATTCATTGCGAATAAGTATGCGCAACGGCCTGAGACTCCTGGGGAAGCGATCAGCTTGCAAAAGGCCTGATAGCACTCCATCGTCAGCAGCCCCCGACACGTGGGGCTTGCTTTGGAGACAGCGGCACAAAAAGAAACCGGCTTGATGCCGGTTTCTTTATTTATAGATTCGAGATGTAGACAAAGATATCGGTGCCGTCGTACTTGAACGAGTCATCGGGATTTTTTTGAGTGAGCACCTTGCGCAAATCGACCGGATGTAGCCAACCTGCTCCCAGCAAACCGCCATTGATCGCCCGAATTTCGGTCCCTCCAACCGCGACGGCAGCATGGAAGAACTCCATGCCCTTGACTCGACAAAAGCCAATGGCCTTGCCGCCAGGCAAGGAATTCCGACCATCCCACATTCTGCCTTCAGCAAACTTGAATACCGGCAGCCAGTTCTGCGCCGAAATGGAAGTCAGCTGATCAAAACTGATTTTCGCATTATATAAATAACGCATATAAGCAGCGGCGTCATAACACACCCCTTTCATATAAGCCGTAATATCATCTGGCCCATGGATCAGGTGATTATCTGCATAGATAATTCTATCGGACGCCGAAAGCTTCGCCGTCTTCGTTCCTTTCTCTGTCAAATTCATGGCTAAACCCTTGTAAACAGATAAAAAACAAGGGCCTATAGTAGCAGTCGGATTCTGTTAAAAACCTGAAACCAGGCTTGATTATCGATTAAATTAACTAATCGAAAATAAGGCGACAGCCTAATTAGTATCTTTATATTATTTGAATAAAACTTGTTTATTAAAATAAATAAACCAGTTAAAAAACAAAAATAAAAACCGGAATCAATCTCAGCAAAATATTTCTATTTCAGCTTATTGATCTTGTCGTTCAAGGTTGCAGCAGACAACTCCCCGGCTCGGACATCCACCAAACGTCCCTGCTCGTCCAAAAACAAGGTTGTAGGCAAGCCACGGCTGCGCACGGCCTGGCCCAGCTGCATTTGCGGGTCGCGCCACATATTATCCAGCTCCAGATTCTCGTCCATCAGGTACTTCTGGATCTCGGCCAGTTCCTCGCCCTGGTTCGCAAACACGATATTCACATCGGAACGGGTGGATTGCACTTGCTTGAAGGCAGGCATTTCGCGGCGGCACGGAGGACACCAACTGGCCCACAAGTTAACGACCGTGACCTTGCCTTTATACAAATCCAGATTTTCCGAAGCACTGACATCAAGCTGCATAGGGATCAAGTCTATCTCGGGCAATGGCATGGCGGTTTCCACTCCCCCTCGCCCTGTCGCGACCATGATTAGCGAAAATGCCGCCACACCAACGGCCAACCCTCCCGATACAGCAGGCAAAACGGCCTTGTCACGCAGCACGCGCCACAGCACATAGAACCAGCCTGCCGTCACGGCTGCCGGGATCATCAGACCGCCGTCGCGCAAATCCAGCCAGCTCAAGGGTTCGCTTTGATAAAACGGCCATTGCTGGATCAGAAAACCCAAACGACCGACCAGCACACCCAGAATCATCGCGCGCCACAGCACCGATTCAGCTCGGGTCTGCTTGCGTCTATCCAGCCAGGCGGCCAGAAACAGCCCCAGCAATGCCGCGACCATAAAAGCAAATAGAGACGTGGCAAAGGTAAAGGGACCGAGCTGTATGCTTTGCATAAACATAAATCCTGACAAGACCAAATAAAAATCGACCCGCCATAAGCGGGTCGGGGCAATAAGTACAGACAGCGTCGCTGCTAAAAGATTCCCTCAATCAGGAGGCGCTACTCAAAACCTGCATGAATTGGCCCATTTTCGTTTTGCATTTGATGCCGGGTTCCAGCTCGACTCCACTGCTGACATCAATCGCATAGGGACGATGCAAGGCGACTCGTTCGGCCACATTGTCAATACGCATGCCTCCGGCAAGAACCAGCGGCGGCAGTCCGTCCTGGCCGTCCAGACGCGCCTGCAGCCCCTGAATCAGCTCCGGATCAAAAGCCGTACCGGTGCCGCCATAGGCATCGTGATAACCATCCATCAGCCAGGCTCGGGCATCCTGATACTTCAAGCACTGTTCCAGCAGGCCATCCACCGTATCCAGACCAGGCGCACCGACTCGGAAAGCCTTGATATACGGATGCGCGTAGCGACGGCATTCTTCCGGGCTTTCTTCACCGTGAAATTGCAGCAAGTCCGGTTGCACCTGTTCCAGAATTTCCCGAACAAAGCTCTCGGACGCATTCACAAACAGGCTGACTGCCTGCACAAACGCCGGCACACGGGCGCGCAGAGCAGCAGCCTGCTCCGTACTCAGCATACGGGCACTTTTCGGGTAAAAGACAAACCCTACCGCATCCGCGCCCAACTGCACGGCAGCATCAATATCCTGCGCTCGGGTAAAGCCACAAATCTTGACTCGGGTACGGCTGAACATCACACATCCTTGAATAAAAAACGGGGGCCAGATGCCCCCGTGTGAATCATGAAATAAGCTTATTGGAAACTGCTGGCCGCGTCATCCGTTCCAAATCCGTAGCTGTCAGAACCGTAAGTCGATTCCGTACCAAACTGGATTTGCGAATCCTCCAGCAGAACTTCGCCGTGCTTATAGTGCGTAACCAGTCCGGGGAAGACCAGTACCGTTGCCACCATCAACAACTGAATGATAATAAACGGTACCGAGCCCCAGTAAATATCCGTTGTGGCCACACGCTTGATGCGCTCGCCCGTGACCTTGTCGGTGTAGTCCTCTTTGGGGGCGACGGAACGCAGGAAGAACAGCGCAAAACCAAAGGGCGGGTGCATGAAGGAGGTCTGCATATTGACCGCCAGCAAGACACCGAACCAGATCAGGTCAATGCCCATCTTGTCGGCAATCGGCCCGAGCAGCGGCACAATAATAAAGGCCAGCTCAAAAAAGTCCAGGAAGAAAGCCAGCAGGAAGGTCAGGATACTGACGATAATCAGGAAGCCCCACTCACCGCCAGGCATGTCGATCAAGAGGTGTTCCACCCACAAATCGCCATTGATGCCACGGAAGCTCAGGCTAAAGACGGTAGAGCCCACCAGAATGAAGACTACGAAGCAGGACAGACGAGTCGTCGATTCCATGGCCTGACGCAGCAGCTTCCAGGACAGACGGCCACGAGATACCGCCATGATGATGGCGCCGACCGCCCCCATCGCCCCACCTTCGGTCGGGGTAGCCACCCCAATAAAGATCGTACCCAGCACAAGGAAGATCAGGAACAGCGGGGGCACCATCACAAAGACCACACGCTCGGCGATCTTGGACAGCATTTTCAGCTTGAGCAGCTTGTTGATCAGCGCGATCACCCAAGCCGTAATACCCCACAACAGCAGCATCACAACCACGTGCTCGTCCATCGGGATATTAGGGTGCGTGGCAAAGTAGTGCTGCGAACCGAAGTACGCCACCGCGGTTGCGACCAGCGTCAGCACAATCAGGGAGGTCAGGCCGCGGCTACCGTTATCTTCAACATAGATACGCGCTTCGGGCGGCAAGGCCGGGGCCGATTTGGGCTTGATGTAGGACATCACCACGATGTAGAGGATGTAGACCGCCGTCAGCAGCAAACCGGGGAGCATGGCGCCACGGTACATATCACCAATAGAGCGGCCCAGTTGGTCAGCCAGAATGATCAGTACGATGGAGGGCGGAATGATCTGCGACAAGGTCCCGGAGGCGGCAATCACCCCCGTTGCCAGCCTGCGGTCATATCCGTAACGCAGCATGATGGGCAAGGAGATCAGGCCCATGGAAATCACGGAAGCCGACACCACACCTGTTGTGGCGGCCAGCATGGCACCAACTAGCACGACAGCAATTGCCAAGCCACCCCGCAGAGGGCCGAACAACTGACCAATGGTCTCCAGCAAGTCCTCCGCCATCCCTGATCGCTCAAGAATAAGCCCCATCAGGGTAAAGAACGGAACGGCCAGCAAGGTATCGTTTTCAACAATGCCAAAGACCCGTTGCGGCAAGGCCTGGAACAAGGCCGGCTGCATCATGCCCAGCTCGATGGCGACCAGACCGTACAGGACACCAATCGCAGACAGCGTGAAGGTAACCGGGAAGCCCAACAGCAAAAACACGATCAAGTTGATGAACATGATCGGGGCCAGATTATCAGTCAAGAATTCCATTGTTACTGGCCCTTGGAAACAGAGATTGTTGCTTCATTTGCCTGGGCAATCTCGCGGATTTCCTGGGCAAGTTCTTCTTCGGCACTCAGCCCCCCATTTCTTAACAAGGGGTTGGGACAAGCACCACGCAAAAAGCCTATGCATTTGATCAAATGCGATACACCGGCCAGGGCTAACAAAAAGAAGCCAACGGGAATCAATAGCTTGACCGGCCAACGTATCATCCCCCCGGTATTGGAGGAGAGTTCGTTCAGCACATAGGATTGCTGGAAAAAGGGAATCGAGAGCCAGAAAATAAGCAGTGTGGCGGGCAAAAGGAAAAAGATCACGCCGATAACATCGATCCAGACCTGAACCCGGGGCGGGAATCGTTCCGCCAGAGCATCCACCCGTACATGCTCGTTGACAAAGAAGGTGTAACCGGCTGCCAGCAAGAAAATTGCACCGAATAAATACCACTGCAATTCAAGCCAGTAGTTCGAGCTGACGCCGAACACTTTACGCACGATGGCGTTAATCGCACTGACCAACACCACGATCAGGGTCAGCCAAGTCACGGACTTACCAACGACCGTATTCAGACGGTCGATCAAACTAGACAATCGTAAGAAGAATTTCATGGCCTTGCTCAGGATATGGTCGCCTTCAGGATTCGCTTGTGGCTAATGCTCGAAGGTGGTCGGCCTTATACAGATAAGAATGTAAGAGAAGAAAATGGCTTCACATTTTATACGATTGAAGCATGTGAAGCCGGTTCGAATACCGGGGATAAACCCTTTAGAAACGGACTAAATCATGATTTTTTTCAGGCCGTTTCACCAAAACGCAATCCACTTAACTCATAGAGCAAATCGTAGGGATTGCTGGCGGGAATATCGAACTGCTTGGGGTAATCCACCCCGGCCAGATACAGGCCACTGGCATCGAAAGTCGGGGCTGACAAGCGGCGATCGCGCTGTGCCAATAAATGCAGCACCCAATCAGGCGGCTGACGGCCTTGGCCGATATAAATCAGCATGCCCATCAGATTGCGGATCATGTGATGTAAAAAGGCATTGGCGCTGAAACGGAACAGGAAAAAGTCGCCCTGCTGTTCAATCCGGATCTGCGACATGGTGCGCACCGGACTGGCCGCCTGGCATTGCGAGGAACGAAATGCGCTGAAATCATGTTCGCCCACCAGGTGCTGGGCGGCCTCTTGCATCAGAGCCAGGTCCAAAGGACGAAACACCCAGGCCACTCGACCATGCAACAAGGGGGAACGCACCCGGTGCTGGCGCAGCAGATAAACGTAATGACGGCCTTGGGCCGAGAAGCGGGCATGAAAATCATCCGGCACTTCGCGTGCCCATTGCACGGATACAGAGTCCGGCAGCAAGGCATTCAAACCGCGTACCCACGACTCCAGGCTGCGCTCGGCAGCCGTGTCCAGATGAACGACTTGATTGAGGGCATGAACGCCAGTGTCGGTGCGACCGGCGCAGATCGTAGAAACAGGCTGGGCCGTAAAACGGCCCAGTGCCTGCTCCAGAACATCTTGAACGGTGTTGCCACCGGCCTGACTTTGCCAACCCAGCCAGGGCGTCCCTTCATAGCAGACACCCAATGCGATACGTCTCATGGTGGCTGGGCCTTTTACTGACGAACGGGAGGCTCGTCCGAAGGCGGCTGATCCAGATCCAGATTGATCTTTTCCAGCTTTTCCCGAACCATCGCTTCACTGACAGGCGCAGGGGAATCATCGCCATGGCGATTTTCAGTATTGGCACGACGCAAAACCCAGGTCACCAGGACCACAATCAACGCCAGTACCACGGCCATCACGGCCAACATATGTTCTTGAATCCAGGACACGGTCTTTTTTGCCTTGTTAACTGCACCGGCCATCTTGCCCTGTTCGGGCTCGGACGGCACGGAAATCGCTCCTGCCACGGCGGCAGAAGAAGCGGCGCCTGAGGCGCCAGAAGAAGTATTAGCAGTAGCAGCATCGCTGCCGGAGTCACCCAGACCCAGCTCCTGCGCTGAATCCAGGATCAGATCTTTAGCGGCCTCGCCTTGGGACTGCAAGGCACGGCCCAGGGTGGAGACATTCTCTTCCAGCTGCGAGACACGATCACCAGTCTCGCGCAGCTCGTGCTGCAATTGCTGTTTAGCGTCACGGGCCTCTGCCCCTGCCGACAACAGCAAACGATCCTGGCCTTGCGCCTGAGCACCTGGCTCGCCGGAGCCTGTTTGTGCCACACCTTGAGACGCATCCGCCTGATCCTGCCCTGCTTGCGCGGCGGAGCGCAAGGCCTGAGCCTGGTCAACATAGAAGCGGCGGGCTTGGGCATCGTCAATGGACAACATGGCCGCCGCATCAGGAATCTGTAGCGTTTGGCCCGCCTTCAGGCGATGCATATTCTGGTCGATGAAGGCATTCGGGTTCTGCTTTTGAACCGCCATCATCCACTGATAAGAGCTGACACCATCCACCGCATGGCGGCGCGCCAGGGCATGCAAGGTATCACCCGATTTCACGCGTACCGCACTTTGGGTCTGCACACTGGATACAGAGCTCGAAGCAGAAGCCTGCACGGATACCGGTGCCCGATACGCTGCCTGTGGCTGAGCCACTGCCTTCACGGCCACCGGGGCCGGAGCCAGTACGCTGACCTGATGCAGGAACTGCCCGCTATCACTTTGAATCTGCAAGAGCACATCGGCCACCGAGCCCGAGAACATCTGCTCGGAGGACAACCGAATGCGTCGTACTTGCCCCTGCCCATCCCGCTCGATCACGGCCTTCAAGGAGTCCAGATCAACCGGAGGGGTCAAGCCCGCCTGTTGCCAGGCGGACAAGGGGGCGGGTGTCACCTTCAAGGACAGGCTTTCTTCAGGGCTGATCTGTCGAATGCCCACATCCAGCTTGAAAACCTGATTAGGAGCGGACACAAAACGACTATGACCGATTTCCAGGGCGGAAACCGGCGCAGCCGCCAGCATCCCGGCCAATAGCAGGGCCGAACCCAGCGTACGTACAGGATGCAGACGGCCAGCCATGATTAGAGCTCGCCCAAAGCGATGCGCAACATGCGGCGCAGCGGTTCAGCCGCACCCCATAGCAACTGGTCGCCAACCGTGAAGGCGCTCAGGTACTCGGGGCCCATGTTCAGCTTGCGCAGACGGCCCACAGGGATGTCCAGCGTGCCGGTGACGGCAACCGGAGTCAGCGCTTCGACCGTGGCTTGACGCTCGTTAGGCACAACCTTGGCCCACTTGGAACCTTCAGCCAGGATGTCGGTGATCTCGTCCAGCGGAACATCGCGGGTCAGCTTGATGGTCAGTGCTTGGCTGTGGCAGCGCATGGCACCGATACGCACGCACAGACCGTCGATAGGAATGTGCTTGTCCTGTGCACCACGGCCCAGGATTTTGTTGGTTTCCACACCGCCTTTCCACTCTTCACGCGTCATGCCATTGCCCAGATCGGAGTCGATCCAGGGGATCAAGCTACCGCCCAGGGGTACGCCAAAGTTTTTCTGAGGCAGATTGGGGTCGCGTTGTGTCTGCAAGACACCGCGGTCAATATCCAGAATGGCCGATGCGGGATCGTCCAGCAGGCTGGAGACGGACTGGTTGATCAGACCGAACTGAGTCAGCAGTTCGCGCATATGCTGTGCGCCACCGCCGGAAGCAGCCTGGTAAGTCATGCTGGTCATCCACTCAACCAGATTCTGGTTGAACAGACCGCCCAGACCCATCAGCATGCAGCTAACCGTACAGTTGCCACCGATGAACTGCTTGCCACCTTTGGCCAGTGCAGCATCGATAACAGGACGGTTGATCGGGTCCAGCACGATCACGGAGTTTTCGTCCATGCGCAGCGTGCTGGCCGCGTCAATCCACAAACCATTCCAGCCAGCGGCACGCAGCTTGGGGTAGATCTGGCTTGTGTAATCTCCACCCTGGGCGGTCACAATAATTGGCAACTTTTTCAAGGCGTCAATATCGTGGGCGTCCTGCAATGGGCCAGCACCGTCAGCCCACGAAGGAGCTGCGCCGCCAGCATTGCTAGTCGAGAAAAACACCGGCTGAAAAAGGGAAAAATCGCCTTCGTCGCGCATGCGCTGCATGAGCACGGAGCCCACCATCCCACGCCAGCCGACCAAACCTACCGCTTGAGTCATGGTAATACCACCTGGATATATAAAAAAATAAAACGATAAAAGATACTATCGCAAAGCCTTGAGCACTGCATCCCCCATAGCACTGGTGCTCAGCAATTGGCAACCGTCTTCGTAGATGTCACCGGTGCGCAGACCTTGTTCGAGCACGCTGGCAACCGCCGCTTCGATACGCTTGGCCTGATCTTCTGCATTGAGCGAGTAGCGCAGCAACATGGCAGCGGACAAAATGGTGGCCAAAGGATTGGCCTTGTCCTGACCGGCGATATCGGGTGCCGAGCCGTGGCTGGGTTCGTACAAACCTTGCTGGGATGCGTTCAGAGATGCCGAAGGCAACATGCCAATGGAGCCTGTCAACATGGCCGCTTCATCCGATAGGATATCGCCAAACAGGTTGCCTGTGACGATCACGTCAAATTCTTTTGGTGCGCGCACCAATTGCATGGCGGCGTTGTCCACATACATGTGGCTCAATTCCACGTCCGGATATTCGCGGGCCACATCAATCATGATGTCACGCCAGAACTGGGATGTTTCCAGCACATTGGACTTGTCCACGCTGCACAAGCGCTTTTGACGTTTCTGTGCGGCCTGGAAACCCACGTGAGCGATACGGCGCACTTCGCTTTCAGCATAGTGCATGGTGTCAAAGCCCTGACGCTCACCCGCGAAGTTGCCCTCTTCCACCGTACGCACGCCACGAGGCTGACCGAAGTAAATATCACCTGTCAATTCGCGCACGATCAGGATATCCAGACCGGACACAACTTCTGGTTTCAAGGTAGAAGCGTTAGCCAGTTGCGGGTACAGGATGGCGGGACGCAGGTTGGCGAACAGGCCCATGGCACGACGCAAACCCAAAATGGCTTGCTCGGGACGCAGGTGACGCTCCAGCGAGTCGTATTTCCAGTCACCCACGGCGCCGAACAGCACAGCGTCGGAGTTTTGAGCCAGGCTCAGCGTTTCAGGTGGCAGGGGGTGGCCGTGCAAATCGTAAGCGGCGCCGCCCACGGGAGCCACGGTCATTTCCAGATCCATGCCCAGAGCACCCAGTACGCGCTGCGCCTGTTCGGTAATCTCGGGACCGATGCCATCACCGGGCAATACTGCAATTTTATGAGTCATGATGAGTAGGACGTAAAAATTAGGGAATAAGTGTGAAGAACTCCGGCCTGATGGCCGGAGCATCTTGGCTGCCCCAGAAAGGCAGCAACAGCGAAGCTTCTACAAAACCTGCGCCCAGGCTCAAGGCTGGCCGACCAGCCAGGGGTGACGGGCCAGACGCTCGGCTTCGTACTGACGGATCATGTCCGCTTTCTGCAAGGTCAGGCCAATTTCATCCAGACCATTCAAGAGGCTGTGCTTGCGCGACGCATCGATAGTGAACGGCAATTCACGGCCTTCAGGCGTGATCACGCGCTGTTCGGCCAGATCAATACGCAGCTTGTAGCCGGGGAAAGCTTTGACTTCATCGAACAGGCGGGCAATATCCAGCTCGTTCAGGACGATGGGCAGCAAGCCGTTCTTGAAGCTGTTGTTGAAGAAAATATCGGCAAAAGACGGCGCGATAATGGCGCGAAAACCATATTGCATCAAGGCCCAGGGAGCGTGCTCACGGCTGGAGCCACAACCAAAGTTCTTGCGCGCCAGCAGCACGGAAGCGCCCTGGTAGCGGTCCTGGTTCAGCACAAAGTCCGGGTTCAGCGGGCGGCGGGAATTGTCCATGCCGGGCTCGCCGTGATCCAGATAACGCAACTCATCAAACAAGTTGGGGCCAAAGCCGGTGCGCTTGATGGATTTGAGGAACTGCTTGGGGATGATCAAGTCCGTATCCACGTTCTCCCGATCCAAGGGAGCGACCAGACCTTCATGAGTAGTAAATGCTTGCATGGTGTGGATTTCCTCAGTTGAACGAACGCACGTCGACAAAATGGCCGGCAATGGCAGCGGCAGCCGCCATGGCTGGGCTGACCAGGTGGGTACGACCACCCTGCCCCTGACGTCCTTCAAAGTTACGGTTGGAGGTCGAAGCGCAACGCTCGCCCGGTTCCAGACGGTCAGCGTTCATGGCCAGACACATGGAGCAACCAGGCTCACGCCATTCAAAACCGGCGTTCAGGAAAATCTTGTCCAGACCTTCTTGTTCGGCCTGACGTTTCACCAGACCGGAGCCGGGAACAATCATGGCCTGCTTGACGTTGGAAGCGACTTTGCGCCCCTTGGCCACGCTGGCAACCGCACGCAAGTCCTCGATACGGGCATTGGTACAGGAGCCGATGAACACGCGGTCGATACGGATGTCGGTCAACGGCATATTGGGCGTCAGGCCCATGTATTCCAATGCACGCTCCATGCCATTGCGGGTGACTTCGTCTTTTTCTTTCTCTGGATCGGGTACACGGCTGTCGATAGGCAACACCATTTCAGGCGAGGTGCCCCAAGTCAACTGAGGGGTGATCTGACTGGCATCGATGCGAATCACGCGATCAAACTCGGCACCTTCGTCAGTGTGCAAGGTGTTCCAGTAAGCCACAGCCTGATCCCACAACACACCTTTGGGCGAGTAAGGACGGCCACGCAGATACTGAATGGTTTGCTCGTCCACAGCCACCATGCCTGAACGTGCACCGGCTTCAATCGCCATATTGCACACGGTCATGCGGCCTTCCATAGACAAGGCGCGAATTGCCGAGCCGCCGAACTCAATGGCGTAGCCGGTACCACCAGCAGTACCGATCTGACCGATCACGTACAGGATCAGGTCCTTGGCAGTACAGCCAAAAGGCAGCTTGCCGTCCACCTGGATCAGCATGCTTTTGCTTTTCTTCATCAGCAAGGTCTGAGTGGCCAGCGTGTGCTCGACCTCCGAGGTACCAATACCAAAGGCCAAAGCGCCCACGGCACCGTGCGTGCTGGTGTGGGAGTCACCACACACCACGGTCATGCCAGGCAAGGTCGCGCCCTGCTCAGGGCCGACAATGTGCACAATGCCCTGACGCACGTCGTTCATGCGGAATTCGGTAATGCCGAATTCTTCGCAGTTGGCGTCCAGGGTATCGACCTGCAGGCGCGAGATCGGGTCTTCAATACCGTTCTGACGGGAGGTGGTGGGGACGTTGTGGTCCGCCACAGCCAGGTTGGCACTGATGCGCCAAGGCTTGCGGCCGGCCAGAGTCAAGCCTTCAAAGGCCTGGGGGCTGGTCACTTCATGCAGCAAGTGGCGATCAATGTAGATCAAACAGGTGCCATCCGTGTCCTGATGCACGACGTGTTCGTCGAACAACTTATCGTATAAGGTTTTTGCCATTGCGCTCTCGCGATTCAGTTGAAATTACAGTCCGCACAAAGCGGGCTGCACATTAATTTTTTCTTATTATGACAGGCGCAGTAACTGGGACAAGACCAGTTTCTATACTAGTATTGGGACTACCACCCTAAATAGAAACATGCCCCTGAAAAAGGTCTCCCGGAGCCTTGTCAAAGAAGGCTCCGGGAGACCAACGTCGTCAGCCTTGGCGATTGCTGCAGGCCGGACTCTTGTTCAAGAAGGTTCAGCAATGGCCAAGCTCAAACGTTCTACCCATTCATCGGCCATGCCCTGATCGCTGATATTGGCAAAGCCCATCAACAGCCCCTTATGCACAGCAGGCGATATTTGCCAATCGCTCAAGGCCTGAACGGCCAGGCCATGTTCCTGGGCAGCCTTGGCCAAAGGCCGGTCATCTTCTGCCCTCCTCAAATTGGCAAGCACATGAATCCCCCCTGCCTGGCTTTGCACCTGCAAGCGCTCCCCCAGTATCTGTTGCAGAGCCTGCACCAAATAAGCCCGACGTTGTGCATACAAAGCCCGCATCTTGCGCAAGTGCCGCGCAAAGTAGCCCTGCTCCATGAAGTCCGCCACGGTAGCCTGCGTCAGGATGGAACCCGGCCCGCCTGAATAGTGAGCCGCCTGCTGGAAACGCTCCACCTGGGACAGGGGTGCGACCAAGTACGCCAGCCGCAAACCGGGATTCAGAACCTTGCTGAAGGTGCCGGTATAGATCACCCTGTCGTCCCTATCCAGACTTTTCAGGGCAGGCAAAGGACGTCCGTGATAGCGAAACTCGCTGTCGTAATCGTCCTCCACAATCCAGGCCTGCTGCTGTATGGCCCACTCCAGCAATTGCAAACGCCTGGGTAAGGACATGGCCATGCCCATAGGGCTTTGATGAGTGGGGGTCACGATGGCAAAGCGTGCCTGTGGGCAATGCTGCTGCCCGGCTATAAGGTTCAGGCCGTCTTCATCCAGCGGCACCGCATGCACGTGCATGCCGGCCTGCTTCAAGAACTGGCGGGCAAAAATATAGCCAGGATTTTCGTACCAGCCCGCGTCACCCGGATTCAGAACGCTACGACACACGAGCTCCAGCGCCCCCCAATACCCGGCCGTCACAAAGATCTGCTCCGGCAGACAAGCTATGCCGCGCGATACGCCCAAATAAGCCGCAATAGCCCGCCGCAACGGCGCATAGCCCACCGGATCGGGGTAACGCATTGCCACGCCCCCCAAAGAGCGCTGATTCTGGTTGGCCAGTCGTGCCCAGGTCTTGCGCGGAAAGGCATCCAAAGCCGGCAGGCCCAGCTGAAATGGCAAAGGGGGTGAGTCTTCTGCTGGTACATATGGCGAGGCACGCAGGGATGAGGCAGGGACACTGGCATATCTTTTCGCAGCCAAACTGGCCAACTGCGGTGACACCACCGTTCCTGCCGGCCCTCGTGCCAGAAAATAGCCTTCACCCAGCAAGATTTGATAAGCCTGCTCCACCGTACCCTTGGCCACATTCAGCTCACTGGCCAGACTGCGTATGGATGGCACCCGGTCGCCGGGGCGCAATTGACCTGCAGCAATCGCATCCCGAAAGCGCTCGTACAACTGCTGATAAACAGGAATGCCTGGTTCCCGGCTGGGTTTCCAGTGGCGTAGATCCATACCCATGTCCTAGTCAATTATTGTTTTCTTGTCACTGATGACCAGGACATTACTCATGGATAATCAACAAGTAAAGCGGATAGCCCAGCTTGATACTCAGACTGACGCAAACAGTGAATCCCGCCGCACAGAGCTACGGCCTGCTCCGCCCCCTGCCTTACTTTCGATTGGATACGCCATGAGTGCACTTCGCCTTCCCTACGACACCCTGTCTCCCAAAGCCTATCAAGGCCTGTTGCAAACGAAGCTGGCTTTGGACAAAAGCAGCCTGGGCAAAGAATTGATTGAGCTGGTTAATTTGCGCATTTCGCAAATCAACGGCTGCTCCTTTTGCCTGGAGATGCACGCTGCCTCCTTGCGCAGCTCGGGCGTGCTCAATGCCAAGATAGACAGTCTGGCAGGCTGGCGTGTCAGCGCGCACTTTGACGAGCGCGAACGTGCGGCTCTGGAATGGGCAGAATCCGTGGTGGATGTTGCTCACACTCATGCACCCGACGAGCACTTCGAGCCTTTGAAAGCCCATTTCAGCGATACGGAAATTTCGGATCTGAGTTTTGCGATTGCCTTGATGAGCGCATTCAATCGCTTGGCCATCAGCATGCGCAAGTGAACGCGAGGGATGATTCTGCAGCGGCAAGAATCAAAAACCCTACGCCAGAAGTCAATCGTCAGACGGAATACGACCGTTCAGCGGCAACACTGAACGGTCGGTTTATTTGCCAACAATCCCGCCTTCACTGCAGGCCTTACCGTAATCACATCAAGCGATCACTGAATTAGCCATGCAGCACCCCCCCGAAGCTTGGAGCAACGTCCAAGTTCCGGGGGGCAGTTCAGGGGCGGCTCCCCGATCTGCAGGAATGCGACTACTTCAGATCGGCCTTCAGGGTTTCCAGAGCCGCTACGGCGCATGCTTCGTCCAGGTGGCCGCCAGGCGCACCGCCCACGCCGATGGCGCCTATCGTGTCATTACCGACCTTGACCGGCACGCCGCCGCCCAGCAGCAGAAAGCCCTGGATATCACCCAGATTGGCGGCGCCAGCATTTTTCTGCGAACCCTCCAGCATGGCGCTGGTCAGGCTGCGGGCCGAAGCGGACGTATAGGCCTTGTCGATGCTGGCATTGACCGTATGCGGACCGGCCTGGTCGGCACGTTGGAGCGCACGCAGTACGCCAGCGCGGTCAACCACAGCCGCCGACACGTTGTAACCTTTGGTCGAGCATTGCTTGACGGTTTCGCTAGCCAAACGATTAGCCAGATCCAGGGAGATGTTTTTTTCGGTCAGCACACCCTGGGCCTGGGCGGCACCAGCAGCAAACAACAACGCCATCAAAAGGGAAGAGCGCAACATAGCAGTAATCTCCATTTATCAGTTCCGACAACATTATCGGCATGGAAAAACTATACTTGCGCCGCCCGAACGGAACTATTCGGGCGCTTACCCTGGCATCTACGTAGTTTTACGGAGAGGCACTCACCAAGCTGGCATAATGCCGAATCAGGTGGGCCAGGTTATCGACCTGCAGTTTGGCAAACAGGTTGGCGCGATGCGTTTCAACTGTACGGGGCGACAGCGACAGCGCACGACCTATCTCCTTGTTGGTCAAGCCCTCGACAATCAGCGCCAGCACCTCGCGCTCGCGCTCGGACAAACTTGTGTAACGTTCACGCACCCACTGGTCGGCCGCAAGACGCTCACGACGGTGCACGTGCTGACGCACGGCCTGCTGAACCGTGTCCAGCAACACATCGTCACTGACCGGCTTTTCCAGGAACTCGACAGCACCCGCTTTGAAGGCGCGCCGGCACATATCCACCGTGCCGTGCCCGGTCAACAGAATGATAGGCTGATCCACGCCTTGTTCAATCAGGGTATCGAGCAAGGTCAATCCACTGATGCCGGGCATGCGCACATCCAGAATCAATGCCCCGATAGACTGCCGATCAAAAGACTCCAGAAACTGCTGCGGATCCGCCCAAGTCTGCACCCGTAACCCGACTGTGCTGATCAGCAAGGACAAGCTTTGACGCACGGCGGCATCATCGTCCAACAGGTGGATCAAGGGCGACAGGCTAGAGCCATTTTCAGTAGGTTTCATGATGCTTCCTCATCCACGAGTTGCAGTTCCAGCGCAAACACGGCTCCCCCCATGGGATCGTTGAACGCCTTCAAGCCGCCGCCCATGGCCTGAGCCAGCGACTCGCTCAGGCTCAGGCCCAGACCCAGGCCGTCGGAGCGCGTCGTAAAGAAAGGCTCGAACACACGATCCAGATGCTGCGGGACTATTCCCGGGCCATTGTCACGTACGGTCAATTCCACGCGCCCTTGGCGCTGCAACACCTCGAGCCAGATGCGTGGATTACTGGTCTGGGCTACGCCCAAAGCGGATACGGCATTATTGAGCAGGTTGTGGATGATTTGCCCGAGCGCCACGGGTTCACCAACAACAACGACATCGTGTGGAGGAAGGCGTTTTTCCAGGGTAATGCCATGCCGCTCTAACTCCGGCATCAGCAAATGCACAGCCTCGCCCAACACCCGCGTCAAGGACACCGGGCAGCACTGCTCAGCCAGACCGCTTTCACGCAAGCTGTGCCGCAGGCGTGTCAACACGCTGGCCGCACGCTTGATCTGCTCCACCGAATGCGCCATGGCTTCACGTGCCGGCTCCAGGTCGGGGGGATCATCCTGCAAGAGCCGCAGGCTGGCTTGTGTATTGGCCAATACGGAGGTCAAAGGTTGGTTCAATTCATGCGCCAGGCCCGCGGCCATTTCGCCGAGCGCATTCAAACGGCCCACCTGACCGATACGCAGCAACTCCTGAGCGCGCAAGGTCTGTTCACGCTGTTTGCGCACATAGATGACCAGCGCCACCAGCAAGGCACTGGCCAGGGCGAACAGTGCCGCCTGTCCCCAAGGCAGGTCGGCATAGCCCACGACGCGACGCGTGTGCAATTGAAAGGGTTGGCTGGTGGAAGTCATTGTCTTGTCTGACTGGAATACCACAGGCCCGGCATGGTCCAACCCAGGACTGATCACCCATTGTTGGTCCTGCCACTCCAGCACCACGCGCACGGGACTGCCATCACGCCGAAAAGGCCATTCGTCCCAGGCGATGGCGGCATTCAAATCCAGCAGCACGGCAAAGCTGGCCGGATGCGCCGCTACCAGCAGAACATAGCGCCCTTGTGCCAGTTGCACATCCGTCAGTACGGCGCGCTCGGCCTTTAGAGACTGCAACTGCGCCTGCTGCCATTGCGGATTGGCCCACGCGACGTCGCTCTCTTCGCGATATATCGCCATGATCTGGGGAAACATGGCTTTCAGCGTTCCCAGACGTTCAATGCGCTGCACGGGCGGCTGCAACAGGGCCAGCATTTGTAAAATGGCGTCATGCTGGGCCAGACGCTGGCCCAGCAGCCGGTAGGCTATATTGCTTTGCACCGTGAATGCCTCCTGCTGCCGCGCCAGTTCAGCGCGCGTCAACACGATGGCGCCGGCCAAAGACAGGCCGAGCCAAATCAACAAACCATACAGAAAAGTGCGATGGCGCGATTTCATGGGTGCATTGTGAGGATGGGAAGCAGTCAGATAAATAGGCCAGCGGCACCTTCTGCGAGCACAGACTTCAAGGACCGTCGGCCAAGGGCAGGCCTGCACTGCAAAAATCCTATGGTCAGCCCAATTCTTGCAAGATAATCGATACGGAATAAAGTAAGCCTGCTTAAATCTATCCGGAGTCTATATGGGAACATCTGTTCCCACTCCATGATGAGAGCGACGCTTGGCGATCCTCAACAAAGCTTCATCAAGGGCATTCTTCGTTTCAAATGCGATTTCAAAAAAATCAGCCTTTTCACGGCTTGGCCGCCTGCTGATACAAAGGCATGACCCGTTCCGAGATCGCCTGCAAATCCGCAATACGGGTTGAGGAAGCCGGGTGAGTAGACAGGAACTCCGGCTGACTTCTGCCCTGCTCCAGGGCCCCCATCTTCTGCCACAAGGTAACCGCAGCACGCGGGTCGTAGCCTGCACGCGCAGCCAGCTCAACACCAATCAGATCGGCCTCGGATTCGTGAGTGCGGCTGTTAGGCAGTTCAAACATGACTTCGCTGAGCGTACCGCCCAAATCGTTCACAGCCTGCACACCAGTCAGGGCGGAGAGCACCGTCAAACCGAAAGAAGTCGCCATTTTCTGGGATACCTGCTCACGCGAATGCTCGCGCAAGGCGTGAGCAATCTCATGCCCAATGACAGCAGCCAGTTCCGCGTCCGTTGGCTGAATCCGTTTGATCAAGCCGCTGTAAACCGCCATCTTGCCGCCCGGCATGCACCAGGCATTAACTTCGTCCTCATTGATGACGTGGACTTCCCAATTCCAGGAACGGGCGTCCGCCCGGAAAACACCGACTTGATCGATCAGGCGTTGAGCAATGGACTTGACCCGACGAGTCTGGGCCGCATCGGTATCCAGCGCCTTTTGCTGCCGAGCCTGGGACAAGACCTGAGCATAATTCTGGGCCGCCGCCTGATTGAGCTCGGCCTCCGACACCAGATTGGAGATGAATTGTTTGCGCTCGACACCTACCGTCCCGCTTTCCGTCGTCTGCACCGTGGCACAGCCCGTCACGGCCAGTATCAAACCCGCCGCCAAAAGGCGTTTTCCTTTCGCAATACCTTTCATGCTCAGCTCCAAAAAACAAACCTGACAAGAAAATGAAGTGCTAGGGTCCTGCGCAAACCCTCAGTTTCAGACGCCGCACTGCGAGCGATGACGCAGACAATGATCCATCAACACAATGGCCAGCAAGGCTTCGGCAATCGGCGTGGCACGAATACCCACACAAGGATCGTGACGGCCCAGTGTCTGCACTTCAACCGCTTCACCGGCTCGATTCACGGAAGGACGCATGGTACGGATACTGGCAGTAGGCTTGATCGCCAGGGAAACCGTCACGGCCTGCCCGGAGGAAATACCACCCAATACGCCACCGGCCTGGTTGGTCTTGAAACCATCGGGGTACAGCGCATCACCGTGCTCCGAGCCTTTTTGCGTAATGCAATCAAAGCCAGCGCCAATGGACACGCCTTTTACCGCGTTCAATCCCATCATGGCATGGGCGATATCAGCATCCAGACGATCATATATAGGTTCACCCCAACCAGCAGGCACGCCTTCGGCCACGACTTCAATGCGGGCACCAATGGATTCGCCTTCTTTACGCAGCTCGTCCATATAGGCTTCCAGCTGCGGCACCACGTCCAGGTCTGGCGCGTAAAAGGGATTCTGCTCGACCACATCCCAGCTTTTGAAAGGAATAGAGATAGGACCCAGTTGGCTCATATAGCCGCGAATCTTCACGCCGAAGTGCTCGGCCAGCCATTTCTTGGCAATTGCACCGGCCGCCACGGTAGGCGCAGTCAGGCGAGCTGAAGAGCGACCACCACCACGCGGGTCGCGGTTCTCGAACTTCTTCCAGTAGGTGTAATCCGCATGGCCGGGACGGAAGGTATCCAGCAGATTGCCGTAATCCTTGCTGCGCGCATCGGAGTTGCGAATCAGCAGGCTAATGGGCGTGCCAGTTGTACGACCTTCGTAAATACCGGACAGAATTTCCACCTGATCCGGCTCACGGCGCTGAGTCACGTGGCGCGAGGTGCCAGGACGGCGGCGATCCAGTTCAAACTGAATATCCTGTTCAGACAGCTCCAGGCCCGGAGGGCAGCCGTCGATCACTGCGCCGATCGCTGGACCATGAGATTCGCCGTAATTCGTGACGCGGAAGCTTTTACCTAGAGTATTGCCGGACATAGAGAAAGTGAACGCAAAGAAATGAGGGAAAATGAAAGACAGGCACGATTATGGCATTGTTCCCGAATCCGGACATGCACCGCGCCCGGTCTTTCAGGAAGAGCAACTGACGGCCAGCTCCGCACTGCCTTCTGGCGGCGGCATGGCATAGGCCTCAAAACCGGCCCGCTCGGTGTATGGGTCGCGCAGCAGCTTCAGCAAGGTGTCAATTTCGCTGGCGTCATCCTTGGCAGCAGCCTGGATGGCCTGCTCGGCCAAATGGTTACGCAGCACATACAAAGGATTGACGCGATTCATGGACTCGCGCTGCTCTGGCGTATCGGAACCGTCCAGCTTCAGACGCTGGCTATAGGCTTGCCACCAGGCCTGGGCCTGATCTTCGGAACCCTCAAACAGGCTCAGGAAAGCCTCGGGTGCCTTGCTGGCCTGTGCCAGAGCACGGAAGGACAAGGTGAAATCCGCCCCGCTGTTGTGCAGCAAGCGCCACCAGTCATCGACCAGTTGCGCGTCATCCGCCTGCCAGGTGCGCAGGCCCAGCTTGGCCTGCAAATTGGCGTGATAGCGCTTCAGAAAACTGGCTTCAAAGGTTTGCAAACGCTCTTTCACCGCATCCACATCTGGATCCAGCACCATCAAGGCACTGGCCAGGCGATACAAGTTCCAATGCACAATCGCAGGCTGCGCATTCCAGGCATAACGGCCTTGATTATCGCTGTGATTGCAAACGTGATTCACACGGAATCGGTCCATGAAGCCGTACGGACCGTAGTCAATGGTCAGACCCAGAATGGACATATTGTCAGTATTCATGACGCCGTGGCAAAAGCCGACAGTCTGCCAGTCGGCCACCATTTCTGCGCTGCGATGCGTCACTTCCTGCAAGAAGCGGCAGACGCGCTCCTGCTCCGAATCGCCTTCGACCAGCAGTTCCGGATAGAACTCGCGCAGCACATAGTCCAACAATTCACGCACACGGCTTGCGTCGTTGGCCCAATGTTCAAACGAGCCAAAACGCACAAAACTGGGGGCAACACGTGTCACAATCGCGCCCGTTTCCACGGTTTCCCGGTACACAGGCGTATCCGAAGTGACCAGGGCCAGGGCCCGGCTGGTGGCAATGCCCAAACCGGCCATGGCCTCACTGGCCAGATATTCGCGCACACTGGATCTCAGCACGGCACGGCCATCGCCCATACGGGAATACGGGGTTTTACCGGCGCCCTTCAACTGCAATTCCTGCGGGCCCGTGGGGGTATCGATTTGCCCCAGCAAATGCGCACGGCCATCGCCCAACTGTCCTGCCCAGACACCGAACTGGTGACCACTGTATACAGCCGAGACCGTCAGGCCACCCGGCAAGGGGGCTTGGCCGCTGACTACATCCAGAAATTCCTGTTCCCCCAAACGGGAGACATCCAGACCCAGTTGCGCCGCCAATTCCTTATTGACGTGCAGCAGGCGGGAATTGGCCAGGGGTTGCGGCGGAACCGCCGTATGGAAAGCCGAGGGCAAATCCGCAAAATGGTGACTGATGGCCAGGCCATCGAACAAGCTGGACATACAGACCCCCTTAGGCCGATTTGGCGGCTTTGGCAGCCTCGGCTTTTTCGGCCTTGCTGCGCTGCTTGGCTGCTTTCTTGGCAGGCCAGAGATAAAAAATGGCGCAGAAATAATAAATCAGGGACAGAACAATCTCTGCAATCGCCCAGGGCATGACTTCAGCCACCGGGTCCGACCAGGCACGCATGACCCCTTCCGCGAAGTACAGCAGAATCATCATGGACGTCCATTGCAGGGTATATAAATTGCCCTTGAGCACGCTGCGCAGCGGCAGCACCAAAGGAATCACTTTCAGCACCAGCCAGGAGCCGCCGGGTTTCAGGGGCGCAAAATGAAGCTCCCAGGCCAGGCACAAAGCAATCAAGGCGACCAAAGCCAGGGCCGCCACTCGATGAAGTATGGGGTTTAAAGGTTCATGCATGCTGTTATTATCACCTGAACCCTGTCGAAAAGCAGCGTCCGCCGCATCAAACCGCTATGAAAAACGACGAGAACTTCCCTATGCCCTCTGAGCAAGCTGAACAAACAGACTTGAACCCAGATAACACCGATCCTGTATCCCGGCAGGAGCCCTCGCCCGCCCCCACTGCCAAACATCACTTTTTAAGTGTGGCGCGCTTTGCCATCAAGCGGGTGGCCGAAAAAGATCTGATGAAGGTGGCCTCCAGCCTGACCTACACCACGATCCTGGCCATTGTCCCCATGCTGACGGTGGTGCTGGCGCTGTTCACGGCCTTTCCACTGTTTCAGGAATTTGAAAGTGCCCTGGAAGGGTTTTTGACCCGTAACCTGATGCCCGAAGTGGTGTCAGAAAACATCATGTTGTATCTGAACCAGTTTGCCTCCAAAGCGTCAGGCCTGACGGCGGTAGGCAGCTTGTTCCTGATTGTCACGTCCATCATGCTGATCATGACCATTGACGAGACCTTCAACAATATTTTCCAGGTACACGTGCAACGCCCACTGGGACAACGCCTGCTGGTGTACTGGGCCATTATTTCGCTGGGCCCGATTCTGACCGGTGCCAGCCTGTGGGCTACGACCATTCTGGCCAGGGAGTCCTTGGGTTATATCGGCGACTTGTCCGGCATTGTGTCCTTCGCCCTGGCCTACGTGCCCTTCCTGTTTACGGCCCTGGGGCTGACGGCACTGTTCATGTACGTGCCCAACCGCCGCGTATGGTGGCGCGACGCCCTGATTGGCGGGGTGGTTACCGCTGCCTTGCTGGAGCTGATGAAGGCCGGTTTCGCCTTTTACCTGACCCGCTTTCCCACCTACACGATTATCTACGGCGCCTTTGCCATCCTGCCGATCTTCCTGCTGTGGATCTACATTTCCTGGCTGATCGTCCTGCTGGGCGCTTCCATGGTGGCCATTTTGCCCGATTGGCGTGGCCGCAACTGGGTCAAGACCAATGTGCCCGGCATCGCCTTTACCGATGCCGTGAACCTGCTCTACCAGCTGTGGCTGAACCGTCAGAGCCAGCAGGGACTTAGCGTACGTGAACTCAGCCACAAGCTGGAACGCGACCCGGACGAGCTCTACGGCATTTTATGCAAGCTCAAGTCCATGGGACTGATTGCTGATACCCAGCAAGACAATGACGAACAGTGGGTACTGAGTTGCGATCTGCGTCAGGTCAGCCTGAAACAACTTACCAAGGCATTTCTGCTGGACCGCGCCCATACCCACGAGGGTCCGCTAGAATATGTATTCAATTATCTTTCTCAGTTTTTCGATCAGCGACTATCCAATCTGGAAGAACTGTTTGAGTCGCCACAAGGCATTCTGACAGGACAACCAGCCATACTAAACGCCGATCCCGGTCAGGAGACCCAGTATGCTAAAAGTCAGTGAAATCCTGCGTGTCAAGGGAGACACGCTTTATACAGGCACCCCCGAAATGACCGTTGAAAAAGCGGTACAGAGCATGAGCGAGCTGGATATTGGTTCGCTGGTGATCATGGAGCATGGTCAGTTGGTGGGTATGTTGACCTTTCGCGAGATCATTCGCCACTGGCACGCTCAGGGCGACAAGGCCCAGGGCTTTACGGTGCGCAGCATCATGGATGACGCCCCTGTCAGCGTCACCCCCAACACCAGCGCCGACGAGGTGCAGCGCCTGATGCTGAACAACCACGCACGCTATATGCCCGTGATGGACGGTCCCGTGCTGATGGGAGTTATTTCCTTCTTTGATATGGCCCGCGCCATTGTTCACGCCCAGCAGTTCGAGAACAATATGCTCAAAGCCTACATCCGCGACTGGCCTACCGATTCCGAGCAAGCCAGCGCATCCTGATCCCCTGGATCTGGCCGCCTTTACTGCCGGCGTTGCAATTCTTCCCAGGCCTGCGCAAGCAGGCCTGGATCGTTTTTGGCCAACCAATGGTGATCTGACAAGGTACGACGCCACTGACGTGCGCCCTTCTTGCCGTGCGGCCAGCCCAACATGCTCTTGATCACAATGCGCAACGGCACACCCGCCTGAACATGGTGCCGGGCATAAGCAATCATCTGCTCCACCACGGCATCCTCGTCCATCAAGGGATGCTCGGGCCAGAGGCGACGATGAATCTCGCTTAATACCGCTGGCGTATGCCAGGCTGCCCGGCCCAACATCACGCCATCGAACTGTTCTTCCAGGGCTAGCGCCTGATCCGGCTCCTGAATGCCGCCATTCAAGATGAACAGTGCTTCAGAAAAGTCCTTTTTCAACTGCATGGCCATGTCATAGCGCAAAGGCGGAATCTCCCGATTGTCCTTGGGCGACAAGCCTTTCAAGACCGCATTGCGGGCATGAACCGTAAAGACTCGACACCCGGACTCGAACAAAATCCCCACAAAGTCCCGCACAAAGTCGTAGGACTCGTTGTAATCCAGCCCCAGCCTGTGCTTGACCGTCACGGGCACAGAGACCGCGTCCTGCATGGCTTTGACGCAGTCTGCCACCAATTGCGGCTCGTTCATCAAACAGGCACCGAAAGCGCCTTTTTGAACCCGCTCCGAGGGGCATCCACAGTTCAGATTAATTTCGTCGTAGCCCCACTTTTCACCTGCCAGAGCACTGGTCACCAAGGCGTCCCGGTCGCTGCCACCCAGCTGCAAGGCCACCGGATGCTCTGCCTGATCAAAATCCAGATGACGTGCCTGATCGCCGTGCGTCAGTGCACCCGTGGTGATCATTTCAGTAAACAGCAAAGCGCGCGGCGCCAGCAGACGATGAAAAAAGCGGCTGTGGCGGTCCGTCACGTCAATCATGGGCGCCACACTCAAACGCCACATCTGGCTGTCCGGCATCACAAAATTAGTCATAAACAGGGAGCAAATAGCCTGATTTCAGGCTTGGTGAAAAAGGGAAAACACCCATTTTAATGGTTTCAGCCGACCACAGGATGAAGATAAAGCGCGGTAAATCGCCGCAAGGCTCCAAAAAGCGGGCGCACTGGTCTAAAATCGGCCGTTTGACATACTTGCGCGCCTGATAGTGCGCCAACAACCGGACCCTCACTGAAAGCATGGCTGTTTTTACTTCTGTCAGCGAACTTGACGCCCGCGAACTGCTGGAACAATACACAATTGGCGAATTTGTTTCCTTACGTGGCATTACCGCCGGCATTGAAAACACCAATTACTTTCTGAGCACCACCCAGGGCGAGTACGTTCTGACTTTGTTTGAAGTCCTGACGCTGGAACAACTGCCTTTCTATATCGAGCTGATGCACCACCTGGCCGCCAAAGGTGTCCCAGTGCCCGAGCCCATGACTCGCCGCGATGGCAAACGCATCTGTGTCATGCACGGCAAGCCTTGCTCGATTGTGACGCGCCTGCGTGGTGGTTACGAGCCCGAGCCCACGGTTGAACATTGCCGCCAGATCGCCCGTACACAAGCTCAGGCCCACCTGGCTGCCCAGGACTTCCCTCTGGAGCAACCCAATCTGCGCGGCCTGAGCTGGTGGCAAGCCACCGTGCCCCAGGTTCTGCCCTTTCTGGACGAGAGTCAGTCCGAGCTGATCCAGACCGTCTTGCAAGAGCAAAGCCGTTTTGCCGACAGCGACACCTATCGCGCCTTGCCACAAGGCCCGGCTCACTGCGACCTGTTCCGCGACAACGTGCTGTTTGCCGGCACCTCGGAAGCGCCCCAGATGGGCGGCATCATCGACTTTTACTTTGCCGGTTGCGATACTTGGCTATTTGATGTGGCCGTTGCCGTAAACGACTGGTGTATCGACCGCCTGAGCGGTGCCCTGAATCTGGAAAAAGCCCAGGCCTGGCTGGAGTCCTACGCCCAAGTGCGGCCCTTTACCGAAGCCGAGCACAGCGCCTGGCCTATACTGATTCAGGCCGCCGCGCTGCGCTTCTGGATCTCGCGCCTGTACGACTTTTATCTGCCCCGCCCCGCTCAAACCCTCAAGCCGCATGACCCGCGGCACTTTGAGCGTGTGCTGCGCCAGCGTCGCGACCATGCTGTACCGGCGCTCCCTCGATAAACACGGATACTGATATGCAAGCTGCCAAGCTCCCCTTTCTTTACGGGTGGTACTGGATTCAGGAAGGATTGCGCTTGTTCAAGCTGCAACCAGCTGCTCTGTTCTTCTGGAGCTTGATCACCTCCATCCTGATCAATCTGAGCAATATTTTCCCCATCATCGGCCAGATGGTACTGATCGTACTGGTCCCGACCATGACCTTTATCATTCAGAATGCCTGTCGCCGCATTCATGAGGGCGAGGTCATTCGCTTGGGCATGTGGACCGAGCCCTTGAAGCCCGCCCCGGTACGCAACCGCCTGATCAAACTGGGCATCATTTACTTGTTGGCCTGCCTGGTCGTCGGCTTTGTGGCGACTTTCCCTTTTGTGAATGAGCTGTCCCAGTTGATGGACAACAGCAATGCCACTCCACAGGAAGTCATGGCGGCCTTTCGCAAGCCCATCATTTTGTTCTTTGTGCTGTATCTGGGCCTGTCCGCCCTGTTCTGGCACGCTCCCGCCCTGGTAGGCTGGCATGCCATCCCGGTCAAGCAAGCCTTGTTCTTTTCCATGGTGGCTTGCTGGCGCAACAAGGCCGCCTTCCTGCTGTACGGCCTATGCTGGGCGGCTGCTTTCTTCGCCATCCAGACCCTGGGCGAATTGCTGCTGGGAGCGGGTTTAAGTCCAGGCACGGCCACCATGGTGCTGACACCTATCAATCTGGCGATGGCTGCCATCCTGTACGCCAGCTTCTACCCGGCTTACCGCAGCGTGTTTGGTGATCCGATGCGCGACGCCGCACAAGGCTAAGCCCGGTCCAGCCATACCCCGCCCCCTGTTTGACGTATTTCCTGCAGGGCGGCGGCCCAGGGCGAAAACTGCTCCGGCCCCGACAGAGAAGCGACCGGCGCCTCCAGTACCGATCTGGCTTTTCTGTGCCAACGTATCGCTCCCGCAGGTACAGCCGGACAAAACCTCAAGGGCTGATCATCTTCATCCAGAAAGCAGAGATCCAGAGCCTGCCGCATTCCCCATAGATGCACCGCCCTACAAGGCCGCAGCCACACCGCAACTGCGAAACTCTTGTTCTGTGGCAATGCCTTCCAGCCAAGCCAACGGGCCCAGAAAGTATTGGCGTCGAACAGATACAAGGGCTGCTGTGGCACCTGTTGCAGCGGCTGTTTGATCAGTACTGAGATAGACATCGCCCTAGCCTCCCCCTGCCAGCCAAGGGCCTAGCAGGCTCATCGCAATCACCAGAAACGTGCAGGGGAAAATGCACACGACCAAAGGGGCCAGCAAATAAACAGGCAGCTTGAAGGCTCTTTGCTCGGCTTCCAAGTGCAAATGGCTACGCAATTTTTCTGCTTGAGCGCGTAGCAACAAAGCCAAGGACAAACCCGTGTCCTGTGCCAGTTCCAAAGACAAAGCCAATTCCTCCAGCTCTGCCTGCCTGAAACTCAAAGCGACATTGCGCATGGCTTGCGGCAAACGTCGTCCCGCCCGAACCTCGCCCTGTACCTTGTTCAAGCTGATCAGCAGACTGCCTTGCGGTAGGGCCTGCGTTGCACGCGCCCAGGCTTGCTGCAAGCCCAGTCCGGACTCGACAGCCAGCACCAGCAGATCCAGAAAAAATGGCAAGTCCCGGCGGCAACGGAAATGATGCTGACGCTGCAGTTTTCTTCCTCGTGAGATAGCTTGCAGTACGCTCAGGAAGAAGCCAGTCACAGCCAGCCCTGCAAGCCCCATCAATGAGGCTCCCTGAGTCAACAAGAAAGCACTGACAAGACTTGTGAGCAATCCAGTCAAGGCCACACGTTTGCTTAAAAACCCCCGTACTTCCTTGGCATACGAACCCCACAAACGCTCAGGCCACTCATGCATAAAAGGCAAGGACAGGCAGAGATTCAGAGCTCTGGAAAACGGGGCTTCCCAAGCCTGCCAGGCCGCCTGCCCCAAACTGCTGCCTCCTTGCAGCAAAAGCAGATAACGACCGCGCCAAGCCCACAGGAATGCCATCAGGAACAAGGCTGCACTCAAGGCAGAGAGCATCCAGATCAGTGTGAGCATGATCACCCCTCCCCTCGCAGGATCACTTGCATCCACCACAGCCCCATCAGCAGCATGGCCACTAGCGCCCCCGCCACCCAAACACCCAATGTGTTGAACCAGGCCTGCTCAAATGCCGTGGCATCCAGAAGGTACAAGGCTCCCGCCACAAAACCCGGCAAGCAGAACATGATGCGCGCCTGCAAACGCGCCTGCGCGGTCAAGGCAACAATCTTGTCCTCGACGGTCAGTCGCGCCCGAATGGTTTGCGCCAGTATCTTCAAGCGTTCCCCTAGCCCCGCCCCCGTGCTCTGGCCCATCTGCAAGGCACTGAACAACATGGCCAGTTCTGACACCGGCACTCGATCCAGAAGGTCTTGATACGAGTCCTTGGCACTCACCCCCAAGCGCTGCTGACGCAATAGCAAACGCAGCTCTTGCCCCAAGGGCGCAGGCAAAGATTGAGACAGCTGCTGCAAAGCCGCTTGCAAGGCCAAACCTGCTTGCAGGCTCAAGGCCAAAGACAGAACAAAGTCAGGCAACTGTCGTCGTAAGCTTGCCAAGCGCCGCTGTCCCATCCAGCGCAGAACCAGTAAAGGCGTGACTGCAGCCAGCAGGGCTACCATCGCTGCCAGCCAGAACGACTGCATCAGCCACCAGGCCGTCAAAAAGATCAGGGGCAATAAAGCCCAGGCCCCAAAAGCCAAATACTGACTGCGTACAAATACAAAATGCGATTGCAAACTCTGCTCGGACTGCCTGAGCAGTTGCTGCCTATAACGCTTGGCAAGACGCTGTCCTGAACGTAGCAATACATAGGCCAACGCCGTGGTACCCAAGACAATCAGCAAAATACTGAGAAATCTCATGATTGCCTCTCTGCAGACGAAACATGCTCGGAACGCAAGCCACTGGCGGCAAAACCGAACTCCGGGCGATAGCTGTACAAGGTTTGCAGTTGAATACGCTGCGCCTCGATGCCGGTCACCTCCACAATCTCGTGCACCAAACGCTTCCCATCAGGCAAGCGGCTCAATTGCACGATAATGTGCAAAGCCCGCGCGATATGCTCTCGCACAACCAGCAAAGGCAAATCCAGGCCTGCCATCAACACCATCCCTTCCAGGCGGGACAAGGCGTCGCGAGGCGTATTCGCATGCAAGGTCCCCATCGAGCCTTCGTGGCCAGTGTTCATGGCCGACAACATATCGAAAGCTTCTGCGCCCCGGCACTCCCCCACCACAATCCGGTCTGGCCTCATTCGCAAGGCTTGTCGCAACAGGCTCCGTATATCGACCTGCCCCTGACCTTCTGCATTCGCGGGTCGGGACTCCAAAGCCACCCAATTACTGTGCTGCAACTGCAGCTCAGCCGCGTCTTCCAGGGTCACGATTCGTTCACCTGAATCAATGCAGGTGCTGAGCACATTCAGCAAAGTCGTTTTGCCTGTCCCGGTTCCACCCGAAACCAGAATATTGCAGCGTCGCTGCACCGCCTGTTGCAGGAATGCGGCCATCTCCGGCGACAAACTGCCTGTCTGCAACAGATCCTCCAGCCCCAAGCGTCGTTTGGGAAACTTGCGTATGGTCACGCAGGTTCCCTTGACCGCAATGGGCGACAGTACCGCATGAAAACGCGAGCCATCGGCCAAGCGCCCATCCACTGCGGGCGAGCTGATATCCAGCCGTCTACCCAAGGGAGCCAGGATGCGGTCAATAATCGCCCGCAAGGCGGACTCGCTGCTGAACACCAGGGGATGGGCCTGAAGCCGCCCCGCCTGCTCAACAAACACCCGATCATAATGATTGACCATAATTTCCGAGACCGAGGCATCAGCCAGTAAAGGCTCCAGAGGGCCCAAACCCACCGCTTCGGCACAAACACTGGCTTGCAGTCTGGCTTGCTCATGCTTGGGGACAGCACATTGGGCCTGGATCAAACGACCCAAGCAATCAAAGGCTTCCTGCTCCAACTGTTTGTCTGTGACGCGGGAGAGGTCTCGACGCTCCAATTCCAACGCACTCAACAAGGCTTGATGCAGGCGTTGCTGTTCCTGTCTGAACAGATCACTATCGGATACCGGAAGATCAGCTTGCCCAGGAGGGAAAAAACCTTGCTCACCTTGTGGTGTCTGACGCGGTTCTTCCATCGTAAAGGACTGCGGTATTGAGGTTTCCGGTGGGTTTCCCAAGTCCGAAACGGCCATATCAACTCTGGGCTGAACCTTCTGCCCAAAACCGGCAATCCGCAACTTGAACCCTCCCAGCACCAGTACATCGCCCAAGCGCAAAGGCCCATCGTCATAAACCCGTTTGCCGTTAAGCTGTACGCCCGTCAAAGAGCCGTGATCCTGGATGTACACCGCCCCCGCCCGCTTCAGAAAGCTGGCATGCTGGCGTGCGATACGCCAGGACGGCAGAACCACATCACAGGCCGGGTCACGCCCTATCAAGGCCGGCAAACTGACCGTGCAGGGGCGCGTCGTCCCCAGCTCCGACTCAAGCTCAAGGTTCAACACGAAATACCTCACTATCAGGTTCTACCCATTGCGACCAGGTGCCTCGCCCTGCTCCCTTCGGGATGGCACGCACAGGTGTATTCAAGCGCGGAGCATCAGGAAAGGTTTGATCCAACCACTGGGCAGCATTCGCCTGCCGAGCCAGCAAATCAGGATGCTGTGCCGCCACCAAAGTCGGCGTCACAAATACCGCCAGTTCCGTTTCCTGTCGGGCAAAGCGTTCGGAACGAAACAAGGCGCCCAGCACTGGCAAACTGGCCAATCCCGGTAGACGATCCACATGCCGAGATTCTTCACGCGAGATAAACCCTGCCAGCACCAGCGTTTGTCCTGAACGGACATTGAACTCGGTCGAAGCTCGTCGGGTTTTCAAAGACGGCCCGGCGGGTTGGGACAGGCTGGCATCAACAGAGCTAACCTCCACCTCGATCTGCGAACGCACCAACCCGCCACGCTCGACTCGCGGCACAATGCGCAGCGACACACCGTAAGGCTTGAAGCTGGTCTTGCTGTTTCCCTTGTCGTCCGTGGTGGTGTAAGGCAGCTCGCCCCCGGCCAGAAACTCGGCTTGAGAACCACTGCGTGCCAATAGCTGCGGTTGCGCCAGTACAACCGCATGTCCTTCCTGTGCCATGGCCTGAACGCGAGCAGACATCAAGGCGCCAACACCAAAGAATGCTGCCCCCTGCTTGGCAGGAAACGCCAAAGGCAAAACAGCTTCACCTGGCCTGTCCAAAAACTGATGAGTAGCCGCATCCCAGGCACCGCCCATACTCAAACCCCCTTGAGAGCTCCCATCCCAACGCACTCCCAGCTCTCGCAGACTGTTGCGCGGCACCTCCACTACCTGCACATCCAGCAAAACCATTGGTTCCCAACCATCCTGCTGCGTGAAATCCAGCAATTGAGGATGCTCCTGACTTAATGCCTGAATGCGTTGCTTGTCCTGATCACTTAAACTTTCTCCTTCCAGCACCAGCTTGCCACCCAGTTCGCTGATGCGTAACTCGGGAATGCGTTCCAGCAAACTTCGTAGCTCCGCCAAGGTTTGCCTATGATTTTCTGGCGACACCTCAATTTGGTAGGACTGGCTTTGCCCGGAATGGGACCAGACTTGTACCACCGTGCTGCCCGTCTTGCGTGCAAACAGAATCAACTCGCCCGATTCCGTGGTGACAGCGTGAACAATATCACCGTCGCCGACCGCCACCCGCTCCACCTGCGTGTCAGGCAGAACCATCAACTCACCGACTTGTAGCCCCAAGCCCTGGGCCTGGCTTTGCAAAGTTGCACTACACAGGGCACCAGACAGCAAACTCACAGCGGCCCGCCTACACCAATCGCGATTTTTGCTCATGGCTGCTGCCCCACAGAAAAGCCGTCCGGCATATCCAGCCAACCCAGACGCTCCACTTCTGTCTGGCCAAGTTGCCCTGCCGGTCTGTTGCCGTACAAAACTTGTACAGGCTGTTTGGGCCTTGCACCCGGCCCCAGACCCAGAATGTCAGCCAGCTCACCTCGCACGGCAGCCTGATGGGGTGTATGGTCATCCGGATTGCGCAGCAAGGCACTGATGCGTCCATGTTGCCTGGCTGCCAGCAACTTCAAGGCATCGTCCGGGCCTACATCCAGGGTCAAGGTGTTGTAGACGTCCTGATCCAATCTGGCCGTGGTCGAGTCTTCACCCGATCTTTGTCCGGTCGCCAGAACCAGAACAGACTGCAGCAAGGGGGCCGTTACCCGCCGCTGCCGATCATCAAAACTGACATAGATATCGATCAGATCTCCTGGCCGGATCAACCCCGACACCGAACTGATCGCATCCACCGGCACAGTCAGGGCACGCCTGCCAGAGAGCAATTGCTGTGAAAATGGACTGCTGACTTCCTGCACATGCGCCTTGCTGATCAAATCCCCTGCCCGCAACGGCTGGCTGAGCACTTGCCCCAGCAGACTCTCAAACTGCGCCACATCCCAACTGTCACTAGGCACCAGTTCAGCAGGAAAGGCGCGGGCGGCCAAATGCTCCGCCTGCAACACCGTCCCCGCTGTCAGACTGGAGGCGGCTACCACCCTATCCAATTGCACACGATGCGCCGCTTGCCGCAGAGCCTCCTCCTGCCGGTCCAAGTAACGACTGCTGGTCCCGGCTGCCATCAAACCAGCCACCAAGGCCAGCAGGCCAAACCCTGCGCTGGGATGACGGCATAGCCACAAGAATTTCGCCCGAATCATGAGGCCTCCTTTCCACAGGCACGGCAGATCAAGAGCAAGTAGCGCTGCTGCTCATGCTCCAGCTCCATGACATCCAGCTCGGCCGGGCCTTTGCGCCAATAACGCTCGCCCGCCTCGCCTCCCCAGTCCTTGCGACGCAAATCGGCTTGCCATCCAGGCTCGGCCTTCAACAGCCAGCTTTGCACTTGCCCTGGCTGTTCGTGTTGCCACAGGACGGCACCAGCAACGGGTGGCGCTGACCAGACCGATGAGGGGGAAACAGGCTGACTGTGTTCGGAAACACTTAACAAACCCGACAAGGTCGAGGCCTGTATATCCTCCAACCACAAAACGCAATTCCTGCCATCTTTGGCACGCAGAAATACCCATTGCCCTTCCAATCTGATTGCGCCGTAATGAGCTCCACAGAATGGCTCCAAACGAGAAGCCAAGGTCTGCGCATCCAGGTCTGTGCTCAGTCCCCAGCTATACACAGGTCCAACATCGGTCTGTGCCATTTGCCCTTGATCCCACTGAACTTGGGAGTCCTGCAAAGGTAGGAGCAAGGGCTGCGTTCTAGCCGGCACAGGGCTGAACATCAAGAAAAACAGCAAGAGCAAGGCAAGCATCTGTCTCATGGTCGCTCCTTGGGGCCATGATCCGGCACGTAATCCTGCCACCGGCTCAGCCAATCCAAATCGGCTCGTGTCCGCCCCCAGGCCGCGTCCATAGGCCCTGCCTGCCGTATCGTTTCTCTGGCAGCGGGCCGGCTTGAGGCCATGGCCTCACCCCAAGCAGTCGTACTGTTTTCCAAACGCTGACGTGTTTGTTGTGTACTGTTAGCCTGCCCCGCAGCCGCCCACAGCCGGGATTGGCGCTGCAACTGTGTTTTGATGGACAGAGTTGCCAGCCAACGCGGCCACGGAATGGAAACACGCGACTGTGCCGTCCAGAATCCACTGCGCAAGCTCAAAAGCTCCCATTGCAAGGGCTGGGTTGTCGCTATCGGCGACTCCGAAAAACGGGTCGGTACTGCTTCTTGAACGGGGCTGCTCGCTGCTGGAACTGGCTTGCCATGGGCATCGTGCGTGAACAGGCTCAAGTGTGTACTCTGCTGCATTTGCTGCAAGCGATACTGCTGCTGTATCAGCCAACGTCCCGCCATAACCATCAGGCCCAACACCACACCCAGCAAACAGGCCTCGACCAGTGCGATCCCTTTTTGTCGCGTGTTCATAATTGGCGGCCTCCTGCATCCATCAGCCGTGCCTGCCAAAAGGGCAAAAACAGGCTGGGTTTGGCATCCACACCAGAATCTGCCCTATCCGGTGGCAGGGAGAAAAATGATTGCGCCGCCGCCCGTGTATGAACGGTTTGTCCCAAATGGCCTTGGGCCTGTAATGTCAGCACCAGATCGGGGCCTGCGCTCTTTTCAGAATCAGCCAAGGCATACCCGTCTACCCATGACCTTTGACTCCAGGGGCTGGCATCTCGTCGCGCCCAGGATTGCGCCACTGTATTGCCTTGAGCCGATAGCAAAGAGCTATTGCCCTGCTCCAGCGCCCACTTCCAGAAGCTCTGCCCTGAAAAGTCGTCTGGCGCATCAGTTCCGGACGCATGAGTTGGCGTTTGCAAGGCCCACGCCATGGCATATTCACGGAAATAACAGCCTATCCAACGGTTGGAGCGAACCATATGCATGGACTGCGTATCGTTGGAATGCCAGCGGCCCGAACGGTCAAACTCGGTACGACCAGCACGACGCAAACGATGCTGCCACAAAGGGCAACGCCGATCGACACCGGGATAAGAGCGAGCCTCGTAATCCCGTGGGGCCAGAAACCCGTATAAAGACACCAGATGCGCCAAGCCCGACTGCCACTGGGCTTGTCCGGACTGTAGCAACAGAAACTGCGGCCAGTCGTCCTGCTCAAACTGCCAGCGAATGGCTTGAGCCGGCCAATCCGGCAAACTGCCATCCAAGGTCGCCTGAATAATGGCTTGTCGCCGTTGCGGTAACCCCTCTACCAATTGCTCTTGGGCCTGCGCCAGCACGTCATGAATCAAACGCTGATGGGCCTGGAAAGCCTGCTCCAAAGCCTGCTGATTGTCTCCAGCCGATCGCGCCTGGGTATACGCCAGTCCATGTACAGGACCAAACATCATGGCGACCAAGTGCACAGGCGGATTCGCCCTACGCGCTTGCCCGGACTGGGTTTGCGCTGCCCTGTCCCATGTTGCCAAGGTCAATAAATGACCCAAAGCCAGTTGATGCCCCAACTGCGCCCGATTGATATAAGCCAGCAGGTTCAAGGTACGTGCCTGCTCGGTGGCCGCACCATAGGCAGCCGCATCCAGCACCAGGGACAAACGCCCTTGCTGCTCGGCAATCTGGTTCACATGAAAGTAGCCGCCCCAGGCGACAGACAGAAGTGCCAGCGCGATCAGGCCCCAGGCCAATGCCGCCCCCTCTTGTGGTCGGTTGGGCGGCCTCATTGCGCATTGCCTGTAAAGGATTTCAGGCTCTTGGCACTGCCTTGAGCGGCCGCAGCAGAAGCGGCAGATTGCGCTTGCTGAGTCTGCTCGGAGCCATCCTCCCCCGCCAGTTCCTTGGCCATGGCCGCGGTCTGATTACGAATCACCTGACCAAAGGACTGGTACACCGCAATAGCCGCCACCGCGACCAAAGCCACAATAATTAAATACTCGACCATGCCCTGGCCGCGCTGCCGCCTGATGAACTGTCTCATTGGAATCTCCCAAAAGTCAGTTCACAGTCTGCCCCTTGGCAGCGGGCCAGAATATTCGCAAAAGCCGAGCTGGATGGGCGTGTCCGGCTGCCGGCTTTGTTGCCTTACATTCGATATTGCACGGTCAGATAAACAGTGCGTGGGGTGCCATAGTAATTATGGTCATAACTGATCGACTGGAAATAATGGCGGTCAAACAAGTTATTGATATTGACGGCAGCACTGAGCTGATCGCTAAACTGATAGGCGACGCGGGCATCCGCGACGGCATAGCCACCTTGCTTGCGTCCGTAGTAGCCGAAGCTGGACGAAGCACTTTGCAGATTCAATCCCGCGCCCATGCTCCATTTATGCCATTGCCCTGGCAAACGGTAATTGGCCCAGACTCGTGCCATATGACGTGGCACACCCGTATTAGCGGAAATATCGTAACCCACAGACGGGACATCATTGCCCCGGTTACGCGTCTGGGTGTAGGTATACGAGGCAGCCACCTGCAAGCCACGCAAGATTTCACCGTTGATTTCCGCCTCAAAACCCTGACTACGAACCTGCGCAGAGGGCCGGTAGCACGTACCGCCGCAATTCAAGTTGGCCACGCTCTCAGGCACCGTACCATCCTCGAAAGCCACGCCCTTTTGATCAGTGCGGAAAACCGCCAACAAGGTATTGACGCGTCCATCCATCAACTCGCCTTTCAAGCCCAACTCGTAATTACGACCTGTGACAGGACTCAGAAAAGCACCGGAGCGGTCGCGCTGGCTTTGTGGCCGAAAAATATCGGCGTAACTGGCATAGACGGACCATTGATTATCCAGATCCACCACCAACCCCATAAAGGGGGTGAACTTGCTGTTTTCCTTGGCATTGGTTTCGGATTTCCCCCAAACACCGTCAGACAGGTAGGTCTGCTCATACCAGGAGAGACGGCCACCTACTAACACGGAAAAGGGCTCGGCGAGCTGATAGCGTGCCGTGGCATACACGCCTTTCTTGTCCGAACGATAGCCGTCATCCATACGATTGGCAGCAATAATATCTTCACTGGCCAATTCGGGAGCGGTGACACGCTGCTGGTACGACGCATTCAGGTTCTCTACATTTCGCATCCAGCCCCACAAGTCATGGCTGCGCAAACGAGAAAAATTAGCGCCCAGGGTGACATCCAGCTGCCGGTCAAACAAACGAGTACGTCCGTTCAAATAGGCATCGCCACCCCATTGGCGCGACACCATATCAAAGGCGTAGGCGTCTCCCCGAAAGGTATTAGGAGGGCCCAAACGCCCTGTCCGGAGCAGATACTTCACATCGTTGGACTCACGCACACGCACTAAGCTGGCCTTGAATTTCCAGTCCTCGTTAAAGCGATGCGCAAAATCTGCAAACCAGGTGTCCTGAGTCTTGGACGTATGGTTCCAGGGTGCGCTCAAGTTCGTATGCCGCGGGTAGTCTGGCATAGAGCCATCACCATAATTGGGCAAAGCCGACCAATCGATGACACCATAGGGTTTCTCGCGGCTATAACCCAAACCTACTGTGGTGGCCGGCCCCAGATCAAAGTCGAGAGCCCCGTAAAACGTGCGATCCACCGAACCCACATAATCGCGGAAGGAGTCTTGCTTGTCATAATTCAACACCACCCGTCCGCGGACAGTGGCCGAGTCGTTCAGTGCGCCGGACAAATCCGCCTGAGCACCGTAGCGGTCCCACGATCCAGTTGTGCCAGTAAATACAAACTGTCGCTCGTTGGTGGGACGTTTACGCACCATATTCACCGACCCTGAAGGATCCCCCGCGCCTTCAAATAGACCTTGCGGACCACGCATGATTTCAACGCGATCATAAATCGAAGTATCTGAATTAAAGGCAGAGCCACGCGCATACAACTGGCGCTCCAAAGGCACACCGTCAAACTGATAGCTCTGGATAAAGAAGCCACGCGAATAGAACTGACCACCGGGATCATTGGCCACCATAGTGACACCCGGCGCCTTGTTCAAGGCATCCCGAATATCGGTCACACCCTGATCATCCAGCTGCTGACGGGTGATGACCGAGACGGCCTGTGGAATCTCCCGCAAGGACTGCTCACCCTTGCTGATACTGACTCTGGGGGTGACATAGGATCCACTCCCTTCCGTCGCCAGGCTCGTATTGGCCATAACCGTGATCGGAGCCAATTGCGTAGTGTCATCACGGCTTGCTAGGGTTAAAGAAACCGTTCGCCCTTTCCAGCTGGCTTGCACGCCCGTCCCCCTCAACAAGCTTTGCATAGCCTGCTGCGGCGTCATGCGCCCCCTGACTGGCGCTGCCTGAAAGCCACTGACGGTATCGGGCAAATAATAGATTTGAATGTCTGCCTGCTGCCCCAACTCAAGTAAAGCCCGGTTCAGGGATTGAGCCGGAATAGAGATTGACAGCGCAGGCGCGTCCTGCGCAATCGCCTGCCCCAAGGGACTGAACGACAAGGCCAGTGCCAATACGCTGAGCCCTACACCCTGCACCGGGCGTAAGGCAAAAAGAGGCCATCGTTTATTTGTGTTCTGTGGATACACCGTAGTACTCGTTATAAGGAAAGCGACGCACAAAGCGACAAGCCCTTTGGCCAAAGGCAATCAGGGACGCAAAACTGTCCCTTCCCTCATAAGAGTCAATCAGGAGCAAACTCCGTAACGATTCTCGTTCCTAAATTGAAAGCAATTGTATCCTTCAAGGAATATGTGGTCTAACGAGCCGCAATACCCAACCGGCCATCGGGTCCTTGGACAATCACCACGGGTGCCAATGAGGGCAGGACGCCCAGAAAAGCCTGGGGATCATTCACATCGAAAACACCGGTCACTCGCAGCCCGCGCAAGGATGGGCTATGCAGCACAATGCCTGGCTCCTTGTAGCGATTGAGCTCGGCTACGATGTGCTCCAGTGGCTCAGCATCGAAAATGGCTCGACCCTGACGCCAGGCCAAAGCCTGCACCATATTTCGTGACTGCACGGAGGCCTGTTGACCGCTGCCCAGACGCACACCCTGCTCCCCTACGAGGTTGTAATTGGTGCTGTTCCACCAGGGTCCGCTCTCTACACGTACCGAACCGGAATCAACCGCCACATCAACCGTGTCCGTCTCGCGTCGCACATTAAAACGAGTGCCCGTCACCCGTATCACGGCCTGGCCGGCATCGACATTAAAAGGCCGATCTGGCTCGGAGCGCACCTGGAAAAAAGCCTCCCCTTTTTCCAACACGACGCGGCGCTCGGACTGATAAAAGGACACGTGCACCACGCTATCGGTATTCAGACTGATCAGCGATCCGTCCGGCAAGGTCTGCTCAAGCCGTTCGCCCTTGCGGCTGACATAGCGCTGGGTATATTGCTCACTTTCCAGCCAACGCTGCGGCCCCAGAACAGCGACACCCGCTATCGCCGCACAGGCACTTCCCAACCCTGCGATAAACGCTCTACGTCCCCATTGCGGTGCCCGAAGGCGAGTGTTTTGTGCCAAGCGTGCCTTGAAAGCGGCATCCGGTGTTGCCTGCGCAATCGACCACATGGCTTCCATGTCCTGATAAGCCTGCGCATGACGCGGGTCCTGTTCACGCCATTGCTTGAGCAGCGTCTGATCCCCCTCCTGCATCAGGCCACCTCGCACGCGCGCAAACCAGAACGCGGCAGCGTCGTGTGGATCATCAGGAATGGGAAGTGAATGGGATAAGCTCATAGTCGCTACGATAGCTCGCCGGTTAATCCCTGTACCAATGCGGGTGAAGACAGAAAAGTGCTCATGGCGTGCATCGTTATATTAAGAGGAAAACTGCTGCAACTTAAGCTGCAAATGACGCATGCTGCGGGTCAGGTACTTTTCTACCGAACTGACAGACAAACCCAGATGACTGGCGATTTCAGGCACAGTCCAGCCTTCCAGCCTGTGGCAGGAAAAAACCCGCTGACAGACGGGTGGCAGCTCATCCAGGGCCGCCAGCAAGGCTTCCGACAACTGCCCGCAATAGGCTGCCTCCTCGGCGCCCGACACCACGGGATGATCCTGTTCGCTCAGATCCTGCAAGGGAATCGTTAAAGCAGGCTGCTCCCGCTTTTGTCGCTGTATCAGACTGTTGGCCGCACTGCGATGCAAATAGGCTCTGGGATTGCTGATTCGGGCTACGTCTTGCTCCAGCATTCCGGCAATAGCATCGTGGGCCACATCTTCCCCATCACAGCTGTTTGATGAACGTCGCGTCCACGTCTTAACCAGCTCGTGGTAATGCACGAGCCAAGTTTTACGTGAGGACGAAAAACGCGACATAGAACGGCATGGGGTAAATAGATCAAGGGGACATAATAATAACAACGATTCTCATTATTGTTATTGTGTTTTGATCCGAACAGGAAAAAGCCTTGAAACAAAAGGATCATCTCCTGAGATCTTTGTCTCCTTTATCAGGCAAACGAACAAAAAAAAACCGCCAACTAATCTGCCCCCAAAGCTTGGATGGTTGTCCAATATTTGGGGTGCAGTTCAAATGGCGGGCGTTCTTGAAACAAGCTTAACGAGGCGCTAACCGGGCCACGCCTTCCCTTGCTGTTCTGCTCTCTTCCTTGATGGACACGTAGACATTTCCCGAAGCTGCATCCAAGGCCAAACTATTAGGGTGCGGCACCAAAGGCACCGTCGCCAAAAGCGTGTAGTCCTCTGCATCCAGCACGCTGACCGTGCCGCTATCCCGGTTGGAAACATAAACACGGTCCCGGCCTTCATCCAGCATCGGTGCAATGGGAGCCTTGCCCGTCGGTACGCTGGCCAACAGGGCACCGTTTCTGGCATCAATCGCCACCATCCTATGTCCGGTTCCGCGCTTTTCATACTCCGTCAGCCCGGCTTTCTCCTTGCGCAAGGTATCCATACGCTCCGAACCCAGATCACTTGCCAGCAGACGATGGCGTTTGTGGTCATAGGCCAGATTCAGCAATTGATCCGCCTTGACCTCCCATTGGGTTTTGATGGTCAAGGTCTTTGTATCAATGCCAAATACCTGTCCCTGCAAGTTGGACACATAGAGCCTATTGCCCTCTTTATCCAGAGCAATGCCCGCTGCGCCTGCTCCCAGGCCAGAAACAACCTGATCCAGTTTCAGATTGGCCGTATCGACGACATACAGCACACTGCCTTGGGCACTCAGACCCGGAGCATAGAGGCGTTGCCGCTTCTGATCCACGACCAGCTCGCGCAGCAGATGCGGATAGATCGTTTTATCGCCGTCGTAACGGATGGGCTCGGCCAATTGCACGACGCCAAGAACGCGATTTTGCGCCGTATCGACGACCGTCACCGAGGCCGTCAGTGCGTTACCCACGTACAGACGGTTGGCGGCATCATCCAGTGCAACTCCGAACCCACCCCGCTCCAGCGGAATTTCTACTGTCACCGACAAATCAGCTGGATTCAGACGCAAGATTCTGGAAGGCTCACTGACAGGATCCGCGCCCCCGGCTGATGCCACAAAAACCGCCTGCTGACGCGCCGAATAAGCGAGTTCATACAAGCGCGGCGCAATCATTTTTCGTGTCACCTGTATCGTTTCCTGCGCTTTTTGCTCCTGGGTCGCGGGACTTACCGCTGCCCGCTTGTCCGCACCCAATTGTGCGCAAGCAGCCGTCACGCTGACGCAGGCCAGCAATCCATATCGCTGCCATTTATTCATAGTCCACCTCGTGCTTGGTAATAAGTGAAATTCGTCTGGATTAGAAATCCATGCTGGCGGACAACATGAATGTTCGAGGAGCGCCCTGCCAGAGCTTGCCGCTACCGCCAGCCGACCAATAGGCTTTGTTGGCGATATTCAGTACATCGGCACGCAAGGTCAGTGCATGACCGCTGATGGAAGTTTGATAACGCAAGCCGGCATCAAAGATAGTTCTACCCGCCGCACGCATCGAGTTATCGCTGCTGTAATACTGTCCCTGGATCGCCTGCATATTTCCTGTTGCCGTCAGACCTGTGACACCAGGAACATCCCACTCCACACCCAACTTGCCTTGCCACTTGGGTCTGGCCATGACGAACCGCCCTTGATTGACACCACCGGCTGTCTTGCTCAACTCGGCATCCAGATAGGCAATGCCCCCCATCAGACGCAAGCCCTCTACGGGCTCTCCAAAGAAGTTCAGTTCCAGGCCACGATTACGCTGCTCACCATCGAAGGAGAAGATATTGCTTGTGGGGTCGATATAGCTGTTGGGCAGGCGGATTTGATAGGCACTCAATGTCGCGGCAAAATCACCCAGATCCAGCTTCACACCCACTTCATGTTGTCTGGTTTTATGCGGTGCGAAAATTTCACCGGCGTTATTGGTGCCCACTGGAGCAATCGCCCCCTCGCGCAATCCTTCGATGTAGTTGCCGTAGACGGAAACCTCATCGCTGAGCTTGACCAGCAAGGCCGCCGATGGAGAGGTGGCCGACTCCTTGTAGCGCGCCGTACTGACACCACTGACAGGGTGGAAAGACTCGCTCAGGACGTTTTGATGCCGGATGCCCAGTGTCAACATGATGCTATCGTCCGCAAAGGACAGGGTGTCAGCGATGCCTACGCTGCTCAGGCGAGACAAGGCGGTTTTGGGCACGTCCGATTTGCCGATGACTGTTGCGGGAGCTGGCCCCCAAGTAGGAGCATAGATATTCGTGTACCAGTCCGTGGGCAATAGTCCGACAACCGTTTTGGAACGCACTTCTTGCTCATAGTATGAAACGCTCAGGGCCAGTTCATGCCGCACGCTGCCCGTGCTCAGGCGGGCCATGATGCCCACATCACCTGCCTTGCGATCCAGCACTTGGCGCTGCTGTCCAAAATTGTTTCGATAGCGGCCCTGCGGATCGGTGACCGCAAACACCACCCCGAGCAAGCCGTCATAATCCGTGCTGCCTTGGCCGTAGTTACCGTAAACCGTCACATCCTTGCTCAGATCAGCTTCGCCACGCAGCACAAACGCGGTGTCCTCGGCACGGGAGTATGTCCAGTCTGGTGCCAAAGCCTGCCCTGGTTTAGGTACATCGGGCGTATCCAATCCGCGACCCACCGTAATGCCACGCGTGACACCTTTCACATTGTCTTTACTAACGTAAAAGTCAGCCGCCAGCCGTACGGTATCCGTACGCCAATCCAGCCCCAATGCAGCCAGAGTTGCCCGTTTCGACTGCTTATCGGTAGCCGTACTTCCATCCTGATACAAGCCGTTGAAACGAATACCAAACTGCTGCTTGTCACCAAAGCGGCGCCCTACATCGACATGGCTACCATATTGGCCATCGGAGACGAACATGCCGGTTAAACGCGCCAACGGCGTTTCAGTCGCACGTTTGGGGACCAGGTTCACACTCCCGCCCACTGAACCGCCGGGCGGCATGCCATTGAGCATGGCAGACGGGCCTTTCAGTACCTCAACCCGTTCCACTAACTCCAAAGGGACACGGTTATAAGGCAGTAAACCGTACAAGCCACCAAAGGCAATATCGCCCGAACCCACGTCAAAACCGCGAATCACAAAAGCTTCGCGCACAGTGCCACGCATGCCCAGGTCGTACACCGCAGCGTCAGTAGAGCCAATTACCCGCGCCAAATCCTGCGCCTGCCGTACCGCTTCTTCCGTATAGCTGATGGTGCTGAACGGCGTCTCCATGAAATCCTTGTAGCCCAACAACCCTACCCGACTGCCCGTGGCCACCTTGCCGCCTGCATACACCGGCGTCAAATCCCCACGATACAAACCGGTGACAATCACAGGACTGAGCTGCGTGACGCCACCCGCCTGGATATCGACAGAGGACGACATGGCCGTTTCAGGCAAGGAACGCAGCACATAGCGGCCGCCGCTTGTAGCGACCGCTTCATAAGTCGTGTCGGCAAGCAAACGAGCGAAGCCGTCCTGAACACTGTACTGCCCTTGCAGGGGGCGGCTTTGCAAGCCCGCCAATTGTTGCGGCTCAAACACCAGCTGTACACCAGAAAGCGCGGCAAACTCGGCCAGAGCGTCACTGAGCTTGCCCGCCGGCAGAGCGTAAGTTCGTTTGGCGCTGGTATCCATTACGTCAGCAGCCAGGGCGGGAGAGCTGGCCATCAAGGAGGTTGCCGTCAACGCGCAAAGCGTGGAACTGAGAAACAGAGCGAGAACATCTGCTCTAAGCCGGAACACAGTGCGATGGGGGTGTGAAGTCTGCGCGTCAGCCGTTTTGCGGGCCAGTCTGGACAGACATGCGTGAGAAGCCATGCTAGGAACCTTTCGTCAATGGAGGTGAAAACCTGCGACGTCATGCGTCATGAGAGGTACACCGGACGAGACGAAAAAAGTGCTCACTTTATGGAAGATTTTTTTCAAACCTTGAGCAAACGCACGGAGTTGCGCCTCTTTAAAGCTGCGGAACCAGCTCCACCCAATATGATGAGTAAGTCACGATGCGCAATGGCAAAGACTCCGCCAGGCTGGCCAAGGCGGCATCAGTATCCTTCAAGGACAAGGCCCCCGATACGCGCAACTGCGATAAGGTCGGATCACAACGCAGCACACCCGAGCGATACCGCCCCAGCTCGGCCAGCACATCCTCAAGCCGCATGTCTTTGGCCAACAAGATGCCCTGCTCCCAAAACACATCCGCGTTTTGTAATGGGCGAGGCGTGCTGACACCCCTGATATCAAAGTCCGCCTGCTCACCCGCTGATACGCGACGAGACGACCCCGCCAAAGGCCGAACCTCGACGGCATGCTCCAGCACCGCCACGCGGAACGTATCACCATCCAGCTGGCGCACACTGAAACGTGTCCCCAAGGCACGCACCAGTCCGGCGGAGGTATCGACCAGAAAAGGTCTGGGAACGGCAAAAGAGTCCGGCTGGGTCGTAATCAGAATCTCGCCAGCCAGCAAATGGAGTCGGCGCTCGGTCTGGCTTTGTGCAATATTCACGGCGCTGCGCGTATTGAGCACCAGCTGGGAACCATCAGGCAGAACCAGAGGTTTACGCTCCCCCGTTCCTGTGGCCACATCAGCGGTCAAGCGACGCCAGGGAGCCTGACTGACGGCCAGCATCCCCAAGGGCGCAGCAAACAGCAACGTCCCCAGCATGCGCAAGGTGTGACGACGTTTGTGGCGACGATCCAGCTTCTCCACCACCTCTTTGCCTATCTCCGCTGGCAACTGATCGAAAACATGAAATACAGCCTGTGTTCGCGTCCAGGCATCTTCATGAGCCGGGCTTTTTCTGCGCCATTGTTCGAAAGCCTGACGCTCGCTGTCTGAAGGCGTGTCGTACTGGAAGGTCATGGCCCAGTTGGCCGCCTCTTTCAGCAGATCGTGCTGGATGGTGCCCGTGGATGAAGACATGCTAGCCCTATGCAACCGCCGCGCAGGCAACCAGCGCTTTCTGGATGTAGCGACGCACCGTAATCAAGGGCATCTTCATATGCTCGGCAATCTGAGCCAGCGTCATGCCATGCAGTTGCGCCAGCAAAAACACCTCCCGAGTGCGCGGCGTCAAGCTGGCCAGCATGGCGTCTATCCGCATCAAGGCCTCGATGATGATCAGTCTGGTTTCCGGGGATGGCATATGCACAGCGGGAAGATGGACAATGGCTTCCAGATAAGCCTCTTCCACCGACTTTCTGCGCCAGTGATCGACCAGCAAGCCTTTCGCGACATGCGTCAGCAAGGCACGCGGTTCACTGCCAAGACCTGGGGAAAATGTGCGTGCTGTCAGAATGCGCTCAAAGGTGTCCTGCGCAATATCAGCGGCATCATTGCTATTGCCCAGCTTACGGCGCAGCCAGCCCTGCAGCCAGCCATGATGAAGGCAATAGAGCGTTTCAACCGTCATCACGGATAGCTTGTCAGACATGGGTGTATTCATTGAAAGCCTGGAGTCAGGCAGGGAGACAAATAAGAATAAGTCTCAATTATCAATAAATTACTTCTGACAGGCAAGATATACCGTCATCTACACACGCCTGACCGTCAGACGGCAGACATGCAAATGACGACGCGCCCCCGCCTTGCATCAGAAGACCCAATGAATAAACCCGTCTGGAGACTGCTCTCCAGACGGGTTCATGACCAGCTATTCAGACCTGGATCAGACCAGACGCACCTCTATGCTACCCAGACCATCGATCGCCCCGTGCATCACATCGCCACGTTCCACCGAGCCGACACCGGCTGGGGTTCCCGTGAAAATGATGTCGCCTGGGAACAACTCGAACAGGCCCGACAGGTAAGCGATGGATTCAGCCACATTCCAGATCAGCTGATTCAAATCGCCGGTCTGGCGACGCTCGCCGTTGACGTCCAGGGTGATAGCACCTTGGGACAGCTCGCCAATACGGCTGCGTGGGACCAGAGGGCCGGTCGGCGCGGAGTGGTCAAAGGCTTTGCCCACTTCCCAGGGACGACCAGCTTTTTTAGCTTGCGTCTGCAAATCCCGGCGGGTCATGTCCAGACCCACCGCGTATCCCCACACACATTCAGCAGCCTGCTCCACGGTCAGATCACGCCCACCCTTGGACAAAGCCACGACGAGTTCGATCTCGTGATGCAGATCCTGGGTGCGGGAGGGATAAGGCATGTCGCAGACTTGGCCGGGCACCACATTCAAGATGGAGTCTGCCGGTTTGCAGAAGAAGAAAGGATCTTCGCGACCAGTAAAACCCATTTCCTGCGCATGCTCGACATAATTGCGGCCGACGCAGTAAATGCGGCGTACAGGAAAAACCTGCTCACTGCCCTGTACGTTCAGGGCCGCAACGGCGGGTGCGGGAATGACGGTACTCATTTTGCCTGGCCGTCAGCAAAGCGCTTGGCACCGTCTACCAGCTCTTTCTTGGCAGCTTCAATACCGTCCCAGCCCTTGACCTTGACCCATTTACCTTTTTCGATGTCTTTGTAGTGCTCGAAAAAGTGCTTGATGCGCTCCAGCTCTTCAGGCTGCAGATCTTCAGGCGACTTCACGTTGCGGTACAGGGGGTACAGCTTGTCGGTAGGCACGGCCAGCAGTTTGGCATCGCCACCGCCTTCGTCGTCCATATGCAGCACGCCGATGGGACGGCAAGGAATCACGGCACCGATCTGGATTGGGAAAGGAGCAATCACCAGCACGTCAACCGGGTCGCCATCGTCCGAAATGGTTTGCGGAACGTAGCCGTAGTTGCAGGGGTAGTGCATGGCGGTCAGCATGAAACGGTCCACAAAAACCACGCCGTTCTCGTCAACTTCGTATTTGACGGGGTCCGAGTTCATGGGGATTTCGATGACTACGTTGATCTCGTCGGGCAGTTTTTTGCCAGCAGGTACTTGGGCGAGGCTCATTCGTGCAAACCTTTAAAAATAAAAGAAATTAATCGTTGGAGCGTCGAGGACGATCCGAAGTTTGAGAGAGATCGACCCCAGGGATGGGAGCCGTATCAAAGTAATCATCCAGATCCGAAGAGGAGCTCAAGCTGTCTTGCGAAGGCGTGGCAGCAGGAGGCACTGGCTCGGCCACCACAGGCAATGGACGGCCCTGATCCGGCAGGTCCTCGGCCACGACGCTGGCGGCATAGGTGTAATGCGGCAGATCGTCGTCATCCTGCGATGGCAGGCTGTCTGCATCGGTATGGCTAGGGTCATGACGAGTATCGGCTGCTGGCAAAGCCGTGCTGACCGCCAGAATCGGTAAGGTGCCGGCCATGGAGGCGGCCTTGCGCCAGTAAGAGACGGCTTCGTCGTGGCGACCCAGGCTGTCGTACAGATTACCCAACAAAGCATGATTGCGCAGATCGCCCTGGATTTTCAGGCTACGCAACAGGTAATGCTCACCCTGCCCCCACAATTGGCTGGTCAGGCACAGATGGCCCAAGGTGGACAGCAAGACCGGATTGTTGGGCTGACTGCGCAGCCACTCTTCGGCCTTGGCCAAGCGGCGGCCCACATATTCAGGTGGGCACTGGGCGTAGGCTTCCAGCAAGCGGCTGTCGAAACTGGCTGCAATCGCAGGCTCCAGGATACGACCGGCTTCTTCATAATTGCCTTCATGTTCTTGAATCAGGGCAGCTTCCAGCGCGACGCCGGGCAGGATCTTTTCTTCGGACTTCAGATCCGACCATAAGGCCTTGAACTGTTCAGCACCACCCACACGCAAACGAGCAGCAGCGGCAAATTCGATGTGGTTCAGTGCCTCTTGACGTTCGATCCCACTGCGGCGCACCAGCAAACGGGTCAACTCGTAAACACGTTCGGCATTACCTTGCTGGCGATAGGCGCGCAACAACAAACGAGTGGCGTGCAAGTGGCGCGAACTGGCATCCTGCAAATCCTGCAGCAGCTCGATGGCTTCTTCGGTACGATTCTGATCCAGGTACAGCTCGGCCGAAGCCACGGCACTGGCCTCTTTCAAACGGGCATCATCGCCAGCGGCAGCACGAGCGGCGGCCAAGGCTTCGTCACGTTGAGCAATCTGACCTTGGTAATGCGCAGCACGCGCTGCTGCCAAACCTGCCACGACTTTGCTGGACTGCGAGCGGGTTTTGCTCATCAGCTTCATCAAGTCTTTTTCAGCTTGCTCGTAACGACCTTCCAGAATGCTGATCCAGCCAGTTTCCAGCAAAGCCTGGTCACGGCGTTGAGCGCGACGACCACGCCACAGGCGGAAACGCTCCGGACCATCGCTGAACCAGGCCAACAGGCGCAGCAGTACGTACAGCACGATGAACAGCCCCAGCGTGCACAGGACCACGTAAGTCAGCGAAGCACGTGCCAGATAATGCGGCGTGACCAAATAGACATTACCGGCGTGTTCACGCAAGACCAGAGCCAGCGCGACCGCAGCGATAAATAAGATGAGAGTCCAAAACCAAGTACGCATACCTTACCCCTGCGCCTGAGCCGGCTGTTCCGTCTCGGATTGAGCGGGAGTCGCAGACTCAGTCTGTTCGGCAGCAGGAGCAGCGGGCTCCTCCTGGCTGGCAGGTTCTGTGGATTGAGGAGGGTCGGACAAAATAGGGTCCGTATCGCCCTGCTCGGTCGTGGTGTCGTCGGCATTGTCCTGACTGCGGCCGGCCTGAGCCTGACGCAGGCTCTCAATGGCCGCCAAGGTGTTATTCACGGTAGGCAAACGAGCACCGATGCGGGTGTCCTGCAATTGGCGGGTCAGACGCAAGGCCTGCTGAACCTGACCGGATTGCGTATCAAAGCGTTTTTCCAGCGCCGTCGCGACTGCGTTCAGCTCGGTCTGCCAGACGGCGGACTGATTCATCATCATGGCCAGTTGGGCGGCCATAATGCGCAGACGCAGGTTCTCTCGCAGACGGGCAGCCTGATCCGGCGACATCAGCAAGGCGGCGGCATCGTCGACACGACGGATGGAGACAAACTGCCCCAGATCGTGGCTGACCGAGCGCCAGGCGCTGCTACCCCACTGTTCCACCGTATTCCAGCTGCGCTCCCACCAAGGGGCATCAGCGGCCAGTTCCGTAGGTTCCTGAACGTCGGACTGCAAGTCCAGCGCTTCAGTATTCGCACCACCGGCAACGTCATCCGGCACCAGCAAAGGCGCTTCCGAGACGTAGCGCGACAAAGTATCCAGTTGACGCGACAAGGAGGCCACATCCACCGTGGCAGCGGCGCGCAGGCGTTCCAGATCGCCATTCAGTGTTTGTTGCAAGGAAGCCAGACCGACGCGATTGGCACGAGCCAATTGCGCCTGAGCAGCTTCCAGAGAAACGATGGCATTGGCCACATTGCCACCCAGCATCAGCTGTTGCTGCGCAATCGTGGCCAGGTGATCAATATCATTCAGCAAAACCAGTTCCGACCCGCTGTCTGTCATGGTCTGGAAGGCTTGGCTCAGATCATGAAACTGTTCGGTGGAATCGTTAAAGGATTCTTCCAACTGGGCAAGCTTGTCGGATTGACGCTGCGCCAAGGCCAGGGCCTGCTGCGCGGTTTGGCGCGCCTGCTCTGTCGTGTTGATATTGGTCGCCAGCTGGGCTTGCAGCTCGGCCTTATGCTTTTCCAGCAATGAATTCTGGTACCAAAGACCGGCAGCGGCCAGCACCACCACAACAGCCGTCAAAGCATAAGCCGGACCCGCGCCACTTTTACGCTTTTGCGGCGCAGTGGTGCTATCTTTGGGTTCGGAATACGGACGAGGAGCCGCTGTATTGGCTGGGCTGGAAATGGGAGTCTCCGGTTCGCTTGCGGATGCGTTCTCTGTTTTATCGTTCATGGCAAGATTGTAATCCGTGTGAGGCTAATCGCGCGAGAGCACCGCCATCAAGGCAGCGACAATGTCATCATCGTCTGGCGTACACCTTTTTACCATTGGTGGCGCTGCGATTCCAGCCTGCAACAATAAGGACTGTAAATGTTCTTCAATACGCGGATGTATGACCACATAGGCACATTGCGCCCAAACATCCAGTAAACCCAGGCTTTGTACATTGGCGAAAACCGCATCGGCGCTTTGAGAACTGCTGAGCAACACGGCCAGACGGCCCGCCTGCAAACTGTCACGAATTTGACGGCCCTGCTCTGTACTCCACTGGGCGGGGCTACGCTGGTAAATCGCCAGGCGCTGGACCTGAATACCGTGATTTTCCAGTTGCTGTCCCAACCATTCACGACCGCTATGACCACGCACAATCAGAACCCGCTTAAATTGCGCCAGTCGGGGCTCCAGCACCGCCCACAGAGCCTCTGAGTCCTGCAAGGAATCCGTATTTTCAGGGTGAAGTACGGCATCTGGGGAAACGCCCGGCTGGGCGCGCAAACAGGCCGCGGTAGCAAAACCAACAGCAGCCAGCAATACCTTGTCAGGCCAGCGTTGGCCGCGCGCTTGCAAAGCCGCAAAGTAAAAATTGACCGCACTGCTGCTTACAAAGAGCACCAGGTCAAAATCCTTGGGATCTTGCCATTGTTCTTCGGACAGATTTTGCGCTTCCAGGCTCAAGGCGGGCATAAGCAAGGAAGAAAAACCCTGCGCGGCCAAGGCAGCCGACAGGGTTTCGTTCCGTCCCGCGGGGCGGGTCAGTAATACACAGGGCAGATTCATGCCGCTTTACTCGCCTTCTGCGGGCTGTTCCGTAAGCAAGCGATCCAGAATGGCTTGAGCACCTTGCTGCTTCAGATCTTCCGCCAGCGACAGACCCAAGGCTTCCGCATCTTTGGCCGCACCCGTGATCTGAGCGCGGTACACCGTGGAGCCGTCAGGTTCGGCAACCAGGCCGCTCAGGCTCAGCTCCTCGCCATTCAGGGTGGCATAAGCCGCCAATGGCACCTGACAGGAACCACCCAAGGCACGCGATACGGCACGCTCGGCCAAGGCACATACGTGGCTGGTGGAATGCGCCAAAGGCGCCAACCATTGAGCCACATCGGTACGAGTTTTCAGAATCTCGATGCCCAAGGCCCCCTGCCCGGCGGCAGGCAAGCTGTCTTCGGTCGAGATGTAATCGCGAATACGCTCGGCCAATTCCAGACGACGCAAACCAGCCGAAGCCAGAATAATGGCGTCGTAATCGCCACGATCCAGCTTGGACAAACGGGTCTGGACATTGCCACGCAGGGGACGGATGTCCAGGTGCGGGTAGCGCTCTCGAATCTGGGACTCGCGGCGCAAACTGGAAGTGCCTACGATGGCACCAGCAGGTAAAGCCGCAAGATTGGGATAAGTATTGGAAACAAAAGCATCGCGTGGGTCGTCCCGCTCCATGACGATGGGCAGGTCAAAGGACTCGGGCAACACCACCGGCACGTCTTTCAGGGAGTGCACCGCCAGATGGGCGCGGCCATCCAGCAAGGCGGTTTCCAGCTCTTTGACAAACAGGCCCTTGCCACCCACTTTGGACAGCGTACGATCCAGAATCTGGTCACCACGGGTGGTCATTTCCAGCAAGGATACCTTGCACTGCGGGTATAGCTGCTGCAAAAGGTCGCGAACATGCTTGGCTTGCCACAAGGCCAGTTGACTGGCACGAGTGGCAATAACCAATTCCTGAGGAGTAGAAGCCACAGCGGTCATGCAGCAAAATAGCGCACGATGGCGGCAGCAACAATACCGATAATGGCCAGGATCCCTAAGCCTTGCAGCAGGGACAAACCGCTTTCCTGACCTTTGGCGTCGGAGGATTTAAAAATTGCCATAGAACTAAGCTTCCTTGGTAGAACCTTTACGGTGCGCCAGCCATTTGCCCAGCGCCACCACTAATAAGGCACAAACAATCTCGACCCCGAGTTTAACAGGCTGGGGCTGCACGCCAAATTGATTTTCCACAATCTTGTCCGTGACCAGCATGCCGCCTGCAATCCAGCCCAGCAAGGCACCGCCCAGGGTGACGACAATAGGGAAACGGTCGATCAGTTTCAAAACCAGGGTGCTGCCCCAGACAATAATGGGGACACTTAGCAATAAACCAAAGATCACGTAGCCCAGTTGATGATCCAGGTGCGCGTTTTGTGCTGCACCGGCAATGGCAATCACGTTATCCAGGCTCATCACGAAATCCGCGATGATGATGGTTTTGACGGCAGCCCAGATGGTTCCGCCCCCTTGAATATTGCCGTGTGCGTCGTCGTCCGGCATCAGCAGCTTGATACCGATCCACATGAGCAACAGACCACCCACCACTTTCAAAAATGGCAGATCCAATAAGGTCAGAGCAAAGAAAATCAGGACCACACGCAGGATAATTGCGCCTGCGGTCCCCCACAAAATGCCTTGCATGCGCTGCTGCTTGGGCAAGTTGCGACAGGCAAGTGCGATCACGACGGCATTGTCGCCACCGAGCAAAATATCAATCAGTACAATTTGAAACAGTGAACCCCAATGCAGGGTTTGGAGGAATTCAATCATTTCGTTCCCGTATAGCTAAACGTGAGTTCTCTTCCCAACCGCGGGACAAACGTTCTTTTTCTGTCGCCAGGCTGTCCCAAGACAACAACGCCCCTTAAAGCAGCAAACTAATCCTAGCCTGTGCAACATCGGGGCTTCTTTTTCTTACTTGATTCGTTTGAGCATGATCAGGCTGGCCAGATTCGGGAAGGAATGCGCCGGGTTGTGGTGTTTTTCTTGACGAAACCGGCTGGCCAATTTTGCCCGGCTGCACAGGGCAGCCAGACAAAGAGCCCGCCAAAGCGGGCCCTGGTACTACTATTTACAGCACTTCTTTGAGCAGCTTGCCCATTTCGGATGGGTTGCGAGTGGTACGAATACCGCAAGCTTCCATCACTTCCAGCTTGGCGTCGGCCGTGTCGGCACCACCGGAGATCAGGGCACCGGCGTGACCCATGCGTTTTCCGGGAGGCGCTGTCACACCAGCGATAAAGCCAACAACGGGCTTGGTCATATTGTCTTTAGCCCACAAAGCCGCGTTGACTTCGTCTGGACCGCCGATCTCGCCAATCATGATAACGGCATCGGTATCAGGATCGTCGTTGAACATCTTGAGCACGTCGATGTGCTTCAGACCGTTGATTGGGTCGCCACCGATACCCACAGCCGAGGATTGACCCAGGCCCAGTTCAGTTACTTGAGCAACGGCTTCGTATGTCAGCGTGCCGGAGCGGCTGACCACACCGATGCGGCCCTTGCGGTGAATGTGGCCGGGCATGATACCGATCTTCAGCTCGTCAGGAGTGATCAGACCGGGGCAGTTCGGGCCCAACAGCAAGGTTTTGCGGTTTTCAGCGCGCATGCGGTTGCGAACTTCCAGCATGTCGCGAACAGGGATGCCTTCGGTAATGCAGATAACCAGATCCAGGTCAGCTTCAACAGCTTCCCAGATGGCAGCCGCAGCGCCTGCGGGTGGAACGTAGATAACCGACACAGTTGCGCCAGTTTCAGCCTTGGCGTCGGACACGGAGGCGTAAATGGGTACACCTTCGAAATCCTCACCAGCACGCTTGGGGTTCACGCCAGCCACAAAGGCTTCCATGCCGTTACCGTATTCACGGCACATGCGGGTGTGGAATTGGCCGGTCTTGCCGGTGATCCCTTGCGTGATGACTTTGGTGTCTTTATTGATCAGAATCGACATTTGCTAATCCTCAACCTTTTCTTACTTGGCGGCAGCGACAACAGCAGTCGCCGCTTCGGCCATGGTGTCAGCACTGATGATGGGCAGACCGGAATCGGCCAGCATTTTCTTGCCCAGCTCTTCGTTGGTACCCTTCATGCGTACCACCAGAGGCACGTTCAGGTTGACGGCCTTGCACGCAGCGATCACGCCTTCAGCGATCACGTCGCAGCGCATGATGCCGCCGAAGATGTTAACCAGAATGGCTTTGACGCCCTTGTTGGCCAACATGATCTTGAAGGCTTCAGTAACTTTTTCGGCCGTAGCGCCACCGCCCACGTCCAGGAAGTTGGCAGGCTCGCCGCCAAACAGCTTGATGGTGTCCATGGTCGCCATGGCCAGACCGGCACCGTTCACCAGGCAGCCAATGTTGCCGTCCAGCTGGATGTAGGCCAGGTCGTACTTGCTGGCTTCAACTTCAGCAGGATCTTCTTCAGCCAGGTCACGGAAAGCCACGATATCGGGGTGACGGAACAAAGCGTTGCCGTCGAAGTTGAACTTGGCGTCCAGAGCGATGATGTCGCCCGAGCCGGTCAGGATCAGAGGGTTGATCTCGGCCAGTTCAGCGTCGGTTTCGGTGTAGCACTTGTACAGCTTCTGGAATTCAGCAACGGCTTTTTCGATAGAAGCGTCAGGAACGCCGATACCGCGAGCCAGCTTGGTGGCTTGCTCGTTGGTCAGGCCAACAGCAGGGTCCACGAATTCTTTCAGAATGGCGTCGGGGTCGCGCTCGGCCACTTCTTCAATTTCCATGCCGCCTTCGCTGGAAGCCATCACGGCCACGCGCTGGGTAGCACGGTCGGTAACGATACCGACGTAGTATTCCTTCTTGATGTCCGCGCCTTCCTCGATCAGCAGGCGACCCACTTTCTGGCCTTCAGGGCCAGTTTGGTGAGTGATCAGCTGCATGCCCAGGATTTCCGAGGCCAGTTGACGCACTTCGTCCATCGAGCGAGCCAGCTTGACGCCACCGCCCTTGCCACGGCCACCGGCGTGAATCTGGGCTTTGACAACCCACACAGAGCCACCCAGCTCCTGCGCAGCTGCAACCGCTTCATCGACGGAGAAGGCAGGAATTCCGCGTGGCACGGCAACGCCAAACTGCTTAAGCAGTGCTTTGCCCTGATATTCGTGAATTTTCATGTGATACCTGTCAGTCTAAAAACACAATAAAAAAAGAAGGCAGGAACTCCAGGCCTGAGCCCGAGACCTGACTAAAACAAAAAACTAATCCACCCCGTCTGTGACTTTAGGTCGATACCAGACGGGATAAAACTCCTCAACCACGGGACCGCTCAAACGCAAGGCATGGCAGCCATCCAGATGGAAAGGCTGCTTGTCGGTGCGATAAATCTCTGATTCCCCGCTGCTGCGACGTCGCCCGGCCATGGTTTGTACGGCGGCGGTTGGCAACACTTGTGCCAGCTCGCTCATGTGCGTACAGCCAGCCGAACGCCCAAAGCGCTCTTTGACACCCTGACGAAACTGCTTGAGCAAATTCAGGCCCACCAACTTCTGGTAGGCGTCCGCAATGGACGAACAGTTGTCCTGGTAAGGGGCTGCATCGTAGACCGCCACGGCATCCACAATGGCAAAGCTGCTATCGATAGTGATACGCAGATGCATCAGGTGGACAGGATCACCTGCCTTATGGGTTTGGCCGTTGCGTATGGGAAAGTCGTAGGACTTCACATCCAGCAGCGAGGCCTCCAGGTCCCAGAGGCCATCTTCCCGTGCAAACGACTCTACCGTGATGGTACGCGTATGCAATGGTTCACGGGCGACGGACGGCGGGGGCAAAGGCATTGATATGAACGGGGCGGCAAGATTGAAACTGATCAAGTATAACGCACCTCGTATGTTCCGTATCAGCCACTTACATAATCTGTAAGCGCATCCCAAGCGGGCCAAACACAGGATCTACGCGGTGTCGATCCTACGGTATACCAAATTTGCATGAAAAAAACGACCACCTGACGGGCGGTCGTTTTCATCCAGCCTGGGAAATCGGGTGGCAGGACGAAAAGCGCCCTGCCCTGTCAATCTATTCAAGCGGCTTATTTTAAGCCTGCACCAAATCAGGCTAACGCCCGCAATGCTTTGGCCGCATCCACCATGGCCAGCAAGGCAGCCTCAGTTTCAGACCAAGCCCGCGTCTTCAAACCGCAGTCGGGATTCACCCACAAACGGTCGGCGGGCAAGCGCTTGGCCGCCTCCCCCATCAAGCGCACCATCCAATCCTTATCAGGCACATTGGGCGAGTGAATGTCATAAACGCCAGGGCCAATATGATTGGGATACTCAAAACTCTCGAAAGCATCCAGCAAGAGCATATTGGAGCGCGAGGTTTCAATCGTGATCACATCCGCGTCCATATCGGCAATGGACTGCATGATGTCGTTGAACTCCGAGTAGCACATATGCGTGTGAATCTGGGTTTCATCGGACACCGCGCTGGTGGACAGGCGAAAGCAATCCACCGCCCAATCCAGGTAGGCCTGCCAATCACCCTGACGGAGCGGCAAGCCTTCACGAAAAGCGGGTTCATCCAGCTGGATGACACGAATGCCGGCCTGTTCCAGATCAGAAACTTCATCCCGCAAGGCCAAAGCCAGCTGGCGGCAAGTATCGGCACGGGGCTGGTCGTCACGAACAAAAGACCACTGCAACATCGTCACTGGCCCCGTCAACATGCCTTTGACGGGCCGATCAGTCAGTGATTGGGCGTAGGAGGACCAGGCCACACTCATTGGCGTGATGCGCAGCACATCCCCAAAGATAATAGGCGGCTTTACGCAACGCGAACCGTAGCTCTGTACCCAACCGTTTTGCGTAAAGGCAAAGCCACCCAGCAGTTCACCAAAGTACTCCACCATATCGTTGCGCTCGGCCTCGCCATGCACCAACACGTCCAGACCGATCCGCTCCTGAAAACGAATAACTTGCTCGATTTCTGCCTGCATCGCTTTTTCATAAGCCGCATCACTCAGGGCTCCCCCACGCCAGTCGCGGCGAGCAGTACGAATTTCCGTGGTCTGAGGAAACGAACCAATCGTGGTGGTGGGATAGGCGGGTAACTTCAGCTTGTTGCGCTGGGCCTGGATACGCTGCGCGAAGGGCGTACGTTGACGCTTGAGCTGGTCAATCTTGGCCATCTGGGCTTGTACGGCAGGATTATGCGTGCGCTTGGACTCACGGCGCGTTTGCAAAGCAGCTTGCTGAGCTTGAACCGCTTGCTGACCCGCTTCGTCCAAAGTGCCATCCAGCAATCCTTGCAACAGTTTCAGCTCATCCAGTTTTTGCACCGCAAAGGACAGCCAGCTCTTTAATTCAGCGTCCAGGCCGGTTTCACTTTGCACATCCACAGGGACATGCAGCAGCGAGCAGGATGGCGCAATCCACAGGCGCTCGCCCAAAGCCGCTTTCAAGGGCTTCAAGGCTTGAACCGTTTTTTGCAGATCGGTGCGCCAAATATCCCTACCCGAAATCACACCGGCAGACAGCACCTGGTCTTGCCCCAATACCGCTTGTACGGCCTGCAAAGCAGCCGGAGCACGCACCGCATCCACATGCACACCCGCCACGGGCAAATCCTTCAATACCGCGACGTTCTCATGCAGATCATCAAAATAAGTCGCCAGCAGCAGCTTCAAGCCGGATTGATTCAGACCTTGATAGACGCGACGGAAGGCGTCTTGCCACGCTTGAGGCAAATCCAGAACCAGAACAGGTTCGTCAATCTGTACCCATTCCACACCCTGAACTTTGAAACGGGCCAGCACTTGTTCATACACAGGCAGCAACGTATCCAGCAAGGCCAGCTTGCCCGCATCTGCCAAGCCCTCATAGGCATCGCCCTTGCCCAGCCACAACCAGGTCAAGGGTCCGGGAATCACGGGCTTGACCTTGTGCCCCAGAGCCTTGGCCTCTTCAATCTGCTCAAACAAGAATTCACGGGCAATCCGGAAGCTTTGACCTGGTGTGAATTCGGGCACGATGTAGTGGTAGTTTGTATCGAACCACTTGGTCATTTCACAAGCAGCGGCAGGGGTACCGCTGGGCGCACGGCCACGCGCCATGCGAAACAAGGTATCCAATGACACGGGTGCATTTTCGGCCTGGCCGAAACGGGCGGGAACCGCTCCCAGCAAGGTGCTCCACTCCAGAATCTGGTCATACCAGGCAAAATCGCCCACAGGCACCGTATCCAGCCCAGCCTTGCCTTGCAAACCCCAATGCTGGGCGCGCAAGGCTTTGCCTGTTTCCAAAAGCTCTTGCTGGCTTACCTGACCGGCCCAATAGGCTTCCAAAGAGCGCTTCAATTCGCGCTGCGCGCCCATGCGAGGAAAACCCAGATTATGAATAATAGTCATAGTAAGCCCATAAATTAGAAATAAAAGGCCCGTATCAGGCGCTTGAAATCTATTGTGCCTGTATACTTATTTGAAAAAAAATCAAATACACCATGCTAATCATGAGTTTTCCTCAACATGCTTGAAATCCGCCATCTCGAAACCCTGAGCGCCATCCGCGACAGCGGCAGCTTGCAAGAAGCCGCCGAGCGCCTGCATGTTACGCAGTCCGCCCTCTCGCACCAGCTCCGCGACCTGGAAGTGCGGCTTCAAGTGCAATTGCTGAACCGCCGCACCCGCCCTGCCCGCCTGACCACCGCCGCTCTGCGTATCCTGACGCTGGCCGATGACATCCTTCCGCGTGTACGCGCCACCGAGCGCGATTTGCAAAGACTGGCCGCCGGACGCACGGGACGCCTGCATGTGGCCATTGATTGCCACTCCTGCTTTCAATGGCTGATGCCAGCACTGGACGCATTCAGGCAGCAATGGCCTGACGTCACGCTGGACTTGAGCGCGGCTTTTTCCTTTGCGCCCTTGCCCGCCTTGATGCGTGGGGATCTGGATGTGGTGATCACCTCGGACCCGCAGGACAATCCGGCTGTCCATTACGAACCCCTGTTTCGCTACGAGCTGGTGCTGGCTGTCTCCAACCAGCACCCCTTGTCGCAGTACCGCTATGTGGAACCTTTTCAATTGACCGATCAGGTTCTGATTACCTACCCGGTAGAACGCAATCGTCTGGATATTTTTACGCAGTTCCTGACGCCAGCCGATGTGGAGCCCGCTGCGATTCGGCAGGCCGAGCTAACGCCCATGATCGTGCAACTGGTTGCCAGCCAGCGTGGTGTGACGGCGTTGCCAAACTGGGCCTTGACGGAGTTCTTGAACCCGGCCTCGATTCGCACTTGCCGTTTGGGAGAGCACGGTATCTGGCGCACGCTATACGCCACGGTACGTAGTGAGGATTTACAAGCGGATTATGTGCAGGCCTTTTTGGCACAGGCACGAGAGACCTGCTTCAAAAGCCTGCAAGGAATCGTGGCGGCGCAGTCTTGAGCCATTTAGCAATGGCATGGCAAAACTCTGTTGCAAGCACTATGTAGATAGAGGAAAAGTACAGGCGGGCGGGCTCATGCCACCTTGAACGAGAGAGACCACATTTTTTGATGGCGGCAGCAGACAAGCAAGAAACACAGCAAAACGAAGCATTGCAGATGGCTTATTCAAGCCGGATCGTCTTCCCAATCACCCAGAATCTGCTGCAAGATACGGCCCGAGAAGCCTCGGCTGGCCATGAAGCGATATTGTTTGGCGTAACTGCGGGGATCATCGGGCGGCGCACTGAATTTCTTGCTCCACACGTGCTTGGCCCGTTCCAGTTCGGTCGCCATCAATTCTTCTTTGATGATTTCGGTCTGTTCCACATCCACGCCATGCTGGCGCAGTTCTTGCAGAATGACTCGGGTGCCCACACGCGAGGCACGGCGATTGACGACACTATGTGCGAAGCGCTCGTTGGACAGCCATTTCTGTTCGACCAGGGCGTCGAGCAAGGCTTCCACTTCTTCAGCACTTTCTGCATGGGGCGCCAGACGGCGGCCCAGCTCCAGGCGCGAGTATTCGCGTCGGGATAAAAAATTCAACGCTCTGGCTTTAAGAGACAGCCCCGGCCGTTTGGACGGGGCTTTCTTTTCCGCAGCCGGAGCATCATCACCCGAGCTTTCTTCTACGTTTCTGCCCGCCCGAGTGGGCCGGGCAGAAAGCGCAGCAACGCGCTCCCTTTGAGCTTGTTTACGTTCCCGGATTTCCTCCGGGTCTGTCTCAAAGGGTTCGTCATCGAACTCTGGGGGAAAAATCAGACTTCTCCCTCGGCCGGATCAACCAGAGGAGCAGCGGCTGGACGGCCGACAGCAGCGCTCATCAGGGCAACGCCCAGCTTTTCACGCACTTTGTTTTCGATTTCGCGGGCCAACTCGGGGCGCTCTTTCAGGAATTCGCGCACATTGTCCTTACCCTGACCAATGCGGTTGCCGTCGTAGCTATACCAGGCACCTGCCTTGTCGACCACGCCAGTTTGTACGCCCAGATCGATAATCTCGCCTTCGCGGGAAATACCGCTGCCATACATGATGTCGAATTCGGTTTGCTTGAAAGGAGGCGCAACCTTGTTCTTGACCACTTTAACGCGGGTCTCGTTACCCACCATTTCGTCGCCACGCTTGATGGAACCGATACGGCGAATATCCAGACGCACGGAGGAGTAAAACTTCAGCGCGTTACCACCCGTGGTGGTTTCAGGGTTGCCGAACATGACGCCAATCTTCATACGGATCTGGTTAATGAAGATGACCATGCAGTTAGCGCGTTTGATGGTAGCCGTCAATTTACGCAGGGCCTGGCTCATCAGACGGGCCTGCAGACCAGGCAAGGAATCGCCCATATCGCCTTCGATTTCAGCCTTGGGAGTCAAGGCGGCCACCGAGTCGATAACGATCAGGTCTACCGAACCCGAACGCACCAGGGCTTCGGTAATTTCCAGAGCCTGCTCGCCGGTATCAGGCTGGGAGATCAACAGATCGCCCAGGTTCACGCCCAGTTTTTGAGCGTATTGCACGTCCAGCGCGTGTTCGGCGTCAATAAAGGCACATGTGCCTTTGAGCTTTTGCATCTCTGCAATCACTTGCAGGGTCAGCGTGGTTTTACCCGAAGATTCCGGGCCGTAAATTTCAATAACGCGACCACGTGGCAGACCACCGACGCCCAAAGCAATGTCCAGACCCAAGGAACCCGTGGAGACCACCTGGATGTCATGCTCGACGTTGTCATCGCCATAACGCATGATCGAGCCCTTGCCGAACTGCTTTTCGATTTGCGACAGAGCGGCGGCCAGCGCTTTGGAACGTTCCGAGGCCACTGCTTTGCTGTTTTTATCGTCCATGAAAAATCCTTGACTGTGGAATGGCGCCCCAACGGACGGGCACGGCAATTAAAAATCAAACCTAATTATTGCATCAAATTATACTGTATATATACACAGATATTCAAATAAATTAACTAGCCGCCATCGTTATCCCCTACTGACCAGCCTTACAGCCTTGTGCAACAATGCCGAACAGCCATTCAATCATCTGTTTGTGTAGGGTCATGCGCATACTCATAGCTGAAGACGACAGTATTCTCGCGGATGGACTTTCTCGCTCCTTACGCTACGAAGGCTATGCGGTTGACGTCGTGCACGATGGCGATAGCGCCGACTCGGCCTTGCAGCTGCAAAGCTTTGACCTTCTGATCCTGGATCTGGACCTGCCCAAAAAGCCCGGCCTGTCGGTGCTGCAGTCTATCCGACAGCGTCAGGACACCCTCCCCGTACTGATTCTGACAGCCAGCGACACCGTAGAACAGCGCGTACGCGGTCTGGACCTGGGCGCGGACGACTATATGTCCAAACCCTTTGCCCTGACCGAGCTGGAAGCCCGTGTACGCGCCCTGACGCGTCGCAGTACCGGCACCAGCAGCGCCTTGCTGCATCACAAGCGCTTGAGCTTCGACCTGAAAGGTCGCATGGCTTATATAGACAATCAGCCCCTGGAGCTGTCGGCGCGTGAAACCAGCTTGCTGGAGATTTTCCTGTCGCGCAGCGGTCGCATGATCAGCAAGAACCAGTTTGTGGATCTGCTCTGTGAGTGGGGTGAGGAAGTCACCCCTAACGCCATCGAGGTCTATATCCACCGCCTGCGCAAAAAACTGGAGCCTAGCGGCGTACGCATCCTGACCGTGCGTGGTCTGGGATACTGTCTGGAACCGGAAAAACTGCGAGAAGACGCTCCAGCCTAAAGGATCGTCCATGCAGCACGCTACGCCCCCATCCCACAACACGGCTGCGCCTGCCAAAAGCAAGCGTGTCGCACCGCGCCCGCTCATCCACAAGATCATGATCTGGATTTTCGGGCCTTTGTTTCTGCTGTGGACGGTAGGCATTGTCATTACCTACTTCATCGCCCAGCACATTGCGAACTCCCCCTACGACCGCACCTTGCGCGATCACCTGGACTTGTTGCGGGTGGAAATCAGCCATCAGGATCTGAGCCAGCCCATCCATTTATCGCACGGGGCACAGACAATTTTGCGTCAGGAAAGCCCGACCCCTACGCTATGGCAAATCCGGGATGCCAATGGCGAGCCACTGGCTGGCAACGCGAATTTGCCGGTTCCCGACAGTTGGGGATATGACACCGACCTACTGCGCTACCGGGACGTTATTCTGGATGATCAAAGCCTGCGGCTGGCCTATGTCTGGGGGGGCAAGGACAAAAACGACACGCCCTTTCTGGCGGTTGCTGCCGAAACCAATGAACATAGAGCGGTGCTACACAGAGAAATTCTGATCGGGATGCTGACACCGCAATTCATTCTGGTACCGTTGGCGGCCATGCTGGCGGGCCTGGGGCTGACACATGGCCTGGAGCCGCTGAACCTGCTGCAAGCGCGCTTGCGTGCTCGTGCGCCCGGTGATTTATCGCCGGTAGATCAAGAGCAGGCACCTGCCGAAATTGTGCCGCTGATTGATGCCATGAATGGACTCCTGGCCCAGCAGGCACAATTTTCAGCCACTCAAAGGCAGTTTGTGGCCAATGCGGCCCACCAGTTGAAAACGCCGCTGGCGGGGATACGCACCCAAGCCGAACTGGCCCTGCGCGAGCGCGACCCCAGGCAGACCGAAGCCAGCTTGCAACAACTGGTACGCGGCACCGACCGGGCCACGCGCCTGGTCACCCAAATGTTGGCCTTGGCCCGTGCCGAAAGCAGCGATGCCCTGTACGCCCCTACCAAGCAAACCCTGGACCTGAATACCCTGACTGAATTGCATGTAGGCCAGCGTGTGCCCGATGCCTTGAAACTGGGGCTGGATCTGGGGCTGGAAAACACGGCCAAGGCCATCCTCTTGCAAGCGGATCCGGTCCTGCTCGATGAGCTGATCAACAATTTGCTGGATAACGCCCTGATTTACACCCCTGCTGGCGGCTGGATCACCATGCGTACCGGCCAGACGCAAGGCAAGGGCTGGTTGGAAATCGAGGACAACGGCCCCGGCATTCCCACGGAACATAAAGCACGAATTTTTGATCGTTTTTATCGCATCATGGGCAACCAGGCAGACGGTAGTGGCCTGGGGCTGGCCATTGTGCGGGAGATTGCCGACATTCACGGCGCCTCCATCGACTTCATGCCACTGACTGGGGGCCAGGAAAGCGGCCTGCGCTTGCGCGTCAGTTTCCCACTGTCTTTGCCTTGGAGAGCCTGAGCACATGCCCCAGACAATCACCAGTGCAACCTTCCCGAAAGCCAAGAACAAGCTGGACACCCAAGGCCGCAAAGTTATTTTTGCCTCCGCCCTGGGCACCATGTTCGAGTGGTACGACTTCTACTTGTACGGCTCCATGGCCGCCATTCTGGCGCAACACTTCTTTTCCGCCGTTAACCCGACAGCCGGCTTTATCTTTGCCTTGCTGGCCTTTGCCGCCGGTTTTGCCGTACGCCCCTTTGGAGCCTTGCTCTTTGGTCGTATTGGCGACCGCGTGGGCCGCAAGTACACCTTTCTGATCACCATCCTGCTGATGGGACTGTCCACCTTTTTGGTCGGCGTACTACCCAGTTATGAAGCCATCGGGATTGCCGCCCCCATCATGCTGATCGTCCTGCGTCTGCTGCAAGGCCTGGCCATGGGTGGCGAATACGGCGGTGCCGCCACCTATGTGGCTGAGTACGCACCCCAGCACCGTCGCGGTTTTTACACCAGCTGGATTCAGACCACGGCATCTGTGGGTTTGCTGCTGTCCCTGCTGGTCATCATGGGCATACGAAGTCTGGTCGGGGAAGAAGCATTTGTGGTTTGGGGCTGGCGCATTCCCTTTCTGATTTCCGTGCTGCTGCTGGCGATTTCCGTCTGGATACGGATGAACCTGAAAGAGTCACCTGCCTTCCAGCACATCAAGGAAGAAGGCACGCTGTCGACCTCGCCCATTACCGAATCCTTCGGGCGCTGGGCGAATCTGCGCATCGCCTTGCTGGCGCTGTTCGGCCTGACGGCCGGCCAAGGCGTGGTCTGGTACACGGGACAGTTTTACGCCTTGTTCTTCATTACCCAAATGCTGGGTTTGCATGCCACCCTGGCGCAAACCTTGATGGTAATTTCACTGCTACTGGCCACCCCACTATTTATCTTTTTTGGCTGGCTGTCGGATCAAATCGGGCGCAAGCCCATCATCCTGACGGGCTGTTTGCTGGCCGCCCTGACCTACTACCCGGTCTTCCAGGGCCTGGCCTATTTTGCCAACCCTGCTTTGGTCCAGGCGCAGCGCAACGCGCCCGTCACTGTCATTACCGACCCGGCCAGTTGTTCCTTCCAGTTCAATCCGGTGGGCAGCCACACCTTCACCAGCTCTTGCGATATCGTGAAGTCCTACATGGCCAGCCACGCGGTCAGCTACAACAACGTCAAGGGTTCGCCCGGTCAGGTGGCCCAGGTACGCATTGGCGATCATGTGATCGATGGTTTTGAAGGCGGACATCTGAGCCGCGCCGATTTTGCCCGTCACTCGCAAGAGCTGCGCAATGAGCTGACTCAGACCATGCGCCAGTACGGCTACCCGGACGGCGCAGACCCGGAGCAGATCAATAAAGTGATGCTGGTGGTCCTGCTGACCTATCTGGTGGGGCTGGTAACCGCGGTCTACGGCCCCATTGCGGCCATGCTGGTGGAGATGTTCCCGATCCGCATCCGCTACACCTCCATGAGCCTGCCCTATCACATTGGCAATGGCTGGTTCGGGGGCTTTTTGCCCACCCTGTCCTTTGCCATGATTGCCGTCACTGGCAATATTTATGATGGTTTGTGGTACCCGATTCTGATCTGTCTGGTGACGGTTGCGATTGGTGCGCCCTTTGTGCGGGAAACCCGTCATAACGACATCAATCGTTAGCCAGTCCAGGCAAAAAATGCGTTGCATCTGCCATTTCCCGCGCTCTGTCAAGCAAATGCAAGGGTCCGTAAATGGCGGGGCGACACGGGAAGATCTGCGCGTACAATCGAACATTGCCTCGGGCTTCATGCCCGCCCCTTTTCTTCTGTTTATTTATCTTCGTATCCATGTGGTTTAAGAATCTACGCATCTATCGCCTCTCCCCCGACTGGGTATGTTCCGCCGAAGAGCTGGAAGAAGCTCTTTCCAAACACAGCTTCACCCCTGGTTCCAGCCAGGAGCCGCTAAGCCTGGGCTGGGTCAGCCCACGCGAGAACAGTGCTCTGGTGCACGAAGTTAACGGTCAGTACCTGATCGCTCTGCGCGCCGAAAAGAAGCTGCTGCCCACCACAGTGATCAACCAAGTCGCTCGTGAAAAGGCTCGTGATATCGAAGAGCAGCAAGGCTACAAACCTGGCCGCAAGCAAATGAAGGAAATCAAGGAACAAGTCATTGTGGACTTGATGCCTCGTGCCTTCGCCGTCTCGCGCGACACCCGCGTCTGGCTGGATACCCGCAACCACTGGCTGGCTATTGATGCCGCGGCTACCGCCAAGAGCGACGAAGTTCTGGGCCTGCTGGCCAAGAGCGTGGAACCTTTCCCCGTGCAGCCTCTGTACACCGAGCAATCGCCCGGTGCCGCCATGACCTCCTGGCTGGTGGACGAAGAGCAACTGGCCAACTTCACCGTTGACCAGGACACGGAACTGCGCTCCACCGGCGATAGCGGTGCTGCCGTACGCTACGTGAAGCAAAGCGCCGACATTGACGAAGTGCGCAAGCACGTTGAAGCCGGCAAGCAATGCACCCGCCTGGCCATGACCTGGGCAGATCGCATCAGCTTTGTGCTGACCGATGCGCTGGACGTCAAACGCGTGGCCCCGCTGGACATCCTGACTGAAAAACAAGATGTGACGGCCGTCAACGATGACGAAATCTTTGACGCTGACATGACCTTGATGACCTCCGAGCTGGCCAAGATGATCAGCGATCTGGTCGAAGTCCTGGGCGGCGAACGCAAGTAAGCCCGGACCACACAGCCTGCTTGGCTGAACCGCCCTTCAGGCCAGTTCCTGCTGGGCGGCGCGATACACACCGGGCGTCATGCCCGTCCAATGGCGGAAAGCCCGGTGAAATGTCGCTGGCGAACTGAACTTCAAGGCGTAAGCAATTTCAGCCAGCGACATATCTTTGCGCAGCAATTTGAAAATCGCCAAATCTCGGCGCAGCTCATCCTTGATCCCCTGAAACGACAGGCCTTCTTCTTGCAGCCTGCGTATCAGCGTGCGCGCCGACATATGCAATTTGCCGGACACATCCTGCAAGGTGTAGCCCAGATCGGTATGCAAGATTTCCCGTACTTTCAGGCGCAAGGCATGCTCGTGATAGGAGGTAAAAATCCAGTCACGCGGCGCACGCTCCAGAAAGGCTCTGGCCTCAACCTGAGTGCGTTGTGGCCGTACCTGCCCCAACTCCACGCCGAACAAGATATGCGAGCACGGCGCATCAAAACTGACCGAAGCGGGAAACAGCACCGAATAGTCCGCCGCAAAAGCCGGTCTGGGAAATGCAAAGGCCACTTGCTGCACCGGCACCTCGCGCCCCATCAGCCAGGACACAATTCCGTGCGTCAGCTTCAGCATCAGGGCATGGCCGAAACGATGCACATAGGCGGTGGGATAACGCGGCACCAGCTCAATGCCCAACTCTTTATCCGTGCGTATCAGATTCAGGCTGAAATCATCCAGCAGCAGATTCCAGAACTGGGTGAAACGGTACAAGGCCACATTGATGGATGGCGCATCCCGCACGGTGCGCACAATGTATTTCAAGGCCCCGGCCCGAATGGGCCGAGTCCAGAAACCCATCATCTCATCGCCCGTTTTCCTGGCGCTTTCCTGATACAGGCGCACCAGTTGATCCCGCGTCAAACGAGCGCCGGGCCGATCAATAAAGTCTTTCACGATGCCCGACTGCTTCAGGCAGTGATCCAGCACCTCTTCGGAGTAGCTGGTGCGCAGGCTGTGAAACCAGTCCTGAACCAGATCCAGCGCCACGGTGGCGGTATGGGCTGCATCAACGGGCACCGGGAGCGTGCCGGGCAAAGCATTCATTTCCTATGACCTCTCAAAGATTGTCACTTTTTGCATATTCGACGTCAGTATTCGCTATTGGGTAAGGTGCTAAACCATCCTATGCTGACACACATAACACAAGGAGACATCACCATGTTAGGCACTGGAAATATGATGCATATGCCCTTGCTCATCAGTTCAATTCTCACCCACGCCGTAGAGAATAACCCTGAGCAGGAGATTGTTACCGCTTTGGATAATGGCGAGCTTCATCGCTACAGCTATCTTGAATTTGCCCACCGGGTTCAGGATCTGGCTCTGGGACTGCGCCGAGAAGGCCTGCAGCCCGGCGAACGCGTGGCAACTTTGGCATGGAACACCTACCGCCATCTGGAAATTTACTACGCCACCTCGGGCATCGGTCTGATCTGTCACACCGTGAACCCGCGTCTGACGCGCGAGCAAATTGCCTTCATCATCAATGATGCTCAAGACACGGTGATGTTCTACGACGAACATTTTGAAGAAATGGTCAGCTATCTGCGCGGCCAATGCCCCACCGTCAAGCAGTGGGTACGCATGGGCAGCCAGGCTCAGGGCCCCTTGGCCGATGAATACGAAAGCTGGCTGGGCAATGACAGCACGGGCTTTGAGTGGCCTGTGTTTGATGAAAATACCGCCAGCGGCCTGTGCTACACCTCCGGCACCACGGGCGATCCCAAAGGTGCCCTGTACACCCATCGCTCCACCCTCTTGCATGCCTACGCCTCGGCCCACCCGAACGCACTGTGCATTGCCAGCGCTGACGCCGTCATGCCTTTGGTCCCCATGTTTCACGTTAATGCCTGGGGCCTGCCTTACTCCGGCCTGATGTCCGGAGCCAAAATTGTTCTGCCCGGTGCAAATTTGCAGGGAGAGCGCATTTACTCCCTATGCGAACGCGCTGGCGTCACCTTGTCCGCCGGTGTACCCACCATCTGGAAAACCGTGCTGGACTATGCCAAAGCCAATGGCAAGCAGTTCACCACCCTGAGCCGCATCCTGATCGGCGGTTCCGCTTGCCCACCCAATATGATTGCCGCCTGGGCGGGCTACGGCATTACCGTGCGCCACGCCTGGGGCATGACTGAAACCTCGCCGCTGGGCACTGTTTGCCAATTGCTGCCCAAACACAGCGATCTGCCCGAAGCCCAGAAGCAGCACGTGCTGGCCTCGCAAGGCCGTGCCCTGTTCGGCGCACGCCTGAAAACTGTTGACGACGAAGGCAACACCTTGCCACGCGACGGCAAGAGCAGCGGCCACCTGCTGATCCAGGGCAACTGGATCATGGACCGCTATTACGGCAAACCCGATCTGGCCAGTGAAAACGGCTGGTTCCGCACAGGCGACGTGGGCTCCATCGACGCCGATGGCTACGTCTACATTACTGACCGCAGCAAGGATGTGATCAAGTCCGGTGGCGAATGGATCTCCTCGATCGAGATCGAGAACATCGCCATGGAAGAGCCTTTGGTTGAGCTGGCTGCCTGCATCGCCCAGGCCGACGACAAATGGGGCGAACGCCCCGTGCTGTTCGTGGTGCCACGCGAAGGCGCTGAGCTGGATGAGGCCCACATGCTGGAGCGCTATCAGGATCGCGTCACCCGCTGGTCCGTACCCGACAAAGTAATTTTCATCGACCAGATGCCGATGACGGCAACTGGAAAGATTCAAAAAATGGCACTGCGCAAAATGCTGGCGGATCAAGCCGACCCCAGCTGATTTGCACCACTGCCCTCGCATTTACGTAACACAAGGAGTTTTTTATGGCCGCCCCTTTCCTGCTCACCACCGAGTTGGACAACATCGGAATTGTCACGCTGAACAAGGCGCACAAGCGCAACGCCCTGGATGAAGATGCCATTGCTGAAATTGATGCGTACTTCTCCAATATCCCCGAGCACATCCGGGTCATTCTGATGAAGGCAGAAGGCGACCATTTCTGCGCGGGCCTGGATCTGAAAGAACACCATGACAAGGAACGCGGCGCCGTGGATTTTCTGCGCGTCTGCCAAAGCTGGCACCGTGCTTTTGACAAGATCGAACACGGCGGCATCCCCGTCATTGCCTGCCTGCAAGGCGCGGTCGTGGGTGGGGGCCTGGAACTGGCCAGCGCAGCGCACATTCGCGTGGCCGACAGCAGCACCTTCTTTGCCCTGCCTGAAGGCACACGCGGCATCTTCACCGGCGGTGGCGCGACCGTTCGCACCGCAAAAATCATTTCTCCCAACCGCATGATCGAACTGATGCTGACAGGCCGCGTGCTCGATGCCGTGGAAGGAGAGCGACTGGGGCTAGCGCATTACGTATGCAACAACGAAGCCAACCCCAAAACAGCCTATGAGCTGAGCCTGGAACTGGCCCAGCGCATTGCAGGCAATGCCATCTTGTCGAACTACGCCATTGTCAGCTCGATCAGCCGCATTGCCGATATGTCTGCCACCGATGGCCTCTTTGCCGAGGGCTTGATGGCAGCAGTAGTTCAAACCGGGCGGGACGTGCAGGAACGCTTGGGGGAGTTTGTTAATAAGAAAGCTCATAAAGTGAAGCCGACCAAATAATATCGGCCAGGCGGACATGGGCAGTAATCACAACAATACGGAGACAAAACCATGCTGTCGCATCAAGAGTTAAGCCGGCAACTAGCCGGACTACAGGAATATGAGCAACTCAAGTCGCAGCGTCGGCGTCTGGCATTTGCCTGCGCCGGCATCTGCCTGGGGCTGACCGGCCTGTTTATCGTGACGGCCATTTTTTGGCCCGGCGTTCTAACCCATGACCTGGGCAGTGGAGGAGCTGTCAACAGTGGCATGGTGTACGGGGTAGGACTGATTTTTGTGTCCTGGTTATTAACAGGCGTGTACATCCACGTCGCCAACACGCGCTTTGATCCGCTTTGCGAACGTGTACTGGCAAAGGTGCGCCCATGAATACACAAGCGATTCTGATTTTTGCCGCCTTTGTGGTCGTGACCCTGGGCATTACCTACTGGGCCTCGTCGCGCACTCGTTCCAGCTCGGACTTTTACACCGCCGGGGGTGGCATTACCGGCACGCAAAATGGGCTGGCCATTGTGGGTGACTACATGTCCGCCGCCACCTTGCTGGGTATTTCGTCCCTGGCCTTTACCAACGGCTTTGACTCGCTGTTGTATGCGGTCTGCGCCTTCATGGGCTGGCCGGTCATCATGTTTCTGATTGCCGAGCGCTTGCGCAATCTGGGTCGCTACACCCTGAGCGACATCGTCTCGTACCGCCTGGATGAACGCAGCACTCGCATCTTTACCGCGATCAGCTCGCTGACCGTGGTGCTGTTCTACCTGATCGTGCAAATGGTCGGCGCAGGACAACTGGTGCAACTGCTGTTTGGCATTGACTACACCTATGCCGTGGTGGCCGTGGGCTTGCTCATGATGGTGTACGTCGTGGTGGGTGGCATGGTGGCAACCACCTGGGTACAAATCATCAAGGCTATCTTGATGATGGGTAATGGCTTCTTGATGGCTGGCCTGGCCCTGTACTACTTCAACTTCGACTTTTCCGCCCTGGTCAGTGCGGCGGCCGAACATCACCAGGCTGGCGCGGCCATGAAGGGTCCCTGGAAGCTGATGGCTGATCCATTCTCGGGCCTGTCTCTGGCAGTGTCGCTGGTGTTTGGTATTGCCGGTCTGCCTCACATCATGATGCGTTTCTTCACGGTGCCTGATGCACGCGCGGCCCGTAAGTCGGTCTTCGTGGCAACGGGTTTGATGGGCGTCTTCTTTGTGGTGATCTGCTTCCTGGGTCTGGCTGCCATGGCCATCCTGCCCAACTACCCCGAGTTCTATGTGGACGGCAAGGTAGGCGGCATGGTGCTGGGCGGCTCGAACATGCCCATCATGCACCTGGCAACGGCTTTGGGTGGCAACCTGCTGTTTGGTTTGCTGGCCGCCGTATCCTTTGCCACGATTCTGGCCGTGGTCAGTGGTTTGACCCTGGCCGGTGCCTCGGCAGTTGCACATGATCTGTACGCCAAAGTCATCCGCCGCGACGATGTCACACCCTCGCAAGCCATGCGCGTCAACCGTCTGGCTTCGATCGGCATTGGCATTGTCGCCATTTTCCTGGGCCTGCTGTTCCGTGACCAGAACGTGGCGTTCCTGGTTGCCCTGGCCTTCAGTATTGCCGCCTCGGCTAACTTCCCGGTCTTGCTGATGTCCATGTACTGGCGCGGCATGACCACTCGTGGTGCCATTTATGGCGGTTTGAGCGGCCTGCTTGTGGCCCTGGGTCTGGTGATTCTGTCGCCAGCCGTCTGGGTCCGCATTCTGGGCTTTTCCGAAGCCGTATTCCCTTACGACTTCCCCACCCTGATTTCCATGCCTTTGGCATTCTTCATGATTTACTTTGTATCGAAACTGGACAGCAGCCGCCGCGCCAGCGAAGACCGGGATGGCTTTGACGCCCAACAGGTCCGCGCTGAAACTGCAGTCGGTATTGCCGCTGTCTCTCACTAGATACTTGGTACTCTGGCGGTAGCCCAGCCCGATCGGGTTACCGCCCCTTGTTTTAATTCATCCCAGCAGGAGCATCACCATGACAGAGTTAAACACCCCCGAAATTGCTCACTACATCGGAGGTGGCCAGCAGGCTGGCGCCGGTACACGTACTCAACCGGTGTACAACCCGGCCACCGGCCAGGTCAGCGCCAAGGTCAAACTGGGTAGCCAGCAAGATATTGACGCCGCTGTGGCCAGCGCCCAGGCCGCTTTCCCCGCCTGGGCCGACACCCCACCGCTACGCCGCGCCCGTGTGCTGTTCAACTTTTTGTCCTTGCTCAACGAGAACAAGGAAAAGCTGGCAGCCATGATTACGGCCGAGCATGGCAAGGTTCTGTCCGATGCAATGGGCGAAGTCACCCGCGGTATTGAAATTGTGGAATTTGCTTGCGGCATTCCTCAACTGCTCAAAGGCGATTTCACCGAACAGGTCAGCACCAATATCGACAACTGGACCATGCGCCAGCCCTTGGGTGTGGTGGCCGGTATCACCCCGTTCAACTTTCCTGTCATGGTGCCCATGTGGATGTTCCCCGTTGCCATCGCCGCGGGCAACACCTTTGTGCTGAAACCCAGCCCGATCGACCCCAGCCCCAGCCTGTTCATTGCCGAACTGCTGAAAAAAGCCGGTCTGCCCGATGGCGTGTTCAACGTGGTGCAAGGTGATAAAGACGCGGTTGAGGCGCTGGTCAATCACCAGGACGTGCAAGCCGTCTCCTTCGTGGGCTCCACCCCGATTGCCAACCGCATTTATGAAATGGGCGCCATCGGCGGCAAACGCGTGCAAGCCCTGGGCGGTGCCAAGAACCATCTGGTCGTCATGCCGGATGCCGACATCGACCTGACCGTGGACGCCCTGATCGGTGCCGCCTACGGCTCGGCTGGCGAGCGTTGCATGGCCATCTCGGTAGCCGTGCTGGTGGGTGACTCTGCTGATCGCATCCTGCCCAAGCTGGAAGAACGTACTCGCAGCCTGAAGATTCTGAATGGCACCAATGCCGCCGCCGAAATGGGCCCCATCGTGACACAGCAAGCGCGCGAGCGCATCAGCAGCTGCATCGACAAAGGTGTACAGGAAGGCGCCAAACTGTTGGTCGACGGTCGCGAATTTGACGGCGCCAAAGCCGGTGAAGGTTGTGAGAACGGCTTCTGGATGGGCGGCACCCTGTTCGATCACGTCACCCCCGACATGAGCGTGTATCAGGAAGAAATTTTCGGCCCTGTGCTGTGCTGCGTACGCGTACCGGATCTGGCCAGTGCCATTGAACTGATCAACAAGCACCAGTTCGGCAACGGCGTAGCGTGCTTTACCAGCGACGGTAACGTGGCCCGTGAATTTGGCCGCCGCATCCACGTGGGTATGGTTGGCATCAACGTGCCAATTCCAGTGCCAATGGCCTGGCACGGTTTTGGTGGCTGGAAGAAGAGCTTGTTTGGCGATATGCACGCTTACGGTGAAGAAGGCGTTCGCTTTTACACCCGCCAGAAATCCATCATGCAGCGCTGGCCTGAAAGCATCTCCAAGGGTGCGGAATTTGCCATGCCTACGTCCAAGTAAAAGTAGATTTGCCGGGCTGAATCGTCACTTTCAAAAAACGGCTCAGCTTGGCATATCGTTATAAGTCTGCTCACCCAGCAGGCTTATAAAACACGTTTCAAGAACAAAAAAACCGGGGCTCTAATTCAGAGCCCCGGTTTTTTTTAATGCTTGCGTGTACTTAGCGCTGACACCTGCTCAACTTAGTACATGCCGTGGAAAACCGCATCATCCGGGCCGATGTGCGAAGGAGGATTCCAGGTCACATCGCGCATGGAATGCTGCACCAGCGTTTCCACACCCAGCAGCACAGCAAAAATCGCCATACGCACGGGAATACCATTGTCAGCCTGACGGAAGATGGCCAGTCGAGGGTCGTGGTTCAGATCCACGCTCAAATCATGGGCACCTTCGCGGCTATCGCGTGGCAGTGGGTGCATCACGATTACATCGGGGCCGCAGCAACGGTCAATAATGGCTTTATTGACCTGGAAGTCGGCCGTGAAGCTGCCGTCCTGCCCTTCTTCGAAGCGCTCTTTCTGCACACGCGTAGCGTAAATAACATCCACACCAGGCAAGCCCTTTTCCAAGGACGTCGTTTGCTCGATGACGTGCTTACCTTGCTTGGCCACCTGCTCCACAATGTGCTCGGGCATTTCCAGGCCGGGGGGCGAAATCAGGGTGAATTTCAGGCCACGGTACATGCCCAGCAACTTGATCAGGGAGTGCACGGTACGGCCATACTTCAAGTCACCCACCAGAGCGATATGTGCACCATCCAGCAATTTGCCCAGACGGGAAAATTCAGTGCTGATGGTGTACAAATCCAGCAGCGCCTGGCTGGGGTGTTCACCCGCACCATCACCACCGTTCACCACAGGAATGTTGGTGGCACGCGCAAATTCCGCGACCGAACCTTGCTCAGGGTGACGAATCACCATGGCATCCACATAGCCGCTCATGACGCGGCTGGTGTCGTAAATGGATTCGCCTTTGGCCATGGAAGAAAAGGTAAAGCCAGTGGTATCGCACACGGAACCACCCAGGCGGCAGAAGGCCGAGCCGAAGCTGACGCGAGTACGGGTGGAGGCTTCAAAAAACAGGTTACCCAGCACCGCCCCTTCCAGCACGCGCGACACTTTTTGACGGCGAGCGATGGGCTGCATGATATCGGCCAGACTGCACAGTTCTTCCACGGTTTCGCGGGTGAACTGGTCTACGGACAAGAGCTGATGCTTGCCGCCGGTAGCGATACGGTCACGCAAAGGACCGGACTGTGCGCTTTGCGCATACTTGCTCAGCAAGGCTTCGTTTTCCACGATTTCCGTGACAAAACGCTGCACCACTTCGGGCATGGCCCGCGACTCCAAAGAGCCTTCAGGCAGCAGCCAGGTATCCAGTGCACGACGCTTCACCCCAATACGTGCCGCAAAAACGTCACGAGTCAGGTTCAGGCGACGCATTGCATCACGCAAAAAAACTTGTTGGGAGACGGCCATATCAGCTCTCGCTTATGAAATATACGCAATGCGCACATTTTAAGACTGCGGCTGATAAAAAAGCGAGCAAGAATTGAGACTATTGCAGAAAATACAACGACACTCTACGCAGCAGGCTGGAATCGCTGCTGTCTGAACGTAGCGTTCAAGTAGAAGGCAAGCTAAGGATGCTGCCGATAAGGCGTGGTGTAGGGCTGGGCTTCGTCATTATTGGGAACGACAAAACCGTCATAGTCTTGCTGGCCGGAGGTAAGCCACTCGCTATGCTGGTAGGCAAAATCGGCCAGGCCCAAGGTACCCCATACGCCAATTACAAAAAGAGCCAGACTCAAGGCCAGAAAAAAGGCCGAACAGAAACCGGGTATCCAGGCCCAGCGTCGCCCTACTTTAGAGCTGTGCCACGCCAAGGTCCAGTGACTCCAGCACAAGGCCAGAAACGCCGAAACCAGCCCCATCAGAAAAACGAACAAGGGCAGACGCAAAAAAGCGGGGACGAAAACGGATCCAATTGCTCCGGTGCCCATCAACATGACGAACAGCAGCGCGGCCCCATGCAGGCCGACCAGAACCCGAAAAGAAAGAATATAAAAAGCGAGACTGCCTGGCGGGGTCACCATACCGACTTTCCTGTTAGTAACAAGAGCGGCGGGTTCGCACCCACCGCGTTTTTCAAAAAGCCGGGCATGGGTAAACCCAGGACCAGGACAGCATTCAGACGAGCAAGCAGCGCTTACTTCTTACCGTTGGTCTGGGTAGCCTGTGGACCGGCAATCGCGCGGGCAGCAGCCAAAGCGTTAGCTTCCGTACCAACCATGAAAATCAGACGGCCATCTTTAACGGGCGAACCGTAAGCAGGGGCAGCCAGCATGGTGTCACCCACGACCAAAGCCAGACGCTTTTTGGGGAACTGAGTGGTAACTTGCAGCAGACGCTGAGCAGCCTCTGGGGTCAGATCCAAAGCCAGCAAACCTTCTTTGCTGTCGTTGGTGCCGGCTTGCACGCCAACCAGATCCTCACGCACCACCACGGCACGCGGATTCACAAACAAGACACCATTAGGTTGCACGTCGACACGTGCCCAACCCGCTTGTTCCTGAGTATCAGCCAGGAAGATCTGTACAGGCGCAGCTTGCTGCTCGGCACCAGCTTGAGCCTGAGGCTGCTGAGCACCCGTCGCAGGCGTGGAGGGAGTGGTTTGCGTTGCGGCGCTGGAGGTGCCAGCTTTGTCGCTCGGCTTTTCTTGAACGGTTTGACAAGCGGCCAATGCGACCAGGCCAACAGGAGCCAAAATTCGAGCGAGTGTGCGTAAAGTCATCATAGTGAAGTTCCCCCCTCTCTTTACGAAGAATCAATAAGGATAGCAGTGTATCAGTCATGTAAAAGCGCAAGCGGTTAATCTTTGTTAAAGCTTGTCATTTGCGCACCCCTAATTTGTACGCTGACTTGATCCATTAAGCGACCTTGTTCAGTTTTCAATTCAATGCGCAGCGTTCCGGGTACCAATGGAATTCGCAGCTGCGCCCCCTTCCCTGCTTCTACTCCCTGCACCCACCATACCAAGGGCTCGGTAATCTGCCCTTGGGCCAACAAACGCAATTGCTGGTTTTGCGGTGGAATATCCGGGTCCAACGCGAAAATGGTGCCATTGACCGGCTCGCGGATACGGGCCGGGCCGGCATAGGCCAGATTCACATCACTTAATTCCACACGATCGGTCTGTGTGCCTTCAACAAAAAACTCTTCCCGGCCAGGCTCCATGGCGGGTACAAACTCAATCTGCCGCACCTGCACCTGGGCAGGCATGGCCGTTTGACGACCGGGGCGACGCTGGTTCAAGAGCGAAATCACCTCGTGCCAGATCGGGGCTGCCCCGCTGACACCTGATACATCTTGCATACTTTGACCAGCACTATTTCCCACCCAAACGCCAACGGTATAGTGCTCTGTCCAACCCAGGGCCCAGTTGTCACGCATGTCTTTACTGGTCCCGGTTTTAACCGCACTCCAAAATGGTGTACTCAAGGCACTGTCCAATCCAAAGGTCAGCACCCGAGCCTGACGGTCCGACAACATATCACCCACAATCCAGCTGGCCCCCTCATCCATCACAGAATGAAAGGGAGCGGCTTGCTGATCCATACGTGTTTGCACAGCTTGCGTCTGGCCCAAATTGGCCAGTGCACGGTAAGCATTGGTCAGTTCCAGCAAGGTGACATCGGCACTGCCCAAAGCCAGGCTATACCCATAGAAATCGCCATCCTGGCGCAGATTCAGGCCCAGTGCACGCAGGCGATCCACCAAGTTGGCAGGCCCCAGCATGGTCAGCACACGCACAGCAGGAATGTTCAGGGAAGAAGCCAGAGCATTGCGCGCACTGACCCAGCCCACAAACTGCTTGTCGTAGTTTTGCGGGATATACAGACCATTGCCGGTGGACAGATTCAGCGGCGAATCCTCCAGCAAGGATGCGGCGGTCAACAGGCGCTTTTCAATCGCCATCTCATACAAAAAAGGCTTGAGCGTGGAACCGGCTTGCCGCAAGGAACGAGCATGGTCTACCTCGGCCGCCTCGGACAGATCGCCACTGGAACCCACATAGGCCAGGACCTGTCCGCTATGGTTATCCAGCACCACCACCGCAGAATCCTGAACACGTGCGGTGCGCAGATCCAGCAAGTGGCGCCGCATACTGGCTTGCACTTGAGTTTGCAGGCGCGTATCCAAGGTCGTACGAATACTGTCACCGGCCTTGATTTCAGGATTCTGATCCAGAACCCAACGGGCAAAATGAGGGGCCAGTTGGGCTTGCCCCAAAGGGGCCTGTCCGGCCCGGCGCAAAGCCACCGGCACCAGATTACTTAATTCTCGACATAGTTCGGCGCGTCCCATCTCTTGCAGGGTCGTACACGCCCGGCGCTCGACCATCAAGGCCGAGGCATTGGGGCCGCGCAGCAAAACTGCGGCAATAGCAGATTCGCGTGCATCCAGCGCAGCGGCCTGCTTTTGAAACAAGGTACGCGCCATCGCGTCCACCCCAACCAGCTCACCCCGAAAAGCCACCTGATTCAGATACGCTTCCAGAATTTCCGGCTTGGTCCAGGTGTCTTCCAGCGACTGGGCGGCCACCACCTGATCCAGCTTTTGCCAGACCGAGCGCCCACCTCGACCACCGATCAGATCCTGATCCATCAGGCCGGCCAGCTGCATGGTAATCGTAGAAGCACCGCGACTGCGTCCGGCAAACAGGCCATCCCACGCGGCGGAGCCCACTGATAACCAGTCCACCCCACCGTGAGATTCAAAACGGCGGTCTTCAGACACCAGGACCGCCATTTGCAAGGCCGGAGAAATTTGCTCCAGCGCGACCCAATCGCCGCGCCGTTGACGAAAGTCCAGACGGACTCGCTGGACAAGCTGGCCCTGACGATCCAGGACCTGCACATCGGACGATCGGTAAGCTTGCCGAACTTCCTTGTAGCTGGGCATGGCCTGCCCGGGACTGGCCCACAGGGCCAGTCCCAACACCAGCAGTCCTGCTTTAATTGGCTGGTGCATCCACAACTTCCAGAACTTGCTCGTTAGGCCAGACAGCAAACACGTCAGGCTCGTACAGGGCTTCAGCACGGCTGGCTGGCAGCACGAACTGACCCACTGTATTCAGACGCACCGTATAGCTGACTTCGGTCGTGCCTTCTTCAAAGCGCTCGTAGTAAGCACGGTAGCCATCAAAGCGGCGTTCGACAAAGCTGGGCCAATGACCGGACTGTTCTTCACCGGCCGTTGCCATGGCAGAGTCGCGACCCAGGCCGCTGCCCAGGATAGTGGCACCGGCAGGAATCGGATCCGACACCACCACCCAGCTTGCCTGACCTTGAGCCTTGACCTTGATCTTCACGCGCATGATGTCGCCACGACTCCATACACCGGGTTTGGCCTGCTCCACGGCTTCGATGTGACGCTCCATGCTCAAACCAGCCGCAATAGGCTTGGTCACGGGCACCGCAGCCAGGGAGCGAACTTCGATCCAGGCCTTGCCCTCACCCATTTGCTCAACGCTCAGGTTATCGGCCTGATCGCCGCGCCACGGCACATCAATCTTGGAAGAGCGCACACCCTGACCGTCAGGCTTGAGCATGTCCCAATCCACCACCTGGGCACTTTCCGAGCCCAGAATCACCATGGACTGACCGCTAGGGTTCTGTTCGTGATGACGGCTGAACTGTTCAATGGCCAAGCTACCCAAGAGGTTTTCTGTGGTCATGCGCCATGCACCACGCTGCTGCTCCGCCAGCAGACCTTGGGCCAGACGAGGCATGTCCTCGGCCCAGTCCGACATTTCATTGGCCAGCAGCATCAGGCGAGCCTGGTTGGTCACGCGGCTGGTCATGGCCCATGGGCTACCGTTAAGCGCGTCCTCACCAAAGACCAGACGGGTACCACGGCTGACCAGACGTGCCTGGATCAGATTCATGGCTTCTTTACGTGTCTGCTCGGCTTTCTTGATGCCTGGCAAACGCTGAGTCAGATCCACCCAGGCCAGCAGGATTTCAGTAGGCCAGCTTTGCAGGTTCAGTTCCACCGAATCCAGCATGTTGACGCGAGCACGACCGTACTTGGCCAGCACGGCCGTCGCACGAATCACCTCAAGATCCCGCTCTTGGCGAGAGACCGTTTGCATGCTCGGGATACGACCATTCACCACGTTTTCCAGCGCTTGCAGCATCTCGTTGCGGAAGCCGTCCGGGATGGGATAGTTCAAGCCCATGGATTCCGCAATGTAGCTGATATCCAGGATGTAGCTGGTCAACACGCGGCTACCCCACCCATAGCTACTGGGGAAGTAACGCAACAAACCATTCTCGTCCATATAAGACGGCATGCGCTGCATCAGGCCAGCCCACGCCTCTTCGGAACGCAGGCCCATGTAACGTGAGGCTTGCTGTTCAAAGCAACTGTAAGGATAGCGTTCAAACCAGGCACGCACTCCTTCCATACCGCCACCCAAGGAGGAACGGAACAACATTTGCAGACCACCTTGAACCACGCCTTGTTCGTTCTTCAAGGCACCGGCCGGTGCCTGCACCGACATGTTCAATGGCTCATCCATACCCACGGCAACCAGTGTTCCCTGCTGAACCGTAACCGGGGTCGCGGTAAAGACTTCCTGCTTGATTGCAAGGCTGTCTTTGGCAGCCTTGCCCGTGGCGCCGGACTGCTGAACTTCCTGTGCATCCACCGTCCACTCCATCTGGTGCGAATCGGCCGAACCACTGGACAGTGGAACCGACATGGGCCAGGAAACCACTTTAGCCGAGCCCGAAGCCAGCTCAACGGTTTGCTCTGGCAAGGCCGCCGAGGGCAAGCCTTTACCACGGTACTGCGCCTGCACCTTCACGGTCATGGCACGTGGGCTGCTGTTACGCAGCGTCACTTGGGCCTGGTAATCATCACCCTCACGAGCAATGGCTGGCAAACCGGAAATGATTTGCAGGTCTTGCGTTGTGACGATCTGAGCCGAACCACTACCAAAGCGGTCGCCCGCCAGATCGGCGACGGCCACAATCCGGTATTGGGTCAGGGAGTCTTTCAGCGGCACGGTCACCGTTGCGCGACCTTGTGCGTCCAGCTCCACATTGCCTTTCCACAGCAGCAAAGTATCCAGCAATTCACGAGTGGGGCTCTTGCCACCGCCACCACCCGCTGCGACAGCCTTGCGACCATAGTGACGACGACCCACGATTTCAGACTGCGCCGTGGCGGTCTGCACGTTGTAGCCGCGCAAGGCACGCATGGCGTTGAGCAGGTTCCAGCTATTGTTCGGGCTCAGTTCCAGCAAGGCCTGATCCACAGCCGCCAAGGCCACGGACGCACCGGCTGCCGGTGTGCCATCGGACTTGAGGACCTGAATATCAACCTTGGCCTGCTCACGAATCGCGTACTGGCTGCGATCCGTCGTTACCTTCACATCCAGCGCATCTTGCTGGCTGCTGACTTCAATGCTGGCCAGACCAAAGCGATAGCTAGGCTTGGACAAGTCCACGGTAGTTGTCGGGGCAACAAATTCACCACCGCCTTCCGAGTAGGCTTTATACCAAGTCAGAGGCTGACTCCAGCCCCAGCTAAAGAAAGAGTACCAAGGCACTTCACGCAGACGGCCACGCAGAACCAGCACGGACACGTAAACGTTCGGCCCCCATTCGGGCTTGATCTCCACGCTGACGTTAGGGCTGTCGCCTTCCAGCTGAACCACTTGAGCCTGCAAGACACCTTCACGCTCCACCGACACCAGGGCCGTGGCCTCGCGGAACGGCATGCGCACCTGGAACTCGGCTGTCTCGCCAGGAGCCCAAACTTTCTTCGCAGGAATCACGTCGATACGGTCATCGTTCTGACCACCGAACCACAGGTAGCCGGAGCCACTGACCCAGACGGTGCTGGCAGCAACGGAGTCACGGCCTTCGCCATCGCGTGCAATGGCACGCAGCTCGACCTGACCGCCCTTCTCCAGTTTCACATCACACTGCACCAGACCCTGATCGTCGCTGCGACCTTCGCAGATCGTGCCCAGGTCTTCGCGCTGCTCCTGATTGTCGTAGCTGTAGAAGCCACCCACCATACGCTTGCGGATCGAGAAACGCTGCACATTGGCCGCCTCAATACGCACAGGCACGTTTTTCAGTGGCTTGCCGTCCGGGCTCACCGCGATAGCCGAGAGCTTGGTGGACGAACCGGCTGCCAACCAGCTACCTGCACGCAGACCCACCACTACATCGGCCGGCCATACGGATACGGTTTGGGTCAAGGTTTGAATTTCACCGTTCGGATCGGCAAAAGTGGCTTCTACCAGAAATTCGGAAGGACGATCCACCGCAGGCAACTCATCCAGCGTGGCACGCAAACCACCCTGTGCATCCAGCTGAAAGCGCTTCTTGTTCAGGAAAACACGGGAGTCCGAGACATCAGACTGTTCAACCTTCTCGGGAGGGACAAAGCTGAAATCGTCATAGGCACTGAAGGACGTTCCTGCCGAGCGGACAACCGCCGACAACTGAACCGGCAAGTAATCAGCCGGGCCACCAGACAGATACTGCAACTGCAGGTCGGCCTGCAGTTCTTTGGGTTTGACCAGATAAGGACGATCCTGACCGTCACCCAGCTTGATACTGCCGCCCAACACAGGCAGCTTGAACTGCTCTACGCGGAACTCGCCAAAGTTGAAGTACTGATCCTCGCCTTCGGTTCGCAAGCGATACACACCCAGCTCGGCGTCCTTGGGGATTTTCCAGTCGGTCAGAGCAAATACGCTGCCTGCCGCTGTCTTTTGCCACTTCAAGGGCAGCTCAATTCGCTTGCCGCTGCCATCGTGCTCGACAATCATGGTGTCGGGATAGCGAGCTGGAGCCTTGAAACCGTCACGTACGCGTTCGCGTACATAGTGTTTCATATGGGCCACTTCACCCGCACGGAACAGATTGCGATCCATCACAGTGTGAGCAATGGCCTCATCGCGACCGCCCCAGTTGTAAGGCACATTGAAGCGCCAAGGCTCGATACCCGAATTCCACTCGCTCAAGGCAAAGCTGAAATCATCTTTACCACGAGCCATGGGGTTGTTCTTGTCGATTCGCGCCGTCACGAACAAACCGGACAAGCTGGTTTCCTGGCAGTAATCCGGGCTGGACACCGCCTGCGGGTGATGGAACATCCCATTCTCGTCTGTTTCACCTTGCAGCAGCTCTTCACCACGGCAGTTCATCACGCGAATTTTCGCGCCGGGCACGACTTTGGCATCATCCAGTGTCGTGACCCAGACCAGCAAATCGTCACCACCTTTCTTGATATGCACACCCAGGTTGGTCACCAGCACAGAGCTACGCACGTACATGGTACCGGCCGCCTCCAGCAAGGAAGCTCCCAGACGTGGAGAAGCGACTTCCAGCACATGGAAACCAGGCTCTTTCAGCGGCACGCCAATCAATTCAAAAGGACGCTCGCCTTTTTGATCCATGCCGGGCAAGTCCAGCTTCTTCAGATCCTTGCCTTGCAACAGGGGCTGGGCACGCAGATCCAGGTAGCCGTTCTCATTCAAAGGAGCGGTGACATGGAAGTCACTACCCATCATGGTCTTCAGATAGTCGGGGGTGACCGACCAGGAATAGTTCAGCTGACGCAGACGGGAGAACCAGGTCAGAACTTCCTTGTCGTCCTTCACGGCAAGAGCCCCCACCTGACCGGCGGACACCAGCATTTGCTGAGTTGTCAGATTGGCTTCGACATTACGCAGGCTCAAGCCAATGGCCGGCGGATCGGAATCGTCCGATCCGTCACGATCCGCATGGCCGAAACGCTCCACAATCCCGAAAGGCTCCACCGCAAACTTCACCAGCGGTGGATAGGTCGTGGTGCTCATGCCGTTGCTCAGCACTTGCGGGTTCTTCAGGCGGCGACCTGCGTCGTCCGTCAGGCTGTCCGGAATCTTGACCGTCAGCTTGGCGTTTTCAGGGAAAGGACCCTCGAAACGCACGTACTGGCCAGGCCCACGATCCTGCCATGCCTCGTCGCTATCAGACTTGGGTTCCCAAACCTGCTTGCCGGCTTCCAAACGAATCTGGCTCAAGTACTCGTACGCGACAGGCGCGGAGAACTGAACACCGAAGCTGCCAACCGGCGTGCAAGGCGCTTCTGCGCGCTCACGCATGCAAGTGAGCGAGGCGGTAAACTCGGGGCGCACGTTGTAATCGTAGGTATAGCGGTCCGTATTAGGGACGCCCTTGCGATTCTCAATCTGCGTCATGATGCCCGGCTCCAGCACCACCGACACGCTGGCATCCGCTGGCAGGGGACGCGCACACTGGACGGCCTGGTATCGGTCGTCTACCTCGTCCACATAGAACTCGGCGCGAACCATGGCGTCGCGCTCGGCACCCTCAATGGCTTTCAAGCCAATACGCTCGCCAATACCCTCTACCCGGCAATAGCCGTTCTTGACTAAAGAGGCGCTATTAACCGGCGCATTGAAGCTGAATAGAAAGACCTGGTCTTCATCAATAATGTTGTAATACGGGCGGTTGCTTTCCAGAATGGCGCCGCCTGAATTAAAACGATATTGAGCCGGTCCGCTAATCGCTTCATTATTGATGCTGCGAAAACTTTTGGACACGACGGCCGTACAACTCAAGCCTGGTCCTGGACGCTCGTCGAATTCATAAATCCAGCGGCGCGAATCAAGCCAACGGCCCTGACCGACTACCGAAGGATCATCACACTGCACCTGAACGGGTGCAGGCAATTGCGAATCCCCAAAATGAACTGCGGGTGTGGCAAAGGTGACTTTGACATCCCGCAAATCCGATGTCGCCCCTTGGGGCGAGAAACTGCTTATCGTAATGGCTTGGGCGCTACTGACACCCAGCAAGAACATCAAACCCAGCAAAGACTGGCGATGCATCGTTCTTCCCCTATGGAATGTGCTATTTTCGGCGCCAGTTTAATAGAAATCAGACCCTCTGAGCGTGTCTGAATAGCCCCGAAAGCGCATAAAGAATGCCACCAAGTGCAACAGAAAAAGACACCGGGCTTTAATTGTTCACGACACCCGTTTGTAGAAGCATTCATGGCATTTGAAAGAAAAAATTTCAAATGCGACCAATACCCTGCTTTTTTCCCCAAACTGGCGGCATCCACTACGATAAGAAACATAATTGCCCAGGCAGTCACTGGAAAAGCACGGTACTCGCCCCATATGCGTTAAGGCTTGCACGATCAATCCGCTTAGATTTCAGGACAGACACATGAGCACGATGACACTGCAGGAACTGGATAAAACCCGCGAGGAATGTCGCAAACTAATCAGTCGGCGCGCTCTGCTGTCAGCAGCGGCAGCCGTGGTGCCCATCCCCGGTGTGGATGTGGGTACGGATGTGGCGATTCTGATGAAAGTCATCCCCATCATCAATGCGCGCTTCGGCTTGACGGCCAACGATGTGGACGCCCTGAGCCCGGAGCTGAAAAAGCTGGTGGTCGTGGGGGGAACCAGTATGGGCCTGGGCATGGTGGGACGCGTGCTGACTACAGATCGCGTGGTCAATATTCTGGTGCGTCTGGGAGCGAAGAAACTGGCCGGGAAATACGGCGCCAAATATGTGCCTTTGATAGGCAGCGCCATTTCCGCTTCCATCAGCTTTGTAGTGCTGCGCAAAGTCGGCAACCAGCATATTGAAGAATGCTATGAAATTGCCCGCCGCCTGGCACTGGAGACACAAAGGAAGGAAGCCGTCCACACCATTGATGGCGGTGAGGAAGGCTTGATACGCGAAATCAAGGGCTAAGCCCTTGATCCCGTTTTAGGCCGCAGGAACCACGCCCGGCGTTTTGCTGCGGCCATTCAACATATAGTCCATCAGCTCGCGCACCGATTTCATGGCTTTGCCAAAAGGCAAGGCTTCGGAACTACGGAAGAACAGACCGCGCTGTACATCACCTTTCAGGGCATAGGCCAGCTGACGGTCAATGCAAAACTGACCATGGCGTTGCACGCCATCGCGCAAGCCGCAATGCGCCAGGCAGTCAAAACCTTCCGTGCAAGCACGCTCGCGTGCCACCGATTGCAGCTTTTGCTCTTTATGCAGGTAAGCATCCAGCCACGGCGTACGCACGGCACGGGCAGGCAGTCCGGCCACGCTCATAAAGGTCACGATGTCCTTGGGCTCGGCATCCAGCAACACGCGCTTGAAGTTCTCATGCGCATCACCTTCTTCAGTGACGGCAAAGGCAGTGCCCATTTGCACACCATCTGCACCCCAATCCATTAATTGACGCAGTTGTTCAGGACGGTGAATCCCGCCTGCAGCGATCAAGGGAATACGCTCGGCCTCCAGGCCCAACTCGCGAAACAAGGCGCGGCAGCCTTCCAGAACGCGCTGGAAAGCATATTCAGGTTTGTTCAAGGATTGGTCGTCGGCGGCCCCCAGGTGGCCTGCGGCAAAACGGGGATTTTCCAGAACGACTGCATCCGGCAAACGCTTGCGGCGCAGCCATTTCTTCACCAGTAAAGTGACGCCGCGCACATCCGACAAGATTGGAATCAAGGCAACTTTGGGATGATCCTGAACCAGCTCAGGCAAATCCAGGGGCAGGCCAGCGCCCACCACCACCGCGTCTGCCCCGCTCTCGCAAGACTGACGCACATACTCGGGATACTGCGAGACGGCCTTCATGATATTGACGGCGATACCGCCATTGCCACCCGAGCGCTCTCGGGCACGATTGATCTCGCGGTCCAGGGCCTGCAAATTGGCTGCATCGACCACGCCTTTTTCGACATCACCCTGGGTGCTGTCCATCAGGTCTTCGTGATGACGCCGTAAATCCACGCTGGAGATCGTCCCCAGCCCGCCCAATGCGGCCACAGTACCGGCCAGCCGGGACGCCGAAATACCGACTCCCATGCCGCCTTGAACAATAGGCAAAAGCAGTTTTCCCTTCAGGGACATGAGACGTAAATCCGTCTTTAGCACGATGTTAATACCTTAGGTTGATGCAAGAACCTGCCGGCCACGTCGGGACCAGAAACAGGGCAATAGAATCGTGGCCGTCTGCAAGGACGGCCACTGTGTTAAATCAGACGGGAATAGCGCGCACCGCTTTCCTGGCTCAAGTACTTGTCGAACACCATGCTGTAGGCGCGCACAAACAAACGACCTTTGGGCAGAACCTGGATGGATTGGGCATCGACTGTCAGCAAGCCAGCGTCGGCATAGCTGTTGAGCTCTTGCAGCTCGGCAGAGAAGTAGCTGGCAAAATCAATGCCGTAACGCGCTTCCAGACGCAAGATAGGCACTGGCATGCTGCACATCAAATGCATGATGACTTCCGCCCGCAGGCGATCATCCTGCTGCATCACAATACCCCGCTCGATAGGCAAACGCCCCCGGTCTATATCGGCGTAGTAATTGCGCAGGCTGCGGGCATTTTGCACATGCATGGTGCCCACCTGACCAATGGACGACACGCCAAAAGAGACCAGATCACAGGCTGCGCGGGTGGTGTAGCCCTGGAAGTTGCGGTGCAGACTGCCGTCCAGACGGGCCAGATTCAGCTCGTCGGTCGGCAAGGCAAAGTGGTCCAGACCGATATAGACATAACCTGCATCCAGCAGACGCTGCGAAGACATCAAGAACAGTTGCAGACGCTGATCGGCATCGGGCAGCTCTTCTTCATTGATTAAACGCTGAGCCTTGAAGCGTGTTGGCAAGTGCGCGTAGTTATACAGAGCGATGCGATCTGGTCGCAGTTGCACCAAGGAGTCAATGGTGATGGCAAAGCTTTCCAGGGTCTGCAAAGGCAGGCCGTAGATCAGGTCCGTGTTGATGGACTGGAAACCGGCAGCCCGGCTTTCTTCAACGGCGCGTTTGACCATTTCGAAGGGCTGAATACGGTTGATCGCTTTTTGCACATTGGGGTCAAAATCCTGCACCCCGAAGCTGGTACGGTTAAAACCCAGAGCCGCCAAGTTCTGGAGCGTGCCTTCCGCCAAGGTACGCGGGTCGATCTCGATGCCCAGTTCGGCATCGTCCGTGAACGCGAACTGCTCCTTGAGCTTGGCCATCAAGCGGGCCAACTGTTCATTGTCCAGGAAAGTGGGCGAGCCGCCGCCCAAATGCAGTTGTTCGGTGCGCCGGTCTTCACCCATATATTGGGTGACCATATCAATTTCGCGCAGCAGGTAATCCAGGTACTGCTCGCTCTTGCTACGATCCTGAGTGATGATCTTGTTGCAGGCACAGAAGTAGCAAAGCGACTGACAAAACGGAATATGCAGGTAAACCGACAGAGGCGGATTACTGCTGCTCAAGGCGCGCCGCGATAATTCGTGAATATAAGGCTGAGCAGGAAAGTCCTGAAAAAAACGATCTGCAGTGGGATAGGAGGTATAGCGAGGCCCGGAACGATCAAAACGCCGGATCAGGGCTTCAGAGATTTCGATATCCGGCGCGGTGGGGGCGCTGGCATCCGATGCTTCCAGTGTTTGCGGCATAAAGGGTCCTCCTGCACGAGACCTGTTTCTTCTAGTCAAGCATTCATTGTGAGAGAAAACCTCAAGCATGCGCTTGACCTGCATCAAGGCCGCAATAACTAAAAAAAAGCTTTTTTTATCGCTGTTGGGCTGAATTTAGCTTCATATATCGTATTATTAAGCGCTAGCCGCCTAAATTACCGCCTGTTGGAGTCAGATGTATTTGCTCGTGATCCTAGCTCTACCGTTTATTGGTAGCTTGCTATCTTCCCTGATGCCCGCGAACTCTCGCAAACTCCAGGCATCTCTTGCAGGCGCTGTCGCCGTTACGTGCGCCTTACTCACTCTCTACGCCTATCCGGACATTGCTCGCGGAGAGGTGCTGGAGTCGTCACGCTCCTGGATACCCGCCCATGGCTTGACCTTCAAGCTGCGCATGGACGGCTATGCCTGGCTTTTCAGTATCATCATTACCGCCATGGGGGCCTTGATCGCCCTTTATGCGCACTATTACCTGTCCGCCCAGGATCCGGTCCGACGTTTTTTCTCCTTTCTGCAAGCCTTTATGGGCTCGATGCTGGGGGTGGTGCTGTCGGGCAATCTGATCCAGCTGGTCGTGTTCTGGGAGCTGACCAGTCTGTCCTCCTTCATGCTGATTGCCTACTGGTATCACCGCATGGATGCGCGACGGGGTGCGCGTATGTCGCTGATCATTACGGGAACCGGCGGTTTCTGCTTGCTGGCGGGCGTGCTCATGCTGGGTCAGGCTGCCGGCAGTTACGACCTGAGTGTGGTACTGGAGTCGGGCGAGCAGATTCGCAATCACCCCTGGTATACCGGGATGCTGATCCTGATTGCCTTGGGTGCACTCACTAAAAGCGCGCAGTTTCCCTTCCATATCTGGCTGCCTCACGCCATGGCTGCCCCCACACCTGTGTCCGCCTATTTGCACTCGGCCACCATGGTCAAGGCCGGGGTATTCCTGCTGGCGCGCCTGTGGCCTGCCTTGTCGGGCACCACGGAATGGGCTGTCATTATTGGCGGCGCTGGCCTGTGTTCCCTGACGCTGGGGGCTTATGTGGCCATGTTCCAGCGCGACATGAAGGGCGTACTGGCCTATTCCACCATCAGCCACCTGGGTCTGATTACCTTGCTGTTGGGCCTGAACAGCCCACTGGCTCTGGTCGCGGCGCTGTTTCACATGATGAATCACGCGACCTTCAAGGCCTCCCTGTTCATGGCTGCCGGTATCGTGGACCACGAGACCGGTACCCGTAACCTGAACCGGCTTTCCGGTTTGCGCCACGCCATGCCCTTGACTGCCACCTTGGCTACCGTTGCGGCGGCTGCCATGGCCGGTGTGCCCCTATTGAATGGCTTCATCTCCAAAGAAATGTTCTTTGCCGAGACCATTCTGGCCAGCAATGGCAACACCTGGGAATATGCTCTGCCCGTGGTGGCCGTAATTGCGGGCTCCTTCAGCGTGGCCTACTCCTTGCGCTTTATTGCACAGGTGTTTTTTGGCCCCGTCGCCAAGGACTTGCCCCGCGAGCCACACGAGCCGCCTCGCCGCATGTTGATCCCCAGCGCGATTCTGGTACTGACCTGTCTCTTGGTCGGCATTATTCCCAGCCTGACTTTTGGCCCCTTCTTGCATACTGCAGCTAGCGCCATCTTGGGTGCAGAAATGCCCCAGTACGACCTGGCCGTCTGGCATGGTTTCAACCTGCCCCTGATCATGAGTCTGGTCGCCACGGGCATGGGTGTGATCTTCGTTCTGATCATCAACCGCTTCTACAGGAACCGCCAAGGCCGTACGCCTTTGCTGACCCGTGCTGATGGCCGACGCTTCTTTGAGCTGGCCATGGAGTATCTGGAAGTCGCAGCCAACTGGGCCGTGGGCAAGCTTTACTCGCCACGCCTGCAGCGTCAGACCTTGCTGATTATTGTGGCCACAATCTGTGTTGCTGCCCTGCCTCTGGTTCGCGGCAACTGGTTCAAGTCCACTATTTCCACCCCCATCGACCCCTTCTTTGCCCTGATGTGGGCCGTCGGAATTGCCTGCGCGATTGGTGCGGCTCGTCAAGCCAAGTTCCACCGCCCGGCCTCCCTGCTGCTATCTGGTGGCGCTGGACTGGTTACCAGCCTGACCTTTGCCTGGCTTTCCGCCCCTGACCTGGCGCTGACCCAGTTGGCGGTGGAAGTGGTCACCGTTGTGCTGATTTTGCTGGGCCTGCGCTGGTTGCCGCAACGCGTCAGTGATATGCCTGGCGGCCAGGACAATAGTGGTCGCGCCCTTTTCCGCCGTAGCCGCGACTTGATTATTGCCATTCTGGCCGGTTGCGGTATTGCCGCTCTGGCCTACGCCATGATGACACGCCCTCACCCCAGCGGCATCTCGCCCTTCTTTGTCGAAAAGGCCCTGCCCCTGGGCGGTGGCGCGAACGTGGTGAACGTGATTCTGGTGGACTTCCGCGGCTTCGATACCTTTGGTGAAATCGTGGTGTTGGGCATTGTGGCCCTGACGGTCTTTGCGCTGCTGCGACGCTTCCGTCCACCCATCGAAGCCATCGCCCAGCCTCTGGCCCGTCGCCAGAACGTCAAGGACAGCCGCGAAGCCGTCTTTGTGGAGCCGGACCCCAAGACACCGTTGCCAGAAGGCATCATGCAAATTCCAGCTGTCTTGCTGCGGCTGTTGCTGCCTATCTCCACGCTGATCGCCCTGTACTTCTTGCTGCGTGGGCACAACCTGCCCGGTGGCGGTTTTGTGGGCGGCCTGATCATGGCAACCGGCATTATCCTGCAATACATGGTTAGCGGCGTGGTGTGGATGGAGTCCCGCCCTCTGATTCAGCCTCAAACCTGGATTGGCTTGGGTCTGCTGACAGCCGGAGTGGCTGCCATGCTGGTCTGGGCCTTCAACAAGCCCTTCCTGTCTGCCCAAAGCTGGGATCTGCACCTGCCCCTGGTGGGCGACGTGCATACTTCCAGCGCACTGATCTTTGACATTGGTGTATTCATGCTGGTGATTGGTTCCACCATCCTGATTCTGGTCGCGCTGGCCCACCAGTCCCTACGTTTTTATCGCAAACTGCCGTCGCTGCAATCCGCCTCGAACGCTGCATCCGGGATGGAGAATAAATAATGGAAATCGTGCTTTCAATTGCGATTGGTGTGCTGGCGGGCTCGGGCGTCTGGCTCCTGCTGCGCCCGCGTACCTTTCAGGTCATCATGGGACTGGCCCTGGTCTCCTATGCCGTGAACCTGTTCATCTTTAGTATGGGGCGACTCAAAATCAGTGCTGCACCCGTGATCAATAGCAGCGAGCTGGGCGCCAGCTACGCCGATCCTTTGCCACAAGCACTGGTACTGACCGCAATTGTGATTGGTTTTGCCACTACCGCCTTGTTTCTGGTCGTCATTCTGGCCAACCGCGGCCTGAGCGGCACCGACCACGTTGATGGCCGCGAGGAAGACGATCTGTGAGTCTACTCAACCAACACTTGCCCGTATTGCCCGTTGCCATCCCCATGATGGCCGCGGCCCTGATGGTGATGCTGCGCGACAAGCGCCGTCACTACAAGCTGCTGATCGCTTTCAGCTCCTTATTGGCTCAACTGTTCTGCGCGGTCTACCTGCTGTTGCTGGCCGATGGCACACTGGATCCGATCTGGCCGCAGTCCGTCGGTGTGTACCTGCTCGGTGACTGGCCCGCTCCCTTCGGGATTGTGCTGGTCGTGGACCGGCTGGCCGCCTTCTTGCTGGTGCTGACCAATGTGCTGGCCTTTTGCTGCTGGTTCTATTCGCTAGCACGCTGGGATCGCGTGGGGGTGCATTTCCACTCCTTGTTCCAGCTGCTCTTGATGGGCCTGAACGGCGCGTTCCTGACCGGCGACCTGTTCAACCTGTTTGTGTTCTTTGAGGTTCTGTTGGCAGCATCCTATGGTCTGATGCTGCACGGTTCGGGCGCGGCCCGCGTCAGTGCCGGCCTGCATTACATTGCCGTCAACCTGATCTCCTCCTTCTTGCTGCTGATTGCCATCGCCTTGGTCTACGGTGTCACCGGCACCCTGAACATGGCTGATCTGGCTCTGCGTGCTGGCTCCATGCCGGATTCGGATCGTCTGGTATTTGAATCGGCCATGGCCATTCTGGGGATTGCCTTTCTGATCAAGGCCGCCGCCTGGCCCTTGAACTTGTGGCTACCCAATGCCTATGGCAATGCCAGTGCGCCGGTCGCTGCCATGTTTGCGATCATGACCAAAGTGGGTATTTACGCGCTGCTGCGTATCGGCTCCTTGCTGCTGCCTACGGGAGCACCTGCCGCCTTTGGCGTGGCCTGGATGTTCCCCGCCGGGATCGCCACGCTGGCCTTCGGCGCTATTGGTGTCATGGCCGCACAGCAACCCGAACGACTGGCCAGTTATTGCATCATCGTGTCCTCCGGCACCTTGCTGGCCGCCTTGGGCATGCCCGGCGTCATCCTGACCGGCCCTGCCCTGTACTACATGCTCAGCAGCGTTCTGGCCTTGGGTGCTTTTTTCTTGCTGCTGGAACTGGTTAGCCGTACCAAACCTTTTGGTGCCGACCTGCTGGCCGTCAGTCAGGAGGTCTTTGATCTGGACGACCCGGAGTCCGAAGACAATAGCGATGACGTGGTAGGTGTGGCTATCCCTGGCGTGATGGTGTTCCTGGGCATGTCCTTTATTGCCTGCGCCTTGCTGATTGTGGGCCTGCCACCGCTGTCCGGTTTTGTGGCCAAGCTGTCCTTGCTGACAGCCGCGCTGAAAGCCTCGGGCCAATCGCCAGAACCTCTAAACGCCTGGATTCTGACCGCTGCCGTGCTGATTTCCGGCGTAGCCGGTTTGATCGCCATGGTACGTGTGGGCATTCGTCTGTTCTGGAGCAATAGCTCCCTGACGATTCCCCGCCTGAAGCTGATCGAAGCTGCTCCCATTGCCAGCATTATTGTGGCTTGCGGGATCTTGAGCTGGTATGCCGGCCCGATCACCACCTACCTGGAACAAACAGCCCAGCAACTGGACGAACCCCGTATTTATATTGGGTCCGTCCTGCGGCAGAACCCGCTACGTTCTGTTCAAGCGGAGTGATTCTGATGCGACGCTATACCAAACATCTTTTTCTGCCCTTGCTGCTGCTTGGCCTGTGGCTGCTGCTGAACGACTCGCTCTCGGCCGGTTACGTGGTGCTGGGCCTGTTCCTGGCTATCGCCCTGAGCTTGGCAGCCATTCCATTTCGTCCGGTTAAGGCCAGCATCCGCCACCCCTTTCTGGCCTTGAAACTGATTTGCCAAGTGGCCTGGGACATTGTGCTGTCCAATATTGCCGTTGGCCATCTGGTTCTGAAAGGCAGCAAAGCACCTCGTCCGGGCTTTCTGGCCATTCCGTTGCAACTGACTGACCCACATGGTCTGGCAGCCTTGGCGTGCATCATTACCTACACCCCAGGTACTGTCTGGTCCGGCTTCGATTACGAGACCCGCGTCCTGACTTTGCACATTCTGGATCTGCAAGACGAACAGGTCTGGTTAGACACTATTCAGAAGCGCTACCAAGGACCGCTACTGGAGATTTTCCAATGATAGACATTGTTTACTGGGCCTGTCAGTTTGCCCTGGGCTGCTTTGTCCTGGGCATGGGCTGCGCCGTCATCCGCCTGCTTAAAGGCCCCTCTGCCGCCGACCGCGTGCTGGCGCTGGACACCATGTACATCAACGGTATGCTGGCCTTGCTGGCCCTGGGCATCCGTTTTGACTCTACCCTGTACTTTGATATCGCCTTGCTGATTGCCCTGTTTGGTTTTGTAGGCTCGGCAGCCATGGCGAAATTCCTGCTGCGTGCCGAGGTGATCGAGCCATGAATACGCCTTTACTACCTTGGTGGCTGGCTGTCCCGGTTGCCCTTTTGCTTGTTCTTAGCGGCATCGTGGCCCTGGTGGGTTCGGCTGGCTTGCTGCGCTTCAAACACTTTTATTCACGCATCCATGCCCCCACCATGGGGAACACGCTGGGTACGTTTTTCATGGTGCTGGCCGTCGCCATCAGCGCCAGCCACTTGATGAGCCGTCCCATTCTGCATCCGCTCATCCTGAGTGTGCTCTTGATCATTACCTCGCCGGTCACCGCCATCTTTCTGATGCGCGCTGCCATCAAACGCGAGCATCGCCAACGTCTGGCCGAATATGGCCCTGACGAGCCAGGCTATCTGGACATGCCACATAAAGCGCCTCTGCCCAAAGATTTGGCTCAACCACCAGCCGGCGACAAGACCTAAGTCAAGCCGTGAGGGTTTAGACAAGTTTTATTACCCTCACTTGCAACTGCTCCACTTATACTAGTAAGTGTTTACTGCGTATCGGGAATTGCCCCATACGCAGTCGCTTTTGGGGCTTTGCGGCCTGCTACTCATACCTGCTCGTAACAGTGCTCGCCAAGCCGGTGATTCCCTTAGCAAGTAAAGGAGTGAGATCGATGAGTCTACTTACACGCCCATCCCGAATTCTGAGTGCCGGCCTGCTCAGCCTGGGTTTGCTGTCCTCTGCTGCCTGGGCTCAAACCCCGTCCCAAGACTACCGACACGACATCCAGCGCTGTGAGCAATTCAAAGGAGACCAGCGCACCACTTGCCGTCGCGAAGCCGGTGCCGCGCTGCAAGCCGAGCGCCATCACAAGCTGGACAAACGCGATCACAATCTGGATGCCAACCGGCAAGCGCGCTGCCATCGCTTACCCGCTGATCGCCAGCAAGACTGCCTGAAATCCATGACCGGCCAGGACACAACGGTACGCGGTAGCGTGGAAGGCGGCGGTATCCTTCGCGAAACCACGACTGTGGTGCCTGCTCAGTAAGGCAAATCGCTATCCTTACAAAAAAACAGCGCCTTTATCAGGCGCTGTTTTTTTGACCTTGCTCCCTACTACTGCGTCTGGGTCAAATCATCCCTGTATGTTTCAGGGCTACGCCATGTTGCCCACAAAGTGATCACAGCCAACGCCAGCACCATCACGGCCACGCCCCAATAGTGCCCTTGGCTAGCTAATAACCATGTCGCCAACATAGGCGCCAGACCACCGCCCACCCCGGCAGCTACCTGGCAGCCTAAAGATGCACCGCTATAACGTACTTTGGTACCGAACAACTCCGGCAAATAAGCAGCCTGAGGGCCGTACATCGGACCATGGCCAAAAACCATGCATGCCGCAATCGCTCCGATGATCAGTGTTGGGTCACGCGTTTCCAGACAGAGAAACAAAGGATAGACCGCAAGTAACACGAAGCAAGACCCGAAATAGTACAAAGCCTTACGCCCCACCTTGTCAGACAGGTAGCCAAAAAGGGGAATAAAGCCGATTTCCAGCACGGCCCCAAGAAGCACCCCATCCAGAATCAAGCCCTTGGGTAGATTCAAGGCGTTAGTCCCGTAGACAATCACAAAGACCGTCAGGATATACACCCAGGCAACTTCACATACTTTCAGTCCAATGCTGAGGCAAAGATTCAGGCGATGCTTGGTCAGAATTTGCCAGAGAGGCGCCTTGTCTGTTTTTACCTCCGAACCGGCTTTTTCGCCCTCCTCCTGACTGACCTGAAAGACAGGGGACTCAACCACCTGCAAACGGATATAAAAACCCAAGGCAACCAGCACCACACTCAGCAGGAACGGCACTCGCCATCCCCAACTCAGAAACTCGGCTTCCGGCAAACGACTTAGCCAGGCCAGAATGCCAGTCGATGCCAGCATACCCAGCGGGAAACCCACCTGTACCAGACTACCGTAAAACCCCCGTCGATCTCGGGGAGCGTGCTCAATGACCATTAGCGCTGCCCCTCCCCACTCCCCACCAATACCGAAGCCCTGAATAATACGCAGCAAAATCAAGGCAATAGGAGCCCAGACCCCAATCTGTTCATAGGTAGGTAACAAGCCAATCGCAAATGTGCCTCCCCCCATTAAGAACATGGTCAACATCAGCATGGATTTACGACCAACTCGATCACCAAAATGCCCAAACACCACGCCACCCAAAGGGCGGGCAATAAAACCGACTGCGAACGAACCCAGCGCGGCCAAGGTCCCCATCAGCGGGTCCAAGCCAGGAAAAAAGATCTTGTTAAATACCAATGCAGCCGCCGTGCCATACAACAAAAAGTCGTACCACTCTACCGTCGTGCCAATCACGCTGGCCATCACGACACGTCGCATGGATCTTTCCTCCTCCAGCGCTTGCCGCTCCTGAGTGGCAGAGTCCCCCAGACTTTCCGCCTTAACTGAAATGCTCATTCTTGTCTCCTGATTATCAGGCCCGACTATCGATCCGGGCCTCCTATGGATGTGCCCGCAAATACCACATACGGTGGGCAAATACTGACAGGAAACTTTTTAAGCTTAAATTAGGGTTTATAAGTAAACTTATTCTTATTTTTATACTAAAAGTTGACTAATAAGAAACTTTTTACTAGATTACGACTACCGACCCACATGGGCGGCCCAACCAAGGAGACATCATGAATACAGAAACCAACGTCACGGAACAAGCTGAAAGCAATCACTATGCCCAACGTCTCAAAGGGAAGCTGGAACCTACCCAAGGCGGCTCCGTCTATGTAGATCCCAAATCCATGGAATGGCAACCTTCACAATTCGAAAAAATATCGATGAAAGTTCTTTATCGTAACGATGCCGAAGGTGAGATGACAGTGCTTCTCAAGTGGGAGCCTGGTGCTGTCTTGCCTTTTCACCGCCACCCGGAAATTGAACAAAGCTACGTCTTGCAAGGCTCGTTCTACGACCACGACGGTATTTGTCGAGCTGGTCAATATGTCTGGCGTCATCCCGGCTCTTTACACGAAACACGCTCTGACGAGGGGTGCATTTTGCTGGCGGTCTATCGCAAACCGAATGTGTTCTTTGGCACAGCGGGTTTCCAAGCCGCCTAAGCGGCCTGTCGCTACGCGAGGCGCAAGACGCCTCGCACTGCAAGGAGCAACCATGACCTGCGTCGTCACCGACCCCTGCATCAACTGCCAATACGGCGAGTGCCTGGAGGTATGTCCTGCCGATGCCTTCCATCGCGGCCCGAACTTCATGGTCATCAATCCGCAAAGCTGCATCAATTGCACGCTGTGCATTCTGGCCTGTCCGGTGGAGGCTATTCGCTCAGACTATGAGTTAAGCCCCGAGTCTCGGCACTACATCCCACTTAATGCCGAACTGGCACAAAGCTGGCCAATCGCTTTCAGTGGACCACCCGCCCATCCAGACGCGCACTTTTGGTCAACGCAAACCAACAAGCTCGCCTTGCTGCAACGCTGAGAAAGCCACTGCGCACCTTCGCACTCATACGGTATGATTCAAGCTAGGTTGCTCGCGTTACACCCGCTGGCTACCAAACTGTTTTCATTGCCCGCAGATACGGCCTCACCCAGTGGGGCCGTATCTTCCTTCATACCGTTCAGACGTGGAATCAGGCGTGACCGAGGAACTTAGCTCTCTTAGCCCTAATAGCGACAAGCCCGAACAAGAAGAGGCAGCCGTCTGTAAACGGCTGCGTGAACTGCGGCGTGAACATCGCCTGACCCTGGATACCTTGGCCGAACGCTCCGGCTTTACCAAGGGGTATTTATCCAAAATCGAAAATGGCAACAAAGCCCCGCCCATCGGAACCTTAGCTCGCATTGCACGAGCCATGGGAGTGGACTTAAGCGCCTTCTTTGTCGATCCGGACCAAGACAATCAAACCATGCCGCTAAGCCAGGACTCACCTGTGTCTGTTGTACACAGTTGGGAGCGTAAACCAGTCAGCCGAGGGGGGAGCGAGTACGGCTACGACTATGTCAGCCTTGCACATAAAAAAGCTAACCGCAACATGGATCCGTTCATGTTCACCTTTCCCCAACACACTGATCCGCAAGTGTTTTTTGAACATGCCGGCGAAGAATTCGTCTACCTGTTGACTGGTATGGTCGAATTCGAATTCAAAATACATGGGCAATTAGCCAAAGTCAGGCTTGAAGCGGGCGATAGCATGTACTTTGAGTCCAACACGCCCCACCGAGGCCGAGCGCTGGATGGCGATGCCCAAGCATTGGTCGTGATTATCGAACCACCGAGCGACGAATAAAAAACCAGACCAGACGCTCAAGTTGCCAAAAAGGAAACTTTTGAATATTATTAGGAAACTTTTGCGGAGGTTTCCTTATGCATATTGGCATCATCTTGTACGAAGACGTAGAGCCTATTGAGGTTGGTATTTTAGGCACCTTGTCGATGGCAAAACGTCTGGCTCCAGAGCTGCAGTACCACACCCTCTCCGAAACCGGCGGAACGATACGATTACGCAACGGTTTGCATCTGGAGACGGAATACAGCTTTGCACAAGCACCGGCCGCCGATATCACCATCATCACCGGCGGTCCAGGATGGCGAACACAAGCCAATAACCCCGTACTATTAAACTTTCTACGTCAACGTCATGCTCGTGGGGATGTCATGGTTAGCGTCTGCACAGGGGCACTGCTGCTGGCCAGCGCTCGACTACTGGATGGCCGTACTGCGACCAGCAAAGCCGCCTATGCAGCGCCAGAGACCTCTCCTCTGAGCACATTGTCCGAAATGACCGTGGACTGCTCTGTACGCGAGGCCCTGCTGGTTGACGAAGGAGACATCATCACTGGCGGTGGGGTCAGCCTATGCGTAGACCTGACGCTCTACTTGCTGGAGCGTTTCCTGGGACCAGAACTGGCTGAGCATACGGCCTACATCATGGAATACAGTGCCGCCCGAGCCGCCAACCAAGCACGTTTACCCAGCCTAATAAAACCGCTCCACGCCTAAGACCAAACCTCACAGCCTGTTGCCCTTTACTGAACAACAGGCGCTGCAGCTACAGCTCCACCTGTATCCCCATCTCCACCACGCGATTAGGCGGGATCTTGAAAAAGCGCGTGCTACGGCTGGCATTACGCGCCATGAATGCAAACAAGCGACGACGCCAGCCCAAGTACCAGGGCTGACGGGATTGAATCATCACCGTCTGACGCGACAGGAAGTAGGATGTCTGCATAGGCTCCAGATTCAGCTCCGGGTGCTCCAGCGCGATCTGCTCCAGCAATTGCGGCACATTGGGCTCTTGCTTGAAGCCCCAGGAAGCCACCGCCTGCCAGCTGCCTCGGCTTAGACGTTGCAGGCTATAGCGCTCCCCAAAAGGAACGTAAGGCACACCGGCACTGGTTACGGTCAAGAACAGGACCTGTTCATGCAGGACTTTATTGTGTTTCAGGTTATGCAATAAGGCCGGAGGGACGGAGTCGGGAATGGTGCTCATGAACACCGCCGTCCCTGGTACACGGGTGGGAGCGTACTCCTCCAGGCTCAGCAAAAACTCTTTTAGCGGCTGCTTGTTTTCCAGCAGACGTTCGTGCAAAGCAGCTCGTCCCTGACGCCAGGTCAGCATCAAGCCCAGCAGCACAGCCCCCACCAGCAAAGGCAGCCAACCGCCTTCCAGAATCTTGAGCGCATTGGCCGAGAACAGCAATATGTCCAGAATCAGGAAAACGCCCAGGAGCCCCAGCCAGGCCCAGCGCTTGATTCCGCTAGCGCGGCGCGGCAGCAGTACCAGAGCCAGTAAACTGGTCATCAGCATGGTCCCCGTGACTGCAAAGCCATAAGCATGGGCCAGGCGATCCGAGGAGCCAAAGCTCAGGACCAGAATCATCACCGCCACGCATAGCAGCAAGTTCACACGCGGCAAGTAGATCTGTCCTTCTTCTTTAGCCGAAGTATGTTGGATCACCATACGCGGCCAGAAGCCAAGCTGCACCGCCTGGCGAGTTACAGAAAACGCCCCGGATATCACGGACTGGGAGGCAATCACGGTTGCAACCGTTGCCAGCATCACCATGGGCACCAAGGCCCAGTTGGGAGCCAGGAAGAAGAACGGATTACGAATGGCGGCTGGGTCGGAGATCAACAATGCGCCTTGGCCGAAATAACACAGGACCAGGCAGGGCATGACAATCATGAACCAGGCTTTGCGAATTAAAGGACGGCCAAAATGACCCATATCGGCGTACAAGGCCTCGGCCCCCGTCAAGGCCAGGACCAAGGCCCCCAAAAGCAAAAAGGTTTGCCAGGGAGCCTCAGCAATAAAAGCCACGGCCCACCGTGGGTCCAGGGCCATCAAAACTTGGGGATGCTCAATAACACGCCATAGACCCAAGCCACCCAGCACCAGAAACCAGGTCAACATAATGGGGCCGAACAACTTACCCATGGTACCCGTGCCATGGGACTGGATCAGAAACAAGGCCAGCAAGACGCCCAGGGCCAAAGGTACGACCCAAGGGTCCAGCACGTGAGACACCATCCCTATGCCTTCCAACGCCGACATCACGGAGATGGCCGGGGTAATGATGCTGTCCCCATAAAACAAGGCAGCACCAATCAGCCCCAGCACCACAATAATCTGCCGACGCGGTCCCTGAATGCCGCGTGCCGCCAATTCCATCAGGGCCAGCGTGCCGCCCTCACCTTTATTGTCCAGACGCAACACCACTGTGACGTACTTGATGGAGACCACCAGAGTCAGCAGCCAGAACAACAAGGACAGCACACCATAGACCTGTTCAGCACCAGGCTGTCCGTAGGCGCTCAAGGCCACTTTCATGGTGTAGAGCGGGCTGGTTCCAATATCGCCATACACCACGCCTAAAGCGCCCATTAGCAAGGCGGCCTGAGCCGCTTTTTTGGGGTTTTCTGTTGCTGTGTTCAAGGCTTAGTTTCCAATCAAAGTGTCGTGCCGGGTCAGACGCGCACCAATACGCGGGCCGGGAAAAACAATGGTGATGCGAGTGCCTGGAAAATCAGGACGGCTCATCAAGCTCCACCAGGCGCCATGCGCACGGGCAATTTCCTGCACAATGGCCAAACCCAAGCCGGAGCCTCCTGCTTGTGTGCCGGGGGAGCGATAAAACGCTTCAAATACCCGCTGCTGCTCGCTGGATTCAATGCCCGGCCCGTGATCTTCCACCGACAAGGAGGGTGGATTACTGGCCACCCGCAAGACGATGCGATCTGTTCCTTGCCCGTAGCGCAAGGCGTTATCCATCAGATTGGACAATAACTCCCGTAGGAGCACGGGGGCAGCATCAATCCAGACCGGCTTTTCAGGTGCCAGCAAATGGATTTCCACACCATGCTGACGCGCCTGCAAGAACCAGTCACCGCCCTCCTCGCGCGCCCATTCACATAAGTCCAGACGCACAAAGCTGTCTTTAATATTGGTGTCCGCATCAGTACGTGCCAGCACCAACAACTGCTGGCCCAGACGAATCATGCGGTCCGAGACACTTTTGATGCGCTCGGCCCGTTGGCGGATATCTTCTGGCAAAGGCCTTGCCAGCATCAGCTCGGACTCCAACTGCAAGCCCGTCAAGGGTGTGCGCAACTGATGCGCAGCGTGACCAATAAAACGCTTTTGCGCCTGCAGCGTATCACGCTGACGTTCCAGCAATTCGTTAAAGTGCTCCACCAGCGGCACTATTTCAGCAGGCAAGGCGCTGGCATCCAGGCGCTCGAAGTCGTCATCGGAGCGGTTGCGGATTTGTTGTGACAAATCATCAATGGACGCCAGCTGCGAGCGAATCCCCGACAGCAGCACCCAGGCAATCAGACTGACCAGCAAGACCTGACTGAGCGCCATGGTCCAGAAAATATCGCGCAGCAGCCAGTCTTCCAGGCTCATGCGGCGCGTCAGTATCCAGGTAACGCTCAAGTCGAGCACCACCAGAATGGAAATCGGGGGAAACAGACGGCCCATCAGTTTACGGGCCAAAGAACCGGGAGCAAGAAAGCGCTCCAGCCAGCCTCGCAACAAGGAGGTTTTTACCGCTGGAGAAAGATGCTGATCGGGCATGGTTGACCTAAGGTTTCAGGCAGCGGGCACGGGCTGCCGTTATGCTCCGGCCACGCTCTCCACATCGAGCAAATAGCCAAAGCCGCGCACAGTCTGTATGACAGCCCCGGTGCCTTCCAGGCGCTTGCGCAAACGATACACGTAGACTTCGACCGCATTGTCGCTGAAATCGGCATCCCAAGCAGACAAGGAGTTGATAATTTGCTGCTTGGTGACCACACGGCCCGCGCGCATCATCAGCATTTCCAGTACGGACAGCTCGCGCACCGATAAGGTCACACGTTGACCGGCACAGCGCAGCTCGCGGCCAATGGTATCAAAGCTCAAGGGGCCCACATCAATAATGGGCTGTACCTGACCACTGCGGCGGCGGCCAAAAACACGCACGCGGGCGGCCAGCTCGGACAGGTCAAAAGGTTTGATCAGGTAGTCGTCAGCACCGGCATCCAGGCCGCCGACGCGATCATCCACACCATCACGCGCAGTCAGAATCAGAACGGGAATGGCGTTGCCCTGCTGGCGCAATTGGCGCAGCACATCCAGGCCACTGATGCCGGGCAAGTTCAAGTCCAGGAGCAGAAGATCGTAGACCTGGGCGGCCAACTCCTTCAAGGCACTTTCGCCTTCCTGGAGCCAGTCAACAGCGTAGCCCTGATCGTTGAGAAATTCCTGCAGTGCGGCGCCCAGTATGGCGTCGTCTTCGATAACTAGTACACGCATTCGGGGGATTTTATTACGAAACTGGCCCCTCGCGTTGCAGATGCAAAGCGAGGGGCCAGAAAAAACAACACGAAGAAGAACCTGGAATTACAGAGCAGGTTTAGGCTCGACGGCCTTCTGGTCGGCGACGGCGCCTTCCTTGGCTTCGCCCTCGTCACCCGCTGCCTTGGTCGTCGGACCTGGGCGGGTGATGAAACCCAGACGGGTCAGGCCGGAAGCCTTGGAACGGCTCATGACCTGGGCCAGGGTTTCGTAGCGAGTATCGGTATCGGCACGGATACGCAATTCAGGCTGAGGCTGATCCTTGGAATAAGGGGCCAGCGTGGCGGTCAGATCTTCCAGCGCCACCGGCTGCTCGTTCACGAAGATCTGCCCTTCTGCGTCAATCGCCAGATCAATCGTCTTGGGATCTTGCTGGACTGGTTCAGACGTCGCCTGGGGCAGCTGAATCTTGATGGAGTGCGACAGCAGCGGAGCAGTGATCAGAAAGATCACCAGCAACACCAGCATGACGTCGATCAGCGGCACCATATTGATTTCGGACAGCGCGGAGCCCGAGTTGCGATTATCAAAGCTGCCAAAAGCCATGATTAGTGCTCCCGCTTGGCAGCCGCTGCCGAGCTCGATGCTGCACCACCGCCCGAGCTAGGGACACGACGCAGAACAGGTTGGTTATCTTGCACAGGCTGGCCTGTGGTCAGGAAAGTGAACAGGTCGTGAGCAAACGCGTCCAGCTGGGACAGGTAAACGCGGTTGGTACGCACAAACGCGTTGTAAGCCAACACGGCAGGAATAGCCACGGCCAGACCCAGACCGGTCATCACCAGGGCTTCACCCACAGGACCGGCGATCTTGTTCAGTGTTACGCCATCGGACAGACCGATATTGATCAAGGCGTGGTACACACCCCAAACCGTACCGAACAGCCCCACAAACGGAGCGGTAGAACCCACCGAAGCCAGCAGCGTCAGGCCGTTTTCCAGCTTGGCGGTTTCTTCATCCATGACTTTACGCATGATGCGCGAGACAAAGGCATCGGTGGAGCCTTTCTCTTCCAGACGCATGGCGCCGTATTTCACATGGTGTTTTTGAGCGTGGATAGCGTGGCTGGCCAAGTGACTGAAGGGATCGCGGGCACCGTGGGTGGCGATTTCGTTTTCAACCTGCTCCAGAGAACTAGCGGACCAGAATTCACGCATGAAACCTTGCGAGCGGCGCTTCAGGCGGAAGGACAGCACACCCTTGACGATAATCAGGTACCAACTGGCAACCGACATCAAGGCCAGAATGACGAACAAGGTCTTGCCGACCACATCACTTTGCTGGATAAAGTGCAGCACCCCGGTCGCTTCCTCAGCGGCAGCAACACTGGCGGCAGCCTGATCTGCAACAGGCCCTGCAACTTGTGCCAGGCTTACCCATACGCTTTGAAATAGTTCCTGCATCATTGATATATCCTAGTAAACAAAGTCGAAAGGAATATCGGCCATGGCACGATAGGCCACACCATTTTCCGTATACGGTTTGAAACGCGCTGTGCGTACTGCTTTCAGTGCCGACTCATCCAGACGTTCATAGCCTGAGGAGCTTTGCACTTTGGCTTCCAGCACGGTTCCTTGGGTTGAAATCACTACACGAACCACCACGCGGCCCTGCTCACGACGGCGCTCGGAAGCCCGGGGGTACACCGGCACAGGACGACGTCCCAAATAATCCACACGACCAATCAGCTTGGGCCGATCACCATCCGTAGAACGGGCGGCAGTTTGGGAGGACGTATTGTCCGTAGCTGGACCTGCTTGAGCGGCAGGAGCGGCTGGTTGAGCAGGCTGCGGTGTTTCTGCCGGTGGAACCTCGGGCTTGGGCTGTGGCTTGGGCTTGGGTTTCGGCTTGGGTTTTGGTTTGGGCTTGGGCGGCTCGGGAATCGGAGGTTTTTCCACGATAGGCTCTGGCTCGGGTTCCGGCTCAACAACCGGTTCTGGCTCGGGCTCGGGGTCCGGTTCCACCTCGGGTTCGGGCTCAGGTTCCGGCTCGGCCACCACCTCTTCAGGAGGGGCACTGACCTGCTCTTGCTGAACCGGGGACTCCGACACTTCCACCAAAGTCACCCCAACAACATCCATGGGGGCGGGTTCACCCACAATCTTGGGGGTTTCCGTCCACAAGATGGTAGCCACGACACCCACGTGCAATCCCAGTGCCAATGCCAAACCAGTTGCCTTCAAGGCCAGCATCGAGCGATTATTCTTTTGAGAAGCAATTCCGGTCATAATCCGTTCTACACATTCTGCAACCCGCATGGACCATGACGGGACCGGACAGGATGCCCAGTGAAGTATCGAATCTTAACAGAAACAGGAATGATTCTCAATACTAAATTCCTGTAATATTTCCTGCTCCAATCCGCCCTGCAAAAAACCTCCAGATACTAACGCAGACAGGCTGACCTAGGGTCAGCCTGTTGCGAATAATTTGCAAAAAATCAGGACAATCGCGCTTCGGTTTGAGACTCGATAGGGAAAGCGCTGAACTTGCGTGGCAAGGCCAAAGCCCTCTCACCCGGCCGCAAGCCCAGCTGCGACCAACGCTGATGATCGAACTCGGCTTCCCAAGCACGCTCGCCCTCGTTCAAGGCCAGTTCAACCCGTACTGTCGCCCCCAAGGGAATAATGCGCTGCACGGCCACGACGATGCCCTGGCCATCCAATTGACGCTGTAAATCCAGGTCATGCGGGCGCACATAGCCTACTGCTTGCCCCTGACCCGCATCCTGAGCATTCAAGGCCTGATTGGACTCGAATTGTCCCAACTGAGGATCAGCCACAAAGCATCCGTGCTGGAACTGACCCGGCAAGCGATTCGCCGCCCCCAGGAACTCATACACAAAAGGACTGGCAGGGTGGTTATAGACATCCTGCGGGGCGCCTTCCTGCTCAACCCGGCCTTTATTGAGCACCACAATACGATCAGCCACTTCAATGGCCTCTTCCTGGTCGTGCGTCACAAACAAGGTACTGATATGGAGGTCATCATGCAGACGACGCAGCCAGGAACGCAGTTCCTTGCGCACCTTGGCATCCAAGGCACCAAAAGGCTCGTCCAACAGCAAGACACCCGGTTCCACCGCCAAGGCACGTGCCAGAGCAATACGCTGCCGCTGGCCACCCGACAAGGCCGCCGGGTAGCGATCGGCCAGCCAATCCAGCTGCACCAGCTCCAACAGCTCGTGCACACGCTGACGAATCTGGGCTTCGGGCAAGCGCTGCTTGCGTGGCTTGATGCGCAGACCAAAGGCGACGTTTTCAAACACCGTCATGTGGCGGAACAAGGCATAGTGCTGGAACACAAAACCCACCTGGCGATCACGCGTGCCCACAGCAGCCACATCCTTGCCGTTGATCAGCACCTGACCCGCATCCGCATGTTCCAGGCCAGCCACGATACGCAGCAAGGTCGTCTTGCCGCAGCCCGACGGCCCCAGCAAAGCCACCAGCTCGCCCGCTGGAAAATCCAATGTCACATCACCCAGTGCCGTAAACGCACCAAACTGTTTAGATAGATGACGAACTTCGATACTCATAATGAACTCCGAATGCGATCATCCACGATGACCGTCTTGAACCATTTTGCGCTCGGCCCACAATTTAAGCGCCAACGTCAGTAAAGCCAAGACCGCCAGCACCGAAGCCGCCGCAAAAGCGCCCACCGTGTGATAGTCGTTGTACTCAATCTCTACATGCAAGGGCAGCGTGTTGGTCTGGCCCCGTATATGGCCCGAGAGCACCGACACCGCCCCAAATTCACCCATGGCACGGGCATTGCACAGAATCACGCCATACAGCAGGCCCCACTTGATCTTGGGCAGAGTCACCCGCCAGAACATCTGTCTGCCATTGGCCCCCAACACCCGCGCAGCCTGCTCTTCCTCGCTGCCCTGCATTTGCATCAGCGGAATCAACTCACGCGCCACAAAGGGAAAAGTGACAAACAAAGTCGCCAAAACCAAACCGGGCAAGGCAAATACGATACGAATGTTATTAGCGTCCAGCCAATCCCAAAATGGGCCTTGGCGACCAAAAATCAGTAAAAACATCAAACCGGCAATGACAGGCGATACCGAGAACGGCAGGTCGATCAGCGTCGTCAGAATGCTTTTGCCACGGAACTCAAAACGCGCAATCGCCCAGGAGGCGGCCAGACCAAACGCGATATTCAAAGGTACGGCAATCACGGCAACCAGAACTGTCAGGCTGGCAGCATGCAAGGTATCGCTCTCGCTCAAGGCGGACAGATACGGCATGATGCCCCGGCTAAAAGCCGTCATGAAGACCAGGATCAAAGGCAGGAGCAAGAACAGCACAAAGAACAGCAAGGCAATGCCAATCAATAAGGCTTTGACGGCCGGACCTTCATCCTGCGCCGCCCGCAAGCGCGCCGTATGTACCGGCACCGCCTGCACAGATGAATCCATCGTCAGGCTGCTCATCGTGCGCCCTCCAAAGTCAAAGGCGCTGCCACCTTGGCTGCCTTGCCACTAGCCTGGCCCGAATGACGCGACTGCAAGTACCACTGCAAGCGATTGATCGCCAGCAGGATAATGAAGGACAGCACCATCATCAAAACGGCCAGCGCCGAGGCTCCGGCATAGTCAAACTGCTCCAGCTTGATCACGATCAGCAAGGGTGTAATTTCCGAAACCATAGGGACATTACCGGCAATGAAAATCACGGAACCGTACTCACCCACCGCACGGGCAAAAGCCAGCGCTACGCCCGTCAAGCAGGCGGGCAAGATAGCGGGCAGAATCACCTTGGTGACCGTCTGGAAGCGATCGGCCCCCAGGCAAGCACTGACCTCCTCCTGCTCCTGTTCCAGCTCTTCCAGAACCGGCTGCACGGTACGCACAACAAAGGGCAGTCCAATAAAAACCAGGGCGATCAGCACACCCCAAGGGGTAAAGGCAATCTGCCCAACATAAGGTTCAGCCCAGGAACCGATCCAGCCCGTGGGCGCATAAATCGCCGCCAAGGAAATCCCGGCCACCGACGTTGGCAAGGCAAAGGGCAGATCAATCAAGGCATCCACAATTCGACGACCCGGAAAGCGGTAACGCACCAGGACCCAGGCCAGAATCAAGCCAAATACACCATTGATCAACGCCGCCAAAGCGGCCATCCCAAAGGTCAGTTTCAAGGAAGCCAAGACGCGCGCAGCACTGATGGTTTCCCAAAAGGCCGACCAACCCATGGAGGTGGTCTTGAGCAAAACAGCAGACAAGGGGATCAGAACAATCAGGCTCAAATAGCTGATGGACAAACCCATGGTCAAGCCAAAGCCTGGCAAAGCCCGCTGCTTGCGAGCAGCGGGCAGAAATCCCCAAAGACGAGCCTGTGACATCGAACGGTCCTCGGTGATAGTGGGGTTACTTGCTCAAGTAGATGCTGTCGAACACGCCACCATCCGCAAAGTGCTTGGCCTGAACCTGAGTCCAACCGCCCAGCTCATCGTCAACCTTGTACAGTTTCAACGCCGGGAACTGATCGCGGTACTTGGCGGCCACCGACTCCAGGCGAGGACGGTAAAAATGACGGGCGGCAATTTCCTGACCTTCCGGGCTATACAGATATTCCAGATAGGCCTGAGCCACTTTTTCCGTGCCATGCTTGGCGGCATTGGCATCTACCAGCGCCACGGGTGGCTCGGCCAGAATGCTGCTGGAAGGCACCACAATATCGAAGCGATCGGGCCCCAGATCCTTGACGGACAAGAGCGCCTCGTTCTCCCAGGCAATCAATACATCGCCAATGCCCCGCTCCACAAAGGTTGTGGTCGATCCACGCGCACCGGAATCCAGCACGCTGACGTTGCGATACAGCTTGGCCACAAAGTCACGGGCCTGCGCTTCATCCCCATTGCCTTGCTTCAAGGCGTACAACCAGGCCGCCAGATAGTTCCAACGTGCCCCCGCCGAAGTTTTAGGATTGGGCGTAACCACCTTTACATCAGAGCGAATCAAGTCGTTCCAGTCGTGAATCCCCTTGGGATTACCCTTGCGCACCAGCAAGACAATCGTGGAGGTGTAAGGCGTACTGTTGTCTGGCAGGCGAGCCTGCCAGCCCTTGTCCAGCAAACCGGACTGAGCGATCTGATCAATATCGGATGAAATACCCAGCGTCACCACATCAGCGGGCACGCCATCAATCACGGTACGGGCCTGCTTGCTGGAACCACCGTGGGAACTACGGATGACTACACTGTCACCCGTTTGCTCTTTGTAATGCGCCTGGAAAGCCTTGTTGAATTCAGCGTACAGTTCACGCGTTGGGTCATACGAAACATTCAGAATGCTGACCTCGGCTGCAACAGCCGTTGCCGCCGCCAGCACCAACGCCAGCAAAGCCCCTGCCCGAACGCCCTTCCACTTCTGTTGAATCCGCTTCATTTCCCATCCCCTAGAAACCATTTCCAAGCAATGAGAACGAGTCTAGCAAGGGTGTTACACCCGGCTAAATACCGATTCTTTGGTTAGATATAGCGGGGAGATGGAGGGGACCGAAACGGCTGCCAGATCCAAGATGCTCAGAGTACGGGAATCAGCCTGGCAACTGCCCTTTTTCCAACACCAGCTCCCACATCGTTTTTTGCTTTATATATTTGTGCGATGTCATGTGCTGGACAGAAATCCGGCGCCATTCGGCCCCAAATAACTGCTCTACGCTGGCCTGATCAAAGAAACGCTTGCAATTGCCTTGGTCGCGATAGAAGTTGGCTTCAATCAACTCGCCCTGCCCGGCACCGAAATTCACATCCTCGGTGGAGTTCAGACGACATAAAAACAAGGCACCAGGCCGCAAGCTATTCCAGATTCTGCGCACAATGGCCTGGGTTTCATCCCATGGAAAATAATGCAGGGACAAGCTGGCTAGGACCAGCTCAAGATTATTCGCCGCCTCCGGCCAGGGACCTCGCGTATCCCTGCACTCAATCAAAGCCTCGGGAGCGCGCTGCTGCGCGATTGCCACACATTCGGATGAGAGGTCAAAAGCCATCACCTTCAATCCTGCCTGGGTCAAGGTCAACGTATCGTCACCAAAACCACAGCCTATCTCCAGCACCGGCGAGGAGATTTCACGTTGAGCGACCATAGGTAACCAGCGATCAAGCCAAGGGTCCGAATACATAAACACGTTTCTCGTACAACAAGGGAAAAAATCAGGTCGCTGGGACGTCAAGGTCACGGACCAGTAAAGTCAGAACAATCGCTGCAAACAGGCACTCGCCTACATTGAACCAAAGGTGCCACGGCTTGGACTTGTCACTATTGCCCAATGCGTAACGTATCCCTCTGTAATTGATCCAGCCCAGGCACACGACCAGCACAGGCCACAAGATCCATAGCGGCGGGAAAAACAAAAGAAACATAAAGGCCAGCCATGCCAGAATCAAGGTGGCAAGAGGAGACAGGCAAGAGAGTAGTTTGCTCATGAAGACCCGAGGACCGCATATCGACAAGGTGTAGTGTTACCTGAATAGCCACTACGCTCAAGACGGGGCCGCTGTTGCTATTATCGCTGCCTTGCCTGTGCTTTGCCTTTGCCTGGCAGCAGTTCAAACGGGAGAGGCATGACAAATTGCAGGAATAAGCCTGTGTCGCCACTCCCCGTATTTCAGCTTCTCACGCGGAACGCTCGAATCAAGATTATCGGCGTGGCACCTGCATCAGTTCCTTGCCCGCCTCGTCATAGACAAGGACCGCCTTGTCTTCAACCGTAAACTCCATCAAGTCACGACCAGCCACAACCGGACCTTGATAGGTAGTGCGTGTACGCTCCAGCAGGACTTGCTCGGGGATAGTGGCACCACCCTCAGGCGAATAAAACACGATGTGCGTATAGACTCCCAGCCTTGGCTTGCTCTCTGAAAAGACCTGCCCAACCTGCTCCGGCGTCGCAAAATGCTTGAGCGTTTCATTCAAGATGGGACGGACTTTCAAAAAGGCCGGATCAATCAAGGCCACGGAATGTACAAACGCATCTGCATTGGCGGCAGCAGCAATCAAGCGCTTGTCATACATCGCATCCCCGGAGATCGCTACCTTCTTGTCGTCGTACTCCACAATAAAGCCGAAAGCGGGAATTAGCTCACCACCGTGATCAACCTCCACCGCCGTCACGGTCACCCCATTCTTGCTGTAGACCACCCCGCCCTTTTCAAACTCCTGGGTCACAAAGGTCACACCCTCCACCGGCAGACCCTGATCCTGCACACGGATACGAATATCCTCGTCATAGGCTTTGGGCAGGTAATCCGTCATGGTCTTGCTTCCCTTGGGGCCATAGATCTGCAAAGGCAATGTCCGGCCTGGCCAGGGTCGGCCAAACCAGCCCGTCAGCCATAAGTCCGGCAAACCTACGGTGTGATCCGAGTGCAAGTGCGTGAAGAAATGTGCAGTAATGGAATTGGGCGCAACGCCTTTCTGAAACAGCCGCGTCGCCACCCCGCGACCCGTATCAAACAATAGGGTTTCTTCGCCCGCCTGCACCAACGTTGCCGGGCCTGCTCGATCTGCATAGGGCGCAGGTGTACCCGTTCCCAATAGAGTCACCTTCATACTGCCAGCCTGACTTACCGACGCGGCCCCCAGCAAAAGACCGACGCACAACGTCTTTATCAGCATTCTCATTTCCCCTCTCCTTATTATTGAAGCCTAAACTACTTAGGCATTCATATGTTATTACATGCAATTTCCTATGCAGCTAGGTATTTCCCTAGGGCACCTTCATACCATACATGCGAGCAGTGGACAGAAGCACAATATGTCCACCTGGAGGGGATACATAAATGAAAAAGCCGAACCCAATATTTCAAAGGGTTCGGCTTTATCGACCGACGCTACACTTGCCTAGACAGGCAAGCAGGGGTCAAACGATTTGGATCTGGGTAGCGCAAGGGCCTTTTTGACCAACGCCAGCAACGAAGGAAACGCGTTGGTTCTCCTCCAGAGATTTAAACCCAGAACCCTGAATTTCACTGTGGTGCGCGAAGAGGTCTTTACCGCCACTCTCCGGCATGATGAAGCCGAAGCCTTTTTCGTTATTGAACCACTTCACAATACCAATTTCTGTTTTCAATGTATGTCCTAATTAATCAGGGGAAAAATGTCCCTGGACACACTATGGACGCTATCCGCATATATAGATAGCACCGTTACAAACTAAGCTGCCACTCACTGACATTCATGCAGCAACCGCCTCTGCACCTTAAGGTCAACACGCCAAGTTCCACGCTGGTTCGCCTGCCTCATCTGATGGACGCTTGCAGCGCCTTACGAGCAGGGATTACGTGGCTACGCCGTTCCGACAAGCGGCTTACCAATGCTTACATGGTTTCAGTATGCTTATATCGCAGCACAAGGGCCCGAACCTGATAGAGCAGCGTTAGTATGGATTGACCTGAAACACAAACCAAACAGACACAAAAAAAGCACTTAGTTTTACCTAAGTGCTTGATTCGACTAGCAAAAGAAATGGTGGGTGCTGAGGGGTTCGAACCCCCGACCTACGCCTTGTAAGGGCGCCGCTCTACCAGCTGAGCTAAGCACCCATTTCTGTGATGCCGTTCTTCTTGTGAAGAAAAAGAATTATAGGACCAAAGAATTCTTTTTGCAAGTCTTTTGCGTAAATTAATTTAAAAATTAATTCACAGCGTCTTTCAGAGCCTTACCCGGACGGAACTTGGGCACGTTTGCGCCTTCGATCTCGATGGTTTCACCGGTACGTGGGTTACGACCCGAACGGGCAGCGCGTTCCGACACAGCGAAGGTGCCAAAACCAACCAGAGTAACCGTATCTTTTTCTTTCAGCGTGGTGGTCACGGCATCGATAAACGCATCCAGTGCACGACCAGCGTCAGCTTTGGACAGATCGGCTTTGGTGGAAATGAATTCGATAAGCTCGGTTTTATTCATTGAGAAAATACCCCTGAAAATTATTTTACGGGCCCCCAGCGGGAACCAGTTTGTGGCGGTCAGACTTAATAGTGACAAACGACAGGGCAAGCAAGCACTACCGTCTGTCATCGCTACCGGGCGCACAAGTGCCCCGGTTGGCTACCGCGTATTAAGCCTTCGTTTAATACCCGTGTCAAGCAAAAAAACCCCTGTAACCCGCATCATTGCTCACTGTTGATACAAGTTGCAGGACTTTCCCTATTTTGCATCGAGAAACTTAACAGGCTGCCTCAAATATGTTATTTGGGCTTTGAAACCCCAAAAAATTAGCTGGCTGATACTGCGTTTTTGAACATTTCTTCAAGCACTTACGCACGTCCATCAGCGACTCTGCGGGCCGTCGCTCGCATAAATTTCCTTATATGCCTCGCACTTAGCCCCACCCTACCTTCTTGTCTGAGAGCCAGAAGCTTCCTTTCTGCACCCCTCTCCTGAACACCAACCATGCCCATATCGAAGCGGCCTGCCCTCCTACAATTTTCTGCATTGTTTGACTGTCTTTCGGTACTTGCTACCGTCAAGGAGCGCAGCGATGCACGGCAAGGTTTATTTGGTTGGGGCGGGACCTGGCGACCCTGAACTTCTCACACTACGCGCTTTATACCTGCTGCAACATGCAGATGCGGTGGTCTATGACCGTCTGGTCAGCCGCGCCATCATGAGCTGCATCAATCCTGAGGCCACCTTGCATGACGTCGGTAAAGTTGCCGCGTGCAAGCCCAGCATGCAGGACGATATCAACAACACGCTCTTGTCGCTGAGCCGAACCCATCAACACGTTGTCCGCTTGAAAGGCGGTGATCCCTTTATTTTTGGCCGTGGAGGCGAAGAGCAGCTGTATCTGCAACAACATGGAGTCCAGGTTGAAGTCGTGCCCGGGATTACAGCGGCTACAGGCTGTGCAGCTTCTCTAGGCATTCCCTTGACCCATCGCGGGCTGGCCAGCAGTGTGCGCTTTATCACCGGGCACCTGCGCGACAACCAAGGACTGGAATTGAACTGGGCCTCCTTGTCTGATCCCACCTGTACGCTGGTGTTCTACATGGCCATGGCCAATTGCAGCCATATTGCCCAGGCCTTGATTCAACATGGGCGCAGCCCGCATACGCCTATCGCCTTGGCACAAGATGCCACGCTTAAAAGCCAGCGCTGGGGCTTAGGTACTTTGCAAACACTTCCACAGCTTGCGCAAACCTTCAGTCCCCCAGCCTTGTTGATTATCGGCCAGGTGGTGCAGTTGCATCCGGATTACCCGCAACCCGCCTCAAACACGCAAAATGCCCTCGCCTGCGAACCCTCCTGGGCCGTGATGTGAAAGGTTTGCACTTCCCTTTGAAGCCCAGTGGCAGGCAGTTTCTGGCCAACATGTGGCTAGCTGTGCTGCTCTCCCTTCTTTGGCCACAACAAGCCGCTGCTGATGAAACCGCTTTGACACCGGAGCGGCAAGCCTCTTTACGAACGCTGCTTCATCAAGAATGCGGCTCATGTCATGGCTTGCTCCTGAAAGGAGGCTTGGGGCCTGCTTTAACAGCTAACGCCTTGCGAGACCAAAGCGCACAGCAGATCGCCCTGACGATCATGCAGGGGCGTCCCGGAACAGCCATGCCTGCCTGGAACCGCTTCTTGCAGCCAGCAGAAAGTCTCTGGCTGGCTCATTTTCTTCTCCATGAATCGGATGCAGCACCATGAAAGCACTGATGACTTTAGGCCTGCTTGTCGCTTTAAGCGGCTGTGCCAACCCACTACGCGGCACGAATGACCTGGGGCTGGTTGTAGAGCGTGCGACAGGCAGTGTGGCTGTCGTTGAAACCAGTCATCGTAGCCGCTTGGCGCGAATTGAAGGTTTGGGTGATCTGTCCCACGCCCATATCACCTACTCACGTGACGGGCGTTATGGCTATGTCTTTGGGCGGGACGGTGGCCTGAGCAAAGTGGACCTGCTTCAACAAGTTCTAGTCCATCGCATCATTCAGTCCGGCAATGCCATAGGTGGCGCCATCTCCCAGGATGGCAAGCTGATTGTGGTGCAAAACTACGAACCGGGTGGCATCAAGGTTTTTGATGCGGACACCCTGGCCCTGATCAGTGAAGTTCCGTCTTACTACGCCCCCAACAAACGCGCCAAAGTGGTTGGTCTGGCTGACTTACCCAATCAGCAATTCGCCTACTCCTTGTTCGAGGCAGGCGAAATCTGGCTAACCGATTTATCCGACCCCTCACGCCCCACAACACGGCGTTTTGCAGCGGGTCGTCAGCCCTACGATGCCATGGTCACCCCAGATGGGAGGTACTACATTGCCGGACTGTTTGGCGAGGATGCCCTGGCCATGCTGGATTTGTGGAATCCTGAAAATGGAGTCCAAAAAATCTTGCAAGGCTATGGCCGGGGAGAGACCGCCCTGCCCGTCTACAAAATGCCGCATCTACGGGGCTGGTCCTTGGCTGGCCAGGACTTGTTTTTACCGGCCATTGGACGCCATGAGGTTCTGGTCGCCAGCACCGTGAACTGGCAAGAGAAAACTCGCATTCCGGTTCATGGACAACCCGTTTTTGTCATGGCTCAGCCCGATGGCCGTCAGGTCTGGGTGAACTTCGCTTTTCCAGACAACGACAAGGTACAGGTAATTGATGTCGCCACCCTGGAAGTGGTTCAAACCTTGGACGTAGGCAAAGCCGTTCTCCACATGGAATTCACCCCTAGGGGTGAGGCTGTCTGGATTTCAGCGCGAGACGACAACAAGGTCAGTGTGTACGACACCCACAATTTCAAGCGTCTGGACAGCCTGGATATTCAGCACCCGAGTGGAGTGTTTTTTACGCATCGGAGTGGTCGCATTGGTTTCTGATCTTTCCCCTTCTGCCTTTCAACTATTGAACGCCTGGCAACATGGCTTCCCCTTGGAACCCCGACCATTCCGCAAGCTGGGACTGCTTTTGGGGCTTAGCGAACAAGCCGTGATGGACTACCTGCAACGCTGGCAAGACCAAGGCATCATCAGCCGTATCGGGCCAGTACTGAACCCTGCCTGTATGAGCAGCACTTTGGTGGGCATGCATGTGCCCGCCAAGGATCTGAACACGGTTGCAGACTGGATCAGTGCCCTGCCCGCCGTGAACCACAACTACGAGCGCGAACACACCATTAATCTCTGGTTTGTGCTGACCTGTGCGAATGAACAAGAACGGCAGGCAGCCTTGGAGCACATCGCTGAACATACTGGCTTGTTGCCCTTGTCCTTGCCCATGATCCGGGCCTATCACATTGACCTGGGGTTTAGCCTTGTCCCACATACCAAGAGCACCAGCCCCTTGTCGCCCAGCAAGGGGCTGCCCGCATTAGGCAGTACTGAACGCAAACTGCTGGAGTGTTCTTTGCAAGGTTTGAAGATTCAAGCCGACCCCTTCAAGCCTTGGGCAGAGCAAGTACAGATCAGCGAGAAACAAGTGCTGCAACAGCTACGCGGCTTTCTGGAACAAGGCATATTCCGGCGATTTGGCGTGGTCCTGCGCCATCGAAAACTGGGCTACCAAGCCAATGCCATGTGTGTCTGGACGGTAGACAAGCATCGCATTGATGCCCTAGGCGAGGAGCTGGCCAGGCAAGACGGCATCACGCTGTGCTATCAGCGGCAGCCCTGCCCGCCACATTGGAATCACAATCTGTTTTGCATGATTCATGGCAAAAACCGTCAGGACGTACTGACACACCATGCGGAGTTGAATAATCGTTTTGACTTGGGTCAGCTCCCGCAGGAAGTGTTGTTCTCCACTCGCTGCTTCAAACAACGAGGCGCACTACTTAGCCCGTCTCATCATGACTGATCATCACACCCCACCATTGCATGCGCCGGTTGAACTGGACAACACCGATCGCCACATTCTGAATCGCCTGCAAGATGGTTTCCCCATCTGCTCCCGCCCCTTTGCACAGTTGGCACCTGATTTTGCCTTGAGCGAGTCTGCCTTGATTGCTCGTGTCCAGCACTTGCGCCAATCCGGGATATTGACCCGCTTTGGCCCCCTCTTTCAGATCGAGGCTTTAGGCGGTGCTTATTGCCTGGTCGCTATGGCCGTACCGGAAAAACGCTGGGACAGTACCGTCATAGCCGTCAACCGCCATCCTGAAGTCGCTCACAACTACCGGCGCGCCCATGCCTTGAATATGTGGTTTGTACTGGCTACGGCGACACCGCAAGACATCGAATCCTGCCTGAAGACAATCGAAGCTGAAACCGGCCTACCCGTCTTTGCTTTTCCCAAAGAGCAGGAATACGCCCTAAGCCTGAAACTGGAACTTTGATATGGTGCATTTGAATCCTGCCTATACCGCACTGATCCATGCCTCGCAGCGGGGTTTGGCGATAGAGCCACAGCCCTACCTAAAACTGGCGCAAGAGTTGGGCGTATCCGAAGCTTATGTCATGAAGCAGTTTCAAACCATGCTGGACCAAGGCTTGATACGGCGCATTGCAGCCATCCCCAATCACTATGCTCTGGGCTACGTGGCCAATGGCATGTGCGTCTGGAATATCACGGACGACAAGCTGGACCTAGTCGGTACATGGCTAGGCTCGCAAGCCGGAGTCAGCCACTGCTATCGTCGTCCGCGTTGTCTACCCCAGTGGCCGTACAACCTGTTCGCCATGCTGCATGGCAAGGACCATGACACGGTACGTGCCCAGGCACAGAGCATCAGCCTGCAAATATCGCAGCGCTTTCCTGGCGTCCTGCACGATCACGATATTTTGTTTTCCACGGCCATTCTTAAAAAGACCGGCCTGCGTCTACGGAGGCCTTGAGCATGTTCCGGATATCCCGTTTTGTTGCTGCCCTGCACTCTCCTGTTGCGCCGACACGCGTCAGCAAGGCCCCTGTGGTGATCTGGAATCTGATACGTCGTTGCAATCTGCATTGCAGCCACTGCTACTCTGCCTCTACCAACAAGGACTTCCCTGGCGAGCTGAGCTACGAACAAGTCTGCACTGTCATGGATGACCTGCATCAATTCGGTGTACGCGCCCTGATCCTGTCCGGCGGCGAACCCTTGCTGCGCCCAGATATTTACGACTTGGGCCGACGCGCGAAAGCATTGGGCATGTACGTAGGACTATCGTCCAACGGCACCTTGATAACTGAGCAAAATATTGATCAGATTGCCGACTGCGGCTTTGACTACGTAGGCATCTCCCTGGACGGTTTGCAGGCCCGCCATGACCGAATTCGTGGAGAGGACGGAGCCTACGCAGCCTCCTTGCACGGCTTGAGACTATGCCGTGAAAAACAGTTGAAAGTAGGCCTGCGCTTTACCCTGACTCAAGAAAATGCAGTTGATCTAAATGGCCTGCTGGCTGTGATGGAGCAGGAACAAATCGACCGCTTTTATCTCTCTCATTTGAACTATGCAGGTCGGGGTTTGGGCAACCGCGCCCTGTCCAGTCACCACGCCGTCACCCGGCAGGCTATGGAGCAGCTTTTCACAACCTGCATGAGCTATCAAAAAGCCGGCAAACCCAAAGAGTTCACCTCGGGCAACAACGATGCTGACGGTGTTTTCTTTCTGCACTGGGTGCGACGGCATTACCCCGACCAAGCTCCCAAAATTCTGACTATGTTGCGCCAATGGGGAGGCAATTCCTCCGGCCAAGGAATTGCGAACATCGATAACCGTGGCAATGTTCATCCCGACACCATGTGGTGGCATTACAGCCTTGGAAACGTGTTGCAACGGCCTTTCTCGGAGATTTGGTCCAACCATCAAGATCCCTTGCTGACAGGGCTGCGGCAACGACCCAGGCCTGTACAGGGACGCTGTGCTAGCTGTGCCTACCTGGATATCTGCAATGGCAATACGCGCACTCGGGCAGAAAAAAGCACAGGCAATGTGTGGGCAGAAGATCCGGGATGCTATCTCAACGATCAGGAAATCACTGTCTGAAGACTTTCCAAACGATTAGCTAGAGCTTTTTTACTCAGCCACAGTTCTGGAACTACGGCTCCCCCCCCTGCCGTCTAAAGCCTCAACACAACACTCAGCGCCCCAATAGAATCAGGTGAATTGCTGTGGGGAAACACGTACAGAATCAAGACACCACAGGCGGTGAGCACCAGGCTAAACAGACCTGAATCGAAAGGCCAAAAAAAGTGAGACAAGCGATCTTGACTCACTCAACAACAACAACAACAACAACAACAACACTTCACTTAGTTCTTCATCACACAGTTCACCTAAGCAAGCTGATAGCGCACCTAGGCCAGCTCACAGATCAAGCCTTGCTGCTGCAACAGCTCAACCAAAGGCTGTACATCCCACGATGACTTCCAGGCAATCACGATGCGCTCGCCTGGCACCCAGGACTGGCACAGGGGTGCCCAGAAATCACGATTCAACAAGGTGTCTTGCAAGACCACCCCCGCCTGATCCAAGGCCATCAAACGGGCATCACGACGTGCCTTCTCCAAAATCGCAGGCAAAATCAGTGGCAGGTACAAGACCCAATCTGCCTGGTTCAATTTGCGCAAGGCGCGCAGCGTCAGCAAGTCCACTGCCTCCAAGTCGGCGATAGGCAAAATGGTGACCTGAATATGCTGCTGAGGGGTTTCTGTCCTCAAGGCAGCATCAAAGGCTGCCAGCGCTTCCGTAGCCTTGCCTTGCGCCAGGAGATCGGGGATAGGACTATCTAGTACGTAATCAAAGAAATGACGACGGGTATGTACCTCGGGGAAAGCCTGTTTGATATCGGCTCGGCGGCGAGCCAGCAAACCGGCCAAGTCCCCTACTGACTCAGGCAGCTCGCTTTCTATCCACTCCCGAACACGCCGCGCCAGTACAGGAGCTGAACCTGCAGAGGAGACCGCAATCATCAAGGGCGAACGGTCGACCATGGCAGGGACTTGTACGGTAGACAGATGCCCATCGTCGACCACATTACAGGGCAGACGCAAGGCGTCGGCTGCCTGAGCCACGATGCGATTTATCTCGCGCCGTCCAGTTGCTGCAATAACCAGCCAGGCCTCGTGGATATGCTCGGCAACAAAGGAGGTAAACAAGCTGCTTAAAGCACCCGCCTGAGCACTGGCCCTCAACCAGGAGGTTTGCTCCGGTGCGACGACGGTGACTCGCGCGCCAGCACGCAGCAAGAGCCGAACTTTACGCTCCGCAACCGTCCCGCCACCTACGACGACAACCGCCTTACCGGTCAGATTGAAGAACAAGGGAAACACATTCATTGCACGACATCCTTAAGGCGCCAGCAGACACTGGCGCCCGGTTCACACTTACTTCAGGCTGGAAAAGTAGGCAGCCAGTTCATTCACCATTTCCGGGCTGAGAGGCTCGGCCATGGGGCTCATGATGGGATCGTTGCGCTCTCGCGATTTGAACTGCTGTAGCTGCTTGACCAGATACTCCACCTTCTGCCCTGCCAGGTTGGGATACATACCTTCCGTGCTGACACCTTCCAGCCCATGGCAGGACGCGCACAAAGGCAGCATGGACGATGCCTGGGCCGATAGTTGCGACTGCCCATGCGAGCCTTGTAAACCCACTGGTTTGTCCGCTGCCAAAGCGACACTGGAACCCAAGAGGCCCACAAGAGCCATACCCATAAAAAGCTTTTTCATGACGTTCCTTTGCTTAGAATTTTTGGGTTTCAGGCTGACCAATGGTGAGCCAACGGGTACGGGCACGCGAGAAAATGCCCGATGGGCTTTCCATCTTGTGTTCAGCTACCAGCTCCAGACTGCGGCTGTCGTAAATCTTCAAGCGATCCCCCCAGTAACCCGAACTGACGTAGAGGTAATCGCCCGTGCGGTTGTAGTTGGGGAAGAAGGCATGACCACCCACGTCCAAAGTCTTCACCACGGACAAGGTGTTTTTATCGATCAGCTGAATCCAGGAAGCGCGCTTGTCCTTGTCGATAATGTCCACCGCCACATACGGGGCATTAGGATGGGCGGCGGGGGATTCGGTGGCTCCGGCAACAGGAATCTGCTTCACCACAGAGAAGTCTTTGACATCCCAGGCAGTAACCACGGAGCCTAACTTGCAGGTGCCCATATTGGTGCCGAAGGCCAGCATGCGGCCGTTCACTTCCGTGACAGCACCCGAGCCTGCGTGGGGCTGACAGCCAGCCGGAATGTCACGTACCACCTTGTCGTCCTTCAGGTCGATGGCCACGTACTTGTTGTCGTCGTAAGAAGCCACCATGGAATAGCGACCATCCGGCGTCAGGAAGGTGTCGTGCAACATGCGGCCGACCTTGGCCAGTTTGGTGACCGGCATATCCGGCTTGTCTGGATCAATAATCCAGATCTGCCCGGCTTGGCGCAGTGTCAATGCAAACTTGTTATTGATACGACTACCAATAATCGGACCACCGGCGGATTTGATGAAATTGCCGTCCGGGTCCTCGCCCTCCAGAGCGATATATTTCACTGGTTCCAGGGTGTCGGCCTTCAGGATAACCATGCTGTTGGGTACGAAGGAACTCAGTGCCAGCCACTTGCCATCTTTGGATAAGGCAATACCCGTACCAGTCAGCCCTACCTTGGCCTGACGAACAATCTGCAAGGTGTACAAGTCGATTTTGTAGACGTGGCCATCATCACTTTTCAGGTATCCCCAGCGCTCGTGGCTGGGGCTGAATTCCATGATGTGTGGCGCGCCAACCGTGGCAATTTCACCCACCTTCTGGTTGTTCTTGCCATTGATGAAAACAGCACGAGCCTGATTGGAACCATCGCCCCGCCCATAACGCCCGCGGGCCATGATGACCATCAAGTCGTAGACGGAATCGATCTCGTAATTGGGTTTGCCGGGCAAGGTGGATTCGTCTACCAGCACTTTCACGCTGGCACGTATCTGATCCATATCCCAAGTGCGTTCCACCACGGGCTCGTTCTTGATCATCTTGGCCAACGCGCGAATGTCCTCGTCGGGCAAGCGTCCGACAAAAGGTGGCATCAAGGTATCCGGAATCCCGGTCATGATGGTGCCGCGCAAGGCAATCTCACTTTGAACCAGGCGATCACTGTGCAGGCCCGGAGCGATATACCCTCCCCGGTCGGCTGCGTGACACACCGCACAGTTTTGCTGAAACAAGTTGTCTACCCGAACTTGCTCTTCCGTCGGGGCCGCCAAAGCCGCGCTGACGGTGGTAGACAGGAAGGCCAGGGTCATCATTTTTCTATACATTCCATTACCTCCAACAATTGCCTTGCTAAAGGGCAAGACCAAACAAACTATAACGATTGTTATTTTTTACTGAGAAGGTATGGATACGGATTAAATAATGGGGATGGTTTTTTTTATATCGTAATTACGAGATATTAAATACTCTTACCTAGATAAAAACATCCATGACAAGGAGCCAGTTGGCAGATCAAGAAGCCGGATAAATTTATCACGAACGAATATTCATTTTGACCTAACTCAAGTTAAAACTAGAGGCTGCTGCCTATAGTGGCCCGGCCTGGCTCGCCCTTGATGGTTTTGATTATTTTTCCGGTCCCGCCATGTTTTCTTTACCGATTACGCTTTCCCATACTCATAGCCCACCGTATAAACGACAAATTGCACGTCAAATCGAAACCCTGATCTGTTCGGGACGTTTGCAAGAAGGCAATCGCCTGCCTTCAATCAACCGAATGGCTTCTCTGCTGCAGGTTTCCAAAAATACGATCATGGGTGCCTATGATTTGCTGATCGACTCCAATCTGATTCATAGCGAACCTAGCCGGGGATTCTTTGTGGCTACACCTACCCGCAATGGTCGCAGTCGCCTGGCACCGGATTTTGTGCTGGAGACGGCCCACTGTTCACGCAGCCCGCGTACCAGCACGGCACAGGCCAGCGGTGTGCATGTGCCTGCTGCCAGCGTGCCCGTTCGTTTTGATTTCAAGATTGGACGCCCCTCGGTCCATGCTTTTCCGCTGCGACAGTTCATTTATTTATCCAACCAGTTGCTGCGTTACGCAGGCTCTGCCATGGCAGACTATCCACCGCCTGAAGGTCTATGGGGTTTGCGGCTGCAAATTGCGGATTATCTGGCGGCCAGCAAGGGCATATTGGCTGACCCGGAGCACATCATCATCACTGCAGGAACACAGGAGTCCTTAAGTCTGATCGCAGCTCATTTCCTGGACGAAAAAAGCTGTGCAGTGCATGAGTCGCCCGGCTACAACGGCTTCAGACATTTGCTGGCGCGGCACCGTGCACAAAGTATTCCCGTGCCTGTGGACCAGCACGGTTTGCGCACAGACAAACTGCCCGACAAGGCTGTTCAGTTGGCTTTCGTCACGCCCTCCCATCAGTACCCTTTGGGGCACACCTTGACGGTAAGTCGCAGACAGGAGCTACTGGCTTGGGCCAGTACCAATGGCGCTTTGATTATTGAGGACGATTATGACGGGGACTTCTGTTATGGCCCGGCCTTGCCCGCGCCACTCAAGGCCATGAGCTCCGGGCAGGTGATTTATCTGGGGTCGTTTTCCAAAACCTTGGGCCCTGGTTTGCGCTTGGGCTATATGGTCTGTCCTCCCCACCTGAGCCAGGATTTTATTGCTCGCAAGGCCTTGCTCAACAACGGGTCACCTTGGCTAACACAAGCCGTGTTGGCACGTTTTTTTGATGAGTATGACTATCCACGGCACCTGCAATACCTGCGCCGCCGTTATCTGGAGCAACGCAATACGCTGTTGCAGGGACTGAAAAAAGTGTGGGGAAATACGGGCATGGTCAGCGGACACAATGCTGGCATGCATCTGGCTTTTCGCCTGCCACAACAAAGCCCAAATGCCCACCACGTTGCCGCTGCGGCACTGCGCCATGGCATACGGCTCTACCCTTTGGCCCAGGCCGCCAGTCAGGAAACAGACAGCACGAATCCACGCCATCTGCTGTTTGGCTATGCGAATCTGGAATGCAGGGAATTGCAGCAAGCAATGCAGCATCTAGCCCTGATACAGCCCAGGCTGAACCATGGCTAGATGTGCGAAGAGCTTAGGACTGGGCCAGCGCCTGATCAAAGTCCGAGGTCAGGTCGATAATCTCTTCGATACCTACGGAGATACGCAACTGATTGTCGGCAATGCCCATCAGAGCGCGCTGCTCAGGGCCCATCTCGTAGTAGATAGTGTGGGCCACGGGCAGCACCAGACTGCGGTTGTCGCCCAAGTGCGTAGCCAGTACAAAGACCTTCAGGCGATTCAGGAAGTCGAAGATTTCGATGCCCTCTTCCAGCACTACGCTCATCAGGCCACCGAAGCGATTGCCGAACAATTGAGCCGTACGCTCGTGCTGCGGGTGATCATCCAGGCCGGGATACTGCACGTGCTTGACCTTGGGATGCGCCTTCAAATGGCGCGCCAAGGCCAGGGCGTTGGAACAGATACGCTCCATACGCAAAGGCAAGGTTTCCGAACCGACAGCCAAGCGGTGAGCCACGTCAGACGACAAGGTGCCGCCCATATCGCGCAAGCCCTTTTTCCGAATCTGTACCAAACCCCAATTCTGCGTATTGCCCGTGCGGTAGACCTCGGCAATATTGGGGTAGGTCGTCCAGTCAAACAGGCCGGTATCCGTCACCATGCCACCCAAGGCATTACCGTGACCACCAATGTGTTTGGACAGGGAATTGACCACCAGAGAGGCCTTGAACTCACGGCCGGGCGACAGGTAAGGCGAGGACAAGGTGGCATCGACCACATACAACAGCCCCTCGTCCTGACACCATTGCCCCACCCCTTGCAGATCAGCTACCTGTGTACCGGGATTGGCAATGGTCTCAACAAAGACCATGCGGGTATTGGGCTGCCGTGCGGCTTGCACTTGGGCCAGATCGGTTGCATCCACCAGCGTGGTTTGTACACCCAGGTCGCGCAAAGTCCCCAGCAAGCTATTGGTATTACCGAACAGGAATTTGCTGGCAATCAGATGATCGCCCTGGCGCAGCAAGGTAAACAAGGTTGCTGTCAGCGCCGCCATACCTGTGGCAAAACTGACGCTGCCTATGCCTTTTTCCATGCGTGTAATCTTGGCTTCCAACGCGGCCGTGGTGGGCGTGCCTTGACGGGAATAGGTAAAGCCGGACTTGCCCTGAAAGACCGCAGCCAGCTCACGCGCATCCTGAAAACCGAACTCGGTCGATGGGTGCAATGGCTGATGGATAGCGCCATGCTGCGTGCCCAAGCGACGGTCAGAGTGCAAGGTAGAGGTAATAAAGCCGTTTTCTTCCATGATCGTTTCCAAGCCCATAATGCGTGTACACACCGTCAGCGCCGATTGGGTTTTGCCCGGCTGACGGCCAATTACCTATTATCTGGTGAAGCGGCGGATGAAACCCGCCGTTTTTTATACAAATAAGTAATTAAGCAAGTAACAAGACTTAAAAGAAATTAAGACTGGCTACGTTGGCGCAAGGTTTCATACAAGCAAACCGCACTGGCGACGCTAACATTCAGGCTTTCTACTGCGCCCATCATGGGGATGGAAACCAGCTCGTCGCAGGTTTCACGAGTCAGACGGCGCATGCCCTCGCCCTCGGCACCCATTACCCAGGCCATGGGGCGGCGGGCATCGACCTGGTGGAAGGTATGCGTGGCCTGGTCGCTGGTGCCAACCAACCAGACATCACGCTCGCGCAGCATACGCATGGTACGGGCCAGGTTCGTTACCGTAATGTAAGGCGTAGACTCTGCACCGCCGCAAGCCACGCGTGATACGGTGGCATTCAGACCCACAGCGCGGTCACGAGGCGCAATTACGGCGTGGGCACCTGCCGCATTGGCGCTACGCAAGCAGGCTCCCAGATTGTGGGGGTCTGTCACTCCATCCAGAATCAACAGAAAAGGAACCTGACCGGCCTCTTCCAGATCGTCCAGCAATTCATTGACATCGACAGCCAGTTCTTGCTCCAGAGCCAATGCCACCACGCCCTGATGGCGCGTGCCTTTGGCCAGACCATCCAGACGTTCGACCGGCACAGCCATGACTTTCAAGCCAGCCTGTTCTACCTGTTCGATAAAAGCCAGCATCCGTTTATCGCGCCGGGTCTGATCCACATAGACCTCGCGCACCGAAGCGGCGCTAAAACGAACTCGGGCAATAACGGCATGAAAACCGGCCAAAACCTGCTGAGGCATAACAATCCTTGGGGGAAATAAGAGCAAATAAAGAAAGCCGGGCAAAAAGCCCGGCTTGGCATTGTACGCCTATCGACGGCGTCCTCTAGGGCTACGCGTGGATTTCGCAGACTTGGCTGCCTTCTCCGCACTGCGCTTTTCATCCCGCTCAGCCTGCTTTTGCGAAGCACGTCGTTGGGATGCCGTGGTGCCCTTCAAGGCCAGCGGTTTGGTTGGAGCCGCTTTCTTGATGGGACGCTCGGATGGATCACCCCCTTCAGCTGCCGCCTTCACCGCCTTGTAGCCCACGCCTTTAACCAGACGGAACTCAATACGGCGCGCTTCCAGATCAACACGCGCAACCTGGACTTGCACCGCGTCGGTCAGGCGATAACGCAGACCGGTGCGCTCACCACGCAGCTCGTTCGAAGTTTCGTTGTACTGGAAGTAATCCGCACCCAGCTCGGAGACATGGACCAGGCCTTCCACATACAAGGTATCCAGCGTCACAAACAGACCGAAGCTGGTCACGCCGCTGATCTTGCCAGAGTACTCCTCGCCCACGTGCTCTTTAACAAACCAGCACTTGAGCCAGGCTTCCACATCTTTGGAAGCCTCATCAGCACGACGCTCGCGCGCTGACAACAAGGCACCCAATTTTTCCCAACGTGCAAAGTCGCGCTTGCTGGCTGGCAAGGCGGCATCGCCCGGATCTTCGTCGATAGCCGGAATGTAGCGCTCGCCCTTCAAAATACCCTTGATGACACGGTGCACCAGCAAGTCCGGGTAACGTCTAATCGGCGAGGTGAAGTGCGCGTACTGCGAATAGGCCAGACCGAAGTGACCCGTTTTTTCCGGACTGTAAATAGCCTGCTGCATGGACCGCAAACACATGGTCTGGATGACGGCAAAGTCAGAACGGCCACGAGCCGCAGCCACGACTTTGGCGTAATCAGCAGAAGTAGGCTCATCGCCTCCTTCCAGCGTCAAACCTAAACTGCGCAAATACTCACGCAAGGCTTCCAGCTTGGGCGGCGTTGGGCCTTCGTGCACGCGGTATAAACCGTTGCGACGGCTGCGGGCAATAAAGTCGGCAGCACAGGTATTGGCTGCCAACATGCACTCTTCAATCAGCTTGTGCGCGTCGTTACGGACCAAGGGCTCAATACGTTCGATACGACCCAAGGGGTTGCACACAATCTTGGTTTCAACCGTATCGAAATCAATCGCACCACGGGCGGTACGGCGCTCGGCCAGCAAGCGGTACAAGGAGTACAGGTTCTGCACAGGCTCCAGCACATGCTGAATCTGGGTGGCCGCCGGGCCAGTGGGCTGCTGCAAGGCGCTCCAGATATCGGAATATGTCGTGCGTGCATGTGAATGAATGACCGCTTCATAAAACTGGTAGGCCGACACAGTGCCGGATTTGGCACCATCGGCCAACACGACCATATCGCACACCATGACCAGACGGTCTACCGACGGGTTCAGAGAACAAATCCCGTTGGACAGACTTTCTGGCAGCATGGGGATCACGCGGCGCGGGAAATACACACTGGTGCCACGCTCCAGAGCGTCTTCATCCAAGGCATCGCCAGAGCGCACGTAATGGCTGACGTCGGCAATCGCAACCAGCAAACGCCATGCCCAGCGCGAGCGCTTGCCCGTGCCAATATCAACGCGTTCGCAGTACACCGCATCGTCAAAATCTCGTGCGTCTTCACCGTCAATCGTGATGAAAGGCACATCGCGCAAATCAACGCGGCCTTTGTATTCCGATGGTTTGACCTTGGCGGGAATGCGAGCAGCCTGCTTGAGCGCCTTCTCGGAAAAATCGACCGGCACTTCAAACTTGCGCACGGCAATCTCGATTTCCATGCCGGGATCGTCAATTTCCCCCAGCACTTCAATCACACGCCCCAAAGGCTGACGATGGCGCTCGGGCTGCTGGGTGATCTCTACCGTCACAACCTGACCGGGCTCGGCCTCGCCCTGGTCTCCGTTGGGAATCAGGATGTCGTGCTTGATACGTTGATCTTCGGGCACCACGATGAACGTGCCACGCTCCCGCAGGAAACGCCCCACCAGCTTGCTGGTGTGGCGCGCAGTAACTTCGACAATCGAGGCATCTGGCTTGCCGCGGTATTCACCGACGATACGCACCATAACGTGGTCGCCGTGCAACACTTTGGCCATTTCTCGAGGCGACAAGAACAGATCGGGCTGCCCATCGTCGCGCTGCAAGAAACCAAAGCCGTCGCGATGGCCCAACACTTTGCCGGCGATAAAACCAGTTTGGTTGTTTTTGCGAATTTTGCCTTCGGGGGAAATCAGCAGTTGACCATCGCGCTCCATTGCGCGCACACGCCGCTCGAAACCCACCGTAATTTCTTTGCCCAGGCCCAGCTTTTTCGCCAGAGCCTGCATGGTCAGGCCGTCTGCATCTTCGCGCAGCCCCGCCAGGATCACTTCCCGCGTCGGGGTATCCGGGTCGAAGTCAGGCGGCAACTCATAACGGCCCGTTGATTGAATACGGTCCTCAGTACTGTCTTGATGTTTTTTATTCAAAAGGACACTTCCATTATTAATAAAGTATGCCTATAATCCTTTTTCTTTGCTGCTCACGCAGTAAAGTCGTTAAAGGCTTTTGGCACAGCCATAAGCATACAACGATATGCCCAGGTGGCGGAATTGGTAGACGCGCATGGTTCAGGTCCATGTGCCTTCGGGTGTGGAGGTTCGAGTCCTCTTCTGGGCACCAAATTCCAAAAAAGCCGATCATCGCAAGATGGTCGGCTTTTTGCTTTCCAGCCCAGAAAGTCAGGTGCTTGAGCACCTGACGTGGGGGCGAGAAAGGTCGGGCATGCAAGCCCGACCGGGGTCGAGCCCGTGTGACCGAGTCCTCTTCTGGGCACCAAAATTCCGAAAGGCCGATCATTTCTCAATGGGCGGCCTTTTTTATTTTGTTGCTCCATAAATTTATTATCCTTCAGCATCAATCCGATGACGTCTGACTGTGGCAGAAAACGAGCAGCAATACGACCCCCTTCTTTTTTAAACACAGCCATTTCCACATAAAGAATCACTACCGCATGATCGGCTGCTTTCTTTACAGGCCTGTGAATACCCCTTGAAGCAAGCACCTGGGGAGCCAAGGCAACACACTCAAAGCAAAACACCGCCTGCCCTGCTTTGTACAACCATAAAAAAACCGACTGTGTTTCTACAGTCGGTTTTCAGTCTCAGGATGCAGTAGGTTTAACCGCCGCAGCCACCGCAACATGCACCATCTTCACCATGCGCAGGTTTGGCGATTTGATAGCCGGCCCGCTCGACGGCAGCATGCAGATCTTCCAGCGAGACCTGGGTTTCATCAAAACGAACCGACGCCTTTGCGTTTTCGAACGAGGCATCTGCCGCTTGTACGCCTTCAATAGCCGCCAAGGCAATAGCCACTTTATCGGCGCATTCAGGGTGTCGCAAACCCGCCAGTTTCAGCATTCCAACTTGCATTTTTTATCCCTTTAACATGAGGTGAGGCAGTTGATGAAATCGCCACCGCCCATAAAGATATATATTAAATACATCTTATAGATACGGCAAGGTGCCAGGACAAGAACGATGCGCCAGCCTGGAGGCAGACACAAAAAAACCGGCTTGCCCGCTGACCACAGGCAAACCGGTCTGAAAACGGTTTTCTGAATACGCTCCTTTGCTTGTTAGCAGTGCCCGCCCTCCCTTGAACGACCCTGACTTACCTCATACCCAGCTTGCGACTGGCTGCCAGCAAGGCCACGATACTCAACGCCGCGGCCAGAATCAGGTAGTAACTGGGCGCCACCGGAGAGCCGGTCAGTGAAATCAGACCCGTGGCAATCACAGGTGCAAAACCACCAAAGACAGTGACGCCGATGTTGTAGCTCAAGGACATGCCTGTAACACGGGTACGTACTGGAAAGACATCAGCCATCAATCCGGCTAAGGGGGCGAAGTACACGGCTTTGAGCAAAGCCATCAAACCTACAACCAGAATCAGCGCCGTTTGGGTCGCCTCGCGGTTCAACCACATGAAGGACGGGAAGATCGCAATCGCATACAGCACGGCAGCGGTGAGCATGATCTTGATCCGACCAACTTTACCCGCGACATAACCTACCAACGGCGTAGCAACAGTCAGAATCAAGCCTGCGGTGAGTGTTGCCAAAAATCCGGCCGATTGCGGAACACGCAGGGTAGTCGCTGCATACGATGGCATATAAGTAATCAGGTAGTTGGAGGCGGTAGACAAAATCAAGGTGCCCAAAGCAATCAACAGCAAAACCTTTTGTGAACTCAGCACCTCTCGCACTGGCTGACCGCCAGGTTCACTTTCTTTGAAATCCGGGGACTCATCCACCGTTTTGCGGATCCAGTATCCTACCGGCCCCAGCAACAAGCCGAAGAAAAAGGGAACACGCCACCCCCAATCCAGCATCTGCTGTTCGCTTAAGGTAGAAGTCAACACATAACCGAACAAAGAAGCCAGCACGACACCAAAGCCCTGACTGGCAAACTGCAGACTGGCCACAAATGCGCGAGAGCGTTCTGGAGCATGCTCCATCATGAATGCGGTAGAACTGCCAAATTCGCCCCCCGCCGAAAAGCCCTGAATAAAACGGGCAATCAAAATACCGATAGGCGCAATGAGTCCGAGCGTTTCATAACCAGGCATGACCGCAATCATGAACGTGCCCAATAACATCAAGAGGATGGACAGGGACAAGGCTTTCTTGCGTCCGTGTCTGTCCGCATAGGAGCCAATAACCGCGGCTCCAATGGGCCGAATCAGAAATGAAATCCCGAATGTGGCAAAAGCCAGAACCAAAGAGACGGTAGGGTCTGAGCTCGGAAAAAAAACACGACCAATGGTCAGTGCAAAGTAGGCATATACAGCAAGATCAAACCACTCCAAGGTATTCCCCACCACGGACGCGGCGACCGGCTTCCAAAACGAACGCGGTAAAGGCCCCACCGCTTTTTTGGTCTGCTCCATCTTTTATCTCCTCCTGCCCCCGGTGTTTCCGAAGGCAATGCGCCGTTACTTCTGAACGGCGTCTATTTTTTTTAAGTGTTCTTGTTCAATTCGCCCAGTTCCCAGAAAACGCTGGTCATGATGTCCAGTCCCTCTTGGATAATGGGAGTCAGCATGTGCTCATTGGGAGCGTGCTGAGAGCAGCCGGGGTAGGAGTGTGGCACCCAGATCGTGGGCAGACCCAGTACATCGGCAAAAATATCGTTGGGTACAGTTCCTGCCAAATTCGGGATCACGGCAATTTTCTGATCCGTCACTTTGCTGATCGCAGCCTTGATCAAGGCGATCCACTTATTGCCCAGATCCAGCCTGGTGGCAGGCATGATCTGGCCCATATGAATACGCACCTGCTCGAAGCCATGCGCATCAAGGTGCTGGCGCAAAGTGCTTTCCAAGTCCTCTATCTGCGTTCCCAGCACAAAACGCAAATTGCAAAAAGCCTGAGCACGAGGCGGGATAGCATTGATTGGTTTTTGCGGATTCCCGGCATCCAGTGCCAGCACTTCCAAGGTGTTCCAGCCGAACAGACGTTCGCCGTAGCTAAGGCCCGGTTCGCCCCAATGCTCATTTAAGGCCAGCCCCAAGGTATGCTGACCAATCTCCAAATCTGCAATGGCAGCCAGCACGTCCTCCGGTATGGGGCCTGGCGTCAGTTCGCGACACAACAGTTGTCCTTGAGGCCCCACCAGACAGGCCAGAGCATTGGCCAGCACCACCGCGGGGTTTTCCATCACCCCGCCCCAATTGCCCGAGTGCAGCCCCCCTTCACGCGAAATCACCTCCAGCGAGAACAGCACAGTGCCACGCGAGCCCAAGAACAAGGTCGGCTGATTGGCGTTCAAGCGCGGGCCGTCCGAGGCCAGAAACAGATCAGCCGACAAGCTCTGTGCATGTTGCTCGCAAAACTCGCGCAAACCGACCGAGCCACGCTCTTCACCCGTCTCAAAGATGGCTTTGAGGTTGAAACCCAAACGCCCATCGCGAGCTTGAATGACCTGTTCCAGCGCGGCCAGATTGATGCTGTGTTGGCCTTTATTGTCCGCCGTCCCCCGGCCATACCAACGCTCCCCTTCGATCTTCAATTCCCAAGGCGCCAGGCCTTCACGCCATTGATGGTCATGTCCGGGCACCACGTCGCCATGCCCATAGGTCAGAATCGTGGGTAGCTCATCGGATTCATGTCGGTGAGCCAGAAGGATGGGGCCTGCCCCTTTGGGATTGGCCAGGATACGGACCTCAAACCCCAGTTTCACCAAGGAAGGGCCCAGCTCCTGATCCAGGTAGAGCTGCAATTGATCCGCTTTCTCCGCAGTCTGGCTGTCACTTTGAATCGCCACACGACGGCGCAAGTCCTGCTCGAAACCGCCCTCCTCAAAATAGGCGCGCACCCTGGACAAGGCTTTACTTTTTCCCATTTTTGTCTCGTTGTCTTATTGATAGGAAAGAGGACTATAGAATCCGTCTTACCTTCTGTATATTTCTATCTTTAGAATAGAATGAGCTAATTTTTAGAACTCAAAACACAAAGCCCAGACCCGAGACAAACAAGCAAAGCCATGGATTACAAATACTTTCTGGCCGTGATGAAAACAGGCTCACTGGCGGCAGCCAGCGCAAGGCTGCATATTGCCCCTAGTGCAATCAGCCGCCAAATCAGCTTGCTGGAGGAGTCCATTGGGGTGGCGCTGTTTGAGCGCAGGCGACGAGGAATGGTACTGACTGCAGCAGGTCAGGCCCTGGCCGAACACGCCTTGCGCGTGCGGCTGGAAGAAGAAGCCATCGTACAAAGTCTGCGTCAAAACGACTATGCCCAGGCCCATTTAATTCGGGTGGCAGCCACCGAGGGGTTAGCCCGCTACTTTTTACCCATGGTCATGGCAGAGTTTTCCAACCGAACGCCATTGGCACGGTTTGTATTGAAAGTGAGCTCGCCCAATGATTGTGTGGATATGGTTCGAAACGGAGAGGTTGATATAGGGGCTATTTTCAGCACCGCCCCGGTACCCGATGTGGAAGTGAACTACTCCTGCCGCTCACCCATTTTTGCCGTCATGCAAGCACAACACCCTTTAGCCACGGCAAGCAAGCTGTCCTTGAACGAACTACAACCCTATCCCATCGTGATGCCCGGCGAGGAGCTTACCCAAAAGCAACTCTTTAACCACGTTTGCCAGATGGAAAAGCTGGTCTTTAACGAAGTCTTTACCTGCAACTACTCGGGGGTGTTACACGAGTTCGTCAGACGCACCAATGCCATCGCCTTGGGAGCGTCAATCAGCCATCGCAGCAGCCTGGACCATGGATTGAAAATTGTTCCTGTGCGGGACTCCCGACTGGATCGAGACTTGCAGATTTTAAGCATGGCCAAGCGGGTCTTGCCACAAAGCGTCAGTGACTTTTTAAAGGCCTTGATTCAGGATCTGAAGGCCGCTTGAAATCAAGGCAAATTCTCCCTGAACACCACAATGCTGTTCATGGGCTTGAGCTTCAAGCCCGACTCTCCCCCCTCCGCCATGTGCCGGGCTGCCGTCAACATGCGCACACAGTTCAGGATCGACTGCTGCGGGTCCTGCATGATGATGGCATCCAAGGTGCCATCGATCAGCAAGGCACGCACATCAGAGGTCAGCCCATGGCCGACAAAGATAATTTTCTTGTCTCGTCGTGCCTCTTTCAACGCCCGCGCCACTCCTTCAGGGGCGCCGCCAATATTGTAGATACCCAGCAAATCCGCATGCTGCTCAAGCAACAGCCGCGTCTGCCGGTAATTGCTTTCTGCATCGTCATGCCCTTCGCGCAAGCCAATCACCCGATCTGCCCAGCCTTTTTCCTGCATTAGCTGCAAGAAACCGGACTCACGATCACAGTGGGCGCGGTAGCACAGACTGCCTGCAATCAAGGCGAAGCTGCCCGACTGCCCGCCCCCAAGACGGCTAAGTAGATAGGCTGCCAGACGGCCGGTTGCCACATTGTCCAAGCCTACGTAGCCAAAGCGCGTCGAGGCCGACAAATCGGAAATCAAAGTCACTACCGGAATACCATCGTGAACCAAGGTATCGACCGCTTCGCGCACCACCGGATGCTCCAGCGCCATAAATACCACGCCATCGGTGCGGCCGCGCAAGCCCAGCAGCGCATGGGCCAGGGACTCGTGATCAAAGCCGTTAAAGACTTCGGTATGGCAATCCACATTGAAAGGCTGCAACTGCGTCTGTGAGTAGTCGATGGCATCCCCAAACATATGGATCACGCGATTGCTGCCGGCAGGCAATAAAAACGTGATGCGCATGGGCTTGAGGCAACGGTCGGCGCTGAACTCGGCATCGCTGATGTAGTTCAGTTTGCGGGCCGCTTTAAGCACATGCTGGACCGTGCCGGGACGCACGCCGGGACGCCGGTTCAAGACCCGGTCCACCGTCGCGGTAGAGACGCCCGCCAAACGGGCAATATCGCTGATTTTAGGGATTTTATTAGTCAATCAAAAACCATCATTGGATTGGCTGGACAGGCTTTAAGTGGCTTCTATACCATACAAAAAGGCTAGTGCAACAACACAGCAAAAAACATCATAAAAACATGTAAACCATAGGGAGACAAGACCTGCAGCATTCGGGAGTCAGCACGCTCTGATTCTGTTTGATGACGTAGGTTCCACCCGTCCAGCCATGACTTATACCTTTGACTTTTCCAGCGTGCTGCTTCAGTGGCCGCAACTGCTGCAAGGGGCCTGGATGACAATCAAATTGTCCGTTCCGGCTACCGTGCTCGGTTTTATCGCCGGCACTTTTCTGGCCATTGGTCGTCGCAGTTCATCCCGCCTGATTGCCCGCCTTTGCGGTTTCTACGTGGAGATCATTCGCAATACGCCGCTGCTGGTACAGATCTTCCTGGTCTTTTTCGGTTTGGCCACCCTGGGCTGGAAAGTCAGTGCCTTTGGCGCAGCTCTGGCCGCTTTGGTCATCAATGTGGCGGCATATACCTGCGAGATCATGCGCGCCGGCATGGACTCCATTCACAAAGGACAGCTGGAAGCCGCCGAATGCCTGGGTCTGACTCGTGCCCAAACCTATTGGCATGTCATTTTGCTGCCTGCGCTGGAGCGTGTGTACCCGTCCTTGTGCAGCCAGTATGTGTTGCTGATGCTGGCATCCTCGGTGACCTCGCAGATTTCAGTGGAGGAGTTGACGGCCATGGCCAACCATATTCAGGCCGAGACCTTCCGCCCTTTCGAGGCCTACATTCTGGTTGCCGTCCTGTACCTGGCCCTGTCCTTGCTGATGCGACTGGTCCTGTGGCTAAGCGGACAGCTGGTTTTTTCTCGTCAGCGTGCGCTGCGCGGCCGGAGTTAAGCCATGTTCACAAGCGGATTCAATGCCAATCACCTGAACTTCCTGTTGGAAGGCGCTTTGTGGACGGTCGTACTGTCGCTGATTTCCTTTATTGGAGGTGGGTTAGGCGGTGCCCTGGTAGCCCTGGCCCGTATCAGCGCATGGCGCCCCCTGCGCTATCTGGCCATTGCTTACATTCAGATCATTCAAGGCACTCCCTTGCTGGTGATTCTGTTCCTGTCTTATTTCGGGCTCAGCATCATGGGACTGACCCTGCCGCCACTGGTAGCAGCCGGGCTGTCCATGACGATTTACGTCAGTGCCTACCTGGGTGAAATCTGGCGCGGGAGCATCCAGTCCGTGGCCCGAACCCAATGGGAAGCCGCTGAATGTCTGGCCCTATCCCGCTGGCAACGACTGTATCTGGTGATTCTGCCCCAGGCTGTGCGCATCGCCACGCCGCCTACCGTCGGTTTCATGGTGCAAATTATCAAGAACACTTCGCTGGCATCCATTGTGGGCTTTGTGGAGTTGGTACGAGCCGGCCAATTGATCAATAACTCGATCTTCCAGCCCTTCCTGATCTACGTGCTGATTGCAGCCCTGTATTTCGCCCTGTGCTATCCCTTGTCGGCCTGGAGCCGCCGCCTGGAGATGCGCCTGCATTTTGCTCATGGCCCGGTGCAGAAATAAGTTCGGATCGCCAAGGAGTTTTTATGTCTATCGTTGTTGAACTCAAAGACGTCTACAAAAGTTTTGGCAGCAATGCCGTCCTGAATGGCGTGTCCTTTGCCATTCCCAAAGGTCAGGTAACCGCCATTATCGGACGCAGCGGGTCAGGCAAAAGTACCGCCCTGCGCTGCATAGACCGGCTGGAGATCATTGATCGCGGCCAGATCGAAGTGTGCGGCCATCAAGTCCACGACCCGGATGTCTGCCTGCGCTCGCTGCGGACCGATGTTGGCATCGTCTTCCAGAGCTACAACCTGTTCCCGCATTTAACAGTAGAACGCAACATCATGCTGGCTCCGCAAGTCGTTCGTGGCCGCAGCCGTGAAGAGGCTCGCGCCATTTGCCGACGCACCCTGGAGCAAGTGGGGCTGTCCGACAAGGCCCAGGCCTATCCGGAACAGTTATCAGGTGGTCAGCAACAGCGCGTTGCCATCGCCCGCTCCCTAGCCATGGAACCCAAAGTCATGCTGTTTGACGAGGTGACCTCTGCGCTGGACCCGCAACTGACCGGCGAAGTTTTGCGTGTCATTGAAAGTCTGGCGGCCGATGGCATGACCATGGTCCTGGTCACCCACGAAATGGAGTTTGCTGCCCGCGTAGCCGATGTGGTGATTTTCATGCACCAGGGGCGCGTCTGGGAAACCGGCCCCGGCGACATGCTGCGCAATCCCCAAACCCCGGAGCTGCAAGCCTTTCTGGCTCACGGTCTGTAAAGATTCTTCCCTAGCACCATAACAATATCCTGACGGAGACTGCACCATGACACTCTCGACCCTCCTGCGTGCCACCATCCTGGCCCTGGGCCTGACTGGCTTGTCCGCCGCAGCCAGCGCCAATGCGCTGGACGACATCAAGGCCGCCAAAAAGATCCGCGTCGGTATCGACCTGGGCGCACCCTTTTATGGCTATATCGACGACAAAATGCAGGCTGTAGGCTCGGATGTGGAAGCCGCCCGCTTGCTGGCCCAGGATCTGGGCGTAGAACTGGAAATCGTGCAGACCACCAACTCCGCCCGCATTCCCAATCTGCTGTCCAACAAGGCCGATTTGATTATCTCTTCACTGTCGATTACGCCTGAACGTGCCAAGGCCGTGGACTTTTCCATTCCCTACGGTGCTATTCAAGCAGCCGTTGGCGCTCCCAAAGATGTGGACATCAAGGGCATGGAAGATCTGGTAGGCAAGCGTGTCGCCGTAACCCGTGGCGGCCCTCAGGACAAGCTCATCAGTGAGCGGGCACCACAAGCCAATCTGGTGCGCTTTGATGATGAGGCTGCCTCGATTACCGCCGCTGCCAGCGGTCAGACCGACATTGTGGCGATCACTCCACCCATTATCAAAGCCATTGCCGACCGCAATCCCTCGCGCCCCTTCGAGGTCAAGTTCGTAATCGAGTCCTACAAGCTGGGCATTGCCATGCGCCAGAACGAGCCTGAACTGAAAGGCTGGGTAGACGAATGGATCAAGACCAATTTGCAGAACGGCAAACTTAATGAAATCCATCTGAAATATGCCGGTGTGCCTATCCCCGACGAAATCGTCCAGGGCGCTGGCCAGTAATTCTTAGCCGGGCCACAAGCCCGGCCTCTCTCCCTATTGATAACCCTCCGACGGCAGCGCTCCAAGTCTGCCGCGGGACTGGCTGCGCCTTCGCTCAGCTGATTTACCCCTTCAGGAATTATGTATGAGTACCTTATTTGGTGAAATCCGCCAGCTTGGCTATGTGGTGCGTGATATCGAAGCCGCCATGGACTACTGGAGTCGCCAACTGGGTGTAGGCCCCTGGTACTACAACCCCAAAGTCGGCATCAAGAATTACCAGTACCGAGGCGAATCCTACGAACCGCATAACTCGGTCGCCCTGGCCAATTCCGGTTTTGTGCAAGTAGAACTGATTCAATGCCGCAACGATGTTCCTTCGATGTACCGGGACTTTCTGCAAGCCGGCCAGCTGGGTTTGCAACACGTCGCCTACTGGACAGAAAACTACGATGCGGACCTGCAACGCGCGCTGGACCATGGCTTGAACGTTGTCATGAGCGGCGAGGTTGGCGAGCGCGGCCGTTTTTGCTACTTCGATACCGAGTTTCATCCCGGTGCCGTCATTGAGCTATCCGAGGTGGCGGGCCCCAAAGGCAAGATGTTCTCCATGATCCGTGCCGCCTCCGAGCACTGGGACGGCCAGGACCCCGTACGTCCCTTCCCTGATCTGAGCACGCTATAGGTCGTACACAGCATGAGCACTGACACTTTTCTGGCCCGTTACCTGATCGAAACTCCCCTGCCGCCCGAGCAGGTTGCCGAGGTAATCGCTGGCGAACAGTCCTGCGGCACATTTACCCGTGTTGCAGGGGAAACCGAAGAGCTGCGCAAGCGTGCACGAGCGACAGTCGAACGCGTGCAACGGCTGGAGAGCGTCGCGCAGCCCAGCTTATCCAATACCTTGCTGGAACGAAGGGGCATCTCTGGCCCCTATCAGCGAGCCTTGGTCGATATACGGTTTCCTATCGCCAACATCGGCGCCAATCTACCCACACTGGCTGCATGCGTTACAGGCAACCTGTTTGATCTGGGCGAGGTAACGGGCCTGCGGTTGGAAGCGCTGGAGTTGCCCGCTTCCTATCGCCGCCAGTTCGAGATGCCTGCTGTTGGTATCGACGGCACCCGCTCCCGTACCGGCGTTGTCCGCAACGCCATGGTTGGCACCATCATCAAACCCAGCGTGGGCTTGCGTACTGACGACGTGGTACAGCTGGTGCGAATCTTGTGCAATGCCGGAGTAGATTTCATCAAGGACGATGAAGTCTGCGCTGACCCGACCCACTCGCCTTTGCATGAGCGCATTCCCGCTGTCATGGAAGTGATCCGCGCTCATGAAGAGCGCAGCGGCAAGCATGTAATGTTTGCTTTCAACATTACCGACGAAACCGATGCCATGAAACGCCACGCCGATCTGGTCGAGCGCGAAGGCGGCAGTTGCGTCATGGTCAGCCAGAACTGGGTAGGCTATTCCGCGCTGCAAACTCTGCGCCGTCATACCGGCCTGGCCTTGCATGCACATCGCAATGGCTACGGAGCCTTGTCGCGTCACCCTTTGCTGGGAATTTCTGTCAGTGCCTATCAAACCCTGTGGCGTCTGGCCGGAGCAGACCATATTCACGTACACGGACTGCAGGGGAAATTTGCACAAGCCGATCAGGAAGTGCGTGAAGCCATTGGGCATTGTCTGCATCGTCTGGACGACCAGCACGATGATCGCGTCCTTCCCGTGGTGTCTTCCGGACAATGGGCGGGAACCGTGGAAGCAACTTGGCAGGCGGCAAACAGTACTGATGTGCTGTTCATGGCAGGTGGCGGCATTCTGGCTCACCCGGCCGGAGCGCATGCAGGAGTGCTGAGTCTGCAACAGGCTTGGCAAGCAGCAGATCAGGGAATCAGCGTGCAAGAACAGGCCAGAACCTGCAATGAGCTGGCCCAGGCGCTGGAGTTTTTTGGCCCGAAAATGGCCTGATCGGAAATACCTCATGACTGTATTACGCCCCGAATATGTCTGGTATGGCGATGACTTCACCGGAGCCAGCGATACCTTGGCGACCTTAAGCCAGAGCGGAGTACGTGCCATCCTGCTCTTGCAAGCCCCCAGCCCCCATCACCTGAAAAGGCTGCAAGGACTGGAAGCCATAGGGCTGGCGGGGGCGACCCGCTCGCTGGATTGCGAGCAAATCCGCAACAGCTTGAAGGGCGTCACCCCTTTTCTGGCCTCCATGCAGCCCAAGCTATTGCATTACAAGATTTGCTCAACCTTCGATAGCAGTCCTGAAATCGGCAATATTGCGATCGCTTTGGAGTGCTTGCGCCCGCTGGCTCAGGTCGCTGTCAGCCCTGTACTGGGGGGACAAATCAATCTGGGACGCTACTGCGTTTTTGCCACCCTGTTCGCGCAGGCTGGACAAGACGGACAGGTCTACCGGATTGATCGACACCCTACGATGGGATCACACCCTGTCACGCCCATGCACGAAGCAGATTTACTGCTTCATCTGCAAGCACAGGGGTTAAAAAACGTGTTCTCTCTGCCGTGGACCGAATATCAGAAGACGGACTACGAAGTGAACAAGCAAAGCAAACAATGGCAAGAGCAAGCTGCAGAACACGGGCATCAGCATCCTCTGCTGGACATTGCTTGTGAGGCCGATATTGCACAGGCTGGTGCGCTGCTTAAAGTGCTCAGCCAAAACGGAACCGTGTTAACTGCCGGCTCCAGCAGCGTGGCACAAGCTTATTTAAGCCAACGGCCTGATACTTTCGCCCAACCCGTTACGGGACTACACGCCAGTACACAGCCGGTGCTGATTCTGGTGGGAAGTCAGTCGCCCATCACTGCACAGCAGGTCGCCCGTTGCCAGAAAGCAGACATCTTTGAGCTTGACCCGTACGAACTTCATCACAGCCCAAGCTATGTCTCCAAGCTGCACGCAACGGTCATTAACAATGTGCGCAAAGGACGTCATACCTTGCTGCAAACAAAGCCTGCAAACCAGGGCCCAAGCCGCCCCACCCTGCCTACACAACTCGTGGCAGAAGACAGCGCGCAGTTTTTACGTCATCTGGTCAAACAGTTGCGACTAGAGCACCGTTTGTCACGCCTCTGTATCGCGGGCGGCGACACGTCCAGCTTGAGCACCCAGGCATTGGGTATTTGGGGCCTGAGTTATCTGGATTTAGTCAGCCCAGGCGTAGCCGCCTGCATCTGCCATGGGGATGATGAGATTGATGGGCTGGAGCTGGTGCTTAAAGGTGGGCAAATGGGGCCAGCGGATTTCTTCGATCGGGTGATTGAAGGCACATCGTACTGAGACGGATCGCAACAGCGTATACAGCCCCCGTCAGATCGGTATACCCGACCTTTCTCATCCTCAAAAAGGCGGCTCCCCCAGTTTTTTGGACACACAAAACAAAAAGCCGACCATCTTGCGATGATCGGCTTTTTGAGGAATTTGTGGTGCCCAGGAGAGGACTCGAACCTCCACACCCGAAGGCACATGGACCTGAACCATGCGCGTCTACCAATTCCGCCACCTGGGCTCTGACTGCTGGATTTGTTTTTCAACTCGTCTCTGCAAGACAGAAGAGAACTATAACATGATTTTGAAAGAGTGCAAACTATTTCTGCTTTTTTTCATGCCTGACAGAAATAAGGGCAGCCCTTGCACTTCATAAGAATCGCTTTTATGCTTATTGCTATATCAAGAGTTGGGGCAACCCATGCCAACCTGTGTACCCGCACAAGGTGGATTCAAGATATGGCCATCTGGCAATCAATGGGATCATCAAGACACGAACCCGCTGCCAGCGGGTTTTTTTATGCTTGGTCGTTTCCAGGCAAAGGGTCCTTTAATCCAACTTGCTCACCCGGAAGTCCCTTCCAAGAGCTAAACAGGAGTGTTTCATGTCTGCACCGTTTTGCTACCACCTGACTTTAGAGCAGCACCACTACCGCATTGTCCTGCACCCCGGTTGTTCCCGGCTGGCCGTCGTGTGCGAAGTACATGCTGACAAGGTCGGAGATTACGAGCCGCGCTGGCTGGGTTCCAGTTGTCGCGGTGGCTACTGGGCCCGCTTCCAGCACGATATTGACAGCACCTTGTTGCTGAACATGGATGCCATTGCCCGCCTGATTGACGAACACCGTCTGGCTCATCCCAATACGGTGCTGGATACAGATTTACAACCCGTGTTGAACGTGGGCGGACGCTTGCGCGCCCAGCCCTACCCTCAGCAAAAAGCCGCTTAGTCCAGACGTGGGGCATCCTCGCCCTGATCGCCTTGACGCCAGTAGCTGCTGGCCCGAATCGCGCCTTTATCCAGGCCGCGTTCTTGCACCCAGTACTCACGCAGGCTTTGAGCGATGGAATATTCTGCGGCGACCCACACATAGCCGGTGCCGCTCAACTCGGGTGCGGCACGCAATGCATCCAGAATGCCATTCAAACCGGCCAGCGAAGGAATCCAGTTCACCGTGACATGGTCCGGTGCCTCCATCGCACCGACTGTCAGCAGATTACGTGCCAATACGTAAACCAGCACCTTCACATTGGAAGGCAGTTCTTTCACTCGTCGCGCCATGGCAGGCACAGCGGTTTCGTCGCCAATCAGAACTTGCCAATCCAGGTCCTTGCTGACCAGGAAGGAGCCACGCGGGCCGGCCACACCCAGCTTGTCGCCCTCTTTAGCTTGCATGGCCCATTGGCATGCAGGGCCTTCACCGTGGACCACAAAATCAATATCCATCTCCTTTTCCTGCTCGCGGAACTCGCGAGGAGTGTAGTCGCGGATAGGTGGCTTTTCCTGACCGGCGGCAAAGACCATGCCACGCTCGCCCATTTGAGGCAGTCGCAATTCTTTAGTGACAGGGTCCGGGAAAATCAGTTTGACGTGGTCATCAAAACCAGGGGTATAAAAACCTTCCAGATCCGAGCCTTCCAGGGTGATGCGCACCATATCAGGCCCCAGTTCGCGCCGCTTTTTTACGGTCAGCAAACGCAACTTCAAGGTATGAGCAACTTTCTGCGTTAATTGTTCAGACTGCATTCTTAAGACTCCTTGGGCAAGTTCCGTATGTCAGCAATGGCTTTTTCCAAAATGGCCACCACCTCTGCCTGTCGTTCCAGACTGGCTGTCGATTGTTCAAACATGGCCTGCTTCAGGCTGTGGCGTACCTGGACAAACTCCGGCAACCAACCTGTTTGTTCCTGCGCGGCCTTCAAATCCTCGTCGCTATTGTGTTCGGCCAGCATCTGCCGTATCCACACCAGCTTGCGCCCGCGATAGGTCAGGGACTGCATCAGGTAATCGCACTTTTCTTTTTGCTCTTCCAGATACGTGTGCCCTTCCTTGGTCAGGCTGTACATCTTGCGACGGCCTTCTTCTTCAATCAGCACCCAGCCTTGCGTGGCGCAATACGCCAGGGCGGGATAGACCGCACCAGCGCTGGGAACATAGCTGTTCTGGCTAAGCTGCGCGAAACGGCGTATCAACTGATACCCGTGAGTACTGCCCTCTTTGAGCAGAGCCATCAGCATGAGCTGCATGGCCCGAGCAGAGTATTTTCGGCCTTGGCCCATATCCAGCAGCATCCGCTCGACATCCATCGTGTTGAATTTCATGTCCATACTCTTATGCTATATCACATGACACACTATAATGATAATGAGAATGCCAATCAACTAGAAATTAAAATTAAATTTATTGAGTGAAAAATGCTTGCTTTCCCAAGGAAACTCACTCTATAATTGAATGCTTGAGACGGGCAGCAGCCTTCATCAAAAGCCCAGGTGGCGGAATTGGTAGACGCGCATGGTTCAGGTCCATGTGCCTTCGGGTGTGGAGGTTCGAGTCCTCTCCTGGGCACCATAAATTCCTCAAAAAGCCGATCATCGCAAGATGATCGGCTTTTTGTTTTTTCTGTCTGAAAGCAAGCAGCTTGAACCCCTGTTTGAAGACGAGGAAGTCAGATACGTAGATCCAATCAGTGTTGATATGACCGGGGCTCTCTTCCAGCGGTACGACCTTCCGAAAAATCAAACTCCTTTTGGACTGAAGGCAGACGTATTCAAAACACCTCCCTGACTTACCGAAGAACAATCAGCCATAAAAAAAGCCGAAACAGCATGAGCACTGTTTCGGCTTTTTTGATTCTGGCGGTCTTACAGCAAGCTATTTCGTTGTCCCGCCCTCTTTACCATCACTCCAAGGCGCGATGACGACGCTGCCAGAAAGGCTGCGCCGCGTAGCGTTGCTCCATGCCATACAGAGCATGTTGCGAATTCAGGTGACGCACCAAACCCAACAAATAGTCCTTTTCGTAAGCACGCGCCGGCTCGGGATTGCCTTTTGTCAGAGCTACAGCAGCCTGTGCCGATTGTGATCCGCTCCACAAGGCCGTTGCCAGGCCATTGGCGGCCAGGGGGTCCATGGCCGCGCCTGCATCTCCAGCACGCAAGATACGACCTTCAAGGAAGTAAGACACCGTGCAGCTGGCAGCAGCGCTGACTTTAGGAGTGTGAGCAGCCATCTGACTATCCAAGCCCAGGCTTTCCATACGCACTCGTGCCGCATCGGCACAGCCCAGCAAACCGGCCCAGACCGAACCATCTCGACTCAAACCATCGGGCAAAAGATCCGAGTCCGAAAACAAGGCCACCATCAAGCGATGACCCGGCATGGGGGACAAGTACCACCACCCCAACTCGACGGCTTCTACCAGGGAAGCAGCCAAGGGTTCTGCCCCTTCAGGCAGGTCAAAGACGTGCCAGGCAGCGACCAGTCTATCCAGACGATGACGCTGGGCGGCCGCTCCGGCGGACAAGGCTGCACGACCAGTACAGTCGATTAAAGCAGCAGCTTCCAGGCTGGTACCGTCTGCCAGCCTGGCAACCACACCTTCAGGCTGGTGCTCCAGGCCCAGAACTCGTGTCTGGCGAATACTGACCTTCGCTTCTTTTTGCACGCGCTCAAACAACGCCTGCTCCAGACGGGCCTTGTCCAGCAGGTAGCCCTGCCCGTCTTCATCCTGCACGGTGCGCAATCCTGCGCTACCCCATACCGAAAAACGCCCTTGTGAACGCAAGGCCACCGTCTCATCCAGACAGCCTGCCCAGCCCAGGCTGGTCAAGACCACGGCCCCGCGTTCGGACAAGGTCTCACCAAACGAGGGCTGGGGCTCCTGAGGAGCCACCAGCGTTACTTCCTGACCTTGCATACTCAGGCGACGCGCCGCCGCTAAGCCCGCCACACCGGCGCCAACAACAATAATCATGCCTTCATCCTCAGGTTCCCGTCTGCTTTGTCAGCGGGACAATGTCCATGGAACCGCGTTGTACTTCCACATACAGCTCGGGCGGAACTCCCGCCAGCCCGACTGGCCCCGGACGTTTTACCACGACTCCCATACGAGTCCAAACTTTTGCTGTGGCAGCGCGGACAAGGCCTGCACAGCCTGTTTAATTGTGGAAAAAACGAATCATGTTTTACAAAATGCGCGGCAAGGAAAACAGCATGACCCAGCCTCCCAGGACCAGATACGGACCAAAGTGAATGGCCTGCCCGGCTTGCAAACGCCCACCAAGGCGCAAGACCAGAGCCGCCAGCAAGCCCAATACCGATGCCGCCAGAAGAATTCCCGGCAAGGCGGTGGCCCCCAGCCACGCTCCCAACGCGGCCAGTAATTTGAAGTCGCCATAGCCCATGCCTGCACGCCCGGTCAGCAACAAGAACACATGGTTTAACAGCCACAGCAAGCTGTAGCCCAATGCCGCGCCAATCACCGCCAAGGGCAAGCTGCTAAAGGTGTAATCCAGATTGACCAGCAAGCCCAGCCACAGCAAGGGCAAAGTGAGACGATCAGGTAGATAGCCGGTTTCCGCGTCAATCCAGGCCAAGAGAGCAGTACCGGCGATAAACACACAGGCCGCCACTGCTGCAGGCGTCAACTGCCAGCGCCAACCGGCCCATAACATCAGGACCAGGGCCAGACTCTGGCATACCCATCCCCATTGACGATGAGCACGCGGCGAACGCCCGTCCAACTCAGGCTCCAGCTCTACAGGCAGGCTCCAGGACAGGTGTCGGGCTGGCCAGAAAAAACAGACCGCCAAGATCAGAGCAACTCCCATCCCCGCCCAGGCATTGCCCCACGACGTCCACATCATATTGATCCTTCACCAGATTGATAAACGCGCGCTGGCACAAGCTACGCTGCCCAAATCCTAGCAGAGCCTCGCATGCTTTTGATGACGTAAGTATTTTTTGCTCCAGGTAGAGAAAGCCGGACGGTGGCATTTTTTTGTTACCCGAATGACAGACAGAGCCCCACAAGGCTAGGCATAATGCGCTTCAACCCTTTGTTTCGCTTACGGATGAATAAGGAAGCGCTATGAACCACTTTGTGCCCCACGCTGCGCGTACGCCTCGCCTGCGCTTTTTGACCGGCGCCTTGCTCCTGGTCTGGATGGGCTCGGCAGCCAGCACCGCCTGGGCCCAGCAGATCGAGTCCATTACCTTATCCAGTGCCGGTATGGCCGAGATCGAGCGACAAATCCCCATCTCTGAAGCCGGCACCGCTCAGTTGCGTGTGCCCCTGACCCAGGTCGATGACATTCTGAAAACCCTGATGGCCGTCGATGGCAAGAACCGCATCGACTCCCTGACCTTGTCGGGTCTGGCCCCACTGAAAGAAAGCTTTGACAGCCTGCCCTTCTCGGCCAAAGACCTGCGCTCGCCCGCCACCCTGGCACAAGCGCTGCGCGGCCAGCAAGTCAGCGCCAGCTCGCAAGGCCGCCTGGTACGGGGTGCCGTCCTGGGGGTGCAAGCTACTGCGGCCACCAAGGAACATCCCGCCCAGGCCATCTTGAGCGTGCTGACAGAACAGGGCCAGATCCAGACCCTGGAATTGGGCCCGGACACCAGCCTGGAAGTACTGGACAAGACCTTGCAACAGCAATTGCAGCAGGCCACCGAAGTGCTGGCCGGTCAAAGCAATCAGCAGTCGCGTGATATTCAACTGGTCTTGAACAAGACCGACGCCAAGACAGCCCGCCTGTCCTACCTGATTCCTGCACCGGTATGGAAAAGCTCCTATCGCCTGATGATGCAGGACGGCAAAGCCCGCCTGCAGGCCTGGGCCATTTTTGAGAACACCAGCGGTGAGGACTGGAAAGATGTGAAGGTCACGCTAAGCTCGGGCTCGCCTGTGATGCTGCGCCAGCGTCTGCTGGAACGTTACTGGAACGAGCGCCCTGAACTGCCGGTGGCGGTAGGCAGCTCCATCGCGCCGCAAGCTGACACCCAGGCTACTGTCAGCGCAAATCACGCCCGCAAAGCAGCAGGTGAGGCCATGCGTGCTCGCATGGCTCCAGCCGCACCCGCTCCCATCATGATGGAAAGCGCCGCCTATGCGGCCGATGGCAACATGGCCAAACAGTGGGCTTCGGGCGGCGCTGGCGCCAGCACCCAGGCACAGGAAGGTCAGACTCAAGTGCGCTTTAGCCTGCCACAAACGCTAAGCGTACCCACCGGCCAGACGGTTTCGGTGCCCTTTATCGACACATCGCTGCAGGCCGAGTCCCTCTCGGTTTACCGCAGCGGCCAAGCTGGCGACTATCCCACAGCCGCCATTTGGGTGAAGAACGAACAGGCCAATAGCCTGCCGCCCGGCATTATTACCGTCTTTAATGAACAGGACGGTCACGTGGGTGATGCAGAGCTGGCCGGTCTGCCTGCTGGCGAGCAGCGTTTGATCTACTTTGCCCAAGACAGCAAAGTTCAAATCCGCGAAGAGCAAACGGATGAATACCGCCTGAGCAAAACCCGTGTGACTGATGGCGTTGCCCGTTCGGAATGGACGCGCTTGCAGAACTTCCGCTACGAGATCAAGGCTCCGGCCGATGAAGATCGCACGGTGCTGATCCAGTTGCCTCGTCAGGATGGCTGGACCTTCAAGTCCGACGCCCATGATAGCGACACCGCCCAGGAGCACCGCCTGAAAGTGAAAGTTGCCAAGGGCAAGACGGTCACCGTCACGGCCCAGCTGAGCCTGCAAGACCATATGGAATTGCGCCTGGAAGAAATCGACGAGAACATGCTGCTGCAGTGGCGTGGAAACGGCCAGGACAGCGCGCAACAAGCCAGGATGGACAAGCTGATTGAGCTGCGTCGTCAGCTGAGTCAGGCCCAGCAAGCGCAAAATCAGGCCGTTGAGGCCCTGAACGAAACCGTGGCTGAACAGGAACGCATCCGCGCCAACCTGGCTGCCGTCAGTGCACAAAGCACCTTGGGTCAGCGTTTCAGCGAGCAACTGGCCCAGCAGGAAGACCAGATTGCCAGCCAGCGCAAAGCCGTTCAGGAACAGCGCGACGCTGTACAGAAGGCCCGTCAGGCTTTTGAGAAAGGTCTGGCCGAACTGGCTTGATCCTGGCCTTATGCAGGTGCAGGCAGCTCGGCCTGCACCTGCTCCAGAAACGCGCGTATGGCATGGCCCTGCGCGCGTTCTTTCAAGCAATACACAAACTCGCTCAAATGAGCCGAGACATCACTGAGTGGCACACTGATAATGTCCGGATGCGCAGGCACTTCACGCAAGGGCAGCAAACTGGCCCCCATGCCGCACACCACTCCCCACCCTATCGCCTCCCGGCTCCCTATCTCCAGCAGCTGCGTCGGCTCCTGCCCCGCCTGCCGGAACACTTGATAGCATAGTTCCCGTGTCATGGACCCGGGCTCACGCATCAGAATGGGATGGCGACACAGGTCCACAATACGCACACGCTGCCGGTTAGCCAAAGGATGATCCACTCGCAGCACGGCCACCAAGGGATCAGAAGCCAGCAGCAGACGCACCAGACGCGGATCATCAACCAGCGCCGAGGACGCAATCACATCCAGTTGATAGTCATGCAAGGCACTCAAGACCCGTTGCGAGTTATCAATGCTCAAACGCATCTTCACGCCGGGATAAGCCTGATGGAAATTCCGTAATACAGCCATGATGTAATACGGCCCGGTCGCGCCCACTCGCAACATGCCACTTTTCAGATCGCGCAGATCACGCAAACTGAAATCGATCTGGGCAGCTTGCTGCATCAGTTGCTCGACTTGGGGCAAGAGGCGTTCCCCTTGCTGACTTAAGTACACCCCCTTGCCTTGCCTATAGAACAGCTCCACGCCATAGCGGGTTTCCAGCTGTCGCAGATGCGAGGTCACGGTGGGCTGGCTGATCCCCAATTGCTGGGCAGCCTTGGTAATGGAGCCACAATGAGCCGTGGCGTGAAAGGACTTCAGTTCCAGAGCCAGCATGCTGCCGCTCTCCTCGGGGAAGAATCAAAGCCCAAATTATCCGATGCTCGTATTACAGAAATTAGTTGTACTGTCATAGTGCCGCCATATCCGACTCCCATACTGACGTTCATGACATTCATGACAAGTCGGAACCCAGGATGAGCGCCAAGCCCGCATTTTTAACCATACAAGGACTGCACAAGCAGTTCGGCTCCTTTACCGCCCTGGATCAGGTCAGCCTGGATATACAAGCCGGTGAACTGGTGTGTTTGCTGGGCCCCTCGGGCTGTGGCAAAACCACCTTGCTGCGATGCATTGCCGGGCTGCAACAAGCCGATCAAGGCATCATCGTGATGGCGGGCCGTGACATTACTCACCTGCCCCCTCAACAGCGTGATTACGGCATCCTGTTTCAGTCCTACGCCCTGTTCCCCAACCTGACCGTGGCCCAGAATATTGCCTACGGCCTGTCGCCCCGCAAGAACCTGGCCACCCAAGTGCGTCAACGCGTCTCCGAGATGCTGGATCTGGTCGGCCTGTCCGGTTCGGAAAACAAGTACCCGGCACAACTGTCGGGCGGTCAGCAGCAGCGTGTGGCCCTGGCTCGTGCACTGGCCCCCTCACCCTCCTTGCTCTTGCTGGACGAACCCATGTCGGCGCTGGATGCCCAGGTGCGCGAGCGGCTGCGTATCGAGCTGCGTGCGCTGCAAAAGCAACTGTCCATCACCACCTTGATGGTGACGCACGATCAGGAAGAAGCCATGGTCATGGCGGACCGTATCGCCGTGATGGAAAAAGGCCGACTGGTGCAATTTGATCGCCCCCAGGCTTTGTACCGAGCCCCCTCTGATCCCTTTGTGGCGGGCTTTATCGGTGAAGCCAACTGGCTGCCCTTTACGCCCTTGCACGATTGCTCGGTGCTGGTCGAGCGCGTTCGTCTGGACTTGGGTCAGGAAGCGCCTACTGCAGCAGGACGTCTTTTCATCCGCCCTGAAAACATTCGGGTACTGGATAACAGCAGCCCGGCCACCACGACCAATACCTTTTTGGCCGACATCGTGGACGGCGTGTTTTTGGGCCGTCACTACAAGCTGATTCTGCGCCCCGAAGGCATGGACGGACTCACTGTCCAAGCCATCGTCAACCCCGAACAAGGGGATCGCTTGCTTGACCCCTTGGCCGCACGTCGCTGCCGCATTCAGCTTCCCAGCGAGGCGCTGCATGCCCACCATTGATTCCACACCACAGCCTGGCGCGGCGTCCCTGCGCTCCACCAGCCTGTATGGCCTGCCCGTTGCTGAAACTAGCGTGAAGAACCATCCCCTGACCCGTCCCGTTTTGCCTGTCTGGATAGGCTCGGCGGCACGACGCGCCTTATTGATTGCCCTGTTTGCCCTGCTGGTCCTGTTCCTGGCCCTGCCCATGCTGTTCATCTTGCTGCGCGCCATTCAGGACGGCGACGGGCAACTGGTGGGTTTGGGTCAGTTCTGGTCGGTGATCAGCGCCCCGGGCTTCATGCCCATGGTGGGCCGCAGCATTCTGGTGGGCGTGACCACCTTGCTGATCGTGATCCCCGTTGCCTACGCGTTCGCCTTTGCCCTGCAACGCTGCTGCATACGCGGTGCCGGACTATTTCGTGCGCTGGGCCTTTTGCCCTTGCTGGCCCCATCGCTGATGCCAGGCCTGTCCCTGATCTACCTGTTTGGCAACCAAGGTTTGCTGCGTCACTGGTTGGGCGGTGAAACGATTTATGGTTTCTGGGGCATTGTGCTGGGCGAAGCCTTCTACACCTTCCCCCACGCCCTGATGATTCTCAGTACCGGTCTGGCCCTGGCCGATGCTCGTCTATATGACGCTGCCCGCGCCATGGGTGCCAACTCCTGGCGTCGCTTCCTGACGGTAACCCTGCCCGCCAGCCGCTATGCCGTTTTTTCCGCCGCATGCCTGGTCTTTACTCTGACCGTCACCGACTTTGGTGTGCCCAAAGTGGTGGGCGGTTCCTACAACGTGCTGGCCATGGAAGCCTATAAAGCCGTTGTCGGTCAGTTGCAGTTTTCCAAAGGCGCGGCCATTGGCGTGCTGCTGCTGATTCCCGCTGTGCTGACCTTCTTTCTGGACCGTCATCTGCGTGCTCGTGCCAGCGGTCAGGCTCAAGGCTCGCTCAGTGCCTACTCGCCTCTGCCACACCGTCAGCGCGACCGTTACTTCACTCTCGTTCTGGTACTGGTATCCCTGGCCATTCTGAGCATTGTGGGCATGGCGGTGTGGGCGTCCCTGATCAAGTTCTGGCCTTACAACCTGAGCCTGTCCCTGAAGTCCTACGACTTCAACAATATGGACGGTGGCGGCTGGCTGGCCTGGCGCAACAGCCTGACCATGGCCTTGTTTACCGCCATTCTGGGTTCGGCCCTGATCTTTCTGGGCGCCTGGGTGCTGGAGAAACTGCCTGCCCGTGGTCAGTCCGAAAAAGGCTTGTACGGCATGCTGCAAATGCTGGCGCTGGCCCCCATGGCCATTCCCGGTCTGGTGCTGGGCCTGGGCTACATCTTCTTTTTCAACCACCCCAACAATCCCTTGTCCGGTCTGTACGGCTCCATGAGCTTGCTGGTCCTGTGTACGGTGATTCACCTGTACACAAGCGCCCATCTGAACTTTGTGACGGCCCTGAAAGCCATTCCTGGCGAGCTGGAAGCCGCTGCCGCCTCCCTGAAGGTTCCGCGTCTGTCCACCTTGATGGGTGTCACCGTGCCGCTGTGCCTGCCTGCCTTGCTGTCGGTGGCGCGCTACCTGTTCGTCTCGGCCATGACCACCGTGTCTGCCGTCGTGTTTCTGTACAGCCCGCAAACCGTGTTGGCCTCGGTAGCGGTCATGAATATGGACGACGCCGGCTTTATCGGCCCGGCCGCCGCCATGTGCACGGTCATCATGCTCAGCTCCGGCTTTGTCTGCGTCCTGGTTCATGTTCTGAGCCGCGCTTCCTTGCGCCGCAGCCAGGCCTGGCGCTCCCCTTCTTCTCTTTCTCCAACCTGACAGGACCGCAATGTCATCCCCAACTTGCGCGAATACATCGCTTGATATGCCAAATCACCAGACTCCACGCCTTGAAGCCCTGATTTTTGACTGGGCCGGCACACTGGTGGATTTTGGATCCTTTGCTCCCACCCAGATTCTGGTTGAAGCCTTCAAGTGCTTTGATCTGAATCTGAACCTGGACCAGGCCCGCAGCGCGATGGGCATCGGTAAATGGGATCACATCAAGGCCATGCTGGAGTTGCCTGAAGTGCACGCCCAGTTTTTGGCCCTGCATGAGCGCGAACCCGATGACAGCGATGTAGACCGTATCTACAACACCTTCCTGCCCATGCAGAACGAACGCGTGGGCGAGTTCTCCGCCGCCATTCCCGGTGCCCGTGAAACCTTGTCCTGGGCACGCCGCCAAGGCCTGAAAATCGGCTCCTGCTCCGGCTACCCGCGTCTGGTTCTGGACAACCTGCTGCAACACGCCCACCGCCAACAAGTACTGGTGGACTACCACGTCGCCTTTGACGAAGTCCCGCAAGCACGCCCCTGGCCTGCCATGGCCCTGGAAAACGTCATTCGTCTGGAAATCAAGAATGTCGGTGCCTGCGTGAAGATTGACGACACCCCGGTCGGCATTGAAGAAGGCCGCAATGCCGGTATGTGGACGGTAGGTTTGCTGCTGTCAGGCAATGCCGCCGGACTGACCGAACTGGAATTTCTGGCTCTGGACGAAGAAAGCCGCCAAACCCTGCGTGATCGCGCCGCAGCCACCTTCGCCGACGCCCAACCGCATTACCTGATCGACACCGTTGCCCAACTGCCTGCCGTGGTTGAACAAATCACCGAGCGGATGGCCCAGGGCGAATGCCCTGGCGACTCTCTCTAACCCCACCCCCCTTTTGCTGTCACAAGGACACTTCTCCATGAAAACCATTGTTCTGAGCTCCTTGGCTGCCGCTTTGATGGGCGCCGCTTCCCTGGCTCAAGCCGCTACGACCCTGACCGTCTACACCGCGCTGGAAGCCGATCAGCTCAAGGCTTACCAGGCTGCTTTCGAGAAAAAGAACCCCGATATCAAGATCCAGTGGGTACGTGACTCCACGGGCATCATTACCGCCAAACTGCTGGCTGAAAAGAACAATCCCAAGGCTGACGCTGTCTGGGGTCTGGCCGGCTCCTCGCTGGGCTTGATGGCCAGCCAGAACATGCTGCAGCCTTACGCCCCGCAGGGTCTGGACAAGATCGACGCCAAAATGCGCGATCAAAACAACCCACCCAGCTGGGTTGGCATGGACGGTTTTGCCGCCGCCCTGTGCGTGAACACCGTTGAGCTGGAAAAGAACAAGTTGCCCATGCCCACGTCCTGGGAAGATCTGACCAAGCCCGAATACGCTGGCAAGATCGTCATGCCGAATCCCGCTTCTTCGGGCACCGGCTTTCTGGACGTAAGCGCCTGGCTGCAACTGTTTGGTGAAGAAAAAGGCTGGACCTTCATGGACGGTCTGCACAAGAACATCGGTGCCTACACCCACTCCGGCTCCAAGCCTTGCAATATGGCTGCCGCTGGCGAATACACGATTGGCGTGTCCTTTGACTACCGTGGCGCTCGCCTGAAAGAAGAAGGCGCTCCGCTGGAACTGGTGTTCCCCAAAGAAGGCCTGGGCTGGGAAATTGAAGCCGCTGCCATCATGAAAGGCACCAAGAACCTGGAAGCCGCGCAGAAACTGGCTGACTTCTCCGCCAGCGAAGAAGCCAACCACTTGTACAAGACCAACTTTGCCGTGCTGGCCATCCCTTCTATCGCCACGGCCAACCCGCACCTGCCAGCAGACCTGAACCAGCGTCTGATTGACAACAACTTCGTCTGGGCCGCTGAAAACCGCGAGCGCATCATCGAAGAGTGGACCAAACGTTACGACGGTAAATCGGAAGCCAAGAAGTAATGAGCACACAACACTACGATGTCATCGTGGTGGGGGGCGGCATCCTGGGCATGGCACATGCCTGGGCGGCTGCCCGCCGCAAGCTTAGCGTGGCTGTGCTCGAGCGCAGCCACCAGGCCCAAGGCGCCACCATACGTAATTTTGGTCAGGTACTGGTGACCGGTCAGGCGCCGGGCATCATGATGGAACTGGCACGCCAAAGCCGAGGTCTGTGGCTGGATCTGGCGGCACAAGCGGGCTTTCATGTGCGCAGCAATGGCTCGCTGGTCCTGGCACGCAATCACCTGGAACTGGAACTGCTGGAAGACTTTGCCCAAGGCCGTGCCAAGGACGAAGGCGTGGCCTGCCAGATGCTCAGCGGCAAGGAACTGGCGACACTCTTTGAAGGCCGTCTGGGGCATCACCACGGCGCGCTGCAAGGTCTGGATGATTTGCAGATCTACTCGCGCGACGCCCTGCCCGCCATTACCAGCAGCCTGCAAGCCATGGGCGTGGATGTGTATACCCAAGCGCATGTGCACTATGCTCAAGAGGGGCAGGTACACAGCAGCGTGGGCAACTTCACCGCCAACAGCATTTTTGTGTGCCCCGGTCACGACTACAGCAGCCTGCATCGCGAACTGCTCGATACCGTCAAGCCGTCGGTGACACGTCTGCAAATGCTGAAAGTGCGTGCACAGGACGCAGGCTGGGCATTGGACCGACCTTTGCTGACAGGTTTGTCCTGCCTGCACTATGGTGCCTTTAGCGATCTGCCTTTGGCAGACACACTGCGCAAGCAAGTACAGCAACGTCATGGCGTCCTGCTGGATCAAGGCATTCATTTGCTGATTAGCCCCACCCCGGACGGGGATCTGATTATTGGTGACTCGCACGACTACGGCCAGCAAGCCAGCCCCTTCAACCAGGAAGAAACAGACCAGTACTTGCTGGCTCTGGCAGAAACCGTGCTGGGTTGCCCGGTGCAGGTGCTGCAACGCTGGCAAGGGGTATACGGTGCAAAGGGCCCGGCTCCATTTTCTGTCTTGCAGGCCGATGGCAGTACGCAAGTGACGGTTATGCACACGGGCTTGGGGATGACCACGGGTCTGGCCATTGGTGAACGCAATATCGCCGCTCGCTACGATTGATTGCTGGACATGGGTGCGTAGGCAAGCAGATCAGCCTTGACCTAGGCAGCAAGAGTGCAAAAAACGCGCAGCCTGGGCTGCGCGTTTTTCTTTTCCTGAGGCGTAGGTCTGGATGCCAGAATCCATGGCCTCAAACCAGGGGGAATCACGACATTTTCTTAATGGGAATTTCCCATGAGAAACCCAATAGAGTGGAATAAAATACGCCACACGATAGGCCAGAGCGAGCGCTCTTGAGCTGTAGCCATCCATACACCCGGACCGCCAAGTACCTCGTCGCGATTGGCGACGAAGCCCTGGTCTTCCCCCTGACAGGAAAGGATCAATGAAAGACAGCGAAAGCGGCTTGCGTTTTATAGACTGCAATGAAGAGCAGCATGCAGCCGCTATTTTGGCGATTCTGAACGACGCCATCGTGAACTCCACCGCGCTATACGACTATGTGCCACGCCCGCCCGAAGCCATGGTGAGCTGGTTTGCCACCAAACGCGCCAACGGCTTTCCCGTGGTCGGCGTCATTGACGATGCAGGAACGTTGATGGGCTTTGCCAGCTGGGGCACCTTCCGCGCCTTTCCCGCCTACAAATACACCATGGAACACAGTGTCTATGTGCACCCGGAGCACCGCGGCAAAGGGCTGGGCAAGATTCTGATGCAAGAGCTGATCACGCGTGCCCGTCTGGCCAATGTGCATACCCTGGTAGGCTGTATTGATGCCAGCAATGCGGGCAGTATCCATCTGCATCAAAGCCTGGGCTTCACCCATGCGGGCACCTTCAAGGAAGTGGGGTTCAAATTTGGCCGCTGGCTGGATGTCGCCTTCTACTTGCTGACGCTGGATACGCCTGCCGAGCCAGTCGACGGCTGAAGCCCCCCCTCCACGCTACGCCTTGGGGCGGCCCGGCGACAAAAAAAACCATCGCAGGCAGCACGCCGCGATGGTTTTTCATCAAACCGTTTGCTCCTGACTCAGGCGCTGGCTTTCGGCTTTTCGTAGCACACGGCAAAGGCGATCAGGCCCAGCACGATGCTGAAAATGCCCACACCGACTGCCACCCCAGCCACCAGACCCAAACCTACTGCAATAAACACGCCGGGAAAGGCGTAGTTTCGCAACCAGGAAGGTTTCTTGGGAACAAGAAATAGCCCTAAAAACAAGAACCAGGGCATCACAATCGTCCAGAACAGACTGTCCATTAGCACGTCACGCATCATTATTCCATTGAAGTAGGAGGGGCTTGGGCGAGAGCCAGACACCCCCGCCGTTCTGGGTGGATTGTAAACGTCCTGAGGCTGGCCTCCCAGTATGGGCGACTGTTATAAGAGAGAATTATTGTTTTACAGCTAAAGGACACGCCATGAGTACGCTTAGCTTGACCAGCGCAGACCAGCACCGTTTCAAAGCCTATGTCGCAGGCGATGAACAGGCCGAACGCGGCTTGATCGTGTTGCAGGAAATTTTTGGTGTCAATCAACACATACGCAACACCTGCGAACGCTTTGCCGAGCAAGGCTACCGTGTCCTGTCTCCCGCCCTGTTCGACCGGCAAGAGAAAAATGTAGAGCTGGGCTATACCGCCGAGGACGTGCAAGCAGGTCTGGCACTGCGCAACGGCATTGCGCTTGATAAGACCCTGCTGGATATTCAGGCCTGCGTGGACGCCTTGGGTTCGCGCAAGATTGGTATTGTCGGCTATTGCTGGGGTGGCTCCTTGAGCTGGCTGGCCGCCTGCCGCTTGCAAGGCCTGAAAGCCGCCAGTTGCTGGTATGGTTCGCAAATTGCCCAGAACGCCCAGGAACAGCCCAGGATTCCAGTTCAAATGCATTTTGGTGCCCAGGATCACTCCATCCCTGCCAGCGCCATTCAGACCATTAAAGACGCGCAAAAGGATGTGGCCATTTACGTGTACGAACCTGCCGGGCATGGTTTTGGCTGCGATCATCGCCCCGATTTTCACGAAGCGTCCTACAAACTGGCTCAGGAACGTACACTAGCTTTCTTTGCCGACCATCTACGTTAAGCCCCCATGCTTGAATCCAGCGACGACCTGCTTGCCCTGTTAAATACCACCATGCCTTACGGCAAATACAAAGGTCGCTTGCTGGCCGACCTGCCGGGACATTATCTGAACTGGTTTGCCCGTGAAGGCTTTCCTTCCGGGCGGCTAGGGCAGCTACTGGCCCTGATGCACGAGCTGGATCACAATGGCCTGAAATCCTTGCTGGACCCCTTGCGCCCGCGCAGCCGCTAAGCGGAACAAATACCTTACTGGGGAGCGGGCTGCGACGGTATGTCACCGTACAGCTTGCTACTATCAAGACTTCCTCTACACCCCATTGTGAAGGACGTCATGACAATCGATCTCTCCGCATTCCCCATCACCGGCAAATGGCCGGCTCAGCACCCCGAACGCCTGCAACTGTATTCCTTGCCCACTCCAAATGGGGTCAAGGTATCCATCATGCTGGAAGAAATTGGCCTGCCTTACGAGCCGCATCTGGTCAGCTTTGAGCGCAACGATCAGCTCAGCCCGGAATTTATTTCGCTCAGCAGCAACAACAAGATCCCGGCAATTCTGGACCCCAATGGCCCCGGCAATAAACCGCTGGCCTTGTTCGAGTCCGGTGCCATCCTGATCTACCTGGCAGAAAAAACCGGCCAGTTGCTCTCTGCAGACCCGGCCCAACGCTATGAAACCCTGCAATGGCTGATGTTCCAGATGGGTGGCGTAGGCCCCATGTTTGGTCAGTTGGGTTTCTTCCACAAATTTGCTGGCAAGGACTTTGAAGACAAGCGCCCCCGCGACCGCTATGTCAACGAATCCAAGCGCTTGCTGGGTGTGATCGACAAGCATCTGGATGGCAAGGACTGGATGGTGGGCAACAGCTACTCCATCGCCGATATTGCCCTGTTCCCCTGGATTGCCAACCTGATCGGTTTTTACGGCGCAGGCGAGCTTGTGGAGTACGAGCAGTTCAAGAATGTGGCCCGTGTTCTGGCCCAGTTTCAGGCCCGCCCGGCAGTACAACGCGGCTTGAACATTCCTGCCCGTGATTGATGGATAAGCAGCGCCAATCAATGCTTATAAGCCAATTTGCAATAGCCCTGCTATCAAACTGGTCTTTTTTGTTTCGCTTGACGCCAGTCCGTACAATTGGCCTCCTAAACAAGCTGCGCAAGCGGTACTATTCCGTTTGCCCGGCTTGCTCGTCAATCAAAAAACCAGTCTGCTCATAGAGCGGATACAGGCAAATCCACCAGCCTGATGAGCAAGCCTTCAAAGCCCTGGATTCTTTCCAGGGCTTTTTTTTGTATGTACGATAGCCCCCCGCTGCTACTCTTTTTGCTCCTTGTCACTTTGCCTGAGCAGAGCTATGAAAACGCACCACTATGAACTGTTGATCAGTTGGACCGGCAACACCGGGAGCGGCACCCGCACCCTTCGCTCCTACTCACGTAACCACGACGTGATGGCAGTTGGCCTGGAGACCATTGCTGCCTCCTCAGACCCTGCCTTTCGAGGCGACCCAGCCCGCTGGAACCCAGAGCAGCTTTTCCTGGCATCGATTGCTCAGTGTCATATGCTTTGGTACCTGGGAATAGCGGCAGAAGCCGGCATTGTGGTCACGGCCTATGAAGACCACCCTACCGGCATCATGATTGAAGAGGCTAACGGGGCTGGGCAATTCAAGAGTGTTACATTGCGCCCCTTCGTCACGATCACACCGGACAGTGACCTTGCCTTGTCCAAATCGCTTCACGATCGCGTAGGTGAATACTGCTTTATTGCCCGCTCCATCAACACTCCGATTCACCATGAGGTCACGGTCCACGTACAAGGTCAAACACCTCCACCATCGACGTAAAGAGCATTACACCGCAGGTAAAGGGATGAACTGCTCATCGTCCAGTGGTGGCAGACTGATGCGACCATTGAGCCAATCGTCCTTGGCCTGCTCGATACGGTCCTTGCGCGAGGACACAAAGTTCCACCAGATATGGCGTGGTCCCAGGGGCTCGCCGCCCAGCAGCATCAAATGGCTGTTTTGCTCGGCCAGGATGCGAGGGCTGTCGCCTTTGGCAAAGACCAGCATCTGACCAGCTCGATAGCGTTGAGCGCCTACCTCCAGCGCGCCCGTACAGATATAAATGGCGCGCTCTTCATGGCCGGTTGGCAAGGGGACAGACTGGCCCGCTTGTACGCGTAGTTCCATATAGAACAAGGGTGAGGCCACACTGGCAGGGCTGCACAGACCCAGCGCCGATCCGGCTATCAGGCGACCTTCCAGGCCCGTGTCCTGAATCAAAGGCAGTTGTTCGGCCTCGTAATGCACAAAATCGGGGTTTTGCTCTTCTTTATGTTCCGGCAAAGCCACCCAGGCCTGAATGCCATCCATACGGCCACCTTGGGTACGCATGGGCTCAAAGCGCTCGGAATGGCTGATGCCTGAACCAGCGGTCATCCAGTTCAAGGCGCCGGGCGTAATCTCTTGTTCCACGCCCAGGCTGTCGTGGTGTGTCATGGCACCTTCAAATAAATAGGTGACGGTAGACAGGCCAATATGCGGGTGTGGCAGCACATCGTTTTCTGTCCCTACAGGTGCCGTCAGCTCTTGTGGCCCCATACGATCAAAGAAGATAAAAGGCCCCACCATACGCCGTTGGCGAAAGGGCAGAACGCGCCCCACTTCAAATGCACCAATGCTGTGTTGACGTTGTGGAATCAGCAGCTCGACCATAGACACCTCTACTGGGAAGTCGCAAAAATACAATCCCGATTACTATACTCTGGTCACTGCTTTATTCGCCCTATCGCGCATGTCCACGCTCTCCCTGTTTGATCCCGTTCCCGGCAACGTCCTGACTCTGGATACCGGCCTGATCGCCCTTCCGGGGCTGGCCCTGCCCTATGCCGCCAGCTTGGCACAGGCGGTTCAAGAACTGGTGCACAGTGCTCCTTGGCGGCATATGCAGGTTCCCTCAGGGCATCGTATGTCGGCCGCACAAAGCAGTTGTGGCGACCTGGGATGGATATCGGACGAACACGGCTACCGTTACAGCCCCACGGACCCGCAAAGCGGTTTGGCCTGGCCCGCCATGCCTGCCATATTCAAGGAACTATTAACGCGCATTGCCCAGGAGTCGGGCCAGGGCCCTTTTCAACCCGATACCTGTCTGATCAATTACTACGACGAGCAGGCGCATATGTCCTTGCATCAGGATAGAAACGAGCGCAACTTGCAGCACCCGATTGTCTCGGTCTCCCTGGGACGTGAGGCCTTGTTTTTATGGGGCGGCGCAAAACGCAGCGACCCGGTGCGTACCCTGCGACTGCGCGATGGTGATGTGCTGGTCTGGTGGGGGCCGTCCAGATTGAATTTCCATGGGGTACGCAGACTGGAGGGCCCGGCCCATCCGGTATGGGGCACAGGCCGGGTCAATCTGACATTCAGAAAAGCAGGCTGAACCCCGCTAGTTCAGCCCAGTTCGGGCGGAGCAAAGCGACGGTTTTCCAGTACGGGCAAAATGCGACGGGCATAAGCCAAACGCTCCCGATCCAGATCAACCAAAAGCAATGTGGGAGTTTCTGCCGCCTGGGCCACGATCACACCCAAGGGATCCACCACCAGACTTTGGCCAATATTGCGTTCACCACACTCACCGACGGCCACCATATAGGCCGTATTTTCCAAAGCGCGAGCCGTCGTCAGCACACGCCAGTGGTGTTCCTTCAAGGGACCTTTCAGCCAGGCCGACGGCGCCAGCAAGACTTGCGCCCCGTCCACGCACAAGCGTCGGGCCAGCTCAGGAAAGCGCAGGTCGTAGCAAGTCATCAAACCTACTTTGAAACCGGCCACATCAATCAAGGCGGGGATTTCTGTACCTGGCTGTACATAGCGTGATTCTTGTACCGAGAAGGCATCGTACAAATGAAGCTTGTTGTAATGCGCCAGAACCTGGCCATCGCGCAGCACCACCAAGGTGTTCCAAACCTTGCCTTCTCCGGCCGGGGTATGAATGCAGAACACCACGGTTAAATCAGTATCACGGGTGGCAGCGCTCAGTCGGCTGACAAACTCCCCATCCAGGGCTTGTGCGGATTTCAGGACCACTTCAGGGTCGGCCACATTTCTGGCCAGCACACCTTCAGGCAGAACCAGTAACTGCGCGCCGGAGCGCAAGGCTTGTTCGATCAAACCCAGGCAAGCGCTCAGGTTTTCCTGCGAATCTTTGGATACGGCCATCTGGCCCAATGCAACTTTCATGACCACCTCCTTTGCGGTGCTGCCTAAGTGATTCTAACGCAGCCGCCCGCCCAGACCAGCCAGCGAACAAGGGAGAAAAACTGAACACCAAATGGTCAAATGTCAAACCATCCCCGTCGTTCAGCCCCAACAGATCAGCGTCATATTTCTCCACTTCCCATCATGTAAAAATTCGGACACAAACTGCAATTAAAAATAAATTTTAATCGGGTCAATACCCTGAGCGCGTTTAACCACACTAAACATTCTAGTCATATCAAAGAATATTTCTACTCAGCTAGCAGGTCAATTAAGCGATCAGGCTCTGAAACAAAGTGCCGTGCGCATAGCGACAAACCCAAACAACAACACGATCAATTTGAACGCTCTATTTCGTCCGTACAGTTCAATTCCATTTATCTTCATAAGCGTGAAACTCTATTGAGCTCAGTTCTCAAGCTCGGCTTTAATCAGCAGATATATGATAATGAGATATAAAAAACTCTTATATTTGCGATACCATAAACATTATGCAAATCGGCAAAATTGATTCTTTTATTAAGCCGGACAAAATCTCATAGACGGCACAAAAAGACGTTCTTAACTCTGGCAAGCATCTCTGCACCCATCCAGAATTTTCGAGGGCAAATCTCCAACCCAAATATGACCGGACATAATTAGAATCAATAAAACGCGATTAAATAAAATGAATCAAATCCGGATAAAATCGAGCTAAAAATAATGGGCCAAGTGCAAACCAGCACTGGCCCATTCATGAATTATCCTTGCGACGCCACTTCGTCCGACATGCCCGCCTGTCAAGCTGACCAGCCGCTTTGGCATTGGACTTTCAATGCACTAATGATTGAAATCCAAAATAATCAGAATAAAAAAAACCCCCGATTTCTTGCAAAATCAGGGGAAAGCTACCACAGGAAAATGATTGGATACAAAACACCCAATACCGTGATTCTATATAAAAAACTAAAAAAAATCTGCATACGTTGTTTAGGGCTGACGCTATAGCTTGATAAATTAATTTGTGCTAGGACGTAATAAGAATTAAAAACTTAAAAAGATCTTCAATTCCCTACAGTTACATGACCCTATTCCGTCCTTAGAAATCTTGAGCCTTGCCCCATGACTGCGCGACAATAAGGCCTCTTACGGGTGGGACACACTACCCTTCTTGATTCTCAGGCGTTTATCTTGTCTTCTTCGCACTCTTCCTTATCCCCCCGCCAGGTTTTACTGGCCATTCTGGCCTTGGCTGTGGGTGGTTTTTCCATCGGCACCGGCGAATTTGTCATCATGGGTTTGCTACCCGATGTGGCCCAGGATCTGGGTATCGATATTCCCACCGCGGGCCACTTGATCAGCGCTTACGCTTTAGGCGTGGTGATCGGCGCTCCGGTACTGGCCGTACTGGGCGCACGCTGGCCCTGGCGCCGTCTGTTAATAGCCTTGATGGGCGCTTATGCCGTGGGCAATTTCCTGACCGTGATCGCCCCCAGCTATGAAACCGTGTTGATCACCCGCTTTCTGGCCGGCTTTCCGCATGGCACCTACTTTGGTGTTGCCGCCCTGGTAGCCGCTCGCCTGGTGCCGCCGCATCGCCGCGCACAGGCCGTGGCCTACGTCATGCTGGGTCTGACAGTCGCTACCTTATTGGGTGTGCCCATTGCCACCACCTTGGGACAATGGCTGAGCTGGCAGGCGGCCTTTACCTTCGTCAGCCTGATCGCCTTGCTGACGATGGGGCTGGTACTGCGCTTTGTGCCTTTCATTCCCGCCAACACGCTGGCCAGCCCTTTGCGCGAACTGGGGGCCCTGAAGCGCAAGCAAGTCTGGTTGACGCTGGGCATAGGCGCAATTGGTTTTGGTGGCATGTTCTCGGTGTTCAGCTACGTAAAATCCACCTTGATGGAACTGGCGGGCCTGTCGGTCAGCGCCATCCCTGTCGTGCTGGCCTTGTTTGGCGTTGGCATGGTGCTGGGCAATTTACTGGGCGCCCGCTATGCGGACCGCTACCTGGATCGCAGCATTCGCCTGGTTCTGATCTGGGCTACCGGCGTGCTCTTGCTGTTCATGATCACGGCCCACCATCCAATCCTTGGACCCTTGAACATCATGCTGATTGGCACCCTGGTGGCCTTGGGCCCCGCTTTGCAGATTCGCCTGATGGACGTGGCAGGTGATGCCCAAACACTGGCGGCTGCGCTGAATCACTCGGCTTTCAATATGGCCAATGCGCTAGGTGCATGGTTGGGTGGTTTGACGATTGCCGCTGGCTGGGGCTGGACTTCGACCGCCTGGGTAGGTGCCTTGCTGGCCTTGGGTGGCCTGGCCTTGCACACCATTTCGCTGCGCATTAAAGAATAGTCAGACCTCAGAGCGGGTGACTCGGAGCAGGCAATTTTGTCGTAGGCGACAGAAGCTGAACACAGGAATAGCCTTTGCAAAACTGAACTCTGCCAGTAACCCAAAAAACAAAACGGCCTGTAATTGGATGCCCCTAAGGGTATTTCAATTACAGGCCGCTTTTGTTTGGCCCTCTCTCGGAGGTCCGACTACCTGGCTTTCAGCAATTCAGCTCAGGCTTTGCTTGCAGCTGCGGGGCGAGCCGCCAACCAACCGGCGTAGCCCATTCCAAAGCTGACCAGAATGCACAAGCCCAAGGCCCAGCCCCAGCTATTGAACAGGTCATGCAAACCGCCCATGGCGGGAGGCCCAAACGCGGCCAGCAAATAGCCCATGCACTGCGCCATACCCGACAGGGACGCCGCCTGCGAAGTAGACGTAGAACGTACCCCAATCAAGGCCAAGGCAATCAGGAATACGCTGCCACTACCAAAGCCAAACAGCACCGCCCACAGCAAGGACCAGGACGGCAAGACCAGAAAGCCCACAAAAGTCAGGGTCTGCAACAAGGCACCCGCCAAGGCCACCGCACGCTGGTCGTGCACACGGCTCAACACGGGCATCAGCAGCAAGGCCGGTACGGCGGTAGCCAACTGCATCAAACCATGAATCTGGCCCGCATGATCCGGCTCAAAGCCATAGTTCACCAGCATCACAGGCAACCAGCTGGCAATCATGTAGTAAGCCACCGAGTTCAAACCCATGTACAGGGTGATATGCCAGGCCAGGGGCAAACGCCACACCGAAGAACTGGTTGCCGCGCCAGCGGGCGTATTCTGTGCCGCACGTCGATCCGCGCCCAACTGGGTAGCCCAGACAACTACGCTAGCCAATGCCATCACACCGACCACCATCAGGGACGACCAGCGCCAGCTTTGGCCTGTCCACTCCGCCATAGGGACCGCCATCGCGGAGTTGAACGCCGCGACCAGACCCATGAACAAAACGTACAGCGACGTCACAAAACTGATGCGCATGGGGAAATGACGTTTCACCAGAGAAGGCAACAGCACATTACCCAAGGCAATCCCGATAGCCAGCAAACCGATACCGGCAAACAACTCTATCGTGCCGCCCAGGATACGTACCACCACACCTACCGCAATCAGTACGGAAGCAATAAACAAGGAACGGGACAAGCCCACCACCCGCGCCATGGAGGCGGCCAGCAAGGAGACCACCGCAAAGATGAACAAGGGCATGGCGGTCAGCAGACCGGCCTGCGTGGACGACAGGGAGAGGTCTGCCTGGATCAGCTCCAGCAAGGGGGCGATACCCGTGATCGGGGCTCGCAGATTGCCGGCAATCAGCAAGACGCCAATCAACACCAGCAAGGGGTGGGAGAGCCAGGAGAGTCGAGAGAGGGACATGAAATGTAGCCAGTAGGTGAAAACCCTACTCTATCCTGTTTCGATGCCGACGCAAACAGGATATTATGACAACTTATACCTCAAACCAGACAAAGCATGAGTTTTAGCTCCAATCCGCAAGGCGGGCCTATTTTCAGCATCAAGATGGCGATGGGCAGCAATACTGAAAATCCATTGCATACCCATCCCAATGGACAGCTGATCATGACGCAATATGGCTCCGTCACCCTGCAAACCGACCAGGGCTACTGGATGGTGCCGCCGCTGTGCGCCGTCTGGGTGCCGATGGGTATCCGTCACCGTGCCCGCGCCGACGATCAGGCCCTGATTCATTTCCTGTACATACAGCCCGGTCTGGATGAACTGCCCGATCACTGCAGCACCCTGGACCTGAGCCCCATGGTGCGCGAGATGATCATTCATTTAAGTGATCTGAATCCCCATTACGAGCCGGGCAGCCAGACGCACCGTCTGGCACTGGTGCTGCTGGAAACCTTGAATCAAATGCCTACCCGGCAGCTGCATGTACCGGTGCCCGAGGACAAAGTTTTGCAGACGATTGCGCAACATATGCTGCAACAGCCCGACTCGCGCCCTACGATGGCCGACTGGGCAAAAGAACTGGCCATGAGTGAGCGCACCCTGGCCCGACATATGCTAAAACACACAGGGATGAGCTTCGGGCGCTGGCGGCAACAATTCATGATTATGCTGGCCCTGCAAAAACTGGGTTCGGGAATGTCCGTAAAGAGCACGGCCAGGGAATTGGGTTACACCTCTATCAGTGCCTTTATTACCGTTTTCAAATCTATTTTGGGCGAAACCCCCAGCCGTTACTTGAGCCAAACCCATTCTTCTTAAGTCCCTACTACCCTCACCACACGCATCCATGTCTTCCACACACCTGTCCCGCCCCGGATATCTGCAGCGCTTATTAAGTTGGTTCCAGATTTCTCACATGTCGGCGGGGCTGATTGCCGTGCTGGTGGGCTACACAAGTTCTGCTGCCATTGTTTTTCAGGCCGCTCAAGCGGCCGGTGCCAACACCGCCGAGCTGGGCTCCTGGATGTGGTCTTTGGGTATTGGTCTGGGCCTGCTGTCGGCAGGTCTGTCGCTGCGCTACAAGATTCCAATTCTGACTGCCTGGTCCACCCCCGGCGCTGCGCTGCTGGCCACGGGTCTGGTGGGCCTGCCCATGTCCCAGGCCGTGGGCATTTTCCTGTTTTCGTCCCTGCTGACCACCATTTGCGGTCTTAGCGGCAGCTTTCAGAAGTTGATGCAGTACATGCCGCGCAGCATTGCCGGCGCCATGCTGGGCGGCATCTTGCTGCGCTTTGGCCTGGATCTGTTCGGTGCCATGCAGACCCAATGGCTGCTGTGCCTGAGCATGTTCATTGTGTTTCTGGTGGTGCGCCAATGGTCGCCCCGCTACGCCGTGCCGCTGGCACTGGTGGCCGGTGTCACGATTGCTGCCATGCAAGGTTTGCTGAAAATGGAAATTCTGAGCTGGACACCCGCCACGCCGGTGCTGGTCTGGCCCGAGTTTTCCTGGACGGCGCTCATTGGTGTAGGCATTCCCTTTTTCATCGTCACCATGAGCTCGCAGAACATTCCGGGCGTGGCTGTATTGAAGGCGCATAACTACGATGCGCCCAACTCCACTGTCATTAGCTGGACCGGGATTGTGGGCCTGATCTTTGGCCCCTTCGGTGGCTACGCCTACAATCTGGCCGCCATTAGCGCCGCCCTGTGCATGACTCCCGAAGTGGATGCGGACCCGCGTCAGCGTTATCGCGCCAGTGTCTGGGCCGGGATTTTCTATTTTGCCGCCGGTATCTTTGGTGCCACCGTGGTCAGCCTGTTTGCCGCCTTCCCAACCGAACTGATTGCGGCCATTGCCGGTCTGGCCTTGCTGGGTACCATAGGCAACAGCATCCACATGGCGCTGGAAGCCCCAGACACCCGTGACGCCGCCCTGGTCACCTTTCTGACCACCGCGTCAGGCATGAGCCTGCTCAATATCGGCAGTGCCTTCTGGGGTCTGGTTTTTGGTATGGCTATGTACTTGATTCAGAAACGAAAAGTGTCCTGATCCGGCCATCCCCCCGGCGTCTGTTCAAGACGGCAAACAAGCCTCACATTTGCTTGCTTTGCCGTCTTTTTCATTTGGCACACTAAAGGCATGACCACTTTTCTTTAACGGAGGTGCTTCATGCCTGCTTTATCTCAAGCCCAACAAAAAGCTGCCGGTGCAGCCTTGTCCGCCAAACGCGGGGAAACTCCGGTAGCCAGTCTGAAAGGGGCATCGCTGGAAATGTACAACACCATGAGTACCAAGGAGCTGGAAGAACTGGCCAGCACCGATACCGCGCGCCGCAACCTGCCTGAACACAAGGAGTAATCAGACAGCCTGAACGCGCACGCCGCTTTGCTCGAAGGCTTGATGCAAACGCTGCGCAAATTCGGCCGCCCCCGCCTGATCCCCATGCAGGCACAAGGTATCAGCAGACAAAGGCACCGTTTTACCCGACAGACTGGTAACGGTGCCTTGCTCTATCATCTGCATCACTTGCTGTACGGACTGATCGGCATCGGTAATCATGGCGCCAGCTTGCTGACGAGGGGTCAGGCTGCCATCGTCCTGATAGCTGCGATCGGCAAACACCTCTTGAGCCACCGTCAAACCCGCATCACGACCGGCCTGCACTTGCACACTGCCTGCCAGCGCATACAGAATCAGGCTGCGATCAATATCGGCCACAGCTTGGGCAATGGCTTTTGCCAAGGCCCCATCACGGGCGGCCATATTGTAAAGAGCACCATGTGCCTTGACGTGATGCAAAGCAGCACCCTGGGTGCGGGCAACGGCAGCCAGGGCTCCCACCTGCACCACCACCATGTCATACACCTGCTCGGGGGTAACCGCCATCACCCGGCGACCAAAACCGGCCAGATCCGGCAGGCCGGGATGTGCGCCCAGCTTCACGCCATGCTTTAGGGCCAGGGCCACCGTCTGACGCATGGTGCCCGGATCTCCGGCATGAAAGCCACAGGCGATATTTACCGACGTCACCCACGGAATCACCTGCTCGTCATGGCCCATGACCCAGGGGCCAAAGCTCTCGCCCATGTCGCAATTCAAATCAATACTCAAGCTCATGGAGTTCCCTCTGATAATCCATCCAATCTGCCTGCGGCCTGGGCAATGCAACGCCTGAACCACAGCAGTTCTGCCGCATTATGCGTGCGCGGGTGCCACAGCTGATAAAAGCGCATCAGTGGAAAATGAACCGGACAAGGCAACACGGTAATTGGCAGAATGCGGGCATAGTACTCGGCAAACTGGCGGTTCGTGGTGAACACCATGTCCGTGCGACTCAAAATCCCCGGAACCAGGCCGAAATACGGCACGACCATCTGTACGTGACGGCTGATGCCCTGCTCGGCCAGGCAACCGTCAATAAAGCCGCGCTTGTCCGTCACGTGAGCCGAAGGGGCCAGATGCGGCATGTCCAGATAATGCTGCAAGGACAGGCCACGCTGCGCCAAGGGATGATGGCGGCCCAGCATACAGACCACCTCGTCATCAAACAGACGCGCCAGGTGCAGCTTTTCCGGAGGCTCCAGCCAGTTACCGATCACCACGTCCAGTTCGCCCTCTTCCAAGGCCTGTACGTAATCCAGGTCCGGATTGATGGTATGGACCACCAGTCGGGCCTGCGGCGCCTGACGACGCACCCGCTCCGCAATATCCGGGATAAAAGCACCATCCAGATAATCCGGCGCGCCCAGATTGAAAACGCGGGTAGACTGACTGGGGTCCATGGGCTCTGCCGCGGCAGAAATTCGCTCGATAGCTTGCAAGGCTTCCGTGGCATGTGCCAGCAAAAAAGGACCGCGCTCGGTAGGCACCATTCCCTTTTTACCGCGCAGCAAAATCGGATCGCCCGTGATTTCGCGCAAGCGCCGCAAGGCATTGCTAACGGCTGGCTGGGACATGCCCAAGCGGATAGCCGTACGCGAGACGCTATGCTCCTTGAGCAGCGACTGCAATACCCGCAGCAAATGTAGATCTAGTTGTTCTCGTAATTTTGGCATGGTTTAAATAATACAAGCGCTGGCCCGCCTCGTTGATCGGTGTAGACACTCATACGCCTATATAGTGAACATCATTCCAAGCAAATGTTCGCATCCTAAGCAAATGCTATCTTCGATCCGTAAAAAACCAGTCGAGTGAGATCATGGAGACAAGACCAATTCGTTTTATTTATCGCGGCGAAGTACAGGAAGTGGCTCAGGCCCCAACCACGCGAACCGTTTTACAGTATATCCGTGAGGATCTGCACTGCACCGGCACCAAAGAAGGCTGTGCCGAGGGTGATTGCGGCGCCTGCACGGTCATGATTGGCGAACTGGACCAGAACAATCAACTGCAATTGCGTGCCGTAAACGCCTGTATCCAGCTGCTGCCTACGCTGGACGGCAAGGTGCTCTACACCATTGAGGATCTGCGCCAGGACGATGGCACCCTGCACCCCGTGCAACAGGCCATGGTGGACTGGCACGGTGCCCAGTGCGGCTTTTGTACGCCTGGCTTCATCATGTCGCTGTGGGGCCTGTACATGACGCACTCGCCCGAAGACGGGCCGGTTTCCCGGGAACAGATCGACGATGTGCTCTCGGGCAATCTGTGCCGCTGTACCGGCTACCGCCCCATTATTGATGCAGCCAAAGCCATGCACAGCTATCCGGCTGTCAGCATGGACCGCCAATCCATTGAAGACAAGCTGCGTGCCATTCGTCAGGACGGCATGCTGGCCTATGAATACCAGGGCCAGACCTTCCACGCCCCCCGCACGCTGGACCAGTTGGCCCAGCTGCGCGAGCAATATCCGCAAGCCCGCATTCTGGCTGGCAGCACCGATATCGGCCTATGGGTGACCAAGCAATTCCGCGATTTGCCACATCTGATCTATATCGGTCAGGTGGCCGAGCTGCGCGAACTGAAAACCACCGAGGACGATCTGTATATCGGTGCAGGCGTGCTGTTGAACGACGCTTTTGACGCCCTGATCAAAGACCACCCCGAATTGACAGAACTGCGCCAACGCTTTGCCTCCTTCCCTATCCGCAACGCCGGTACCCTGGGCGGCAACGTGGCCAACGGCTCGCCCATTGGGGACTCCATGCCCGCCCTGATTGCCATGCGTACCCGTGTGGTGCTGCGCAAAGGCGCAGTCGAGCGCGTGCTGCCTTTGGAAGATCTGTATCTGGCCTACCAGAAAACCGCCATGGAACCGGGCGAGTTCGTGCAAGGACTGCTGGTCCCACGCAACAAGGGACAATGGCAATTCCGTACCTACAAGCTGTCCAAGCGTTTCGACCAGGACATTTCTGCCGTGTGCGCCGCCTTTGCGGTGGAACTGGATGGCAAGATCGTCAAACAGGCTCGCATCGCCTTTGGCGGTATGGCTGCCACCCCTAAACGAGCCAGCCACGCCGAGCAAGTGCTGCAAGGTCAGGAATGGAACGAGGAAAACGTACAAGCTGCCATGCAAGCGCTGCAACAGGACTACCAGGCCCTGAGCGATATGCGTGCCAGCAGCGAATACCGCAATCAAAGTGCGGCCAATTTGCTGTACCGCTTCTTCCTGGAAACCCACCCTGAAAACGCTTTGAGTCCCGCCCAGCTGAATGTCTTTCACCGAGCTCAAGCCAGCCTGGAGACTTTGTGATGAAAATTGACAATATCGACCACCTGAACACCGCCACGGCTCAACGAGTCGGCGTGTCCTTTCTGCACGAGTCGGCAGACCTGCACGTGAGCGGCACGGCCACATATACCGATGATTTGCCTGAATTGCAGGGCACGGCCCATATTGCGCTGGGCCTGTCGGAAAAAGCCCATGCCCGTTTGCTGGACGTGGATCTGGAAGCTGTGCGTCAAGCGCCCGGTGTCATTGCCGTCCTGACGGTTGCCGACATTCCCGCCGCAAATAATTGTGGCCCTATTCTGCATGACGACCCCATTCTGGCCGATGGCGTGGTGCATTACTTTGGCCAGCCCATTTTTGCGGTTATTGCGAAATCCCACGACCAGGCACGCCGTGCAGCGCGTCTGGGCAAGATCACCTATGAAGAGCTGCCTGCCATCTTGACTCCGCAAGAAGCCAAGGCCGCGAATGCCGGTGTTCTGCCCCTGATGAGCCTGAAACAAGGCGACGCCAAAAAAGCACTGGAATCGGCTCCACACCGCCTGCAAGGCACCTTCCAGTGCAATGGTCAGGAGCAGTTTTATCTGGAAGGCCAGATTTCCTACGCCGTGCCCAAGGAATACGGCGCCGTGCATATCTGGTGCTCCACCCAGCACCCTTCGGAGATGCAGCAGCTGGTTGCTCACTGTCTGGGCGTTGGTGCACACAAGGTACACGTGGAATGCCGTCGCATGGGTGGTGGTTTCGGTGGCAAGGAATCTCAATCGGCCCTGTACGCCTGCGTGGCCAGTGTGGCCGCCGTCAAGCTGCAACGCCCGATCAAACTGCGCCTGGACCGCGACGACGACTTCATGATTACCGGCAAGCGTCACGGTTTCTACTATGAATACGATATTGGCTACGACGACGAAGGCCGCCTGCTGGGTGCCCGTCTGGACATGACGGCCAACTCGGGGTTTTCCGCCGACTTGTCCGGCCCCGTGGCAACCCGCGCCATCTGTCACTTTGACAATGCCTACTACCTGTCCGATGTAGACATGAGCGCCTTGTGTGGCCGCACCAATACCCAATCCAATACGGCCTTTCGAGGCTTTGGTGGTCCGCAAGGGGCCTTGGTCATGGAAGTGGCGCTGGACACAATTGCTCGCCGTCTGGGCAAAGATCCGCTGGATGTGCGCCGCATCAACTTCTACGGCAAAGAAGACCGTAATGTGACGCCTTACGACCAGACCGTGGTCGATAACGTCATTCACGAGCTGGTGGCCGAGCTGGAGGAAACCAGCGAATACCGTCAGCGCCGTGAACACATCCGTGAATTCAATGCCAGCAGCCCGGTACTGAAAAAGGGTCTGGCACTGACCCCGGTGAAATTCGGTATTTCCTTTAACGTACCCGCCTTCAACCAGGCTGGTGCTCTGGTCCACGTCTACCGTGACGGCACGGTTTTGGTGAACCACGGTGGCACGGAAATGGGCCAGGGTTTGAACACCAAGGTCGCCCAGGTGGTAGCCCATGAACTGGGCCTGAATCTGGAGCACATCCGGGTCACGGCCACCGATACCACCAAAGTGGCCAATACCTCGGCCACGGCGGCATCCACAGGTACGGACTTGAACGGTAAAGCCGCCCAGAATGCGGCCTACCAGATTCGCCAGCGTCTGACGACGGTAGCGGCCCAGTTGTTTTCGGTTGAAGAGTCCAGCGTGAAATTCGAGCGGGGTCAGGTCGAGATCGGCGGCCAGACCATGCCCTTCTTTCAACTGGTTGAGCACGCCTACCAGGCCCGCGTCCAGCTGTGGTCCGACGGCTTTTACGCCACCCCCGGCCTGCACTGGGACTCCAAAGTCATGAAGGGGAATCCCTTCTACTACTTCTCCTATGGGGCTGCCGTCGCTGAAGTGCTGATCGACACGCTGACCGGGGAATCTCGTCTTCTGCGTGCTGACGTGCTGCACGATGTGGGCAAATCCATCAATCCGGCCCTGGATATTGGCCAGGTTGAAGGCGCCTTTATTCAAGGCATGGGTTGGCTGACAACAGAAGAACTGGTGTGGAACGCTCAAGGCAAGCTCACCACGCATGCGCCGTCAACCTACAAGATCCCGGCCATCAGCGACTGCCCCATGGACTTCCGCGTCAATCTGTTCGATGGCCGCAACGCCATGGATTCGATTCACCGCTCCAAAGCCGTGGGCGAACCCCCTTTGCTGTTGCCATTCTGCGTCTTTAACGCGATTCGTGATGCCGTTGCCAGTGTAGGCAACTACCAGATCGAACCCGTGCTGAACGCACCTGCGACTGCGGAAGCCGTCATGCGGGCTGTTGCGGCTATTCGCAAAGCGAAATGAGTAGCTGGCCATCTCTTGCCCTCGCCCGTGTAAAAGCGGGCGAGCGGCTGGTTTTGTGCTCGGTGGCGCTGGCCAAAGGCTCCACCCCGCGCACCACGGGCACGGCCATGCTGTTCAGCCAAACTGAGCAGTGGTTAACCATTGGTGGCGGGCACCTGGAATGGGTAGCGGCAGAACAGGCCCGTGTCATGCTCAGCCAATCCTCCGGTCCCGGCTGGAGCATGAGCCGCCTGCCACTGGGTCCCAGCCTGGGTCAATGTTGCGGCGGGGTCGTGACCTTGCTGTACGAGACCCTGGGTGCCGAGGATCTGAGCTGGCTGGAAGAGCTCGATAGCGCCGTGCGGGCCGGTCAGGCGACCAGCCGCCGTTCACAATTGCTGTCGGATGGCAGCAAGCAGGTTGATATCCACAGCCCTTCAATTGTGGACGAATCCCGGCTGGACTACGACGGCTCGCAAGGCGTCTGGATGGAGGACCTGCCGCCCCCGCCCCTGACCATTCTGCTATTTGGGGCCGGTCATGTGGGCGAGGCACTGGTGCAGATTCTGGGCACCCTGCCATGCCGGGTTCTGTGGATTGACGAACGCCCTGAACTGTTTCCCGCTCAGGTACCCAGCAATGTCAGCCTGGAAATTACCGACATCCCCGATGCGCTGATCGAACAAGCCCCGACCAATAGCTATTTTCTGGTGATGACGCATAATCACGGCCTCGATCTGGCTCTGTGCCAAAAGATCTTGCGCCGGCCCGATACGGCCTATGTGGGCCTGATCGGCTCCATGACCAAACGTCGTCAATTCGAGCGCCGCTTGCAGCAACGCGGCATGCCCGAGTCCCGTATTCAGAAACTGGTCTGCCCCATTGGCGTGCCAGGTATCAAGGGCAAGGCCCCCTCGATTATTGCCGTGGCTGTCGCCGCCGAATTGCTGGCCCACGCCTATGAAATGGGCCAGCTCAGTCGCTGATGCGACCTCGACTTCAAGGACACTATGACTACCTCTTTACACTCCGCCTGCGCCTACCGTGCCCAACTGCTGTACTTTGTCGCGGACCCTGCCACATTGGAAGATCCTTCCGAAGCCGTGCGCTATCACAGTGACGGCCTGCTGCTGGTCAACGAACAAGGCCAGATTCAGGCCTGTGGCGACTGGGCCGAACTGTCGCAGAGCCTGCCTGCCGATACAAAGACCATGGATTTGAGCGGGAAAATCATCATGCCAGGCATGATCGACACCCACCTGCACTTCCCGCAAACCGACATTATTGCCTCCCCCTCCAGCGGCCTGTTGCCCTGGCTGGAAACCTATACCTTCCCAACTGAAGGTCGTTTTGGCGATAGCGAACACGCCCGCGAAGTGGCTGGCGTGTTTCTGGACGAACTGCTGCGCAACGGCACCACCACCGCCCTGGTCTACGGCAGTGTGCACCGCCAATCTGTGGATGCCTTCTTTGAGGAAAGCCACGAGCGCAATCTGCGCATGATTGCAGGCAAGGTGATGATGGACCGCAACTGCCCGGACTATCTGCAAGATACTGCCGAGTCAGGCGCACGCGATTCGGAAGACCTCATCAAGCGCTGGCACGGCAAGGGCCGCCAACTGTACGCTCTGACACCCCGTTTTGCGCCCACCTCCACCCCGGAGCAATTAGCCGCCTGTGGTGAACTGGCCCGCGCCTATCCCGATGTGTTTCTGCAAACCCACGTGGCAGAAAACAAGGACGAGATCAAATGGGTAAGCGAGCTGTTCCCCAAGAACCGCAGCTATCTGGACGTGTACGACAGCTTTGGTCTGCTACGCCCCCGCGCCATCTACGGCCACAGTATCTGGCTGGACGAACAGGACCGCGCTCGCATGCACGATACCGGCAGTATCGCCGCCCACTGCCCCACCTCCAACCTGTTCCTGGCCTCTGGCTTGTTCGATTTCCAGTCCATTCGCCAAAGCAAGGTGCTGCACACCCTGGCCACCGATGTGGGCGGCGGGACGTCGTTCTCCATGCTGCGCACCATGAACGAGGCCCACAAAGTGGCCCGTCTGAACAACTACCATCTGACCGCCGCATCCATGTTCTACATGGCCACCGAAGGAGCCGCGCGGGCACTGGACATGCAGGGTCAAATCGGCACGTTGGCTCCTGGTGCCGAGGCGGACTTTATTGTGATGGACCCCAAGGCCACCCCCTTGATGGCCCGCCGCAGCACCATGCTGAACTCGCTGGAAGAGCAATTGTTCATGCTGGCCCTGCTGGGTGACGATCGCTGCATTCAAGCCAGCTACAGCGCAGGCCGCTGCGTCCATCAGCGCGATCACTAAACAGAACTGAAGCCGGTTCCTGGCGGGCAAGTCCAATCATTACAACCGCCGCCAGGGACTCTTTTCCGTCTACCCAAAAAATATCTGCACACGTTTTTTCGATTTAACGCGGATTTTACGGTGCCAACGATACATTGATCCCGTCAGTAGGAAGCCAGCCCCGGCTCCCCCTCTTCTTGGCGAGATTTGATTATGTCCGGCACATCAACCCTGGTGCAACGCAACTCCCTGTTCTACCTGCTGACGCAGGTTGTGGGAGTGACCTTTTTGTTTCTCTGGCTGGCCAGCCTGACCCAGGACTGGTCTCCGCTCAATCCCTTGTTGGCCTCCAGCCAGCAACCTGGCCATATGGCCCATGAAATGAAAGAGGCTCAAGGTCTGCTGACCGGCCTGATTGCCACCGCGGGTTTGTTCCTGGCTGCCTGGAAACTGCGCCAGCTGCGCGGACAAGAGGCCTTGCCAGGCAAACGCATCCTGTTGCTGGGCACCAGCCTGTTCCTGGCCGTGCCTTTGCTGATGCTGCTTCTGCAATACTCCGCCGCCTCCCAAAGCCTGGAATCGCTGTATCACCAGATACCCGAGATCAAACCCTTGCTGGAAGTGGGCGCCATCGTCGCCGTGGGCGCTGGCTTGCTACACCTGTACTTTGCCGGTTGGGCCTTGAACCAGGCCCGCCTGCGCTGGGGGGGCCTGCTGGCCGGTTTGATCTGCGCCTTTTTGTTGGGCTTGCTGGAAGCGGATCAAGAGCGTATCAATCTGACTCAAGTGTTTGCCTCACTGGCGCTTGTCTGGTTGCTGGGCAGCATCGCCTTCTACCCCTTGATCGTGAATCCCGAACGCTGGTCAGCCTCCCATAGCGAACGCGCCACGGTTGCAGAGGCCTGGGAACATCTGGCCAGCATTCAGGTACAACGTCGCCGCAGCCTGGGGGTGTTTGGTGGCCTGATGGTCGTGATTCTGCCTTTCTTCGCCTCCACCTGGGCGGTCGACTCGCTGGTCTTTCAATTCACCCGCATGGCCGGTCTGGGGCTGGTCCTGATTGCCGTCCTGGGCCGCTGCTGGTGCATGTTGTACCTGGGCGGTCATAAAGGCTCCAGCCTGATCAGCCAAGGCCCCTACTCCATCACCCGCAACCCGCTGTATCTGTTTTCCCTGTGCGCCGTCACCGGCATGGGTGCACTGTCCGGCAGCCTGCTGCTTGGCCCCATACTCGCCTTGTTTGTCTACGCCGTCTTCAACAATGTGATCGACGAAGAACAGGTTCTGCTGCACAAAGTCTTTGGTCAGAATTATCAGGACTACTGCCAGCGCGTGCCCCGCCTGATCCCACGCCTGAGCCTTTGGAACAGCCCGAACGAACTGCAAGTGTCCCTGACAGGATTGGCCCGCACCTTGCGCGATGCCTTGCCTTACTTCCTGATCTGGCCTGTCTTTGCCCTGGCACAGTGGTTGCAAATCAATGGCTGGGTACCCGTACTTCTGCGTCTACCCTGATCGCCCCCAAGTGCAGTAAGCTGCACAAGAACTGTCCCAACCTTGTGGAACAAGCTGTCATGCGTGTCCTGATTGTTGAAAACGATACGACCATTGCCGAAAATCTTTATACCTATCTGGAACTGAAAGGCTTTGCTGTGGATGCCGCCTACGACGGCAATGGTGCACTGACACTGCTGCAAGAACAGGATTTTGATGCATTGGTACTGGATCTGGGCTTGCCCGGTCTGGATGGTTTTGGTGTACTCCAGGCCCTGCGCCAGTCCAGTCAAACCCCCATCCCGACCTTGGTACTGACAGCCCGCAGCCAGCTGGAAAGCAAGCTCACGGCCTTTGACCTGGGGGCGGACGACTATCTGATCAAACCTTTTGCCCTGGCTGAAGTCGAAGCCCGGCTACGCGCTCTGATGCGACGTGGTCCACCACAAGTGCAGCACGGCTCACTGCATTGGGGCCGTCTGGAATACAACCTGGATACGGCGCTGGTCAGCGTCAGCGGTCAGGAACTGCACCTGAGCTTCAAAGCCCGCCAGTTACTGGAAGCCCTGTTACGCGACCCGCAAGCCATTCTGACACGCCGCTCCCTGGAAAAAACCCTGTGGCCCCAAGGCGCTCCGTCGCCAGAAGCCTTGCGCAGTCAAATCCATATCTTGCGCCGCGCCTTGTCCGAGGCTGGCGCAGGCACCATTGAAACCTTGCCCGGCATGGGCTGGCGTTTGCAACAGGAGAGCTAAGGGATGGCCAAAGCCCCGCGCCGCAGCCGCTTCATGAGCACCCTTACCCAGCGTGTATCCTGGGCCCTGACCCTGATTGCCGCCTTGCTGGTCATCATTATGGGGGGACTGGCCTATGTCGCCTTTGCGCGCATGGAAGACGAGATGGTCAACGCCATGCTGGTCTCTTACGCTCGCAACCCCACTCTTTTACCCGACAGCGCCTACGACCGCAGTGAAGCCCTGGGCGCAGAGCTGGACAGCTATTGGTTTTTGCCGGGCCAGACTCTGGACAACTTGCCCGAATTTGCCCGTGTTCCCGAACCGGGCATTTACGAATTTCATCTGGGTAGTGACACCTGGCACGTGCTGCGCCAGGACAAAGAGCAAGGCCAGCTGTATCTGGTGTATCGCGCCACCCCTCACGAAGACCGAGTACGCGAGTTTGGCCTGATTCTGCTCCTGATTGGTTCGGCCACGATTTTGCTGGTGTTTTTACTCGGGCGTCGAGTAGCCCGCCACGCTGTGGCTCCCATGCTGACCCTGTCCCGCCATCTGGAAAACTGGGCACCCGGCCGCTCCGGCCTGCCCGAACACCAGGATGATGAAGCTGGCCGGCTGATCCGAGCCTTTAATCGCATGCAGGAGCAAGTTGAGGAACTACTGACGCATGAACGCGAGTTCGCCGCCAATCTGGGCCACGAGCTGCGTACAGGGCTGACTGCCATACGCAGCGATTGCGAGCTTTTGCTGCTGCAACTGCCCGAAGGCCCGCAACAACAGCGCCTGCAACGCATGATGGTCCACGCCGATGCCGTCACCGCCAGCCTGGATGCCGCAGAAAGCCTGGCTTACACCGCAGAGCGCCATGTGCGCGAAGTCGAGGTCCACGAGCTGGCTCAACAGACCTGGCAGGCCGTCGCCCTGCTGGATGCGGATAGCCAGCAAGTACGTTGGAGCAATTTGGTGCCTGACCACTTGCTCTACACCTTGGACCCCTATGCCCTGTCCATGTTGCTGCGCATCCTGATGCGCAATGCCATCGACCACGCCGCTCCCTGCAAGCTGCAACTGAGCTGGATTGCCCCCTCAGTCCTGGCTTTGCAAGACGACGGCCCCGGCATTGCCAAGCAAGATCAAATCCTGATCTTTGAGCGCCACTTCAGCCAGGGCAAACAACTGACGACAGGACTGCGTGAAGAAGGCCACAGAGGCATAGGCCTGGCATTGGCACGCCAACTAGCGCTGGCGCAAGGCTGGAGTTTAAGTGTACAAAGCGGGCCGAATGGCAAAGGCTGTGTATTCAAGCTGGATCTGGATCCATCCTGATATCCTGAAACGGCAAGCTTATCTGCACGAACGGTGTCGCCAAGAGCACCAAAAACTCATTGCGACAGGCAAGACCAAAGACCTAGTAAGCTTTTCTCAACTGCAGCGCCTTACCCTTGGAAAGAGATTTTAAAAGGCTGGGCAATGAGCACAAAAAAACCCGGTCTTATTCAGACCGGGTTTTTTATTTTGCTCAAGCAGACTTGCTAAAGACTTACTGGCTTTCCAGGAAGCTCTTCAGTTTGTCGGCACGGCTAGGATGACGCAGCTTGCGCAAAGCCTTGGCTTCTATTTGACGAATACGCTCACGCGTAACGTCAAACTGCTTGCCCACTTCTTCCAGAGTCTGGTCAGTGCTCATCTCGATACCAAAACGCATGCGCAGCACTTTGGCTTCGCGTGGCGTCAAGGAATCCAGGACATCTTTCACCACATCGCGCATGGAGCCGTGCAAAGCGGAATCCGATGGCGAAACGGTGTTGTTGTCCTCGATGAAATCGCCCAGGTGGGAATCGTCATCGTCACCGATAGGCGTTTCCATGGAGATAGGCTCTTTGGCGATCTTCAAGATCTTGCGAACCTTGTCTTCGGGCATGTCCATCTTCTGGGCCAGGGTTGCGGGATCGGGCTCAACGCCGGTTTCCTGCAGGATCTGACGATTGATACGGTTCATCTTGTTGATCGTCTCGATCATGTGAACCGGAATACGAATCGTGCGGGCCTGGTCAGCGATCGAACGCGTAATGGCCTGACGAATCCACCACGTAGCGTACGTAGAGAATTTGTAGCCACGACGGTATTCGAACTTGTCCACCGCCTTCATCAAACCGATATTGCCTTCCTGAATCAGATCCAGGAACTGCAAGCCACGGTTGGTGTACTTCTTGGCGATGGAGATTACCAGACGCAAGTTGGCCTCGGTCATTTCGCGCTTGGCTTTACGTGCCTTGGCTTCGCCCGTGGTCATGCGTTTGTTGACTTCTTTCAGGTCCTTCAAAGGCAGCACAACGCTGGTTTGCAGGTCGATCAGCTTTTGCTGAACTTCCTGAATGGCAGGGATGTGGCGCTCCAGAATCGAGCTGTAAGGATGGCCTGCAGCCACCTCCTGCACCACCCAATCCAGATTGGTTTCGTTGCCGGGGAAAGCCTTGATGAAGTGTGCACGTGGCATATCAGCACGATCCACACAGATGTTCAGGATTTCGCGCTCGTGCTGACGCACGATGGCAACCTGCTCACGCATGGTATCGGCCAGCTTTTCCACCATCTTGGCGGTAAAGCGAATGCCCATGAATTCATTCAGGATGGTTTCCTGGGCTTGCACATAGCCTGCGCTCTTGTAACCTTCGGACTCGAAGGACACGCGCATCTTGTCAAACCATTCGCCAATAATGTCGAATTTCTTGAGCGACTTGTTGCGCAGGTATTCAATCTGCTTGCTGCTCATGCCGCCGGCTGGACCTTCGTCCTCGTCGTCAGCGGTGACACCGGAACCGGCGTATTCTTCGCCATCATCGTCCACCAGACCGTCAACCACTTCGTCAATCTGCATGACGCCTTCGCGTACACGCTGAACGTAGGCCAGGATCTCGTTAACTGTGGTTGGGCACGCGGCGATAGCCATCACCATGTGCTTCAAGCCATCTTCGATACGCTTGGCGATTTCAATTTCGCCTTCGCGGGTCAGCAGTTCCACCGAACCCATTTCGCGCATGTACATACGCACAGGGTCAGTCGTGCGACCGAAGTCGGAATCCACGGTCGTCAAAGCGGCTTCAGCTTCGTCCTCGACGTCATCGTCGCTGGATGCCATGGGCGCGTTATCGCTCATGAGCAAGGTGTCAGCGTCGGGAGCCTGGTCGTAAACCGAAATACCCATGTCACTGAAGGTGCCGATAATGCCATCAATGGCTTCGACATCCACCAGATCATCGGGCAGGTGATCGTTGATTTCACTGTAGGTCAGGTAACCGCGGTCCTTACCCAGCTTGATCAGGGCTTTGAGACGATTGCGGCGGGCTTCCTGTTCTTCAGGGCTCAGTTGGCCACGGACACCGAATACATCTTTTTCGGCTTTGGCGCGCTTGGCACCACGCTTGGCCACCGGCTTGAGATCAGGAATGACCTCTTCTTCGCCCATTTCGTCGTCATCGACAAAGTCGATACCGTCGTTATTGGCATTCTTTGCAGGACGTCCACGGCGACCGCCGGTAGCGGCTTTAGCCGCTGTTTTCTTGGCAGCCGCTTTTTTGGCTACCGTTTTTTTAGCAGCCGCCTTTTTAGCTGCCTTTTTGGCAGGCGCTGCGCCTGGCTCTCCACTTTCGTGAAGCTCATCGAGCTCTACCGAGCTTGATGCCCCTGATTTTGCTGTCGCGGCCAAGGTTTTCTTAGCAGACCGAGAGACCGTCGTCGAGGTTTTACCAGTCGTTTGAGTCATATTTTCTTCCATAGACGCCATTTACCCCTGTGGCACTAAATATGTAGCCACCGAGTCGTACAGGCAAGAGCCTGATAATGAGCGTGTTCACAACCGGCTTGCTCCTGGGCGTGTTGCGCGAGCGAACCCTAAGTCATTTAATCCCTGGCTCATGGGCTCAAGGCATAAGGTGGTTCACAATCCGCTAACCCGCCGCATTTGCTCGCGTACCAGTTTTAACCCCCTGGCCGGCCACAAACACAACACATAACCCAATATTTTACTTCACTTGCCGAGTATAAGCAGCATTCAACAAAGCAATACGGCGTGTCAATTCTTGATAACGCTGACGCTGTTCAGGCTCTTGCAAGCCCGTGGCCACCAACGCCGACTGCTCTGCCTTGATCGCATCCAGTTCGATGCGATGCAGCGCATCACGCCATTCACCCTGCGGATCGGGCAATTCTTCTTCGCCCAAGAGCTCCGTGGCCAGCGCTTCTAGCACGGGGGCCAGGTCGGACTCGGGGTCCACGGCCTCCAGCAACGCACCTGCGTGACGCGCCGAGCTGATATTGCTTAAGGCAATCAGCTCTTGCACTAAACGTAAGTGGGGACTTTGCGCCAAAATTTCAAGTTGTTGATCACCCAACCCTCCCACCAGGGTTGGATGCCCAATGAGCAAGCGCAGCAATCGCTTGGCCATCGGAGTCACGGCGCGGCTGCCACCCAGGACAGCGCGCTCTTGCCGTTGACGATTATTCTTGCCACCCTTGCCACGACCTGATGCTGGCCGCTCCTGATATTGCTCCTGAGGCTGCCAATCGGGCTCGTCCTGCCAGCCATCCATAGGCAGGCTGTCAGCAAAGGAACCGTCAAAACCGTCTTCAAACGGCTCTATGCCATCTGAAGATGGTGCTGGCTGTGCCGGAACCGGTGGTCTGGCTACCAGACCATCCTGAGCCGGCGGCGTATCCACGGCAGGCCGGCGAACCGGCTCTACGGTACTCAGGCGCTGCGCCAGCTCGTCTGGCGTCAGCAGCACCATGCGAGCAAATTCATGCTGAATCTGCACCTTCAAGGTACTGTCAGCCAGTTCCAGCAACAAAGGCAAAGCCTCGTGCACGCAAGCCGCGCGGCCTTCGGCCTCGTCCATGCGATGGCGGGCTGCCAGCTCGTCCAGGAAGAAGCGCGACAAAGCTGCTGCTTCCTGGGCCTGCTCGCGAAACGCGGCAGCACCGTGCTCACGAACAAAAGAATCGGGGTCGTGGTTATCCGCCAGGAACATGAAGCGGATGGACACATCGTCACGTACCAGTGGCAAGCAGGTATTCAAAGCACGCCAGGCGGCCTTGCGCCCTGCCCCGTCACCATCAAAGCAAAACACCAGCCTGTCGCTGGCGCGCATCAATTTGGTGATGTGGTATTCGGTTGTCGCGGTGCCCAAGGTCGCTACGGCATTGTGCAAGCCATGTTGCGACAGCGCCACCACGTCCATATAACCTTCAACAATCAGGACAAAGCCTTCTTTGCGTATGCCCTGACGTCCTTCCCACAAGCCGTATAGCTCGTGTCCTTTGGAAAACAGCGTGGTTTCCGGCGAATTCAGGTACTTGGGTTCACCTTTTTCGATCAGACGGCCACCAAAGCCAATGATATGGCCCTTGGTACTGCGGATCGGAAACATGATGCGCGAACGGAAACGGTCGTAGCGACGACCATCTTCGGACTCGATCACCAAGCCGGACTCAACCAGCTGCTTGTCTTCGTACTGCGGAAATACAGCCGATAAGCCGCGTCGCTCCGTACCTGTCCAGCCCAAACCGAAACGGGCAGCCGTCTCCCCATCCAGGCCACGACGTTTTAGATAGTCGATAGCAATGGGTGACTGTTTTAGCTGACGTAGGTAGTGCCCCTGTGCCGTTTCAAGAATATGATGCTGACGCGACAACTCGTCTTTACGACGCGCATCGGCAGCACGTTGGCGTGGGGTGCGATCTGCTTCGGGCACAGTCATTCCGACGGAACCAGCTAAGCTGCGTACCGCCTCGGGGAATGAAGCCCCTGTGTGTTCCATCAGGAACGAGATAGCCGATCCGTGAGCGCCACAACCGAAGCAATGGTAAAACTGCTTGGTGGGACTGACTGTAAATGAAGGGGATTTTTCGTTGTGAAAAGGGCACAGGCCAAGCAAGTTGGCCCCGCCTTTACGCAACTGCACGTACCGCCCGACGACATCTACGACATCGACACGGGCGAGCAGTTCCTGAACAAAAGATTCAGGGATCAATACAAGCGTGGAGGCAGTTGCTGGCTGCGGATGCGTTTGTAGTGACGCTTCACGGCGGCAGCGTGCTTGCGCTTGCGCTCAGCCGTTGGCTTTTCGTAGAATTCGCGCGAACGCAGCTCGGTCAACAGACCGGTTTTTTCAATAGTGCGTTTGAAGCGGCGCAGAGCAACTTCAAAGGGTTCGTTTTCTTTCAGGCGAACAATGGACATGTAATCCCTGACCTTTGTAAAAAGAGTTAGCGTAACAGATAGCCCAATATGGTAGCACGATTGCTGGCATACACCAAGCAAGGCGCAATTAGGCTATCCACCAATTATCTGAATGCCAGCGATCAAGCCTGGCCGGTACCCTTACGGATCCAGGCGTCCAGCTGATGAGGGCGAATGCTATCGTAGTCCTCAAAAGGCTGATGAATCCAGGGATTTGTGGGCAACTTGGACACGTAGTAGTCTGGGTCGACCTGGGCGTGGCCTTTCCACCACAAAACGGCGGTTTTCAGCTCGGTGATCGCGGGAAACTGTGCACGCAGGTGATCACGTACACGCATAAAAGTCTTGCCCGTATCGACCATATCATCGACCAGCAGCACATTGCCATCCAGGGTGCCACGGGTAATGGTGATGTATTGCGCAATATCCAGATCACCCTGTTCGGTCCCGGCGGCTTCGCGATAGCTGCTGGTGGCCAAAATACCCAGGGGTACATCATAGATGCGCGAAATAACGTCTCCCACTCTCATGCCGCCTCGGGCCAGGCAAACAATTTTGTCGAATTTCCAGCCTGATTCGTGAATGCTCAGGGCCAATTGTTCAATCAGGCGATTGTATTGTTCCCAGGAAACCCATTCATCAGTATCGCTATTTGGGGGCAGACTCATATGTATTCCAGATATAAATGCACTAGCTGCGCTTTGGTACCTGCAAAACAAGAGTCTGGTAGGCCAACGCAGCGTCCAGAACGACAAAGCGGCCCTTCAGGCCGCTCTGTACGCACCGTACAACGGTGCAGGGCATTATACCGCGATAAATCGCTTATTTGGTAAACGGATCGCGCAATACGATGGTTTCGTTGCGATCTGGCCCTGTGGAAACCATGTCGATAGGTACATCGCACAGTTCAGCAATGCGTTCCAGGTAACGACGAGCGTTGATAGGCAACTTGTCGTAGTCGGTCACGCCCACAGTGGACTCGGTCCAGCCGGGCATTTCTTCCAGGACAGGCTCGGCTTCGGCAACCGCGTGTGCGCCGTAGGGCAGGACGTCCAGGAACTCGCCCTTGTAGCGGTAACCCACACCAATCTTGATTTGCTCAACGCCGTCCAGCACGTCCAGCTTGGTAATGCACAGACCGGAAATACCGTTAATCATGACCGAACGTTTCATGGCCGCCGCATCAAACCAGCCGCAACGACGTGGACGACCGGTAACGGAACCGAATTCCTTGCCCACCGTAGCCAGACGCATGCCGGTGTCATCCAGCAACTCGGTCGGGAATGGACCCGAACCCACGCGAGTGGTGTAGGACTTGGCGATACCGAGCACGTAGCTCAATTCCTGAGGACCCACACCCGAACCTGCGGAAGCGGCACCGGACAAGCAGTTGCTGCTGGTCACGAAGGGGTATGTACCGTGGTCAATATCCAACAATGCACCCTGGGCACCTTCAAACAGGAGTTTCTGCCCTGCTTTCTTGGCCTGGTACAGGTTGTTGGATACGTCAGCAACCATAGGAGCCAGCTGTTCAGCGTGCTTCATGGCCAGGTCGCGAACCTGTTCAGCGGAAACAGCTTCAGCGCCCAGGTACTGGGTCAGCACGAAGTTGTGGTAATCCAGCGCTTCGGACAATTTTTCGTCAAAGATTTCGGGATCGTACAGGTCCTGAACACGCAGGGCACGGCGTGCCACCTTGTCTTCGTAAGCAGGGCCGATACCGCGACCGGTCGTACCGATCTTGCCGTCGCCTTTACGCTTTTCACGAGCCTGGTCCACGGCGATGTGGTAGGGCAAAATCAGCGGGCAAGCGGGCGAGATCTGCAGGCGCGAACGCACGTCCAGACCGGCAGCTTCCAGCTCGGCGATTTCAGTCAAGAGGGCCTCAGGCGACAGCACCACGCCATTGCCAATGTAGCAAGTGACGTGCTCGTGCATGATGCCCGACGGAATCAAGCGCAGAATGGTCTTCTTGCCATTAATCCACAATGTATGGCCAGCGTTATGCCCACCCTGGAAACGAACCACGCCATGCGCGGACTCGGCCAGCCAGTCGACGATCTTGCCTTTGCCTTCGTCACCCCACTGGGTGCCAATCACCACTAGGTTTTTGCTCATGTCTAGTATCAGAATAAAGGAGGCCGGCACGGTGCCGGACCAATAACAATCACCAACGCTACAAGCCGCCTGGCTTACAGCGCCCTAACTTGCCACTGACCGTCCAACGAGACCAGCTCGCGATCGATCACAAATTCATCCAGATTCAGCTCCTGACCGGGTAGCATCTGAATCACAATTTCACCGTTTTGACGCAGTTGCTTGACCGCTGCCGTCAGGGCCGCATCACTGCCCCAGGGAGCACGTACTGCACGGGCTGCCTGAGCCGGTGCCAAGCCAGCCGAGAGCTTGCGCAAATCCAGGCTGAAGCCGGTTGCAGGACGAGCACGACCATACATGCGGCCAATACCGTCAAAGCGTCCGCCCTTGACCAAGGCATCGTGCCAGCCTTCGGCGTACACCGAAAAGATCAGGCCCGAATGGTAGGCATAACCGCTGCCGATGTCGGCCAGGTCCACCGTAATTTCGTGTCCAGGCAAGGCATCAATGAAGCTGCGCAGGCTACCCAGAGCTTCGCGCACTTCCGGTTCGTCCGGCAGAACACTGCGGGCACGCTCCAGTACGCTGCCATCGCCATACAGCGAGGTCAAAGCCAGCAGATAGCGGGTGGTTTCAGGCAGACAGCCCGACTCACGACCCAGGGCGCGCAGGCCCGACACATCTTTGGCGTTCAGAAGCTCACACACTTCTGCCACGCGGGTTTTCAAAATAGGATCGCGCTCGATCAGAAAGCGCCCCAGATCGGGGTAGTTCAAGTCCAGGCGAGGATGATGCACCCCTGCCCGACCCACGCTTTCCAACGCCAGTTGCACCACTTCCAGATCGGACTCAATACCGGCATGACCGAAAATTTCCGCGCCAATCTGCAGCAATTCACGATCCGACAACAAACCAGCCGGACGGGCATGCAAGACCGAACCACAGTAGCAAAGCCGAGTGACGCCTTCGCGGTTAAGCAAGTGAGCGTCGATACGTGCCACCTGGGGGGTCATGTCGGCGCGTACGCCCATGGTACGACCCGAGATTTGATCGACGACTTTGCTGGTACGCAGATTCAGATCTGTGCCAGAAACCGCTTGCAGGGATTCCAGATACTCCACCAAAGGTGGAGCTACCAGTTCGAACCCGTAAGTACGATACAAGTCTAGCAAATCGCGGCGCAGTTCTTCGATGCGGCGCGCCTCTGCAGGCAAGATATCAGCCAGGCTCTCTGGCAACAACCAATTGGACATACTCGTGCCTCGGACTACTTATAAACGAAAGTTCCAGCCAAACAAAAAGCGACTTGGGGCCTGTAAGCCGCCCAAGTCGCATGCGAAGTGGTGTTAGTAACTTACACGCTAGTATAAACGATCAGGGCCGCGGGTGGAACACCCAGCGGCCCTAAGTTCTCTAGCGGGGATCAGTTCGCAGGTGCTGCGGGTGATCCTTGCTTGCCCCAATACTTGAAGAAATCAGAGTCAGGGCTGATGACCAGTGTGTCGGTCTGTTTGCTGAAAGCACTGCGGTAGGCTTCCAGGCTGCGGTAGAAACGATAGAACTCGGGGTTCTTGCCATAACTATCGGAGTAAATGGCAGCGGCTTCACCATCACCCTGACCACGGATGGCCTGAGCTTGGGCATACGCGTCGGCCAGCAACTCTTCACGCTGACGTTCGGCTTCGGCACGGATACGCTCACTTTCAGCAGCACCGGTTGCACGCAAACGGTTGGCTTCTTGTGTACGTTCGGCTTCCATACGACGGTATACCGATTCCGAAATCTCGGGAGCGAAATCAATACGACGCAAACGCACGTCAATCACTTCCACACCCAAAGGACGGGCACGGGCCTCAACGGCCGTCAGCACTTCACGCATGATGGCATCACGCTCGGTGGAAACCACTTCTTTCACCGTGCGCACGTTCACCGAAGCGTTCAGGGCGTCACGAATCTGGGCTTGCAAACGCTCGACAGCACCACGATCCGTTGCGCCAAAGGTCACGTAAAACAGGCGTGGATCGGAAATGCGCCATTTGACGTAGGAGTCGATTAGCAGGTTCTTCTTTTCAGCCGTCTGAATACGCTCGGGGTCCTTGGTTTCAATCGTCTGCAGACGCTTGTCCAGGAACACCACGTTTTCAAATGGCGGTGGCAGCTTGAAGTACAGGCCGGGGGTCGTGATGGTGCCACGCACCTCACCCAGGGCAAAAACCAGAGCCGCATCGCGCTCACGCACGATAAATACGGAAGACAGCAGCAGACCGACAATTACCGCCAGGGCCACCAGAGCAGGAAATAAACGTTGCATCAAGCTCTCCTAGCGTGCGTATGGGGAATAAGGACTGACCAAAGAGCCCAGCGAGGTATCCAGACCGGCTGGATTGGCTGGCGCAGGCGCTTTGGGTGCCGCAGCGGGAACTGGACGGCTGACCTGTCCTTGCGAAGCGGCCGAAGCGACAGGAGCGGACGGCTCCATATCTGTGCGGCTACCCACCTGACGCACGATCTTGTCCAAAGGCAGATAGATCATGTTGTTATCACTACGGGTATCAACCAGTACCTTGCTGGTGCTCTCCAGGATTTCCTGAATTGTGGACAGGTACAGACGATCCCGCGTTACACCCGGAGCCTTCACGTACTCGGCCTCGACGCTACCAAAACGGGCGGTATCACCCTTGGCATCACCGATCACACGAGCCTTGTAACCCTCAGACTCCTGCATCATGCGAGCCACTTGACCAGCGGCTTCGGGCAACACCTTGTTGGCGTAGGCCTGACCTTCGTTGATCTGACGCTCGCGGTCCTGACCGGCCTTGACGGCATCGTCAAAGGCGGCCTGAACCTGCTCGGGCGGCTGCACGTTCTGGATAGCTACGGTGCTGATCTGAATGCCGGTACGGTAGCGGTCCAGAATGGACTGGGCCAGCTGCTGCACGTCCGATGCAATCTGGGTACGGCCGGAGTACAGCACGGAGTCCATGGGCTGCTTGCCCACGACTTCACGCATGGCGGTTTCAGCCGCCTGACGTACCGACTCGTCCGGATTATTGGTGTTGAACAGGTAATCCGGTGCGCCTGTAGGCAGCAAACGGTACTGAACCACATACTGCATGTCGACGATGTTCTCGTCGGTTGTCAGCATCAACGATTCAGGCAGGACTTTATTGCGTGCACTGCCGCGGTAGCCCACTTCAAAGGTACGCAACTGCGAAATATTCACAGTCTGGTGATCTTCGATGGGAGCGGGCCAACGCCACTGCAAACCGGGATTCAGAGTTTTCGTGTACGCGCCAAAACGGGTAACCACGGCAACCTGACCTTCCTGCACGATGGTAAAGCCACTGGCCATCCACAGACCGACCGCGACCACACCGCCGATGATCAGCAGCTTGGGCGAGCCTTTGGGGATGGATGGGCCATTACCGCTACCCGGAGGCATGCCACCGGGAGGGGAGCGACGTCCCTTTTTGCCGAATAAAGATCCCAAGCGACTGTTGAAGTCACGCCATACCTCGTCGAGGTCAGGCGGGCCATCTTGTTTCTCGGGGCGGCGAGGTGGCTCGGAACCGTTTTTGCCACTGTCTCGTCCCCAACCGGGATCATTGAGATTGAATATTTTATTGTTCAGACGCATTGTTTTCCGCGAAATGACCTGATTCGACGATTGCTGTACGCAAGCCATCCAATCCGATGCGCTCTAAAGCGCTAACAAAGACTCGGGCAATAGTACCATGTTCATCCCGCTCTACCCGTGGCTCATAGCCGGCTTGGTCAATTTTGTTATAGACCAGAATGCGAGGTATTTCATGGGCCCCGATGTCCTCCAGAACCTTATGAACTTCAGCGATTTGTTCATCGCGTTGAGGGTTGGCCGCATCGACCACATGCAGCAATACGTCTGCATGGACGGTCTCTTCCAAAGTGGCCCGGAAAGCGGCAATCAAGGTCGGTGGCAATTCACGAATGAAGCCCACCGTATCCGAAATTACGACCTGCCCTGCCCCTTCAATCCAGATACGACGCGTGGTGGTATCCAAGGTAGCAAATAACTGGTCAGCTGCGTAGGCGTCCGCACGGGTCAAGGCGTTAAATAGCGTGGATTTTCCCGTGTTGGTGTAGCCCACCAGAGACACCGACAAGGTGCCGCTACGAGAACGGGCACGACGTTGGGTGCTGCGCTGGCGTTGCACCTTGGCCAGACGCTCACGCAAGGTACGGACTTTGTCGCCAATCATCCGGCGGTCCATTTCCAGCTGCGATTCACCTGGACCACGCATACCGATACCACCCTTTTGGCGCTCCAAGTGCGTCCACATCCGGGTCAATCGGGAAGTCAGGTGTTGCAGCTGGGCCAGTTCCACCTGCAATTTACCTTCGTGACTTTGCGCACGCAGGGCAAAAATATCCAGAATCAGGGCAACCCGGTCAACCACACGCAGCTCCAGCTTGCGCTCCAGGTTACGCTGCTGAGCCGGGCTCAAGGCATGATCAAACAGCACGACTTCGGCGCCAGTTGCCTTGGCCAGGGCGACAGCCTCTTCCAGCTTGCCCGTACCGATGTAATAGGCAGAATCTGGACGGGACCGACGCACGACCATCAGTTCCATAATCTGGGCGCCCGCCCCTTCAGCCAGCATGACGAATTCTTCAGCATGGGCCTTGTAGTCCAGCTCGCCCATATCCACACTAATTACCAGTGCCTTCAACGCTTGCTCCAGAAACAAAGACCCGCCCGCGGGCACCGCGAGACGGGTCTTTCAGAGTACAAAGAACTGGGTGAGGATTTATTCAGCCTGCTCATCCGCAGCCAAAGTAACGGGGCGTGCAGGAACGACGGTAGAGATCGCGTGCTTATACACCATTTGAGTGACTGTATTGCGCAGCAGTACGACATACTGATCGAAGGACTCGATCTGACCTTGCAGCTTGATGCCGTTGACCAGGTAGATCGACACAGGGATATGCTCCTTGCGCAGCGCGTTCAAAAACGGGTCTTGTAGAATTTGCCCTTTATTGCTCATTGGTGAGGCTCCGGTTATGTTGTTTTTCCAGAAATGGAAGCGAATCCCACTACTTTACCGGGTTTTCCCTGAATTCGCACGTTCCAAACTGGAGATTTTTATCTAATAGGTGTATATCAGGCGCCTTGCCCTAAAATCTGCCGCAAACTGTTGCACAGTCGGGCACATTGCTCGGGCGATCCTACCGTAATACGTAAATACTGCTCAATGCGTGGCTGACGGAAATGGCGAACCAAAATCCCCTGTTCACGCAAGGCCTGCTGAATACCAGCTGCCGAATGCTTAGGGTGAGTTGCCATCAAAAAGTTCGCTTTCGAAGGCAAAATCTCGAAACCCAGCTGCTCCAGATCAGCGCGCAACTGCTCGCGTGCATCAATCACAGCCTGGCATTGGCGGGCAAAATACTCCGTATCCTTCAAGGAAGCCACGGCACCCACCTGGGCAATCGTGTCCATGGGGTAGGAGTTGAAACTGTCTTTCACCCGCTCCAGAGCCTGGATGATATCGGCGCTGGCCAGGGCATAACCCACACGCAAGCCAGCCAGAGCGCGCGACTTGGACATGGTCTGGATGACCACCAGATTGTCGTATTTTTCCAGCAAACCAACCGAAGATGTACCGCCGAAATCGACGTACGCCTCGTCCACCACCACAGTGGTGTCCGGGTTGGCAGCCAGAATGGCTTCAATATCCGTCAAGGACAAAGGAATGCCAGTAGGCGCATTGGGGTTGGCAAAAATGATGCCGGCAGGTGGCAGACTGCGCTTGCGCACATAGTCCTGCACATTCAACGTGAAGTCCTCGCGCAGCGGCACGATATCAGCAGGCACACCGAAGTACGAACAGTAAGTGGTGTAGAAGCTGTAAGTGATATCGGGCAGCAGGACCGGGCGCACGCCACGCAGGAACAAGGCGCTGAACACATGGGCCAGCACTTCGTCCGAGCCATTGCCCAAAAAGACGTTGTTAGCTTTCACGCCGTGGTTGTGCGCCACGGCGTCACGCAATTCCTGCGCGCTGTAGGAGGGGTAAAGACGCAAATCATCGGTCGCCGCCTGGCGGATCGCTTCCAGCGCTTTGGGCGACGGACCGAAAGGATGTTCGTTTGTGTTCAGCTTCAAGAGGTTATCCAGCTTGACCTGCTCACCCGGTACATAGGGTGAAAGCCCCGCTACATGATCACTCCACAAACGGCTCATTACGCGTCCTTCAGATAAGGGTTTTTAGATGATTTGAATTCGATGCGCAAAGGCGTGCCTTCCAGCTTGAAGGCCTCGCGAAAACGCGTCTCCAGATAACGGCGGTAACTGTCCGAAATGGCATCCAGGGCGTTGCCGTGAATCACCACGATCGGCGGGTTCATGCCACCTTGGTGAGCATACCGCAACTTGGGACGGAAAATGCCCTTGCGCGGTGGCTGTTGCTGTTCCACCGCTTCTTGCATGACGCGAGTGAGCTTGGGCGTGGACAGCTTGGAGAAGGCAGCCGCATGCGCGGCATTGACCGACTTGAGCAAGGGATTGATCCCCTGCCCTTTCAGCGCCGACAAGGTGTGCATCTTGGCAAAGTTCAGGAAGCGCAATTTGCGATCGAACTCGCGCTTGATCCACTCGCGCTGGTACTCGTCCAGGCCATCCCACTTGTTGATGCCCACCACCAGTGCACGACCGGTTTCCACCACGAAGCCCGCAATGCTGGCGTCCTGGTCGGAAATTTCGGTGTGAGCGTCAATCATCAACAAGACCACGTTACACGCTTCAATCGCCTGCAAGGTCTTGATAACGGAGAACTTTTCAACCGCTTCAAATACCTTGCCGCGCTTGCGCAAACCGGCCGTGTCGATCAGGGTGTATTCCACCCCATTGCGCTCGAACTCGATTTCAATGGCATCACGCGTCGTACCGGGCTGGTCAAACGCAATCACGCGATCCTCACCCACCAGGGTATTGATCAGGGTGGATTTGCCCACGTTGGGGCGGCCCACAATCGCCAGCTTGATACGGTGCTGAAACTCATCGTCATCCTGGCCATCCTCTTCAGGCTCAGGATTGGGCACTTGCTCCAGTGCCAGGTTGATCAGCTCTTCCACGCCATCGCCGTGGGAAGCGGAGATCAGGTAAGGCTGACCCAGGCCCAATTCGTGGAATTCCACGCCACCGGCCTCGTAACGCATGCCTTCGGCCTTGTTGACGGCCAGCAGCACTTTCTGACCAAGCTTGCGCAGCAACTGCGCAATTTCCAGATCCAGTGCATTGACGCCCTCACGGGCATCGACCAGAAAGACGACCACGTCAGCTTCGGCAATCGCCTGCTGGGTCTGACGAGCCATCTCCAGCAACATGCCGGTTTTGGCCACAGGCTCGAAACCACCCGTATCGACCACGATATAGGGGCGGCTGCCAACCCGACCTTCGCCGTAATGACGATCGCGGGTCAGACCAGGGAAGTTCGCCACCAGAGCCGCGCGCGAGCGCGTCAGGCGGTTGAACAAAGTGGACTTGCCGACGTTGGCCCGACCGACCAAAGCCACTACGGGCTTAAAAGAAACGCTTTTCAATTGATTCCAACCAAGACCAAATTACCATTGCCGGTCTGAACCAGGACCCCACGCGGGGTTCCGATCAAAGGCGACACAATGGCACCACCGCCGACACTGACCCGACCCAACAAGGTGCCGTCCAGTCGCGATAGAAAGTGAACATAGCCTTCCATGTCACCGGCGGCGAGCGCCTGGGGCATGACGGCCAAAGGAGCCAGACCACGGTTACGCAAAGCATTCTGCGTCCAGATGGTTTGCCCGTCTGTCATGGCAAACGCTTCAATCTGGTCGCGGCTATTGGCGGCATACAACATATGGTTGTCCGCTGCGATACCGGTACCGGCCGAAAATTCCCTATCCCACACCAGTCGTCCACCTTGGGAGACGTCAAAGCAGGCAACACGACCTTGGTAGGTTGCACCGCACAGCAGGGGATCGACGACCTGGGGAGCACCCACGACGTCATTAATGCGCTCCAGGTCCGTCGCGCCACGGGAGACAGAAATACTGCCTTCCCACACCAGATGACCTTGAGCTGCGTCAATGGCCATCAAACGGCCGTTGGGCATTCCTGCCAGCAACAAACCATCAATAATGCGCATTTGCATGCTGGTTTTCAGCGACAAGGCGGGGCCAGGACGCTGCAGACTCCAGCGCAGATCGCCTGTGCTGGCATCAAATGCCTGCAAGCGGTAGTCGCTGGTACGCACCACAACCACACCGGCACCCACAGCAGGCGGCACATTCACAGCGCTGCTGCTACGACTGCGCCACAACTCCTTGCCCGAGTCGTCAAACGCAATGACGTTGCCGTCCACCGAAGCGACCGCAGTCACCACACCGTCCGAACCTGCACCGGCGGTCAACTTCTTGCCGGCATTGGCCGACCACTGCACGCGACCCGTATCCAGATCCACCTTGCTGACCTGACCCGAGACCGTCGCGGCGTAGACCGAAGAGCCACTGACTTGCGGTGCAAAGCCGGAGTCTGCGCCGCTACCAATCGAGGTACTCCAGCTGATCTTGGCGGCCACACCAGGGGTGTATTCCGTCAGGGGCGTAGGCTCGAAACGAGGATCCTTGCTGGAGAACATGGAGCAACCGGCCAAAGCGGTCAGGCTCAGGGCCAGAGCGCTCAAGCGCAGGACACGCATGGCAGAGGATGGCGATTTGCGAATAGTAGGAAGAGACATGAATTAAGCTCCTGCCAGGGCATCAAGTTTGATCTGTACCAACTGCGAAATAGGGTCTTGCTTGAGCAACTCCACGGCCTGCGTCCAGGCTTCGCGTGCTGCATCGTTCTGCCCTTGGGCGGCCAGAATATCGCCTTTGCGATCCGCAAACAGACCGGCAAAGCTGGCAGGAGGATTTGTCAGCTGAGCCAGGGCATCATCGTAATTCTTCTGTTCCAGCAAGATACCAGCCAGACGCAAACGCGCCAGCGGAGTCAGCGCCGGGTCGTGGTTGGTTTTAACCATCCACTCCAGTTGCTCACGAGCAGGTGTCAGATTGCCGCGTTGCTGCAAAGCCTGGGCAGCCAGCAAGACACCACGGGAGGTGTAGCCGGACTTGGGGAAATCGTTACGCAAGGTCGTGCTGGCAGCCAGCACGCGGGCATCGGCCTCTTCGCCGGTCTGGGCAGCCGCACTTTCCAGCGCCTCAAAGTAACCCATGGCCTGACCGGCCTGATGCCCCTGGTACCACTGCCAACCGCGCCAGCCGGCTACCGCCGCCAAGGCAGCAAAAGCCAGCACGATGCACAAGGTGCCCCAGCGGTCCCACCATGCTCGCATGGCATCTAGTTTTTCCTGTTCTTCAAGATCGTAGGCCATGCTCAAATCCTTGCTGACAAAACACTGGCGAGTTCAGAAAATTCAACAGACTGTTGCTGCTCGGCGCCATCCGCAGCACGCAACCATTTCACACTGGCCTGTTCTTTTTGGAGTTCGTCGTCACCCAAAATAACGGCGGCCTGCGCACCACTGGCATCAGCCCGTTTGAACTGGGACTTGAAGCCGCTGGAGCCTGCATGGACTATCACCTGCAAACCGGCATCCCGCAATTGCTCGGCCAACAGCGAGGCCTTGCGCTGGGCTGCCTCACCCTGGTGAACCATATACACCTGACATTCGGGAATGGCTGGCTGCTCGCCATCTTGCGAGCACAGGTCCAGCAAGCGCTCCACACCAATAGCAAAACCCACGGCGGGCGAAGGCTTGCCACCCATCAATTCGATCAGGCCGTCGTAACGGCCACCGCCGCACACCGTCCCTTGAGCACCCAGGCGATCCGTTACCCACTCGAACACGGTCAGATTGTAATAATCCAGACCACGCACCAAGCGCGGGTTCAATGTGTAGGCAATACCGGCATCATCCAGACGATCGCAGACGCCCTGGAAGTGAGCACGAGACTCTTCACCCAGGAAGTCGAACAAACGTGGGGCCGCATTGGCCATTTCCTGCATGGCCGGATTTTTGGTATCCAGCACGCGCAAGGGGTTGGTATACATGCGACGCTGGGCTTCTTCGTCCAGCACATCCTTGTGCGCTTCCAGGTGCTCGATCAAGGCCGCACGGTGGGCGGCACGCTCTTCAGCCTGACCCAGGGAGTTCAGTTCCAGACGGATGTCCGTCAGACCCAGCTTCTTCCACAAACGAGCCAGCATGACGATCAGCTCGGCATCGACGTCCGGCCCTGGCAGACCCAACGCTTCCACGTCGATCTGATGGAACTGACGGTAGCGGCCACGCTGCGGGCGCTCATGGCGAAACACCGGTCCCATCGCATAAACCCGATGAGGGCGATCGTACAAGAGATTATGTTCGATAGTGGCGCGCACCATGCCCGCCGTAAATTCGGGACGCATGGTGAGCTTGTCGCCGTTGAGCGAATCGGTAAAGGAATACATTTCCTTTTCGACAATGTCGGTGACTTCGCCAATACCACGAGCAAACAGCTGGGTATGTTCCAGCACGGGGGTACGCATATTGCGATAGCCATAGCTGGCCAACCATTCCCGCACCAGAGCCTCCAGGGCTTCCCACTGTGCGCTTTCACCCGGTAAGGTGTCTTTCATGCCCGTCAGGGCGCGGAGCTTTTGAAACTGCTGCGTCATAATTCTAATGGTTTGCTCGCCATAGACTGACAAGCGTGTTGATCAAACCGTTGATGTTTTGCCGTAGCGGCGCTCAACGTAATTCTGGACAATGGTCTGAAATTCCTGAGCGATAGTATCACCCTTCAGGGTCACCACCCGCTCGCCATCCACATAGACGGGTGCCGAAGGGACTTCCCCGGTTCCCGGCAAGCTGATGCCAATATCGGCGTGGCGGCTTTCCCCCGGACCATTGACCACACAGCCCATCACCGCGACGTTCATGGTTTCCACGCCGGGATACAGATCCTTCCAAACGGGCATCTGGTCACGCAAATAGCTTTGAATATCGTTGGCCAGCTCCTGGAACACCGTACTGCTGGTGCGACCACAACCCGGACACGCCACCACCATAGGGGTGAAAGCACGCAAACCCATGGTCTGCAAGATTTCCTGAGCCACCACCACTTCACGAGCACGATCGCCACCGGGTTCAGGAGTCAGGGAAATACGAATGGTGTCACCAATGCCTTGCTGCAACAAGACAGCCAAGGCGGCGGTGGAAGCCACAATCCCCTTGCTGCCCATCCCCGCTTCGGTCAGACCCAGGTGCAAGGCGTAGTCACAACGAGCCGACAAATCCTGGTAGACCGTGATCAGGTCCTGCACATGGCTGACCTTGCAGGACAGAACAATACGGTTGCCCGACAGCCCCAGTTCCTCGGCACGCTGGGCGTTGCTGATGGCAGAGATAACCAGAGCATCGCGCATCACCGCCTGAGCCGTCCAGGGATGAGCACGCTCGTTATTTTCATCCATCATGCGGGCCATCAGTTCGTGATCCAGGCTGCCCCAGTTCACGCCAATTCGCACAGCCTTGTCGTAACGGCAGGCGATTTCGATCATCTTGGCGAAGTTATCGTCCCGGCGCTTGCCACCGCCCATATTGCCCGGATTGATCCGGTACTTGGACAGGGCCTGAGCACACTCGGGGTAATCTGCTAGCAATTTATGGCCGTTGTAATGGAAGTCCCCCACCAAGGGGACATTTACGCCCATGCGGTCCAGCTGCTCGCGAATGGCAGGAACTTCACGGGCCGCTTCGGGGGTATTGACCGTGATGCGCACCATTTCAGAACCGGCACGCGCCAGTTCCTTGACCTGGATAGCCGTTGCAATGGCATCGACCGTATCCGTATTGGTCATGGACTGCACCACGACCGGCGCCGAGCCCCCCAGTTTCACAACATGATCACCCCAGCGCACATCAACCGTACGCGTCACCCGCTTGGGTTGGGCGCCCACCGGCAGAGGTTGGCAAGCAGAGGGAGTTTCGGGACCCTGCGTCATTTCTTCAAGTCCTTGAGCCAATCGAACACCAGCCACTCTTCGGGAACCCAGCCCCGATCAATGGCGTAAAAACCAGCGACCAACAGCAAAACAATAATGATAAGAATCCAGATCCAGCCAAACCCGCCGCGCGAGTCCGAATACAGGCTCAAGTCCGCACTGGACAAGCCCGCACCCGAATGATTGCGCGGTACGGGCTTGGGCGCAGCGGTATCACTGACCTGAGCTTCCAGCATGACCAGCACGGCTGATACGTCAGCCTCCAGAAAGCGCGCGTAATTACGCACCATGCCCCGCAAAGGCTGCCCACCGGGCAACTGGTCCCACTCCTGAGCTTCCAGGGCCTCTAGCTGGCGAACCGAAAACTTCAGGCGGGTGGAGGCTTCGTTCAGCGTACAGGATCGCGCCAGGCGCAACTCACGCAATGTCGGGCCTACACCTGAGCCCGCTTCCGGAGCCGATTGGTTGGAGGGGACCAGAGTCTCGCTCATGCACGTTCCTGTTTGATTTGAATGACAGCACGATCAGGCAAACGTTGTTCGATACGGGTGCGATCACGAATATCGCCCGCCAACTGTCCACAAGCGGCAGCAATATCATCGCCGCGCGTCTTGCGCACTGTGGTTACCACCCCACCATCCATCAGCCGTTGGGCAAACTGTTTGACCCGTGCAGCTGAAGAGCGTTTCAGACCGGACTGCGGAAAAGGATTGAAAGGAATCAAATTAAATTTACAGCGCACAATGCGTGCGATATCCAACAGTTCCTGCGCATGCTGGTCGGTATCGTTGATGCCGTCCAGCATGATGTATTCAAACGTGATGAAGTCACGCGGGGCGTGCTCCAGATAGCGATTACAGGCATCCAGAAGCTCGGCCAGCGGATACTTCTTGTTCAGTGGCACCAGGCGATCGCGCAACGCATCATTGGGCGCGTGCAGCGATACGGCCAGTGCGACCGGGCAATCTTTGGCCAGACGATCCATCATGGGCACCACCCCGGAGGTGGAGACCGTCACGCGGCGGCGCGACAGACCGTAGGCATTGTCATCGAGCATCAGGCGCAAAGCACCGAGCACCTGATCGTAATTGAGCAGGGGTTCGCCCATGCCCATCATGACCACATTGCTGATAACACGTGTGCTGGTTTGCTCGGCATCGCCAATACGGGCGGTTTCCGGCGCATTCAGCAAAGCACGGCGAGCAAACCACAACTGGCCAATGATTTCAGAGGTCGTCAGGTTGCGGTTGAAGCCTTGATAGCCCGTGGAACAGAATGGACAGGCCACCGTGCAGCCAGCCTGGCTGGAAATACACAGGGTGCCCCGGTCGTCCTCGGGAATGAAAACCGCTTCGACGGCGTTATTGCTGCCTACATCAAACAGCCATTTACGAGTGCCGTCGGTAGAAATATGTTCGTGCGACATGCTGGGCGCGGTGACAACGCAATTAGCGGTCAGCTGCTCGCGGAACTCGCGCGCCAGATCCGTCATCTGCCCAAAATCGTCTTGTTGACGCTGGTGTATCCAGCGCTGCAATTGGCGCGCGCGGAAAGGCTTGCCACCCCATTGGGCGACCAGTTCGACAAGTTGCTCCGGGCCCAGGCCCAGAAGGTTAGTAGGTTCGAGCGATGACATAAAAAAATAATACCTTCACGCGGTCTGGCTATTACTTTCTTGCAGGAGGGCAAAAAAGCCTCTTTTTGCGGATTTGCCCGGCACACCCATTCCGGTGTGCCGGGCAAGTCTTGCTCAGAGTACCGCCAGTACTGCGCGGTTTAACGAATTAACGGCTGTAAACGTTGCACTCTGGGAAGAAGAAAGCGATTTCGACAGCAGCGGTTTCAGGAGCGTCGGAACCGTGAACGGCGTTAGCGTCGATGCTTTCAGCGAAGTCAGCACGGATGGTGCCGGCGTCAGCTTTCTTGGGGTCGGTAGCGCCCATCAGTTCGCGGTTCTTGGCAATGGCGCCTTCGCCTTCCAGAACTTGAACGAACACAGGACCGGAAACCATGAAGTCGACCAGATCCTTGAAGAAAGGACGCTCGGCGTGCACGCCGTAGAAGCGCTCGGCTTCGCCACGGGACAGGTGAACCAGGCGACCAGCGATCACTTTCAGGCCAGCGCCTTCAAAGCGGGAAATAATCTGACCGATCACGTTTTTAGCAACAGCGTCGGGCTTGATAATGGACAGAGTGCGTTCAATAGCCATGTGAAAATCCAAATAAGAACAATATAGTGTAGTCTTTGCTGCGTAAAGCAAAATGCAGATCCGACGGTTCGCGCTAAATTTTTTAATGAAAACAAGCACTTTCATCAGATTTACGGCAACCCGGCATTTTACCACGCCAAAGACGCACGGCCACATCTTAAAATAGTGCATCTTAAATTCGTTTTTTACCCAGGATTAGTCCCGCCCTATCTGGCACTGAACGTGCAATAAGGGGCAGGCAGACCGCATCACCATGACCAACTCATCCGCTACGACCTCCGACGAGCAATTATCCAAGAGCTTTGAACCCCAGGAAATCGAAACGCGCTGGTACGCGCGCTGGGAGCAAGCCGACCTTTTCAAGGGTGGCCAACATGTCCAGCCCTTGGGTGATCATCAGTCCGAACCCTTTGTGATCCAGTCCCCACCACCAAACGTCACCGGGACTTTGCACATGGGCCACGCCTTTAACCAGACCATCATGGATGGCCTGACGCGCTACCACCGCATGAAAGGCGACGATACGGTCTACATTCCCGGTACCGACCACGCCGGGATTGCGACCCAAATCATCGTGGAACGCCAGCTTGATGCCCAGAACATCAGCCGCCACGACCTGGGCCGCGAGAAATTCCTGGAAAAAGTCTGGGAGTGGAAAGAGAAGTCGGGCAATACCATTACCGGCCAGTTCCGCCGCCTGGGCGCGTCCTGTGACTGGAGCCGCGAATACTTCACCATGGACGACAATCTGTCCCGTGGCGTGCTGGAAACCTTTGTCCGTCTGTACGAGCAAGGCCTGATTTACCGCGGCAAGCGCCTGGTGAACTGGGACCCCGTGCTGGGCACCGCCGTATCTGATCTGGAAGTGGTCAGCGAGGAAGAAGACGGCCATCTGTGGGAAATCAGCTATCCGCTGACCACACCTCAAGGCGGTCTGACCCACCTGACGGTGGCCACCACCCGTCCGGAAACCATGCTGGGCGACGTTGCCCTGATGGTGCATCCTGAAGACGAGCGCTATATCGGCCTGATCGGTCAAACCGTTACCCTGCCCCTGGTTGGCCGTTCCATCCCGATCATCGCAGACGACTACGTAGACCCGGCCTTTGGTACCGGCGTGGTGAAGGTTACTCCTGCCCACGACTTCAATGACTACGCCGTTGGCCAGCGCCACGGCCTGGAAATGATCAGCATCCTGACGCTGGATGCCCATATTGCCGACACCGCCCCCGAAGCCTACCAAGGCCTGGAGCGCTTTGCTGCACGCAAGCAAATCGTGGCCGACCTGGAAGCCCAGGGCCTGCTCAAGGCCGTCAAGCCACACAAACTGATGGTGCCACGCGGCGACCGTACCAATACGGTTATCGAACCCATGCTGACCGACCAGTGGTTTGTCGCCATGAGCAAGCCTGCGCCAGACGACTCCCTGCACCCTGGCAAGAGCATCACCCAGGTTGCCCTGGATGTGGTGGCCGATGGCCGTGTGCGCTTCTACCCCGACAACTGGTCCAACACCTACAACCAGTGGCTGAACAATATTCAGGACTGGTGTATTTCCCGTCAGCTGTGGTGGGGTCACCAAATTCCCGCTTGGTACGCCGAAGACGGCAGCCTGTTTGTCGCCCGCTCCGAAGAAGACGCTCTGGAACAAGCCCGTGCCGCTGGCGTGACCGGCCCGCTGCGCCGCGACGAGGACGTACTGGACACCTGGTTCTCCTCTGCCCTGGTGCCCTTCACCGATCTGGGCTGGCCTGAAGAAACCCCGGATCTGGCTCGTTACCTGCCCTCCAGCGTGCTGGTAACTGGCTTCGACATTATTTTCTTCTGGGTGGCCCGCATGGTCATGATGAGCATGCACCTGACCGGCCGCGTTCCGTTCAACACCGTCTATGTTCACGGACTGGTGTGCGATATGGAAGGCAAGAAGATGAGCAAATCCAAGGGCAACACGATTGACCCGGTGGATTTGATCGACGGCATCGACCTGGAAAGCCTGATACACAAGCGCACCTTTGGCTTGATGAATCCCAAGCAGGCTCAAAGCATTAGCAAGCGCACCAAGAAGGACTATCCCGATGGCATCCCCGCCTTCGGTACGGACGCGCTGCGCTTTACCATGGCCGCTTACGCCACCCTGGGTCGCAACATCAACTTCGACATGAAGCGCTGTGAAGGCTATCGCAACTTCTGCAACAAGCTGTGGAACGCCACCCGCTTTGTGCTGATGAACACCGAAGGCCATGAACTGCACACCGACGCTGCTGCCGAACTGAGCTTTGCAGACCGCTGGATCATCAGCCTGCTGCAAGGCCTGGAACAGGACGCCGAGCGCGGTTTTGCCGACTACCGTTTCGACAACGTCGCCAACGCCATCTACCACTTTGTCTGGGACGAGTACTGCGACTGGTATCTGGAACTGGCCAAGACCCAGATCCAGAACGGCACGCCCGAGCAGCAGCTGGGCACCCGCCGCACCCTGATCCGTGTACTGGAAGTGGTGTTGCGCGTGGCACACCCCATCATCCCGTTCATTACGGAAGAGCTGTGGCAGAAAGTCTCGGTGGTAGCTGGCAAACGTGCTGCCAATGAAACCACCAGTATTTCGGTCCAGCCCTACCCTATCGCCAATCCGGCCGCCATTGATGAACAGGCCATGGCACAGGTTGCAGAACTAAAAGCCCAAGTGGACGCGATTCGCGCCTTGCGCGGCGAGATGAACCTCTCGCCCGCTCAGCGCGTGCCACTGGTTGCCCAAGGTGACGCTGCAATCCTGAGCACCAACAGCCCCTATCTGGCCAGCTTGTGCAAACTGGAAAGCGTAGACATCGTGGATCAACTGCCCACCGACGCCGGCGCCCCAGTACAAGTGGTCGACACCACTCAGCTGATGCTGCACGTAGAGATTGACGTGGAAGCGGAGCGCATCCGCCTGTCCAAGGAAATCGAACGTCTGCAAGGCGAGATCAACAAGGCCGAAGCCAAACTGGGCAACGCCAGCTTTGTAGAACGTGCACCTGCCGCCGTAGTTGAACAGGAGCGCCTGCGCGTGGCTCAATTCGGTGAGACACTGGCCAAGGTGAAACAGCAGTTTGATCGTCTGGGCTAATCGCCTGAATCAGGTCTCGGTGACGAGAAAAGGCCCTGCACGAGTGCAGGGCCTTTTTGCATCTATGGTCCTTCAATCCAGCGGCACTATTCCGATTACTCGTAACACACCCTCCCTGTTCATACGAAACAGAAGAACACAGGAGCATCACACCCGCGCAGACCGGTCGCGCACAGAAGCCATCCCGCACTGACACAACAAGAAAAAGCGAAGCCATCCTGAGCGCATCACCTCTTGTGATGTATTTTCCGGGCTATCCGCAAAAACGCCTGAGCAGCTGGAGAAAGCCGCTCGAAATTCAAAGCCGCCAGAGCAATTTCACGAGGCCTACACGGCTCCAGGCTGCGATAAATCACCCCTTCTGGTGGCTCCGGCAAGGCCAGCCTGCCCGCGATGGTCACAGCCACTCCTTGCGCGACAAAGCCCAACATGGAAGACAACTGCTCAAAGCGGAACAAGGCCCTGGGGACCGCCCCTGCTGCCGCCAGAAACTGATCTACATGCGGGCCAGAGCCTGCCGCAGTCCGAATAAACGGCAAGTCATGGAAGTCACTGGCAGAAACACGGGCGCAAACGGCCAAACGATGCTCTGCCGGCAGCACGGCCACCAGCTCATCCTGGGCCAAGGGCAAGCAGTCAAAGCGGTCATCCGGCAAGATCACAAAGCCCAGCTCCACACGCCGCTCCAACAGCCATTGCGCCACTTCACTATCAATACCCTCATCAATCTGCACCTCCACTTCGGGATGCGTCTGCCTGTAGCAAGCCAATAAATGCGGCAGCAAATGCAAGGACGAGGAAGCCCCAAAAGAAGCAATACGCAAGGTGCCACGGGCAATTCCCTGCTCGTAGCAGGCCTCTTGATGCAAGGCCTCTCTCTGCTGCAGGATATCGTTGGCACGTTGCAGCAACTTAGCCCCCACTTCTGTCAGCTCCACTGAGGTCGGGCCACGAGAAAACAGGCAGACACCCAAATCGGCCTCCAGCTGCTTGAGCGCATGACTGACTGCACTTTGCGTCACCCCCAAGGCACTGGCGGCCCGCGAAAAGCTGCCTATCCTGGCCAGCACGGAAAAGATTTCTAGTTGAGTGAAGGTCATGAGCGTTTACTCATTCGACTATGAAGCAATAAAAGTAAATAGTACCCCTGCTGAAATCTTCTCCATAGTGGCTTTAATGAAATCTCCCAACTACTCCGTACACCTAACTCTGATTGGCATGGCCGCTCTGTGGGGAGCTTCCTGGCCCTGGGGCCGAGTCGTAGCGCAAGCCATGCCGCCTTTGGCGGCAGCCAGTCTGCGCTTCCTGATTGCCAGTGTCGCACTGCTGCTTTGGATGAGCTGGAGCGGCCGACTGAAAGCCCTATTCACACTTGACTCCCGAGAATGGCTAGGTCTGCTTAACGCCTCGGCTTTTGGGGTATTTGGCTATTCAATTTTCTTTCTTCTGGCCCTGAAACTGGTGCCAGCAGGCAAGGCCAGCATGGTCGTTGCTCTGAACCCGGTCCTGATCCTGATTCTGGCCTCTTTGTTGTTTCGCGAGCCAGTCAACAAAAAGATGAGCCTGGGGGTGATCCTGGCCGTATCAGGGGCTCTCTATGCCCTGAGTGCCGGCTCTATCAGCAGCCTCATGCTGGGTCAGAGCGGAATAGGCGAATGGCTATTACTGGGCTGTGCTCTGTGCTGGGTCAGCTACACCTTGATTGGCCGCACCGTACTGACCACCGTAGATTCTCTGACCGCCACTAGCATGACCACATTGATTGGCGCAGTGCTGCTGTCCATCAGCAGCTTGGGGGTGGAGGGTCTTTCGGCCTGGGGCAGCCTGATCCATGCGCCAAGCCAAGCCTGGTACAGCGTATTGGCCTTGGGCCTGGGTTCAACGGCTCTGGCCTTCGCCTGGTATATGCACGGCGTGAAAAGCCTGGGCGCCACATCCGCAGGCGCCTACCTGGCCCTGGTACCGCTGTTTGGCGTTTTACTGTCCAGCCTGTGGCTTAAGGAGACCCTGAACCCATCCTTGATCGGCGGAGGTTTGCTGGCGATTAGCGGGATGGCCCTGATGAGCTGGGGACGGCAGACACTGAATACCAAGGACGACACCCCTGCGGAAAATTCGCAACTGCAGCTTGGCCAGTACGACTAACAAAGTCACCCAGATACAAAACGGCCCGCATAAAAACGGACCGTTAAGGTTTGGCGAACGCTTTAAACAAAGCTATTCGCTCAAGGAAGCCAAAGATGCCAAAAAGCGCTCGTCTGCCTTGCTAAGTTCGCCACGCTGACGGGCCTGCTCAATCAACTCGGGCCGCCGCAAGGCTGTCAAACGCAGGGATTGCTCACGCCGCCATGCCTGGATACGACCATGATGACCAGACATCAACACGTCGGGCACCGCCTGATCGCGGTATACCTCGGGACGCGTGTAATGCGGGCTATCCAGCAAGCCGCTATTGTCGGCATGGAAAGAGTCCTGACGAGCCGAGTCAGCGTCATTCAACACGCCGGGCAAAAGCCGAATCACGCTATCAATAATCGCCAGCGAGGCAATTTCGCCGCCAGACAGCACAAAGTCCCCCAAAGACAGTTCCTGGGTGACGCGCGCATCAATAAAGCGTTGATCGATACCTTCATAGCGACCGCAAACCAGAACCGCACCGGGACCTTGAGCCAGTTCCTGAGCCACAGCCTGGTCAAAGCGTCGCCCTGTGGGACTTAGCAAAATCACTTCCGGGCTATCGCCACGATCAGCCAAAGCCTGATCCAGGGCATCATTCAAGGGGCCAGCCAGCATGACCATGCCTGGGCCACCGCCGTAAGGACGATCGTCTACGGTACGGTGCACGTCAGTGGTGTAGTCGCGCGGGTTCCAGGTCCGCATCTGCCAGATGCCCTGTTTGTGCGCACGGCCAGTAACCCCAGCCTCGCTGACCACATCAAACATGTCCGGGAACAGGGTCAGGGCATCAAATCGCATGAGGACTCGGCAAGAGAAAAAAGCGGATACGCTTTACAAGGCTCGACCAGTCAGGCCAGAGCCATGCAGGTGCGCAGGATTGAAACGATCAAATCGCCCAGTGGCTGTGCAGCTCGCGGGCGGACATATCCACCGTATGCACAATGGCTTGCACAAAGGGAACCAGCTCTTCAAGCGGCCTGCCCTGTTCGTCCTTTACAGGTGTAAAAACACCTTCGGCATCCCAGAAGCCGCGGTGCACGACCAAAATGGCATGCGCGCCGTTATCCAGCACTTCCACCACTTCGCCCAGGCTTTCAGCCTGGCCGTCCTGCTCGCCAAAGAAGCGGCAGCCGATCAGATCGACCCAATAAAATTCGTCTTCGTCCGCTTTGGGGAAAGCGGCACGGGATACCCAAACGGTATGCCCCTTGAGAGCTTGAGCCAGCTCTCGATTATCCAGACCCTCAAACTGCGCCACGATGGTTGCACCATGCTGCTTTGCGGTTTGTATCTGTCTGGGTGACACAGACGCAAAAACGCCCGCCTGAGATTCAGGCCGGGGCGTTTTTAACCACCATGTCTTTGCATTCAGCAGCGCCTTGGTTTGCATGGAATGCGGCTGGATCTTGACCCAACCACGCACACCATAAGCGGAAACAATACGACCGAGCTCAACAAGGTCAGCAGGAATCGCAGATTGCTTCACACTAAACGCTACTAAAAAAACAGGTGAATCAACTTAGGCAGCCGAAGCAACCTTAGCCGAGTATTCTTTCAACAGGCGAGCCACAGCAGGCGAAACCTGAGCACCGTTGTCGGTGAAGTGCTTAACGCGGTCCATTTGCAGACGCAGGTTTTCATGACCTTCGCCAGCAACGGGGTTGTAGAAACCCAGACGTTCGATGAAGCGACCATCACGGCGTTGGCTCGCCTCGGCGGCTACTACGTTGTAAAAAGGACGCTTTTTGGAGCCACCACGGGCCAAGCGAATTACCACCATTGATAATCCCTTTATTGTGTAAGGTAAACAAAAAATTCTAGCACTATTCTGGCAAGCATGCCAAAAGTAACACGCTAAGATAGCAGATTCAGTGCTAGATACGCAACAGACAAAGCAGTATTCTACCGCCGTCGGCTCAACGACGGCGTAAAAAATGCAGAGTTTTTTCGGCTTGCTGGTCTTGAGCCAACAGTTCGTTGCCAGTTTGGCGACAAAAAGCCTGAAAATCTTGAATGGCGTGCTGATCGGTCGTGATGACCTGCAACACTTGCCCGGATTCCAGCTGTGCCAAGGCTTTCTTGGCACGCAAGATAGGCAAGGGGCATTTCAGCCCACTTGCATCAACCTGCAGATCGCTGTTGGGCAATGCGCCGGTCTCGGACATCGTCATTACGCACCCAATTTACTTTGAACCCAGGCCTGCACCGAAGCATTGGCCTGCGGCAGAACGCTGGCATCGGTACCGCCGCCCATGGCCATGTCAGGACGACCACCGCCCTTCCCGCCCATTTGCGAGGCCACAAAGCCCACCAGATCACCCGCCTTGACCTTGGAGGTCAGGTCAGGCGTCACGCCAGCCACCAGGCTGACTTTGCCGTCTGCCACGATAGACAGCAGGATCACGGCAGACTGCAGCTTGTTCTTCAACTGATCCGCCATTTCGCGCAAGGCTTTGGCCTCCACGCCTTGCAACGTGGCAACCAGCAAGCGGCTGCTGTCATTCAACGGGACAGCCTGAGCCAGCAGATCCTGGCCTGCCGAAGCAGCCAGCTTGGATTGCATTTGTTCGCGCTCGCGCTCCAGATCCTTGATCTGACCTTGCAAGGCGCTGATACGGGCAACCAGACCCTCTGGCTGCGTACGCAGACTGGCAGAAGCGTCGTTCAACAAGCGTTCCTGCGCTTGTACCCAATGCAGGCTGTTGGTGCCGGTGATGGCCTCGACACGGCGCACGCCAGCGGCTACACCGCCTTCCGAGACAATCTTGAACAGGCCAATATCGCCCGTACGTTGAACGTGAGTACCGCCGCACAGCTCGCGCGAGAAACCGATATCCAGTACGCGCACTTCATCGCCGTACTTTTCGCCAAACAAAGCCATGGCACCACCGCTAACAGCGTCATCAAAGGACATCAGTTGGGCTTGCACGGCCTGGTTAGCCAGAACCTGCTCATTCACAATGGCTTCGACCTGAGCGATTTGCTCGGCCGTCATGGCGGCATCGTGAGCAAAGTCAAAACGGGTCTTTTCGGCGTCCACCAGGGAACCACGTTGCTGCACGTGACCGCCCAGCACCTGACGCAAGGCCTTGTGCATCAAGTGCGTGGCCGAGTGATTACGGATCACGCGCTCACGGCGCTCGGTATCCACCTGGGCTTGAACAGTCTGGCCCACTGTCAGCGTGCCTGCGTTCAGCACCCCTTGGTGGCCGAAAACCTGATTGGAAATCTTTTGAGTATCTTGCACTTCAAAGGACAGGCCCTTGGCATCGCTCAAGATACCGGCATCCCCCACCTGACCACCGGATTCGGCGTAGAAAGGGGTGGCATCCAGAACCACCACCGCTTGCTGACCCTGAGCCACGGACTGCACCGAGGTGCCATCCACATACAAGGCGGTAACGGTGCCGCTGCCTTCCAGGGTGGTGTAGCCATCAAAACGGGTCTGCACACCGGAATAGCTCAAGCCTTCGGCTGTTTTGAACTTGCCCGAAGCGCGTGCCATCTGACGCTGGTTTTCCATGGCAACTTCAAAACCGTCCAGATCGACCTCAATGCCACGCTCGCGGCAGATGTCGGCGGTCAAGTCCACGGGGAAACCGTAGGTATCGTACAAGGTGAACAGCGTCTGGCCGTCCAGCTTGGCATTCTCCGGCAGGTTGGCCAAAGCGCCTTCCAGAATGCGCATGCCATTTTCCAGCGTTTCGCTGAAACGCTCTTCTTCCTGGCGCAGCACTTGTTCGATACGCTCGCGCTGGCTAATCAGCTCGGGGTAGGCTTCGCCCATGGTCAGGCCCAAGTCCTGTACCAAACGGTAAAAGAACAAGCCCTTCTGACCCAGTTTGTGACCGTGACGCAAGGCACGGCGAATAATACGGCGCAGCACATAGCCACGGCCTTCATTGCTGGGGATGACCCCGTCAATAATCAGAAAGCTGCAAGCACGGATGTGGTCAGCAATCACCTTGAGCGAGTTATTGCTCAAGTCGCTGGTCTTGGTTTCGCGTGCGGCGGCCTGAATCAGAGACTGGAACAGGTCGATCTCGTAATTGGAATGCACGTGCTGCAGCACAGCCGAAATACGCTCCAGGCCCATACCGGTGTCCACACAAGGCTTGGGCAGCGGCGTCATGGTGCCGTCGGCGGAACGCTCGAACTGCATGAACACCAGGTTCCATACTTCGATATAGCGGTCGCCGTCTTCTTCAGGCGATCCGGGAGGACCACCCCAAACGTCAGCGCCGTGATCGTAGAAGATTTCCGAACAAGGACCACAGGGGCCGGTATCGGCCATCTGCCAGAAGTTGTCCGAGTTGTAGCGTACGCCACCCTTATCGCCGATGCGGATGATGCGCTCTTTGGGCACACCAATTTCCGAAGCCCAGATATCGTAGGCCTCATCGTCTTCTTGATAGACGGTGACCCAGAGTTTCTCTGCAGGCAGCTTGTAAACCGTCGTCAGCAGCTCCCAGGCATAGCGAATGGCGTCTTGCTTGAAGTAGTCGCCAAAGCTGAAGTTGCCCAGCATTTCAAAAAAGGTGTGGTGGCGGGCGGTGTAGCCCACGTTTTCCAGGTCATTATGCTTGCCACCGGCACGAACACAGCGCTGAGAGCTGGTTGCACGGTTGTAGGGACGGGTTTCCTTGCCCGTGAACACATCTTTGAACTGCACCATCCCTGCGTTAGTGAACAGCAAGGTAGGGTCATTGCCTGGTACCAGCGAAGCCGAGGAGACGATGTGATGTCCCTTGGATTCAAAAAAAGAAAGAAACTTCTGACGAATTTCTGAGGTTTTCATTACATGCAACGCGATGGAAAATTTAACTGCCTATTATAAGACGATCAGCCTTGCAGCCCATGCGCGCGCTGCGCTGGCACAACACCTGCCGCCCCGGCAAAGCAGTGAGAAGCCAGGACGCCACACTCCCTGTACGAGCGGCTGCGTAAGCGTCAAATAGTACTGTTTTCAGCGGGCAGAAACAACAATTCCGACCCTGGCGAGTCGGAATGTGAAGGCACCCTGCTCATATTCAGGATGTCGTCCTGACGGGCCAGGAGGCATGAACCCTGGCCCTGCCTCGATCAGGCCTTGGGCTGATAGGGATGATGTTCGGCCCAATGACGGGCAATATCCACACGACGGCAAACCCAGACACGCTCGTGCGATTGCACGTAATCCAGGAAGCGCTGCAAGGCACGGAAGCGGCCAGGACGGCCAATCAGACGGCAATGCAAACCGATGGACAACATCTTGGGGGCTTCTTCACCTTCTTCGTAGAGCACGTCAAACGCGTCTTTCAGGTAGGAGAAGAAATGATCGCCGGTGTTGAAACCCTGAGGAGCCGCAAAGCGCATGTCATTGCTGTCCAGGGTGTAAGGCACGATCAATTGCGGCTTGACAGTATTGTCGCTGAGTTGAACCTCGGTCCAGAACGGCAGATCATCACCGTAGTAATCGGAGCTGTACAGGAACTGGCCTTCTTCTGCCACCAGACGCAAGGTGTTGGGGCTGTCACGGCCGGTGTACCAGCCTTCAGGGTGATGGCCCAGCAGGTCCGTCAGTACTTTTACGCACTGACGCATATGCTCGCGCTCCACCTCTTCGGATACGTTCTGGTAGTGAATCCAGCGGTAACCGTGGCACGCGATTTCATGGCCCAGGCGTACAAACTCCTGTGCCAGCTCGGGATGACGCTCCAGCGCCATACCCACACCGAAAATGGTCATGGGCAAGCCGCGTTTCTCAAACTCTTTCAGAATCCGCCAGACACCGGCACGCGAGCCGTATTCGTAAATGGATTCCATGGACAGGTGACGGTCCGGGTAAGCCGCTGCACCAATGATTTCGGACAGAAACTGTTCAGAGCCCGGATCACCGTGCAGAACGCAGTTCTCGCCGCCTTCTTCATAGTTCAAGACAAACTGCACCGCGATGCGCGCCCGATCAGGCCATTGTGCATGAGGCACGTTTTTACCGTAACCAACCAGGTCACGAGGGTACTTACTCAAGGACATACCGTCTCCGTTTAGCGTTTTACGCTGAGGGCCAGCCAAGGATCAGCAGCACTGCCATCACCCGCTTCGCTCATGCGATGTTCACAATCACTTAAGTGATGATGCATAGCCAGATGCGCGCCGTCGGCGTCGCCCTGACTAAGCTTGTCCAAAATCTCTTTGTGCTCGTAAAACGAGCAAGCCTGTTCGCCCGGTGTGTCGTGATAGGCAATGATGAGCGTGGTGCGGGCGCACAAGGTGTGCATCAGCTCGGTCAACTCATCGTTGCCAGCGCAGCGCGCCAGCATCACGTGAAACGCGTTTGACAGGCGCAACCAGCTGATGCGGTCGCCGTGTTCAAAAGCGTGCTGTTCACGTTCCACCATTTCATACAGGCCAGCCAAACGCTCCGGCAGATCCGGGTAGCTGATCAGTTTTTTCAGAATCAGCGCTTCCAGGTCTCGTCGCAGTTCAAACACATCCCGTGTCTGCTTGGCCGTCGGCTTCCAGATAAAAGCGCCACGATTGGGCTCGATAACCACAATCTTGTCGTGTTCGAGGGCAGCCAGCGCCGCACGAACGGTCGCCCGCGAGCACTCGAAAATCGTGCACAGCGTGGCTTCCGTCAGTTTGGTTCCAGGCAAAAGACGACGGTCAACGACCGCATCAAAGATCTGGCTATAAACACGCCCGACCTCGCTATCTGCCATGCCTCCCTCTAGCAGCGAGGAGGCGCTGGGCGCTTGGGATTCACTGCTCATCCCCTCTTGCCGCCGTATCTGAAGCATAGAATTTCTCGTTATTGACTATTGACAATTATTCGGTACCCCGACAAAATCGTCAACATAAATTGTCGACAATCTGATTCCTCAAACAGAGCGACAGTTTCGGGGCCTCAACCCAGCGCACTGATCCTTGCACCGTTGGCCCCCGGCCGGTTCTCAAAACTGGGCTCGCTGGACCTTTTTTGATCACCATAAACCGGAGACATTTATGGGAAAGCTATCAACCCATGTCCTTGACACGACTCAAGGGCGCCCAGCCAGCGGCGTGCGCGTCGATCTTTATTCCATCGAAAACGATCAACGCACTCTGATCAAAACCACTCACACCAACAGCGACGGTCGCTGTGATGAGCCCCTGCTGCAAGGCCAGGCCATGCACACGGGCGTTTTTGAACTGGTGTTCCATGCAGGTGACTACTTTGCCGCCAGCGGTGTGGCTCTGCCCGAGCCACGCTTTGTGGATCAGGTCGGCATTCGCTTTGGTATCGCTGATGCCAATGCCAATTACCACGTACCTCTGGTCGTGACCCCCTGGTCCTGGTCTACCTATCGCGGCAGCTGATCGCGTATCCAAGTCGACTTTTCGCTTCTATACGAAACCACTCTGATACGAGATCTTTATGTACGCTTACCTACTTGAGTACGGCAACCTGCTGTTGCGCTGGTTGCACGTGATTGCGGCTGTCGCCTGGATCGGCGAGTCCATCTACTTTGTGATGCTGGACAATGGCCTGAAACCGCCTAAAGGCGAAGAAAGCAAGAAACGCGGTGTATTTGGCGAGATGTGGGCTGTCCACGGCGGCGGCTTCTATCACAACCAGAAATACCTGACTAATCCGGCCGAACTGCCTGATGACCTGCACTGGTCTTTCTGGAAGTCCTACACCACCTGGTTGTCCGGTTTCTTCCTGTTCGCCCTGCTCTACCTGACCAAGCCCGAGTTCTATCTGGTCAACCCCAACAGTCCCTGGGAATGGGCGGCTCAAATGACAGGCACTCAGGCCAACGTCATGGCCATTGCCTTCCTGGTATTGGGCTGGGTGGTCTATAACGGCCTGTGCCGCCTGATCAGCCCCAACATGAACCGCGACGGCCTGCTAAGCGTGGCGGTGGCGATCATGATGGTGGTCGTGGCTTACCTGAGCGCCCACATCTTCTCGGGTCGTGCTGCGTTCTTGCTGACGGGTGCTGTCATGGCCACCAGCATGTCGGCCAACGTGTTCTTCTGGATCATTCCCGGCCAGCGCCGCATGGTCAAGGCACTGAAAGCCGGTCAGGCGCCCAACCCTCTGGATGGCAAGCGCGGCAAACAGCGTTCGGTACACAATACCTACTTCACGCTGCCTGTCCTGCTGCTGATGCTGAGCAACCACTACTCGTTCACGTATAACAACCCCAATGCGTGGATCATCATGGTGCTGTTCATCTTTGCCGGTGCCCTGATCCGTCAATACTTCGTGCTGATGCACGCTGGCATCAAAAAGCCTGCCTACCCGGCTGCCGGTGTTGTGCTGCTGCTGATCGTGGGTTACCTGGCGGCTCCTGCCAGCTTGAAGGGTGAAGTTGCCAGTGCACCTGAAGCTGCCAACGGTGCGGAAACAATCAGTGTTGCCCGTGTCCAGGAAATCATGGACGCACGATGTGTTCAGTGTCACGCGGTCAAGCCCAATGCCGACTTCGGCTTTACGGCTGCCCCTGCCGGCATGTTGCTCGATACCATCGACAACACGGTACTGCACGCCGAACAGGTCAAGACCGTGGTGCACTCCAAGTACATGCCCTTGGGTAACATGACGCAAATGACCGACGAAGAGCGTGCCGCCATTGCCGCTTGGAGCGGTACCCGCGACTAATGCAGAACAAGGCTCAAGCCTGACGAGCGACAAGCTCCGTAGTAACTTCCAACCCCGATATGATGAAAATCATGTCGGGGTTTTTTCTTGCTTCGGGTCTATGAAGCCGCCTGTCTGGTCTGCTGCTGCACGAACCCACGGCCTTGCTGATTCAAGAACAGTCAGGCGTGAAACCTGCAAAGCAGTAAGCCTGGGCTTCTGCGAATCGCAGAAGTCCGATCACACTTGGCCCTGCCCGGAAGGCAAACATAGTTTGATGGATTGCAATTCCAGTTGCGGTTGCGGTTGCGGTTGCGGTTGCGCAGCCTGAGCCTGGGTTTGCCCTATTTCAAGCTCAATACAGCGACTACTCAAAGACAAGAGGCGCATGGACCTATCTCGCTCACGCCCTATCGGCCAAAGCTGTCCTTGCTGAAACAGGAGCAGACGCTGCTCATGCTGCACTTCGGCTAGCAACTGGGTGTCTTTTCCATAGATCGCTTTCAGCTTCAATGCAGGGGTGGACTTACTGGATTTGATCTTGGCCACATCAGGCTGACTCGCCCCCTCTTGCTCCTGTGGTGTCCTCAAGCAGGACGACATGTTCTGCCGCGCCTGTTCGGCTTCCAGCAACAGCATCTCCCTTACTATCGTCGCCATGGTTTCCATCGCCCAAGCCGGTGCACTAAACATCAGCGTCAGACCAAACAGAATGCTCAAAAGGGGTCTGCATGTAATCGGCCAGATCCTGATCAGCCAGATCCCGCTGCGCAGATTCATAAACATAGCCTTCCAGCTCCACGATAAAAGCGCTGCCCAGCAGCGAGGGGTAGGACCGCGAGTTCAATGACAAGCTCATACGCTCCCAGTGCAGTTCAGGAAGCTGGGCCGCCAGTAAGTACACCGAGCGCAGAGGCGATTGGCTGAGCCAGGAACGGCGCCACACGCCTGCCCTTGTTTGCTCATTTTCGGCGGAGGATTCAACCCACTGAGCGGGGCTCAATGACAAGCGCATAAAAGCAGGCTGCAGGGCCGCCAGCTTGGCATGCAAACCTGGAGATGCCGCAGTTGGCATTCGCGTATGATCTTTCGTTTCCAAGAGCTGAGGAATCCATGTCTGATACCCGCGCCGGATACTCAAAGCCCCCTGCCCCAAGCCGGTGAACTCCAGCACATTCGGCTCACGAATCTGGCTATTCATGGCCGCACTAAAACTTTGCACATCCTCAAACCCGTAATGTGCCCTGCACTCCCACAGGCCGGCCTGACGGCGACAATCCACCTGCTGCAATTGCCAGTCTGCCCCCTGAGCAGGAAGCTCCTCAATCAAGCCCAACACAGATTGAATACTCGTCAAACCATGCTCTTCCTGTGATGGACTTTGCTCCCAATCAGACGCCATGGCAGCCAAGCGAGCCCGAAGATCAAGGGAGAACACGCTTCCAAGCGTAGCCAACACCAGCAAAGAAAGAACCGCCAGACGAAGCGGGATCTTTTCACACCCACCAACACGCCTGACAGGCTGGCGCAGCATACGGCCCTGCGGTCTTCTGCCCTGTTCCAGACAGACCCATAAATCAGCAGGTTGCCGCAGTTCACGTATAGAGGGATAACGCGCCTGCATGGCCCGCCGCAAGGTCTGCACTTGCCCGATCTGAGCCAGGAGGCAATCGCTACCTTCCATCACCTGACCATGTTCAAGCACCAGAAACCACAAACGGCCAGGAGCCACCGTCCATAAAAGAAAAACTGCGTCCTGAGGGTGGTGGGCAGCCATACAGGCAGCCGCAGAATAAGCCTGAACTCGCGTTAGTCTGGCTCTTGAAGGCCCATTCTGGGCCAAGCGCAAGACAGATTGGGTCCTCCGGCTGTTCAGCCAACAACTTGGAACCCAAGCCATTGCCTGCCCTGCTGTTCGTCCTGCTGTTCGTCCTGCTGTTCGTCCTGCTGTTCGTCCTGCTGTTTGCCCTGCTCTTTGTCCTGCTACATCCTCATCAGTCTTTTCCTGTACTTGTTGTAGTTCTTCTATTTGCCTTTCCGTTTGCTTACGTGCCTGTTCTCTCAGCCCCCCTTTCACTCCCATCAAGCAAGTCCAATACGATCTCTTCATTCGACGATTTTGAGTCCGCCGCATACCGTCCCTGGCATCCACCCACTGCAACCCAAACCAGTACTCCCGCTCAGGCAAGACAGAACTCATTTCACACCTCGACCAATTAAGCCCCCTGTCCCTGACCCGTCTACTTGTCGCAATCCAGACTGCTGCCCCAAAGCCAGAGAACTCTCATCGCGATACAACTCAATACGGCCTGCCTGATAACGCCACTTCAGGCCATATACCGCTGCAATCTGATCCAACAAGGCTGACAAACGTAGTTGTTCAAAAATCAGACCTCCCTGCCGAGTCGATTCCGGCCCCTCCTGCCCAGCGGTTCGTGGCGGGAAATGCGTTAAAGGCAAACGAGCCTGCGGGCTAATGAAAACGCTCAGATCAGACAATAAAGACAAACGACGCGCCAGCTCATCCAGATCGGGCAAAGGCGCTTCCAAAGAAAAACTGAAGGTTTGTCTGGAGCGCAATGCCGCTGGCAAGGCAGCCTGTTTTCGTAAAGGCACGGCCGCCCCCAGCAACCAGGGCTTGTCGACAGACTGTGCATGTGCCACGGAGGATGGACTATTGCCATCCAACACCACGGCATCATCCAGCCATGCCTGAGCCTGATCAACATGCTGCCCTGCTGTTTGCAAGCTGCAAGCCGCTATCAGCGGCAAAAGCAAGAGACAGAGATAATTCATGACTGTCCCTCGGGCGAAGCACTGGGATCACAGGCTTGCGGCCAAGCCAGAATCCTGAGCACCTGATTTGAGTAAAAACAGGCCTGCAAAGGATGAGCATTCAGTTGGGCAGCCGCCAACAACTGAGCCACAGCAGTCTCAAAGTCCCCCTCAAAGCGAGCCGCCGCCTTGATAGGGAAATCAACCTCCAAAGTCCAATGCTCAGGTGCAAAAACCCATTGCGCTTGCTTAGCCCATCGGACTAATGCCTGCCTCAAGGTTCTATCCTTGATTCGCAGTTCAAAAACAGGCTCTGCAATGGACTGTGCATCCACACCAGGAGCTGAGACTGGCAGCAACTCTGAACGGGCTTGAAAGGCTTGTGTCTGCAACACATTCCCAGGGGCAGACTCGCCCTCCTTCACTTGAGCCGCCATCCAATCTGGCGCGGGCTTTCCAGAAAACAGACTACTTTGCTCGGAAGAGCGGATATCGGAACGACTTAGGGGGAAATGGCTTGGCGAAGAATCACTACGCTGGGAGAGACTGGCTCGGGCTTGCTGCTGATCCTTCTGTTGACTACGGTCCTGTGGCAAGGCATCCGATGCCTCTACGCCAAGTGTTGCAGCACCCTCAGCATGGGCACTCTTGCGCCCTAAACTAGCCTGCGCCTGTGCTCGTCCGGCCCGAAATATCAACTCCGTCCACAGGCCTTCAATCACTTGAAACTGCCCCAAGGGCTTCAAAGACAGCAGCGTTTCCTGTCCATTCCTGCGCCCCAACACCGCTGGCAGCATCTGCTCCGGTGCAAAATGCAGCCAGATACGCCTGCCGTTATCAAACACCTGCATAGGGCCGACTTGAGGGTCGCCAGACAAGCGCCAATCGAAGTTAAAGACGCGTGTTCCCGGATCAGCCAACAGGCCATCAGGCCCCTGACTGGTCTGACAGGCAGACAACCCCAGGCCACACATCAGCAAGACGCAGAAACGGACAAGAAAACGCATTGCGAGCACCCAAAGAAAAAACCCCATGTCCCGTCAAGGGCATGGGGTTTATCTTCAAGGATGCTCGCTCAAACCGCTAGATCGGCTTGTACGCACAGATAAATCAGCGTCCTTTCTGAGCCACCAGTCGGTTGGCTTCCGTGGCGGCGGTACGCAAGGCCGTCATGGCAGGTTGCTGACCGTCCAGCGCGCTTTCCAGGCTCTGGTTGAACACGGCGCGAATCTGGCGGTAGTTACGGAAGTTGCCCTTGGCTGTACCCGATGTACCGCTGCTGTAGGCGCCCACCAGGTGCATCCAGTCGCCCTTGTCCTTGTAGTAGTCGCTACCCGTCGCGTTAAAGGCTTCACGGCTTACAGGCAAAAAGCCTGTTTTCTGATACCAGCGAGCGGCATTCTCTGGCTGGGCCAACCAGCTGATGAAGCGGGCCGAGGCCTGGTTCTGTTCAGCGTTATGGCCTTTCACCGCCCACAGAGCGGAGCCAGTCACAAAAGGCTTGCCGGGGGTTTGGGTGACTTCAGGGTAGTAAGGCAGACCAGTCACAGCGTACTTCAGGCCGCGCGTGTCGCTGTACTCACCGATATGGCCGGAGTTGGAGAACATGACTGCACATTCACCCTTGGCAAAACGCTGGGGCGACTCGGGCAAGGTGCCGGGTTTGACCATCAGCTCGGATTTCACCCAACTGATCATCATGGACAAGTGACGGATATACATCACGTCAAAATCAAAGCCCACTTTGCCTTTAACCTTGGGTCCGGGTGCCAGACCGTAAATCTGGTTATTAACCGCTGCCAGGTTCTCCAGGTTGATGGAGACAGACTGGTCGGAGGTCAAAGGACAACGGCGCGAGCCTTTATTGGCCAGATCAACCAGTTGAGCTTGCAAGTCCAGCCAGACACGGCTGGGCACGGGAGGCTCGATCTTGGCTTTATCAAACGCTTCCAGGTTGTAGTACATGACCGGAATTTCGGCCATGTAGGGGAAACCTTGCAATTGGCCCCGGCCATTGCGCACAAAGGAATTCGAGGCCAGGAACCAGGACACATTGTCCATTTTTTCCCGGGCCAGCAAGGTGTGCATGGGCATGATGTAGGAGCGGTCGGCGACCTCGTCCAGGCCGGACATCTCGCCTAACTGCACCAGATTGGGCAAATCCTTGCCCGCTTGCATGACCTGCTCCAAAGAGGCTTCTGTGTCATGCGCCTTGACCGACACCTTGACGTCGCTCTGGCTACGATTGAAATCCCGAACCAAGCGTTCGAACTCGTCCTGATTGTGCGAGTTCAAAGCGGTCCAGACCTGAATATCAACGGCTGCCAGGGCGGTCGACCCGAACAGCAAAGCGGCTGAGCCACCCGCTGCCATCGCCAAAGCCATAACACCACGTTTCAACAGTAATCCGCGTAGATTTTTCATACATCCTTCAAGATAAAAAAGGAAATTCAGGTTCGGGTTTGTGCCCCATGACCAGGTCCGCCAAGGCTCGGCCAGAGCCTATGCCCATGGTCCACCCCAAGGTGCCATGCCCGGTATTCAGGTACAGGTTGGGAATGGAGGATCGGCCTATCAGTGGGACATTTGATGCTGTGGCAGGACGCAGTCCTGACCAGAAATGAACATTATCAAAATCCAATGCGCTTGGGAACAGATCAGCCACATGCGTTAACAAAGCCTGACAGCGGGCGGGGTTCAAGCTACGCGTATAGCCCGACAATTCGGCCGTTCCAGCAACCCGCAGGCTATCGCCCAGGCGGGAAAAAACCAGTTTGTGATCTTTATCTGTCAGGCTGACAGTAGGCGCGCCCTCGGGGACCAGCACCGGGAAGGTGGCCGAATAGCCTTTGGCCGGATAAACGGGGCAGGAAATTCCCAGCGGCTGCAGGACGGTAGGGCTGAAACTACCCATGGCCACCACGAAGGCGTCTGCCTGTATGGAGTCGTACGCACCATCCGCGCCTATGACCTCGACCCCCACCACTCGGCCCTTGGCCGTCAGCAAACGGGTGATTTGAGTAGAAAAGCGAAATTCCACTCCGGCTCGCCTGGCCATGGCCGCCAAACCGCAGGTGAATTGATTGGCATCGCCCGACTCATCATCTTTGGTGTAGTCGCCACCCACGATCTGGCCGCGCGCCGATGCCAGGGCAGGCTCCAGCTGCACCAGTTCGTCCACGCTCATGATGCGGCGGTCCACTCCCATATCTCGCATGACGTCGGCCATTTGCTGGGAGTCGTCCAGGCTTTGGGCATCCCGGTAAAACGTAATGATGCCTTTTTCCTGATGGCGATAATCAAAATCCAGACTGGGACGCAATTGCTTGAGCGTGCTGCGGCTGTATTCCGCCATGGCCACCAGCGCGCGCACATTGGGCGTAACCCGCCCCGGCAGGCACTCTCGCAAGAAAGACAAGCACCAGCGCCACTGGCGCAGGTCCAGACGCGGACGGAACAACAAGGGAGCATCGTCCTGCAACAACCATTTCAGCAGTTTGAGCGGCATTTTCGGGTTGGCCCAGGGCTCGGCATACGAGACCGAGATTTGCCCGCCATTGGCACGCGAGGTTTCCTGCGCGGGACCGGTTCCCCGATCCACGACCACCACCTCACAACCTTGCTGGCTGAGCCACCAGGCAGTTGATACCCCAATAATGCCGCTGCCCAGAACTGCTACTTTCATGTGTACTGTCCGCTTGTTGAGCTATTGATCAAGACACTTACTTTACGTCTGCCAGCGACGTAAAGGCATCTGCAAAATAATTGTCCGGATTCAGTTGAGCCTGCTCCACAAAATCCTTGCGGGCCGCTTCAACCATGCCCGGCGCGCCACAGGCGTACACCTGCCAGGCCGACAGATCAGGCAAATCAGCCAGTACCGCCTGATGCACAAAGCCGGTACGACCTGTCCAGCCATCTTCAGGCTGAGCGTCGGAAATCACCGGAATGAAACGCAAGTTAGGCAGTTCGCTGGCCCATTTCTCGGCCAGTTCGGACTGGTACAGATCCTTGGGTCGACGCCCGCCCCAATACAAAGCCACTTCGCGCTGGCTGCCGGTTTGAATCAGGCGCTCGATCAAGGCCTTGATCGGAGCAAAACCTGTACCGCTGGCCAGAAACACCATAGGAGCCGCGCTATCTTCACGCAGGAAGAAAGAGCCCAAAGGTGCTTCCACGCGCAGAATCTCGCGCTCTTTCATGGCGGTAGCACCGGCACCAAAGACGTGGTCGGTAAACACGCCACCGGGCATGTGACGGATATGCAATTCCACCTGATTGTCTTCCCGTGGCGGTGTGGCCATGGAGTAGCTGCGACGGCTGCCGTCCTTCAGGATGAACTCCAGATACTGACCTGGGTAGTAACGGAATGGCTCGGACGATGGCATTTGCAGACGCACCACCATCACATCATCACGCACTTTTTCCAGGCCCACCACGCGCGACGGCATCTTGCGAATCTGGATGTCGGTCGCCATACGAATTTCGTGGGACTCAATCAGCATGTCGCTGCTGGGCTTGGCCTGACAGAACAGGGTGTAACCTGCAGCGCGGTCCTCTTCGCTCAGCAACTGCTCGGGCGCACGGCCTGCATCGTATTCGCCTTCAATGACCTTGCCACGGCAAGACGAACAGGTGCCATTGCGGCAGCTGTAGGGCAAGACAATACCGGCATTGAGCGCGCCATCCAGCACAGACTGTCCGGGCTGTACGTCAAAACTGTGCCCGCTGGGCTGAACCGTGACTTTGAAACTCATATCCAACACTCAAAAAAGAAATCTATCAGGCGGAGGGCCAGCCTCCGGCGGCTATACAAATTCAGGACTCTTCAGGCCGATGCAGCACAGGGTCGTTCAATTTAAGCGACAGGGCCTTGCCCTTGCCTGCCCGCTTGCCCAGATAATTGGCCAGCATGTCCAGATCCATCACGATGGTGGACGGACGCTTGCGGTTCACTCCGCTGACGGCCAGACCCGCCTCACCAAAGGCAACCCATTGACTGAGCTTATCGCCCTCATTCAGTTTGATCAGCACCGTGCCACGCCCCCCTTTGGACAGCACTTTCAGCTCCTTGATGTCCACCACCAGGAAACGTCCCTGCTCGCTGAGCAGGCCCACGTACTGATCATCCGGGCGCAAGGCCAAGGGCTTGAGCAGCTTTTTGCCATCCTCGACGGTGACAAACTGCTTGCCCGCTTTCTGCCGTGTATTCATGTCGCCCTGAGAAGCCACAAAACCGTAACCGTCGCAGGCAGCCAGCAAGTAGTTTTGGTCCAAAGGCGCCCCCAGAATATGCTCAATGGGCGCACTGGGGCTGACTTCAATCATGGAGGTAATGGGCTGACCATCGCCACGCGCTGAAGGCAAACTGGAGACCGGAACAGTATAGACCCGGCCATCGGTGCCGATGGCGACCAGGTCCGTGGTACTGCGACACTCCAGCGCATCGCGCAAGCCATCGCCGGTCTTGAAGCTGAATTGCGAGGCGTCATGGCCATGGCCCTGGCGTGAACGCAGCCAGCCTTTGCGCGACACAATCACGGTAACCGGCTCGTCAACCACCTTGGTTTCCAGCACAGCGCGCTCGGCCGCTTCAATCAGGGTACGACGGTCATCACCATAGGTTTTAACGTCTGCTTCAATCTCACGAATCATCAGACGCTTCAAGGCTTTGGGATCGTCCAGCAGCTTTTGCAAAGACTCCTGCTCGTCCAGACGCTCTTTCAGCTCTTTCTCGATCTTGAAGCCTTCCAGACGCGCCAACTGACGCAAGCGCATTTCCAGAATATCGTCGGCCTGACGCTCGCTCAGATCAAAGCGCTCCATCAGGGCGGCACGCGGCTCGTCGGATTCACGAATAGTTTGGATGACTTCATCCACATTCAGGTACACCACCATGCGCCCTTGCAGCACATGAATACGGTCGGTGACCTTATCCAGACGGTAGCGAGTACGACGCTCCATCGTGTGACGGCGGAATTCCAGCCAGTTCAGCAACACCTGGCGCAAGGAACGCTGACCGGGACGGCCATCCGTATCAATACATACCAGGTTGATGGAGACGTTGCGCTCCAGGCTGGTCTGCGCCAGCAAGGTGGTCACGAACTCGTCCCGATCAATCGCGCGGGATTTCGGTTCAAAGACCAGGCGCACCGCAGCCTGCTTGCCCGACTCGTCACGCACGGCGTCAAGCATGTTCAGCATCAAGGCTTTGGTTTGCTGTTGCTCGGTGCTCAGCGATTTCTTGCCAGCCTTGACCTTGGGGTTGGTGCGCTCTTCAATCTCTTCCAGAATCTGCTGGGAGGAGCTGCCGGGCGGCAATTCTGTGACGACCAATTGCCATTGGCCACGGGCCATTTCCTCGAATACCCAACGGGCACGAGCCTTGATGGAACCACGGCCTTGGGCGTACACCGCCGCAATATCGTCTGCGGCGGAAATAATCTGACCACCACCCGCAAAATCCGGGCCGGGGACGATCTCGTGTATGTCCTGATCGCTCAAATTCGGATTGCGCAGCAAGCTGACGCAGGCTTGGGCGACTTCACGCAGGTTGTGCGAAGGAATCTCGGTCGCCATCCCGACGGCAATCCCCGATGCGCCGTTAAGCAGCATGATGGGCAAGCGTGCAGGCAGGGCCACTGGCTCTTTCTGGCTACCATCGTAGTTGGGGATGAAGTCCACCGTGCCCTCGTCCAGCTCGTCCAGCAGCAGACGCGAGAACGGTGTCAAACGTGCTTCCGTGTAACGCATGGCGGCGGCATTGTCACCGTCGCGCGAGCCAAAGTTGCCCTGCCCGTCTACCAGCGGATAACGCAGCACAAAATCCTGCGCCATACGCACCATGGCATCATAGGCGGCCTGGTCACCGTGCGGGTGATATTTACCCAGCACATCCCCCACCACTCGGGCCGACTTCACGGGCTTGGCCGTCGGGCCCAGACCCATGGCATCCATCGCGTACAAAATGCGGCGCTGCACCGGTTTCTGGCCATCGGTCAGATCGGGCAAGGCACGTCCACGTACCACTGAAACGGCGTAATCCAGATAAGCCTGTTCCGCGTAAGTCGCCAGCGTGATGCTATCGTCCGATCCCGCCGGTTCAAAATCCAATTGATTGCTATCCATAAATAACTCTTAAGTCGGGCTCAGACGTCCAGATCGGCCAAATTGCCTTTTTCTTCCAACCAGGCTCGGCGGGCAGAAGCCTCACCCTTGCCCATCAGCATGGTGAACATGGCTTGTGTATCGCTCAGGCCATCCTCGCCCCAATGCACAGGCAGCAAACGGCGGGTGTCCGGATTCATGGTGGTATCCCACAACTGCTCCGCACTCATTTCACCCAGACCTTTAAAGCGGCTGATGCTCCAGGACTCGTTACGTATACCTTCGTTGCGCAGCTTTTCCAGTGTCGCGTCCAGCTCGCCCTGATCCAGACAGTAGATCTTGCGGGCTGGGCGTTTGCCGGCGGCAGGCACGTCTACGCGGAACAAGGGGGGACGCGCCACATACACGTGGCCCGCCTCGATCAGTTTGGGGAAGTGACGGAAGAACAGCGTCAACAACAGCACCTGAATGTGCGAGCCGTCCACGTCCGCATCAGACAGGATACAGATACGGCCATAACGCAAACCGGACAGATCCGGCTCGGACTGGGCGTCGTGCGGGTCCACGCCGATCGCCACGGAAATATCGTGAATTTCCTGGTTAGCGAACAAGCGGTCCTTATCGACCTCCCAAGCGTTCAGAACCTTGCCGCGCAGGGGCAAGATAGCCTGAAATTCCTTGTCACGGCCCATCTTGGCCGAACCGCCAGCCGAGTCACCCTCGACCAGAAACAGTTCCGAACTTTCCAGATCGTGCGACTCGCAATCCGTCAGCTTGCCGGGCAACACGGCCACGCCCGAGCTCTTGCGTTTCTCCACTTTCTGCGCCGAACGGGTACGGGCCTGAGCCTGACGCACCGCCACTTCAGCCAATTTGCGACCCTGATCCACATTGGCATGCAGATGCAGTTCCAGCGCATTGCGCACATAGCCACTGACCAGACGCACGGCGTCACGGCTATTGAGCTTTTCCTTGATCTGCCCTTGAAACTGCGGGTCCAGCACTTTGGCCGAGAGCACAAAGCTGGCACGGGCAAAGACGTCCTCGGCCTGCAGCTTGACGCCTTTGGGAATCAGGCTATGCAGTTCGGCAAAACTGCGCACGGCTTGATACAAGCCATCGCGCAAGCCCGATTCGTGTGTTCCACCCGCTGGGGTTGGGATCAGATTGACATAGGACTCACGCACAATATTGGAGTCCAGCGCCCAGGCCACCACCCAATGCGCACCTTCGCCGGCGGAGAAATTATCGTCATCTTGCGGGGCGTACTGGCGGCCTTCAAACAGGGGAACCAGCAGCTCCACCCCTTCCATTTCCTCCTGCAGGTAGCCGCGCAAACCGTCCTCATAGCGCCACTGCTGGCGCTGACCGGTTTTTTGCTGCACCAGTTCCACCGTCACGCCTTCCAGCAGGACGGCCTTGCTATGCAGGATATGAGTCAGTTGGGCCAGGGGAATCTGGGCGGAGTCAAAATATTTGGCATCGGGCCAGACCCGCACACGGGTACCCGTCTTGCGCTTGGCCACCGTGCCCGTTTGGGTCAGGGGCTGCTCCAGCTCGCCGTCGGCAAACACAATCTCGTTAGCCTGGCCATCGCGCCAGACCAGCACTTCCAGACGGCGCGACAAGGCGTTGGTCACCGACACACCCACCCCGTGCAAACCGCCGGAAAAGGCGTAGGCACCACCATTGAGCTTGTCAAACTTGCCCCCGGCATGCAGTCGCGTGAACACCAGTTCAACCACCGGCGCATTTTCTTCAGGGTGCAAGCCAACAGGAATACCGCGCCCGTCATCCTCAACCTGTATGCCGCCGTCCTCCAGCAAGGTGACAGTCAGTGTGCGGGCAAAACCAGCCAGGGCTTCGTCGGCCGCGTTATCGATGACCTCCTGCACAATATGCAGGGGATTATCCGTGCGGGTATACATGGCCGGGCGCTGACGGACCGGTTCCAGCCCTTTGAGCACCCGTATAGAAGATTCGTCGTAACGTGTAGTAGACAACTTGATTCCCGGTAGATCGTACAGAAAAACGCTATTTTACGAGTGGTTAGGCGCCAGTGGGGAAACGCTTTATTGGCGCGCGTTGCGCAGCGAATGCACATTATCAACCAGACGCAATGGTATCCTGTCAAAAATTGGCAACAAGACCGTCGCAATTGGCCGTAGAATACATTGTGCTCAGGTCACGCCACACGTATAGTTTTTCGTTATTCTCACTTTTTTTGTATCTAGCCATGAGCGACTCCATTAAACACATCACGGACGCCTCCTTTGAGTCTGACGTCCTTAACGCCGACCTCCCCGTTCTGGTCGATTACTGGGCTGCCTGGTGCGGTCCTTGTAAAATGATTGCCCCTTTGCTTGATGAGGCAGCCGAACTGTACCAAGGTCGTGTTATCATCGCTAAGCTCAACGTCGATGAAAATCCCGACACTCCAGCTCAATATGGTGTTCGCGGTATTCCAACGCTCATGCTGTTTAAAGACGGCAAAGTGGCCGAAACTAAAGTCGGTGCACTTTCCAAGTCCCAACTTAGCGCGTTTCTCGACAGCTCCCTGTAATCTCTGATTAACCGCACGCAGGCCCTTCGCTGGCCTGCGGTCTGCTGCTGAAAGCCCTTCCCCACTCCCATGCACCTGAACGAATTAAAAGCTCTGCACGTCTCGCAGCTGCTAGAAATGGCTGCCACTCTGGAAATCGACAACGCGAACCGCTTGCGCAAGCAAGAGCTGATGTTCGCCATCATGAAAAAGCACGCCAAAAAGGGCGAGCAGATTTTCGGCGACGGGGTGCTTGAAGTCCTGCCTGATGGTTTTGGCTTTCTGCGTTCGCCAGAAACCTCTTACCTGGCCAGCACAGACGATATCTACATCTCCCCTTCGCAGATACGTCGTTTCAATCTGCACACGGGTGACTCCATTGAAGGTGAAGTGCGCACCCCTAAAGACGGCGAGCGCTACTTTGCCCTGGTAAAAGTTGACAAGGTTAACGGCATGCAGCCTGAGGCCATCAAACATCGCATCATGTTTGAGAACCTGACGCCGCTGCACCCGGACCAGCCCATGCGCCTGGAGCGCGACATCAAAAGCGAAGAGAACATCACAGGCCGTATCCTGGATATCTTCTCGCCTATCGGTAAAGGCCAGCGCGCCCTGATCGTGGCCAGCCCCAAATCCGGTAAAACCGTGATGATGCAGCACATGGCTCACGCCATCACGACCAATTACCCCGAGGCCATCATGATCGTCCTGCTGGTGGACGAGCGCCCCGAGGAAGTAACCGAGATGCAGCGCACGGTGCGCGGCGAAGTGGTGGCCTCCACCTTTGACGAACCCGCCACACGTCACGTGCAAGTGGCCGAGATGGTCATTGAAAAGGCCAAGCGCCTGGTTGAATTGAAAAAAGATGTGGTGATCCTGCTGGACTCCATTACCCGACTGGCTCGCGCCTATAACACCGTGGTCCCTGCTTCGGGCAAGGTTTTGACCGGTGGTGTGGACGCCAACGCCCTGCAGCGCCCCAAACGCTTTTTTGGCGCTGCCCGTAATCTGGAAGAAGGTGGCTCCTTGACCATCATCGGTACTGCCCTGATCGAAACCGGCAGCCGCATGGACGAAGTCATCTATGAAGAATTTAAAGGTACCGGCAACTCCGAAATCCATCTGGAGCGCCGTCTGGCCGAGAAACGTATTTACCCAGCCATCAACCTGAACAAATCAGGCACACGTCGTGAAGAGTTGCTGATCAAGCCCGACCTTCTACAAAAGGTCTGGGTTCTGCGCAAGTTCATCCATGGGATGGATGAAATTGAAGCCATGGAGTTTATCCTGGACAAAATCCGGGCCACAAAGACCAACTCCGAATTCTTCGACATGATGAAGAAGTAAATCGAACATCCTGCGCAAGCCTCTCTATACGAGAGGCTTGCTTGCGATGGGCGTATGATCGGGTGCATTCCCGTGCATCCATTCTTTCAATCTGCTGAGTTCGACTCGAGTTCTCAGTATTGCAAACAGAGTTCGCTTGCAATGAAATCTATCTCTCTAGAACAGTTCCTAGCCAGAGTGCAGTCCCGCGACCCCAACCAGCCTGAATTCATGCAGGCCGTTCGGGAAGTCATGACCAGCTTGTGGCCCTTCATCGAGAAAAACCCCCAGTACGCCGATCATGGTCTGCTCGAGCGTCTGGTCGAACCCGAACGTGCTATCCAGTTTCGTATTTCCTGGGTAGATGATCGCGGCCAGGTTCAGGTCAATCGCGGCTTCCGTATTCAGCACAGCAATGCCATCGGTCCTTTCAAGGGCGGCATGCGCTTTCACCCTTCGGTGAACCTGTCCATTTTGAAGTTTCTGGCGTTTGAACAGACCTTCAAGAATGCCTTGACCACTCTGCCCATGGGCGGCGGCAAAGGCGGCTCGGACTTTGATCCCAAAGGCAAGTCGGATGGCGAAGTGATGCGCTTTTGCCAGGCCCTGATCGTTGAGCTGTACCGTCACCTGGGCCCCGATACCGACGTTCCTGCTGGTGATATCGGCGTGGGCGCGCGTGAAGTGGGCTTTATGGCCGGCATGATGAAAAAACTCTCCAACAGCGCAGCCAGTGTGTTCACCGGCAAGGATTTGTGCTTTGGCGGCAGTTTGATTCGTCCTGAGGCCACCGGTTATGGCACCGTATATTTCGTACAGGAAATGTTGGCACGTAAAGGGCTATCCTTGGACGGCATGACAGTGTCCGTTTCCGGCTCGGGCAATGTGGCTCAGTACGCCATTGAAAAATGCCTGGATCTGGGTGCCAAAGTCGTTACCGTTTCCGACTCGCAAGGTTGCGTGGTGGACATGGATGGCTTTACGCGTGAAAAACTGGCTTCCCTGATGCACGTTAAAAATGTACAGCGTGGCAGTCTGGTCGATTACGCCCAGCAACATCACCTGCTGTACGAACAAGGCAAACGTCCTTGGCATATCCCTGTGGATGTCGCCCTGCCTTGCGCCACCCAGAACGAACTGGACGGCAAGGATGCCGAAATCCTGATCAAGAACGGTGTACGTTGCGTTGCCGAAGGTGCCAATATGCCCAGCACGCTGGATGCAGTCGATGCCTTTATCCACGCCAAGATCCTGTATGCCCCAGGCAAAGCCAGCAATGCGGGCGGTGTTGCCGTATCCGGTCTGGAAATGAGCCAAAACGCCCAGCGCTTGAGCTGGACACGCGAACAAGTTGACGCAAAGCTGCACTCCATCATGCGTGACATCCACGAAAATTGTGTGAACTATGGTCAAGAAAGCAACTTCATCAACTACGTTAACGGCGCCAATATTGCCGGCTTTGTCAAAGTCGCCAATGCCATGCGTCATCAAGGCGTTTATTAAGTTTTGCGCCTTGCTCAGTAGTCAAAAAAACCGCCCACAAGGCGGTTTTTTTTGTTTCTGGCCCAACCGAAAGTGTCTATTGCAGGCTTGATGTTATCTGCCCTTGAAAGCTGTCTATGTTTCAGTCATCTGTGTAGAGCAAAAAAGCAGGCCCTTAGCCAAAACTCACTGATCTACAAACACAGCCAGGACGAAAACCAATCAACAGGCAATGACATCAAGGAAGAAGAATATCTCCCCGCTGTGCATAATACGGTCCAGCCCACCGAGCCAAAGGCCGATACGCCTCCAGATTCACTCTCCCTTTTTCGTCCATCAAGGATGAATCCACGTAGAAGGCCAGCACTTCCAGAATATGCAGCTGGTTAACTCCCCGTCCCAAATCCACCACCTGATCCAGCCTGCACTCCATCTGCACGGCAGCGCCATCCAGACGAGGTACACGCACATGCTGACTGGGCACGAGGTGCATGCCCAACTCCTGTACCTCACTCTGGCCGGGCGGCAAAGCAGCGGCACTGGCATGAACCGCAGCCAGATCAGACTGACGACATAACTGCACCACACACTCTTTATTGGCCTGCAAATTACGGGCCGTATCCTTCAAGCTGCCATCCTCATTGCGGTTGATATTGATCGCCAGCATGGGCGGGCTATGCGCCACATAGTTAAAGGAGCTGAACGGTGCCAGATTCACACTGCCCGACTCCTCCAAGGTACATACCCAGGCAATGGGGCGCGGTACGATCAGGGACGTCAGCAGGCGATAAGCCATGCTGTCGTCCATGCCTTCACACGGCAGGCTGAGATAGCCTGGTGATGGGTCATTCAAGTGCATATAGGGCCTAAATGAAGAGCTGAATGGTGGGCAAATAGCCATCCACGCTCAGCAAGTCCACCCGCTTTTCCACGATCTCCCAAGCCTGATCGACGGCGCGCAAACGGTAAGAGGCAGTAGCGGGCAGAACCTCGGTTTTTTGCTTCTGATACTCCGAATAAATCAGATTGATGCGCACGGTATAGCAGCCATCTTCATCAGGATGTTCGGACTGAACACGTGGATGTTGAATCACACGCAGACCACGTACACCGGGTTGCAAGGAAAAGGCACGATGGTGCGACAGGCGGTCGATACGCAAGCGCATCAACATACGGTTTTCCAAGGCAATACACATGCGCCCTTCCGGGCTTTCCTGGCCGGACTCACCAGGAATCCAGTACAGCCCATCCTGTGCGAACAGCTCGTACCATTCGTCAAAACGCCCCTCGTCCAGCAGGGCGTTCTCTTGCCATACAAAGTCTTGCAGGCTTTGTTTCAGACTCTCCATTTGGCCCAGACGCTGGTTTTGCTGCGGATTCAATGGCTGCTGCGCCTTATGTTGATATTGCTGTTGCTGACCATCTTGCCATGCATGCTCTCCTCGACCGCTACGCTGGCCCTGCTCTTGCACCGTCCCCATCATTCCTGCTCCTGCTGCTTCATGCCTTGCTTCCAGGCACGGTATTGGTTGCGTATGACCCATTCATTATTCGCGTCGTCAAAGCTGCCCTTGCCCTGCTCGCCTTCTTGCGCATCGTATTGACGCAGCAGATTCACCCACGGATTGCCTTGGGCTTTCAGGCTGGCTTGCTGGCTCTCGAACAAGTGCACATCATCATGGGCGACGACGCTCATGGGGGAATACACCAGACGGCTGTACGTCAGGCCGCGATCCAGCATTTCACGCGGCGCTCCTTTGGGCTGAAACACCCATACTTCCAGCAAAGTGCGATCAACCGCTAAAGGTCGCAATACACGAATAATCTGCGGCGAACCCTTGGCTGCCATGCTGGGGTAAAACACCACATTTTGTGGATTGAAACCCAGCACCCGAGCCGCTTTTTCCTCGCCCCAGGCTTCGTTCATCATGGCTTCGTAGCCTGGAATCCCGGAGTAGTCGGTATGAATGCTGAACTTGGTGCCCAGAATGCTGTGCCCGTTCGGGTAAGTTTCCACACCCATACGTGAATAGAAGTCGTAGCCCGAACCGAAGGGCAGCAATTGCTCCAGTGCGGTAGGGTCCTCTTCCTTGAACACTTCACCCACCTTGGCAGCCGAGCTGGAGGCCGACTCATGCGTGGAGATGGGATGGACGGTGTCGTTGATGTTCTCCATGTACATCTTCCAGTTGCAGTTGATGACGGTACGAATCGAACCGCCTGCCACCTGCAACTCCCCTTCCGGAGAGCGATCCGCCATATTGTCCAAAGCCTGCAACACATCCCCGAAATACTCTTGCAGGCTGAAACCTTCCTTGCTGAGGCGGGCAAACACAAAGCCCCGATAGCTTTCTACCGCCCCCGGTGTGGACAGGCCGCCCGCAGCCGGACATTGCGAAAATTCCGTGTTTTCATAGGCATTTTTCAGCGGCACCGCCAGCAGCGAGCCATCCAGCTTGTAGGTCCAGGCGTGGTACGGACAACGCAGCATCTTGCCCACATTGCCGCTGGGTTCGCTGACCAGTCTGGCCCCCTTGTGAGCGCAACGGTTCATCACCACCCGCACCGAGCCATCGCTATGGCGCAGCATGATGACGGGGCTTTGTGCCAAGGTCACCGATACATAATCGCCCGTTTTGGGCACCTGACTTTCATGGCCCACATAGAGCCAGGCACGGCTGAACAGCCGTTCCATTTCCAGTTGAAAGACATCCTCGTCCAGATAGGCATCCCGATGGACCTGATGGTCCTGGGTCAGGCCCGACAAGGCGGCCTCGTTATTGGCATAACTCATAGTGCTTCCTGTAAATACGAGTAAAACGGGATTCAGACCGCCATAGCGGGTACTAAGGCGGGTGCAGCCTCACTCACGATTTGGGATGGACAGTCCACAGGCGCAGGCCAGATCTGGCTGGAATCATCCGGCGGCACACTGCCCAGCAAAAGACGGGTATAGGGATGCTGCGGGTCGGCAAACACCTCGGCGGTATTTCCTTGCTCCACGACTTCACCGTTTTTCATCACCAGCACTCGTGTGCACAAATAGCGAATCACGGACAAGTCGTGCGAGATGAACACCACCGCAACACCCAATTCCTTATTCAGTCGCAGCAAGAGATTCAAAATCAGCGCCTGCACCGACACATCCAGACCGGACACAATCTCGTCCGCCACCAGCAGACGCGGCTGCACACATAAGGCGCGGGCAATGTTCACGCGTTGCTTTTGCCCGCCGGACAGCTCCGAGGGAAAACGCAAACCGGCATCCTGGGCAATGCCCACCTGCGCCATCAATTCATCGGCTTTCTGACGACGCTGCTCGGGCGTCATACCCGGCTGCAACTCCAGCACCTGCGTCACCAGCTGCTGCACGCTACGACGTGGGTTCAAGGCCGAGTCAGGGTCCTGAAACACCATCTGAATCGTTTGCGACAAGGACTCGCCTTGCCCTTTGGCAAACTGCTCGCGGGACTGACCTTGCACCAGCACTTGCCCACCACTAGGTTGCAACAAGCCCACCATCAAACGGGCGACAGTGCTTTTGCCACTACCGCTTTCCCCCACCACGCCAACCATTTCGCCGGGACGCACGCTCAAGGACAAGGGCCGCAAGGCATACATCAGGCTGCGGCGGCCGTTGCGTGTGACTCGGTAGCTGCGCTCCACATTCTGGAACTCCACCAGCGGCGCGGACTCGTCAGACGGCCCTTGCGGCAAGACATGCAGCTGGGTTTGAGCGGCCGTATCGCGCGTCATACAGGGACCGGCACAACTTACCCAATGACCGGGTTTCACCGCTTCCAACTCTGGCGCGCGCTGTTCACAGACCGCATTACGCGTAGGACAACGACGGGCAAAACGACAGCCCGGCAGATCCCGCATGTCTTTCAAGCCCGGCATGATGTCGGCCAGCGACGGCAAGGCATACAAAGGGCCATTCAGTGCTGGCGTCGCATTCTTCAAGGCCCAGGAGTAAGGATGCAAAGGTGTATCCAAAACATCTGCAGCGGGACCTTGTTCAACCACATCCCCAGCATACAGCACGGCCACCTCGTCACAGACATGGGCAGCCATGCGCAGATCGTGGGTGATCAGAATCACGGCGGTTTGATGCCGCTGCTGTACATCGCGCAGAATCCGGATGATTTGCGCTTGGGTAATCACGTCCAGCGCCGTGGTGGGCTCGTCGGCCACAATCAATTCCGGATCACCGGAAAAAGCCATGGCAATCAAAATGCGCTGACACTGCCCACCCGAAAGCTCATGGGCATAGCGCCCCAACATGGACGGCGGATCGGGCAGCCCCACCTCATGCAGACGCTCCAGGCAATATTGCTCGCGCGATGCGCGGGGAATGCCCAGTCGAGCCAAATGCTCGAACATCTGCTGGCGTATGGTCAGCACCGGGTTTAGCGAGGACAAGGGCTCCTGCGGCACAAAAGCCACTTTGCGACCCAGCAGACGACGCATTTGTGCACCCGTGACCACTGAACCCTGGAAACAGACCTGGCCCGAGGACAGACGCAGGTTGCTGGGCAACATGCCCGAGATCACCCGCCCTATCATGCTCTTGCCCGCGCCGGACTCCCCGACCAGCCCCAAGGTGCGGCCTGCCTGCACTGCAAACGAGACCTTGCGCAACAGCTCTACCGATTGCCCTTGTACCGGCACCGAGACACTGACTTGCTTGAATTCAATAACCGGCACGCTCATCAGTGCGCTCCTCGTTGCTTGAGCCGAGGATCCAGCGTGGTGCGCAAACCATCACTCAGCAAATTGAAACCCAGCACTGCAAACACAATGCCAATCACTGGCGCCATCAGCCCCCAGCCTGCCTGGTAAATCTGGTCACGACCATCAGCCAGCATTACGCCCCAGGCCACCACATCCGACGGAACAGAAAGGCCCACGAAACTGAGGATGGCTTCAACCACAATAGCCACGCCCATTTGCAGGCTGAACAAGGTGACGATCAGTGGCGCCACGCTAGGCAATACTTCACGCAACATGATGCGCAGATGAGAAAAGCCCAACAAATGCGCGGCATACACATAATCACGCTGACGCGCCACCAGCACTTCCGCCCGAACCACGCGATAAAAACGAGTCCAGTCCACCAGCACCACAGCCAGAATCACGTTGAACAGGCCCGTGCCCAAGCCCACCATCAACATCATGGAAAACACCACGGGCGGGAATGCCATCCACAACACCACCAGGGAGCTAACTCCACGGTCGAACCAGCCACCGATATAGCCCGCCAAGATCGCCAGCACCGTACCCAGCACCATGGTGCCGGCGGCAGCGGTCACCGCCACCTGAAAGGCCACGCGGCTGCCATAAATCAGACGCGACAAAATACATCGCCCCAGGCCATCGGTTCCCAAGGGATACTGCGCCAGACCGCCGTCCTGCCAGGCGGGTGGCAAGAGCGTGGCCAGCAAGTCCTGTGCATTAGGATCATTGGGCGCCAGCAAAGGGGCAAACAAGGCCACCAGAGCAAAGATCAAGACCAGAGTGCCGCCAAGCAGCACTTTGGGATGGGCCAGCACAGGCCGCAGCCGCGCTTGCCAGAAAGAATGTGGATGCACGCTCATGCGGACCTCAGACGTGGATTCATAACGCTGTACAAGCCATCGACACAGAAGTTGACGGCCAACACCATCAAACAGAACACCAGGGCCACGCCCTGAATCAGGGGAAGGTCGTGGTTCTTGATGGCTTGCACCATCAGATTGCCGATACCGGGAAAGGAGAAAATGACTTCAATCAGCAAGGTGCCGCCAAACAAAAAGCCAAATTGCACGCCGATCAAGGTCAAGGTAGGCAAAGCGGCATTCTTGAGCATGTGCACCAAGAGCACTCGCCACTCAGGCACACCGCGCAGACGGGCGACGTTCACGTATTGGCTGGTCGCCGTTTCGATCAGGCTGGAGCGCAGCACACGAATCACGATGGGACTGAAAGCCAGGGCCAAGGCCAGGGCGGGCAAAAGCAAATGCGAAAAGGCATCCCACCAGGCTTGCCACTGACCGCGTATCAAGAGGTCAAACAACAGAAAGCCGGTGCCGCCATCCACAGCGGGTGTGCCTTCCATCCGTCCCATAAAGGGCAAGACCGGAAACAGCACACCGAACACCACGATCAAAATAATGCCCCACAAAAAGGACGGCACCGACAGAAGCAGCACCAGCACAAAGTCGGCCACAAATTCGATCTTTTTCTTGTCCAGCAAGTACAGAACAAGGCCGCCGGGAATGGAGATCAGCAAAGCCATCAGCAAGCTGATACAGGCCAACTCCAGCGTGGGTGGCAAAGCTTGCGCCAGCAAACCTGTCACTGGCTGATGAAAGAAGATGGAGTTGCCCAGATTGCCGCGAAACACACCGCTCAACCAAACCTGGTACTGATGCAAGGCCGAACCATCCATGCCCAGCTCAACACGCAGTGCCTGTGCATCGGCTTCCGTGGCCGAAGGAGGCAGCATCATGCCCAGAGAGTCAGCGGGAATGACGCGCAGCATGAAGAACACGATCATGGACAGCAGGAACGCCGTCACCAGCACGAAGACGAGCTTGCGCGCCATCAGGAAGCAAACGTTTTTCATGAAGAGAACCGCAGGAGAAAATATGCCGGGTCAAACCCGGTAGATCACCCCGCAGCGCGAGGCTGCGGGGCACATGAAAGGCTTACTGCCAGGAATATTCCTGCGGCAGGATGTAGCCCGTCTGATAGGTGTTGAGCTTCAAGCCCTTTTTATAGGCAATGGTGGAGATGGACTGCAGCACCGGCAGGCTCCAGGCCTGTTCCGCCGCTTCACGATTCAGCGCCTGATAGCCAGCTACTCGCTTGTCCTCGTCCATCTGACGGTTCAGCTCATCCAGCGTGCCCGCCAGACGCTCTTCTTTCCAGGTGGAAAAACGCAGGCGCGGGTCCAGAATGCGGCCCGTGAAAATCTCCGGATCGCCAGTTGCATTAGCCCAGCTGTACAGCATCACACCCGTCAATTTGGACGAATGACTCAGCTCCAGATACTTGGCCACAGTAATTTCTTCAACCGTGGTCTGCACACCGATCTGGCTCCACATCTGCGCCACCGCACGGGCCACGTCATAGTCCGAAGGGAAGGTGTTATTGGTGGAGTACAAGGTAATGGTCAGCGGTTTTTCCGTGCTGTAACCCGCTTTGGCCAGTTCCTCTACCGCTGCTTTCTTGTCGAAGGGAATATTCAGATCCGGTACATCACCAGGCGAGCCTTTGGTAGCCAGAACCGACAAGGGCTGGGCGACATTTTTGTAGAAGGCACGGGACAAGCCTGCTTTGTCGATCGCCATATTCATGGCGCGACGCACATGCACATCCTTGAAGCTGTCTACATAGCTGGGCATTTGCAGAATGTAGATCTCGCTATAGGGGTAGACCTTGGCTTCCAGCTTGGGATTCTTTTCCAGGCGGGTAATTTCGCGCACCGGAATCTGTACCGAGACATCTGCCCGACCGGACTCAACCGCAGCAACACGCGCCGAGGAATCCGGCACGATTTCAAACACGACCTGCTTCAGGTCTGGCGCACCTTGCCAGTAGTCCTCAAAGGCTTCCAGGGTGATGCGGGAACCACGCTGATAATCGCTCAGCTTGTAGGGGCCTGCGCCAATTGGACGCTTCAGGAACTCCTCTTCCCCCACCTTCTCGAAATAGGCTTTGGGCAGGATATAGGCCGACAAGAAGGCCAGGCCTTTGGGGGCCGTTGGCGTGGGCGAGCTGAAATGGATAATGGCTTCCAGCGGGCCGGTGACTTCCACCGACTTCAGGGTGGGCAGCATACCGTTCAGGGCCAGGGTTTTCTTGTTGATCGCACGATCAAAGGTGAACTTCAAGTCTTCAGCCGTCATGTCGCTGCCGTCATGGAATTTCACCTTGTCGCGCAGCTTCACCTTCAGGGCCTGACCTTGCTCGTCCGCCCATTCCCAGGACTCGATCAGACGCGGTGCCACCTTCAAATCGTCACCCACAAACAGGGGTGAATCAAACACGGCCTTGTAAATCGACTGGCCCGCCGGAAAGGTAACCGAGGTCGGATCCCAGGACGGGATATCGACCGGGAAAGCAATTTTCAACTCGCTCCCGGCTGCCTGGCTGACCGTCCCCCAGCCCATCATCAAGGCTGCCCCCAAGGCCAGCCCCATTACGCTTTTTCGCAACGCTTTCACCATTTGTCCCCTTTTGTTATGCACTTCATTCCAGCGTTAGTCCGCCTTGCGAAAAAGTATATAGTTTATTCTTAAATTAAATAGATAATGGTTTTCCCTATAATTTATTTGCTTTAATATCAATCTATTATCTAAAAACAAAATAATATACTTTTACTTTAAAATGACAGAATTCAGAGACAGATTAAGCTGGGATACGGCACAGGGCCAGATTTTGGACGACGATCGGCGCTACTTGATGATGCGTGTCGACGTGTTGATGGGGCTGTTTCGCCGGCTAGATGAACCCGCCCGAACACAGGCGCTAGATGCATTGGGGCAGGCCGTAATGGAACAAGGTGGTTTGTCAGCCAAGGCGTATTGGGAAGCCATCAATCACGACCCGCAGGCCTTGCTGCACAGCATTGCCGATATCTCGGCTCAGCTGGGTTGGGGGAACTGGGACATTCAAACAAAGGCCACGGGAGCCTTGCAGGTCCGCGTGAAAAACAGTCCCTTTGCATGGGGGTTTGGCCCCCATGATCGGCCCCTGTGCCGCCCTATCGTTGGTATGCTTACAGCCGTCGGCCAACTGATCTACGATCAGCACGTCCAGGTGCAGGAAACACACTGCTGCGCACAGGGATTTCATGCCGACTGCCTGTTCACCGTCTTGCCCAAAACCAATGAATAAAAACCAGCCTGCCGCCCCCAAACTGAACATACGCCAGCAGGTCTACAAACACCTGCGCAGCCGCATGCGCAGTGGCGACATCAGCTATGACGACCGTCTGGTCGACCATGAAATTGCTGCTGAACTGCAAGTCTCGCGCATGCCTGTGCGCGAAGCCTTGCTGCAACTGACCAACGAAGGATTGCTGGAGGGCACCTCGCGCGGCTTCATGCTGCGGCGCTTTACTCCGGCCGATATTGCGCAGATTTTTGAAATACGCATGTTGCTGGAACCCGAAGCAGCCGCCGCCGCCTGCTTGCAGGCCAATCTGGAAGGGTTGGCCTTGATGAACAAGGCTGCCAATGCCTCAGAAAAAGCCCATGCCGCCGCCGACCCCATGCAGTACATGATTGCCAACGATGCGTTTCGGGAAAGCTGGATTTCGCTATGCCCCAACCCGCACTTGAGCACCATGATTTTTCGTCTGAGTGACCACGTGGAAGCGGTGCGTCTGGCTACCTTGCGCGACACGCGCTATCGGGAGCTTTCCATGCAGGCCACCCGAGCCATCCTGCAATCTTTTCTGGACAAGGACCCAGAACAGGCACGCGAGCATGTACGCACGAATCTGCGCCATGCGTCCATGAGCTATTACGCGACACTGGATGAAATGCTGGAGCGTCAGACCGGCTAGGGATCGTGCCGCTGCCGGTGTCTGCCCGGTGATCAGGGCTGTGCTTTCTGATCCACAGCCGTTGCAATGGCCTTGCCAATCGTGGCGATGGCCGCATTGCGCTCTTCCATGGAAGCCTTGGTTTCCGTGATGTAGACGGCAACCACCAGCGGCGCACGTCCAGGGGGCCACATCACCGCCACGACACCGCGTGTGCCGTAAGCCGCTGCCCCGGTTCGGTCTGCCACCGTCCAGCTTTCCGGGACGCCAGCCCGCAGCAAAGGCCCACCCACTTCGTTATGGCGCAGCCAGTCAATCAAGCGATCACGATCTGGGGCTTTAAGCGCATCGCCCAAAACCAGACTCTGCAAGGTATGCACCATGGCTTGCGGGGTTGTTGTATCCCGTGGATCACCAGGCGTAGCTTCATTCAAGCTGGGCTCGTTGCGATCCAGACGCGTCACCGTGTCACCCACGCTGCGTAGAAAGGACGTGATCGCTTCAGGCCCGCCCAGCATCTCCAGAACCCCATTGGCCGCAGTATTGTCGCTGTTGCGCATCGTGATCGCACACAATTGCGACGCTGCCACATATTGTCCTATCAGGTTTTCTGTCGTCGGGGCGTAAGATTGAATAGCCTCTTCCTTGACCAGCCAGGCGGTCTTCATGGCACCCGGCCCTCGGGCCAACAACGCCGCGCAGATCAAGGCCTTGCTGGTACTGGCCATAGGGAAGCGTTCATCGGCACGGTATTGCCACAACTGCCCATCTGTCGTATCCAGTACAGCCAGTCCGACACGGGCCTGCAAGGATTGTTCGACCGCTTGTGCGGCCTGAGCCACAGGATGCGTTTGCGCTCCAAGCGCATGGAACGGCAGGCTCGCCACGAGCAAGGTCGCTGCCAGTTGTTTCAGTCTCTGTGCGCTCATCGGCCCATCCTTTGCATAAGGGGTAAAACACGGAAAAGCCTGGCTGCAACCCTGACGACAAGCGACGCGAATCGTTTGGGTGAGGCGCTTGCCATCAAGGCTCGATCCGACGCTGTTTCTCTTGTTTCGCGCTACCAACCGCAGGGACTTCCAACTCTTTGAGCTGGGGATCATCCATCTTGCCTGTTACCGCATACGTGACAGACAGGTGACTGCTCATCGGAATCTGCATCAGCCACTGTGTCAGCAAGGCCCCAACTCCCACCATCGGGTTGACAGTAAAGTACGCTGCAATCGCCGCACCGCTCATATCCAGATTCGGGTCTACCACCGCAATCAAATCCAGCGTCTCATCCCGGATATCAATCCAGCCTTTCAGGCTGATCGCCCCTGCCGGCCCCTTGATCTGATAATTATCCAGCTCCAGCTTGCCCTGCGACAGATTCATGCGCCCGGTCAGGCTATCGAACGCAAAGCCTTGTTTCACCGCCCCAAACAAATCCAGATCCAGACGGCTCAAGCGCGAGATGGACTGCAAGCTAAGCAGCTCCAGCAATTTGGCCGAGCGCGACTTCAGGCTGATAAAGCGCCCTTTGCGCAAATCCACATTGAACTGGCCACGGATGTTGCGCTTGTCAAAAGACCAGGGGAAGTCGCTCCAGAACAAGGCCGCCTGTACCGTGCCGTCACCATCCTTGATGGACTCGGTCAGCAAGCCACTGACATCCACAAACTGTCCCAAATTGCTTACCTGGCTGTTTGCCACCAACTCCAGGCCACGCTGCGGCCCACTCAATGCCAAAGAGCCGTAACCATTCAGCTGCATACCCTGGGCATTCAGAGAAATGTTTTCCAACGTCCACTTTTGTCCCTTTCCAGCGGGCTTGCCCTTGGCTTCCAGCTTGCCAAAGCGAACACCCTGAATCTGCAAATCATCCACCTTGAACGAGATCGCGGGCAAACGCAGGTCGTCATTCATGGGCAAGTCGGCGTCGGGCCAAGCCCAATCAGGCCTGCCACTGTCAATGTACAGATGGGAGAAGTTGGCATTGAACATGCCGGTGTAGCGGCCATCTTGATGCTGCGCCTGCAAACGCCCTTCGGCCTGCTTGGCCTTCATGCTTAGAAACAGTCTGCCAGCGGCATCTTCCGTGCTTTCCATTTCCAGCTGGTCCAGCAGTTGCCCTCTGAAAAACGCCTGATCCGCTTTCAGACGCACCCGCTCCAGCAAAGGCAGCAAGGGGCGGGCCGAAGGAGGTAAGGGACTGCCATCCAGATTCTGGCCAAACTCCCCCACCACCCTTTCCCAGGCATCCAGGTCCATACGGTCATAGCGACTATGTAATTCAAAACCGCGTTGGGGCCAATTCACCAATCCCGGTGTTCCCATGCTGCCACTTTGAAAGTAGCTGCCATCACGGGAACCTTGAGCATGCAGCAGGTTCAGCAAAAAGCTCTGTCTGTCCTCCAGGCTGATTTGCAAACGGTCCATCTTGGCGGCGGAATCGCTACTCCAATCCGCCTTCAGTTTGGCCGCACGCTCGGCAGGCTTGTGGAAAGGTTCAGGCAAATTCAGTGCCAAACCTGTCAGGTTCGACTCGGCCCCAAAAGAAAAAGCGCCCTTGGCGTCCAGCTTCATCAACACGCTATAAGGTGTCTGACCCTGCAAACGCTGCAAGCCCTTCAACTCCAGGTATTGCTCCAGGCCTTTGGCCGTCAGCACACCATTCAGGCGTAAACCGGGTTTGCCGGGCTCCAGCACACCACTGATCTGGGTATCACCGCCCAGCATCTTGCCCGTCAAGGTTTGGGCACTGACGCCTTTTTCACTAAAGGCCAGCTCGCCTTTCAATGCTGTAAACGAAGGGGCTTCAGGCATGTACTGAAACTCGCCATTGTTCATCTGGATTTGGCCCTGTACCTGGGCATCATCAGCATTATCCAAAGGAATCTGCAACTTGACCGGTACGGTCCAATCCCCTTTGACACGACTGTCGGCCAGCAAGCCATCCAGCAAGGCATTCAAGGGGGATTGATGCACCAGGGCCAGATAACTGGTCGCCGGTGCCTGGGACAGACCTTCCAGCTTCAGAAAGCTGTTTTGCTCCAAGGAGGTAATGTGGGTCTGAATATCGCGCAGCACGATATCCTGCTGCTTGGCAATCGGCATGCGCGCCTGCTGAGCCACAATATCCAGATTGTCGTTATGCATGCGTATGCTGCCCTGCACGCCTTCCAGACGCGGCCAGGCCAACCGCTTGGGACGGGCGGGCTGATAATCCACAATTCCCTGATCCAAAGCCCCCGCCACTTCAAAGCTGCCATCCTCCGGACTCAAGCCATACGGGAAGGTATCCAGGCCGCCTTGCAGACGGATTGTCCCGTCTCGTACCGCCCCCTGCACCAGTCCGGCCTGCATCCATTCACGCGCCAGAGGATTGACCGTCAAAGGCAGGTAATTCACCAAAGCCGCCAGATTCAGGTGCTTGAACTGCCCCTGCCAGTCAGCCACACCGGCCTCGAACGTGGCATCCTCGCGCCAGCTACCTGTCAACTGTGCATCCAGATCAGGATTACGCAAAGCCAGATTCATTTTGCTGACGCTCAGTCTGGCCTGCTCATCCCGGTGGACGGTGCCTTGAGCATTGAGCTGATCCACAGCCAAATACTGAGCAAACAAATCCGGCACACGCAGACCAAAACTGTTCATCGACAAGGCCCACTGCACATCGCCACTTTGCTTGCCTTGGGCCAGCGCCTGCATATCATTCAGCCCCCCCGCCAGTTCCAGATTGGCTTGCTGCAGTTGCAGGCGATCATCGCTATCGGTGAGCACCGCCACATCACGCAACTGGGCGGCCATCTGCATCTGTACGGTCTGGGCCGCTTTAGGCTGAGTGGCTTGAGCGCGCACATCGACCCAGCCCTTGTCCAGGGCCACAGGCACATCCAGCCACGGGCGCAGCGCAGGAGCATCCACCCCTTTAGTCTGAACCGTCAGTTCCCAGGGCAGGTCCATCACATCCACATTCTCGGGCAGACGACGCTTGCCCTGCACACGCAAGGCCAAAGCCAGGGACTCGCCCAAATTGGCGGGCAAGGCGGTAGCCAGACTGACCTCGTGCCAGCCCTGCCTGTAGCCGATCTGCAATTCAATCGAAGGCAGACTCAAGACAGGCGCGCCACGCAGATCATCCTGCCATTGCAAGGACGTACCTTGAATGCGAATGCCGCGCTGCTCCAGCAACCAGCGAACCGGTCCTTGCCAGGCTTCGGGTTCGGACGGGGCACTCTCATCATTCAGATCCAGCACCTGACCCATCACCAGAATCGGACCCTGGGGGTCGCGCCGCACCGGGATTGTCAAACCTTGCACATCCAGCTGGCGCAATTGCAGCGAGCCGCTGAACAAGGACTTCCAGCTGATATCGGCTTGCAGTTTGGGCAGCTGCAACATGGGCTTCTGCCCAGGTTCTGCCAGCGACAGGTTTGTCACGGAAAGATGGGGATTCCAGCCCTGCCAGTCGCCTTTTAATTCTTGGATCTGGACTTGCAGGCCGGTTTGCTCACTGATTTTCTGCACCAGATAGGGACGCAGATTGTCCAGCTGGGGCACGAGCAAGTAACGTAGCCCGACAAGGCCTAGCATCAGCGCAAAATAGAGCACTAGCGCCAGTCGCACAAGCCCTCGAACTACCATGCAATCAATTCCCGAGTATAGTTAGATGCGGTCATTTCCGGCCTAGTCAGACAAGTCGTTTCACTTGTCGTTCCCCCTTATCCGAAAAGCCTCTTATCGTATGAGCCAGTCCATTATATTGAAGCCCGTGATGCAATGGTCCGGCCCCTTGCGTCGAAAAGTAAACGCTCAGCCGCAATTTGGAGCGTGGCTGGAAGAGCAAGCCCAACACCCTGTCACCCCCGCATTGATTACGCAATGGTATAGGACTTTGCTGCCCGAGCCCGATAATGATCGTCTGGCACAAGTGCGCCAGGCCTTGCGCCAACTGCGCGAACGGGTCTTTCTGGTGCTGATGATCCGCGATATCAATGGCTTGGCGCCACTGGAAGAAGTCATGCAGGCCATGAGCAGCCTGGCTGATCTGGCCGTGGCGCAAGCCTATGAGACCGTGACCCGGCAACTGGCTGACGTACACGGTATTCCTAGAAACTCGGAAACCGGCCTGCCCCAAGAGATGATTATTTTGGGTATGGGCAAGCTGGGCGGGGGGGAATTAAACGTTTCCTCGGACATTGACCTGATCATGCTCTACGACGAGGACGGCGAAACCGAGGGTCGCCGCCCCCTGAGCTATCACGAGTTTTACGGCAAAGTGACCCAGCGCATGATGCCCGTGCTGTCTGATACTGACGCCTTCGGCCAGGTGTTTCGCACCGACTTGCGCCTGCGCCCGGACGGTGATTCGGGACCGCTGGCCTGGAGCATGCAGGCCCTGGAAAACTATCTGGTCAATCAAGGCCGGGAGTGGGAACGCTATGCCTGGATCAAGGCGCGCCCCATCAAGGCCCAGGCCTTTGAAGGCAGCCGTAGCGCCGGCGATATACATCACTTCGAAGCGCTGCGTACCCCTTTTGTGTATCGCAAGTATTTTGACTTTGATGCCCTGTCCGCCCTGCGCGGCCTGCGCGAGCGCATCCGTCAGGACTGGACACGCCGCGCCCTGAACCGCAATGGCGTGGAGACCTGGCACAACATCAAGCTGGGGGATGGCGGGATTCGAGAAATTGAGTTTGTGGTCCAGCTCAATCAACTGATACGCGGTGGACGGCAACCTTCCCTGCAAACCACCAGCCTGCACAAGGCTCTGCGCGGTCAATGCGCGGCCGGTCTGCTGGACCAGGAGGTCTGCGACAAGCTGCTGGCCGCCTATACTTTCTTGCGACGTGTCGAACACCGCTTGCAGTACCGCGAAGACGAACAAACCCATTTGCTGCCCCAGGACGAGGAACTGCGCACCGAGCTGGCCGCCACCTTGGGCCTGAGCCTGCCCGACTTCGATGAACAGTTAGGCCAGCACAGAAAGTTTGTGTCGCATACCTTCCGCAATGCCTTCCGTCTCGCTGGTATGGGGGAAGAAGCCAGTACCGAGCCTCCTGTAGCGGCAGCCCCCACCCTCGAAGTCAACAGCGCCGAGCAAGATCAGGCTTTGCAGGAACGCATCGAACAATTACGTCAGGCCCTTTTGAACAGCCATCGCCTGCGCAGCCTGCCCAATGCCAGCCTGGATCGCGTACAACGCTTGATCCCCTTGGCTGAGGACTACGCCTACCGCTCCGAAAACCCGGAAATGACAGCGACACGGCTCTTTAACCTGATCGAGCTGATCGCCCAACGCAGTGCTTATCTGGCTTTGCTGGCTGAATACCCCGATACGCTGGCCCGCGTCGCCCGTATTGTCTCGGCCAGCCCTTGGGCCGCCCAGTATCTGGCTCAGTACCCACTCCTGCTGGACAGCCTGATCGAATGGCATTCGCTAATGGAAATTCCGGACTTTGCGGCCCTGTCCGAGCAAATGTGCCGCGACCTGGACGCCTGCCGTCTGCCCGATGGCCAGGCCGATGTCGAACAGCAAATGAACATGATGCGCGACTGGCAGCACCAGATCACCTTCCAATTACTGGCTCAGGACCTGGAAGGCGTGCTGACGGTGGAAGCCTTGGCCGACCAGCTCTCGGCCCTGGCCGACATGATGCTGGCCGAGACGCTGGAGCGTACCTGGCCTCTGACGCGCCCCCGCAGTCTGGGCCCTGAACACGACACCCCGCCCCGCTTTGCCGTCATCGCCTACGGCAAGCTGGGCGGCAAGGAAATTGGCTACGCCTCGGACCTGGATCTGGTGTTTCTCTATGACGACCCCAGCCAGGATAATGTGGAGCGCTACATCAAACTGGCTCGCCGCATGACCAGCTGGTTGTCGGCCATGACCTCCTCCGGTCGTCTCTACGATATTGACCTGCGTTTGCGCCCGGATGGCGATGCCGGTTTGCTGGCCGTCAGTGTGGATGCCTTCGAGCAGTATCAAACCCGTAGCGCTTGGTCCTGGGAGCATCAAGCCATTACCCGTGCCCGTTTTGTGACCGGGGATGCCCAGATCAAGGAACGCTTCGATGAAATCCGCCGCTCCATCTTGTTGATGGAACGCGACCGTCGCAAACTGCGCGCAGACATTCTGGACATGCGTGACAAGATCAGTGCCGGGCACCCCAACCGCAGCGAGCTGTTTGATTTGAAGCACGACCGTGGCGGCATGGTGGATGTGGAGTTCATCACCCAATATCTGGTGCTGTGCCATAGCCGCGAGCATCCCAAGCTGCTGGAAAACCTGGGCAATATCGCCTTGCTGGGCATTGCCGCGCAAGCGGGCCTGATCGCGGTCGACCATGCTCAGGAGGTGGCCGATGCCTACCGTGCCCTGCGCCGTCGTCAGCACGCATTACGTCTGGAAGGGGCGGAAAAAGCCCGTGTCCCGCAGACCGAACTGACTCAGGAACGGCAAGCCGTGACGCGACTATGGGACGAGGTCCTGGGGTACTAAGGCAACAGATTGATTTCACTAAACTTTGCCAAGAATCTACAATAGTCGCATTGATTTATTGTGCGACCGACTCGGGACGCCTTTTTTCTCGGATTCAGATTCATGTCCACTCAGCTCAATCGTCCAGTTTTAACCATGCCGGAAAAGCGCGAGAAATTGCTGCTGCACTCCTGCTGTGCCCCCTGTTCGGGCGAGGTGATGGAGGCCTTGCACGCCTCGGGGATTGAATACACCGTTTTCTTCTACAACCCCAATATCCATCCGGTGCGCGAATATGAACTGCGCAAGCAGGAAAACATCCGCTTTGCCGAACAGCACGGTATCGAATTTATTGATGCCGACTACGACGTGGATAACTGGTTTGAACGCGTACGCGGTCTGGAACACGCCCCCGAGCGCGGCGAGCGTTGTACGGTCTGCTTTGACATGCGCTTTGAGCGCACAGCCCTCTACGCCCATGAAAATGGCTACGACATCATCTCCAGCGTCCTGGGTATCTCGCGCTGGAAAGACATGAACCAGATCAACGACTGTGGCGAACGCGCCGCAGCCCGTTATCCGGAGATGAAATACTGGACCTACAACTGGCGCAAAGGTGGCGGCTCGCAACGCATGCTGGAGATCAGCAAGCGCGAGAACTTCTATCAGCAGGAATATTGCGGCTGCGTGTACTCGCTGCGCGACACCAACCGCCACCGCCGCTCGCAAGGCCGCCCTCGTGTCGAGATCGGTGTGAAGTTCTACGGCAAGGATGAACTGGAACTGACTCCGCCCCCAGCACCGGCGCACGAGAACGCCTAAGCGAGGCCTGAACGGTCGTCCTTACGGTCTCAGTACACCTGACTAAGACGGTCTCTGCTTGAAAGCTACCCTTTATACAAACACTGCATGGCTGAGCCACACCAAGATTCTGAATAGCTTCGTCTTTGCTAAAACCCAAGTGGGTGGCACAGATCACAGGTAAAGCAACCCAAGCTTGAAACAATCCGTCGAGCCAAAGAAAAAGCGCCTTGGTTGCCCAAGGCGCTTTTTTTACTGCCGTTTCAACTAAGGCTTACTGCATGTGCTGGTCCGCTCTACTGCTCAACGCTCACCAGCACAGCAGTAATCAGAGCCTGCTCATTACTGGATACTGCGAGTGAACGTAAACTCGCCGTCCTTCCAGTCCACAGGCACCACATCCTTAGGACCAAAGCGACCTTCCAGAATCAGACGTGCCACCGGGTTCTCAATGTGCTGCTGGATAGCACGTTTCAATGGACGTGCACCAAACACAGGATCAAACCCGGCCTTGGCCAACTGAGCCAAAGCAGCCTCGCTGACTTCCAGATGCATGTCACGTTGAGCCAGACGCTGATCCAGACGCTCAAGCTGGATACGAGCAATGGACTCGATGTGTTCTGCTTCCAGACCGTGGAATACCACTACTTCGTCGATACGGTTCAGGAACTCGGGGCGGAAATGCTGTTTCACTTCTTCCCACACCACTTCCTTGATCACATCGTAAGGCTCGCCCGACAAACGCTGAATATGCTGCGAACCCAGGTTCGAGGTCATGATGATCACCGTATTGCGGAAGTCCACCGTACGGCCCTGACCATCGGTCAAACGGCCATCGTCCAGCACCTGCAAGAGCACGTTAAAGACGTCGGGGTGTGCTTTCTCGACCTCATCCAGCAAAATCACCGAATAAGGTTTGCGACGCACGGCCTCGGTCAGGTAACCGCCCTCTTCATAGCCCACGTAGCCGGGAGGCGCCCCGATCAAACGAGCCACCGAGTGTTTCTCCATGAATTCGCTCATGTCGATACGAATCATGTGATCCTCGGAATCAAAGAGGAAGTTGGCCAATGCCTTGGTCAGTTCGGTCTTACCCACACCGGTTGGCCCCAGGAACAGGAAGGAACCATAAGGGCGGGACGGATCAGACAGACCGGCGCGCGAGCGACGGATGGCATCCGACACCAAACGTACGGCTTCACCTTGGCCGACCACACGCTTGTGCAAGTAGTCTTCCATCTGCAAGAGCTTTTCACGCTCGCCCTGCATCATCTTGGACACAGGAATACCGGTTGCACGCGAAACCACTTCCGCGATTTCCTCGGCACCAACCTGTGTACGCAACAAGCGAGGCTTGTCCTGATCCGCCTTGTCCATATTGGCTTCAGCCGCTTTCAGGCGCTCTTCCAGTTCGGGCAGCTTGCCGTATTGCAGCTCGGCCAACTTGTCGAACTGGCCCTTGCGTTGCAGCTCGGCCATTTCGGCGCGAACCTTCTCGATTTCCTCTTTAACAACTTGCGAGCCCTGAACTGCCGCTTTTTCGGCTTTCCAGATCTCTTCATAGTCGTTGTACTCACGCTGCAGCTTCTCCATCTCGTCATTGATGGCCTGCAAACGGCGCTGAGAGGCCTCGTCCGTGTCCTTGATGACCGCTTCACGCTCGATCTTCAGCTGAATGATGCGGCGATCCAGCTTGTCCATGACCTCGGGCTTGGAGTCGATCTCCATACGGATACGGGCCGCGGCCTCGTCGATCAGGTCAATGGCCTTATCGGGCAGGAAACGGTCCGTAATGTAGCGCTGCGACAGCTCGGCCGCAGCCACAATGGCCGGGTCGGTAATCGCCACACCGTGGTGCAGCTCGTAGCGCTCCTGCAAACCACGCAGAATCGCAATGGTGGACTCCATGTCCGGTTCGTTAACCAGCACTTTCTGGAAACGACGCTCCAGAGCCGCGTCTTTCTCGATGTACTGGCGGTACTCGTTCAGCGTAGTAGCACCGATACAGTGCAGCTCGCCGCGCGACAAGGCGGGTTTGAGCATATTGCCGGCATCCATGGCACCTTCGGCCTTACCAGCGCCCACCATGGTGTGCAACTCGTCAATAAAGACAATGGTTTTGCCATCGTCCTTGGACAGCTCTTTCAAGACGGCTTTCAGACGCTCTTCAAATTCGCCACGGTACTTGGCACCCGCCAGCAAGGCAGCCAGGTCCAGCACCAGAACACGCTTGCCCTTCAGGGTTTCGGGCACTTCGTTGTTCACGATACGCTGCGCCAAGCCTTCCACAATGGCGGTCTTACCCACACCAGGCTCACCAATCAACACGGGGTTGTTCTTGGTGCGACGCTGCAGAATCTGGATAGTGCGACGAATTTCGTCGTCACGGCCAATCACCGGGTCCAGCTTGCCCAGACGAGCACGCTCGGTCAGGTCAGTGGTGTACTTGTCCAGCGCCTCACGGTTGCTATCACCTTCGGCATCATTCACATTGGCACCACCGCGTACGGCCTCGATGGCCGCTTCCAAGGCACGGCGCTGCAAGCCGGCATCGCGCAGGGCACGACCGGTTTCGCCTTTGTCGTCCGCCAGGGCCAGCAGGAACAACTCGCTGGCGATATAGGTATCACCGCGCTGGGCAGCTTCCTTGTCGGTTTTCGCCAAAGCGGCTTGCAGAGCCGAGCTGAGCTGCTGCTGACCTTCCGCCCCTTGTACCTTGGGCAGATTGGAGATCAGGCGGTTAAGCTCATTTTCCAGACGGGGAATGGCGACGCCCGCACGAGCCAGCAAGCTGCCAGTGCCGGAATCGGCATCGGCCAGCAAGGCGACCAGTACGTGGGCGGGTTCCAGATAGGGGTTGTCTTCGCGAACAGCCAGGCTCTGCGCATCGGCTAGAGCCTGTTGAAACTTCGTTGTCAATTTATCGATTCGCATAGAATTTTCACTTGAGAAAATATGCGATAAGCTAAAGCAAACAGTTACTAAATACTGCTCGCCCAGATCTCGCAACAAATAACAGGATGAATTGAAGATAAGGACAAAAACCAAGTATTCAAGTGTTTGGATCGCTTTTAAACAACAACCTGGCAAGAGCAGTCTGACCGCGCTGTACCCGGCATGGGCAGCCGCTTCCCGCATGGCGCGGCCCTTAAGAACTAAACATATTAAGGATTAGCGGGAATACCAACCAATAAAAAGCTACAATTACACTTGATTTGACTCAAAGATTTAGCGTTTCGCCATCTGACATTATTCCTTATGCAAAAACGTATCTCGGTTACCGCTGACTCCATACGCTGCTCCAGCTGTATGCTCAATGAGGTATGTCTACCTCTTGGGATGCCTAAGCATGAAATGGAGCGGTTGGACGAATTAGTCAAGGAGCGCATCCGCATCCCCAAGGGCGGCGTGCTGTTTCGACTGGCCGACTCAGTCGAGGGAATCTATGGTCTGCGCTCTGGTTCTATCAAGATGCAGCTGGAAGATTCCACCGGCCACATCCAGATTACGGGCTTTTTATTACCAGGAGAAATCCTTGGCATGGATAGCCTGGTTGAAAACCGCCATGTCTCCCATGCCATCGCCCTGGAAGACAGCGAGGTCTGTGTGATCCGCCTTGATGATCTGGACCGCCTGTCGGCCCAACTGCCTATCTTGCAACAACAATTCCGTCGCTTGATGAGCAAGGAAATCAACCGCGCCCATCAACTGATGATGACCTTGGCCGGACTGCGTTCCGAGCAGCGCCTGGCCGCCTTCTTGCTGAACCTGTCCCAGCGCCTGTCGCTGCTTGGCTACTCCCCTTACGAATTCATTCTGCGCATGAGCCGCGAAGAAATCGGCAACTTCCTGGGCCTGACACTGGAAACGGTCAGCCGCCTGTTCTCGCGTTTTGCGCGCGAAGGTCTGCTGAAAATCTCCCAGCGTGAAGTCCACTTGCTGGATCTGGCCGCCCTGCGCACGCTGGCAGGCACGGAGTGCGATTAAAGCCACTGGCTGGCTACTTGCTTTACCTGGTATTGCCTAGGGCTTACGCAAGGCTCTGAACGTCTCTAGGGCCTGCTGCATCACTCCCCAGCACCAAGCGCGCACAAAAAAAAGCACATGCAGTTTGCATGTGCTTTTTTGTCTTTTGGCGCTTGTCGAAATCAGTCCAGACTATCTGCCGGTTCAGCCAGTACCGCTGGCGAACCAGAGGACATATACAGGCTAAGCGTACAAGCCACCGCAGCGGCCACCCAGAACAGAAAAAACGCCACCGTATAAAAGGTCAGTCGATCTACTTGCATATGTCCAAGCACAACGATGTCCAACGGGTCTACCAAAGCAAACACGATTGCACTCAGTACCCCAGCGACCAGGAATGAAGGCCACAGTATCCACATCAACGATCGGATGGTCATTCGTACCCCCTTCTTGAACGGAAACATACTTCTCTCAACCCTAGCGTAACGGTGTATCAACTACTTTTAGCGCTGCTCGCGGGCAGGCTCGCCTTTGGTGACGACCAGACCTTGCTTGACGCCGCCGTCCGTCACTCCCTGATTACTGAAGTTCTGGAACGCCAGCACAATGGTAATGACGCAGCCCACGATAGCCAGAGCCGGGCCGGCCATCAACAACCAGGGCCACGGTTCACGCCACCAGGGCCCACTGTCCTTTGATTCGTCCATTTTTTGCTCTTTATAAAGTTACTGAGGAATATAAAAACTACTGCGTTCATTCACGTAGGTTTTGCGGCCCCCCTCATGCTCGCCGATTGCCTGGATTGAAATATCATACAGGCCTGGCTTGGCACTACTAATTGGGACTTGCACCACGACAGGCAACAATCTATTGCCTGCAGGGGCCACATGAATGTGATCCTGGCCGTTCTCGGTCAAGTGAATGCGTGCGCCTTCCAGACCTGTTACGGACAACTGCAACTCCATCGCCTCTTCCGAGGTATTGATGACTTGCAGACGGAACACGTTTTCGATCATGCCGCCGGGCACTTCACGGCCCAGAGCACCACGGTCACGAATCACGTCCACACGCATCGGGGTACGGGTTGCCAAGGTGTAGACGAAGGCACCGCAAATGACGGCCAGAATCAGGATGTAAGACAGCACGCGCGGGCGCAGCATGCGACGTCGCACCTGCGATTGCGTCATGCGCTCTTTAATGGCGCGCTCCGAGGTGTAGCGGATCAGGCCCTTCTCATAGCCCATCTTGTCCATGACCTGGTCACAGACGTCCACACAGGCGCCACAGCCAATACACATGTATTGCAGGCCATCACGAATATCAATACCGGTCGGACAGACCTGAACACAGAGGCTGCAGTCCACACAGTCGCCCATACCGGCTTCTTTGTGGTCAATCTTGCGAGATCGACCACCGCGGGTTTCACCACGCACAAAATCGTAGGTCACCACAAAGGTATCGCTGTCCACCATGGCACTTTGGAAACGTGCGTAGGGGCACATGTACTTACAGACGGCTTCGCGCATGAAACCTGCGTTACCCCAGGTGGCAAAGGCGTAGAACAAGAGCCAGAACCACTGCCAAGGGCCCAGAGACAGGGCGATCAGCTCGCCACCCAGTTCACGGATAGGAGCGAAATAGCCGATAAAGGTAAAGCCGGTCCACAAAGCAATCACGATCCACAGGAAGTGCTTGGTTGCTTTGAGACGTAGTTTGCGGGCGTTCCAGGCTTGCTCATCCAAGCGGATACGCGCCAGACGGTCCCCTTCCACCTTGCGCTCGACCCACATGAAGATCTCGGTGTAGACCGTCTGCGGACAGGCATAGCCACAGAACAAACGTCCGGCCATGGCGGTGAAAAGGAATAAGGAGAAGGCAGATATCAGGAGCAGCACCGTCAGGTAAATAACGTCCTGGGGCCACAAAATCATGCCAAAGATGTAGAACTTGCGTTCCAGCAGGTCAAACAGCACGGCCTGACGGCCATGCCATTCCAACCAGGGCAGACCATAGAAAATGATCTGCGTGAAATACACCATCCAGATCCGCCAGCGGGCGAATACGCCCTTGACGGATCGTGGATAGATTTTGCTGCGTACATCGACCAGCGCCTTCTCGACTTGCGGAGAGGTTCCACCCGCTCCCTTGGTGTTACGTGGAGGTTGCCACTTGGGCACAGTTCCCTGCGCGTTATCAGCGCTGGGTTGGGAAGAATCACTACTCATTGCAAGTCCTGAAGGCGTCAGATCAATTTAAAACACATTAGTTAGCCTGGGCAGGCTCGGCATTGTTCGACAAGCCCCAGACCCAACCCGCCAGCAAACGAATCTGCTCAGGAGTCAAAGTGGCTTTCTGAGCCGGCATCTGGTTGGTACGACCCTGCAAGACGGTCTGAACGATGGTGGCTTCGGAGCTGCCATACAACCAGTAATCGTCCGTCAGATCAGGAGCGCCCAACAAGGTGTTGCCCTTGGCATCCGCACCGTGACAGGCAAAACATGCGCTGTCATAAACACGCTTACCAGCCACCAGACGCAGAGGATCTGCAGCCAGACCGGACAAGGAACGCACATACTGAGCCACGTCGGAGGCTTGAGCGGGGGTGAATTGCGCTTGTGGCGGCATCATCCCGGTACGACCTTCGGTAATGGTGTGCAGAATCTGCTCGGGCTCGCCACCCCACAACCAGGCTTTATTGGCCAGGTTAGGGAAGCTGGGAGCACCTTGTGCATCAGAACCGTGACATTGGGCGCAGTTATTCAGGAACAGGCGCTGACCAATTTCGCGGGCCTCCTGATCGCGAGCGATCTCTTCAATAGGCATTTCGCGGTAACGGGCGTACACAGGCTCCAGGCGAGCATTGATCTCGGCCTGTTGCTGCTTGACCTGCTGGCCGGAGCTAAAGCCCAACGTGCCCTTGAAACTGCCCAGGCCGGGGTACAGCACCAGGTAACCCAAGGCAAACACACACAAACCGATGTACATCACGGTCCACCAGCGAGGCACCGGCGTGTTCAGCTCGGTCAGGTCACCATCCCAGACGTGGCCGGTTTCTTCCACATCGACCGTCTTGCCCAGAAATGCACGCTGAGTAAACAACAGCCACAAACAAAATATGATGCCTAACAAGGCGATGCCGGAAATCCAGAGGCTCCAGCCATTGTTAAAAAAGTCACTCATTCGGAACCCCCAGGGTTTTTATCGTTGATTCCCTCGTCGGGCAAGGCGAAAGGCAGAAGCGCTGCTTCTTCGTTGGCCTGGCGGCGTCCCCGAGAGAACGCCCACCAGCAAATGCCAAGGAAGGTAGCCATCGCCAAAGCGGTCACAACAGCGTTGATGATGGCTAGCATTTAGTGGCTCCCCTGCTCCACAGCCTTGGCGGCTGCGTCGCGACTGGCTACGCCCAGGCCCTGCAAGTAAGCAACCACTGCATCTTCTTCGGTCTTGCCTACCAGCTCCTGAGGAGCAGCATCAATTTGTTCCTGCGTGTACGGCACGCCCAGGGTACGCAGCACCTTCATGCGATCCTGCACGTTTTCACCTTCCACCGAGTTCTTCTGCAGCCATGGGTAGGCGGGCATATTGGACTCTTTGACCACGTTACGTGGGTTACGCAAGTGAATGCGGTGCCATTCGTCGCTGTAACGCTGACCTACGCGGGCCAAATCAGGACCGGTACGCTTGGAGCCCCACAGGAAGGGGTGGTCGTACACGGACTCACCGGCCAGCGAGTAAGGACCGTAGCGCTGCACTTCGGACTGCAGCATACGGATCTGCTGGGAGTGACAGCCCACACACCCTTCACGGATGTAGATGTCACGACCAATCAGTCGCAAAGGTTCGTATGGCTGGATGCCTTCGGTAGGCTGCGTGGTCGAGTGTTGAAAGAACAAGGGCACAATCTGAACCAGACCTGCGAACGAGATCACCAAGATGCTCAGGATGATCAACAACCCGGTATTTTTCTCGATCGTGGCGTGTGAAAAGCGCTTTTTAGTGTCATTAGCCATGATTTACTCCTTAGGCCAGCACAGGGGTTGGACCCACCAGGGCTGGATCGCGGGCGTCTGGGTTCTTGAGGGGCACAACAGGGTTGATGCCTTTCTCGCCTGCACGGATGGTCAGGAACACGTTCCAGGACATCAGCAAGATACCGGCCACAAAGAAGGCGCCGCCCAAAGCACGGATTGCGTAGAAGGGGTAAGTAGCTTTCACGACTTCCACAAAGCTGTACGTCAAGGTGCCATCAACACCGGTAGCACGCCACATCAGACCTTGCATCACACCGGCAATCCACATCGCGGCGATATACAGCACCACGCCCAGGGTAGCCAGCCAGAAGTGCAGGTCGATCAGACGGGGACGAGCCATTTCAGTACGGCCGTACAGACGTGGGATCAGGTAGTACAGGGAACCGAAGGTAATCATGGCAACCCAGCCCAACGCGCCGGAGTGCACGTGACCAATAGTCCAATCGGTGTAGTGCGACAGCGCGTTCACCGTACGGATGGCCATCATGGAACCTTCAAAGGTAGACATACCGTAGAAGGACAGAGCCACAACCATGAACTTCAGGATCGCGTCAGTACGCAGCTTGTGCCAGGCACCCGACAAAGTCATGATGCCGTTGATCATGCCGCCCCAGGAGGGAGCCAGCAGAATCAGGGAGAAAGTCATGCCCAAGGACTGAGTCCAGTCTGGCAAGGAGGTGTACAGCAAGTGGTGAGGACCCGCCCACATGTACGTAAAGCCCAGAGCCCAGAAGTGAACGATGGACAAACGGTAGGAGTAGATGGGGCGGTTGGCCTGTTTGGGGATGAAGTAGTACATCATGCCCAGGAAGGACGTGGTCAGGAAAAAGCCCACGGCGTTATGGCCGTACCACCACTGCACCATGGCGTCCTGCACACCGGCGTAGGCCGAGTAGGACTTCATGAAGCTGACTGGCAGTTCCAGGTTATTGAAAATGTGCAGTACAGCGATGGTAACGATGTAGGAGCCAAAGAACCAGTTGGCCACATAAATGTGACGCACACGGCGCTTGACGATCGTGCCAAAGAACACAATGGCGTAAGCCACCCAGACCAGCGTGATCAGGATGTCAATCGGCCATTCCAGTTCGGCGTACTCTTTGGAGCTGGTGTAACCCATAGGCAGGGTAATGACCGCGGCCACCAGCACGGCTTGCCAGCCCCAGAAGGTAAAGGCTGCCAGCTTGTCGCAGAACAAACGGGCCTGACAGGTACGCTGCACGACATAGTAGGATGTCGCGAACAAGCCGGTGCCACCAAAGGCAAAAATCACAGCGTTCGTATGCAGTGGACGCAGACGTCCAAAACTAAGCCACGGTGTGTCGAAATTGAGTTCTGGCCAAATCAACTGCAAGGCAATAAAAAGGCCTATTGCCATGCCGATGACGCCCCAAAATACGGTCATGATGGCGAACTGCCTCACAATCCCGTAATTGAAGACTTCGGCGTTATTTCCGACTGCATCGGAAGTGCCCATTTGCTTCCCCTAAACAAACATTGTTAATACAAGCGACAACAAGCTACATCATCCAGCAAGTCGGTAATCTGCTACTTGATGCTTATCAAAAAACTTCGGAAAGCACGCGCTCGCGCGTGTTTCCGCCCCGCAGACTGTGTGTCGCCGACCATTTGCAGGGCTAAAAAACAAAAAAATTGGAAGGTATCAGGAATCGGGTGGACGCTCTGCTCCCGACAAACCCGCTGTGGAGTCGTCGTCCAGCAAGATGGAATCAGCCGCATTGCCCGTATCTTCGAACTGGCCAGCAAAAATGGCCCACCAGAAAGAGACACCGATAACAATGACCAGAAAAATGGAGATGGGGATCAGGACCAGCAAAGAGCCAAACATATCAGCCCTGCCTTGCTGCTGGACCGGTCCACTGAGCCGGCACCTCGCGGGTGCGGCTGCGATAGATGCGCCAGGAGTTGGCCGCCACGGCCAAAGAGGACACCAGCATGCTGACGGCGGCCAGCCAGGGGGCCACAATGCCCAAGGCCGCCAATGGAGTCATGAGCAAGTGCCAGACAATCGAACCGTACAGGTTTTGACGGGCGATGCGGCCGGTTTGCTGGGTCAGTTGTACAACTTCAAATTCATTCCTGGCAGGTCGGGCCAGCAAGCCGGCATGCGCCGAAGCGACGGCTGAAGGAACCGACATGGACATGGCACAGGGACAGCTCATGACCAGCATGGCAACCACAACAGGAACGACATGCGAAGGGTCCATCCAGTACCAGACCAGACCAAAGGCGGCGGCCAATACCAGCTGAATGCTGACAAACCAGAATGCCAGAGTATTGGCATGACCTGTCACGGACTGGCGAAAGCGTTCGATCAGGTCATGGGATGCGGACTGCGTCACCGACTGGCGGGCGCAAAGCTCCAGATAACGGGCAGTCAGCAAAAAGGCCACGAACATCGTGACCGAGTCGTAGTACACCTCGCCCTGCTGGATCCAGGTGTTGTACACACTAGGCAGGAAGGCACCCACAATACCCAAGGCCACCGGCACATCCATGCCTACACGACCTTCGGACAAGCTTTTGACAGCCCCTTTCAGGATGGGCCAGGCACAGTACAGCACGACAGGCATGGTCAAGCACAGGCCCGCCCAATTCATGAGCACAATGACTTGCGAGAGAGATTCAATGTCTTCAGCGCGAGTGCTGAAAGAGCGCATATAGCCGGGGAAAGCAAACATCATCACCTGCATGGCAGCCAGCCAGGACAGGCCCAAACGGGCTAATGTGTGTCGCCGACGTGACCGCTGCTCATCGGTGAGGGGCTTTGGAAGAGAAAAAATCGAATATGCGCGCATGGAAGGACTATAAGCCACTGATATTTCTTCATTCTTGATTTAAATCAATACGACTTTGCTTCGATCCTATATCGTTGTCCTTATGCATCTTGTTCAGGCCGTTACCCCCCCAACGCGGCGCTAACTGTTCAATGCTTTCAAGGCTGCTTATTGGCAGCCTTTTTTTTATTCCATCCGCAACACAGTGCAAGGATTTCACACTGCTTATGCGTCCCTTGCGCGGCCAAAGTCTACCACGCCTTTTCCCTATGAGAATGCCTTGATTATCAAGACTTTTCATGACGAAATAATGTAGCGCTGTGAATGCAAATCAATCCACGCAAACGTGCACCTTGAATTGAAGAACAGGCAGGTCTGACCATCCGCTTTGCAAGCCTTTTCGGGCTTGTTTCCGCTCCCTCTTTCCATACCTTCAAAGTCTGTTCAAAACAGCTGCCACCAAATATCAAGCCTTCAAATTTGATATTTGAAATATGTAGTTTTTAAGCAAAAAAGTGTGCCAATAAAAAAGCAGCCCACCGACTGGAGCGTACGGTGGGCTGCCTGCAACCAGAGAAGGGGCTATCTACCCTTCCCTGTCCTGCTTATGCCTCGGAGGGCGCAAACTGCTCGGCTTCTGTGGAGCCGGCCAGTGCGGTCGTCGAGGACTTACCGGCTTCAACTGTCTGAGTGACAGCATCAAAGTAGCCTGTACCCACTTCGCGCTGGTGTTTCACAGCGGTAAAGCCCAGGGGTGCAGCGGCGAACTCTTTTTCCTGCAGTTGAACGAAGGCGCTCATCTGGTTGCGGGCGTAGCCGTGGGCCAGCTCGAACATGCCGTAGTTCAGTGCGTGGAAACCAGCCAGAGTGATGAACTGGAACTTGTAGCCCATGGCACCCAGCTCGCGCTGGAACTTGGCAATCGTGGCGTCGTCCAGGTTCTTCTTCCAGTTGAACGATGGCGAGCAGTTGTAGGACAGCAGCTTGCCAGGGAACTGACGGTGGATGGCTTCCGCAAAGCGGCGGGCGTACTCCAGATCCGGTGTGGAGGTTTCGCACCAGACCAGGTCGGCGTAAGGAGCGTAGGCCAGACCACGGGCAATGGCTTGATCCAGACCGGCACGGGTGCGGTAGAAGCCTTCCACCGTACGCTCATCCAGAATGAAGGGGCGATCGTACTCGTCCACATCGCTGGTGATCAGGTCCGCTGCATCCGCATCCGTGCGGGCAACCAGAATGGTGGGAACGTCCAAAACGTCAGCAGCCAGACGAGCAGCCACCAGCTTGGAGATAGCCTCACGAGTTGGCACCAGCACTTTGCCACCCAAGTGACCACACTTCTTGGCCGAAGCCAGCTGGTCCTCGAAGTGAACGCCAGCAGCGCCAGCCACAATCATGGCCTTCATCAGTTCAAATGCGTTCAGCACGCCACCGAAACCGGCTTCCGCGTCGGCCACGATAGGAGCGAAGTAATCCACGTAGCCTTCGTCACCCGGGTTCACCCCTTCCATCCACTGGATCTGATCACAGCGGGCCAGGGAGTTGTTGATGCGACGCACCACGGATGGCACCGAATTGACGGGGTACAGCGACTGGTCAGGGTACATTTCGCCAGCGCTGTTAGCGTCGCCAGCCACTTGCCAACCCGACAGGTAAATCGCTTTCAAACCGGCCTTGACCTGTTGCATGGCCTGGTTACCCGTCAGGGCGCCCAGTGCGTTCACAAAGGGTTCCTGATTGATGGACTGCCACAGACGCTCAGCACCACGGCGAGCCAGAGTGTGCTCCTCGACCAGAGAACCACGCAAACGAATCACTTCCTCAGCGGTGTAACCACGCTTGATACCTTGCCAGCGTGGGTCTTCTGCCCAGCGTTTTTGCAAATTGCGGATCTCAGTTTCTCGAGCATTCATGGTGAACTCCTAAGATGGATTTAACAGTGAACAAGATGACTACAGTCTACCCAAATGCTGCACCGCACCCATGTTTTCTATCTTATATAAGAGTAAATATTTTTCTTTTAAAAATCATATAGATATATAATTAATTTCGAGATATGAAATGACTTACCTGTTTGTGAAATAAAAAACTGTGCGGCGCGCAAGCCGTTTTTTGCATACTGAGACAAGGATTTCACAATGTGGGATAATCGCCTTTATACCGCCCGGTGAGCGCCTGCTCGCTGCACCGGTTTTCCGTTTTATTGCTGCAGCACCCGTCAATGAGCAACAACTCCCCTCTTAAAGACTCGCCTCTTGGGCACGATGTGGTTTATCCCACACAGTACGACCCCAGTGTCCTGTTTGGTATTGAGCGCTCCCTGAACCGCCAGGCGCTTCAGGTTCCCGAGCAATGGTATGGCGCCGATATCTGGAACGGTTACGAGATCTCCTGGCTCAATCCCAAAGGCAAACCTGTCGTCGCCCTGGCGCGCTTTGTTATTCCCTGGAATAGCCCACGCATCATCGAGTCCAAATCCTTCAAGCTTTATCTGAACTCGTTTAATGATGAAGTGGTGGAAGATATGGCCAGCCTTGTACAGCGCATGGAGCAAGACTTGAGCGCGGTTGCCGGTGCCGCTGTCAATGTGACGCTGATTCCGCTCAAGGCCTTGAACGGTCAGCCTATCAGCCAGTTGGAAGGCCACTGCATTGATGAGCTGGACATCAGCATTCAAGACTACACCCCACAAAGCGACTTGCTGCAATGCTTGCCAGACGCCCCCATCGTGACCGAGTCTCTGGTCTCTGATTTGCTCAAGTCCAATTGCCCCGTTACCGGTCAACCCGACTGGGGCAGTGTGCAAGTACGCTATACCGGCCCACAGATTGATCCCGCTTCCTTGCTGCGCTATATCGTCTCACTGCGCCGTCACACCGAGTTCCATGAACATTGCGTGGAACGTCTCTACAGCGATATTCAGCAAAGCTGCAAGCCTGAGCGTTTGCTGGTGTATGCGCGCTACACCCGCCGTGGGGGCCTGGATATCAACCCCTGGCGCAGCAGCCATGCTGATAGCGTGGAAGAACCACGCCTGGCGCGTCAGTAGTCTCTATATAGCTATATAGAAAAGCGTGAACCGGAAAAGCCAATATGCTTTTCCAGGTTCGCGACTACAAGAGACCAGCTTTAAGGCAAGGCAAGAAAAAACCCCAAAACCTTGATAGGTTTTTGGGGTTTTCTTTTATGGCCTTGCGAAGAGGCCTTGCATAGCAGCAAGCAGATCAGGACTTGGTCGCGCGGCTTACTGTAGAGGCCACATACACAGCCAAACCGGCCGCGGTCCAATACCCGATGGCGGCACCATACCAGGGAGCCTGGGTCAGACCCACGTCCAGCAGCAAACCAAAGCCCACTGGTGCCAGGGAAGAACCTACGTCCATGCCCGAGTACACCAGGCCATACACTGCGCCGGTAGACCCTTTGGGGGTAACACGGCGTATCAGCATGTCCCGCGATGGCGAGGCAATGCCCGAGCAGAAACCAGCCGCCCCCACCACAAACAAAGCCAGCGAAGGCATGACCCAACCTGCCCCCAGTACCAGCAACAAAGCGCCCGATACGCACAGGGACACAAACACAATCAATTCAGAACGTGGTGTCGTGGAAGCAATAAAACCACCCACAAACATGCCCGCTGCCGAAGCCAGCATGAAGCCGGACAAGGCCGTACCCGCCGTTACCTTATCAATGCCATAGGTGTTGTGCAGCATAGGAATGGTGTAATTCTGCACCACGGCCATCGCTGCTGTAGCAAAGGCAAAGAACAGGAAGGCACCCCACAAGGAAGGACGCGACAACAAGGTAGACAAGGTCGTCCAGACCGACTCCTTGGCCTGCGGACGCGCAGGCGCTGCTCCCGAGGCCGTGCGCCCTGCCAAAGCATCCCGGTTCATCAGAACCAGCACCAGAATAGCCGCAATCAGGGCTGCCGCCGACAGTACAGCAACGCGCCAGTTGAAATAGATGGTCAGCGTGGTGATAAACACCGGCGTCAGGGCCCAGCCCAGATTCCCAGTCAAACCATGTGCGCTAAAAGCGTGGCCCAAACGAGCCGGGCTGACACGATGATTCAGGATGGAGTAATCCACCGGGTGGAACACGGCATTGCCCACGCCACCGATCAAGGCAGCTGCCAACAGCATTCCATAGCCATTGGCCGTCCCGATCAGCAAGGCCGCCACCACAAAACAGGACAGACCCACTTTCAGGACCGGCAAGGCTCCGATACGGTCAACCAGAAAACCGGAAGAGGCCTGCCCAAAACAGGACACCAGATAAAAGGTGGTCACCAGACCACCCAAGGTCAGGAAGTCGTAACCGAACTCTTGGCCAAGGGAAATATACAGTGTGGGCAGAATCAGCTGAAAGAAGTGCGAACTGGCGTGTGCGATACCGATAACGCCAATAACCCGCCAGTCCTGTGAACCGTCAGGCCCCGCCCCATCCAGCGTCGTTGTTGATGAATTAGCCATTTATCTTAGAGCTGCTTTTTCTTGATTTCCGGCCAGGCCTTCTGCAAGTAATAGCACATGGACCAGACCGTGAGAACCGCGGCCACAATAATCAGGGCTTGCCCAATAATCCGTGTCGGCAGGCCCATGACAGGCGACCAGTACAACAAACAAGGAATGGCAACCATTTGCGCGGCGGTTTTGAATTTACCCAAGCGATGAACTGCCACACTACCACTGGCACCAATCTTGGCCATCCATTCCCGCAATGCCGAAATGGTGATTTCACGGCCAATAATAATCAGGGCGATAAAAGCATCCACACGGCCCAGATCCAGCAAGACCAGCAAAGCGGCACTGACCATGAGTTTGTCCGCAACCGGGTCCAGGAAGGCCCCGAATGAGGACGTCTGGTTCCAGCGGCGAGCCAGCCAGCCGTCAAACCAATCCGTTGCGGCGGCCACGATAAACACCGAAGCGGCCCACAGATCGCGTGTTTCCATGCTCAGCCAATCCGCTGGCAGATAAAACAGGGCGACGATCAAGGGGATCAGAACGATGCGAAGCCACGTCAGGGCTATGGGCAGATTAAAAGGCATAGCTTGGATACCAACCTAATTTAAAACAAAGGCTCTCGCCTATCGTAAAGCATGATAAATGCGTTCGGCCAGTTCAGTGGATATTCCATCAACCGCACTAAGCTCATCAATACTTGCGTCCGCAACGCCACTAAAACCACCAAAGCGAGCCAGCAGACGCTGACGCCGTTTGGCGCCAATCCCGTCAATATCTTCCAGGCGTGACACATTGCGCGTTTTGGCACGTTGGGCACGCATGCCCGTAATGGCAAAACGGTGCGCTTCGTCACGCACCTGAGCGACCAGCATCAGTGCCGCCGACTCCACACCCAAAGCCACAGGCGGGCGATCATCGGCAAATACCAGGGTTTCCAGACCTACTTTACGCTTTTCACCCTTGGCAACGCCGACCAGGACGTGAATATCCAGGCCCAGTTCCACAAAAACCTGGCGGGCAATTTCCACCTGCCCCTTGCCACCGTCGATCAACACAATGTCGGGCAAAGGCGCCAAACCTTCGGCAACCCGCGAGAAACGTCGGTTCAGCACTTGGCGCATGGCCGCATAATCATCGCCGGGCGTGATGCCTGCAATGTTGTAGCGGCGATAAAGCGAGTTCTGCATCTCGTGGTGTTTATAAACCACACACGAGGCTTGGGTGGCCTCCCCTGCTGTATGGCTGATATCGAAACATTCAATGTGCAGGGTATCAAGCTGGGCCTCATCCAGGTCCAGTTGCAGGGCTTCGGCCAGGGCTCGGGTACGGTCAGCACGAGCGGTGGATTCGCTCAGCACACGGGCCAAGGCCAGGCCGGCATTCTTGGTGGCCTGCTCCAGCCAGATCTTGCGTACCCCTTGGGGGCGCACCACCACACGCGCCTTCACACCGGTTTGCTCAGCCAGCAATGGCATCAGGTCTGCATCAGGCAAAGCGTGCGAACAAACCAGAACCGGCGGCATGCGGCGCTCCAGATAGTGCTGGGCGATAAACGCGGCCAGCACATCACTAGGGGTGTCATCGTTGATTTGGGTGGGGAAGAAAGCACGGTCACCCAAGTGACGGCCGCCACGCACCATGGCCAGGTTCACACAGAACTTACCACCGGCGTTCAGCACCACAATAATGTCTACGTCTTCCTTGCCCACCTGCTCCATGCTTTGCTGCTGCAGTACGGCGGACAGGGCTTTCATCTGGTCGCGCAAAATCGCTGCCTGCTCGAAATCCAGCGAGTCCGAAGCCTGCATCATGCGCTCTTGCAGCTCGCCCAGAATTTCAGAGGTATTCCCGTCCAGAAAGCTGATGGCGCGCTGCACATCCAGCTGATACTGCTCGGGCGCGATCAAGTTCACACAGGGGGCCGAACAGCGCCCGATCTGATGCAGCAAACAGGGACGGCTGCGGTTGGCGTAAACGCTGTCTTCACAGGTCCGCAAACGAAACACCCGTTGCAGAATCTGAATGGTTTCACGCACCGCCCAGGAGTTGGGATAAGGGCCGAAAAAATGCCCTTTCCCGCTGGTACTGCCCCGGTAATAGGCAATACGCGGCGCCTGATGGGCGCTGATCATCAGGTAGGGGTAGGACTTGTCGTCCCGGAAAAGAATGTTGTAGCGCGGCCGCAGGCGCTTGATAAGGTTATTTTCCAGCAGCAAGGCCTCGGCCTCGCTGCGGGTAACGGTTACCTCGATGCGCGCGACGCGCGCCACCATATGGGCAATACGGGGACTGCTCAGCGTTTTCTGGAAGTACGAGCTGACACGGCGCTTGAGATCACGCGCCTTGCCCACATACAGTACCTCGCCCTGTTCGTCGATATGCCGGTACACGCCCGGCAGATTCGGCAAATCAGACAGAAAGGATTTTAGATTGAAGTCCGCGGGCATATTGATAGTGTTCATCCGCTTGCAAAGCGTCCCAATCCAAGGCTGGCGTCGTCGGCATCAGACGACGGATGCGATTTTGTGATTCCTCGGAAATCGTGAAATCCAGGCGCGAGAGCAGATCGTCGGCCAGATCGGGACGATTGCATACCAGCACCATGTCACAACCGGCACCCAGGGCAGCCTGAGCACGTGCCAGGATATCGCCCACGACAGTGGCGCCTTCCATGGTCAGGTCGTCGGAAAAAATCACGCCGTCATAAGCCAGGGCCTTGCGCAGCACACGCTGAATCCAGTATGACGAAAAGCCGGCTGGCAGCGGGTCCACTTTGGAATAAATCACGTGTGCCGGCATCACCGAAGGTAGCTGCAAGGTGCCCAGCCAGCCATAAGGAGCGGCATCCTCGTCCAGAATCTCTTCCAGCGTACGGTCGTCAACGGGAATCTCGTGATGCGAATCTGCCTCTACGCCGCCATGGCCAGGAAAGTGCTTGCCGCAGGCAGCCATACCGGCCTTGTTCAGACCACGTATCAAGCCAGCCGCCAACATGGAGACGGCACGGGGATTACGGTGGAAAGAGCGATCACCAATCACCTTGCTGACACCCCAGTCCAGATCCAGTACCGGCGTAAAGCTCATATCCACGCCGCAAGCGCGCAGCTCGGCCGCCAGCACATAGCCCGTATCGGCGGCAACAGCAGCGGCCTTGACCGCATCGCGCGTCCACAGTTGCCCCAACTGGCTCATGGCGGGCAGCGTGGTAAAGCCATCCTCGCGGAAACGCTGTACCCGCCCCCCCTCGTGGTCCACGGCGATCAGCAAAGGCTCATCCCGCGCTTCGTGAATGGACTGGCACAGGGCGGTCAGCTGAGCACGATTTTCAAAGTTGCGGCTGAACAGGATTACGCCACCGACCAGAGGGTGACGCAGGCGCTCTCGCTCCTGATCCGTCAGGACCATGCCCTGCACGTCCACCATGACCGGGCCCGGAGGCAGCACTGCTTGCGAGGAAGAACTCATTTAGTATCAGACTCAGCTAAGGATAAGGAAGGAATGGCAGGCGCTTTGGCTTCCAGCACCACAAAGGCCATGGCCATATCGGATTCATCTGTCAGGGAAATATGAACGGCCCCGAAGCGGGCGTCAAACCAGTCTTGCAAATCAGCAGACAGGCGCACTACCGGGCGGCCACCAGGCGCGTTCAAGGTTTGCATGCGTGACCAGGCCATAGGCATGCGCATGCCCAGCCCCACCGCTTTGGAAAAAGCCTCCTTGGCTGCGAAACGGGTGGCCAGATAGCGCAGGCCGCGCACCGGGTCGCGTGCCTGACGGCGGGCATAGACCTCTCGCTCCTGCTCGCCCAGAATGCGCTTTACAAAGCGATCACCATGACGAGCCAAGGCGCGCTCGATCCGCTCGATACGGATCAGGTCGGTGCCGATGCCGGCAATCAAACCGGACGGTATTGGGGGCATGATGTCATCAGAAAAAATACTGCAAAAGCGGCCTGGGCCGCCTACCAGCTTGCAATGATACCGTGAGAGCACGGAATACAAAAACGGCCCTGCCAGAGCAGAGCCGTTTTTTTGACGTCAATCCGCCAGACTTAGAACGCGCGCTTGTCGATCACACGTTTGGCTTTGCCCGTCACGGTACGCTCGACCATGCCGGAGGACTGCACACGAATTCGTGCGCTGACACCGATAAAGGTCTTGATGGAGTGGCTCAGACGACGGGCCATTTGCTCACGCTCGGCGTCGTTCAGGTGATTGAACTCGGGACGCACTTCAACCAGAATTTCCAGTTCGTCCATATTGCCGTTACGGCTCAATACCAACTGATACTGGGCGGCCAGCTCGGGCATCTTCAGAACCAGTTCTTCGACCTGGGTCGGGAACAGGTTCACGCCACGCACAATGACCATATCGTCGCTGCGGCCCGTAATCTTGCCAATACGGCGCATGCTGCGCGAAGTGGGCGGCAACAGTTGTGTCAGGTCGCGAGTGCGGTAGCGAATGACGGGCATGGCTTCCTTGCTCAGCGAGGTAAAGACCAGTTCGCCACTTTCACCCTCAGCCACAGGCTCGCCGGTTTCAGGGTTGATGATTTCGGGGTAGAAATGGTCTTCCCATACCACTGGGCCGTCCTTGCTTTCCACACACTCCATGGCCACGCCCGGGCCCATCACTTCGGACAGACCGTAGATGTCCACGGCGTCGATGCCAGCGCGCTGCTCAATATCCAGACGCATCTGGCCGGTCCAGGGCTCGGCACCAAAAATACCGATACGCAAGGAGGTATCGCGGGGGTCCATGCCCTGGCGCTCGATCTCTTCGACGATATTGCAGAAGTACGAAGGGGTAACCAGAATCACGTCGGGACGGAAATCCTGAATCAGCTGAACTTGTTTTTCAGTCTGGCCACCGGACATGGGAACCACAGTACAACCCAGGCGCTCGGCACCGTAGTGCGCACCCAGACCGCCAGTGAACAGGCCGTAGCCGTAAGCCACGTGGGCAATATCACCGGGGCGGGCACCGGCGGCCCACATGGAACGGGCAAACAGATCGGCCCAGGTGGAGATGTCATTGGCGGTATAGCCAACCACGGTTGGCTTGCCCGTGGTGCCACTGGAAGCGTGCACGCGTGCTACCTGTTCACGGGGAACCGCAAACATCTTGAAGGGGTAGTTGTCACGCAGGTCCTGCTTGGTCGTGAAAGGGAACTTGGAAATGTCCGACAACTGCTTCAAATCGTCGGGGTGCACGCCCGCTTCGTCAAATTTCTGCCGATAGTGCGGCACATTCTCGTAAGCATGCTTTAGCGTCCATTTCAGACGCTCCAGCTGCAAGTTGCGGATTTCGTCAACACTTGCATGCTCAATGGCATCGCGGCCAACCTGTTCTTTAATTGCTGTCATGGTGTACTCCTGCCCTGCCGCTGGTGTGGTACTTCCGACCCCCCCGGGTCTACAGGGTATGTATCGTCAAAAAATTATTTTTTTTCAATCCCGCCCAGTACCGTGCCATTCAGCCGGTACGAGCGCCCACGGAACAAGGCAACGCGCTTGTTGTTCTGGTTGACCACCTCGATGTCATACACCCCGGTGCGACCGGCCAGGGAGGCCTCGACCGCACGAGCGGTCAGGACGTCTCCTTCAAAGGCAGGAGCCAGGTAATCGATAGTGCAGCCGGACGCAACAGTCGGTGCATTGCGAGAATTGCAGGCAAACGCAAAGGTGCTGTCAGCCAACGCAAAAATGAAACCACCGTGACAGGTCTTGTGCCCGTTGAGCATGTCGGCGCGCACCGTCATGCTCATGTCGGCCTTGCCCGGTGCCACGCTATCCAGGCTCAGGCCCAAAGCCTGAGATGCCTGGTCATTGCCATACATATGGTCACTGACCTGCTCGGCCAGTGCTTGTGGGTCTTCAACAGCCATTGCGTTGCTTTGCATTACTTTCCTTTAAATTGGGGGGCACGCTTGCCCAGGAATGCATTAACACCCTCGCGGTAATCCTCGGATGCACCCAGTTCACGCATCAAGTCGCGCTCCAGATCCAACTGTTGATCAAGCGAATGGGCATCACTGGCATAAATCGCTTTCTTGGCGTAAGCCAGACCTTTGGTCGGTGCCTGCGCAAAATGGGCGGCCAGTTCGTTCAGGCGAGCCTGGAAAGCGTCATCGTCCACGCATTCCCAGATCAGGCCCCACTGCTCTGCCTGCTCGGCCGAGAGCTTGTCACCCAGCAAAGACAGGCCCATCGCGCGTGCCGTGCCCACCAGACGAGGCAGGAAGAAGGTACCGCCAGTGTCAGGCAGCAAGCCCAGGCGGCAGAATGGCTGGATAAAGCTGGCCGAACGAGTGGCGATCACGATGTCGCCGGCCAGAGCCAGGTTCGCGCCAGCACCGGCGGCCACACCATTGACACCCACCACCACAGGGGCCGCCAGCGCACGCAGACGGCGCACCAGCGGTGCGTAGAATTTTTCAATGGTGGCACCCAGATCCACGGGGGCATCGCCCGCGCTCATCTGACGCTCGGACAGGTCCTGGCCGGCGCAAAAGCCACGGCCATTACCGGTCAGAATCAGTACGCGCAGATCCGCACACTGTTCCACTTTATCCAGGGCCTGAGCCAGCTCACCGTGCATATCGGCCGTAAAGCTGTTGAGCTTGTCGGGACGATTCAAGGTAATGCGTGCTACGCCATTTTCCAGCTGAAATTGAATACTTTGGTCAGTCACCTGGCCACCCTCCTTTAGAAATGCCAGCGAGTCTGAACGACACGGAAACGGTTAGCAACATAGGCCGAATCCGACAGGGATGCGTTGGCAGCCGGGTTGGCGCCAGTGCCGTGGAAGTCGCTATAGGCTGCGGTCTGGTTGATGAACACAGCGCCGGTCAGGTTCAGGGACAGGGACACGCCGGAACGCTCGGCCATGCGCTGAATCTTGGCGGTCACGGCATCATCGGTGCTGTAAGCCGACAAGGTCAGTGCGCCGTGCTCGATCACGTTGCGACCTGCCACTTCAATGCTTTGCTCGGTCGAATCGGTTTGCACCACAAAAACGATGGGGCCGAACCATTCTTGTTGAATCTCGGGCTGATCCACACGGGCCTGCAAAACCAACGGTGTACGTACGCGGGCACCGGGGAATGCGGGGTGTTCCAGCGTCTGGCTGTCAGCCAGGATAGGCATGCCCAATTGGCGAGCCTGATCAATACGCTGTGCGCAGGCTTCGTTTTGCACGGCACCCGTAATTTCAACGGCACGGGCCGGATCGGACACCAGCTTTTGCACTGCCTGGGCCAGACCTTGAGCCACTTCGTCAAAGCTCATCACGCCATCGGCAGTACGGATACCGTCACGAGGCACGTAAATGTTTTGAGGGGCGGTACACATCTGGCCGGAGTACAGCGCAAAGGAGAACGCCAGGTTGCGGGCAACCGCCTTGAAATCTTCAACCGAATCAATAATCACCTGGTTCACACCGGCTTTTTCGGTGTAGACCAAGGCGTGGCGAGCATTTTCTTCCAACCAGTTACCGTTCTGGCTGCTGCCGGTAAAGTCGATCAGCTTGACGGCCTTGTTCAGTGCCAGTTGCTGGGCGGTGTCTTCCGATGGCTCGTGAGCGGCCAGCAAGACCACATTAGGATTGAAACCGGCTTCGGCCAGCACTTCGCGGGCGACAGCAACGGTAATGGCCAAAGGCAGAATCGCGCCAGGGTGCGGCTTCACAATTACGGTGTTACCGGTTGCCAGCGAGGCAAACAGACCGGGGTAACCGTTCCAGGTCGGGAAGGTGGAGCAACCAATCACCAGACCAATGCCACGGGGCACGACTTTGAACTGTTTCTTCATCTGGATGGGATCGTGCTTGCCCTGGGGCTTGATCCAGTCAACCAGACCGGGGATACGGGACATTTCCTGCCAGGCATAGGCCACGGCTTCCAGCGCACGTTCCTGAGCGTGAGGGCCACCGGCCTGGAAGGCCATCATGAAGCCCTGACCCGTGGTGTGCTGCACAGCGTGAGCGATCTCGAAGCTGCGCTGATTCAAGCGATGCAGGATTTCCAGGCAAATGCCAACCCAGGCTTGCGGGCCAGCATCGCGCCAGCTGTCCAGCGCCAGTTGCGACTGAGCCAGCAATTGGTCCACCGGCACTTTGGGGTAGCTAATGCCCAGATCAAAACCAAAAGGCGATTGCTCGTTGCCGACTTCACCTTGTGCGCCTTCCAGCGTCAAGGGAAAGGCTTTGCCACGGTAGGCTTCAAAAGCAGCCTGACCATCCTGAGCCGCGGTTTCACCGTAGGCGCGCGGGCTGGGATTTTCAGGATAAGCGCTCCAGAAGTTGCGCTCCAGAATACTGCTCAAAGCCTGATCCAGTGTTGCCTGATGCGTCTTGAAAAAATCTGCTGCCATACAATGTGCTCCTGAAACTAGTAGGACGCCAAGCTGGGAAGCTGGCGTCCAGATTCTTGAAAAACCGCTATGTTGCTGCGGTCTTAGGTTTCCTGATCGAAGTCAATCACCACCCGGTCGGTAACCGGAAAGCTTTGGCAACTGAGCACGAAACCGCGGGCTACTTCGTAATCTTCCAATGCAAAGTTGGCGTCCATGTCCACTTCGCCCTCTACCACTTTGCAACGGCAGGTAGAACAAACCCCACCTTTACAGGAGTAAGGCAATTCCAGCCCTTGCTCCAGTGCCGCATCCAAAATGCTGCTGTTGCTTTTGCTGATAGTCAGGTTGCGGGTAATGCCGTCCTGAATCACGGTCAGCTCGCACTCTTCCTTGCCCGGAGCCTTGCACGACTCTTCGCCCGTACGTAGTGCTCGTGGGCCTTTGGGAGCGCCGAACAGCTCGAACTTGATCTGGGATTTTTCCAGGCCGTTTTCCTGCAAAGCAGCAACCACCTGCTCGCTCATGTCCTGGGGACCACACACAAAGGCCACATCCACACTGGCCGGGTCAAACCATTGCTGCATCAGCTGACGCACTTTTTCGCCATCCAGACGGCCGTTGAACAGGTCGATATCCTGCGTTTCCCGGCTCATGATATACACGATGGAGAAACGTTCCATATAGGTGTTTTTCAGGTCCTCGATCTCTTCGCGGAACATGATGGCCGAGGAAGCACGGTTACCGAAAAACAGCGTGAAAGTGGACTTGGGCTCGGTATCCAGCGCGGTTTTTACCAGCGACAGAATCGGTGTAATGCCACTACCGACCGCAAAGGCGGCGTAACGGTGAGCCTGGCTGGGATCAAAGTCCACGGTGAAGTTGCCATCAGGCGGCATCACTTCCAGGGTGGCGCCCGCTTCCAGATGACTATTGGCCCAGGTGGAGAAAGCGCCATCATTCACACGCTTGATCGCCACGCGCAGCAACCGATCGTGCGGAGCCGCACAGATCGAGTAGGAGCGGCGCAATTCCTGGCCATCCAGGTGAGTGCGCAAGGTCAGGTACTGACCGGGACGAAACTGAAACACATCCTGCAAATCCTCGGGCACGGTAAAGGCCACCACCACGGCGTCGCGGGTGCTGCGGGAGACCGAGGCCACAGGAAGAGAATAAAACTGACTCATAGGACTAATGCGCCTTAAAGTAATCGAATGGTTCACCGCAGCTGATGCAGCGATACAGCGCTTTACAGGGTGTGGAGCCAAACTGGCTGATCACCCGTGTATGCGTGGAGCTGCATTGAGGACAGGCCACCACGGGCGCCTCGGGCTGACGCAGCAAACCAGAAATATCAACCGCACTTTGGGCCGGAGGAGCGATACCGTAGTCGCGCAAGGCCAGCTTGCCCTGCTCGCTCATCCAATCGGTCGTCCAGGCCGGTGACAACTTGGTATCCACCCGAACCTGCTCGATACCGGCCTGTTGCAAGGCCTGTTCAATCGAGTGGCTCATTTCGTACATCGCCGGACAACCGGAGTAGGTCGGTGTGATGGTGACCACACACACGTCCTGCTCCCAACTCACGTCACGCACAATGCCCAGGTCCAGCAGGGAGATCACGGGGATCTCCGGGTCTGGAACCGTGGCCAGCACTTGCATGACCTGCTCGGTGCTCCAGGTCTGTGTCATGGCGATCACCAAGTGGCGTCAGGATACATACGTGGCAGGTGCTGCATTTCTGCCAACAGAAACCCTAACGCTTCCGTGTGACGGCCTTGCGGACCACCACGGTAGGCCTTGTGCTGAGCATCCTGCTCGGCCGGGCAACGCAAGGTGGCGCGCTCCAGCGCATTCTGGATGTACTCCAGGCAAGGCTGCCACAGGCTGGCCATCAACGGCACAGCCTGACGCTGAGCCAGTTCCTCGGTGACCTCGTCATCCAGGAACAGCTCACCCAGGTAGAACCAGGCATCATCAATGGCTTTTTGCATGCGCTTGTGGCTTTCCGGGGTGCCATCACCCAGGCGCACGATCAAGTCGGTCGAGCGGCGCAGGTGATACAGCACTTCTTTATGCGCCTTCTGGGCAATCTCGCGAATCTGCTCGTCGCTGGATTCGATCAACTGCTCCAGCAGGAAGCAATGCCAGGCATCAAACAGGAACTGACGTGCCAGCGTGTCGCCGTAGTGACCATTCTCACGCTCCACCAACAAGTAGTTGGTGTACTCGTGGACGTCTCGGTGATAGGCCAGACGATCTTCGTCCCGGCCCTGACCTTCGGTCTCACCTGCCAGTGTCAGCCACATACGGGCCTGGCCCAGCAAGTCCAGTGCCGTATTGGCACAGGCCAGTTCTTCTTCCAGAGCCGGGCCGTGGCCAGTCCACTCACCCAGGCGCTGAGCCAGCACCAGGGTGGAATCGCCCATGCGCAGGGCGTAGGAAAACAAAGCTTTGTCCATACCAGTTCCTACATATTGATGCCGTCAGGCATGGGGAAAAACGTAGGGTGACGGTAGACCTTGGTGTTGGATGGCTCGAACAGCGGGCCTTTGTCACCAGGGCTGGAAGCAGCGATATCGGCTGCACGTACGACCCAGATGCTCACGCCTTCGTTACGGCGGGTGTACACATCACGGGCATTGTTGATGGCCATTTCGGCGTCCGGAGCATGCAGGCTGCCTACGTGCTTGTGGGCCAAGCCATGCTGGCTGCGAATGAAAACTTCCCACAGGGGCCAATCGTTCTTGCTCATAACTGAAAATTCCTTGCTGTGCAGCGGCGCTGTCAAAGCGCCTGCTGCGAATCGGATCGAATCAGAAACCGTGCTGGTTTCCTAGCCTTCTTGATCAGGCCACCTTGCGGACGGCTTCCTGCTTTTGGGCATGTGCATCCAGTGCATCACGGAACCAGGCGCCGTTCTCGTGGGCCTGGACTCGGGCTTCGAGTCGCTCACGATTACAGGGACCATTGCCCTTGATCACCGCCCAGAATTCTTCCCAGTCGATCTCGCCAAAGTCATAGTGACCGCGCTCTTCGTTCCAGCGCAGATCAGGGTCAGGAATGGTCAGACCCAGGTACTCGGCCTGAGGCACGGTCTGGTCCACCATCTTCTGGCGCAGTTCGTCGTTGGAGAACAGCTTGATCTTCCACTGCATGGACTGGGCGCTGTTGGTAGAGTCCGCATCCGAAGGACCGAACATCATCAAGGCAGGCCACCACCAGCGGTTGATGGAATCCTGAACCATGGCCTTTTGCTCCGGCGTACCGTGCAAGCACATCTGAATCAGCAAGTCGTAACCCTGGCGCTGGTGGAAGGACTCTTCCTTGCACACGCGCACCATGGCACGGGCATAAGGACCGTAGGAGCAGCGGCACAGCGGAATCTGGTTGATGATGGCCGAGCCATCGACCAGCCAGCCGATCATGCCGATATCGGCCCAGTTCAATGTTGGGTAGTTAAAAATACTGGAGTACTTGGCTTTGCCCGACAGCAGATCGTCGACCAGTTTGTCACGGCTTACGCCCAGCGTTTCGGCCGCGCTGTACAGGTACAGACCGTGACCGGCCTCGTCCTGCACCTTGGCCATCAAGATGGCTTTGCGCTTGAGCGAAGGGGCACGAGTAATCCAGTTACCTTCGGGCAGCATCCCGACAACCTCGGAGTGTGCGTGCTGAGAAATCTGGCGAACCAAGGTTTTGCGATAGGCTTCGGGCATCCAGTCCCTGGCTTCGATGCGGACACCCTCATCGATGCGCTCTTGGAACCGACGCTCTTCGTCGGACATCTGCTCGATATCCTGGACCTGCTTGACGCCTGTCTCTACAAGTTGTGCATACATGACCATCCCCGGTAAGAGTGCAGAAAGCGCCCAAACAAATTTGTTTCGACGCAAACCATATACACTTCATTATTTAATACGAAAAATGTGATGTCAATCGTAAAACCGTATCATATGGCCTTGAAGCAGATACTTTAAGGGTAAATACTTAGACGTAAAAAAACCGAGGTGCGACAAATCGCTATCCTCGGTTTTGATCCTGCCAATGTGTCCCCGCCTACAGCTGCAGCGCGCTCACGAACCGTGCCGGGACCCGCATCCCTTCCGCCCTGCCTGCCCTTCCCGTTTACAGACGGATGAAGTGCTCGCGGTAGTGTTTCAGCTCGTCAATGGACTCGTAAATATCGGCCAAGGCCTCGTGGCGGCTTTGCTTGACGAAACTTTTAACCACTTCAGGCTTCCAACGCAAAGCCAGTTCTTTCAGAGTGCTGACATCCAGATTGCGATAGTGGAAGAAAGCCTCCAGACGAGGCATGTAGCGGTACATGAAACGACGGTCCTGGCTGATGGTGTTGCCACACAGGGGCGACTTGCCAGCCGGTACGTGCTCTTTCAGGAATTCCAGCAACTGATCCTCGGCTTGCGCTTCGGTCAGGGTAGAAGCTTTGACCTTGTCGATCAGGCCGCTACGGCCATGCGTACCCTTGTTCCAGGCGTCCATGCCATCGAGCAATGCATTGCTTTGATGAACCACCAGAACCGGACCTTCCGCCACCAGAGTCAAGTCTGCTTCTGTTACCACGACCGCAACTTCGATGATGCGCTCTTTATCCGGATCCAGTCCTGTCATCTCCATATCGAGCCAGACCAGACGCTGTGTATGAACCGCCATATAATCATTCCTCAAAACGCCCATTTTACATATAGCCGCCTACATGCTGACTTTGTTGTTCATTATCTTTCTGCTTGCAGACGTTTTGCTGCGCTTTTATTTAGGCCTGCGGCAGATCCGGCACGTTTATCGTCATCAGAACGAGGTGCCGGCCGAGTTTTCCGAACGCATTGGCCTGCATAGCCATCAACGTGCGGCACGCTACACCATTGCACGTACCCGGCTGGGTTTAAGCGAGCGTCTGGTAGAGGCCCTGGTCTTGCTGGGCTTTACGCTGCTGGGCGGTCTGCAATGGCTGGATGTCACGCTGGGCAACTGGATCAGTCATGAACTGCTGCGTCAGCTAACCCTGATTGGCACGGTCCTGGCGATTATGGGTGTCGTGGGCCTGCCTTTTGCCTGGTATCGCAAGTTTGTACTGGAAGCGCGCTTTGGTTTTAACCGCATGAAGCCTGCCCTGTTCTTTGCCGATACCGCCAAAACTCTGATCATCGTCCTGATTCTGGGTACACCCTTGTGTGCCGCCCTGCTCAGTCTGATGGATTGGGCCGGCCCTTCATGGCCCTGGTACGGCTGGGGTCTGTGGCTGGTTTTCAATCTGCTGGTACTGTGGCTGTACCCGCGCGTTATCGCCCCCATTTTCAATACCTTCAAACCACTGGAAGATGCCAGCCTGCGTGAACGCATCAATGCCCTGGCGCAACGTTGCGGCTTTCAAACCAATGGCTTGTATGTGATGGATGGCTCGCGCCGCTCTGCCCATGGCAATGCATACTTCACCGGCCTGGGTCGCCAAAAGCGCATCGTGTTTTTTGATACCTTGCTGAACAAGCTGCAGCCCGAAGAAGTGGAAGCCGTGCTGGCGCATGAACTGGGCCACTTCAAGCATCGCCATATCCAACGCCGTCTGCTGATCAGCGTATTCACATCCCTGATCTTTTTTCTGCTGGCCGGCTGGGCCTGGGGCAAGGTGGGCTTTTATACCGGGCTGGGCGTGATTCCCCAGTTAGGTCGCCCCAACGACGCCCTGGCCCTGATCCTGTTCTTTATGGTGGTGCCTACCTTCACCTTCTGGATGGGCCCCTTGAGCGCCCTGCTCTCGCGCCGGGACGAATATCAGGCCGACAGCTTTGCCGCCCAGCACAGCCAGGCCCAGGACTTGATCAGCGCCTTGCTCAAGCTCTATAACGACAATGCCGCAACCTTGACGCCCGACCCTATGCACTCTGCCTTTTACGATAGCCACCCCAACGCGATTGATCGCATTCGACACCTGAAAAGCCTGGCATGACATCTAAATACATTAGCGGTCTGGTGACCGCCGCCCACGGTCGTCACTACTTTGTCGAACTGCCTGATGGCGAAACGATCAAGTGCTTCCCTCGTGGAAAAAAAGCCGGGATTGCAGTGGGCGATCAAGTCGATGTGTTGATGCAAGCCAAAGGGGAAGGCTCTATTGAGGCGGTGCAGGAACGGCGCAATCTGCTGTATCGCTCTGACGACTTCCGCACCAAGCAGTTTGCCGCCAATATTGATCAGCTTCTGATTGTGGTGGCACCGGAACCCGTGTACTCCGAAGACCTGCTGGGGCGTGCCCTGGTCGCGGCCTGGAGTGTGGATATTGAGCCGGTGATTATTCTGAACAAGGCCGATCTGAGCACCCACCTGGAACGGGCACGCACCAAGCTGGCCCCTATCGCCGCCCTGGGCGTCCCTATTCTGGAAATGGTGGCGCTGGAGCCAGAACAGACACGGGAAGCCCTGACTCCCTGGCTGGCGAACAAGCGCACATTGCTGCTGGGGCAAAGTGGCATGGGTAAATCCACCCTGCTCAATGCTCTGGTCCCGGATGCCGGCGCACTGACCCAGGAATACTCGCAAGCCTTGGGTGCGGGCCGACACACGACCACCAGCACCCGCCTGTATCACCTGCCCAATAGCGGCGACCTGATCGACAGCCCCGGCTTCCAGGCCTTTGGCCTGTCGCATATGACACAGGAAGATATTGCGCACGGCTTCCCCGATTTCCGAAAAGCGGTGGAGTCCTGCCGCTTTTATAACTGCACCCACAGGCATGAACCGGGCTGTGGCGTGCTGGCGGCCATCGAAGCAGGCAGCATTCACCCTGAACGGCACGCGCTATACCAGCGTTTGCTGGCCGAGCACGAAAACAAGCCACGCTATTAAGGGAACAAGGGGCAAAGCAAAACGCCCCTTTTTTGTGAAGGCGGGATACGCTGCAAAGCGCCCGCCTGTCAGGCCTGATTACAGGCCTTTGGCGTGAGTATCCCCACCGGCAGACAACTGCACCCAGGCAGCCGACAAGTGGTGATAAAGATTACGGATCAAGACCGCCGTAGCACCCCAGATAAAGTACGGCCCCCAAGGGATGGAGAAGTAGTAACGCCCTGCCCCGTCCGGCAAATCGGCGTGATGCAATTGATGACGCTGCGGGTCCAGCAGGACCGACAAGGGCACTTCAAAGACCTCGGCCACTTCAGAGCTATCGGGCAACACCTGAAAACCCTCTTGCAGCTCGCCAATAATGGGGCGCATCGCAAACTGGGTACTGGTCACAAAAATAGGATGCTGACCCAGATAACGCACAAAGCGCGGCTCGATGCCGATCTCTTCCTGGGTTTCACGCAAGGCGGCTTCGACCGGCCCCAGATCCGAGGCTTCAATACGTCCACCGGGAAAACTGATCTGCCCCGCATGATTGTGCAGGTGCATGGCCCGACGCGTAAAAATGACGGTAGGCCCTTCGGGGCGCTGCATCACGCCAATACAGACGGCGGAGCGCACATTCATGGAACCGGGCAAAAACTCTGGATAAAAGGAGCTGCGAAACAAAGGCTCGACCTGCCACTGTATGGGCTGGGCAAAAGCGCTACGCAGAAAATCCAGTTGCTGGGCCTGAGCAGGCAATTCAGGCAAAGAATCTAATGCAACCAGAGGCTGGCTGCGAGGGTCGAATCCAGGAACGATAACGGGCCTGATACGAGGCTTATCCATAAGAACTGGTATGTGATCCCACATAAAAACAAAGGCACCCGCCTGGGTGCCTTTGCATCGCTGTTCGCTTGGGAATTAGTTACCCGAACGACGAACGAGTTTTTCTTTGATGCGAGCGGCTTTACCCGAGCGATCGCGCAGATAGTACAGTTTAGCACGACGCACAGCGCCACGACGCTTGACTTCGATGCTGGCGATCTGAGGGGAATACAGCTGGAATGTACGCTCAACAGCTTCGCCCGAAGAAATCTTGCGAACGATGAAAGAAGAGTTCAGACCACGATTGCGACGGCCGATAACCACGCCTTCGTAAGCCTGGACACGCTTACGCGTACCTTCAACCACGTTTACGTTCACAACAACAGTGTCACCAGGACCGAACTCGGGAGGCAGCTTGCCACCGGTCAGGCGCTGGATTTCTTCTTGCTCAAGAATAGCGATCAAATCCACGATTGACTCCAAAACCATCGTATCAGCCGCACACATTATAAAAATCGCGCTGACAGAGGATGAAAAAATGATTAGCCCATGATTCTATCAGCAAAAAGCCTGAATTACCAAGCTTTTTGACTGATCGCAGCGTCGTTTCCCGGCGTTTAACTACGCTAAAATACGACACTTTGGGCACGGTGCCCCCGTATTAAACGCAGCAAAGGCGGAAATTTACTCGCTTCGCCCTCCCCTTGGCAAAAAGGGGCCGACCTTATCAAAGGACACAGTCTATGCATGCTGAATACAAAGTCCCTGGCGGCAAGCTGGTCGTGATCGATCTGGATGTCAAAGACCATATGATCGAACAAGCACGATTGAGCGGCGACTTTTTTCTGGAACCCCCCGAAGCACTGAGCCTGATCAACCAGGCCCTGCAGGGTCTGTCCGTCAACAGCAGTGCCGAAGAAATTGCGGCTCACGTTAGCCGCGCCCTGCCCAAGGACATTGAAATGTTCGGTCTGGACCCGCAAGCCATTGGCGTGGTCGTGCGGAGGGCCTTGGCATGATGAGCTGGAACGAGTTGCCCTGGGAACTGGTCCATATGGAGCCGCAACCCGCTGCCCTGCATATGGCCCTGGATGAAATCATCACCCAGGAAGTCAGTGAAGGCACCCGCGCCCCCACCCTGCGCATCTGGGAGTGGCAGGAAGCGGCAGTGGTGATTGGGCGTTTCCAGTCCTTGCGCAATGAAATTGAAGCCGAGGCAGCTGCCCGTCACGGTATACGCGTCGTGCGCCGTATCAGTGGCGGTGGTGCCATGTTCATCGAGCCAGGCAACACCATAACGTATTCGCTTAGCGTACCCAAGCAGTTTGTAGCCGGCATGACGTTTCAGGAGTCCTACGAGTTTCTGGATTCCTGGGTGATCGAAGCCCTGCGCGAAATTGGTATTGATGCCTGGTACCAACCGCTGAACGACATTACCAGTGCTGGTGGAAAAATTGGCGGTGCCGCACAAGCACGCCGTGGCAATGCTGTCTTGCACCATGTGACCATGGCCTACGACATTGATGCTGACAAGATGCTGGAAGTCTTGCGCATTGGCAAAGAAAAGCTCTCGGATAAAGGCACCACCAGCGCCAAGAAACGCGTGGACCCTATCCGCAGTCAAACCGGCATGAGCCGCGAGGCTGTGATTGAAGCCATGCTGGACGTGTTCCGCAAAAAGACGGCACTTCAACCCCGCACACTGGAAACACCCACACTAGAGCAGGCCGAAAAACTGGCACGCGACCGTTTCCTGTCAAACGACTGGACACAACTGGTGCCCTGATCGCCCCTTGGAACAGCACAAGGGCGTGGCCTTAAAACCCGCCCATGCTGCCCAACCACAACAAGCCAGGAATACTGGCCCCCCACACGGCAACCAAACACACATCCATGACCTTGGCCTTGAAAGACAGAGGCTTGGTGAACGGACTGGACGAGGCTGCGGAACGGACTGGTCCACGGAAACGTGGAGTGGCTTGAGGACGGTAATGACGGCTTGGACTGGACATGGCTAACTCCGTTTACTGTTTTCTTATACAGTACTGTACTTAAAACCAGCATCGAGTGCAATTAGTACCTGCGCTGATGTTGCGCCTTGTCCACTGATGCGCTGAGCCCAAGCGAGAGCCGTCTACCTGAAAAGGCTGTACCCACAAAAAAGCCCTCGTACCATAAGCAGGAGGGCTTTTTGTCTGAGCCTAAAGGCCAAGTGGCGATTACTTGTTAGGCTGAGGCGTCACACGCAGGTAAGGACGGATCTCGGTGTAGCCTTTGGGGAATTTCTGCTTCAGAACTTCCGGATCTTTCAGGCTGGGAACGATGATCACGTCGTCGCCGTCTTCCCAGTTCACTGGCGTGGCCACGCTGTGGCTGTCGGTCAGTTGCAGGGAATCGATCACGCGCAGGATCTCGTTGAAGTTGCGGCCCGTGCTGGCTGGGTAAGTGATGATCAGACGCACTTTCTTGGCCGGGTCGATGATGAACACCGAACGCACTGTCACGGTGGTGCTGGCGTTGGGGTGGATCATATCGTACAGATCCGACACCTTGCGGTCAGCATCAGCCAGGATGGGGAAGTTAACGGTGGTTTTTTGAGTTTCGTTGATGTCATCAATCCACTTGCCGTGGGAATCAACGTCGTCAACGGAAACGGCAATCACTTTCACGCCGCGCTTGGCGAACTCATCCGCCAGCTTGGCGGTGTAACCCAGTTCGGTGGTGCACACAGGCGTAAAGTCGGCTGGGTGGGAGAACAGAACGCCCCAGCTATTACCCAAGAACTCGTGAAACTTGATGGTGCCAGCGGAGGATTTTTGTTCAAAATCAGGGGCCAGGTCACCCAGACGAAGTGTAGCCATTACGTTCCTCTTTTCGAAATGCAGCCGCGATCAGGAGATCACCGACTTAAATAATCAGGACTAGTCAGATGATTTTGTCAGTATAAAGAGTACGTTTCAAATAATTAAACGTTATATCAATATACCCAAAAAAGGCCCGGCAGCCAAAGAAGCTGCGCGGGCCTTCATGCCTTGGGGCTGATCGAGTTACAGCAGCTCAGTCGACAGGTAAGGAGTCAGCTCCACACCATCCGCTACGGACTGTGCCAAGGCACCGGCACGTGGCAGCAAGTGGCTGGCAAAGAACACGCTGGTCGAGAGCTTGCGGCGCAGGAATGGATCCTGACTGCCTTCGCTCAATGCTTTCTCCGCAGCCAAAGCGGCACGGGCCATTTGCCAGCCAGTCAGCACATAGCCGGACAGCATCAAGAATGGCACGCTGCCCAGGAACACGGCAGGCAGGTCTTTCTGAGCGTTCATCAAGGTGAACATGGCAGCGCGTTCCACGCTCTTCACACCGGCTTCCAGACGATCGGAGATCAGGGTCAAGGCCGCTTTGTGATCACCGCCTTGAGCCGCACGTTCACGCAACTTGGCAACAGTTGCGCCCAACTCGGGAGCCAGACCCTGGATCACAGCGCCGGCATCACGCAGAACCTTGCGACCGATGAAGTCATTGGCCTGAATCGCGGTTGTCCCTTCGTAGATAGGCAGAATGCGCGAGTCACGGTAATGCTGGGCCGCACCAGTTTCCTCGATAAAGCCCATACCACCGTGCACCTGCACGCCCAGGGAAGTCACTTCCAGGGACATTTCAGTGCTGAAACCCTTGACCACAGGCACCAGGAACTCATACAGAGCCTGGTAGCGCTTGCGGGCATTTTCGTCGGCACTGTGACGCGCCTTGTCGTTCACACCGGCAGCAAAGTAAGCCAAGGCACGGGAGCCTTCCGTCAGAGCACGCATTTGCACCAGCATGCGCTGCACGTCGGGGTGATGGGCAATCGACACGGCCTTGCCGCCAGTCAGAGGCGCACCCTGTACACGCTCGTTGGCGTATTCAAGAGCCTGCTGGAATGCACGTTCGGCCACGGCGATACCTTGCACGCCCACCGCATAACGGGCCGCGTTCATCATGATGAACATGTACTTCAGGCCTTCGTTTTCCTTACCGACCAGGTAGCCGACGGCACCCTCGCCCACATCACCCTTGCCCGAGCCGTACAGCAGCACAGCGGTTGGGCTACCGTGGATGCCCAGTTTGTGCTCCAGCGAAGCACACCAGACATCGTTACGCGCGCCCACGGAACCATCGTCGTTCACCATGAACTTGGGCACGATGAAAAGCGAGATCCCTTTCACACCGGCAGGCGCATCAGGCGTACGAGCCAGCACCAGATGGACGATGTTCTCGGCCATATCGTGCTCACCGTAGGTGATGAAAATCTTTTGACCGCTGATGCGGTAGCTGCCGTCATCCTGAGGAACAGCACGGCTGGCAACCTGGGCCAGATCCGAACCGGCCTGAGGCTCGGTCAAGTTCATGGTGCCGGTCCAGCGGCCTTCCAGCAAAGGAGGCAAGAAACGTTGTTTCTGTTCTTCCGAGCCAACCATGGACACAGCTTCGATCACGCCGTCGGTCAGCAAAGGACACAGGGAAAAAGCCAGGTTGGCAGCATTGATGTTTTCACATGCCACGGCGCCGATCAGCTTGGGCAAGCCTTGGCCACCCAGTTCGGCTTCGTGCTGCAAACCCTGCCAGCCAGCTTTTGCAAATTCTTCAAAGGCTTTCTTGAAGCCGGGTGTGGTGGTGACCACACCATCATTCCACTTGGCGCCATTCTGATCACCGGCACGGTTCAAAGGTGCTACTTCCTGCTCAACGAAGCGGGCGTTCTCATCAATAATGGCATCGATCAACTCGGCCGAGAAATCCTCAAAGCCAGGCAATTCCAGCACACCAGGTAGATCAGCCAGCTCTGTAAGTGCAAAGCGGATGTCTTGGGTGGGTACACGATACGTCATGAACACTCCTACACAGAAACAAAAAGGACCGAAGCCACAATCAGGCCCCTAGGATATACGCACTGAAAAAAAGCCTGCTGGAGAAGTCCCCAGCAGGCCGATGGGCGCTTAGAGCGCTTTTTCTAACTCAGGCACAGCTTCAAACAGATCCGCGACCAAACCGTAGTCGGCCACGCCAAAAATAGGCGCTTCGGGATCTTTGTTGATCGCCACGATAACCTTGGAGTCTTTCATGCCAGCCAAGTGCTGGATGGCACCGGAAATACCCACGGCCACGTACAGCTGAGGAGCCACGATCTTGCCTGTCTGACCCACCTGCCAGTCGTTCGGAGCATAGCCGGCGTCCACTGCAGCGCGCGAAGCACCCAGTGCGGCACCCAACTTGTCAGCCAGACCGTCCAGCAATTTGAAGTTTTCGGCGCTGCCCATACCGCGACCACCGGACACGACCACACCGGCACCCGCCAGCTCAGGACGGTCGCTCTTGGCCACTTCACGGCTGACGAACGTAGAACGGCCCGAATCAGCCACGGCGCTCAGCTCTTCAACAGCGGCGCTACCACCTTCAGCGGCCACAGCGTCAAAGGCGGTGGTACGCACGGTGATCACTTTAACGGCATCGCTGGACTGAACAGTCGCCACAGCATTACCGGCATAAATAGGACGGGTGAAGGTATCCGCCGACTCCACGGACAAAATGTCCGACACTTGGGCAACATCCAGCTTGGCCGCAACGCGAGGGGCAATGTTCTTGCCCGAAGCGGTTGCCGGGAACAGGATGTGGCTGTAATTGGAGGCGATGGCCAGCACTTGGGCAGCCACGTTCTCGGCCAGGCCTTCAGCCAATGCAGGGCCATCGGCCAACAGAACTTTGCTGACACCCTGAGCCTTGGTAGCCGCCTGGGCCACGCCAGCAGCCTGGTTACCTGCGACCAGAACATGCACATCACCGCCGATCTTCTGAGCGGCAGCCAGGGCGTTGAGTGTTGCAGCCTTCAGCTGCTGATTGTCGTGCTCGGCAATAACAAGGATAGCCATTTAAATCACCTTCGCTTCGTTCTTCAGTTTCTCGACCAGTGTGGCAACATCGGGCACCATAATGCCGGCAGCACGAGCTGGAGGCTCAGTCACTTTCAGAGTTTTGATACGAGGAGCCACATCAATGCCCAGCTCTTCGGGAGTCAGGGTTTCCAAAGGCTTTTTCTTGGCCTTCATGATGTTGGGCAGTGTCACGTAACGAGGCTCGTTCAGGCGCAGGTCGGTGGTGATCACAGCGGGCAAGCTCAGTTTCAGTGTTTCCAGACCGCCGTCCACTTCACGAGTGACCGACACACTGTCGCCCGAAACTTCAACTTTGCTGGCAAAAGTGGCTTGTGGCCAGTCCAGCAAGGCAGCCAGCATCTGACCAGTCTGGTTAGCGTCGTCGTCGATCGCCTGTTTGCCCAGGATCACGAGCTGAGGCTGCTCTTTGTCCACCACGGCCTTGATCAGCTTGGCCACGGCCAAGGGCTGCAATTCAGCGTCGGTTTGCACCAGGGTGGCCCGATCCGCACCAATGGCCAAGGCCGTGCGCAGCGTTTCCTGGCTTTGTGCAACGCCGCAAGAAAGAGCGATCACTTCAGTGGCTGCACCGCTTTCTTTGAGGCGAGTGGCCTCTTCGACAGCGATTTCGTCAAAGGGGTTCATGGACATTTTCACATTGGCAATGTCCACCCCGGTTTGGTCAGATTTCACGCGCACCTTGACGTTATAGTCAACTACGCGTTTCACGGGTACTAACACCTTCATGTAATGTTCTCCAGTGCAGTCTTAAATAAAAATTATTCTGTTGAAATAAGGCTTTAGAAGAATTTCAAAGCCCGAAGCCACTCGCCTAAAGCCCGGCGAAGGCCTTGATGTGAGCCACCACGCTGCGCCCCAGGGACGAGGGATCGTACCCCCCTTCCAGCATACTGACCAGACGTTGTCCGGCACTAGGCGCACTGGCCTGGACCACCATAGCGGTCAATTCCGCATAATCGGCCTCAACCAAGCTGAGCTGTCCCATTTCATCTTCACGGTGGGCATCAAAGCCGGCCGAGAAAAAGACAATTTCAGGGGCAAACGCCTCTATGCGGGGCAAACAAACCTGTTTGAACAGATCGATAATCTGAGCAGACTTGGTGTAGGCCTCAACCGGTATATTTACCATGTTTTGCGCCGCCGGGTCCTGAAAGGAATCAGGAAAAAACGGAGACTGAAAGAAACTGCACATCAGAACCCGCTCGTCGCCGGCAAAAATCTGCTCGGTTCCATTGCCGTGGTGCACATCAAAATCCACGATCAGCACACGCTTGAGGCCATATTTTTCCATCGCATAGGCCACGGCCACAGCGATATTGTTAAAAAAACAAAACCCCATCGCCCGCGCCCGCTCGGCATGATGACCGGGAGGTCGTACCGCACAAAATGCGCCCGTCGCCCCTTCGTTCATGACGCCATCGACCGCATCCAGGCCCGCTCCGGCTGCGGCATAGGCTGCTTCCAGAGTGTGCGGATTCATCAAGGTGTCCGGATCGATATTGAAATACCCCTGCTGCGGCAATTGCTCTTTGAGCTTTTGCACATAAGCGGCATCGTGTACCCGCAAGATATCCTCATCCGTCGCCAGCCTTGCCTGTCGCTGAGCCAGATAGGATGCCAGACCGCTTGATAGCAGTTGATCGTTTATGGCATCCAGTCGCTGCGGACTTTCCGGATGCCATCGGCCCATCTCATGCAAATGGCATGATGGATGGATAAAATATAGTGTCTCCATGAGGATGGATTATGTTCAGACCCACTCGAATTTTGCAAGCAGTACTGATCGCGCTGAGCACTGCCGGCTGCGCCACAACCACTTCCCAAGCTCCGACCACGGACACCAAACCCAGCAGCGGCGCGGCTTTCCAGACCTCGGCAAAAAAAACCGGCACCGTCGAAATCAAGGCTTTGGCCGAACCCGCGTCCATTCAGGCCGGTGAATCTCGCTCTGGTCGGACACAATTTTTTAAATTAAACGGTGAATTAAACGATGACATTGCGAGCTACGCCCAAGAAGTGGCGACAGTACGCAAGATCCCGCTGGATGTCGTCACCGATATGTTGCAGCAAGCTCAATATAACGAGACCGCCGCCAAATTAATGCGCCCCACCAAAGGGCGCATCAAGCGCAGTTGGGTAACGTATAAAAAACGCAATGTAGACCCGGCCCGCATTCAAGGTGGCGTCCAGTTCTGGCAAAAACATCGCCTGGCCTTGGACCAGATTTCCAAAGACTATGGTGTACCGCCCTCTATTATTGTGGCCATCCTCGGCGTGGAAACCGTCTACGGCAAAATCATGGGCGACTTCAAAGTGCTGGATGCCTTGTTTACGCTGGGCTTTGCCTATCCGGATGACAGCCGTCCCGAGCGTGGCCAGTTGTTCCGTGATCAATTAGCGGACCTGATCGAATTGCATTATCAAGGCGAGCTGGACGCACGTATTGTTCAAGGCTCGTTCGCAGGCGCTATGGGTATGTCCCAGTTCATGCCCGGCAGCTTGATACGCTATGCCGTCGATGGCGATGGAGATGGCCGTATTGATCTGCGCAATAACCCAGCCGATGCCATGGCGTCGATTGCCAACTTCTTGCGTGCACACGGCTGGGAACCCGGCCTGCCGGTTTTCGCTCCGGTCGAATTGAGCAACGCAAGTAAAGCGATGGTGGACGGTGGCATTTATCCCAAACTTAGTTGGGCACAATTGAATAATGCCGGTGCGACGGTGAAAGGTCAGAGCCAGAACGCAGGCCCCTGGCAGCAGGCTCAATTAGGTGTAGTGAACCTGGTGGACGAGCCACGCAATACCACCGAGTATCGCCTGGGCACGCCCAACTTCTTTGCCATTACCCATTACAACCGCAGTTACTTTTATGCCAGCTCGGTCGCCGATCTGGCTTCCGAACTGGCCAAACAAATGGGCTACGGCAACCCTAATTAATTAAAGATGCCGGTAGACAGGTAACGGTCGCCACGGTCACACACAATGAAAACGATCGTGGCGTTTTCTACGCGCTGAGCAACGCGCATGGCTGCCACCAAGGCACCGCCGGACGAAATACCGGCACAGATCCCCTCTTCAGCGGCCATACGGCGCGTCATGATCTCGGCCTCTTGCTGGCCAATTTCCTCGAACCTATCCACTTTGGAGGGATCGTAAATTTTGGGCAGATACTCTTCTGGCCATTTACGAATGCCGGCAATTTGCGCCCCTGGTGCAGGCTGAGCCCCCACCACCACTATGCCGCTGTTCTGGCTGCGCAAATAATTACCCACACCCATGATGGTGCCCGTCGTGCCCATGGCGCTGACAAAGTGAGTGACCTGACCATCGGTTTGCTGCCAGATTTCCGGGCCGGTGCTATGCACGTGCGCCGCTGGATTATCCTTGTTGGCAAACTGATCCAGCACCTTGCCCTGCCCTTCAGCCTGCATCTTCAACGCCAGATCACGGGCATATTCCATACCGCCTTGATCCGCAGGCGTCAGAATCAACTTCGCGCCATAGGCTGTCATGGAAGCACGACGCTCCAGCGACAGGTTATCGGGCATGATCAAAATCATTTTGTAGCCACGCACGGCCGCAATCATGGCCAGGGCAATACCAGTATTGCCACTGGTGGCCTCGATCAAGGTGTCTCCCGGCTTGATATCACCGCGGCGCTCGGCCTCTTGAATCATGGAACTGGCAGCACGGTCTTTCACCGAACCGGCAGGGTTATTGCCTTCCAGCTTGGCCAACACGACATTACCGCGTGCCTGCCCAAACTCGCCTGGAATACGCTGCAAGCGAACCAAGGGGGTTTGGCCAACGGTATCTTCAATGGTGGGATAGTTTTTCATCGATCAATCTCTTACCTTGAGCAAGAAGGCAGCCAGCTCGCACTGACTGCCCATGCAGACTAAACAAACTACTAGCTTAAAGCGAGTCTACGCCCAGGGCTACGGCTTTCTTCTTATATCCGCATCGACCGTATTGGAAACCGCCTTGCTGGCGGCTTTGGCAGGTTCCACTTTCAGGCCCGACTGCTCCATCGTAACGATCTTTTTCGCGCCTATCCCTTTGACCCGGTCCGCCAAATCCTGCAAAGAGTCGAAAGGGCCACCCCGCTGGCGCTCCTCCAGAATCAACTCGGCCGTGCGGGGGCCTATACCTTTAATTTGCTGCAATTGTTGAGCATCAGCCGTATTCAAATCCACCGCGGCAGCCAAGTTCCAGGGCCCCAATAAGCATAGGGCAAGCAGAAAGCGAAGAACGGACGCACGCCAACCTTGCATTGAGTGCAACCAGCGATGGGAAACGGGGGACAAAATCAGGGAGGTAGACATGATAAAGGCTCCTTGGAAAGAAGCCTTTATGGTGCTGCCTGGGTGAATGCAAAAGCGGGCCGGAGACCGCATTTAGCCATGCGTGGCAGCCCGCATGGACTTTAAAGCCCTACTGCTTAGCGCAGAGCCCCCGACTGCAGCAGACGGCGTACGTACTCAGCGACACCCGTCTGTACATCGTGGAAAGGCTTGTCGTAACCAGCCGCACGCAGCTGTGTCAGGTCTGCCTGGGTGTGGCTTTGATAACGGCCTTTCAGATCATCGGGAAACGGGATGTATTGCAGAAACTGCTGCGTCACCAACTCTTCCAATGTCAGAGTAGGCAAGCCATCATGCTCACGCAAGGTGTTGACGACGGTCTGGGCTACATCATTGAACGGCTGGGCACGTCCCGAACCGCAGTTGAACACGCCCGACTGCTTGTCCTGACCCAGGAAATGCAGATTCACCGACACGACATCATCAATAAAGACGAAGTCACGTTGCTGACCGCCATCCACATAGCCATCCCAGCCACCAAACAAGAGTACATGACCGTCGCGACGGTATTGCAGCATATTGTGATAAGCCACCGAGGCCATACGACCTTTGTGCTGCTCTTGTGGACCATAGACATTGAAGTAACGCAGGCCGACCACTGGCGCACGCAGACTATCCAGATGACGACGCAGCACTTGGTCGAACAGAAACTTGGAATAGCCGTAGACGTTCAACGGCCCTTCGTTGCTGAGGTCCTCGGCATACAAGGGACCCGCACCGTAAACAGCGGCGGACGAAGCATACAAGAGAGGAATACGCTTGGCCTGGCAGTACTCGAAGATTTCCAGCGTCACGCGGTAGTTGTTGTCCATCATGAACTGACCATTGCGCTCGGTCGTATCCGAACATGCGCCCTGGTGCAGTACAGCTTCAATATTGGAGAACTCGTCGCGCGCCAACCGGGCACGGAAATCGTCCTTGTCCATATAGTCGGCAATTTGGCCATGCACCAGATTGACGAACTTGTCGCCATCGCTCAGGTCGTCCACCACCAGAATGTCAGTCACACCCTGCTGGTTCAGGCCTTTCACCAAATTGCTGCCAATAAAGCCAGCGCCACCGGTCACTACGATCATGCCAATTCCTTTGCCGTCACAATGGACGTACCCAATTTTCCGACCACGATACCACCCGCGCGGTTCGCCCAGCGCATGGCCTGCAACCAGTCCAGACCCGCCGCTCGCATCACCGCCAGCGTTGCCAATACCGTGTCCCCGGCACCCGAGACATCGAACACCTCTTGTGCCTGCGCATCCACATGCTCACGCCCCTGCTCGGTGAACAAGGTCATCCCTTGTTCGGAACGGGTAATCAGCAAGCATTCCAAATTCAGCTTGCGACGCAAATCTTGAGCGCGTCGCATCAAATCATCTTCATCTTTCCAGGCGCCCACAGCTTCCTGCATTTCCGAACGATTCGGCGTCAGGATAGTGGCACCTTGATAGCGCTCGTAGGTTTTGCCTTTGGGATCGACCAGAACAGGAATGTTCTTCGATCGTGCCAACGCAATCAAACTTTCTACCTGGGCCAAAGCGCCTTTCGCATAGTCCGACAAGACCAGCACCTGATGCTGATCCAGCAAGTCGCTCATGTTTTGCTGCAACTGATCCAAAGCGCTGCTGGCCGGGCTTTCTTCAAAATCCACGCGCAGCAATTGTTGCTGACGCCCCAGCACGCGCAGCTTCAGCGATGTGGGCATGACCGGATCTTGCACCCAATGCGCCTGAACATGGTCCGCTTCAGCCAGTTCACGCACGGTCTTGCCCGCTTCGTCCTGCCCAATCACGCCCAAGAGACTGGCCTGGGCACCCAAAGCGGCAATATTGCGTGCCACGTTGGCGGCACCACCCAGACGGTCCTCTACCCGCCCCATCTTGACCACAGGAACGGGTGCTTCGGGGGAGATACGATCCACATCGCCAAACCAGTAACGGTCCAGCATGACGTCACCCACGACCAGCACACGGCTGGCAGCAACAGCCTCACCAGGGAAGGTCATCATTTCAGCTCCTCAAGGCGGCGAGGTGCATAGGTTTCCCAGGAGTTGCAGCCGGGACATTGCCAATAGAAATGGCGAGCCTCAAAACCGCAAGAACTGCAGGAATAACGATCCAGACGCTGGGTGTGACGATGTATCAAGGAACGCAGCAGGCTTAAATCCGCACCTGCAATAATCTGATCGACACCGACAGCCTCCGCGCCTTCGGTACTTTCCTTGCCCTGCCCTTGATCCTGGAGTTCAACTTCCAGCATCTTGTCCAGACCCAATAAAGAAGGATGGGCACGCAAGGCATCACGGGCAAACGCCCAAGCCTGCAAATGGCCTTCCTGTTCGCGCAGAACACGGAACAGCACATTGAAAATATCCAGGCTGGGATGCTGCTGATAATGACTGCGCAGCATGGCAACGCCCTCTTCGCCCCGACCCAGCTTGCGGTAACTGTCCAGCAGCTCGGTCGCGTACAGGCCCACATATTCAGGCGCGCTGCTCAAAATGGAAACCAGGTAAGCCCGCTCCTGCTCGCTCTGGCCTTGCATACGCGCCACACGAGCACGCAAACCGGCAACCCGCGCCTGAGAAGCATACATGCCTTGGCCCGTGCCCAGCTTGCGAATGGCATTATCCGCCTCGTCCAAAGCTTTGGCGGCACGTTCAAAATCAGGCTGCTTGCCTTGCAACGCCCCTTCAGCCTGCTCACACTGGTAATGCACCAGTTGCGGCACAGGCTCATCGACCAAGGCACGCAAACGGCGCACCGCTTCAATGGCACGCGGCCAATCGTGCTCGGACTCATAAATACGGATCAAGGCGCGCATGGCCGGAATAGCAAAGCGCGTTTCACGCACCGCTTCAAAAGCGGCCTCGGCCCGGTCCAGCATGCCAGCTTTCAGGAAATCCTGGGCAATCTGAAACTGGGCATTTTCACGATCTGCGACCGGCAGATCAGCGCGCGACAGCAGACTTTGATGCACTCGGATGGCGCGCTCCATTTCACCACGACGGCGAAACAGGCTACCCAGTGCAAAGTGCAGCTCGGTGGTTTCGGGGTCCAGCTTGGCCACTTCCACAAAGGCGTCAATGGCACGATCCGGCTCTTCATTGAGCAGGAAGTTCAAACCCTTGAAATAGGAATCCGGCAAGGTGCGAGTTTCGGACATCATCTGCCGAAAATCCACCCGCGCGGCGACCCAGCCCAAGGCAAATAGAATTGGTACAAAAACCAACCACCAGGTTTCAAAATCCACTGTTTACTCCAAGGACTTACAAAGGCGCCAGCGGGGCGACGGTCTCGGGCGCCACAGCAGCCGTATTCACGGGCGATTGCTGCGCTTGCTCCAGTCTGTCTTGCAGACGGTCCATTTCGCGGCGCAAGCGGTTGACCTCGCGACGGCGGCGCATCACCGCACCCACCATCAAAAGCAGCCCCAACACCAAACCTAAAATAAACGCGGCCAGCATTACGACGATCAGCGGAACGTCTTGAATAATATGCTCGGCGAAAAAGCTGACTTGCACCGGTTCCGTGTTTTTCAGTGCGAACAGAAGCACGATCACAAAAACGAGCAGACGCAGTACCCAGACTAGATAGCGCATTTTTAGGGCTCCAACAGTGTTTTTATAATGTCTGATTGTACGTGCAAGCGGAATTTAGCGCACACGCAAAACAGGCCCTGAAAAGGGCCTGTGTAATCAGTATGCAAGTAGGTCTTAACCGTGACGGACTCTCGCATTGAGCTGCTCGAAGGCAGACGACTGGTCGTCTGCTTCGATTTGCTCTTGCTCGAGAAAGACAGAATCGACTCGCTCGCGCAATTCCTTGCCGGCCTTGAAGTGCGGCACCTGTTTACCAGGCACCATCACTTTTTCACCCGATTTGGGATTGCGCCCTACCCGCGGCGAGCGGGTAGAGAGCGAAAAGCTGCCAAACCCTCGGATTTCGATCCGTTGACCGCTGGCCAGGGCCTGGGTCATAGAATCCAAAACCGTTTTCACGGCGAAATCCATATCGCGCAGAGCCAGCTGCGGATAGCGGCTGGCCAACAACGCGATCAGCTCAGACTTTGTCACGCTGATTAACCGTCGTCACGTTGCTGCTGGTCCAGCTTGGCACGCAGCAGAGCACCCAGATTGGTCGTACCGGACGAAGCGCTGGCTTCGGTCAGGCGGGCCATGGATTGAGCGGTTTCGGCGGTATCACGAGCCTTGATGGACAACTGAATCGAACGGGTCTTGCGATCCACGCTCAAGATCATGGTTTCGATTTCCTGACCTTCTTTCAGAGCCGTCGTGGCATCTTCAACACGGCCCGAGGAGATCTCGGAGGCGCGCAGGTAGCCTTCAACGTCCAGCGACAGAGTTACAACAGCACCCTTGGCTTCCACGGACTTGACGACGCCGCTAACCACGGCACCCTTGTCGTAGGTTGCTACGAAGTTGTTGAACGGATCGCCTTCCAGCTGTTTGATACCCAGGGAAATGCGCTCTTTGTCGGTGTCGATGCCCAGAACCACGGCGTCAACTTCGTCGCCCTTCTTGAAGTTGCGAACGGCTTCTTCGCCAGTCTCGGACCAGGACAGGTCGGACAGGTGAACCAGACCGTCGATGCCGCCAGGCAGACCAACAAACACGCCGAAGTCGGTGATGGACTTGATGCCACCGCGAACCTTGTCGCCGCGCTTGAAGTTGATGGCGAAATCTTCCCATGGGTTGGCACGGCACTGCTTCATGCCCAAGGAGATACGACGACGATCTTCGTCGATTTCCAGAACCATGACTTCGACTTCCTCACCCAAGGTCACAACCTTGCGTGGGTCAACGTTCTTGTTGGTCCAATCCATTTCGGATACGTGAACCAGACCTTCGATACCGTCTTCCACTTCAACAAATGCACCGTAGTCGGTCAGGTTGGTAACCTTGCCGAACAGACGGGTGTTTTGTGGGTAGCGACGTGCCAGACCGATCCATGGATCTTCGCCCAGCTGCTTGACGCCCAGGGAGACGCGGCTCTTTTCCTGATCGAACTTGAGGACCTTGGCTTCGATTTCCTGACCCACCTGCAGAACTTCGGATGGGTGACGAACACGGCGCCATGCCATATCGGTGATGTGCAGCAGACCGTCGATGCCGCCCAGATCCACGAACGCACCGTAATCGGTGATGTTCTTGACGATACCTTTGACGATAGCGCCTTCGGACAGGGTTTCCAGCAGTTTCTGACGCTCTTCGCCCATGGAGGCTTCCAGCACAGCGCGACGCGACAACACGACGTTGTTACGCTTGCGATCGAGCTTGATGACCTTGAATTCCAGGGTCTTGCCTTCGTATGGCGTGGTGTCCTTGACAGGACGCAGATCAACCAGCGAACCGGGCAAGAAGGCGCGGATGCCGTTGGTCATGACGGTCAGACCGCCCTTGACCTTACCAGTGATGGTACCGTTGACCAGTTCGCCGGACTCAAGCGCTTGCTCGAGGGACAACCAGGCCGACAGACGCTTGGCGCGGTCGCGGGACAGAATGGTGTCACCGTAGCCGTTTTCGAAGGCGTCGATTGCCACGGAAACAAAGTCACCAGCTTGAACTTCCAGTTCGCCCTGATCGTTCAGGAACTCTTCCAGAGGGATCAGTGCTTCGGACTTCAGGCCAGCATTGACCAGAACGTAGTTGTGGTCAATACGCAGAACCTCGGCGGAGATAACTTCGCCGCTTTTCAGGTCTTGGTTTTTAATGCTTTCTGCAAACAAATCGGCAAAGCTTTCGCCGCCCGTTGCGTCTGTGTGAAGGTTAGTGGACATTAAATCAATCCGTTAGCCAAAATGGCCATAAAAAACACACCAGGCAGAACCCGGTGGAGTGAACAAAGCCCGATCAGCACGGGATTAGGCTGTCGGGACCGCAATGCCCGACCAAAGGTCGAGCACCTTATTTACAACTTCCTGGATGCTGAGCTGGGAAGAATCCACAATGTGGGCACCCGGCGCAGGCACAAGCGGAGCATGAGTTCGAGAACGATCACGTTCGTCGCGCGCACGCAAGTCCGCCAAAAGACTCGTAAGATTAGCAGAAATACCCTTTTCGCTCAACTGTTTACAGCGTCTTTGGGCTCGCACCTCCGCATCTGCCAGCAAAAATATCTTTAAAGGTGCGTCCGGGAAGACAACTGTGCCCATATCGCGCCCATCGCCCACCAAACCGGGGGCAACGCGAAAATCCCGCTGCCGTTGCAAAAGTGCCTCACGCACCAGAGGCAAGGCCGCCACCTGAGAGGCCAGATTTCCTACCTCTTCCTGACGAATAGCGTCGCTGACGTCATCGCCATCCATGTAGATATGGGGGTAGTCAAAATGCACGTTCAGGCTCTGGGCCGCATGCTGGACCTGGGCCTCGTCCTGGACATCCACGCCGCGACGCAGGCAGGACAAGGCGGTCAGGCGATACAAGGCACCGCTGTCCAGCGTATGCCAGCCCAGCCGCTGCGCGACCAGGGAAGCAATCGTCCCTTTACCGGAAGCGGTAGGGCCATCAATGGTTATGACGGGAATGCTCTGCTCTGTCATGCCTGCACCAATTGTTCAAAAACAGAAAAATACTCGGGGAACGTCTTGCTGACACAGCCGGGATCCAGAATGGTGACCGGCACCGGGCCAAAGCTGGCCAGTGAAAAACACATGGCAATGCGGTGGTCATCATACGTTTCGATGCTAGCCGAACGCCATTGACCGGCGGCAATAGGATGCACAGTCAGCCAGTCCCGCCCGGATGCTACTGTTGCCCCCAGCTTGCGCAATTCGGCCTGCATGGCATCAATACGGTCTGTCTCCTTCACGCGCCAGCTGGCGATATTGCGCAAGGTGCAAGGACCATCAGCAAACATGGCCATGGCAGCTGCCGTCATGGCGGCGTCAGGAATATGGTTGAAATCCAGATCAAAGGCCTTGAGCTTGTCGCCCTTGGCTACGCACTGACCAGAAACGATCAGTTCATTGGCATGACGCTCGATATGAGCACCCATGGCTTGGGCCACATCCGCAAACTGAATATCGCCTTGCAGACTTTCTGTACCCACGCCCTGAATACGTAGCGGGCCACCGCCAATAGCTCCCAAAGCAATGAAATACGAAGCGGACGAAGCATCGCCCTCCACTACGTACAAGCCGGGGCTGACATAAGCTGCATCGGCGGGGACAGTAAAGCTGCTCCAGCCGTCGCGCTCCACCTGCACACCGAAACGCGCCATCATGGCCAGCGTGATTTCAATATAAGGCTGAGAGATCAACTCCCCTTCCACCTCGATACGCAAAGGCTGGCCCGTACGAGCAGTCAACAAGGGAGCGGCCATTAACAAGGCTGTCAGGAACTGGCTGGATACCGAGCCTTTCACCGACACACGACGCTGATCAGCCTGTACCAACTCACCAATCGCCAAGGGAGGATAGCCCTCTGCCCCCAGATATTGCACCTCAGCTCCCAGGCTGCGCAGCGCATCCACCAGATCCCCAATGGGGCGCTCGTGCATGCGGGCAATACCGCTAAGGTTGAAGCGACCACCCATCAAGCCCAAAGCAGCGGTCAAGGAGCGGAAAGCCGTACCGGCATTACCCAAAAACAGATCCGCATCGCGATGCGCAAAAGGAGCCCCACCGTCGATCACTACCGTGCCCTGCCCCAGGTCCTGCACAGCCACGCCCATTTGCTGCAGAGCGGCCATCATGACGCGGGTATCGTCCGAATGCAGCAAGCCTTCCAGGCGTGTTTGCCCTTGAGCCAAGGCGGCCAACAACAGGGCTCGATTAGAAATGCTCTTGGACCCTGGCAATTGCAGTTGTCCGCTAGCGCGGCTGACGGGGTTCAAAACAAGACTGTCGCTTTGGCTCATTGCAAACCACTCCTACTTGCCCAAAAACGGCGCGCCAAGGCAGCACGCTCTAAAAATTCGTATAAAGCCTGACCATCCTGGTCCTGCAAAGCCTGTTCGGCCTGATCCAGGGCCTGACGTACTTCCTGCAATTGACCCAAGACAGCCTCGCGGTTGCTCAGGAAAATATCGCGCCACACTTCGGCTGATCCGGCTGCAATGCGGGTGAAGTCCCGAAAGCCAGTTCCTGCCAAGGCAAAGCGCTGATCCGAGTTGGCACTGGAGGCCACCTGCCACATAAAAACCGAGGATAAAAAGTGCGGCACATGACTGACCGATGCCAGCACTTCGTCATGCGTAGCCGGGTCCATCAACATGACACGCGCCCCGCAAGCCTCCCACACGGCAATCAAACGCTCGCGTGCGCTGGCACTGTTTTCTTCCAGGGGGGTCAAGATGACGTTGCGACCGTCGTACAGATCAGCACGCGCCGCTTCGGGACCTACGGTTTCCGCACCGGCAATGGGGTGGCCGGGAACAAACTGGCTGATACGATCACCCAGCGCATCACGCGCCACACTGACCACATCAACCTTGGTGCTACCTGCGTCGCTGATCAAGGTGTCGTCACGCAGATGGGGACGCAAGGTTTTCAATACCGAGGCCATGGCCCCGATAGGCGTAGCCAACACAATCAGGTCCGCTTGCTGCGCGGCTTGCTCAAGCGTGGCGACATCGTCAATCAGGCCCAGTTCTTGGGCACGTCGCAAGCTTTTCAGCTGCCGACCTACGCCCAGCACTTTTCCTACCGCCCCGGAGCGCTTGAGCGCCAGAGCCAAAGAGCCGCCAATCAAACCGACTCCGACGATCGCCAGCACCGGAACCAAGGGCGGCGGCGCCATAGTTTCTGATGACGCTATCATGATTAATTCCGTTCCCTCTCAGGCCGTCCATGCTGCGCGTATTGCGTGAAATAGCACGAGCAAAACCGGGATATTGATGCAGACTTTGCCAGACTGCTGTGTAAACCCCATCAAAGGATTAAAGCAACGCGCAAAGCCTCTATTTTGTCTAGCCAGTTCTTGATGACACAGCGCACCAAGCAACTGCGCAAGACAGACCGAAACAAGCAGATCCTGTGCGAGCCACTCGTCCTGACAAGGCATGTCCTGAACAGGCACGTCCTGAACAGGCATGTCCCACACAGACAATAAGGCCTTGAGGGGGAAGCCCCCCCAGGCCTTTCTTGTTGCTGATGCTTAAAAGTCGTTTACGGGGTAAGAACCCAGAATCTTGAAAAAGGCGACTTGTTTCTTCAGTTCTGCCAAAGCAGCAGCCATGGCTGGCTCATCACGATGGCCGATCAGGTCTACGTAGAAATAATATTCCCACTGCCCTGTCCGTGCAGGACGCGACTCCAGGCGAGTCATGGACACGCCATGCACAGCCAAAGGAGACAGCATGTCATAAACAGCGCCAGCCCGGTTGGGCACCGCCAGAATGATGCTGGTCTTGTCATTGCCGCTAGGCAAGGACTCGATATTGCCAATGGCCAGGAAACGGGTGCGGTTGTGCGGATCGTCCTGAATACCGGCCTCGACCACACCCAGATTCCAGGCGGTAACAGCTGTATTGCCCGCAATCGCTGCAACCGTAGGATCGGACGACGCAATGCGTGCTGCTTCAGCGTTGCTGGAGGCGGCCTCACGCAAAAGCTGTGGGTAATGCTTTTGCAGCCAGTTCTGGCACTGCGCCAAGGCCTGAGGATGGGCCATCACACGGGTGACGCCTTCCATCGTGCCAGTTTGGGTCAGCAGATTGTGATGCACACGAATCGAGCGCTCGCCCAAGACACGCAAGGGCGAGTTCAGCAGCAAATCCAGCGTGCGGTTCACAGCACCTTCGGTCGAGTTCTCGACGGGCACCATGCCTACTTCAGCCTGACCCACTTCGACGCTGCGGAAAACCTCGTCGAAGGAGTCACATTGCAGGCCATCCAAAGCATGGCCGAAATGCTCGTAGGCGGCCTGCTCGGAAAAAGAGCCCTGCGGGCCCAGATAAGCCACGCGCAATACGCTTTCCAGACCGCGACAGGCAGAAATAATCTGCCCCCACACCGCTTCGACTGCTGCCGGTGTGAACGGGCCATCATTTTCAGACTGCAAGCGACGCACAATACGTGCCTCGCGTTCGGGCTTGAGGATGACTTCCTCTGTATTGAAGTCCTGCTTGATCTTGCCTACTTCCAAAGCCGCACGAGCACGCTCGTTGAGCAACTCCAGGATCTGGCGATCCAGCTCATCAATACGATTGCGCCAAGGGAGCAGGCGCTCAGTTAAGGTATTAGCCATTCCGTCGTTCAAATTCAGTCATGAAATCGATAAGTGCCTGCACACCCTCCAGCGGCATGGCGTTATAGATTGAAGCGCGCATACCGCCCACGCTCTTGTGTCCTTTCAGGGAAGTCAGGCCTGCAGCCGTAGCCTGTTCCAGAAACAGGGAATCCAGGGACTGATCACGCAAGAGGAACGGGACGTTCATACGCGAGCGATACGCCGGATGCACGGTGTTGTTATAGAACTCGGACGCATCCAGAAAGCCGTACAAGGCCTCGGACTTGGCCGCATTGCGTGCCTGCATGGCAGCCACACCACCCTGGCGCTCCAGCCACTTGAACATCAGCCCGGCCATGTAGATCGAGTACGTAGGCGGCGTGTTGAACATGGACTGCTGCTTTTCAATGTTGGCGTAGTTGAACGCCGACGGGCACAGATCCATGGCATGGCCCAGCAAGTCCTTGCGTATCATCATCAAGGCAATACCGGACATGCCGGCATTTTTCTGGGCACCCGCGTAAGCAACCGACACGCGCGAGAAATCGATCGGGCAGGACAGGATGTTGGACGACACGTCAGCAACGACGGGGACATCCAGCTTGGGAATATCATTGAACTCCACGCCACCAATGGTTTCATTGGTGCAAACGTGCAAGTAAGCCGCATCCGGGCGCACATCCCATTGGGAAGGCTCGGGGAACCAGGTCCAGGGCGCCCATTCCTTGCCCTGATCCTGCCACGCCTGACCACTGGTACCGGCAACGTGGATATCACCGTAGCGCTGAGCCTCTTCGCAGGACTTGACCGACCAGCTGCCCGAAAGCACGTAGTCGGCCTTGCCACTGCCATTGCGCTGAATCAGGTTCAAGGGCAAAAGGCCATTCTGGCCTTGTGCCCCACCCTGAACAAACAGCACCGCGAAATCATCGGGCACGGACAACAAGCTGCGCAAATCGGCTTCTGCCTCGTCACGCACACCCATATAGTCCTTGCTACGGTGGCTCATTTCCATGATGGACATGCCGGTGCCATGCCAATCTGTCATTTCAGCAGCGGCTTGCTCCAGCACTTCCAACGGCAGCATTGACGGGCCTGCCGAAAAATTCCATACACGCATTACTCGTTTTCCTCGCCGGAAGGGTCCGCCTGGTCTTGGGCGGAATCAAGTTGATTATCCTGCTCCTGACCTTCTGGCGCCTGACCCTCTTCGGCCAGCTCGGCGTCGACCTCGTCATCGGTCTCCACCACGCGGTACACACCAGACAGCTCGCTGTCATCGTCCACGCTGATCAAGGTCACACCTTGAGTCGCACGACCCATTTCGCGGATTTCCGCCACGCGAGTGCGTACCAGCACACCGGCGTTGGTGATCAGCATGATCTCGTCGGTTTCACGAACAAGCACCGCACCCACGACCTTGCCGTTACGGGCCGAGGTCTGGATGGCAATCATGCCCTTGGTGCCACGACCGTGACGCGTGTATTCGCCAATCGGGGTACGCTTGCCGAAACCGTTCTCGGTGGCGGTCAGCACGGATTGAGTTTCGTCCTCGGCCACCAGCAGGGCAATCACGGACTGACCTTCTTCCAGCGTCATGCCGCGCACACCACGGGCTGCACGCCCCATTGGGCGCACATCGCCCTCGTCAAAGCGCACAGCCTTGCCGGCATCCGAGAACAACATGACGTCGTGCACACCGTCGGTCAGCTGAGCGCCGATCAGGTAGTCGCCCTCGTCCAGGCCCACAGCAATAATGCCGGCCTTACGGGGGTTGGAGAAGTCGGACAGCGGGGTCTTCTTGACCGTACCGCGCGAGGTCGCCATGAACACGAACTGATCTTCGCTGAATTCCTTGACGGACAGCACCACGTTGATCTTCTCGCCATCTTCCAGAGGGAACATATTGACGATAGGACGGCCACGCGAGTTGCGTGAACCTTGAGGCACTTCCCAGACCTTGAGCCAGTACACACGGCCACGGTTGGAGAAGCACAGCAGGTAATCGTGGGTATTAGCGATGAACAGCTTGTCGATCCAGTCGTCCTCTTTCATGGCGGTGGCCTGCTTGCCACGGCCACCACGACGCTGGGCCCGGTACTCGGACAGCGGCTGGCTCTTGATGTAGCCGGTATGCGAGAGCGTCACCACCATATCCATAGGGGTGATCAAGTCTTCGGTATCCAGCTCGGTGGCGTTGTGCTCGATTTGCGAGCGACGAACGTCCTTGCCAGTGGCCGAGAACTCGTCGCGCACGGCGATCAGCTCGTCACCAATAATGGCGGACACACGGGCCGGGTTGGACAGGATGTCCAGCAAATCAGCAATCTTGTCCATGACCTCACGGTACTCCTGAACAATCTTGTCCTGCTCCAGGCCAGTCAGGCGCTGCAAGCGCATGTTCAGAATTTCCTGGGCCTGCACTTCGCTCAGACGGTACAGACCGTCTGTGTTCATGCCAAATTCAGCGCCCAAATCATCCGGACGGTAAGCCTGACGGCCGCCCACAATGGCGCTGGTGTCGGCACGGGCCAGCATCTCGCGCACCAGACCAGAATCCCAGGACCGAGCCATCAGCTCGACACGGGCAACCGGTGGCGTTGGAGCCGCTTTGATGATTTCGATGAACTCATCAATATTGGCCAGGGCCACAGCCAGACCTTCCAGCACATGACCGCGCTCGCGCGCTTTGCGCAACTGGAATACGGTACGGCGAGTAACCACTTCACGGCGGTGGCTCAGGAAGTAATCCACCAACTGTTTCAGGTTGAGCAGACGGGGCTGGCCATCGACCAGTGCCACCATGTTCATCCCGAAGGTTTCTTGCAACTGCGTATTCTTGTAGAGGTTGTTCAGCACAACTTCCGGCACTTCGCCGCGCTTCAGTTCAATGACCAAACGCATACCGTCCTTGTCGGACTCGTCGCGGATATCGGAGATACCCTCGATGCGTTTTTCGTTGACCAGCTCGGCAATGCGTTCCTGCAGCGACTTCTTGTTAACCTGGTAAGGAATGGCGTCGACCACGATGGCCTGACGGTTGCCCTTTTCCATGTCTTCAAAGTGTGTACTGGCACGCATGATGACGCGGCCACGACCCGTGCGATAGCCTTCGCGCACACCGGACATGCCATAAATAATGGCGCCGGTCGGGAAGTCGGGGGCCGGGATGTATTCGATCAGCTCATCAACCGTGCACTCGGGGTGGCTCAGGCAGTACAGACAGCCGTTGACCACTTCAGCCAGGTTATGCGGCGGAATATTGGTAGCCATACCCACGGCAATACCCGAGCTGCCGTTGACCAGCAGGTTGGGCAGACGCGAAGGCAACAGGGCCGGTTCTTTTTCGCTGCCATCATAGTTAGGCACGAAATCCACGGTTTCCTGGTCGATATCGGCCAGCAGTTCGTGGGCGATCTTGGCCAGACGGATTTCGGTGTAACGCATGGCCGCGGCGTTATCCCCGTCGATGGAACCAAAGTTACCTTGTCCGTCGACCAGGGTGTAGCGCATGGAAAAGTCCTGCGCCAGACGCACGATAGTGTCATAGACGGCAGAGTCACCATGAGGGTGGTACTTACCGATCACATCACCGACGATACGAGCCGACTTCTTATAGGCACGATTCCAGTCGTTATTGAGTTCATGCATGGCGAACAGAACACGGCGATGCACGGGCTTCAAACCATCTCGCACGTCGGGAAGAGCACGGCCCACAATCACGCTCATGGCGTAATCGAGGTAGCTGCGGCGCATCTCCTCTTCAAGCGAAACGGGAAGCGTCTCCTTGGCAAAGGAATCCATAGGTCAATTCTTTATAGATATGGGTTAAGCAGTAAGCCAGCCGTAAACGGACAAGAGGAAATTCTAGCACTTTCACATAGAGGGACGCAGCGTAGCGAGGCGAGAAGGCGGGCGATATGTGATTGAAACGGTCGATTCGCCAAAAATCCATCGTCCACTAATCGTATCGATGATGGATTGAAGAAGCGGCCCCACCCTTTCCCTGTTGCCTAAAACCAACAATAAAAGGAAAGAACAAGGCTAATTCCACGCATCTTCACGAATCGTTCCCCGTCCCCCTCACGCATGTGGCCGAAATGTCTTAAGATTCGACCTAACACGCATGAAACCCAGCGCAAGCAAGTCTTTGTTCCGTTCAAAGGATTGCTATACTGGTTCCGTTAATCAGCGGCAGGGGTTCGCTGCGGTCACTTAACAGCATCAGCTCAACGAGGAGAAATATGAACAAACCCTCCAAAATCGCACTTGTACTCGCCATTGCCGCCGCATCGGCCACTAGTGCAGTTTCCGCACAAGAGTCCGGCGAAGTTAACAACTGGCGCAATCCGTTCGGCGACGTTTGGAAAAACGGCACCAACGAACTGTGCTGGCGCAACAACTTCTGGACACCTGCTACAGGTATTCCAGGTTGTGACGGTGTGCCCGTTGCCCAAGCCCCCGAAGCTCCTGTCGTCGCTCCTACTGTCACCAAAGTGACTCTGAACGCTGACACATTCTTCGACTTCGACAAATCCACCATCAAGCCAGAAGGCCGCCAGGTTCTGGATCAAGTGGCTGACACCGTTCAGTCCATCGATCTGGAAACTCTGATCGCTACCGGTCACACTGACTCGATCGGCGCTGAAGCTTACAACCAGAAGCTGTCCGAGCGTCGCGCCAATGCTGTTAAAGCATACTTGGTCAACAAGGGCGTACCTGCAGACCGTATCTACACCGAAGGCAAGGGCGAAGCTCAGCCAGTGGCGTCCAACAAGACCCGCGAAGGCCGTGCTCAAAACCGTCGCGTAGAAATCGAAATCGTGGGCAACCGCAAGTAATTCTTGCTGCATCACGTATTTCTGTAGCTAAGGCTACAATTAAGGCTCCGCTTTTGCGGGGCCTTAATTTTTTTGGATGAGCCATGACCGCTTCCACCGTCACTAACGTCAATGTCGATCCCGCAGAGATCGATAAATTCAGTGCACTGGCATCCCGCTGGTGGGACCCTGACAGCGAGTTCAAACCGCTGCACGCCATCAACCCTTTGCGTCTGGACTGGATTCTGTCCTACACCGGCTCCCTGGCGGGCAAGCAGGTATTAGACGTCGGTTGTGGTGGCGGAATCTTGTCGGAAAGCCTGGCTCAGTCCGGCGCCGACGTCACCGGCATTGATCTGGCCGAGCGCTCCTTGAAGATTGCCCGTTTGCACAGTCTGGAATCGGGCGTACCCGTCAAATACGAGATGATCAGCGCCGAAGATATGGCCGATCAGCACCCTGGTCGTTTTGACGTTGTCACCTGCATGGAAATGCTGGAACATGTCCCCGATCCGGGCTCCATCATTGCGGCCTGCGCCAAACTGGTCAAACCCGGTGGCTGGGTCTTTTTCTCGACCCTGAATCGCAATCCCAAATCTTTCTTGTTTGCCATTGTGGGTGCCGAGTACCTCTTGCGCCTGATTCCCAAGGGCACGCACAGCTATGAGGGCTTCATCAAACCCAGCGAGCTGATTTCCTCGGCCCGCCGCAGTGGTCTGGATGCCCTGGCATTGAAAGGTCTGGAATACAACCCGATTACCGAGCACTATCGCCTGTCTGGCGACACCTCCGTCAACTACCTGCTGGCCAGCCGCCGCCAAAGCTAAGCCCTCATGAATAAACTGGTTCTATTCGATTTTGACGGCACCTTGGCCGACTCTGCTCCAGATCTGGCTGCTACGGCCAATCGCATGCGCAAGGAACATGGCCTGCCTGATTTGCCCTACGAAGCGCTGCGGCCCTATGCCTCGCACGGTGCACGCGGACTGCTCAAGGTAGCGCTGGATATCAATACCGATCACCCCAACTACGCACAATTGCGAGCGCAGTTCCTGCAGGACTACAACGATCACATGACGGAGCTGACCTATCTGTTTGAGGGCGTAGCCCCCATGCTGAAACAGCTAGAGCAGGCCGGCTACACCTGGGGCATCGTCACCAACAAGCTGGAATACCTGGCCCTGCCCCTGATCCGTCATTTAGGACTGGAAGCGGGTTGCGCAGTCACCGTCGGCGGCGATACCACCCAGCACACCAAGCCTCATCCCGCCCCCTTGCTGTATGCCGCCGAGAAAACGGGCTTTGATCCCAAAGACTGCCTGTACGTAGGTGATGATCTGCGCGACATCCAGGCAGGTCAGGCGGCGGGCATGGCTACCATGATTGCCGCCTACGGCTACTGCGCGCAGGACGACAGCCTGAGCACTTGGCAAGCCGATATGACCGTGCATCACGCCTCTGATATCTGGGAAGGCGTACAACGCTGGGCCAACGGTCAGCTATCCCGCCCTTCCCCGCTGGCCTGCTAAACAGGCTTAAGGCAGCAGCTCCGACAGGCGCTGCTGCATCCACACTGCCGCAGGGGGCAAAGTTTGCCCCTGTCGCCACAGCATCCGCACTGGCAAGGGTGGCAAAACCATCTCCCGGCAATGCAACTGCGCCAACTTGTTGCGCAAGTTTTCATACTCCGCAATGTTCAGCGGCAAAATCGCCCAGCCCAGACTATCGGCCACCATATCGGCAATGACATAAAAGCTGTCTGAGCGCCACACACTGGGGCTGACAACCGTCTGCTCTGTCCCTTCGATATGAATCAGCAATTGTCGATGTGCCGTCAGCTCCTTACGGCTGACCTGATGCAGACTGGCAAGCTGGTGCGTACGCGCCACACAAATTGCTTGGGGCACAGCGCCAATATAGCTTTGCGCAAATGACGTGGCATCAGCTCCACGATCAAACTGAAAAGCCATATCCGAGCGGCCTTCCTGCACATAGTCCATCACCTCGGAAGCGGTTCCGTTCCAGACCGTCAACTCCAGCGCAGGCCAGCGTTCAGCCAGCTCCTTGAGCAGCAGCCGCAAGGGCTCTTGAGGCAAGGCTTCATCCAGAGCAATTTCCAGTCTGGTCGGTTGCCCTTGCGAGAAATCCAGTGCCCGACGATTCAACACGTCTACCTGACGCAACAAAGCCTTGGCTTCCAGCAGCATGATTTCGCCCGGCACCGTCAGGCTTAACGTTCGTCGTGAACGATCAAACAGCTCCAGATTCAGATCCGCTTCCAGCAGGGAAATCGAGGTGCTGACGGCTGACTGCACCTTGCCCAACTCTTTCGCGGCCTGAGTCATGGAGCCAGTTTCTGCCACAGCGACAAAATGTCGAATACGTTCTAGTGTCCAATCCATTTATCTATTTTATAGATGCTAATCAACTTTGACTGTTGATAATATTGATAGATCATACTTGCTTTCCTACCCCTCTGGTCTTTTATGCTGCACAGCTCGATTACCCATCAAGCCCACACTGCTCCCCTATCCCCAAGCCGTCGCTGGTTGATCCTGGCAATTGTGTCGGCAGCTCTTCTACTGATTGTGGTGGACATGACGGTGCTCTACACCGCCCTGCCACGCCTGACCCATGATCTGCAGGCCTCGGCCGCGGACAAGCTGTGGATCATCAACAGCTACGCTCTGGTCGTCTCCGGACTGCTGCTGGGCATGGGCACCCTGGGTGACCGCCTGGGTCACAAGCGCCTGTTCCTGTCGGGTCTGGCCATGTTTGGTCTGGCTTCAGTCGCAGCCGCCTACTCTCCGAACCCAACGGCCTTGATCGCCGCACGCGCCTTTTTAGGTGTGGCAGCGGCCATGATGATGCCCGCCACTTTATCGCTGATACGCATCACCTTTCATGATGAGCGCGAACGTGCGGTGGCCTTCGGTGTCTGGTCTTCTATCGCCTCCGGTGGTGCCGCCTTTGGTCCGGTTCTGGGCGGATTCCTGCTGGAACATTTCTGGTGGGGATCCGTCTTTCTGATCAACGTGCCCATCGTGCTGATCGCGCTGCCTATGGGCTGGATTCTGGTGCCCCGCTCCACGCCAGATGCATCGCGCCCCTGGGATATCAAAGGCTCCTTGCTGATCATGGTGGGCCTGGTAGCCAGCACCCTGGCTATCAAGGAAATGGGCAAGCTGCATACGGATTGGGGTTTGACCGCTGCCGCCCTGCTGATCGGCATCTTGTTTCTGAGCTGGTTCGTCCGTCAACAAAACCGCAGCCGTTTCCCTTTGCTGGACTTTTCCCTGTTCAAGGACGCCACGCTAAGCACCGCCGTACTCTCTGCCTTGACGGCCTCAGCGGCCTTGATCGGCATGGAACTGGTGTTCAGCCAACGCCTGCAATTGGTACTGGGTTTCTCACCATTGGAAGCGGGCCTGGCCATTATTCCCTTGCCGCTGGCAGCCTTTATAGCCGGCCCCTTGGCCGGGCGCCTGCTGGTCGTTATCGGCAGCAAGCGACTGCTGATTGGTGCCTTGAGCCTGGCGGGAGCAGGCATGGCCGCTTATCTGCTGTGGCATAACAGTGCACAGCCTCTACAAGTGATCAGCCTGATCATGCTGGGCCTGGGTGTCGGTGCAGCCATGACGGCGGCTTCCAGCACTATCATGCAAAGCGTGCCACCTTCGCGCGCTGGCATGGTGGCCTCGGTCGAGGAAATGTCTTATGAACTGGGTGGTGCGCTGGGTGTGACCATTATGGGTAGCCTGCTGTCCTTCGTATACAGCGCCAGCCTGATCCTGCCACAGGAATTAAGTGACCGCGCCCTGGCCTACGACAGCCTGGATCAGGCCTTATTGATGACAGAAACCATGCCACAGAATCTGGCTCTGACCTTAAGTGAACTGGCCCGCGACTCTTTTGATAAAGGCTATGTCGCCGTACTGGCCAGTTGTACGGCTTTGCTGGTGATGGCGGCCTTGGCGGTCTGGTACTTCCAACGCAACAACAGCCATCAGAAAGCCCATTAATCTTTCTTCAACAGCGCCAACTTGTCGGTCTGAGTCGCCCAGTACTCATGATCCGGCAAGGGTGCCTTTTGTTGACTGATACGCTTCCAGGCCGGGTCCTCGCTCAAGGTCCGGTTCAGTTCCACATAGACCTGCTGCTCGGGCGTCACATCCTGATCACTGACAATCGCCCCCACCGGACACTCGGCCACGCAGATGGAGCAATCAATGCACTCGTCAGGATGAATGACCAGGAAATTCGGGCCTTCAAAAAAACAATCCATGGGGCACACCGTCACACAATCGGTGTACTTGCACTGGATACAGGCTTCCGTCACTACATAGGTCATGAAACAACTACTTCAACAAATAAAGACGGGGCATAGCATAACAGCTGAACATGAACATCATGTGATCGCTGTCGGCTATGCCCCGGGTATTCAGCCTAGAGTGGCATATACCACTGCCCCATTAAACAGCGGGCGGTTCGGCGGGTTCGAACTTGAATGGCTGGGCTGGTTTGAAGTGCTCCAGCACTTCACCCATGTAGACCTTGCTTTGCTCCGGCCCCAGATCCAGCTTCATCACTTTGCCGGTTTCTGCCGAAAAATCTGCTTTTTTCATATCCACCCAGAATGCACCGGGTGACAGAACCGAGTCAAAATAATACAAACTACGTTGATGGTCGAATACCGTGCGCCAGCGTGTCGATGAGTTGTTGGGCTGATCGGGCACTGTCATGCCATATGGAGTAGAAGCGTTACGTATCACGCTCAACACACTGGCTACGGCCTTGTCATCACTCAGGTTGCGTGGCACTGCATCAATGTAAAAAGAGGCGCGAGCAAAACGATCTGCAGCACGGCTAGTGCCGGGTAACATGTTCATGCCCCCCACCTGTTGCCAGTAATCCTTGATGGCCAATTGCTGATCAAATGTGGGCGAATTGGTCAGAACCTGGTATTTACGACTATGGTGGATGTGTTGCTTACCGTCGATATACTCGATAATCGCACTATCCCCTGTGGCATCCGACATGGACAGGTGCAAAGTTGCCAAGCGATCTTCACCTTTGACCTTGGCAGTAACGACTACAAAGGGATTTTTTTCTAAAGCAGCAACCGCTTCTGCCACGGTTGCAAAATTATCCAAGACGTACTGTCCCCACAAAGACATGCTTAAGGTCTTATCGCCTTTTTGAGGCGTTGGATATTGGGACTCCACCAGCCACAGCAAGTTGACGTTCAAACCTTTTTCATTGGCCCCGTCGGTAGAAGCAATGTCATAACCCGACGCAATCACGCTGCCGTATTTCGAGGTCCACTCAATGGACGAGGGGCCAGCTTCGCCAGTACGTTTTTCACCGCGAGGAAAAATCCAGAGGTTGGTGCCGACATCCAGCTTCCAGTCCATGGAACGACCGGTAATCACCTGTCCGTTATCACCCAGAAAAACAGCTCGGGTACACGCCTGAGAGGCCGCAGGCACCAAAGCCAGCCCAACTGCGCATGCCAGCAAAGTACGACGACATTTTTTTAGCAACATCTTTCTCTCCAGAGACGGCTAGCCGCCCAATCAATAAAACAAAAAAACCGACTGCTTACACAGCCGATACATTGGACACGGGTGTAACAAAAACAGGATTAGGACATTGCGTCAAGCCAAGTTAAGTCTTGTGGTGCAAGACCGACAAAAACAGAGCATGAAATCCCTTGTTTTGAGAATAAAAACATTTGCTAACTCATGATCGACCGCAATATTATTTTTTCTTCCTGATCGCCTTGAAGCTGCGCTTTTCACTCTGAAAACGTGGGTAGCTGCCTTATCAGCCCGCGTATAAATGAACCAAATACGATCTCCAAACTAAACACGCCTTTTTCTTGTTTTTAAAAAACTTAAAAATAGTCATTCAGGTCTGAAAACACAGGCGATGTGTGCTCGAAATCTTTTACCCAGAACTAGAAGATCATTAATGACCAGGAATGGCCAAATCCTATCCGTAGGCACAAGGAACGGCATAATGCCTCGACACGGACTTCAATAACATGCAATAAAAAACAGCCCGTTACGGGCTGTTTTGCAAATTCGTCTAAAACTCCAGGCAATCAAAAAACCCCGGCAATCCTGCATAGCTATCCATAAGCTGGTCAATGACATAAGCACTGTCACGGGTTTCCAGAGCCAGCAGGTTTTCCCGGTAATCTTCTTCAGCCAATCCAACGGCTATGCGGCCCGGTTCGACACGGGCACCGGCCAGCAGCTCGGACAGCTTGGGGTCCTGCATCGCCTCCAGGGCAGCGCGCAAGGCCAGTTCTTCGTCCGTGAAACCAACTTGTCCGGTGCGATCAGCGTGTAACGCCGCTTGCACTAAGGGCAACAAATTATCAATATCTTGCTTGCTAAGGTAAAACACATGCATGACACGTTCTCCACGGGTTGGTGATCGGCTAGTCCAGCATACCGAAAGACACAAGACTGGCGCTAGTGCGCCGTCATTTACAGAATTAAAAAGGGGGTCCATGACAATGATGCGTAAACTCACTCATTCCCGCTGGCTATTATTGGGAATCTTGCCACTGGCCAGTCTGGCTCATGCCCAAGTGAGTGCTCAAGGTCCAGACGCCATGTCCGACAGCACGACTTCGCCACACTATGCCGTGCAGATTACACCCTATGCCTGGATTACCGGCTTGTCGGGTGAGTCCTCCCCCTTCAAACGCGCGCCCTCCCTGGATATAGAAAAGTCCTTTTCAGATGTCCTGCACGATCTGCGTGCCGCGGCCTTTCTGAACGCCTGGGTGCGTCGCGACCGCTATGTGTTCAACAGTGACCTGCTCTACGTGAACACACGTGAAAGTGAAGTGGTAGGTGGTTTGCCTTTGGTCGGTGCTGCAGAAGGGACCGTGGACACACGTCTGTTCATGGCCACGTTGCAAGGTGGTTACCGCATCTACGACACTGAACATGCCAGCCTGGACGCACTGGCCGGTTTTTCTTTTTGGGATATACGCACCCGTGCCCATCTGAGTACGGCGGGCCGAACCCGACATCATCAGGAGAGCTTCAATTGGGTGGACCCCATGATAGGACTGCGTGCGTTCTATCGTTTCACCCCGGAGTTTTCCACTCAAGCCCAGATCCACTTGGGCGGCTTTGGCGTGGGCTCGCGCCTGAGCTATCAAGCTACCTTGACCTTGAACTACGACCTGTCAGAGAACTTCTCCATCGCTGCCGGATACAAGATGCTGGATGTGGACTATCGTCGCTCCGGCCATGTCTTTGACACTCGCATGTCGGGCCCCGTGCTGGGGCTGAGCTGGCGCTACTGACGGCACGTGAAAGGGGGCGGCACCGCCCCCTTTTCACAAGACATCAGGCCATACCATCTACCTGATGGCGTCGCTCCCAGAACCGTGAAGACACTTTTTCAAGCAGATCATCACCGGTTTTGATGACGAACACCCCCTTGTCTACTGATACGCCCGCCCTGTCCAGCAAGGGTTGGGCTGCGCCGTTATGACCAATTGCTTTCAAGTGTCCATAGGCGTCGGCTACAAAATCCACCGCCGCCTTGTTAGTGCACAGTTTTGAAGCTTCTTCCTGGGTAAGCAGCAAGGCCACCGCATCAAACAGAACCGAAGGCGCACCCGCAATCTTTTCGTCGGCAGCCAAGTGTGTGCCATCTGACAGCGTCACCCCCCCTACTTGCGGAGCGATAAGCTTGACGGCCACCCCGGCTTCCTGAGCCCCTGTCAGCAGCATTTCCAGCAAGCCCTTGTCAGCTCCGTCCGTTACCAGAATACCCAGCATCCGACCGGCAATCGGCGACTTCTGGGCCAGTATGGACAAGGCTTTGGAAGGTGCCATGTCGATCGGCTCGCGGGCGGGCTTGGCAGGAGGCGGCAAATCCAGCCCCAATCCCTGAGCCGCTCGTTTGGCCAGATCCTCATCAATGACACGCATGTGCGAGAGCACACGCACACGAACATGATTGAGCTGGACCTTGGACAGTTCAAATACCAGCCCGGCAATCAGATGCTCCTGCTCAACTTCAGTCTGAGAGCGATAAAACAATCGGGCCTGGCTGTAATGATCCGAGAACGACTCAGCCCGTACACGCAGTTTTGCGCCATCGTCTACGGTACTGGGGAAGGTGCGAAAGCCATGCGGCTGCGCGCGCGGTCCGCCCGATCCACCCGCCTCCTCCAGGCTATTGGGCTCGTAGGTCGCACGGCCCTTGGGAACCTGCGTCTGCATCATGCCGTCGCGCTGCATATTACTGAATGGGCAGCGGGGTGCATTGATAGGAATCTGATGAAAGTTGACCGTTCCCAGTCGAGACTTTTGCGTATCCAGGTAGGAGAACAAGCGGCCTTGCAGCAAGGGATCATCCGTAAAGTCGATCCCCGGAATGATGTTGGACGGCAAGAAAGCAACTTGCTCGGTCTCTGCAAAGAAGTTGTCGGGATAACGATCCAGAACCATACGACCCACGATTTTGACGGGCAGACTTTCCTCGGGAATGAGTTTGGTCGCATCCAGCACATCGTAGTCCTGCTTGTCCGCCCACTCCTGATCGAAAACCTGCACACCCAGTTCCCACTCCGGGAAGGCTTCGCTTTGAATCGCCTCGTACAAATCGCGTCGTAGATAATCCGAGTCCACCCCGGAAATCTTGACCGCCTCATCCCACAGGGTGGACTGCAAGCCCTGCTTGGGTTTCCAATGAAACTTCACAAAGTGCGACTTGCCCTTGGCATTCACAAAACGGAATGTGTGCACACCAAAGCCCTGCATCATGCGAAAGGACCGTGGCAAGGCTCGATCGGACATCAGCCACATGACGGTATGCAAAGACTCGGGCATCAGGGAGACAAAATCCCAGAATGTGTCATGGGCTGACGCTGCCTGAGGAAAGCCCCGGTCCGCCTCGGGTTTGACGGCGTGGATCAGATCCGGGAATTTGATGGCGTCCTGGATAAAAAAAACGGGCATATTATTGCCCACCAGATCCCAGTTGCCTTGCTCGGTATAGAACTTGACCGCGAAACCACGCACGTCGCGTGGTGTGTCTTTGGAGCCTTTAGAGCCGGCTACCGTTGAGAAACGACAGAACACCGGCACCCGATGTCCTTCCTTTTGAAATACACAGGCCTGGGTCAACTCCGGGATTGCTTGCGTGCATTCAAAATAACCATGTGCTCCTGTGCCGCGAGCATGAACAATGCGCTCCGGTATACGTTCATGGTCGAAATGGAATATTTTCTCGCGCAGGACAAAATCTTCCAACAAGGTCGGGCCACGCGCCCCGAAACGCAAGGAATTCTGATTGTCCGATATCGGTACGCCATGATTGGTCGTCAACTCAGCATGGCCAAACTGATGTAACTCCCCGCCTTGCCCCACGGCATCCTGATTGGTTTTGGCTGCGGATTTTTTAGTCACCATATGTCCTCCAATCAAATCAAACGAAAACCCCGTTCCACTGGGGTGCCCTTGGGAAAAAGCCTAGAAGTTTTAATGACTTGATGTGCGAAGCAATCTCTCAAAACGTAATCAAGCATGTCCACCTTTTTTCGTGACGGAGCTGTAACTGTCTGATGAGCGCTGACATCATGCCCACTTCCTCGCTCTATACTGGGCACGCTTTATCGCCTGCTCAAGCGCGGGCTCCCCGTTTCTTTTTGGAATGATTTCGTGTTTCAAGTCGCTGCCCTCGTTTTTGCCCTTTATGTCGCCTGGCGACTGATCAAACCGCTGAAGATCAAACCCTGGATCAAATGGCTGCTCAGCATCTTGGCCGTCGCCGCCACCTTCCACCACTACACCGTAGCGCTGTTCTGGGGCTCACGGGCTTCACCGGAAATTCCCGCACCAGTCATCATGATCCTGGGCTGGGCTTTCGGGGCCGTCCTGCTGGCTGCCTGCTTTACCTTGATCACCGATCTGGCAGGTTTGCTGATGCGCGTTCTGTACAAGCCAGCCGGGCTGCTTCTGTTGCGCTCCTCTACCTTGCGGGGCATGCTGGGCATCGCAGCGGTCAGCCTGTCCGCACTGGGTGTCTGGCAGGCAGTGCAAGTCCCCGAGCTCAAGTCCATCGAAGTAAAGGTCAAGGGCCTGTCCCCAAAGCTGGATGGTTTCAAGCTGGTGCAACTGACTGATCTGCACGCCAGTCGTCTGCTGCAAGGCCCCTGGATACAAGCCATTGTTGATAAAACACAGGCTTTGAAACCGGACCTGATCGTCATTACTGGTGATCTGGTCGATGGCACGGTGAAAGCGCGCCGCGATGATGTCGCCCCCTTGCAAGCCCTGTCTGCCCCGCAAGGGGTGTGGGTAATTGCAGGCAACCACGAGTACTACACCCAGTACCAACCCTGGATCGAGCACTTCAACAGCCTTGGGCTACGTATGCTTCTGAACGAGCACAGCATTATTGAACAAGACGATGCTGCTTTTGCTTTGGCTGGCATTACCGACAAGTCGGCAGCCGTGCATGGGCAACCCATGCCCGATGTGGCTGCAGCAGTCGCCGGGATCCCTGCTGGCATGCCCATCATCATGTTGGCCCACCGCCCTGACACCGCCAAGGAAAGCGCTGCGGCCGGGGCGGCCTTGCAGTTGTCGGGCCATACCCATGGCGGCCATATTGTGGGCATGCACAAGATCGTGCAGATGGCCAATGATGGCTATGTGGGTGGACTGTATCAAGTGGGGGATATGCAGCTGTACGTCAGCTACGGTGCCGGACTGTGGGCGGGCTTCCCGCTGCGACTGGGGCGCGCCTCAGAAATCACCTTGATTACCTTGCGCGCCTCCTGATTCCAGGACTGGAACCGGAGCATCAAGACACGCTGCGCAGCGCCCGTCGACACAGGCGCTGCACAGCAGCATTATCTGGCGCTTGCATCTGCCATTGAGCACATAGATCACGCACCCACTGCGGCTGATCCTTGGCCGCATCATTCAAGAAATTGGCTACCGAGTCCTGCACATACACACTGCCATCCCGATACAAGAGCTCAAGAATCGGCAACATGCGTTCCGGTTCTTTTTTCAGGATGGCAATATGTGCGCACCACACTCCCCGAGGGCGCAAAGCCTCACACGCAAAACGACGCAGATATTCCGAGTCTGAGCGCGCCCACTGCTGCAAGCTCTGAATCGACGCATCCAGCTCGGCCACCAAATGAGGACGTACCGCCATCCAGGACCATTCACGCACACCAAAATGCGCATCATCAGCCAAAGGGCACAGTACCTCCAGGCGCTGAGGCACACTTAAGGATGCACGGGCTCCCACCATAAAGCAGGCCCAGCCCCGCACCACATCAGCCGGGTGATCCAAACAGCGCGTCCAGGCCATCTCGCCATACGTGTCCAGCAAGTATTCCCCAATGGCTTTCATGCGCTTGAGAATGCCCAATTGGGCCAGGGTGTCGATGTGCTCTGCGCCCTGCTCATCCAATTCCGGAAATACGGTCGCCACCAGCACGCGCTGATCGATGGCCAAGGACTCGGTCAGAGTAAGACCCTGGATTTCCCCCTTGGACAGAGCCAGCAAAATATCAGCCGGTATATCCGCAACCTTGGCATAAGCCTTGCGGTTCTCGATACTCATGACGCGTCTTCTCCGCCAGCGGCTTTGTTCAACAAGGCGCTAAGCTGGGTGCACTCCGCCTCGGACAAATGCCGGAACAATTCGCCTATCCACTGGGCGTGAGTTCCTACCAGCGTCCTGGCCAACTCCGCCCCCTGAGGGCTGAGTTTCACCATGACAGAACGCCGATCGGTCTGGGCCGCAAAGCGCTGCACCAAGCCCGCTTTCAGCAGCCCATCCACCAGAGTTGTGACAGTCGCCCGCGTCACGCCTGCCCGTTCAGCCAGGATGTGGGAAGGCATCCCGTCGGGTGCTTCCTCCAGCAGGAACAAAAGTACAAAACGGGCTTCACTCAAGCCATGGGGCGCCAACAAGGCGGCGCAGTCCCGATCAATACGGGCAGACAAGGACAGGAGCTGAAAACACAGAGACATGCCCTGAACATTGACGCCCTTTTGCTGCTCTGCGTGCGAGAGCAAGGCCCGATATTTCGCTTCCAGTTTCATAGTTCGACATCAAATGATTTGATGTCGAATCTTAATCTCAGAGCGCTTCAAAAACAAGAAAAATAAAGGAGGGCTGATTTCACATCATGCCAATCCAATCCATAAAGCGGAATATGTCCAGGTAGTAAGGAGCCTATCGACAAAAGAGTGTCGCCAAAATTCGACAATGCCACATTTTAAGCTTGATGCTTACAAGACAGGCTCACGCATGCGGTAAGGTATAAGGCTGGTCAGGCATCAGCCCTGCCACCGTTCATTAGCAGCACACATGGAATCCGATTACCAGCATCATGAATAGCATCAAGAAATCGAGCAAATTGGCGAATGTTTTGTACGATATTCGCGGCCCCATCATGGACCGGGCCAAACAAATGGAAGACGAAGGCCAGCAACTGATCAAGCTCAATATCGGCAACTTGGCGGTATTCGGTTTTGACGCCCCGGAAGAAATCCAGCTCGACATGATCCGCAACCTGCCCAACTCTTCGGGCTACTCGGATAGCAAAGGTATTTTTGCCGCGCGCAAAGCCGTCATGCACTACACCCAGGAGCAAGGGATCAAGGGCGTGACGCTGGAAGATATTTACCTGGGCAATGGCGCCTCTGAGCTGATTGCCATGGCCACCAACGCCCTGCTGGACGACGGTGATGAACTGCTCCTGCCCATGCCCGACTATCCGCTGTGGACGGCTGTAACCAGCTTGTCCGGCGGTACACCCGTGCACTACTTGTGTGACGAATCCAAAGGCTGGATTCCGGACCTGGACGATATCCGCTCCAAGATCACCCCACGCACCAAGGGCCTGGTTGTCATCAACCCGAACAACCCCACCGGCGTGCTCTACCCCGACTCGGTGCTGCAAGCTCTGGTCGATATTGCTCGCGAATTCAATCTGGTGCTGCTGGCCGACGAGGTCTACGACAAGGTCCTGTTCGACGACATGAAGCACACCGCCATGGCCAGCCTGTCCAACGACGTACTGACCCTGACCTTCAACTCCCTGTCCAAGAGCTACCGCGCATGTGGTTACCGCGCAGGCTGGCTGGTGATTTCGGGCGACAAGAAAGCCGGTGCCGACTACATCGAAGGCCTGAGCATGCTGGCCAATATGAAGCTGTGCGCGAACGTGCCCGGCCAATGGGCCATTCAGACCGCCTTGGGCGGCTATCAAAGCATTAACGACCTGGTATGCGAAGGTGGACGCCTGCGCCGTCAGCGCGATCTGGCTTACGAGTTGATCACCGCGATTCCCGGGGTCAGCTGCGTCATGCCCCACGCTGCCCTGTACATGTTCCCGCGTCTGGATCCCGAGGTTTATCCCATCAAGGACGACCGCCAATTCTTCCTGCAACTGCTGGAAGCCACCCGCGTGATGCTGGTGCAAGGCACGGGCTTTAATTGGCCTCATCCGGATCACTTCCGCATGGTGTTCCTGCCCCACGAGCCGGACCTGCGCGAGGCCATCAACCGCATCGCCAAGTTCCTGAAAGACTACCGTATCAAGCACGGTACAGAACGGCCTGAGTTTGCCCAGGCGACCATTCCAGTCGTAGACAGCGCCGAAGCTGAATAAAAATCGGATTCAATGAAAAAAGCCAAGGATTCATTCTCCTTGGCTTTTTTTGGCACTCAAGATACTTGAGACAATTGCTCCGCAACCCAATCAATAAAGACACGCAGCCGAACATTCGTATGTTTGCTGCGATGAAAAGCCACATACAAGGGCATAGGGTCCATCGTCCAATCCGGGAATAACGCGATCAGGCGCCCTGCTTGCACCGCTTCCTTGGCCAAATACGCCGGCAGGCAAACCAGCCCCAAACCCGCTTCACCCGCTGCCAGATAGGCATTGCCATCATTCACGGCCAAGCCATAACGGCCTGGCAAAGAAACCCGTTCTTTATCGCGACGCAAGGCATAAGGAAACGGTTTGTTCTGATGTTCCCACAGGTACCCCACCATTCGATGTGCAGACCCGTCCAGCTCTTCAGGATGCACAACGGTACCAAACCGCTCCAGATACAAGGGTGCAGCATAGATGGACAGATGCAGCGCCCCCACCCGCTTGGCGATCAAGGACTGGTCCTGAATATGACCACCTCGAACCACACAGTCCATGCTTTCATCGAGCAGATCTACCGTCTTGTCGCCTACGCCCATATCCAGCTGAATATCCGGGTAGCGTGCGTAGAACGACGGCAAGGCTGGCACCAGCACACGGCTGGCTAAAGGGCTGGGCACATCTACCCGCAAGCGGCCACTGGGCGAAGCCAAGGCTTGGGCCAGATCCCGCTCACTGTCTTCCAGATCGGCCAGCAATTGCACCACACGCTCAAAATAAAGTGCCCCAGCGCTGGTCACACTGACCTTGCGCGTCGTGCGATGCAGCAAGCTCACCTGCAAGCGTGCCTCCAATTGCTGCACCAGATGCGTGGCCCGGGTTCGGCTCAGATGCAAAGCTTGGGCCGCCTTGGTAAAGCTGCCCGTTTCCACCACCTTGGCAAAGGTACGCATCGCTTCGAAACGGTCCACGTATTGTCTCCAATCAGTTGCATTGATTGTTTGGATTATAGAAACAGTGTTGTCTGCCATCCAGCGTTTATCTGTCCACGCACAAGACCTACAGTGCATAACTCAATGAACTTCACCTGCCCAGCAGGCACTGGAAAGCATGATGACTACCTTACGCCAAGCCGTCTTTCCCAGCGAACGCCAAGCCTTGTATGAGCGTGGTCACTACTCACCGGCGATTCGTTCCAATGGCTTTTTGTTTATTTCTGGCCAGGTCGGCAGCCGCGAAGACGGCTCACCCGAGCCGGACCTGGAACAGCAAATACGCCTGGCCTTTGAGAACCTCAATACCGTGCTGGCCGCAGCAGGTTGCAGCTTTGCTCATGTGCTGGATGTGACGCTGTTTTTGGTGAACCCGGAAGCCAATCTGGAAACCCTGTGGAAGGTTCTGCCGGACTACTGGGGTGATGCGCCCTACCCGGCGTTGACAGGTGTAGGGGTGCCTTGGTTGTCAGGCTTTCAGTTCGAGATCAAGGTAGTGGCACAACTGCCCGAACAAGCCTGATACGCAAGCTCTTGTCGCCTTTATCGATAGGCTAATCGTGCTGATCGGACTCACTGCCAGGCAATGCAGCTAATACCGCAGCCTGCATACTTTGCGTAAACGCGGTATCGCCCATGGCCCGACTGATCATCCCTGTCCCCAACATGGCGGCAAACAAGAGCATGACTTGCTCTTCGGTCTGCTCGGCACACGCTTGCATGGCAACGCCACGAAACTGCTCAAACAAGCTCTCTACGCCTTCACTGTAAATTGCCGTGGTCTGCGCATCCGCAGGCAGGCCGCTGGCCAGGGAAGAAAAGGCCAGGATCGGGCAGCTTTGGGTTTGAGGACGGTGCTTGAAATATCGCCGCATCAAGGCTTGAAACCCTTGCACGGCGTCCTGTTCATAGCGCTGGTTGATACGCTCCCAGGATTCGGAAGACTGGGTAAAAGCAAATCGGGAGGCCTCGTCAATCAAAGCCTCCTTGGAGACAAACTGCTTGTAGAAAGCGCCTGCCGTCAAGCCCGCCTCTTTCATGATGTCCCCGATCGAGACCCCTTCCACTCCATGTTTGCGAAACAGTCGGCAAGCCGTCTCCAGCACCCGCTCGCGGTTGCGTTCGGCCTGCTCACGCGAGACACGCCCCATTCAAACCTCCGGACGACGAAAGGCAATCAGCTTGGCAATCAGGCGCTGGCACACCTCATTGTTCTGATTCAGGGTGTGAGACTCCACCACTACCATGCCTCTGTCCGCTTTGGAGCGGGAGGGCTGAATGTCGATGATTTTACTGAGCACATGCAAGACATCGCCAGGGCGCGTAGGCCGTGGCCAATCGATTTGCCCGCCTGCACCAATAATCCCCTGACTGAATACCAGGCTGTCCACCAAAAGCTTCATGGTAATGGCGGCGGTATGCCATCCACTGGCGGCCAGCCCCTGAAAGAACGTGCCCTTGGCCGCCTCTGCATCCAGATGGAAAGGTTGTGGATCAAACTGGCGGGCAAAGCTGATAATTTGCGCTTCATCCAGAGCATGTTCTGCGCTGCGAAACTCCATTCCCAGGGCCAGATCCTCAAGATAGACAGGTGCTTTAAGGCTCATCCGAATACTCTCCAGAAAGTGTGTGAGTGCGCGTCGCTGCCCGCGTAAATAGATTATGGATGGCAGCTATTCTTGCACAGCTTTCCTGGGAAAGCAAGGATAGATTATGGTCATACTCTATTTTTAAAATGGTAATAATTCTGCTTTTTTTACTGCGGAACAACCCATCCAGACGCTTGCAAGCAGGTGCCTGAACACCGAAAAACAGTCTAAAAACCAGTTCCTTGCGGCCAGATGAAGGCACAGTAGCCAGTGACACACCCGTCAGGCACCCCCCTGCTACTACAGGGACAATGCATCTTGAATGCTACACACCCCTCCAAAAACCAACGCCTGAGTTTTCTATCGTTCTGCTTCCTGATTACAATCACACTCTTGCGGTTTTGTCGGGACGAACGGTGTTTCATACCCGTCTTTCTTTCCCAGGCACAACCAGTCCTTACCCTGCCCTGAGGCCACAAGCTTGTTGATTCAACAAGTCTTTTGTACCCGCTTCAAGCATGGCTAACCCATTGATTAAGAGGAGATCCTACACCTATGTGCACATTCATTTATGCACTCTTCTTTGGTATAGAGAACGGCTCAAGTTTTCGATTTCGCAGCGCGATAATCTAGACTTGAGCGAAGCATTAACTTACTGAAGGACTTCACTCAGGCCTCAAGAATTATCGTCAGCTTCTATTGACGAGGATGCGCTGTACCCGCGCACCCAAAAAACTTGAGCATGTCATGAGTACTTTACTGTCAGTCCACTCACTCTCTTACGAAACCCTTTCCGGTCCTTTATTCAAAGAAATTGCCTTCACTATCAAGGCCGGAGATCGAGTTGGACTTATAGGCCACAACGGTTGTGGCAAAAGCACCTTAATCAGCCTGCTTTGCGGCGAACTGACGCCCAGGCAAGGCAGTATTTCACTAGCAAACCACTGCATTCTGGCGCGTGTTGAGCAATACCTGCCAGCGGATCTGCACGCCTTGAGTTTGCTGAACGCCGTACTGGCTGCCCTGCCCGCAGAGCAGCACGATACGGGTGCCTGGCGCGCAGAAAGCTTGCTTGGCGAGATGGGCTTTCAGGAACTGGACTGGCATACCCAGGTCAGTGCCTTAAGTGGTGGGCAATACACTCGCCTGCTGCTGGCACGGGCCTTGATTACCCAGCCTGATCTGCTCTTGCTGGACGAACCCAGCAACCATCTGGACTTGCCTTCCCTGCTTTGGCTAGAAGGCTTTCTAAGCAGTTGGCGCGGCACATTTGTGCTGGTCTCTCACGACCAGCGCTTGCTGGATCGCGTGTGCAACAGCACCATTATTTTGCGCGATCGTACGCTGTCTTTTTTCTCTCTACCCTGCTCGGCTGCGCGTGAAGCGTTGCGCAATCGAGATGAGGCGGATTTGCGTCGTTATCAAGGCGAGCAAAAGGAAATTGATCGCATCGAACAAAGCGCAAAACGCTTGGCTATCTGGGGACAGGTCTACGACAACGAGACCTTTTCCCGCAAAGCCCAAAGCATGGAAAAGCGCCTGTCCAAACTGCGCGAAAACCAGACCGATCTGACGGATGGCACACCCTGGACCTTGCAGCTGCATGGCCTGGACATGAAGGCAGATCGCCTACTGGATATTGCAGATATGGTCGTCAGCCCGGCACAGAACCTGCCTGCTCTCTTTCAAGCCCATGGCCTGCAAGTGCGCAGCGGGGATCGCATCGGATTGGTCGGTCGCAATGGTTGCGGTAAATCCTCTTTATTGCGTCAGCTATGGCGCTACTGGCAGGACGAGGCGGACATGGACGGGCTGAAGTTTCACCCGCAATGCCGCATTGGTTATTACGACCAGGACCAACAGCAACTGGATGGTTCCAAGACCTTGCTGCATGCCTTGCAGGACTTTTCGCCCTTGCCGGACGATGTCAGGAAAATGGCGCTGATCAGTGCCGGTTTTCCTTATCTGCGGCATGCACAGAAAGTGGATAGCTTGAGTGGTGGCGAGCGTGCTCGGCTGATGTTTATTGCCCTGTCGCTGGCCAACTATCATCTGCTCTTTCTGGACGAGCCAACCAACCACCTGGACCTGGACGGCAAGGAAGAACTGGCAGAGGAACTATGCGAATTCAAAGGCGGTTTTATCCTGGTCACCCATGACCGGGAGCTGCTGGAGAAAAGCTGCAATCGCTTCTGGCTGGTGGACGAAGGTTCCTTGACGGAAATGCAGGACTTGACGCAGTTGTATGCCGCTCTGATCCAGACAGATCAGCCAGAGAAATCCTCACCCATCCTCAGTCCGGGCCCAGGGAGCACAACAAGGGCTCAATCAACCCCCTCCAGCGACGACACATTGCTGGAGCAACTGATTGAACTGGAAAGCAAACTGGAGGCTGATCTGGCACGCAAGCCCAAGCATCAAAAGCCTGGCTTGCAAGAGGTCTGGCAAGCGGAAATCCACAAGCTGCGCCAAGCCTTGAACCTGGAGTAATCCAGACCTTATGCCTTGACTGCTCAACAGATCCGGCAAGGCATAAAAACAGCCCCTTGTTGTCAGATTCAACAAGGGGCTGTCTGTATCAGCTGGGCTTCAGTCTGCTAAATCCAGCACCAAGGTCTGCGACATCAAGGACGAACCCTCACGCAAAGGCTCGGGCTCTCCGCTGGGCACAAAGCCGTAACTCTCATATAGCCGGACGGCTGCTTCATTCGTCAGGGTCACGCCTAAGCGAACACCGGCTGCTTGCCTGCTTTTTGCCCATTGCACTGCGGTATCCAGCAGAGCAAAACCCGCTCGCAAACCTCGCGCCGACGGCGCCACCCACATCTGATAAATATCGGCCAGAACAGGCTCTGAGGCAGACAACTTGCACCAGACCAGGCCGCAAGCCTGCCCCTCTTTTTCAGCGAACAAGACGCGGTCCGTCTCGGACGCACAAGCAGCTTGAATCCGCTCCTGCCAGAAATGCTCTGGATGTGTGGACTCCACGGCATAGGTACTCCCAAATGCATCGGGACAATCACGCAAGGCGCCAAGACGCAATGCTTGATACGTGCGCCATTCCCGCCCCTGAACCGGACGAATAGAGATCACAACACATCCTTTTCAAGAAAAATCTGGCGGCGATCAAGGCCGTACAGCCGTCACCTCCAGCTCGACCAGCCAGCCTGGGTTCACCAGAGCCTGGACCGCCATGGCTGATCGCACAGGCAGATTTGGCTGCTCCTTGGTTCCAAAGTACTTGGAATAGCCTGCCATGAAGCCGTCAAAATCCAACTTGCCACCCTCCGGAGCAACCAGGAAGGCCTGCATCTTGATAATGTCCCCTACCGACATGCCCATGCCTTCCAGTTGAGCCTTGATCTGCTCCATGATGGACTCGGTTTGCTGCTGCATATTGCCATAGGCTGCCGTGCTGGCTGCATCAGCCGACTTGTCACGCACAGCGGGAACGGTACCGCTCAAGTACACCGTGGTTTTACCGGCAGGCACTTCCACTGCCGTCAGAATCGGGAAATCCGAATTGGGAATAGGATGGCGCTTCACATCCTGCGCCAACGCCGGCGCAGCCAGACTACTGATCAGAGCAGCAGAGGCAAGCATCTTCACGACATTCATAGTTTTCTCCTGATTGAAGGTGTAAAAACCAAGACTTCATTAGGTACAAGCTCTTCCCTAAAGCCTATTTAATTTCAGAAAGCCGCTCTAAAGTTCAGACAGTTATCTTTTGATTCAAAAAAACTGTCTTTCTGTAGTCTGTGCAGCGGGCTGTTATCCAGGCAGCAATCGCATCCACAGAAAATATCTAAGGAGTCCAAGGCTTAATGCAAAGGCCTCAACAGCAATAAAGCACACAAAGCCAGCATGAAAACAGCAATGCTGCCATCCAGTACACGCCAGGCCAACGGCTGACGAAACACAGGTTGCAGCAACCGCGCCCCATAGCCCAAGGCCAGAAACCAGCTGGCACTGGCCGCACAGGCCCCCAAAGCAAATGCCCACTGCAAGTTACCGGGATAAGGCGTGGACAGACTGCCCAACAGCACCATCGTATCCAGATAGACGTGGGGGTTCAAAAAGGTGAACGCCAGACAGGTCAGCAAGATACGACGACGATTGCGCTCGCTCCCCTGCCCGGCCATCAGGCTTCCTTTACCAGTCCAGGCCCGCTGCGCGGCCAGCAGCCCATACCAGGCCAGAAAAGCCGCGCCACCAAAGCGCAGAACTTGCATCAAACCAGGCCATTCCCGTACCAACGTACCAATGCCAGCCACGCCTCCCAGAATCAGGACAATGTCGGCCAGCGCGCAGATTGCCACCACCAGCCCCACATGACTACGCTCCAAGCCCTGCCGCAACACAAAGGCATTTTGAGTGCCGATAGCCATGATCAGGCCCGCCCCCGTCAGAAAGCCAGTTGCAACAACAGAGAAGAACATGCCAGCCATCCACAGAATTGAAAAACTGCGTTATGGTGCTGTCATTTACGGTTTAAGAAAAGCTAATTATTCTTCACTTAATTAAGAATAATTAATCAAACAAGCCAATTATGGATCTGCTGCACCCACAACTACGAGCATTTACGGCCGTCCTGGAAGAAGGCAGTTTTGAAGCAGCCGGGCGCAAGCTGTACATCACCACCTCAGCCATCTCGCAGCGTATCAAAGCGCTGGAGGACAGACTGGGGCAAGTGCTGGTCCTGCGCCAGCCGCCTTGTCGTCCAACACCGGCGGGAGAGTTGCTGCTGCGTCGTGTACGGCCCATGCAGGTTCTGGAAGCCGAGGCCGTCGCAGACTTCCTGCCAGAGCAAAATGGCCCACGACGGCCTATCGCCATTGCGGTCAATAGTGACTCGCTGGACACCTGGTTTCTGGAAGCCTTGTCCCGGCTAAGTCAGGAATATGGCTACCTGTTTGATGTGCGCGTGGATGACCAGGACCACACACTGGAATTGATACGCAATGGCTCCGTGCTGGGCGCGGTCACTGCCGAACCTGCCCCCCTTCAAGGCTGCGAGGTGCAGGCCTTGGGCATCATGCGCTATCAGGCCATTGCTTCTCCCGAGTTTGTGGCCCGCCATTTTGGATTGGGAATAGACGCAGCATCCCTGGCTCAAGCCCCCATGATCGTCTTTAACCGCAAGGACGAATTACAGTGGCGCTTTATACGCCAAATCACGAATGAATCCGTAGCCCCTCCCATCCACTACCTGCCCACCTCCACCGGCTTTGTGAAAGCAGCGGCTTTGGGCCTGGGATGGTGTCTGGCACCCGACTCCATGGTCAGCGATGCCTTGGCCGCCGAAGAGCTGGCTTTAGTCGCCCCCGGCCTGTGGCTGGATGTGCCTTTGTATTGGCAACATGCGGCTATCCGCTCCGACACCTTGCGCAATATGGGTAGAGCCCTTCAAGAAGCGACCAGCACCACATTGCTGCCGGCGCCTTCTTGAACAGCTCTTTGAGGCCCGTACGGGGAAACAATGGATGAAGTTTTCCACTTCAGGAAGATGGCAGAAGTCTGACTCATGCCGGCTCTTGCCACAGACTTGTCGAGAACAGCACTCAGGACTTTCGTTTGGTTCTGGAAGGTCGGGCAAGCTCAGAAATAATGCGCGCCAGCTTCTGCGCCGCTTCCTTCATTTGCTCGGGACTGAATGCGCTCAAACCCAGAATCAGTCCCGAAGGCCCCTGCCCAGCGTGATACATGGGTGAGACGGGACGCACTGCCACGCCTTCCTTCATGGCCCGCTGCGCCACCACCACATCATCAACCGGCGAGGCCAGCCACAAGACGGAATGCATGCCTTGATCGCTTGGCTGCAAGCTGGCCAAGTCACTGGGCAAAACCTCGCGCACAATCTCAAAAAGGTGGTTACGACATTGGGTGTAGATCCCGCGCATACGCCGAATATGGCGCTCCAGATGCCCCTCTGAAATAAAGCTGGCCAAGACATGCTGGTCTGCACTGGGCGGATGCCGATCCAGCAGAACGCGCGCTCCGCAAAAAGCCTGGACCAACTGCGGCGGCACAATCGCATAGCCCAGGCGCAGCGAGGGAAACAACACCTTGCTGAAGGTCCCCAGATAGACCACTCGCTCCGGGTCCAGGCCCTGCAAGGAAGGAAAGGGATGACCACTGTAGCGGAACTCGCTGTCGTAATCATCTTCGACAATCCAGGCGGACCTATCGCGTGCCCAGGCCAACAAGGCATTGCGCCGCGCCATGCTCATGGGCATGCCCAAAGGATATTGATGCGAGGGAGTGACAAAGGCAAGCCGCGCATCTGCTTGCAAACGTATGCCCGCAGCCACATCCAGCCCCTCTTCATCCACAGGTACACGAACCATCCGTTCCGGCGAACCTATCGTATTCAAGATCGCGGTAATACCGGGATAGGCGGGGTTCTCTACCCAGGCAAAATCCTGCCTGCCCATCAACACCAGACAAGCCAGAAACAAGCCCTGCTGTGTACCCGTCGTCACAATGACCTGCTCCGCCTCGCAGCGCACCGAGCGTGACCGGCGCACGTACTCTGCGATAGCCTCTCGTAAAGGCAAGGCGCCTTGAGGGTCCCCATAACCACCCGGCGCGCCCTGACCATGGGCCCGCAAGCGATTCCCCAAGCGTCGCCAGATGGGGCCTGGCGCGGCGGCACCCAAGGGGATCGACACGGCAAACGGGGCAGAGGGCAAAGGCTGAAATTGAGCCGCAACCGTATTGAATGGCTGGGCGGCAAGTGGTGCAGGCTGGGCAGGCAGCGATGCCGTCCTGCGCTTCTTCGGCCTTGTTTCGGGATTGGCCAGCGAGTGAGCGATGTAAGTGCCTACGCCCGGCGAGGACTCCAGAAAACCTTCGGCAATCAGTTGCTCGAAAGCCTCTACGACCGTGCCGCGGGCGACACCCAGGGACGCTGCCAAGGCTCGTGTGGAGGGCAAGGGTTCACCCGGCTTGAGCGCACCGTTTTTTACTGCTTCGCGCAACTTCTGCGCCAACTGACGGCCCAGGCCCCCTGCACTTCGGTCCAGTTCGCCAAGGGAAGGAATCTTTGGATTATGAGCAGTACGAGACATGAATTGTGGTCCATAAAAATAGCGCCAAACTGGTACAGATCAATGATCCAGAATAGACCAATAATAGACACATTGATCCTGAATCCCAAGCCAAGAAAGACAACGATGTATATCCCCGCTCACTTCAATGAATCCCGGCCTGAACCACTGCACGAGCTGATCGCCCAGCATCCCCTGGGCATTCTGGTCGCCCATGGCAAAAGCGGATTAAGCGCGAATCACCTGCCCTTCATGCTGCATCCCCAGGAAGGTGCACAAGGAGTACTGCACTGCCACGTCGCCAGAAACAATCCCGTCTGGCAAGACCTGGAAAACGGCGACGAAGTGATGGTGATATTCCGTGCAGGAGACGCCTACATCTCCCCACAGTGGTTTCCAAGCAAACTGGAAACACACAAGCAAGTCCCGTCCTGGAACTACATCGTGGTACACGCCTATGGGCGAGTAAGAATACGCGATGAAGAACGCTATGTTCGCGGTGCCGTGGCACGTTTGACCCGCATCCACGAAGCCAGCCAGCCCGTGCCCTGGAAGATGACGGATGGCCCCAAGGACTATATCGACGCCATGCTGAAAGCCATTGTCGGAATTGAAATCGAGATCACTCGGCTGATCGGCAAAACCAAGCTGAGCCAGAATAAGGAGGCTCGGGATGTGGAGGCCGCATCAGCAGCATTAATCAGCCAGGGAGATCATTTCATTGGCAGTGCGATGCAGGCGGTGGCAGCAGAAAAACGGGCACAAGAGGCCAAGAAATAAGCAAGGTGACGGCCAACTGCAAAGTACAAACCACCCCGCTCGGACTATCCCCTTATTGCTACTTATAATGTGACATCGTGCACCGGGACACCCTCCCCCCTTCCTTCCCCGGTGCATTACAAGGTCAAGAATATGAGAAGTGATAGTCGGCTCTCCCGCATGCTGCATGTTTTGCTGCACATGGCCAGGCACGATCAGCCATTTACCTCCGAGCAAATCGCCACCATGCTCAGCACCAATCCCGTGGTCGTCCGACGCACCATGGCGGGCTTACGCAAGGCGGGTTACGTGCGCTCCGAAAAAGGCCACGGGGGCGGCTGGACACTAAGCTGTGATCTGCAAGAAGTCACGCTGCTGGACATACACAAGGCGGTTGGGGGACCGCGTATCTTCTTTATCGGCCACGAGAACGAGAACCCAAGCTGCGGTGTCGCCAAAGTGGTTAACGCCGCCTTGGGCGATGTGCTCAAGGAAGCAGAGGCCCTGGTCATGCAAAGGCTGGAAGCCATCCCCCTGGCAGAACTATTGGCCGAGTTTGAGCAGCTCTATAAGGCAGAAATGGCAGAGCTGGACAGGAAAATGGCGGAGCAATAATCCGCAGGCTCTGCTTGGTTCAGGGCAGAATCAATACAAGAGCAAAGGCTGAGCAATTAGGCCTGATCATCCGCATAGGCTACCCAACCCCGGAACGAGAGCCCTGCATAGAACAAGGCTGGTGCGGTGAACCCGGCCTCCCGCAACAAACCCTCTTCCTCCTGCGGGCTTAACAGCGTCAAATGCCGGGCCATATTTGATGCAGAACCTATCGCTTCCACCGTAGTTTCCGTCCCTGTAGCAAAGGCGATGGATCGGGCTAGCCAGTCCTCAGTTGCCCCCTCCTCTGGCCGACAATGATGGGCCACCACAAGCGCCGCCCCCGGTTTCAAGCGTGCGAGCAAGGACTTCAACAGCGACAAGCGCTCTGCTTTTGACAAGAAATGCAGAGTCAGCAGACAAGTAGCACCATCAAACAGCTCCAGCGGTGCATCGTCCACATAGCCTGGTATCAAATCCACTTGCGACCCCAAAGGCCCTAGCACCTGGGCCGCCAGATCCAGCATGGCTTGCGAAGGATCGACTCCCACGAAAGACCAATCCGGGCGGGCTTGCACAAAGGACTTCAACTCCAGCCCGCCACCTGCTGCCAGGACCAGAATCCTGGCATTGCTCGTTACCCGTTCGGAAAGCAGGATCAAGGCCATGCGATGAAGATCATGGAAGCCAGGAATGCGCTGTGGTGTTGTATCGGCATACCGAGCGACCAAGGCAGGATCGCTAAAGGGCTGGACGGAAGTGGGTGTCTTCATTGAAATCCTGAGCGGGTGGTAAGCAATGGCATGGGTACACCCTATGCCATTACTCGGTCTGCGTGGAGTTTGGCGCTGGACATTGCTCTGGCCTCATGCAGCCTTTTCCGAGCTGGCTCCAGCCTGCTCCGCCAAGCCATAAATCAAGGAATGATGTGCCCCACCCGCCGCCATTACCCCCGCAGCGGCAGAGATGGTGGCATTAGCCATGGGACTGGCGGCATCACCGGCCGCAAACACACCCGGCACGGACGTGTGCTGCATGGGGTCCACAGCAATAAAAGACCCCGTAGGGCCCGCTGTCAGCTTGCAACCCAACTGTAGGGCCAGGTCGCTGGCCAGCTCTGTTTTGGGCGCTACAAACAGGCCGGAAATAGCCACGATTCTGCCATCCTGCAAACGCACTGCCTCCAGCCCAGGCTTGCTTCCCAACAGCTCTGCAATCGGTGTCTTTTCGATCTGGACGCCACGCGCTATCAGTTGGACTTCCTGCTCTGCACTCGGTGTAAATGCAGCTTGAGTAAACAACGTGGTCGGCCCCCAATCTGGCACCAGCATGGCTTGATGTATAGCCAGCTCGCTGCTGGCCAACACACCCAACGGCTGCTGGTTCAGCTCAAAGCCATGGCAATAAGGACAATGCAGCACGCTGCTGCCCCAACGCTCCTGCACACCGGGAATATCAGGCAAGCTGTCCTTGACGCCAGTGGCCAGAATCAGGCGACTCGCACGGACTGTCTGGGCGTCCTCGGTCAATAGCTGAAACCCACCCTCAATGGCATGAACCTCCACAGCACGCCCGGCTCGCTGCTCGACCGTCTCGTACTTCGCAAGCTGAAGTTTTGTCGTCGCCATGATGGCCGCCGGAGCCTGCCCGTCTTGCCCCAGAAAACCATGAGAGGCCTGGGCAAAGCGATTCCGGGGCTGTCCCGCGTCCAATAAAAGTGCGCGCCGCCGCGCCCGACCCAATTGAATCGCCGCAGCCTGACCCGCAAAACTGCCACCGACGATGATGATGTCGAAGTCCATAAGTTCACCTTCTCTTTAACGTATCTTTTCATGTTACTTATTAGAGAAAAACAGGTCAACTCATGAAACTATGTTTGTTACGATTTTGATTCGGGAATAGGAAGAAAGGCGTTACGCCATGCCGAACACAACGCAACGCAACGCATATAAAGAATGCCGTTCAGGCAGCGGCCTCGGCTACCGCTTTGCGCACGGCTTCACGCGCCCCTACCCGCTCCAGATAAGCACTTAGCTTGGGAAATTGGCTCATATCGACTGCATCCCCCTCCAGCCAACCACCTACTGTATACAGATAAGCATCAGCTACGCTGAACTGATCGCCCAACACCCAGGGCCCCACAATCAAGGACTCCAGATAAGCCGCACAAACCGTCATGTTCTGCGGCACCTTGGCGCGCATGGCTTCTTCCGCCGCTGGATCATCTGCCCAACGAGAGCCACGGCGCTTATGTGCGTGGGCCACATGCACCGTGGACGCCAGATAGCTATGCAGCTCCTGCATACGGGCGAATCCAAAAGGATCATTCACAGGCGCCAGCTTGGCATCCGGAAAGCTCTGCGCCACAAAAGCCAGCAAAGCCGGAGTTTCCGTCAAAGCCCCCTGCTCTGTCACCAGTGCCGGCACACGCCCCTTGGGATTGACGCGCAGAAACTCCGGGCTTTGCTGTTGATTCGCACCAAAATCCAGCTTGACCACATCAAAGTCAGCCCCTGCTTCATGCAGTGCAATATGAGTTGCAAGCGCGCAGGTCCCTGGCGCGGAATAGAACACCCAACGAGACATGTCGATCTCCTTTTGTCCATAAAACGAAAGGATCATTATGACGCTGAAGCCTTGTTGGGCAAGCAGAAAACAAAAAACCCAACAGCCGTTAAGCTGTTGGGTTTCTTGGGATATCTTGGTGGAGTCGGGGGGAATTGAACCCCCTAACAATCACCAGTTGGCGCGTCTTTCCACGTGACTCCTGTCATGTGCGTGTCATTTCTCACCCTTTTCACTATCAGGAGCAGCCTATGGCAGAACCTCTGTCGGAACTGTTGCGCTTACGCATAACGCCATCGCAACGCCAGCACCTAAACGAAGCAGCGGCCTTGGCCGGGCTATCTTCATCAGAATATGCCCGCCAACTGCTGACCACTTCTCAATCCATGCAATCAGAGCTGGCGTCACTGCGCCATGCTCTAGAGAATCTACTGGATCAACACTCGCCAGCCACTCAAATGGAAACCCTGATGCTGCTGCGGATCTTGGTCCAACCCGAACAAGTCAGCCAAGTACACAAAAGCATGTTAATCATCGGGCAAATCCCAACATATTATGCGGATGTCACTGAGGCTTGAACTTCAGTGGCCCAATTTTGATCACCCCCTACCCAACTGGTGCCAGCAAAGTGTGTGTGAGCCATGTATAGGCTTCAAAACCGACTTACTTTGCTTTTTCGAAGCGGGTAGTCACGCTCGAAAAATTTCAATGATACTCGCTGCTTTCTCAGCAGCAGCAAACACTTTTCTACTACGGCAAGATGTTATCTTTCAACTCTTTCAAGGAAGGCAGCATATCAAGCTCAACATAAAGCTTCTTCGCTTCCAAAAAAAACCTCTTAACCTCTTCGTCTTTTCCCTTTAATTTATTCACAATAGCCATATTTGCATAAATATGAGCACGCAAATTAGGGTATAAATTATTTTCCTTTCTCATCCCTTCTCTAAGTTTTTTCTCTGCCTCATCAATAAAACCCTCTCTAATCATCAGAGAACCCAGATTCAACAGACCAGCTACTTCCGAACGATAATCTTTATTCTCCACAGCAATATCCAATGATTTTTCTAAAAAAACCCTTCCGCTATAATAATCTCTAATTTGAATATATATATTTGATAAATTTCCGTAATGACGCGCCAACTCAGTCTTTTCTTTAAGCAGCTCAGCAATCTCAACCGCCTCATTCAGATTAGATATTGCCTCCCTAAGCAAAAACTCCTCATTATTTTTTTTTGCCTCATGCCTCAGGCGAATTGATATATTCGTAAGAATATTACTCTTTTTTAATCTCAATAAATTTTTTTCATCAATATCCTGCTCCCTAGAAACAAGAATTCCAATTAAATCATATGCCTCATCCAGCAGTTTCTTTGACTCCAAAAAATTAGAAATATTGTTATAGCAGCTTGCAAGATTATTCAGATTATTTACTTTCTCTTTATTATCAATACCACCATTCAGAGCCAATGCCTCTTTAAAACAATCAACCGCCTCCTTCCAGCGAGATCGGTTCTTATAAAGCACACCCAAATTCCCTAAAACATGCACTCTATCCTTGAGGGATAAATCAGCAGAATCAAGACAAGCCTTGAATATATTTTCTGCCTCATTCAATTTCCCAATTTTCATAAGATTAAGCCCACGAATATTTGCATATTTAATATTCCCAGAATTCAGCTCAATCGCTCTCCTATAATGAAGCTCTGCCTCGACTGGATTCACTAAAGAGTAAATTTCCGCCAAGCTATATATTTCATCTGATGCATTATCATATATTTTCTTTGCCCAACAATCTAACTTAGCTTTCGCTTCATCTCTTTTATTTTTTTTTATTAATTCCAAAATTTCTAATTGAACCCCTGAACCTGAAAGGCCTGCATAACGCCCCTCTATTTCAGCCATGATCAGTCTATCTTCATTACCTTCAAAATATGGAAGTTTACTAGATATATGATTCCTCACAACAATCAATACATTTCCCACCATTTCTAAACTTTTAATTGATTTTTTTGCAATCACTACCACATCACTGAAATCAATAATGTCATCATTTTTATTGAAATTCATACCCTTTGGGCTCGAAACAGAATAACTTTTCTGCTTAGGCAAAAGCATAAATAAAATTAATCTATTTATTTTATTATTAAACCCATTTCTTTCAACACAAGAAAAAGTATCTTTTATTTTTTTTATCCCAGTTTCCGCTGTTACCTGCACCCCTATTTTATTCACCTCATCCATTAAATCAATACAAGGGTAATTACTCCTTTTAATATTTAAATTAAATAGCTCCCACCCATTTAGAGCATTCAACAAATCAGCAACCAAACCCTCCGCAGATATATTCACATCCACCAATCCGAGCTTAGCTTTACACCTTATATAACTCTCAAAAACCGAGAGAATAAAAGTTATTTCATCAACCATCTTATCAATTTTTAACATTATTTCACCGCATTAATTTATTATTCTACTCTTCAACAACACCTAATTTACATTACTCAATAAAGATCCACTCCCCTCTCTAAAAAACACCCTCACGACTAACTAATAGACAGCAATCATAAATCCTTATTATCTTTCTGGCCAATATCTTCCGCCAGCCATAATCCATTAATATTATTCAATACAGGACTTCAAAAATAGACCATGCAAATTACGTGAGTCTAAAAAAAAACCAGTTTCCCTGCAACATATTTACTTACAAAAAATGGAGTTCATATGAAACCCGCATCTAAAGAAGGCAAGCAACAATCCAGTGGTCGTGCCTTCATCCTCGGAATAGTAGCAACACTTATTGTTCTTTCTGCCTGGAACTCTATCCCTGAGTCTGGCGGAAGTTGGATCTTGCAAGCGATCGCCTTTCTTGCACACCTATTCATGTGGTTTTTTATGATTGCCGTCATCACCAAGTTTTGCTCGTCACTCTGGAGATGGCTCACTCGTTAACACAACAACAAGGATCATCATGATCAATGACCTCAAGACCGTTTCAGAAATCAACGCAGAAATTTCCCGCCTTCAGCGTAAAGCGGAAGTTATCAAACGCAAGACCCGCCAGAATGTACTTGCTGACATCGTACGAACCATGCGGGACAACGACCTAACCATGGACGAGATTGCACAGGCCTTTCGCCATCCTGGTGTTAAGCCAAATACCTCGCCCACAGTCAAATACAAACACCCAAGCGGTGCAACTTGGTCAGGCAGAGGCCGTACCCCAGGCTGGATGAAAGCAGCTGAAGCCGCAGGTGAGTCGCGTGAACGCTACCTGCTTCCCACCCCGTCCACCAACCCGCAGTAATACAAAAGAAGGGCATCTCCCCTTCCGCCCTCTTCCTTCCAGTCGTTCTGTGGCCCAGCGCCATCGTCTTCTATCCATTTGGAGTAATCATGAAACAGCTCCCCATTTCATTGGGTGCGCTAGCGTTGGCCTGCGCGTCCACCTCTTATGCTCAATCGTCCGAAGTCTTGACTGGACTTCCCGGATTGGCTTGCGAGGCCGTCCTATGCCTGTCCAGCAGCCTGCAACCAGGCGAATGCACCGCCTCTTTCGATCATTACTTTGACATTCGCAAATACGCCAAAGGCATGCTCGACTGGGAAGCCACTGTAGACGCTAGACGTTTTTTCCTAGGTATGTGCCCAGTTGCATCTGAACCCGGCATGTCGGTACGTATGGATGCCATCTCTCGCGGAGCAGGCAAATGCGATCCTGACTATCTCAATGCGACATATGGGCAAGACATCTACCGCTACCGGATGGTGGGCTCTAATTATCTGGGCATACCCGCCATTCGGGACTTGTCCCTTATCAAGACAGTCACCCTTACTAAATTGCCCAATTACTGCGTTGTCTACAACGACCATGAATGGACATACGACTTGAGCATTAAGTACGTCGGTGATCCAAACCGTGGGGGCTATTGGGCTCCAGCCAGAGACTACGTATCAGCCCAATCAAAATGGAATGCTGAACACACTGGTAGTTGGGCCAACAATTGGCACTACTCGTTTGAAGATCCTCGTCGCAATATCGATGACACCGCGGGCACTGGAAACAACCATTGAGAGAGAGCCGTGCTAGCAGAATTCGCACTTTTGGCCGCCACATGTGCGCCCAACATTCATGAAACGACGTTATCGGCCCTGGTACGCCATGAATCAAAGGCCCAGGTATATGCCATTGGCATAAACAAAGGTAAACGACTAGCCGAACAACCAACTGACTACGAACAAGCCGCACAAATTGCGAACGATCTCCTTGATCGTGGCATTGACTTTGATGCGGGTCTTGGTCAGATCAATGTTCGCAACTGGTCTTGGCTTGGATTGACGACAGAAACAGTCTTTGATCCTTGCACAAATCTGAAAGCTGCTCAAACAGTTCTGACGGACTGTTATCGGCGAGCCTTACGACAGTCAGCCGATGAGCAGCAGGCTCTACGCTCTGCCTTGTCTTGCTACAACACCGGCAATTTTGAGCGTGGCTTTAGCAATGGCTATGTTGGGAAAGTTCTAGCGCAAGCTGGAGTGAAAGTACCAGCTCTCAAAGCTATTAAGCATGAGGCTGTAGTCGTCGCGGAAGAATCAAGGCAGCAAAAACCCAGGAAAACGGGAAAACCAGATGGCTTTACCGGAAAGAGAGTCACTGATGGTTTCGTCAATACAGAAAACAAATCGTTGGAAGCACCTATACAAAACGAAGTCACACCAGCGTTCCTAGTACAGCCCTCAGCCTAACCAACTCCAAAACTCCAAAGGATATTTTTATGAAACTGACACCTCTTAGGGCTCCCTTATCTGTCAATAAACAGAACCGCTTCACTCGCAGTCTTCTTGCGGTCATGTCTTTGCTCTGGAGCTCCCTTATCGGCCTGTGCGTTTTTCTGGGCTTGCCCATCCTTGGTTTTATGCTAAGCCGAGGGAGCAGTCATGAAATCAACGACTTGCTTACTGAAGTGAATATTAATTACTTGCTAGACAAACTTATTCAGATGGATTGGGTGAGCTTGGGGATCTTGTACGGCTTTGCCTACGGCCTATTCTCGCTTTTAGTAAAGCATCGTGAGTACTTTGAGCAACTTCGGCAACGTCGTTTGGCCAAGCGGATGGCGGGTCAAGGGGCTGGTGCGGCCCACAGCCTATCGGGCGAGGACACGGCCCCTTGACGCGACCGTAGCAACATACGCTATTTCCGAGGACAGGGGCGAAGAGACAACGTCTCGTAGTTCACTGATCCCGAGGTTACCGTCGGCGAGGGCGGAGAGTTCAGAGAGGCAGCGCCTCTTTGCTTACGGCCGCAAATACCGGCCACCAGTTTTTATCAGCGCCCATTCGGGCAAACACATCCCTTTTCTTAACCAAAATGCCCGGTGTTTTCTGACACCAGGCCAAGGAGCTATGCATGTTTGTTAAGCAATACCTGACCCGTTTAGCGCAAAACCATGTCGTGCGCCATGTTTACCAGTCGGCCATTGTGGCAATGCTGACCACCAACATGGCCTACGCCCAAGCGATTGGGGGCTTGAATAAAGCAAAAACGACACTGGAAGCGCTCCGTGACGCTCTTATCATTATTTTGCCCATCGCCTGCGTGATTGCCGGTCTGGTGATCTGGGTCCTGTACTCCGCTGAGATCATGCGTAAAGAAGATGCCACACGCTGGGCTATTGGCGTTATTGGCGCAGGCTCAGTTATCGAAATCGTGGCGCTGCTCTGGAGAGGTTAAGACATGGCAAACAACTCAGACAACTACGATGATGACGAAACTGAACTAAAGCCATTTCACTATCTCGTGTTCAACGGTTTAGGTAGAAAGCCAACATTCATGGGGGTACCCACCATGGTCTTCCTCGGCACTTTGTCCTCTGTCGCCATCTTGGCCATGTTCGTCGGTCTGTACATGTGGGCCACCTTGATCTTTGTAATCCCATGGCTGGCCTGGATTACAAAATCTGATGACAAAGCCTTCGAGATCTGGGGGTTGGAGCTGAAGACACGACTCAAAAACCGCAATAAAAGTTTTTGGAATGGTTCCAGCTACGCCCCAACCTCATTCTCAGCGCGCCGCCCCTGGCGCCACAAATAAAGGAGTAAGTAATGAACGCGCTGACTTTGAAGGAACGTCCGGTATCACATTACGTACCGTACTCACACCACGTTACTGACGAAATTATTGCGGACAAAGGCAATGAGTACCTGGCGGTCATTAAGGTCAGCGGACGCTCCGCCATGGCCGCCAGCCTGGAAGATCAAAATGACTGGCTTGAAGCGTTACATAACGTCCTTCGTGGTTTGCCACTCGGCAAGCTGGGCTTATATACGCATATCGTCGGTCGCTACGTGACTGAATACCCAAACAGCCAATTCTCACAAGTCTTCGCCCGGCAGTTCGATGACTCCTATCGCGCAACCTTCAATGACAGAAATGCCTTGAAGGTCAACGAACTCTACCTGACCGTCTCTATTCATCCCGTAGCAGATGAATTACTGGGCGTGATGGCATCGCTTGAAAAAGCATCTCCTGAACGTCTAAAAGCATGGCAAACCGAATCCATTGAGGATCTGAAAGGGGCTGTTCGCGCCATTCTTGCTGGGCTGCATCGCTATGACGCTGAAGTCCTGAAAATTGTGGATCGAAATGGGTATGCGTTTAGTGAGCCAGGTGAATTTTTTGGATTCCTGCTCTCTGGTGAATGGCATGCAGTGCCAGTGACGGATGGCTACCTGTGGGACAGCTTGCCGTCTGCGCGACCCGTATTCTCGCGCTATGGCGAACTAGGTGAAATCAGAACCCTTACCAGGAAACGAAAATTTGGCATGCTTGAATTGTTTCGCAAGCCGGGACAAGTACGGCCTGGCCACTTGGACTCTATCTTGTCCAGCCCTTATGAGTATGTCATCACTCAATCTTGGGGCAGCTTCACCAACTCGGCTGCCAAAAAACTCGTCAAAAAGCATAAGAAACTACTTCAAGACTCTAATGATGATGCACCGGGTCAAGTCAAGCAGTTAAAGAAAGTGATCGAAAAGATCGAGACTGGCGACCTTGGGCTGGGTGATCATCACGCAACCATGTTGATCTGGGGAGACGACGGTGATTCACTGCGCCGCTCCATGTCCGATATGAGAGCAAGGTTCGCCGATCGCGGTTTAGTTGTTAAACCACTTGAGAAAGCCCTGGAGGCGGGCTTCTGGTCGCAACTACCAGCGAATTGGAGTTGGCGAACTCGTCCTGTAGCCATCACTAGCGAGAATTTGCTTTGCTTGAACAGCTTCCACAACCAGCTCTCAGGCAAAGCAACAGGCAACCCGTGGGGGCCTGCCGTAACGATGTTTAAGTCAGTTGTAGGTGCCCCCTTCTTCTTCAATTACCACGTCTCACTTGAAGAGGTCGACGAGACTGGCCAACGACGACCCGGCAACACCTTGATCATTGGATACACCGGGACCGGCAAAACAGTGCTGCAAGGTGTATTGCTCACTCAAGCACAGAAGTTTGGTGCAACGGCGCTTATCTTGGACAAAGATGAAGGACTCCATGTACTTGTATTGGCCCTGCGTGGGCAATACTTCACTCTCCGTTTGGGTTTACCGACTGGCTGGCAGCCTTTCCAACTGGACCCGACACCCAAAAACATGGCCTTCATGCGCCAATTGGTGGCGCACCTAGCCGGACTTCGGGGTGAAACGGTCTCTACCAAGGAAGCAAAAGACATTGCGAAAGCAGTGGAAATGCTAATCCTGGAAATTGACAAAGAAGATCGAGGTATCCATACCCTTCTCCAGTATCTGCCTGACTACTACCAGGAAGAAGGACAGCAGCTCACCCTGCATAAGCGCCTCTTGCCATGGAGGCGTGACGGTGAATATGGCTGGGTCTTCGATAACCCGACAGACAGGCTAAATCTGGAAGTGCCTGAAGGACACAATCCCATTTTTGGCTTCGACCTTACTGAAATCCTGGATGACGAGCATGTTCGCGGCGCAGCGACGATGTACATACGACACCGCAGTCAGGCTCTGCATGATGGTCGACGGATAATCAATTTGGTTGATGAGTGCCAACATCCTTTGAAAGACAAACACTACCAGGATGACATGCAGGACGCGGTTAGGACCATCCGTAAAAAGAACGGTGTGCTGGCGTTCTCCACCCAGGAACCAGAGGCCATTGCAGAAAACCCGGTCGGACCTTCGATTATCCAACAGGCCGGAACCCTCATTTTCCTTCCAAACCCACGAGCAAAGCGCGAAACCTACATGAAGGACTTTGGGCTAAGCGCTAGAGAGTTTGAGCTAGTGAAACAACTTGGAGAAAAAAGCCGTCAATTCGTCGTCAAACAGGGTTCCAGCGTCACGGTCGCCGAGTTGGATCTATCTACATGCCCTGAAGCTCTTTTGGTTTTTTCCGGCAGCCCCGACATGGCCACCATTGCTAAACAGGTGATTGCCGAGGTTGGCGATGACCCAGCCACATGGTTGCCCCTTTACGTCAACCGGGCTGAACAAGCTCGTAAAGGTGAAGAAACAGTCGAGCTGACTGGTCATTAACTTAATCGCGTAATTATTAATTTCTTAGCTATTATTGCGAGGTTAATTAAATCCAATATCTATTGAATGGAGCCCAGCATGAATAAACGAAAATTTATATTTATTTCCGGCCTAATTGCAATCAGCCTAATTACTGGCTGCCAAACAAAAGAAGAAAATTTCGCAGGATACTGGCTCCAAAACAGCGACAAACGCCCTGTTTCCATGTACATCAAACCTGACGGCAGTGACTTTCTTGTCAATATCAATCAACTTAATTTCGGTCGATTTTCAAGAGATATTGAAAAAGGGATATACAAAGGAAACGGAATTTTGACAATAGGAGAAAAAAAGCAAGTCAAATACAGTGGTGATAATGATTCATTAAGTGATGTTGATGATGAAACCATCACATTCAAAAGAGTGACAGCGGATCAATACAAAGCAGCCAGCAGTCACTAGACTTAATCCAATCCTCTAGATCCCCCCTTTGATGGCCAGTTTTTACTGGCCATCTCCTTGCGCCGTCCTGGCGTATCCATGTATACCTCGGAGCAATTATGAAAAGCATTTCTGCGCTTGCAGCAGGGCTTTGCCTTGCCTTTTCACTTGTATCACCCAGCTACTCAGCCGGTGGCATTCCTACCTTGGATGTGAACTCAATCCCCCAACTCAACGCCTTGCTGGATCAACTGGAGACGGCGCGTGCTCAGCTCCAACAAGCGCAAGCACAAGTTCAAGCACTAACCCACTCCTCGGGCTTTGGCTACATTCTTGAAAATGCCGATGTTCGGCGAATGATGCGGGAGTCACTACCTAGTGATGCCTCTGCGCTCCTCAATCGCCTGGATGGCCAGAACTCGACGCTTTCAAGCTCTATCAGCGCCATAGCTGAAGACGTCAATGCACCGGTGAACTTCCAACAGGACTCTAAGGCGCTTCGTGAGCGATCTGTACGCATTGCGGCGACAAAAAAGGCCATGTCTGAACAGGCGTACAACGCGATGACGAAACGACTTGAGACGATTGATGGCCTCCAGGCCCAAATCAATCAAACAACTAACCCGAAGGAAATCGCAGAGTTGCAAGCTCGCATTGCGATTGAGCAAGCGAACATTCAGGCAGACCAAACCCGTATTCAACTGGCAGAACAACAGTTTGCTGCCGAATCGGCACTACTGGAGGAGCGCGGCAATGTCGTCTACGGGGGCTGGTTTGGCGGCAGAAACAGACCAGCAACTCCATAACTGGAGATCATTATGGCTTTTGATGCAAACAGAATATCCGAGCCAGCCAACATTGACCGGATTGGCGAGTGGTTGATGAGGCAAGTAGATGTCGTTTTGAATACCGCCATAGCGACACCCATTGAGCAACTAGCCCGGGCCTTGGCTCCGATCATTGTCGTTGGGCTAACCCTGCAATTTTTGTTCTACAACATGGCCATTATGCGTGGCTATGGGAACATGACCGTCACTGAGCTGATGTGGAAAGCAATGCGAGTGGCACTCATTGCGGGAGTCGCAACAGCCGGTGGTTTCTATCAAACCAATATTGTCGATGTCATGATCTCCTTGCCTGACGATGTTGCCGGTATCGTCGCAGGCGGCAATACCTTCTCCGACAGTATCGACACCCTTCGGGCAAGGACCGAATCAGCAGCAGCCACCATGGAAGACTCAGAAACAAACTGGTATCCAAGCAGCAAGAACATCCTGGTCAATATCTATGCAAGCTTCTTAACTGTAGTCACCGCGATAATTAGTGCCTCTGTAGCGGTGCTGATGATTGTCGTCAAAGTTGGTATGGCCTTAGTGGTAGCAGCCGGGCCATTTTTCATAGCCGCATTAGCATTTGAGCGCACAGAACGGCTATTTGACAGTTGGGTGTCACAGGCTCTGAACTTTGTGATCCTGGCATTACTAGGCGCACTGATCATGTCTATTTTGCTAGAGCTAACCCTCTCGTACATAGCCATGCTCATACGGCTACTGACCGAAGGAGACACATCACTTCTTTCATTGATCGCTGGGTACTTTCTCGTGGGGATTGCCACGATTGTCATCATCGTTATGTTGCCTGGCCTTGCCCAAAGTCTTTCCAGCGGCTTTGGTGCCCAATTTGGCCTTGGCAGCGCGGGTCGCGGGGCCATGAATGCCATGCGCGCTGGTAGCTTGATTCGGAAGCTGATTCGCTAATACATCCTTAACTGCGCTACAGCACCACCCATTTCCTCCTCAACTCTTCCATAAAGCCCAACAGTCTACATAGCTGGGCCAGGAGTCATTCCCGATGAAAATACAACTTGCCGCGGTGGCTTTGGCCGCCGTGATGGCTGGTTGCGCCTTTACGCCGCCAGCCCCACCACAACCAGCTGACTCACCACGAGTCCCGGTCAATCTCACGGCCCCTCTGTCCAGCGGAGGTAGCCATGAGTAAAAAGCTCCGAACCATCGATGTCGCTGAAGAGCTGGAAAAGAGCCGGGGGCTGGAACGTGACTTGAAGACCGAACTGATTTCGAGCCGTCGTCGAGCTCATCGACTCAATATTTTTCTTGGCGTTTTGGCATTGGCAGGCGTCGTTGCCGTAGCAGGCTTAACCCCTTTGAAAGAGCCAGCAAAACCGCACATCATCCGTGTCAATGACACAACCGGTGCCATTGAACACATCACCAGCCTGGGCGATACCCCTGAAAGTTATGGTGAACGCATCGACAAGTATTTTCTGAATACCTACGTCCTGAATTGCGAAGGCTATAACTGGTACACCATCCAAGCGCAGTTTGACACCTGCGCTCTGCTTTCTTCACCGCCAATACAGGCCCAATACGGCAAGCGATTTGAGGGTCCTAACGCTCCTACTGAGCGACTTGGCCAGCTTTCAAATCTGGATGTTGAAGTTCACTCGATCACGATGGGCGCCAATCAAACCGCTACGGTTCGATTTAGTACCGCTCAACGGGACGTCAGCTCCGGCCGCAATGAAAAAGAGCGTCACCAGATTGCCACCGTCGCATACGAATACCTCCAGGTGCCCTTAAGCGAATCAGTTGCTCGACGCAACCCTCTCGGCTTTCAAGTTATCCGCTACGACTTAGCCGCAGACCTTTCACGTTAAATCCCCTTGAAGGAGTACCCATGAACCGATTTGCCAAAACGGCATTTGCGGTGGCACTGGCGTGCCTGGTCGCTACGCCTGCACTCGCCCTAGATCTGCCCAAACAAGCAGGCACTGACCACCGGATACGCTACGCCAACTACGACCCTCACAATGTCACCCAGCTGGATTCCGTGATCGGTGTGGGAACAATGATTGAGTTAGAAGAAGGCGAAAACTATCTGTTTCATGTATTCGGTGACAGTGAAGCCTATGAATTTACCGAATACACCAATCATCTGTTTCTCAAGCCTGTGGTTGATCAAGCTGATACCAACTTGATCGTAGTCACTGACCGCCGGAACTATACCTTCCGAATCGAGTACCACAACGAGCGGGAGACAAAGCAAGCCCTCTATAAATTGATCATGCGCTATCCCGACAGTGAAACGATAGAAGCGCGCCAACAGCAACATGAACAAACCGTTCAAGCCGCATTTTCTCAGGTAGGTCTTCCAGTGAACTGGCAAGCATATTCTAAGAGTGGCGACCTTGATTTAGCCCCGATACACGCTTGGGATGACGGCCATCAAACCTGGATGCAGTTTGCACCAACCGCCGAAATCCCCGCCATTTATCGAGTCACTGAAGATGGCCAAGAAGTGCTCACGAATTACCACATGGCCGATCACAGAACGATGGTGCTACATCGCACTAGCGCACGTTGGCATATTCGGCTCGGAGGCAATGTAGTCGCAATCCATAACGCCGCATTTAGACAGACACCCACAAAGCCACATACAGGAACAGCCTCTCCCTCTGTCGAACGTGTCGTCCATGGTGTTAAACCGCTTTCCCTGCCCTCCTCTGCTGGCCCTGCCGCCACTGCCTATCCGGCTCAACCGGCTTACGATCCGCAAGCTTTTGAACTGGGCCCCGAACACATAGAACAAAAGGACGGCAAAACGCTCATGACCTTCAGCTCAAACCGTCTGCCAATCGTCCAACCAGTCAATGAGCAGGGGCAAGCATACGCCGCAACCACCACCATTCGGCCTGGAAACATATTGCTCATCGAGAGCAATGCGGATGCTTGGCAAGCACAGAGCCGTGGTTTGACTCACATTTTCAAAACGGAGGAGTATTTGAAATGAGCCTCAACCAAACCAACTCACATGACGTTGATGATCGGGGGCCAAGCGACACCGGAAGTACGCGTCGCCCCTTGCCTCCGGGTGCCCGTGGCTTTCTGTGGCTCTGCCTCGTGATCGGTATCTGCATCATTGCAATCGTCATCTGGAACATGACAGGCACTCGTGCTGAAGCCCCTGTTGAGAATGCAGACCCTACCACCAGTGGCATCAGCAACTTGCTTCGATTACCTGAGCTAAAGGCGCAGCCAAGCCCTACACCTGCATCTAAGCCAGATACCTCTACGACTGATACATCGTCTCAAGAGCAAACTGGCACCATCACGTTGCCCATGATCCCAAGCCTGATCAATGGTGTTGATGCTCGACGGCTACGCAGTCCGCTACGCGCTCAGAACAATGAACAGGGGCAACAGCACACACAACAGAACGTCGGGACCTCAGTAACGGCTCAAGATGATGCCGGTCCATTAGCGAGTCAATTACGCCCGTTAGAGCTTGCTCCTTCTGTGGCGGGACAACTAGGGAATCGTAATTTCTTGATTACCCAAGGCACGATGATCGATTGCGTCATGCAAACTCGATTAGTTACCGCGCAGGCAGGAATGCTGACCTGCAACGCCACCCAAAACGTCATGAGTGCGAACGGGAAAGTCGTCCTTATTGATGCTGGAACCAAGTTTGTTGGTTATCAAAGCGGTGGCATCGAACAAGGTCAACCACGCGCATTTGTGACATGGCATCGCCTTGAAACACCCAGTGGCGTCATTCTCAACCTCGGCTCGCCGGGGACGGGTCCGTTGGGTGAGGCGGGCGTTGACGGTGCCATTGATCACCACTTTTGGGATCGCTTGGGCAATGCCATTTTGCTCAGTCTCCTCGGCGACTTAGGCAATTGGGCATCGAATCAAGGAAACAAGGGAGACGGCAATATCAGGTTTGATAACACCCGTGAGGGTGGCCAAGAAGTCGTTGCCAAGATTTTGGAGCACTCACTGGATATTCCCCCCACCTTGTATAAGAACCAGGGCGAACGAGTCGGAATCATGGTCGCCCGCGACTTGGACTTCAGTAAAGTTTATGACCTCAAACCCACCACTTACCGTCAATAGTGTGGACCGAGGGATTGCGGTTCGGGCGGCCTTACGGCCACTCGAACCGTATCTTAAAGACCCCGCTATTTCAGAACTTGCGATCGTGCGCCCCTACTCCGTATTTGTGCGTCAGCACGGAGCCTGGCATGAGCACGAGTGCATGCCTTTGACCTTATCTAGCTTAGAGGGTCTATCGCTCTCACTGTCTGTGTATAACGGCTTGGCACCAGCTCCCATCATGTCGGTCATACTGCCTGACGGTGAACGGGGACAAATCGTACAAGCGCCTGGATGCCTGGATAACACCATGGCAATCAATATCCGCAAGCACACCCAGCTAGTCAAAACACTGGATGAGCTGGAAGCAGAAGGCGCTTTCAACGAGGTTTGCGACAGCCTGGATCTACTCGACGAAAGCGGTCTAACACCGACTGATCACCTCCTACTTCAACTAAAAAACGAAGGTCAGATTGCACGTTTTCTGCATGAGGCAGTTCAGACTCGCCGCAACATCATCGTTGCTGGCAAGACCGGCTCTGGGAAAACAACCTTTGCCCGCTCCTTGATAGAACGTGTGCCACTAGAGGAACGCATCATCACGATTGAGGATGTCCATGAATTAATCCTCCCCAACCACAGAAACTTGGTACACATGCTCTATGGCGGTAGCCACGGCCGTGTGACAGCGACCGACTGTGTTGCGGCATGTATGCGCCTATCACCTGACAGGATATTTCTGGCCGAATTACGTGGTGGTGAAGCCTGGGAGTATTTGGTTGCTCTCAATACGGGTCACCCAGGATCCATTTCAACGACACACGCAAACAGCTCACTGGATACCTACGACCGCCTGGCCTCATTGATCAAGCAGTCGCCGACTGGTGGCCAGCTAGATCTGGCGACCATACAGGCCTTCCTGCGAAACACAGTCGATATCGTCCTGTTTTTTGATCGTTTCAAACTACGTGAGATTTTCTATCAACCACGCCGTCGAGACCTGAGCACTTGATTAGAGGAAATCGATATGAATGAACCCTATGAAGGCATTGGCTTCGCCGTCTATTCCTACAACTTGATGGCCGATGTCTACAACGACGGCCGAGCGGAACGAAAGAACCTAGAGCAAATCGCATCCGACATTGATGCCAGCTACCCGTGGGATGAGCGGTACGGTTGGCGCTACAAAGAATGGTTACGCGCCCGACGAGAGTTCTTTGAGGAACATGGGCTGCCAGGTCTTCAACCGCGTCGTAGTCTCAAACTGGGCAACGAACTTTCGGTTTATCGCTGAACGTCTGTACCAGTCCCTCTGCAACGACTAACCGCTACGCACGCTCTACGTGCATGAAGCGGTTTTTTTATTGAACGGCACAGGGGCGCGTATCCAAGCAGCAGCGGCCCTGTGCCCATGCTATTTGGATTGTCATGCCTTCGCAAAACCATCATTCCGCTGCCCGCTTAAAGGATGCCCTTAGCCGTCTGGCTAAGACAGCCAGTACACGAACAGCTACTCAGTACACACAGGACGAACAGGGGCCCCTACAACTGGAAAAACCGATGTTCAAACGTATCTACTTACCGGGTATCGGCGAAAATATACGAGCAATGCCCAACTACATTGCACGCAGCGGCATCTTCGCACCGATAGCTCGCGGCCACCGCACTATCCACGATGATGCTATGTTCCTGCGCAATGAGCGAGTTGTCATCAAAGGTTCGGGCAAACAGCTAGGAGAGGGCCATGCCGACATCTGGATGCACGCCATGTACCTGCAAATGACTTGCCCCGCTGGTCAGCGCCCCATAGTGAACCGAGCTGATTTTTTACGTGCGCTAGGTCGTCCTGTAGGCGGTAGTCAATATGAATGGCTCCATAACGCCATAAAAGACTTGGCCAGATTTACCCTGTCAATCGAGGCCAGTCGATCGAACGGGACTCTTAAATATAGCTTCGGCAACCATCCTTCAAGCCGCCTCTTGGCCATGATCGGCGGCTTTGATTATGACGATGAAGACAGTGAGTACACACTGTATGTAGACCCTCGCTGGGCACAGATTTTCGGCAACCGCGAATTCACATTGATTGACTGGTCTACGCGGCAATGCATGCGTCACGAGCTGTCTAAAAGTCTCCAGCGATTGATTGGTACGTCAAAGGATGAAGAGCAACGCTACAGCCTACAAATCCTTAAAGAACGCGCTCAATACAAAGGACGCTTACGCGACTTTCGCCCAGCACTAGAACGAGCCATCAATGAACTAGCAGAACTTGGCTTAATCCTTGCCCCTCGCATCGAAACGAGTCGACGCGGGGTCGAGCAAGCTGTTTGGTATCGCGTCAGCGACAAACCCCATCAAGCCTAGAAAACGTCACTGATTAGCCGACTTACATCGGCATAGCGTCGCGCCAGTTGGTCATGAAATGACCGGATTTGCCATGTGGATAACTTGCTCCAAGAATCGGCATAGCATCGCGCCTCATCGGCATAACGTCGCGCTTTATCGGCATAGCATCGCGCTTTGTCGGCATAGCATCGCGGTTACATTTCCAAAACCCTTTATGCATGCGGGTTTCAGAGCCTCTGTTACACCTCTACCTTCTTCTACCTATTTTCTACCATATAGGGCTGTGGATAACTCACTTGCTCCACCTTATTTAAGTTACATTTCAGAAACAATCTCCCAGCGCAACATTTCGCACCTTCGGGACGTAGTGCATGTGAACCACATGCGTATCACGTCAGTCCCCCACGCTAATCGCGTGGGGGAAAAGTAGCCGCCAAAAGAAGATTGGTCCCCACCCTATCGGGCGGGGATAAGTATCCCCCTTGGCCGCGGAACCCCTGCCGGGTTCCCTGTCCAGTCCTCCCAAGGTCGGACTGCGGCCTCGACCCTTCCCCAGGGGCCTTGCCCCCCACGCCCATCACCGGGCGCGGCTCCCCCTGCGCGGCCTGCCGCGCTTTTGTCTTCAACGTGGAAGGTGACATTTACCTTCCAACACAACCAGGAACCCTACCCATGCAACTTGACCAATTCGTCGAGCAATTTCGTCGCGCATTGGCCGATGCTGACCCACGCTCAACCAAAACAGCCCGCATACGCCTGCTGTTGCCCATCATCGAACGGCGGCTGGAAAACGGTTCGTCATATGCCGCGATTGTCGAAGATCTCGACTCAGTCGGGATATCCGTTTCGCGATCGGTCTTTGCCAGAACAATCTGGCGAATACGACATGCAAAGAATGCCGCTTCGGCACCACTACCCCTCGTCGCAATAGGGGTACAAGCCTCACAACCGCCACCAGACTCACCCGCCGTTCAAGGCCGTCCTAGTTCCATCGAATCACCCGCTGACTTGCGCAAATTCCGCGAGATGAACATTGATCTGGATGCACTGCGCGAAGAAGGCCGCGCTATGCGAGCCGGGCCTAAATCCTCTTAACCCCAGCTTTAATTCACCCTCACAACCTGAAGGAAAACTCTCATGAAAATCGCTGTTCTGAACTACACCGGCTCGGTCGGTAAAACCGTCGTTGCGTCGCACCTGCTAGCCCCACGCTTGAATCATGCCCAGATTTTCGCTATCGAATCGACCAATGAAACAGCGGGCGATCTGGGGCTGGATGTAGACCAATTGCGCGGGATACAGTTTGGCAAATTGTTCCGTGATTTGCTCACGCTGGACGACGCCATCGTGGACGTTGGGGCATCAAACATCGAGGAGTTTTTGGCGCATATGTCGCGCTACGACTTGTCTCACGAAGAGATTGATCAGTTCGTTCTACCGGTTGTCCCAACAGGCAAAGCACAGCGAGAAACCATCAAGACCGTTGCCGCCTTGAGCGGCCTGGGCGTGCCAGCACATCGAATTCGCGTGCTGTTCAATCGTGTAGAAAGCGATGTGGATGAAGAGTTTCTAGCGCTGCTGACCTACGCCAAGAAAACTGGCGAATTCATCGCCAATCCAAACGCTGTCATTTTCGAGAATGAGGTGTTCGAGCTGCTGGCCGATAAACGCATCACTATCGCATCGATACTAGCCGACCAGACTGACTATCGTCAGCAATTGCGCGAGGCGGACCCCAAAGACCGAAAACGCATCTCACACCTGTCGGACATGCATGCGTTAAAAGCGTTAGCCCGCCCAGTAGATCGTCAGCTTCATCGTGCCTTCCAGGCCTTATTCGAGGAGCTGCTGCCCGCCACCAACGGAGCTTCGCATGAGTGAAGAAAAAACCGCACGGACCAAGCTGGATCTGTTGTTTCAGGAAACCTTGGGGGATGTGGCTGGACTGATCGAACGCACAGAACGCGTCAACGACAAACTGCGCGAAACCGCCACCGCGCTACTGGCCGGTATTGAAGCCTTTTCCGCCGCCAATGCACAGCTACAGGCCTTGCCCGAGGATCTGGCCAACACGCTGGGGGCCGTGCTCGATCGCGCCAGCATGGATCTGACCGATCAAGTGGTGCACAACGTGCAAGGCAGCCTTTCACCTATTCGCGCTGAGTTGAAGCTGATCAGTGCGGACACAGCCCGATACGCAAAATTTGCACATATCTCGGCACGCAAGATGGCCATCCTGGCGTTGGTAATTGGGGCAAGTGCAGGGGTAGGCGCCACCACCCTCTTTTTGCACTTTTTTGCTTCATAGACGCGGCTGCATGCCTTTGCCTTGGGACTCAGCCCCTGGGCATATCTTTTCAAGGATTCTTTATGTCACCGATTACGAGACGACGTTTGTCTGTCCTGATGATTGTTGCATTCCCACTTCTGGCATGGATAACGGCCGCAAGCTTGGCCAGCGGGGTGGCCGTCAACCGTTGGGATGCACGAACTACTTGGCATCTACTGATAGCAACCGCCCAGTACCCGGTCCTCTATATTCCCCCTGCCATTGGGTTCGCTTTGTCACTGATTGCCGTTATTGCGTTAAGCAGAATGTTTAAACGCACAGCCGGTTTTGAAGGCGACCGATTCACACGACATATCCGGGGAACAAAAGTCGTCCCTATCGCCAAGCTCCGTTCGCAATGTACAGACCGAATACACCGACAGGTAGATGTGGCCTCTGTACCGATGCCTGTCAAAGTTGAAAACCTTCATTCCCTGATCGGTGGAGCAACTGGGAGTGGTAAATCCGTGGTGCTTCGCAGAATGGCCAAGTCCGTGCAAAAACGTCGGGACCGAATGTTTGTGATTGACCCCGATGGCGATTTGCTCAGCAAGTTTTGGAAGCCGGGCGACATCATCCTCAATCCATACGATGCTCGTTCACCAGGCTGGGCGTTCTTCAATGAAATTCGGGCGGAATATGACTGGAAACGCCTATCCCATTCAATGGTACCGATGAGCCAGGACAAGAGTGCAGAAGAATGGAACGATTACGGACGTTTGTTGCTGCGCGAGACCGCCAAGAAACTCTACACCGTCACTCCTGACAAAGCACACATCGACGAGTTGTTCCGGCTATGTACGATTGAGGACCCTGCCAAGCTCAAGGACTACCTGGAAGGCACATTGGCTGAATCGCTGTTTGTAGGTTCATCTGAGGCCAGTAAAGCGCTTTCAAGTGCTCGCTTTGTACTGTCGAACAAGCTGTCCGAGCACACCAGTATGAAATCCGGCTCATTCTCTATTCGTGACTGGATTGACGATCCCAACGGTGGGAATTTGTTCATCAACTGGCGCGAAGACATGGTGACCGCGATGAAGCCATTAGTCTCGTCTTGGGCGGACGTGTTCATTACGGCGGTCCTGTCCTTACCCGAAGATGCAAAACGACGCTGGTGGTTGTTCATCGATGAGTTGGCCAGCCTGGACGCCCTTCCCTCATTGGAGGATGGGCTGACCAAGGGCCGTAAAAAAGGCTTGCGTATCGTCGCTGGCCTGCAAAGCACGTCCCAACTGGACTACATCTACGGCGAGAAGAAGGCTCAAACGATTCGCGCCAGTTTTCGTAACTTGCTGGTTCTGGGCGGATCTCGCACTGACCATGAAACCGCTGAGGATCTGAGCAAGAGCCTGGGCGAGCATGAGGTAGAGCGTCATAAATATAGCGTCTCTCGCTCCGTCGGTGATCGCAATACCAATGATCAAAATACGCCGGTCACAGAACGGGTGGTAACCGCCGCGCAGATTCAAGCCTTCGATGATTTAACTGGCTATGTTGCCTTTGCCGGTAAGTACCCGATCTCACGGTTCAAGTTGCAGTTTCAACCCTTTACTCAAGTGATCGAGCCGTTCATTGAGTCGAACCAGCTCAAACGCATTGCCCGCTCAACACAAAGCACGGCTGAAGCGTAGCGACAGCCTGCTCTAGTCTTGCCAGTAGGAACACAACATGATTACTAAAGAGGTTTTACACCGCTCTGGGGCAGCCAAGCATTCGCACTACTATGGTGACCAGGCCGATGACTACTACAGCCGTGATGGCCAGGCCGCCCTTTGGCAAGGCAAAGGAGCCCAGATGCTTGGCGCATCGGGCGCGGTCGATACCCAGCGCTTTCATGCCATGTTGCGCGGCGAGTTCGGCCGTGGCGTGAATGCTGGCAACAGTATCCGTCACGACTCCCAAGCCCGCTCTGGCTTGGATCTGACGATCTCAGCACCCAAAAGCGTCTCGCTGCAAGCCTTGATCGGTGGCGATGAGCGCATCATCACTGCCCATGACCGAGCGGTTGAACGTGCATTGGCCTACGCAGAGCAGCATTTTGCACAGTCACGCCAAACCATCCGTGGTAAATCACAGGTGGAAAACACCGGCAATCTGATCATCAGTAAATTTAGACACGAAACGGCCAGAGCCACAGACAACTCCCCGCCGGACCCGCAGCTCCACACCCACGCCGTCATCATGAATCTGACCCAGCGCCAGGACGGTAGTTGGGCAGCGCTGAACAACGATTTACTGGTTCAATCCCGTCCGCTCCTGGACTCGATTTACATGGCTGAATTAGCCAAAGAGTTAACCGCCATCGGCTACGATCTGCGCTTTGAAAAAAACCATGTTGAGCTGGCGCATATCACGCGTGACCAGATCGAGCACTTTAGTAAACGCAGTGCGCAAATGAACCAGCGTCTGGCCGATGTAGGCATGGACGGTCCCACCGCCTCTCATGCGCAACGCCAAATGGCTGTGCTAGCCACACGTCAGCCTAAAACACAGGAGTTCACCCGCGATCAGCTACACGCTGACTGGACGTCGCAGTCAAAGGACATTGGGATCGACTTCCAAAGTAATCTGCACACCTCCAAAGAACGCGCCAAAGATCTGGCCAGTCTTACACGCCACTCACCTGAGCCCGAGACGCGTCAGCGCATTGCCGATACCGCGATGATTTGGGCCATCAAGCACTTGGCTGAGCGCGAAACAGTCATGAGCCAATCCGCATTGTTCAGTCATGCGCTGCGCCATGGGGAAGGAGCCGTCAGCGCAGAGCAACTACGACAGTCTCTAAGTCGCCTGGTTGCACGAAACGAGCTGGTGGCCAGGGCCTTCCATTACCGAAGCAGCTCTGACCATGAAGCCAAACCGCGCACACGGCAGGCCTGGGCGCAAGAGCTAGTCCAACTGCGCGGCATCTCCATAAATAAGGCCCTGCAACAAGTCGATCAGGCCATCGATGTCGGTCGGTTGACACCTACTGAACCACTCTTTGCGACCCAGACGGCATTGCGCAGTGAACGCGATGTCGTCTCCATGATGCACGCGGGACGCGACAAGGTAACGCCGGTGCTAGCGCGTGATCAATTGCAAACGGAGTTAACCGATACCACACTCACACCAGGCCAGCGCAGTGCCATCGAACTGATGCTATCAGGCCAAGATCAGGTGATGGGCGTACAAGGATTGGCCGGAACAGGAAAATCATTTGCACTACAGGAAACCAAAGCATTGTTAGAGGCGCGTGGATATCGCATGATCGCCCTAGCCCCTTACGGTTCACAGGTCGCAAATCTACGACAGGACGGCATTGAAGCGAACACGGTCGCCTCTATGACAACAGCCACCGAGACCGAGCGCCTGGATAACAAGCTGGGGGAAAAAACGGTGGTCGTTATTGACGAAGCTGGAGTCATTCCGGTGCGCGAAATGCAAAAGTTGCTACACCGCTTGCAGCCCAGCGGTGCTCGCATCGTATTGCTCGGAGACACTGGCCAGACCAAAGCAGTCGAGGCCGGGCGGGCATTTGCACTGCTACAAGAACAAGGCATGAAAACCGCCCTCATGGGGGATATTCAACGTCAGAAAAGCAATGTACTTAAACAAGCGGTTGAACTGGCTGCCGTTGGCAAAGCCAGCGCATCGCTCAAAGTTCTGGAAAATCATATCGTCCAGATCGACGATCGCATCACAAAACGGAATGACGGCACCCAAATCCGCGACAGCAGTCCACGTTATGAAGCGATCGCACGCGAGTACGTCAACTTGTCCGATACCGCACAAGCCAATACGCTCATTGTCACTGGGACCAATCACTCTCGTCGGGCCTTGAACCAACGAGTACATGAGCTCAGAGGTCTGAACGGCAAAGGACGGCAATACCGCCTACTCACGCGACACGACACCACCCGCGCCGAGCGCCGCTGCGCCAAGTACTACACGGTCGGCGATATTGTCCAGCCCGAGCGCGATTACAAGAATGGGATGAAACGCGGCCAACTGTATGAGGTGATCGAATGCAATCGCTCCACCGATAGGCTGATCGTTTTACCCCTGCGCCTCGATTCTGGCCAGGAAGCTCAGCCCATTGAAGTGATCCCGAAAACGATGAGCACTTTATCGGTCTATCACCAGCACGCCGCCGAAGTGTCCGTGGGTGACATGGTTCGGGTCACTCGCAACAATGCCGAGCTCGACCTGGCCAATGGGGAGCGCTATGAAGTACTCGGTATTGCGCAGGACTCGGTGACCATTGCGGCCAATGGCCGAGCCGTCACCTTGTCCGCAGATCAACCTCTGCACCTGGATCATGCTTATGCAACGACGGCCCACAGCGCCCAGGGCTTGACCTGCGATCGCGTGCTCTACAACGCGGAAAGTTTTTCACGCACCACGGCCCAGGACACCTATTACGTGAGTATTTCGCGTGAACGCCATCAGGTTACCGTCTTCACGGATAACGCCACGCTGCTCCCAAAGGCAGTCAATAGAAAGGCATACAAAGGACTGGCTCACGACTTGCTGCCAACCCGTAGCAATACCAAGCCGCACGAACTTAACCGGGCCAAACCCGAGAAGCAGCATACCGAACTGGAAATTTGAGGATTAGGCCATCAAATGGTAATTAGTTGGTAATCAATTAACGACTATTGGTAATTGCTTGGTAATTACCTGTCTATGGATTGGCGTCTATTTGGTAATTATTGGGTAATTGGCTAGTTTTCAACCCTTGTCTACAGGCTCAAATGCCACATGCGTACCCCATAGAAATGCTGTGTTTACTGGCTTATAGATAATTCTGTTGCTCAATTTGTTCCACACTACCTAAAGTCGCCAACCTTTTGAAAGCCCGCACTCATGCGGCTTTCGGCACCCCGGCAGGGGTGCGTCCTGTGTGAGACCTTAAGGGCTACAAAGAGCGCCAGCTCATTGTGGGACTTTTGGTCTCTTGCCTGGTCCTCAGACCAGGCAGCGTCACCATGATGGGGCCCCGGCAACGCCGGGGAAACTCACTATCCCAGAAACTTCGATTTAGCTGCTGCTAGACAGAGCGGCCAGATAGTCACGCCTTCATCTCTACGACGGGGGCTTCACCAAGCAGTGCATAAAGCTGCACGCAATAGGAGATTCACGACGATGGAAAAAAAACTCAACAATGAAAATGACAGTACCAAACGCAAATCAATAGATGATCACGAGCGACGGCGACAAGCCGAAAAGTCACGCGCGGTTGAACAGCAAAGGCGAACCAATACCATGGACGGACCTCGATTATTTCGTGATGTGATGATCAAACTGGAACTCCAGCGGCAACCGGCTGAGCGTGAGCACATCAATATGAAACTTTATGAGGCCAGTATGTCATTAGAAAAATTGACATCAACCGACCACGCAAGAGAGGATCAGCGAAATTTTGAGTCTCCAAAATCTGAACATCAATTTGTGCATGAAGAATCTGAGGGATTTCAAGCCTATGACCGCGGTTATGCAGCAGGCCTGAAGGCACAAGAGATGACCGTTGCAGGACTGAAAAATCCAGACGTACTTGAAGGCTATATCAAAAGGCTGGAGGGACATCGGACAAATCTGTACATCGGAAAAGATGTCAAGAATGCACACATATCACAGACGACTTTTGAGCGAGTCAATCAGCTATTGACACCCGCTTATGAGAGTAGACTGCATAACATGGAGGAGCAAAGTCTTGAAGTAAAATCGAACGATCCAGAACTTGACCGCTAAAAACTTACTGCCCACAAGAAGCAACGAAGGCCACCCGAGAGATGGCCTTCGTTGTATGCAAATAACGTGAGAATCAGATAATTATTGCTTCTCGCCCAAAGTTACTTTACTGAATGTTTTGCTTACGCCAGTTATCTACTGCAATCGATAGGCGTTTTTCGTTGACTGGTTTTTGCCATTCATCCCAGAAATTGACCGTGCCGCTATTCGGTTTATTTATGGGCTCTTCGATCCTGATTCTGCTTGGTAGCAAGCTCGCATCTCCAACAACCAAGGCCTCTCCTGTATCAAGAGTCGGCAAGATGTCGCTGAAGCCCCCGAGGCTATCGGGCAGGAGTCTCTTGATAACTCCCTGATCCTCTGCGTTAGTCAGCCTCATGGATACAAAGTTGCTACATTGACTGAGCATCGTTTTATTCACCTCGGAAGGACGCTGGCTTATAACGACAAGGCTGACGCCATACTTACGGCCTTCCTTGGCGATTCGCTCGAAAATATCCAGAGAGATATCGTCAGCTGATTCTGCCATGTTTCGTTGAGGCATGTAGAGGTGCGCTTCATCGCAAAGGAGAGCGATAGGATGGCGCAGCTCGGATGGCGTCCACTGTTGGACAGAAAATGTGACACGCGCAACAAGGGAAACGATAAGCGGGAGAACGTCAGATGGAACTTCGGAAAAATTGATGATCTTGATACCAGCTTTACCATTCTCTTCAGAGCTTCCAAGCACGGCAGTTGTGAACTTATCAAGCCAGCTAAAATCCAGAATGTCCCCGCCACCATTGAACATGAAGCCAAGGCGCCTATCGGAAATTTTATTCTCAAGTCGTGAAATCATCCGAGCGAGCTTTCCAAAAAAATCACCCTGCTTTTCCTTCCCGGACGATGCACCTGGAACCATCTCCACATTGATATCGTTCAGCCTCTTCATCAGAATATCCAGATCAAATGGAACCGGGCTGTCTACAGTGAAGTGCTTCAGAATTTCCTTCTGACTACCATCCTCTAGATATTTTCTTTTGGCTTGGTTGATTTCGCGAGACATGATCATGGCTTGGTTAGGCGCATTCTGATCGCTACGGTCAACAAACATTGCCACGAGTGCTTCATACGAAAGTAGCCAGTAAGGCAGATAAAGCACTCCATTATCAATGGTACGTTTAGCTTCAACATCTGCGGGGCCAGCAACCTTGAAATGCTGAATCCCTTTGCCTATCAATGGAGCATACTCACCGTGAAGGTCAAAAACGATGGCGTTAGCCGTAAATAGCCCAGCCATCTGCTCTATGATTCTAGCTGTCGCCCAAGATTTACCAGACCCTGTGCTGCCGCCTATGAAAGCGTGGCGTTGAAAAAACTTATTACCATTAAGATAGGCAACAGCATGCTCGTCTAGTGTGTACTTGCCTAGCGTTAGAGCATTGTCATCAGCTGAGACACTGGAAAGCGTACGCATAAAGCTAGTAAGGTTGTCGCTCTCTAGTGAAAAGCAATTAGCGTCGATTTCTGGAACACTCTCCAGAGTGCGGCGAAAAACGTTTTCTCTTTTTCCATCACGATCCAGCATCGTGCCAATCAAGGCGATTTTGCACAGATTCAATTCCGAGGATTGCTCGCTAATTCCATCATTGACAATATCTTCGATGCTACGCTTACGAGTAACTTGGGTGATGAGACCGATGAGATGCTGTCCAGGCCTACTGCTTTGAAGTACGGCCAAGTGGTTGACTTGCAATTTTTTTAGTTGGTCAACATTTCCCACTTCCACGATAACGTTTGTAGTGTCAACGGAAGCAACCTTACCTAGCGCGTCTTCATCCCTAAAATTAAATATCGGCATCTCTTCTTCCTACATGATGAGTGACAAGTAACCCTCAAGACTCCAGATATTTCTTTCCACGATCACTGGAGTCTTATCCAAAGAAGAGTAGACGATGGACTGATCGTCTGATTCTCCACGCTCAATTGCCAGGTAATTCTGCACTTTGCCACCAGTAACTAGCTTCCTGGCGGCTTCTGAAAGTGAATGAGTGATAATCGTAATCGGGCTATTCTGCCTCTGGCATCTGGCCATGAGTTTAGGCTGAATGTGCTCATCATTGAAACCATAACCAATGCATAAATAGGATTTCGCCGAAGTAATAGCTTGGTCAGCACTGTGAATGATTGAACGGTATGGCTCTAAATGTGTAGTTTGGTATTTTTGAGTGCCAGGGGTAACGATTTCAGGCTTGTAATTGACGGGTATTCCTTGAATGTTTGAAATTGCCACAATGTCCTCGAGTGGCGATTTAAACCAATCCAGCGACCCGTGAACCTTCCAGATATTGACTCTTCGGGCAGAATTGGTCTCATTTGGGGCGGCTAGTTGCCGGAAAAACCCGTGCGTAAAGCCAGTAAAATGGTGAATTCGCTCTTGATCACAGGCATATTCTGCAAGCCTGTCGTAATTAGTAGTAATTATATTTAATTTTGTAAGACTGCTTTTGAACATGTGGCGGAGCAGTCGGCTAAGCGGGAACATTCCCTGGTTCTGGAGACTTTCGTTAAAAACTTGAATGTCTTCAGCGTTGATGAGAGACCAGGTTGAATGGATAATTCTGGATGTTAATTCGGCTGTAACTGCCACTTGGTGTAGTGCCGACTCCAGATCAACGCCTGCATTTAAGACTTCACAGAATTTTCCCCAAGTTTCTGTCTCACCAGCGGATAATTTTGAAATATCGGTATTTGCGACTAAGTGCTGCGCAAGCGCCCACATCCCAGACATGCCATGGGCAGCCGATGCACCGCTGCCCAGGATGATAAGTGGAGCTTGGTTATAATAGTCTTGCGCTTGTTTTTCAAATTTTAGCTCTGGCAAAATTCCATCCTTGATATTGTGGCAATCCCAAAATCGGCCATGAAAACCTATCAAGTCTCGAAGAAAAACACCATATGACATTGATAAATCGGTTCTCTAATTAGAGCAGTGACTTTTGATCTGCCCCTAATGTGTGTTTTGTTAGGCGGTAGACCAAATATCATTTAGCGATTGACCTCATAACTCATAAACATTAAGTCCCATTGATGTGCCAATTGGGTACCAAACATCCTGCCAACGAACGTGGGCCAAGTCAGTCTCTGCAAACGCAGTCTCATCATTGCCTTTTCTGAGAATTTTTCCACCAGAAAGGAACTTGACTACATGCCTACCCAACTGATTTTCCCTAAACCCCTCGGGCAAAACAGATCGTAATGGATAAACGTATACAGGGTCATCAGCTACTAGGTAGAAATCATCAAAAAAATGAGAAAAACTCACCATGTGGTTCCCTAGCTCTAACGAATACCACTCATCTGCAACGATGTTAATTCTGACCTCACCTTTCTCGTATTCTTTTACCGTTCCCTCCAAATAACTGATTTCCTCTTGCTCCTCAGGAGGGAGAAACACAAATGCCGTAATAAAAGATTTTTCGTGAAGCCAATCAACGGCGTGGGGGATGAATTTTTCCAGAGACGGAAATTCCAACGATTTGTTCGGATGAAGCTCCCTATAGAATCTGAATGCTTCTGACATCTGACGAACCAGAAACCTGTAATCGATATACATGACACGATACTTAGAAGGCGCTCGTTGCATGCGTTCTTTGTAGATTTGCCGTACCTCTGCGACGCAATTCGTTGGGCTTCTATTTACTTCCCTGCCTGTAAATCTGATTACAGTGTAACCAGCCCTTGTTAGATACCTCTGTCTCACAGCGTCTTTTTCAAGCTGCTCTTTGGATGAATGAAACTCATGCCCATCTAGCTCAATAATTAACCGAGCGTCTTTCAAAATGAAATCGACACGGTAACGGCTGTGTTTCTCAAGGTCTCCAAACCAATGTTCCTTTTCAATGAGCTCGGCCATCTCATCAAGAGCATTACTAAATTTATCTTCAATAAATGACTGACCTCGATCCTTATACCAACTGGGTGGCACTTCTGGTTTCCCTGGATATTTCATGGCATCTTTTGAAATTCTAACCTTTACGATACAAGCCCAGTGGGTCGGTGTAGCTACACTAAGATACTAACGCTGGGGGCAACTTTGAGGATCTGCTATTAGAAAGAGCCTCAACGGCTAGTTGTGGCCGAAAACAGCCCTCCACTGTAATTTTAAGCCGAGATCAAATCTGACAGAGTCCACCAGATTAAGCCTAGTTTTCTATAAATCAGGTAACCTCCAACACCCGCATTTCAATATGAAATCCGGCTGCTGCCGCCATATTCACCAATAAGTCAAGACCAAACAAATTGATCTTGCCGCGCATTAGATCAGAAATACGTAGTTGCGTCACTCCGAATAGTTTGACTGCTTGTGCTTGGCTCATTCCGGTACGTGTGATGGGATCCTTTAATGTAGACAGTAAAGCAGAACGCAACTTCATGTTTTCCGCTTCTTCCGGGGGATCGTCGATGGCATCCCAGACACTAGTACATCGTTGGTTGCTCATTGATGTATCTCCTTTAGCAAGTCACGGTAGCGCTTCGCAGCCAAGTCCAAATCAGCTTTACTAGCTCTCTGAATCTTTTTCTGAAAACAGTACAACACATAGACAGCATCTACCTATTTGGCGATGCAGAAAATCCGAAACACCCCTGCAGTATCCTTAATCCGAACTTCTCTTACCCCTTTCCCGACCGTATTCATAGGCTTCCAGCCGTCCAGTTCCTTACCGTTTTGCACGTGGTCAAGCTGATAACCTGCCCAACGCGTAGCTTCAAGAGGAAAGGCTCGAAGTCGAATAAGCATGACTCTAGTCAACCACGAGATAAGCATTTATATCGTTCAGATGCTACCCCACAGTGGGGTAGCACTTCCGGAAATCAGTCTTTGATTGCCATAATTGATGGTAGCCAACCAGTACCATCCAAGGCTTGCTCTGCCGCTCCCACCGCCTCTTTCTTCTTCATCCGCACTAATGATGCAGCTTGCTCGGGCGAAGCTGCTATAGAAACCACTTCCACCAAACGATCTTTTGAGACGTGACTTAAGTAGGTTTCCCCCGTAGCACTCCACCACTCAGGTATTTGTACGTCCAACAACCCGGCCAGTTGATCAAGTGTGGCCGCCTGACTGGACTCCTGATGTTGGATGCCCTGCACGGTAATAGCCACCAAATAGGCCAATAGTTCAAGCAGTGTCTCGGTATCTTGACTCAGCGCCCAGGCCAACTCGCCACCGTCGCTACCTGGAGTAATCACATCACCCCAATGCTGCTCGATACGTGCTAACTCTTGGCCTGCGCGGCTTTCCGGAAAGTCTGGCGCGTCTGCTGCCAAGGGCTCGCAACTGGTTGAAATACCCAATCCAAAGCCACCGTGACTGTAATAGCCAGCGCCATAATGACGACGCGCCAGTTGAGCGACCAGCACAGCCAAGGCCACATTAGGATTGTTGGCCAGGGCAGCTTGCACAATGGCCGTTTTATTGGCGGTCAACTGGCGCACCAAGCGTTCAGAATGCATTGGACGGGTCTTCACTGCCGGCAGGGAAACACGCCCTACTCCCTCAGCGTCTTGTTGCTGCTCCTGAGCTTGCGCACGATCTTCCGGGCGAATCAACCCTTCAACTATGTCCAGTACACCTTGGTAATCCAGACGGACAATACAACCTGCTACGTTTTTCTGACTGTCGGTATAGGCTTCGCACTGGTTTTCAATCGCACGGATTTGCTCTTGTAGTTCGTCAAGCTGCTGATTCAATGCTTGCCATTCATCTTCATCAGCCTTTTCTTCCTCGTCTTCAAGAATCGCTATGTCATGCATCAGCGTTTTTTCTTGGATTTGCAACTGGTCAATCGCCGCCGCTTGCTCCGGCGTCAAATCAACCTGCTCAGGATAAACACGTCCATAGCGATTGCTGACTGGTTCAGAATCAAGTGTGACCTCTGCCCAAGCCCAGCCCTGCGCCCTCAAACTGGCAGCAGTATCTTGCAACTTGTTGAGCGCCAGTCGATCAACCAAAGCTCTATCAATTAGATAGATACCGTTCAGGTCATCTTCATCAGCAAACAAATCTCTCGTGACCCCGCCGCCAGCCGCTTGATAAGCGTCCAGGCCGATAAAATGCACCAGCCGGTGATTAGCTGTCATGGCTTCTTCAAGCATGCCGCGAATAACACGGGGGCTCTTTCGGTCCCACATATTTAGATTGGAATAGACCTGCACTTGACGATCTTGGTTGTCAGTCATTGCATACGCCATCAGCGCATCCAGAGGCAATTCATTGTCACGATATGCTTGCATCAAAGCGGGTGCCACTCGCCCTAACTGCAAGCGACGGCGCACAACGGTTGCGGTGACGCCAAACGCGGCAGCCACATCTTCAATGATTTTGCCTTGTCCGATCAGCTCAGCGAATGCTTCAAACTCGTCTGCCGGGTGCATCTGCTCACGCTGCACGTTCTCAGTAATCGACACAAGCAAGGCATCTTCTTCATCGTAGAGATTGCCTGCGACTAACTGTCCTTCCGGCCAACGCCCATCCTCCAACAAATGATGGATTGCCTGCAAACGCCGTCCCCCTGCTATAACCTCATGGAAACCGCGTTTTTTGCTTTTGACTACCGCCAGGGCATGAAGCAAGCCGACAGTCGCAATCGAGTCAGCCAGTTGTGGCAACGGTGTCTGACTTGCGGTCTTGCGAGCTTGGTATTGCTCCGAGACAACCAGTTTGCGCGGGTCGAGCTCAATAGCTTTATGTTTCATGATGCGTACTCTCTCTGAATCAATGAACAGTCGAATTGCCAACCACAGGCAATGACTCGGAAAGGAGCGCGGACAATAGTCCCAACTGGGCAACGGTCAACCCTGGTAAACGAAAGGGTGTTGCGGTCGCATGGGCTTCTCGCCATTCCTGGGCTAATTTGATAAGATCAACTTGCATTACGTGAACTCCTTCAAGGTTGTGTGATGCCTGCCCCTGTTTCGGTTGCTGCCGAACAGGGGCTTCTTTATGCTGTGTGTATATAGAAAAATCCAACGAACACCGCGCATTCAGGCAAGGTTGATGACTGGCCCCAATCATCGCTATTTCGTGGGCCAAAACGAGGGTCTAGTGGGTCATGGCCAGAACTGAAAAGAACAGCCCCATTTGGCTTGACCACATAGTGAGTTTCAGATGTTTCATCATCGTCCTTCACGGTTACGATGTACCCCTTATGCCGAGTTTTCTGCGCTTGCATGAATCACCCCTTTAAACATTCCAAGGATTTACCGCTGACCGGGATCGAAGATTCCGAGCCCGATTCGTAGATATGTGTTGCGTTCTACATTTCGGCTTGCGGTGTGTGCCGCCGGTCTCGTTAGTTCGTCGCCCTTGCCGTGCCGAACCATGGAAGGACAAACGGAAAGGGACCGTGGAATAAATAGGGAGCGAAGCGAGCGGTTTATGCCGCGAAAGCCCTTGGCGTGCGGGCCTGGAATGGTACGGTCGGCGTTGTTGGGGCGACGGACTGACGAGATCGGATTCGCGGTAGCCCAGTAATGAGAGGACGCAACACAGCCGCGCGGCGAGCGCCTTCTGTGCGCAGCGCACCAACTAGGCCGCACCGCGGCCCTGGCAAGCAAAGCGCGCAGGCCCAATAGGGCCGGAGGTGTAAAGGATCGTTAACCTAGGAGCTGATGAAATCCGTAGGGATTCAGTCGAGCCGCTTGCGTGGCAATAAAGCCTAGCCCGTCAAACAGACACACTCAGCGCATAGTGGCATAGCTCAACTTTTGACTAAAAAAACCGATCCAAAGTCAGTTAATTATGTACAAACCCATACTTGATCTGACAAAACCGTAAGGTAGGAGACGCCCCGAAGCCAACGTCCACTCTGCCGTAAGAGGCCGTTCAAGATGATATCCCTACCGTTTGCGAGTGCCCCTCTAGGGCAGTTACGCGTTGACACACTCCTAAATGAAGTACCTACAGGGTTGCGGCTCTTTATTTTTGCTAATAACTAATGTCTTGCATAACTGATCTCGTATCTCGCACGCATTGATTGCTACCGCAACAACGTTTCGGCAGAGGTTCCCCTTTACGCTAAGGATCGGTTGCGTTATTATGTTAGGCCACCTGCGTCAAAAGAAAGGCGCACATCCTACTGAATTCTGTCGGAGTTTTGTCATGACTGTTGCCGAAATGATCGCTGCTGCCAAAGCGTCTGTCGACGTCGACACAGATCGTTTGGACGCTCTGCGTGAAGTTGTTGCTGACGCCTCAAGGATCTACGAGGAGGAGACTACTCGCAAATTCGCGGCTCCGGAAGACTTCGCACGTACATATAGCCTGTAAGCATATTCCGCGTCTCAGCAGCAGCCCTAGGGCTGCTATTTTTTTGCCTAAAAAGATAAAATGATTCCATTTTTGGTTTGTGCATTTCAGAAATCGACATTCAGCAACCTAATCAAGGAGTGCATCAACTCCGATTTCTTAGATATTTTTAACAAGCCACAGATAGATTACATCTTTAGATACCTAGAAGAGATAGGAGCAAAATCTGTCGTTCTTGAGTATAACTATATCGACAAAGACTATCTTGACGATTATTCAAAATTTTACGTCCGTCGATTTAATAGCTCTGGACACACCTGCTCTCGATTACATTTCTTCTCGAAAGAACTAGACCACCAGCAGTTAGAGACGTTACTGAATGGCAATGTCGAGCCTAAAGAGCATACTGATCTTCAGTCGACATATCTTGGCTTCATGGTGATCAAACCACTGCCAAAGACCTTTATCGGAAGAACGTGTTTAAAGCAGTATTCTGAAACGATGGGGCCCTCGCAGAGCAAATTCTCACTTCTATCGCGGCTCTACCATGTCAGCTTCTTTGGTGTACCCTTGACAGTCAACTCCATTGCCTTCCAGGAGCAAGACAAAATCGTCGCAGCATGTGCGACCACATCAATCTGGTGTGCCCTGAATGCGATGTTCTGGAAGCAAGTACGCGAGATTCCATCCTGCAGTCAGATCACCACAGATGCAATAAATTTCATCGAAGGGTCTAACAATAGCTTTCCGAACAAGGACCTTTCGAACAAGCAGATACTACGTGCACTCGATGTGGAAGGCCTGCGGCATCATTTCGAGAGCCTCAAGAGGATTTCTGCGAAGGACTTGGTTGAAACAATAAAATGTTATATAGACAGTCGCATTCCAGTCATCCTTGGAACGTCCGTATTTTCCGCGGATGAAACTGGGGAAATAGCGAAGTTTAAAGGAGCCCACGCTGTAACGGTTCTTGGTTACAAAGTGTCGGAGTCAGATCAAATTTTTCTCTATCTTCATGATGACCGCCTCGGTCCCTTTGTGCGCGCGGCACTGGTCAGCCTAGACGAAGATCAAAGAAAAGAAGTTGCCACAAATAATCTGACTTGTGGCATCAAGCTCCAAATGAAAGAGAAAGGTGAATGGCTTCCACCGCATGAGTGGCTCGTCCCCGAGCACCTGATTGCTGCGACAAACAGAAAAGTGCGGATTCCTCTTTCCTCCGTGCAGCGCACCTGCCGGTCTATCATCAGGCTTCACAAGAAAGAAGTGAAATTGCTTAAGGCTAACGTCAAGAGTGAATCGAATAGTCCTAGCGATCTTAGCCAAATCGACTTTCGAATCAGGTTGCTGGAAATATCCGACCTAAAAAAGGTTGTTTGGGAGAGAGGTTCGCTAGTTAACTGTCAGCCTCCAGAGTCGACAGCGACGTACGGGATTCAGCGATTGGAGTTTTTAACCTCGAGTCTGGCGCGTTTTCAATGGATAGTCGAATTTTCATTCCAAGAGAAACCGGCTTTCGATATGTTGATAGATGCCACCGATATTCCTCAAGGAGATGCAGTATCTGCAATCCTGGTTCGAGATAGTCTTAGCGCGGATGCCATCCTAGCGCTGATGTTGAAATACGCCGACTCGACCACTTCTCTGGAGATTTCTGACGCTGATCCGGACTTTCTCAGTTCCTTTCTGCGGAAACTCCGAAAGCCCAAGAAAGAATTGAATATGCATCTAGATGAGACGTTCGGAAAGCTGAGGGCGCCACGGTATTTTAAGGCTCCTGAGGTCGCCGAGGGTGATCTGCCAGTAAATCCGTCCGCTTCGAGTTTTTATGATGCCTCTGAGAAGTCTCTTGAAGACTTGTTCCCGGCCCTCCTGGAAAATGAGAATGCGCACTCGTTGATTTGGGTTATCACTCATGATGGATCATTGGTTATAGCTGATGAGGTTCCTGGTATTGGACACCCACGACTTACAGGCTTCCGACCTGCCAGAATTGCAGGTGAGCTCAAAAGGGCATCTGGGAAATGGATTATCAATGGAAAATCCGGGCGTTATAGCGGTGACTACGAAAACAAACAGGCTTTGCTTGACAATGCATTGCGTCATTTCAAGAGCATATTCCCGAGTTCACGAAATGATCTGACCGTAGATAATAACTTTACCGGATCTAGTTCCTAACGACGTTGCACGGCGATGCACGTTGACAGGATGACGCCTACCGCAGCTTGCCTTGACTACGTCGGGCGGATTTCTGGCCCCCCCCCTGCCCACTAAGGTTCACGTACTACGGTCAATCCCAATAGTTATTATGTTTTCCTAGGTAAATGCTCTTACATAGTCAAGGTATTCAGTTTTAGCCGTTCTCCGCACTTCCCAACGCCGCGTATGCCCTTCTGGGCGTTCCCGCTGATCTACATGGGTGATAACCAATCTTTTTTTGGCACGGGACACTCCAACAAAGAAAGCGCAGTGATTCTCATCCTGGTTACCAAAGAAACTTTCATTTTCAACGGCCATAATAATGACCGAATCAAACTCCAAACCCTTACTCTTATGTATAGTCAAGATTCGAACTGCCTGATCGTCAGAAAAGCGCCCTAGGGCTCTAAGTAAGTCAGGATCTAGGTTTAGCAGCTCTTCAATTCGCATCTTAGTATCACGGATAACCTCTCTAAGTCGAGCACGTGATTCATAGTCTGGGGAAAGCGACATCAACGTCTCAAGACTAACTTCCTTCAAAAAGGGAACCACAAGATCCCACCATCCCAAGAAAGGCTCACCAAGTAGTTCTGCAGTAACCACTTCTTTTCTTTGCCGCCTGATAAACCGATCAAAACTCTTGCGAGCGCTTGACTGAGTCTCTTCATCAGAAAACGGGAGCAGTTGATTCATAACTCGAGTCCATGCCTTAGGCTCACGCTGGCCATAAAGACAAGATAAATAGTCAACAATCAAACGGGCTGCCGGCTCAACGGTAATGTCTTGCATCTGTTGCTCGTTGCGAAAAGGAACTCCAACTGCCTCTAATGCAGTCATAAGATGGCTAGAGTACAAGTCAAGCTGACTGCGGATGAGAATCGCAATTTCTGCAGGCGGTATTTTTTCAGTTTTAATCCAGCCGTCAATAACACTTGCAAGGTAATCTGCTTCCTTACGACAGTTCTCAAAGTGCAATGCAAACACCTCTCCTCCGTCATAACCAAGCATTTCATCAGGCATGACAGAAGAAGGGTCGAGCCTCCGGATAATCTCATTCTGTAATCGCAGCAAGCGCGGTTTAGACCGAAAGTTGCGGTACATGTTAAGCGGGGTAGCAGCAAAATCGATAACAAAAACCTGGAAAATACCATCCATGGCCCCTGCCCAACCCATAATTTTCTGCTTCGTATCACCCACAGCAGTTAGGCGGACACTGCTGCCTTGAAACGCGAGCTTCAACAACTCGTACTGTAAATTAGTACAATCTTGGAATTCATCTAGAAAAACGTCACTGTAGGTTTGACGTATAGCATTTCGCGCTAGAGCTGACTTCCGCAAAATCTCAATTGACAAAGGAACAAGGTCGGCAAACTCAATTTCCTGGCGGGACGGCTTCACCTTGCGTTCAACAATTTTATAGTTAACGTCCAGCGCAAGGGTACCCGTCAATATAAGACGGAAGCGATCAATGATGCGCTTGGCAAATGCGTGAAAAGTATAGCTATCAAACCGTATCGCAAGTTCTGAACCACAACGCCGTCTCACTCGTTCCTTCAGATTACTACTGGCATCAACCTTGAACGAAATAGCCAAAATACGTTTGGGATATCGACATATGCCAGTACGTAGTAGAAAGTCTGCCCGCTGCGCCAACATTTCTGTCTTTCCCGCCCCCGGGCCAGCTGTAAGTGCGAGACTTCGCTCCTGCTCCTTAACCGCAAGCAAAGCATTTGGTTCGAGTACTAGCCCATCAGCGGGACTCCAAACATCGATGGCGATCACTCGGGCAACTCCTTTAGCTTTGCTACGACCGCATCAGCTAAACGTCCGATTGATAATGGAATAGTCGCAAGCAGGCTCTTATCGCTAAGTTTAGCTAGAGCTTCAATGTGGGCAGCAGGCTTGCTCGCTAGTTTGAATCTACGGTGATAGATACCAAACAAAAGCTGTTCGTCTTCGCTGTATTGACTTACCTCGTGATGGCTTTTTCCAAGAACAGCCTTGATCATCGACTCGTCTGGCTTTTCTGCCTCAACAGCATAAGCATCTGGATAAGCTAGCATCATTGAAAAATCCAGATCCATCGGATACGAGAAATAGACACCCCGTTCCTCAAAAAAATCCACATACCATGCATAATCCCGAACTTTGTAATTTGGATCATCCCAACGGGGAATACTATAGCCGCCAGTAAGAACCTTGCTTGGCTCGTATGCCGCCAACTGGTCATTAACGTACTGAAATCGTCCCCACCCTGCTTGATAGCGCGCAACGTCCAGATCAAGCAGTGTTAGATAAGGTATTTCCAAAGCTGACAACAAGCGCCAGAAATGATTCACATGGCGCCCGCCTAAAGGTGCTATTGAAACCGCTGCTTCATCAACTAGAACCCCTTTAGCCTGGAGAAGACGAGGCAATACAATCTCTTCGCTATCTCCCTCACCCAAAACCACAAGACGGGAGAAATAGACTTCTGGAAATGCTTGCACAGCCTCACGCACAAACTTGTGAGCGTCACTCGCAGTATTCGGTAACTGAATACGTGTGACACGTGATGTCCGTTCTTTGTTTAAGCGCAGATATCGAATAAGCTCTGGAGCGACACGCCTGAGCATAGACGGCGCATGGGTTGCAATTAAAGCTTGCGCGTCCCCGTCACCAACCATCCTGTTCAGCGCATTGACTATCCTTCCTAGAAAATGCGGCGACAAACTGTTCTCCGGTTCCTCGACTGCAACCACAGTAAAAACAGGCGGACGCAACTTGTCTACATCAAATGAATCATTCTCTGCAGACAAGACAGCACGTCCAATTGCTTGCGAAGACAGCACAAGAGAAAGATATAGCATTGATTTCTGACCGTCACTCAGCCGTGAAAAATCAACTAACTGCTCATCGTGTCCTGGAGAGAAAGACACAGACATGTGTCTTAACAAAGCCTCAATCTCTGACGCGACAAAGGTGAGCTTCGGATCAGCAAAAAAACTACCTTTATGCAAATCCCCCCACGCTGCCTTCAAACTTATGCTAAAAGCACTGATTGCCGAATTCGATGCCAAACTGCCGCTAATTTGATCGGTAAGCCCCTTGATAGTACTTCGCTCAGCATCCCAGTTAACTGCACGCAGCATACGGCCAAGCAAAGCATTAGCGCCATAAGCAATATGATCAGCGGGGTCACGACGCGCTGGTAAGTAATGAACCTGAATATGATTGCGCTCAGCTCTAGGTACCTGCGCCGTATTCAATGGCGAACCATCGGGATCAATGTCCAATACGTAAACCAAACTTTCCTCTATGTCTCCATCCAACCCCATGACGGCGGTGTGACGGAAACGCACGCGCGGTACACCATCCACTTCGTCGAGGCGCATATGACCAAAATGAGGTGCAACAGTACTGTTGTCTCCATCATTAGCAAGCTCCGGAAAAAAGAAGTCGACCTCAATCCATAGCTGACGCTCAACAGGAGGAACCACCTCATCAAATGGAACATGAAAGTCCGATCTCACTATACGACGCAGCGATGGATCGAAGGCAAAAAGCCGACATAAAGCCTGAAGCGCAGCCGTTTTACCTGAGCCATTTGGACCAATCAGATAGGTAATTTCCTCCAGCGTAAGCTCAGTTGGCGTTGCACCAAAAGACTGAAAGTTAAACAATCGGATTGCTTGAAGCTTCATTAATTAACTCCGCTTAGGCCAGCCACTTAAGAAATTTATAAAAACATTGAGATAGAAGACCTGACAGTTGACGCTTACAACATCAGCTTTGAATTAGCGCTTGTGCTCAGTCATGGTCGGCAGCACTTTTTGTATTTCTTACCTGAGCCACAACTACACGGCTCGTTCACTTTGGGCTGCTTTGGGCGAAGTGTTTGGATGGGGGGACGCACAGAACGAACTGGAGCATTTTTTCCAGTGAAGATGCCTTGTTCTTCCATTGCCTTTAGCGTCTGCGCTTTCAAGTCTTGCGGCATATCAGGATAGGCGTCAACGACCAAAACTGTCTCAGATCCTCCCACTGTTTCCTTTGGGTCAACCCCAAGGACAACGATTTCGTCATACTCCGAAAATTTTACTTGGGCAGACAGCGCATATAATTTCATCCAATCCAGACGCTCTTTGCGATAGTCATCATAAGACTCATGACTTTTTAATCGTGGATAGATCAAGAAGATGTAAAGCCGACCCCGATTCGACAACGAATACGTCACACGCACTGTCACTGCCTGGCTAGGTGCAATACTGAGAATATCAACAAGCAAACGTCCCAGCATGGAACGAGAGATTCGGTTCTCAGCGGCCAAAGTACGCACAGCTCGCTCATGAACCTGAAGCGACTGATCCTGTGCTTCTCCAACTGTAGCAGTCAATATGGCTCGGGAAAAATCGTCGGTAAGCCGTTTCCATGCACCTGCGTAACGTCGAGCCTCCGCATGGTGAGCATATTCGGGCGACCTCAAAAAATTACGCCACAAGTGCTCTTCAAGAGCCAACGCTTCCGGAATCTCGACGACAGTTCTAGGAGGCCTCTCAAAAAAACCACCAAACCCCTCCTCACCCATATTAGCCAAGTAGGCACAGAGAAAGTCCTCCTCCCCACAAAAGTGAACTAACCGCTCTCCACGAATGGCGCGCTCTCGTACGAGAAGATAGTCTATGAAGTCCGGACCGGTATCCAGCTCAGACATCAATAGAAACAACGACTCCTCATCAAAAACATGAACAAAAGTCTTCGCCCGATCAAAGTCCCCAATCGTAAAAGGATGCGCGAGCATCTCTTTCTCATCAAAAGACGCATTAAAGATAAATGTTCCCGTACTCTGAAACTCCACACCCTCGTCGTTGAAATGTTCAAAATAGCGTTCCCCTGGTTGGCACGAATTTCTGCAGATAGCAACCAAATGTATCCTAAGGTCTGGGGTATTCAACATAAATGGAAACGGCTGAGTACATTTTGCATCTAGGAACAGGGAGCCACGTCCGGACTTGATATACGCCTCAGCGCCTCGTAGTTGATCAACTGAGTCACGTACTGATTTCCGAAACCACCGCGCCCACGCCGTATGGATATCTCTAGACTCGGGGAACTTAATATCCTTCTCGGAAAAAATGATGACATCACGCTCAAAGAACACAAGAAGGTCAGCCACTTCGTGGGCAAAAGAACGACCTCTCTTCTGGATAAGGCGTTGAACAGACGCATAGCTCCAAAGCCCGAAAAAAGAAGCCTCGGCGAGCTTAGCCAAGGCCTCTTCGCCTGGCGTAGACCCACCTTCTTTGTGTATCACCGTAAGCATAAGTGTCGCAGTATTTATCAAGCTAAAGCATTAAATAAGAAGGCAAATAATACCTGCTGTTTTCATTCAATTCAAAACCACACTAAATCAGACATAACAACTAAGCCCTAGCATGTACTCGGCATGCCTATTTACATCGAAATTGATCAGAAAACGCTCAAACCGAGCACAGATTTTTCAAAGCAAAACACACAAAGAATAAGTAATTTTACCAATCCACCCACACTGAATTTCCCGCTTAAATCCAACCTTCCACAAAGCCACAGACATGTTACACAAATAAAAAATTAGCCGCCAGATAATGAGAGTCAATAGCTTTATTAATATATCTAAAAAACACCTATTAGAATCAATCAAAAATAAAATATTACTATCCTAATATTTTCAGTAGCCACAAAAAAGCCCACTGTAAAGTGGGCAATTTATTTAAATAGCGTTATGATCTAAGTTTTTTGACTCGTAACAAAATTGTTATTTTTCTCTTAGTTCTGGCCAAATCTGATGCCAATCATCCGGCCGTAGCTGCTTGCGAGTCACTTGTCCACCTGTTATCTCCTCGATTTCCACACATCGAATGATCGGCACAGGCCGCTTTCCAGACGCCCAGTTGTTGAGGCTCACAGGGGTGACACCCAGTCGCTCAGCCAACGCCACTCCGCTGCCAACAATTTTAATGGCACGCCTCACATGATCAGATCCATCTGTATTTTCGGACGGGGATTGATTATCAAAATTCATAAAGCACATTTAACGAGCAGAGAGCTGTTGACTAAAATTAGACAACGGCTAATAATACGATCAATTGCTAAGTAATAGCAGCTCTTTAACAACCTAAATCGATAAATACCGCGCCCTACCCCACTGGTAAGCGACTGCGCGGCTGCCCGACACACCACGGAGGCAGAAGATAAATCTGTGAAAAATCAGTGTCCCTCGGGCTTGTAGGGTAGGCAATAAGAGAGGTCAACACTGACGACCCAGCAATCTTGGGCGCCGTACTGTCGTGAGACAGCCTTTCGAGGATGGCGGGTAATTCTCGACAAACTAATTCGATTCCCTGAGTTAGTTCTCCAAACAGTAAAGTGGATCATTAAGCAGGGCACGATGCAGCTTCAGCTGTACGTGCCCACAATCTTCTGGCTGTTGCCAGACTGAAGCCGTCTAGCACACAGCGTTATTTTGGGCTTCACATGAAGTTCTGGAATTTTTACTGCCTATTAGCGGCAGTGACGGATCTCAGTACCTTATGAGCAAAAATAGTTGCGGTGTCACTCCCGCCTCAAAAACCAGTATTCAAATTTCATTTCAGTATGGTGGAGTACGTTATCGGGAGATTATTCCGCTAATCCCAACTCCTAAAAATCTTGAGGTAGCCCAGAAAAAGCGGTCTGTTATTCTAAGCGCCATCAAAGATGGGACATTCGAATATGCCGCTCATTTCCCAAACAGCCCTAGAGTTAAAAAACACATAACTACTAGTGGCCACACTGAGAAAATCTCCAACTACCTCACACATTGGCTCCGTTCACAAAAAGCTGTTTTAAAGGCATCTAGCTACGAAGGCTACAGAAAAATTGTGGACAATCTGATTGTTCCTCAATTCGGCGACCTTTTGCTCCCTCAGTTAAAACGACGGGCAATCAAAGAGTGGCTAGAAACAATGCCATGCGGAAACAAACGACTGGTCAACATCCAGAGCGTGATACGCAAAGCACTTTCAGATGCGGTTGACGACGAGCTGCTTGATATCAACTGCATGGCCAACTACTGCTTCCAACGCAAAGCCAAAGTCAAAGAAGTCGACGATATCGATCCGTTCACACTGTCCGAGCAAACTTCTATCCTGGCCACCGCTGACCCACAGCTACGGCATCAGATACAGTTTGCGTTCTGGACAGGTGTCCGCACGAGCGAACTCATCGCCTTGAACTGGGCTGATATCGACTTCGATCGAAATCTGATCAATATCCGTCGAGCCATTACCCAGGCAGCCAAGGGTGTAGCCGAAACCACTAAAACCATGGCAGGACGCAGACAAATCAAGATTCTGGCTCCTGCTCTGGAGGCCCTCCTCTCTCAACGGCAATACACGGCGAACAAAGGCGAAGCTATCTTCCTCAATCCACGCACCAACCAGCGATGGACAGGTGACAAGCCAATCAGAGATACCTGGACCCAGCTACTCAAAACAGCTTGTGTTCGCTACAGATGGCCTTATCAAACCAGGCATACCTATGCCTCAATGATGCTCAGCGCCGGAGAGAACCCCATGTGGGTCGCTAAACAAATGGGACATAGAGACTGGACGATGATTGCCAAGGTCTACGGAAAATGGATGCCTGACGCGAACTCCCAAGCCGGGGAGAAGGCGGAGGCCACTTTCGGGACCCAAGTAGTACGCAACCGACTCATCGCTCTTCACTCAACACAATAAAAAAAGATCGTGTCAGAAATTCTGACACGATCTTTTTTTAACATACTGATTTTTCAAGAAATTTTGGTGGAGTCGGGGGGAATTGAACCCCCGTCCGCAAGCCGTCCACAGACAGTTCTACATGTGTAGTCAATTAATTTTAAGTTTTAACCTTGGACTGTGCCAATTGACAGGCCTTTCCTTGGCGATCCACTAAGTTTTAGAACCGGACTTCGTGGCGCAGGCCGATTCGATTCTTTGTAAATAACACTGCTGTAGGTTGCCCTACCTAACCCAAAGACAAATTAGTGCAGTGGCCCAGCCTTAAGCGGCTAGAGCGAAACGCTCGTCGTTGGCGTTTGTAGTTTTCCAGTGGATTTACGAGCGTACTGGTGCTCGACACGCCCTGATCTGCTTCTTGACCCACGTCGAAGCCATGTCGACCCCATGTGGATTAGCAACCATATCACATCGGCTACAAAATGTATAGCGCCTAGTGCTAGAATAACCCTCTTCCGCGCTCTGGCTGAGTCCTCGCCAGAGCGTTTTTCACGTACTTCACGCCTACCCATTTGTTTGGAGTCGCTTTTCATGGCCCATCCCGCCAATCAAGCCAGAGGCCCATTAGGCTTTATCCTGCACGGCAGTCTTGTTACTCAAATTGTGATCGGTTTGGTCGCCGGTATTTTGCTGGGACGCTTTGCTCCCGATGCCGCGCACTCGATCGCCCTGCTGGGCCAATTATTTGTCTCTGCCTTGAAGTCGGTTGCGCCGATTCTGGTGTTTGTTCTGGTGATGTCTTCCATTGCCAACCAAAAAGCCCAGTCCTCCACCCGCATGGGTCCTATTTTGCTCTTGTACGTGCTGGGCACCTTCCTGGCTGCACTGATTGCCGTAATCGCCAGCTTCGCCTTCCCCGTCAAGCTCAAGCTGGATCTGGCCGATGCCACCTTGAACCCTCCTGGCAATATCGTTGAGGTATTGCTGGATCTGCTGACCAGCATTGTGGTGAACCCGGTTGATGCCTTGCTCAACGCCAACTACATGGGCATTTTGGCCTGGGCTATTGCTCTGGGCCTGGCACTGAAACACGGCTCGCAAGGCTCTCGCGACCTGCTGACCGATATGGCCAATGCCGTGTCGTCCTTGGTGCGCCTGGTCATTCGCTTTGCACCGCTGGGTATTTTTGGTCTGGTAGCAGTCACTATTGCTGAATCGGGCTTTGATGCGCTGCGCCAATACGGTTTGCTGCTGCTCGTGCTGGTAGGCTGCATGTTGGTGGTGGCTCTGGTCATCAACCCCTTGATCGTGTTTGCCAAGCTTCGTCGCAACCCCTACCCGCTGGTATTCACCTGCCTGCGTGAAAGCGGTATCACAGCCTTTTTCACCCGCAGTTCTGCGGCCAACATCCCTGTGAACATGGCTTTGTGCGAACGCCTGGGCCTGCATAAAGATACCTACTCGGTGTCAATTCCACTGGGTGCCACCATCAATATGGCCGGTGCTGCCGTCACGATTACCGTCTTGACGCTGGCTGCGGTGCACACACTGGAAATCCCGGCTGACCTGCCTACCGCCCTGTTGCTGAGCCTGGTGGCTACCATTGCGGCTTGCGGTGCGTCTGGCGTGGCCGGTGGCTCTTTGCTGCTGATTCCACTAGCATGCAATATGTTCGGAATTTCCAACGATGTCGCCATGCAAGTCGTTGGTGTAGGTTTCGTGATTGGGGTGGTGCAAGACTCGGTAGAAACGGCCTTGAACTCCTCGACCGACGTGCTGTTTACCGCTGCGGCAACACTCGAACCAGGCCGTGCCTGATTTGATATCTTGACGCACAAGGGGCCAGCCATTCAGGCTGGCCTTTTTTGTAGGCCGATCAAGCAACGCCTGATTGCCTCAGCCCAAGCACCCGCCGCCATGCTTGAGTGCGCAGGCACTCAATGCTTCTGCAATCAGACTCTTACCAAGGAATCTTCGTGGATTTAGCCAGCCTTTCTCTGTATATCGTTGCAGTATCGGCCGTCACTATCATGCCGGGTCCCACCATGCTGCTTGCCTTGAACAATGGTGCACATGGCGGCAAACGGATCGCAGCATGCGGTATTGCGGGTGCGGCGCTCTCGGACCTGATTCTGATTGCTGCTGTCGGCTGTGGACTGGGCGCGCTGCTGCTTGCCTCCGAGCAGCTTTTCACAGTGGTGAAGTGGATAGGTGCGGCGTATCTGCTCTATCTGGCCTATGGTCTCTGGCACGCTCCGGTCAGATCTATCCAGACGGACACTCCCACGGAAAAAGTTCGGACGGGTCGCGCGGCTTTTCTGCGATCTTTGCTGGTTGCCCTGTCCAACCCTAAAGCGCTGCTGTTCTTCTCTGCATTTTTGCCGCAATTCATTCGTCCGGAAGAAGCGATTGCCGTTCAGTACATCACACTGGCCTTGGTCACAGCCCTGATTGATATGGCTTTAATGACTGTCTACGCCGTGGGTGGCCATCACGCCATGCGGCTGCTTTCCGGCAAGGCTATGCGTTGGTTGAACCGGGCTTGTGCTGGCATGCTGGCAGGTCTGGGTATTGCGTTAAGTCTGTATCGACGCGGTAATGCCAACTGAAGATCGCAACCTCCAAGGAAAACAAGGGACCTGAATCGGTCCCTTTTTCTTATGTGCTGCAACCCAGTCTTGCCTACCACAAGACTGCACCTCACCATCCGTGACGCTAGAGCAACAGGCCAAACGACAAACCGCAAACCCGTGCCAGGTCCTTACACCCAGCGCCATGTTCAGGCTGATGGGATCGTATATCATCATTCAGATGGCCACCACGAATAGCCTGCTATGGGTTCAGAACAGCCATGTCTCACAAATTCCGGTTTGCCCCAGCGGCCAGCAGCCCAGCCTGAACCGGCACGATTTCCCTTCACCCCGAATCAACAAGGAGCCAAGATGAAGCGTATCTATTTAGCGGGTCCTGATGTGTTTTTCAGCGATGCCACCGAGCGTGCCAAGCTGCACAAGCAATTGGTACGAGACTTTGGCTTCAAGCCCTTGCATCCCGTTGATCAGGAAGAGATCGAGGCCTCGGCTATCTACCACCACAATATTCGTCTACTGGACCAAGCCGATGCGGTTCTGGCCAACATCACGCCCTTTCGAGGCGCAGAGATTGATACCGGCACCGCTTTTGAAATCGGTTACGCCGTAGCCCAGGGCCTGCCTGTTTTTACCTACCGCTCTACCGCCGATACCGTTCTGGACACCGTACGCGAGCACTACAGCCCAGTTGTGCTGGACCCGGCCAGCCAGATCTGGCGTGATCGCAATGGTGCGCTGATCGAAGACTTTGGCCTGCCCTCGAACTTGATGGTGGCGATCAGCACGGAGTTTGTACACGGCTCCTTTACGGATGCCCTGATCGCCGCACAGGATTATTTCAAAGCTATTGGCTAATTCATTTTCGGAAAAAATACTGCTGATTAATCAATCACAAGCAGTCAAACAGAGTCAAAATTAAACGGTTTTCAGGGAAATTAAACGCATCTTGTACTCAGGTATGATGTGAACTTGAAATTCCCTGCCCGTACACAGGAACCACAATTGGTTCCCCGCCGCACCCGCTTTTCCTGAATCAAAAAAACAGGGCTATGCCCAGCACCATGCCAGACACCAGCAACATCTCTTTTCTTGATCGTGTACGCGCTATTCTTAGTGATCTCCCCGCCTCCGAGCGACGTCTGGCCCAATTCACACTGGATTTCTCGGGTGATTTATCCAGCTACAACGCCTCGGAACTCGCCAGTCTGGCCCAAGTTTCCAATGCCACTGTCACACGTCTGATCCGTCGTCTGGAATACGCCAACTACGAAGCGGCACGCAAGCAGATTCGCACGGAAAGAACGGATGACTCCTTCACCTCGGTCCACCAGCCGCTATCTCCGGGCGAGGCCGCCTTGCACTCACACTTGCAGGAAAGCTATAGCAAGCTGGGCAATACCTATCGGCATCTGTCCCATTCTGTTCTGCAGGAAGCCAGTCAGGCCATCAGCCGTGCGCGGCAGGTTTGGCTGGTGGGTTTGCAGGCAAACTACTTTCTGGCCGGGCATTTTTACTGGCATTTGTCCAAACTCATGCCGGGCGTACGGCTTATCCCCGGAGCGGGGCAAACCGTCTCCGACTACCTGGCCGACATTCAGCACCAGGATGTCGTGATTGTTTTTGATTTGCATCCACGCCCCAGCCACATGCCGGAGCTGATCGGACGCCTGGAAACACGCTGTGCGGACATCGTGCTGATCACCGACCAGGATTACAAAGAGCGGCCCAAAACCCGCTGGTCCCTGCCCTGCCAGCCTGGGCCTGAAGCGCTGCCTGATAATTCGGTGGCCGTTGCCAGCCTGTCTCATCTGCTGCTGTCCGAAATACTGAAAGTACGTGGCGCTGATCGCCGTGATGAATCAGAACAAGAACTGGCCACCGCTGACGCGCTGTTTTGAACTAACAAAAAAACTCCCTTTTCAAGCTCTGCAAGCTACTCAGAGCAGAAGAGACCAGCTCTTGTGCCTGTGCGTCTCCTGCATCATTTGCCCCGCCCAGCTAAACCAAGGCTCCAAAATCAGAGCCTTCTCCCCCCTCATCTACGACCAAAGTCGCCTGTTGGGAAAAGTTGATTCGTTCTATACATGCTGTACACAGAGCGCCCTCAAGCGCCAACTCTCTGTACACGCCGTGTTTAGAGAGCCTCGATGCCAAGAATCATCAAACCCCATAAGGAGACATAAGAATGAGCTCAGCCAATACTGTCGTGACGGCAGTAACTCAGCACCCTGCCTATCAAGAACTGCTTAGAAGACGCAACCGCATGAGCCTGATTTTTTTCGGCTTGACCGTGATTGTGTACGCCGGTTTTATCTTGACCCTGGCCTTTGACCCCGAACTTTTCAGCCGTTCTGTCGGTTCCATGACCATGACCATTGGCGTGCTTAGCGCCGCCATTGTGCTCATTAGTGCCGTCGTCCTGGTGTCCACCTTCGTCTACATTTCCAACAAGGTGTATGACCCCTTGCTGGCTCAAATCATGAAGGACGTGACATGAAGAAACTACTTCTGAGCCTGGGCCTGTTTGGCATGGCCAGTGGCAATGCCATGGCAGCCTCTTCCGGCCAGGCCAATACCTCTGCCATTGTGATGTTCCTGATCTTTATTGCCGGGACCATGGTCATTACCTGGTGGGCGGCCCGCCGTACACGCACCACGTCCGACTTTTACACCGCCGGTGGCGGTTTGACCGGCTTTCAAAACGGCCTGGCAATTGCCGGGGACTATCTGTCCGCCGCTTCTTTCCTGGGGATTGCGGGCATGGTGTACGTCAGCGGTTTCGACGGCATGATTTACGCCATCGGCTTCATGTTCGGCTGGCCGGTTGTGATGTTCCTGATTGCAGAGCGCCTGCGTAATCTGGGCCGCTACAACTTTGCCGACGTCACCTCGTTTCGCCTGTCGCAAAACCCCATGCGGATTCTGGCGGCCAGTGCCTCCCTATTGATCATCGCCCTGTACCTGATCGCGCAAATGGTCGGCGCTGGCAAGCTGATCGTGCTGCTGTTTGGTCTGGACTACAACGTGGCCGTGGTGATTGTAGGTTCGCTGATGATGATTTACGTCACCTTTGGCGGCATGACGGCCACCACCTGGGTGCAAATCATCAAGGCCGTACTGATGTTGTTCGGTGCCACGCTGATGACAATTCTGGTTCTGGCAGCATTCTACTGGGATGTGGACAGCATGCTGGCCGCTGCCGTGGAAACGCACCCTACCGGACACGCCATTCTTGAGCCCGGCGCTGCCGTCAGCAGCAACCCGCTGAACGTGCTGTCCCTGGGTATTGCGCTGGCCTTCGGTACCGCAGGTCTGCCCCATATCCTGATGCGTTTCTTCACTGTAGCGGACGCCAAGGAAGCCCGCAAATCCGTGATCTATGCCAGCAGCTTTATTGGTTACTTCTACCTGCTGACCTTCATCATCGGTTTCGGTGCGATTGCCTTGCTGGTCAAGCATCCCGAGTACTTCCAGACGGGTCCGGACGGCTCCTTCAATATGCTGACCAACCTGATTGGCGGCACCAATATGGTGGCGGTGCACCTGGCCAATGCAGTAGGCGGCAACCTGTTGCTGGGCTTCCTGGCAGCAGTTACCTTCGCCACGATTGTGGCCGTGGTTGCAGGCTTGGCCTTGGCCGGTGCCGCCGCCATTTCGCATGACCTGTACGCCAACGTCATTGCCAAAGGCCGCGCCACCGAAAAAGACCAGATGCGCATTTCGCGTATCTCCACAGTGGTGTTGGGTGTGCTGGCGATTTTGCTGGGCATTATCTTTGAAAACCAGAACGTCGCCTTCATGGTGGGCCTTGCCTTTGCCATTGCAGCCAGTGCCAACTTCCCGGTCCTGGTGCTGTCGATTGCCTGGCGTGGCTGCACCACGCGTGGTGCCACCATTGGCGGTTTTCTGGGCCTGGTCACCGCCACGGTGTGGGTGGTCCTGAGCAGCACGGTGTGGGTGGATGTCTTCGGTTTTGCCGAGCCCATCACCCCCTTCCCTAACCCTGGCATCCTGTCCATTCCGTTGGCTTTCTTCTCGATCTGGCTGTTCTCGACCCTGGATAACAGCGCACGCGCTGCCAAGGAACGCGAAGCCTTCGAAGCTCTGACCGTACGCAGTCAAACCGGCATTGGTGCTGCCAGCGCCAGCGCTCACTAAGGCTTTTACGCTGATTCAATCAGCACGCTGGAACAGAAAACAGGGCATTTCGGTGCCCTGTTTTTACTGATGTGCAGCTCATCCTGGCAGGCACCATTACAGAAACTTGAACATGGCATAATCCTCACATGAATGAACTGCTCATTGCTGACGATCACCCACTATTTCGTGAGGCGTTACGAGGCGTCGTCGCCAACCTGTTTCCCGGCACGGCCATCTACGAAGCGGATCGTATCTCCAATTTGTATCCCCTGGTCGACGACCATCCTGACGCCGATCTGCTCTTGCTGGATCTGGATATTCCAGGGGCAATCGGTTTCAGCGCTCTAGTCCATTTACGCGCGACCTACCCCTGCCTGCCCATCATTCTGGTCACCGCCCATGAAGAGGCACGCTTCATGCGCCGCGCCATGGATCACGGAGCCATGGGCTTCATCCCAAAATCCATTGATGCACAGACGCTGGGCGTAGCCCTGCAGGTGGTTCTGGATGGTGGCACCTGGTTGCCGGAAATCGGCTCTTCCTCTCCGGGCATCAGCCTGGACGAACGGGAGGTCGCGGCGAAATTGCGCGAGCTGACACCGCAACAATTTCGCGTTCTGCAAATGCTCAGCACCGGGCAACTGAACAAGCAAATTGCCTACGAACTGAATGTCTCGGAAGCCACCATCAAGGCGCACATGACGGCCATCCTGCGCAAGCTCGGTGCTTCCAATCGCACTCAGGCCGTCTTGATGGCCAGTCATCTTGGCCTGAATCAGGACGAATCTCAGGACGCTAATACGTTTTAATTTGTGCGGCCAAAAAAGCTCGCAGTGAAGCGGGCTTTACCGGCTTGGTCAGCACCAGATAGCCATATTGTCGAGCCGCTGCTTTCAGCTCGTCGCTACCATCCGCCGTCAACAAAGCGCCTTGCGCATGAGGCAGATGCAGACGCAATAGTTGCAGTGCCTGCAAGCCGTCCAGCCTATCATGCAAGTGATAATCCACCAGCAAGACATCGGGACTCAAGGCAATTTTCTCCAAAGCGCTATCTACCGTATTGGCGGTGATAATTTGTGCTCCCCAACGCCCCAGCAGCACTTCCATACCCGCAATAATATCCAGATCGTTATCCAGACACAGCACACGCAAGCCTGTTAAAGGCAAGCCATCGGCTGGCTTGCTGGACTCGTTATTTTGCTGACTGCTGGCCTGCGTAGCGTCACTCAAAGGAACGCGAATGGAGAACATGCTGCCACGCCCCACTTCGGATCGCACATCCAGCGTGTGCCCCAGCAAGACCGCAATACGTTGGCAAATGGACAGGCCCAAGCCCAGGCCACGGCCATCCCAATCGAAGGCTTGTTCATAGCGATGAAACTCCGCATAAATCTGCTGAATATGATGTGGCGGGATACCTTGGCCTGAGTCCCAGACCTGAAACTCCAGCTCCTCGCCCCGGACACGCACGCCAAACACCACTCGTCCTTCCTGGGTGTACCGCAAGGCATTGGCCAGGAAATTCTGCAGCACGCGCCGCAACAGACGATGGTCGCTATACACCTGTAAAGGTCGAGCATGAATCCGCAACTGGATACCACGTCGTGCAGCCATAGGAGCGTATTGGTCTGCCAAATGCTGCAGCAAATGCTGCACATTGATCACGCCCAGATCCGGCTTCAAGGCTCCGGCATCCAGACGGGAAATATCCAGCAGGCCTTCCAGCAATTCCTCCGCCGTACGCAAAGAGGTATCGACTCGTTCGGCCAGATTGGGCATCTCCGCCAGGTCATTCGTATCGCGCAAGGCCGACGCAAACAGACGTGCCGCGTTAATCGGTTGCAGCACATCGTGGCTGACGGCCGTCAGGAATCGGGTACGAGACTCCTGAGCTTTTTCCGCCTCCTGCGTACGCACCGCGACACGCTGCTCCAGGCTGTCGTTCATCTCTCGCAGCTCGCGCTCCACGCGCTTGTAGTGCGTGATATCGCTATAGCTGGTGACATAACCGCCGCCCGGCAAAGGCCGCCCCCGCAGCTCGATCACCTGCTTGTCATTCAACATACGCTGAGTCACATAGGAAGAGCCTTCGCGCATGAACTGAATACGACGTTCTATGGCTTGTTCCACCCCTATGCTTTCCACGCCATCGACCTTGCCCCGCTCGGCATTAAAGCGAATCAGGTCCGCCACGGACCTCCCCACGTACAACATGCTGGGCGGGTAATCGAATAACTGCTGATAGCGCTGGTTCCAGGCGACCAGCCGCATGTCCGCATCCACCACACTGACACCCTGATCAATGTTCTCCAGGGTGGCCAGCAAAATATCCCGATTGAAACGCAGTTCCTGCCCCGCCTCATCCAGCACGGCCATGATGGCAGCCACCTCCATGCCCGAACCACGCAAGGCGCTGGTCAGCACCAGGCGCGCGGACGCGGCCCCCACCGCAGCTGCCAGCAATAGCTCCGTGAAATGCACCCAGGAACTATCCGCCCGCAAACCAGGCTCCAGCGATTGCTTGGCCTGTCTGGCCTGCGTTTCAAAAGCCCGCTTCGCCATTTTTTTACCAACGATACGCTCTGCCAAAAGCAGCAAATCCTGGACCGACAAATCCCCATAAGAATGACGGGCCGCCAAGGTCTGCCGCTCCGCATAAGGATTAAGAAACGGTTCGGCCCGCAAGCGCTCTCCCAAGCCCGGACGCCGGCGCCAGGACACCCACAAAAAGGCGCTGATATTGCACAGCAGGGACCAGAAAGTGCCATGTGTCAGCGGGTCCCAGCCCTCTACGCCAAAAAGTTGATAAGGGCGCAGCCAGGACAGGCCAAATGGCCCGTGATACAACCAATCATCCGCCAGCCAGCCCACCTCGGTCAGCGTCGGCAAGAGCAAGGTATAGACCCAGATGGCAAAGCCCAATAGCAGTCCGGCCTCTACGCCCTGTCGACTGGCACCGCGCCAATACAAACCACCAATCAAGCCCGGCCCAAACTGCGCAACCGCCACAAAAGCCATCAGCCCATACGCGGCCAGGGTCGTATCGCTGCCGCTGAGCATGTAATAGCCGTAAGCCACACCCGCCAGCGCCATGATGGCGACACGGCGTATCCATAGCACTGTGGAAGCCACCGTACTTTGCTGATACTGCGCCCAGCCACGACGCAGCAACAAAGGCATCACCAAGTCATTACTGACCATGGTTGAGAGCGCCACACTGGTCACAATGACCATGCCAGTTGCAGCCGAAAAACCGCCTATGTAAACCATCAAGGCCAAGCCAACCTGGTTTTGCGACAGGGGCAAGGCCAGCACAAAACTGTCCGGTGCCACGCCCTCGCCCCCGACGCCAAACAGGCTGACCCCTGCAGCAGCAATAGGCAAGACCATGACGCTGACCACCAGCAGATACGCCCCAAACAACCAGCGCGCCCGCCGTATATCCACCACGTCACCACATTCCACAATGGCCACATGGAACTGACGGGGCAAACAAATAATCGCGGCAAAGGCCAGCAAGGTTTGACCGACAAAACCCACCGGCGGACTGTTCTCGAACAGTGTGCTGACGGCCCCCACCATATTCAGTTCAGTCTTGCCAAACCAGCGAAAGGCGAACAGGCCAACCGCCACCAAGGCCACCAGTTTCACCACGGACTCAAAGGCCACGGCCAGCATCAAACCCGGTCTATGCTCGGTCGCGTCCACCTGGCGTGTTCCAAACAGAATGGAAAACAAGGCCATCAAAATCGCAACATACAAGGCCGGATCGCCAAACAGCCCGGCGTGAAACTCCGTCCCGGCCAGCACACTCAAACTCAAGGCCACCGCCTTGTATTGCAGGGCCAGATACGGCACGGCCGCCACCACGGCAATCCCCGCCACCATGGCCGCCAAGCGCTGCGAGCGCCCATAACGACTGGCCATGAAGTCCGCAATGGAAACCGTGTTCTGGGATTGAGCCACCAGCGCCAGGCGTTCAATAATCCGCCAGCCAAACAGCAGCATCAGCATGGGGCCAAGATAAATAGGCAGAAAACCAATGCCATAGCGCACGGCCGACCCGACCGCGCCGTAAAACGTCCACGACGAACAGTACACAGCCAGGGCCAGGCTGTAGACCGTAGGTCGCAACCAGGGGCGCTGAGTATACAAAGGATTCCTGTCCCCGAACCAGGCAATGGCGAACAAAATTGCGGCGTAAATCAACGAGGCCAACACCACCCAAGCTGGCGTCATCTGCACTGTCTCCTACTTTGGTATAACGCGATGATTTTTCTCGCGATTGTGAGTAATACTAAGACAGTTCCAGCAGGATCTGAGCTCGGAAAACTAGGGCTTATCACCTATACCCAATTTGATTTTCAGGACAGATCTCCTGGGGCAAGCAGCACCCGCAGCATCATGAGCCACGGTGAGGAGCACCTCACGCACCGACAAACCCGGAACGATGCCTGCATTCCTGTCCTCATGTCGCATTTAACAAGCGCAGCACAACGATGCGCAGGCGGTATTCAAGCCAGCGCTGCATCACCTGTTTGGACGAAGAGCTTTCGTCTGGCATCACAAGAAGAAATAGAGCGTTTGAAACCGGGGAGTCACTGCTCCAGTCCAGAACTCATCTATCACTCGCAAACGAAAAACGCCCCGACAAAAAAACTATCTTTCATCGTCATGCGGGGCAAATTAAAGGAGGCAATATGAACCACTCAACATTGAACTTTGATCGCTATCCACAGCAACCGCACGGTGGAACACTGGTCAACCAGGTTGTCCCGGAGGATCGCGTCAAGGACGAGATCGAACGTGCGCGCACCCTGCCCAGCATCCGCGTGGATCTGGAAGCCGTCATCACCATCGAGATGATTGCTACGGGCGTGCTCTCCCCCAACAAAGGCTTCATGAACGAGGCCGACTACAACTCCGTGCTCAAAGAGGGTCGTTTGAGTAATGGTGTGGTGTGGCCTGTGCCGCTGAGCTTCGCCCCGATTGGCGATCGCAACCGCGACATTATTAAAGGACTTTCGGTCGGCTCTGAAGTGGCGCTGACCAATAGCGACAACGAGCCGGTAGCCATCCTGAGCATCGAGGACATCTTCTCCTACGACAAGGAGCAACGCGCTCAGCAACTGTTTGGCACCACGGACAGAAATCACCCCGGTGTGGACTCCATTTACCGCCGCATGGGCGATGTGTCCCTGGGTGGCACCTTGCACCTGCTGCAGCGTGTGGACTGGGGCCCGTTCGAGAAGCTGCGCCGCGAACCCAAAGACACGTGGCGCCTGTTCTACGAAGAAAAGAAATTCAATTCCGTGGCAGGCTTTATCACCGGCGCAAACCCGCTGCACCGTGGCCACGAGTACATTCACCGCAATGCGCTGGAAGGGATTGATGGCCTATTCCTGCAGCCACTGGTAGAGATGGCCAAGCGTGAATACGTGCGCCACGAGTTCCGCATGATGGCCTACCGAAACGTACTGGATACCTACTACCCCAAGGACCGTGCCATCCTGTCACCGTTGCGCGTCACCTATATTTTTGCTGGCCCACGCGAAACCATTTTGCATGCCCTGATCATGAAGAACTATGGGTGCACCCACGCCTTGATTGGTCGGGATCACGCCGGGATTGGCAGCTACTACGACAAGTACGCCAGCCACAGTATTTTCGATCAGTTCAGCCCCAAGGAAATGGGCATTGATGTGCGCCTGTTCCACGAAGTGTTTTACTGCACGCGTTGTGCCTGCCATGCCACCTCCGAGACCTGCCCTCACGATGATCGCTTCAGGCTGACCATCTCCGGCACCGGCATTCGCGAGATGCTGCGTCACGGCATCATGCCGCCCAAGGAAATTTGTCGCCCTGAATCCATTCTGCCGGCCATGCAAGGCGTACAGCCCAAAGGACTGTGCGAGGAAGGCGAAGCAATCCAGCCCGTCAGCAAAGTTATCCAGAGCATGTTCCCCTACTACACCCAGTACACCCGTCTGGGCGGGGCCAAGCGTAGTGAACCGCTGGATCCATCTCAGTTGACGGTGCGCGATCTGGAAATCGCCAGCCACGACGTGCGGCACCATGCGGGAGATATCTACAACGGGGTGTACACCGAGTACAGCGCCGTGGTGGATCACAACCGCAGCATGCAAGCCGCCTGGATCGAGGATGCACGTGCTGCCCTGCGCTTCCAGCAGGAACGTCTGATCAGCGATCTGGAAGAAAAGCAGCAGCAAGCACCGGAAGAAGCCTCGGACGAGTTCATGTATCAGGACAAGCAGGAAGTCGTGCGCGAGCTGCATTCGGCCCGCAGCTTGCTGGATGATATTCCGACCGTGATTTCTGCCAAGCAGTTGACCACACGCACCTGGAACGTCCTGCCTTACCAGCGCTATCGTGGGGCGGATAAGGAATAAGGCTCTATCCAGCTTCCCCCTGAACAGAAAAAGCCCCTGACCTTAACAAGATCAGGGGCTTTTTCATCACGAAATCTGCCCGAAGGCAGACTCAAACTGTCCAGAACCTGCTCAACAGACCTCTTCCAGATTGACCTCATTCACAGGCATCAGGCGGCGGTAGAAAGTAGGCAGTGCAAACAAGGCGCCATGAATGTCAGCGTTGTAGAACTGCAGGGAATCCTGGTTCTCGTTGCTCATACGCTGCTCCAGTCGTTCCTGGATTTGATCGGCGGAGAAAGCACGCGGGTTCAGCTCGTCGGAGGCAATTGCCAGCCCCCAGTAAGAGCCGTACAGCGGGATATGCAGACCGTAGCCATGCACTTGTGCAAACACACTGGCGAGGGATTCGCTCAGGTTCTTGACCTGCTGACTTTCGTGGAAAGGCGAACCCAGGTGCAATACCAAAGCACCACCACTTGCCAGCGCACGTTTGCAGGACTCAAAAAAGGCAGTCGTGTACAAGGGACCGGCCGGAGTTTCGGGGTCGGTCAGGTCCAGATAGATCAAGTCAAAGCGTTCCTGTGTATTGGCCAGGAACTTCGCGCCGTCTTCGATCTGAATTTGTACACGCGGGTTATCAAACGCCCCCTTGTGAATGGACTGCAAGTGCTCGCGGGCCACCTCGATCACTTCCCCATCCAGCTCAACCAGAGAGACTCGCTCCAGGCTGGGGTACTTCAACAACTCTTCCAGGGCTCCACCATCCCCACCGCCCACAATCAGGGCACGGCGTGGATTCGGGTGAGCCATAGCGGCCGGGTGAATCAGACCTTCGTGGTAGAAGAACTCTTCGGCCTCGGAAGTCATCATGCAACCGTCCAGGCGCAAGGTCTTACCCAAGGTTTCGGAACGCAGCAACTCCAGACGCTGAAAAGCAGTCTGGCGCTCCAGCAAGCGCTCGGTGAAGCGAAAGCCGTACAGTGCATCCTGATTCAGGTTTTCCGTCAGCAGTTCACCAGCATGGGCCGGGCCATCAGCCTCGCCACGCCACAAGCGATTACGCTGGGCTTGGCCGGGCTTGAAAGCCTGCTCAATACCGTCAATCAGGCGGGTCGCCTTGCCCGAATTGTCCTGCATGAAATTGCAGACATAGACGTCCAGCGTCACGCCATCACGCTCTGGCCAGGTATGGATGGCCAAGTGAGACTCGGCCAATAACAGTACCCCGGTAACACCACCAGGCTGCCCTTCAAATTCGGGAAATGCCTGCCACTCTTCACCAACAATCGTCAGCCCTGCATCAATAGTCTGCTGACGGCAAAAATCAGCCAGTTTCTGGGCATCGATCAGCAGCTCCGGGCTGCATGCACATTGGTAAAGGTCTGCGGTCAAGTGCAAGCCTTGCATAATCGTGTGCTCCTTTAACAGATTTTGCGCTCCCTACCAACGAGACGACCGCAACGTAAAAACTTCAAAGCGAGGTGCACCTGGAATGGCGATCACCTCGCTTCATCGAAAAGAGCGCAAATTGTACCTTATATCAAACTTAAATATATGAAAATAACCCTATTTTAGGGAAGATTAAGGTATATACGACGCGGAAGGCAGCAGAACCAATTCCATGACCAAATGCGCTCCTGGACCCGGACGGTCCTTGAAATAGACTCTGCCCCCGTGGTGGTGAACAATCGAGCGCAAAATGGACAAGCCCAGACCGCTTCCTTGCACCTGTTGGCCGGGCAGGCGATAGAACTTGTCAAAGACCTTCTCTTTATAGAGCGGATCAATTCCCGGCCCTTGATCCAGGACCTCTATCCGAGCCCAACCGGTTTCGCCCGGCTGCAAGCGCAGGGTCACCATGGTGTCTGGCGCGGAGTACTTCAGGGCATTTTCCAGCGCATTGCGCAGAGCTACCAATAAAGGAACGATATCCACCTTGGCCCATAAGCCATACTCGGGCACATCCAGGTAAATGCGGTGGCGCTGTTCGTGAAAGGGGCGCAGACTCAGGCGCAGCACAGCACGCAAATCGGACTCGCGCCATTCCTGCATGCTCGTCCCCTCGTACTCCATGCGATTCAAGCGCGTCAAATCATCCAGCAGCACATCAACGCCACGAACCTTTTCATGTAATTGAGAGTAGATCTTGCTGGCCCAGGCTGACGGGGTTGTCTCCAGTTGCAGCAATTGGATATAGCCGCTGATGGCGGCCAGCGGAGAGCGTATTTCATGGGCAGCCATGGCAAAACAGTCGGCACGATCGCGCTCCTGTTGCATTTTTGTGCTGACATCGCGAATCATCAACAAAGTTGCGCTGTCTGAATCGGAGGCCGCATAGGCATGAAACTCCAGGGCACGGGCCTGTTCCCCTTCCCCATCCCGGTGCATGTAGTAAAAAGGATTTTTTTCGCGGTTAATAACCTGACTAATCCCAGGGAGCAAATACGCTAAATCTGCCCGTATTCCTTTTTCCAGATTCTGGAAAAAATCGATTAAATCATCGTTGTCATTGGCCAATTCCGGCGTATCCAGCAAACGCCGCATGGCCCGATTACAACCCTCAATTCGCCCACAGGAATCGAACATGACAATGGCATCGGGCAAGGCATCCAGCATTTGCTCAAAGCGATGTGCTTTTTCATAAGCCTGTCCCGGCCATTTAGGCACGCTCGCTCGGTCAAACAAACGTTGCCCGATCAAAAAACTGGTAAATAGTGTGAGCAACAAGCCAATCCCCTATTTTCGTCCCAAAACAAGCACCAGGCCTGCCTCAGTGTGGTTTCAATCTCCATGCGACAAAAAGCCAGTCCAGCGGATAAACCAAGCATTTTTCTAGATGGGATTACTGATCTGCCAATGCCTTTGCATCAGCCTGGGTGAAAAAACGGTTAAACGCCTAATAAATAAATTTCATAACAATCAGGCGGAACAATAAGAAAGGGATTAGTACTTTTTAAAAGTTTTACTCCAAAACCACCGCCCATACTGCTTAACGGCAGAAACAGCCGTATCATAAGGCGCATAAATTTTCTTTGAGGAAACAAGGGAACTTGTACAAAATGGATTCCTATTTATTTCATAAAGACTGACCAGGATCAAGACTAACGATAAAAACAAGTGCTAGGGTGCTAACACCCTTTTTCTCGGCCCGACAAGCCGAGCACCGCCCGGACCCGCCCGTAACATCAACACTTATAAGTGTGTTCAGCTCCCCACACTGGGCCCGTCCGGTAACACGACAGCGCAAGGGATACGCGTAAAATCAGCAAGGCGAGTCCAGGTTCACAGGCCCGCCCGATTGAAGTGAGTCCCTGATGAAGCATGAACATCTGAAAATCGGAGATATTAGAAGCATGTGTGTCGAATACTCTGCCTATCACTTGGCGTGAACAGGCCACTTCCCATTGCCATTAGTAGTATTTCTGTACTTACTAATACCGTCTCTACACTCTGCACTGCTACATCGGGGCCCATAGCCTTTCTTTCCCCGGTCTGGCCTGCTTTCATTTTGTTGACTCCATGAACGACGCCGTTTACTCCACTCGGCAGGCTGCTGATTTACTAGGTGTGTCTGTACGCACCGTACAACTTTGGGTAGAAGCCGGAACCCTGAAAGCCTGGAAAACCCAAGGCGGGCACCGACGCATCGACCGCGATTCCGTACAAGCCATCTTGCAAGAGCGCCGTGGGCAAACCAGCCCCCCGACGCCTGATGCTCCGATCACTCCCAGCCTACCTGTTTGCAGCAGTGAACCCTGCCTGCGCGTACTGGTCGTTGAAGACGACCTGGATTTGCTGGCGATTTACCGCATGGCCATGGAACATCTGCCCTTCCCGGTCGAATTGCGCTGCGAACAAGATGGCCTGAAAGGTCTGATTGCTGCCGGCAATTTCTACCCCGATGTGCTGATCGTGGACCTGAACCTGCCCAAACTGGATGGTTTTGCCATGCTCAAGGCGCTGGCCGATGCCCCTGAAACCGAACATACCCAGATTTATGTGATTTCTGCATTGAGCGCCGCCGATATTCACGCGCGTGGCGGTCTGCCCGGCAAAGCAACAGCCCTGGCCAAGCCCATTCCCATTGCCCTGCTCCTGCAACTGCTCAGCGAAGCCTTCCACGCCCAATACTTGCCCTCCTGAGCACGTCCTCTTCCCTTTATCAGCCAGGATCAATTTTTTCAATTTCGATCTTTTTGTGACAAAAATTTTCATTTGATTATCATTTTTTTATTTTTAGACATAAAAAACGAATCAAATGATACTATTCACGAAAATTCACAACAAGAAATTGATCCGTTTATCTCGAGTCTTTTGCTGATACAAAAATACAAAGGGAAAGGCTATGCGCAAGAACCTACCAATTACCGGCATCGAAACCGAGCTGCTGGACGAGCAATATCTCATTTCCAAAACTGACCTGGCCGGCCGCATCATTTATGCGAACCCGGCCTTTGTCGAGGTGAGCGGGTTTAGTCGGGAAGAATTGATTGGCGAGCCTCACAATATCGTGCGTCACCCCGATATGCCATCCGAAGTTTTTGCAGATTTGTGGCATACCTTAAAACAGGGCCGTTCGTGGGTGGGGGTGGTAAAGAATCGCCGTAAAGACGGCGGTTTTTATTGGGTTCTGGCCCATGCCAGTCCCATTATTGAACAAGGGGAATTAACCGGCTTTGCGTCGGTTCGTGTGCGCGCAAAACCTCAGGATATTCAAGCAGCTGAACAGTTTTATCAGGAATTGCGCGAAGGTCGAAATCGTTCCCGAACGATACGCGCTGGCCAAATTACGGCTCGCAGCTGGCGTCGCCCTTTTGCCGGCCTTCGTTTCCTGGCTGGTCCCAGTTTGCTGGCCGCCTTTTTACGAAAAGGCCTGTTGAATCTGGGTATTACCGGCGGGATTATTGCCATGATCCTGAATACGGAAATGCCACAGCAAAGCATGATCCTCCTGGCCAGTTCTCTGGGGGTGGGGACACTGATGATTTTGGGCTATCAGGCCGTGCTGATGCGACGGGTTTTGGGATCGTTTAAAACGGCCACGCACATCGCCCAACAAATTGCCGCAGGCAACCTGACAGTCAACACACGCGGACCCGCTGTGAAGAAGCTGGAAACGCTGGGCCAGAATCTGGATCTGATGCGTAAGAGCCTGATGAGCATTAGTACCGACGTGGACCATAGCTGCAGCAACAATCAAATGGTGTCACGCAAGCTCTCGGATAACAGCGCCCTGCTGGAAGCACGCACTCACGAGCAAGCGGCCTCCATGCAGCAGACCACTGCCAGTATGAGCTCCTTTGGGCAAGCCGTTCTACAGACCGCGGAAAACGCCAAGGCCAGCCACGAACTGGCTAGCCGCAGCGCGGATATCGCGGGTCGCGGGAACGAGGCGGTTCAGAAAGTCAGCTCATCCATGCAGCAGATTCTGGAAAGCTCGCAGCATATCGGCAATATCGTGTCGATGATCAATAACATCGCCTTTCAAACCAATATCCTGTCGATCAACGCCTCAATTGAATCGGCCCGCGCCGGAGAGGCCGGTAAAGGCTTTGCGGTGGTTGCCTCTGCCGTGCGTTCGCTGGCTCAGCAAGCGGCTCAAGCGGCCGATGAAATCAAGCAACTGGTCACCGAAACCCAAACCCTCAGTGCTGAAGGTGCCACCCACGCCGCCCATGCGGGGCAGACCATGCAGGAAATCCTGACATCCGTGTCTGAGGTTGCGGGTTTGATGGGTGAGATTTCTGCTGCCACCAGCGAGCAGAGCATCGGTTTGGGCCAGTTGACCCAGGCCTTGAAACAGGTGGACCAAATCACCAGCGACAATGCCGCTCTGGTCCATGACTTGAGTGAAACAGCGCAGGAACTGAACCAGAATGGGGCCGAACTGCAAGAGGCTATCAGTGTCCTGAATCACGGAGAAAGTGCGCATACTCATCCACCCACTCGCTCTGCTGCCCCCTTGATCCTGGCCCCGGTTGTGAAAATGGACGCCGCTCGTCGCAAACCAGCCCACCCAGGCCGACTACGACAATTGGCATCCAGTACCTGAGTTCGCTAAAAGCCCAGGCTTTCAGCCCCTCCCAACAAGGCCAGCACGCCCAGCACAGCAAAGATACAGGCAGCAATCCGGTGTACCAACTGAGTCGGCAAACGGCGGGCAATGCGCTCGCCAAACAAAACGGCAGGTGCATTGGCCAACATCATGCCCAAGGTCGTGCCCAGCACCACCAAACCGAACTCTTGATATTTAGCAGCCAAAGCGACCGTCGCAATCTGTGTCTTGTCGCCCATCTCGGCCAGGAAGAATGTCACCAGCGTGGTGCCAAAAACACCAAAACGCGTACGGGTGGCTTCGGCATCATCGATCTTGTCAGGAATCAGAATCCAGATGGCCATGGCCAGAAAGGAAATACCCAGCACCCAACGCAGCACTTCCGGATCCAGCAAAGCGGGAACCCAAGCACCAATGGCGCCAGCCAGACCGTGATTAACTAAGGTTGCTATGAAAATAGCGAGAATGATGGGCCAAGGGCGTTTGTAGCGGGCTGCAAGAATAAAAGCCAACAATTGGGTTTTGTCCCCAATTTCTGCCAAGGCAACCACACCCGTGGAGATAAACAACGCTTCCATAACAACTCCTGGCCGGATAAGAGACAAATGACCACAAACCCTCCCGGCCAAACGCGAAGGTCCATGGTCAAAAGTCTTGCCAGGCTAAGTTGCTATCAGCGCCATGACCCTGTGTAGGTCAAGTATGTTGACGCTGATCTTCGGTAAACCGAAGCGGCTACTCCCTAATGACGAAGCGCATCGTAGCCCAGATTAAGACGCCTGTCCAATCGGGGCTTTTCAACGCACAAGAAGTACACTTGCTTATTTTCACGCTTTCACCAGACGCATGACTGCCCAAAACCCAGCATCGGCTCAGCCCAACACCTACCAGCGCTATGTGCTGCTGTATCTGTTATTCATGATTTTGCTGTGGACCGTTTTGATGGCGATTAGCCATAAAGCCCCCGATCTGGACGGCATGGAAGAACTGGTCTGGTCGGCCAGTTTCGAGCTGGGCTATTTGAAGCATCCGCCCTTCCCAGCGTGGGTAATGGCCGCCTTGACCAGCGTAGTCGGACGCCCGGCATGGCTGACCTTTGCCGCGGGCATGACAGCTTCGGTGCTGGGGCTATGGTTTATCTGGAAACTGGCCTGCGAATTTCTGAATCCCGAACGCGCCTTCATGGTCTTGCTGATCAGTTCTGTCAGTATTTACTTTTCCTTGCGCGGCACCATTTTTAATCACAACACGGCACAACTGTGGTCCGTAACCGCCGCGACCTGGTTTTTCTATCGCGCCAGCCGCGACCAGAAACCGGCAGACTGGTTATGGCTGGGCGCCGTCGCTGCGCTGTCGACGGTCACCAAATACAGTGCCGTGATTCTGTTCACCGCCTTCTTTTTGTATTTCCTGCGCAGCGGTATGTGGCGTCAGCGGCAGACCTGGATAGGGCTGGGCTTGGCCCTGCTTGCCTATGTGCTGGTCTTGTCGCCCCATCTGTACTGGCTGGTGAAGCACGACTTCGCCCCCTTCCGCTATATGGACGGCTCGCTGGAAACACATACCCGCTGGGAGGCCTACAAGGAACTGCTGGCGTTTAGCCTGGACCAGCTGGGGAGACTAAGCCCCATGGTTGTGGCCATGATTGCGCTGGGTATCTGGAATCGTCGCGACAGGAAAAAGCTGGCCCCATCCGACGCGGCCTTGCAAAACAAGCAACGCTACGCCGATGATATTTCCCGCAGCGACAAGCAATTCCTGCTGTGGGTGGGCCTGACTCCGATCGTCAGCACCGTCTTGATTTCAGCCATGATGGGCACCCGTCTGGTCGCTTCCTGGGCCACCACTTTCTTTGTTTTGTATGGCTTTTTTGCTCTTTGGGTCATGCACGGCAAGGACAAGATCCAGCTGCGGCGCGTGGCTATTATTGTGATCGTGTTGCAGATATCGCTGGCATCGGGCTACGCCTTGGCTCGTGGCCCATTGGCCTGGCATAAAGGTAGGGACTCTCGCTCCACCTTCCCCGGCCCGGAAGTGTCTGCCCAAATGCAAGCCATCTGGAACGAACACATGCCCGGCATCCCACTTAAAGTCGTCGTAGCCGATACCTGGCTAGGCGGCAATATTGCCGTTCATGCCGGCCAGGATGTGATGGTCTTTATTGATGCTGACCCGGCTGCTTCACCTTGGCTGACACTCCCGCAGGATATGGAATGCGGCGCTCTGATTGTGTACAGCATCCAGACCCGTGGGAAACCTCCCGCATCCTTGCTCCAGCTGTACGAGCAAGCCCCTATCAAGGGGCAGGCCGAGCAGCGCTGGTCTTCCGAACGCAGTCCCATGATTGATCTGAACTGGGCCATTCTGCCCGCACAACGCAGTTGCCCCTTTACAGCCACTGCCCGCTGAATCACTTAAATTTTAGGGTGATGCACCGGCAGTTGCTCACCCAGATAATCCAGAAAATGTCGTACCGCCGGGGCCATGCCTCGGCGGGAAGCAAACACAGCGTGAATAATCCCCGGCAAGGGTGCCCACTGTGGCAATACCTGCACCAGGCGTCCGGCTTTCAAGGCCTCGCAACACATATAGTCGGGCAAGATACCCACACCTATGCCCTGCTCCACCCCTTCACGCAACGTCAGCAAATCCGAGGCCATATAGCGCGGCCTGTGCGTTACCGTCAGGCTGGCGCCCTCGGGACCATACAGCTCCCATTCGTTTTGACCTTGTCGGGCCGACATAGCCACCGTGGGCAATTTCACCAAATCAGCCGGGCCGCGCACCGGATCAAAACGCGCCAGCAGTTCAGGCTGAGCAACCAGAATTGCCCCTGTTTCACCCAGGCGCTTGACGATATAGCTCGCACTATCACTTAAGGTGCTGCGCACTCGCAAAGCCACATCAATCCCGTCCGCCACCGGATCAACCACCCGGTTGCTGACTTCCACCTCCAGCTCAACCTGAGGGTAGCGAATCAGAAACTGTGCAAACACGGTCGACAAGACCGTATGGGCCAAGGTGACCGGGCAACTGATACGCAAGAGACCACGCGGTTCTTGCTGCACTTGAGCCACCGCAGAATACGCAGCTTCGGCCTCGTCACGCATGGCCTGGCAATGGCGCAGGAACACCTCTCCAGCAGGGGTCAGAGACAGGCTGCGCGTGGTGCGTTGCAGCAGGCGCACACCGACTTCAGCCTCAAGACGGCTAAGACGTCGCGATACTCGCGATGGCGGCATGCCCAAGTGTCGGGCAGCAGCACTAAAGCCGCCACGCTGTACCACTTCGGTAAACAGCACCATGTCATTTAAGTCATACATACAGGGAAGTTTTCCAGGATTACAGACAAAAGTAGAATAATCTTTCTCAGAAAAACCGGCTTATCAAAGGTATGGGCATCAAACATAATGACACCATTCCTTCATCGCTTTGGACACCAAACATCATGAAACTGCTACACGTAGACTCCAGTATCACCGGCGCCAACTCCGTTTCCCGCGAACTTTCGCAATTTGTGGTTGATCAGCTGCGCCAGCAAAATGAGCAAGTCCAAGTGGAGCATGTAGATCTGGCCCTGAACCCGCCACCTCACTTTTCGGCTGACTCCCTGGGCATGCGTCTGGGTCTGGACCCAGCCACCCTGAGCGAGCGCCAGCGTGCCGAGAACGCCATCACCGAACAATACCTGAGCCAGTTCCTGGCTTCCGATGTGGTGGTGATTGGCGCCCCCTTCTACAACTTCACCATTCCTAGCCAACTGAAAGCCTGGATGGACCGTCTGGCTCAAGCTGGCCGCACTTTCCGCTACACCAGCAATGGCCCGGAAGGTCTGGCTGGCGACAAAACGGTTTACCTGGTTCTGAGCCGTGGTGGCATCTACTCCGAATCGGAGCAAGGCCAGGCCATGGAACATCAGGAAAGCTACCTGCGTGTGATGTTCGGCTTCATGGGTGTAACGGACCTGCGTATTGTGTACGCCGAAGGCCTGGGCAAAACCCCAGAGCTGCGTGATCAGATTGTAGAGAACGCCAAGGCCAGTGTCAGCGCCTTGCTGGAAAAGAGCCCTGCCTAAGACCGGGAAGGCCTGGTTCGACCAGGCCTTGGCTGTTTAGTTCTGCACAAGCAGCCACCCGCCCCTTCAGCGCTCAAGCCTGAGCAAACAAAGATAAAGCCGGATCCCAATCCCTGTGTGGACATCGGATCCGGCTTTCTCTTTTGCGTTGCCTGCCGGCAGGCAGGCAGGCAGCACATTCTGATCGCGCTGAATCTCCACCAGAGAAAAACACAAAGGGCCAATTGATGGCCCTTTGTGTTGATACCGCGATAAGCAGGAACGAAATCGGAGCAGAATCAATTTCTGCCCGCGCGCCCCTTTTTATTCGTCTGTTTCCAGCCAGTGGCCCAAGCGCAGACGCTTGGTGTTCAGGTAAGCCTCGTTAAAGGGATTACCTTCAATTTGATGCGGCACACGCTCCACCACATCAATGCCAATTTCCTGCAGGGTTTTTACCTTGCGCGGATTATTGGTCATCAGACGCAGCTTCTGGATACCGACGTGCTCGAGCATATCCTTGCAAATATCATAGCGACGCATATCCGCAGGAAATCCCAGCTTCTCGTTGGCTTCCACCGTATCCGCCCCCTGATCTTGCAGGTTGTAGGCACGGATCTTGTTCACCAGACCAATACCCCGCCCTTCCTGGCGCAAATACATCAAGGCACCACGGCCTGCCGTAGCAATACGTTCCAGCGCCAATTGCAGTTGAGGGCCGCAATCGCAGCGCAGGCTGAACAAGGCATCGCCCGTCAGACACTCGGAGTGGACACGGGCCAGGACAGGCTCGCCGTCGGCCACATCCCCCAGGGTCAGCAAGACGTGTTCTTTTTGATTGCTGCGCTCTACAAATACATGGATTTGGAATACGGCCCAGGGGGTAGGCAAACGGCTGGAGCTGACGTAGTCCAATAAAGCGCCGGGTTTGGCCTGCTGGGCAGCCAGCGTGGAGTCCGATTCTGATGCCAGTGCGGCATCCGGGATGGATTGCATAATGAGTCTCTGCTGCAACGAAGAAATGCGGCTTGGCCCCATCCGGGGCAACCTAGCAATGATAGCCCAATTCACTCCATTTCTTTAAGCCTGAGGCAAGATGCTTTTCAGGACTAATTTCGCCAATGCCCCTATGACACAGACATGAAACATTCACCTTATGTGCCTATCCTTATAGCGAAAAGTTCTGCGATCCGGTATTCTACGCAACAAGAAAATACATAAAATGTTATGAAACTTACAAATACAGATGATCTATGGCGCTTTGTGTTTTTCACTGAGCCTTGATCATCCTCTTACTTGATTGATCATGCCCGCCACTAAGGTCGTTATTCGTTATGTTGTGATTGGGCTCGGCTTGGCCCTGCAACCGTTTGTCGCCCATAGTGCGGCAAGCCAGACCTGGCCCCAGCCTCCTTCTCAATTAAGTCTGGACAGCCCCTACGGCACCTTGCAAGTGAGCCAAAGCGATTATGTCTATGAGGCACAACTGCAACTGGACTCGCAAATCATCGCGCCCGAACTCAAGGGCTTGATCAATATTCCCTACGCCTTCAGACAATCCAACAACCAGACAGCGTTGATTTCGGTGGACAACGGCCTGGGGGGTTGCTCGATTTATTATCACTGGGTCACAGTGTCATCCAAGGGCTATACCGTCTCGCCAGCGTTTGGGTCTTGCAGCGCACAAATTCGAGTACGCCACCAGGGCCAAACCCTGATCATGGAAACCCCCAGCCTGGATAATCCCACCCTGATCGACGAGTACCGTTACGACGGTCGCAAGATCAGTTTGCGCAAGCGCAAACACCGCGCTCAATAAGAGAAGGAACCCGCGGCGGAAAACGGACTCCAAGACAACACTGACTATAATCAGATGTCTTAGTCTCTCCGGATTTTCCCTATGCACGCCTCCTCGACTCGCCCTTTACTCATCTGGGATCTACCCACCCGCCTGTTCCACTGGCTGCTCGTGATCAGCATCGTGGGCTGTTTTGTGACGATCAAGGTTGGCGGTTTGTGGATGGACTGGCACGTACGCTTTGGCTTGCTGGCCCTGGGGCTGCTGGCATTTCGTCTGGTCTGGGGCCTGATTGGTGGTTACTACTCCCGCTTTAGCCACTTCCTGCCCAACCCTGTGCGCAGCCTGCGCTACTTGCGTGACAAGCCCGCGGTTTACCCCGGCCACAACCCCATCGGTGCCTGGTCCGTCTGGATCATGTTGATTGTGTTCGGTTTTCAAGCGGTCTCGGGCCTGTTTGCCAATGACGACATCTTCACGACTGGCCCTTTGGCCTATCTGAGCAGCGACTGGTCCAAAACCCTGACCGGCCTGCACAAAGCCAATGAATGGATCATGCTGGCCATTATTGCCTTGCATATCCTGGCTATTTTCCTGTATCGCGTGTTGCGTGGTCAGAAATTAACCAGCGTCATGGTCAAGGGCAGCATGCCGGTTCCCGCCGATGCCAGCCTGCCTGCCAGCAAAGACAGCTGGAAAACCCGTTTTCTCGCTCTGATCATTGTGGCGCTGATTGCCTGGGGTGTGTACTGGATGACAGGTCTGGCACCCGTAGGCGGCGGCATGGACGACTTTATGTAAGCCCGACTTATCCCCAGAAGCTGTGAATAAACCTGGGGATAATGCGGGGACTGTTTGGGCTGAGCCGCATTTTTACTAGCCGTCTTTTAAACTGGACGGTGACTAGCCGCTTGAGCACTTCCTGCGCAGAAAGCGACGGCCTCAAGATACTTCTTAGCGCCGTCGCCAAAATCCCCACAAAACCAGAACCAGGCCCAGCACAGCGGCTAATAAACCCGCCCAGCTGAAAATAGTCAGACCCAGCCATGCGGGACCGCGCGTAACCAGCACCGGACCCAAAATCAATACAAAAGCCGCCGTCACAATCGCAATGGCCAGACGGGTGGCCGCCTTTTCCAGCGACGAGGCCAGACGCGGCATTCCCTCGATTTGAATACGCGCCGAGATCTTTCCTTGCCGCACCCTATGCATCAACAGACGCAGCAATTGGGGCGCATCCATGGCCAACTGCCGGGACTCCAGCAAACTGCGTTGCAGGTCCGCATAAACACGACGTGGCGAGTACTGCTTGCGCATCAAGCCCATAATCACGGGCTGCGCGACTTCGACCACATCAAACTGCGGGTCCAGACGCTTCAGCACACCGTCCGCCGTGATAAAAGCCTTGAACAGCAAGGCCAGATCCGGCGGCAGAATTAAATGGTTCTCGCGCGCCAGAGCCATGAAGTCCAGCAAGGCAGCCGAGATGGACAACAGCCCACTGCTTTGTCGGGCTACATAACGCTGGGCACTTTCTTCCAGACGGCTCCAATCAAAGTCCTCTGCCCCGGACCAGTCCAGCAAGGTCGTTGCCACCCCATCTGCCTGTCCATCCACAATCGCCCGTAGCAACACCAGCAATTGCTGGCGGCGACGTTCCGTCAAATGGCCCACCAAGCCGAAATCAATAAAGGCAACCTTATTGCCCGGCAAGGCCATCATATTGCCGGGGTGCGGATCAGCATGAAACAGCCCGTCCTCCAGCACCATATGCAGGAACGCCAAGGCACCTCGGCGGGCCAATAATGGACGATCCGCCTCAATAGCTTGCAACTGTGCCTCTTGAATGGGCGAGACCCCGGGGACAAACTCCTGCACCATGACCGTCGCGCTGGTCCACTCCATATAGACACGCGGAACCACGATGTCCTTGAAGGGCTGCATGTTCTCGCGCACCGCCAAGGTATTGGCCGCTTCGCGGGTGAAGTCCAGCTCATCGGCAATGGCTTCAGCCAGGGCACGCACGATATCGTAAGGGCGATACTCGGGCAGCAGGCCTTGTTGCTGGACCAGGCGGGCAATCTGTTTCAACAAACGCAAGTCAGCCTGAATCAGTGGCTCCAGACCAGGGCGCTGCACCTTCACCACGACTTCGGTGCCATCCCGCAAACAGGCGCGATACACCTGTGCCATGGAGGCCGAGGCCAGCACCTGGGTGTCAAAGCGCGCAAAGGCTTGCTCAACCGTTTGCCCCAAAGCCTGCTCCAGCTCGGGTCTGATCGTTTCCCAAGGCACCGGCGCGGCATGACCTTGCAGCTTCTCCAGCTCCTGTGTCCACTCCAACGACAGCAAATCATTACGTGTAGCCAGAATCTGACCCAGCTTGATAAAGGTCGGACCCAGCTCTTCCAGCGCACGTCGCAAACGTTCAGGTGCCGAGCGCTCGGGCATTTCGGCCGCCACCGGGGTCTTGTTACCGGGCAGGAGGTCCGACAAGCCCAGGCGATGCATCACATCCCCAATCCCGTATCGAGCTATGACCGCTCCAATGGCACGGACTCGTGCATGGTCGCGCAAGGCCAACAAGGTTCCTCCCAACATACTCGCTCTCCAGTAGGGTACGCTCTGAGAAAAGTAGCATACCGCAGTGTCCCGGTGACTTACTTATCCACTTATCCACATTTTCAGTGGGCAAGCTCGGGGATAGCCTTTGGACAAGTCACATTAAGCCAAGCAATTCAATGACTTGTCATGGTGGGGTAATTAACGCCCCCTACCCGTTTTCCGATGACAAGAATCGAAAATGCCCCTGCTCTATCCACGGAAATCAGAGTACATTGACGTTTTCCAATTCAAGGAGAGCGTGATGCGTCTGGATAAGTCTCGCTCCAGCCGTAATGTCGAGGACCGCCGTGCCAATGGGCCACGATTGAGCGGCGGCAAGATCGGCTTGGGGACAATCGTGCTGGCCCTGGTGGCCATGTACTTTGGGGTGGATCCCAGTGTGGTGCTGAACCTGGCCGACGGCCCTACCAGCGCCCCTCAGTCTCAACCCGTTGCAGCCTCGGATGCACAGGGCCAAACCATTGCCAAGATCCTGGGCGAAACCGAGGATGTCTGGCGTGATGTTTTTGCCAAGCAAACCAATGGCAGCTACCGCGATCCCGTGCTGGTGCTGTACCGGGGCGCTACCCCGACCGCCTGCGGGGCGGGTCAATCTGCCATGGGGCCGTTTTACTGCCCTGCCGATCAAAAGCTTTATATAGACTTGGGCTTTTTCACCGAGATGGAGCAAAAGATGGGCGTCAAGGGCGACTTTGCCCCTGCCTATGTGATTGCGCATGAAGTGGGCCACCACGTTCAGAACCAGTTAGGCATGATGCGTCGTGTCGATGAGGCCCGTCGCAGCGGCTCAGCCTCCCAGGCTCGTCAAGCCTCCGTACGCCTGGAGCTTCAGGCTGATTGCTATGCCGGTATTTGGGCAAACCACGCTGACGCGCAACGCCAGATTCTGGAACCAGGCGATATTCGCTCGGCCCTGGATGCCGCTCAAGCCGTAGGCGATGACACCTTGCAAAAGCAATCGCAAGGCTATGTGGTCCCCGATTCCTTTACCCACGGCAGCTCGCAACAACGCATGGCCTGGTTCATGGAAGGCTATAAAACCGGACAGCTGAAAATGTGCGACACCTTCACCCGTCCTGACCCGGTCTCCTGATAAACGTAAAATTATGTAACCGCGTCTTGCGCTAGATAATTTCCGTTCTATAATCTTTTTCTTCGCAGGAAACGGGGGTCGTTAGCTCAGTTGGTAGAGCACTGGACTCTTAATCCATTGGTCGACAGTTCGAGTCTGTCACGACCCACCACATGTCCTGCTGCTTACGGCACACCATGCCGTAACACCGTAAATCAGCCCGCTACTGCAGCGGGCTTTTTTGCGTCTGAACACTATCCCTGAGAAGCTCAAGGGCCCTGCCAATTTTTGAGTGGCAGGGCTTGGGTGACAATACTGCACACGGTCAATAGTCGTGGCACCCCTTCTGTAATTCGGTCATGAAGCGGCCCGCATGAAACCCGTCACACTTGCCATCATCTTTTCCTGAATCTCCATACTGTCCATCCAGGCAAGTGTATAGAAAAACACGGTAAGCAGTGCCACTCTGCGTTCTTCAACACCCTGCCTTAAACAGAAGCCGAACCACTCACAGGACTTCCTGCCTTTGCCTGAATCTGCGACAGTGTGCGGGAGGGATCCACCAAGACAAAACCCAGCACGGCTCCCAGCAGCAAAAGTACGGCCGTCAAGGCAAAAGCCTGGTGAAAACCGGCAAGACCTGGCTCGGCCTGAATCAGTCTTCCCATCACAATCGGTGCAACCAGACCCGCTGTTGTGGACAAGGAATTGGTGATGGCCAATGTAGAACCTCGCTTTTCGATTGGGCTGATTTGCGCTGAGATTGCCGAACAAAGCACAAAACCGACCTGGGGGAAACTCAAGCCCAAGGCGATCAGCACAATCCCCGCTGTTGGACCCGGCTTCAAGTAAGCGGCCGCCAGCAGGCACAAGGCCCCTGCCAACAAGAAACCTACCGTGACCAGACTGCGTGCCACTCGGGACGAATACCCCTGACGCAAGAAGCGGTTGGACAGGTAAGAGCCGCCCGACACAATCGGGATTGCCACAAAAATACACAGGGAAAATAGCCATCCAGCCGTGTCCGACGAGAAGTTCAGACCGCGTTGCAAATAAGCGGGTAACCAGGTAAAGACCAGTGCAGCACACCAGTACGCTACCCAGTACATCAGCAGGTTGCCGATGAAACTACGATTCAAAAGCACATCACGGTACGAACAGCGAGACTGCGGCTTGCTCTTGCCAACGGCGGGCGCCGGATTCGCACTGATGGGACCATCCTTGCCCAGCAAGGCCCATACCACCAGCCACATCAGCCCCGCTGCCGCTGTCACCCAAAACACCGAGCGCCAGCCGTGGCTGATGGTCAAATACCCCACCAAGGGGCCAGCCAGCAGCATGCCCACCTGCCCACCCTGCATCACAATGGCCGTAGGCCAGGTACGCTCCTGATCCGGGAACCACTTGTAGCAAGCATGCAAGGCCAGGGGATAGGCAGGCCCTTCCCCTACTCCCAGCAAAATGCGACAAGCCATCAAGGCAATAATCGTGCTGGCTCCCATAGCGATCGGAACCTGGGCTACAGACCAGATAATGACCAGCCCCACCAGCAGCAAACGCGAGGACACCGTATTGGACACAAAACCCACCACAATGCCCGAGATCGCAAACAGGAAGAAAAAGCTGCCTGCAATGGTGCCAAACTGCTGTGGCCCGATGGCCAGCTCCTCCATCAACGGCACAGCGACCAGACCAAATATCGCCTTATCGGCAAAGTTGATCACCATGAACAAAAACAACAAGAACACCACGACGTAGCGCTGTCCTGGGAAATACTTTTTCTGGTTTTCCATGTCTCCCCCCAACTTGTCAAAAGTGCAGCGATACGATCAATAAGGACGGTCACCAATAATGGTGGCTCGGGCCATTTTGCGGGGCAAAGGAAAATAGTCCTGAACGGCATAATGCTGAGTGGCCCGGTTGTCCCAAAACGCAATGGTGTGAGGCTGCCATTTCAAGCGCACCTGATACTCCGGGTGACGGGCCTGATCCACCAAATACTGCAGCAGGAAATGAGCGCCGCTTTGCAGCTCGGGCATGCCACGGAAAAAGCCGGTTTCGATGTAATTGGCCAGATGGGTAGTCCAGCTGCTGACATACAAAATCCGCTGGCCAGTTTCTGGATGAGTGCGCACCACAGGGTGAGTCTGCGCTGGAAAACGATCTCGCAACGCAGCTCTGTCTTCCTCGGGGATACGGTCTATGAAACCGGGCAATAAATCGTGTACGGCTTCCAGCTCGTGCAAAATATCTTTGATGTGAGGCGGCAAGTTCTCATAGGCCAGTGCCATATTGCACCAGATCGTATCGCCCCCGGCGGGTGGACATTCAATGCAACGCAGAATGGAACCCATGGAAGGTTCGGCCCGCCAGCTGACATCGCTATGGTAGATATTCTCACGCCCCGGCTGCGTGTTATTGCCCCCCAGCAGCACCAGCTCGGGATAGTCCGGATCGTGTGGAAAAACCGGGTGCACTTCCAGCTCACCAAAGCAACGGGCAAATGCAACATGCTGTGCCGCATTCAAAGGCTGGTCGCGAAACACCAGCAATTGATGCTTCAACAACAAGGCGCGCAGCTCCTGTACCTGCGTATCCTCCAGGGGCTGAGTCAAATCGACACCCGCTACCTCGACACCGATAGCGGGCGACATGATTGTGGTTTCCAAGCGGCTGGCTGCGATTGGGCTGTCTACGACCTGCGTCATGATCCTCTCCTGAATATTGTTTCGTTTCAAACGAAACAATATTAGCGTGAGAAATATCCAGCACAACTCGGTGATTACCCTTGAGACTTCAAATATGTGCGTCGCCGCTGAAATCGCTGCCAAAGCGCTGGACCATACGGTTCTCCAGGCGCGTCATCATCTCTTTAAAGGAGCTGAGCTCTTCCTGGCTAAGCACGGACGTCAGCTCCTGCTCCAGACCCAGAGCGATGGGCACAATGCGATCGTGCACTTGCTGGCCCTGCTCGGTCAGACACAGCAGATTGCTGCGCATATCGTTTTCATTATCGCGACGAGCAATTAACTGAGCGGCTGTCAGGCGAGAAACGGCACGGCTGACCTTGGCCTTGTCCATGCTGGTGCGCTCGGTCAAACTGCCCGAGGTCAGGGTGCCATAGCGTCCCAGGGTCGCAATGATGCGCCACTCTGGAATGGACAAACCAAATTGCTGTGCATGCTGACGCGCAAAGGTCACCGCAATATGCGAGGCCAATATCGTGACTTGATAAGGGAGAAAATTCTCCAGGTCCAGGGTGGTTTTTTCCAACTCGCTTCCCAAGGCGCTAGTCCGCTTTCTGTAAGGAGTTTGATCATAGCATCGCCAGGCAATGGCTTCGCCGATTGGCTACCCAGCTTCTTTTCGATGCAACAAGAAAAAACAAGAGCGGCCTGCCCTGCAGTCATAGTTGTTTACTTTAGCTGCGCCCTAAATCCGATACGCTGGAAGATCACTTCAGTCAGGAGATGTTCATGCTAATTGCCATTGATCCCACCAAAGCGCCCGACACCACTCCTCCCGGCAAAACGCCCAACCCCGAGCCGGACCCTAAAAAGATTCCTGGCAATGAGCCGCCATCCAAAAAATAGTCAAAGGCCAGAGCTTTTGACGCTGGTATTTGCAGGAATTTGAACACTTGCTCGCCATACGCAGGTCGCATGTCATTACATTGAGATGCGGCCTGAAACGGCTGTCACATTTTCTGCAGTACAGTGAATCGTGGTGATATTTATTACAAACCATCACCCTACGCTAATTGGCAAGCCAGTTTGCAAACGCTATTACATCAACCACAAAATTATTTGAGGAGCATTGTATGGCCCAGCTAGACCGAGGCACCATGTGCATCATGTGCCAAACCCTTCCACTATCGCAACCCAACGCTCAACGACATCCTTACCTCAAACCCATCAGACGAGTAGATGACACTGACGAACCAAGCACCGAAAGTCTGTATCACTGCACTGTTTGTCACACCCATTGGCTATACCAACGCGACAAATGGGACGCCTGCCTGGGATTCAAATTATGGCAAGGAGGCCTGCAGGCATTTAACCGGCGGCATGTACCGCTTACTTTCCCCACTCAGAGCACAGACAGCAAAAAAAACCAGAAAGCACAATGGTCCTGAGCTGCTCTCTTGATCCTTGCTAGTCGCAGAACTAGCTCTATCGATACACGGGCAGCGCTGACATGCGGGCTGCCCTGTGGATCCTCCTGGTGCCCTGCCTGCCATTCAGACACAGCAATTCCAGCACGAACAGGTCTGTTTTGCCTACTCTGCAGCCGGTCATTTTTCTGAACCGAATGTTGCAAAGTTAAGACTATTAAAAAAAAATGCGCACTTGTTGCGCCGCAACATATATTATTTTTCCATAGTCGTTGTTCCTGCGGTGGTGAGATGAGCGGAGACAGGCGTCACAGAGCGCTGCTGTTATCTCGCTGCCCACCGACTAGGCAAGACCGGGGTCACGTGCCTAGCTAGCTTACTCGCCTTGCCGGAATTGTGTTGCTCTTCAACCTACAACACAGGTCCGCTTGCCTACCACTTGCGTTCGCGCTGTCGCACACCCTGCTGACAGCCGGAGAGTCGCTCAAACCGGCGTTGCCCGGTTGCACTCAAGCCATCCACCAGGATTACCCATCCCGGTCGGCCCCCTCTCAACCGTCTCCTACCCCTCTCGGTGTTCCTTTGCATCCGCAAGGCCAGCTTGCCTGTGTTTACTTCAGGAACACCTATGAAATTGATTACCGCCATCGTCAAACCCTTCAAGGTTGACGAGATACGCGAGGCCCTTTCCGATCTGGGCATACAGGGGATGACGCTTACCGAGGTCAAGGGATTTGGTCGCCAGAAAGGCCACACCGAGCTTTACCGCGGTGCGGAATATGCAGTCGACTTCCTGCCCAAGATCCGCATTGAACTGGCTATTCCCGACGAGCAGTTGCAAAGCGTTCTGGAGGCCATTCAAAGCAGTGCCCGCACCGGACGTATTGGTGACGGCAAGATCTTTGTCCAGCCGCTGGACCATGTCATCCGCATCCGCACCGGCGAATGCGATGAGCAAGCCCTGTAATCGGAGACTCCATCATGAACAACGCTGATCTATCGTGGATGCTGGTCTCCACGCTTCTGGTACTGATGATGGCCGCGCCGGGCCTGGCCCTGTTTTACTCAGGGATGGTGCGTCAAAAAAATGCCTTGTCCATGTTATCCCAGACCTTGCTGGTGTTCAGTCTGGGGGTGGTGCTGTGGTTTATCTATGGCTACTCACTGGCCTTTACCGCTGGCAATCCCTTGATTGGCAGTTTCGACAAGGTCTTGTTCAACGGCATGTTCACCGCTGCTGACCAACAGTTCTCCATGTCGGGCACCTTGCCTGAACTGCTGTTTGCGTCTTTTCAGGCCACCTTTGCCGGTCTGACTTGCGCTCTGGTTGTCGGTAGTCTGGCAGAACGTACCCGCCTGTCCGCCATCCTGGTCTTTACCGTGATCTGGTTCACTTTGGCCTATCTGCCCATTTGCCATATGGTCTGGTTTGCCGATGAACAGAACGGCGGCTTGCTCAACTCCCGTGGCGCGCTGGACTTTGCCGGTGGCACGGTGGTGCATATCAACGCCGGTATTGCCGGTCTGGTCGGTGCCTGGATGATTGGCCCCAGACTGAACTACCGTCGTGAAGCCATGCCACCTCATAACCTGCCCCTGACCTTTATTGGTGCTGCTCTGCTGTGGGTAGGCTGGTTCGGTTTCAACGCAGGCTCGGCTTTGTCGGCCAATGAAAATGCCACGCTGGCATTCTTCAACACTATGCTGGCAGCCGCCATCGGCGTTGTGGCCTGGACTTTGGGTGAATGGATCAGCAAAGGTCATCCTTCCTTGCTGGGTGCCTGCTCAGGTGCGATCGCAGGTTTGGTCGGCATTACTCCGGCAGCCGGTTTTGTGGCTCCTTCCGGCGCACTGGCCATTGGCCTGATTACCTCCCTGGCGTGCTTGTGGGGTGTGAATGTTCTGAAGCGCTGGTTACGCGCCGACGATACGCTGGACGTTTTTGGCATTCACGGTTTGGGCGGGATTGTGGGCGCTTTGCTCACAGGTCTGTTCAACGCACCTGTTCTGGGTGGTCCTGGTACTGCCGCTGGTAACAGTATCTGGATGCAGTTGTGGATTCAGCTCGAAGGCGTGCTGGTTACGCTGGTCTGGTCCGGTGTGGCTGCCTGGATTGCCTTCACCATTGCCAAGCTAGTCTGCGGCGGTTTACGTGTCGATGCTGACCACGAGCGCGAAGGTCTGGATATCCGTACCCACGGTGAAACGGGTTATCAACACTGAGATCCCATCATGATTCTTGCCAATCTTGCCTGCAGGCAAACTGCTCCCTTCAAACACAGGCACAGGCCTAAAAGAAAAGCCCTCTTTCGAGGGCTTTTTTTATAAGCAAACCAGTTGCTTATTTTTCTTTACGGTAAGCGTCGTGACAAGTCTTACAGGACTTGCCCACATTACCGAAAGCCACGCGGAAGGCATCAAAGTCGCCCGAATCGGAAGCCACTTTCAGCTTGTCGATGGCAGCGGTGAAATCATCGGTAGCTTGCTTGAAACCCTGAGCATCGCTCCAGGCCTCAGCTTTGGTCTCGCCGCCTTCGGTACCAGCGCCAAATGCGCCCCAAGGCAAAGCCGCCAAAACCGTCAGCACTTCTACGTTTTTAGCGATTGCAGCCGCATCATACGGTGCTTCTTTTTTGGCCACGGGAGCCATACGACCAAAGTGCGAGCCAATCAGCGACATGCTGGCTTGACGGTAGTTCACGGCCTGTTCTGGCTTAGCAAACTGGGCGGTAGCAGGCGTGACAAACGCAGCGCACAAGGCGGCAGCGGCAGTCAGAAACGCGAATTTTTTCATGTGAACTCCTGTGTGATGAAACATAAAACACTTCATAAAGCACTGGCTCAAGAAACCCGGCCGGCTGTGCCCTTGTGCAAGAACACAGCCGTTTGGATTTAGATCGCCTGGGCCAACTTTACTGCCACGCCCAGATAGCTGCGTGGAGTTAGCTCAAGCAAATAGGTTTTAGCGTCGGCGGGCAGTTCCAGACCGCCAATAAACTCGCGCAACGCTTCCTGAGTAATACCACGACCACGTGTCAGGGCTTTGAGTTGCTCGTAAGGCTGGGGCAAACCGTAGCGGCGCATCACCGTTTGAACCGGCTCGGCCAGGATTTCCCAGCATGCGTCGATGTCCGCATCGACAGCAGCGGCGTTCAGTTCCAGTTTGCCCAGACCACGCAGGCAGGCGTCGTAAGCCACCACGCTGTAACCCAGAGCCACGCCCAGGTTACGCAGCACGGTCGAGTCGGTCAGGTCACGCTGCCAACGGGAGATAGGCAGCTTTTCGGACAGGTGACGCAGCATGGCGTTGGCCAGGCCCAGGTTGCCTTCCGAGTTTTCAAAGTCAATCGGGTTGACCTTGTGCGGCATGGTGGACGAACCGATCTCGCCTTCTTTGAGGCGCTGCTTGAAGTAACCCAGGGAGATGTAGCCCCAGACGTCACGGTTGAAGTCCAGCAAGATGGTGTTGGCGCGGGCGATGGCGTCAAACAGAGCGGCCATCCAGTCGTGGGGTTCGATCTGAATGGTGTAGACGTTTTGCGTCAGACCCAGGCCAGCCAGCACTTTCTGGCTGAAGGCTGGCCAATCAATTTCGGGGTAAGCCGAGAAGTGAGCGTTGTAGTTGCCGGTGGCACCATTCATTTTGGCCAGAGGCTGGACCGCAGCAATGGCCGCAATGGCGTTTTGCAGGCGAGCGGCCACGTTGGCAAATTCCTTGCCCATGGTGCTGGGGCTGGCTGGCTGACCGTGGGTGCGCGAGAGCAAGGGCTGCTCGGCGTGCAAGCGGGCCTGAGCCTTGATGGCATCGCACACTTCTTGCAGTTGCGGCAAGATTACTTGTTCACGAGCGCGCGTCAGCATCAGCGCATGCGAGGTGTTGTTGATGTCTTCAGAGGTGCAGGAAAAATGGATGAACTCAGCCGCAGCGGACAGCTCAGCGTGGTCGGCCACTTTTTCTTTCAACCAGTATTCCACGGCTTTCACGTCGTGGTTGGTGGTGCGCTCGATGGCTTTGATGCGGGCGGCATCGTCTTCCGAGAAGTTCTGCACCAGGCTCTTGAGTACCTCGCGAGCTTCGGCGGAGAAAGTAGGCAGTTCGGGCAGACCCGCGTCGGACAGGCCGATCAACCAGGCCACTTCGACCTCTACGCGATGCCACATAAATGCGGCTTCGGACAACAGGCCACGCAAGGGGGCGGTACGGCTGCCATAACGCCCGTCCAATGGCGACAAGGCATTCAGAGTGCTCAGGGTATCGGCTATGTGCATCGTTCTACAGAAAAGAAGGGGGAATAAAGTCAGCCCGCATTCTAACATTGCAGGCTGGCACCCGTATGCCACGCGTTCAGCATGGGGTCAGAATGCGACGGCTGTTCGAGGCTTTGACGAATAAACCACAGTTTTCCAACATTGTTTCCAGCGACAGGTTCAGGCCCGGCCTGCGGGACGTTCGCCCATAGGTTCCTGCTATACTTTTTGAGCCTGCAACTTTTGATAGCTTTTTATGAAACTTCTAGCTTCCCTCACCAGCCCATACGCGCGCAAAGTGCGTGTTGTCATGGCGGAAAAAAAGCTCGACTACGAGCTGATTCTGGAGGATGTGTGGGCCGATGACAGCGATATTCTGAAGCACAATCCACTGGGCAAAGTCCCCTGTCTGATTATGGATGATCAGGCAAATCTGTTTGACTCCCGCGTGATCGTCGAGTATCTGGATACCCTCTCGCCCGTCGGCCGCCTGATTCCCCAAGCCGGACGTGATCGCGCTGCAGTCAAATGCTGGGAAGCCATTGCCGATGGCTTGCTTGATGCCTGCGTTGCCATCGTGGTGGAAAAACGCCGTCCCCAAGAGCTGCGTCTACCCGCCTGGATTGACCGCCAAAACAGCAAGATTACCGCCGCCCTGCAATCCATGAACAACACCTTGGGTGACCAGTCCTTTTGCATGGGCACCAGCTTTAGCCTGGCCGACATTGCCGTAGGCTGCGCACTGGGTTATCTGGATCTGCGCTTTCCTGAACTGGACTGGCGCTCGCAGTACGGCAATCTGCAACGCCTGGATGAAAAACTCCAAGCGCGCCCCTCGTTTGCCAGCACCTTACCGCCTACGCAGTGAGCGTTGCGCCAGCAAGCCAGGGCCCATTCTTTTGAATGGGTTTTTTTATGCCTGCTGGTTCAGGCCTCGCCCAGCAATCGGTACATCCAGAAGGCCTCATCAGACTTCATGCGCTGGGCGAACTGGGCAGGTGAAAAGCCCGAAACCCGTTTAACCTCTCTGCCAAAATGAGACTGGTCGCTATACCCGGCTTGCAACGCCACATCAGACCACACCGGATTTTCCTGCTGCTGCACCAAGGCAAAAGCACGCTCGGCACGCACATACAGCTGCAGCTCACGCTGGCTCTGCCCGGCCCAACGCTTGAATTGCCTTTGCATCTGACGCAAGCCCGTTCCCGTGCGTGTTGCTGCCATCCTCATCCCCAATGCCGTCAACCAATGATGCAAGGTGGCAGCACCTTCTGTCGCCAGACAGCCATGAGCACAACGATGAATTGCCGCCTCCAGTTGTTCGAATAAAGGGGCTTCTTCTGTGCCAGCTTGTCCAAGTGTCTGACAGCTGGCAGCGGGCAAGACCTGATCCATGGGCAGTACCTGATCCAGAAAGTCGCTGGCCTCGATACCAAACACACGTTTCAAGACATCCGGGTACAGTCCAATCGAAATCGCATGGACAGGCCCCGGAGACCAGCTAATGGAAGGTGTGCGCGAAGGCCCGGCAAACAGCATGCCGGGCAGGGGCTCTGACAGTACCGGACTCCCTCCATCCACGGGCGTCTGCACCATGTGCAGCTGGCCATGGAAAACCCAGGACAACACCACCAGGGGCGAAGCCGGATAACAGTTCAGACGTTGCTGCGGCAGCAGATGCAGAGCACGGGTATCACGCTCCACGCCCATATGGATAATGGACGCCGTTTTTCGGCTGGGGTGATGCAAACGGGCACAAGGCAAAGCAGACATGGGAGGTCGTTTCCGTTCTATCCGGCCCAGGCAAGCCGGGCCACACTGAAAGTCCTTTTATCCTACTTCAGCCCCGCCCTTTTATGCCCAAAACTATCTTGCAAGGTTCCTGGTCTCATCGTTGCCGAAGCGCCCTCGCCCTCTGGGCCACCACCATAGACGTACTGGCTCGACGTATCATCGCCAAACCGCTAGTGCCCGGCTGGTCCGTGCCTTTTGAAATCGCCACCCTGTTCTATCGCAAGCAGTTCAACCACGCCTTCCGCTTGCCAACCATAGCTGAAGGCCGCGCCTATTTCGACAGCTTGTACACGATTGCCGAACCGGACTTGCCCGTCCAGATGCAGGCCAGCACGTCCCCAGAACCACGGGGTGACTGGTTCATTCCAGATCGCCCGAACAGCAGCAAAACCATCTTGTACTTTCATGGCGGCGGCTATGCTTTCTACCCAATCGTGTCGCGCCACTTCATTCGTCTGCTGGCCTACAAGCTGCAAATACCCATCTTCGCCGTGGACTACCGCCTGACCCCGGAGCACCCTCACCCGGCCCAACAGGAAGATGCGCTAGACGCCTACCGCTATCTGCTTGGACGTGGAATCCCCGCCCAGGATATTGTCCTGGCAGGCGACTCGGCAGGCGGACACCTGGTGCTGATGAGCTTGGTCGGCCTGCGTCAAGCGGGACTGCCCCAACCTTCTCTGGCCTTGGCACTAAGCCCCTGGACGGATATAGGACGACGCGGCGCCAGCCAGTTTGGTCATGATCGCTACGATATGGTGCAGGGCTATCAAACGCTGCGATACGGTCAATGGCTAAAGGGCAACGGCCCCTGGAGTGATGATCGGCTCTCGCCCATTGCACAGGATCTGCGCTATCTGGCCCCCATCTACATTCAGGCAGGCGGCAAGGAAATTCTGGTCGACATGATCCGGGATTTTGCCCGAGAGGCGCACAAGCAAGGGGCCAATATACGGCTGGATGTCTGGCCGGATATGACGCACGAATTTCATGCTTACGGCAGCACACTGCCGCAAAGCGAGCAGGCAATGACTGCGCTACGGACAGCAATTCACTGGACAGCTGGGGGAGTTTTTGAGCCGGCAGAAGAAACCGAGCTGAATGGGCTGGACTGTGCGTATGGCAAAGTCCAGCCAGAAAACATCAAGCCTGTGTGATGGCCTGCGTAATCATGTAGATCGCCAGCACAGTCAACATGCCAGCAAAGATGCGCTTGAGCGTCACCTGATCGATCTTGTGGGCCAGACTGGCCCCCAGGGGGGCGGTACAAATACTGGTGGCCGAAACAATCAACAAGGCCGGCCAGTAGATAAAACCAATCATGCCGGGGTGGCTGCCAAAGGTGGCCTGCCCGGACCAGATATAACCCACGCTATTGGCCAGAGCAATGAAAAAGCCCAAGGCGGCCGAGGTAGCGACGGCCTGCCGCACAGGCACATTGCCGCGCAGCATGAAGGGGACAGACAAGAAGGCTCCACCCGCCCCCAGCAGACCGGACACGAAACCGATCAAGGCTCCCATGGCAGCAATCCAGAATGGGGCTGGCAAAGAGCGGCCTTGCACCGGGGCCGACTTGCGTGCCATTTTGGAGGCCGAATACAGGACGAACACACCGAACACAATCGCCAGCGCCGTGCTGTTGATCATGGCAAAAATCGCGCCGCCCGACAGCAGCCCGCCCAGGATCAGGCCGGGCACCATGACCTTGACCACATCCCAGCGAATGGCACCATGTTTATGGTGCGCCCTCACACTGGACAAGGAGGTGAACAGAATCGTGGCCATGGCCGTGGCAATGGAAGCATGCACGGCCAGCTCTTGCGGCACACCAAACAGCGGTAGCAGGAAAGTCAGGAACGGCACCAGAATCATGCCTCCGCCAATCCCCAGCAGCCCGGCGGCCAAACCAATACCGGCACCCAGCACCAGCAAACTGATGACAAGAATGGGATCCATGCCCGCCTCTTATTGAATAATGCCGCCGCCCAGGCAGCGGTCACCGTCGTACAGGACCACGGATTGGCCCGGCGTTACGGCCCATTGGGGCTGATCAAAATGAAGAGACAGGCTGTCGCCTTCGGCAGCCAGGATCGTGCAGGCCGCATCGGCCTGGCGATAACGGGTCTTGGCATGGATCGGGCCCAGCGCTGGCGGATGGCCTGCTACCCAACTGGTCTGCTCGGCCTTCAATTCAGACTGCAACAGCCAGGGGTGATCGTGCCCTTGCACCACATACAGCGTGTTCGTGGCCAGATCCTTGCGGGCGGCATACCAGGCGTCGGCGGTACCGTCTTCGCGCTGCTTGCCCTTGACACCACCAATGCCCAAACCCTTGCGCTGACCATAGGTGTGGAAAGCCAGACCCACGTGCTGACCCAATACCTGGCCTTCCGGTGTTTTGATAGGACCGGGTTGAGTGGGCAGATAGCGATTCAGGAACTCGCGGAAAGGACGCTCACCAATAAAGCAAATGCCGGTCGAGTCTTTTTTAGCCGCATTGGGCAGCTTCAGTTCCTCGGCAATACGGCGTACTTCCTGCTTGTTGATCTCGCCCAAGGGGAACAAGGTGCGCGACAGCTGCGCCTGGTTCAGGCGGTGCAGAAAATAACTTTGATCCTTGGAAGCATCCAGACCTTTCAACAATTGATAGTCGGTGCCGCCCCCGGCCATGGGCACGCCACGCACACGGGCGTAATGGCCGGTGGCAATCCAGTCGGCGCCCAAGGTCATGGCGTGATCCAGAAAGGCCTTGAATTTGATTTCCGCATTGCACAGAACATCGGGATTCGGGGTGCGACCTGCCGAATATTCCCGCAAGAACTCCGCAAACACGCGGTCCTTATATTCCGCAGCGAAGTTGACCGCCTCGATCTCGACCCCGACCAGATCGGCCACGCTGGCCGCGTCCAGCCAATCCTGGCGCGAAGAGCAAAATTCGGAGTCATCGTCGTCTTCCCAGTTCTTCATGAACAGGCCCACGACTTCATAGCCTTGCTCTTTAAGCAGCCAGGCCGAGACAGAGGAGTCCACGCCGCCGGACATTCCGATAACGACGCGACCTTTTTTGGTGGAAATAGTCATTGCAGTGATGATGAGAGGTGCCGCAGCAAGCAGACCGATGGTCTGGCACGCACCTGACTAACTAAAAAAGGCATTGTACGCCTGCGCTGACGCATGTACAGGCAGACATCGCCAGTGCTTGGGGTTTCTGGAAAACTGTGCTGCCCAGGACACAAATAAAAAGCCCGAACACGCGGTCCGGGCTTTCAGGGCGGCTCAAGTGTGGCTCAAGCGCGATCAGTCCAGAGGACGCGGGGGCAACATCTTGCCGGGATTCATGATGTTGCGAGGATCCAGCGCCTGCTTGATGCTGCTCATTACATCCAGTGCATCCTGACCGTGCTCGGCCAGCATGAACTCCATCTTGTGCAAGCCCACACCGTGTTCGCCGGTGCAGGTGCCCTGCATGGCAATGGCACGCTCTACCAGACGATGGTTCAAGCGCTCGGACTCGTCCCACTCTTCCTGACTATCGGCGTCCAGCAGCATCAGGACGTGGAAGTTGCCATCGCCCACGTGACCCACGATGGTGTACGGGAACGGAGCCTGATCCATATCGGCCGCAGTTTCTGCCACACACTCTGCCAAAGCGGAAATGGGAACACAAACGTCCGTGGTGCTGGAGCGGCAGCCGGGACGCAGTTGCAAACCGGCAAAGTAGGCATTGTGTCGCGCCGTCCACAAGCGGGAACGATCCTCGGCCTTATCGGCCCACTCAAAATCCATGCCGCCGTTATCACGGGTGATTTCCTGAACCACCTGAGCCTGCTCCTGCACACCGCTGGGGCTGCCGTGGAATTCAAACAGCAGCAAGGGCGACTCTTTCAGCGTCAGCTTGCTGTAGGCATTGGTGGCACGTACGGCGGCCGTATCCATGAATTCGACACGCGCAATCGGGATACCCATTTGAATGACCTCGATCACGCTTTGCACGGCAGAGCGCAGATCGGGGAAATTACAGATAGCCGCCGAAATGGCTTCGGGCTGCGGGTACAGACGCACCGTCACTTCGGTAATGATGCCCAGCGTGCCTTCGCTACCGATGAACAAGCGGGTCAGGTCGTAACCGGCAGAGGATTTCTTGGCACGGTTAGCCGTATCAATAATGCGGCCATCTGCCGTCACAACCTTTAAAGTCAGGACGTTTTCGCGCATGGTGCCGTAACGCACGGCATTGGTACCCGACGCACGCGTTGCGGCCATCCCGCCCAGGCTGGCATCCGCACCGGGGTCGATGGGGAAAAACAAGCCCGTATCACGGATGTGCTCGTTCAAGGCCATGCGTGTCACGCCAGCTTGCACTGTGGCGGTGAAATCTTCGGCATTAATCGCCACGATCTCATCCATGCCGGACAAGTCCAGGCTGACGCCACCTTGAATCGCCAGAAAATGCCCTTCCAGCGAGGAACCAGCCCCGTAAGGAATCAGGGGCACATGGTGTTCATGACAATGACGTGCCACCCAGGCCACTTCTTCTGTGCTGCGAGCAAAAACAACCACATCAGGCAGCATGGGTGGATACGGCGATTCATCCCGTCCATGGTGTTCACGCACAGCGTGAGAAAGCGAGCAACGCTCTTGGAACTGAGCCTGCAAGGCTTCTACAAAACCTTCAGGTAAAGGGCGCCGCGCTAGGTCGGCATGACCGGGAGCATTCATGAGCATTCCAAAAAGGCAAAACCCTATTATGAGTGGCTAAGTGCCCCCTCTTCAAGAGCGACTCGCGCCTGACGACGCTGACGCACCGCTTCAGCCAGTTTTTCCAGAACCACCACCGTGTCATCCCAATCGATGCAACCGTCGGTAATGCTTTGGCCGTAGGTCAAAGGCTTGCCTTCCACCACGTCCTGACGGCCGCCTACCAGATGACTTTCGATCATCACGCCGCAGATACGCATATCGCCGCCCGAGATCTGACCAGCAACATCGGCCAGCACTTCGGGCTGACGGCGGTAGTCTTTATTACTGTTGGCGTGGCTGGCATCGACCATCACACGCGGCACCATGCCGGCCTTGATCATGGCCTGGCTGGTTGCCTCAACGTTTTCAGCGTCGTAGTTCGGCGTCTTGCCACCGCGCAGAATCACGTGGCAATCGTTATTGCCCACGGTGGACACAATGGCGGAGTGACCGCCCTTGGTGACCGACAGGAAATGGTGCGGCTGGGAAGCGGCCTTGATCGCGTCCAGAGCAATACGGATATTGCCATCCGTGCCATTCTTGAAGCCGACGGGGCAGGACAATCCGGAGGACAGTTCACGGTGAACCTGGCTCTCTGTCGTACGAGCACCAATGGCACCCCAGGAAACCAGATCAGCAATGTACTGGGGAGTAATCATGTCCAGGAACTCGCAGCCAGCGGGCAAATCCAGCTGGTTGACGGCCAGCAGCAATTCACGCGCCGTACGCAAACCCTGATTGATGTTGAAGCTGCCATCCATGAAGGGGTCGTTGATCAGCCCTTTCCAGCCCACGGTGGTACGTGGCTTTTCGAAGTACACGCGCATCACAATTTCCAGCTCGGGGGCAAAGCGCTTGCGCTCGACCGTCAGGCGACGCGCGTAGTCCATGGCGGCTTCGGTATCGTGGATGGAACAAGGACCCACCACGACCACCAGACGATCATCGCGTTCGTGAAGGATCTTGTGAATGCTGCGGCGGGCCTTGTGAACCGTCGTCGATACAGCAGAGGTACACGGGAACTCGCGCATCACATGGGATGGGGGAGACAGCTCCTTAATTTCACGAATCCGTAAATCATCAGTATTGTGCGACACGATTGAACTCCAGTTGGTTTGCCAGGTCCGGGGGCAAACGAAAAAAAAGCCGCCCGGTCTATGCTGGCGGCTTATTTCAGGATTTAGGTCTTACTTGTGTTTGGTGCAACCCGTCCTTTCCTCCACCAGCGGCATCGGAAAAGCATAAAAATAAAAGAAGAAAACGGGGGTTGCGAAAGTCATGGGAAAAATCCTAACACAGTTCCTGACGCGCCGCCAACAAAACCAGCAAGATTCATCCACAAAAACGCAGAACAACAAAATATTTATACCAACAGGACCCTAAAAAACACCATCAAACGAAATCATTGTTTCGTTTTGAGTTTTTTATTGGCCCTTTTGTTTCGTGTTATCGCGAAAAACCACGATAAATCGTTTAGATGCCTTGTTTGTCTTATTTTTACATCTACATACAAACCTGATGGCACACTGCCAGGCACAAATGCAAAAGGGCCAGAACACTGGGTTCTGGCCCTTAGCCGCCTAATTTAGCAGCAGGCTATACGCCCTTTGCCACCATACCGGGCTTGCTGTCTCTCCCGGAAAAACTCGGCGTACTCCATCGGTTTCTGATCCGGGTGGTTCACCCGCATATGATTCAGATAGGTTTCGTAATCAGGCACGCCCACCATCAGACGCAAGGTTGTGGCCAGATAACGCCCGGTGCCCCACCCTGCCTGGGCACTGCGCGAAATGGCTCCTGTCAATAATCCTTTCATATCAAGCTCCTGCTGCCGCTTGAGCCGGTAATGGCTCGTACGGAGTCTCGGCAGAATGCGGCTCCGTGCTGCGACGTGCTTTCAGCACGCAACGGATGCCAAAGAACACCATGCTCAAGACCACAAAGATGAACAGACCGCACAAGGTGGAGTTCACGTAATCGTTGAAAATCACCTGTTGCATCTGCTCCAGAGATTTGGCCGGTGCCATGACAGTTTGTTCCGCCAGACCTTTTTGATAAACCTTGGCGTGGGCCAAAAAGCCAATCTTGGGGTCGGGGTGGAACATTTTCTGAAAGCCTGCCACCAGCGTGCAAATCAGCAGCCAGATAGTGGGAACCACGGTCACCCATGCGTAGCGGTCTTTCTTCATCTTGAAGAGCACCACCGTACCCAGTACCAATGCCACCGCTGCCAGCATCTGGTTGGCAATACCGAACAAAGGCCACAAGGTGTTGATACCACCCAGTGGATCGACCACACCCTGATACAGGAAGTAGCCCCACGCCGCCACGCACAAGGATGTGGCAATCAGGTTGGCGACCAGCGACTCCGTACGCCGCAAGCCCGGCACAAAAGTACCCATCAAGTCTTGCAGCATGAAGCGACCTGCACGCGTACCGGCATCTACCGCCGTCAGAATGAACAGGGCCTCAAACAGAATGGCGAAGTGATACCAGAAGCTCATCATCGCCGGCCCGCCGATGACGTTATGCAAGATGAAGGCCATGCCCACCGCCAGGGTAGGAGCACCACCGGCACGGGAAATAATGCTGTTTTCACCCACGTCGCTGGCCATTTGGGTCAGATCAGCGGGAGTAATCAGGAAGCCCCAGCTGGACACCACTTGTGCGGCCTGCTCAGGCGTGGTGCCAATCAAAGCGGCTGGGCTGTTCATGGCGTAGTAAATGCCGGGCTCGATCACGCAAGCCGCAACCAGGGCCATGATGGCTACAAAGGACTCCATCAACATACCGCCATAGCCGATATAGCGCGCCTGGGTTTCGTTTTCGATCATCTTGGGCGTGGTGCCCGAGGAAATCAAAGCGTGGAAACCGGACACGGCACCGCAAGCAATGGTAATGAACAGGAAGGGGAACAAGCTGCCGGACCAGACCGGGCCTGTGCCGTCAATAAACTTGGTGGTCGCTGGCATTTTCAGCTCGGGCGCCACAATCACAATCCCGATGGCCAGACCCACAATCGTGCCAATTTTCAGGAAGGTGGACAGATAGTCACGCGGAGCCAGCAGCAGCCACACGGGCAGCACAGCAGCAATAAAGCCGTAAATAATCAGCGCCCAGGTCAGCTCCTCGCCATTCAGGGTGAAGAAGGGCCCCCAGGTCGGGTGGGCCGCCACGTTCTGACCATAGACAATCGCAGCCAGCAGGAAGATCAGCCCGATCACCGAGACCTCGCCAATACGGCCCGGCCTCAGGAAACGCAGATAAATCCCCATGAAGATAGCCAGCGGAATCGTCGCTGCCACCGTGAAGGTGCCCCATGGCGAGTTGATCAGAGCTTTGACCACAATCAGCGCCAGCACGGCCAGAATGATGACCATGATCATGAAGGCGCCAAACAAGGCAATCACACCGGGCACCGTGCCCAGTTCGGACTTGATCAGATCCCCCAGCGAGCGCCCGTCGCGGCGCATGGAGATGAACAGAACCGTGAAGTCCTGCACCGCCCCCGCAAACACCACACCGGCCAGAATCCAGAGCATGCCGGGCAGATAACCCATTTGCGCAGCCAGCACTGGCCCGACCAAAGGGCCAGCCCCTGCAATGGCGGCAAAATGGTGCCCGAAGAGCACATGCTTATTGGTCGGCACATAATCCAGACCATCGTTATGACGCCACGCTGGCGTCATGCGGGTCGCGTCCAGCTCAAAGACCTTGCGAGCAATGAAACGGCTGTAATAACGATAGGCAATTAAATAGACGCAGACTGCGGCGACTACGATCCATAGAGCATTGATGCTCTCCCCCCGGCTTAGTGCCACCGTTCCCAGGGCAAAAGCCCCCAGCACCGCAACCAGCACCCAAATCAGATGCTGTTTTATAAAACCGCCCTCTTCTCTGCTCATAGAGCCTCCACGATTTTGCATTAAGTAAGCCTGTCACCAACTTTTTCTTCTGGCCGCGCTTCTGATCTGAAGAAGTCGCCAGCTGCCTGTACAAGAGACGCAATACCGAGTGTGGCAGGCGTTCTTGCGGGGTCAGCACAGTCGTTTGGTACCGTGCATTTCCCGAACCGGCAGGGTTTGAAAGCGCGCCAAAGCGCACTTTCCAAAAGGGTGTCGGCGCGCCCGAAGACGCGCCGAACTCATTCATGAATCAATCTGGGGTAGGCATAAGCCAGGCGCTTTTGAGAGGACAAGCGCTCTTTAATCCTTGGGAGCATAGTGAAAACACGTACTCAAGACACCACGCATTTTCCCTAAGACCTGCCACTTTCCTTATATAGAAAGGCTAAGCAGACCCTTTACTCGATAGTTTCTATACATTTAATTTGAGTACGAATGATTTTATAAGCTATGATTTCCCTGCAAATCTTTCGTAAAACAAATCATTTATAACGAAATGGTATAGGCGAGAAAAGGACTCATGATGAAACTACAATCCAAGCCCCTCTGCGCGTTGGCCTTTGCCCTGCTGGGCACCCTGGCTGCCGCCTCCAGCGCCCAGGCAGTCACGCTGGAACAAGTCAAAGAGCGCGGCGTGATTCGCGTCGCCGTTGCTAATGAAATTCCGTACGGATACATGGACATGTCCGGCAAAGCCCAAGGCGCTGGCCCCGAAGTGGCCCAGGCCATCATGGAGCGTCTGGGCGTCAAAGAAATCAAATGGGAAACCGCTAATTTCGGTTCCCTGATCCCCGGCCTGCAAGCCAAACGCTTTGATATGGTGGCCGCCGAAATGGCCATCCTGCCGCAACGTTGCAATACCGTGCTGTTCTCCGAGCCCAACAGCTCCTACGGTGAAGGCCTGCTGGTCGCCAAGGGCAACCCCAAGAACATTCACTCGTACGAAGACTTCGCCAAGACTGATCACAAGATCGCCATCATGGCCGGTGCCGATCAACTGGAAATGATGCAGGCCCTGGGCGTGCCCGATAACCGCATGATCACTATTTCCAACAACGCGGATGCGATCTCCACCGTGGCAACCGGCCGTGCCGATGCCTATGCCGCAACTGGCCAGACTGCCAGTGATCTGGCCTCCAAAGGGGGCGGCAAAGTCGAGCTGGCCGCCGAGTTCAAGGACCCCATCATTGATGGCAACCCGGTTCGTAGCTGGGGCGGCTTTGCCTTTGCCAAGGAATCCGAAGACCTGCGCGACGCCGTGAACAAGGAACTGGCCGAATTCAAGAAAACCGATGAATGGAAAGCCATCCTGAGCAAACACGGCTTTACCGAAGAAGACGCCAAGCACTCATTTGAGAAATCCACGGAACAGCTGTGTAAAGCCTGATCCTTCACCTGCGGGTAAGGCGGCCGCACGGGCCTGCGCGGCCCCTTGCAAGGGCCGACAGCGCACTGAAGGTGTACCGCCTGCCCTTGTCTGGAACCTGATATGGATTGGTTAAGTTACAGCTCGGCCCTGATGGACGGAGCCTGGGTCACCATACAGCTCACTCTGTATTCAACCGTGGTGGGAGCCATCGCCTCCTTTGCCCTGGGCATAGGCAGGCTGTCCCACTCGGTGGCCCTGCGCTCGCTGTCCGTCACGATTATTGAAGTTTTTCGCGGCACCTCTTTATTGGTACAGCTGTTCTGGCTGTACTTTGCCCTGCCCATTCTGGGCGAGTCCATGGGTCTGGACTGGCGTCTGGACCCGGTCGTGGCCGGCACCCTGGCCCTGGGCCTGAACATTGGCGCTTACGGTGCCGAAGTGGTGCGCGGTGCCATCCAGGCCGTGCCACACTCCCAACTGGAAGCGGCCAAGGCCCTGGACTTTACAGAGCGCCAAACCCTATGGCGCATCAGCCTGCCCCAGGCCATCCCAGAGATGATGCCCAGCTTCGGGAATCTGGCCGTGCAAAATCTGAAAGACACCGCCCTGGTCTCCCTGATCAGTCTGGGCGACTTGAGCTTCAGAGCTGAGCAAATACGCAACTTCACCCAGGACAGCACCACCATCTATACCCTGCTCTTGCTGATGTACTTCGGCATGGCACTGGTGCTGACCGTCCTGATGAAATTGCTGGAACGCGCAACCGGCCGCTGGCGTGCGCAAAGGAGCTGAACATGCTGTTTGGTATTGAATGGGACACCAGCAGCAACGGAGCATTTGCGCTGTCTATCCTGCCTATTTTGCTTAAAGGCTTATGGGTCACCATCCAGGCCGCCGTACTGGGCTTTGGTGTTGCGGCTGTCTTGGGACTGATTCTGGCAGGCCTGAAAAGTGTGCGTCTGCGCCTGATTTCCTGGCCCGCCTATGTGCTGACCGAATTCCTGCGCGACACGCCTTTGCTGGTGCAATTATTTTTCCTGTACTACGTGCTACCGGACTACGGGATTGTGCTGCCCGCCTTTCTGACCGGCGCACTGGCGCTGGGGGTGCAGTACAGCGCCTATCTGTCCGAGGTCTACCGAGCCGGTCTGGAGTCCGTTACCCATGGCCAGACTGAAGCAGCCCGCGCACTGGACATTTCCCCGCTGCGTACCTTTATGGTCATCACTCTGCCCCAGGCCATCCCGCGCATCATTCCGGCCATGGGTAATTATCTGGTGTCCATCATGAAAGACGTGCCTGTACTCTCTGTTGTATCGGTACTGGAAGTTCTGAATGTGGCCAAGATTATCGGTGACCGTACCTTTAACTACATCATTCCCCTGTCCATGGTGGGCGGCCTGTATCTGCTGCTGACCCTCCTGGCATCCGCTGGGGTACGAGCGCTGGACCAGCGTTTGCCCAAGCAAGGAATCCCCCTGCGATGACTGACTCTACGAACCCCATCATTCAATTTGACAATGTCACCAAGAAATTTGGTGATGTCACCGTGCTGGACGCCTTGAACTTCCAGGTCGAACCAGGTGAAAAAGTCACCATCATCGGCCCTTCCGGTTCCGGTAAATCCACCGTGCTGCGCATTCTGATGACGCTGGAGACCATCGACGAAGGTGTCATCACGGTAGCGGGCAAACCCCTCTGGCACGAGCGGGTCGATGACAAGCTGGTGCCCGCCAGCCAGAACCACTTGCGCGAGATGCGCAAGGAAATGGGCATGGTGTTCCAGCAGTTCAACCTGTTCCCGCATATGACGGTGATGCGCAATGTGACTGAAGCGCCCACCCATGTGCTGGGCCTGTCCAAAGAACAGGCGCGCGAACGGGCCACCAAGTATCTGGATCTGGTGGGCCTGATCGACCATGCCGACAAATTCCCCAGCCAGCTCTCTGGCGGACAGCAACAGCGCGTGGGCATCGCCCGGGCCCTGGCGATGGAACCCAATATTCTGCTGTTTGACGAACCTACCTCGGCTCTGGACCCGGAACTGGTGGGCGAAGTGCTGGGCGTGATTCAAAAGCTGAGTCAGGAACAGGATCTGACGATTCTGCTGGTGACCCACGAAATGCAATTTGCCAAGGAAGTCTCAGACCGCGTCTGCTTCTTTGATAAAGGCGTGATCGTGGAGTCCGGCCCGCCTGAACAAGTGTTCTGCCATCCGCAGGAAGCGCGGACGCAGGCGTTCTTGAGCAACTTTATTCAGGCGGCTTGAACACTTGCGCTCTACGTCACTTGGAGGTGGCTCTGCCCTGAGCCACCTTCAAGCAGCTTTGGCCGAAAAGGTAGCCATCTCCTGCAAAGGCAACAGGCGGGAATCCTCAAGCGCTGCGCTACGATGAGCCAGCCCTTTCAAGTAGTCCGTATTATCAGCAAAAGCCAGAAAGGAATCCGCGCTTTGCTGCTTAACCAGCATGGCCAGATCCCAGCGCTCCTCTTCTGGCCCAATCAAGAATGACCCGCCAGAACCCAAAAATAAAAGCTGGCCACCACTTGCGTGCAGAAATGGCAGAGTGTGTTCGATATATCGCTCAAACGCCTCTGCTCCACTGATGGGTGTTTCAGGAGCCAGTTCTGGACAAGCGCAGTAATCCGCCACACGGCGAAAGCGCAGCAGATTTAACATGGTGACGCTGCCCTGCAAATGACGCATGACAAAAGCACGGCCTGACGCCTGTGTCGGCTCCAGATACACACGCGGCTCAGGATTGGCATTCATGATCTTTGTCCTCAAATCTTGTTAGGCCGAAAGTGTCACCGGAGTTTCAGCCAGCTTGATCGCATGCTCCCGCACATCTTCCGGCCAGCCAGCCAGCAGGGTTTTGAAGCGCTCCAGCTCATCAGCAAACAAGGCTCGCATCGCTTCCTCAAAGCCAGGCAAATCTCCACCGATTGCCGTCATGAAGTTATAGGCTCGTTCCTGCGCCTGGCGACGCTGATCTTTGGCGGCGCTGGCACGGCGAGCTTCTTCAACCAGTTTGCGTAGCGCAACCGATGCCCCTCCGGGTTGAGTCGCCAGCCAATCCCAATGTCGTGGCAACAAGGTCACTTCACGAGGAATCACGCCCAGCTTAGGGCGACCACGGCCGCGTGGAGCTTCTTCCTCTGTCTGCTCGACCTCTACTTCAGGAGCATCCACTGGCGCATAGCGTTGCGCCAGCTCTTCGTCCGTCCCTTGGGTGTTCACATCCACAAAACGACCTGTCACATCGTCAAAGATCAGCACGGGATCGTTAACCCGGCTCTCCAGCACTTTCTTCACGGCCAGCACATTGGTCAGCATGGGACCGGACGCGATACGGCGGTGGCCCATAAAGCTGGTGTAGGTATTGGGGTAAGTCGTTTTCATGTCAAAACCAGAGCTTCAAGTAAGAAGGTTCTATTTTTACCCGGATGATATTGATTCGTCAATATTATCCGGGTAAAAATAAACAATTGTTGCTAATTGGGTGCATTAACACAGTTGATCCCGTCCAGCAGCCATCACAAGGACTCCTGGACATGCCGAGTCATATCTGATGAGCATCTCCGATAACTGCTTTTCCGGACGCCGGCCAATCAGTACGGTGCAGACCCGTCATTTACCAACGCCCGCCCCCAGACGCTGGCCGTTCCCCTCTTCTTCACAATCCTGAGCCCACAAAAAAACGCCCCCTGAAATAAATCCAGGGAGCGTCTTATCCGGCCAGGTCTGCGCACAAGGCGCAGACCTTCTTTCTGCCTAGGACTCCAGCAGCGGTCCGTTCAACGGCGTCAGGACAGGGAACTGCCCGCGAGTGGCCACATGCGCAGGACGGGGTGTCAGCCCCTGCTTGGGATCACCCACGCAGTTTTCCACGCTGTTATAGACCGTAAACACATTGGCTCGTGGCCAAGGCGAGATATTGCTGGCCGAGCCGTGCAAGGTATTGCAGTCAAAAAAGATCACCGAACCGGCCTTGGCAGTAATGGCTTCAATGCCACCCTGATCCACCAGCAAACGCAGGCTGATCGGATCGGGTACGCCATACTCCTGCTTGCGCAAGGACTCCTTGTAATGGTTGTCCGGCGTTTGCCCCGTGCAGGAGATGAACTGACGGTGTGAACCCGGCACCAGCATCAAGGGGCCATTGCACACATTATTGTCCGTCAGCAGCACCGAGCAACTTAAGGCGCGCATTTGCGGCATGCCATCTTCGATATGCCAGGTCTCGAAATCCGAATGCCAGTAAAACTCCTTGCCGGTAAAGCCCGGTTTCAGGTTGGCACGGGACTGATGCACATACACCTCCGAGCCCAGAATCTGGCGGGCCACATCCAGTACACGCGGGTCGCGCACCAGGCGGGCAATCAGCTCGCTTAACTCGTGCACTCGAAAGATCGAGCGCACGGCCTGACTGCCCTTTTCCACCACCGCTTCTTCACGCGACAAGATGCCGGGATCGGTGCTCATGGCTTCCACATTGCCCAGCAAGGCTTGCACTTCCTGCGCATTGAACAAATCAGGCAGCAGCAAAAAGCCATTGTCCTCGTACTCCCGCAGCTGGGACTTGTTCAAAGGCTGGCTACCTACCGGATCCGGATACACCACCGGCTCCTGGCGGCTGACGATGGCCGCCGTTCGTTCTGTACGGGATGTGTACAGATCGCTCATGGTCACTGTCATCATGCTCTCCTTAGGTCTTCAGTCTTCCACGATGGCTGGGTAAACCCCTTTCTCATCGTGAACCTCCTGACCGGTCAGGGGCGGATTGAACACGCAGATCACTCGCAGCGGCTCTTTGCCACCGCGCAGATAGTGTTCATCGTGCTGGTCCAGGGCATAGACTACGCCTGGACCCAAATCGTATTTCTTGCCGTCGGCAACGGTTTCGATTTCGCCATCGCCCTCGATGCACCACACCGCTTCCAGATGATTCTGGTAGTGGATGTGGGTTTCGGTGCCAGGAAATATAACGGTTTCATGAAAGGAAAAACCCATGCCGTCTTTCTTGAGCAAAACACGGCGGCTGACCCAGGTGTCTGTGCGCACCTCGTCACGGGTTCCAATCACATCTTGTACGTTCTTGACCAACATTAGCGTGCTCCTCCAATCTTCAGAATCTTGGCCTGGCTGCCGCGCTTGGACAGGCACTGGGCCACGCTGCGTTCAATAATGTCCAGGCCTTGAGTCAGCTCTTCATTGCTGATCGTCAGGGCAGGCAGCAGCTTCAGAACTTCGTCGTGGGCGCCCGAGGTTTCAATCACCAGACCCTGCTTGAAAGCCTGTGCAGCAATTTCATTGGCCAGACCGGCACCGGGCGGCGTCACCAGGCCCTGGATCAGGCCGCGACCACGTACGCTCAAACCACGATCTGGATAGCTGTGCACCAGGTTTTCCAGCCAGTCGCGCACTTGACGCTCCTTACCCTGGATCTCGGCTTCAAAGTCCTCGTTGGCCCAGTAGCTTTCCAGAGCTTGAGCCGCAGTCACGAAAGCCAGGTTATTGCCACGGAAGGTGCCGTTATGGGCGCTGGGTTTCCATACGTCCAGTTCAGGACGCAACAAAACCAGAGACATGGGCAAGCCAAAACCGGACAAGGATTTGGACAAGGTGATGATGTCAGGGCTGATACCGGCCTGCTCGAAGCTGAAGAAACGGCCCGTGCGACCACAACCGACCTGAATGTCATCGACAATCAGCAGCATATCGTGCTCGCGGCACAGACGTTGCAGTTCACGCAGCCAGCGCTGTGTAGCAACGTTCACACCCCCTTCACCTTGCACGGTTTCCACGATGACCGCGGCAGGATGGTCCAGACCACTGCTGGGGTCTTCCAGCAAGCGCTCCAGATAAGCCATCGTATTGACGTCCGGTCCCAAGTAGCCGTCATAGGGCATGAACGAGGTATTGCCCAGGGCCACACCCGCTGCACTACGAAACTTGGAGTTCGCCGTCACTGCCAGGGAACCCGTGCTGACGCCGTGGAAACCGTGCGTAAAGGAAATCACATTCTGGCGCCCCTTGACCTGGCGTGCCAGTTTTAACGCCGCCTCCACGGCATTGGTGCCGGTAGGCCCCGTAAACTGCAAGCGGTAGTCCCACCCGCGCGGTTTGAGCAGCACTTTGTCCACCGTTTCAAGAAAGTATTTCTTGGCGCTGGTGGCCATGTCCAAACCGTGTACCAAGCCGTCGGTGTTCAGGTATTCAATCAGCTTTTCTTTCAGATGGGGATTGTTATGCCCATAGTTGAGCGTACCGGCTCCACTGAAAAAATCGATGTATTGCCTGCCTGACTCGTCCTCCAAAACCGAGCCTCGGGCTTTGTTGAAAATGACCGGGAAGGACCGGACGTAGCCCCTTACTTCAGACTCCATCCGGTCGAATATTTTTAAATCAGTCATATTTCCTCTCCTGGTTATAGAACGGCGTGTCTTGAGCCGACAAACAACAATCAGCGAACCAGACCGGCTCTACCGTTCATTTGCGTAAAGTCCCCTCTTATCCAGAGTCCAAGGGGCCGATTCGTAATAGAGGTTCTGCCTCGTGAGCCTGTGCGGCAAACAAGGCGGTATCAAAGAATTCCTGTTCCTGCATGGGAGCGCCCCAACGCCGGGCCATGGCCGCAAACAGGCCACGCGAAGCCCGGTTACCGGGGCTGACCGTCGTTTCCAGATAGCGCAAGGAACGGCCACGCAGACGCTGTCGCAGATGCTCCAGCATGGCCTGCCCCAGACGACGCCCACGGGCGCGCTCATGCACGGCCACTTGCCACACAAAGAGCACATCAGGACGGTCGGGGAGAAAGTAGGCAGAGATGAAACCGTCTATTTTTTCCCCACGCTGCGCGACAACGCAGGTCTGGGAAAAGTGCTCGCTGAGCAGCAAATAGAGATATTCAGAATTCAGATCCAGTGGCGGGCTGTCGGCAATCAGCTGATGGATTGCGGCCGCATCACGCAACAGGGGCGCACGCAGTATCAGCGCCGGGTCACTGGGGGCAGGATCGGCGGCAGTGATGCTGCCTGCCGAGCTGCCCGGACTAGGTCGGTCCGTCAAACCACCAACCCGGATTCGGGGGGTACATCCCCTTCCGGGACCTCAAGAATAGGCGAGGCCGTATCGTCGGCCTCCAGCACAACATCCGGGTCAGCATCGAGCAAGCGCACAATGCGCTCCAGGGACAAGGTCATGGTGGCCTGTTCCAGCTCGGGCAACTCTTTCAAGGCGTCCGACAACTTCTTTTGCAAGGGGGACGGCGTATCGCGTGCCAGGGTCTCCCCTTCTGGTGTCGCACTGACAAATACAATGCGTCGATCTTCACGACCACGCTCGCGCAGCACCAGCTTCTTGTCTTCCAGGCGGTCCAGAATACCAACCACGGTGCTGGGGCTGACGTGCATTTCGCGGCTGATGGCCGTGGCCGTCAACGGGCCTTTTTCGATAATGGTGCGCAGGCAGATCAACTGGGGCGCGGTGATATTGCTGTACGCCGACAGTTGCCTGGAATGCAGGGCAATCGAGCGCGTGATCTGGCGCAAAGCCCGCAAAATTCGTAAATCGTAGTGTTGATTTGTGGTCATTTAATTAGCCAAACAAAATAATTCAGCACGATTAATTCGTGTTGAAATGATATGCCTAGAAAAGATTCAAGTCAAACCGATTTACACTCAAAATCATAGAGAGCATAAACAAGAGGTTCTGACTCAAAGTCCAAAAAAATGTAAGTACCCTGGCTTACGGGGGTGGACCAGCAAGGCGCAGAAAATCCCCTGCCTGCTCCCCTTTTCGCCATGAGTGGCTCGAGCCGACACGCCGCTTACAGTAAACTGCCACGAGCCCTTGCCGTGGGGGCCTGTCGGTTTTCACTCAAGACCGGGTGTGCCGCGTCACAGCCCTGCTTGCAAACCGGCACAGTCTGATACAAACCCGGTCCATTAACCCATAAGTCTCTTGGCCAAGTAAAGCCTGCTGCTGTTCTCGCCGTGCCTTGCAGACACTGAAACCCGCATGAAGCAATCTGATAAGGCAACCCTGATTGGTCTGATCGCCATTGTTCTTTGGAGCATGATTGTCGGCCTGATACGCAGCGTCAGCGACTACCTGGGTGCGACTGGCGGCGCCGCACTGATCTACACCCTGGCCTCTGTCTTTCTTCTTTTATCGCTTAGCTGGGTACGCTTGCGCGACTTTCCGCGCCGCTACCTTATCTGGGGAAGCGTTCTGTTCGTCTGCTATGAGCTGTGCCTGGCTCTGTCCATTGGCTACGCCCACAACAGCCAGCAAGCGATTGAAGTGGGAATGGTTAATTATCTGTGGCCCACCTTTACCATCGTGGCCGCTATTCTGTTCAACAAGCAAAGAGCCAACTGGCTGATCGCGCCAGGCCTGCTCTTGTCCATGATGGGTATCAGCTGGATTCTGGGCGGTGAGCAAGGTTTGAGTCTGCACGGCATCTGGCTGAATGTGCAGGACAACCCCTTGAGCTACGGCCTGGCCTTTAGTGGCGCACTGATCTGGGCGGGCTACAGCACCATGACTGCACGCATCGGCCAGGGCAAAAATGGCATTACCTTGTTTTTCATGCTGACAGCCACCGTCTTGTGGATGAAATATCTAGGCCAAGGAGCACCTGCAATGACCTTTACCCTTCCAGCACTGATCTACTTGCTGCTGGCGGCCATGGCGATGGGCTTTGGCTATGCGGCCTGGAACGTGGGTATTTTGCACGGCAATGTCACCATACTGGCCGGCGCCTCCTACTTCATTCCAGTATTGTCAGCCGCCCTGTCTACTTTTTTGCTGCAGGCTCCCTTGACGCCCAGCTTCTGGCAAGGCTCGGCCATGGTGTGTTCGGGCGCCTTGTTGTGCTGGCTGGCCATCCGGGTCTGCAAACCCAGGCCAATGAAAAGTGCTACCTGAAAAACCATATTCATTAATCCGGGCACGGCTGTGCCTGATGAGCAAAAATCAAAATTAAATTCTATTTGCTGCACTGCAATAAAAGCAGCATAAAAAAACCGCCCAACCTTGAATTAAGGGGGGCGGTTCTTTTTATCTATTTTGATTAGCCAGCAAATTAAATCAGGCGGTTCCACCTACGGTCAGATTTTCCATCCGCACGGTAGGAATACCGACTCCAACCGGAACGCTTTGACCTTCTTTACCACAAGTCCCCACTCCTGAATCCAACTGCATGTCATTACCGATCATGCTGATTTGGTTCATGGCATCGGGGCCGCTACCAATCAAAGTGGCACCTTTGACGGGATACATCAGTTTGCCGTTTTCAATCACCCAGGCTTCCGAGGCCGAGAAAACAAACTTACCGCTAGTAATATCGACCTGGCCGCCACCGAAGTCTACGGCATATAAACCCTTTTTAACCGAGGCAATAATTTCCTGAGGGTCTTTATCGCCACCCAACATAAAAGTGTTGGTCATGCGTGGCAAAGGAAGGCTGGCGTAGGACTCGCGTCGACCGTTGCCCGTAATGGCAGCGCCCATCAGACGCGCATTATGGGTGTCTTGCAAATAGCCTTTCAAAATACCGTCTTCAATCAAGACGGTACGTTGTGTGGCATTGCCCTCATCATCCATATTCAAGGAGCCACGGCGGTTTTCCAGGGTGCCATCGTCAATGACGGTCACGCCCTTGGACGCCACGCGCTGGCCAATACGACCCGAGAACAGGCTGCTGCCACGACGGTTAAAGTCCCCTTCCAAACCGTGGCCCACGGCTTCATGCAGCATGACACCTGGCCAACCTGGGCCCAGAACCACCGTCATCTGACCGGCAGGTGCGGGTTTGGCTTCCAGATTCGTCATGGCCGAACGCACGGCCTTATCCACGTAGCTGCGCAGCATATCGTCGGAGAAGTAGGACAGATCAACCCGTCCACCACCTGCCGCCGAGCCGCGTTCACGGCGGCCATTTTGTTCAACAATGACCGACAAGGACAAATGCACCAAGGGGCGTACATCGGCGGCCAGACGACCATCGCTACCGGCCACCAGCACGACATCGTATTCCGCACCCAGACTGGCCATGACCTGCACCACGCGCGGGTCCGCTGCACGAGCCAAGGCATCCAGTCGCCCCAACAGGGCTACTTTTTCAGGAGCAGGCAGGCTGGCAATAGGGTCTGTGCCCGTATACAAGGTGGGGCGCTGCGTGTCGGCTGGCACCAAAATGCCGCTTTTACCTGAACCGCCCTGGCGGGCAATCGAGCGCACCACGCGGGCCGAAGACAACAAAGCCTCGGGGCTGAGGGAATCCGAATAGGCAAAGGCGGTTTTCTCGCCACTTAATGCGCGCACACCCACGCCCTGCTCAATGGAAAAGCTGCCGCTTTTGACGATTCCTTCGTCCAGCGCCCAGCCTTCGCTGCGGGTGTACTGAAAATACAGGTCGGCATAGTCAGCCTGATGGGTGAAGATCTCACCGAGCGCGCCGGACAAATGGCTTTCATTCAAGCCCCAGGGCTCAAGCAACAGTCCACGGGCGCATTCCAGGGCATTGATAGCCGGATCAACTAACTTCATCGTTTATTCCTACTGACAGATCCCCGGCAAACCCATGGCTGCAAGGGACGAAAATGGGTACCAAAAGACGTGCTGACATCAACTTGGCTTCCGTCCATCTGAGCATTAAAACAGAATGTGCCCCCGTATGCGATGCCGACGTACTGATCGGGCAGTTTCCTGGCTTTCAGAACCATGAATCAGCCTGTTGAACTAATAGGTTCAAAAATTCCAATTACGACATTTTCTGATACGGAATTAAAACTATTTTAAAATCTTCCTAATTAGAAACCCACCTATATGGTTTTGATATAAACCCATTCAAATTCATGATAACCCCTGATTAGATTAAATAATCAAGAGCCATTGAATTGTCTAATGACCTTAAATAATTACAAAAACCAAACACCTTTTTGATTAAGCGTTTATTTTTTATCCAAACCACTTATCTTTTCAAGAAAATCAAAGTACACTGTTTTCGCATGATAAACACGAGCTTGTACAGGCAGGGTTTATCAGATAACTACAATCATGAAACAGGAATCCCATATGTCAGTCGAAACTTACAGCTCCGCGAAGCAAAAGATAGAAAAAGAGATTCTGCGTCTGCAAAAGCAGATGAAATCCCTTCGAGTCAAACAGCGTCGTCCTGTCATCGCGTCTATCGTCAAGTCCATGCAAGATAACGAGATCACGATTGAAGAAGTCGCTGAAGCGCTGGAAAATTCCGCCCGCCGCGGCGCTGGTGCTGGTTCCAACGGCCCTAAAACCAGCCTGCCTCCAAAATACCGCCACCCCGGCACCCAGGACACCTGGACGGGCCGTGGCCGCCCACCACGCTGGATTATCGATGCTGAAGCCAATGGTCGCAGCCGTGAAGAGTTCCTTATCAAATAAGTTTTGGGAACCAAACAAAAGAAAGGGACCGCTTGAAAAAGCGGTCCCTTTCTTATTGATATAAATCCCCTACATAATGCCGGGGTTCTGGCGACTCAATCCCGAGCTAAAGGATATCGGATATCAATCACTTGTCCATTATTACCCGGGAAACCATCAAATATGGCCTGGGACAAAAACGGCATCTGCTGGTCCAGGTTGTCGGAATGGCTATAAGACACGGCGGTGGCGCGATACACTTCCGCGCCCGAGTTTTGATTATCTGTAATGATTACATTTAGATAATTTTTATACACAGTGACAGGAACATTCACTACATTCGGAGAATAAAAGAAACCTCCGCCCCAACCATCATTTGGCGCATAATAGCCGCGCCCGATTCCCCACGCCGATGGACCATAAAAACTATCTGCAAATTGAGGCACCCAGCTTTGTTCTTGCGGATTGCCATAATCCATTTGCACTACAAAACGCGCAGACTTCAGATCCGCTGCTTGCACCAGTCCGGTCACACCAATAGAGGCCCGTACAGAATCTGCAAAAGACTGGTATTGCAGACTACTGCTTTTGTCCGGCGAGGACTTGATGTAATAGGTATCGCCACTGGTCGCCGTGGGCCATTGCTGATAACGCGTCAATTTGGCGGACCAGCTAGGCGCAGCGCAAGCCGTGGTCAAAACCGCCAATACCAGGCTCATCAGGCGTAGGGCGCGCCAGGAAACCCCTTCAGAAAATAACGTCATAGTTTCACCCTTGCTTGTTTTTCGCTTGCACGTTCAAGCCCGATTAATGGCAGCGCCGTAGCGCCGACGAACAATTAGTTTACTGCCTGTTTCTGGCGTCCAGTGTGGGCGTTCAAACAACATTACAATAGACCATCTTTTTCGATTGTCGGACCAGGATCACATGCGCACAGACACCTTACCTACGATCTCCCGCCACGATTACCAGCCCTACCCTTATCAAATAGATAAGGTACGGCTGGAATTTGATTTGGCGGCCGAGCAAACCTTGGTTCGTCTGGCTTTTCGAGCCAGCAGCCGGGACGGCCAGATCCGCCCCCTGGTACTGGACGGCGAAGACATTGAACTGCTTGAAGTCAGCCTCAACGGGGTCGCCCTGACCGCCCAGGATTACCAGCTTGATGAACAGGGCCTGACGCTCTCGCCCCAGACCGCAGAATGTGATCTGGTGCTGGTAAGCCGTTGCCGCCCCCAAGACAACACCATGCTGATGGGCTTGTATGTCTCGGGCCAGAACCTGTTTACCCAATGTGAAGCCCAGGGCTTTCGTCGTATTACCTTCTTCCCGGACCGTCCTGATGTGATGTCCCGTTATGAAGTGGTCCTGCGCGGCGATGCAAAGCTCTATCCTTATCTGCTGTCCAACGGCAATTTGCTGGAAAGCACTACGCTGGACGATGGACGCAGCCAGGCCATTTGGGAAGACCCATTTCCAAAGCCTTCTTATTTATTTGCACTGGTTGCTGGCGACTTTGATGTGCGCGAACGCGAAATCAAAAAAGCCAATGGCCAGCCTGCCCTATTGCAGGTTTATTGCGATCGTGGTGACGGCGATAAAACAGAATGGGCCATGGAATGCCTGGAACATTCGGTACGCTGGGATGAGCAACGTTTTGGGCTGGAACTGGATCTGGACCGCTTCATGATTGTGGCCGCTCGCGACTTCAATATGGGCGCGATGGAGAACAAGGGCCTGAACATCTTTAATGCCGCCTACGTGCTGGCCGATGCACAAAGCACTACCGATGCGTCCTTTCACGCCGTGGAAGCAGTTATTGGCCATGAGTACTTCCATAACTGGACCGGCAACCGCGTCACTTGCCGCGACTGGTTCCAGCTTTCCCTGAAAGAAGGTCTGACGGTTTTCCGCGATCAGGAGTTTTCGGCTGACATGCTGGCTCAAGGGCTGGACGGCGCTCAAGCCGCCAGCGCCCGCGCCGTCAAACGCATTGATGATGTCAGCGTCCTGCGCGCGGCCCAGTTCCCTGAAGATGCCGGCCCAATGGCTCACCCCATCCGCCCCGAGAGCTATCAGGAAATCAGCAACTTTTACACCGCCACAATTTACGAGAAAGGTGCGGAAGTCATTCGCATGCAGCACACCTTGCTGGGTGAAGAAAACTTCCAGGCTGGTATTCGTGAGTACTTCAAGCGCCATGACGGCCAGGCAGTCACTTGCGACGATTTCGTGGACAGCATGGACAGCGTATATCGCCAGGTCAAACCCGGCCAAAGCCTGGAGCAGTTCCGCCGCTGGTATCAGCAAGCGGGAACGCCACGCGTTCAGGTCAGCCTGCAGCACGACCCTGCCACTCAAACCGCTACGCTGACCCTGCGTCAAAGCAATGCGCCCGCCGGGATCGAAAACAAATCCACACCCAAGCCACCTTTGCACATCCCCTTTGCCTTGGGCATGCTGGATCAGCAAGGCGCACCACTGACCCTGCACCTGGATGGTCAGCAAGGCGATACGCTGGTACTGGATTTCACGCAAGCCGAACAAAGCTGGACCTTCACGCAGATTCCTGAGGCGCCCGTCCTATCCTTGTTGCGCAATTTCTCTGCGCCTGTGCGGGTGGACTACTACCGTCCGGATTCCGAGCTGGCCTTGCTGGCCCGTCACGACACGGATCCATTTGCACGTTGGGAGGCGGCTCAACTGCTAGCGACCCGTCTGATCTTGTCCTCGGCATCGGGACGCACACCGTCGGCCGCACAATTGGCGACCGTGGTGCAAACCTGGCATGCACTGGTCCAAGACCCGGCCTTGAGCCCTGCTTACAAGGCGCGCATCCTGTCCCTGCCCAGCGAGCGCGAATTGCTGGAACAAACCAAGCCCATGACCCCGCGCGCCGTGGTTCAGGCCCGTCGTCAGCTGCAACGTGAGCTGGGCCTGGCCCTGACTCCCTACTGGCAGGAACTGTATCAGTACCTGAGCCTGGAACAAGCCCCGTACAGCCCCGACGCCTTGCAGGCTGGCCAGCGCTCCTTGCGCAATCTGGCCCTGAATTACCTGCTGGTTGCCGGTGTGAATACCGGCCCGCAGTTGGCACGCAATCAATACGATCAGGCCACCAATATGACTGATCGCATGGGTGCCTTGAGCGCTCTGGTGAATTACGGTGACCAAGAGGATCGTCAAGACGGCCTGGATGACTTTTTCCAGCGCTGGCAGGACAATCCTCTGGTGCTGGACCGCTGGTTCAGCTTGCAGGCCACCGCCCCCAGCACGCAAGTTGCCCAGGTGCGCGCCCTGATGCTGCATCCCGCTTTCTCGATGCGCAATCCCAACCGCGCCCGCTCTCTGATTTTCCAGTTCTGCATGAATAATATGCAGGCTGTACACACGCCGGAAGGCTATGCCTTCTGGGCTGAGCAAGTCATTGCCCTGGACAAGCTCAACCCGGAAATCTCTGCCCGTCTGGCCCGTGTGTTTGATAACTGGGCCCGCTTTGAACCCGAAGCCCGCGACCTGCTCAAGGCAGCGCTGGAGCGTATTCAGGCCGAACCTGGCCTGTCGGGCAATGTGGCCGAAATCGTACATAAAGCATTAACTCTTTGACCTCGGAGTCTGTCTTGAAGAAAAACCTTACTCAGTATCTGGTGGAGCAACAGCGCCAGAAGAAAACGGTCACCGCCGACGTGCGCCTGCTGCTGGAAACAGTGGCTCGCGCATGCAAGGCCATTGGCCATGCCGTCAGCAAAGGAGCGCTGGGCGGCGTTCTGGGTTCTCTGGACTCCGAGAATGTCCAGGGCGAAGTTCAGAAAAAGCTGGATGTGCTGTCCAACGAAATCCTGCTGGAAGCCAATGAATGGGGCGGTAACCTGGCGGCCATGGCCTCCGAGGAAATGGATACCCTGCACCGCATTCCCGACTACTACCCCAAGGGCGAAAACCTGCTCTTGTTCGATCCGCTGGATGGCTCGTCCAATATTGACGTGAACGTGTCCATCGGCACGATCTTCTCGGTCCTGAGCGTCCCACCTGAAGCACGTGATCGCGTCATCGAAGAGCAAGACTTCCTGCAACCCGGCGTGCGTCAGGTTGCCGCCGGCTATGCCATTTACGGCCCGCAAACCATGCTGGTCCTGACTGTCGGTGACGGCGTCGCCGCCTTCACCCTGGACAAGGAAATGGGCTCCTGGGTGCTGACCACCGAGCGCATCACCATCCCCGAGGACACCTCTGAGTTCGCCATCAATATGTCCAATATGCGTCACTGGGAAGCCCCGGTAAAACGCTATATCGACGACTGCCTGGCTGGCCCGGACGGCCCACTGGGCAAAAACTACAATATGCGCTGGATCGCCTCCATGGTGGCCGATGTACACCGCATCCTGACCCGTGGCGGTATCTTCATGTACCCTCGCGATGCCCGCGCCTCCGGTCGCAAGGGCAAGCTGCGTTTGATGTACGAAGCCAACCCCATGAGCTTCCTGGTCGAGCAGGCCGGTGGCATGTCGATTGACGGTACACAGCGTATTCTGGACGTGCAACCTACCGAACTGCACCAGCGCATTGGTGTGATTCTGGGTTCGCGCAATGAAGTCGAGCGCGTGCGTCAGTACCACGAGCAAGGCTGATTCCTGTCCGCTGAATCTCAGCGGCTGCCGCACTGCTAAATAAAAATGGCCTCCGCTAAGGAGGCCATTTTTTATAAGTAGAACTATTGGGGCTGCGTGCTTATCGGGCTTTCAAAATACCTGACATACAAATCGGGACATCAGGAAAAACAAGCAACGCCAGAAGAGTGGATGCCTGACTTACACCTGTTATATCAAGCGCAGCGCTGAGCAAGGGCTAGCTGTTCATCCCCCTTCTTACCCGATAATCCGCCTTAATCCAGCGTCAACACCGTCGAGCCCGTGGTACGACGCCCTGCCAATTCCTCATGGGCCTTGGCAACCTGATCCAGCGGGAAACGCTGACCGATCAGCGGCTTGATCTTGCCTTGCAGCACCAGCTCGAACATTTCGTCAGCGGCATCTTGCATGGTTTCCTGTGTAGGCACATAAGCCCCCAGCACAGGACGGGTCACATACAAGGAGCCCTTCGATGCCAGCGTCGCCAGACTCACACCGGTTACCGGGCCGGAGGCATTGCCAAAGCTGACCATCAGGCCACGCGGCTGCAAGCAATCCAGCGAGCGCTCCCAGGTATCCTTGCCCACGCCGTCATATACGACAGGTACTTTCTGGCCATTGGTCAGTTCCAGCACGCGCTGCACCACGTCTTCGTGGGAGTAATCAATCACTTCCCACGCACCGTTCTCTTTCGCCAAAGCGGCTTTCTCGGGACTGGACACCGTACCGATCAACTTCACGCCCAAAGCACGTGCCCATTGGCAGGCGTACAAGCCCACGCCACCCGCAGCGGCATGAAACAGAATCGTCTGGCCTTCATGCACGCGATAGGTCTGGCGCAGCAAATACCAGCACGTCAAACCTTTGAGCATCATGGCCGCCGCCTGCTCAAAAGTGACGCCATCAGGAATGCGTACCACACGATCAGCAGGCACATTACGGGCCTCGGCATACGCACCCAGCGGGCTTTGACCGTAGGCAACACGGTCACCCACTTTCAGATGCGTGACGCCCGAACCGACTGCTTCCACAATGCCGGACGCTTCAAAACCCAAACCATGCGGCAAGGGATTGCTGTAGAGGCCATTACGAAAATAAATGTCGATAAAGTTCAAGCCCACTGCTTTTTGGCGTATGGTGACTTCCTTCTCCTGCGGAGCGGGCAGCTCTACCGAAGCCCACTGCAATACCTCCGGACCACCATTACGCTCAATCCGTATCGCCTTAACCGTCTGCGTCATTGTTTTACTCCTTTGATGAGGGGCCCGTAGCAATGTCTTAGAATAATGCCTTGCTCTTATTGCCTGCCCGACCCACTAGCCCTATCACTGGCTGATATAAAACACCAGAATAGCCTAAATTGACTCCTTTTTTCTCGGATCGCTTTCCATGACGCATGGACGTGCTCTGGCTGCCATTCATGTGGCCGCCGTTCTGTTCGGACTGACCGGCATTTTTGGTGAACTCATTCAGGTCGGCGCCATGCTGATCACCGCGGGCCGAGCCAGCTTTGCAGTCCTGGCCTTGTTTATCAGCATTCGCTCTCAAGGGCGCGGTTTGGGTCAGGGCATGAAAACAGCGGACTTTCGCACCCTGCTAATGGCCTCCATCATGCTGGCCATTCACTGGGCCACTTTTTTTGTGGCCGTCAAAGTGGGCGGCGTGGCCATTGCCACCTTGGGCTTTGCCAGCTTCCCGGCCTTTATTACCTTGTGTGAATGGGCCGTACTGCGCGAGCGCGTTACCGTATCGGAGTGGATCATTCTGGCCTTGGTCACCGTGGGCTTGTTGCTGGTGACCCCCTCTTTTGATTTCCAGGATCAATCCACCATTGGCCTGGCCTGGGCCATTGCCTCCGGCTTTACTTTCGCCATGTTCACCCTCATCAACCGACGCGCAGCCAAGCATCTGTCTGCACAGCAAGTGGCCTGGTGGGAAAACCTGTTTGTCGCCCTGATGTGCTGGCCTTTTGCCATACCGCTGCTGGGCGACAGCACGCTGGTGGACTGGGTATGGATTGCACTGCTGGGGGTGTTTTGTACGGCCTTGTCGCACTACCTGCTGGTCTCTGCGCTAAGCGTTCTGAATGCTCGCAGTGCCGGGATTGTGATCGCCCTGGAACCTGTCTACGCCATCGCTTTTGCAGCGCTGCTTTTCGCTCAATACCCCAGCAGTCGTGCGCTGCTGGGTGGCGCCATCATGATTGGAGCCATCACTTGGGCAGGCTTGCGCCCACCCAAGTCCAACTGATGGCTTAGGCCATCGCTTCCAACACTTGGGCGATAGCCTCGCCTACTTGTGTTGTGCTGGCCTGACCACCCAAATCAGGGGTACGTGGGCCATTGGCCAGAACCTGCTCAATGGCTTGCACTACTTCGGCGGCTGCCTGGGGGTAGCCCAGGAAATCCAGCATCAAGGCACCACTCCAGATCTGACCGACCGGGTTGGCAATGCCCTTGCCATAAATATCCGGTGCCGAGCCGTGCACGGGCTCAAACAAGGAGGGGAATACGCGTTCGGGGTTCAGGTTGGCCGACGGTGCAATGCCGATGGTGCCGGTACATGCCGGGCCCAGATCGGACAAGATATCGCCAAACAGGTTGGAAGCTACAACAACATCAAACCAGTCCGGGTGCTGCACAAAGTGTGCACACAGAATATCGATGTGATACTTGTCCCATTTCACATCCGGGTATTGCTCGCCCATGGCGGCCACGCGGGAATCCCACCAGGGCATGGAAATCGAAATACCGTTGGACTTGGTCGCAGCAGTAACGTGTTTACCGCGTTTTTTAGCCAGTTCAAAAGCGAACTTCAAGACTCGGTCCGTACCCGTGCGGGTAAAGACACTTTCCTGAATCACCACTTCGCGCTGCGTGCCTTCAAACATGATGCCGCCGCTATTGGAGTATTCACCTTCGGTGTTCTCGCGCACGATAAAGAAATCGATATCACCGGGCTCACGACCTGCCAGTGGTGAACGCACACCAGGCATCAAACGCACAGGACGCAAGTTGATGTATTGATCAAATTCACGACGGAACTTGAACAGAGATTCCCACAGCGAAACGTGGTCGGGAACCAGATCAGGCCAGCCCATGGCGCCAAAGAAAATGGCCTCGGTATCCATTAATTGGGCTTTCCAGTCCGAAGGCATCATGGTGCCGTGCTTTTGGTAGTAGTCCGAGCTCCAGTCCAGCACTTTCCAATCAAAATTGATGGCGTGACGGTGAGCGGCCACTTCCAGAATACGCAGCCCTTCAGGCATGACTTCCTTGCCGATCCCATCTCCCGCGATCACGGCAATACGATGAACTTTACTCATTCCTCTTTCCTTGTGGTTTTACATGGCCTCCACGGCCTTATTCTGAAAAGACGCTGCTCTGTTCACAAAACAGCAATTAGCCTGCCAGCTTCCACGGTGCCGGCAGGCTAGTCCAAATCGGTTCAGGATTAATAGCCCTGACTGTGATTCACCCGACCAGTCGCAGGCTTGCCTTGCTGCAAAAGCTCGATGCGCGAGCCAATTTGCTCCAATGCCAATTCACGAACGGTGATACCCGAAATATGAGGCGTAACCATCACAGAAGGAATACCCCAATACGGATGATCGGCTGGCAACGGCTCCTGGGTAAAGGCATCCAGCAAAGCGCCTGACAGATGACCGCTCTTCAGGGCGTCCAGCACATCGGCATCGACCAAGTGGCCACCGCGAGCCACGTTGATCAAATAGCCACCAGGCTGCAAATTCGACAATACGTCGCGGTTGATCAAACCTTCTGTTTGCGGAGTCAGTGGTAAGGCGTTGACCAGGATACGGCTGGCAGAGACGCACTCTTTCAAGCCCTCTTCACCGGCATAGCAAGGGAACTCCGCCTCGTGCAGACGACGCGACCAACCATGTACGGGATAGCCCAGACTGGCGATGACCTTGGCAATCTTGCTGCCAATCGCGCCCAGCCCCAGCACAGCGACTGGCCATTGGCGGCGGTCGATCGGGCGGTAGGCTTTCCACTTTCCTTCACGCGCCTGTTCCTCGTAGGGCTGAAAACGGCCTACCGCACGCAGCACGCCATACAAGGCATATTCGGCCATTTGCTCGGCCATGCCCGCATCTTCCAAGCGGTACAAAGGCATCTCGGCCGGGATGGTCCCTGCGACGGCATCCACGCCCGCCCCCAGATTGAAGGTGGCGCGCAAATGGGGTTCTTGCTTGAACAAGGCCGCATCCGGCTGCCAGACGATGGCGTAGGTCGCCCCGGTGCTGGGCTGACCCGCTACAAACTCATCAACTTTCCAATCGGGATAGGCTTTGCGGAATTCATCCGCCCAACGTGTTGTTTCTGATGGCCTTGTGGTGGCAACAATTAAATGAGGCAGTTGCGTGGGCATTAACGTTTCCCTCCAAATAAAGAACCCAATACCCCACGCAGCACTTTGGTGGCAGCCCGTTTGGTCTCGGTTTTGATCATGCTTTGCACCAGGCCGTCCTTCTTGCCACCACGCGGCCCGGTTGATCCAAACAGAAAGTCATTCACAACGCCCATCAGGCCGTCGTCCTTGCCTGCCGCCGCTCCCGGCTGCGTGGCACCCGCGGCACCATTGGCAGCCGCATCAGCCGCTTTTTTGGCCAGCACCTCGTAGGCGGATTCGCGGTCAATTGCCTGGTCGTACTTCAAGCCAAACAAGGACGCCTGTCGTACCGTTTGCCGCTCCGCATCGGTAGCAGGGCCAATGCGGCTACCCGGAGCCACCAGCCAGGCACGCTCGGTAGGCGTGGGAATCCCCTTGGCATCCAGCATGGACACCAGGGCCTCGCCCACACCCAATTCGGTAATGGCCGCTTCAATATCCAGACCGGGATTGGGGCGCATGGTTTGCGCTGCTGTCTTGACGGCTTTCTGATCACGCGGTGTAAAGGCGCGCAAGGCGTGCTGTACTCGATTACCCAGCTGACCCAGAACGGTATCGGGAATATCCAGCGGGTTTTGTGTCACGAAATAAATACCCACACCTTTGGAGCGGATCAGACGCACAACCTGCTCGACTTTTTCCAGCAAGGCCTTTGGTGCACCTGTAAACAATAAGTGGGCTTCGTCAAAGAAGAAAACCAGACGCGGTTTGTCCAGATCGCCCACTTCCGGCAGGCGCTCGTACAGATCGGCCAGCATCCACAGCAGGAAGACCGCATACAAGCGGGGGGACTGCATCAGCTTGTCGGCTGCCAGCACATGGATCATGCCGCGCCCGGCCGAGTCGGTACGAATCCAGTCCATCACATCCAGCGCTGGCTCACCAAAGAAGCGATCCGCCCCCTGCGTTTCCAGGCGTAGCAAGGCGCGTTGGATTGCCCCCACACTGGCTGCCGCGATATTGCCATACTGATTGCGCAGCTCGGCAGCACGGTCCGATACGTCTTGCAGCACGGCGCGCAAATCCTTCAGGTCCAGAATCAACTGGCCCTCGTCGTCTGCCAGACGAAAGACGATATTGAGAATCCCTTCCTGGGTATCGTTCAACTCCAGAATCTGGGACAGCAGCAAAGGCCCCATGTCGGAAATCGTGGCCCGGACCGGATGGCCCTGCTCGCCAAAAATATCCCAGAAGGTGACCGGGTTCGCCCCCCAGGCTGGCTCGGGCAGGCCCAGCTTTTGCAGACGCTCCTGCAACTTGGGATTGGGTTGGGCGGCCTGGGAAATCCCGCTCAAGTCGCCTTTGGCGTCGGCCAGAAAAACCGGCGTTCCCAGACGGGAAAAGGCTTCGGCCAGTACCTGCAAGGTGACGGTTTTCCCCGTCCCGGTGGCCCCCGTAATACAACCATGCCGATTGGCCAGCGCAGGCAACAGGTAAATGGGAGTATCGCTATTCTGAGCAAGCAAAATTGGATCAGCCATGATTGTTTGTTCTCTTCCGGATAGAATGCCAAGTGCCTAGATTCTAGCGACTTTCGCCCAAGCTCGGGCCTTGTCGCGCAGACAGGTTAAAATAGATCTGTTTTTCTTTGAACGTAGTCTACTGAATTGGTAATACTTTATGGCCGGACATAGTAAATGGGCGAATATTCAGCACCGTAAAGGTCGTCAAGACGCAAAACGGGGCAAACTTTGGACCAAGATCATTCGTGAGGTCACCGTGGCCGCACGTGCCGGCGGCCCTGACCCCGAGTCCAACCCACGTTTGCGCATGGCCTGGGACAAGGCAACCGCTGCCAATATGCCCAAAGACAACATTCTGCGCGCCATCCAGCGCGGCGCAGGCGGCGCGGACGATGCCAACTACGAAGAAATTCGCTACGAAGGCTACGGTATTAACGGCGCGGCCGTGATTGTGGACTGCATGACCGACAACCGTCAGCGCACGGTCTCGGATGTGCGTCACGCCTTTACAAAAAATGGCGGCAATCTGGGTCTGGATGGCTCGGTGGTGTTTCAATTCCGCCACTGCGGTCAGTTTCTGTTCGCTCCGGGCACTTCGGAAGACACGATTATGGAAATCGGCCTGGAAGCTGGTGCCGACGATATCGTGACCGACGAAGAAGGCCTGATCGAAGTGCTGTGCGCTCCTACGGACTACCCGGCTGTGCAAGCCGCGTTCCAGGCCGCTGGTCTGACGCCTGAAGTGGAAGGCGTGGTCATGAAAGCCCTGAACGAAACCGAACTGAGCGGCGACGATGCCGTCAAGATGCAAAAACTTCTGGACGCACTGGAAGGCCTGGACGATGTCCAAGAGGTCTACACCACCGCCGTCATGGACGAAGCCGAATAAGCTATTTCTGAAAACTCCTCTTTGCGGGCCCTGCCCGACTCATCACTATGAAGCTACTTGTTGTCGGCAGCGGCGGCCGTGAACACGCCTTGGCATGGCGCCTGGCCCAATCTGCACGCGTGCAGACTGTCTACGTTGCCCCGGGCAATGGCGGTACCGCGCGTGCCGAACGTATTGAAAACCTGGCCATCACCGATATCCAGGAACTGATTGCCTTTGTGAAGCAAGAAAAAATTGCCTTCACTGTCGTCGGCCCGGAAGCACCGCTGGCCGCCGGCATTGTGGACGCCTTCCGTGCGGCCGGTCTGAAAATCTTTGGTCCCACCCAGGCTGCCGCGCAGCTGGAAAGCTCCAAGGACTACGCCAAAGCCTTCATGGTGCGCCACAACATCCCGACGGCAGCCTACGCCACCTTTACCGATCCGGACGCCGCCAAGGATTACATCCGTCAGCAAGGCGCTCCCATTGTGGTCAAGGCCGATGGCCTGGCCGCTGGCAAGGGCGTGATTGTGGCCACCACGCTGGAAGAAGCATTGGGCGCCATTGACGACATTCTGGGCGATGGCCGCTTTGGTGCCGCCGGTGCCCGCGTGGTCGTGGAAGAATGCCTGACCGGCGAAGAAGCCAGCTTCATCGTGATGTGCGACGGCAAGAATGTGCTGCCCATGGCCACCAGCCAGGACCACAAACGCCTGAAAGACGGCGATCAGGGTCCGAACACGGGCGGCATGGGGGCTTACTCCCCCGCCCCTATCGTCAGCCCCACGCTGCATAACCGCATCATGCGCGAAGTCATTCACCCCACCATGCAAGGCATGGCCAAGGAAGGCTTGCCCTACTCCGGCTTTCTGTACGCGGGCGTGATGATTGACGATGGCCCGGACGCTACCCGCCCCATCAAGGTGCTGGAATTCAACTGCCGCATGGGCGACCCTGAAACCCAGCCCATCATGATGCGCATCAAGAGCGATCTGACCGAAACCTTCGAACTGGCTCTGGCTGGCAAGCTGGACGAGGCCACTATCGAATGGGATCGTCGTACCGCCATTGGCGTGGTACTGGCCGCGGCCAACTACCCCGAAGAGCCTCGTACTGGTGATGCCATCACGCAATTTGCGAAAGACACCGACGAGTGCATCACCTTCCATGCAGGTACGCAAATGAAAGACGGCACCGTGGTCACCACGGGTGGTCGGGTACTGTGTGTCACCGCCATGGCCGACTCCATCCGTCGCGCTCAGGAAGCCGCTTACGAGGCCATTTCCCAAACGCATTTCGACGGCAAGCAATTTCGCACCGATATCGGCTGGCGCGCTCTGCCCAGCAGTGAATCCTGATTGTCGCAGCAAGGTCTTTTCATGTCTTTACCCATTGATACCGTCCAGGCTTATTTCCGTCAGTTGCAAAGCCACATCGTGGACACTCTGGAGCAGCTGGATGGCACGCCTTTCGAGTCGGACCAGTGGGATCGTCCAGAAGGCGGTGGCGGTCTGTCCCGCCTGCTGGAGAACGGCCCCGTGTTCGAGCGGGCGGCCGTTCTGTTCAGCCATGTCAAAGGCCACACCCTGCCTCCATCGGCCAGCGCCCACCGCCCCGAACTGGCAGGACGCCCCTGGGAGGCCATGGGTGTTTCGCTGGTGATTCACCCGCGCAATCCCTTTGTGCCCACCACCCATATGAATGTGCGCATGTTTGTGGCCCAGGCCCAGACAGCGGATCAAGAGGATGTGTTCTGGTTTGGCGGCGGTCTGGACTTGACGCCCTACTACCTGCACGAAGACGATGCCCGCCATTTCCACCAGGTGTGCCACGATGCTCTGACGCCGCACGGTGCGGATTATTACCCGCGCTACAAGCGCTGGTGCGACGAATATTTTTATCTGAAGCACCGCAACGAGACCCGTGGCATTGGCGGCATTTTCTACGACGACCTGAACGAGCCCGGCTTTGAAGCCAGCTTTGCCCTGACCCGCTCCGTGGGCAATTCCTTTACCGATGCCTATGCACCTATCGTGCGTGCCCGCATGGATCAGGAATACACCCAGGCGCATCGAGACTTCCAGGCCATTCGTCGCGGCCGCTATGTCGAATTCAATCTGGTCTTTGACCGTGGCACCCTGTTTGGCCTGCAATCGGGTGGCCGTACGGAATCCATCCTGCTGTCCATGCCACCCCAGGCGAACTGGCGCTACAACTGGTCGCCTGAACCCGGCACGCCAGAAGCGGCCCTGGCGCAATACCTGGTGCCTCGCGAATGGATTTAAAGCGTGTCGGGCTCCTGGGTGGCAGTTTCGACCCCATCCATAAAGCTCATGTAGCGCTGGCGCTTGCTGCGTTTGACCAACTGCAGCTGGACCAGGTTCAGTTGCTGCCCGCTGCCCAGCCCTGGCAACGCGACGCCTTGGGTGCCAGCACCCAGGATCGTTTGGTCATGGCCGAGCTGGCCGCCCAAAGCCATCCGGGCTTGCAGGTCAACCCCGTAGAGATCGAGCGCGGTGGCCCAACCTACACCATCGACACGGTGCGCAGCTTGCCCGCCGGGTCGCGCTACTACTGGATTTTAGGCAGCGACCAACTGCATAATTTTTGCAGCTGGAACGACTGGCAAGAAATTCTTGAATACGTCGAGCTGGCTGTTGCCCAGCGCCCCGGCAGTCCTTTGGAGACGCCCGTCGCCTTGCAGCAGGAACTCAGTCGACTTCAGCGCCGTTTGCATCAGATTGACTTTCTGCCCATGGACATCTCGGCCACCCAGATTCGGGAGCGAGTGCAGCGCGGTGACAACATCGCCGCCCTGGTCCCGGAAGAAGTCGCTCAATACATTGACAAAAAACGGCTCTATCTTTCCCACCCACAGGCGCGCCCTGTATAGTTCTTTTTATGAATATAGAAACACTTCAACGACTCGTCATCGATGCCCTCGAGGACGTCAAAGCTCAAGACATCAAGGTCTTTAGCACTACCCACATGACCGGCCTGTTCGATCGTGTGGTCATTGCCAGTGGTACTTCCAACCGGCAAACCCGCGCTCTGGCCCAGAGCGTGTTTGACAAGGCCCGCCAAAACAAGGTCGAAGTCCTGGCCCATGAAGGCGAAGACACCGGCGAATGGGTGTTGCTGGATTTGGGTGACATCGTGGTGCATTGCATGCAGCCAGCCATCCGCCAGTACTACAACCTGGAAGAACTTTGGGGCGAGCGCCCTGTCGAAGTGGAACTGCTGCCGCAATCGCGCCAGGTTCCACCGGCTGGCTTTTTTGCCAGCGCCGACGAAGACGAAGACTAAACCCTTCCTCTGTCCTGTCGGCAATACCCGGGCCGCAGCTTACGATGCGGCCTTTTTTCTTTTACGACATTTCATGAAACTCATTGTCATCGCGGTAGGTCAGCGCATGCCCGACTGGGTGGAACAAGGCTGGCAGGAATATGCTCGCCGCATGCCCCAGGACTGCGCCATCGAGCTGCGCGAAATCAAGGCCGAACCCCGTACCAGCGGCAAGACGCCTGCCCAGATGATGCAGGCCGAGGCCAAACGCATTGAAGCGGCCATTCCCGCCCAGGCGATGCGCATCGCCCTGGACGAACGCGGCAAGGACCTGACCACCGTCAAGCTGGCTCAGGAGCTGGAGCGTTGGCGCAGCAGCGGTCAGGATATTGCCATTCTGGTCGGTGGCCCGGACGGACTGGATGCGGCACTCAAGCAAAGCTGCCACGGCATGTTGCGTCTGTCCTCCCTGACCCTGCCCCACCCCTTGGTACGTATCTTTCTGGCCGAGCAACTGTATCGCGCCTGGTCCGTCATGACCGGGCATCCTTACCACCGCGCCTGAACCTTCTTTTAGTCCTGGTTTCTTATGCCTTTTCAGCCCATCTATCTGGCCTCAGCCAGTCCACGTCGCCACGATCTGCTCAACAGCATCCAGATCACTCATGAAGTCCTGCATGTGCCCAGCCCTCCGGGCGAGGATGAACCGCGTCTGGAACAGGAAGCGGTGCTGGATTATGTCCGTCGCACGGCCCGTGACAAGCTGCTGCGCGCCCTGGAATGGCGAGCACAGGACAGCAGTCTGGATCAGGAGCGCGCTATTTTGAGTGCCGACACCACGGTCTGCATGGACGAGACCATATTTGGCAAACCTGCTGATCTGGCCGATGCCGCACGTATCTTGCGCGAGCTCTCGGGCCGCCGTCACAAAGTGATGACCGCCTTGTCCCTGGGCGTAGGTGGTGTGGAGTTTGAAAGTATCAGCATCAGCGAAGTCAGCTTCAAAACGCTGAACGAACAAGAAATTGCGGAATACTGCGCCAGCGGCGAGCCTATGGGTAAAGCGGGAGCCTATGGCATTCAAGGTCTGGGCGGTGCTTTTATCAGCCACTTGAGTGGCAGCTATACCGGCGTAATGGGCTTGCCTGTTCACGAAACCTACCGCTTGCTGGAACTGGCCAATCTGAAGATCCGCGCCTAAAGACCGGCTAATACAGAGAAACAACCTGATCAGAACAGGAATGGGGAACTATCCAGGCAAGGTCTAGTCCCATTCTTTTATTCCATTTGGATCTTAGTATATATTTTCTGGATATATACATTCACCGACTGTTTTGCAGGATTAACCACCATGCCGCTTTCCTCTTTTTCGATCCGTCTTGCCTTGGCCGGTTTACTGTGCGCCAGCACCGTCGTCCAAGCCGCCGACCGCCCCGCTGCCTTGAAGGCCCTGGAAGAGCAAGGGCTATCCATTGTGGGCGAGTTTGATGCTCCCGGTGGCCTGAAAGCCTGGGGTGCGTATAGCGGGAATCGCGCATTGGCCATCTATAACCTGCCCGACGGGCAGCACATGATGGTGGGCACCATGATCGATGCCAAGGGTGAAGAGGTACGCCCGGCCGGTCTGGACGAACTGGTGCAACCCGCCATTGCCAAGGACATGCTGGGCAAGCTGGAAAAATCCCGCTGGATCAAGGATGGCGACGACAAGGCGCCACGCGTGGTCTACGTTTTTACCGACCCGAACTGCCCTTACTGCATGCAGTTCTGGCAAATGGCTCGCCCCTGGGTTGAGTCCGGCAAAGTACAGCTGCGCCACGTCATGGTGGGCATTCTGGCCCCCAGCAGCAGCCTGAAATCGGCTGCCATCCTGGCCGCCAAAGACCCCACCAAGGCCTTGAACGAGCACTCTTTGGCCATGCTGAAAGATCGCAGTGCCGGTGTGAAAGGCCTGGACAGTGTGCCCAATGATATTGAAGCCGATCTGACCCGCAATGAAGATCTGATGATGGGCTGGGATTTGCGTGCCACCCCCGCCATGGTCTGGCAGGATGAGCAAGGTCGCGTTCAAATGCAGACCGGCGCTTCACCCGACATTACCGAACGCGTTTTTGGCCCACGCTAATTTCAAGCAGGACGTTTATTCATGAGCACTCGTGTTCTCTTGCATGCCCCCACTGCCCATGCCCTGGAGCGTGCCCGCAGCAATGCGCGCAACTTGCTCAAGGACATACCGGATGCCCAGATTCGCATCATCGCCAATGCGCAGGCCGTTAAAGCCTGCGTAGAAGGCGCGGAACACGATTGCGACGCCTACACCTACCTGTGCCCCAACACGCTGCGCAATCAGTCCCTCAGTGCGCCAGAACGCTTCCAAACCTTGGAGCAAGGGGCCATCACCGCCCTGGTGAAACTACAGACGGAAAACTGGATTTACATTCGAGCCTGATGGGGTGTAGGGCCAGAACAACAGACCATACTGGCCGGTCATGATTCTGCCTGCCCCCGCCCAAACCTTGATACGATAGCTAAGCTCGCGACAAGCGGGCCTGTTTTTACCCGTATCACAAGGAATCCGTCATGCCCACCCTCGTCCGTTCTGCTCTGCGTCCCTGCCTTTTACTGGCTTTATGTGCTTTAGGAACCAGCCAGGCACTTGCACAGCAAACTACCGTGGGTGTCGGTGTTGGCTTTGCCCCCAAGTACGAAGGGGCTGACAGCTACGACGGCCGTTTCTACCCGCTGCTCTCGCACCGTAACGGCCACTTTTTCCTGGCTCCCAAAGCAGGCATGCCTGCCATCGGTCTGCAAACCAATCTGACAGACAACTGGACTATCGGTACTTACGCCGCTCTGGCCCGTGCCCGTAAATCCGGTGATGCCGACCGCCTGTACGGAACTGATGATATTGATCGTCACGGCAATCTGGGTGTATTTACTGCTTACCAACTGGGCAATGCCAAGATTGAAGGCAGCTACTACCAGGCACTGAAAAGCGGTTATGGCGCCACGGCCGTTCTGGATTTGAGCTACCGCCTCTGGAACGATCAGGACAGCAGCTTCTCGCTGGGTGCCGAATTGAAATGGTCCAACGAAAAAGCCATGCGCACCTATTTTGGCGTGAAGTCGCATGAAGCTGCTGGCAGCAATGGACAACTGCGCACCTACCGCCCTGACGCTGGTTTGCGCTCTTATGCTTTGTACGGCCAGTACACCCACAAGATCAGCGAAAGCTGGTCCCTGCAAGGTCTGCTAGGCGTGAACACCCTGGGTGAAGAGGCCAAAGACAGCCCGCTAGTCGAGAAGAAAAGCAGCGTCTTTGGTGGCGTAGGCTTGGGCTACAGCTTCTAAATTCCTGTCAGGGTCTGCCGACCCGCTTGACCGTCAAGCCGTTGTGCTCCAGGCGTGCCTGCACAACGGCTCGATGATCGCCCTGAATCTCCAGCGTTCCCTCTTTCAGCGTCCCGCCCGCTCCACAGGCGTTCTTCAGTTCCTTGACCAGCGCCTTGAGCTGCTCCTCGGGCATCACCAGGCCCGTTACCACGGTCACTCCCTTCCCTTTTCGCCCTTTGGTTTCCAGACTCAAGCGCACCGGCCCCTGAGTCTGAGACAGGCTTTGCTCGCGCCGATTCTCCTCGCAACGACATTGCTTTTGTGGCTGCCCGCAATCAGGACACATACGCCCTTGTTCCGTGCTGTACACCAGCCGAGACAGCTGATCCGATAAGCTGGCCATAAAACCTGGCTCCCTTCGCTGATTAAATAAAAAAGGCCCCCACGCTGCGCCTTTGGCTTGCGCTCCACCTCGCGGCTTGCATGCCGCTCGGATTCGCCAGGCACACAGCAGTCCGCAATGGACTACTGTGTCCGGGCTCATCCCCAAGGGGGCTTTTTACCGGGGGCGCCGAGCCTTGGGACGGCCCGACAGTAAAAAAAAGCCCACCGAACTTCGGTGGGCTTTACGCTGGACCAGGCCCAGACGAATTACATCATGCCCATCAGGACCAGACCAAGCAATTGCTCGGAAGTGAAACGCTGGCCGTTGATGTCGAACACGCGATCCTTGCCGTCGTACTTGATGGCCGTGGAAATGCCGTTCTCGTCATTCTTGACCATATTGGATTCAGCGTAAGGAGCGACAGCCGCATCCAGAATCATGTCCAGCATGGCAGCATTGCCTTCTTCAGGCGACAGGCCTTCAGCCTTGTCCATATCGGCAGCCAGGCCACGCAGCATGGGCTTGGAAATCAGAACATCCAGCTGAGCAGCAGGAATGGCTTCGATCCACATTTCAGGGCTGGTTTGCAGCTCTTGCAAAGTCGCATTGGGCTTTTGGAAGTCCATACGCAGTGTGGCTTTGGACTCGCCAGCGGCGGTGTACCAACGCAGAGGCTCAACACGCAGCACAGGTTTGTGCTCCAGCGCCTGCAGCACCAGTTCCATCATCTTCTGAGCCGTTGGGCCATCTACCGAGTCCATATCGTTTTGCAGATTGGAATCGGAAATCAACTTGGACAGGGCGGAGATTGCAGGTGCGTAAACGCGGTCAAAGTTCATCGACAGCTCAACCGAACCCAGCTTGACCTTGTCTTCAAACACCAGATCAGTCAGCGCGTAAACAACCTTGGTATCACTGACGGAGTCTTTGGTGACCGCATCGGAATTGATGGCGATCTGCTTGAAAGTAATACCATCGGTCTCGGCAGATTGCATCTTGACGTCATCGACGCTCAGCTTGCCGACCTGGGTGCCGCTGACATTGATGTCACCGTCTTGCTTGAAGTCCACCACGAAGTTGGAGGCTTCCAGCTTCAAGGGATCTGCGCTGATGTCATCAACAAACAGCTTGGGGAAGCTGCCGGTCACAACAATATCTTTGCTCTTGCCACCGGCTTTGGTGCGCAATTGACCGCCGCTGAAGTCTACTTTGACTTCGTCGCCTTGGTGCTTGATGGCTTCAAAATGCACATTGGAGTCCACGGCACCGTCAAAACCGACCAGGCTGTCCGCCCACAAAGGAGTCTTGTCGCCCGTCAGCTTGTACCAGCCTTCGGTGTCTTTGGTCTTGACCAGAGTGCTGTGCGACAAGGCGGCAACAGGGGTGAAGTTGCCCAGAGCCATTGCCGACATAGGCAGCGGGCCATGGCTGATCTTGTCATCAAAAGTCAGCTCCAGAGGCTTCTCTTCAGCGTCGGAAGGCTTGATGGTGATGGTGTAACGAGCAGTAGAGGAAAATACGCCACGTTGGTAGTCCACCACGTTCATGACGACCGACTCGCTCATGCCCATTTGCTGCATCTGCTCGGCAGCCAGGGTATTGAACTGGGCCACTTTCTCACCCACCAGCGCTTCAGTTTTCTTACCGGTGTACCAGGTCGAACCGCCGTATGCGGCCGCTAACACGACAACCAGTGTGACCAGCCCTGTACTTTTCTTCATGACTTCCCTTTTGTAGACCTACAGTCCCAACTTCAAATAGCCGACATAATACCGAAACTAAGTTTGACTGATGGTAGTTTATTCCCCGTAATTGTAACTATTCACATGCGTAATGCGAGCGACATCGTCTGCGCCCAAGCCCAAACGATGGGCCGCACGATAGGTTTGCTGGGCTGCATGAGCCACTGGCATGCTGGTGTGACTGGCACTGGCCAGCTCCGCCACGGTATTCAAATCCTTCAACATGGTATCGACCGACGCTTTTACTTGATTGTCGGGCGTAGTCATGCGCGGCACGAACAATTGCAGCAAAACCGAATCGGCCCAACCACCCCCCAGGGCCTCACTGATTTTGGAGGCGTCCACGCCATTGTCATTGGCCAGGCTCAAGGCCTCGGCGATAGCGGTCAAGGTGGTGGCCACAATGGTCTGATTGCATAACTTTGTTACTTGGCCGGCCCCTACCGCCCCCATCAAGGTGACGCGCTGCGAATACGCGGCCAGCACCGGACGAACACGATCCAGCTGCGCCGCCTGCCCGCCCACCATGATGGCCAGCGTGCCTTGTTCTGCTCCGCCTACACCACCGGATACCGGAGCATCCAGCCAATGAGCCCCGCAACGTTGCTGCAATTGGGCAGCCATCTCGCGTGTAGCCTGTGGAGGAATCGAGGAATGGTCCACCACAATCCGCAAGGCTCCCTGTACCGATGCCAGGCCCTGCTCGCCCAGGACCGTGTCGTGCACCGCCTGCGCATCGAAGACGCACAGGAACACGGCTTCGCACTGCTCGGCCATTTGCGCCGGGGTATCGCACCAGTGAGCACCGGCTTCGATCAGGGCTTGCCCCTTGTCCTTGGAACGATTCCAGATACGAACCTGATGACCGGCATTCAACAAGCGGCGCACCATAGGCTGACCCATACGGCCCAAACCACAAAAACCAATATTCATGTCTCGTCCTTTACGCCCCCAACATCATCCAGCCAATTGAAACGGGGCAAGAAAAACCCGCCTGTCAGGCGGGTGAAGTCTGGTCGGCCCAACAAGGGACCGCCCTTATGCTGATACTCAAGCCGCGTCGGGCTGGCGGTCGGGGGCCGCTTCCTGAAAGGCGGACAGCTCCAGACATTTTTCCTCCACAGCCAAGAGGCGTGGAAATATGCTGAGATCAATGTCAAAACGACGGGCATTGAACATTTGAGGAATCAGGCAGATTTCGGCAAGACCAGGAGTATCGCCAAAAATAAAATCATGATCTTTTTTGCCATGGCGCTGCACCAAGGCTTCCAGGCCTTCCAACCCTACGCTGACCCAATGGCGATACCATTGATTGCGAGCATCTTCCTGGGCGTGCAGTTCGTTTTTCAAATACTGCAACACGCGCAGATTATTCAGCGGATGAATATCGCAAGCCACGGTTTGGGCCATGGAACGTGCCCAGGCCCGCTCTGCCGACGCTTTGGGCAGCAAAGGCAGCTCAGGATAGCGTTCGTCCAGATATTCCAGGATGGCCAGGGATTGCGTAATGATCAGACCATCATCATCCAAAGCGGGCAGCAGTTGCACGGGATTGACCTGCACATAATCGGGCTGATGCTGCTGACCACCATCCTTGAGCAGGTGTACAGGCTTGATCTGGTAGTTCAGACCCTTGAGGTTCAGACCAATCCGCACCCGGTAAGCAGCGGAACTGCGAAAGTAGCTATACAGAATCATCTTGTCTCCTGTCCACCCTGCAAAAATCGTTTTTTATTTGTTCAGGCTTTCAATCTTGCGCGACAGCTCTCGGGGCAGCGGGAAGGCAATGTTTTCTTCCACACCATCCAGGGCCCGCACTTTACCTACGCCCAGTTCCTGCAAGCGCTGAATCACCTGATTCACCAGAACTTCCGGAGCAGAAGCGCCGGCCGTCACACCCACGCGCTTTTTACCGATCAGCCAGGCCGGATCAATCATTTCCGGTTTATCCAGCAGATAGGCTTCAGCCCCCTTGCGTTCGGCGACTTCGCGCAAACGATTGGAGTTGGAGCTATTGGTACTGCCCACCACCAGGACCAGATCACACTGAGGAGCCATGATCTTGACCGCATCCTGACGGTTCTGTGTGGCATAACAGATATCGCTTTTCTTGGGTTCCACAATATTGGGGAAGCGTTCACGCAAGGCCTGGGCCACAACTGCCGCATCGTCCACGGACAAGGTGGTTTGCGTCACAAAGGCCAGCTTGTCGGGATCGGCCACTTTCAGGTTGGCGACGTCCTCGGGCGTTTCCACCAGGTACATGCCGCCATCAGCCTGCCCCAGCGTACCCTCGACTTCAGGGTGTCCGACGTGACCAATCATGATGATTTCCCGGCCTTCGGCGCGCATGCGAGAGACCTCGATATGCACTTTGGTCACCAGCGGACACGTGGCGTCAAAGACTTTCAGGCCACGCTTTTCGGCATCGTCACGCACCTGACGCGATACGCCGTGAGCCGAAAAAATAACGATTGCACCCGAGGGAGCCTCGTCCAGCTCTTTAATAAAGATCGCCCCTTTATTGCGCAGGTCTTCCACCACGTAACGGTTATGGACGATTTCATGGCGCACGTAGATTGGTGCACCGTGCAATTCCAAAGCGCGTTCGACAATATCAATCGCGCGATCGACCCCAGCACAGAATCCACGGGGCTGGGCCAGAACAACCTCAGCGTTCTGAACGGGAGTAGCTTGACTCATTACAGAATCCCCAAAATATGAACATCCAGGCGCAAAGCCACACCGGCCAAAGGATGGTTGAAATCGAACAAGGCGGTCTTGTCGTCGATTTCCTTGAGCACGCCCGAATAGCGACTGCCATTAGGGGCGGCAAACTCAACCATATCACCGGGCACGAATTCCGCGCCTTCGGCGGCGTTGCTGGCCAGCATTTCGCGAGTGATGCGCTGCAAGAGGTCCGGATTACGGGCGCCGTATGCATCCTCGGGAGTAATGTCGAGCTGAAAGCGCTCGTCTTCACGGTGACCCAGCAGTTTCTCTTCCATACCGGGGGCCCACTGACCATTGCCCAGTTGCAAGGTCGCCGGGCGGCCCGTAAAGGTATCCGCAAATACAGAGCCTGCCGCCGGGCCACTGGCCAGCTCTATACGATAGTGCAAAGTCAGGTAGGAATCCTGACGGACAATTCCAAGCTCGGAACTAGCAGAGTTACTCACGATCGCTCACTATAGAAAATCATTCAATTACCGCATTTTAGCGTTTCTTATGGCCACATCCACTTTACGCCGCCAAGGGCCCCGTGAGCGCATGTTGGCGCACGGCCCTGCCTGTCTGAGCACCCCGGAACTGCTGGGCATTGTCCTGCGCACCGGTACACGCGGGCGCAATGCTGTCGAGCTGGGCCAGATGTTGCTGGACCATTTTAACGGACTCAAAGGATTATTATCGGCTGATGCATCTGCCCTGCGCCAACTGGACGGAATCGGGCCGGCCAAATGTGCGGAACTGTTGGTTATCCGGGAACTGCAACGCCGCTGTGCCCTGGAATCACTCACGGACTTGCCGGTGCTGAACCAGGCGGACAAGGTGCGCGAATATTGTCTGGCCCATATTGGACATTTGCCTGTGGAGCATTGCCTGGCCCTGTTTCTGGACAATCAGCTACGACTGATCTGCGCCGAGGAGATCAGCCGGGGCACAGTCAACCAGGCTTCAGTCTACCCACGGGAGATTTTGCGCGCCGCCCTGCGTCACCACAGCTGTGCCATTATTCTGGCGCACAATCACCCTTCCGGTGCCGCCTATCCCAGCGCCTCTGATATCCGGCTGACCCGGCACATTCGTCAGGCACTGGCTTTGGTCGATATACGCTTGCTGGACCACATTATTGTCACGCCCAGCCAGACTGTCTCCATGGCCGAGCGCGGAGATCTATAGACGGTTCAGGGCGGTGAATGCCACCTTATTTTTGATACAGTTCCATGAGCTTCCCCGTAAAATCCAGAACACACTACAAGAGTACGGAGCGCCATGTCTGATCCCGCCGTCAAGTCCTTTGTTGGACGCGTACGTGACATTCTTCACGATCTATCCCCATCAGAGCGACGTCTGGCGGAATTTGCCCTGGACTTTCCGGGCGACCTGGCCGGCTACACCGCCTCGGAGCTGGCCTCCCTGGCCAATGTGTCCAATGCGACGGTCACCCGCTTTATTCGACGCCTGGGCTACAGCAATTACGAGGCCGCCCGCAAACAAGTGCGCTCCGAAAAGAAAGCAGGTTCACCCCTGTTGCTGGCAGCCACTGAAACAGAAGCCGAGCGCTCGCTGGCCACACACTTGCAGCAAAGTCAGAACAACCTGGCCGCTACCTATAGACGCATCCCCGACTCGTTGCTGAAAGAAATCGCCCAGGCCATTCTGGGTGCGCGCAAAGTATGGGTTCTCGGGTTTCGATCCAGCCATGCCCTGGCCAATTACTTTCGCTGGCAGTTGCTGCAAATCGTCCCTGAGGCTCAACTGATTCCCGGCCCTGGCGAGACCATGGGGGAACATCTGGCAGGCATACACGCTGACGATGTCGTGGTGATTTTTGCCCTGCGTCGCCGGGTGCGCAATATGGATCAGCTGATTGGGCAGATGGCGCAGCTGAACCCGAATGTGTTGCACATCACTGACCAGCTCAGCCCGGAGAAAAGTGCTTGTCGCTGGACTCTGCGCTGTGATGTCCAATCGCCTGGTGTGCTGGATAACCACGTGGCGGTGATCGGGCTGTGCCATCTGATCCTGAGCCAGGTGATGGATCAGGCCGGTCCTGCCGGGCGTCGTCATCTAGGCTTGGTGGAGGCTTTCCACGACAGCTTTCTGGAGCTGTAGACCGCTACTCTCGTATTGCAGGCCCATATCAGGCACTCCGTAGACAAGCCAGCCCAGAAGTTTCATGGCTGGAATCAGATAAGGATCATACGCAAACGGCGATGATCCTTTTTTTTATTAAAAATCCTTGTATATCAACGCCCTGCTCCGACAATCTGCAGACACTGCAAAATCTTTCTCGTTTACCCTAGTTTTGAAAATATTTTTTCATACCAATAATGATTGAAAAAATAATGCTGGGCTCATACACGCCCTGAAACGAGGAGAAACCATGTCTAGCAAGCAGCAAACCTTGCCAGCCGATACCGGGCAGGTACAGGCCAGTTCTACGGCCAACAATCACACGGTTCAGCAGCAACTGGAAAACTCGCTGGAAACCATAGGCGTCACCAACTCGCACCGCAAAGTGCTGGCCCTGATTTTGCTGGGCGTCCTGTTTGACGTGCTCGAGCAAAATGCCGTGGGCCTGGTCGGCCCGCTGCTGCAGGAACACTGGGGGCTGACGCCTCGTGATGTGGGGTTTCTGAACACCTTGACCTTCGCTGCTGCCGCCCTGGGGCGTTTGCTGTCCGGCTATATCGCCGATCACTACGGTCGCCGCGTCATGCTGACCATCAATCTGGCCCTGTTCACGCTGGGCGCCCTGATCTGCGCCCTGGCCCCCAGCTACTGGGTACTGGGCCTGGGTCGCATGATTGTCGGCTTTGGTCTGGGTGGCGAAATCTCGATTGCCGTCACCATGCTGGCCGAGTTCTGTTCCTCGCGTTTTCGCGGCACGGCTGTCGGCACGATCAACGTCGCAGGTGGCGGTCTGGGCAATATGCTGGCCCCGGCCTTCGGCTTGCTGGTCTTCACCCTCTTTCCCGGCCCTGAAAGCTGGCGCTGGGTGTTTGGCCTGCTGGTCATGCCTGCCTTCATGGTGCTGTTTTACCGTCGCTACATTCCTGAAACGCCCCGTTTCCTGGTGTCGCAAGGGCGTATCGAGGAGGCCAATCAGGTTTTGAATATTCTGGCCTCGGGCAAGCTGGGCCGTCACGTTGCCAATCCCTATCCTTATTTGCACAGCGGCCCGCAGGCACAAAAAGCAGAGCGGGTGCGTTTGAACGAGATTTTTCAAGGCCCATTGGCCATGCGCACCCTGGTGACCGGCATTGCCGTGTGCATGACCTATGGCGCACAGCTGACGGTTCTGACCCTGATGCCTACCCTGCTGGTGGAGCAAGGCTATTCTTTGGTGAAAAGCTATACCTTCACAATCCTGATGCAGTCGGGCAGCCTGCTGGGTGCCTTGACCGCCTCTTACCTGGGCTCCCGCGTGCCTCGCAAGCGCGTCTTCACCTACGGAGCGTTACTGGCTTGCGCCAGCGGTCTGGCCTTTGGCTTCCTGAGTTTCAATATCTACCTGGTGCTGCTGTTCGGTGCTGCTTTCCAGTTCTGCGTGCTGCTGCTGAACACCACGATCTGGATTTTCTCCCCCGAACTGTATCCCACCCGCGTCCGCGCCTTTGGCACCGCCTTCATTCTGGCGCTGGGCACCCTGGCGGGCGCCTTTATCCCTACGCTTAGCGGCTGGGTGCTGGAAGGCTACGGTGTAGCCGGCATGTTCACCTTGATGGCGGGCATGTACATCACCTTTGCCGCTGTCCTGCAGTTGGCGCCCGAAACCTTTGGTCGCCCCCTGGATACCTGATTCACTTAAAAAGCCGCCTTGCTGCGGCCCTTGTATTTATGTCTCATACCGTACTGCTCATCAACCCCAATACTTCCCGTCCCACCACGGACATGATGGTGGCGCTTGCCCAGGCTTGTTTCCAGAGCCTGCAGCGCCGCGACATCCAGGTCCGGGGGCTGACCGCCCCTGAGGGACCAGGCATGTTGACCGAAATGGAAGAACTGGAGCAGGCCGCCGCCATATCCAGGCACCCGCAGGTGCTAGCCCAGGCGCAAGACGTTGATGGCGTCATCGTCGGCGCTTTTGGAGATCCCGGCCTGCAATCCCTGACTGAACGCCTCACGGTTCCGGTCATCGGCATCGGTCAGGCCTCCATGGTGCTGGCTGCCCGAGCAGGCACGCCTTTTGGCATTGCCACCACCACCCCCGGTCTGGAGCAATCCATTCTGGATCAGGTACAGCGCTATGGCTGGAGCGAACAATTCTCCGGCCTGCGCCTGACCCCTACCGCCCCACTGGATCTGGCCCAGGCCCCTGATCGTCAGGATCAGGAACTGGCCGATAGCGTCGCGGCATGTATCGAACAGGACGGTGCCCGCGCCGTCATCATCGGCGGCGGCCCACTGGCCCAAAGCGCCCAGGCCCTGCAAAGCAGGCTGGCTGTGCCGGTGATCAATCCCATCATTGCTGCCTGCGAGCTTATGGCCGAGCGCCTGCCCCCAGATCAGCCATAACACGCTGTACCACACAAGGAGACACCCCATGACAAGCAGCACCCTTGCGCACGGAAGTCAGGCTTTATCCGCCAGCAAGCAAGAACTGGATCAGATTTACAAGAAAGTGATGTGGCGCATTTTGCCCTTCATCTTCTTGCTTTGGATGCTGGCCTGGATAGACAGGCTCAATATTGGTTTTGCCAAGCTGCAAATGCAGCCCGAACTGGGGTTTTCCGAAACGGTTTACGGCATAGGCGCTGGTATCTTCTTTCTGGGCTACTTCTTTTTTGAAGTACCCAGCAACTGGTTGCTGCTGCGTATTGGTGCGCGCAAGACCCTGGCCCGTATCGCCTTTGGCTGGGGGCTGATCTGCGTGCTGATGATGTTTACCAAAACAGCCGCTTACTTTTATGTGATGCGCTTTTTGCTCGGGGCTTTTGAAGCGGGCTTCCAGCCCGGCGTGCTGCTGTTTCTGACCTTCTGGTTCCCGGCCCATCGACGCGCCAAAGCCTTTGCGGTCTTTATTTCTGCCTCGGCAGTGGCTTCGGTTGTGGGCGCGCCCCTGGCCGGTTTCATCATGACGCGCCTGGATGGTGTCAATGACTGGTCCGGCTGGCAATGGCTGTTTCTGCTGGAAGGCCTGCCCACAATTTTCGCGGGTATTCTGGCGGTGATGTTCATCGTGGACAGTCCGGAAAAAGCCAGTTGGTTAAGCCAGCGTGAAAAAGACCTGATCAAGCAGGAGCTGGTGCTGGACGCCAAGGCTGCAGGCCCACGCGAGCACAGTTTCAAGAAAGCCCTGGGCAATACCGATCTGTGGACCCTGACCCTGATGTTCTTTGGCATCGTGGCGGCCAACTCCACACTGGCCTTTTTTGCCCCCACCCTGGTGCGCTCGCTAGGGCCAACCGACCCGCTGCAAGTTGGTTTGCTGGTTGGCCTGGTCTATGTCTTTGGGGCGATTTTCCAGCTGGCGCTGGGTTTTAGTGCCGACCGTCGACGCGAAGCCCGTCTGCATACAGGAATTCCCGTCATCATTGGCGCAGTCGGTCTGGCAGGCGTGGGACTCTTCCTGGGCAACAACACGACCATGGCCTTCATCAGCCTGATTATTGCCGTGTCCGGCACCATGGGTTGCATTCCGGTGTACTGGCAACTGCCTAACGCCGTTCTGGCAGGCTCGGCAGCAGCTATTGGCGTGGCCTTCATCAACTCGGTCGCCAACCTGGCCGGCTTTGGCGCGCCCTTCATGTTGGGTGCCCTGAAAGACGCCAGCGGTAATTTCCAAAGCGGTTTGTGGATTATTGCGGCACTTGAGCTGGCGGTCGGCATCTGGATTCTGTCTTTCCGCAAGCGCAAACAGATCGACTGACGACCTTATCGACCATCAAGCAAGACGCCCCGAACCCTGACAATCTCCGGGTTTCGAGACCTGAGGCCTATCATTAGGCGGCTCCTTGTTGCACTTGTGCCGCGCTTTGATGGAGTTTTCTTTGAAAAGCGGCGGCTCAATGCTAAAATTTCAGGCTTCATCGGATACGTGGCAAAAAGTCTTTAGGCATTATTCAATCGGGCAGGATGTCAAAACCCAAACCCGGTTAAAAAAACAGCCCTCTAGCTTTTTAGTGCCGGTACTTACAAGATTGGAAATCTGCCCTGCGCAGCTTTATTTTTGTAAATACGTGCCTTGCTGGCGGTCCTTATTTGTTAAAACAGGAATCATCATGAAAGAAGGCATTCACCCAGAATACCGTGACGTGGTGTTTCTGGACCTGCAAACGGGCAACTCCTTTATCACCCGTTCCACTGTCCAGACTCGCGAAACCACCGAAAAAGACGGTCAGACTTACCCGCTGTTCAAGTGTGACGTGACGTCCGAGTCGCACCCCTTCTACACGGGCGCTCAAACCCGTATCGTGGAAACTGGCCGCGTTGAAAAATTCCGCGCCCGTTTTGCCCGTACGGCTGGTACCGTCAAGAAAGGCGAATAAGCTCTCTTTCTCGGCATACCGCGTTCAGCGCAAAAAAGGCAGCTTCGGCTGCCTTTTTTTTACCGCACATTTCCCGGCCAAGGCGCCCCCTTTGCATTAAGATAGGGCGAATCAACAGACTGTTTTACCCTAGACGTGTCATCCAGCCTCATACCCACCTCTACCCCTGCTCGCCTGACTGCTACCGCTGCCGTCAAACTTCCCCGATTGGTCCTGCTGGTCGTTGGGACTATTTACATTCTTGCGGGTCTGTTTTTCCGTGATCCCTGGAAGGCAGACGATGTCATCGGGCTGGCAACCATGCTTACCGCTTTGTCAGATCCCAGCGGTCAGGCCCTGTTGTTGCCGCAGGTGGGCGATCTGGCACATGCCCAGGACGGGCCGCTGACCACCTGGCTGGGTGCCCTGTTCATTACGCTGTTTGCACCGCTGCTCAAGCTCTTTACCTCCGAGCTGAACGCCAATATTGTGGCGTCCCGACTGCCTAACCTGCTGTGGTTCGGCATGCTGGCGGCTTCGGTCTGGCACAGCGCCTACTGGCTGGCTCGACGCCCTGAGGCCCAACCGCTGCGCCTGCCCTTTGGGGGCGAGCCCTCGCCCACGGCCTATGGGCGCATGATTGCCGACGCCACCTTGCTGCTGACGGTAGCCACGGTCGGCATCCTCTGGCGTATGCACGAAACCTCGGAAGTGCCAGCCATCATTGCCTTCCAGGCTCTGGCTTTGTACAGCCTGGTGCGCATGTTTGACCGTCCCGCTTCCGGTGCGATCATGCTGGGCCTGTCTTTGGGCGCCTGCTTCCTGACCCGTGGCTGGCTGGGCGCGGGCCCCATCATGCTGGCCACCGTCCTGTGCTTCATTCCACGCGGCCCCTTGCGTCAGCACAACCAATGGCTGGCCCTGAGTGCCGTCCTGACCCTGGCCATCATCATGGCCTGGTGGATTCCCGCCAAACGCGTCAGCGTGTACTGGACTGAACAGTGGCGTCTGTGGCATCTGGCCGCCTGGGGCTGGGCGGGTTTCAAGGAACAACTGAATAATCTGCGTGACTTGCTGTGGTTCCTCTGGCCGACCTGGCCTTTGGCACTGCTGGCACTGTGGCAGTGGCGCAGCTGGTTCAAGGCCCCACATATTTATGTGCCTGCCATCAGCCTGCTGGTCCCGCTGCTGAGCCTGCTGTTTATCCGCGATGCCTTCGAGCCCGAATACGCCCTGCTGGTCGTACCTTGCGCCGTCCTGGCCGCGTTCTCGCTGCCCACCTTGCGGCGTGGCGTGGTCAATACGCTGGATTGGTTTGCCATCATGTGCTTCTCGCTGACGGCAACCACAGTCTGGCTGGGCTGGATTGCGCAACAAACCGGCTGGCCACGTCAGATTTCGCACAATATCGCCCGCCAGACTCAAGGTTATGACACCTTTATCTCCTGGCCGGTCATGATTATTGCTGCGCTGGGTACGCTGGCCTGGATCGCCCTGGTACGCTGGCGCCTGTCCACCAACCCGCCAGGGCTGCTGCGCGGCACGGTCTTGTCTGCAGGTGGCCTGATTACGACCTGGCTCCTGCTGGTTACCCTGTGGATGCCCTCGCTGGACTACGTACGTAGTTACCGGGACGTCTCCGGTGAACTGTCCGCCGCCCTGCGCGAACACAGGCAGCCCGGCGAATGCCTGCGCTCCTGGGGCCTGGGTTCGGGACAACGAGCCTCCTTCCTGGTGTTTAACAACATCAAGATCAATTTCGACAACCGCTGCTCTTTGGTGCTGGAACAGTTCTCCCTGCGCGACCTGCAAGATGGCAAGGCCCCCATTCCTGACAATGCGGTCCAGCTCTGGCAAGGTAAACGCGGGCCAGATCGTCACGAGGCTTTCCGTCTGCTGCGAGTACAAGCTCAGTAAGTTTCAATCATGTCCTCCGTGTTTCATCACAACTGGAAAGGCCAGGCAGGCCAAATCCTGCGTCAGGCCTGGCCTGTGCTGGTCGGCTCCTGGGCGGGTATCGCCTTTGGGGTGCTGGATACCGTTATGGTCGGCCACAGCAGTCCGGTCGACTTGCAGGCCATGGGCCTGGGCGTATCCATTTACATCACCGTCTTTATTGGCTTGATGGGTGTCATCCACGCCCTGATTCCTATCATTGCGCAGCAATTTGGCGCGCGCCGCCTGACTGAAGTAGGCCGCTGGTGGGGGCAAGGTGTGTGGCTGGCCCTGTTGCTGACCTTGATCGGCACCCTGGCGCTGGCCTTTCCCAATATCTGGCTAAGCTGGTCCGGCGATTTGAGCCCTGAGGTTCACGACCGGGTGACCTGGTATTTGCGCAGCCTGATTCTGGCCCTGCCCGCCTCCCTGGTTTTCCGAACGATTTACTGCCTGGGCACGGCAACCTCTCGCCCCAAAGCCGTCATGCTGATCAATCTGTTCAGCGTGGCCTTCAAGGCCCTGTTCAACTGGATGCTGATTTTCGGGAAATTCGGTTTACCAGCCATGGGAGCCGTCGGTTCGGGCCTGGCGACCACCGTGGTTTCCTGGCTAATGCTGGCTGCTGGCCTGTGGCTGCTGCGCGCCGACCGCTTCTACAAGCCCTTTAGCTTGCGACTGGGCCTGCCTAGCTGGACGGCGCAGAAAGAACTGCTGCGCCTGGGCCTACCCATGGGCGGCTCTTACCTGATCGAGATCTGTGCCTTCAGCTTCATGGCTTTGCTGGTAGCCCGCGAAGGGGTCTTTGCTTCGGGTGCACACCAAATCATGGCCAATCTGGCCGCTGTCTGCTTTATGGTGCCCATGGCCGTGGGTGTTGCTGCGGCCTCGGTCAGCGCTCAAGCCATTGGAGCCGGGCAATATCATCGTGCCCGCCATGTGGGAATGTTAAGTCTGGGGATTGTGCTGGCGGGGGTCACGTTGACGATCAGCCTGCTGGTTCTGCTGCGCCCTACCTTGGCCCATGCCTATACCGACGATGCCGACGTGGCCCTGCGCGCCCTGCTCTTGCTGCAACTGCTGCCCTTCTTCCACTTTTGTGACGCGTTCCAGTGCCTGATTTCCTATCTGCTGCGCGCCTATAAAGTGGCTTTTGTCCCCATGCTGCTGCAATTTTTTGCCTTGAGCGTGCTGGGCTTGGGTGGTGGCTGGTGGTTAGGGTTTGGACCGGCAGCCGGATCACTGGAAGGGGTCATTCAGTGGCTGGCGCCGGGTGCGCCTGTGGGTGCGGCCAGTTTGTGGACCATGTCCAGCCTGGGCCTGGGGGCCTCGGCCTTGCTGCTGCTGTTCTGGTACAGCCATATTCTACGTATCTACAATCCGGCAAGACGCAAGGCGCGGGCGTCCTAACAAGCAAAGCATGAGCTGCTGGCATTCAGCTCCATGGCAGACTCAGACATCCAGCGGCTCTTTGCTCTTTGCTCTTTGCTCTTTGCTCTTTGCTCTTTGCTCAGCAGTAGAAGCCTAAGGCCAAAATAAGCCAAACCGTGAAAGCACAAACAAAAAAAACGGGGCCAGTTATTCAACGGGTCCCGTTTTCTTTACCGCTTTAGCAAGACAAGGCTAACTCAGGCAGCAGGTTTACTGCCTTCAATTGCTTCCACGATCTTGGCAGTATCGCTCGGAGTCGACTCGGCAGCCGCATCCGGCGACGCTTCAACCGCATCAATAAGCGGGCTGACCAGGTCCACAACCTTGCTGCGCGAGAGCAGGCCCAGGAACTCGTCGTTCTCGCCCGTGACGGCCAAAGGTTCGCTGCTACGCAGCAATTGCCCCAGGATTTCATCCAGACCCATGGTGGCGGGCACGGAACTCATCTCGTCCACAAAACCGGAAATATCCCGTGCACCTTGCTGCACCGCCTCTTGAGCACTGGAACGCATCAAGACACCGGCCAGACGCTTGCCATCGAGCACAGGCGCATAACGCACGCCCCGTTCGCTCAAGCGCTCCAGCGCATGAACAGCACGGGTACGCATGGTGAAGGTCAGCGTCTTGCTGGAATCGCGCACCGCATGAGCAGCGTTCAGCACTTTGCTGCGGTTCACATCCTGCAAGAAGGCCTGCACATAATCGCTGGCGGGCGAGAGCAGAATATCCTCGGGCGAGCCTTCCTGGATCAGTTCACCATCTTTAAGAATGGCAATCCGATTGCCCAGACGCAGCGCTTCGTCCAGATCATGCGTAATAAACACAATGGTCTTGTTCAAACGGGCCTGCAGTTCCAACAACTGGTCCTGCATTTCACGTCGAATCAGCGGATCCAGCGCAGAGAAGGCTTCGTCCATCAGAAGAATGTCGGCATCGGTGGCCAAGGCACGTGCCAGACCCACACGTTGCTGCATACCGCCAGACAACTGATGCGGATACTGATTCTCGAAGCCTTGAAGCCCTACCTGCTCCAGCCAGTAAGTGGCTTTCTCTTCACGGGCGGCACGTCCTATGCCCTGCACTTGCAGACCGTAAGCCGCGTTCTCCAGCACCGTGCGATGCGGGAACAGGCCAAAACGCTGAAAGACCATGCTGATCTTTTGCTGGCGGAACTGCATCAGCGCCTTGCCATCCAGGCTCATCACATCCACATCATCGACCAGAATCTGCCCGGCTGTCGGTTCGATCAGGCGGTTGAAATGGCGGATCAGGGTGGACTTGCCCGAACCGGACAAACCCATGATGACGTAAATGCTGCCATGTTCAATGGACAGGCTGATGTCACGTAGCCCCAAGGTGTGGCCGCTTTTGGCCAGTAGCTCGTCCTTGCGCACACCGTTGCGGGCCTCTTCCAGCCAGCGCTCGGGTTGGGAGCCAAAGATTTTGTAGATATTGCGAACTTCAATCTTGCTCATGAGGCCTCCCGTGTCTGAAATCGGCGGCCAAATTCTTGTGTGATACGGTCAAACAGAATAGCCAGCAGCACAATACCCAAACCGGCCATCAGGCCACGGCCTACTTGCAGTCGGTTGATACCTTGCAGCACTTCGTAGCCCAAACCTCGCACACCAATCATGGAGGCGATCACTACCATGGCCAGCGCCATCATGGTTGTCTGGTTAATACCCGCCATGATGTTGGGCATGGCCAATGGCAATTGCACCCCGTAGAGCTGCTGCCAGCGGTTGGACCCGAAGGAGCGCGAGGCTTCCAGCACTTCGCTGTCGACCAGGCGTATACCCAGATCGGTCAGACGAATTACCGGCGCAATGGCGTAAATAATGGTGGCAATCAGGGCGGCGATCTTGCCCAGGTTGAACAGCATCACTACCGGAATCAGATACACAAAGCTGGGCATGGTTTGCATCACGTCCAGCACCGGCATCATGATGCGGCGCAGCCAGTTGAAGCTGGCCATCAACAGACCTAGCGGTATGCCTATCAGGACAGACAGGAAAACGGCCACGATCATCAGCGCCAGGGTCTGCATGGCAGCATCCCACAGGCCGATCAAACCAATGACGAACAGCATGGCACCCATGGCCACGGAAAACAGGACGCGACGGCTGGCAGCCCAGCCCAGAACGACCACCACCAGCACAACGGCCCACCAGGGACTGCTGCGCAAGATGGACTCCATAAAGACCAGCATGTCCAGCAAAGGCTGGGTCATGGCGCGCAAGGTACTGGAATAATTGGCAACCAGATCACCCACGAACTGATCGATGGGCAAACGTAAGGCGCGCGGATCAATCAACTCAGGAAACATAAAAAACACTCCGTAAAACTCGTGCATGCGGCGCGGGCATATCGCCCGGCCATGAGCCTGCCGGCCACAATGGGACCAGGCAGAAAAGCGAGGTACGGCTCAGTACCCGCACCCACATGGGGTGCAGTCACCGAGGCCGGCCTCGCCCTACAACGACACGAATACTAAAGAGCGGCTTTTACGCGCTGAGCCACTTCCATGGGCACCCACTTGGACCAGGTGTCCTCGTGCTCTTTCAGGAACCAGTGCGCCACATCCTCAGGCTCGCCTTCGGTTTTTTCCATGTGGGCCATGGTGTCGTTCATCAGCTCCAGGGGCATGCTGACATTGGCCAGGAAGGCCGTCAGTTCGGGAGCCTGCTTGGAGAACTCCGTATTCACAGCAGTGAACACCGGATTTTCGGGGTAATCGCTAGGCTCTGGATTGGCACAATCCGGGTCCGTCAGACACCCGTGCTTTTTCTCGTCATAAGCGGGCAGTTCCAGCTTGACCAGATCCATGGAGCCCACCAGCGGTGTCGGATACCAGTAGTAGAACACCACGTTTTCCTTGCGCTGATAAGCAGAGGTCAGAGCCGCTTTCTGCGTGGCACCCGTACCGGGCGAGAACAAGGTGAAGGTATCACCCAGCTTCAGGGCATTGAACAGATTGCCGCTGACCACTTCACAACCCCAACCTGCCGGGCAGCCATAGAAGCGGCCTTTACCGGGTTCTTCAGGGTCCTTGAATTCATCCTTGAACTTGGGCAAGTCCGCAGCGGACTTCAATTCAGGCAGGCGCTCGGCGGTGTAGCGTGGAATGAACCAGGCTTCGCCACCCATATAAATATCGCCAATACGTTTTACATTTCCCTTGGCTTCAGCCTGTTTCCAGGGGTCCGCCACACTGTTGAGCCAGATTTCAGTGTTGACATCCAGGTCGCCTCGCTCCAATGCGGCCAAGGCCGGAAGCGTCTCGACCGAGATGACCTCAGTCTTGCAGCCATAACCCTTGTCAGCGATAAAACGCTCGACTTCAGTCAAGACCAGATTGGATTCCCAATTCATGCCGCCAAAGCGAACCGTGCGGTCCAGTTCGCAGGCAACCGGGGTAGCGGCTTGTGCGGCGGACGACAAACCCAGCAACACGCTGGTCAGCACAGAGGCTTGAATCAGGGGAAAGCGGTGCAAGCGCGACTTGGCACCGGCGTGAGGGAAGTATGAAGACATGATGCTCCTCCTTGAGTTACTGTGGACGCGTCCTGCATGATCAGTCGGCGCCAAGGCTAAAGGGGTGTGCGGAAGACGATGCTCTTATCGCCAATACATACCTACGTATAGAGCGAGTGCCAGGCACTCACGAAAAACCCGGAACAATATTCAGGGCTGAGCCCTTCTTGTACTGTTCGCTGCCTTGACCGAAACAAAACGGCTGGGCCAGGGTTACACCGCGCGGGGCGATGATTTGGTGCGAATAGAACACGCAGTTTCAGGCGGTTCTAGATCGAATTGATGAATCTGGTAAGGAGGCCATTCTACGGGCCTTTGCAATCAAAAACAAATTCTTACCGCGCAAAACCATCAAAATCTTGGAATATGTCAATGGCAAAAACGCAACAAAACCCTTGTTTGGCGTGGTTTTAGCGTTTTTCTAAACTTTTTTTTGTTACTTATTAATTCAGAATTGATGGAGTGGCGTAAAAGCAGCCCCAAAAAAGACAAATGACAAGGCCTAAAGCCTTGTCATTTGCCCCTCCAGACCGCGCCCTCTAACGCTGGTACATATAGTCCCGACGCCATGGATACACCAGGTCTGGCGCGTAATCCAGCTCCTGTGCCCGCCCAGCACTTTGCGCCTGAGCCAAAACTTGATGCAGGGCAATCCAGCCATGCTCAAAACCCATGGCGCAACCAGCCAGATAAACCCGGTAAGCACGCAAGGATTTTTGACCCTGCTCGGAATCCAGCGTGGCCTTGGCCTTGTCCAACTGACTTTCCAAGGCATCGCTCCAGGCCCACAACGTGCGCGCATAGTGCGGACGCAGATTCTCAATGTCCAGGCCTTCCAGACCACCTTCGGCCAGATGACGCAGCACATGGCTGATATGGGTCAGCTCTCCGCCGGGGAAAATGTATTTCTCGATAAAGTCGCCCATCCCGGCACCCAGCTGGCTATTGTCCACGCCACCGGCCGTAATGCCGTGATTCAGAATCAAACCACCGGGTTTGACCAAACGGCGCAACTTGTCGAAATAGGCGCTGAGCTGGGCGCGGCCCACGTGCTCGAACATCCCGACCGAGGCCAGCTTGTCATAAGGCTTGAGTTCATCCAGCTCGCGATAATCCAGCAACATCATGCGGGCCCGGCCCGACAGACCTTTCTGCTCGATCAGCCCGTTCACATAGGCATGCTGGTTACGGGACAAGGTGATGCCCGTCACGTCCACATCGTAGTTCTCAGCCGCCCACATCAGCAGCCCGCCCCACCCGGCCCCCACATCCAGAAAGCGCTCGCCCGATTGCAGACGCAGCTTGCGGCAAATATGGTCCAGCTTGGCTTCCTGAGCCTGCGCCAGCGTCATGTCCGGTTCGCGGTAATAGGCGCAGGAGTAGACCCGACGCGGGTCCAGCCACAAGGCGTAGAAATCGTCCGATAAGTCGTAATGAAACTGGATCTGTTTGGCATCCCTTTCCTGGGAGTGACGCCAAACCGAGGTCAGGTGCTTGACGATGGAAGTCAGCCAGCCTGCCTGGGCAGCGTCAACCGGAGAGCCCGGCAAAATATCCGCTGCCAGCTGCATCAGATCCCGCATGGAGCCCTCAAAGTCCATACGCCCTTCCACGTAGGCTTCTCCCAACTGCCCGGATTGCCCTGCGGCCAGCTGCGCCAAGGTGGCATTATCTTTAATAATCAGATGAACCGCTGCATCAGCCGTGCCAACTTGCTCGCCGTTGGGCAAGGTCAGCCGAACCGGGATGCTGAGTTGATCTAATTTGGCCTGGACCATTGATGAAATTGAACTCAACTTCGCCTCCTTGTATGTAAACAAACAAAGATGACAATGTGTCGCCTCTTTCGACACACCGCCCGTAAGCTGTCAATCCTGTAGCCTAATACAATCAGCCCCTGAATCCGTTGCGTCAAAGTCACGAATCATGTGCTTCACACCTAAAGCACTTAGACCGGAATTGACCTTGCCCCATGCTAAACTGCCTGCCTTTGGCCCATTGCATCGGTTTGCATTGATGCTCGGCACAGGGTAGTGGGTTCAGGCTCTCGGCCAGGATCTGCCCCACCTTAATACTTGGCCCGATGACACGCAACCACTCCCCTGCATTTCCCCCTTGGCTCATCTTGATGGGGCTGCTCACTGCCCTGGGGCCCCTGGCCATTGATATGTACCTGCCCGCCTTCCCGGCAATGGCTCAGAGTCTGAACACCTCGGCGGGCATGGTAGAGCGCACGCTGGCGGGTTTCTTGCTGGGTGTGGGCGTGGCTCAATTAGTGTACGGCCCCATGGCCGACCGCTTCGGGCGCAAGCTGCCCTTGCTGCTGGGCGTGCTGATTTTCACCACCGCTTCCTTTTTCTGTGCACGCGCCAGCGATATTGATGAATTGACCGTGTGGCGCATTGTGCAGGCCTTTGGCGGTGCCGCTGGCATGGCTATTCCCCGTGCCGTGATCCGGGATCGTTTCGAGACCCGTGAAGCCGCCCGCGCCCTGTCCATGCTGATGCTGATTATGGGCGTCATGCCTATTCTGGCCCCGCTGATCGGTGGTCAGATCCTGCTGTTTAGCGACTGGCGCGGTATTTTCTACTTCATGGCTGGCTGTGGCGTGCTCTTGTGGCTGCTGACTTTTTTCACCATGAAAGAGTCCCTGACCCCCGAACGAGTCCTGCCACTGCAACCCAAACTGATTGTCCATAATTACAGTGCCTTGTTACGCGACCGGCCTTTCATGTTTTATTCGCTGGCCGCCGGTTTCAGTTCTGCAGGCATGTTTGCCTATATCGCCGGATCGCCACGCGTCTTTATTGATTTATTTGCAGTCGAGCCGCGCCATTTCGGTTTTTATTTTGGCGCGAATGCCGCCTGTCTGATTGTTTTCTCTCAAGTCAGCGCCCGTTTGCTCAATACGTACAGCCCGCCCACTTTGCTGCGCGTGGCACAGGGACTGCAAGTGATCTTTACCCTGCTGGGTGCCGTTCTGACCCTGCTGGGCGTACTGGACCTGACCTGGCTGATGGTGACGCTGATGGGCTTTATGGCGTGCCAAGGCTTTGTGAACCCCAATTCCGCGGCCCTGGCCCTGTCTGAACAAGGCCATCGCCTGGGAACGGCCTCGGCCCTGATGGGCGCTTTGCAAATGCTTTGTGGTGCGCTGGCCGGTTTTGCGGTCAGCAGCTGGTCCTCTTCCAATGCTTTGCCATTGACCGCCGTATTGGCCAGTTGTGCCGTCTTATCGTGGCTGTTTGGCCGCAACGCAGCAAGGAAAGCACGGTAAAACTTGATCTAAGTGATTTTTCCATATTAGAATAATCTTCTTTGTACCCCAGCACTGGGGTTAACACGATCCTAATTTTACAATCGCCCGCGGCTTTTTTCGTTTAGCGGAGGCTGATTTAGATCTCAAGGGGTATGACCATGGCACGCGTATGCCAAGTGACCGGAAAAGGCCCAATGTCGGGCAACAATGTTTCGCACGCCAACAATAAAACCAAGCGTCGCTTCCTGCCAAACCTGCAGTCCCGTCGTTTCTGGGTTGAAAGTGAAAACCGCTGGGTTCGCCTGCGCGTTTCCGCTAACGCTATCCGCACCATCGACAAGAACGGTATCGACTCCGTTCTGGCCGAAATGCGCTCCCGCGGCGAAAAATACTAAGCTGCGCTTCTTAAACATTTAACCAGGAGCTCATCATGGCTAAAGGTATACGCGAAAAAATCAAACTCGAATCGTCCGCCGGCACCGGTCACTTCTACACCACCACCAAAAACAAGCGCAACATGCCTGAAAAGATGGTGATCAAGAAATTTGACCCCGTCGTTCGCAAGCACGTCGAGTACAAAGAAACCAAGTTGCGTTAATTCGCGCACCGCTCCTGCAGCGGATTGGTTTTCAAAAAAAGCCCCTGCCCTGCAGGGGTTTTTTTTGCCCTTCACAGGCTGCTGTGACAGGCCTGCCTCCTGTCTGCCATTACGCTCATGCACACTGCCCACCTTGCAGCCGTCCACAGCGAGATTTGCCCCGTATAATGGCGGATACTCCTTTACTTTTGTCTAAAACGGTATTGCCACTCATGCAGGAACGTTACAACCCCAGCGAGGTTGAACAACTCGCTCAGCAAAACTGGACCGATCGGGACGCCTATCGCGCCGTCGAAAATGCCACCGCTCCCGATGGCTCGCTCAAACCCAAGTTTTACGCATGCTCCATGCTGCCCTACCCCAGTGGCAAGCTACACATGGGCCACGTGCGCAACTACACCATCAACGACATGATGGCGCGCCAGCTACGCATGCGCGGTTTTAACGTTCTCATGCCCATGGGCTGGGATGCCTTTGGCATGCCCGCTGAAAACGCCGCCATCAAATCGCAGGTTCCGCCCGCCAAGTGGACTTACGACAACATCGCCTACATGAAAAAGCAGATGCAGGCGATGGGTCTGGCCATCGACTGGTCGCGTGAAATGTGTGCCTGCGATCCCGAATACTACAAATGGAACCAGTGGCTGTTCCTGAAGATGCTGGAAAAAGGCATTGCCTACCGCAAGACCCAGACTGTGAACTGGGATCCGGTGGATCAAACCGTTCTGGCCAACGAACAGGTTATTGAAGGCCGTGGCTGGCGCTCGGGCGCGCTGGTTGAAAAGCGTGAAATCCCCGGCTACTACCTGCGCATTACCGACTACGCTGAAGAGCTGCTGGACACCGTGAAGACCGGCCTGCCCGGCTGGCCCGAGCGTGTGCGCCTGATGCAGGAAAACTGGATCGGCAAGAGCCAGGGTGTGCGCTTTGCCTTCCCTCACGATATTCGTGACGAGCAAGGCCAACTGATTCAGGACGGTCGTCTGTACGTGTTCACCACCCGCGTGGACACCATCATGGGCGTTACCTTCTGTGCTGTTGCCCCTGAACACCCGCTGGCTGCCCTGGCTGCCCGCAACAATCCCGAGCTGACTGCCTTTATTGAAGAATGCAAGAAAGGCGGCACCACGGAAGCCGACATGGCCACCCGTGAAAAAGAAGGTCTGCCCACCGGCCTGAGCGTCAAGCATCCACTGACCGGTGTAGACGTTCCTGTCTGGGTCGGTAACTACGTCTTGATGAGCTACGGCGACGGTGCCGTCATGGGCGTGCCTGCTCACGACGAGCGCGACTTCGCCTTTGCCCTGAAATACCAATTGCCTATTCAACAAGTGATTGGCGTTGAAGGCAAAGAGTACGACGCCACTCAATGGCAAGACTGGTACGGCGACAAGCAGCAAGGCCAAACCATCAATTCCGGCAAGTACGACGGCCTGGCGCATGCCGCCGCCGTGGACGCAATTGCGGCAGACCTGAATGCTCAAGAGCTGGGCGAGAAACAAACCACCTACCGTCTGCGCGACTGGGGCATTTCCCGTCAGCGTTACTGGGGCACCCCGATCCCGATCATCCACTGCGAGGATTGCGGCCCGGTTCCCGTTCCAGAAAAAGACCTGCCCGTGGTTCTGCCCGAAGAGCTGATTCCCGATGGCAGCGGCAACCCGCTGAACAAGCACGAAGCTTTCCTGAAGTGCACCTGCCCTTCTTGCGGCAAGCCTGCACGTCGCGAAACGGACACCATGGACACCTTTGTGGACTCGTCCTGGTACTTCCTGCGCTACACCACGCCCAAACTGAACGACTCCATGACCGATCCACGCACCGACTACTGGATGCCCATGGATCAGTACATCGGTGGTATCGAACACGCTGTGCTGCACTTGCTGTACGCCCGCTTCTGGACCAAAGTCATGCGCGACATGGGCCTGGTCAAGATTGACGAGCCCTTCACCCGCCTGCTGTGCCAGGGCATGGTGCTGAACCACAGCTACACCCGCCGCACACCTCAAGGTGGTATCGAGTACTTCTGGCCTGAAACCGTCGAAAACGTCTACGACGAAAAAGGCGCGATTATCGGTGCCCGTTTGAAGAGCGATGGTCAGCCCGTGCAATACAACGGCATCGGCACCATGTCCAAGTCCAAGAATAACGGCGTGGACCCCCAATCCCTGATCGACACGCTGGGCGCGGATACCGCCCGCCTGTTCATCATGTTTGCCAGCCCGCCAGAGCAAACCCTGGAGTGGTCGGATTCGGGCGTGGATGGCGCCAACCGCTTCCTGCGTCGCCTGTGGGCCTTCTGCTATAACCACGCCGATGCTCTGCGCGCTGGCAACGCCCAACAAGCCACCGACTGGAGCGATCTGGATGCGGCCGCCAAGCGTACCCGTCTGGAAATTCACTCCTTGCTCAAGCAAGCCAATTACGACTACGAGCGTATTCAATACAACACCGTGGTTTCGGCTTGCATGAAGATGCTCAACACCCTGGAGCAGACTCAATGGGAAGACACTCCCGCCGCACAACGTGCACTGGCTGAAACCACGTCCATTCTGTTGCGCGTGCTGTACCCTGTCGTCCCTCACATCACCTGGCAGTTGTGGCGTGAACTGGGTTGGGCAGACAGCCTGGGCGATATGCTCGACGCCCAATGGCCTGCTGTGGATGAACAAGCCCTGATTGCCGACGAAGTGGAGCTGATGCTGCAAGTCAATGGCAAGCTGCGCGGTTCATTGGTCGTGCCTCAGGGAGCGGAAAAAGCCGCCATTGAACAAGCCGCAGCCGAACACGCTGCCGTGCTCAAGTATCTGGAAGGCCGCCCCGCCAAGCGCATCATTGTGGTGCCTGGCAAACTCGTTAACGTCGTAGGTTAATCATGCACCTAGCCCGCCTGCTTCCTTCCAGCTCCTTGTCTGTTCCTGCACCCAGGTTCTGGGGACTGGCGGGCTTGATGATCCTGCTCAGTGTTGTTCTGACAGCGTGTGGCTTTCACCTGAAAGGGGTAGCCCCGCTGCCGTTCGACACGATTTACACCAACATTACGGACAACAGTGCGTTTGGCGCGAATCTGCGTCGAACCTTGTCGGCCAGTTCACCGCAAACCCGCTTTGTGGAGCGCCCGCAAGACGCTGAAGCCATCTTGCAACAACTCTCCCACAGCCGTAATCAACGCGAAATCTCCATCAACGCCAAAGGCCAGGTGGAAGAGTACGAACTGCAACTGACCTTTGTGTTCGAGCTGCTGGACGCCAAAGGCCGCGTGATCCTGCCGCCCACAACACTGAACGTCATTCGTGAAGTACCGTACGATGCCGAGGCTGTACAAGCCAAAGATAGCGAAATCGAGATGATTTTCCGCGATATGGAACAGTCTTTGATCAATCGCATTGTGCGTCGCTTGAGTTCGCCCGACGTGACCAGCGCCTACCATTACATAAGCAGCCAACCAGAGGCCAGCTCCATGGAAGAGATGGAACTGCTGCCCACTCGACAACAGGCTCCGCTGTAAGAATGGGACGCAGGGCCGACCACGACACCTTGCTGCGCGAGCTGGCCACGCCATCCGCAGCCTTTCAACCGCTTTATGTGGTGTCCGGTGACGAGCCTCTGTTGCTGGTTGAAGCGGCGGATGCGGTGCGCGCCCGCGCCCGCCAGGACGGCTTTACCGAACGCAGCAGTTTTACCCTGGATGCACGGGCCGACTGGTCGCAGCTGTTTGCTGTAGCCCAGAACATTTCCCTGTTTGGCGATCAAAAACTGGTGGATGTCAATATTCCCAGCGGCAAACCTGGCAAGCCAGGCGGCGACGCCCTGCAAAAGCTGTGCGAGCTGATCAGCGGGGGGCAAATGGATGGCACCAGCTTTCTGATTCAACTTCCCCGGCTGGACAAAGCTACACGCAACAGCAAATGGTGTCAGGCTCTGGAACAAGTGGCCTGCTGGGTTGATATTCAGCCCATCAACCGCAACTCTCTGGCAGGCTGGATTGCCCAGCGCCTGAAAGCCCAGGACCAAAGCCTGGAGCGCAACAGCCTGGAATGGATGGCTGACAAGGTTGAAGGCAACCTGCTGGCCGCCCATCAGGAAATTCAAAAACTGGCCCTGATTTACCCACCAGGCCAGCTTAGTCAGGAAGAACTGGAAAACGCGGTTCTGAACGTAGCCCGCTACAGCGTGTTTGATCTGCGTGACTCCATGCTGGCAGGTCACAGTCAACGCGCCCTGACGGTGCTTGATGGCTTGCAGGCAGAAGGCGAAGCCCTACCCCTGGTCTTGTGGGCTGTAGGCGAAGAAGTGCGTACCTTGGCCCGCTTGTCACAAGCGCGTCAGCAAGGACAGGACCTGTCCAACCTGTTTCGCCAATACCGCATTTTTGGCCCGCGTGAAAAACTCGTTCGTCAGGCCCTGGACCGTATCCCGCCTCAAAGCTGGCCCGCTTCGGTTCTGCATGCACACGATATAGACCGTTTGATCAAAGGCCTGCACCCCAACGGACGTCAGCAAGACCCGTGGGAAGAAATGCGCCGCCTGACCATGCGTATCGCGGTCGCGACACAAGCGCCCCGCCGTTAAGCGTCCGATACCCCTTAACTTCTTAATTGTTGCGATAATGCTCTCTTGAACCGGAGAGTTACACGGCTATGAACGATATCACCCAGTCCTCTGCCGCCACCCAGGTCGGCGATCTGTCTTCCATGATGCAAGATTTGGGCAAGCGCGCCCAGCTTGCTGCCCGTCGTATGCGCGCCGCTACAGGCAAAGCCAAGGCCGACGCCCTGCGCTATATGGCTGATGCCCTGATTGAGCAAAAAGCCCAGTTGCAAGCAGCCAACGAGCTGGACTTGCAAGCGGCACGTGAACGTCAGATTGCCCCGGCCATGATCGAACGCCTGGTCCTGTCCGACCGCGCCCTGGAGATCATGACCACCGGCCTGCGTCAAATTGCCGATATGGATGATCCGGTTGGCCAGATCAGCGCCTCGCGTACCCGCCCGAATGGCATGCGCGTGGCTCAGATGCGTGTCCCTTTGGGTGTCATCGGCATCATTTACGAGTCGCGCCCCAATGTGACTATTGACGCCGCTGCCCTGTGCCTGAAATCGGGCAACGCCACGATTCTGCGCGGTGGTAGCGAAGCCTTTCATTCCAACCAGGCCCTGGCGCAGATCATCTCCAGCAGCCTGGAACGTGCTGGTTTGCCCAAAGAAGCCGTGCAAGTGGTTCCCACCACGGACCGCGATGCTGTTGGCCTGCTCGTAACCATGAACGACTACGTGGACGTCATTGTCCCGCGTGGTGGCAAGAGCCTGATCCAACGACTGAGCGCCGAAGCCACGGTTCCTCTGATCAAGCACCTGGACGGCAACTGCCACGTCTATGTGGACGAATTTGCCGATCTGGAAAAAGCGACCCGCATCGTATTCAACGCCAAGACCTACCGCTACGGTATTTGCGGCACCATGGAAACCTTGCTGGTTCACCGCAGCATTGCACCCGCTTTCCTGCCAGAAATGGCCCGCCAATTGCAGGAAAAAGGGGTGGAACTGCGTGGCTGTGAGCAGACCCGTGCCCTGGTTGCCAATGTGGCCCCTGCTACCGAGGAAGACTGGGAAACCGAATTTGCCGCGGCCATTCTGGCAATCCGCATTGTGGACTCCATGGACCAGGCCATGGACCATATCGCACAGTACAGCTCCGAGCACACCGAATCCATCGTGACGGAAAACCTGAGCCTGGCCGAACGCTTCCAGCGCGAAGTAGACTCCAGCTCCGTCATGGTGAACCTGCCTACCTGTTTTGCCGACGGCTTCGAGTACGGCCTGGGTGCCGAAATCGGCATTTCCACCAACCGTCTTCATGCCCGTGGCCCGGTCGGCCTGGAAGGCCTGACGACCTACAAATGGGTCTTGCACGGCAATGGCCAAATGCGTGGTTAAATCATGCTTTGGCTAAAAACATTTCACATCTTGTTTGTGACCTCCTGGTTTGCAGGGCTGTTCTACTTGCCCCGCATCTATGTCAATCTGGCCCAGGAGCAAGATGCCAAGACCTATGAAACGCTTCTGGGCATGGCCCGGCGCCTGTATCGCTTTATGGCTCCTCTGGCCATTTTGACTTTGCTGACAGGCCTGGGATTGTTTTTGTATTACGGCATAGGCAAAGGACAGGGCTGGATGCACGCCAAACTGACCCTGGTCTTGATCCTGTTTGCCTTTCACGGTGTGTGCGGACGCTATCTGCGGCAGTTCCAGCAAGGGCAACAAAGCCGCTCACACGTATTCTTCCGCTGGTTCAATGAAATTCCGGTCATCGTTCTGCTGCTGGTCCTCATCCTGGTGGTTATAAAACCCTTCTAATACCTTATTCATGTCAGACCAATCTGAACGCAAGACACTAAGCCTGAACCCAGGCACTAAAAAGAAAGCCAGCAATGCGGAACCCCGCGTGCGCTCGGGTGCGCGCGCACGTGCAGCCAGCCTGCAGCAAGACCGCCAGGGCGGCCCCAAGCGCGAGGCCCGCCCCTACGTAGAGAAACGTGACCAGGACCGCCGCGAGCGCCCTTCTTTCAACCGCGACCGCGCAGATCGCCCTCAATCGGGCGAGCGTCGCGAATTTTCCGGTGAACGCCGTGAGCGTCCCGCATTTAACCGTGACCGCGACAGCCGTCCACAATCAGGCGAGCGTCGTGAGTTCTCCGGTGAACGCCGGGAATTCTCGGGCGAACGCCGTGAACGCCCCGCATTCAACCGTGACCGCGACAGCCGCCCACAATCAGGCGAGCGTCGTGAGTTCTCCGGTGAACGTCGGGAATTCTCGGGCGAACGTCGTGAACGACCCGCATTCAATCGTGACCGCGACAGCCGTCCACAATCGGGTGAGCGTCGTGAGTTCTCAGGTGAACGCCGGGAATTCTCGGGCGAACGCCGTGAACGTCCTGCATTCAACCGTGACCGCGACAGCCGCCCACAATCGGGTGAGCGTCGTGAGTTCTCAGGTGAACGCCGGGAATTCTCGGGCGAACGCCGTGAACGTCCTACATTCAACCGTGACCGCGACAGCCGCCCACAATCGGGTGAGCGTCGTGAATTCTCCGGTGAACGCCGTGAGCGTCCCGCATTCAACCGTGACCGCGACAGCCGTCCCCAATCGGGCGAGCGTCGTGAGTTCTCCGGCGAGCGCCGCGAGCGTCCTGCATTCAACCGCGATCGTGACAGCCGTCCGCAATCGGGCGAACGTCGTGAATTCTCCGGTGAGCGTCGTGAACGTCCTGCATTCAACCGCGATCGTGACAGCCGTCCGCAATCGGGTGAACGTCGTGAATTCTCCGGTGAACGCCGTGAGCGTCCCGCATTCAACCGTGACCGCGACGGCCGTCCGCAATCGGGCGAACGTCGTGAGTTCTCCGGCGAGCGTCGTGAACGCCCCGCATTCAACCGCGATCGTGACAGCCGTCCGCAATCGGGTGAACGTCGTGAATTCTCCGGTGAACGCCGTGAGCGTCCCGCATTCAACCATGACCGTGACAGCCGTCCGCAATCGGGCGAACGTCGTGAATTCTCCGGTGAGCGTCGTGAACGTCCTGCATTCAACCGTGACCGAGACAGCCGCCCTCAGTCTGGCGAGCGTCGTGAGTTCTCCGGTGAGCGTCGTGAACGCCCTGCATTCAATCGTGACCGCGACAGCCGCCCTCAAACAGGCGAGCGCCGCAATTTCTCGGGTGAACGCCGCGAGCGTCCAGCCTTCAAGGGCGACAAGGAATCTTCGGAGCGTACCCCTGCCGGCAAAATGCCCAGCAAGCTGTTTAGCCCGGCCGGTGACTCCGATGCCTTTCCTCAATATGTCTCGCCTATTCAGCGTGTAGACAGCCCCCAGGCCCCCAAGCCCGGTCAGCGCCTGCCCGATAGCAATATCGAGCAAAACGAGCGCGTCCAGGTCAAGGCTCTGCAAGGGGAACGCTACCGTCTGTTTGCTCCCTGCCCACAAGGGCTGGAAGAAGCGCTGTCGCTGGAACTGCAAGCACTAGGCTACGAGAACGTTCAAACCGGCCGTGCGGGCTGCCATTTTGATGCGGACTGGATCGGTGTCATGCGTGCCAACCTGTCCTCGCGACTGGCGACACGCATTTTGCTGGAAGTCTCGCACGCTCCTGTCACCAACGAAGAGGACATTCTGGCCCTGGCTCGGGTGACTCCCTGGGAACGCTGGTTTGGCCCCGAGCAGACACTGCGTGTCGACACCTCGGCCGTACGCAGCCCCATGCAAAGCTTGCAGTACTGCAATCTGCGCGCCAAAGACGGGATTTGTGACCGCCTGCGTGATCTGGAAGGCGCACGTCCTTCCATCGATACCGTACGCCCGGATGCCAAGGTGCATTTGTTCCTGGACGAGACCAGTGCCACCTTCTACCTGGATACCAGTGGCGAGTCCCTGTTCAAGCGCGGCTGGCGTCACGACAAGGGCGATGCGCCTTTGCGTGAAAACCTGGCAGCGGGCCTGCTGGCCCTGTCTGGCTGGGACCCCAGCAAGCCTTTGATCGACCCCTTCTGCGGTAGTGGCACGATTCTGATCGAAGCCGCCTGGATGGCTTTGGGAGCGCCTCCCGGCATCTGGCGCCCCTTCCACTTCGAGCGTCTGCGCTGCCACGACCAGCGCTTGTGGCGTGATATCAAAGACGAAGCGCGCTCCATGATCGCACCTCGTCTGGATACTCCATTGATTGGCTACGACATCAACTCCACCGTTCTGGATGCAGCCCGTTCCAACCTGGAACGCTCGCACCTGACGCTGGAGACGATTCGCTTCGAGCAAGGCGATGCCCTCAAGATTCGTCCAGAAACGGAAGCCGGCTGGATTGTCACCAATCCTCCTTACGGCGAGCGCCTGGAACATCAGGACGAGGACTTCTGGCCAAACTGGGCCAGCAACCTCAAGCAAAACTTCGCCAACTGGAGCGTGAACATGATCAGCAGCGACCTGGAGCTGCCACGTCATATGCGCCTCAAGCCCAAGCGTCGTTACCCGCTGTACAACGGTGCTCTGGATTGCCGTCTGTTCTGCTTTGACATGGTTCCGGCCAGTTATCGCAATAACGAGACAGCCTCGGACGCCAGCGAAGACTCAGCCAGCGCCGAATAAGCGTCAAGCCGTCTTGTACAAGGCAACAAGGGCCAAGTCCATGAAAATGGCTTGGCCCTTGTTTATTGAGACAAGCCCCCCATATCTTGATTACTTTTCTACCCTTCTGGGGCCCGCCCGACTCCATGCCTTCTGTTCCAGCCCCGAACCGGCAGCATTCCGTTAGGCAGCGATATACGCGATAATGGCAGTCTCCCCTGCCTCAAGACGCACCATGACACCCACTTTCACTACTCCTGGCCGCTGGCGACGCTTTGCCTGCATGATGTATGAATCCATCCTGCTATTTGGCGTTATTTTCACCACCGGCTATCTGTTTGACACCTTGACCCAAAGCCGTAGCGGCCTGGATCTGCGTCATGTGCGTCAGGTCGTTTTATTTATTGCGCTGGGGATTTATTTCGTGCTGTGCTGGCGCAAAGTGGGCCAGACCCTGCCCATGAAAACCTGGCATATGCGACTGGTAGACGAGCAAGGTCAGATTCCTGCCCTGCGTACCCTGCTGCTGCGTTATATTCTGCTATGGCCCCTGCCCTTGCTGGGAGCTTTGCTGGTTCAGCTTCTGTCTGGCTACACAGGCTATGCGTCCACGGACCTGCTTATCGTGTTTACGCCTTTTCTGAACTTCATCTGGACCTGGTTCGACAAAGACCAGCAGTTCCTGCACGACCGTCTTAGCAAGACTCGCCTGATCGATGCGCGCCCTACCCGTGTTACTTCGGCAGCCACCTGAGCAGGCAGGCTGCCTCTTCATTTTTTAGTAGTACAGCAAAGTCATGACTGACATTTTAAAAAAATACTTGTTCGCCGACCAAAGCACACGAGCCCAGATTGTTCATCTTGAGCAAGCCTGGCAAATGGGTCTGGAACACCAGCACTATCCTGCCTGCATCCGCGACTTGCTGGGCGAGCTGGTAGCCGCTTCGGTACTGCTGGCGGGCAACCTCAAGTTTGACGGCTCCCTGATTTTGCAAATCCAGGGCGACGGCCCGATCGCCTTGCTGGTGGTGGAATGCACATCGGACATGGACATACGCGCAACGGTGTCGCTGCGTGAGAACCATCCCGTGCCCCAAACTGGCACCTTGCAAACCCTGCTGAACCCGCAAGGCCAAGGTCGCTTCACCGTAGTACTGGCCCCGCGTCAAAGCAGCAAGGATTTCCGCCCCTACCAAGGCGTGGTGCCTCTGGAAGGCGAGACCGTTGCCGAGGTTCTGCAAACCTATATGCGCACCTCCGAGCAGTTGGATACCCACCTGTGGCTGGCCGCCGACGAAAACCGTTGTGCAGGGCTGTTGCTGCAACGTATCCCGCCCCAAGGCGGCCACAGCCTGGCGCAAAACCTGGACACCTGGGAACGCGCCCTGGCGCTGGGCTCCACCGTCCAGACACAAGAATTGCTGCAACTCGATAGCGACACCTTGATTCATCGCCTGTTCTGGGAAGAAGACCTACAAGTCTTTGAACCTCAGTCCGTGCGCTGGCATTGCCCCTGTTCCCGTCAACGCGTCAGCAATATGCTGCGCATGCTGGGCCGGGCAGAAATCGAGCAAATGCTGGCAGAACAAGACACCATCAATGTGTCCTGCAACTTCTGCGGCAAGCCCTATCAGTACGATGCAATTGACTGCGCGTCCCTGTTTGTCGACAAGGGCGATACCCAGCCTGGTGACGATACCCTGCACTAAGCAGAAACCGCTACGAAGGACTACACCCGCACAAGTCCTTCTACCAAGCTAAAAGACACTCAGCCATGATGGCAACATCATGGCTGATTCTTTTTCCTCACCCCATCCTCAATCTGGTTTGGCTGGCGCTCACATCATGGGAGCCCTGCTTGCAATCATCCTGCTGAGCTGGCTGGTGCTGGACGTGCTGACGCTGTACTCCTTGCGCGTACGCCTGCAACACGGTCTCTTGCATGCCGCTCGCCAAGCCAGCGTGCAGCATGCCCGACCTGAAACCATTGCCTCGGCATTCAGCCAAACACTGGCCGCTGCCAAAGTGCCGCTACACGATCAGTGGCAGATCCAGATCCTGTCGCCCTCACCACAGGCCTTTATGCTGCATGGCAGGCCTTCCCGGCTTCATGTGGGGCGTACAAGCATTACCCAGGGCTGGCAGGCACAACAGGCGGATCTAGCCAGCCACGGCGGCCCCAGCATCTACCAGGCCAACACATTGCACTTGTACCTGCTATATGCCCATAAGCCGGGCCCTCTTTCCTTGCTTCGCCTGCTACCCAAGCTTGCCGCCAGCATGCCTGGCCCTTCAGGTTCGGCAGCGGTCTGGCTACGCCTGGAAATCAGACACCCCATGCAGTCCGATGCCGTGCAGTGGGATGACTTGGCTGACGGTCGGGTCGTCTATGCCCAGCAGACTGAAAACGAGCTTGCCTTGCCAGTTTCCCAAACAGGCTGGTCCACAGACCTGGAGCTAGCAGAACCGCCATCAACGGACGGGGATGGCCGTCTGCCATCATGGGATAGCCCTGCTCAAGGATCAGGTGGTGCTTCCCCTTCTCCAGGGCCTGCCGCCCCCACACCAGACTCAGGAGGAGCTGACTACTCACCTCCAAACCCTGCTTGCTACTAATCGCCGAGCCAGCCAGAGCGGGTGGCGGGCGGCGGGCGGCGGGCGGCGGGCGGCGGGCGGCGGCAGCATAGGACGCGATCAACGCATTCCTGACCCAAGCGGGAAACAGACGTACAGTCGCCGCAATAAGCAGTTGTGGCCGTAGTCGGGACAGCAATAAGGGAACAAAGAAGAATTATCAGAAATGAACTGGCTGATCAGCCGTTCCAGCAGCGCCTTGCGCGCTACTTCTTAACGTGGGCTGCTTGTCGTGGCAGCCGAACCACCGGGAGGCACGATTTGCACAAAGATCTCGCCTTCACGCATCATGCCAAACTCGCTACGGGCGCGCTCTTCGACTGCATGGGTACCCGAGCGTAAATCCTGAACCTCGGCCAGCAAGGCGTTATTACGCGCCGTCAGGGCTTCATTGGTTTCTTTTTGCGCAACCAGCCTGGTCTGCATTTGCCGTACATCCAGCCAACCGCCTTTGCCCCACCATAAAGCGTAATGGGTTACCAGGGTCAGGCACAGCAGAAGCAGGACGATAAGGCGCATGGCGATATAAGAACCGGGTCTTCCGACCCGGTTCATCAAACAGAATTAGCGCAGATTATAGAACGCTTCGCGACCTGGGAAGGTAGCAACTTCTGCCAATTCTTCTTCAATACGCAACAACTGGTTGTACTTGGACATGCGATCGGAACGGGACAGGGAGCCTGTTTTGATCTGCATGGCATTCGTAGCCACAGCGATATCCGCAATCGTGGAGTCTTCGGTTTCACCCGAGCGGTGCGAAATCACGGCGGTGTAACCAGCGCGCTTGGCCATTTCGATGGCAGCAAAGGTTTCGGTCAGGGTGCCGATCTGGTTGATCTTGATCAGGATGGAGTTACCGATACCCAGCTCAATCCCTTTCTTCAGGATCTTGGTGTTGGTCACAAACAAATCGTCACCAACCAACTGGATCTTGTCACCCAGTTGCTGGCTCAGAATGCGCCAGCCGTCCCAATCGTCTTCGGCCATGCCGTCTTCGATGGAGATGATGGGGTACTTGTCGCACCAGTTGGCCAACAGATTGGCAAAGTCTTGCGAGCTCAGGGACACGCCGCCTTCGCCAGCCAGGTGGTATTTGCCGTCGCGGTAGAACTCGGAAGCGGCGCAGTCCAGGGCCAGAGCGATCTGGGTGCCAGGCTCGTAGCCAGCTTGTTCGATAGCGCGCAGGATCAGTTCGATAGCGGCTTCATGATTGGCCACGTTAGGAGCAAAACCACCCTCATCGCCCACAGCGGTGGACATGCCTTGATCGTGGATCAGGCCTTTCAGGGTGTGGAATACTTCTGCACCCATGCGCAGCGATTCGCGGAAGCTCTTGGCACCCACGGGCATGATCATGAATTCTTGCAGATCCAGGGTGTTGTTGGCGTGTGCACCACCGTTGATGACGTTCATCATCGGCACGGGCATGGCCATGGCACCACTGCCACCGAAGTAGCGGTACAGGGACAGACCCGAATCATCAGCAGCGGCACGGGCCACAGCCATACTGGCAGCCAGCATGGCGTTAGCGCCCAGGCGGCTCTTGTCTTCGGTGCCGTCCAGCTCGATCAGGGTACGATCGATAAAGGTTTGTTCTTGAGCATCCAAGCCCATCAAGGCTTCGGAGATTTCTGTGTTCAGGTTCTCGACAGCGCGCAAAACACCTTTGCCCAGGTAACGGCTCTTGTCACCATCACGCAGCTCCAACGCTTCGCGAGCGCCAGTGGATGCACCAGATGGAACGGAGGCACGCCCCATAGCGCCCGATTCGAGCAATACATCACACTCCACCGTTGGATTACCACGGGAGTCCAGAATCTCGCGGCCAATAATATCTACGATTGCACTCATGATTTTGACAGTCCTGCCTGAAGTAGCATTAAGCTAGATAAGTTAAACAATCCTGCTGCCGGGCATATCGCCGTAAGTCGATGTGAAAATCAGCTTGAAAAGGCGCCTAGCCTGGAAGTTGAAAAGATCAGCAAGCGCGACAGCTATAGTGCAATCAGCGCCCCCTGCCCTCCTGCTAAAACAGGATTGTACCTGCCCATGACACAGCCGTGCCATGTCTGGTCCCGAAAGCTGGAAAAAAGCCTGGATTCAAGACCCTGCCTTCATCCTGATCGAAACCGGCACGTGTTTATTATCACCAGAAATTCCGAGACTAGGCGGCGTCTCTGTAAATACAAAAAGTACCGATACGTCTCAAAGTAAATCTTTGTCGGCCGCTTTCAACAAGGCGCTTTCCCAATTGCCCAGCAAGGTGATCAACTGATTCAGATCCTGATCAGAGAAGTCTTGCAGCATGGCTTCCACCAGACGACGACGCCGGGGCAGGGTGGCTTCCACCAGCTCGCGGCCAGCGGGGCTTAGACGCACATTGGTCAGCCGGTTGTCCTGCTCATCCGTGAAACGCTCGACCAGCCCCAGGGACTCGATGCTTTTAAGCTGCCGTGTCACCGCAGCCGGATCAATGCGCAGCAGACGCACCAACTGCTTTTGAGACAAGCTGCCCTCTTCCTGGTACAAGGAAATCAGGATACGCCAGCGTGGCAAGGGCATCCCCAACTGCTGATCAAATGCCGCCATCAGGCTGCGATACGTGCGCCCCAGCTGCTGAGCCGCTTGAAGTTGCGGAAATTCATTCATCATGTTCAAGACTGTTCTTGACGATTAAAACGTATCGGTGGCACTTTGCGTACCCAATAAAAACACCAGACTATCAGCAGCAAGGTCACGGCCATCCCCATATTGACGGCATGTGCCAGGGCGTCGCGGGCCAAGCCCAGATACACCTGCCCTTCCTGCCCGGCCTGCTCCAGAAACTGCGTCTGCTGACTCACACTCATCAGAACTTGCGGATCTTGCAGGGAGTTGACCAGGCTTGTGGGCAAAGCCGCCAATTGCGTGCGGATGGCCTCCCCATACTGATAATTGATCAGGGTTCCGACCACAGCAGTACCCAACATGCCACCCACCATGCGCATGGACTGTAGCATGGCCGTGGCAATGCCCAGCATGGAGCGTTCCACAATTTCCTGCGCAAATACCGTCAGATTGGGCATGATGCAACCGACCCCGGTGCCAGCAATAGTGGCATAGATCACAAAATGCCAGTGCGGATCGGTCTTCTTGATGAACACCATACCCAGGCAGGCGATCGTCAACAGCACCAGACCCAGATACAGCATCAAGGTAGGACGACGCAGGCGTGTAATCGTACGGCCATTAATGATACTGCCCACCGTAATGAACACGACCAAGGGTGTGATCAACAAACCGGCGGTTTGTGGTCGCAGCCCATACCCCCCTTGCAACAACAAGGGCGCATAGAACAAGAGACCAAACAGAATAAAGCCCAAGCCCGCAGACAGAACCAGCAAAGAGAATTGGGCTGGGCTACTGAACAAGACCAGGGGCAGCAAAGGTTCTGCCACCCGTCGCTCCCAGGTCACCAGCAGAACAAAAGCGGCCACACTGCACAGGCCAAGCAAAACCATCAAATAGCTGCCCCCATATTGCGGCAGCAACTCTACCAGCAACTGGATACAGGCCAAACCGACCATCAACAAGAAAGCACCCAAATAATCCATGCGGACCTGGGTTTGACGAAAATGACGGATCTGCGGCAAATAGCGATAGACAAAATACAGGCTTAACAAACCCACGGGCAGATTCACATAAAACACGGAGCGCCAGCCATAGTGCTCGGTCAGAATTCCGCCCAGAAAGGGCCCTATCCCGTTCGCAATCCCAAAGGAAGCGCTCAGCATGACTTGCCAGCGCAAACGCACACGGGGGTCAGGAAACAGATCAGGCACACAGGCAAATGCGGTCCCCACCAGCATGCCCCCCGCAATCCCTTGCAAGGCACGTGCCAGTACCAGCTGCAACATGCTTTGCGCCATGCCGCAGAGCACGGAAGCCAGGGTAAACAAAACGATGGACACCAGCACAAAGCGGCGGCGTCCATAAAAATCTCCCAGACGGCCAAAAATAGGCACGGTAATCACTGAAGTCAGCAAATACGCCGTTGCCACCCAGGCATACAGTTCAAAACCATGCAGCTCGGAGACAATGGTGGGCAAGGCTGTCCCGACCACGGTCTGATCAATTGCCACCAACATCACCACAAAGCACAGCCCCATCATCGCCAGTATGGACTCTGTGACTGACAAGACCCGCCCCGGCGTCTTTTGTGCTGTTTCCGATACGTTTACCATTTCAATTGACCATGCAATTATTGCCTAGTCAACAATTTTACGAGAGTGATAAAAACCTGACAAGCGCTGCCTGAATCAACCCTTATCCCGGCATCCCGGTACACAATAGCGACCATCCGGAAAGCACCGCTTTCCAAGCACATCCTCCCCACAGGAAAACAGTATGAATATCATGATTGTCGGTGCCAGCATGGGGCTGGGACGCGCCTTGATGGACGGCCTGGCCCAAGACGGCAACACGCTTTATGGCGTGGCTCGCCGGACACCCGCACCATCGGCCAGCCCGCTCAGTCCCGATCCCGGCATCAATCAACACTGGGTCAGTGCCGACTTGTCCCAGCCTGAAGCCGCCAGCCAATTAGCAGCCGCCTGCCCGGAATCACTGGACGTCCTGATTTATAACCTTGGGATTTGGGAAGACACTGCCTTCAGTGAGGACTACGATTTTCTGTCGCAAAACGATCAGGCCATCCGTCGTCTGGTCGATGTGAATCTGACTGGAGCCTTATTGGCCATACGTCATCTGCTGCCTCATTTACTGCGCAGCAAACAGCCCCGCCTGATTCTGACTGGTTCCACCTCGGGTCTGCGTCAAAGCGGTCGCCCAGAAGTTGCCTTCGGAGCGACAAAATTTGCCTTGAATGGTTTGGCAGACAGTCTGCGTGAAGGCTATAGAGATCAAGGCCTGGCCGTCACTTGCCTGCAACTGGGCTACCTGAATACGGAAGACGGCCTGGATGTGCCACTGCACGCCGCCGCAGAGCGTGACCAGGGCGAGACGATTCCAGTGCATGACGTGCTCACGATTGTGCGTAGCCTGCTGCAACTGTCTCCCGCCAGCTTCATACGTGAGCTGACCCTACCAGCCCTGCGTGATCCGCGTTTCTAAACAGCCACACAACTCCTTCCTGCCATCGTGCTCAAGAAGGTCGGGCTGTGTCCCTGCAAGCATCAAAAAAGGGAGTGTTTTCACACTCCCTTTTTCCTGCCTGACTACATGGCGTAGTCCGCTTCTTACAGACCCTGCACCACGTACATCGTCATGTTGGCAGCACCCTCACGTGCTTGACGAGCACGGCGGTATTCCTCGGAATCGTGGAACGCCTGGGCCTGTTCCAGTGTGTCGAACTCCATAACCACGGTACGCAAAGGCGCATTGCCTTCCAGGGTGACCGTTTCACCGCCACGTACCAACACTTTCACGTTGTGGGTTTTCATGGCAATGCTGGAAAACTCCTGGTACTGCTTGTACTGCTCGGGGTTGGTTACTTCGACATTAGCAATCAAAAATGCGGACATAGTGTCTCCAAACTACTTTTAATAGCCGTGCTGTAAGGCACCGCTGTTTTTAACAATCGAATCGATCTGCTGCAATGTCCGCAGCAAGTCTGCCATCTGCGACAGAGGGACAGCATTCGGGCCGTCAGACAAGGCCTTGTCCGGGTTAGGGTGAGTTTCCATGAACACGCCCGACACACCCGCTGCGACAGCAGCACGCGCCAGGACGGGCACAAACTCACGCTGACCACCCGATGTCGTGCCCTGCCCGCCCGGCAACTGTACCGAGTGCGTGGCATCAAACACGACCGGGCAATCCGTGGCGCGCATGATCGCCAGGGACCGCATATCGGACACCAGGTTGTTGTAGCCAAAGGAAGCACCACGCTCACAGACCATGATGGTGGAGCCATCTCCGCCCATTTCCATCGCTGCCGCACGTGCTTTTGCCACCACCTGCACCATATCCTGAGGAGCCAGGAACTGGCCCTTCTTGATATTCACAGGTTTCAGGGTAGCAGCGCAGGCCTGAATAAAGTCGGTCTGACGGCACAGGAAAGCCGGGGTTTGCAGCACATCCACGACGGCCGCCACATCATCGACCTGGTCCTTGTCGTGCACATCGGTCAGGACCGGCACTTTGTAGTGCGAGCGCACATCCGCCAGAATCTGCAGACCTTCGGCCATGCCGGGGCCACGATAAGACTTGTCCGAACTCCGGTTGGCCTTGTCAAACGAGCTTTTGTAGATAAAGGGGATACCCAGAGCCGAGGTAATCTCGGCAAGCTGGCCCGCTGTATCAAACGCCATTTGACGCGATTCAATCACACAAGGGCCAGCGATCAGAAAAAAGGGCCGATCCAGGCCAACGTCGTAACCGCATAAATCCATAATAGACCTCGTTTCAGTATTTCTGCATTCTCCCACATTCCTGACGGCGCTGCTGCACCGCAGTGCAGCAAGCCTGTCAGCCCAATCGTTCGGAGATTTCGATCAGGTTCAAGTCCGGGTCGCGCACATAGACTGAGCGAATCGGGCCGGTAGCTCCTGTACGCTGCACCGGCCCTTCAATAATGGGCCAAGCTTGTGACTGCAGATGCGCGATCACCTGCTCCAGCGGAATGCTGGCAATAAAGCACAGGTCCAGCGCCCCCGGCACCGGCAAATGCGCCTTGGGCTCGAACTCCTGCCCACGCACATGCAAATTGATCTTTTGCGAGCCAAAGCTGAAGGCAATGCGTCCTTGCCCAAAGACTTCCTGCTTCATGCCCAACACTTGTGTATAGAAATGGGTCGTGGCTTGCGGGTCGGTACAGGTCAGCACCAAATGATCCAGCTGTTCGATCATGATTACTCCCAGGAAAGCGGGCAACACACTCTGTCGCCCCGAATGAAAAAGCCCGCGTAGCGCGGGCCTTTTCAGTCATACCAAATTATCAGGCTGATTTTTTCTGGTGGTCCAGAGCAGCTTTGATATAGCTGGTAAACAGCGGATGGCCATCACGCGGAGTGGAAGTGAATTCCGGATGGAATTGCACGCCCATGAACCAGGGATGATCAGGCAGTTCCATGATTTCCGGCAGGTTCTCGGTAGGAGTACGAGCGGAAATCACCATGCCCACTTCTTCCAGACGTGGCACATACAAGGTATTCACTTCGAAACGGTGGCGGTGACGTTCATTTACTTCCGGACCGTAAATGGCTTCAGCACGCGAACCTGGCTTCACTGGGCAACGCTGTGCGCCCTTGCGCATGGTGCCGCCCAAATCGGAGGAACCATCACGGTGCTCAATCTTGCCTTCGCGGTCTGCCCATTCGGTAATCAAGGCCACAACCGGGTGCACGGCCGATGGATCGAATTCAGTCGAGTTCGCGCCCACCAGATTGCCCACATTACGAGCAAATTCAACCACCGCCAATTGCATGCCCAGGCAGATACCCAGGAATGGCACGCCGTTTTCACGAGCGTATTGAATGGCGCGAATCTTGCCTTCGGTACCGCGTTTGCCAAAGCCGCCTGGCACCAGAATGGCGTCCAGACCTTTCAGGCAATCGGTGCCTTCGTTCTCGATGACTTCGGAATCCAGGTACTCGATATTGATACGGGTACGGGTGTGAATACCGGCGTGAACCAGTGCTTCGCTGAGCGACTTGTAGGATTCGGTCAGGTCTACGTACTTGCCGACCATACCGATACGCACTTCGTGCTCCGGATTTTCCAGGGCCTGTACCAGACGATCCCACATGGACAGATCAGCCGGTGGAGGCGACAGCGCCAATGCATCGCACACCAGGCTGTCCAGGCCTTGCTTGTGCAGCATGGCTGGAATCTTGTAGATGGAATCCGCATCCCACACCGAAATCACGGCGTCCATGGGCACGTTGGAGAACAGCGAAATCTTGGCCAGTTCGTCGTCAGGAATGACGCGATCCGCACGGCACAGCAAAGCGTGTGGGTGAATACCGATTTCACGCAGCTTTTGCACCGAGTGCTGGGTAGGTTTGGTTTTCAGCTCGCCTGCCGATGCAATGAAAGGCACCAGCGTCAGGTGAACAAAAGCGGTGTTGTTACGGCCCAGACGCAGATTCATCTGGCGGGCAGCTTCCAGGAAAGGTTGGGATTCGATATCACCCACTGTGCCGCCGATCTCGACGATGGCAACATCGGCCTCACCATTGTAGGCAGCCTTGGCGCCACGAATGATGAAATCCTGGATTTCGTTGGTGATGTGCGGGATAACCTGCACGGTCTTGCCCAGATAGTCCCCGCGACGCTCTTTGCGCAGCACGGATTCGTAAATCTGGCCCGTGGTGAAGTTGTTGACCTTGCGCATGCGAGCGGAAATAAAGCGCTCGTAGTGGCCCAGGTCCAGGTCGGTTTCCGCACCATCCTCAGTAACAAACACTTCACCGTGCTGGAAGGGGCTCATGGTGCCCGGATCTACGTTGATGTAGGGATCCAGCTTGAGCATAGTCACGCGCAAACCGCGGGACTCCAGGATGGCAGCCAGGGATGCAGCCGCAATACCTTTGCCCAGGGAGGACACAACGCCTCCCGTTACGAATACATATTTGGTGGTCATTATAAAAGGCGCCTGAGGTCAAATCAGGCGATAGCGGGAAATTTGGATTATAACGGCAAGCGCCCATGCTTGGCGACCCGACTAGTGGCATTTCACAGCGGAAATACCACTAGCCCTTGCAGCTATTGACAAGAGCAGAGGGTGGCGATCAGATCGCCTGCGTCCTTTGCTCAAGCCACTTGCGTGCATCCCCCTGAACACGAGGCAAGAGACGTTCACGCACTTGCTGATGATATTCATTGAGCCAGTTACGCTCGGCAGCCGTCAGTAGTGCGGCATCTATACAACGCGTATCAATGGGGCACAGGGTCAGGGTTTCAAAACGCAGGAACTGCCCGTACTCGCTGCGCAGGGCCGGAACCGCCGCCACCAGATTCTCGATGCGAATGCCCCATTGGCCGGGACGGTACAAGCCAGGCTCGTTGGAAGTAATCATGCCGGCACGCATGGCGGAATGAGGCCCGATACGACCGCGCCAGGAAATGGACTGCGGGCCTTCATGCACATTCATGAAGTAACCCACGCCATGGCCAGTGCCATGACCGAAGTCCAGGCCCTGCTCCCACAAAGGCTGACGGGCCAGTACATCAATTTGCTGACCGGCAATGCCTTCCGGGAACACCAGCATGGACAAGGACACCATGCCTTTGAGCACCAGCGTGAAGTCACGAATCTGCTCGGCAGACACCTGACCTACCGGCACTACACGGGTAATGTCGGTCGTCCCACCCTGATACTGCCCACCTGAGTCGATCAGCAACAGGCCATTACCCTCAATACGGGCATGGGACTGCTGGGTAGCCTGATAGTGCGGCATGGCACCATTGGCGTTATAGGCGGCAATCGTACCAAAGCTGGGGCTGACAAAACCTTCCTGACGAGCACGGGCGGCGCAGATATGTTCATCCACATCCAGCTCATTGACATCGCTTTGCTGTTCAAACCAGGCAAAGAACTCGCACAAGGCAGCGCCGTCTTTCTCCATGGTTTCGCGCACATGATCCAGCTCGGCATCGGTCTTGCAGGACTTGAGCAATTGAGCCGGGTTGATGTATTCGACCACATTCAGATGCGCTGCCAGCTGGGCAGCCCAGGCCGTGGTCCGAGCCATATCCAGCAAGATGGGCATGGATGCCGGCAAGGCGCGCATGAAGGAGGACAGTTCGGTATAGCCTTGAACTTGCACGCCATCCGCAGCCAGCGCCTCCTGTATGCCTGCTGACAGCTTGTTGCTATCCACAAACAGAAACGCCTGATCCGGGCCTATCAGCAGGTACGACAGGAACACCGGGTTATAGGACACATCGCTGCCGCGTAAATTCAAGGTCCAGGCAATATCATCGAGCGCACTCAGCAAATGCCAATGTGCCCCCTGCTCCTGCATGGCCGCCCGCGTGCTGTTCAAGTTTTCCTGACGAGTGCGGCAGGCAAACGGGGGTAAATGCTCCACCACCTGACCAACAGGTGCAGCAGGTCGCTCCGTCCAGATCGGGCTGAGCAAGTCGGCCTCCAGCACCCACTCCAGCTCTGGCGTCGCTTTTTGCCAGGCCAGCAGACTTTGTGCCGACACCGACTGGCTATCCAGTACCACCCGTGATTGAGCAGGCAGATGCTCGGCCAGCCAGTTGGCTGGCTCGGGCACCCCGGCCTCGCCCGCCCGTTGCAATTGAATGCCGCTACCTTCCAATTCCTTGGCCGCCTGTTCCCAATAACGGCTATCGGTCCACAGACCGGCCCAATCCGCTGTCACCACCAGCAAGCCCGCCGAGCCAACAAAGCCACTGAGCCATTGACGGCTTTTCCAGCGATCAGGCAGGTATTCAGACAGATGGGGGTCAGATGTAGGCCAGATACTTGCCTGCACGGACTGAAATTGCATTTGTTCGCGCAGCGCCTGCAAGCGTGCGGCAACGGGGGGATGGGCCATGCCAACTTCCTTTACATAAACAGCGTTCACGCACCGATCAAGCATAAAAAAAGCTCCGACTCGCGCCGAAGCTTTTTTAGCCAGAGAGACCGATCAGGCCAAAGCACTGACGTCTAGCGGGACGCCTGTCTTGGACTGAATGTACTCAAGGCTGACTTCTGGTGCCAACTCAAGCAACTTTAAACCATTTTCCGTCACTTCCATCACCCCCAGATCGGTAATGATGAGGTCAACTACCCCCACGCCCGTCAGGGGCAAGGTGCAAGAAGGCAGAATTTTCAGGTCTTCCGTGCCGTCTTTCTTGGTGGCTACGTGTTCCATCAGAACCACGACACGGCCAACGCCAGCAACCAGGTCCATGGCACCGCCCATGCCCTTGATCATCTTGCCGGGGATCATCCAGTTGGCCAGATCACCCTTTTCCGACACCTGCATGGCACCCAGAATCGCGATATTGATCTTGCCGCCACGAATCATGGCAAACGAGTCTGCCGAGGAAAAGATGGACGAACCGGGCAAGGTGGTGATGGTTTGCTTGCCGGCGTTGATCAGGTCAGCGTCAATCTTGTCCTCAGTCGGAAAGGGGCCGATACCCAGCAAACCGTTTTCCGACTGCAGCCAGACCTCAATGCCTTCGGGCACGTGGTTGGCAACCAGCGTAGGCAAACCGATACCCAGATTGACGTAAAAGCCGTCCTGAAGCTCCAGAGCGGCGCGTGCCGCCATTTGATCTCTATTCCAAGCCATTATTATCTTGCCTCGCTAATCAGGAAGAACGAACGGTACGCTGTTCAATGCGCTTTTCGGGCTGGGCATTGAGCACGATACGGTGCACATAAATACCGGGCAAATGCACATCATCCGGGTCCAGGCTGCCGGTCTCGACAATTTCCTCGACCTCGACAATGGTGATTTTTCCAGCCATGGCCACGTTCGGGTTGAAGTTGCGCGCGGTCTTGCGAAACACCAGGTTGCCGCTGCGGTCGGCCTTGTAAGCTTTGACTAGCGATACATCGGGCACCAGGGCCTCTTCCATCACGTATTGCTGACCGTTGAACTCGCGGATTTCCTTACCGTCAGCCACGATAGTGCCCACACCCGTTGCGGTAAAGAACGCAGGGATGCCTGCGCCACCGGCACGCAGCTTTTCAGCCAGTGTGCCCTGAGGAGTGAACTCCAGTTCCAGCTCGCCCGCCAGATACTGGCGCTCGAACTCCTTGTTTTCGCCCACATAGGAGGAAATCATCTTGCGGATCTGGCGTGTTTCCAGCAACTGACCCAGACCAAAGCCATCCACCCCGGCATTATTGCTAATGCAGGTCAGGTTTTTGACTCCGCTATCGCGCAGCGCAGCAATCAGCGCTTCGGGAATTCCGCACAGGCCGAATCCACCTACAGCGACTGTCTGTCCGTCGGCAACGACCCCCTGCAACGCCTCCTTGGCGCTTGGATAGACTTTATTCAATTGACTCTCCAATAACTCTTTAATTGGCCTAAACAGCAAACTTTGTCCAATACTGCCGCTATGCACCATACAGTGCTATCAGGCATTCTACGACTTGACTATGCTTTCCGTATACGTAAAGCTTAACCCTGAAAAACCGAGTGTATCTGTTTACGCTCATCTTCGGTCCAAGGTTGTGAGCCGCCTTGGGGGTTAATGGACACGAGCACACAGCGGCCACGTGCATAAATGACATCAGCTTGATTTGCGTCACATACAAAGACTTCCAACTCAATGCTGCTGCCACCGACTTTCAGCAATTTGTGCACAATCCGCACAGTGGCCGGATACAGGACCGAACGCAGGAAATCCAGGCTGGCGTGCGCCAGCACCCCGGTACGTGGAGAAGGTGGCACCATGCCCAGCTTCATCATTAACTGGACACGGGCTTCCTCGATGTAGCGAAAGTAGACCGTATTGTTAACATGATTCATGGCATCCAGATCGCCCCAGCGCACGGCAATATCAAAAGTGGCTCCTGCACCAGAATCTACTACTTGTGTCATTACATGCTCTCCTTACTGATATTTACTGATGAAGCCGGAAGCCAAGGGGCACTGCCTCTGGCCTCTGAACTCAAAACGGGATTGCTCAGACTACAATACAATCGACCGTACGCACAGTACACGAATTTCACCCGCCAACAATCAAGAACAAAGCGCTAAGCCGTAATAGGAGATCAGCAGCAATGTCTGAACGTGAATCGATGGAATATGACGTTATTATCGTCGGCGCTGGCCCTGCAGGCCTGGCCACCGCGATACGTCTTAAACAGCTCGCCCAAGAAAAAGAACAAGAAATCAGCGTCTGTGTCCTGGAAAAAGGCGCTGAAGTGGGTGCCCATATCCTGTCAGGCGCAGTCATGGACACGCGCGCCCTGGACGAGCTGCTGCCAGACTGGAAAGCGCAAGGCGCTCCTATTTCGGTAGAAGTGACTGAAGACAAATTCCTTTTCCTGACCGAAAAAGGCGCACGCAGCACCCCGATGTGGTTGCTGCCTGACTGTTTTAAAAACCATGGCAATTACATTGTTCGCCTGGGCAATGTCGTGCAATGGATGGGTGAACAGGCCGAGGCCCTGGGCGTGGATATTTTCCCCGGCTTTGCCGCTGCCCACATTCTGTATGACGACAACGGCGCGGTCCGTGGCGTCCTGACGGGCGATATGGGTGTGGCCCGCGACGGCACGCACACCTCCCACTATCAACCCGGCATGGAACTGCTGGCGTCCTACACCATTTTTGCCGAAGGTTCGCGTGGCCACCTGGGCCGTGAGCTGACCGAGCGTTTCAAGCTGGACGAGTCCCGCAATGCCCAAAGCTACGGCATTGGCATTAAAGAATTGTGGGAAGTAGACCCCTCCCAATCGCAGCCCGGCCTGGTGATCCACACCGCTGGCTGGCCACTGGATTCGGACACCTACGGCGGCTCTTTCCTGTACCACCTGGATAACAATCTGGTCATGGTCGGGATGGTAGTCGGTCTGGATTACGCCAACCCCTGGCTGTCTCCCTTTGAAGAATTTCAGCGCTACAAAACCCACCCTGCCCTGCGCGCCACGTTTGAAGGCGGCAAGCGCATTGCTTACGGGGCTCGCTCCCTGACCGCCGGTGGTCTGCTGGCGCTGCCCAAGCTCAGCTTCCCCGGTGGTGCTTTGGTCGGTTGTGATGCCGGTTTCCTGAATGCTTCGCGCATCAAGGGTAGCCACGCTGCGATCAAATCCGGCTCCCTGGCCGCTGAGGCCGCTTTTGAAGCCTTGCAAGCCGGACGCAAGCAAGACGAGCTGTCACAATTTGCCGAAAAGTTCAAACAGTCCTGGCTGCATGAGGAGCTGAACAAGGCCCGCAACTTCAAGCAATGGTTCAAGAAAGGCCGCTCGATTGCATCCGTCATGACCTTTGTGGAGCAAGGCCTGTTCAAAGGAAAAATGCCTTGGACACTGCGCAACAACAAGCCTGACCACGCCTGTTTGCAGCCTGCAGCCGAATGCGCGCGTATCGACTACCCCAAGCCAGATGGCAAGATCACCTTCGATCGTCTCAGCTCCGTGTTTATTTCAAACACCAACCACGAAGAAGACGAACCTGTCCACCTGACGCTGAAAGATCCGTCCGTTCCTGTGGCGGTGAACCTGGCTCGCTACGGTGGCCCCGAAGCCCGTTTCTGTCCGGCTGGCGTATACGAGTTCATCAAGACTGAAACCGGCGACGACAAGCTGCAGATCAATGCACAGAACTGCGTGCACTGCAAAACCTGTGACATCAAGGACCCCACCCAGAATATCGTCTGGGTTCCCCCGCAAGGCGGCGAAGGTCCGGTGTACAACGGCATGTAAAAACAACTCTGGCCTTGGTGTCACCGCCAAGGCCAGAAGTATTAATGTCGAAAAAGCCACCCCTCAGGGTGGCTTTTTTTTTGCTCTATGACTTGCGAGATCGGCTGGGCCAGTTCACTACGAACAGCCCCAATAGAATCAGGCCTGTCCCCATTAACTCCAGTTGAGTTGGCCATTCGTCCAGCAACAGCCAGGCCAGCAAAACAGTCAGTGCAGGCACGCCCAGACTGGACATCCCCGCCAAGGTCGCGCTGACACGACTGACTACCGCCATCCACAGCAGCCAACCTACCCCAGTTGCAATCACGCCCAGGTACAGAACGCCACTGAACATCTGCCATTCCATCACGATAGGACGCTGGGAAATCAGAAAGCTCAAGGGCAGAACAATCACAATCCCCAGAAGACACTGCCAGACTGTGGCATTGAGCAGCTCCACTCGATGACGCTCAAATAGCTGTTTGGAGAAAACCGCCCCCAAGGCCCAGCTCACGCCACTCAATGTCGCCAGAACCGAACCAAGTATGCCGCCCATTCCTTCCCAGGGCGCAATCAGAAGCATCAAGCCCAAAATCGCGGGCACCATACCCATTACGTGACGTTTCTGAGGTCGTTGCCCCAACATGGGCCAGGACAACAGCAGAATCCAGATTGGCATGGTGTAGGCCAGGGCCACCATCTTGCCTGCCCCACCGGCTTGCAAGGAAAACTGGCTAAGCAGTTGAAAGCCGGTAGTCTGGAAAATGGCAACACCCAGGCTCAGCTTCCATGGCGTAGGCCGTAAATGCCCGCCTTTAAGACGCAGCACCAGCCATAAAAAAACAAATGCCACCGCATAGCGTGCTGCAATCAGATCCACTGGCCCGATGTAGACAGTCATCGCCTTCATCACGACCCAGCTCATGCCCCAGGTCAGTACCACCAAGCCCATCAGCGCCAAAGCGCCCCTGTCTGCCTGCTGTTCCCCGCTCAAACCTTTCCCCTTTTCTTTGAATTCATGGACCGATGTTTTGGCCACGGACTCAATGCTAGGCTAATTCCACACTGCGCAGGTTTTCAGTAACAAAATAATCAGGAGAAATAAAAAAACCCTGGCTCTGCAAAGAAACCAGGGTCAAACAGGAACTACCAAAAAAATTAGTGTGCTTCGGACAACTGATCCAGAATGGCCGGATTCTCCAGCGTGGATACGTCTTGGGTGATCGGCTCGTTATTGGCAACAAAGCGCAGCAAACGACGCATGATCTTGCCCGAACGTGTCTTGGGCAGGTTTTCACCAAAGCGGATCTCACGAGGCTTGGCGATAGGACCGATTTCCTTGCCTACCCAATTGCGCAGCTCAGTGGCAACCTTGTCGGCCTCTTCGCCGGAAGGCAGATCGCCATTCAGCACCACATAGGCCACAATGGCTTCACCTGTCGTTGGGTCAGGCTTGCCCACAACAGCGGCTTCAGCGACCAGCGGGTGTGCCACCAGAGCAGACTCCACTTCCATCGTGCCCAAGCGGTGACCCGAAACGTTCAGCACGTCGTCGATACGGCCCATGACCCAGAAGTAACCGTCAGTATCACGCTGTGCGCCGTCACCGGCCAGGTAATAGCCTTTCAGCTCGGGTGGGAAGTAGCTTTTCACGAAACGGTCTGGATCGCCCCAGATGGTGCGGATCATATTGGGCCAAGGCTTGCGAATGACCAGGAAACCGCCATTGCCGCGTTCCGCTTCTTCACCCACCTCGTCCACAATGGCAACGTCCATGCCGGGGAACGGCAGGCCGCAGGAACCGGGTTTCAGGGGAGTGGCGCCAGGCAAGGGAGTAATGACGTGACCGCCGGTCTCCGTTTGCCACCAGGTATCCACAATGGGGCAACGCTCGCGGCCCACATTCTTGAAATACCACATCCAGGCTTCGGGGTTGATGGGTTCACCCACCGAACCGATGATGCGCAGGGTGTCCAGATTGTATTGCTTGGGGTGAATGGCCTCGTCCGCTTCGGCTGCCTTGGTCAAGGAGCGAATAGCGGTAGGTGCGGTGTAGAACACCGTCACGCCGTGGCGTTCAATCATGTTCCAGAAACGGCCGGCATCCGGATAGGTAGGCACGCCTTCAAACACAACCTGCGTCACGCCGGCAGCCAGAGGGCCGTAAGTAATGAAGGTGTGGCCTGTTACCCAACCGATATCGGCGGTACACCAGAACACATCGCTGTCCTTGGCATCAAAGGTCCACTGCACGCTCAGCATGGCACCCAGCAGATAACCTGCCGAGGAGTGCTGCACGCCTTTAGGTTTGCCCGTAGAGCCGGAGGTGTACAGAACAAACAGAGGGTGCTCTGCATTCACGGACACGGCTGGGCACTCGCTACCTTGACCTTTGACAGCATCTTCCCACCACAGATCGCGACCTTCATGCCAGGCAACGGGACCGCCCGTGCGCTTGTACACAATGACGTGACGCACGGCTTCGCAGTCACCGCCGCTCAGGGCTTCGTCAACTGCATTTTTCAGGGGGATGGCACGGCCACCACGACGCTGTTCGTCAGCGGTAATTACCAAGGAGGCACCCACGTCCACGGCACGTTCGTGCAGGCTCTTGGCCGAGAAACCACCAAACACGACGGAGTGAGTAATACCCAAACGGGCACATGCTTGCATGGCCACAATGGCCTGCACCGACATGGGCATGTAGATCAGGGCACGTTCGCCCGTCTTGTAACCCAGGGCTTTCAAACCATTGGCAAACTGGCAAACCTGTTCATACAGTTCGCGGAAGGTCACTTTGGTGACTTCACCACCGTCGGCTTCAAAGATCAGTGCAGTTTTGTTTTCAGTGGGGGTGCCAAGGTGCTTGTCCAGACAGTTGGCCGAGACGTTCAGCTCGCCATCATGGAACCACTTGTAAAACGGGGGCTTGCTGTCGTCCAGAACCTGGGTAAAAGGCTTGGTCCAGACCAGACGATCGCGGGCCAACTCCGCCCAGAAACCGGGGTTGTCCTGCTCGGCTTTCTGGCAAAGCTCCTGGTAGGCCGCCATGCCAGCAATGCTTGCTTCGCGTTCCAGTTTGGGGAACACGGGAAAGACTCGGCTTTCCGACAGGACGGATTCAATAGACGTTGGACCGCTCATGGTGTTGGCTCCTTTATTTTCCAGATTTGGTGTTTTTTTTGGGCCACGCATGGGCAGCCCAGCTTAATTTTATATAAACGTAACGCGCCTTACTTACTCAATCCTGACAACTGAGATCGGCTTGATTCTTGGCCAAAATGCCGCGCTGAAAATTCAAACGCGACAGGATCAGCAGGCCCGCCAGAAAGAATAATCCCGTGCAGGCCAGAGCCAAGCGGTGGTTCCCGCCGCTTAGCCAAGTCACCAGACCGTAAGACAGCGGACCACATACTGCGGCCAGTTGAATGGCAAAGGTCCACAAGGCAAAAAACTCAGCCAGACGACTCTTGGGAGCCAGCAGTCCAACCATGGCTCGCCCCGCACTTTGGCTACTCCCTATGCATAGCCCGGCGACGGCTGCCGCCGCCCAGAACCCGGCCAAGGAACGCGTGCTGACAGCAATTCCCACCATGACCAGCCAGGCACACAGCGTCAGTGCCAGAGCACGTCTATGGCCGATGCGATCCTGCACATGTCCAAACAACAAAGCCCCCACGGCAGCCGCAATATTGACGGTAAAGATCAGCGTCATGGTTTGCGCCATGGTGAAACCCATGGCCTCGGTGGCGTACACCGCCGACAAAGTAATAATGACGGCAATCCCGGCTTGATAGGCAGCACCACATAACAACAAGGTGCGGAAATCGGGAAAATGCTGATGCACATCACGCGCCGATGCAATCAGGCGCGACAACATGCCCTGCTGCTCTGCCCCGCTGGGTGCACTGCGTTCGCGCAGAAACAGAAAAGAAGGCAAGGCTGACAAGGCAAACAAGGCAGCCGTAATCAGGGCGATACCGGGCACATACTCTTGAGCCGTCCATCCTTGCGATGTCGCCCAGGTCAGAAAAGCCAGGGAAAGGCCCAAGGCCAACATGCCACCAAAATAACCAAAACCCCAGCCCCAACCGGAGACACGCCCCAAGGCGTCAGGCCGGGCAATTTCCGGCAAGAAAGCGCCGATGATGGACTCGCCTATGCAATAGCAATAATTGGATAAAGCGATAAAAACCAGGGCCCAGACAATGTCATTGGGACCGGCCCAATACAGCATCACGGTTGCCGACACACAGCCTATGGTGCTGCTGAACAAAAGTCGCCTTTTGCCTTGACGTGCATCGGCTTTTGCACCGAGCCCCGGCATGGTCAACATGATGCTCAAATACGAAGCGGACAAGGCCAAGGTCCACGCCAAGGTAGCCCAGCTGCGGCCTTCGGCGACGACACCAACAAAATAGGCACTGTAAACACTGGTCAAAATGACGGTGGTGTAGCCAGAGTTTGCGAAATCATACATAGCCCAAGCCCACAACTCGCGCAGCCGTACTCCTTCGTTTAGGGCTTTCCCTAGGGCTTGTCCCATAAATCGCATCATTCAATCCCTATAAACAGTAAAACTTCGCTCTATTTCGGCTAACTTTCAACAAGTCAGCAAGAACAGCACTGGACCCATGCACAGGGCCTGAAAACCGCTGTCAGCCGCACTTTGCAACAGTATGATTCAATCGCAAAATACACTCCTACAATGCTTTACGGTGCAATTATCATCCGGTACACTGCCAAACATTCAACGCACAGCAACGTCCGGCAAAGTATGGTGCTTTTAGCCATACTTACAGCCCTGATACCCATCAATTGCTGCTAATTTCAGCAAAAATAGGCATCAAGGTTGTGCTGCTGCCCACCAAGTCCTTAAAAAAGCCCTGGTCATGCCGCCACATTACCTGAATCCACCCGCACTTTTGCACATTACCTATCGCAGCGCCAAGTATCTTTTGTTAGCCGGCGCGCTCGCTCTGACAGGGTGTGCCACCACTGGAACTCAACAGTCCAGCCAGAACAAAGATCGTGCAGAACTGGATCACGGCTATTACGCCGACTACGAATTCCAGACCGAGTCCGACCCGCTGGGTACATATCTAGCTAACCGCGCTCGCAATGACATCAATATTGCGTACAGCAGCGATCGTCGCCAAGGGCGCGCCGAAAGCCGCAGTAGCCAAGCTTCTTCCTCTACCCACGGCCTTGCCAACGCCGCCCTGAACTTCCTGGGCGTGAAGTACAGTTTTGGTGGCGATGCTCCCAGCACTGGCTTTGATTGCAGCGGTTTGGTGTCCTACGTGGCTGAAAAGTCCCTGGGTCTGAAACTGCCCCGCCAATCCAAGGACATTGCCAAAGAAGGCACTTCGGTTAACCGTAGCGAGCTGCGCAAAGGTGACCTGGTCTTCTTCAATACTCGTGGCGCTCGTTTCTCTCACGTAGGCATTTACCTGGGTGATGACAAATTTGTCCACGCCCCTCGCACTGGCGCTGTTGTCCGCGTCGAGAGCATGGAAGTGGGTTACTGGAAAAAACGCTATAACGGCGCACGCCGCCTGGCGGCTGCCGATACGCAGCAGTCCGAAGCTCGTTTGCGTAGCGTCAAATAAGACCGACCTGCTGCCAAACCGGCAGCACACAAAAAAGCCACTGTTTCATAACAGTGGCTTTTTTTTAATCTGTAAAGATTCCTTCTTTGCCCCAGTAAGTCATGCCGCCAATCTAGTGGCTCTTGGACTTACCGAGCGGACAAGATTCACAATAGCCGCATTGGGTTAAGGCTTGCTTCATGCTACAAACCGAGCGTCGGCAGGCAACTACTCGAATACCGGACTTCAAGGCAGCAGCCCGGAAGGTTTTCATGACGTTGTGACCCAAGAAGTCGGTCAGCAAAATCAGCAAATCGGTGCCGGAAGGCAACTGCAGGGTTTTTTTCTGGTGGGCTGGATCACGCCCGCTAATATGATGTTTGATCGAGATATTGTGGATCTTGAGCAAGTCAGGAATGTTCCCCAGACGGTCTGCTCCAACAACGACTGCACTGACGTATTGAGACACAGGAAGCTCCATTGGCTAAGAAAGTTGGATAATGATAATCATTCTTATTATCATAGTCAATTGAGTCGATAGCTTGTTTCAATTTTTACTTATAGCCTTTGACCATAAGCTCTCACCTGCCCTGCAAAACCACGCCGACCGCACAAACAATAAGGGCCACCGTGGAATCACGATGGCCCTTATTGCCAACTAAACAGTGGCTAGTTCTACAACGGGCCACCAGCTTGTTTCTCATCCAGAGCGCTCAGCACCACATCCCGGGTCAATTCCGGTGCCAGCATCTCCAGCAGTTCAAAAATATAGTCACGCAGGAAAGCCCCGGCTTTCACCGCCACCTTGGTGTGGTGTGCGCCAAACAAATGCCCTGCTGGCAGGCCCACCAGACCCTTATCACGACGCGGATCGAACGCGATGCCCGCGATGATACCGATACCCAGACCGACATCAACGTAGGTTTTGATCACGTCAGCATCAATAGCTTCCAGCACAATATCCGGAGTGATGCCGTGCTTGGCAAAGGCCTCGTCGATCGAACCTCGGCCCGAGAAAGCATGGTCGTAAGTCACGATGGGGTATTGCGCCAGGGTTTCAATGGACAGCTGCTTGTTGGCAGGCAGATCAGCCAGTGGATGGTCCGGCGTCACCACCACCGTATGCTCCCAGGTGTAGACCGGCAAGGCGACCAGGCCCGGCGTCAGCGCCAGGGTTTCGGTAGCGATGGCCACGTCAGCCTGCTCGTGTATCACCATCTGGGCCAGCACAGGCGGGCTGCCTTCAGCCAAGGACATATGGACCTTGGGAAAGCGACGGCGGAATTCAGGGATCACCTTGGGCAGCAAATATCGTGCCTGGGCGTGGGTACAAGCGATCACCAAGGTGCCTTCATCACGGCGGGCGAAGTCGTCGCTGACACGCTTGAGGTTGTCGATCTCGCGCATGATGCGGTCGATCACCTCGGCGACAGCTTCGCCCGGTCGGGTCAAGCCCTTAATGCGTTTTCCATGACGTTCAAAAATCTTGATGCCCAGTTCATCTTCAAACTCGATGATCGCTTTGGACACCCCCGGCTGGGAGGTATAGAGCGAGCGAGCGGCTTCAGTCAGATTGAAGTTACGTCGGATGGTCTCTCGGACAAAGCGGAATTGTTGAATATTCATATGTTAATAGCCCCAGGTACAGGGCTATTATATGTAATAAGGAACAGCTCGCTTATTGCATTAAGTTATATATATAGATTCAACAATTACGTCATGCTGATTGTTGTATTCATCGTATTGGCATGAGCTTGCCAACGGGCCGTCACGGTTTTGGTCTGTGTCCAGAACTGAACGGCTTGTTTGCCGTTCGGACCCAGGTCACCCAACTTGGACGCACGCGAGCCAGTAAAGCTGAACCAGGCCACCGGCACAGGGATAGGAATATTGATACCGATCTGGCCTACGTCGATACGGTTCTGGAAGTAGCGCGCATGGCCGCCGTCCTGGGTGAAGATGGACACGCCATTACCGTTGGGGTTGCGGTTGATGAACTGCACCGCCTCTTCCAGCGTATTGACACGCACAATGCACAGCACGGGTCCGAAGATTTCTTCTTCGTAAATGCGCATATCGGCTTTCACATCATTGAAGATGGTTGGGCCGACAAAGTTACCGCTTTCATAGCCAGGCACTTTCACGCCACGGCCATCCAGCAAGAGACTGGCACCTTCCTGTACACCGGCTTCAATCAAGGATTCCACACGCTGGCGAGCACGCGGCGAGACCAAGGGGCCCAGATCGGCCTGACGGTCCGTACCTACGTTGACCTTCATGGTGGCAGCACGTTTGACCAGTTCATCAACCCACTCACCAGTTTCGCCGACCATCACGGCTACCGAGATCGCCATGCAGCGCTGGCCGGCCGCGCCAAAAGCAGCGCCCAGCAATTGGTTGATCGCCACATCACGATCCGCATCAGGCATCACAATGCAGTGGTTCTTGGCGCCCATCATGGCTTGCGAGCGCTTGCCAGCTTCAGTGGCACGACGGTGAATTTCGGTGCCAACAGCTGTCGAACCAATAAAGGACACAGCCTTGACTTCAGGATGGGTCACCAGGGCATTGGCAATATCTGCACCTCCGTGGACCACGTTCAGCACGCCTGGAGGCAGGCCAGCTTCCAGAGCCAGTTCAGCCAGCATCAGACTGGCGCTAGGATCCTGCTCGGAAGGCTTGAGCACGAAGGTATTACCGCAAGCCACAGCCAGCGGGAACATGAAGCAGGGCAGCATCACCGGGAAGTTGAACGCGGTCACACCGGCACACACGCCCAAGGGCTGGATCAGGGTGTAGACATCAATACCGCCCGCAGCGTTTTCTGCGTATTCGCCCAATTGCATCGAAGCAATGGAACACGCGTATTCGATCACTTCCAGGCCGCGGCCTACTTCACCTTCAGCGTCAGGCATGGTCTTGCCGTGTTCACGCGAAATGGCTTCAGCCAGCTTGGCACTGTTTTCACGCACCAGACGCTGCAGATTCAGCATGACGCGCATGCGCGCGCCCTGGCTGGAATGGCGCCAGCTCTCATAAGCCTTGGCCGAGCTGGCAATAATGGTTTCCAGCTCTTCCATCGTGGCGTAAGGCACTTGGGCCACGACTTCCTGGGTGGCTGGATTGAGCACATCGTCCCAACGGGTGCTCTTGGATTGAACATGTTGTCCATCGATCAGCAAAGGTACACGAACCACTTCCGTCATAGCATGTCTCCAATGAATTGCTCAGGCGGCTAAGCCTTATTTGTTATCCCACTTGTATGAGGGTTCTCATCGAGTGTAGAAGCCTCAAGACCCGTTTACCATGTTGAAAAATGCACAGGAGCTGGGCATTTATGCACAAGTCTTTTTCAGGGCGGGCCCATCACGATGGACTGGGATAATCTGCGTTACTTTCTGGAAGTGGCCCGCTGCCAGCGTATCAGCGTTGCCGCTCAACGGCTGGGCGTTCAACACAGCACCGTGGCACGCCGTATCCAGGCACTGGAGCAGGAACTGGGCTTGCGGCTGTTCCACAAGTCCACGGTCAGCGGCTATAGCCTGACCAGCGAAGGGCAGAATCTGCAGCAACGCATGGAGCCGGTAGAAAGCCGCTTGCTGGCGGCTCGCGATGCGATTACGGGCAAGGCCAGACCCTTGACCGGCAAGCTGCGCCTGGGCTGCACTGAAGCCTTTGGCAGTTATGTCCTGACGCCCTTGCTCAGCATTTTCCAGGCCCAGTATCCGGAGCTGACCCTGGAGCTGTTGCCTGTACCCCGCCCTATCAGTCTGTCACGCCGGGATGCCGACTTGGCCATTGCACTGGAGCGCCCCCAACGCGGCCCTTACTGGTGTACGCGCCTGGCAGACTACAGCTTGCGGCTCTATGCCCATCAGGATTATTTGAACAGCCATCCGCCCATAGAAAGCGTGCAGGATTTGTCCCAGCATCGCTTTATTGCCTATGTGGATGATCTGGTGTTCAGCGACAGCCTGCGCTATCTGGAAGAAATCGTCAGATCTGCAGCCGTGCGCTTTCGCAGCACCAGCGTGATTGCGCAGTATCAGGCTACCTTGCAGGGACAAGGAATTGCCGTTCTGCCCTGCTTTCTGGCAAAAACCGATCCGCGCCTGCGTTGTGTTCTACCCGACCAGGTGGAATTGCGTCGACGCTTCTGGATGTTCTGTCATGAGGAGCAGCGTCAAAATCCCAGCCTGACCCGGCTCTGGCACTTTCTGAAGCAGTCTGTTCAGGAGCGACAAGATTTGCTGGATGGAGCTTGAATCGCTCAATCAAGCTAGAAGTAACAGGTACAAAAAAGGGGCGTCACGCCCCTTTTCTACTTCAGCTTGTCGCTGGTGGTTTAGGTGCCTTGATGCGCAATTTACGCCACATCATGAAGACCATGATCAGCAAGAAGATCGCGTGGACCAGCCACAAACCGATTTCAAAACCCAATTGGCCATTACGAATCCAGCCGCGCGAGAGGTTGATCAGGTTCATATAGAGCAGACCTACCAGACCAGCCACCAGAATATTGCCTGAGCGTCCCATCCTGGGATTCACCGCTCCCAGAGGAATCGCCAGCAAGGCCAGATTCAGTGCCGCCAGGGGCAAAGCCAAGCGCCACATGATCTGTGAGCGCGCCTCGGCATCGTCATCACTGAGTAACAAGGTGGTTTGACGAGCCTTGATCTGCTGCTCGGCGCGGGCGCGAATCGTTTCAGCGGTATTGCCTGCATCACGGCTCTCCAGACGCATGCCGTAACTTTCGAAGTCCACCATACGGAATTCGGCCTGACCGGGCTTCAAGTCGTAGCGATGGCCTTCGCTCAAGACCAGAAAGCGATCGCCATTGGGCTGCTCTTCCATGCGAGCACTTTGCGCAGTCACAATGCTGAGCCACTGCGGGTCGATCACGCGGGCGATCACATTACCCAGCTCATCCCCTTCTTTTTCTGGGGAGTCGGCGTAAAACACACGGGCACCATCATCGGACTCGATGAACTGCCCGGCGGTCACTTTACTCAGGTCCGAGCGCTGCTCAAAACGCTGGCGGTACTCGGCAATCTGACGATAAGCCCAGGGCGAAGCCTGCAAGGTCAGAACGGCAATCAGAATGGCAACCGGCACTGCACACTGCAAAACGGGCGTTACCCAGTTTTTCAAGGACAGGCCGCTGGCAAACCAGACCACCATTTCGGATTCCCGAAAGCTGCGCGTCACGGTGGTGAGCACGGCAATGAACAGGGAAACGGCCAGAATAATCGGCAAGGCGGTAATACTGGAAAAGGCGGCCAGACCCAGCACCACGTCAGGGCCAATCGTGCCATTGGCCGCTTCGCCTAACAAACGCACCAGAAGTACACTAAGCCACACAATCAGCAAAGTGGACAGTACAACGCCACTGTGACTTAAGATTTCGGATACCGCAGAGCGTTTAAATAGAGACATATGAGAATTTGCGAGATAATCGCAGGTACGATTTGCGACACACTGAGGATAGTTGAATGGAATTTAGCACACAGACATCCGCTTCTTTGCACCAAATTAAGACGGCCGCACTAGGCGTAGGCGTCTTTGCCGAGGGCATTCTAAGCCCCGCAGCGGAACTTATCGACCGCGCCAGCAACGGAGCTGTGAGCGCTGCTGTCAAAGCCGAGTTTAAAGGCAAGCCCAATACCCACCTGGTGCTGCGCAATCTGCCCGGTGTTAAGGCCGAACGCGTTATTTTAGTCGGCTTAGGCGCTCAAGAGGAATACAAAGCAGCAACTCATACGCAAGCCCAGGCCTGCCTTGCTTCTTACTGCCTGAAAGCAGACCTGAAAGAAGCCGTTTCTGCCCTGGCCAGCATTGATTGCAAAGGCACCACCTTGCGCAGCCGCGCTCAGGACGCTGCCGTGGCCGTATGCCGCGCCAGCTACCGCTACACCGCCACGTTCAGCAAGCCCGAACCTGCTCCCCAACTGAACCAGTTCCTGCTGTGGACGGCCCGCACCCAAGCCAGCGAAGCCAAGGCGGGTCTGGAGCAAGGTCAGGCCATTGGTAACGGCGTCAACCTGACTCGCTTGCTGGCCGACCTGCCCGGCAATATCTGCACTCCTACCTACCTGGGCAAAACCGCCAAGCAGTTGGCCAAGGAATTCAAGACGCTGAAGGCCGAAGTGCTGGAGCGCAAGCAGATTGAAGCCTTGAAGATGGGCTCGTTTCTGTCGGTGGCCAAGGGCTCGGATGAACCGCCTGCGTTCATCGTGCTGCGCCACACCCCCAACACCAAGACCAAACACGAGGACGGTCCTATCGTTCTGGTGGGTAAGGGCCTGACCTTCGACTCGGGCGGTATTTCCATCAAGCCAGCCGGCAATATGGACGAGATGAAGTACGACATGGGCGGTGCTGCCAGCGTTCTAGGCACCATGCGCGCCATTGCCGAACTGAACATCGACCGTGAAGTGATCGCCGTGGTGGCTTCTTGCGAAAACATGCCCAGCGGCCGCGCCAATAAACCGGGCGACGTCGTGACCAGCATGTCTGGCCAGACCATCGAGATCCTGAACACGGACGCCGAAGGCCGTCTGGTTCTGTGCGATGCCCTGACCTACGTCGAGCGCTTCAAACCCGCTGCCGTGATCGATATGGCCACCCTGACCGGCGCTTGCGTGGTCGCTCTGGGCCACGTCAACACCGGCCTGTTCTCGACCGACGACGACCTGGCTGATGAACTGATGCAAGCTGGCAAGCAAACGGGTGACACGGCATGGCGCATGCCCATGGACGACGCTTACCAGGAGCAACTGCGCTCGAACTTTGCTGATATGGCCAATATTGGTGGCCCACCAGCCGGTTCGGTAACCGCTGCCTGCTTCCTGTCCCGCTTCACCAAAGCGTACCGCTGGGCTCACCTGGACATCGCCGGTACTGCCTGGCGCAGCGGCAAGGACAAGGGCGCCACAGGCCGTCCCGTGCCTTTGCTGGTTCAGTACCTGCTTAATCAGTGTCGCTAAGCATGAGCCGCGTCGATTTCGCTTTCGGCGCGCCAGATCGCTTGCGTATGGCCTGCGAGGTCGTGCGCAAGCACTACGAGGCGGGCCGTCAGGTGGTGGTGTATCTTTCCGATGCCCGCCAACTGGCCCGTTTCGATCGCCTGCTCTGGGGTTTTGAATCCACGGCTTTTGTCCCGCACGTCGGTGTGGAAGACCCCTTGGCAGCCACTACCCCTGTTTTGTTGACCAGTGCCGCCCCCGTGCCCTCAGGTGAGCAAAGCTGGCTGTTGAATCTGGATGCCCAATGCCCGCCCGGTTTTGAACAATTCCCGCGTATATTGGAAATTGTCTCCGAACGGGAAGCTGACCGTACCCAGGCTCGCGAACGCTGGCGTGTCTACCAGGCGCAAGGCTGCCAAGTGCATGCTCATAAACTGGGTGCTTGAATAATAAAGAAGATTCTTGATTATTCAGGTAGTTGTCAGTTATTCTTGACCACTGATCTCTCTGTATTCTAAGGACTCATCATGAGCGAATTTCGTCAATCAAGCTTGCCTGAGCATAACGGCACCCTGGGCGCCCAGTCGCTGATTGCTCGCAATCGCGTCCTGCGCAACACCTACTGGCTGCTGGCCCTGTCCATGATTCCCACCGTGCTGGGAGCCTTGCTGGGCCTGTCCTCCGGCATTAACCGGGTTATGGGCGCCAGCCCAGGCCTGAGCGCCATTGTTTTCCTGGTCGGTGCTTTTGGCCTGATGTTCATGATCGAAAAGAACAAGAACAGCTCGCTGGGTGTCGCCCTGCTGATGGCCTTTACCTTCTTCATGGGTGTGATGCTGTCCCGTCTGCTGGGCTTTGTCCTGGGCATGGGTAATGGCGCACAACTGATCATGCTGGCCTTTGGCGGTACCGCCGCGGTCTTTGGCGCCATGGCAACTATTGCCAGCACCACCAAGCGTGATTTCTCCGGCATGCAGAAATTCCTGTTTGTCGGTGCCGTTATCTTGCTGGTTGCGGCCTTGGCCAACATCTTCCTGCAACTGCCTGCGCTGATGCTGACCATCTCCGTGATGGCTATCGGTATCTTCTCGGCCTTCTTGCTGGTTGATCTGCAGCGCGTCATCAACGGTGGTGAAACCAACTACGTGTCGGCTACCCTGGCGATCTATCTGGACGTCTACAACATTTTCAGCAACCTGCTGGTGCTTTTAGGCGTGCTGGGCGGTAACCGCGAATAAGATCGCGGACCCCGCACTCCCCAAGCCCCCTTTTCGAAGGGGGCTTTTTTTATTATCCGCACGCTCAAGCACGCTGGCTTGAAAACCTGACCATGCCCCTCATCTGCTTGATCTTGCCCCAAGCTCATGGGGTCTTGAAGCGGCACGACCAGGCCTGAGCCATGGCAAAGGGAATCACCCTGACGCAGCGCCCTGTTTTTCGTGTCCTTGCTCAGACGCGCGGGTATAGTAAACCTTGTAGAAAATTTCCCCTTTGGAGAACACTGGTGGCAGTCTTTGAAACTCAACATATCGTCGACAATCTGCGCGGGGCCCGCGAAGAATGGCGACAGGCGCATCAACGCTTGAACGAGCTTGAAGGCCAGGAATTTCCGTCGGTACAAGCTTTGATTCAAGTGACCGAACAGCTCAAAGGCATTCTGTTTCCCATGCGCCTGGGCAGCCCGGAGCTGCGTCGCGAGTACGAAGATCACTTTGTCGGCCACCACCTGGGCCAGGCGCTCAATACGCTGCTGCAACAGGCGCGTATCGAGCTGCAACGCGCTGCCCTGCTCCGTGGCGACAAGCACGACCGTGAAACCATTGAAGAGCAGGCCCACAAAGCCATTCAGGCCTTTGCCAACAAGCTGCCAGACCTGCGCCGCACCCTGGATCTGGACGTGGTTGCTGCCTATCAAGGCGACCCGGCTGCCCGCAATGTGGACGAGGTACTGCTGTGCTATCCCGGCCTGCTGGCCATGATTCACCACCGCATCGCCCACGCTCTGACCAATCTGGGACTGCCCCTGACGGCGCGCATTATTGCAGAACTGGCCCACAGCCAGACCGGTATTGATATTCACCCCGGCGCGCAAATTGACCATTCCTGTTTCATCGACCACGGCACCGGCGTTGTGATTGGCGAGACCGCCATCATCGGCAAGCGGGTTCGTATTTATCAGGCCGTCACCCTGGGTGCCAAGCGCTTTAGCAAGGACGAAAAAGGCTTGCTGCTGAAAGGTCAGCCACGTCACCCCATCGTGGAAGACGACGTGGTTATTTACGCGGGTGCCACCATCCTGGGGCGCGTCACTCTGGGTGCAGGTTCTACGATTGGCGGTAATGTCTGGATTACGGAAGACGTACCAGCGGGTTGTTCGGTGACCCAGGCAAATTTGTTGCGCAATCAACCTGACTGCCCGGAGAAACTGCGCTAAGCAGCCTGCTTATATCGCGCAGGACCCAGTCTGGCACGGCCCGGACTATCTCCTCTAGAAGAGCCCCGCAGTAAAAAAAACGACTCCTGTCATGTCCTTCCAAAAAGCATGGATAGCTATCCAACTTTGGAGAGGGTCTTTCAGGAGTCATTTTATATTGGGTTCTGCATCATTCAGGAAGCCCCCAGAACGTCTGGGCAGACGCTAACTGCCCTTCAGCACTGGCTGGTACTAACAAGCAGAGTTTACGCCTTGGGAGGCGGCACAGGCGGTCCGGGTCGCCACATCTTGATGAAACCTTCCATAGCCATCAAGGAAATGGCAATCCAGATCGGAATATAGGTCCACCACTGATTCGCGTTCATGGGCTCGTCCAGCAGCAAATACGCCACCCAGAACAAGAGCACCGGCTCCACATAGCCCAGAATGCCAAACAAGGCCAAAGGCAACTGACGACTGGCAGACAGATAGCTGACCAACGCAACCGAGCTGATCAGGCCCAGAACCGGGACCTGCCAGATCAAGCGAGGCTGATCCGCGAACAGGCCCCACATCTGCGTGTCTTGAACAAATAGCAGCCAGCAAGCTGGCAGGAACAAGAAGCTCAGATCAAACCAGAGTGAAGCCAGCGAGCCCAGACGCAGATAACGGCGCAGCATGAAATAAGGTGGATAACCCACAACCACCACCGCTGTCGCCCAGGAGACGCTCCCTACGCGGAACAGCTCGTGCAGCACACCCACGCCGGCCAATGCCACAGCAATCCACTGAATGGTGCTCAATCTGTCTTTGTAGATCACCCGCCCTACCAGCACCATCATCAGCGGCAAGAGGAAGTAGCCCAGGGACACGTCCAGCGCCATCTGGTGCAAAGGCGCCCAGACAAAAATCCAGAGCTGCACCCCGACAAGGGCTGCAGCCAGCAAGAGCAAGGCAAAATAGCGCCAATTCCCGGGCCAGTGACGCAGTACCCAACGCACTTCCCGCCAGCGTCGTGCGCGAGTGATCACCAAAGCCAAGGCCGGCAGCCCCAGCACAATACGCCAGGCAAAAACCTGCTCGCCACTAAGCGGCTGCAAGACGGTGGCGTAGTAGTACAGGCAGGCAAATAACGCTGAGGCCAGGACCGACAGCAAAACACCTTGCTTCATGAGTGCGCCTCGCCCATTTTCTGACGCCGCAAATAAGCCTGCCCCACACTGAACAGACGATCGCGCTTTAACAAGGTATGCGTATCCAGTGCCTGCGCTTCGGGCGTCAGCATCAAAGCAGGCAAACCATCCAGCAAACGCTGCATCACATCCGGATGAGCGGCCATGAGCAAACCCAAAAACTGATCCGGCTCCCACAGGCTGATTCCCAGACGTCGCAGCTCGGAACGATTAAAGTCTTTCAGATTACGGGTCAGGATGCCGACCAGCTGATCGGGATAACGCTGCTGTGCCAAACGGGCAGTGGCGATCACATGCCAGTCCTTGGCATCGGAGTAGCGCAAGTCCTTCTTGAACTCGCTGCTATCGCCTAAATCGGCTTCGGGGTAACGCTGTTGCAGCGCTTCCCACTGCTCCTCGATAGAGGTGGGCATGACTTTCCACAGCCTGCCCGCATTGCGCCGCCATTCGTCCCCGATCACCGGACTCCAGACAGGCTTGAACAACTGCTCGTCAGCCAGGGCCAGGAGCAAGCGGCGCAGTACGTTGGAGATCAGTACGCAGGTATCCAGAACCAGCACGGAAGGAAGGGAGACGGCCATATCAATAGCGTTGCAGCTGCATAAGAACGGAGCGGGTATGCAAGGGACGACCCAGCAAGCTGTTCAGGCGTTCACGCAAGCGTATGCGCAACTCAGGCTCACCAACAGGATCGTCGAAGTCTGGCGTGGCTTCATCAAAGCCATACCCGGTTTCGGTCAGCAGCACCCACTCAAAGCGCCGCAAGGCCCCCGCCACGGGTGGACGAGGTATCTGGGCCAAGTGCACCAGAGCCTCTTCGTAGGCATCGAACAAAACAGGATGTGGGTCTTCACGCGGCAACAAACGAATCAACAATTCGTTCATGTACCAGGCCGACATCAGAGCACGACCTTTCAAGGGGCGAATCCCGGCGCAGTCCGCCCGTGTCAGCGTTTTGACTTCATTTTTGCCCGACCAGGCCAATAACAAAGGCTGAAACACAGACAAAGCAGGCCGCAAAATGGAATGCGGCCTTTTGGCGCCTTTCGCGACCAGAGGCACCAGCCCGTGGTTACGCGTAAAGGCATGACAGATCAGGGACGTTTCACGCCAGGCACTGGTGTGCAGTATGTAGCCCGCTTCGTCCTGAAAGCGATGACGGGGATTACTCATACCCCAGGTCGCGCAGGACCGCTTCACGATCGGACCAGCCCTTGCGCACCTTGATATACACATCCAGGAACACGGGCTTGTCGATCAGCTTGGCAATATCTTGGCGAGCTTCCGTAGCAATGCGCTTCATGTGCATGCCACCCGCTCCCAACAGAATCGGACGGTGGCTTTCGCGTTCTACGACCACGCAGGCCGAAATACGCGCGCCCTGCTCGTTCTCGTCCCATTGTTCGATAACCACGGTACACCCGTACGGCAGCTCGTCACCCACCAGGCGGAAGATCTTCTCGCGCAGCAGCTCCGAGGTAATGAAGCGCACCGAGCGGTCGGTAATGGTGTCAGCGTCAAACATGGCCTCACCTTCAGGCAGGCGGGAGGCGATCTCGTTCAGCAAAGGGTCCAGTTGCAGGCGCTTGGCAGCACTGACCGGAATCACGGCACCGTACTCGAACTCCTGCGACAGGCGGGCGATATAAGGCAGCAAATCATTCTTGCTTTTCAAGGCATCAACCTTGTTGATGACCAGAATGGTCTTGCCGCCTTTAGGCAGCATGGGCAGCAATTCGGCGTCCGAAGCGGACCACTTGCCGGCTTCAACCACATGCACCACCACGTCCACATCGGCCAGGGCCTGAGTCACGACGCGGTTCATCATGCGGTTCATGGCACCGCCGTGCTTGGTCTGAAAACCGGGGGTGTCCACAAACACCATTTGATCGTGATCACGCGTCAGCACACTGTTGATGCGGTGACGCGTGGTCTGCGCCTTGCGCGACACGATCGAAATCTTGCTGCCGATCAGGGCATTGGCCAGCGTGGACTTGCCGACATTCGGTCGTCCAACAATAGCCACGAAGCCGCAGCGAAAAGGGGTCTCTGTCATTCTGTTTCCTGCGACACTGCCACGGGCAATGTCAATTGTGAGGGGCGACGATGGCGACTGGCGCGCGTCGTCTTGGCTGGAAATTCAGCTTCTAAAATAGCAATGGCCTGCGTCGCGGCGGCTTGTTCAGCCGCGCGACGGCTGCTGCCACTGGCACGAACATGGATGTTGAGCTTGGCGATCGTGCATTCGATATCGAAGAGCTGATCGTGGGCTGCGCCATGGGTGGCCACCACGGTATACACCGGCAAATCCAGCTTGCGACCTTGCAGCAGCTCCTGCAGCAAGGTCTTGGGATCTTTCCCCAAGGTTTTGGGGTCCACATCTACCAGCATGGGCTCATAAAGCTGGGTGATGACGGTTTGGGCTTGCGTAAAGCCCGCGTCCAGAAAGACAGCGCCAAAAATGGCTTCCAGCGCGTCTGCCAGAATGGAGGGACGACGGAAACCACCGCTTTTCAGCTCCCCTTCCCCCAGACGCAAATAATCCGACAAACCCAGACGGGTAGCGATTTCCGCCAGAGCGGCCTGTTTGACCAGATTCGCTCGCAGGCGGGACAGATCGCCTTCATCAATGCGTTGGAAACGGTCGAACAACAAGGCCGCAACCGTGAAGTTCAAGACCGAATCCCCCAGGAACTCCAGCCGCTCGTTATGGCGAGCGCTGTGGCTACGATGGGTCAAGGCCTGCTCAAGCAGGCCTGTGTCTTTGAAGGAGTAGCCGATAGCGGCTTCAAGCAAAGCAAGACGTTTCATTAATGGAAGCGACCTATACGGCTAAGTTCGCGGAAATTCATCCAGATAAAGAAGGCGCGTCCCACAATATTCTCATCGGGCACAAAGCCCCAATAACGACTGTCCAGACTATTGTCGCGATTATCTCCCATGACAAAGTAATTACCTTCGGGCACCACACAAGAGATACCGTTGGAGAAGTACTCACAGGAGTCGCGGTTGGGGAACGCCACGATAGGCATCAAACCCTGAGGCTGAGTCTTGTTCAGCAAGATGTTGTGCTGCACTTTGCCCAGCTCTTCCAGATAGCGCCCAATGTAAGCGGAGCGATCCGGCTCGTAGTAATCGCCACTGCGCACTTGGGTAATGACTTGACCATTCACGGACAATACCTTGTCGCGGTACTCCACGCGGTCACCCGGCACACCAACCACACGCTTGATGTAATCCACTGTGGTATCAACGGGATAGCGGAACACAATCACATCGCCACGCTCGGGATGGCCCAAAGGCACAACCTTGGTACCACTGACAGGCAGGCGAATGCCGTACTCGTATTTGTTCACCAGAATCAAATCGCCATTTTTCAGCGTGGGCAACATGGAGCCCGACGGAATGCGAAAAGGCTCGATGATAAAAGAGCGCAATACAAACACGAACAGAATGACTGGGAAAAAACTGACGCCATACTCAATCCACCACGGCATGCGGTTGGCCTGGTCATAAGCGTCCTGGCGCAGTTGCTGCAAGTGCTCGGGGTCTTGAGCTGCCGTTTCCGGTACCGCCTGCATCGCGGCCTGCGCACGCGCCAGACGGCGCGAGCGCAGGGAGAAACGATCCAAAAACCAGATTGCGCCGGTCAGTATCAGCAGTACAAACAAAATCAGAGCGAAATCCCAGCTCATCGGTTTCCTTTAAAGAAATTAAAGCAGTCCTGGCTGTGGTCGGCTTGAGCTGCCGACCAGAGCATTACTTATCCTCGACCTGCAAAATTGCCAAAAAGGCTTCCTGCGGAATTTCCACGTTCCCAACTTGCTTCATCCGCTTCTTACCGGCTTTTTGCTTCTCAAGCAGCTTTTTCTTACGAGAAATATCGCCGCCATAACACTTGGCCAGCACGTTCTTGCGCAATGCCTTGACGTTTTCGCGAGAAATAACTTCGGCGCCAATGGCAGCCTGAATCGCAATATCAAACATCTGCCGCGGAATCAGAGAGCGCATCTTGGCGACCACTTCGCGTCCACGGTAACGGGCGTTGCTACGGTGCACAATCATGGACAGGGCATCAACCCGGTCGCCGTTGATCAGGATATCAACCTTGACCACATCGGCCGAACGGTATTCCTTGAACTCGTAGTCCATGGAAGCGTAGCCGCGCGATACCGATTTGAGTCGGTCAAAGAAGTCCAGCACGATCTCGGCCAGAGGCATCTCATAGACCAGGTTCACCTGACGGCCATGATAGGTCATATTTAACTGCAAACCGCGCTTGGCTGTACACAGGGTCATGACCGGGCCTACGTATTCCTGCGGCATTAGCAGCGAAACCACAACAATAGGCTCGCGCACGTCTTCGATATGGGCCACTTCCGGCATGCGGGAAGGGCTTTCAATCATCAAGACTTCGCCGTCACGACGCTCGACCTCGTACACCACCGACGGTGCGGTGGTGATGATATCCATGTCGAATTCGCGCTCCAGACGCTCCTGGACGATTTCCATATGAAGCAGGCCCAGGAAGCCGCAACGGAAACCAAAACCCAGCGCCTGGGACACTTCGGGCTCGAACATCAGGGACGAGTCGTTCAGCTTGAGCTTTTCCAGAGAGTCGCGCAGCTGGTCGTACTCACTGCTTTCCACCGGGTACAAACCGGCAAACACCTGAGGCTTCACTTCCTTGAAGCCCGGCAAGGCTTTTTCAGCCGGTTTGCCGGCCAAAGTGATGGTGTCACCAACCTTGGCGTGTTCCAGCTCTTTAATGCCGGCAATAATGAAACCCACCTCGCCTGCAGACAGATGAGGACGGTTTTCAGACTTGGGGGTAAAGACACCGATATGCTCGACCAGGTGCGTCGCACGGGTGGCCATCAGCAGAATTTTTTCCTTGGGCTTGAGCACACCGTTGACGATGCGCACCAGCATGACCACGCCCACGTAATTGTCAAACCAGGAGTCAATGATCAGGGCTTGCAAGGGAGCGGTCGGATCACCCACTGGCGGGGGAACACGCGCCACGATGGTTTCCAGGATCTCGTCGATACCCAGGCCGGTTTTCGCACTGGCGGCAATTGCGTCACTGGCATCAATGCCAATCACGTCTTCCACTTCCTGGCGAGCTGCATCCGGGTCAGCCGAAGGCAAGTCCATTTTGTTGAGCACTGGAATCACTTCCACGCCCTGATCCAAAGCGGTATAGCAGTTGGCTACAGTCTGCGCTTCCACACCTTGGGAAGCGTCCACGACCAGCAAGGCACCTTCACAGGCCGACAAGGAACGGCTGACTTCATAGGAGAAGTCAACGTGGCCGGGGGTGTCGATCAGGTTCAGGTTGTATACCTTGCCATCCTGAGCCTTGTAGTGCAAAGCGGCGGTCTGGGCCTTAATCGTGATGCCACGCTCTTTCTCGATGTCCATCGAATCCAGAACCTGGGTCGACATCTCGCGGTCGGCCAGGCCACCACAGCGTTGGATCAGGCGGTCAGCCAAGGTCGATTTGCCATGATCGATGTGGGCAATAATAGAGAAATTGCGGATGTGATCCATAAACCCGTTAATAAACAAAGAAAATGTTGAGGCGCAATGCCAGAGAGACGGCACAAGAAAGGGGCGCCCATGACGCCCCTTTTCAGTCCACGCGCCGAAAACGCAAGACCCGTCCTGTCAGACGGGCGCACGTGGAGCCAGTATCCATTCGGGGCAAACTGCCCCCGCGAATAGCGGCGGAAAAACTCCGGCCCCTGGCCGGAGTTCATCAATGACTACCATTTTAGCCGTTTTACAGAATTTTTATTTCGATGGCGTAATCAAAACCCATTGCGACTGCCCTGCACGCAAAACCAGCAAGGCTGCTGCTTTGGATTTATCCAAGGAAGCCACCATTTTAGCGTATTGATCCGGCGTCCCTACGTCTTTATCGTTGACACGCAAAATCAGGTCACCAGGCTGCAGACCGGCTTCGCTGGCAGGGGCCGTGGCCTCTGTCACCTGAACCGCACTTTCCACGCCCAAACGCTTCAGATCAGCAGCAGGAACTGCCGTCACTTTCAAGCCAAAGGCATCGGCCGTGCTGGCAGCAGGATTGTCTTTCTCGTCCTTGGCGGCAGCAGTTGGGCTGCTGGAAGGCATTTCTTCGACATCAATCTTGATGGTCTGCAACTTGCCCTTGCGCCAGATTTCCAGTGTGGAGCTTTGACCAGGCTTGGTGCCTCCCACAATACGGGGCAGGTCTGTCATTTGATCAATGGTGCGACCGTTGAACTTCAGGATCACGTCGCCAGACTGAATACCGGCCTTGGCGGCAGGACCGCCCTCTTCCACGCTGCTGACCAAGGCACCCTTGCTGTCTTTCAGACCCAGCGCGGTAGCGACATCATCGGCTACCGGAGTGATCTGCACACCGATACGACCGCGAGTCACCTTGCCGTCAGACTTGAGCTGCTCGACCACATTCATGGCTTCGTCGATAGGAATGGCCAGGGAAATACCCATGAAGCCACCGCTACGCGAAATGATCTGGGAGTTCACACCCACTACTTCGCCATTCAGATTGATCAGCGGACCCCCGGAGTTACCGGGGTTCACAGCCACGTCGGTCTGAATGAAAGGCAGGTAATCGCCCGTTTCACGGTTGATGGCGCTGACAATCCCGGAAGTCACGGTGGATTCCAGACCGAAGGGCGAGCCAATAGCCAGAACCCACTGTCCTTTCTTGAGCTGCTTGGAATCACCGATCACCATGGGCTTCAGGTCTTTGGCTTCGATCTTGATCAGGGCCACGTCGGTGCGCTCGTCCGTCCCGATGATCTTGGCTGGATATTCCTTGCCGTTGCTCAGCGTGACGAAAATGCCATTGGAGTCGGCCACCACATGGTTATTGGTCAGGATGTAGCCGTCAGCAGAGATGATGAAACCCGAACCCACACCACGTGGCACTGTGCGCTCTTGAGGCTGCTGGCCTTCATTGCCACCGCCACGAGGGCGCTGCGGCGCCATGCCGGGCGGCATGAAATCGGGCCCAAAGAACCAGCGGAACATATCATAAGGATCCGAGCCCGGACCCATGGCGGGGGAGCGCACCCGGACGGCCTCGGTGGTACGGATATTGACTACTCCATCCTCGGTCTTGGCAACAACGCCAGTAAAGTCAGGCAGCCCCAGCGTCGTGCTCTGGACTTGCTCGGTTGTCGTGACAGGCTGAGCCTGCGCGTAGGCCATAGGCGCACCCGCCGCCAGCATCACGGCCGCCGTCAAGGCCGAGAGAACAGGAATACGCATTTTTTGACTCGATTTTTCCATTCAAAGACTCCTGGTGGACGATAGTCAATGTGTCCGGGATAGAGGGGTGAACTGGGTACCTTCCAGCAAGGCGCGCAAGGTCTGTACAGGTACGGCACCCGTGCTGGTCAAAACATAATCATTAATGCGACTGCGGTACATATTCATGGAGCCACGGTGAAAGGCACCCAGGCTGTTTTCTTCTGCTTCAGGGGTCCCTACCTTCTCCAGAAACACGGAAATGGCAGCCAGACCATCAGACAACATCAAATGGGTAACCTGACGCCCCGCACGCATGGGCCGGAGCATTTCGGACCGCAAGGTAAAACCGGCAGGCATGGCCAGATGCCAACCCAGCTCGTTCAAATCTATTTTTCGTACTTCGGGTTCGACCACTTCCCACTTGCTGGGGTTCCAACTGGTACGCAGTTCCTGCAAATCCACCTGCTCGCCAAAGGCAACAGAGGCAAAAGCGATCTGATCCACTACCTCTTGTTGTGGGTCCAGAGTCTGCATTTTCAATAGCAAATGATGATCGGTATCGGCACACACGCGGTAGCCGTAACGCTGATCATCCTTGGGAACCAGCTCGATCAGGTCGCAAGGGCGACCGGCCACGCGCTCGCGCGATGGCAAGCGGCGCATATCGTAAAAATTGGGTAATTGGCTGACATCACCAACCAGAAAACTGGGAAAGCGTTCGTTTTCACGACGCTCGATCACCACCATTTTCTTTTCGGGAATCAGGCATTGGGTGACTTCGTTCTGACGCAGAAACTCGCGCGGCTCGCCGTCCAGAATCTCCAGACGCTCGCGCTCGCCGGTACCATCAATAATGTGGACCAGTTTCATGGACTGGCTGGCCTGATCCTGGGTGTAAATAATGACCCCGGAATAATCCAGGTCACGCGCCGCTTTATGGACTTTCTGCAACCAGGGCAGATCCAGGGGCTCCAGCCCGCTGGCATCCTGAGCCAGTACAGGTGTGCACAGCACCGCCAGAGAAAGGGCAAACAAGCCCTTATAGAGACGCGCCAAGCCCATCTGCGACGGCATACGTACAGACCTCATTGACCCAGGGCTCCACTTTCAAAGGAAACATGGCGTACCGGACCGGTACCAACAAAGTCGCGGTGCAAATCCGCGTAATCATTCCAGAGCTGATCATCCTGGGCGCTGGCCACCAGCGTGCCTGGCACGGAGTTCACCCCCATATACGGCAGGCCTACCCACAAGGCGGCAGCCACGGCAGCCACCACGGCCAGGCCGCTGACACCATAGCGCTGCACCAAGGGTCGTTTCATGGCATTCGGGGCGAGCACGGTAGGCTCTTCGTCAATTGCTTTGGACAGACGCGCGTAAAAGCGATCCGACGTACGGATCGCCAGCGCATCGGTACGCATGACGTCACCAATCAAATGGTAGGTATCCCAGACTTGACGCCCGTAGGGGGAGTCCAGTTCCTCGGGGCGTATTTCAGCCTCGCCATCCACCCAGGAAGACACGGCGGCCTCCCAGGCATTGAGTTGATCATCATCGGAATGGGATTTCAGGGCTTGCATCATCAATCCTTACCACCGTCGTTCACTATCTTCACCATCGAGTATGGGACGCAATTGCGCAGCAATGGCGTCACGGGCTCGAAAGATGCGTGAGCGTACAGTTCCTATAGGGCAGTCCATGGTCTGAGCAATATCTTCGTAGCTCATACCTTCTATTTCACGTAGCACGATAGCCGTCCGCAACTCTTCGGGCAGTGCCTGGATCGCTGTATTTACCGTTTCAGCAATCTGGCGACTGACCATCATGGATTCTGGCGTGCTTATATCGCTTAGGTTGTCGATTCGGTCAAAAGTTTCACCTTCTTCAGTTTCGACGTTCTGCAAAGTATTGGGACGTCGGGCGGCCGAGGCCTGCCAGTTACGGGCCGTGTTGATCGCAATGCGGTACAGCCAGGTGTAAAAAGCACTCTCGCCCCGGAACTGGGGAAGAGCTCGGTACGCTTTGATGAAGGTTTCCTGAGCCACGTCCTCGACTTCAGACGGGTCACGTACCATGCGGCTGAGCAGACGCATGATCTTGCGCTGGTACTTCAGTACCAGCAGGTCAAAGGCTCGCTTATCCCCACGCTGAACACGTGCAACTAGTTCGGCATCGGTATCGCGTTCACTCATTAAGAATCCTTATTCTGAGCACGGACCTGATGAGACAGTCGGTTGGCACATAGAGACAAGGCCCACCAGTCCTGCTGCGACTGGGCGCGGCGCCATACGGTCACGGTACGGCAAGCCTTGGTGCAATCACGGCGCAAACGCAAGGTCATGAACCAGGCACAACGCCAGATCTGCTCTATTTGCACGGACTCCTTTGCTGCCCCCTCGCACTGCAAGGAGTATAGCCCTGCACGATGCGCTAGTGTAGCGCGCTCATCCCATGCCCCACGACTGCGAGCATACAAAAAATAAGCCCACAAAGCACCTGCCAATATTGCCAGGGCCCAGGGCCATTGCCAGCTAGACATTGTCCAGGCCAGGCCTGCTGCAAGCAAGGCACAGACAAAAGCGCCCAGTCGGCGCACCGGAGCCGGAGCTCCGATCGACCAGGACTGGGCGTTACGAGTGGGGCAGTCTAACTTAGCGAAGACGACGAACCACCATCGAACCGTTAGTGCCGCCAAACCCGAAAGAGTTGGACAGAGCAACATCAATCTTCATGTCACGCGCCTGGTTGGCGCAGTAATCCAAGTCGCAGGCAGGGTCCTGGTTGAAGATGTTGATGGTTGGAGGCGAGATCTGGTTATACACCGCCAAGGTGGTGAACACCGCTTCAATACCACCGGCCGCACCCAGCAGGTGACCCGTCATGGACTTGGTGGAGTTGACCACCAGCTTGTAAGCGTGATCGCCAAAAGCCAGTTTCAATGCTTCGGACTCGTTCACGTCGCCCAGTGGCGTAGAAGTACCGTGTGCGTTGACGTACTGAACTTCGTCAGCGTTGATGCCACCGTTACGCAAGGCATTCATCACGCCACGACGCGGACCGTCACGGTCAGGCGAAGTGATGTGGTGAGCGTCAGAGCTCATGCCGTAGCCGGAGAACTCGCCGTAAATGCGTGCGCCACGTTTCTTGGCATGCTCGTACTCTTCCAACACCAGCACACCAGCGCCCTCACCCAGTACGAAGCCGTCACGGTCCATGTCCCAAGGACGCGAGGCTGTTTCAGGATCGTCGTTACGGGTGGACAGAGCACGCATGGCGGCAAAACCGCCAATGCCCAGAGGGGACACGGTGGATTCGGCACCGCCGGCAATCATCACATCAGCGTCGCCATACTCGATCAAGCGAGCAGCGTCACCAATGGAGTGCAGACCAGTTGTACATGCCGACACAACAGCGTAGCTAGGACCTTTCAGGCCCAGGCCGATGGACAGTTGGCCAGACACCAGATTGACCAGGGAGCCAGGCACAAAGAACGGAGAAATCCGACGTGGGCCCCGTTCCAGATAATCTTTTTGGGTTTCTTCAATGCGGGGCAAACCACCAATCCCCGAACCGACGATAACGCCCACACGCTCAGCATTGATGCTGTTGATATCCAGACCGCAATCCTTCCAGGCCTGCATACCTGCCACCACGCCGTAATGGATAAAGGTATCCATCTGCTTGGCTTCTTTGGACGAAATGTATGGTGTTAAATCAAAATCCTTGACCTCACCCGCTATCTGGGCTGTTAGGGCCGAAGGATCGAAACGGGTAATACGCCCGATGCCCGAACGCCCATTGACGATGTTATCCCACGCGGTAGGAATATCGTTGCCGACCGGGGAAACAATACCCAGCCCGGTAATCACGACACGTCGTTTCACGGATGACTCCTAAACACAAAAAAAGCGGTTTAAAGGGAATAACTGCGTCTTGCAAGCTAAAGCCGCCGGGCACAGGCTACTCTCTGGAAACCGCTCTGGAGCGAGGGCGTGCACAATGCCGCCCACCCTCTTAATTGAACTTACTGCTTGCTGTGAGAATTGATGTAGTCCACAGCTTGCTGGACCGTCGTGATTTTCTCAGCTTCTTCGTCTGGTATTTCGGTTTCGAATTCGTCTTCGAGCGCCATCACGAGCTCGACCATGTCGAGCGAGTCGGCACCGAGGTCGTCGAGAAAAGAAGATTCGTTTTTGATCTCGGCTTCGTTAACGCCAAGTTGTTCAGCGACGATCTTCTTGACGCGCTGTTCGATGCTTTCCATGCAGATTCTCCAAGTTGGGAAAAATTCCCGCAAATTATAGCCAATCCATACTGCTAAGAGGGATAAGCTATGACAAAAAACGGCGTTCTTGTATGAGGCCCAACGTTATTCTTACAACGCCGGCTCAAGCAATAGGCCCCAAATAATCCCGCAATTTTACCTCAGCCGGGCGCGATGCCAAGCCTTACATGTGCATACCACCATTCACATGGATGGTGCTGCCCGTAATATATTGCGCTTGCGACCCGGCCAGGAAGGCTACCGCATTAGCGATATCTTCAGCAGCACCCAGTCGTCCCAGGGGGATTTGCGACAAAATTGCCGCCGACTGCTCAGGGGTCAGAGAGCGTGTCATGTCCGTATCAATAAAGCCCGGAGCGACACAATTAACTGTAATGTTACGGCTACCGAGCTCGCGCGCCAAGGCACGGCTCATGCCAGCCACGCCTGCTTTGGCAGCTGCGTAGTTGGCTTGACCTGGGTTACCGCTCTCGCCCACCACCGAAGTGATGCTGATGATACGGCCCCAGCGGGCTTTCATCATGGGGCGGATAACGGCACGCGACAGGCGGAACACGGCACTTAGATTGGTCTGGATAACGGCATCCCAGTCTTCATCTTTCAAGCGCATGGCCAGGTTGTCACGCGTAATACCGGCATTATTAACCAGAATGTGCGGGCCACCGTCTTCTTTGCTCAAAGCCGAAATCAGCGCTTCGCAAGCAGCCGGGTCGTCCACGTTCAAAACATGGCCGTAGCTGCCATTCTGATCCAGCACAGCGGAAATCGCCTGTGCGCCGGACTCGGAAGTAGCGGTACCAACCACCTTGGCACCTCGTGCCATCAATTCTTTAGCAATCGCCTGACCGATACCGCGCGATGCGCCGGTTACCAGTGCAGTCTTGCCGCTTAGGTCCAATTCTTGCATTTATGCTCCCTCCAGGGCTTCCAAAGTGGCCTGCAAGGACGCAGGGTCGCTGATCGACAAGGCGACCAGATCACGGTCAATACGCTTGACCAGCCCCGTCAGCACTTTGCCTGGACCACACTCGACCACGTGGGTGACTCCTTGAGCCTTCATGGCCTGGATAGTCTCAACCCAGCGCACGGGATGCCAGGCCTGACGGACCAGCGCATCTTTAATCTGTTCGGGGTCGGTAGGCGCGGCTACGTCCACGTTATTGATCACGGAAATAGCAGGCGTTTGCACTTGAACCGAGGCCAGAGCCTGGGCCAGCACAGCAGCTGCCGGTTCCAACAGACTGGAGTGGAAAGGAGCCGATACAGGCAGCACCAAGGCACGCTTGGCACCGGCTTCTTTAGCCAGCGCACATGCACGATCTACCGCTTCCACATTCCCGGCTATCACAACCTGAGCAGGCGCATTGTAGTTAACAGCCTGAACAATCTGCTGTCCCTCAGAGGCACGAGCACACACATCGCGCACTTGATCGTCATCCAGACCCAGCACGGCAGCCATGGTACCGACACCCACAGGTACGGCAGCTTGCATGGCATCGGCACGGATGCGAACCAGCGGAACCGCTTGTTCCAGGCTCAGAGCACCGGCAGCAGTCAGGGCCGAGTATTCACCCAGGCTATGACCGGCCATCACGGCAGGAGCAGGACCACCAGCCTGAATCCAGGCCTGGTACATGGCCACGGCGCTAGCCAGCATGACAGGTTGAGTATTGGTAGTCAGGTTCAGAGCCTCGGCAGGCCCTTGTGCTATCAACTGAGCCAGGTCCTGGCCCAGCGACTGACTGGCTTGTGCAATGGCTTGCTGTACGACAGCAGACTCGGCCCAGGCATCGAGCATGCCTACGGACTGCGAGCCTTGTCCTGGAAAGACAAACGCAATTTTCATGGTAGAAAAACCCAAAGAGATGAGGCGGTAATCCGGATCGCGCTACTTAGCAGCGGACCAGCACCGAACCCCAGGTAAAGCCGCCACCCACGCCTTGCAACAGCGCCAGATCACCGGCACGGATACGACCATCCCGGCGAGCGGCATTCAGGGCCAAAGGCACACTGGCTGCCGAGGTGTTGGCATGTTGATCAACCGTGATAACCACCTTCTCGGAGGGGATACCCAGCTTACGACCTAGAAAATTGATGATACGAACGTTGGCCTGGTGCGGCACCAGCCAATCGATATCGGCCAGAGAGACGCCAGCCTGTTCGCAGACTTGATTGGCCGAAGCGGCCAGAGAAGTGACAGCCAGCTTGAACACAGCCTGACCATCCATACGCAGGAAGGGATCGCCCACTACCTGACCGTGCGAGACATTGCCTGCCGCGCACAAAATACCCATTTGACTGCCATCCGCATTGAGCTGGGCAGCCAGGACACCGGGTTCATCGCTGGCTTGCAGAACCACAGCGCCCGCACCGTCGCCAAACAGGACGCAGGTAGAGCGGTCGTTCCAGTCCAGGATGCTGGAGAACACTTCGGCACCGATGACCAGCGCATTGCGCGCACGGCCGGCCTTGATCATGGCGTCGGCAGTCGTCAGTGCATAGACAAAGCCGCTGCACACCGCTTGTACGTCGTACGCGGCAGCGCCCTTGTTGCCCAATTCGGCCTGCACCAGACACGCGGTGCTGGGGAAAACGTAATCGGGAGTGGAAGTAGCCACCACAATCAGGTCCAGATCCTGGGCAGCAATGCCCGCATCTTCCAGCGCCTGACGCGCGGCCTGGGTTGCCAAGTGGCTGGTACGGACACCGGGATCGGCAAGATGACGCTGATGAATACCGGTACGCTCGACAATCCACTGATCGGAGGTTTCGATACCCTTTTGAGCCAGCTCCACCGCTAGATCATCGTTAGACACAATCCGAGGAGGCAGGTAGCCGCCTGTACCGATAATCTTGGCAAATATCGTCATTTTATGTTCCCGATCAAGCCCGTTCTTATGAGGACGAGGGCTCTGAAGTATGGCGTGTATCTGGTTCGCCGCTTTGCTCTTCATGCAAGTTCACACTTTGCATGATGCGTTCGACTGCCTGGCTGGTACCGCTGAGCAGACCATTGAGCACCGCACCGCGGGCCCGTTGCAAAGCATAACCGAAAGCGTAGGCATCGGCAGAACCATGACTCTTGATAACAATACCGCGTAAACCCAAAAGGGCCGCACCGTTATGACGGCGATTATCCACCCTGTCGCGGAAACGATTCAAGACAGGACGAGCCAGCAAAGCGGACACTTTGCTCAATGGGTCACGGGTAAATTCGTCGCGCAGCATACTGCCGACCATCTTGGCCAGCCCTTCAATGGATTTAAGGACCACATTGCCCACGAAACCGTCGCACACGACCACGTTGACGGTACCTTTGCAGATATCGTCACCTTCTACGTTGCCGTAAAAATTCAGTCCGCTGGAGCGCAACAGTTCAGCCGCCTTTTTGACGACCTCGTTGCCTTTGATGACCTCTTCCCCAATATTGAGCAGACCCACGGTGGGACGCTCATGACGATCCACAATACTGGCCAGAGCAGATCCCATAATGGCGAACTGCAGCAGGTGTTCTGCGGAGCAATCCACATTGGCACCCAGATCCAGCATGATCGTGGCCCCGCCCTTTTGGTTCGGGATGGACGTGGCAATGGCTGGGCGATCAATCCCATCCAGAGTTTTGAGTACGTAGCGCGAAATTGCCATCCATGCGCCGGTATTGCCCGCAGAAATGCAGGCATCAGCTATCCCATCCTTGACGGACTGGGCAGCCACTCGCATGGAGGAGTCTTTTTTGCGGCGCAGGGCCACCTCGACCGAATCGGCCATGGTGACAACTTCGGATGCGGGAAGAATGTCGTACCAGGAGGTATCGACATTACCTTGCGCACGCAATGTTTGCTCGATGGCCTGAGGCTCGCCAACCAATAAGCAGTGCACATCCGGATAGCGCTTGGCAAAAAGCAGCGCTGCAGGGACAGTGACGGATAAACCGATATCGCCGCCCATGCAATCGATGGCAATACGTATTTTTTTGTTAGACATCAAGCATGCAACCTATGTTGCTTGCAACGACAAAGAGACTATTACTCGTCGTTCTTTGTTTTCAGCACTTTACGGCCACGGTAGATGCCGTTAGGGCTGATGTGGTGACGCAGGTGCAGTTCGCCAGTCGTAGGCTCGATAGCCGTCGAAGGACCAGTAAGCGCGTCGTGCGAACGACGCATGTTACGCCGGGACGGGCTCTTTTTATTCTGCTGAACAGCCATGATGACTCCTGTAGATGGACAACCCCGAATAAATGGGTGCAGCCCGAAAAAATTAACGAATTAGTAACAAACAATCAAGACTTCTTGAGCGAGCCCAATACGGCAAACGGGGACGGCCGCTCAAAGGCGGACTCATCCAGGTCTTCAGACTTGGCTTCCATGGACAGCGACTGCGCGTCGGGACAAACCTCATGGCGCGGCACATAAGGCACGCTAAGAATCAGCTCGTCCTCGACCAGTCCCAGGACATCCAACTGGCCTTCACACAAGATGCGATCAGGACCTTCCGTATCGTCATCATCCAGCTCAAGTTCGTCCTCGGTTGCCACAATCTGTACTTCGTTGGAAATATCGATGGGCCACTCAAAAGGCTTCACACAGCGCTGGCATTCCAAAATGACACTACCTTTGGCCTGCACATGCACAAAACGACGCCGGGCAGAATCTTCCCGACCCGACACACTCCAGTCAATGCGCAAATCGCCTTGATCGGGCAAATCGGATACCAGACGAGACAAATCTTCCACCAGCACCTGACCCGACATTTCCTGAGGGGCACGGGCTAGATTCAAGGTGTCGATATACTGTGTCGTCATAAGTATGCTTAGGGCATCAAACCACGGTTTTACCAGGATCTGGAACCGCTTGTTTGTTCTGCTTTATTTGTCGCTTTCGCTTGTTTGCTGCTTGCTTGTTTCACTGCCTTGGTATCGCTTGGGGGCTCTACCACTTTTTCTTGTACTGCTTTTTTTCCTGCCCCTCGGTATTGAAGCATGTAAAGCGCAGTCGGCAAACCGCCAAGCTAGCCTACAACCATTTCAATAACGAAGAAAACATTAGATAATACCGTGCTAAGCACAAGGCAGTCAAACCAAAGCACAGCTAAAACACACTATGCGTCTCATCCTTGCATCAAGCTCAGTCTATCGCCGCGCTATGTTAGCGCGTTTGGGCTTGCCTTTCACCTGTCAGTCTCCTGACATTGATGAAACCCCACTTCCCGCAGAGGCTCCCGCCCAGCTCAGCCTGCGTCTGGCGCGTGAAAAAGCGGCCCGTATCAGCCAACTGAACCCAGGCGCGCTCGTGATCGGCTCCGATCAGGTCGCCACATCGGGCCAGGACGCTATTGGCAAGCCTGGCGACCATGCCGGTGCGCAGAAACAACTGCGTCGCCTGAGCGGTCAAGACATCGATTTCCATAGCGCTTTATGCGTGACAGATGGCCAGGAATTTCTGTGCAGCGATATTGTTACCAATTGTCGTTTTCGCGCATTGAGTGATGAAGAAATCGAGCACTATTTGCTGCAGGAAAAACCGTATGACACCGCTGGCAGCGCCAAGGCCGAAAGCCTGGGTATTGCCCTGATGGAGTCCATGCGCTCGGACGACCCAACCGCTATCATTGGCCTGCCGCTGATCGAGCTGTGCACCATGCTGCGTCACTTTGGCTTGAACCCCTTGCGCCCCACCCTTTTGCCCCCTTCCGTTTAGGACTGATACGCCATGCCCCAAGCCGCCCCTTTGCACCTGATCCCCGTAGGCTTAAGTGAGAGCCCGATCAGCGGCTGGCTACCCGCCGACGTCAAGGCTTTGACGCGCGAACTGACCGTCTTTATTGCCGAGAACGCCAAAACCGCCCGTGCTTTCCTGAAACTGGTTGAGCCCGTGGTACCTCTGCAAGAAATCACTATTCACACGCTGGACAAGCGCGGCAACAAACCCGGTGAAATGCGTGAGTGGTTGAAAACAGCCCTGCAAGGTCAAGCCATTGGTCTGGTATCGGAAGCTGGCTGCCCCGCCGTCGCCGACCCCGGTGCGCTGGTGGTTGCCATGGCCCACGAAATGAAGATCCCCGTGCGCCCTCACGTTGGCCCCTCTTCCATTTTGCTGAGCCTGATGGCCAGCGGCCTGGACGGTCAGCAGTTTGTATTCCACGGCTATGCGCCTGTAGATGGGGCCGCTCGCGCCAAGCAGCTCAAGCAATGGGAAAGCCAGTCCCAAGCTCTGAAACAAACCCAGATCCTGATCGAAACACCTTATCGCAACCAGGCCATGTACAGCACCTTGCTGCAGTCCCTCAAGCCCACAACACGCTTGTGCCTGGCTCGTGACCTGACAGGTACACGTGAATTGGTCCAGACTGCCACCATTGAACAATGGCGCGAGCGCCAGCCGCCTGCCCTGGACAAAACCCCCTGCATTTTCCTGTTTCTGGCTGGTCGTTAAGATGAAATCCCTGTCTTTTCTTACACCCGCCTTGAAGCGCAGCGTTCAGATTAGCGTACTTAGCCTGACGGCCTTATTGGCGGCCTGTGGCAGTAGCGGTCCCTTCAAACTTGATGACAGCTATAGCGCTCAGGGCCAGAACAGCCGAGTGCGTTATCTGGTCATGCACTACACCGCTGGCGACCACGCCACCTCCTTGAAGGTGCTGACGCAGCGTGATGTCAGCGCCCATTACCTGGTCAGCGACGAGCGCCGTCCCACTGTCTACCGTCTGGTTCCAGAGGAACGCCGCGCCTGGCATGCAGGTCTGGGCTCCTGGTACGGTTTCACAGACCTGAATACCGGCTCTATCGGCATCGAAATCGTTAATATGGGCCGCTTGGCAGATGGTCGCTGGGCTCCGTATACGTCCGGGCAGATTGAAGCAATCAAAGCACTGCTGAAAGACCTGGCTCAGCGCCATGGCGTGTCTGCCCGCAATATTATTGGCCACAGCGATGTTGCCCCACAACGCAAGCTGGACCCCGGCCCTCATTTCCCCTGGAAGGAACTGGCCCAAGCAGGTATAGGCCGCTGGTACAAGGAATCACAGGCCCGAGCACTGCAGGCGCAGTACGCCACGCGTCCCCTGCCCTCTGCCGCTCAAACCCAGGCCCTGCTGCGCAAAGCAGGCTACGAAACGCCTGACAGCGGCATGTTCGACAAGGCCACACAAAACGTGATCGCCGCCTTCCAGATGCACTACCGCCCAGCCCGCTACGACGGCACTTTGGATGCCGAAACAGCCGCCATTCTGCAAAGTCTGGATTGATAAAAAAACAGGTAATGGGCTTATGCTCATTACCTGTTTTGCTTAGTGCGCTGTCTTATTCAATACGGGCCAGCGGCGCAAAACCAGCAAGCCCATCAGAACCAAACCATAGACATAAACTTCCACCACATCATTTTTACCAGTACGAATCAGGTAAAAGTGCAGGATGGAAAGGACCGCCGCCAAATACACGGTTTGATGCAAGCGGCTCCAACCACGACCCAAACGTTTCTGCCAGCCATGCGTGGAGGTCAGGGTCAGGGCCAATAAAATCAGCACAGCCACTACCCCGATCGCAATCAAGGGCCGCTGCATCACGTCCTGCCACATGGACAGCCAGTCGCCCGAGCGATCCCACCAGGCCCAGGCCAAGGTATGCAAAGCTGCATAAAAAAAACTGAACAAGCCCAACATGCGGCGCCAACGCACCAAGGCGGGCTGAGCCAGCAAACGCCTTACAGGACTTAAAGCCAGGGTCAGCAGCAAGAGTACCAAGGCCCAGATCCCACTGGATCGGGTCAAAAATTCAGCTGGATTGGCACTTAGGCCATTGTTGAAACCCAACCATACCCAGCGCCCCAAGGGAAACAAGCCCAGCAAGAATACCAAGGGCTTGAGCCTATCCAACTGCGCAGCCTTCCAGGTACTCATCAGTAGTAACGCCTTAAGTCCATATCGGCATACAGACCTGCCACGTCTTCGGCATAGCCGTTAAAAGGCAAAGTCGGCTTTTTGGTGGCGAAGAATCCCGAACCGATGACACGTTCAGTGGCCTGGCTCCAGCGGGGATGCGGCACTTCCGGGTTCACATTGGCGTAAAAGCCATACTCATGCGGAGCCACCTTCATCCAGCTGGACTCGGGCATGGTGTCCGTCAAGGTGATGCGCACCAAAGACTTGGCCGATTTGAACCCATACTTCCACGGCACGATCAGCCGCACCGGCGCTCCATTCTGAACAGGCAGGCTTTTTCCGTACAGACCGGTAGCCAGCAGAGTCAAAGGATGCATGGCCTCATCCAACCGCAGCGCCTCCACATAGGGCCAGGCCAAGATACGAGAGCGTAGACCCGGCATGGTTTCCGGGTCCGCCGCTGTTTCAAACCGAACAAAGCGGGCCGAGCCCTGGGGCGACGCCTGCTTTAGCAAGGCCGACAAGGAATAGCCCACCCAGGGCACCACCATGGACCAGGCTTCAACACAACGCAGACGATAAATACGCTCTTCCAAAGGGGCCAGCTTCAATATCTGGTCCATATCCAAGGTAAGCGGCTTGTTCACCAAACCGTCAATCTGCAAAGTCCAGGGTTCAGTCTTGAATTTCCCCGAATGGCGGGCAGGATCTTCCTTGCCCGTGCCAAATTCGTAGAAATTATTGTAGGAGGTGACATCGGACTCGCTGGTGGGCATATCGTCCAGTTTCCAGCGCTGGGAAGGCGTGAACGACAAGTCCTGCCCTACCGGGACCGCCTGAGCCCGACCCGGCAAGCTGGCCGCCAGGGCCAAGGCGCCGGGAGCCTGCAAAAGCAGGCGGCGGCGCGCCCGCCAGACCGACTCGTCGGTAATTTCAGAGGGACGTATGGGCTGCGAACGTGATTTGAACATCTCCATCTCCTGAACCTGTCTGGCAAGATGGTCGTCAAACCGACTTGCCGCCTATTAAATCCGTGCCAATACCCAATCGCGCATTTGCGCCACATTATCAACCATGACCGTGGGCTCAGCCTTGGCCAGGGTTTGAGGATCATGCGCGCCGTAAGTGACAGCCACGCTATCCATGCCCGCATTGGCCGCCATATGAATATCGTGCACGGTATCGCCCACCATCAAGACCTGCTCGGGCTCCAACATCAATTCGGCCAGCAATTGATGCAGCATTTCCGGGTCCGGCTTGCTGCGGGTTTCATCTGCACAACGGGTAGCATCAAAAAAAGTGCTGAGATTGACCTGCTGCAGCACTCTATCCAAACCTTGACGACTTTTACCCGTTGCCACTCCTAAGGCAATCTGGCGGCCCCGAAGTTCACCCATGAAAGGCAAAATTCCGTCAAACAGCTTGATATGCGGGTCACGCTGCATAAAGTGATGACGATAACGCTCCAGAAACAGCGGCATCTGCTCGGCAGTCAAATCCGGCACAGCGCGATACAAGGCGCTTTCCAGCGACAAACCAATAACCCAGCTGGCTTGCTGAATCGAGGGCACAGGCAATTGCAGATCCGCACTGGCCAACTGAATAGAACTGGCAATTGAGTACGTCGAATCCATAACTGTGCCGTCCCAATCAAACAGAACGGCGGCGTAACGCGTCATAACTACTTCTCCAAACGCTCAAGAACGGCCTGACAGGCAGCCGGCAAGGCGGCCTCCAGAACCAGAGGCTGTCCGGTGACAGGATGATTGAACTCCAGGCGTCCCGAATGCAGGAACATGCGCTTGAAGCCCTGGCGGGCGAATTGATCGCGAATGGCGTCGTCGCCATACTTGTCGTCGCCCACAATCGGAAAGCCCGAATGGGCCAAATGAACCCGAATCTGGTGAGTGCGGCCGGTTTTCAGCTCCGCCTGCACCAAAGTAAAGCGGCCAAAACGGCGCTGCATGGTGATGATGGTATGCGCAGGCTTGCCTGTGGGGTCAACCTTGACGCGCCGCTCCCCGCTTTCGGTCAGCCAGCGCAGCAAGGGGAAACGGATATGCTGGCGATCGTTCACCCAATCGCCCTGCACCAGCGCCCAATAAAACTTGCGTGCACGGATTTCGCGGAACATATCGTGCAAACCAACCAGGGCAGCACGACGCTTGGCGATAATCAGCAAACCGGAGGTATCCCGGTCCAGACGGTGGGCCAGCTCCAGAAAGGGCTCCTGAGGACGGGCAGCACGTAACTGCTCGATGACACCGAAAGACACACCACTGCCACCATGCACGGCAACACCGGCAGGCTTGTCGATGACCATCAGGTGCTCGTCCTCGAACACCACCGGGAAAACGGCAGCGGGAACATGACGCGGCTGCTCGGGCTCGGGCAGACGCAGCGGCGGAATGCGCACCATATCGCCGTCCTGCAAACGATAGTCACTGCTGATACGGCCTTTATTCACGCGCACCTGACCGCCACGGATCGCTTTGTAAATGTGACTTTTTGGCACCCCTTTACATTCACGTAACAAAAAATTATCTATACGCTGACCTGCCCGCGTTTCATCAATGCGTAATATTCGCACTTGAGGGGCTGATCTTTGTGATTCATGAGGTTTGCACATAACAAAAAGGGGCATATAATCGCTTCAGCCTATGGAAGCTGAGACTGGGTCCAGCGTAGAGATGCAAAGGGTGCGTCTCCGTTGGATGACCAAGGACTGATAATTGTATCCTTGAGTTCCAGCTTCCGGGTCATAAGGTCGCCGGGGTGAGTCCGAAATAGCGAAAGTCGTGTGGCAAGAAGGCCCGCTTTCCAAGAGATGTTTTCCTCCCGCGTGCGGCGCTGAATTCCTGCACAGATTGTCCCGCTCTTTTGCACCAGCCGCATGATTTATGCGGCTGCCGTTCCCCCAGCAATTTTATATTCGTCAAACACACACCGTGACTCTGACCCCCCTGCTGATTGAACTTCGCGCTTTGGCGCGACTCGTGCCTCCCAGACTATAAGCCGGTAGGCCGATTTTGCCTGCCTGCACCAAACTGATGCAGCTATAGCGCTACACACCTGTGACCCGCGGTCGTGCGCCGATATTTCGGTGCTCCATGACAACGGAGATCCACACTCATGAAACGCATGTTGTTCAATGCGACGCATCAAGAAGAACTACGCGTCGCCATTGTCGACGGTCAAAAACTGATTGACCTCGACATCGAAACAGCCGGGCGCGAACAGCGCAAAGGCAATATCTACAAAGGGGTCATCACCCGCATCGAACCCGGCCTGGAAGCCTGCTTCGTCAGCTACGGTGAAGAGCGTCACGGCTTTCTGCCATTCAAGGAAGTAGCTCGCAGCTACTTCAAGGAAGGGGTTGATGTACGCAGCGCCCGCATCCAGGACGCCCTGGTTGAAGGCCAGGAACTGATCATCCAGGTTGAAAAAGAAGAGCGTGGCAACAAGGGCGCTGCCCTGACCACCTTCATTTCCCTGGCAGGCCGCTATCTGGTTCTGATGCCCAACAACCCCCGTGGGGGTGGCGTATCGCGCCGCGTTGAAGGCGAAGACCGCCAGGAACTGCGCGAAGCCATGGACCAGCTGGACATCCCGCAGGGCATGAGCATCATCGCTCGCACCGCAGGTATCGGCCGCAGCGTCGAGGAACTGCAGTGGGACCTGAACTACCTGATGCAGTTGTGGACCGCCATTGACGGCGCTGCCCGCGACAATGCAGCTCCTATCCTGATTTATCTGGAATCCAGCCTGGTTATCCGGGCCATCCGCGATTACTTCTCGCCCGATATTGGCGAAATCCTGATCGACACGGACGAGATTCACGAGCAGGCCGCCGCTTTCATGAGCGTGGTCATGCCCGACAATCTGCATCGCGTAAAGATGTACCGCGATGACATCCCGCTGTTCTCGCGCTTTCAGATCGAACACCAGATCGAAACCGCCTACTCGCGTACCGTGCAATTGCCTTCGGGCGGTGCTGTCGTTATCGACCACACCGAGGCCCTGGTTGCCATTGACGTGAACTCGGCTCGCTCCACGCGTGGTGCCGACATTGAAGAAACCGCCCTGCGCACCAACCAGGAAGCCGCCGACGAAGTGGCCCGCCAGTTGCGTTTGCGTGACTTGGGTGGCCTGATTGTTATCGACTTTATCGATATGGAAGACAGCAAGAACCAGCGTGCTGTCGAACAACGCCTGCGTGATGCCCTGCACCTGGACCGTGCTCGCGTCCAGATGGGCAAGATCTCGCGCTTTGGTCTGATGGAACTGTCCCGTCAGCGCCTGCGCCCTGCCCTGAACGAAGGCTCCCACATTACTTGCCCACGATGCACCGGCACTGGCGTCATTCGCGATGCCGAATCCAGCGCTCTGCATGTACTGCGTCTGCTGCAAGAAGAAGCCATGAAAGAAGGCACAGCCGCCCTGCACGCTCAGGTGCCGGTGGATGTGGCTACCTTCCTGCTGAACGAAAAACGCGCTGACATCACCAAGATCGAATCGCGCCTGAACATTGCCCTGATCCTGATTCCGAACAAGAATCTGGAAACCCCGCACCACATCATCGAGCGCCTGCGCCACGACGACCCACGCCTGGATGAACTGCGCAGCAGCTACGAGCTGGTCCAGCAGCCTGAGCAGCAAGACAGCCTGGTGCCGCACCGCAGCCACGAAATCAAGCCTCGTCCAGAAGCCCTGGTCAAGAGCACCACACCGGCCCAGCCAGCTCCCATGAGCAAGCCTGCTGCCGCCGCAGCCGCCAGCGCCGCTGCTAGCGACAACAAACCCGGCCTGCTCAAGCGCCTGCTGAACTGGTTGTCCGGCGCACCTGCCGAACCCGTGGCCGAGACCACCAAATCCGAAGGCAGCAAATCGTCCTCTGGCCGCCGCCAAGGTCGTCCCGGCCAATCCAATAGTGGCCGTGGCCAAGGTGGTCGTGGCCGTCGCCAGTCCAACCGCCCGGAAGCGGCTCAGGAAGAAAAAGCCAGCACGGAAAGCACCGGGGGGAATACCCGTGGTCGCCGCCGTAACGCCTCAGCAGGTAACGAATCTGCTCTGGAAACTCCACAAAGCGCCAACACGACGCCCGCCACTGCCGACGAAGGCAGCAGCAACAGCCGCAACCCACGCAACCGCCGTGGCCGTGGCCGTCAACGCCGTGAAGAAGGCAGCGCAGAAAACGTCGAGCTGAACAAAGACGTCGCCAGCACAGAAGCCCAGCCCGATCAGGCTGCTGCCGCAGTGGCCAGCGTCGCCGCAGTGGCTGCCGTGGCCGCCACCAAGCAAGAAGCGCAAAACCGCGCTGAACAGCTGGCCGAGGCTGACAGCTCTGATACCAGCGACAACTCGGATGCCGAAACCGACGAGAACAGCGAAAACGGCGCTCTGGACCCAGAGCGCAAACGTCGCCGTCGTCGTAGCCGTCGTGGTCGTCGCAATACCGACGCCAACGCCGTAGCCGAGAACGAAGAGAACAACGAAGAAGGCAATACCAGCGCCTACGTTGCTCACGAAACACCTAGCTTCAACCCCGCTGCCCTGGATGCCCAGGAACAAGCTGCCGCCCAAACCGCAGCAGCCGAGCCTGAACAGCCACAAGCAGCCGTAGAGGCACCGGCAGCCCAAGAAGCCGCTCCTGTCGCCGTAGAGGCCTCTGAAGAAGCTCCTGCCGCTGCTCAAGCCGCACAACAAGCTGAAGAAGTCGCTACGACCCCGGTAAACGCTGTTGAAACCGCTCCAGCCCAGGAAGAAGTAGCCACTCCAGCCGTTCAGGCCGAAGTTGCTCCAGAAGCTCCAGCCGCAGAAGAAACCGTTGCTCCTGTGCAAGCAGAAGCTGCCGCCGAACCTGCCAAAGCAGAAGTGACCGAAGCTCAAGCTGAAGCTGTAGAAACAGCCGCAGCGCCCGCAGAAACGCAAGCCGCAGCAGAAACCCCAGCCGTTGAAGCCGCTCCAGTGGAAACTGCAGCCGTAGAAACCGCTACTGCCCAGGAAGAAGTTGCTGCTCCAGCCGCTCAGGCCGAGGTAGCGCCAGAAGCTCCTGCCGCTGAAGAAGCTGTTGCTCCTGCGCAAGCAGAAGTTGCTGCCGAACCAGCCAAAGCAGAAGCCACCGAAGCTCAAGCTGAAGCCGTGGAGACAACTGCTACTCCCGCAGAAGCACAACCAGCAGTTGAAGCCCCGGCCGTTGAAGCCACTCCAGTGGAAACCACAGCCGTAGAGACTCGCGTTGAGACTCAAACGACTGCAGCTGCAAAAGCCCCTGCTGCCGAACAAGCACAGAAGCCCACAGCCGCCCCTCTGGAAGCCGTACTGAACGCAGCGGGCATCGAACTGGTGGAAACCGTTCGCTCGGCAACACAGGACGACTACCAGCCCGCACCAGTGCGCCTGGGTCGCCCACGCAAGCAACGTGCTGCAGAAACCGAGAACAGCGAGCCGCTGCAACAGGTCGAAACGCAGTAAACAGCAAGACTAAAAACGCCGCCCTTTGGGGCGGCGTTTTTTTTTCCTCTCGTATCCATAAAGAGCAGCCATCCAGGCTCCTTCTCCCTCTTCTTGAGCCCTCTGCGATATTCCTTTTTTCTTGGTGTGGGGAGTACGACTCTGGGGCGAGTCAGGGACTTGGCCGCGGGCTATTGAACAATCCAGGGTGCAAGCCCAGTGCTGTTCGAGCCAGACGCTTGTACTTGGTCCGGGGGACCAAGTACCTGGCGAGTTCACTGGGCGCCTGGATTGTTCAATAGCCAAGGGTACCCGTGCGCAGCACGGGCCAAGGCCCCGCCCCAGAGCCGTACTCCCCACACCAAGAAAACCAAGCCAATCTCACCCTGAGGTCTCCACCCAGAAGCCTATGCTTCAATAACACAAACCTCTCTACCCAAAAAAACAGCAGCCCAAAAAAACGCCACCTAAACCCAGGTGGCGTTCTTCTTTAGCAATTCCTTGGCAATCAAGAATGCCGCGACACAGCCTCAGCAGGCTGACGAGTCAGCAAAGCCAGCAACTCGGCCAGCTCACGCTGCAGCTCGCGACGATCAACCACCATATCGATAGCGCCCTTCTCCAGCAAGAACTCGGCACGCTGGAAGCCTTCGGGCAGTTTCTCGCGCACAGTCTGCTCAATCACGCGAGGACCGGCAAAACCGATCAAGGCATTAGGCTCGGCAATCACCACATCGCCCATAAAAGCGAAACTGGCCGACACACCACCCATGGTGGGGTCAGTCAAAATGCTGATAAACGGCAAACCCGCATCCGACAATTCAGCCAAAATAGCCGTCGTCTTGGCCATCTGCATCAGAGAGAACAAGCTCTCCTGCATACGCGCACCACCCGAAGCGGCCACGCAAATAAAAGGACTACGGTTGGCAATAGCCGCCTGCACACCACGTGTGAAACGCTCGCCTACCACGGAACCCATGGAACCGGCCATGTATTCAAACTCGAAGCAGGCCACCACGGCAGGCACAGACAGAATCGTGCCGCTCATGACCACCATGGCTTCAGTTTCGCCCGTCTGCTTGGCCGCCTCGGAAACGCGCTCGGTGTACTTGCGCGAATCGCGGAACTTCAAGGGGTCCATAGGACGGGTGTTGGAACCAATCTCGGTCTGGCCTTCGGGGTCCAGCAAGGACTTGATCCGGGCACGAGCACCAATGCGCATGTGATGGCTGCATTTGGGGCAGACATTCAAGGTGGCCTGGAGATCTTCCTTGTAGAGCACAGACTCACACGACGGACATTTCACCCACAGCCCTTCGGGAACGCGACGGCTGCTTTCGGGGTTACGGTTAATTCGCGGCGGGAGTATTTTCTCGATCCAGCTCATTGTTAGATCCTGTTTTCGCCTGGCCGGCACCCGGCCCACCAAGCTCTTTATTCTGAAAAAAAGCGCCTGTTCCTAAAGAACAGGCAGATGATTCTATACGCGGAATAGGTATTTAGGCTAATTATCCAGTGCCTGACGTATCTGTGCGAGCCATTGGCTGGCTGCTGCAACCGCAGCCGCATCCATATCCTTTTGCTCTTTGCCAGCGTTCTCCTGCACAGCCTGTTCCATGGTCTGGATCAGCTTGGAGCCAATGACAACTGCATCCGCACTACGGGAAATAGCTTTGGCGCTTTGCGCGTCCCGAATCCCGAAACCCACTCCGACCGGAATTTTGACGTGCTGACGAATACGCTGCAAGTGGTGTTCCACATCAGCCACATCAATCTGGGCCGAACCGGTCACACCTTTCAGGGACACATAATACACATAGCCCTGCGCCAAAGCGGCTACCTTGGCAATACGCTCGTCCGTGGACGTAGGCGAGAGCAGGAAAATAGTATCCACGCCCTGCTCGGTCAGCAAACGGGTGAAATCCTCGGACTCCTCAGGTGGGTAGTCCACCGTCAGCACACCGTCCACACCCGCCTTGCCTGCCATGACAGCAAATTCAGCCTGACCGATACGCTCAATAGGATTGGCGTAACCCATCAGAACAACCGGCGTTTCCTCGTCGATCAAGCGAAACTGCTGCACAATCTCCAGCACTTTACGCAAGCCCACACCACGGCTGATGGCACGTTCAGCCGCTTGCTGAATCACCGGGCCATCGGCAGTGGGATCAGAAAACGGTACACCCAATTCAATGACATCTGCCCCGGCCTGACGCAAGGCATGCATCAAGGCCACGGTAGCGGGCACCGAAGGGTCTCCGGCCGTAATATAAGGCACCAGGGCACAGCGCCCGTTCAAACCTTCAAACGTCTTTTTCAGACGCACATTACTCGACATATCCGTTCCCGATTGCTTACAGAGTCAAGCCGCCGTACTCGGCGACCGTGTGCATGTCCTTATCACCGCGACCGGACAAACTGACCAGGATGATTTTATCCTTGGGCAAAGTCGGGGCAATGCGAGCCGCATGCGCCAGCGCGTGCGAGGACTCCAGCGCGGGCATGATGCCTTCGATGCGGCAGCAATCGTGAAACGCTTTCAGGGCGTCTTCATCGGTGCAGGTGGCGTATTGCGCACGGCCACAATCTTTCAGCCAGGCGTGCTCGGGACCCACACCGGGGTAATCCAGGCCAGCCGACACCGAGTGCGTAGGCATGACGTTACCGTCATCGTCCTGCAGCACATAGGTACGGTTACCGTGCAGCACACCCACCATGCCCTTGTTCAGGGAAGCCGAGTGCTCCAGCGTATCCAGACCGCGGCCAGCCGCTTCCACTCCGATCAGCTCCACATCCTTGTGCTCGATGTAGGGGTAGAAAATGCCCATGGCATTGGAACCACCACCCACCGACGCCAAAACGTAGTCCGGCTGACGACCGGCGTCCTGAGGCATTTGCTCCACGCACTCGTCACCGATCACGCATTGGAAGTCGCGCACCATCATCGGGTAAGGATGAGGTCCAGCCACCGTACCAATAATGTAGAAGGTATTGCTGATATTGGTGACCCAGTCGCGCATGGCTTCGTTCAGCGCATCTTTCAGCGTGCGCGAACCGGATTCCACAGGAACGACCGTCGCACCCAGCAACTTCATACGGTACACATTGGAAGCCTGACGGCGTACGTCTTCGCTACCCATGTAGACCACACACTCCAGACCATAGCGGGCGGCGACCGTAGCCGTTGCCACGCCGTGCTGGCCTGCACCGGTTTCAGCAATAATACGGGGCTTGCCCATGCGGCGAGCCAGCAGAATCTGACCGATACAGTTGTTGATCTTGTGTGCGCCAGTGTGATTGAGATCTTCGCGCTTGAACCAGATCTGAGCTCCACCTAGTTGCTCCGACCATCGACGGGCATGGTACACGGGGCTGGGACGACCGACAAAATGCTTGAGTTCGTAGTGAAACTCGCGCAGAAACTCAGGATCGTTCCGATACTGTTCGTAGGCTGCTTTCAACTCGTCCAGGGCGTGGACCAGCGTTTCAGCGACAAACGAACCACCAAACTGACCAAAATGTCCATCCGGGTCGGGCAAGGTATAGGTTTTCAAAGCTCGCTCTCTTGATTGACAAGAACAATCGCGGGCACAACGCCCGCGAGGTTTAGGTTTACCGATTTTAGCAGTTCAGGACGAGTAGCGGCGGGCGCTGACGCCCGATAACTCGTTCAAGGCCGCTAAAGCCTTTTGAATTTGCTCGCCATCACGCACTTCAATAGTAAATATCATGCGCGTCAACGAGCGGCGACTCAAGGTGTTGATACCCGTTACGTTCAAACGCAGGCGGGCAAACACCTCCGAGAGATCACGCAAGAGGCTGGGATGCTCCTGAGCCTCAATGGCCAGATCCACGGGATACTGAGTATCCCCCGTATCGCCCCAATCGACGCTAATAGCCCTTTCAGGTTGTCGATCAGCCAGTTCCTGGTAGGACTTGCAGTCGGCACGGTGTATGGACACTCCCCGGCCACGAGTCACAAAACCGGCGATCAGATCAGGGGGTGCGGGACGGCAGCAACGGGCCAGTTGCGTCATTAGCGAATCCACACCCACCACCAGCACGCCGCTTTTCCCGGTCTTGGAAACACTTTCCCGGGCCGCATCAAACACACGCTGTACGGGCTCTTCCTCCTGCACATCTTCACGGAACAAGGCATCCACCTGGCGCAGGCTGAATTCATCCTTGGCCACGGCAACATACAGGTCATCTGCCTTGGCAAAGCCAAGCTGTTGCGCCATCTGCTCCAGGTTCACAGCCGTACGACCCAGCCGTTGCAACTCTTTTTCGACCATGCTCTGGCCTTGGGAGATGCGCTGCTGCAATTCAATCGCGTTGAACCAGGCGCGCACCTTGGAGCGCGAGCGTGGGCTGGCCAAAAAGCCCAACTGCACGTTCAGCCAGTCACGCGATGGACCGCCGGATTTAGCCGCCACAATCTCTACCGTCTGACCAGTCGACAAGCGCGTGGACAAAGGCACCATCTGCCCATCAACCCGCGCACCCCGGCAACGATGGCCCAGATCGGTATGCAGGTAGTAGGCAAAGTCCACCGGCGTCGCCCCCACAGGCAGCTCGATAACCCGAGCCTGCGGCGTCAGCACATAAATATGTTCGTCTTCCTGAGCCTTCAAAGGCCTGCCAACAGCCGGTTTCTTGCTGGCAACGGGCTCTACTACCTTTTCGGAAGCCGAATCTTTGCTGCTGTCTGCTTGCAGGCCAGGCTCGGTAGCGTTCGAGGTGGACGCCTCCCTGTCCCAGGCCAGCAATTGACGCATCCAGGCGATCTTTCTATCGTCCTCACCATCGGCCACCTGCTGTCCGCCTTGGGCTCCAGCCTCCTTGTAGCGCCAGTGGGCAGCCATCCCGTATTCCGCGAACTGGTGCATGTCGCGCGTGCGGATCTGAATTTCATAGCAGCGCCCCTGTGCATCCGCAATAACGGTATGCAGGGAGCGGTAGCCATTGGGCTTGGGCCGGGAGATGTAATCGTCAAACTCCTCGGGCACCGGCGTCCACAGCGAATGCACCACCGCCAGGGTGTGGTAGCAGCTGCGCTCGTCATCAACAATGACACGCAAGGCGCGCAGATCAAACAACTGATCGAAATCCAGATGCTTGTTGCGCATCTTGTTCCAGATACTGAAGATATGCTTGGGCCGGCCTGAAACCTCAGCCACGATATGCTCGCGTTTCAAGGCTGCCAGCAGTTGGTCGCGCACCTGACTGATCAGGGTTTCGCGCTCTACGCGCTTGTCTTCCAGCTTACTGGCAATATTCTTGTAGACCTCGGGATTCAGAAAGCGAAAGGCCAGATCTTCCATTTCCCACTTGATCTGCCAAATCCCCAAACGATTCGCCAAGGGCGTATAAAGCTCCAGCGTTTCACGCGCAAACTCGACCGGGCAGACGGTCTTGGACTGCCGATACCAGCGCAAGGACTGCAGGCGCGACGCCAGACGCATCATCACAATGCGCAAGTCAGCGGCCATCGCCAGCAGCATCTTGCGCTTCATTTCCTTTTGATCGCCCCCGCCTGTCTGCTCCTTGGCCTGACCTGTCAACGAGCCCAGACGGTACAAGGCGCGTGAGCCACGTACCAGCGTCATGACTTCGGCACCAAAGGCTTTCTGAACCGGGTCCTGCTTGACCTCCGGCCCAGGAGCAGGAGTGACGGCCAGCAAGGCGCTGGCACGGGTTTGAGCGTCCACACCCAAGCCAGCCAAAATAAGCGCGACCTGAGCGCAATGGCTGTCCAAGGGTTCGCCGGTACTTCCGGCCAGATCCAGCAAAATAGGCCCCGCCCAGTCGGCAGCCGCCTGCAATAGCGTACGCCCTGCTTCATCCAGTCCGTGGCTGGCTTGCGCGAACCATTGAGGATTGAAGGCCGACTCGGCCATAGGGGGAGAAGCGGTGTGATTCATGTGGATTACGTCGATGTGGCCACTCAGCGCTGAAGTGGCTCTCTATACTGTAGACGCTAGTCTATCACCGCGAGTAAGAGCTTATGAGTCTGAACACATGCCGCCAGCTTCTGTTGATTTGGCACTCCCGTACCGGCGCCGCCCGTCAACTGGCCGAACAGGCCGAGGAAGGCGCGCTGCAGGTCCTCAAAGAACTGGGCGAGACAGAGCAGGTCTGTATCAAACGCTTGCATTGTGATCAGGTGCAAGCACAGGATTTGCGCGATTCCCACGCCTATTTGTTCTGCGCGCCCGAGAATCTGGGCAGTCTGAGCGGTGCCATGAAAGAATGTCTGGACCGGAACTATTACGAGGTGCTGGATCAACTCAACGGGCGTCCTTATTCCGCCCTGATCAGTGCGGGTAGCGACGGACAAGGTGCGCAACGGCAACTGGAGCGGATTTGTACGGGCTGGCGGCTGGAGCTGGCCGCCCCCATCCGTATCTTCAATTTTCACGCCCAGACGCCAGAAGCCATTCTGGCTCCCAAGACCTTGAGTGAAGAGCAAATTGCCCAGGCTCGGGAAGCCGGTGGGCATCTGGCGGCACTGCTGTGTCTATGAAAAAGCCCTTTGCGTGTGCAAAGGGCTTTGATTCAAACTTTTAGTGCTATAGCTTTATCGCTTTAAAACGATGCCGCCCGTCTGAAATCACGAGCATCACTGACTACGATGCCCTTAGCTCCCCTACCCAAGCAGCATTTGCCTCAAGCAGCAAGGACCTCAAGAAGGGAAGCCTCAAGCTCTAAGCCGGAGGCAGCTGAAAAACCTGCCGCAAGTAAGCCAGATACGCCGGATCATCACACATGGTCTTTTCAGGCGCATCCGAGACTTTCGCCACGGGCTGGCCATTGCAACGCACCATCTTCATGACAATCTGCAAGGGCTCATGGCCCAGGTCATTGGTCAGGTTGGTGCCTATCCCGAAAGACACCTTGCAGCGGCCTGCAAAACGCAGGGCCAGCTCAATGGCTTTGGGTATGGTCAAACCGTCAGAGAACACCAAGGTCTTGGTACGTGGATCGGTACGGTTGGCCTGATAGTGCGCCAGCAAGCGCTCGCCCCAAATGAATGGGTCACCCGAGTCATGGCGAGCACCGTCAAACAGCTTGCAGAAGTACATGTCAAAGTCGCGCAGGAAGGCATCCATGCCGTAGACATCCGACAAGGCAATACCCAAGTCACCGCGATACTCTTTGGCCCACACTTCCAGAGCAAAAATCTGCGAGTCACGCAAACGGGGGCCCAGAGCCTGACAAGCCTGCAAGTATTCGTGCCCCATCGTGCCCAGCGGCGTCACCCCATACTTCATGGCCAGCCAGACGTTACTGGTGCCCGCAAAGTGCGGCTTCATCTGCTCGATCATGGTAGTGACCACTTCTTCGTGCCACTGCTTGGAAAAGCGGCGGCGCGTACCGTAGTCAGCCACACGAAAGTCGCTCAGGGCCGGATCATCCACCACCAGCCGCATCTTGGACTGCAGACGCTCGCGCCCTTCTGCCCATGGCGGCTGCGGACATTCGTTGCGAAAGTAAACCTCGTTCACAATGGCCAGCACCGGGATCTCGAACAGGATCGTGTGCAGCCAGGGCCCCTGAACCGAAATTTCGATCTCGCCGGGCACATCACCGGCCTGCACCTGAATGCAGCGCTCGGGCAGGTGGAACAGGCCCAGAAAATCGACGAAGTCGCTTTTGATAAAGCGCAGGCTACGCAAATAATCCAGCTCGGCGTCTGAAAAACGCAACTGGCACAGTGCGTGAATTTCCGCCCGAATCTCGTCCAGGTACTGGCTCAAATTAATATTGGGAGTACGGCACTTATAGCGATACTCCACGTGCGCAGCCGGGAAATGATGCAAAACAACCTGCATCATGGAAAACTTGTACAGGTCAGTATCAAGTAAAGAGGTAATGATCATCACAAACCTACCGATTTTGATTGCGCAACCATAGCACGGGCGCCAGTTCTTGCGTACAGCTATCTAGCAGGTGAGCTATTGCGCCATCTCAATAAGCAAGAAGCTGAATATTCGTTAAAATCGAAAGATTCGATTTAAATCCCATTTTTATCGTTCAGGCCCTGTGCGTTGTCGCGCACCCCATCCACGGCCCTTTGCCGTGACTGACCGCCTTAGCGATACCGCAGGAGTGTTACTGAAATGACCCACGTCGTCACCGAAAACTGTATCAAGTGCAAATTCACCGATTGTGTGGATGTGTGCCCCGTCGACTGTTTTCGTGAAGGCCCGAACTTTCTGGTGATTGACCCGGACGAGTGCATTGACTGCGCCGTCTGTATTCCCGAATGCCCGGCCAATGCCATTTTTGCTGAAGAAGATGTGCCGCAGGATCAAGTTCCCTTCATCGAACTGAACGCAGAACTGACGCCTATTTTTGCCAGCATCAACCGCTCCAAGAAACCGCTGGAAGATGCGGACGACTGGAACGGTGTGGAGAACAAACTACAGTATCTGGAGCGCTAAGCCCTTCGCTCGCTCTATAGAAGTCCGACCCGGTGGCTGCGTTCCTATCCAGCCACTCTTGCGCCCAATCTCGCCTTTTGATAAAAAAACTTGCCGCACTGCAGCAAGGGAAAATCCCAAGTACAGAGGAACGGTAAACGTCGTATTGTTTCCCACAGGAATAAGCATATACATTCCTCTGTATCAAATTAGGCAACACCAAGGCGCACATTATGCTTTACGATCTGCACGAACTTCAGCGGTCCTTTCTGGCCCCGCTGGCTGCCTTTACCGGCACCAGCTCCCAATGGTTCTCCAACCCATACAGTCCACTGGCCTACACGCCCCTGTCGCGCCAACTGGCGGCGGCCTCTGAACTGGTACACCGTATCGGCAAGGATTACGAAAAGCCAGCCTGGGGGCTGAACGAAACCCGGATCGACGGCCAGACCGTTGCCGTGCGCGAGGTCGAACACCTGAGCAAGCCCTTCTGCAAGTTGATCCACTTCGAGCGTGATCACCCCAAAGCCGCTCAGGACCCCACAATTTTGCTGGTAGCCCCTTTGTCCGGCCACCACGCCACCTTGCTGCGTGAAACCGTACGTGCGCTGTTGCCCGATCACTCCGTCTATGTCACCGACTGGATTGATGCCCGCATGGTGCCCCGTTCGGCCGGCCCCTTCCATCTGGACGATTACGTTCTGTATGTACAGGAGTTCATCCAGGCGCTGGGCTCGAAGGTGCACGTCATGTCGGTTTGCCAACCCACAGTGCCAGTACTGGCTGCCGTCTCGCTAATGGCAACCCGCCGCTCGGCCGTGATGCCGCGCAGCATGATCATGATGGGTGGTCCCATCGACACGCGTCAGTCGCCTACGGAAGTGAACCGTCTGGCCACGACCAAGTCCTACTCCTGGTTTGAAAACAACCTGATTCATCGCGTGCCCACCAAGTACCCCGGTGCTCACCGTCGCGTGTACCCCGGCTTTTTGCAGCATGCCGGCTTTGTGGCCATGAATCCGGATCGTCACGTCAGCTCGCACTACGATTTTTATCAGCACCTGATCAAGGGTGATGATGACGACGCACAAGCACACCGCCGTTTCTACGACGAATACAATGCCGTGCTGGATATGCCCGCCGAGTTCTATCTGGACACGATCCGCATTGTGTTCCAGGAGCACCGCCTGCCCAAGGGCCAATGGCACGTGCATGGCGAACAGGTTCGTCCACAAGATATTGATGGCGTAGCCTTGTTCACCATTGAAGGCGAACTGGACGATATTTCCGGCCAGGGCCAGACCCATTCGGCTCAAGCGCTGTGCGCAAAAATTGCCCCTGAACTCAAGCAACAATTCACCGCACCCAACTGTGGGCATTACGGGATTTTCTCCGGAAGTCGCTGGCGCACGCTGATCTGTCCTAAAATCAGGGACTTCATCCGTCAGCACAACTGATATTTGGCTTAGGCCGTTTCTGACGGGGCCAGATGGCCCCGTTTTTGCATTCATGTCCGACACCTTAATACGGCGCATTGACGCCCTGCTCCCTCAAACCCAGTGCACCCGCTGTGGTTACGACGCCTGTCTGCCCTATGCCCAAGCCATCGCGCTTGAGGGCGAGGCCATCAACCGCTGCCCGCCAGGCGGGCAGGAAGGCGTACAAGCCCTGGCCGAGCTGCTGGGTCGTGAGGCCCTGCCCCTGGATCCGTCCTGTGGCGAATTCACCGGCCCCAGTCGGGCGGTGATTATCGAAGAACACTGTATTGGTTGCACCTTGTGCATCCAGGCCTGTCCGGTGGACGCCATTATTGGCGCCAACAAGCTGATGCATACCGTGCTGGCCGATCGCTGCACGGGCTGTGAGCTCTGTGTACCACCCTGTCCGGTGGACTGCATCAGCATGGTGCCCACCGACGACTGGAGCGCCGAACAGGCCGCTCAAGCACGCCTGGATACCGAACAGCGCCGGGAGCGCCTGCTGAATCGCCACAAGGAAAGCTCGGACCTGGCGGCCCGTACCCTGGCCAATAAACCCGTTCTGGCCAATGATGCCGATCAGGCTGATAAACGCGAGGCATCCATCGCCTCTGCCCTGGCTCGCGCCCGTGCCCGCCGTGCCAGCAAGACTGCAAGCGGAACCACACCATGAACGCTGCCAAGCGCTACGAGATTTTCAGTCGTTTTCAGGCTGCCAACCCCAAACCCACCACCGAACTGGAATACGCTGACACCTTTCAGCTGCTGATTGCCGTGATTTTGTCGGCCCAGGCCACTGATCGCTCCGTGAACCTGGCCACAGCCCGATTCTTTCCCGAGCATGGCACGCCCGAAGGAATTCTGGCCATGGGTGAAGAAGGCTTGCGCGAGGCCATCAAGACCATCGGTCTGTACAAGACCAAGGCCGCCAATGTCATCAAGACCTGTCAGATGCTGCTGGACTTGCATCAAGGCAAGGTTCCCTGTGATCGCGCCGCTCTGGAAGCGCTTCCCGGTGTAGGTCGTAAAACTGCCAACGTGGTCTTGAACACCGCGTTTGGCCTGCCCACCATTGCGGTAGACACACATATTTTCCGTGTAGCGAACCGCACCGGCATTGCGCCCGGCAAGAACGTGGTCGAAGTGGAAAAGAAGCTGGAGAAAGTCATACCCAAGCCTTTTTTGCTGGACGCCCACCACTGGCTGATTTTGCATGGCCGCTACATTTGTGTAGCCCGCAAGCCCAAGTGCCCCCAGTGCGGCATCTCGGATTTATGCGACTTCAAACCGAAAACCGTTAACACTTAAGTAACACATACCCGGTTTAACAACATTTGTTTACCAAACAGTGCATTAAACCGGACCATCCTATGACAAACCCGCATAGTTTTGCTTCGTCGGCGCTTCCATACTGAAACGCATGAAGGACTCTGCCTATAGTTTGCTGGCGATGGAATCACCGCGGTAAGAGGCAAAGGACGCGTAACGGGTTCCTGCGCCGACCAGCCAACGTACAGGCCCATATTGACGACTCACGACAAGGAGCGTTCTCATGACACGGGCTGCCCTGGATATTGAGAATCTGTACGCCTGGCACCGAGAGTTCCCGCTCTTGCGCGGTTTGAATTTGCAGGTCGCTTCCGGCGAAATCTGCACTGTCTTGAGCCGCAACCGGGCCGGCCGCAGCGCCATGCTACGCGCCATCGTGGGTTTAACGGATAGCCGCCGCGGCTCCATCCGTATCCAAGGCACCGAAGCCATTCACCTGAACCAGCATCAGCTGGCAGATCTGGGCGTGGGCTACAGCCCCTACGAACAAAGTATTTTTACCGGCTTGAGCTGCGAGGAAAATCTCCTGCTGCCACCTGCCATAGGCACAGCCCTGGGTGGTGGAATGTCGCTGGTACAAATCTATGAACTATTGCCCAGTCTGGAGCAGCGTCGCCACCATATGGCTACCCACCTGTCTACTGGGGAACAAAAGATACTGGCGATTGCGCGCTTGCTGCGCACGGGTGTGAATCTGCTGCTTCTGGACAAGGTATCCGAGGGCTTGGCCCCGGTGCAGGCCCAGACACTGAGCAAGTTGATCTGCACGCTGCGCAATGAGGGCTACACCATTGTGCTGGCCGAACAATGCCCGCAGTTCTCGGCAGAGTTCAGCGATCAGTTTCATGTGCTGGAACAAGGGCAAATTATCGAGCGATTCAGCCGCAACGAATTAAGCCATAAATACGAAGCCCTGCACGCACTCCTGAATGTATGAGCACTTGATTCGCCAAGCTCCAAACCTGCGTCTTCCCCCTGCTTGTCCTTGCCTGGAAGGCAGGTACAGGATCCCAATAAACAGGCATCCCGAAAAGTGGAAAAATGCCCAGAAATAACCGGACGGGTTCCAAGGCTTTCCATTTCCGGGCTGTTACCAGGTGATGCTAAAAACAGACATAGCGGCCAAATTGGCCCCGCATGAATTCTGCTTACTTGATCTACAACAAGGTCAGGCGGCCAACTACCTCTGAAGCTTGCTTTGGATCAAATCCGCAGGCCCAGCCCTCATGCACTCTGTAGGCTTTACACACACCTACGGAGCTCCTATGAAATCCCGCCACTTGATTCCAGGTCTGCACCTGTCCTTGCTTGCTGTTGGACTGGCCGCTGTTTTGTACGCGCCTCAAGGCCAAACACACGAAGCGGGTGATTTCTTGCTCAAAGGTGGCGTGACCTGGGTATCCCCAAAATCCAATAACGGCTCTGTGGCTGACGGCACCGTCAAGCTGGACGTAGGCAATAATGCTCGCCCCAGCTTCTCGCTGACCTACATGGCCACCCGCAATATTGGTATTGAGCTGCTGGGCGCTTTCCCCTTCCAGCACAATATCGACAGCAATCTGGGTCGTATCGGCAAGACCAAGCACTTGCCCCCAACCCTGAGCCTGCAATACCACTTCCTGCCTGACAGCGACTTCCAGCCCTATGTGGGTGTGGGTGTGAACTACACCATGTTCTTTGACACCGAGTCGCGCGGTGCTCTGGCGGGTTCCGACCTGAAGCTGAAAAACAGCTGGGGTTTTGCAGCCCAGGTCGGTGTGGATTACAAGCTGGACAAGAACTGGTTCCTGAATGCTGACGTGCGTTACATCAGCATCCGCCCAGACGTGAAGCTGAACGGCCAGTCCATTGGCAAAGCCAAGCTGGACCCCGTGGTTGCCACCATCGGGGTCGGCTACCGCTTCTAAGCTGTCGCCTCTTCCTGCTCGCGTTTGCCCTGCCCCAAGCCCAGATAGCTTTCTATCACTCGGGGATTATGAGCCAGGTCAGACGCGGGCCCTTGCAGCACCACATCGCCCGTCTCCAGAACATAACCGTAGTCAGCCACTTGCAAAGCGGCACGAGCGTTTTGCTCGACCAGCAAGATGGCCACGCCGGTACTGCGCAGTCGGGCAATGATCATGAAGATCTCCCGCACCACACGCGGCGCCAGGCCCAGACTGGGTTCATCCAGCATCAGCACTTTGGGTTGCGCCATCAAGGCACGGCCTACGGCCAGCATCTGCCGCTCCCCGCCTGACAAAGTCCCTGCCAGCTGTGTACGACGCTCTTTCAAGCGGGGAAACAAGGTGTAGACCTTGTCCATGGTGTCGCGCCAACCGGGATGGCGGGCACGATACAGGCGAAAACCGCCCAGCAGCAGATTGTCTTCTACTGTCATGCTGCCAAACAGCTCGCGACGCTCTGGCACCAGGGAAATACCGGCCGCAACGCGACGCTCCACTTCCCAATGGCTGATCTCCTGCCCTTCGTACTGCACCGAGCCTGTGCTGCGGCCCACGCTAGGCAAGGAGCCCATCATGGAATTGAGCAAAGTGGACTTACCGGCGCCGTTGGCACCAATCACGGTCACAATGCTGCCGGCACGCACGTCCAGGCTGGCACCCATCACCGCACTGACTTTGCCGTACTGAGCCGCCAGATTGTCTACCTTCAGAATAATGTCTTTCGATTGTGCCGAACTCATAGCGCTGCTCCTGCCGAGGCGGGCTCATTGACCTGATCCAGATCCAGGTCGTCATCAATACCACCCAGGTAGGCTTCCAGCACGGCTGGATTTTCCTGAATTTCCTTGGGCAAACCTTCGGCCAGCTTGGTGCCAAAGTCCATGACCACCAGCTTGTCCGTCAAATTCATGACAAAGTCCATGTCATGCTCCACCAGCAGAATGCTCATGCCTTCGCTACGCAGCTGATCCAGCACTTTGGCCAGTTCCTGCTTTTCCTTGTAGCGCAAGCCGGCAGCCGGTTCGTCCAGCAGCAAAAGCAGCGGATCAGAAGCCAGAGCACGGGCAATTTCCAGAATACGCTGTTGGCCCAGGGCCAGATTGCCCGCCTCTTCGTACAGGTAGTCACCCAGACCCACACGCTGCAGCTGAACAGCCGCTTCGTGCAACAGCTCGGCTTCGCTGCGACGCTCGGTATGCAGGACGGCGGACACCACACCGACATTCCGACGCAAGTGAGCGCCCAGTGCCACGTTCTCCAGAACCGTCATGGTAGGCAGCAATTGCACGTGCTGGAAAGTACGGCCCACGCCCAGACGAGAAATCTCGCGTGCAGGTTTGCCATCAATCCGCTGCCCCAGAAAGCTGACCTGACCACTGGTGGCCGACAGCACGCCGGTAATCAGGTTAAAGGTCGTGCTCTTGCCCGCACCGTTAGGACCGATCAGGCCCATGATCTGACCTGCATTCAAGGTGAAGCTGATGTCATTCACAGCCACCAGACCACCGAACTCCTTGCGAATCTTGTTCACTTCCAGAACCAGCGAACCGGCCTGCGGACGCTCACGTTGAGGCAAAGCCTCGGCTTGTGGGGGAGCAGCCTGATGACGCTTCTGTGCACCGAAAACCTGTTCCCAGGCCTTGTGCAGAATGGGCCACAAACCGTCGCGCGCGTACTGCAAGATCAGAACCATCAAGATGCCGAAAACGATCAGCTCGAAGTTGATGTCGGTATTGAGCAGCTTGGGCAACCAGTTCTGCAACTGGTCTTTCAGGCTCAGCACCAGGGCCGAACCCAGAACGGCACCCCAGACACTGCCTGCTCCGCCCAACACGGCCATGAACAGGTATTCAATACCGTAGTTCAAACCGAAGGGGCTGGGCGAGACGGCGCGCTGGTAGTGCGCGTAGAGCCAACCGGACACACAAGCCAGCAAAGCGGCGTAAACGAACACGATGACCTTGTAATTGGCCATGTTCACACCAAAGGACTCGGCCATGCCGCTGCCGTGCTTCAGAGCGCGAATAGCACGTCCGGGACGGGAGTTCAGCAAGTTACGCGTACCCCACATGGCCAGCAAGGCAAAGGCCCAGATCAGGTAGTAAATATCCCGACCGGAGGACAGGGAAATACCGAAGAACTCCAAAGGAGCAATACCGGAAATACCATCGTACTGCCCCAGGAACTCCAGGTTACCGAACAGGTAGTACAAGGCCAGACCCCAGGCCAAGGTACACAGGGGCAGGAAGTGACCGGACAAGCGCAGTGTGATCGCGCCCAGAATGTAGGCCACCATCATGGTAATGGCCATGCCAATCAGCAGATTGAACCAGGGCGACCAGCCCAGGCGAGCCGTCAGGTACGCCGTAGTGTATGCACCCAGGCCCACAAATGCAGCCTGACCAAAAGAAGTCAGACCACCCACGCCAGTCAACAACACCAGACCCAGCACGACCAAGCTGGTCAAGCCAATATAGTTAAGCTGGGTAATCCAGAATTCGGGCGTTGCGCCCAGCTGCGGCAAAACCAATAGAACCGCAATAAATAGTAGCGTCAGCCAGTGTCTCATGTGATTTACTCCTCATCATCCACGTGCTTGCTACCGAAGGAGCGCCACAACAACACCGGTATCACCATGGTAAATACAATAACTTCTTTGTAGGCACTGGCCCAGAAAGAGGAAAACGCTTCCAGTACACCCAGGAACAAAGCGCCCAGCAGGGTGACGGGGTAGCTGATCAGGCCGCCAAAGATTGCAGCCACAAAGCCTTTAAGACCAATCAAAAAGCCCGTGTCGTAGTAGATGGTCGTTACAGGCGCAATCAGCATGCCTGACAAGGCACCGATGGCCGCAGCCAGAGTGAAGGTCAGGGAGCCGGACATATTGGTGCTGATACCCACCAGACGGGCACCACGACGGTTCACCGCCGTTGCACGCAGGGCGCGACCGTAAAGGGTCTTACCAAAAAAGCCCCACAAGGCCAGAATCAGGACCACGCAAGCGCCCATCACAAAGAAGGTTTGAGCGGACCAGCTCACTGCACCCAGGGACACTTCACCTTCCATGAAGGGAGGCGTGCGCCAGCCTTCCGGACCGAAGAACACCAGGCCCAGACCCGTCAGCGCGAAGTGCACGGCGACCGAGGTAATCAGCAGCACCAGCACACTGGCTTCGGCGATAGGCTGGTATACCAGGCGGTAGACCATAGGGCCCAGAGGAATCACCACCGCCAGCGAGAACAGCACGGCCACCCACAATGGCAGCTCCGAGCTGACAATGGCGGGAGCGGCAAAGTAAACCGCGACGGGGATCACGATATTGACCAGAAACTTGCGGGGCATGCCGGCCAGGCTGCGGCTGCGCAAGGCAGAGAGCAACTCCAGCAAGAACACCAGCGCACCAGCGATCAATAGCAAAATAACGGTTCCCGGCATGCGGCCATTGACCACAAAGGCCAGGGTCAAGGCGCCAAAGGTGACGAACTCACCTTGCGGGATAAAGATAACGCGGGTAACCAGGAAAACCAGAACCAGGGCGAGCCCGAGCAAGGCATAGATGGCGCCATTCAATATGCCATCCTGCAACAAAATTAAAGCGATGGTGGTATCCATGTCGGACAACATCCTGTACAACAAAAAGGGCAAAGGGCTTACGGCAAACGCAGGCCTGTAGCGGGAACGGGTGCCAGGCTCAGCCAGCACCCGCCTTGGAAAAAACCGGCTCTTGAGCCGGTTTTTGCCTGTCAGATATTACAGATCAGGCTGATACGTCCATTTACCGTCGACCACTTTCACAATCACGTGGGCACGCTTGTCCAGACCGGCGTGGTCCGTTGCAGACATATTGAACACACCTTGGGAAGCAGCCAGTTCCTTGGTTTGCTCCAGAGCATCACGCAGGGCTGCGCGGAACTCGGGGGTACCTGGCTTGGCGCCGGACTTCAGGGCTTCCGGAATGGCTTCGGTCACGAGCAGACCGGCATCCCACATGTGACCACCAAAGGTATTGATGGAACCAGCGCCGTATTTGGCTTCGTATTTTTCCTTGTAGTCCATGGCGGTCTTTTTCACCGAGCTGCTGTCAGGCAGTTGTTCGGCAACCAGCAAAGGACCGGCTGGCAAGATCATGTCGTTACAGTCTTTGCCACACACACGCAGCACGTCGCTGTTGGCGGCACCGTGTGTCTGGTAAATGATGCCAGCGTAGCCGCGACCTTTCAGTTCGCGCTGGGGCAAGGCAACAGGGGTGCCGGAACCGGCGATCAGAACGGCATCAGGCTTGGTGCCCAGCAGCTTCAGAACCTGACCGGTCACGCTGGTGTCGTTACGACCGTAGCGCTCGGCGCCCAGCACTTTGATGCCTTTGGCTTGAGCGGCTTCGGTAATCACGTTCAGCCAGCCGTCACCGTAGGCGTCGTTGTAGCCGATAAAGCCCAGGGTTTTGACGTTCTGCTTGACCATGGCATCAGCCAGGGCGCCAGCCATCAACTGGTCATTCTGAGGAGTCTTGAACACCCAGGTACGGGCGCCTTCCACAGGATCAACAATCTTGGCGTTGGCGGCCACACTGATCATGGGAGTCTTGGTTTCGCCGGCAACGTCCACCATGGCCAGGGAACCGGGGGTCACGGAAGTACCGATCACCACGTCCACTTTGTCATCGGTGATCAGCTTGCGCATATTGCGTACGGCTACGGTGGTATCGGTTGCATCGTCCAGAACGATGTACTCGATTTTCTGGCCGGCCACTTCAGTAGGCAGCAGGCTGACTGTATTGCGCTCAGGAATGCCCAGCGAGGCCGCCGGTCCTGTCGCTGCCACCGTCACACCCACCTTGATCTGCGCGGACACGGCCACGGGCAGGCTCAAGGCCAGGGCTGCAGCCAATGTCGTCAGGCGACCAGTAGTAATGCAGTTCATCCTTTTCTCCCAAATTTTGTTCATTGTTGTGGACCGATTCAACGGTCAAAAAATCGTAATACAGATAATCACCAGCACATACCAGAAACGTATCAAGTCACGAGAATTTCAGATATTGGTGTTTACCTTAAATATTAAAAGTTTAAATAGTGCACTAACTAAAGTGATAGCTCACTAATTAAGTGCCCTGTGCCGCGATTTTCTTCACTGGAGAGCCTACTGGAGGTCAGGAAGATCTGCACTTTGGAACCCTCTGTTCCAAACGCACTCTAATTGTCGATTACTATGTAGGACTGCACCTCCTGTAGGCATTGAACTGTTTTTCATAAGGCAGCACACGTGGAAAAAGTACGTAAAACAGACGCTGAGTGGCGCGCCCAGCTCAGCCCCGAAGAATTCTATGTCACCCGTCAGAAAGGGACGGAGCGCCCCTTTACCGGCCGCTACTGGGACACCACCACGCCCGGCATCTACCGCTGCGTCGGTTGCGGCACACCCCTGTTTGCCTCGGACACGAAGTTTGATGCCGGTTGCGGCTGGCCCAGCTACTTCACGCCCCTGAACCCGGACAATGTGCGCGAGGAGCTGGATACCAGTCACGGCATGCGCCGTACCGAAGTGCTTTGCAATGTCTGCGATGCTCATTTGGGGCACGTCTTTGAAGACGGTCCCCCACCCACTGGGCTACGATATTGCATTAACTCTCTATCCATGACTTTTGAACCCGAAGCATGAAGAAGCTCTTATTTGATCTATTCCCGCTCGTACTGTTCTTTCTGGCGTTTCGCTTCTCCGACATTTATGTCGCCACCGGCGTGGCCATGGCCGCCTCAGTCCTGCAGATACTGTGGCTGAAGCTCACCAGCAAGGCGATCGAGACCTCGCACTGGATCAATCTGGCCGTCATTGTGGTCTTTGGCGGTGCCACCCTGTTTTTCCACAATGATGTCTTCATCCGCTGGAAACCCACGGTGCTGTACTGGATCTTTGCTCTGGTGCTGCTGGGCGGACGTTACCTGATGCATCGCAATCTGATGCAAAAATTCATGGGCACCCATCTGGTCTTGCCCGGCCATGTCTGGGACAAATTAAACCTGGTCTGGGCAAGCTTTTTTGTCGCCATGGGCCTGGTCAATCTGTACGTTGCCTTCTCGGGCCACTTTACCGAATCCCAATGGGTCAACTTCAAGGCCTTCGGCCTGCTGGGTTTGATGCTGGTGTTTGTCGTTGCCCAATCCTTGTGGCTGGGCCGCTACCTGCAAGACTCTTCCGACAACTCCACTCCCCCAAAATCCTGATTTCACCATGACAGACGCACTTGCTTCCCTGATTCACGAACGGCTCCAGACACTGGAACCGTCGGAGCTGGACATCATCAATGAGTCCCATCTGCACGCTGGCCACGCCGGTGCACAAGGTGGTGCAAGCCACTTTCGGGTGATCATCGCCTCGAAACAATTTGATGGAATTTCAACACTGGCACGACACAGACTTGTGTATGATCGCGTCCACGATCTAATGCCTTTCCCGATTCACGCATTGGCTATTCAAGCCAAAACCACCGCTTAAGGATGCTCATGAAACGTATTGCCGCATTTGCCCTGACCTGCGCTATGGCTGCTCCCGTCTATGCACAGACGATTGCCACCGTAAACGGCAAAAACCTCACGCAAAAAGACCTGGATCAGTTCGTCGCCGTTCTGGTCGAGCAAGGCGCCAAGGACTCGCCCGAGCTGCGTGAGCAAGTCAAACAGGAAATGGTCAACCGTCTGGCTGTGGTGCAAGCCGCTGAAAAAGCCGGTATCGACAAGACCAACCAGGTTCAGCAAGAGCTGGAACTGGCCCGCCAGAGCATTCTGGTCCGTGCCCTGATGGCTGACTACCTGAAAAAGAACCCCGTCACCGACGCCGACCTGACCAAGGAATACAACACCATCAAGGCGATGGAAGAAGGTCAGCAGGAGTACAAGGTGCGCCACATTCTGGTCAAGGACGAAGCTGCCGCCAAAGATTTGCTGGCCAAGATCAAGTCCAAGAAAATCAGCTTTGCTGATGCCGCCAAGAAAGACTCCATCGACACCGGCAGCGGCCAGCAAGGCGGCGATCTGGGCTGGGCTCCTAGCTCCACCTACGTGCCCGAGTTCGCTCAGGCTGTAGAGAAGATGAAAAAAGGCGAGCTGAGCGCTGCACCTGTGCAGTCGCAGTTTGGCTGGCACATCATCCAGGTGGACGATGCTCGCCCTGTGACCTTCCCCGCCATGGCCGAAGTGAAGCCTCAGCTGGAAGAAATGATGCGTCAGCGCAAGCTGGCTGAGTACCAGCAGAAAATCCTGAAAGAAGCCAACATCAAGTAATGGCTTTGCAGGCCGCTTTATCATCCCGATAAGGCGGCTTGCAGGAAAAACAAATATGGCGCCTCAATGGCGCCATATTTGTTTGTTGTGCAGGTCGTTCATGCGGTAATTAAAAGCCCAGATCACTGCTGAACCACCACCAGGACTATTCAACGCGCATTAAAACAAAAGGCAGTGCGTGCTTAGCGCACTGCCTAAAAGTCGAAAAATAGCTACCAGAGCAAATATCCTGCTGACTCATAGACTCTTGGCAAAAAAGCTAAGCCTGCAAGGTGGCAGAACTTCACTTCTTCCCCTGCGCTATTCACCCGCCAGTAAAGCCAGGAACTGGGCTTCGTCCAGAATAGTCACGCCCAACTCCTGCGCCTTGGTGAGCTTGGAACCCGCCTCTGCACCTGCCAGCACATAGGCCGTCTTTTTGGAAACCGAGCCACTGGCCTTGCCCCCTGCTTCCAATACACGGCGTGTAGCTTCGTCCCGGCTCATACTGGGCAGCGTACCCGTAATGACCACCGTTTTGCCCGCCAACGGCAGATTAGCGCTATTGGCGCGGGCTTGCGCCTGTTGAGGTGTGACCCCAGCCGCCAGCAGCGCATCCAGGGCCTCACGATTATGCGGCTCCTGGAAAAAGTGCCGTACGGAAGCTGCTACAACCGGGCCCACCTCATTGACTTGCAGCAGCGCTTCTTCATCAGCCTGCTCCAAGGCTTGCAAGGAACCAAAATGCTGCGCCAGATCGCGCGCCGTGGTCTCACCCACATGGCGAATGCCCAAGGCGTAAATCAAGCGATTCAAAGCCGGCTCGCGCACTTTATCAATCGCCTCGATCAGATTCTCGGCCGATTTGCGTCCCATACGCTCCAGTAGCACCAACTTTTCGACTTGCAGCTTGAAGATATCGGCCAAGGTATGCACCAGCCCGGTTTCCACCAACTGATCCACCAGCTTTTCACCCAAGCCTTCAATATCCAGCGCTTTACGGCTGGCGGCGTGAATCAGGGTTTGCTTGCGCTGGGCAGGACAAATCAGACCACCAGTACAACGCCAGGCAGACTCCCCTTCCAGACGCTCCAGTGCCGACTGACAAGCGGGACACTCCTTGACCATCTCGAAAGGCACGCTGCTCTCAGGACGCTGCTCCAACACCACAGCAACCACTTCAGGGATCACATCACCGGCACGGCGTACCACGACGGTATCGCCTGCTCGCACATCTTTGCGACGCACTTCGTCTTCGTTATGCAGCGTGGCATTAGTGACTGTGACACCGCCCACAAACACCGGCTTCAAACGTGCGACGGGTGTGACAACCCCGGTACGGCCCACTTGAAACTCGATACTCTCCACACGCGTCATTTCTTCTTGGGCGGGGAATTTATGAGCAACGGCAAAGCGCGGCGCACGGGCCACATAGCCCAGAACACGCTGCGCAGCCAAAGAGTTGACCTTGTAGACCACACCGTCAATTTCAAAGGGCAAACCGGGACGACGTTGCTGGGTTTCACCATAGAAATCCAGCAGGCCCTGCACGCCCTTCACAACTTTACGGTCGCGGCTCAACGGCATACCCAGGCTTTCCAGCCAGTCCATCATGCCCGATTGGGTATCACGAGGTAGTGCCTCGCCAGCGGTTTCCACAAACAAGGCACTTTGCGGCTGATTCGCGGCAGGCATGGGGCTGACCTCACCCCAACCATAGGCAAAAAAGCGCAAAGGCCGTTTAGCAGTTATTTTCGGGTCCAGCTGACGCAAGCTGCCTGCGGCCGCATTGCGCGGATTCACAAATACTTTCTCGCCACGCTTGGTCTGGTTCTCGTTCAGGCGCTCAAAGTCCGCCCGGTTCATCAGAACCTCGCCTCGCACCTCCAGCACGGCAGGCAATTGTGCCGCATCGCCACGCAAGCGCAGAGGAATGGACTTGATGGTGCGAATATTGCTGGTGACGTCCTCGCCCGTGGTGCCATCACCGCGAGTCGATGCCTGTACCAACAGACCTTGCTCATAGCGCAAGCTGATCGCCAAGCCGTCAAACTTGTATTCGGCCAGATAATCTACCCGACGGTCCAGTCCCACCACACCTGCCTCGACCAGGGTATCGGCGACACGCTTGTCAAAGGCCTGAACTTCTTCAGCATCAAAGGCATTACCCAAGGACAGCATGGGGACAGCGTGCTGAACCGTATCAAAACCGTCCAGAGGCGCTGCACCCACACGCTGTGTGGGCGAGTCCGGAGTAATCCATTCCGGGTGCTCGGCTTCCAGCGCCAGCAGCTCGTTCATCAATGCGTCGTATTGCGCGTCCGAAATGCTGGGCGCATCCTGAACGTAATAGGCCCAGTTATGCTGGGCCAGTTCTTCATGTAACTGCTGTACTCGCTTCAAGCTCACGAAAAAATCCTGCCTGTACGTTCCTGGCCTGCTGTAAAGCCAGCCTGCTCCAGGCGTTCGTACAGATTACTTAGTTGTTCATCAATGTTTTGGTCGGTGCTCTCGGGCAAGGGGCGACCTTGATCATCCAGCACCACGCCGTCCAGACGGCTGGCCAGATCACGGGCCACCGTTGCCATGCGGCTGAAGGCATGATCGTCCGCCGGGCTGTTGGGCAAATCCAGCAGCAAGTCGATACGCTCAATGCTGGCCGACTGAATATCTTTGGGCTGGACACCATCGAACATGGCGGTGAAACGAGGCTGTCCCGAATCTGCCAACCAGGCCAGTTGCTGGCCAAAGGGCAGAAAGCCGGCATCCTTGACCATTTGAATCACGGACGAGGCAGGCATGGGGCCAGGCAAGCGCACCGACACGCCCACCAGGGCATCCAGATCAGCGCAGGTATTATCCAGGGCAGCCGCACGACGCAGCACATCATCCTGTTCCGGACCTTCTACCGAACCATCAAACTGCTGTGCCAGCGCTTGCGCAGCCATCCAGACCTGCGACCACTCAATCGCCGACAAGGGGCCACTACGGTTGGCCAGCAAAACGGCAATCTGCATGCTGGCGTAGGACTCGCCCGAACGCAGGCGAGCACGATGACCGCCCCCTTCGCATTCCGCGAAATAACGCACAGGCTTGGCACCGGTACGCGATACCGATTGCAAGGCCTGAGCCAGATCCTGAGCATCCACGGGCTGGCTGAAACTGATATCGATAACGGCCTCGGTCGTGCAGTCGGCCTCGGCCGCATCGTGCTCACCGTCAGCAGACGCAGAATCGCCGCCACGCGTCATGCTGGGCTCGCGGCGCTCCAGCTCGGTGAGCTGGCTCATCAAGGGATCGGTATCCCCATCCGGGAATTGGCTTTGCATCTGCTGGCGCACTCGGCGGTCTTGCCACCAGTTAAAGACCACCACGAGCAAGATGAGCAAAATGCCCAATAAAATCAGTGCGATTTGCAAATCACTCATTGTCAGTTCCGTCGAATCAACACTAGCGGATTAAAAAAAACAGGCTTACACACTGCTCATTTGCATGGCAGCGTCTACGTCCACTGCCACAATTCGGGATACACCTTGCTCTTGCATGGTGACCCCGATCAGTTGTTTGGCCATCTGCATGGCAATTTTATTGTGAGAAATAAATAAAAACTGGGTTTGGTCACTCATGCTGGCCACCAGATTGGCATAGCGTTCGGTATTCGCATCATCCAGTGGCGCATCCACCTCGTCCAGCAAACAAAAGGGTGCGGGATTGAGCTTGAAGAAGGCAAAAACCAGCGCTGTCGCTGTCAATGCCTTTTCACCACCAGAGAGCAAATGAATCGTGCTATTGCGCTTGCCTGGTGGCTGAGCCATGACCTGCACCCCAGCTTCCAGCACTTCATCGCCCACCATCGTCAGTTTAGCCTCTCCACCACCAAATAGCCTTGGGAAAAGCTCGCCAAAGTGCTGATTAACGATGTTGAATGTTTCCATGAGCAACTGGCGCGTCTCGCGGTCAATCTTGCGAATCGCATCTTCCAGAGTCTCGATGGCATCACTCAAATCTTTATGCTGAGCATCCAGATAGGTCTTGCGTTCCTGGGCCGTAGTCAGCTCCTCAAGGGCCGCCAGGTTCACCGGACCCAGGCCTTCAATCTGGCGCGAGATGCGCTGCACTTCAGACTGCAACCAGCCCACACGCTGCCATTCCGGTGTCTTTTCCTGTAACAAGCTCCACAGTTCGGAACGGTTTACCTTTCTGCTGTCCAGCTGTTCAGCAAACTGTTCGACCGCCAGACGCGACGCTTGTTCCTGCAACTGCAATTCAGTGACTTGCTCGCGCAAGGGGGCCAGATTCTTTTCGTTCTCGGCACGGGCCTGTTCATGCTCACGCAATTGGGCAGCCAGCGTATCGAGTTGAATTTTTGCCAGACGAACGGCTTCTTCACGTTCGGCACGCAACTCCAGGGCATCTTGTAAACCGGCTTGTGCGGCGGACGCATCCAGATCCAGCAGTTCGCCTTGCAAACCCTCCAGCTGACCGGCCGTGCGTTGTGCCTGCTCCTGCGCCAGGGCCAGATTGCGCTGCAGTTCGGCCATGCGCTGCACCAAAGCACGCTCGGCAAATTGGGCATCATGCACGGCGCGCTCACGCTCGTGTACGGTACGGCGGGCCTGTTCTGCCTGTTCGGCGCCCTTCTCGCCTTCCATCTGCGCTTCGGCAAACACGCCCTGATGTTCGGCCAGCTCTTCATCCAGCGTTTCAAAGCGGGCCTCGAACTCCTCGCGGTTCGCCTGCAGCTCTTCGCGCTGTACTGCCAGTTCTTCCAGCTCTTCGTTGATGCGACTACCACGCTCTTGCGACTGCTGCGCCTGTTGGGCCAACTTGGAGTGCTCCAGCTGCACATCGTGCATCCGAGCTGTCAGCTCGCCCACGCGGGCCCGGGCCGGAACCAGGCCGTTACGCACTTGCTGCAAGGCCATTTCGGCCTGGGTGCTGGTATGGCCCAGTTCATCGACAATCAGTTGAGCGCCGCGCAGCTCGCGCTCCAGATGAGCAATTTCCTGCTGACGTGCCAGCATCCCGGCTTGTTCGGAGTCGGGTGCATAAAAGCGAATGCTGTGCTTATCCACCAAATGGCCGTCACGCACCACGATTGCCATTTGATCTGTCAGTTGATCGCGCAAGCTCAGGGCCTGCTTCAAATCCTGACAGACATAAACCTGGTGCAACCAATTATCCAGCAAGCTGCGCAAGCCACCCTCTTGCTGTCGCAACACCGAAGTCAACAAGGGTAAATCCAGGGCAGGCTTGGCCGGCGCTCCCGCCTCGGGCAACTGATAAAAACTTAAACGGGCCGGTGGTGCATCACTGGCGAAAGCTGCGGCCATATCCAGGCGGCGCAGCTCCAAGGCCGTCATGCGCTCGCGCAGCACAGCCTCCAGCGCGGTTTCCCAACCTTTTTCCACGTCCAGGCTTTGCCATAGACGCTTCATGCTCTCCAGTCCATGCTTGGCCAGCCAGGGTTCCAGAGTTCCCTTGCGCGCCACATCCTCCTGCAAACGACTCAAGGCCAGATGACGTGCTTCCAGACGGGCCATATCCTGCCCGCCTTGCAAGGCTTGCTCCTGCGCCTTCTTGCGCTCCTCTTCCAGTCGAGGAAGCTGGGCCTCCAGATGCTGCATATGTTCCTGAGCTTGCTGCAACTGATTTTGCAGCATGTTCAGATCGCCTTGCAGGCGCTCCAGATTGTCCGGGTCCGGGGCATTGAGTTCGCGCAATTCCTGCTTCAAGCGCTCCTGACGCTGCTCCACGCCTTGGATCTGACGGTCGGCATCACGCTGCGATTGTGCAGCCAGGGCCAAGTTCTGCTCCAGACGAGCCAAAGCCATGCGCATTTCGTCGCGACGCTGGGCTTGCTCGCGTACACGCAACTCCAGATCGGGTAAGGCTCCTTGAGCCTCTTCCAGCAAAATCTGTAATTCTTCCAGCTTGAGTGCTGCTTCCTCGCGTTGCTGCTCGCTATTTTCCAGCTCCAGCTGGCAGTGTTCCTGTTGTTCAATCCAGTCGTGCTGCTGTTGTTCCAGCTGCTCACGGCGCTGCGCCATACGGCTGCGCGAATCCAGCACGTGGCGAATTTCTGCTTCCAGGCTGGACACTTGAGAGCCCGCCTCATACAACTGGCTTTGCGCCAGATGCAAGGCATCGCCAGCCTGTAAATGAGCTTGTCGCTGCGACTCCAACGTGGATTCGGCATGCCGCAAACCGGCAATGGATTCTTCCAGCTTGGTCTGAGCCTGTTCAATCGCCAGGAAACGGGCTTTTTGATCGCTCTGTGCATTGGACTCTTTCAGCAGCCACAGCAGGTTTTGCTTGAGCTCACCGTCTTGCTGCAAGTCACGATACTGGCGTGCCACTTCGGCCTGCGCCTGCAATTTCTCCAACTGCGCATCCAGTTCTCTTTGAATGTCTTCCACTCGCAGCAGGTTTTCACGGGTATCGCGCAAGCGGCTTTCTGTTTCGCGACGACGCTCCTTGTAGCGCGACACGCCTGCGGCTTCTTCCAGAAACACACGCAGTTCTTCCGGCTTGGCTTCAATCAGGCGGTTGATCATGCCCTGCCCGATGATGGCGTAACCCCGCGCCCCCAAGCCCGTACCCAGGAAGATGTCGTGAATATCACGCCGGCGAACAGCCTGATTGTTCAGAAAGTAGCTGCTGGTCCCGTCGCGGCTCAGGACACGCCGTACCGAGATCTCGGCATAAGTGCTCCACTGACCCGAGGCCCGCCCTTCAGAATTATCGAAAACCAGCTCAACCGATGCGCGGCCCGCCGGTTTGCGTTGCGAGGAGCCATTGAAAATCACGTCCTGCATGGACTCGCCACGCAGCTCGGAGGCTTTGCTCTCGCCCAGCACCCAGCGCACCGCATCGATGATGTTGGATTTTCCACAGCCGTTGGGCCCGACAACGCCAACCAACTGACTGGGAGTTGGGATGGAGGTCGGGTCCACAAAGGATTTGAAACCAGCTAGTTTGATCTGGGTTAGACGCACAGGGTAGAAGTCAGCTCAGAAAAGACCAATTTGAACAGGCGCACAGGCGCATCTTGATCTGCCCGGCACCGCGAGTCGTATGATACCGCAGCACCTGCCACCCACAGCAAAACACGCCAAAAAACAAATGAAAACCACGGCACGGCTGCTGGGATGATAAGGCAGTAAACTCCCCCTTGCCGTCAAGTCCTGTTTACCCTGCTTGGCAAGCAGGACAAGAGTGTCAGACAGGGCATTTACAATAGCGCTTTGCCAGCGCCCGCCCGGCCAGAAAATCCGCGCAGACAGATAGCCGCAATGAATTTCTGATACCACTGCCCCCGCAGTCCCTGTTATTCTTGCTCCCCATCTCTCTTCGTAAATTTCACACCGGCTCAGGCTTGGTCAGAAAAACCATGAGGAGCCGCCTTGAAAAAGCTCCCCAGGCCTGACACCTGGCTTTGATTCGTGCTCTGCAGTCTCGAGACTGCACCTATGGGCACACGTATTCGGGATGTATTTTGAATAAAGGATTTTATCTGGTCATGGCCGCGCAGGCATTGTCGTCAGTTGCCGACAATGCCTTGCTGATTGCCGCCATCGCCCTGATCGCTGACCTGCACGGACCTATCTGGATGGTCCCCATGATGAAATGGTGGTTTGCGCTGTCCTACGTGCTATTGGCCGCTTTTGTAGGGGCCTTTGCCGACTCGTATCCCAAGGGCCGGGTGATGTTCGCCACCAATGCCATCAAGCTGATAGGCTGTATGTTGATGTTCTGCCACCAGTACTTTGGCATGAACGACTCCCAGCAGCTGGTTCTGGTCTTTGTCTCCTACACCATGGTAGGTATCGGTGCTGCTGCCTACTCTCCCGCCAAATACGGCATCGTCACCGAAATGCTCAAGCCCGAACAGTTGGTCAAGGGCAATAGCTGGATTGAAGGGCTGACCGTTCTGTCCATCATCGGCGGCACCGTGCTGGGCGGCATTCTGATCAACCCGTCGATCGCCAGTTCGCTGGCCGAACACCCCCTGATTGCACCTTTGGCCCAGACGCGTGCCGAAGTCGCTATCTTGCTGATTTCCTTTATCTACCTGTCGGCAGCGCTGTGCAACCTGCTGATTCCCCGCACCAATATCGACTACCCGCCCCAACAAAAGAACCCCATTCTGCTGCTCAAGGAATTCCGTACCTACGTACATATTCTGTGGCGTGACAAGCTGGGCCAGATCTCGCTGGCGGTAACCACTTTATTCTGGGGGGCCGGTGCCACACTGCAATTCATTGTGATCGAATGGGGCGCTCAACATCTGGGCTACCGTCTGGACCAGGCCTCGGTGCTGATGGGCGTAGCCGCATTGGGTACGGTCTTTGGCGCCGTTTTTGCAGCCCGCGTTCCCCTGAAGAAATCACTGGCCGTTCTGCCAGTGGGCGTGGCAATGGGCTTTGTGGTTCTGCTCATGCCCTTGGTACACGAAAAATGGGCGGTCTACACCCTGCTGATGGGCATTGGCGGCTTGTCCGGCTTTTTCGTCGTTCCCATGAATGCCCTGCTCCAACATCGCGGGCACGTCATGTTGTCGGCCGGTCACTCCATTGCCGTGCAGAACTTCAATGAACAGTTGAACATTCTGTTCATGCTGGCGCTGTACAGCCTGCTGCTGTGGCTGCGTTTGCCCATCAACTACATCATTGTGTTCTTTGGCCTGATGGTAGCGTCCTTGATGACGGTATTCATCATCTGGAAAAACGCCAATCTGCGCGCGCACCCCGAGCTGGAAGCCTGCATAGGCCAGGAAGGTCATGGGCAGGCCTTGACGGCCAAGTAAGGGACAGCCCCAAAAAGGCACTACACCCCAAAAGTTGGACATGAATCCAATCTTTGGGGTGTTTTTCCATGATGACGTCTGACGAAGCAACTAAGCGCTAAAAGCCACCTGCAAGAACTGAGATCAGGACTGGCCCTGCAACTCGCGCAGCAAGGACAAATCCCGCCAGGCATTGGCTTTGTGCTGCGGGCGCAGCAACAGCGAGGCAGGATGGTAAGTCACCACCAAAGGCAGGCTACGACCCTGGGCATCGGTATACGTCAGGGCCTGGCCCCGCAAAGCCTCCAGATCTTCATCACGACCACTTAATGCCACCGCCGCCAAATGGCCAACGGCCAGCAAGCGACGTGGCTGTACCAAGCGAATCTGCGCATCCAGAAAGGCCCGACACGCGGCCAGTTCCTCTTGGGTAGGTGGACGGTTGCCCAAGGGGCGGCATTTCACCAGATGCGTTTTATAGACCGAAGCATCAGGAATCGCGCTATTGAGCATGGCTTGCAAAAGCAGCCCGGCTTTGCCGTCAAAAGGCTGGGCGCTGCGATCATCACTGGTGCCCGGCGCTTCACCAATAATCATCCAGTCCGGTTCAGATAAGAGTTCTGAACCAAATACCACTTGAGCGCGGCCCGTATGCAAACCGCATTCCTGACAAGCCTGTACCTGCTCCAGCAAGCTGGCCATATCCTGGGCTTTTTCGGGCTGAATCAGTACAGCAGGCCGCTGCACGACCTCCTCCACAGGAGCCGCTGCAACAGGTCGAGCGCCGGATTTACGCAAAACTGCTAGCGCCTGATCACGCGCCGACATGGCATCAGTAGCCGCTGCGGGAGCTGAAACAGGCGCGGGGCTGCCTGCATCACCCAGATTTCGCCCTGCCAACTGAGCCGTTTGCGGTGCCGCTGCGGCCTCTTGCGCAGGGGCTGCGGCAATGGCGGCGGATTGCACCAGAGGCTGTGCCTGCGGCAGACGCGCCAGAAAAGCACGCTCCAGCCCCAACTCCAAAAGCCAGGTGCACTGCAAAGGAGAGATAGGCTGAAAATCGATCATGCCCCTGCCTTGCTGGCCAGATTCAGACTCATCAAGACCGCGTCTTCACGCTGTCCATCGCCCAGCGGATAGTAGTTTTTACGCAGACCATCCGCCTTGAAACCGTACTTCTGATACAAGCCAATAGCTGGCGCATTCGAGGCCCTCACTTCCAGAACCACGCGTTCCAGCTGATGCTGACGAGCCCACTGCAGGCCGTCATCCAGCAATTGCCGAGCCAGACCGCGCCGCTGCTGTTCAGGGGCCACCCCAATCAGCAAGAGTTCGATCATATCGGGAGCTTGCAGCCAGATGGCATAGCCTTGCACCTGGCCTTGTTTATGAATGATTCGGGAGCAGTACGCGCTATTGCCCAGGGCGTCCGTGAAGTTGCCAGCCGTCCAGGGATGGCTTTCCACACGACGTTCAATATCCAGCACGGCGGACACATGCCCGGCCTGCATGGCTTCAATTTGTAGAGGTTGATCCAGAGCCGCCGGGTTTCCGCCCAGGCCCTGCTCACGCTCCTGGATGGTGTAGGCGACTTTCTCGCGCACATACAGCGGCATGGCCAGATCCGGGGAGATCCCCCGTCCTTCATCCAGATCATGCAGAGCCAAATGCGCCACGCTGGCACCTGTTGCACGCCATGTCTGGCCCACTTCCCAACCCTGCGCAACGATAGCTGGGGCCAGATCAGGAAACTGCTCCAATGCGTCACCGACGACTTGAATAGGCTGCTGCTCTGCGATCAAACCCTCAGCCTGCAAACGGGCGATCCAGGTAGTGACCTGCGCGGCATCCAGCAAGACCGGGCTTTGCAGCACAGACCAGGACTTCTCAGCTGTCCAGCAGTACACAGCCGCGTAGACCTCTTGCATGCGCGCATCCTGTGCCACCACATAGGCTGTGCCCTCTACAGGCGTACCGCAAGCAGCAGCCGCCAGTAAGGAGGAAACGGGCAGCACCGGCAAATCTAGAGCAAAAGCCATACCTTGAGCTACACCACAGGCCACGCGCAGGCCGGTAAAACCGCCAGGGCCTTGGCCGAAAGCAATCGCCGTCAGAGCGTGCCTGTCCAGACCGGCCTGCTCCAGCAGTTGCTCGGCCATGGGCAAAAGGCGTTCGGCATGATCGCCAGTCCCCTCGTGGCTCAGCTCCACCAGCGAAATACCCGCTTGGGTGCGAGACAACAAGGTCAGTTCACAGAGATTGGAGGAAGTCTCCAGGGCAAGAATATGTGCATCCATCGCGCTATTTTAGTTTAAGCAGACTCAAAATAGGCAGCTCCCTGGGATCGGACAAGGACAAAGCAGTCCATCATGGAATTTCGGGTGTATTTGCCCTCTGGCCGCTCTTTTTTTGACCTGACTCAAGCCGGGCTGTCAAACTGTTTGCCACCATATAATCTTCTGTGAAGCCAGTCCAAATCCGCTGCAAGGCGCATAAATAGTACAAAACGCTTAATGTGTAATATTTTTCTACACCCCCCTATACGCGGTTTCTGATGCCTGTTACATTTTCGCTATGAATACGCCGACCCCCCCCCTCACCCGCAAAATCCTTGTCGTTGACGACGATCCCCGGCTGCGCGATTTATTGCGCCGCTACTTGTCTGAACAAGGGTTCAACGTTTTCGTCGCCGAAGACGGTAAAGAAATGGCCAAACTCTGGCAACGCGAGCATTTCGATCTGCTGGTACTGGATCTGATGCTGCCAGGCGAGGATGGCCTGTCCATCTGTCGTCGGCTGCGCGGCGGACACGACAACACCCCCATCATCATGCTCACTGCCAAGGCCGAAGAAATCGACCGTATCGTGGGCCTGGAGATGGGCGCCGATGACTACCTCATCAAACCTTTCAACCCCCGCGAACTGCTAGCCCGTGTCAACGCTATCTTGCGACGCCGTGGTACCGAGGAACACCCCGGCGCACCTAGTCAGGAAAATGAATCGATCGAGTTCGGCCCCTATGTGCTGAACCTGTCCACACGAACACTGACACGCAACAACGAAGTCGTCCCCATCACAACGGGCGAGTTCTCCGTGCTGAAGGTGTTTGCCCGTCATCCCAAGATCCCCTTGTCGCGCGACAAACTGATGGAACTGGCGCGTGGCCGCGAATACGAAGCTTTTGACCGCAGCCTGGACGTGCAGATTTCGCGTCTGCGCAAGCTGATCGAACCCAATGCCTCCAAGCCCGTGTTCATTCAAACGGTCTGGGGTCTGGGCTACGTTTTTGTTCCAGACGGCGGTAACTGACCTTGTCTTCCGGTCAGCAAGAAGGGCGGCCCGCCGTGGCCGCCCAACGCCGAGCAACAAAAAACTCAAGTATCCGGCTGGGTTTATTCAGCCGGTCTTTTTTATTGCTCGCAGCGTTGATGCTCGTCAGCCTGGGTGCCTGGCTGCAAGTATTCTTCAGTATGGAAGAAGGCCCACGCGCAGCCCAAATGGCGCAGCGCGTGGCGTCCATTGTCAGCATCACCCGCTCGGCCCTGGTGTACGCGCCCCCGGCGGTACGCCCTGCCCTGTTGCTGGATCTGGCCACCAAGGAAAGTCTGCGCGTACAACCACGCGAGAACACGGACGAACTGGAACCCTTGCCGCGCTCCAACTACTGGCAGCACGTCTCTACCGAAGTGCGTGGCGCACTAGGCAGCCAGACCTTGATCATGTGGTCGGTCAACAGCGTACCGGGCATCTGGGTTTCCTTTGATATCAATGAAGATCAGTATTGGCTGGTCTTTGATCGCGAACAATTAAGTCTGACTGCCGGCGTGGAATGGCTGGGCTGGGGCGCTACCGCCTTGCTGCTGGCCTTGATTGGTGCCGCTGTCAGTGTGCGTTTTGTGAACCGGCCTTTGGCTCAGTTGGCCAAAGTGGCTCAGCAACTGGCCCGTGGCGAAACCCCCAGTACCCTGCCTGAAAAAGGTCCGGTTGAAATCCGCGACATGAATATTGCCTTTAACCGCATGGCGCGCGACATTCGCCAGACGGAGGCCGACAGGGAAATCATGCTGGCCGGCATTTCGCACGACTTGCGCACACCGCTGGCGCGCATGCGTCTGGAAATTGAATTAAGCCAGGTATCGGACGAAACCCGCGCCGCCATTGACGAGGACCTGGCCCAGATTGACCACAGTATTGGTCAACTGATGGAATACGCCCGCCCCGCTGCTGCCGTTCCTGAACATGGCATTGATGTTTCCGCCGTGCTCAATGATGTCTACGAACGCGAACGCACGCATACCGAATCACTGGGTGGGATTTTGACAGCCTCCGTCGAACCCAATCTGTATGCCCGCATCAGCGCCCACGACTTGAAACGCATCGTATCCAACCTGATCGAAAATGCCCGTCGCTATGGACGCAGTCCTGAGGATGATCGGGCACGCATTGAGCTGTCGGCGCATCAGCATGGCAATATTCTGGTGATTGCCGTCAAGGATCAGGGAGCCGGTATTGAAAAAGGCGATATCCAGCGCCTGCTGCGCCCCTTCTCGCGCGGCGTCTCTGCACGCACAGGCGTCAGTGGCGCAGGCTTGGGACTGGCTATTGTGGAGCGTTTGCTGGGACAAGTTGGCGGCCACTTCGAGCTGGTCAGTGCTCCGTCCGAGGGCTTGACCGCCCGCATTCAATTGCCCCGCATCCGCGCCAGTCGTAATGCGCCTGGAACCCAGGGCGATAAAGACACCAAAGCTTCCTGAGTACCATGAGCCTTGGGCAGGGGACAGCCCTTGCCCAAGGCCGGACTCAGTCCCGCAGTCGATCAAGCACGGTACAACAAGGCAACTGAGGTCACCGCAATCCCTTCCTGGCGTCCCACAAAGCCGATCGCCTCGTTTGTTTTTCCCTTGATGTTCACACTGCCGGGTTCCAATTGCAGATCGGCCTCGATATTGGCCACCATCGCCGGAGCATGTGGTGCGATCTTGGGTTTTTGCGCATGAATCGTGGCATCCACATTGCCTACCAACCAGCCAGCCGCACGTACCTGCTCATAAGCATGGCGCAGCAGCACTCGACTATCGGCCCCCTTGTATTTTGGGTCCGTGTCCGGAAAGTGACGACCAATATCTCCCAGGCCTGCCGCCCCCAGAATCGCATCGGTAATCGCATGCAGCAAGGCATCAGCATCCGAATGCCCCATCAGGCCATGCGTATGCGGAATGGTGACGCCGCCCAAAATCAAAGGTCGGCCTTCGCACAGCACATGCACATCAAAACCTTGTCCTACGCGAATCGGCATGCTCATAACCATTTCTCCATCAATTCAAAATCTTCAGGCCAGGTGACTTTAAAATTCCGCGCCGAACCCAATATCAATAAGGGTTGGCTGCCCGCCAACTCCATGGCGCTGGCCTCATCCGTCACCGCAAAACCCTGTTCTTTAGCCGCTAGCAGAGCCTCACGCAAAGTATGGGCAGGAAACAGCTGGGGAGTCTGCGCTAACCACAGTCCATCTCTATCCACTGTTTCCTGCACCGCAGCTGGCTCGGCGGGCGTTGCGCGCTTGACGGTATCAGGCACGGGTAAAGCCAGCAAGCCACCGCGTTGCGCCTGCAAGCAGGCATCAATCAGCCCCGCCAAAGCCCTCCTGGGCAAACCGGGACGAGCAGCATCGTGAACCAGAGCCCAGGCTTGTTCGTCCTTATCCAGGCCCTGCAAGGTATTGAGCACTGTTTCTGCCCGCGTTTCCCCACCACAAGGCAGACAAATCGTGCGCGGCAAACCTTCCAGTGCGGCGGCGGCCCAGGTATCACCGGGGGCCACGGCCACCCGCACCTGGCTGATGCGCTCATCAGCCAGCAAAGCCTGTACCGAGCGGCGCAACATGGGCTGCCCACCCAGCAAACGGTATTGCTTGGGCAAGCCTTGCGCCTTCGTGGCAGAATCCAGGGCGCGCGAGCCAATACCGGCGGCTGGAACAATTGCAATCAAGGTAGTCTTCATAGGTGGGTGATTTTATAATGACAATCCTGATGGAAACCGAAAAACAGCACTCCCTGTCCCTGCCCAGCACCCAAGATGTGCTGGCTGCCTTACGCCCCGGTCAACGCTACTCGCAGCCCATGCCCCCCGGCTCGGGTGATGCCTGCCTGATTGCCGACCTGGCCCGCCAACATAAAGCGCCTATTCTGGTGCTCTGCGCCGATCCCTTGACGGCCCAAAGGCTGGCCGAGGAGATCCTGTTGTTTGGCCCCGCTCTGCGCGTGCGCCAACTGCCGGACTGGGAAACACTGCCGTACGACAGCTTCTCTCCGCACCAGGATCTGATCTCCGAGCGTTTGCGCACCTTGCATGCCCTGACCATGCACGAGGTCGATGTACTGACGGTCCCCGTCACCACCGCCTTGTATCGTCTGGCACCGCCCTCCTTTCTGGCCGCCTACACCTTCTCATTCCGCCAGGGCGACGAGCTGGATGAGGCGCAACTGCGCGCCCAGTTGATGTTGGCCAACTACACCCATATGACACAGGTCAGCGCTCCAGGCGAATTCAGCATTCGCGGTGGCCTGATTGACCTGTTCCCTATGGGTTCAGTGCTGCCTTACCGTCTGGACCTGTTCGACAACGAAATTGAAAGCATACGCAGCTTTGATATCGACACCCAGCGCAGCCTGTATCCGGTCAAGGAAATCCAGCTGCTACCCGGCCGTGAATTCCCCATGGATGAAGAGGCGCGCACGCAATTCCGGGCGCGTTTCCGCGAGTTCTTTGAGGGCGATCCTTCACGTGCCCTGCCCTATAAAGATGTAGGCAACGGCATTGCCTTTGCCGGTATTGAATACTATCTGCCGCTGTTCTTTGAAGAAACGGCCACCTTGATGGACTATGTGCCCCAAGGCAGCCTGGTCATTACTCACGGGGATGCACAAAACGCGATTGGCCGCTTCCAGAGCGATACTCATAGCCGTTTTTCCTTCCTGAAGAACGACCGTGAACGCCCGATTCTGCCGCCAGAAAGCCTGTTTTTGTCAGACGAGCAGTTTTTCAATGGCATCAAGCCTTTCAGCCGCCTGAGCCTGAGCGCACAGGCTGACAACCAGCCTATCGCTCATCCCGATTTCGAGCCTTTGCCTGTGGTCGCGGTGAACCGACGCGACAAGGATCCATTGGCTCAACTGCGGCAAGAAGTGCTGGACCCGAAAAACCGGACCGTGCTGTGTGCGGATTCGGCAGGTCGTCGGGAAACGCTGCTGCAGATGCTGCGTGAACATGATCTGTCACCCGCAACAGACTGCCAGAGTCTGGCCGATTTCCTGGAGTCAGACGCGGCTTTTGCCCTGGTCGTCGCACCTTTGTCGCGTGGCTTTGCCTTGGTGCATGACAGCCTGAGCCTGCTGACTGAAAACGACCTTTACCCCACCCAGACTCGCACCCAAAGCAGCCGTCGCCGCAACGAGCGCAGCAGCGATGTGGAAGCCATGGTGCGGGATCTGTCCGAACTGCGTGAAGGCGACCCCGTCGTTCACGCCGAGCACGGGATTGGACGCTACTGCGGCCTGAAAGAAATGGACCTGGGCGAAGGCCCGGTCGAGTTCCTGCACCTGGAATACGCCAAAGGCAGCACTTTGTATGTGCCCGTAGCCCAGTTGCACGTGATTGCCCGTTACAGCGGTGCTGATCCCGAGCATGCACCTTTACACCAGCTCGGCTCCGGCCAATGGGATAAGGCCCGCCGCCGCGCAGCGAAACAAGCACGTGACAGCGCTGCGGAATTGCTGGCCCTGTACGCTCAGCGCGCCGCTCGTGAAGGCTTCAAGTTCAAGCTGCCACTCAATGACTATCAAGCCTTCTCCGAAGGGTTTGGCTTTGAGGAAACACCGGACCAGGCCGCTGCCATTGAAGCCGTCGTGAACGACATGACGTCCGGCCAGCCTATGGATCGTCTGGTCTGCGGGGATGTGGGCTTTGGTAAAACCGAAGTCGCCCTGCGTGCCGCCTTTCTGGCCGTGGCCAATGGCAAACAGGTTGCCCTGTTGTGCCCAACCACTCTGCTGGCCGAGCAACATGCGCAGACCTTCTCGGACCGTTTTGCCGACTGGCCTATCCGTGTTGCCGAACTGTCCCGCTTCCGTTCGACCAAGGAAACACAGGCCGCGATTGCGGGCCTGCGCGATGGCAGCGTAGATATTGTGATTGGTACGCACAAAATCCTGTCCTCGGATGTGCGTTTCAAACAACTGGGTCTGGTCATCATCGACGAGGAACACCGCTTTGGTGTGCGCCAGAAAGAGGCCTTGAAACAGCTGCGTGCCGAAGTCGATATCCTGACCCTGACCGCGACACCTATTCCACGCACCTTGGGCATGTCCCTGGAAGGCATACGGGACTTTTCCGTCATTGCAACGGCACCGCAAAAACGTCTGGCGATCAAGACCTTCGTGCGTCGTGAAGATGGCAGCACCATACGCGAAGCGCTGCTGCGCGAATTGAAACGCGGTGGTCAGGTCTACTTCCTGCATAACGAAGTCGAGACCATTCACAACCGCCGTGCCCGTCTGGAAGAACTGGTGCCAGAAGCCAGTATTGCAGTGGCCCACGGCCAAATGCCGGAACGCGAACTGGAAGCCGTCATGAAGGGCTTCTACCAGAAACGCTACAACGTACTGCTGTGTACCACGATTATTGAAACCGGCATTGATGTACCCACGGCCAATACCATCGTCATCCACCGTGCGGATCGCCTGGGTCTGGCTCAACTGCACCAGCTGCGCGGACGAGTGGGTCGATCCCACCACCAGGCTTATGCCTATCTGCTGACCCCTGGCGAGGATGCCATCACCAGCAATGCGAAAAAGCGGCTGGAAGCCATTCAAGCCATGGAAGAGCTGGGTGCAGGCTTTTTCCTGGCCATGCACGATCTGGAAATTCGGGGTGCCGGTGAAGTGCTGGGCGAATCCCAATCCGGCGACATTCAGGAAGTGGGCTATTCCATGTATGCGGATATGCTCAACACGGCCGTCAAAGCCCTGAAAGCGGGTGAAGAACCTGACCTAGACTCGCCCTTTGCCTTGCAGTGCGAAGTGAATCTGCATACTTCTGCGCTGCTACCAGCCAACTACTGTCCGGATGTGAATGCCCGTCTGGGCCACTACAAAGCCCTGTCACACGCCCGTACCGAAGACGACATAATCCACATCCATGAGGAGCTGATCGACCGCTACGGCCTGCTGCCAGAAGCCGGCGAAAACCTGCTGGCCGTGCATCGCTTGCGTATCAAGGCCGAGCCTCTGGGTATTGTGAAAATCGATGCCAGCGAAGCTCAAGCGACGATTCAGTTTTCCTCCAAGCCCAATGTGGACGCGGTCAGCATTATTGAACTGGTGCAAAAGAACAAGCAGGTACGCCTGGCTGGGCCGGACAAGCTCAAGGTTGAAATTACCAAAGGCGAGGAAATCAAGAACCGTATTCAAGCCGTGCGTAATGTCTTGAACAGCTTGCGCAAAGAGAAGTAAGCCTTAACAACAAGGCTAGGATATAAAAAAGAGCGCTGCCCAAGGACAGCGCTCTTTTATTTTTGACAGCCAAACTCCTGCCTTGTGCGTTTACGCTGGTGAGCTTGAAGGCCTATATACAGACCAACTCTTGGTAAGCCTTGAGTTTGGGGCGCCCACCTTCATTCTTTCGCCAGACTACGCTGACGATCCGCCGACATCAAACGTCCAGGCGGAACCAGTTCAACACGGCATCCAACGGAGAGTGATTCAAGGCAAAGCTGGCTTGCTCCTGCACCACCGGCTTGGCACGATAAGCCACCGAGTACTTGGCCTTGGACATCATGGGCAAGTCATTGGCCCCATCTCCAATCGCAATACACTGCTCTGGACCTGCACCCAGCTCAGCCGCCAGTTCCTGCAGGAAACGGGCTTTAGCCTGACCATCTACAATTGCGCCCAACACTTTACCGGTCAGCTTGCCGTCCACCACTTCCAAGGTATTGGAGTGGGCGTAGCTCAGACTGAAACGGTCTTTCATGCGCTCGGTGAAGAAGGTGAAGCCCCCCGACACCAGCAAAGTTTTCACCCCGTGGGCATGGGCCGTCGCAATCAAACGATCCGCACCCAGGTTAGGCTGCAAGCGCTCTTCATAGACGCGAGTCAGATCGCTGACCGGCACACCTTCCAGAAATGCGACACGGCGATTCAGACTCTCGGTGAAGTCCTTGATTTCGCCGCGCATGGCCGCTTCAGTAATTGTGGCAACCTGCTCCTTGCGGCCAGCCATATCAGCAATCTCGTCAATACATTCGATATTGATCAGCGTGGAATCCATGTCCATTGCCAGCACACGCATTTCTTTCAGGCGATCAATCTGCTCCAGAAAAGCAAAATCCATCGCGCCGGTCTTGCACAGGGCCTGCACCTCAGCGCGTTGCGTAGCATCTGCACCCAGCAGGCGCACGGCGGTAGGACCCAGCTCCTGGACTCCATCGGCCTGCACCACTGCCGCAATTTTTTCGATGATGGCGCTATCCAGGCGCGGCCCTTGAAGAATGAGATGAGACATCAGATCGTCCACAAAGCAAGAAAATACAGCACAGCCACTGTGCCAAAAGACGATTATTGTAGCCTGCTGCAGCCCCGGCACGGCCCTGCCAACAGGCGACAATGTCAGTTTTCAGCCTGAACTCATCCTGCTACGATAAAAGCTATCGCGAAATGACCGAGGACGCCCTCCATGTACATCTGGCCCAACAATACCTTGCTGGATCTGCTCCACATCGAACATCCCATCGTTCAAGCCCCTATGGCCGGCGCCCAAGACAGTGAACTGGCCATTGCCGTTGCTCGTGCTGGCGGTCTGGGCTCTCTGGCCTGCGCCATGCTCAGCCCGGAACAGATTCGGGAACAAGTAGGCTTGTTCCGGCAAGCCGTATCGGCCCCTATCAATCTGAACTTCTTTTGTCATGAAGACCTGCGCCTGGAGCCAGAGGCTCTGCAAGAGTGGCGTCTGCGCCTGATGCCTTACTACCAGGAATACGGCCAGGACCCCAATCAGGAATTGCCCAAAGCGGCACGCGCGCCCTTCTCCAGTCAGCATGCAGAATTGGTCGAAGACCTGAAACCCGAAGTCGTCAGCTTCCACTTCGGCTTGCCCTCCCCCGAGCTGGTCCAGCGTGTGAAAAAAGCCGGTGCCCTGGTCATGTCCAGCGCTACCACGACAGCTGAGGCGGTCTGGCTGCAAGAGCACGGCGCCGACATCATCATCGCCCAGGGTCTGGAAGCCGGTGGCCACCGTGGCATATTCCTGGACGATAAAGTGCATACACAAGTGGGCACCATGTCTTTGGTTCCCCAGATTGCCGATGCCGTCACTATTCCCGTGATTGCGGCCGGTGGTATTGCCGATGGACGCGGTATTGCCGCCGCCCTGGCCTTGGGCGCCAGCGCGGCTCAAATTGGCACGGCCTACCTGTTCTGCCCTGAATCCAAGATCACTCCACTGCATCGCGAAGCCCTGTCCAATAGTCGCTCGGACGGCACAGCCTTGACCAATCTGTTCTCCGGTCGCCCTGCCCGCAGTATCCGCACTCGTCTGATGGATGAAATCGGTCCTTTAAGTGCCAGCGCTCCGGTATTTCCCCATGCGGGTTCGGCTCTCAGCCCGCTGCGTATCGAAGCTGAAAAACAAGGTCGTACCGAATTCAGTTCCCTCTGGAGCGGACAAAGCGCTGCCTTGGGTCGTGCCCTGCCTGCCGAGGAACTGACACTGGTTCTCGCCCAAGAGGCTCAGGGCGTCTGCAAGCGTCTGGGCGTGGCTGGCGCTACCCATGCTCCCCTGGACAAACCTTGATCGATTCTGCGGGCTGCACACGCGGTGTGCAGCCCCTCACATGCGTCAAAGCCAGCCGCTGACGGCATGGCCCAGACATTCAGGACAAAAAAACCTCGCAAAATTGCGAGGTTTTTTTCATGCATTCAGCACTATTCAAACTTGCCCTTGGGGTGACGCATCAAATAGCGATACACAAAGCCGGGGTACGCCATCACCAAAAACAGAGCAAAGGTAATGGTGTAGAACACCCAAGTTTGCTTGAACGGGTTACCGATACTGGCTTCAAAAGCAAAGCCGAACGCACCCATAATCCCGTAAAAAGCACAGACTTCCAGAAGGCGAGAAAAAAAGCCTTTGGAAACTTTCTGATGGCGAGAGCGCCAGGCCGGGAAGTAAAACATGGCCCCCACCAAAGCCAGACCCAAAAACAACTTGCCCAACATGACTGGCAAGGAGCTCAAGCCGGAGCTGGAGGCAATCACCGTGTAGATTCCCAAACCCAAAGCAGCCAGCACGGCCAGGTACACAAGGCCAACAATCAGTTGCAGCCAGGGCGAGAGACCTGAGCGCTCGCCCGGCATGGACCAAGGCAAAACCAGCAAGGGCTTTTCCACGAGAAACGGCAGATTAGCCGTAATCACGGAAAGAACAATCAAGACCCAGATGGAAAGGCTTTGATCCATAGTGCTACCTACTTAAAACTGCAAGGAAGACTGAATCACGCGGATGCAGGTGTCCATCAAGCCACCAGGCAACACGCCCAGGCCGATAATCAGAACGCCGTTTACCAGCATGACCAGCTTGGTCAGCAAGCCCGTTGCCACAGGATGCTCCTCACCTTCAGGTTCGTCGAAGTAAACAACCTTCACGACACGCAGGTAGTAGAAAGCACCGATCAAGGACATGATCACGGCAAACACAGCCAGCCAGACATAGCCTGCACCCACCACAGCTTGCAGAACACTCAGCTTGGCAGCAAAGCCGGACAGCGGAGGAATACCAGCCAGGGAGAACATGGACAGCAGCCAGATCAAAGCCAGACCAGGGTTACGGCGGTTCAGGCCTTTCAGGTCGCTGATGTTTTCGCATTCAAAACCGCGACGGCTCAGGATCAGGATCAGACCGAAAGTGCTCAGGGTGGTCAGAACATAAATCACCACGTAGAACAGCGAAGCACCGTAGGCTTGAGAGTGAGTCTCGCCATTGAACACGCCAGCCAGCAAGCCCAGGAAAATGAAACCCATGTGCGAGATGGTCGAATACGCAAGCATACGCTTGAGATTCTTTTGCATGATCGCAGTCAGGTTACCCAGAGCCAGCGACAGCACGGCCATGATCAGCAACATGGGCTGCCAGTCCACGGCAATACCGTGCAGGGCTTCAACCAGGAAGCGCATGGTTACGGCAAAAGCAGCCAGTTTGGGAGCAGCACCGATGATCAGGGTAACGGTAGTAGGAGCGCCTTGATAGACGTCCGGTGTCCACATATGGAAAGGAGCAGCCGTCAATTTGAAGGCCAGACCTGCCACAACAAACACCACACCGAAGACCAGAGCCAGACGCTCGGCTTGACCGTTAGCGATGACCTCAGCGATACGTGGGAATTCCAGATGGCCGGTAGCGCCAAAAATCATGGACATACCGTACAGCAAGATACCCGATGCCAAGGCACCCAGAACGAAGTACTTCAACGCCGCTTCAATGGACTGACGGTGTTCACGACGCAGCGCAACCAGTGCGTACAGCGCAAAGGACATCAGCTCCACACCCAGATAAGCGGTCAACATGCTGTTGGCCGAAATCATGATCATCTGGCCCAGCAGAGCCATCAGAGTCAGGGTGTAGAGTTCACCACCGCGTTCCATCATGTCGCGCTGTTCGGCGTACTCACGACCGTAGATCAGGGTAGCGGCCACGGCTACACACGAAAGCAGCTTCAGAAAGTGCGCCAACTCGTCTGCGACGAACAGGCCACCAAACGAGACACCGCTCACGCCCTTGGACCACTGCCAGGCTACGCTGGCCGCAACCACGGCAAGCGTCAACAGGCTCAGAACAAACGTCGAGTGGCGCTGTTTGTGTTTGCTGAACGCATCAAAAATCAGCACACACGAAGCCAGAACCAGGAGCAGGATCTCGGGCAAAGCCAGAGAAAAGTTAAAGGTAGTATCCATAGTGATTCGGCCTACAGTTTCGAGATGGAGACGTGTTGCAGCAACGCTTCAACCGAAACGTGCATGACCTCGGTAAATGGCTTGGGATACACACCCATGCCCAGCACCGCAATCGCCATTACGCCAAGAACGAAGAACTCACGGCCACTCAGGTCGCTCATGCCGGCAACATTGTCGTTACCCACGGGGCCAAAGGCCACGCGCTTGAGCATCCACAGCGAGTAAGACGCGCCTGTAATCAGCGCTGTTGCAGTCAACAGACCGATCCAGAAGTTGTACTCCACCGCGCCCATGATGACGGTGAACTCACCGATAAAGCCGCTGGTGCCTGGCAAACCGCTGTTGGCCATCGAGAACAGCACAAAGAAGGTAACGAAACGAGGCATCACCTTGACCACACCACCGTAATCGGCGATTTGACGGCTGTGCAGACGGTCGTACAGAACACCGATACACAGGAACATGGCACCGGACACGAAACCGTGCGAGATCATTTGCATGATCGCGCCTTCCATACCCGTGGTGTTGAACACGAAAAAGCCCAGCGTGACAAAACCCATGTGAGCCACAGAGGAGTAAGCCACCAGCTTTTTCATATCGTCCTGAACGATGGCGACCAGACCAATGTAGATCACCGCGACCAGAGACAGGGCAATGATGATTCCGGCCAGACCTTGCGAAGCATCAGGAGCGATGGGCAGGGAAAAGCGCAGGAAACCGTAAGCACCCAGTTTCAACATGATGGCAGCCAGCACCACGGAACCACCAGTAGGTGCTTCCACGTGGGCATCCGGCAACCAGGTGTGGACAGGCCACATAGGCACCTTCACAGCAAAAGCCATGAACAGAGCAGCAAAGATCAGCACCTGAGTGGTGTAATCCAGCGGCACTTTATGCCAGGTCAGGATATCGAAAGTACCGCCGGACACATTCCACAAGTAGATGAATGCGATCAGGGTCAACAGCGAGCCGAGCAAGGTGTACAAGAAGAACTTGACCGATGCATACACGCGGTTCGGACCACCCCAGATACCGATGATCAAGTACATCGGGATCAGCGTGGCTTCAAAGAACACGTAGAACAGCAAGCCATCCAGAGCGGCAAACACGCCAACCATCAGACCCGACAGGATCAGGAAGGCACCCATGTATTGCGCCACGCGGTTCTTGATCACCTGCCAGCCCGCCAGCACCACGATCACCGTGATGAAAGCGGTCAGCAGAACAAACCACATGGAAATACCGTCCACGCCGAGGTGGTAATTCACCTTGAAGGCATCAATCCAGGGGGCCAGCTCGACAAACTGCATGTCGGCCGTACCGGGATTGAAGCCCGTGTACAGAGGAATAGTGACAACAAGACCGGCAATCGAACCCAGCAGAGCCAGCCAGCGGGTGAAGGTGGGACGATCATCACGCCCCAGAGCCAGCACCAACAGGCCAGCGACGATAGGTACGAAAATCGCCAGCGTTAACCAAGGAAGAGTAGAAGACGCCATATCGCTAGCCATTTACCGAACCGTCAGTACAAAAAAGGATAAGAGCGCCAGGATCCCGAGGATCATGGCAAAGGCGTAGTGATAGACATAGCCGGACTGGATATGACGGCTGATTGCAGCCACCCAGCCCACTACGCGTGCACTACCGTTGACCACCAGGCCGTCAATCAGACCGCGGTCAGCACCTTTCCAGAGGCCCGTACCCAGGCAGCGAACGCCACGAGACAGCACTTGCTCGTTGAACCAGTCAACGTAGTACTTGTTCTCCAGGATACGGTAGATAAAAGAGCAGTTCTTTTTGATAGCGGCAGGCAAAGCAGGATTAACCAGGTACATGTACCAGGCCACCACAGCACCAGCCACAACCAGCCAGAATGGCAATGTGCCAAAACCGTGTACGGCGTAAGCCATCCAGTCGGTCCAGTGCTCGGCCAGCGTTGCCATTGCAGGATGGTCAGGCAGAACCGTCACAATGCCTTCAAAGTAGCCACCGAACAGCAATGGATCAACGAACCAGATACCGGCGAAGATCGACGGAATGGCCAGCAGAACCAGAGGCAGCGTAACCACCCAAGGCGACTCGTGAGGGTCGCCACCGTGAGCGTGATGGTCGTCGTGGCCATGCGACTCGTCGTGCTTGACGTCACGGAAGCGCTCTTTGCCGTGGAATACCAGGAAGTACAGACGGAAGGAGTACAGCGAGGTGACGAACACACCGATCAGTGTGGCGTAGTAAGCGTAGGTCGAACCCCAGATACCGGCTTCGCCTGCGGCTTCGATGATGTGCTCTTTCGAGTAGAAACCCGAGAAGAACGGCGTACCCACCAGAGCCAGCGTACCGATCAGGAAAGTCAGCCAGGTAATAGGCATGTACTTGCGCAGACCACCCATATTGCGGATGTCCTGATCGTGGTGCATACCGATAATCACCGAACCAGCGCCCAGGAACAGCAAGGCTTTGAAGAAAGCGTGTGTCATCAGGTGGAACACAGCAGCCGAGTAAGCCGAAGCACCCAGAGCGACCGTCATGTAACCCAGCTGGGACAAGGTGGAGTAAGCCACAACGCGTTTGACGTCGTTCTGGATAATACCCAGCAAGCCCAGGAACAAGGCACCCGTTGCACCGATCACGATGATGAAGGACAGCGCGGTTGTCGACTGTTCAAACACAGGCGAGAAACGAGCCACCATGAAGATACCGGCCGTCACCATGGTCGCGGCGTGAATCAGCGCCGAGATAGGAGTAGGACCTTCCATGGAGTCAGGCAGCCAGCTGTGCAAAGGAACCTGAGCCGATTTACCCATGGCACCCACAAACAGGGCCAGAGCAGCAACGGTCAGCAATTGCCAGTCAGTACCGGGGAATGTCATGGTGCTCAGTTCCTGAACCTTGGCGAACACGTCGCTGTAGTTCATGGAGCCGGTGTAGGCGTAGAGCAAGCCAATACCCAGAGCAAAACCGAAGTCACCCACACGGTTGACCAGGAAGGCCTTCATGTTGGCAAAAATGGCAGTCTTGCGCTCGTACCAGAAACCGATCAGCAGGTAAGACACCAGACCCACCGCTTCCCAACCGAAGAACAGCTGCAGCATGTTGTTGGACATGACCAGCATCAGCATCGAGAAGGTAAACAGCGAGATGTAGGAGAAAAAGCGCTGGTAGCCCGGATCATCCTTCATGTAGCCAATGGTGTAGATATGCACCATCAGCGACACGGACGTCACCACCACCATCATCAGGGCAGTCAGCTTGTCGATCAGAAAGCCGATATCCCACTGAATGCTGCCAATGGTGATCCAGGTGTAGACCGGACCGTTGAAGGTCTGGCCTTCCAGAACCTGCAACATGACCATGACCGAGCCGATAAAGGAAATCAGCACGCCCGCGATCGTAATCAGGTGAGCGCCTGTCTTGCCGATAAATCGACCCAGAAAGCCGGTACCGAACAAACCGGCTAGCGCCGAACCCACCAGGGGAGCAAGCGCAATCGTTAAGTAAAGATTTATGGAGTTCATTAGTGTGCTATCCCATCAACCCTTGAGCTGGTCGAGATCCTGGACATTGATCGAATTAAGGTTACGGAACAACAGAACCAGAATTGCAAGACCAATGGCCGCCTCGGCCGCAGCGACCGTCAGGACGAAAAAGACAAACACCTGACCTGCCTCGTTGCCCATCCAGGTGGAGAAGGCCACAAAGTTCATGTTGGCCGACAAAAGAATCAGCTCAACAGACATGAGCAAAATAATCAGGTTGCGACGGTTCAGGAAAAAGCCGAACAGGCCGATCGTGAACAGCACAGCGCCCAGGACCAAATAGTGCGCAAGCGTCAGCGTCATCATCATTTGTCTCCTGGCACGACAGCGTCAGCCGAACTGGACGCCGACGGCTTTTCGGTTTGAGAAGGAATGGAAACCATGCGCAGACGGTCTTGCGAACGAACCTTGACTTGTTCGCTGGAGACGGTGCGTTTGACACCTTCACGTTTACGCAGAGTCAGTGCAATGGCCGAGATCATGCCAACCAGCAGCACAATGCCACCGAGCAACACCGCCAGCACGTACTGGGAGTACATCAACTCGCCAATCACACGGGTGTTGTTGTAGTCCGCAGCCACCGCGGCAGCAGGTGCCGTTGTGAACCACAGTTTGGTCAGCACAAAGCCCATTTCCAGAACCATGATGGCGCCGATCAACAGCCCCATAGGCACGTGAGCCTTGAATTTCTTGGCAGCGGATTCCTGACGAACGTCCAGCATCATGATGACGAACAGGAACATCACCATCACGGCGCCCACATAGACCACCACCAGCAAGAGGCCCAGGAACTCGGCGCCCATCGTGATCCACATCATGGCGGCCGTGAAGAACACCAGAATCAAATGCAATACGGCTGTAACCGGATTCTTGGCAGCGATCACGCGATACGCGGCCACCACCATCACCAGCGCCAGCACATAAAACAGAACAGTAGTAAATAACATGAGTGTAGAGCTCCGGCCTTAGCGATAAGGTGCATCTGCGGCACGACGACGAGCGATCTCGTCTTCGTAGCGGTCACCAATAGCCAGCAGCATGTCCTTGGTGTAGTACAAATCGCCGCGTTTTTCACCGTGGTACTCGTGAATGTGCGTTTCCACGATCGAATCGACCGGGCAGCTTTCTTCACAGAAACCACAGAAAATACACTTGGCCAGATCGATGTCATAACGCGTAGTACGACGGGTACCGTCCTCGCGCTCTGCCGATTCGATCGAGATGGCCATGGCGGGACATACGGCCTCGCACAGTTTGCACGCGATGCAACGCTCTTCGCCGTTTTCGTAGCGACGCAAAGCGTGCAGACCGCGAAAACGTGGCGAAGCGGGCGTGGTTTCGACGGGATAACGCAGGGTTACCTTGCGCTTGAAGAAATACTTCCCCGTCAGGCGCATGCCTTTGAGCATCTCGGACAGCATCAGGCTGCCAAAGAAATCTTTGATTGCTTCCATAATCTTGCCCCTTAGCCTTAATGCCAGATGTTCCAGGGCGTCTGCATCCAGATCGCCACAATAACCAGCCAAACACCGGTCAGCGGGATAAATACTTTCCAGCCCAAACGCATGATCTGGTCATAGCGGTAACGTGGGAACGTTGCACGGAACCAGATGAACATGGAGACCACGACAAAGGTCTTCAGACCCAGCCACAGCCACCCCGGAATCCAGGTAAATGGAGCGAACTCGACAATGGGAGTCCAGCCACCCAAGAACATGATGGACGCCAGAGCAGACAGGAAAATCATGTTGGCGTATTCGCCCAGGAAGAACAGAGCGAAACCGGTACCGGAGTACTCCACCATGGGACCGGCCACAATTTCCGATTCGCCTTCCACCACGTCAAACGGGTGACGGTTGGTTTCAGCAACAGCGGAAATCACGTAGATCACAAACAGTGGCAGCAGAGGCAGCCAGTTCCAGGACAGGAAGTTCAAGCCCTTATCCGCAAAGTAACCCTGAGTCTGGCCAAGCACGATGCCCGACAGATTCAGCGTGCCGGAAACCAGCAACACGGTAATCAGCACGAAACCGATGGCCAGTTCGTAGGACAGCACCTGAGCGGCTGCGCGCAGACCACCCAGCAAGGCGTACTTGGAGTTGGAAGCCCAACCGGCCACGATCACACCGTACACACCCAGCGAAGTAATCGCCAGAATGTACAGCAGACCGGCGTTAACGTCGGACAGAACCACATCGGGGCTGAAAGGAATCACAGCCCAGGCAGCCAGAGCAGGCATCAGCGTCACAACCGGAGCCAACAGGTACAGGACCTTATTGGACTTCGCTGGAACGATCAGCTCTTTGGTCAGCAGTTTGAAAACGTCAGCGAAAGGCTGCAGCAAGCCGCGGTAACCAACACGGGTTGGTCCCAGACGAACGTGCATGAAGCCGATCATCTTGCGTTCCCAGTAAGTCAGGTAGGCAACACACAGAATGACGGGCACAGCGATGGCAACAACCTTCAGCAGCGTCCACACCACATACCATGCGGTCGGACCCAGCAGGTCCGTGCCGTAGCTATTGATGGCAGAGAGAAATTCCATGTTATGCACGCTCCACTGTCAATTGACCGAATGCGCTACCCAAAGCGGCTGTTTCAGAAAAAGCGGTGGCAACACGCACCGAGTTCAATGCCACGGTGTCATCCAGCTGAGCTGGCAGGCTGACTTCGCCTTGCGAAGAACGAACCTTTACCAGATCGCCGTCAGCCAGACCCAGTTGGGCCAGCGTGGCAGCGGCCATGCGAGCCGTAGGTGCTGCCGAAGCAGGTGTTTCCTGCAAGGGAGCCGAACGGCGCACCAGCGCATCGCTACGGTAGATAGGCACATCTGCCACACGCTCCAGACCGCTTGCTGCAGGCAGAACGCTGGCAGCCAGATTGATCTGGTTGGACAGACGCGATTCCACACCGGCAGCCATGACAGAGTCACGAACCGATTCCGAGGTTTCATCGTCAAAACCATCCAGCTGGAACAGATTGCCCAGCACGCGCAGAACCTTCCAGGCCGGACGTGTATCGCCCACAGGAGCAGCAGCACCCTTGAAGCTTTGTACACGGCCTTCGGCGTTCACGAAGGTGCCGGAGGTTTCAGTGAAAGGAGACACGGGCAGCATCACATCGGCCCACTGCTCGGCAGCGGAACGATAGGAAGTCAGCGCGACCGAGAAGGTGGCGGACTTCAGTGTTTCTACTGCACGTTCGCCCAGATCGCTGTCCAGTGCTGGCTCAACATTCAGAACCAGGTAAGCACGCAGGGTTTGAGCCAGCATTTGCTCGGCAGTCAAACCGCCCTTGCCCGGTACGGCGTTAGCCAAGTAGCCACCCACGGTGTTACCACCGGCAGTCAGGAAGCCCAGCTTGGCACCGCTAGCCTGTGCAATCGCATTGGCGTTGGCAGCAATTACGCTAGCCTGATCCGAGTTGACAGCCATATTGCCCAGCAAGATAGCGACGCGTTCGCCGGAAACCAGGCTGTCAGCAATCTGCTGAGCTTCAGCAGAAACTTGCACGCCTTCCAGACCCGCAGGAACTGCGCTGTCTTTGGCTTTGGCAACGGCAACCAGCACTTGAGCCAGAGAGTTGGCCAACTGGCTGGGAGCAACCGTCATGCGGCCAGCAATCGCATTGAACAATGGATTATCGGCAGCCGAATCAATAAAGGAAACTTGAGCGCCACGTTTGACAGCCTGACGCAGACGCTGGGCCATCAAGGGGTGATCTTTACGCAGGAAGGAGCCCACGACCAGAACGCGATCGAGCTCGTTCAAGGCGGTCAGAGGCATACCCAACCAAGGCACACCGGCCAGAGCACCATCCAGACGGGCATCGGTCTGACGCAGACGGAAGTCCACGTTTTCGGTACCCAGAGCACGACCCAGACGAGCCAGCAAAGCCAGTTCTTCAGTCGTGGAGGTAGCCGAACCAATACAGCCCAGCTGATCTGCACCAAACTTCTCGCGCACGGCGTTCATGCCGGCAACGATGGTTTGCATGGCGTCGTTCCAGGAGGCTTCGCGCCACTGGCCGTCATCACCGCGCACCATGGGGCGAGTCAGACGATCTTCGGTGTACAGGCCTTCGTAGGAGAAACGGTCACGGTCGCTGATCCAGCACTCGTTGACTTCGTCGTTCTCGAAAGGAACAACACGCAGTACCTTGTCCATCTTGGCTTGCAGCACCAGGTTGGCACCTACGCTGTCGTGCGGGCTAACGCTGCGACGACGGGCCAATTCCCAGGTACGGGCATTGAAGCGGAAGGGTTTGGACAGCAAGGCACCCACGGGGCAAACGTCAATCATGTTGCCCGACAATTCAGACTCGACTGCGCGACCCACAAAGGTGGTGATTTCAGCGTGCTCGCCGCGGTTGAGCATACCAACCTCTTGAACGCCGGCGATTTCTTCGCCAGTACGCACACAGCGGGTGCAATGAATGCAACGCTGCATGGCTTCGGTCGAGATCAGTGGGCCCATGGATTTGGCGGCCACAACGCGCTTTTCTTCCTTGTAGCGCGACTCGGAGCCACCGTAACCCACGGCCAGATCCTGCAGCTGACACTCACCGCCCTGATCGCACACGGGGCAATCCAGGGGGTGGTTGATCAGCAGGAATTCCATGACGCTTTTTTGAGCGGCAATGGCTTTTTCCGAACGAGTACGCACAACCATGCCGTTGGTGACGGGAGTGGCGCAAGCAGGCAAAGGCTTGGGCGCTTTTTCCACGTCCACCAAACACATGCGGCAGTTGGCGGCAATACTCAGTTTTTTGTGATAACAGAAGTGCGGCACGTAGACCCCGGCGTCATGGGCAGCCTGAATGACCATGCTGCCTTCCGGGGCGTCAACTTTAATGCCATCGATGGTGAGTTCTACCATTACGTTGTCCTGGCCTACAAATATTGAGGCACCACACAGCCTTTATGCTCGATGTGGTGTGCGAACTCGTCGCGGAAATGCTTAACGAAACTGCGCACCGGCATGGCAGCAGCATCACCCAGGGCGCAAATGGTGCGACCCATGATGTTCTGTGCGATGTCATCGAGCATGTCCAGATCTTCTGGGCGACCTTGACCGTTCTCGATACGATGCACCATGCGCCACAACCAGCCTGTGCCTTCCCGGCACGGCGTGCACTGGCCGCAGCTTTCGTGATAGTAAAAATAGGACAGGCGCAGCAGGGACTTGACCATGCAACGAGTCTCGTCCATCACGATGACAGCGCCCGAACCCAGCATGGAACCAGCCTTGGCAATGGAGTCATAGTCCAGGTTGGTCGCCATGATGATGTCGGCGGGCAAAACGGGCGAGCTGGAACCACCAGGGATCACAGCTTTCAGTTTGCGACCGTCGCGCATGCCGCCTGCCAATTCCAGCAAGGTGGCAAACGGTGTACCCAGAGGCACTTCGTAGTTACCGGGACGCTCTACGTCGCCAGTAATGGAGAAGATCTTGGTACCGCCCGCATTGGGGATACCCACTTCCAGGTATTCCTGACCGCTGTTGCGCAAAATCCAGGGTACAGCCGCGAAGGTTTCAGTGTTGTTGATGGTTGTCGGCTTGCCGTACAGACCAAAACTGGCCGGGAATGGTGGTTTGAAGCGAGGCTGGCCCTTCTTGCCTTCCAGGGACTCCAGCAGCGCAGTTTCTTCACCGCAAATATAGGCACCGTAACCGTGGAACGCATGCAGCTGGAAGCTGAAATCCGAACCCAGGATCTTGTCACCCAGAAAGCCTGCCGCACGGGCCTGTTCCAGCGCTTCTTCAAAACGCTGATAGATTTCGAACACTTCACCGTGGATGTAGTTGTAGCCCACGGTAATACCCATGGCGTAGGCTGCAATGGCCATGCCCTCGATCACGATGTGCGGGTTGAAACGCAGGATATCGCGGTCTTTGAAAGTGCCGGGTTCGCCCTCGTCGGAGTTACATACCAGGTACTTTTGACCGGGCAAGCTGCGGGGCATGAAGCTCCACTTCAAACCCGATGGAAAACCTGCACCACCACGACCGCGCAAGGCCGAAGTCTTGACTTCAGCAATCACGTCTTCGGGCTTCATGCCGGTAGTCAGTACTTTACGCAGAGCTTCATAGCCACCGCGCTTGACGTACTCTTCCAGGCCCCAGTTATCGCCGTTCAAACCAGCCAGAATCTGTGGCTGAATATGACGATCATGAAAAATCATGCTGCGCGACAGGTCGCCACCAGGGTTAGGTTCCAATCCCTGTGCGAACTTGCGCAGAATGTCCGGTGCAATCATGCCGATTCTCCGTGTGTCTTCAATTCTTCGAGCATGGCATCAATGCGCTCGGCTTCCATGCGCACGCACATGTGCTGATTGTTCAGCAGCATGACGGGCGAATCACCACATGAACCCATGCACTCTCCCATGATCAGGGAGAACTGGCCGTCCGCCGTGGTTTCACCGTATTCGATACCCAGTTTCTCTTTCAGGTACTCGCCAGCCTTGACGCCATCACGCAGCGCACAGGGCAAGTTGGTGCAAACGGAAATAGTGACGCGGCCAACGGGCTTGGTGTGGAACATGTTGTAGAAGGTCGCAACCTCCTGCACAGCGATAGGCTCCACGCCAATGTATTGGGCCACATCCTCGATAATTTCTGGCGATACCCAGCCTTTTTCCTGCTGGGCAATGGCCAGGGAGGCCATGATGGCAGAGCGACGTTGATCTGCCGGGAACTTGCTCAGTTCCTTATCTATCTGTTGGTAGGCTTTTTCGGAAAGCAACATAATTCGGTTCCGTTTTTCCAGGCGCGACCTTAGCGGTCGATCTCGCCAAACACAATGTCCTGCGTGCCGATGATCGTGACCGCGTCGGCAATCATGTGACCGCGGCTCATTTCATCGAGGGCCTGCAAGTGGACGAAGCCCGGAGCACGGATCTTCATGCGGTAAGGCTTGTTACCGCCGTCAGATACCAGATAAATGCCAAACTCGCCCTTGGGATGCTCCACACCGGCATACACTTCGCCAGTAGGCACGTGCATACCTTCGGAGAACAGTTTGAAATGGTGGATCAAGTCCTCCATCCCGGTTTTCATGCGTTCGCGCGATGGCGGCGCCACTTTGTGGTTATCCGTGATGACAGGACCGGGGTTGTTACGCAGCCACTGTACACACTGACGGATGATGCGGTTGCTCTCGCGCATTTCTGCGATACGAACCAGGTAACGGTCGTAAGAGTCACCGTTGCGACCCACAGGAATATCAAATTCGACGCGATCATAGACTTCGTAGGGCTGCATCTTGCGCAGATCCCACTCCACGCCCGAACCACGCAGCATGGGGCCGGTAAAGCCCAACGCCTTGGCGCGATCAGGATCAACCACGCCCACGCCCACCAGACGCTGCTTCCAGATACGGTTATCGGTCAGCAGGGTTTCGTATTCGTCAACACAAGCGGGGAAACGATTGGTGAAGTCTTCAATGAAGTCCAGCAAGGAACCTGAACGCGCTTCGTTCATGGCTTTCAGTTCTTTGTCGGAGCGGTATTTGTTGGCCTTGTACTGAGGCATGGTGCCGGGCAGATCGCGGTAAACGCCACCAGGACGGTAGTAGGCCGCGTGCAAACGGGCGCCGGAGACCGCTTCGTAGCAGTCCATCAGGTCTTCACGTTCACGGAAGGCGTACAGGAACACGGCCATGGCACCCACGTCCAGCGCATGCGAACCGACCGACATCAGGTGGTTCAGGATGCGGGTAATCTCGTCAAACATGACGCGGATGTATTGAGCACGCAACGGCACCTCAACACCGACCAGACGCTCCACGGCCATACAGTAAGCGTGCTCGTTGACCATCATGGACACATAGTCCAGACGATCCATGTATGGCAGGGTTTGCAGGAAAGTGCGGTGCTCAGCCAGCTTTTCGGTGGCACGATGCAACAGACCAATATGGGGGTCAGCACGCTGAATGACTTCGCCGTCCAGCTCAAGCACCAAACGCAACACACCGTGTGCGGCTGGGTGCTGAGGACCAAAGTTCAGGGTGTAGTTTTGAATTTCTGCCATGATGCTTATCGCCCAATTCCGTAATCGTCCTCGCGCACCACTCGTGGCGTGATTTCACGCGGCTCGATGGTGACGGGCTGGTAAATGACCCGCTTCTGCTCGGTGTCATAGCGCATTTCGACGTAGCCGGAGATGGGGAAGTCTTTGCGGAACGGATGACCGATGAAACCATAGTCGGTCAGGATGCGACGCAGATCAGGGTGGTTCTCGAAAATAATGCCGTATAGGTCAAACGCCTCGCGCTCGAACCAGTTCACCGACGGCCAGACCTCGAACAGGGTTGGCAAAGCGGGGAAATCGTCGTTGGGCACAAAGCAGCGCACACGCAGGCGCCAGTTGTGCTTCAAGGACATCAGGTGCAGTACAACGGCAAAGCGATGGGGAAACTGAGCCGATGCAGCCTGATAGGTGGGCGCTTTCCAGGCGGAATAATCAATCCCGCACAAGTCGATACAGGTCTCAAAGCGCAGATCAGCGTGGTCGCGAAGCAATGTGCAAGTGTCGACCCATGCATCAGCGGGCACTTCCAAAGTGAGTTCATTGCGCGCTTGCGTCAACGCAGCCTGCTCGCCAAGGATAGAGAGCAAGTTGGTTTTTAAAGTTTCTAGCCGTGTCATAGTCTTGTTTAGCCTGTTCTAACCGTTCAGCGTGCGATGGTATTGGTCAAGCGGATCTTGTTCTGCATTTGCAGCAAGCCGTAGACCAAAGCCTCAGCAGTCGGAGGGCAGCCTGGCACGTACACATCTACCGGCACGATGCGATCACAGCCGCGAACGACCGAGTAGGAGTAGTGGTAGTAACCGCCACCGTTGGCACAGGAGCCCATGGAGACGACCCAGCGTGGCTCGGCCATCTGGTCGTACACCTTACGCAAGGCGGGTGCCATCTTGTTGCACAGGGTGCCCGCCACAATCATCAAGTCAGATTGACGTGGGCTGGGACGGAAAATAATGCCGAATTGGTCCAGATCATAACGAGCTGCACCAGCGTGCATCATTTCCACTGCACAACAGGCCAGACCAAATGTCATGGGCCACATGGACCCTGTTTTTGCCCAGTTCAGAAACTTGTCTGCACTGGTCGTCACAAAACCTTCTTTGAGAATGCCGTCGATAGCCATAGTAGTTGCCTTTTGCCGGATCAGACCCTGGGAAGCCCCGGCCTATCCTGTTGCTGACCAAACCCGCTGTCATCAAGACGCATCCTCGTGCCCCTTATGCCCAGCAGCAGACGCGAAAACCCCTAGCAGGGTTCTCTATGGATGGGCTTACTCCCAGTCCAGAGCGCCTTTTTTCCATTCGTAGATAAAACCGACCGTCAAAACGGCCAGGAACGCCATAACGGTCCAGAAACCGACCAGGCCTACTGTTCCATTGGCCATGGCCCAGGGAAACAGAAAAGCGATTTCCAGATCGAACATGATGAACAGAATCGCGATCAGGTAGTAACGAATGTCCACCTTCATGCGCGAATCGCCGAATGCTTCAAAACCGCATTCGTAAGGAGAGAGCTTTTCAGCATCGGGCCGGTTTGGACCGAGCACTCGACCGACTAAAAGTAGAGCCAGGCCAATCCCAGTGGCGACGATGATAAATAGCAAAACGGGAAAGTACTCTTGCAGGTTCATGCAAAGCATCCAATCGCAGTAAATAAACTCTTGGATTGTAGCATTTTGAGAGCACAGTTTTGGGGGATAACCCCAAACCATTACATCTATGCACGGGTGTTGCACCCATGCCGCAAAAACTGTCAGCTACCTGACCAAAAACCCTTCAACTATTGATTATTTACTTTATTAAGGGTTGCGATTTCAAGCGCTGATTAATTATCTTACCCGCTTTTGTAAGGAAAATGTCAGCCACAACAGCCAGGAAAACGATTTTTCGCGCTTATTTTGTAAGCAAGACAAACAAGACCGAGCAGTCGGAATAATAGATAGGCAAGCACAACACACAAGCGATTCGGGCACCAGGCACAGAGGAGCACAGCAACGGCGTATTCAACAGATCCGCACACAGAACCGCAAGAGCGAGGACAAGCACATACCAACAACCCCAGAAGCAACAGCCCCAAAACAGCCCAAGAGCCGCAATCCAAACAGACCGACCTGAACACCCTAAACAACGAGCAATAAAAAAGCCATCCCGAAGGATGGCTTTTTATACTTCTTCAGCTCAAGCAAGTCCGAAGACTTGCTCATCGCAATGCGTAGACATGCTACGCAAATCGATTAGAACTGGTGACGCAGACCAACGCCGACCAAAGTCGACTTGCCATCAGGCAGGAAGTGCACGTTCTTGGCGTAAGAACCGATTGCGTACACGTTGGTGCGCTTGCTCAGTGGGTGGCTGTAACCCAGGCTGAAAGTGTGCTGTTTCTTCATTTCCCACGATGGGGTGTTGCGATCCAGCGACTCTGGAGCCGAACGAGGATCAGCCATAGTCCAAGAACCCATCAGAGTGCCAGCGCCAACAGGAGCAGACAAACCAACCAGGTATGTATTTACTTTCAGACCTTTCAGGTTGCTGGTGTCAATACCAACACCGCTGAAGGACTGAGCTTCAAACAGGCCGTCACGAGTTTGACCGAAAGCCAAGTGAGCTTTCACAACTTCAAAGTCGTAGCTACCGCCGATGTTCCAGGACTTGACAGTGTCGCCGCCAGTCACAGGATCACCAATTTGATTGCGGATTTCACGAGTCTTGTACTGATCGTATGTCAGAGCAACACCGATTGGGCCGTTAGCGTAGCGCAGACCGGTAGTGATACCGCGCTGGTTGCGCTCCAGACCATCCTCAGCGCTTGCGCTGTTGGTGATCTTGTACTCCTGAGGACCATCAGTGTTGAAAGAGTAACCAACGCCGAACTGGAAGCCGGAGAAGTTAGGGGTTTGATACATGATCATGTTGTCGTAACGAACGGTGTTAGCAGCCGTGAAAGCAGCACCGATGTTAGCTTGATCAAAACCACCGCCGAATGGATCGGCTACGCCTGGCAGATACTTGGAGGCGATGTTAGTCTGACGACCGAAGTCCAGTTGACCCCAGCTGTCACCAGCCAGACCCAAAGTGGCCTGACGGCCGAACAGACGGTCACCTTGCTTGTGAGTACCGGTACCCAGATCGAAACCACTTTCCAGAACAAACACAGCGCGCAGGCCGTCACCCAGATCTTCAGAACCTTTCAGGCCCCAACGGTTGCCGGACTGGATGCCATTGATCATGCCGGTTTTTTTCTGGCTAACGGATTCCAGACCATCACGGTTAGAAGCGTAGGAATCGGTACCCTTAAATTTCTGGTAACCGATACCACCGTCCAGAATACCGTACAGGGTGACAGACGTTTCTGCGTGTGCGACGCCAGCGAAGCCGGCCATCAGAGCAGCAGCGAGCAGAGTCTTTTTCATGTAAGAAATCTCCGTAGATTTGAGTAAATCAGAGCAGCCCAACTACAACAGTGCTGCTGCTCTTTCTAACTCCGCGATGGGAAGTTAACGCTATTGCATCAAAATTCCCGTCGCTTGACTACGAAACCCTTCGGAAACGTGAATCTTTGTGCACAGCTTGTTGGCTATACACAACAAAAACCCACTTGAAGCCGCTTTCCATGCCGCATTGAGCAAGCACGACAATTAGCAGGCTAAAGCCGGAATCTTCTTAAGAAGTTGCTTTAAGTGATCCGAGCAATCGGTTGCCAATGCTGGTTTTCTGCAAACAAGGCAAAAAATGAAATCGGCACCGAAAAAGACAAGATCGCCGACCCCAGCCTATCGAGAGCCAAAGCTGGCTACTCAATCCACCTGATAAATTCTCACATTATGAGAATTAACACCAACATAGGATTCAGCATGCACTGACCCAGTTCAATCACTTTCCTGGCAATCAAGAACGGGTTCCGGAAATCAAACGCAAGCAACTTACACAAGAAGGCAAAACACCCAAAAATTGGCGAAAAAAAAACCTGCCCTTGCCAGGATCAGGTTTTATTTCCAGGCTCCGCAATCGCAGAACTTTTCAACTTTTTTGTTTGGTGCCGACGACGAGACTCGAACTCGTACAGCTTTCGCCACTACCCCCTCAAGATAGCGTGTCTACCAATTCCACCACGTCGGCAAGCAATCAAGACAGCGATATTAGCATGACAAAAGTAAAGCTGTCAGTACAAAACAGCCCAAAACACCTAAAAAAGCACGTACTCAGGCATATTCCACACAAACAACGCCAAATAGACAAAGCCCGCCATTAGAGGCGGGCTTTGATATCGTATTTTCCGATCCTGCTTTTAATCCTTACCGTCTTCTATATATAGAGCAGCATTGAATCCCCAAGCAGATCGAACTTACTCAGCAGCAGGAACCGCAGGAGCGCTTTGCTCAGGAGCTGCTGAAGGTACAGCAGCTGGCACAGAAGCGTCAGGGGCCGGAACCGAAGCTGCACCCGATGGAGCTGCGCCAGGAACAGACGATTCGTAACCCTGCATCACGCCCGCATCTACTTTCTGCGCAGGATGGTGAGCAACCCAAGCCAAGCCACCGGTGGACACAAAAAAGACGATTGCCGCCCATTTGGTCATGCGCGACAAAAAGTTCGCCGCACCTGCCGCACCAAACACACTCCCTGCCGAGCCGCCACCAAAGGCCGAGCCCATATCAGCGCCCTTGCCTTGCTGCAACAGCACCAGACCAATAATCAACAGCGAGGAGATAACCTGCACCGCCATCAGAACGGAAGACATCCAATCTTGCATTTAAAGACTCCAGACCCTTTAAGCGGCCACAATACGTAAAAATTCTTGCGCATCCAAAGACGCACCACCCACCAAGGCACCATCAATATCCGGCATGGCAAACAGCTCGGCGGCATTATCCGCCTTCACGCTGCCACCGTACAAAATACGCAACTGATCCGACCCCATATAGGCGCGAATCTGTTGATGCATTTGCTGCGCTTGCTCCGGCGTTGCAGTCAAGCCCGTACCAATAGCCCAGACCGGCTCATACGCCAGGACCAGTTTGGATACCACTTCCGCCCCAAGAGCTTTGATGGGTTCAAGCTGATCTTGCACCACACAGGTTTCCTGCCCCGCCTCACGATCGGCCAACTGCTCGCCAATACAGACAATAGGCGTCAAGCCCGCATCCAGTGCCGCAACAACTTTTGCGGCAACCTGAGCGCTACTTTCCTGGTGATACTGACGGCGCTCGGAATGCCCGACAATCACCCAGCGACAGCCGATATCAGCCAGCATTGCCGCCGAGATTTCCCCCGTGTATGCACCCTTGGCGTGGACACTGACATCTTGAGCGCCGACCGCTATGGTCGAATCTTTCAAGATACCTGCCACCTGAGGCAAATACACATAAGGAACGCATACAAGCACATCACAATCTGCCTGCGCACCAGGCTGAACGAGCAGTTCTTGCAGCAGACGGCTGTTGCCATCAAGCGAGCCATTTAATTTCCAATTACCCGCAACCAGTCGTTTACGCGAAGAATGTACGCTCATTGCTCCCTTGATGCCAGTCAAAAAGTTACACCAACGCCCACAATCAAGGCGCAGCTAACCGGCTATTGTAGCGCGTGCTAATCCGTTTCGCGCATATTTGACAGAAAATTCGTTTCAGAACAGCAAGAAAAAGGGTGGCTGCGCCACCCTTGCTGCTTTTATGGAACAAGAATGATCTTGCCCACCTGCTCACCCGCCTCCATCATGGCATGCGCTTCGCTCGCCTTTTCCAAGGGGAAAGTGGCATGAATCAAGGGACGTACCTGCCCTGCTTCCAGCAAAGGCCAGACACGCTCTTTCAGAGCCTGCGCCAGTTGCGCCTTGAACTCGACAGAGCGGGACCGCAAGGTTGAGCCAGTGATAGTCAAGCGACGACGCAGGATCTCCCCACAATTAATCGTGGCCTTCACCCCACCCAGCAAAGCAATAATGACGATACGACCGTCATCAGCCAGACACGTCAAATCCCGGTTGATGTAGTCGCCAGAGACCATATCCAGAATCACATCAACGCCACGGCCGCCTGTTTTGCTTTTGATGACGTCTTCGTAAACCTCGGTTTTATAGTTGATGCCGATCCCGCCCAAGCGATTAATGGCCTCCACGCGCTCATCACTGCCTGCCGTGGCATATACCGTATGCCCCAGAGCCACTGCCAACTGGATAGCTGTTGTCCCAATTCCGCTGGCACCGCCATGCACCAGCAGGGTTTCACCCTTGCTCAACTGACCACGGTCGAACACATTGCTCCAGACAGTGAAGAAAGTTTCTGGCAGCCCCGCCGCCTCCAGCAAGCTGAAACCCGCAGGAATAGGCAAGCATTGCTGTACTGGCACCACACAATACTCGGCATAGCCACCACCAGTGACCAACGCACAGACCTGATCCCCAATCTTGAACTCACTGCCCTGCACATCGCCCGATACGATTTCACCGGCCAGTTCCAGGCCGGGAATATCAGAGGCACCAGCCGGCGGCGGGTAAGCGCCTGCTCGTTGCAAGACGTCCGGACGGTTCACGCCCGCCGCCAGCACCTTGACCAGCACTTCACCCGGACCTGTTTGTGGCATGGGACGCTCGCCCACTTGCAACACTTCCGGCTTTCCAAACTCGGTAATCTCAACAGCTCGCATACCTACTCCCTGATATCTAGACTATTTTTCCAGCGCGGCTGCAAGCACTAACCATAAGCAGCCGCCTTACCTGCTGCAATCTATCACAGGCACTGGCATCAACGCCCTATTCCAGCCATGAAAACAGATTATTTCGATGACGCTGGCAAATTTATACGTTACACTTTAAGGCTTTCCTGGCCTCCGTGCTTTTTTGCGCATGTGACTTGTCAGGAAGAAAAGCCCAACAGACAGGAAGCGTGCCAGAGCGGTTGAATGGACCGGTCTTGAAAACCGGCGATGGGGTAACCCATCCGTGAGTTCGAATCTCACCGCTTCCGCCATCATCTCCCGCTGCATCCATGGCGGAATTGGTAGACGCAAGGGACTTAAAATCCCTCGATCTTTGATCGTGCCGGTTCGATTCCGGCTGGATGCACCATAGACCTGAAGCGGTCTGCACTGATACATAAGCCTTGAATTTGCCCAAACCTGCGTTGGTTTTGCAGCAAAAACCAGGCGACAAAAAGCCCACTACGCATAGTGAGCTTTTTTGTTTCACCAACCATCGAATGGGGCAGTAACCATCTGCCGCTATATAAGCCGCATACGGCATACACACTGCCTGTTCAAACCCTGTCAATCAGAAAAACACTGCCAGGCTCCTTCTACGGAGCTGCGCCGTAGACCTGCCGACCGGCAAAGTAAGTCGCCAGAACCTGAGTGTCTTTCAAAGCCTCTACATCTACCTCCAGCACATCGCGATCCAACACGATAAAGTCTGCCTGCTTACCCACCTCCAGAGAGCCAATTTCCCTCTCCATTCGGATAGCCCTGGCCGCGTTGATGGTATAGGCCCTAAACATACTGTCTTTATCCATACGCTCGCCTGCATTCAAACCGCCATCCGGCCCAGAGCGTGTCATTGCATGATGCATGGCTTCCCACGGATTCGCCGTAGAAATAGGCCAATCACTGGCACCCACAATCACCGCTCCATGCTGCTGCAGCGACCGAGCTGGATACTGACCCTGAAACTCCGAATCAGGAATATAAGGCTTGACCAGATCAAGCAGATAGTTATCAAGCTCGGCCCAGTGCAACTGCATGACAGCCATCACATCAAGCTGTTTAAAGCGGGGATAATCAGCCGAGCTTACCAACTGCAGATGCGTAATGGAATGCGGTACACCACTGCTGCGCTTTTTGCGCGCCGACTCAATAGCATCCAAAGACACACGCACAGCCCTGTCGCCCAAAGCGTGGATATGCACCAGCCAGCCACGCTGATCAATAGCATCAACCAGCTGCGTCATTTTGCGCTGCTCCAGCAGCAGCTCGCCCTGCTTGCCAGAGTTTTCATAGCGGCCCAGCAAGGCTGCGCTTTGAGCCGGATACTCCAACACCCCATCAGCAAACACCTTGATACCCGGCAAACTCAGATTAGGGATGTGCGCAAAGCGCTTTCGGACACCATCAAGCCGCTCCAGATCCGCAGCATCACTCTCCGGACTGGCCACCAGCAAGGCAGCAACATGAGCAGTTAATAAACCCGCTTCTGATAAAACCCGGTAAGCCGGCAATATGCCCTCTCCAACACTGCCAAGAGATCGAGAAAACAACGCCTCCCCCGGCCCGGCGTTGGCCGCCGGATCCATCCAGGCCGTAATGCCATAGCGATTATTGGTTTCAACAGCGATTTTTGCAGCTGCCAGTAGCTGCTTTTCAGCTGGTTTGGGCAAGATCACCGTTACCTTATCCAGGCCAGCATCCACCAACACCCCATCAGGCTGTCCATTACTGGCCACACCGATGGTGTGTTGAGACTTCGCAGGCAATGACTGCACGTAAGCAGCGTCAATTCCTGCCTTTTCACGCATTGCCTGATTCGCCCAGGCCGTATGATAGTCAGCCCCCATCAGCAACACAGCCTGATGCTGCCAAGCCCCAGCATCCAGCAAATCGCTCAATGACTCGGGCGCAGACCACACCGCTGGATTCACCCCAAACACCACCATAGGCACATCTGGTCCGGACTCTTTTTCCACCAGCCAGGTTTGCAATTGCTGAGCGAGTTCAAGCGGACTGAGCTCTTGATCCTCCAGGTTTGGCGCCAAAGCAGCCAGGCCCGCAAAAATAGCGTGGGAGTGCGCATCAATCAGGCCAGGCATAACGCGTCGACCCTCAAGGCTTAGCATGCGAGTTTTCGCTCCCTGATAGTGCAAGACCTGTTCGCTCTTGCCTATGGCCAGAATTCGGCCGTGGCTCACGGCCATCGCCTCGGCATCAGGTGAATTGGCATTAGCGGTATAGATCTTCGCGTCCAGAAAGATCGTATCAGCGACTTCATTAGCGCCAACGCTCCCCGTAGACCCAACTAGCATCACAGCACACAAGCACCTGAATAGCCTGTTTATCCCCATCATTGACTGTCTCCTGCATCAGCTTTTGATCATGCTCGGCCAGTACCCACCCAAGCGACAACTCAAACTTGGATCAGCATGACATCGCATCACTCCCTGTTTATGGATTTTATGATTTCGACATCCAGACAGCGCTTAATAAAGCTCTGCAAACCCAAGACAAGCGCTACCAGAGCCCGTGACAGATTTCCTCTAAAGCACGGAAGGCCAAGGCTTTAGCCAGAATGCACAACGTTTAAACAAGGCGCACTCAAACCAGCTCCCTCCAACCCCGGGCAATGCCAAACGCAAAAAACCCGCCTTTCGGCGGGTTTCTCTTCAAGCAGACTGCAAGCGCTATCAGGAAGCAGCAGGAGCAGCTGGGCCGCCTTGAGCTTCGATACCGCCGATAGCCTTGATCGACAGACGCAGACGGCCTTTCTCGTCAGCCTCGATGACCTTGACCTTAACAACCTGACCTACTTTCAGCACGTCATTGATGTTGGCGATACGGTAGTTGGCAATCTCGGAGATATGCAGCAAGCCGTCACGGCCTGGCAGCACTTGCACAATCGCGCCAAAGTCCAGCAAACGCATCACTGGGCCTTCGTATTCCTGACCCACTTCCACTTCAGCGGTCAGTTCCTTAATACGGCGCTCGGCTTCGCGGGCCTTGTCCAGATCAGCACTGGCGATCGTGATGGTGCCATCATCCGAAATATCGATCTGTGTGCCGGTTTCTTCGGTCAGGGCGCGGATGGTTGCACCACCCTTACCAATCACGTCACGAATCTTCTCGGGGTTGATCTTCACGGTCAGCATGCGAGGCGCGAATTCGGACATCTCGGTACGGGAACCGTCGATGGATTCTTTCATCTTGCCCAGGATGTGCATACGGCCTTCGTGAGCCTGAGCCAATGCAACCTGCATGATTTCCTTGGTGATACCCTGGATCTTGATATCCATCTGCAAGGCAGTAATACCTTTCTCGGTACCGGCAACCTTGAAGTCCATATCGCCCAGGTGATCTTCGTCACCCAGAATGTCGGTCAGCACAGCAAACTTGTTGCCTTCCTTGATCAGACCCATGGCCACACCAGCCACGTGATCCTGCACAGGCACACCAGCGTCCATCATGGACAGGGAGCCACCACACACAGATGCCATGGAGGAGGAACCGTTGGATTCAGTGATCTCGGACACCACGCGGATGGAGTACTGGAAGTCTTCAGCGGCTGGCAGCAAGGGGGTCAAAGCACGCTTGGCCAGACGACCGTGACCGATTTCACGACGCTTGGGAGCGCCGAAACGGCCAGCTTCGCCAGTGGCGAATGGAGGCATGTTGTAGTGCATCATGAAGCGATCGCGGTACTCGCCCATAATCGAATCAATGATCTGCTCGTCTTGCTTGGTACCCAGAGTGGTGACCACCAAAGCCTGAGTTTCGCCACGCGTGAACAAGGCGCTACCGTGAGCACGGGGCAGAACGCCCAGACGGATGCTGATAGGACGAACGGTACGGGTGTCGCGACCATCAATACGGGACTCGCCGCTCAAGATGCGCGAACGCACGATCTTGCTTTCCAGGTCGAACATCATGTTTTCGACGGCAACCATATCAGGCTGATCCTGACCGGCGGCTTCAGCTTGAGCCTTGACCGTTTCTTTAACCTGAGCGTAGACAGCGCGCACTTGCTCGGTACGAGCTTGTTTTTCGCGAGTCTGGTAGGCCTGTGTCAGACCTTCTTCAGCAGCAGCGGTTACCGCAGCCAACAGGCTTTCGTTAACAGCAGCAGGCTGCCAATCCCACTCGGGCTTGCCAGCTTCTTCAACCAGTTCGTGAATGCAGTTGATGGCTGCTTGCATTTGCTCGTGAGCAAACACCACACCACCCAGCATGACTTCTTCGGACAATTGCTTGGCTTCGGACTCAACCATCAGCACAGCCTGCTCGGTACCAGCCACAACCAGATCCAGAGCCGAAGATTTCAGCTGAGTAGCGGATGGGTTCAGCACGTACTGACCATCAACGTAACCCACACGGGCAGCGCCCACAGGACCGTTGAAAGGAATGCCGGAAATAGCCAGGGCAGCCGAGGCGCCGATCATGGCAGCGATATCAGGATCAATTTCAGGGTTGACCGATACCGTGTGAATGATGACCTGAACTTCGTTGTAGAAGCCTTCAGGAAACAGAGGACGCAGTGGGCGGTCGATCAGGCGGGAGATCAGGATCTCGCGCTCGGATTGACGGCCTTCACGCTTGAAGAAACCACCAGGGATCTTGCCAGCGGAGTAGGTTTTTTCGACGTAATCAACGGTCAGAGGGAAAAAGTCCTGACCCGCTTTCGCTTCGCTTTTGCCAACAACAGTGGCCAACACAACAGTGTCTTCAATCGAAACCAGCACGGCACCTGACGCCTGACGTGCGATTTCCCCGGTTTCCAGAACGACGGTATGCTCGCCGTACTGGAAAGACTTGGTGACTTTATTGAACATTAGGAGAATCCTTACAATAAAAAAACCGTGCACACAGCGAAACCAGTTCGCCGAATGCACGGTTGTTTAGCGGGGAGCCAGCCCCGGTATCACTTACGCAGACCGAGTTTTTCGATCAAAGCACGGTAAGCGTCTGGATTACGACCTTTCAGATAATCCAGCAATTTGCGACGACGGCTAACCATGCGCAACAGACCACGACGGGAGTGGTGATCTTTGTTGTGAGCCTTGAAGTGGCCGGTCAATTCGTTGATGCGAGCGGTCAGCAAAGCCACTTGCACTTCTGGGGAGCCTGTATCGCCTTGTTTACGCTGAAACTCGGAAACGATATCGACTTTTTTGATATCTGCAACTGCCATTTTATTTAGCCTCTAAGACTTGCGTTAGGACCGAGGTGCCCTAACGTGTTGAAAATGAGATTGAGTGCACCGGGCCCATCAGGCCAAGTGCAAGCAAACGATTATAACGAAAAACCGGACAAGGCGTTAAGCATTTCGGCCAGCTGGCCTGCCAAAGCCGGGGATTTTAGTTGTTTCCACGCCGAAGTCGTGCCAAAGCACGGGCTCGACGCCAGCGCCAGGCCATCACAAACCAGCCCGACAAGCCATACAGGCAGAACAGGCCAAACAGGAAGACTGGCGGATCTGTAGAGACAAACACGAAGACCAGCACAAAAAGCAGCATGACCCAAAATGGCACGCTACGGCTGATCGCAAAGGACTTACCGCTGTAGAACGGCGCATTGGAGACCATGGCCAGGCCGGCATAAATGGTTAAACCAAAGGCAACCCAGGGAATCACATTCACTTGCAAGGACAGCTTGTTGTCCACCGCCAGCCAGACAAAGCCAGCGACCAGAGCAGCGGCCGCCGGGCTGGGCAAGCCCTGGAAAAAACGCTTGTCGACCACTTCAATATTGGTATTGAAGCGGGCCAGGCGCAGCGCACCACCGGCTACGTAAATAAAGGAAGCCAACCAGCCCCAGCGGCCCAATCCCTGCATGGCCCAGACGTACATGACCAGCGCGGGCGCTGCACCAAAGGAAATCATGTCTGCCATGGAGTCGTATTGCTCACCAAAGGCGGACTGAGTATTGGTCAAACGAGCAACCCGCCCGTCCATACCATCAAACACCAGCGCCAGGAAAATGGCGATGGCTGCCGCCTCAAAGCGGCCATTCATGGCCTGCACAACAGCATAAAACCCCGCGAACAAATTGGCGGTCGTAAATGCGTTGGGCAGAAGATAGATGCTACGCCGACGACGGGTTTCATCATTGAGCAAATTGGGCATAATTTATGCTTTAAGAGTTGTTGCTAAGGACTGAACACTCGAATGTAGCATTGTCCCCAAGGCTACAGAGTGCAAATAATTCCAGCATATATAAGCCAGAGCGAACAGAAATGGCCAAGAGGCCTGCGGCCAGGGAGTTCATGGATAAACAGTAGATTTTATCGAATCCGCTTGCGCACCACCCCAACAGGGGCACGATGGTCAAACCAAGCACTGCATTTTATCGCGCCCTCACCAATACGGCTATAAGACGAGAACAAGGCGCTTCCATCCTTTTTTTAGCCCCAGCAGAGGCGGCGCTGAAAGCCAAATTTTTGCAGCAATAAAAAAAACCGGCTGACGCCGCAAGACGTCAGCCGGTTCAGGCTCAAGACCAGGGCAGCTTATGAGGTTGCCCCGATATCAAACTTAGTTCTTGGACTTGTCGACCAGCTTGTTAGCGGCGATCCAAGGCATCATGGAGCGCAGCTTGCTACCCACTTGCTCGATCTGCGATTCGGCGTTGATACGACGACGCGAGATCAGGGTAGGAGCGCCGGCGGCGTTTTCCAGGATGAAGTTCTTGGCGTACACGCCAGTCTGGATGTCTTCCAGGCACTGACGCATGGCTTTGCGGGTTTCGTCGGTAACAATCTTCGGACCGGTCTCGTATTCGCCGTATTCGGCGTTGTTGGAGATCGAGTAGTTCATGTTGGCGATACCGCCTTCGTAGATCAGGTCCACGATCAACTTCAGTTCGTGCAAGCACTCGAAGTAAGCCATTTCAGGAGCGTAACCAGCCTCAACCAGCGTGTCGAAACCAGCCTTGATCAGCTCAACCGCACCACCGCACAGAACAGCCTGTTCACCGAACAAGTCGGTTTCGGTTTCTTCGCGGAAGTTGGTTTCGATGATACCGGCACGGCCACCGCCGTTAGCCGATGCGTAAGACAGAGCCACGTCGCGAGCAGCGCCGGTCTTGTCCTGGTAAACAGCGATCAGGTGAGGAACGCCGCCGCCTTGGCTGTAGGTGCCACGCACAGTGTGACCAGGAGCCTTGGGAGCAATCATGATGACGTCGATATCGTCACGTGGCACAACTTGGCCGTAGTGAACGTTAAAGCCGTGAGCAAATGCCAGAGCGGCGCCGGGCTTGATGTTCTCGGCAACCTGGTTGCGGTAAACCTCGGCAATGTTTTCGTCAGGCAACAAGATCATGACGACGTCAGCGCTCTTGACGGCTTCAGCCACTTCCTGAACTTTCAGGCCAGCGTTCTCGGCTTTGCTCCAGGAAGCGCCGCCTTTACGCAGACCAACAACCACGTTCACGCCGGACTCGTGCAGGTTCAGGGCGTGGGCGTGGCCTTGCGAGCCGTAACCGATGATGGCAACGGTCTTGCCTTTGATCAGGGAAAGATCACAATCCTTGTCGTAGAAAACTTTCATTTCAGGTGCTCCAAATTTAATAATTTCGCTTAAACAGCAATTCGAGAATGGCCGCTCATGCAGCAGCGGCACAAAAAGGACCTTGACTCATTACTTTCAGAACAGGGCCACCGCGGTCTACACAGCGTCAGGCCGTGTTTACCCTTTATAAGGAGCTGCCTTGAAAAGCAGCTCCTTGAATAAAAGCGGTAATTATGTCCTGAAAAAGCCTTGGCTTACAGCTTTAAGACACGTTCGCCACGGCTGACACCAGAGACCCCGGTGCGCACTGTTTCAAGAATGGCCGTACGATCCAGCGCATTGATGAAAGCAGCAATTTTGTCTTGAACACCGGTCAATTCGATGGTGTATGTCTTGTCCGTAACATCAATGATGCGACCGCGGAAAATATCCGCCATGCGCTTCATCTCTTCACGTTCCTTGCCCACCGCCCGCACTTTGATCAGCATGAGTTCACGCTCGATGTGTGGGCCTTCGGACAGATCCACCACCTTGACCACGTCAACCAGACGGTTCAAGTGCTTGGTGATCTGCTCGATGACGTCGTCCGCCCCTCGGGTAACGATAGTCATGCGAGACAGGGTGTCGTCCTCGGTTGGAGCGACCGTCAAGGTCTCGATGTTATAGCCACGGGCCGAAAACAGGCCGACCACACGGGACAGTGCGCCGGGCTCGTTTTCCAGAAGGATAGAAATGACGTGTTTCATGATTCTCTCCTTACAGATCGTCCGGGCCCAAGAGCATTTCTGTCAGGCCGCGGCCTGCTTTCACCATCGGGAACACGTTTTCGGTTTGGTCCGTGATGAAGTTCAGAAATACCAGGCGGTCTTTGTGCGTGGTGAAGGCTTCGCGAATAGCGGGGACCACATCGGCTGGCTTGTCGATCTCCAGACCCACATGACCATAGCTTTCCACCAGTTTGACAAAGTCAGGCAGTGCATCCACGTAAGACTCGGAATAACGCGAGCCGTAGTCGATTTGCTGCCACTGGCGCACCATGCCCAAATAACGATTGTTCAGGCAAAGAACCTTGGGGCTCAAGCGGTACTGTTTACACGTAGACAGTTCCTGGATGTTCATCTGAATGGAGCCTTCACCCGTGATGACGGCAACATCCTGACCAGGGTTGGCCATTTGCACACCCATTGCGTAAGGCAAGCCCACGCCCATCGTGCCCAGGCCACCGGAATTGATCCAGCGACGAGGCTTATTGAATTTGTAGTACTGAGCCGCCCACATCTGGTGCTGACCCACATCAGAAGTCACGAAAGCGTTGCCGCCCGTCACTTCCCACAGGGATTCCACCACGTATTGCGGCTTGATCAGCTCGTCCGACTTGGCGTAGGCCAAGGAGTTCTTGCCCCGCCAGACATTGATCTGTTTCCACCAATCATTCAGGGAGGGCTGGTTCTGCGATTCCTGACGGCTTTGCGCATACAGCTCATTGAACTCGGTCAGCACGTCTTTGACACAGCCCACGATAGGCACATCAACTTTCACGCGCTTGGAAATTACCGAAGGATCAATATCAATATGAATGATCTTGCGTGGGTTCTGACCGAAGTGGCGGGTATTACCAATCACTCGATCATCAAACCGTGCACCCACTGCGATCAGAACGTCGCAATGCTGCATGGTCATATTGGCTTCGTAAGTACCGTGCATGCCGGGCATGCCGATGTACTGATCCGCCGTACCTGGATAGGCACCCAGACCCATCAAGGTAGTCGTGCAAGGAGCACCGCTTAACTTGACCAGCTCATTGAGCTCACTGTCAGCATTACCCAGCACCACACCACCACCAACATAAATCAGCGGGCGCTCGGCGCTATTGAGAATCTGGACGGCTTTCTTGATCTGCCCCTGATGGCCTTTGGTCACAGGTGCGTAGGAACGCATCTTGACCTCGCCACGCTTGGGCGTGTATTTGCACGTTGCGGTCGTAATATCTTTAGGGATATCAATCAGCACAGGACCAGGACGGCCTGTCGTGGCAATAAAAAATGCCTTGCGAATGGTATCGGCCAAATCACGAACATCGCGCACCAGGAAGTTGTGCTTGACGCAAGGACGGGTGATACCGATGGCATCACATTCCTGGAAAGCATCTTCACCAATTGCCTGGGTGCTGACCTGCCCACTGATGATGACCATCGGAATGGAGTCCAGGTAAGCGGTCGCAATACCGGTGACGGCATTGGTGACGCCCGGGCCACTGGTTACCAGTGCCACGCCAACTTTTTGGGACGAACGGGAATAGGCATCCGCAGCATGAACAGCAGCCTGTTCATGACGCACAAGAATGTGCTGGAAGCGGTCCTGCTTGAAGATTGCGTCGTAGATATAGAGAACGGCACCACCCGGATAACCGAAAACGTGTTCCACGCCTTCGTCCGCGAGCGTGCGCACAACAATATCTGCGCCATTTAATTCAGACATGAGTTTTCCTTTCAGTCTTGCTCTGCAATATCGACTGACCACGACGGTCCGAGCTTGAACCGATGTCAGCAACATGATCTGGCGCTTCATGGCCCACAGGACCACACCACCCAGACACATTACCGTCCGGCCTGCACTCTTCGACACCCAGTGCGTGCATACAAAAACGTATGCGTTAGCTTGAAACGGAAGTCCTGGCATCCCACGCTTGTGACGCGGCCAGCAACAAAGTTTTTAGGCGCAAAAAACCGGGCGGATGGCCCGGTTAACAGTGCCTCGCTACAATTTGCTCGGATAAGGAGCAAAAACACCTGGTTACTTTACCTTGACTGCACAAAGCGAGCAACTGTGATTGTTGGTAAAGTGCAAAAAAACAGGCTTAAAGCTTGCATACGTAAAACGATATACTGTCTACCTATGACGAGCTGTCCGGGTATTTTATGGCATCGCCCATCCCACAATTAAAACAATTCCTGTATAGCCACTATTTTTTCGGCGGACTGCGCCAGTCCATCGGTGTGCTGTTGCCGGTCATTATTTTGGGCCGCTTCTTTGGTCACTATGACATTGGCGTCATTGCGTCCATGGGTGCCACCTGCGTTGCCATCATTGACCAACCCGGCGGCCCACGCCGCTATCGCAACAATGAAATGCTGGGCGGTATTGCGCTGGGCACGGTCACCGTTGGCCTGACAGGTCTGGCCTCCAGCTCTCCCCTGCTGCTGGTCCTGTGCGTACCGTTTCTGTGCTTTCTGTACAGCATGTTCTCCGTCTTTGGTCGTCGCGGCGGGCTGATCGGCTTTGCCGCCCTGCTGCTGATGACCTTGACGATGCGCTTTCCCATGCAGCCTCACGAGGTATTGGCGCACACGCTGTATTCCTTTGCCGGTGGTCTGTCCTATTACTTGTTCAGCACCCTGTTCCGACGCTTGTTCTGGTATCGGGAAGAGCGCCAGACACTGGCGGTAGCCCTGTTTGCCACGGCTGAATACATGGAAGCGCGCTCGCAATTCTATGACTCCACCTCGGATCTGGACGCCTGCTATAGACGGCTGATCAATCTTCAATCCAATATGACCGAAAAGCACCAGGCCGCCCGCGATGTGGTGCTACGTGAACTGCCGCGCGGTTATGGACGAGGCGATCACCACCGCAAGGCACTGCTGACAATCTTCTTGAATATGGTCAGCATTCTGGACTCGCTGGTCGCGACCTATACCGACTACACCGTCCTGCGCCGTCAGCTTTCCGACAGCGATTTCATGGTTTTTGCGCGTGATGGCTTGCACAAGCTTTCGTTGGATATTGGCCGCATTGCCATGAATGTTTCACGAAGCGCTCGCACCACCCGTCGCTCCAGCGTCAAAGCGGAAATCCGCGCCATGGAATACGAGCTGGAGAAGTACAAACGCCAGGGCATGTCGCAAACAGACCCGGAAACCTACGCCCTGCTAGTCCAGGTCTTGCGCCGACTGCGTAACCTGAACCGTATTGTGGACAGCATGGCAAGCCTGTCACATCGTGCCAGCCAGAACCTGCCAGTCGATCAGTACCTGAATAAATCGCTAAGCCGCATGCTCTCGCGTGAAGAACTGCGTTTGGGCATGCTCAGCAGCAATATGAAGCTGAAGTCCTCGCACTTCCGCTATGCGGCACGAGTCAGCATTGCGTCCATGGTGGCCCTGGGAGTTGGCGCACTCAGCGCCCATTTCCAAAGCGAACTGGGCCTGGTCAGCGCCCTGACAGCACACAGTTACTGGATCATCCTGACGATTCTGGTCATTATGAAGCCAGGCTTTGCCATCACGCGCCAACGCAATGGCTGGCGCCTTTTTGGCACGGTACTGGGCTGCGGGGCGGCCTTCCTGCTCCTGAAGCTAACGGACAACCGCGAGCTGTATCTGATCGCCATGTTGCTGGCCTACCTGCTGGGTAACAGCCTGGTTCAGCTGAACTTCCTGCTATCGGCCCTGTTCAACACAATCTTTGTGATTTTGTCCTTCCAATTCCTGTCCACAGGCGGCTCCTTCATTATTGGAGAACGTCTGGTGGATACGCTGATTGGTTGCGGTATTGCCATGGCCGCCAGTTACTTGCTCCCCAACTGGGAATCCAGCGCCATGACAGGCCTGGCCCGAGCAGCCTTGGCCGCCAACAAAGAGTTCTGGCGTGCAGGGCTGGAATTCGCTCGCTTGAGCCGCCTGCATAACCAGATCCTTAAAAGCGGTCAGGAAGGCGAACCCACCATGACAGAGGCTCAGAAAAACCAGGTGGATCTGGACTTGATGGAAGCCGACACCGCCTGGCAAGTGGCAAACAAGAACGTACACATTGCCTTCAGCAACTTTGCCTCGGCCTTTTATCGCATGATGGATGAACCAGTTAGCCGACAAGCCAATGTATCCCTGCTGAATAACCTGCTGATTCAGAACCACGTACTGGCCTCGCAGATCAGCGCCGCTGCCCCGCTTCTGGCTAATTTGAGTCAGATTCCGCCAGGCATCCAGAACTCCCTGGATGCCATTGGCGCACTGATTAACGACCAGGATGCCGACCCGCCTGCTTCCATCGAAACCGACGGTGAGCTGGCCATGCTGGCCTACCCTATCCGTCAGATGGTCAAGGCCGCCCAACTGATACGTCAAGATATGAGAGGCCTGGAATACAGCGCTGGCCCGCAACTGCCGCCTGAGCGCAAGCAGGAACTGAAGCAGCAAGGGGCCTGATGGCCATGCCATGTCCCGTATACATGTGGAGCTCGTTGTCGGGACCAAATAAACAAGAACTCAAAGCACAAAGCACAAAGCACAAAGCACAAAGCACAAAGCACAAAGCACAAAGCAAAAGAGCATAGGGTGCCAAGCCCTCCTCAGTTCGCAGGACCAAAAATAAAAAGGCAAGGCGCAAATACATGGCCTTGCCTTTCTTTTTTACCTGCAAGACCGCAGATCAGCTAAAGAGCTGTTCTTACGGCGCAAGCAACAACGCTAACTACTTATCAAGCCTTGGCATCCTGCTCGGAGCGACGGAACACCAGCTTGTCCTCGCTGGAGAGCTCAGGCTGGAATACATACCCCTCGCGATCAAACGCCTTCAAGCCTTCCACTGTTTGCACACGCTTGTCGATGACAAAGCGGGCCATCAAACCACGGGCTTTCTTGGCGTAGAAACTGATAATCTTCCAGACACCGTTTTTCTCGTCCTGGAAAACGCACTGAACCACACGGGCACGCAAGGCTTTTTGATCGACCGCCTTGAAATACTCTTCGGAGGCCAAGTTCAAGACAACGGGCTTGGCTTCGCCTTCCTGACGCTCGTTCAAATAATTGGCAATCCGGCTGCCCCAGTAAGCGTACAAATTGGCACCTTCGGGATTCTTCAAGCGAGTGCCCATTTCCAGACGGTAAGGACGCATCAAATCCAAAGGACGCAAAGCACCGTACAAACCGCTAAGAATCACAATGTGGTCCTGCGCCCACTTCAGCTCCTTGTCCGACAAATCCGTTGCAGCCATGCCCTCATACACATCACCATTAAAAGCCAGAATGGCCTGACGGGCATTGGAGCGGTCAAACTTGGGCTCCCACTCCCGGTAACGCTGGACATTCAAGCGCGCCAGGTCGTCGCTCAGCTTCATCAAGTCGGCAATATCCTCTTCGGACTGAGTGCGCAAAATATCAATCAAGCCTTGCGCCTGCTCCACAAACAGAGGCTGAGTTTCCAGCTGCGTGCGTACAGGGGAATCGTAATCCAGCTTTTTCGCTGGCGAGAGCAATAACAACATGCGCCTATATCCTTTCTATCCAAACAGATAAAGGGCCATGCCCTTTATCTGCCATCTACAAAACACGCTTTGACAGCAATTAGCGAGCCGTCCAGCCACCATCCAGACTTAGCGTCGTACCCGTCATTTGGTCTGCGGCGGCAGACGACAGGAACACAGCAGCACCGCCCAATTGCTCAGGAGTCACAAACTGCAGGGAAGGTTGTTTCTCAGCCAGCAGCTCTCGTGCGGCAGCTTCAATATCAATCCCTTTTTGCTGGCTGATAGCTTCGATCTGCTTTTCCACCAAGGGAGTGCGTACCCAGCCCGGGCAGATTGCGTTGCAGGTAATACCCTTGCCAGCATTTTCCAGTGCGGTCACTTTGGTCAGACCCACGACACCATGCTTGGCAGCCACATAAGCCGATTTATTTACCGATGCCACCAGACCATGTGCCGAGGCGATATTGATAATCCGCCCCCAACCCTGCTTTTGCATGATGGGCAAGGCAGCCGCGGTGCCGTGGAAGACGGCTGACAGGTTCAAGGCAATGATGGCGTTCCATTTGTCGACAGGGAACTCTTCGATAGGCGCGGTGTACTGAATACCAGCATTATTGACCAGAATATCCAAACCACCCAAGGCCTCTGCCGCCTTGACAATAAAGTCACGCGTGGCCTGTGCGTCGCTCAAATCAGCATTCAGATAATAGGCTTTGACACCAAACTTGGACTCCAGCGTGCTGCGCTCGCGCTCGATATCTTCAGGCTGACCAAAACCATTGATCACCACATCTGCACCGGCTTTCGCCAACTCGGTGGCCATGGCCAGACCGATACCACTGGTCGATCCTGTTACGACCGCTTTTTTACCTTTCAGCATAGATACCTCGTGAGTATGGACAACAGGGAACTGAAACCCCAAGTGTACTCGCCGGCCTGCACTGCCGGGAAATGCAATGGGCTCGTTTTGTCCGCAATCATCAAGGCTTGCAAAACAAGGCCAAACACCATCGGACCACGTACTAGCGCATTACCCCTAGAACTTCGGCCTGCGCGGGGAAAAGTCGGCCATACACAATGTTGCGGATGAGTTTTCCGAACATCGGCCGCGACTGACACTTTTACCTTAACGTTCTTATGTGACAAAACGGCAAATAAACCATGCTGAGAGAGCAGCAGGATGGTCAAACCAGCAGAAAATAAAAAAGCCCTTGAATAATCAAGGGCTTTCAAAATTCCAGGTGGCGGACAGGGTGGGATTCGAACCCACGGTACGCTTGCACGTACGCCTGATTTCGAGTCAGGTACATTCGACCACTCTGCCACCTGTCCGCGATTGCTTATATGGTTACAAGCAAGCCCATAAATATAGATCAAAGAACACTCTTTGACAAGCACTAAAGAGACATAGCACTTGCGTCAAAGAGCGGAGTTTCCTGATAAGACCAGCCACTCAAACCAAAGAGCTCTTTTCAATCAAGGGTTTACCCTCTGTTTTGGCCTAATTCACTTGTTCACCCTGAGCCGCAGGCCTATATTGGAAACACACATTGATGCATCGCAGCTCTGCCTCTCCAAGGCAGTCCTTGTAATTCCGGCGCAGCTTGCTGGACTTGATAAAAGGAATTGTCATGCAAACCTTCCAATGGATTATCGACGCCAACGGCGACGGCATATACAGCCTGAATGAGGTTCTCCAGACTCTGCGCTGGGCTTTTCGGATACCAGGCAGCCTGGTAGTTGAAACCTTGGGCTCCATCCCGGTTCTGTCTGATCTACTGCGTATCCAGGCTTCAGAAGCGACAGGCTACGCTTCTTTGAGAGGCGGACTGGTCAATATCCTGTCGTTATTCTTCTGGGCCGCACTCTGTCTCTGGTTTCTGGAAGTCAACTCCAAGCCACGTGCAGAGCCTGCGCAGCGCAACGTACGCCATGCGCCACACTTGAACAAGCAACTGGATTCTGTGCACGGTCGGCAACTACACGCGAACTACAACCGGCGCCCTGTCCGCCATCGTCAGGTTGAACGCCATACCTTCTAGATGCACTCATGCCCTCCTGCCGAAAAAGGAGAAACATGTGTTAAGAAAGGTAAACCCCTGGCATAGCGCATACGAGCCGTGTTGCGTTTGGAAGTGCTTTGCCAGGATTACCTAACGTTTGGACTACAGGTTTTAGGCAACAATCGCTGCAGCTAGTGTCATTAGAGGTGCAGCTTATGAAAAAACTACTATTAGCCGGTTTAATGGCCTTGAGCACCAGCGCCGCCTCTGCGGGCGGTGTAAATGTCGATATCAATGTCGGTATTCCGGGTATCGGTTACGGGCCGATCTACTACCCACCCGCTCATGTTGTGGAACGCCCGGTTTATGTCGCCCCACCCCCAGTGGTTTACCACCCGCCACGTTACGTCTATCGTCCCGGCTACGTGGAATATGGTCGCTCCAACAAGGAATGGCGCAAGGAGCAGCGACGCGCTCACAAGCGCTGGCGCAAACAGCAGGAGCGCTACTGGGATGATGACTAATCCATCACTACGGAACCATGAATGAAAAAGGGCTGAGGACCACACAGGTCATCAGCCCTTTTTCCATTCGGACAGATACTTTATTTGGCCGGCACCAGACGTTCCAGTCCGCCCATATAAGGACGCAGAACCTTGGGCACAATCACGCTGCCATCTTCTTGCTGGTGGTTTTCCAACACAGCCACCAAGGCGCGGCCTACGGCCAGGCCAGAGCCGTTCAGCGTATGCACAAACTCCGGACGTGCCTTGCTGTCGGCACGGAAACGCGCCTGCAGACGACGAGCCTGGAAAGCCTCGCAATTCGACACCGAGGAGATCTCGCGGAATGTGTCCTGGGCAGGCAACCACACTTCCAGATCGTAGGTTTTGGCAGCAGAAAAGCCCATATCGCCAGTGCACAGTTGCACTACACGGTATGGCAGTTCAAGAGCCTGCAGAACGTGCTCGGCATGACCGACCATGGACTCCAGCGCCTCGTAGGATTTTTCAGGATGAACGATCTGCACCATTTCAACTTTGTCGAACTGGTGCTGACGGATCACGCCACGGGTGTCTCGGCCACCGCTACCGGCTTCCGAACGGAAACAAGGCGAGTGAGCAGTCAGGCGGATAGGCAGATCGTCACCGGCCAGAATCTCGTCACGCACAGTACCGGTCAGGCTGATTTCGGAGGTCGAGATCAGGTACAGGTCTTCAGGCTTGGATTCGGTCGGATCGGCTGGCTCGTTGTCCTGACCACCTTTGGTGACCCAGAACATATCGTCCTTGAACTTGGGCAATTGGCCGGTGCCATACAGCGTGGACGCGTTCACGATGTATGGGGTGTAGCACTCGGTATAGCCGTGCTCTTCCACCTGGGTATCCAGCATGAACTGAGCCAGAGCACGGTGCAAACGCGCCAGTGGGCCACGCAACACCATGAAGCGAGCGCCTGCCAGTTTGCGGGCAGCTTCAAAGTCCAGGCCAAACTGCTCGCCCAGGTCCACGTGATCACGCGGTTCGAAAGTGATGTGCGCAGGCTTGCCCTGATCATCTTTAGGACCAGGAACCCAGCGACGCACTTCGACGTTGTCTTCTTCGGACTCGCCTACCGGCACGCTTTCGTGCGGCAGGTTAGGAATCGTGGCGAACCAGGAGGACAGCTCGGCCTGCACTTGGGACAAGTCCTGCTCCAGCTGCTTCAGGCGCACCGGAATTTGCTGGGATTGAGCCAATGCTTCGCTGGCGTCTTCGCCCTTGGACTTGAGCTGGCCGATGCGTTTGGCCAATGCATTGCGCTCGGCCTGCAAGGTTTCCGTTTCCACCTGTACCGCTTTGCGGCGGGCTTCCAGCTGCTGGAAACGCTCGGTGTCAAATTGCACGCCACGTTTCGCCAGGCCCTGTACCAGCGGCTCCAAGTCTTTGCGTAATTGGTTCAGATCTAACATTTAATAGCCATATAGGTGATGGTTCAATCCCGATTGATCTGGTGATTTTAACCACAAGCCACCACAAGCGCAGCACAGCGCAAGCAGTACTGAGGTATCGGGAAATACGGGGGTGACAGGTCAGGCAACGCCTGTCCTGTCTTAGGTGTCTTTTTTACCGGCCTGCTCATCCAGCTGACGCAGGCGCTCCATTTTTTCAGCAATCTTGATTTCCAGACCACGAGGCACAGGCTGATACCAGTGGGGATCGGGAATGCCGTCCGGCAAGTAGGTCTCACCCGCCGCGTAGGCATTGGGCTCGTCATGAGCATAGCGATACGCATGACCGTGACCCAGCTCTTTCATCAGCTTGGTCGGCGCGTTACGTAAATGCACAGGCACTTCGCGACTTTTATCCTGCTTCACAAAGGCACGGGCCTGGTTGTATGCCATATAACCGGCATTGCTCTTGGCTGCGATCGCCAGATAAATCACGGCCTGCCCCAGCGCCAGTTCTCCTTCGGGGCTACCCAGGCGCTCGAAGGTCAAGGCAGCATCGTTGGCAATTTGCATGGCGCGCGGATCGGCCAGACCGATATCTTCCCAAGCCATACGTATGATACGGCGCGATAAATAACGGGCATCTGCTCCGCCGTCCAGCATCCGGGTCAGCCAATACAAGGCAGCGTCCGGGTTGGAACCACGTACCGACTTATGCAAAGCAGAAATCTGGTCGTAGAAGTTGTCGCCCCCCTTGTCAAAACGCCGGGAGTTCAGGGTCAGCGCATTTTGCAGGAAGTCTGTCGTGACCAGCTCGGTGCCGGAAGTCTTGGCGGCCGTATTGGTCTGCTCCAGCAGGTTCAAAAAGCGTCGGGCATCGCCGTCGGCATAACCGATCAAGGTGTCGACGGCTTGATCCTCAAACTCCAGGCCATCCAGGGCATTTTGTTCCTGTACACGGCGTAGCAGGAGTTTGAGCTCATCATCCGTCAGGGACTTGAGCACATAGACTTGCGCCCGCGACAGCAAGGCCGAATTAACCTCGAAGGACGGGTTTTCCGTGGTGGCACCAATAAAGGTCACCAAGCCGCTTTCAGCATAAGGGAGCAGCGCGTCTTGCTGAGACTTGTTAAAGCGGTGTATCTCGTCCACAAACAGGATGGTGTGCTTGCCCATGGCCAGATTCTGCTGGGCCTGCTCCATGGCGGCTCGGATATCTTTCACGCCTGAAAAGACGGCGGACAAGGCGATGAACTCGCATTCGAATGCACTGGCCGTCAAACGTGCCAACGTGGTTTTACCCACGCCGGGAGGCCCCCAGAAAATCATGGAGTGTGGTTTGCCGGACTGAAAAGCCAAACGTAGTGGCTTGCCCTCGCCCAGCAAATGAGACTGCCCCACCACCTGATCCAGGGTTTTGGGGCGCAGTGCTTCGGCTAAGGGTGCGGCGGGTTCCTGAGCGAACAAATCACGCATGGCGATCGCCCTTCCTAAAATGGCAAGACCTGGCCAAGAGGACCAGGTCTGTATTGAAAACTTGTTTTGTCAAAGCCAGCCAACACTGACCCTGATGATAGCTGCACAAAAACAGAATGTGCCTCAAGGCATGGAGACGACATCCACTCCGGCAGGAGCCTTGAACGTGAAGGTACCCAAGGTAATCCGAGGGTTCGGTTCCAAGCCGGTGAAGTCGATATACGTGGTTTGCCCGAACGAGTCCTGTAACTCCAGACGACGTGGCTCACGATCCTTGAAGCCGATGTCTACGTAGGAAAAGCCGGCATCGCTTTGCAAAGGCGTGGCTCGGATCCACTCCAGCCCATCCCGTGCATCTTGCTCAACCAGACGGAAGGAGTCTTCCAGATTGCCAGTACCAAACAAGATCGCAGCAGGCGAAGCGCCGATGGACTGGTCCACCCCACGCTCGGTGACCTGGGCCAGATCCGGGTCGTATTGATAAAGCAGCTTGCCGTCAGACACGATCAACTGTTCATAAGGGCGTTGCACATGCCATTTGAACTGACCGGGACGCTGAAACACGAATTGCCCAGATTGCGGCGCACCTTTGGACTGGCCGTTGCTATCGACCGTACGCTGGGAAAACTCGCCTTTCGCAGCACGCACATCTTGTACAAAAGAGCGCAATTGCTCGCTGGCCGAAGCGGCCATGGTCAAGGCAGGTGTAGCGGCCAGCAACATGCTGACCAGCAGTGTCTTAATCTTCATCTTTGGCACCTCCTGCGGGGACCAGAATTTCACGGTTACCGTTAGGCTGCATAGCCGATACCAGACCGGCTTGTTCCATTTGTTCCAACAGTCGGGCTGCCCGGTTGTAACCGATACGCAAATGACGCTGCACCGACGAAATCGAAGCGCGACGATTCTTGATAATGACTTGAACAGCCTGGTCGTACAGCGGGTCCGCTTCAGCATCGACCATGCCAGTAGCGGGGTTGCCCCCCTCACCCGATTCGCCTTCGACAGCACCTTCCAGCAGGCCTTCGATGTAATCAGGTTCGCCGTGTTCTTTCAAGTGTTCAACCACGCGGTGAACTTCCTCGTCGCTGACAAAAGCGCCGTGCACTCGTTTAGGCAAACCTGTACCGGGCGGCAAATAGAGCATATCGCCCATGCCCAGCAAGGTTTCCGCACCCATCTGATCCAGAATAGTGCGCGAGTCAATCTTGGAGGACACCTGAAAAGCGATACGGGTAGGAATGTTCGCTTTGATCAGACCTGTAATTACGTCCACACTAGGGCGCTGAGTAGCCAAAATCAGGTGAATACCAGCCGCACGGGCCTTCTGGGCCAAACGAGCAATCAACTCTTCGATCTTCTTGCCCTGCACCATCATCAAGTCTGCCAACTCGTCAATAATGACGACAATCATGGGCAGAACAGACAGCGGCTCGGGAGCGTCCGGCGTCAAAGAGAAAGGATTGGGGATAGGCTCTTCACGCTTTTGCGCCTCGCGTATCTTGGCGTTGTAACCAGCCAGATTGCGCACGCCCAGCTTGCTCATCAAGCGGTAGCGTTTTTCCATTTCGGCCACACACCAGTTCAAGGCGTTGGACGCCAGACGCATATCCGTGACCACCGGCGCCAGCAAATGAGGAATGCCTTCATAGACACTCATTTCCAGCATCTTGGGGTCGATCAGGATCAGGCGCACGTCTGCCGGGTCTGCCTTGTAGAGCAGCGACAGAATCATGGCGTTAATCCCCACGGACTTACCGGAGCCGGTTGTACCGGCCACCAGCAAGTGAGGCATCTTGGCCAGATCCGCCACCACAGGCTTGCCGGCAATATCCTTGCCCAAAGCCATGGTCAGCAAGGAAGCGCTGCTGTGATAGGTTTGCGAGCCTACGATTTCCTCCAGACGCACCATTTGGCGGCGGGGGTTGGGCAGTTCCAGGCCCATCAGGTTTTTTCCGGGAATGGTTTCCACCACCCGTATGCTGACCAGACTCAAGGCACGGGCCAGGTCTTTGGCCAGATTCACGATCTGGCTGCCCTTCACGCCGGTGGCAGGCTCAATCTCGTAGCGCGTAATGACCGGCCCCGCCTGGGCGGTCACCACCGTCACCGCAACACCGAAGTCCGACAATTTCTTTTCAATCAGGCGCGAGGTGAACTCAATGGTTTCCGGCGACACCGTTTCTACATTGTCAGAGGCGGCGTCCAGCAGGGACAGCGGAGGCAAATCGCCCGCTTCGCCAGCCTGACGAGGCGCCTTGAACAAGGTCTGCTGCTTTTCTTTCTCAACGCGCTCGGATTTGGGCACAGCCACAAAAGCAGGTTCGATACGCACAGGCTGTTCGTGTACCAGTTGCTCCTGCTTGGCGACCACGCTTTCCGTACGCTCGGCACGTTTGACCTCGCCCACGCGACGATCCTGACGGGCCGACCACAAAGTCATCACACGGCGAATCGCCCCTTCGATGAAGCCGCCCAGACGTTCTGCCAACGTCAGCCAGGAAAAACCGAAAAACAAACTGGCCCCACCGGCGAGCAGGCCCATCAGCACCAGAGAGGCTCCACCAAAGCCTATCGAAGTTACTAATAGTTGCGATAATAATTGGCCCAACTGCCCACCAGCCCCCGCAGGGAGCTGCCATTGCTGGCCCAGGTCTTTAAAAAACAGCGATTCCAGGCCCATGCTGCCCAGAAACAAAAAGAAAAAGCCTATGCCAATTTCCCAGCGCACCCGAGGCAGAACATCCTCGTTTTTTGTGCTGGGCAAGAGCAAAGCAGTCAGACGGTAAAAGCCCACGGCCACGCGCTGCACCAGCAGCACCACCCAAAGCCAGGCCGTCAGACCAAACAGAAACAAGAGGAAATCGGCGATGTGGGCACCAAAGATGCCCCCGCCGTTTTGGGTCAGACCCGAGTGCACGGAATGCGACCAGCCGGGATCGCCCGGATCCCAGGTTGCCAGTACCAGGCCCAGCCAGGCTGCCAGAGCAGCGAAGATAATCCACCGTGCTTCGCGCAGCAGTCCTGTCAGGCGCTGTTGCAGGGCTGAAGGCCCATTACGCACATTTTTGGATGACCGGGACGAACGAGGGGATGTTGCAGGTATTCTTGCCATGGACTCATTATAATTGGAGATCGTCTTTTTCGGATTTTCTGTGATGTCGACTACTAAGCACGCAAAAGTACTCATTCTGGGCTCAGGCCCGGCCGGCTATACCGCAGCGATCTACGCAGCCCGCGCCAACCTCAACCCCGTCTTGGTCACTGGCATGGAGCAAGGTGGCCAACTGATGACCACCACGGATGTAGATAACTGGCCAGCCGATGCCCAAGGCGTCCAGGGACCTGATCTTATGGCACGTTTCCAGGCTCATGCGGAACGATTCGAAACAGAATTAATCTTTGACATGGTGTCCTCGGTTGATCTGTCCACCCGTCCCCTGACCCTGAATGGTGATAGTGGCACAGTCTACACCTGCGATTCGCTGATTATTGCGACAGGCGCCTCGGCCCAATACCTGGGCCTGCCAACCGAGCAGGAATTCATGGGCCGTGGCGTGTCCGGTTGCGCAACATGTGATGGTTTCTTCTACAAGAACCAGGACGTGGTCGTGGTCGGTGGTGGCAATACCGCCGTGGAAGAAGCTCTGTACCTGTCCAATATTTGCAAGACCGTGACCTTGATTCACCGTCGCGATACCTTCCGTTCCGAACCCATCCTGACCGACAAGCTGATGGACCGCGTCCAGAATGGCAATATCCAGCTGAAACTGCACAGCGAACTGCAAGAAGTGCTGGGTGACGCTTCGGGCGTGACAGGTGTGCGCATCATCAATAACCAGACCCAGGCCACTGAAGACCTGGCTGTGACTGGTGCCTTTATCGCCATCGGCCACAAGCCCAACACCGGGATCTTTGAAGGCAAGCTGGAGATGCACGACGGCTACATCACGACTCGCAGCGGTCTGAAAGGCATGGCCACCATGACTTCCGTTCCTGGCGTTTTTGCCGCGGGCGATGTGCAAGACAATATCTATCGTCAGGCCATTACCAGTGCAGCCAGCGGTTGCATGGCCGCCCTGGACGCACAGCGCTGGTTGGATGAAAACAAATAAGCCCAAAGCCGTAGGGCGTAGTCTGGCAGACCTGAAGAAGTTACAAGGTCAGGTCCGCCAGGATCTCAATCCGCCCCCGGCCCCCGCCCGTCCCCAGGCTCGCAAGCGCCCCCGCCCACCGGATCCCGGTGGCAAGCCAGCCAAACTGGCTCCTGCCAGTAATGCTACAGCGGCCCAAGACCTCGTTTCCTTATTGGACCCCAGCGACAGGGCCTGGCTACGCCAGTCCATGCGGGACGTCGCCCCCTTGAAAAAACGTGGTCAAAGCGTACTCATGAGCCGTCCTGCGGCTAGCCCGGAACAGTTGGAGCAACGTCGTCGCCACGCGGTAGGTGCGCCCACCAGTACGCCAGCCCTGCCCCAGGCCTCTGACCAATATGTCAGCGTGCAAGGTGAAAGCAACGATATACGACATTTGCGTGCTGGCTGTGGCACCGATGTCTTGCGCGATCTGGAACGCAACCGTTGGCCGATTGAGTCCAGCCTGGATTTGCATGGCTCGGATCTGGAACAGGCCCGCGAGCGACTGGACAACTTTCTGCGCTCCTGTCTGGAGCACGGCGTGCGCTGTGTACGAATTGTCCATGGCACGGGCTACGGCTCGCGCAATGGCGAACCCGTTTTGCGTCATGCCGTGCGTCGCTGGTTAACCCAGCTGCCCAGCGTTCTGGCTTATATGGAATGCGCGCCCAACGAAGGTGGGCAAGGTGCCGTCAAACTGGTGCTGCAAGCCATGTCCGAACCCGGTGTTTGATTTTTTCCATTAGGTACAGACGTAAAAAAGGCCAGCTTTCGCTGGCCTTTTTTTTGTTGTTGTTATGTTGTACTGCCTATTGCTTTTATAATAGTGACCGTTTTATTTCGGTCTTTATTGCCCAGCGTTGCGGGGCTATGTCTCCTCACCTGCATGAAACGTATTGTGCCCCATTTATAAAGCTGTCACACTTAGGGAATGCACTGATACCCGCATGGTAAGAAAATATCAGTCGCCCATTCGCAGTCTTTATTCTGCTGCCTGGTCCAAAGCCTTCACGGCCCGCTTCAAAAACACCTGCATTTCTTTCTCAGCCTGCTTGTCGCCCTGCTCTTGGGCAATCACCAAGCCCTGCTCCAGAATTTCCCTGGCCTGTTTGAATTGCTCCAGGTTCACCAGCACCCGGCCCAACAGCTTCCAGGCTGCGGTGTAACGCGGATTCATTTCCACGGCTTTGGACAAATGTTCGCGAGCCGCTTCCAAATCGCCCTCGCCCATACAGGCATTGCCCAGACCAAAGCGCAACAAGGCATTATCCTTGCCTGCCGCCAGTAGCTTCTCCAATCCTTCGCGCATAATCCGTACCCTTGAAAACAAAGCAAGGCTGGGTCGCGCTGCCTTCACACAAAACAAAATAGCAGCAACGACACGCCTGCACAGCTTGATGACTATTGAACCATCTAGCCATAAACCATTGAGCTTGGTTTTGTACCACGGAATATCAAAGGGCGGCCTCAGCCGGCCGGGCTCTGTAGGCCCATTCGCCTGCTAGTACCGCCCTGGCTAGCGCTTTAGGCCAGATCGCCTTGCAACACCCCCTTGCTGACGACTTCACGGCCATCCAGGCTAACCGTGCAATTGCGCATTGGGTAGTCGAAGTGGCAATCGGAGAAACGGCCAGCCGCTGGATTTGCGCCCGTAGAGAAAAGGAAGTTACCGGCAAAGGCGCGCAACTCGGTTCCGTTGGTATCGCGCTTGTCATACATAGCCATGGAGTCCCAGCGTGCCGCCGGCGCCATGCCCCAGCCCACATGACTGACCGCATAGGCATCCTTGTCATTCCAACTGGCGTAATAGGAGCGGATCAAATCGGCATCCACGCCCTTGCCCTCAATAGCCACGACATAATCGTTTTCGATGCGCAAGGTTACGGCTGATTCCAGATAGCGCTTGAAGGTCAGGTTCACATCCCCGCTATCGAGCACCAGCGTGCCATTCACACTGCCATTGCTGGGGTAGCAAATGCACAGGCCAGCAGGCCAATACCCAAAGCTGCCCGGCTTGTCGGCAATCCCGGCACTGCCGCGCCCGATCACACCCGCCAGGCTGACCGTCAGGTCCGTGCCGGCTTCGGAGCTAATGTGCATAACACTGGCATCGGTAATCAGCTTGCCGCCAATATCGCACTTGCTTTGCAAATCAGGACTGGGTTTGACCCGTTCCAGAATCTCGGGATGCTCGTCGCTAATCATCATGATGCGGGCACCTTTGGCCAGCAGTGCGGCACGCTCGGGCGAATGCAGCAGCCCTTCTACGGTGCAGTCCACAATGAACTGGCTGCCTGCCAAAGCCTGGACAATCGGGCCCATACCTTCCAGCGCCAAAGACGTCCCGGTCGAGCGCAGGGCAATATTGCTTTTCAGACGTGGCGAGACCAGTTTCACATGGCAAACCCGTGCCCCCATTTGCGTCAGGGCCAACTCAGCCAGCTCGGCCAGCACGGAGCGCGATTGCGTCTCGGACAGCACGACTGCCATTTCGCCGGGTTGTACTTTGCATAGTCCAAACACTTCTACAAAATCAGCAATCCATTTGCCTTCAATATGCTCACGCAACATCTCACTACTCCTTGAAAATTCAAAAAAGGCGCTGCACGGCTCTTTCAGCCGGGCAGCGCCTGTACACATCAGTCGTGCAAATCCTTGCCCTTGGTCTCGGGCGAGGCAATGGTGGCCCACAGGGCCAGAACGCACAGGCCGATCAGGTACCAGTCAAAAACCTGCTTTTGATTGATGGAATGCAGCCAGGCTTGCAAATAGGGAGCGGTCCCGCCCGTCAGGGCACCAGCGACCGAATAGGGCAAGCCCATGGCAACCGCACGAATGCGAGTCGGAAACTGCTCGGGGAAAAAGGCCGGCATGATGGCGGTGGGTGCCGAGATCAACAGCATGCCGCCCGCCATGAACACCACCAGACGCCAGATCTCGCCCTGGCCGCCGGTCAGCACCATGGTCAGCGGGATGATGCTGATGATTGAACCGATGGAGAAGAAATACCAGTTCGCCTTGCGACCAAAACGATCCGAAAATGCGCCCCAGAAAATCAGGCACAGAATCAGGAAAAGATTGGCCCCTACCCCCACCCACATCACTTTGGCGGCAGGCATGCCCAGGGAGGTAATGGCAAAGGTGGGCGCCATGATGGCCCAGACGTAATACAGCACGGTGCCGCCGGCCGACAAGGCAAATACGCGCAAGCAGGCACTGCGATACTTCCAGACCTCCGACCAGAACACACGTGCGCCCGGGCGTGCCGTTTTGCCTGCCGCTTGCGCTGCGGCCTGGCGGGCTTTGAACATTGGGGTTTCATCCAGCTTTCTACGCAGATACAGCGCATATACCCCCAAGGCCCCACCCAAGACAAAAGGCACACGCCATGCCCAGGCCCGAACAACATCCTCACCCAGCAGACTGGTCAGACAGGCACTTAGCAACACAGCCGCCAATACCCCGATCGTGACAAACACAAACACGGAGGAAGACCACAGCCCACGTTTATGAGCAGGCGCCATTTCGGTGACATAGGTGAAGGAAGAAACCACCTCCCCACCGTGGCCAATCCCTTGCAACAAACGGCCCATCAACAAAAACAAGGCAGCAATCGGCCCCACCATGTCATACGTAGGAGCAATACCAATCACCAAACTGCCCAAGGCTGTCACCAGCATGGACAGGGTCATGGTGAAACGCCGCCCCTTGCGATCGGCCAACCAGCCAAAAAAGATGCCTCCCAGCGGGCGCATGAAAAAACCCACAGCAAATACCGCCAGTGTGCCCAGCAAAGCCGCCAGCGGGTCCTCACTATGGAAAAACTGCTTGGCAAAATAAGCGGCAAAAATCGAATAAGCCGTCCAGTCGTACCACTCCAGGGCGTTACCCGCCCCAACCCCCAAAATAACGCGTCGACGCTGCGCGGCAGTCATGGGCTGCTCGCGCAAAGATGGTGTATGTGCGTCCAAGAGATGTCCCCTTCACTGTGATAGTTATGCTTCTTGTTTATTGTTTTTGATCCGGTGGCTCAGGCCACCAACTGCGTGAAACGAGAACGATGAAAGATCAGTGGCGAGATTTCGCGCTCGATCTGCACATCGTGGATAAGCAATTGCACGGCATCGTGGTCCCCGGCGGGATGCACTTGAAAAACACTGCAGTCAAACCAGACTGATGCCCCTTGTATATGGACGGCCCCCTCCTCGGTCAGCTCGACCTCGATATCGCTGAATCGGCTGTCCTTGTCCGGTCCGGCCAGCTGACGGCAAATAGCCGCATGTTCAGCACTCAAAATTGACACCCCCAGACGCGAGGCGCGAGACAGCAGCGCCCAGGTCGAGGAACTTTTCTGCACAAAAAAGGCGGCCAAAGGCGGATCCAGCGAAACCCCTACGGAAAAACTGGACGCAACAATGACTTGCGGCTTGCCATCGAGTACGGCGGCTATGGCCGCTACCCCGGATGGAAAATGTCCGAAGGCTTCGCGCACCACCCTGGCTCCCAACCCACTTATGTTTTCTTTCATGACGATGACTCTGCTCAGGCGTTAAAGACCCAAAACCCAAAATGAGGCGAGCTCTGCGACAACACACTCGCTTGGCCTAAATTCTGTTTCGATCGTCATTTATTTGCAATAACAAAATAGGCAAACAAGGATGGTTTTTGTTGAATTTAGGTATTAACCCTATGAAAATTCGTCGTTTTAAAAGCTATAGGCCTATACAATTCAACCGAATATTATTGCGTATTATCTTTCGTCATTATTTATTTGCAATAATTAATGAGCCTAAAACCTCTCGGAATCCACAAGGACAGCATGTATCTACATATCGTTTTGATGGCACCCCACACCCCTGTCAGCCCGGAACTCGCCCCCAAGCTGGACCAAGCCTTTATCCGCATACATCAGGAATGCTCCGGCATAGAACGCTTTGAATGGGTGCCGAACCTGTCACTCAGCTCGGCGCGCTACAGCCATGCCCTGCTCTCTGTATTCCACACTCAAGAAGCACTGGACGCCTACAGACAGAGTGATGCTCACCAGGCCATGCTGGATGCCATCGCCCCGCACATTCAGGACATCGTCGTGCTGGACAGCGTGCTGGAGAAAAGCCTGCCCTAAGAAGCTCAAGCTGGCGCCCTGGCAAACAGGACGCAAGCAGCCCCAGTGCGGCTACGCTAGCGCCGCCGGGGCACGCACGGTAAAATGGCCCGCTACAAACCTACTATCAAAAATGGGTAGCAATCAGCCCCACCACCGGAAAACAGAATGAAAGCAAGCGTCGCGATTGATGAGTTCATCGCTAGCCGAGACCATGGCGAGCACGAGCAACTTGCCCCGCACCACTACATTCTGACGCTCTACGGTCTGTTCGCCCGCCCCACCGGCGTCATCATTCCCGTGGCCAGCGTGGTTCAACTACTGGCCGACCTGGGTGCTGAACCGTCCAGCGTGCGCTCCGCCATTTCCCGGCTCAAGAAAAAAGGCGTACTAGTTAGCCAACAAGCCGCCTCGGGCAAAGGTTATGCCTTGGCGGCCGAACTGGAGCCGCATATGCAGGCCGGTGACGAGCGGATTTTTTCCTCCCCCTCCATGAACATTCGGGACCCCTGGCTGCTGGTCTCCTTCTCCGTTCCGGAAAGCGAACGCCAGAACCGTCACAAGATTCGTACAGGCTTGGCTCGCATGGGGTTTGGCACGGTAAATGCGGGCCTGTATATAGGTCCGGCGCGCTTGCAGGCAGAGGCTGTCGAGTACATACGCGAGCACCAGCTCTGGCCCTATATTGAGCTGTTCACCTGCGAACCCAGCGGCCTGAGCGATATTCAGGAAAAAATCTCCCGCTGGTGGAATTGGGACAAGCTGGCCAATGAGTACCAGTCCTTCTTGAACTCGTATCAACACGAAGTTGAGGCGTGGCAAACCGCTTTACGCCAAGGCACGGCCGACCCTTTGGAAGCCTTCCGACTCTATATGCCTATGGTGACACGCTGGCGCAGACTGCCCTTTCTGGACCCAGGCCTGGCACCCGAGCTATTGCCAGACAACTGGGTAGGCAATACCGCCCGCAAATTGTTCGGTGACTTGCATCGACTGCTTAGTCCCTTGAGCTCGCAACACGTGCAGCAGGCCATTCCAAACTGGAAGGCCCGCGGCACGGAGTAAACCTGCTCCTTTACTCAGGCCCCTGCAAAGCGTGCGATGTCGCCCATCAAATCCTGGGCGACGCGCTCAAACCGCTCCGGCGTCACCCCCTGCATCATGGGTGCATCCTGCCAGGCCCGGAAGTTGCCAAACTGGAAAGGCAAATCAAAACAATGCCCGCTGAACACCGCTTCAAGCGGGCTTTGTTCCATGAAGTCACTCCAGACCACCGAGCGCCCCGCTGCTTTCAGACTAGCCGCATACTGCGTGGGAAAACGCTGAAACTGCAACCAGGACGACGCGGCCACCACTTGCTGATACGGCGTCAGACCCGATCCCGCTCCGTGATACACCCCATTTCGCAGCAGGCTGTCTGGCAAGTCTCCCACAGGCCATACACCCAAAGCCTGATCGACCTGCTCTTGCGTCGCCTGCCGATGAAAAGGCACGTCAAAAAAGAACACCGAGGACTCTTGGGCAGTACAACGCAGATACACCGCCTGCGCATGGCAGGCTTGTGCCGCCCAGTCAGGATTCAAGAAGTCGGGCGGCATCCCGGCGCTGGCCACAGGCAAGAATGCCGAAGGAGCATGAGCCAAACGTGGCGGCTCTTTGTCCAAGGCCATCATGCCGTGCTGCATCAAGATATCCACGTTCGCCGTCAGCCACTGATCACCCAGGCTTTGTCGCAGGCGCTCTGTGGTTTTTCTTTGTTGCTCGGGTGACCAAGGCGTGCGCGTTCCCATGCTGAGCAAAGCCACACGATCAATCCAGCCTCGTGTGGACTCCAGCACGCTGAGCAAATGCGCATACCAGCCACCCGCCGATTGCCCCATCAAGGTAATCTTGTCCGGGTCTCCGCCAAAGGCATGGATACGATCTTTCATCCACTGCAGTGCCAAGAGCAGGTCGGCTGCCGGCAAAGGCAAATCGTCAGCCTGTGCATCGCCCAGGTGCCCCAAGGCACCCAGACGGTAACTCACATTGACCACCACCATGCCCTGCGCTGCCAGGCGGGTGCCGTCATACCAATCCAAAGAGGCGCCGCCACTCATCCAGGCTCCACCGTGGATAAAGAACAGCACAGGCAGACCTTGCGCTTGGGCGGGAGCCCACACATTCAGAAAATAAGCATCTTCAGATTGCGGATTGGCACTGCCTGCGCCCATCACCGCCGCAAGGCGGCTGGGGCGTTGCGGGAATACGGGCACCTGATCCAGAGAGGTCGCTGCCACTCGCCCCGTCGCCGCCTGCGCCGCTTCAAAACGACGCGTACCCTGGGCGTAACGCAGGCCATACCAGGCCTGCACCTCTACGCCATCGGCATGACAACGTCGCGAGGGAGCATTGACCAGCAATGTCGCCGTCATGGTTTAGAGCTTGTTGGAAATGTAAGGCGTACCGGTCATGCCGTTACCGTGTAGCTCATAACCCATAGGGGCGGTAATCGAAGCATGGCGAGTACCTGTATTGATATCCCGCCACATGCGGCCCAGCAAACTGTTTTCCGCAAAAGAGGCCGTGCCATGTAACCAGCACAGATTGTTCACCGCATCCACCAGTTCGTGTCCGGCATGGCCGATTCCGGCGCGGTGACGAGCACGTAGCTCCAAAGGCATGGGCACGGTGCCAGAGGCAGCAGCATCAATTTGAGCCGCAGCGCGTTCCAGCAATAAGCGGGCACCATCAATCTGAATACTGGCCGTTCCCAGGTTCTGCACAAACGCCCCCGAATCCGACTGCTTCTTGTAATGGGTATAGGTAATGCCGCGCTTGCCACTGACACCAGTAGTGAAATCCACGGCGGCTTGCGCGGCCCCTAAAGATGGCGCTTGAATGCAGGTGGACATGGTCAGGTGCGGCGTCAAACGACGACCAAATGTAGCCAAGGGATCTTGCTCCTGCACATCACCCATCAATTGCTGAAACGTAATCAGGCGCTCTTTGGGCACCCACAGGTTTTCTGCCACCATGGTGTTGGAGCCCGAGCCGCGCATACCGATGGTGTACCAGGTATCCTGAATTTCAAACTCATCACGACGCATCAGCACAAAGCCCACGGTGGGCTCGACCTGCTCGTTTTCCTTGATGAACAAAATCCCCAGTGCCCAGTCCGAGTGATTGCTGTTCGAGGCAAAAGGCCACTTGCCCGTAATGCGCCAGCCATCGCCATCCGGCGTTGCCGTGCCTTGGGGTTGGGCAAAAATGGACGCCGCACGGATTGGACCGTCTGCAAACACCTCATCGAGCATGGCATCGCTAAAGCGGTTGGCCAGCATGACCGAACCATTAGAGATCACCACACACCAGGCTGCTGCCGGATCGTAATAGCCCACGGCGCTGGCACATTGCAAGAGCATCTCCGCCCCACCCTCATAACCGCCGTAGCGCTTCAAGGCCGAAATGCGCCAGGCCCCGGTGGACTCCAAAGCCTGAACCGCCTCGTCTGACAACATGCGATTACGGTCAGCCTGCGGGGCCAACTCACGTAGCAGCGGGCCGATCTCATGGATGCGCTCCAGAATCTCCTCTGTCTCCTGACGGGATGGTGCCTGGGTAACGGTGATCCGCTCGCGCTCGGCGACCAATGTAGCTCCTGTGATAGTCATAACAGCTCCTTAGAATTATTTGATATGGCAAATTTATAGCTATCGTCAGTTAATCGCAATATCAATAATCATGGAAACCGCTAAACCCGCTTGTTTTATTGAGTTTATTCGGGTTTTCACCTAGTAAAAATCATGCGCCAAGCTTATTTTCAATTGCATAAAACTAACGATCAAAAATATTTTGAGCACAAGCAAAGCAGAAAAAAGAGAGAAAAAATGGCCTGCGCCAGCATGAGACAAAAAAAAACCGCCGACCCGAAGGTCGGCGGTTTCTCATGCAGAAAACCGGCTTTAACAGCCTGTATTCATTACATGTTTTCGATCATGACATCGCCAAAGCCGGAGCAGGACACTTGAGTCGCGCCTTCCATCAGACGGGCAAAGTCATAAGTCACTTTACGCGAGGTGATGGATTTTTCCATGCTGGAGATGATCAGGTCAGCAGCTTCGGTCCAGCCCATGTGACGCAGCATCATTTCGGCAGACAGGATCAGCGAACCGGGGTTCACGTAGTCTTTGCCAGCGTACTTGGGAGCAGTACCGTGGGTAGCTTCGAACATGGCCACGGAGTCGGACAGGTTGGCACCGGGGGCGATACCAATACCACCCACTTGAGCAGCCAGAGCGTCGGAGATGTAGTCGCCGTTCAGGTTCAGTGTGGCAATAACGTCGTACTCGGCAGGACGCAGCAGAATCTGTTGCAGGAAGGCGTCAGCAATCGAATCCTTGACGATAATCTCGCGACCAGTCTTGGGATTCTTGAATTTGCACCATGGGCCGCCGTCGATCAATTCAGCGCCAAATTCTTTTTGAGCCAGTTCGTAAGCCCAATCACGGAAGCCACCTTCGGTGAACTTCATGATGTTGCCCTTGTGAACGATGGTCACGGAAGAGCGATCGTTGTCGATGGCGTACTGGATGGCCTTGCGCACCAGGCGCTCGGTACCTTCGCGGGAAACAGGCTTGACACCGATACCGGAGGTATTGGGGAAGCGAATCTTGTTCACGCCCAGGGTGTTTTGCAGGAAGTCGATCAGCTTCTTGGCGCTTTCGGACTCGGCAGCAAATTCAATACCGGCGTAAATGTCTTCGGAGTTCTCGCGGAAAATGACCATTTCGGTCTTTTCTGGCTCACGCACAGGCGAAGGAACACCCTTGAAGTAGCGCACTGGGCGCAGGCAGACGTACAGGTCCAGTTGCTGACGCAGGGCCACGTTCAGGGAGCGGATGCCGCCGCCTACGGGAGTGGTCAGAGGGCCTTTGATGGACACGACGTAGTCTTTAACGGCATCCAGAGTTTCTTCTGGCAGCCAGACGTCGGAACCGTACACCTTGGTGGATTTTTCACCGGCGAACACTTCCATCCATTCGATCTTGCGCTTGCCGCCATAAGCCTTGGCAACAGCAGCGTCGACCACTTTGATCATGACTGGCGAAATATCCACGCCCGTACCATCACCCTCGATGTAAGGAATAATGGGTTGATCGGGAACATTCAGGGAAAAATCCGCGTTAACTGTAATTTTCTGCCCCGACGCGGGGATCTTGATATGCTGATAGGACATGGATGCTCCAGTTGTGCTCCAATATTAGGGATAGCTAAACACGGAACGCTTTCGCGTTTCCGAAGTCTTATATAAGAGTTTAACTTAATTCGCGCGTATTCAGGCACCTGTAAACTCAAAGCTTGCCAAAAATGCTTGCATTCTTGGCAACTTATCCATTCTACACGGCCCCGATTGCAGCTTGTGCCGGCCTTGCGCCCCCACCATTTCACGCAAAACACGCGCCGAAGATTCGCATTTTCTGACTATTTTTATCTCGATTCCACCATGTTCAACCCCTCTCGCGAGCAGGTTCGCCAATTTTTCATTGAAGCTTGGGACAAGCACCAAAGTGGTCATCTGCTGACCGCTCTGGAAACCATGGCGGTGGATCTGGTGCAACAGCACCCTGAATACCACGACGACTTGCGCAACGCCGACGCCGTCAACCAGGACTATTCCGTGGAGCAAGGACGCAGCAATCCCTTCCTGCATCTGTCCATGCACCTGGCTATCAATGAACAACTGTCCATTGACCAGCCTCCGGGCATCAAGGCAGCGTATCAGCGCCTATTGACCCGACACGATCAGCACGCCGCAGCGCACATCATTATGGAAGCGCTGGGCGAGGTGATCTGGGAAGCACAACGTCTGGGGACACCGCTGAACAACGAGCGCTATATCGAATTGATTTTGCGCCACAGCACGCGCGACTAAAGTCGCAGGCTGCCTTACTTTCTATTGCTCAAGGGGCCGGGCTGACGCGACAGCCATACGGAGATACTGTCGATATCCGCCTGGCTCATGGTATTGGCCATAGCCCCCATAACGGCATTCTTGCGGATATTGGACGTTGCCGGTGCCCCGGCCTGCCCACGCTTGTAAGCCATCAAGGCCTGCCGCAAATAATCGGCATGCTGACCGGCCAGAATGGGATATTCCGGGTTCAAGGGCGTTTTCGCATCGTCACCATGACAGGATGCGCAATTCAGATTCTTCCAGGCTTCCCCGCCGGCCTTGGCCAGATCCTCAGCGGCTATTGCCTGACCGGCCACCCCGGCCATCAGCCCCATTGCTACCAGCAAGACTGTTTTTCTCATAGGTGCCTCCCCGTCCTCAAGGTTTGTTGCCCGCGTAGTACGCGGCAATATCCGCCATGTCCTGTTCGGACAAGCTCAGCGCAATGGCTTGCATGGTGGGGAAGGTTCGAGCGCCGCTGGCATACTCCTTGAGCGCTGCTTCTATATAAGCAGCCCCCTGCCCGGCAATCATGGGGACGTGATAGACCTCGGGAAAGCTGGCCTTGTAACCGGGCAAGCCATGACAGCCTATACACATGGAGATCTTGTCGCGCGCCGCCTCGGGATTGGCCTTGATCGGCTCGGAATCCTGCGCCTGGGCTGCCCAGGGCAGACAGGAGCTTGAGGCCAGAAGAAAGAAAGAGACATACCGCTTCATTTGCAACTTCATCATCGCTATTCGCTTTGTCGTGGAGTTGAAAACGGTCCGGGTCAGGCTCTGCGTCTATTGCAGCAAAAAAGGAATCAACGCGACACCTGGCTCTGTGATGCTGACCGACGAGTACTGAGTCGATTGTATGATAATTGCCAAGGATGACTGATACTAGTATTTATACCCGAGTTTCTATTCTTGACAGATCAACATTTTAAGTACAAGTTTGAGCCGATTTATGACTACTACGACCCGTTTTGAAGGCACCGATCAGTACGTTGCCACCGATGATTTGAAGCTGGCCGTCAACGCCGCTTTGACGCTACAACGCCCTTTGTTGATCAAAGGTGAACCCGGTACCGGCAAAACACTGCTGGCCCTGGAAGTGGCCCGTGCCCTGGGACGCCCCCTGCTGCAATGGCACATCAAGTCCACCACCAAGGCCCACCAGGGCCTGTATGAATACGATGCGGTGTCGCGTCTGCGTGACTCCCAACTGGGAGATGAAAAAGTTCGCGACATTGGCAACTACATTGTGCAAGGCACATTGTGGCAAGCGTTTGAGTCCGAGGAACCCACGGTTGTTCTGATCGACGAGATCGACAAGGCCGACATCGAGTTCCCCAACGATTTGCTGCAGGAACTGGACCGCATGGAGTTTCATGTCTATGAGACTCGCCAGACCGTCAAGGCGCGCCATCGTCCCTTGATCATCATTACTTCCAATAATGAAAAAGACCTGCCCGACGCCTTCCTGCGCCGCTGTTTCTTCCATTACATTCGCTTCCCCGAGCGCGAAACCATGGAACAGATTGTGGCGGTGCATTACCCCAATCTGCGCAGCGACATTCTGTCCAGCGCCCTGGATACCTTCTTTGCTCTGCGAGATGTCCCCGGTCTGAAGAAAAAGCCGTCTACCTCGGAATTCCTGGACTGGCTGCGTCTGCTGCTGGCCAACGATATTCCTGCCGATGCCCTGCACGAGCTGGATGAAGGCTTGCCCCCTATGGCCGGTGCCTTGCTGAAAAACGAACAGGACTTGTCCTTGATGCAGCGTCTGGCCGCCATGAGCCAACGCAGCCAGCGCCGGAGCTGATATGCAAACAAGCGCTTTTTCCCAGCCATTGGCTCCCGTGACGCTGGAAGGATGGGGAGTCCGTCTGGAGCCTTTGCAACTGGCGCATGTGGAATTGCTGGAAGCCGCCGCTGCCGATGGCGAACTTTGGAATGTACGTGTAACCAGCGTGCCCGCCCCCGGCCAGGCCCAGGACTATGTAAAAAAGGCGCTGGACGGCCTGGAGCAAGGCCATATGCTGCCCTTTCTGGTGCGTGACCTGAGAACAGACCGGGCTGTCGGCACTACGCGCTATCACGACATTATTGCGCCAGTGGCCCGCCTGGAAATCGGCTATACCTGGTACGCCCGCAGCGCCCAGCGCAGCCACGTCAATACCGCGGCCAAACTGCTCCTGCTGCAACATGCGTTCGAGACCTTGGGAGCCGGAGTCGTGGGCTGGCGTACCGACCACCTGAATTTCAAATCCCAGCAAGCCATCACCCGGCTGGGAGCGCGTTTCGATGGTCGTGTCCGCCACCATGCCATCCGCCGCGATGGCACGATACGCGACACCATGTTCTACAGCTTGATGGCAGGCGAGTGGCCCGATACCCGCGCCCACTTGCTGGACAAACTAAGGCAGCACAGCCATGTTGCTTGATTTCTTCTACCACCTGCGTGAACGTGGCCTGCCAGTGTCCATTCAGGAACACCTGACGCTGCTGGACGCCTTGTGCAAAGGCATCATGCCGCCCACGCTGGACGATTTTTATCATCTATCCAGACTGGTTCTTATCAAAGACGAAACGCTTTACGACCGCTTTGATCTGGCCTTTGGGGAGTTCTATCAGCCGCAGCTGGAAGCGCTGGCCAAAGATAAAACCCTGCCCGAGGACTGGCTGCGCAAAACCCTGACGCGCAACCTGACTCCGGAACAGAAAGCCGCACTGGAAAAGCATGGCTTGGAAAAGCTGCTGGAGATGTTCAAGGAACGTCTGAAAGAGCAGCAAGGGCGTCATGCAGGCGGCAACAAGTGGATTGGAACCGGCGGCTCCTCGCCGTTTGGACATGGTGGCTATCATCCCGAAGGTATCCGCATTGGTGGCCCTTCGGCAGGGAACCGTACTGCTATCAAGGTCTGGGAAAAGCGCGAGTTCGTGGACTACGACGACCAGCAAGAGCTGGGCACACGCAACTTCAAGATGGCGCTACGTCGCCTGCGACGCTTTGCACGCCAAGGTGCCCCTACCGAGCTGGATCTGGACAGCACCATACGCGAGACGGCTCGCAATGCGGGCATGCTGGATTTGCAAATGCAGGCCGAGCGACAAAACCGCGTCAATGTGCTGATGCTGCTGGATATAGGCGGCAGCATGGATGACCACATCGCCCAGGTTGAATCCCTGTTCTCGGCTGCGCGTTCCGAATTCAAACACCTGGAGGCCTACTACTTCCATAACTGCGTGTATGAATCGGTATGGCGGAACAATTCACGCCGCCAAAGCGAACGACTGGAAACCTGGGATTTGCTGCGCAAGTACAACGAGGACTGGCGCGTCATTATCGTGGGCGATGCCACCATGAGTCCTTACGAGATCATGGCCCCAGGTGGTTCTGTCGAGCACTACAACAAGGAAACCGGCGCAGCCTGGCTGCAAAGACTGAACGACCACTGGCCACGTATTGCCTGGCTCAACCCCGAGCCGCAGGCTTACTGGCCGTACCGCCAGTCCATTGCCATCATTCAGAATCTGATGTCCGACCATATGTACCCCGTCACCAGCGCAGGGCTGGAAGAGGCAATGCGGTACTTGTCGCGGTAGCATCAGACCTTTATCAAGCAGCAAGTTAAAAGACCCGAATTTCGGGTCTTTTTTTATTTACGATTAAAAAACCCGCAGAGTCTTGCGACTGTGCGGGCTTTCAATCAGGCTTTGCTATTGCAGCGATCAGCGACCTCGTTGACGCTGCAACATCCCGGCACGCTGTCGCTCCAGATCCTTGATCTGACTCTGCAATTCACGCAACTGCTCTCGGGCTTCACGCTCTTGTTCGGCCAGCGCCTGGGCTTCGCGACGGGACTCCTCGCGCTGAGCAATGGCCAAGGCCTCTTGCTGACGCTGCAACGCCAAGTCGTTCTGCAGCACGGTCAGTTGATCGGCGCTTTCATTCAATTGCTTTTCAGCCTTGGCAACTTCAGCCTGCAGCTTGATGCGCTCCAGATCGGCGGCGGCATAATCCACCGTGTCCTGACGGTACTGGGTGTACATGCGCTCGGCCAGGGATTCGTCGGTGGTCTTGAAGACGCGCCAGAACTCACGCTGCTGGAACAGGGCCACGTAGTAGGTCATGCTTTCGGCAGAGAACAACAGACTGGCACCGAAGCGACCGTTATAGGCGGTACGCAGCTCTTGCACGGCACGGGCCTGAATCAACTGCTGCAACTGAGCCACAGTGGTGTTTTGATAAGCCGGGGCCGCTGCGGGCGCTGGAGCAGCGGCTGGAGCCGCAACCGGGGCTACCTCTTCAACCTCTTGTTCCTGGGTTTGCGCGACCACGGGCCGCTCTGGCTCCTGCACCAAAGACACCGAGCTGCACGCTGACAAGAAAAGAAGTCCCCCCAAGGACAGCAACACCGCCGTCTTCTGACTAAGGTTCACCATACCCATCCCTTGATAAACAATTTTTTTGTGTTTAGCTTGATACACAGAATCAGCCCGTATTCTAAACGCGGCTTGTCGCATCTTGTGCCTTTATGTTGAATTTGCGCATCTTTTCCCACAAAACTTTACGAGAAATCCCTAATACGGCAGCGGTATCCTGCCGTCGCCAGTTCTGGGTATCCAGAACCGAAATAATACGTGCACGCTCTTCCTGCTCCTGTGCGCTCAGGCTGATGACGGGCTCGGGCCGCTCCAGAATGGGCGCACCTTCAGGCAAAGCCAGAGCCGGGGCCATAACGGGGGCGTTGAAACGCTCCAGCACTTGCCGCAACTGCACCGACTCCCAGGCCCCAAACTGCTTGCTCATGACAGCAACGCGCTCCACCAGATTAGCCAGCTCGCGCACATTGCCGTTAAAGCGCATGCTGCCCACCGCATCCAGAACCCATTGAGGGATGTCCTCGACGTCACACTCCAGGGCCTGTTCCAGCAAGGCGCAGAAAATGGCGATTTTTTCCTGGGAGCCACGCTGCTCCAGATTCGGAATCAGCAGCTCCACCACGGCCAGGCGGTAATACAGGTCTGCACGGAACTGGCCTTGTTGCACCAGCCCCAACAGGTTTTTGTTGGTGGCAGCCACCATACGAAAATCTACTGGGATCTGTTGTGTCGATCCCAGGCGCGTTACCGAACGCTGCTCCAGCACCCGCAGCAGCTTGACCTGCTGGTGCAAGGGCAAGTCCCCGATCTCATCCAGAAACAAGGTGCCTTGATCCGCCTGCTCGAAATAACCTTTATGAGCACCAATAGCACCAGTAAAAGCCCCTTTCGCGTGGCCGAAGAAGTGGGCTTCAAACAGTCCCTCAGGCACCGCCCCGCAATTCACCGGAACAAAGGGCCCTTGCGCTCGTGAAGAACGCTCGTGCAGCAATTGAGCGATGCGTTCTTTGCCCACACCTGTTTCACCATGAATCAAAACACTGGCCCCGCTATCGGCGTACATATCCGCTTCAGCAATCAAGGCCCGCATCACAGGCGATACGGCTACTAATGGTTGAGGACCACCTTGCCCTTCGCGCTCGACCTGTGCGGTCAGCCCGGCCAGCTTGGCCACCAGGGTACGCAGCTCGGCCTGACTGAAAGACAGCGGCAAGGTATAGGAGTAGGCCGAGGGGTAAAAACGCGGGTCGTAGCCTCGGTCCTCCGAGGCCACCCAGATCACTGGAATGGCGTGCTCGACCAGCCACTGGTGCTGTTCAAAACGTCCCTGGGCCATCACACTGACGGACACCAATGCAACCGCATGGCGCGTGGGATGACGCTCGGCGTCCAGCACCAGGGAAGGCTCTACGCGCATGACCGCTACCGAACTGGGTTCCATGGCGCGCTCGGCACGCGTCACCAGATCGGAACTACCCTCCCAGACGTATAAAACGGGTTCATTACCCATAAAGCTGACGCTCATTGCTGTATTCGCCTCCCGCCCTATTGCACCAGATAGGCAGTACCGCACTGCACATCATGAAGTTTCACATCCGCCTCGACCAGGCTCAGGCCCAGCAGCTTCAGCAGTTCTTCCAGCAGCGCGCTCAAACCTTGCAATACAGGGTCTAACAAAGCGACAACCAAACTTAGAACGGCACCCACCAGGTTGGAGTCTTTAAAGACCAGCACCTCTACCGCGCCTGTCCGGCATTCGCGCATGGCTTTCTGGCCACCTATACCGCCAATCACACAAGCCAGATCGCTCAAGGGAGCACCCAGCAGGGTTGTCAGCAAATTATCGACAAAGCCCAGAGTTCCGCCCAACACACCAATCAAACCGTTCTGGCTCATGGTGCGGGACAGTTGCTCCATGCGTTCCTTGGACCAGTTCATCTCGTTCACAACGGCAGAAATTGAGCGGCCCGCCCCATCACCGACCAGACTTTCTGCCATCTGACGTTTACCGGAAGCGCCACTCCAGGGCGTGTTCAGCAAGTCGCCCAGAATGCCCGACAGAACCGCATCGGAGAGCAGGCGCACACTGCGGGACAAGTCCAGCTGAGTTGCGTTCACGGTTGCTTCCGAAGGCTCGCCCGGAGGCGCGGTCAGCGTCACATGAACCGGGTTTTTGGTATCAATCAGGGGCAAGGTGACTTTGGCAGTCAAAGGCAAGATACCCAGCACATTGATGACACGATGGCGCTGAATCTGCCCGAAGGATTCGTCCTTGCAGCTATTGCTGGTCGAGAAGAAATCCGAATGCGGGAACTTGCCCAGACACACATTCACCAAGGAGGATTTGACCGCAATCGTGGCCTGATTCTCGGCAATCGGGGCACGGCAGATATTGACGAGCTCCCCAGTGGCTTGGGACAACTCGATAATGACCGGCAAGCTGACTTCGGTTCCCAGCACCTTCAGGATCGGGCCGGCCAATGGAATCTTGGAAGTATCCAGATTCAGATAGACTCGCACACCTGCCGAGTTCGCTTTAGTGCCTATCCCGCCCATGGCGATGCTGGGCGGCTCCACAACCCGCACTCGCAAATCCAGGGCGTTATTGAACATATTGGTCAAACCGGAAGGCAGCGCAGTCAGGTTCAAATCAATCAGATTCTTGCCATTGGCCACCACCAGTCCCGTGTTGACCAGTTGCAGCACGTCCAGGTTCACATTCAAGGCCGACAAGGGATCCACACCATCGATCAAGGCCAGAATACCGCCCTCACCCAGCAGTTTGACGGGCAAATCCAGAGGCCCGACGCCCAGCAACAAGCGGATGTATTCCTGCAAGGCCCCAACGTCCAGACCCAGTGTTTTTTGCTGGTCCAGCAAGGCCAGACTGGCACTTAGCAAATCGGCCAAAGTCAGCTGCTCCAGCCGGGCCAATTCTTCAGGTGTACCCACTCCTGCGATAACCGTGGCGGGCAATCCCAAGGCTTTCAACAAACCGGAAGGCGTAATCTTGGCATTGACCAAACCGGCCGAGTCCAGCACCGTCAACTGGTCCGGGCGCAGGCCCACGCCGCGCAGCAGGTTATAGACCAGACCATTGCGCTTCAAGGACAAAAGGCGACTGCCCACGGAGAAGGTCGCAACCGGCTCACTGTTCTTGGCGGTGGCAACCGCCTCAATCACCGAGGAAGTAAAGAAAGGGAACAGGGAAGGCGGCTGATAGCTCAAATGCACGCGCACGGAATCAGCGGGCAAGGAAGAAACAAAACGCTGGGCCGGATCACTGTGGCTGCTATTCCATTTACCGCAAAAGACTTTGGCACCATCGCCCGTCAAACCCGCAGCAGGCGAATCGGGCTGGCTATTCAGGCTGAACCTGGCCATGCTTTCACCTTGCTGGCAGCCCAGCGCATCCCCGGAACCCAAGGCCTGCGCCCCCGCCAGTGCAGCCAGGTCAGCCGCGTTTTGCAGCCCCCGCTTCACATGGAAGTTATGCCCCAGGTGCGCCGCCCCCAGCAACACCAGCCCCACCAGTAACGCGGCGGCTGCAGGCACAATAATGGAACCTTGCTGCTTATGTGCCTGCTCGCTCTGGGTTCGAGTTCTTCCCCATTTCATCTCGCTCTCCTGACCCACTCCAGCCCTGTGGGCTTTAATCACTGCCGTTTGTTTTGATGCGCTCTTTCATGTACTCAGGAATGGGATGCTTGAAGCTCTCCAAATAGCGCTCCCAGGCCAGATTGGCTGCCGCACCATGCACCGGCAAGACCTTGCCTTCTCGGTCCGGGTCGGCCTGCATGCTGAGCAGGCTGCGGGTATCAGGCCCCACCTCGATGCGCGGCGGAATATGGCGGCGCTCGTTCTGTACATGCACAGGCAGGCCCTCCACTTCAGGCCAAGGGTGTACTTCCTCATCACTCAAGCGGTACTTCTCGTAAGGCTGACGCTCAGCAGGCGCTGTTTCTGCCGCCGGAGCGGCCGGTGTGTGCACACCCTGATTGCTGGCCGCTGCCGGGCTGGTGCTGACCGGGTAGGTGCTGGTGCCTGAAACCATGGTTCCAGTCAGCGGAGCTTGTGTCTGCGCCCAGGCACTACTGGCCATCAACAAGGTGCAGCAGGCCAAAATGCGGGATCGGTTCATTGCGATATCCTTGAAAAAACGGCAATCAATTCATTGACGAAGACACAGGGCCCAGGCTTTCCAGCAAGGGACGGTTCAAGCCCGCTTGCGTAGAAGAAACCACAACCGCAGCAGGACGAGTCACGGCCGGGTTTGGTGCCTGGGCGGATCGGTTCAAGACCACCTGGCCCATCGCCGTCGGAGTAGCCGGACTCAATGCCACCGCCTGGGCTCTGGCCTGCTCATCCTTTGCAGCCGCTGCCATGCGCAGCTCGTGTTGTTTCTGCATTTGCTGACGGGCGTGCAATTGCTCCAGATCCTGTCCAATCTGTTCGGCCATCTGCACAATGGCTTGCTGGGTTGCGGCGTCCATACCTGCTTGCTGCATCACAAAGCCAGCCCGTTGCGTTTCCTGGCTGACCAGCAAATACAAGGCCATATTGCTCAGTATCTTGGGGTTATCCGGGGCCAGTTCGGCCGCCTTGCCCAGGGCCAGACGTGCTTCCTGAGGGCGACCGGAACGCAAGTAGGCATAAGCCAGATCGCTTTGCACAATCGCATTCGTGGGGTCTTGCCCAGCCGCTTGCTTGAGGAAATGAGCAGCCTGATCAAAGTGTTCTTGCGAGCCAGCAATCAAACCCAAACCTTGATAAGCCCGTCCGGCCACCGGCGTATTCAACAGGGCCTTGAAGGTGTGCGCTGCCTGCTCCAGCTGTCCGGTTTGACGCTGTGCTTCAGCCCGCAACACCATGACCTCCGGGTCTGCGCCATATTCCTTTTCCATGGCTTCGGCATAGGCCAGGGACGCAAAGTAGCGGCCCTGTTTTTGCGTCTCTTCCAGCATGCGTACCGCCATCTGCTTGTCTGTCGGTCTGCGCTTTTCCCAATGCTCAATTTCCTTGCTCTGCAAGAAGGCTTCCTGTTCCTGTTGCTGACGCACCAGCTCATAGGCGGAGTCCGTGGTGGAACACGCCACCAGCAAAGTACTCCCCAAACCCAGCGCAGCCCAGCGCATCAAGGGACGAGTCCATATCGACATTTTCATCAAAGTCACCCTCCGGCCACTTGGCTCAAGCCACGGAACAAGGCCAGAAAACCTGACCCCGCAGTAATAATCAACAAGGCAGGCAGCAAAGTCAGCACCATGACGCCCGTCATCTTTACAGTCAGTTTGCCCACCTTGGCTTTCAGCTCCAGGCGACGCTGCTCGCGCAAGCGCACACCGAAGCGGTGCAGGGGTTCCTGCATCGCACCACCGTGCTGGTCCACCTGCACAATCAGGCGACAGATCACGGCCAGATCCTCGTTGGTAAAGCCGCTGGCAATCCGCTCCAACGACTGTTCACGAGTACGACCACGGGCATATTGCTCGACCGCAATGGTCAGCTCTGAGCCCATGACGGGAATCACGTCATGGAACTCGCGCTCGATAGTGTGCAAGGTCTGGTCCATGGACAGGCCCACGCCTTGCAGCAAACGCAGCAAATCCACAAACAGGGGCAACTCCGCAGCGATACGCAGACGACGTTGCGAGACCCGGCGCGCCAGCCACCATTTGGGCAGCATCCAGCCCAGGGCAAAGCCAATGAACACAGACACAAACGGCACATACTCATTCAGCCTGCGAGTCATGGGCAGCAAGCTGAACAGGACAATCAGAACGATGCTCAGGCCGACTCGACTCAGGACGAAATACTGCCGCGCCACATCAATGTGCTTGAAGCCTGCATTCATGATGAGTACGCGATCTTCCTCGCTAAGCAGGCTGGACCCGAAGCGCCCTTTCAGCCAGCGCTCGCCCAGACTGCCTGCCTGCATCTTGATCTGTTCCACCGTCTGGCGAGATTGGCTGGGCGCCTGCGTCATGTTCGGCGCGCCTTTCAGGCGTTCATCCACCGCCTGGCTCAAACGCATGGCTTGCTGACGCTGCTGCCAATGGTTGTGAAACCACAAGGCAAACAGAATCAGGCCAGCCAGAGCGCAAGCCACAGCTCCCCAGACCAGAACGGTTTGTGCTTCCAAGGCCATCATGTCTTGCTCCTAGACATTGCGTGCCATCCAATACAGCCAATAACAGCCCACACACTGCAAGACTGCTGCGAACAGCAGCATGCGAAACCCCACCGGGTCGTTCCACATCGTCAGGAACAGCTCGTTATTGAAAATCAGAATGTAGACACCGATCAGGATCGGCAATAACGCCAGAATCCAGGCGGACAGGCGCACCTCGGCAGACAAGGCCACCAACTCGCTGCGGGCGTTTTCCCGGTCTCGCATGAAGCCGGCCATACGTTCCATGGTCTGATCACTGCGACCGCCAAAACGCATTGCCACACTGATTACAGCGGCAACCAGAAAGAGCTCGTGCAAGCCGTGCTGACGCGAAACAGCACGCAAGGCTACGTCCAGATCCTGCCCGGAACGGTGCAGGGAATTTGCATCCTGCAATACCTGGCCCAGGGGTTGTGGCGTGTTGTCAGCCGCATTCAAAAAGGCCGCTCCCATGCTGTTGCCAATGGTGATCAAGCGCACCATCAGATCCAGAAAGTCCGGAATTTGAGAGACGATTTTGCGGTGTCGCTTATCGCTGCGAAACCACAAAAAGGTATAGGCGCCCAGTACGGTGGCAAGCAGCATGGCCCCACCTGCAACCGGCCCGACAAAAGCCAGCAACAAAGCAGGCGGCACCAGCGTGCCCAACAGAAGAATCAGATAAAAACGGCGTGAAGGCTGAATGCCGGTGCGCAGCATGAACTCCCGCCAGCCTTTGGGTGCTCCCAACCAGGCATCCTGCGTACTAGGCTGGGCTCGTACGCTACTTTGCACCGCCGGGCGCAAAGCCAGCTGCTGCTCGAGCACCTGTGCCGAACGCTGGGCCTGCTGACGCTGAGCACCCTTGGCCCAGAGCAGCACCGCGCCCAGCATCAGAATCACAGCCGCCAAAGCGATATACAAAGCCATCATTTAGCGTCTCCAATCCCAGAAACCACCGCCTTCTTTAGGCGTGTTGTCCTGAGCCTGAACCTGCTCATTAGCCAGTTGATCGCGGTACTGCATCAGCTTGCGGGTATGAGGATGAATGCCCAGGCTGACCCAGCGATCCTGCTCGGTGCCATCATCCAGCACATAGGATTCGTGGCGATACAGCTCTTGCATGGCAATCACACCATCGCCCATGCCGGTAATTTCCGTAATGGACAGCACCCGGCGCTTGCCATTGGGCAGGCGGCCAATCTGAATAATGAAGTCCAGCGCGCTGGCGATCTGTCTGCGCAAGCTGTCCTCGCTGCCCTGAAAGCCCGCAAACCCGGCCAGCATTTCTACGCGATACACACATTCGCGCGGCGAGTTGGCGTGGATCGTGGCCATGGAGCCTTCGTGACCAGTATTCATGGCTTGCAGCATGTCGATGACCTCGGCACCCCGCACTTCCCCCACGACCACCCGGTCCGGACGCATACGCAAGCTGTTGCGCAGGAGTTCGCGAATCGAGATTTCGCCGCTGCCGTCATACCCGGCCTGACGTGCTTCGAGGCGCACCACATGCGGGTGATTCAAGGCCAGTTCGGCGGTATCTTCCACCGTTACGACACGCTCGGTTTTGGGGATGTAAAAAGCCAGGGCATTGAGCAAGGACGTCTTGCCGGAGCTGGTCCCGCCAGAAATCAGAATATTGCAACGCGATTTCACTGCGGCTTGCAGCAGCCGGTCCACCGGCTCGTCAAACGCGCCCAAACGCATCAAGTCTTCAGGCTTTAGCGGGTCCTTGCGGAACTTACGGATAGAAACCATGGGGCCATCCACCGCCAGGGGATGAATGACCACGTTCAGGCGGCCACCATCGGGCAAGCGGGCATCCACCATCGGAACCGACTCGTCCAGTCTGCGTCCCAACGGAGCCAGAATACGGCGCACGATACGCAGCACATGCTGATCATCCGTAAACCCACTGGGTTCCTGGCCCAACACGCCACCGCGCGACACAAACAGCTTGTCGTAACCGTTGATCAGAATATCTTCAACCGCCGGGTCCTCCAGCAGGTCTTCCAAAGGCCCCAGGCCCGCCAGTTCGCGGGTCAGCGCCTGCACGATCTCGCGCACTTCCTGTTCGTTGACGGGCACCCGTTTCAACCGAACAAAGCTGGCCAATTCGATGCCAACAAAATCCTGTATGGCCTGCCGTGTCCAGCGACCAAACTCGGCTCCCAACTCTTCGATGCGAGCCAGCAAATGTTCATGGGCCTGTTCCCGGACCTGAATCAGGTCGGGACGCCCACCGAGCAATGAAGTATTGTTCATGCCTTACTTTTCCATGCTTGGGCCTGTTCAGCCCCCGAACCTGAATTTCAACCGTCCCAAAACCGTACTGACCTTGTTTTGTGACAGCCCCTGCCTGCGCCCCGTCAAACCCGATGCCAAACTTTGCAAGGCACGGGTATAGGGGTCCTTCTCATCTACTTGCACCAGAATCTTGCCCAGACCGGCGCTGCGCATATGCCCAAGACGCCGATCCGGCAGCACGGCGGCCAACTCCAGATCAAAGCGCTCGGCAATGGCCTGCCCAGAAAAACCGTAAGCTGGATCAAACTGATTCACCACCAGACGCACATTGGCCAGCGCATCGAACTGCGCACGCAAGGCCATGAACTCGGCCAGAGACACCAGCGCCCCCATGCTTTGGTCTGTGACCACCAGCACCTCGTCCACCAGCGATTCCAGTTCCACCAGAAAACGCGGATTGGGAAAACCGCCAGCATCAATCACCAGGCAGCCCATGCGTTCACGCAAATAACTGCACAAACCCAGCGAATCTTCCAGACTGATTTGATTCAAGGTATTCACATCGGCGGGCAAAGACAGCAGGTTCAAGCCGCTGCTGTGTTGTGCCAGTGCCGAATGCAACATGGTGTCGTCCATTCGATGACGCTGTGATGCCGCCTGAATGAAGTCAAATTCCGAACCCAGGCCCATGTACAAGGCACAGTCCCCGGTAGGTGCTCCCAGATCCAGCAAACCGACTCGCTCGGACAGCGGCACCAGTTCAACCGGCAAGGGCTTGGCCGACGTCAAACCTCGTACTTCCTTGCCCATGCGGTTCATCTCTTGTTGCAAGAGCCAGGCCAGACTGCTGGCAGCGGTACTGCAACCGACACCAATACGCGCGCCCATCAACAGCACACTGCGAAAAGGCTTGTCCAGCAAAGGGCTGTGCTGGGTCTGACCCAGCTTTTCAATCAATATCTGCAACTGATGATGCAGATCTTCGTTCGTGTCCAGGTTCAGGAACTCGTTGGCACCCGCCCGCAAGGCATTGACGGGGCCTTGGGGCACGGATGCCCGCCCTACCGCCACACGCTGCACACTGGCATCGAGCCGCGCCAGACTGCGTACCAAACTTACTACCTGTCCGTTCTCTTCCCCATGCTGTCCATGAACAAAGTCAAAAAACACCAAAGGTTCCGCTTGCTTGGCCAGCTCCCGGCGCAAACTCTCGGTCGTGGGCTCAATCGCCCTTACCGTCAGGAGCCCGGCAGCTGCCGTGTTGATCATCACAGCCAGCTCGGGGTGCTCTGTACACAAGAGGTATTCCCGATATCGTTGCACGTCACCACTCCACGCGCTTAGCGCGAAAACCCTGGCATCTGCTCGTAACCATGGCGGCCCAGCAAGAAGTAGCCCCAGGCATTGGGTGCGTCATCCAGTTTTTCCTGACGACCACCCGGCAAGGCAATCGTGGCGCCTTTCTGGATAGGTTTGATCAGACGGGGAGTGACGACAATGACCAGTTCCAGCTCTTTCTGGCTGTACTGCACGTTGCGGAAAAAACTACCCAGAATCGGCAAATCCCCCAGGAAGGGAATCTTTTTGACGGCAGCGGCGGTTTGGCGCGACACCAGCCCGCTGATGATGTAGCTTTGGCCATCACCCAGCTCAATAGTTGTATCGGCTCGACGGGTACGCAAAGAAGGCATCACCCCGCCACCGGGCATTTGCACCACATTCGAGTAATCCAGATCACTGGCTTCAGGGGCAACCTTCAGGGCAATACGTTCGGGAGACAGCACCGTTGGCGTTACCGTCAGACCGATCCCGAAAGGTTTGTACTCCACCGTCGTTGTTCCCAAACCGCCCGAACTGGGGATAGGAATTTCGCCACCGGACAAAAAGCTGGCGCTATGACCTGACATGGCCACCAAAGTCGGCTCGGCCAGCACACGGGCCAGGCCATTTTGCTCCAGCAGATTCAAGGTCGCACTGAAGTTGCTCGAGTTGTACCCCAGGCTCAATCCACCCGTTAAAGCCTTGGGCAACAAGTTCACCCCGCCCGACCAGGGCTTGCCGCCAATGGCATTGGCACTCAGGCCAATGTCTTTCATGACTTCGCGGGAAACTTCCACCACTTTGACTTCCACCTGCACCATGCCACTGGTGCTGACCTCGGACAGGTCCAGCACCGGCGCATCCGGACCAGTGCCGGAGCGTGCGGCGGCCATGGCATCCTGGTGATCCAGCAAAGAGGGGCTGCTACCCGTAATCAAGGACTGCTGCCCGGCGCTGGACACCTGCGCCGACATGGGGCGACCCGCCTGTGCCAGTTGCTGTTGCACTTGACTGGTCACCTCAATCGTCCAGCGATCCGGATTCGTGCGACCAGGCATCCAGACACGCAAATCAGCCGTACCCGCGCGTTTGCCGATCAGGAGCACCTCGCCGCGCTGCCCGGCCGATGCAGACAGAATTTGCACATCCGCCACGCTTTCATCGCTGATCGCCACACGCTGCGGAACTTGCGACAAGCGCAAAATATCCTGATCGTTGGCCACCAGACGTATCACCTTCTGACTGGCGCTGGTTTGGGCCGTTTGCGCCATCACCGGCACCGGTGCCAAACCCGACAAGCAGAGCGCATACCAGCACCCCAAACCCAGACCTGCTTTTTTGATTTTCTGTCTCATGTGTTTAATCCATGCTGCCTTGCGTCGCGTCTCGTCAGCCCTCACAGGCAGGCTGACCCGTCCCCACAACAAGCTCTGTATTGCTTAATACTGAATGACCTCTAAACGGCCCCCGCGAATAACTTCCGTGCGGCGCGGCGGCGCAGCATGCGGTTCTCCGCTGGCCAGGGCTCGTGCCTGCACCTGTTCTTTTTCGGTCTGGCTGATTGCAAATTCACGCAAGCCCAAACCGGCCATGGCGCGGTTATCCGGCAGTTTCAAGGCATCGCGCTGATCCGCATCCAGACCAGCACGCGCGGGAATCAGACCCGCAAATTCAGGGAACAAGGAGGCGTCCGGCAAGCTCTCGTCCTTGGGAGCACGCAAGACCAGTTGCAGGCTGCCGCTACGGCTGGCCAGCAGGAGTTCGTTCACCGACTCCAGGGGGACGGCCAGCATGGCGTGGCGCGCCTGAGTCTCGGCACGATTCGTCGCATTGGCCTCTGCCGGATCTGGCCCGGACAGCGAAGCGCCGCCATAGGCCAGCACGCGCACACGCGACATCAACAGGCGGGCCTGGGTGTCATTGACTTCGTTGTTGCTGTTAAAGGTAATGAAGATATCGACCAGATCGCCCGGCTCTACCCTGTGGCTGGCGCCAGTAATCACATCAATGGGAATGGTGACGGCGCGCTCACCCTCTTCCAGATAGCTGGCCAGACTTTTGGCGATGAAGCTGCTTAACACTGGCTGCCCTTGGCCCAAGTCAAAACGCAGGGTTTTCCCGCTCAAGGCTTCCAGCGTGTTGAAAGACTGGGCAGGGGCCGCAGGCCACTGCGCCAATTCCAGGGCATCAGCCTGCAAGGTTTCCCCCGCTTTCACATCCCGTTTGAGCACGACCACCGCCTGCAAGTTGGCCGCTGGCTCTACGCTTTGCGTGCTGAGCACAGGCTGGACCACCTCGGGTTTGGGCTTCATGCCCAGGTACAAGGCAAACGCAACCAATACGGCTGCGATCAGCAATAAAAGGACTGCCGCCCCCTTCATAATGCCGCTCATTAATGTGGTCTCCTGAGTACGAGTAGTGTCTTGGCGCTTAAGCTGCGCAATTGATCTGCCTGACCCTCTTCAGGCCTGAACAGATCCAGGGTTTGAGAAAGAATTCCGGGTTCAAGCTCCAGCTTCAGGGAAAGCTGGGCGCAGTCATACTGAGGCTCCGAGGCACAAGCCTGGGATTGAACATCCGCACTCAGGTCGCCAAACCAATGCAAGAACGCGTCGCTCTTGGCTTGGCCCCTGCCATAGTTCCTGGCCAGTTCCTGATTTATAAAAGGCGCGATCTCATCGGCATTCTTGACCTGCATCGTCGCTTGGCGAGAAAGATCGCCGACCAGATGGTCCATTTTTTGCTTGGCCAGAAACAAGGAACTGAAGGTGATGATGCCGCTGAAGATCAACAACAGAATCCCCACCATCAAGGCAAACTCGATGGCAGCAACACCTTGCTGACGTTGTGCAGCAGAAAGGAAACAGGCGGCACGTGTCATGGCGTGTCTCCCGCTGTGCCCACTTCACCAGCAACCAGCAGATTGATCTGCGCATTGCCCTTTAACTGTTCGGGCACAACCAGCGCAAACAAGGTATCGGGAGCAAAACGAGGAATCAGGGGGGCTTGCAGGTAGTCGTACACAATCCCCACACGCAGCTCATCACTGAGCAAATCTGTGGTGATGCGAACATGCTCACTGCCTACCCAAGTGCTTAGCCACTGCACCTGATCGGCGGCCACTTCCTTGGCCCGATTTACTCGTGCTTGCAGGCGATCCGGACTGAGCATGGGGCCACCCGGACCTGCGCCTGGCTCCAGCAAAGCAGCGCGGGCACCGGATTCGGCCGCAAAATTAAGAGACTGCTGCGCGGTCATGATCAGACCGAACGTCAGCAAGCCATACATGAAAAGAAACAACAATGGGAAAACGAATGCAAATTCCAGTGCGTAGGCTCCGTATTGGTATTTTTTATCTACGCCACGCCGTTTTGCTAATTGGCCCTCTCGTGGGGGCTTTATTGATTTTGCATCCATACCCACCCCATTGTTGCAAGGGATAACCAGGCCCCTAAAGGCACACTACGCGCCTTGACGCGGGTTCCCGGCAAAGCAAATCCGTACTTACGTTCCAAGGATGGAATCAGCACCAGCACCAAGGCATGCAAACCCGCCAATACCGTGCCAAACAACACCACCATGCCTGCTTCCTTCCACCCCAGGGCCAGGCCCAGCACGGCCATCAGCTTCACATCGGCCGCACCCATCAAACGCAATAACCAGATTGGATAAAACACGATCAAGGCGGCGGCAAAACCGATCAGGGAGTCCCCCCAGCCCGCCACCCATCCCCAGGGAAGGCCATAGGACACACTGACAAAAACCTTGTGCAACAGAACCGCCAAACCATAAAAAACTAATAAGGCATTAGGGATTTTCCGGAGCTTCAGATCGCTATAGATAATCCGAGAGGAAAAGAAAAGCAGAATAAAAATAAAGGAAAGCTTAATTAAAACGGGCATAAGCATCAGCCATTCAAGCTAAAAGGCACAGCCAGGATTTAAATGGCTGATGCTCAAACAAGACTTACTCTTTAATTTGTCCCACTAGCTTCTGTTGCACCACTAACGGCCTCAGAGACTTTTTGGAACATTGCCTTCAAGTCTGTTCCCACTGCGGTCAATGTCGCTATGATCGCCACAGCGATCAGCCCTGCGATCAGGCCGTACTCAATAGCCGTTGCACCGTCTTCATCGTTCCAGAATTGCTGAAGTTGAGTCTTCATGACTGTCCCCATTCAAAAAGAAAAAATTACCCTCAACAGCGAGGATTCAAGGCCCCTTGGGGCACAACACTTTGCCAACTTTGGCAACTTCCACTGCTAACTGTTATCAATTTTTGTATTTTTCAGTTGAAATCATCTTAAACCCATGTATGTATCTGTTTTTACTAGGGTTTACGTGTAACAAACATCAAATACACAAACGAATTCTAGCCCAAAGATACGAAAAACGCATGATTGTGTATTTACAACAGCCAATTTCCCATAGAAAAAGGCCAAAAAACAGCTAATTTGAAACCTTTACTTACCTGTATTGTGTCGAAGTTTGTTAATGTTACTGTTTTTATCATTTCAGAATGCAACAGAAAAACTGACCGGCTACTGCTGCAAGACGTCTGCAAGCCAGCTTTAATTACTTGAAAGAAAGTAGCTTTTTTTCAATTTATTGCTGTTAGCAAGGGAAAACCCGCGCAGCCCCAACTAAGCATGAATACAGACATACAAGACTGTTTGCTAACGAGCTAAATCAGGGCTATTTTTTTTACGTTTCAAAATGTAATAGTTAAAGTGTTTTAAAGCACTAAGAGGAAATACCCTGCTTTCAAACAGCAAAAAGTGACAGCGAAGTTAAACTACGGCACAGTAGAAAAAAGCGCCCGATTTACAGCGAATAATGATTAATGAATATGAATCCCAAGCATCACTTGTCACTGGCCTTCCTTAGAAAAAAAAATCCCAGCCTGATTGTGAGCTTGGGATTATTTATGGGGCTGGCCACTACTGGTTCAGTAAGTTGGGCGGACGCCCCCTTGCGGGGGAACCCGGTCGACTCTTTGCCGCCCATTAATGCACCGGCCCCCAGCACGCGTGCGCCATCTCTAAACATTCCGCCCGCTGCCGCCCAGACTCAATTGCAGCAGCAACTACAACTGCAAGTGGTGGTGCGCAGCTTTGATGTCAGCGGCAGTCGCAGCATTCCTTTTGAACAGATCACCGCGATTCTGGAACCGCTGGCCGGTAAAACGCTTAGCATTGCCCAGCTGATCAACGAGGTGAACAAGATCACCGCCCTGTATCAGCAGCAGGGCTACCCCCTGTCTTTTGCCATCTTGCAGCAACAGGACTTTGCACAAGGACACATCAAGGTCACGGTGGTGGAAGGCCATGTAGGCAGTGTTCGTATTGAAGGCGATCCAGGACGCAGCCAGGCTCGCATCGAGCGTATCGCCAAAGCCATGGTGGATGAAAAGCCGCTTACCCAGCGCACGCTGGAGCGCACCATGAATCTGCTGCGCACCGTTCCGGGCCTGAAAATAGATCCCAAGCTGGACATGCCCGTACGTACTGATGGCGCCTCCGAGCTGGTCATCAATGCACAGCACAAATCTTTCAGCGCAAATGCCAGCGTGGCGGAAATGGGCTCCAGCAAACAGGCTCTGGTGCAGTTAAGCGCCAATAGCCTGACGCCTTTGGGCGAAGAGCTGAAGCTGACTGCCGCCATCCCCACCAGCTCTGAGGACGTGAAGTACGTCAGCGGCAACCTGACCATTCCCCTGACCGGTAATGGTTTGAATCTGGAGATTGATGGCTATCACTACCGTTCCAAGCCGCGTGATGAAGTTCTGGAAAGCCAGGGCTGGAACCGCAAGGTCATCAACGAACGTATCGGGGCGGCAATCAGCTATCCCTTTATTTTGAACAATCAACGCAGTCTGAAAGGCACGGCAGGTTTTTATGCCAGTCGCTCCCTGGACGACTACACCCACAAGACGCTGGACAATGTCTGGATCGAGAACACCACCGACGTACGCGCCCTGAAGGCTGAGTTGCGCTATACCGATGCCTCGCAGCGTCAATCTCGCGAGGTCAATCTGGGGGTGTACAAGGGTCTGGATGCCATGGGTGCCCGCAAGTCTCTGAACACCTACTTGCAACGTGATGCCGAGTCCGATCTGGACTTGGACTTCACCCGCTGGACCGCCTCTTTCAAGCAGAATCTGGCCTTGCCAGGGCAATTTGGCATGAGCTTTTCGGCCAGCGGCCAGTACAGCTCGAACGTCCTGCCAAACTCCGAACAGGTTTCTTTTGGTGCCTGGCGACATGGCTATGGCTATCCGCAAGGCGAGCTGGCTGGCGATAAAGGCATAGGCGCCACGCTGGAAATCAATCGACGCTTTACGAACTCCTCCACCTGGCTCAACAACATTCAGCCCTATATTGCCTATGACTGGGCACGCGCCTGGTACAACCTGGAGCGACTGAACAGCTATAACAATCGACGCCTGCGTTCCGCTGCCATTGGTGTACGGCTGTCCAATAACAAACACTATCTGTTTGACATCAACGTCGCCAAACCGCTGGGCGATTTGCCGGTTAACTCCGACAAACGCAAAGTACGCTTGAACACCAACTTTCTGTTCTTCTACGACGGTTTTTAGCAGGCATCCTGCCGGTACCCTTACTGCCGATTTTTCCCCAAGGCCATCGCAAGATGGCCTTTTTTGTTTTCCATTTCGGCAGATTCCGGCCTCAGGTGTTACGAAAAACGTTACGTAACAGGAACGGAACACCCCACAAAAACAGCCCTAAACACGCTCACACCGACCCTGTTTTTTGATGAAATCCTGATCCACAAAAACCAGAAAAACTCACAACACATTGATTAACAACAATAAAAATAAAACACAACAACAAAAACAGAACTTGGCACGCTACTTGCTTCATGTCTATCAACAGCCCTTGAAGGGCGTGCTTACACTTCAAATCGGAGTCAGACATGAAAGCAAGGAATTCAGCAAGAAACGCCTCGGTACACCGCAACTTGCAACGTGCCGTTGTCGCTACATTGGTCATCAGCGCCGCCGTTCTGGCCGGTTGCTCCTCGCGCGGCGGTGTTCGCGACGGCCTGGATGTGTCGGTTCGCCCCCCTGTTGTTGACCCTAACCTGCCCAAGCCCGGTGACGGCGGTACCGGCGGTGGCGACAACGGCGGCGGCAATAACGGCGGAAACAACGGCGGTGGCAAGGACACTAGCCTGACCCAAAATGCACTGGGCAATCTGGGCCAGGCTGTCGACAACGTAGTGCCTTTGAACCTGAGCAAAACAGGCAATCAACTGGGCAAAACGCTGGATGGTGCGCTCAAACCCGTTACCAATATCGTGACGGATGCCACACGCACCGTCGGTGGTGTGACCGGACTGGGGCAGCCCGTCAACGGCTTGACTACTCAAGTCGGCGGTGTAGTGACCAATCTGGGCGATCAACTGGGCAAAACCGGCCTGCCCCTGAACCTGGGTGAGGGTGCGGGCGGTCTGCTGTCCCACTTGGGTCAAGCCGTGGGTTCGGTCGGCGGCTTGCTGGTCAACGATCCCAAGAATCCCAATCCACTGGGCAACACCTTGCACCACGCCACCAAAGGCATAGAAGTGCTGACCGGCTCCTTGCTGGGAGAAGGCAGCCTGCTGCATCCATTGACAGCGCAGCTAGGCCTGGGGGGTATCTTGCTGGCAGAGGGGGGAGAGCCTGTCCTGCAGCCTGCACTGGGCAATATCGGACAAACCGTAGATAACATTCTGCCACTGGGGCTGAACCCTATTCTGGGTGATGTGGGCGGTGCTTTGGACAACACGGTAGCGCCTGTGGTTGCCACCGTCACCAATGTGACCCAACAAGTGGGTGATGGCCTGGGCGTTGGCCGACCCATCAACGCCTTGCTCGGTGGTGTTGGCAGCGCTTTGGGTAATGTGGGCAGCCAACTGGACAATGCAGCACCTCTGGGGCTGGGCGGTGTGGTAGGCCATTTGGGTCAGGCCGTCGCCTCGGTGGGTGGTGTACTGCACAAGACTGATGCAAATACCAACCCCCTGGGTAATACCTTGAATCACGCCACCCAGGCCGTCGCCTCCCTGACGGGCGGACTGGGCGGTATCACAGGTGGAGAAGGTGGTGGCTTGCTGGCACCCGTTACCGGGCTGTTAGGTGGTGTGGGTGGCGGCGATGGTGCTAGCGGTGGATTGCTGGCCCCTGTCACCAGCTTGGTCGGTGGACTAACTGGTGGCTTGGCTGGCGGCGACGGCGCGAGCGGCGGCTTGCTCTCCCCTGTCACCAATCTGGTCGGTGGATTAACTGGTGGCTTGAGTGGCGGTGACGGCGCGGCCGGCGGCCTGCTCTCTCCCGTCACCAATCTGGTGGGCGGTTTGACTGGTGGCCTGACGGGTGGTGATGCCTCCAACGGTGGCTTGCTGGCTCCTGTCACGGGTCTTGTGGGTGGCATCACAGGCAGTGTTTCGATCGGTGGTGGCGCAGCAGCGGAAGGTCAGGCTGGTGGTGGATTGCTGGCACCCGTTACCGGTTTGGTCGGTGGTCTCGTCGGTGGCCTGACAGGTGGCGTCAACGTACAGGCAAACGCTGGCGCAGCCGGCGGCGAACAAGCCAATGGTGGTTTGCTGTCCCCGGTAACTGGTCTGCTCGGTGGCTTGCTGGGAGGTGGCCGGAAATGATGAATAAAGTCATGAACCCGGTCAGTTTGCCAGTGAGCTTTCATCCTGGCGCCCAAGGCGCCGGGGCTCGCTCCAACTGGTCCTCACACAGCGATGAGCAAAGCATGTTGTCAGAAAAGATGTTGATGGATCTGGGCAAAATGCTGGGCCGTCAGTTCACCATCTACGCAGAAGCCCTGAAAGCCAGCTTGGCCGAAGAAGCGAATATCCCCTTGAATGATTTCAAAGCACTGGAATACATCATGGAATTCGATGCATTGCCTACAGGTCAGTTGGCTCATTTGATGGACTTGAGTGCCAGCGGTGTCAGCGCCCTGATCAACCGTCTGGAACACAGGGGCTACATTACCCGCGGCCGCCACCCCCTGGACAAGCGTGTGATTGCCTTGCATCCGGTAATGGACAAATGCCGTGAAGTCCTGGCTGTGAAGGAACGTGCTATCAACCAGGCGATCAACACGGCAGCGAATCAAAACCCTGCCCAGCTGATTGCCATGTACGACTTTCTGGTCGACAGCATGAGCACCTTCAGGCAAAACACCAAAGCCTGGCTGGATGCCAAGGCCCTGGTGCCACGAGCCTCCTGAGCACCCTGCTCAGCCCCTTCGGAACCGCTGCTTGTCAGCGGTTCTTTTTTTGTTACGTAACACGTTCCGCCCAGCCCCTAAAACCCGTAACAAATAGCCCTCTTTTTTTCCTCTACTTTTCGCCAAACCCAGCTTACATGCGGCCTGCAGGCAAGCCAATAAATTGGCACGTGAATTGCTTAACTAGACTCAGGAAGCAAGCAAGTCCCCCGATCATTTATTGGAGCAAGCAATGCATAAAAATACAGACAGCAAGAAACCAGGCCTGCGCCTGACACTCCTGGCCACCCTGATGGCCAGCACTTTAGCGCTGACTGCCTGCGGCAGTTTATCCGGTGGTGGCAGTAGTGGCAGCGGTGGCGGCGGATCGGAAACCCCCACCAATCCAGGCCCAGGCACTGGTGGCGGTGATAACGGCGGCGGCGACAACGGCGGTGGTGACAACGGCGGTGGCGATAACGGCGGCGGCGACAACGGTGGTGGTGACAACGGTGGTGGTGACAACGGCGGTGGCGACAACGGCGGCGGTGATAACGGCGGTGGCGACAACGGCGGCGGTGACAACGGCGGTGGCGACAACGGCGGCGGTGACAACGGCGGTGGCGATAACGGCGGTAATCCCCCCACGCGTACGCCGGGCCCACTGGAAACCACTCTGAATAATGTAGGTGAAGCCGTCGACAACGTCCTGCCAGTCGGCTTGCAAGATACCGGCGGCAAGCTGGGCAAAACACTGGATACCGTAGTCGCTCCTGTCGTGGACACGGCAACAGGCCTGACTCAACAAATTGGTGGCGCAACCGGCTTGGGCCAACCCATCAATGGTCTGACACAGCAAGTTGGCGGCGTCGTCACCAACTTGGGCGAGCAATTGGGTAACAGCGGCCTGCCCCTGAATCTGGGCCAGGGTGTTGGAGGCTTGCTGAGCGGTCTGGGCAATGCCGTGGGTAGCGCAGGCGGCCTGCTTCACGCTGATGCAAACAATCCTAAGCCGCTGACAGCCGTACTGGGCCATGCAACCAGCGGTGTTGCTGCACTGACAGGCTCCCTGCTGGGTGAAGGCAGTCTGCTGTATCCCCTGACAGGACAATTGGGGCTGGGCGACTTGCTCAATGGTGCTGATGCTGCCCCTATCCTGGAACCTGCCTTGGCAAATGTAGGCCAGACAGTCGACAACATTTTGCCCATTGGCTTGAACCCCATCCTGGGCAATGTCGGCGAGACCCTGGACACCGTAGTCGCTCCTGTTGGTGCAACGGTCACTCATGTCACCCAACAAGTGGGTGACGGTCTGGGTGTTGGTCAGCCTATCAATGCTTTGCTGGGTGGCGTAGGCAGCGCCCTGAGCAATGTGGGCACGCAGATTGATGGCGCAACCCCACTGGGTCTGGGCGGCACCGTTAACCATTTGGGTCAGGCTGTTGCCTCGGTCGGTGGCCTTTTGCATAAAACAGATACCAACACGAACCCGCTGGGCAACACCCTGAATCACGCCACACAAGCTGTCGCCTCCTTGACTGGCGGGCTGACAGGTAATGGGGAAGGCGGGCTGCTCTCGCCAGTAACCGGCTTGCTCGGCGGACTGACTGGCGGTTTGGGCGGTGGTGATGCTGGCAACGGTGGCTTGCTGGCCCCTGTGACCGGCCTGCTCGGTGGTTTGACGGGTGGTCTGGGTGGCGGCGACACAGCCAACGGTGGCTTGCTGTCTCCCGTGACGGGCCTGGTCGGTGGTTTGGTAGGCGGCCTGGGCGGCGGTGAGGCAGCCAATGGCGGTTTGCTGGCGCCCGTGACGGGCCTGGTCGGTGGTTTGACTGGCGGCCTGGCAGGCGGTGATTCAGCCAATGGCGGTTTGCTGGCACCCGTGACAGGCCTGGTCGGTGGTTTGGTGGGCGGCCTGGGCGGCGGTGATGCGGCCAACGGCGGCCTGCTGGCTCCTGTCACGGGTCTGGTAGGTGGTTTGACTGGCGGCCTGGCAGGCGGTGACGCTGCCAATGGCGGCCTGCTAGCACCTGTGACCGGCCTGGTCGGCGGGCTCCTGGGCGGCGGTGCAACTGTTTCCGTAGATACCAGCGCCTCGGGCAGCGTCAACGCTGGTGGTGGAGCCGCTGCAGGCACCAACAATGGCGGCTTGCTGGCACCGGTAACCGGACTGCTCGGTGGACTGCTGGGCGGCCCTCGCTAAGCACGGGGGATGGGGCGTACACCGCCCTATTCCTTAACCCCAGGATCTCCCTCAGTTCTGCTTGAAATGGCTGAGCAATCCTGATCACTAGATGGAGTAAGTCATGACTAGAAAGACACGTTTTGCATCCAGCGGGATCATGTTGCTCAGCCTGACAGCCAGCCTGTTTTCGCTGACCGCGCAGGCCCAAGTTCTAGAAAGCAGTCTGGGCAACTTGGGAAGGGCGGTTGACAATCTTCTTCCCCTTGAACTGGAACCGACAACAACACTACTGGGTCAGGGCCTGGACAACTCCGTTCTAGACTACGTCCAATTCGAGGTGACGTTTGAAGTTTTGCACAATCAACTTCATTCCTGGCTCAAGCCGGGGCAGGTGTTAAGCCCCGCGCTGCAGTTGGCACATGAATCACTCGACTCTCTGGGTGACGCCGTGGCTGCTACCGATTTGCCCTTGCAAGCAGGACAGGCTGCATCGGGACTGCTTCATGGCGTAGGCAATGCCGTTCTCAGTACAGGCGGCCTGCTCTACGACGTCCCTAATGAACCTAATCCCCTGGCGTCCATATTGGGACATGCAACCAACGGAATTGCTGCGGCTACAGACGCTTTACTTCAAGGGAATACTCTTTTGTCTCCCTTGCCAACCTTATCACCCGACTCGGCCCCACGAACAAGCCTGAATACGGGAACCACCGATGGTCTGCTTGCCCCCGTCACGAATGTCCTTGTCGGTCTTAATGGAAATGGAGACACCAGCAATGGCGGCCTTCTGGCCCCCGTAACAGGGCTGCTCGGTGGTTTGCTGGCCCCCCCTCGCTGAACAAGACGGGCGAATGGGGCCTGCACCGCCCTCTTCCTGAATCCCGGGACTTCTCGCATCGCTACCTGAAATGGCTAAGCAATCCTGAACACTAGATGGAGTAAGTCATGATTACAAAGATACGCTTTGCATCCAGCAGGACCATTTTATTCAGCCTGCTGGGCCCCTTACTGGCGCTGTCTGCCCATGCTAGCGGACCGGCAATGGATCACCAAGCCCCCCCTTCAGTTTCAAATATTCCGGCACACCTTATTTCAACTGCAGAGGCGACCAGCCCAGCAGAAATGACGCTGAGAAACCTGGATAGAACTGTCGACATTATCTTTCCAAACAGACCTAACTACTTTCACCTGGAACAGCCACTCTTGGTAGAGGAGATTCGACAGATTTCGGATTACGAAAAACGCATATATGACGCCATTGACTTAGGTTATGTCGTTTCCAAAACAGGAGAAACAATCAACATTGTGTCAAGTGACGCTGTCGATATCCTGGAAGGAGTTATTGAACAATCCGATCTGCCTTTCGGTCTGGGCGAAGCATCTGGCTTGCTCGTTCACAGCGTAGGCGATGCAATTGGCAGTGCTAGCGGATTGCTATATGACGCAACCGACACCCACTATCCATTAACGTCAGCCCTCAGTTACGTCACCGGCGGGGTGGCAGATGCAGCCACTGCTCTCTTACAGAACGACAATCAGCTGCAGTCTCTAAGTGGCTTGCCCACGAACAATGGCTTGTCAGCTCCAGCTGGACATCTGCTTGCTGGGCTGACGGGCAGCTTATCCGCAGTGAATGCTAATTCCACAGGCGTGCTAGCACCAGTGACCGTTTTGGCAGAGGGCCTGCTTCACCCGATTTCTCATCCCTCTACTAACGACTCCACAGGGACAATCAACATCGTAGACAACAGCTCTGCAGACCAAAACGGGCTGCTAGCCCCCGTAACTGGGCTGCTCGGCGGTCTGCTGGGCGCTTCTCGCTGAACCGGACAGGAGAATGGGGCACACACCGCCCCATTCCCTAATCTCAGGGCCTCTCTCATCTCCAGCGGCAATGTCTGAGCAATCCTGATCACAAGATGGAGTAAGTCATGACTACAAAGACACGCTTTGCCTGCAGCAGGATCATTTCGCTCGGCCTGACAACTAGCCTGGTTTCACTAAGCGCGCAGGCCGACATCGTGGGTATCAACAGTCTGCCCCTGCCAGTATCCAGTACATTTGCTACGAGCTTGATGAATGTCGATCCAGCACTCGATAAAGTACCTCTGATGGAGCAGCCCGGCCCCCTCCTATCCCTTTACGAGGTACTTTATTCCGCTGCAGATTTTGAACAGTTTTACCAGACGGCTGTCTATATAAGACAGGAAGTTGACGATCTGGCTCAAGAGCTTGAACTAACGTCGCTTCCCCTGAATGCAGGACAAGCTGCCGGGCCAGTACTCCGCGTCGTTAGTGACACTGTTGGCAACGTTGGTGACCTGGTCAGAAATAATCCGGGCAGCCCTTACCCAATTAGCAGCACGCTTACCGATTTAACAGGCAGCCAAGCCAATGCAACAGGCGCTCTGCGTCAAGGTGGAGTTCAAGCACCTGCCAACAGCCGGCCGCTCGATGGTCTGGCAAGCAACAATCCTGGCAACGTAAATCTCCTCTCCCCCGTCACCAATCTGGTCAACGCTGCGGGCGGGGGCTTGCTCAACACCGACACAAGCAATAACGGCCTGCTTGCTCCGGCCAGCAATCTGCTGGCCGGACTGGCAGGCGGCTTGCCCAATACACCAGACAGCAATAATGGTTTGTTGACGCCTGTCACAGGCTTGCTGGGCAATATCTCGACCAGCCCCGTAAATAAGGCGCAGGCATCACTGCCTGCGGACAGCTCCACAACAACAGCAGCCAATAGCAGTTTGTTGAGCCCCGTCACGGGTCTGCTCAGCGGACTGCTGGGTGGCGCACCACATTAAGGATTTGTGCGTATGCCAGATAAACAGACACTGACCAGGGCCTGGATCGACACCGATCCTCCGGATACGGTGCTGTCAGGGCATATGCGAGGCGACATTGTGCGCATGATGGTGCGTCAGTTCGATGTCTATATGGAAGCCAACAAGCACGAACTGGCACAAGAAGCGGGCCTGAGCCTGAACGAATACAAGGCACTGGAATTTGTACTGGAGCTCAAACACTTGTCGCCGGGCAGGCTGGCCCAGCTCCTGCACCTTAGCCCTAGTGGCAACCACGCCCTGATTACCCGCCTGGAGCACGCTGGTTATCTGACTCGCAAGCCACACCCTCGCGATGGACGCATGACTTGCCTCTACCCCAATCAGGAACGATGTAAACGCCTGATCGCCAATATGGAACACGCTGCGCAGCACATTATCAAGGCCACTGCTCAGCACAATCCGGGCCAACTGGCCGCCTTGCACGAGTTTTTGACCGGCAGCATCGGCCATCTCCGTCATGATGCGCTGCACAGACTCAAGCGCAAACCTGACTGAAGATCAGGGACCGGTTTCTTGCTGTTTTGCCCACCAGTACCCCTGGTGGGCTTTTTTTCGATGGTGCAGGACATTTGCGAGAGAAGTCGCCTACCCAGCCAAACGGCCCCATGCTACAAAAGACACTGGTCGGCTTGGCTGGCTTTTTCATCGCTAAAACCGTAAGGATGTGTTCATGAAACTCTCTGTACTGATTGCCGCCCTGCGCCTGCGCCATCTTGCAGGGGCTGCGCTGCTGTCCACTTCGCTGGCAGCCTATGCCCTACCCGCAGGTCTGGCCCAAGGCCCCTCTGTCGAAGGCGTCACTCAATACACGCTGGACAATGGCTTGCGCCTTGTTCTGGCCCCAGACGATTCCAAACCTACGACCACCGTCAACATGACCTACCTGGTCGGCTCGCGACACGAGAACTATGGGCAAACCGGCATGGCTCACCTTCTGGAGCATATGCTGTTTCGCGGCACCCCCACCCTGCGCAATGCTCTGGGAGAATTTTCCAAACGTGGCCTGGAAGCCAACGGCACCACCTCCAGCGACCGTACCAATTACTTTGCCAGCTTCGCCGCTGATCCCGAGACCCTGAAATGGTATCTGGACTGGCAAGCCGACGTGATGGTCAACGCTCTAATCGACAAGCAGGATCTGGAAGCGGAAATGCCCGTGGTACGCAATGAAATGGAAAGCGGTGAAAACAGCCCTTTCCGTGTTCTGATGCAAAAGCTGACAGCCGCTGCGTACCAATGGCATAGCTACGGCAAGACCACGATTGGCGCCCGCTCCGACGTCGAAAACGTGGATATTGAACAACTGCGCAAGTTCTACCACGACTACTATCAGCCCGATAATGCGGTGCTGTTTGTGACCGGGCAGTTCGACACCGATCAGACTCTGGAGCACATTGCCAAGGCCTTTGGCTCCATACCAAAACCGACTCGCACGCTGCGCCCCGAATACACGGTTGAACCCGTGCAAGACGGTACCCGCACAGTCACCTTGCGCCGTCACGGTGGTGCGCCCCTGATCATGTCGCTGTACCACCTGCCCAGCGCTGCCAGCCCGGAATACATGGACTTGAGCCTGGGCATCAGCGCCTTGGGCGACACCCCCAGCGGACAGTTGTACAAGAATCTGGTCAACAAGAACCTGGCCACCAGCGTATTCAGCTTTGATTCCGAAAGCCACGATCCAGGCTACGCCCTGTTTGGTGCGGAGCTGAAACCTGATATGGATCAGCAAAAGGCCTTGAAGGTCATGAATGACACGCTGGAAAGCCTGGCCAAATCCCCGTTGAAAGATACGGACCTGGAGCGCATCCGCAGCCAGTGGATGACGGGCTGGACACAAACTTATGCCAACCCCTCCAGTCTGGCCAGCGCGTTATCCGAAGCCGCGGCCAGCGGCGACTGGCGTTTGTTTTTCCTGCAGCGCGACCGGGTCGAAGCTGCCAAGCTGCCCCAAGTTCAAAAGGCGCTGGAAACCTGGCTGGTCGCCAGCAACCGCAGCAATGGCTTGTACATCCCCACAGAAAAACCGCTGCGAGCTCCTGAAGCCAGCACCGTTGATGTGGCCAAGCTGGTCCAGGACTACACCGGCAAGGATGGCGGCAAAACGGTAGAAGCCTTTGATCCTAGCCCTGCCAACATCATGGCTCGCACCGATCTGCAGCCCTTGTCCTTGGATAAGGATCTGGGCGAAGTGAAAATGGCCCTGCTGCCCAAGGGAACTCGTGCGGAACGCGTGGAGGCTCGCTTGTCCTTCAAGTTTGGTTCACCTGATCAGCTCAAGAACCAGACCGCTACCGCTGCAGCCGTCGCCAGCCTGCTGAGCACCGGCACCAAGAAACTGAACCGCGAACAGATTTCTGATCAGTTCACCGCCATGCAAACCCAGTTCAGCACCAGCGGCTCCAATGGTCGCTTGTACCTGAGCTTGTCCTCCAACCGCGAGAACCTGCCCAAAGCCATTGCTCTGGCGCTGGACGTGCTGCGCAATGCAAACTTCCCCGAGGACGAGCTGAAGAAATATCAGCAAGCCGTGGTCACCGATCTGAAATCGGCCAGCACTGAACCTGCTGCTTTGGCCAGCCAAGCGATTGAACGCTACACCAACCCATGGCCCAAAGACGATATCCGCTACACGCCCAGCTTTGAAGAAGGCATAGAGCGAGTCCAGGCGATTAACATCAAACAGGTGCGGGATTTCCATCAAAAATTCTACGGTACGGGTGATGTCGCCTTTAGCGCCGTGGGTGACTTTGACAAGGACGAGGTTCGCAAGGCGTTGGCCGATGGTTTGAAAGGCTGGCGCAAAGCCCCGACTTACCAACGCCCGGACGATCCACTACAAACTGTGGCTCCCAAGATCTTTGACATCAACACGCCGGACAAGGCAAATGCTTTCTATCTGGCGGACTTGGGCCTGAAACTGCAAGACAGCGATGCGGACTTTCCAGCTGTCTATCTGGCCAACTATTTGCTGGGCCTGTCTGAAACCTCGCGCTTGTGGAACCGTGTGCGCGTAGAGGATGGCTTGTCCTACAACGTACGCAGCCAGGTGGATGCGTCCAGCTATGAACCCAAGGGTTCGTGGACGGTCTATGCCATTCACGCTCCCAGCAATAGCGATAAGTTGAGCAAGACTATCGACGAGGTCCTGGCTCAAACACTGAAAGACGGCTTTAGCGAGCAAGAGGTCAAGGAAGGTGTGAATGCCTTGCTGAACTACCGCCGCTTGTCGCGCAGCCAGGACACCGTGGTCAGCAGTGCGTGGTTGAATTACCTGGATCTGGGCCGCAGCTTTGAATGGTCCGAGAAAATGGACCAGGATCTGCAAAAGCTCAATGCGGAGCAAGTCAATGCGGTTTTGCGCAAATACCTGAAACCCAAGGAAATGGTCGTAGCGATTGCCGCTGACCATGAGCGTCAAAAGCAAGGTGCCGCCACGCCAGCACCTGAAACCGCAGAACAGGCTCCGGTGACAGCGCCGGCTCCAGAGCCACTGGATGCCCAACCTTGATCAAGCCAGCAACCCCGCTTGCCTGAACTTTGAGCAGGCGTAAAAAAGCCCGGTACAAAAGTACCGGGCTTTTTACTTTCTACTTGGCGACTCCTTGCTGGAGCCCTGCCAGGATTCAGGAGAAGAAACCCTTCACCTTGTCCGTCCAGGATTCGCTTTTGGGCGAGTGCTTGACGCCACCATCGCTCAAGGCCTGTTCAAACTGACGCAGCAATTTCTTTTGCTCTTCGTTCAGACGTACAGGTGTCTCGATTTGAATGTGGCAGTACAAGTCACCGGGGTAGCTGGAACGCAAACCCTTGATACCCTTGCCACGCAAGCGGAAGGTCTTGCCCACTTGGGTGCCTTCAGGGATGGTGATTTCGCCACGCCCTGTCAGGGTAGGCACTTCCACCGTTCCGCCCAAGGCCGCCGTGGTAAAGGGGATGGTCAGTTCGCAATGCAGGTCCTCGCCATCACGCTGGAAAATACCGTGCGGCTTGATGCGGATTTCCACATACAAGTCACCGGCAGGACCACCGTTAACGCCAGGCTCACCATTGCCGCTGGAGCGAATGCGCATGCCATCATCAATACCGGCTGGAATCTTGACCTGCAAAGTCTTGGTCTTCTTGACCTTGCCTTCGCCGTGACACACCACGCAGGGATCAGGAATTTCCTTGCCGCTACCGTGACAGGTCGGGCAGGTTTGCTGCATGCTGAAAATGCCCTGCTGCATACGGACCGCGCCACTACCTTGGCAAGTGCGGCAAGTCTGTGCAGAGGTACCGGGCTTGGCACCCGAACCCGAGCAGGTTTCGCAGTTTTCCCAGCTTGGTACACGAATTTCAGTATCAAAACCGGCTGCTGCCTGCTCCAGGCTGATATCCAGCGAATAGCGCAAGTCCGCGCCACGGTAAACCTGAGGGCCACCGCCACGACGTCCGCCGCCACCACCAAAGATTTCGCCAAATATATCGCCAAAGGCGTCTGCAAATCCGGCCCCGCCCATGCCGCCACCCATACCGCCCATGCCGGCATTGGGATCGACTCCGGCATGACCATAGCGGTCATAGGCTTCGCGTTTCTGTTCGTCGGACAGGATCTCGTAAGCTTCCTTGGCTTCCTTGAACTTTTCCTCGGCGTCCTTGCTATCCGGATTACGGTCAGGGTGGAACTTCATGGCCAGCTTGCGATACGCCTTGCGGATTTCATCCTGCGTCGCATTTTTGGCCACACCGAGAATTTCGTATAAATCGCGTTTTGCCATGTTTGATTAACGACGTCCAAACGCCGCTGTTTGAATAATAATGCCCGATCTCCAGCGTATGCCGCCAAAGATCGGGCCAGGGAACCTTATTCAGGCTCGCAATTACTGATCGCGTTTGACTTCTTTAAAGTCAGCGTCGACCACGTTCTCGTCGGCGGGCTGCTGGGCTGTGCCTTCAGCACCTTCCTGTGCTGCGGCTTGAGCCTGCATGTCGGCGTACATCTTCTCGCCCAGTTTCTGCGAGGCCACACCCAGTGCTTCCACCTTGGCGTCGATGGCTTCCTTATCGCCTTCTTTCAGAGTTTCCTCCAGATCAGCGATGGCCTTTTCGATGGCTTCTTTTTCTTCCGCTTCCAGCTTGTCGCCGTAGTCCGTCATGGACTTGCGGGTGGAGTGAATCAAAGCCTCGGCCTGGTTGCGTGCAACCGCCAGTTCAGCGATGCGGTGGTCTTCTGCTGCGTTGACCTCGGCATCTTTCACCATGCGCTCGATCTCCTCGTCGGACAATCCGGAGTTTGCCTTGATGGTGATCTTGTTCTCTTTGCCTGTGCCCTTGTCTTTGGCGGACACGTGCAAGATACCGTTGGCGTCGATGTCAAAGGTCACTTCAATCTGTGGCAGGCCACGTGCTGCTGGTGGAATGCCTTCCAGGTTGAACTCGCCCAGAGCCTTGTTACCGGCAGCGATTTCACGCTCGCCCTGGAACACCTTGATGGTCACCGCAGGCTGGTTGTCGTCAGCCGTGGAGAACACTTGCGAATGACGCGTAGGAATCGTGGTGTTCTTCTGGATCATCTTGGTCATGACGCCACCCAGGGTTTCAATACCCAGGGACAGAGGAGTCACGTCCAGCAACAAGACGTCAGTACGGTCGCCCGACAGGACAGAACCTTGGATGGCTGCACCAGCGGCAACAGCTTCGTCAGGGTTGATGTCTTTACGTGGGTCACGGCCAAAGAACTCTTTAACGCGCTCTTGCACCTTGGGCATACGGCTCATGCCGCCGACCAGGATCACGTCGTCGATTTCCGAAACCTTCACGCCAGCATCCTTGATGGCAACACGGCAAGGCTCGATCGTGCGTTCGATCAGGTCCTCGACCAGCGCTTCCAGCTTGGAGCGAGTGATCTTCAGGTTCAGGTGCTTAGGACCGGAAGCGTCTGCCGTAATGTAAGGCAGGTTGATTTCGGTCTGCTGCGTAGAAGACAGTTCGATCTTGGCTTTTTCAGCGGACTCTTTCAGGCGCTGCAAGGCCAGCACGTCTTTGGACAGATCAACGCCGCTTTCTTTCTTGAACTCGTCGATGATGTAGTCGATGATGCGCTTGTCAAAGTCTTCGCCACCCAGGAAGGTGTCACCGTTGGTGGAGAGCACTTCAAATTGCTTCTCACCGTCGATATCGGCGATTTCGATGATGGACACGTCAAACGTACCGCCACCCAAGTCGTACACAGCGATCTTGCGATCACCCTTGTCAGCCTTGTCCAGACCGAAAGCCAAAGCTGCGGCGGTAGGCTCGTTGATGATGCGCTTGACTTCCAGACCGGCAATGCGGCCTGCATCCTTGGTTGCCTGACGCTGGCTGTCGTTAAAGTAAGCAGGCACGGTAATCACGGCCTCGGTTACTTCTTCGCCCAGGTAGTCTTCGGCGGTTTTCTTCATTTTGCGCAAGATGTCGGCGGACACTTGCTGAGGTGCCATCTTCTTGCCTTGAGCTTCCACCCACGCGTCGCCGTTGTCGGCGGCAGTGATGGTGTAAGGCACGTGCTCGATGTCTGTCTGAACTGCCTTTTCAGTGAACTTACGACCGATCAAGCGCTTGACAGCGAAGATAGTGTTGGTGGGGTTGGTGACCGCCTGGCGTTTGGCAGGAGCGCCAACCAGGATTTCGCCATCCTGCATGTAAGCCACGATGGAAGGGGTCGTACGACCGCCTTCGGCATTTTCGATAATACGAACCTGGTCGCCATCCAACACCGATACACAGCTATTGGTGGTTCCAAGGTCAATACCAATGATTTTGCCCATGATTTTTTACCTGACTAAAAGATTGATTGCGAAAGCAAATTATTTGATGAAATGCATATGGGGAACTCTGCGTGCATTTCAAGAGCAATGGCCTTATTTTTTTACCGTGCAAGCGGCTGATCCGAAAAAGCAGTCAAAAACGCCTTAATTCAGGACAGCCTGCGCGCACAGACAGGCTGGCTCTATTACTTGGGGGCCGACACCATCACCAAGGCTGGACGCAGCACGCGATCCGAAATGGTGTAGCCCTTTTGCAGCAACTGAGCCACTGCACCTTCTTCAAACTCCGAAGGCACGGCCGAAATGGCTTGGTGCAGGTGCGGATCAAACTTGTCACCGGCTTGTGGAGCCACTTCTTTCAGGTTGTTGCGCTCAAAAGCCTTGTTCAGTTGACGCAAGGTAGTTTCCACGCCTTCTTTCCAGGCGTCCGTGCTTTGCTCGGTCTGGGCCAGAGCCGCTTCCAGGCTGTCACGCACGGGAATCAGGCTTTCAGCAAAGGACTCGGTGCCGAACTTGCGGGCTTTAGAGACATCATCCTCCGCACGGCGGCGAATGTTTTCCACTTCGGCCTTGGCACGCAGCAGTTGGTCGTAGTACTGCGACACTTTTTCCTGGGCCTGAGCCAACTCGGTGGCCAGATCAGCCGAACTTTCTTCGGGCTGCTGAGCCAAAATCTCTGGCTGTTCGTGCTCGGGGGTGCCCTGTTGTACCTGTTCAGGCGTGTTTTCCGTCACTTCCCCGTCCAGAGGCTTATTGGGATCGGCATGTGTAGCCATTCGATGTATCTCCACTACAGAATTCGTTGATCGCATAAAAATGGGGGCATCTGCCCCCAGTTCAAGACCCGCCTGCATATTTTGCTGGCCAGCCCCTTGGAAAACGTCCAATACCGCTATCCGGCTGGCACCAGACGGCTGGGCAGCCAGCCTCCCAGATGCTGCACGGCCAGCCGTCCCAGGCCCTCAATCCATTGCGGATCGTCATTCAGGCAAGGTATGTAATGGAACTCACGGCCACCTTCTTCCAGGAAAGCGTCGCGGCATTCCACCTGGATTTCTTCCAGCGTCTCCAGACAATCGGCCAGAAAACCGGGGCAGACGGCATCCACACGCCCCACCCCCTGCTTGCCCCATTCGCGCAAGGTGGGCTCGGTATAGGGTTCCAGCCAGCGCTGCGCGCCAAAGCGACTTTGAAATGCCATGTGCACTTCTACGGCAGGCTCATCCAGCGCCGCACGCAAGGCATCCGCCGTTTCACGGCAGTCACGGTAATAAGGGTCGCCCAGTTCCACGCAGCGGCGCGGCAAGCCGTGAAAGCTCAATAGCAGACGCTCTGGCTTGCCATGTTCATCCCAGTAGCGGCGTATCTGTGCCGCCAGCGGGCCAATGTAGTCCGGGTGCGTATGGTAACGCTTGAGGAAGCGCAGCTCAGGTTGATTGCGCTGTTTTCCAAGGTGCTCCGCCACGCAATCCACCGCCGTAGCCGTGGTGCTGGCTGCATACTGCGGGTACAGGGGCAAGCTCAAGATTCGTTCGCAACCCGATGCTTTCAATTTATCCAGACCACTGGCAATGGACGGGTTGCCATAACGCATACCCAGCTCCACCTTCACATCATGGCCTTGCGATTGCAGCAACTCTTGCAGGCCATCGGCCTGTGCCTGGCTGTAGACCAGCAAGGGCGCGCCTTGTGGCAACCAGATATCCTTGTAGCGCGGTGCCAGCTTGCTGGGGCGGCGCGGCAAGATGAACAGACGCAGAATGATCTGCCAGAGCGGCTGAGGGATTTCAATGACGCGGGGATCTGACAGGAATTCCCCCAGGTAGCGGCGAATGGACGCAGCATCGGGCTGGTCCGGCGTGCCCAGATTGACCAGCAAGATACCGATGGGCCCGGCCTCGCGTACCGGAGCCTGATCATTGAACATATCGGCGTCCTGCGCTTCGGGCAAATAAGGAGAAGCAAACAACTTGGGCATGATGATTAGTACGTTAGACAGCCTGATTGCCCTCAGCCCAACAGCAGGCCGAAGGTCCATCCCTTAACTGGCAGAGTGATGGCTCAGGGCATTGGACAATAGCCGGGCCGTAATGTCCACGATAGGAATCACACGATCATACGCCATCCGCGATGGCCCGATCACACCCAGCGTCCCCACGACCTTGCCATCCACGCCATACGGCGCGGTAATGACGGACACATCATCCAAAGGTAAAAGCTGCGAATCTCCGCCTATATAAATTTGCACGCCATCGGCCTGACTGGAGACATCGAGCAAGTGCAGCAGATCGGTTTTCTTCTCGAACAAGGAAAACAGACGGCGCAAACGGTCCATGTCCGCCACCATCTCGGTCACGTTCAACAGCTTGCTTTCACCGGCGATGACCACCGCTTCTTCGCTATCGGGCTGATGGCTGCCCACATCCACCGCCTGTTGCATCAGACGCGAAATGTCCGCCTGCAAGGAGCTGAGCTCCTGCGACAAGGCCAGCTTGACCGACTCGAAGGACATGCCCGAGAAATGCTGATTGAAAAAGTTGCTGGCCTCGACCAGCTCCTGCTCCAGATAGTCGCGCGGGACAAACAGGATGCGGTTTTGCACATCACCATCCGGCGTGACGATAATCAGCAACACCCGTTTGTCAGACAGGCGAATAAATTCAATCTGCCTGAAGGTCTGGGCTTTTTTCGGCGCCAGCACCACACCGGCAAACTGCGACAGATTCGACAGCAAGGAAGCGGCAGAACTGACCGCCCGGTTGGGCTCGTCAAAAGGCAGGTACTGGCTAAGGTTGCGTGCATCGGGCCGCTCGAAACGCTCGGCAGCCAGGAGGCGATCCACAAACAGGCGATAGCCTTTGGGCGTAGGAATGCGCCCCGCCGAGGTGTGGGGGCTATGAATCAGGCCCAGGCCTTCCAGCTCGGCCATCACATTACGAATCGTGGCCGGGGAAAAATCAAAAATGGTCGATAAGGTACGGGACCCTACCGGCTGACCATCGGCGATGTAACGCTCGATCAGCACCTTCAACAAGGCATTTGCTCTGTCATCCATGTCGCGTACGTCACTTAAAAACACCAGCTCTGCATGATAAAGGGGAGAATCTTACAGCCAAGCCTAGAGTGGCAACTCTATAATCCACTGATCGCCATTATTTCATCAATCATAAGGTTTTCGCCCCATGCATTTCAAAACGGTTGCCATTGTTGGCAGATACCAGGACTCCGGCTTGGATGCGCCCATCCGATCGCTGGCTAAAACCCTGGTCAACACTGGTTGCTCGGTGCTGCTTGAGGCCACAACCGCCCAGAATGCCGGTATTACCGAATTCCCCATCGGCGATTATGCCCAAATTGGCGAGCGCGCCGATCTGGCTATCGTGATGGGCGGGGATGGCACCATGATAGGCGCTGCGCGCGAATTAGCCCACAGCAAGGTTCCCCTGATCGGGATCAACCACGGCCGCCTGGGCTTCATTACCGACATTCCCCTGGATGACGCCAACGACGCCTTGCTGCGCGTGCTGAAAGGCGAATACGACATTGAAGAGCGCTCCATGCTGGAAGGCCGCGTGGTGCGTGACGGGCAAGTGCTGTATTCAGGCGTGGCCCTGAACGATGTGGTCATCAACCGTGCCGGGCGCGGCGGCATGATCGAGCTGCGTGTCGAGCTTGACGGCGTATTCATGTACCGCCAGCGCTCCGACGGCCTGATCATCTCCACCCCCACGGGCTCCACGGCCTATGCGCTGGCGGCCAGTGGTCCCTTGCTGCACCCTTCCCTGAAGGCATTTTTGCTGGTCCCCGTTGCTCCGCAAACCCTGTCGCACCGCCCTATCGTGCTACCCGACACAGGCACCCTGAACTTGACCATTACGGCTCTGGGCCGGGTGGAATCGGGTGGCAGCGTGCACTTTGACATGCAAACCTGGTCGGACTGTCAGCAGGGAGACCGCATTGACGTGCGTCGCTCCCAGGACACCATTCGCTTTATCCATCCCAAGGGCTACAGCTTTTTTTCCACCCTGCGTCAGAAGCTGGGCTGGAATCACATCCCTTTGCCTAACGACGAAAACGAATAAACCCCTATGCTCCGTACCCTGCACGTTCGAGACTTTGTGATCGTGGATCAAGCCACGATTGATTTCGACTCCGGCTTCACGGTTTTTTCCGGGGAGACCGGCGCTGGTAAATCCATTCTGATTGACGCGCTCTCCCTGGTGCTGGGGGCACGCGGCGATGCCAAAGCCATCCGCGAGGGCTGTCCGCGAACAGAAGTCAGCGCGCACTTCGATTGTGAACAAGACATTCAGAGCTGGCTGAGCGAGCGTGACTTCGATGTCGCGGACGAGTTGATCTTGCGTCGACTGATCGACCTGCAAGGTCGCAACCGCAGCTACATCAATGGCAGCGCTGCAACCCTGACTCAGTTGCGCGAACTGGGTGAATTGCTGGTGGATATCCACGGCCAGCACGCTCATCAAAGTCTGATGAACCCTCAAAGCCAATACGATCTGCTCGACAGCCAAGGCGGCCATTTACCCCTGGCGCGCCAAGTGGCGCAGTCCTGGCAGCAATTGAGCCAGGCACGCAAAGCCGTCGAACAGGCCAGTCAAAGTGCTGAGCAGGGCAAACGAGAGCAGGAGCGTCTGGAGTGGCAGATCAACGAGCTGTCCAGCCTGAATCTGCGTGCTGGTGAATGGGACCAGTTGCAACAAGAACACACCCGCCTGTCCCATGCCCAGGCCTTGATTGACGGCAGTGCCTTGGCCCTGACGGCTCTGGATGGCGAGGAAACCTCGGTACAGCAACTGCTGGGCAAAGCCAGCCACGAAATGAGCGCCCTGCTGCGTCATGACCCAGGCCTGCAAGCGATTGTGGATGCCTTGGAGTCGGCACAAATTGCCGTCACCGAAGCAGCTTCGGACTTGAACAGTTATCTAAGCGATATGGAGCTGGACCCCGAGCGTCTGGCGCAGGCAGAAGAACGGGTTTCTGCCATTTTCAGTGCCGCACGCAAGCTGAAAGTGGAGCCCGAAGAACTGCCCAGCCTGCTGGAAACCTGGCAGGAACAGCTGGCACAGCTGCAACAGTCTTTTGATCTGGAAGCCTTGCAAGCCAAGGCTCAGCAGGCTGAAAAGCAGTACCAGGAGCTAAGTAGCAAGCTAAGTGCCGCAAGACGCAAAACCAGTGTGCAACTGAGCAAACAAGTCAGCCAGGCGATGCAGTCCATGGCCATGCAAGGCGGTCGCTTCGAGGTCGCCCTGACCGCTTGCACACCTCAGGTTCACGGCGCAGAGCAGGTGGAGTTTCTGGTGGCTGGTCACGAAGGGGTAACACCACGTCCGCTGGCCAAAGTGGCCTCGGGTGGTGAACTGGCCCGAATTTCCCTGGCACTGTCTGTTATCGCCAGCCAGGCAGCCCGCGTGCCTACCTTGATTTTTGACGAGGTGGATACGGGTGTCGGTGGCGCGGTGGCCGAAGTGGTGGGACGCTTGCTGCAAGAGTTGGGGGCACGTCATCAGGTCTTGTGTGTGACCCACCTGCCCCAAGTGGCCGCTTGCGGCAACCATCATTTGAAGGTCGAGAAAACGACCGAGCAAGGTCAGACCTTTTCCTCTATCCGTCCTTTGACGCAAGACGAACGCGTGGACGAAATCGCCCGCATGCTGGGTGGTCTGGAAATTACGCAAACAACGCGTGAACATGCGCGGGAAATGCTGGCACGTCAGCGTTAAGCAATTTTGAAACGCAAGCTAAACCACCAGCGCCGAAGCAGCTGGTGGTTTTTTTGTATCCAATCGTGAGGCCCTATGATCCGGATCTGATTGTTCTTTGAATTTTCAGGATGCCGCCCTGGCTATCCTGCCCCCAATCATCAGATCCCGCACCGGCGGACCCTCTACAAAGGGATTAACTGCGCAAGGTAGGCTTGGCCTGCTTGCCTGCTTCCGAGCACTTGGGGCAAATGCCGTACAGCAGCATGGTATGGCTCTCCAGCACAAAACCGTGGTCTTTGGCGACCTGGTGCTGGCGGGCTTCGATATTGCTGTCGGTAAACTCTTCCACAACGCCACAATTGGTGCAGATCAGGTGATCGTGGTGATCGCCATCATTCAGTTCAAAGACGGCTTTGCCGCCGTCAAACTGGCTGCGCACCAAAATGCCGGCTTGCTCGAACTGGGTCAACACACGGTAGACCGTGGCCAAACCAATATCGACTTCTTCGGCAATAAGCAGGCGGTATACGTCTTCAGCGCTCAGGTGGCGTTGACCGTCCTGGTCGGAGCGGCGAAAAATATCCAGAATCTTCAGGCGCGGAAAAGTCGCCTTAAGCCCCATGTTCTTCAGTTCATTTTGATCGTTCATGGCTAAATTATCGCATCTTGATGGGGATGGATCTCAAGTCCGTCCTGGTTGAAAACCAGCTCGTCTTGAGGCGGTTCAATGCGCAATTCATGCGCTTTTTCCTAAACCCTTATATGATAACGATTTTATTCCTACTGGGGCATTTCGTGCAGAAGAAGGCCAATTCATTCACTCCTGTCATCCGCGCCATACTCGCAGCCAGCCTGGCTGCCGCCGCCCTGAGCGCTTGCGGATCCTCTAAATGGGGCTTCCCATACCGCGCCGACATTCAGCAGGGGAACTGGATCACTGCCGAGCAAGTGGCCCGCCTGCAATCGGGGATGACACGCGAACAGGTTCGTTACCTGCTGGGTTCGCCCACCTTGCAGGACATTTTCCACGCCGACCGTTGGGACTACCCTTACCTGAACAAGCCTGGCTACGGCAAGAGCGAGCAGCGCACCTTTACCGTCTGGTTCGAAGGCGACACTCTGGTTCGCTGGGAAGGCGACGAGCAACCTGACCGCCAACCCTTCGAGCGCAGCGACACAGGCAAGAAACACACCCCGCCCCCCGCTGACGCCGACCAAGCCGCCCCAACGCCCAGCGTGAGCGGCAACCAGCCCACGCTTTAAGCTTTACGTTAAGGACACTGGATACATGCGCATTGCCATTGCTGGCGCAGACGGCCGAATGGGCCGTATGCTGATTGAAGCTGTTTTGAACAGTACCGACCTGACACTGGCCGCGGCCTTGGACCACAGCGGCTCCAAAGCCATTGGTCAGGACGCAGGAGCCTTTCTGGGTAAAGACACAGGTATCAAAGTCACGGACGACCTGAACGCCCTGGCCCAGGCAGATTGCCTGATCGACTTCACCCGCCCTGAAGGCACCATGGCCCATCTGGACGCCTGCATGCAGCACGGCACCCGTCTGGTCATTGGCACTACCGGTTTTTCCGAAGCAGAGAAACAACAGATTCTGGCGGCTGGTCGCGAGATTGCCATTGTCTTCGCCCCGAACATGAGCGTAGGCGTCAATGCCACCCTGAAGTTGATTGAAATGGCGGCTGCCTTGCTGAACCAGGGCTACGACGCCGAGGTGTTTGAGGCCCACCACCGCAACAAGGTGGATGCGCCATCGGGGACAGCTCTGGCTATGGGCGAAGCCATTGCCAAAACCTGGGGTGAATCCCTGAACGATGTAGCCGACTGGGCCCGTCACGGCCACACCGGTGCCCGTCAGGATGGCCGCATTGGTTTCTCCGTCGTCCGTGGTGGCGACATTGTGGGCGACCACACCGTGTTTTTCTGCGGCGAAGGCGAGCGCATCGAAATCTCGCACCGCTCCAGCAGCCGTGCTGGCTATGCCAACGGCAGCCTGCGTGCAGCCCGTTTCCTGGGCGATAAAAACACTGGCCTGTACAACATGCAAGACGTGCTGGGCCTGTAAGTTCCTGACTTGCAAACGCTCTGACCAAAAGCCGGCTTTCGAGCCGGCTTTTTTTATCTTCGCTTAACAGAGCCTCCTCCTGTTGGCTACTTTCCGAAAGTGGCCACGCTGGATTGATCTGGCCAGCACCTATCCCTTTGCCTTTGCCTTTGTCCCTACTCTTTACCTTGCTTTGTCCTTCACTCGTCCTTTCCTCTCCTGCTCCAGCCTTGATCCAGTGTGTCCCGTCCTGCCCCTTCCCAACTCGCCTCATCACAAAAAAGCAGCTCCAAGCTCGCCAGTAAAACGGCAAAACCAGCCCTGAGCCCAGCCTGAAAAACTGCTCCACCAAACGCTGTGGCGTGTTCTCCCCTTAAGTCGCCCCCTTGTCACATTCCCTCCCCCCTGTTTTCCCTGCTTGACGCAGAAAAAAATATCACTAATATGTTAGTTGGATATTTAAAGAATAAACCTTTTCCCGCAGGAGACAACCGACATGATGAGCGAACGCCAACGCAAGTTCCGAGAGGACTACAAATCCAACATCAGCCCCGCCTACAACGGCATTGTTCACGTGGTAGTGACCTATATCGTGGGCTTGGCAGCGATTTACTACAGCATCACCCAGCTAGGCCCGGTAGGTTGGGAATGGCTGATTGTGATCCCCGTTTTTCTGGCGGGTAATTTTGTTGAATGGGCCATGCACCGTTATGTGATGCACCGACGCATCAACATCATTGGATTGCGGGAAATCTACGAACGCCACACCCGCCAGCATCACCAGTACTTCACCGACAACGAAGCCACAATTGATTCCAGCAAGGAGTTCCGGATTGTGTTTTTCCCCTGGCGCGTTCTGGCCACGTTGGGGGTAGGCGGCGGGATTCTGGGCTGGCTGGCCGCAACCATCATCAACCCCAATGCAGGCTATTTTGTATTCATGACCATGGTGGCGCAGTACCTGGTGTACGAGGCCTTTCACTACTGCTGTCATGTGCATGAGAACAGCTTTGTACGCAATATGCCCTTCATCAACACCATTCGCCGCCACCATACCGCCCACCACAATCAGGGCATCATGATGAAGTACAACATGAACCTGACGTTCCCGATCGCCGACTGGGCCATGGGCACTACGGATCTGCGTCGCGGTCTGCTTGGCCACCTGTTCAATGGCTATAGCGAAAAGCACGTCAAGGAAGAGCTCAAGCCCATTATTCGCCGTTTCCGTTTTGAAGATACCGGCGACACCACGGACGGCCCAGCCTTGAAAAAAGAAGAGGCCCACGCCCTGGAGCGTGGCCTGGCCAGCTAAGGCCCTGCCTGTCCTTACAAGCTGGAAATCAGGGTCGTGCGGGCGAGTTCTTCGATGTAGTCCATCAAGAGATCCAGGCTTTGACCGGCCTGGTCCATATCGCCCCCGGCAATGGACATCGCCAAGTTGGCATGCAGTCTGCCCATCTCCGTTAAATCCGGATTTTGCTGATAGTGGCAGAACCAGAAACGACGGGATAGCCCATGTGTCAGACGCATCGCTGCCTCGGCAAACTCATTGCGAGCCGCCTCGATTTCCAGCTCATTCAACCGTCGATCTGCCCGGATAAAACTGACTTCATCGTTCTGGGTGGCTGCTTCCAGGAAAGCATCATGCAAGCTCTTGAATTGCTCGCGTTGATCGCGTGTCGCCCGTTTGGCCGCACTACGGCAGATCAGACGCTCGATCTCCCGTCGCGTCTCGATCAGGCGCAGTTGCTTGGGCATGTCCAGCTCTGGAATCAACAGCCCACGCTGCGGCAAGACCAGCATCAAATGTTCGCGTGCCAGCCGTTGAATGGCCTCCCGAATCGGCGTGCGGCCAATCTCGAACATCTGGCTCAAGGTCAGCTCGGACACGATGCTGCCCGGCGGCAGCTTCAGGGTAATGATGGCTTCTTCCAAACGCTCATAAGCAATGTCTGTGAGCTTGGGCTTGGGTTCCGTCAAGGCCTTGATGTCCAGCACCTCATCTTGAGCCTGCCCTTTTCCCGCTACCTTCCGCTTGCTTGTAACCATGCTGACCCTGCCTTTAAAACGCAGCGTTTGCTGCTGACACCCAAACTCTGACGCCTGCTCTGGCCCTGCAAGTACAAGGCCGGAACTGGGCAACAGCCTCATATCTTAGTTGTATTTATCTACTCCAGGAAGCCACATGAGCATTGCCTGCGATTCAAAACAAACCACCATCATTGCCGTGCATGGGATTCAGGGCACCCATCGCAGCTGGTTGCCAGTAGTCAACGCCAGCTCGAATTTGATGTCCTGGCACACCCCGGACTTGCGAGGCCGAGGCGATGCCTTTCGTGGCTCCAGCCAGGAAGATTACGGGCTGGACGGCTTTGTGCAGGATCTACGCGCCAGCATTCAAGCCTTGCCTGAACACACGCCCTATGTCCTGGCAGGCTGGAGCCTGGGCGTCTCAGTGGTGCTGCAAACCTGTCTGACTTTACTGGACGAACAGGCCCCACTGCCTCAAGCCCTGCTGTTGTTATCGGGCACAGCCAGCCTGAACCGGACTCAATGGTTCAAGGCCCAGGACACGCCTGCCTTGCTGCAAGAAATTGCAGAACGGGAACAGCGCCTGGGCCTGCTGGAGGCCGCAGGTCATCAAGATGTGGCCTGGACCTGGCTGGCTAATCGGCACCACGACCTGTATGCGCAACTTCCCCGTATTTCCATCCCCTCTTTGATCATCCATGGCGAACAGGATCAGGACTGTCCCATTGAGCACGCCCACCGGTTGGCGCAGGCACTGCCACAAGCCACCTTGCACAGCCTGCCTGATGCGGGCCACAGCATCCTGGGCTCACACACTGAACTAATCGCCTCATTGATAGACCCCTTCTGCTCTCTACACACCGCAAGGACTGCCGTATGAACACACACGTTTTCTTTTGCCCACCACCCCGCACCCTGATGGGACGCGGCTGCCGCCATGAACTACCTGCCTTGATTGCCCACCTGGGCTGGCGTCGCGGCTTATTGATTACCGACCGTTTTTTCACCATTCAAACCACCTGGGTTCAGGACCACATCGCCGCCTGTAGAGAACAGGGAATTGAACTTGTGGTTTTTGATGGGGGCGAGCCAGATCCTTCCACTACCTTATGTGATCAGGCCACGCTGCAAGTACGTGCCCACCTGGCCGATCACCCTATCGATTTCGTATTGGCGTTGGGCGGCGGCAGCAATATAGATCTGGCTAAAGCCCTGTGTCTGACCGTCCCCACCGGGGAGCCCATACGCACCTACAGCGGGACCTGGCCCGCCCACACCAAGCCCTTGCCCTTGATCGCCCTGCCCACCACCTCCGGCACGGGATCAGAAGCAACACCGGGAGCCATTCTGGTCGACCCCGACAATGCCACCAAAATTGCCGTCATGGGCAATGCGCTGCGTCCCGCCATTGCAGTCATCGATCCGGAACTCAGCGATAGCTGCCCACCCCGCGTCACTGCCGACGCCGGTATCGATGCCCTGACCCACGCGATTGAATCCTTTGTGACGCAGGATGCCAGCCTGTTTGATCGTGGTGGCAGCCCCGACCCTGGCTATAGTGGCCGATCCAGCCTGACCATGATGTTTGCACGCGAGTCCATACGCCTGTGCGGCCAGTACATGCTGCGAACCTATCGCGACGGCACCGACACTGAAGCCCGTGATGGCATGGCCAGCGCCAGCTACTATGCCGCCCTGTCCTACGGCACGGCAGGTCTGAATGCGGTGCACGGCATTGCCTACGCACTGGCAGGTTTGACGCATCAATCTCACGGCACCACCAATGCCGTGCTGCTGCCCTACGTTCTGGACGAACTGCGTGAAACCCGCGCCTCGGAATTGCTGGAAGTCGCCCAACTACTGGGCATGCCAACCGGCAAGCCGGAAGATACCTTACTGGCTCTGCCTGCCTATGTGCGGTCGCTGGTCGAACAACTGGACATCCCCTCTGACCTGAGCCAATGCGGCGTACAAGAGCATCAGCTGGAGCGCCTGTTGAGCGACGCCCTGCAAGTGACTCGTCTTGCCAAAGTCTTCCCGGTTGCTGACTGCACCAGCGCCTATCAACGCATTATTCAACACGCTTTTGAGGGCTCTTTAGCCGGAGCACTGACCCATAATTAATTAGCCAGCTAAGTACATACCATTATTTAATCTTAAAATGAACACCACTAGTATCCATGTAATATATCAGTAGAAGAAAAAAGGCCTGCCATGGCCTGACGGCAGGTCACCTATACATAAACCCGCCACAAGAGCGGACCTACAGGAGACACCTATGACAGCCGTATCCCCCAATGTGGCCAATCGCCTGGAGCGATTGCCCATGACACGCTATCAACGCATGCTGTTCGGTATTATCGCGACCGCCTGGTTCTTTGACTCCATGGACCTGGGCATCATGACTTTTGTTTTAGGTTCCATCAAAGCAGAAATGGGGCTCACCACCGCGCAGGCGGGGATGCTGGCCAGCTCCAGCTTTTTAGGCATGTTTTTGGGTGCTGCCATTGCGGGCATGCTGGCAGACAAGTACGGGCGCAAACCTGTCTTTCAATGGAGCATGATTTTTTGGGGCGTAGGCAGCCTGGCCTGTGGCCTGTCCCAAAACGTCGAGCAGTTGATGGCGTTCCGGGTGCTGCTGGGGTTTGGCATGGGAATGGAATTTCCCATCGGCCTGGCCATGGTCTCGGAGATCGTGCCCGCTAAAAGTCGCGGTCGGTACATCGCGATTCTGGAAGGCTTCTGGCCGCTGGGCTTTATCAGCGCCGGGATTCTGACCTACCTGAGCCTGGACTATATAGGCTGGCGCGGGATCTTCATTGCCCTGTCTATCCCTGCCCTGTTTGTGTTTGTGATCCGCCGTTGGGTTCCTGAGTCCCCCCGCTGGCTGGAAGAAGCAGGCCATAACGACCGCGCCGAACAAGTCACCACGGCCTTTGAACATAAAGTTATTCAGGCCAACGGCGGCCAGGCCCTGCCCTCTCCCCTGCCTCCCACCCCTTGCGAGAAGCTTAAGCGTGGCGCGCTGTTTGCCCAGCTTTGGCAAGGCCAATACGCCCGCCGTACCCTGATGCTGTGGATGCTGTGGTTCTTCTCCTTGCTGGGCTACTACGGTCTGACCACCTGGCTGGGCGCACTATTGCAACAAGCCGGATATGAAGTCACCAAGTCCGTTACCTACACCATCTATATTTCCCTGGCCGGTATTCCAGGCTTCATCTTCTCGGCCTGGTTGCTGGAGAAATGGGGTCGCAAGGCAACCATGGTCTTGATGCTGTTCGGTAGCGCCGGCTGTGCCTTTATCTATGGCCACGTCGCCACCAGTCAGGCGCCTGTTGCTCAACTGATTGGCGCTGGTTTGTGCATGCAGTTCTTCATGTTTGGCATGTGGTCGGTTTTGTATGCCTACACCCCCGAGCTGTACCCCACACGGACACGCAGCACAGGCGCGGGCTTTGCCTCTTCCATTGGCCGACTGGGTTCCTTATTCGGACCGCTGCTGGTGGGCTTTATCCTGCCCTGGACCGGTCATGCAGGCGTTTTCACCTTGGGGGCTATTTCCTTTTCTATTGCAGCGTTGGTGGTGATTGCATTGGGGGTGGAAACCAAGGGGCGTTCGCTGGAGGAAGTTTCAGCTTAATGCTCTGATTTAATTGATGATTAGTAGACTTAAGGCTCAATAAAAAACCCGTTTCAGCCGATTTGGCTGACACGGGTTTTAAGCTCATGAACGGCTCGGCTTAATTGCCATTACTGTCCTGGCTCAGATCAACGTGAACACGCCCATCCAAAACAGCATGAGCCCGCTCTCGGTCCACGTCACCTTCCCAGGCGCCCACCACCACGGTTCCTACGCAATTACCAATCAAGTTGGTCAAGGCCCGCGCCATACCCATGAACCAGTCAACGGACAAAACCAGCACCAGACCAATGGCCGGAATAGCAGGAACCGCACTCAAGGTCGCTGCCAGAATCACAATGGCAGACCCCGGCACACCGTGCGCCCCTTTGGAGGTCAACATGGAAATGGCCAAAATGGTCATCAAATCGATAAAGGACAAGGGGGTATTGGTTGCCTGTGCAATAAACACGGCGGCCAAGGTCAGGTAGATCGAAAAACCATCCAGGTTAAAGGAATAACCTGTTGGCACCACCAAACCTACAGTGGATTGCTTGATACCCATACGCTCGAGCTTGCGCATCACTTGGGGCAAGACGGCATCAGACGACGCTGTGCCCAGTACAACCAGCAATTCCTCGCGCAAATACTTCAACAGCTTGATGATGCTAAAGCCGGTCATGCGCAGGATCAGCCCCAAGACGCCCAGCACAAAAATGGCGCACGTCACATAAAACAGTACAACCAGCAGGCCCAGCTTGCCCAAGGTGCCAAGCCCGTATTCGCCAACCGTAAAAGCGACGGCTCCCAGCACGCCCAAGGGTGCCAAACGGACGATGAAACCAATAATTTTGAAGAACACATGGGACAGCGTCTCTACCGCCGATGCTACCGGACGGCCCCGCTCCCCCAGCAAGGCAACCGCCAAACCGAACAAAATTGCAATCAGCAGCACCTGCAAAATATCGCCTGACGCAAAGGCATCCACAAACGTCGTCGGAATAATCTTCATTAAAAACCCGACGGTATCTGTGCTTTGCTCCACTCGCGAGGTATATGCAGCCATGGCACTGGCGTCCAGGGTACTGGGGTCTACATTCATCCCATGCCCAGGCGTAAAGAAGTAGCCCAGCAAAATGCCCAAGGCCAAGGCAAAGGTGGTGACAACCTCAAAGTAAATCAGGGCCTTCACCCCAACACGCCCCACCTTCTTCAAATCGCTGCTGCCACAAATTCCGTGCACCACGACACAAAACACCAAGGGAGCCACGATCATTTTGATCAGCTTGATAAAACCATCACCAAAGGGTTTGAGCGAGGCGGCGAAATCCGGCCAGATCACACCCGCCAGGACTCCCAGTATCAAGGCCACAATGACCTGTCCAAACAAGGTTCTGTACAAAAAACGCATCGTTGTCTCCTGTTGTTTTGTAAGCGCTGCCGTGTCGCTACCAGCAATCCATCAATCTAAAATCTCATCTGACATGTCAGCATATATTCAATATGAAATACCGAATATAATTAAAATCGAATATGCACAAGCAGTCGTAAAAACCCCTACAAGTACAAACCGGAGACGCCAAATGAGTATTCCCTCCTCCTCTGATGACACTTTGCTGGCCACCCAGGCGTTTCAGGCATTTCGTCATTTATTGGCTACAGGGCAGGTTCGCGCGGGGCAGATGGTGTCGATGGCGGAGCTGATGAAATTAAGCGACTTCCCTCTGGCCCCAGTGCGTGAAGCGGTCAAGCGCGCGGCGGCTGCCGGGCTGGTGTCCATCCTGCCCAAGCGGGGAGTGCTGGTTCTGGAGGCAACCACGGAAGCGCTGCGGGAATGCTTCCAACTGCGCTGTGTCTTTGATCAGGAGGGGGCCAGGATACTGGCTAGCTGTGCCAAGCAGCCCGCATTGGAGAGCTTGCGGGACAAACACGAGAAGATTCTGGAGCAGGCACAAAGCGGCCTTGTTACCACCGCTTTGCAGATTCAGGCCATGGAAGTGGACTGGGCCTTGCATCGCTATCTGGCTCAAGCGCTGCAGAACCGCTCGGCCATGACGATCTACGAAGAGAACTGTGATCGCATCAATGTTCTGCAGCACTCGCGCCGCCCATTACCCGAGCGCATTGTGCCCGCCATGAAGGAGCATTTACAGATTCTGGATACGCTACAGGCAGGAAACCCCGAAGCGGCCATGGAAGCCGTGCGCCACCATCTGGCACAAACTCTGCGATGGTGGGGCGCGGTCGATGTTTAATTGACAATAACGGGCTCTTGTTCCAACTCCACGCCGAAGCGTTCCCGAACAGAACCCCGAATCGCCTGGGCCAGGCGTTCAATATCATGCGCAGTTCCGCCACCATGATTCACCAGCACCAAAGCCTGGCGATCGTGCACGCCCACGGCACCATCACGCTTGCCTTTCCAGCCACACTGGTCAATCAACCAGCCCGCCGCTAGTTTGCATTGGCCCTGTCCAACTTCATAAGAAACCAGATTGGGCCATTGCTGCTTCAAGGCATCACGCTGCTCGGTCTGCACAAGGGGATTCTTGAAGAAACTGCCCGCATTACCCAAGACACGAGGGTCAGGCAATTTTTGACGGCGAATCTGGCAAACCGCATCAAAAATACGTTGAGGGTCTGGCTCCCCCGCCAAATGAGCTTGCTTATTAAGATCGGGGTACTCCAGCACCGGCTTCCACTGACGCGGCAAGGCAAAGCGCACCGCCAGAATCAACCAGCTCCCGGCCGGGTCGTGCTTGAAGCGACTGTCTCTATAAGCAAAGCCACACTCGGCCGCAGACAGTTCCACCTCTTTGCCTTCCTTAAAACTCCAGGCCAGTACACTGTGCACCCGCTGCTCCAGCTCCAAGCCATAAGCACCAATATTTTGTACAGGCGCAGCACCTACCGTACCGGGAATCAAAGCCAGGTTCTCCAGACCGGGCCAGCCTTGATTCAAACAATACTGCACAAAATCATGCCAGCATTCACCCGCCTGCGCCTCCACAATATAGGCATCGTCCCGCTCTTGCAGTAAACAGATCCCTTTGCTTTCTACCTTGATCACCAGGGCATCAACGTGCTCGGCCAGCACCACATTGCTGCCACCGCCCAGCACAAAGATACGCTCCCCCTGCTCCACCAGCGCTTGCAAGGCAGGCAGCTGGGTAACATTGTCATACACCACCAGGTCGCGCGCGCGGCTGCCCAAACCCAAGGTATTAAAAGAGCTCAAATCCACATTACGCTGCCTGTCCACGGCCCTGTCCCACCATCAAAGAAAGCAGTAAGCATAGCTCGGACAGACAATTTTCCGGAAAAATTTACAGAATCTATTGACAAGCTTCTTTGCTGCAGTCTATAGTTACGTTCTTGCTTAGCGCAGCGTCGGTTTCGCAGCAAAAAGCAGTTTGAAGGCAGGCTAGTTCGTTAGGCAGTACTGATAAAAAGCTTAAGCAAAATATCAAAAACGCTTGACAAACAAAGATAGCCACTCTAAACTAGCTTTCTTTACTTAATAAGCAATAGCTAATAAGTAAAACGCTGAAAACAGATTCAATCTGCACAGCAAAATGCGGGAGTAGCTCAGTTGGTAGAGCGCAACCTTGCCAAGGTTGAGGTCGCGAGTTCGAGACTCGTCTCCCGCTCCAGATTCCTAAGGGAAGCCTAGGCTTCCCTTTTTAATCGACCACGGCGCAATGGCAGAGTGGTTATGCAGCGGATTGCAAATCCGTCTAGGTCGGTTCGATTCCGGCTTGCGCCTCCAGTAATTCTGGTCACAAGTCGGTAGTGCAGTAAAAAATGCGGGAGTAGCTCAGTTGGTAGAGCGCAACCTTGCCAAGGTTGAGGTCGCGAGTTCGAGACTCGTCTCCCGCTCCAAATTCAAAAAGCCCAAACTTCGGTTTGGGCTTTTTTCTTTTCCGTGACCCGTCCTGAATTACATTGACACTTTTTCCCTTTCTTGAAGGAGAGTCAATTGGGACAAGGAATCCGCCGTAGCCAGCGCGATTACAGCCTGGCTTTTAAATTTCGTGTTGTTGAGCAAGTTGAACAAGGCAAGCTGAGCTACAAGCAAGCTCAGCAACACTATGGTATTCAAGGTTGCTCGACCGTTTTAGTATGGTGCCGTAAACACGGCTTGCAGGACTGGACCTCGCCCCGAGGCCGACGCAAGCCCGGAGCGGCCATGCCCAGTACATCAAACAAGCCGTTAACCCCCGAGCAGCGTATTAAAGAGCTGGAGAAGCAACCGCACGATGAAAAGCTGAAGTCGGCCCTGTTTGAGAAGGTCATCGAGATCATGCGAGACGAGCACGGGATCACGGTAAAAAAGTCCTCGGGCAAGCTATCGGTGGTGGTCAAGTCCCCGGACTGAGCATCCAGAGAGCTTGCCGCTTTATCGGCATCAGTCGCCAAGCGTATTACCAGCGGTGCCAGCGAGAGCGGACCGCTACGCGCTAGGCCCAGCAGGTGATTGAGTTGATGCAGCCGATCCGGCTGCATCAACCTCGCCTGGGCACGCGCAAGCTGCATCATGTACTTCGTACCCGCCTTGCTTACCCCATAGCAGGGGATCGCTTGTTTGCGATTCTGCGTAAGGCACATTTGCTTGTGCCACCCCAGCGGGCCTACCACAAGACCACACAGAGTCATCATCGTTTCTGGCGTCATCCCAATCTGCTCAAAGAAGCTCCCCACCAAGTGGAGCCCACCGGGCCCAAGCAGGTCTGGGTGGCTGACATTACGTACCTGCCCACGCGCAGCAAGTGTGCGTACCTGAGCTTGATCACCGATGCCTGGTCCCACAAAATCGTGGGCTACCATGTCCCTGCCAGCTTGCAGGCCGAAGAGGTCAGCCGAGCCTTGAACATAGCGGTGCGGAGTCGTCATACTCGTACGGCCTTGATTCATCATTCTGATCGTGGAATTCAATACTGCTCAAGTCCACTATCAAGCCCTTCATCGTCGTCATGGCCTGGTGTGCTCCATGACGGACGGCTATGACTGTTACCAAAACGCCTTGGCTGAACGGGTCAACGGCATTCTGGAGGGGGAGTTCTTGCTCAATCGTCCTGCCGATCTAGCCCAGGCCAGCAAAATAGTGGCTCAATCGGTGCGTATCTATAACCAGGAAAGACCTCATACCGCCTTGAAATACAAAACGCCTGATGCAGTGCATCAGGCGTTGTTAGTGCAGTAAAACCTGTCAACCTATTTTAGGACTGGACAAGCCCAGCCTGCTTGCTAGTAAAGGGCTTACAGCGAGAGCTCGACACTCAGTTACTTTCTCTCTAATTGAAATAACCACCAAGCCCTTAAAGCCACTGACTCTTCAGGTCAAAGTAGCCGTATTATACGTAGATATCGCACCTCCTCTAGCAAATTACACTCTGCTATCATCGGAGAGTCAACTCACTTTCTTTAAGGTGCTACTTTGCCAACCCCGATAAATGCTTCAGCCACCACTGCCGGCGCGCTGATGTCGAATTCTCGCTTTGAGATTCCGCACTACCAGCGTGAATATTCATGGCTAGACGATGAAGTATCCGATTTCTGGTTAGACCTAAAAAATGCTCTCGGAGAAGAGTCCTATTTCCTTGGATTGGTCATCCTAACTGAGGAAGGTGCGACGAAGCAGGTGGTAGACGGACAACAACGAATTCTGACGCTAACATTACTTGCTGCGGCTTTATATCACGAAGCCATTGCTAGAGGCCGTAGAGCATTAGCAGAAAGAATACAAGCGGATTTCTTACGATCAATAGACTACGAAACAGATGAAACAAATCCGCGAGTCATCTTGTCTGATAAGAGTGATAACGAGACACTTCAAAAAATACTAGCCGATGGAGTTGGGTCCAGTCCCCGTATAAATGAAGAAGAATCCTTGTCTGCGCGGATGCAGCGCGCCTTTGAGTATTTACGTACAAATCTCAAAAATGACTTGAGTCAAGACCCATTCAAGCGCTTAGGCTTATGGACGGATTTCATTACAAACAAGTTGTATTTCGCCGTATTTACACACCCAGATCCCGCTTCGGCCTACAGAGTGTTTGAAGTGATTAATACCCGAGGTTTGGAGCTTACCACCGCAGACTTGCTAAAAAACTATATCCTGAGCCAAACTCCAAAAAGTCAGCGGGAAGATAGATACGCTGAATGGCAAACGATGGCTCGTCAGTTTTCCGCAACCGGCACCAACAACTTCGTCCAATTCATTCGCCATGCTGTCACAGTGGAAGCAGGTCACATTTTGCCAAAAGATCTTTATGATTTTCTAGCACAACGGCCTACCCACTCAACTCGCAAAGCACCATCCCCCGTTCAGCTCATGCAAACGCTTGAAAAACATCTGCCTCTCTATATGCAGATGATAGACCCCTCACTTCCCGGGCCAGCATGTTCTGAAACACTCAAAATATTCGCATCACTAAATAGTCTAGGTGTAATTTCAGTTCGCCCGATATTACTTGCCATCGCAGCGACAGACAATTCTATCGATGGCATGCAATATATCCTTAAATTAGTGGTTAGACGAATAGTCGTTGGCAATCTCGGAACAGGTAACGTAGAACGCAAATTTGGAGAAGCTGCGCGGTTAGTGACCGAAGAAAAAAACTGGAAAGCAGCTGAACAAGAGCTTACGGAACTAAATCCATCGTCAAAAGATTTTAGTGACCAAATTCATCGTCGCTCTTTTAACAAAGCTGTTATGTCTTTTTTAAGACACTCTATAGTAGAGTTAACAACCACCCCAATAATGCAAGGCACTCTTCACTACATCTTTCCACGTCAAGGGCCGCTATGGGAGCGTTTTAGCGAAGAAGATGCCTCTTTTTGGGGGAGCACGCTAGGAAATACATTTCTTTCTACCTTGGACAAACGTCCACAAGCGGCAGTTGACTGGCCAGGTACGAGAGAAACATTGCTTAAACACGGAATTACTGGTGAGCTAACTAAAAGGATTGAAGAATATGCTTTCTGGGATTCTGAGTCGATTGAGGACATGGGCAAAATCCTATCGAAATCAGCAACTAGAGTGTGGTATGACTGAACACTACAATGAAACTAAGCTACTAGCGCTTCTGGAAAACATTTTGGATAGAAAAATCAAAATAGACAGCTTAGGAGCATTAGCAACGGCAATAAATCATAAATCAGCACCAGAAAGCATAAATTTAAATAAAACAGCAATAGGAATTGATGCCAATGTGTTTTTAAGGCTTTCAAAACATAAAAACATAGAAGATATTATTGACTATTTCAATACATCCCATACTGCTCCACTTATTCTTCCCGGGCAATCTATCCAAGAATTTTGGAACAATCAGCTATACGTGGTTGATACAGTTTCAGCCTCACTGAAAAAGAAATTTGATACATTAAAATCAGAGACAGAAAAAATTTCTGAAGACTTCAACAGCTTTTACAGAGAATTTGAAAAAACCTTCGATTCTTTTGAGAATGACTATGGGTATATCTATGAAGAAAAAACAATCCGCTCAACATTGAGCCTGCTAGAAATGCTTCGGGGGCGTGCTAACGTAACATATATACCTCGTGAGCGTTTTCACCGCATCGCAGAAAATCGAAAACGCACTCGCACCCCCCCTGGATTTAAAGATGATGGACATGGAGATTTTTACATATGGGCCGAATTTTTGTTTGGACTACTGAAAGAAAAAGAGTTAAATAAAGAATTTAACCATATTGTATTTTTAACGAATGATCAAAAAATTGATTGGAGTAGAAACGGCATTGCCCACCCCATATTAACGGCAGAAATTCAAGCTACATTTAATATTTCACTTGAAATATGGAACCTAGAAAAACTATGGAATGCCATCAATAAAAGTTAAATAAAATAAATCATTTTAAAAAACCATATAGAAGCAATATAATCAAATAGTTACTATAAAATTAAAACCCAACATCAAATCCAGACTCTCTAACCACATATAAAACTAACGAATAATAAACTTGCTCCAACTCATTATGGGTTGACGGGTTTATTGCAAGACGCGCGCCCTCCAGCTGCCCTCAAAAGAGATGATTTCGTCTACTTTCCCTTCCTCAAAACAGCCTAACTCAAGGTCAATGCGCTCTACATTCGTTCATTTAACAGCACTCGTGCTGGGCCATTCAAAGGAAAATGGCAAGGTGGTGGCAGTTGCTTTAGCATCACTGGCTTTAACAGGCTGCGCCGGCGTCAAAATCGCCACTGTCAGCACCGAGGACTACATTGCCCAACGCCGTGGCGACATTCTTACCACTAATAAACTCAGCGCCTCCGCACGCGATACGCTGACCAGTCTGGCTATCGCGCCCGAGCAATGTGCTAAAGATATTCCCCACTGCTCTTCCAGGCTGACAGAGCTGTGGAATCTGGACACCGAGCAGCGCATGGCCACCTTGGCCGAGATCTGGACGCAAGAGGCCTTGCGCTTGCAAGGTCGGCGCAATGCCCGGCCAGACTTCTCGACCGAGCTGTTCGATGCCTATCTGCAAAGCGCCCGCTATGCCTACGCCTATCTGTTCTTCACGGATCGCAGGCCAGGAGACCGGGCATTTGAAGACCGCCAGACCCAGGTGCGTGACTACTACAACTACGCGGTACAGCAAGCGACCATGCTGCTGTTTGCCAAGTATCACGACACCAGCTACGCCTTCCAGAAAACTATCGAGATTGGTCGGTGGCGTATTCGTGGTGATCTGTCCCAGGTACGCGATGCCGCCGCCCCTCAGCCCCATGAGCTGATTCCGGCCTCCCAATTAACATTCCGCGGGGTGCGCAGCATTTATCGGCGCGACGGTTTTGGAGCCGAGATGGTGGTCGTGAACGAGTCAAAGGATGTCACGCCGAACAGCTTTCAAAGCACTTATAGCGAGCCGCCCTTCCAGGCAGTGACGGGGATTATTACTTTCCCCGGCGAAACCCTGTCCCAGGTTCTGCAAACTCGCGACGCCACCATTATTGGCTACGATCCGTACCAGCAAACCAGCGTCAAGCTGAAAGACGTGCAAGTGCCCTTGGCGGCCAATTACACCTCTGCCTACGGGCTATGGCTGGCGCGCTCGGACTTCTCGACCCAGGCTTTGCGCACCGTCCTGGGACGGGACGGTGGTATTGAATCCCCGCATGTGTTCCTGCTGCAACCCTATGACCCGAATCGCCGCGTCATCATCATGCTACACGGCCTGGCCAGCAGCCCGGAAGCCTGGATTAACGTCGCCAATGAGGTGCTGGGCGATGAGGAATTACGGGATCGCTATCAGATCTGGCAGGTCTACTATCCAACCAATCTGCCCCTGCCCTACAACAATGCCGAGATTCGCAAAGCCCTGACAGAAACCTTCCGGCATTTTGACCCGGACAGGAAGGCTATCGCCTCGAACAATATTGTGGTGATCGGTCATAGCATGGGCGGTGTACTGGGACGTTTGCTGGTGTCCTCGTCCGATAATCTGCTGGAAGACGCGGCCCGCGACCGTTATCAAATGGATGATGTCAGCATTGCCAGAATGAATCAGGAGTTTGGCAATGTGGTGCACTTCTCTCCCCTGCCCGGCGTGACGACAGCCATCTTTATTGCTGCGCCTCACAAGGGCACGCCGTTTGCAGGAAATCGTATTTCACGCTTGGCGGCAGCACTGATTACCTTGCCGGTTACGGTGGTGACTCAACTCAACAAACTTAGCCAGGTGGCGGTTGGCAATACGCCCGCCAAAGACGAGATGCTGATCCTGCCCAATGGCGTGGAAAGCCTGCGCGACAGCGATCCATTCATGCAGATCACCTCCAAAATGCCGATCTCCACGCAAGTGCGGTATCACAGCATTATCGCCAACGACACGCCCAAAAAAGACCTGCTGTATTCGGACGATGGGCTGGTGCCTTATCAAAGCTCTCATCTGCCCGGCGCGACGTCGGAGCTGGTGATTCCGTTCTCCCACAGTGTGCAGGAGACGCCCGAGGCAATTCTGGAAATTCGGCGGATTTTGCGGGAGCAGTAGCAGCAAAACACATGCTCCACCTGACAGGGCCCCTCTACCGACTCTTTCAAGTTACTCCCGCTTCATCGCCTTTTCATAATCCCAGCCGCCACCCAGCGCCTTGTACAGATCCACCATATTCTGCAACTGGTTTTCCCGCACGGCGATGACCTGGTTTTCTGCCTCGTACAGATTCCGCTGCGCATCTAGTTGTTCCAGATAAGACGCATAGCCAGCCTCATAGCGATTGCGGGCGTGTTCCAAGGAGCGCTTCAAGACGTCCCGACGCGCGGTCACGTGGCTTAACTCTTCCGCAAAACGACGCTGGCCCGCCAAGGCGTTTTCCACTTCGGAAAAGGCCGTCAAAACAACGCCGCGATACGCAAAGGCCGCCTCATCGCGCTGGGCTGTTGCAGAATCAAACTGCGCCTGCAAACGACCACGGTCAAAAATTGGTGCCAGAATGCTGCCACCCAAACTCCAGATCTTGGTCGGGTCATAACTCAAGGCGCTGACGTACAAAGCCCCTGCCCGTGCCGACAAGGAAACCTGCGGCAAAAAGGCAGCCCGGCTGGCTGCCATGGACGCGTCCTTGGAAGCCAAACCGAGCTCTGCTCGCGCAATATCAGGACGGCGGCGTAGCAGCTCGGACGGCAAGCCAGAGCCCGGTGCAGGCAGCTCTAAAGCCGACAAGGTGGAACTGGCGCTCTGTTCATAAGCCGCAGGCAATTCCCCGGACAAGAGGCGCAAAGAGTTGTGATGACGGCTAATCGCCAATTCCAGCTGTGGAATATGCTGCGCTACCGCTTCCAGCTCGGACTGGGCCTGGGTCAACTCCAGCTGGGAGATATAGCCCGCATCAAACTTTTCCTGCGCCAGGCGCAAGGCTTCTGTCCGGGAGGTAGAGGTGGCCTTGGCCTGCTGCAACTGTGCATCCAGACCCAGCAAGGCAATATAGGTACGTGCTGTCTCGGAGGCGACGCTCAAGGCAATGGCATCATAATCCGCCTGCGTAGCAGACAGTTTGAGTTCAGCCGCTTTCGCCTGCGAACTCAAGCGCCCCCATAGATCCAGCTCCCAATTCAATTGCACGGCAGGCTGTACCGCACGGCTGATTGCCATACCGCCAGGCCCCAGGGCCCGCTCTGCATGCACGCCTGTGTCAAAGGACAAGGAAGGGCCCAAGGACGAATCCGCCAGCTGCACGGCCGCCCTTGCCTGTTCGATCCGGGTAGCAGCACTCAAGATATCGTTATTACGTGCCAAGGCAGCTTCTACAAGTGCACTCAAGCCGGGATCGTTAAAGGCTTTCCACCAGGCCGAATCAACGACTGTGCCTTCAGAGGATGCCCCTATCCACCCGGACGGCACGGTTACCTGCGCCTGCTCGGGTGCGACCCGGTAAGCAGGCATACAGCCGGACAACAGCGCCGCAGCACTTAACAAGGCCATGCCATACGTTCTTGCAGACAGGGTCATTGTTCATGCTCCTGTTTTGTTTGATCAGGCTTATCGGAAATATCCACCTTGGCAATCACGGACATGCCGGGTCGCAAACGCTCCATACCGGGCTGATCCGCATCGATAGCAATGCGTACCGGCAAGCGCTGAACAACCTTGGTGAAGTTGCCACTGGCATTATCCGCGCGCAGCACAGAAAACTCGGAGCCCGTGGCCGGGGCAATACGCTCTACATGACCTTGAAACTCTGTGCCATCCAGACCATCAACGGTGAATCGGGCCAACTGCCCCACATGAATACCCGCCGTCTGCGTTTCCTTGAAGTTCGCCACTACCCAACGGGTATCCGGCACCAGAAACAGCAGTTGCGAACCTGCCGTCACATACTGCCCCTGACGCACAGACGCTTCGCTGATCTGACCGGCTGCGGGCGCGGTCACCACGGTGTTATCCATATCGATGCGAGCCAAACCCAAGGCGGCTTCAGCGGATTTCACCTTGGCCTGCAAGGTCGCCCGAGCCACCTCGGTGGACTTGATGGTTTCTTCGGCAATCGCAATGTTTGCCTTGGCTTGCAGCATATTGCCGCGCCCCAGCTCGGCAGTCGCTACAGCCTGATCTCGCTCTCGCACCGAGATCGAACCTTTGTTTGCCAATTCCCTGGCACGATTACGATCCGCCTCGGAGCGACGGGCTTCAGCCTGAGCAGACACCAAGGCCGCCTTGCGAGCATCCAGGCTGGCGCGGTTCTGTGCTTGGGCTTGATCCAGATTCGCCAACTCAGCCAAAGCCGCATCCAGTTGAGCCTGCGCCTGATGCAGTTTTTCTTTATAAATGCGCTCATCAATGCGCACCAAAGGCTGGCCCGCCTGAACTCGCTCAAAGTCCTGCACCAATACCTCGGACACATAACCGCTTACCTGCGGTGCCAGCACCGTCATCTGCCCACGTACATAGGCGTTGTCGGTAGTGACGCGAGTGGTGTTGAACGGCCCCAGGTTCCAAGCCCACAAGATCAACAGCAAACCTCCCAACAATACAAAGGCCATCGCAATGACACTGCGTTTGCTGGGTTTGATGATCTTGGGCGGCAGAGAAGGTTCAGTATTCGGACCCAGCTTGCCATCGTTATCCGAGTCTGTCGGCGCGGCAAGCTCACTATTGCGATCCTGATTTTCAGATGAAGTGTCTTGACTCATAAATACGGACCAGGTTTAAGAATTCGAAGAAGTGCCAGCAGCGGCTTGCGCTCGTCTGGACTGAATAGCGGGGCCAGCGGCCAGCAACACGGGCCACAGCAAAAAGCCCGTCGCCAGAATGCCAATCAACAGAAAAACATCGTTGTACGCCCTGACACTGGCCTCGCGGCGGGCAATCTGTGCCAACTGAGCCGTGCCCGTCGCCGCCCTCAACATGGGATCAGTCACCATTGGCCCCACCGCCTGTTGCTGCTGTTTCAGACGATTGGCCACCAAAGGCTCAGCCACATTCACATGGCTGACAATGGCCGCGTAATGATGCTGCTGGCGCTGCTGCTGAAACGTGCTCAAGGTCGCGGTGCCCATCAATCCGCCCAAAGTCTGAGTGACATTGAGCAGCACAATAAAAGTCACGATATGGTCAGGGCCATACTTGAAGGCTTGCTTGAAGCCAATCATCACCAAAGGTCCCATGAACATGCCCGCGCCAATGGACAGCACGAACTGGCTATAGAAAAAATCCTGCGGGCGGTCCAGACTGGTACGCCCAAAATCCATGAAGCTGGACACGCCAATCAGCAAAATCGCGGCAAACACCTGTACCAGAATCGTCTTGGGCCCAAAAGTGACGGCGCTGAGCACAATCCCGCACACAATGCCCACAAACACCACCCAGAACAAAGGCTGCATCTGCTCCGAGCCCATGCCCAAACTGCGCAGCATATTAACCATGCCGTAGTTCTGCTCGGTCGTGATGAAGCGCAAAATCATGGCCCCGACGGCAAAGTAAATGGTGGAACCCTGCGCCAACCACCGCACTTTCAGCAAAGGATTGACGCGGTGATATTCCAGAAACGAACAGACGGTGAACAGGAACAAGGACGCCATCGCCATCCAGGCCAGGCTTGTGTCGTTGAACCACCAGCGGATATAGCCTTGCGTCAAGAATGCGATCAGCAAACCGGCAGCCGGAGCAAACAAGGCAAAAGCCAGGAAGTCCAGTTTTTCAAACGCCTTGATCTGATAGCCGGGGGGCAACTTCAGCAGCACTACTGCCGCAAAGGAGCACAAGGCCATGCCCGCCTCAAAGCTATACAGGCCGTGCCAATTCCCCAGCTCTATCAAGGACGGCGACAGCACCCAGGCCAAGGGCGTCGCCATTTGCGTGATACTCACTCCCAGCACCAAAGCCTTACCTAGCAGGCGTCTGGGGAAAGCTTGCAGCATGTACAAGACGCCCAGGGTGCTGGCCGCCGCACCAGAAAACCCGCTGGCACCACGCAGAAAAATCAGCGATTCAGCACTATTAATGGATAAATGAAGCAAAGCCAGAACGGCATACAAACCCAGGCCTATCTCGGCAAACAGGCGCATGCCATATTGCTGCCTGAACTTGAACACCAGCAGATTGGCGGTGATATTGACCATGGCATAGGCTGCGGGCAACCAGGCTGCCTCGGAGGGCGTCAACCCCAGCTCCCCTTGCAGCGTCGGCAAATTCACCGACACCAGGGCATTACCCAAACCACCTGTCAAACCAACCAGAATCGCAACCAGACCATAAGCCACACGGATATGCGATTCATGATGAGGTGCCGATGGCGAGCCCGGCATGAAGGGCTTTTCATGGTCTTCCCAATGCGGGTGCGGCTTGATGTACTGACTCATTCAGGCTCCCAATCAGGAGCATTACGGTCCACCTGCAACAACACGCCTTCACACAAGAACTTCAGCGAGCGTTTTACGAACAGCAGCCTTTCCTTGTCCGTGCGCCCCCGCAAGCTGGCAGCCAGCATGCCAATCAACAAGGGAATGTCCGTGGGCTGCAAGGCCGGGTTGCACTGCCCGGCAGCCTGCCCCATTGCCAAGGGTTCGCGCGCCAGATCAACCAAACGGGCACGCACCCCCACAATGGTGGGGTGATTGGGATCAATCGCTTTCCAGTAATCGGACATGGGAGCCGACTCCAGCGCGAACCCTGCCAGCACCTGCATCAAGACCTTGAAATCCTGAGCATTGCCTTTGCGCTTGCTTAAGAAGCGCTCTTCAATCCGGTCTGCTGCCCGTATCAGCAACGCCTCCATCAAGGCAGCCCGATCAGGGAAATTGCGATAGAGCGTCGCCCGTCCTACCCCTGCCTGCGACACAACCTGATCCAAAGGGGCCGTGACACCACACTTGCTAAAGACCGTGTTAGCCGCGTCCAGCAACAGTTCCCGGCGTTCCAAGGCATCAGAACGATTAGGTAAATTCCGGTTTTTCATTCCGAAATTATACGGACAGTTTTGTCCGCTTAAAAAGGCATCAAGCTAAAAAAGCTGTAAGAAACGATATTCCATATATGAAATAAAAGCTGAGGAAGGCTTGAATCCAACACGCGCGGTCTTGGCCTGAACGGCTAAAACTGCGCTTGCACAAAGGCCTTCCAAACCGGAACCGGGGCCTTGTCAACGTAGCGTCAAATACTCCCTGGAAGCAGCTTAAACACCTTTGGTGCCCTTAGCAAAATCCGTCTTTTGCTGCTTCAGCCAACCATCATGCAGCCACTTCTCTGTCTTGCGATGACCAGGGAAAGTAACCCAGGTAATGTCGCGCTCGAACACCATGGGCTGCTCATCCGGCCCAACAATGACCCAGAACCACAGGCGATCCTCCAGGTTGCGCGCCTTCACTTTCATACCGGTCAAGGCCACTGTTTCGGTACGACCATTCCGCTCTACACGGATAGGCTCATCATGGGTATCGACCCAATGAATCTCCATTTTTGGCAACAGGTCAGGGGCATGCTCCTTCAAGAAAGCACGAGCGATCGCCTCACTACGTTCAGCGCTGGGCAAGGGCCGATCCACCAGGTCCAAAGAGATATGCGCAAAGCCCTTCAGCCGCCCGGACTCAGACACTACAGAGCTGAAGTGCTCACCTTCCAAACCTGAATTTCGACCATCTTCACGCTCATAACGAGTCAATACAACGGCTTCACCATCCACGCTGACAGCCCGCTGGGCCACTTGAACGTAAGCCTCAGGAACAAAGGCGGCAGCCGGATTGTTGATTGTGGTACTCATGACATTCTCCGTAGTAGAAAGACTGTTCTGTGTCTGCACAGGAAAAGCCCAGGCAGCTTGCAACGTTGCAACAGCAAGCACAGCAGAAAGGGGAAGACGAACTCGCATCGTTGTGAACTCCTAGTTGGAAAAAACGGCGTAGATCGCGCAGATGGCCAATACACCGGCAAGCAGCAAATAGGTGCTGGCCAAAGTCATATCCGCAGTCTGTTGAGCCAGCCATGGCCCCAGACTTGCGCCAATAAACAGCACAAAGGTGTAGAGCGACACGGCCAATCCCCGCACCGAGATATCGCTGACTGCTGCCACTCGGGCAATCAGGCTAGGAACGCTGATGCCCAGCCCGGCCACAAACAGGAAACTGGCACCCAGCAAAGCCATCAGGTGCTCTTCCCCTGCCCATGCACTCAAGGCCAAGCCAGCAGCGGCACACGCTAATCCAGAGCATAAGGTTCGCTGAGGCCCTAGCTTCGGCATCACGACAGCCACCAGCAGGGGCATCAAAAAAGCAGGCGCCACCACAGCCCGTGTCATCAAAGGAGACATTCCCAACTGCGCAAATTGCATCCCGAGCTTGCTATCCAAAGTCATGTAGAAAGCAACGAAACACATCAGCAGGAAGAATGCAGGCAGGTAAACACGACGCAGTCGTGCATCAGCCAACAAGCCACCTATGGCTTTGTAATTGCTGAAAAATCCGCTTAAGCCTTGGCCCGCCTGCATATCAGCGGGTTTCTTCCACAGGCACCAGGCCGTCAAGGCGAATACAAGACACAGCGGCCAAAAGGCAGCCGCCAGCCCCCAAGGTCCAGCAACCAGTCCGCCATAAATCTGCCCCAGCAAACCAGCGGAAAGAAATGCCGTACTCATCCAGGCCACACTCCACACCCTTTGACGTGGGCTACCCCGCTCTGCCAGATAGGCAATCGCTACGGGAGGGAAAGAAGAAGCCGCCAAGCCCTGCAACACACGGCCGACCATTAGGGACCAGGAGGTACTTGCTACGGCCAGCACCACCGTCGCACCCACCAGGGCCAGCAGGCCTGCGACCATAACATTGCGACGCCCCACTCGATCGGACAGGGGACCAAAGATCAGAAACCCGGCTGCGTAGGCAAACCCAAAACTGCTCACCATGCCCGTCGCATCAATGCCATGGCTTTGCTTCAAGACTCCAAGAATGGGCAAAGGCAGGTAAAGCAGCGAAACAACCGCTAAAGCGCAGACAACCATCAAGGCACGCAAACCTGTCCCGACAGCTTGCGGATCACTAGCAGATACTTTCATGATAAATGTTCTTAGCTGTTATACAGCAAGCTACATATTTATTTAAAAAAAACGGCCGACAATCAGCCGCCGCTTGTCTTGGGCAAGATGCCTTGTTGATTGAGCTTGAGCATCAAGCGCACAAGCACATCGCGTTCTTGCGCGTCGAAATGACTCATCAGCTCAGCAACCCACACATAGTGAGCCGGCAAGGCTTTACCCAAAACCTGGGCCCCATGCTCTGTCAGGCGAACCAACCAGGCACGACGATCCTGAGGGTGCTGCTCCCGATCACATAAACCGGCAACTTCCATGCGATCAATAATGCGAGTCATCGTCTGCGACGTAACCGACACCCCATCTGCCAGCGTGCCAATGCTCAAGCCATCCGGATTGCGTTTGAGCAGAATCAGCACAAAAAACTGTGTCTGCGACAAACCGGAAGTGCGATCAAGATTGGCCTCAAAAGCCGACAACATTTCACTGGTAGCCGAAGCCCAGATAAGCCAAGCCTGCAACCCATCCACATCCGGGTTGCGGTACTCGACGCCCATCTTTACCAGAGTGTCGTAGCTAGGAAGGTCTTTGAGTTCAAACATCACGCTGCCACATAATTATCATGGCTGAAATGTAGCTGACTACTTATGTTTGGGTCAAGTGAATTGATGAGGCACAAGTCTGAAGAAGCAGATCCGTCTTGATCCATACTTCCTTTTAATCAAATAATCCTTGTACTGAACCTTGGCCTGGAAAAAACATGACACCCCAAACCGCCATCCGCATGGCTTCATATAACAGCCAAATGAACCGCCGTCTTTACGATGCGGCGGCCAGTCTTTCAGCGCAGGACTTGCATCAGGAACGCGGGGCTTTCTTCGGTTCGCTGTTCAAGACCATGATGCACATTGCGGTGGGGGACACCGTCTGGCTGCACCGCTTTGCCGAGCATCCTGATGCTCACGCCTTGCGCGAGCAAATCGGCGTATTTGCCAAGCCACGCGCACTGGACCAGCAGTTGTTCGACACCTTGGCGGAACTGGATCAGTACCGTCACAAGCTGGACCGGATCATTATTGATTGGGCCGCCACGCTGACACCGGAGCAACTGGGCCAAACGCTACGCTACAGCAATATGGCGGGCCAGAGTATGGAGAAGGATTTTGCGCTTTTAGTGACGCACTTTTTTAATCACCAGACTCACCATCGCGGTCAGGCCAGCACCTTGTTGTATCAGGCAGGTGTCGATATTGGGGTGACTGATTTATTGGCTTTGGTGTCCTGAGTTTGTAGCCCGCAGGCCTCAAAGCAGACCGACAGCGCTGTACTTGTAGCTCAAGGACTACAAGATCTCGGTGTCCGAGATGCAGCAAGCAACCTATCCGCTTCCAATAAAAAAGCCTGCTTGGCGATGACAAGCAGGCTTTTGCATCAGGCTCTACTGCCTGCACCTTTCTCTCTTAATACTGCGCCCGCAAGGACAGCATCACGTTCTGGGGCGCCCCATACCAGCCCTGGTTATAAAACCCGATCTGCGAGTAGTACTTTTTGTCGAACAGGTTATTCACGTTCAGGGTGGCGGACATGCGCTTGTTGAAGTCATAGCGCGCCATCAGGTTGACGATGGCATAGCTGCCCTGCTTTACCTTGACCACTTTACGGCCCGGTGCGGTCGCATCCTGGTACATGCGGTTTTGCCAGTCGATACCACCACCCACTGTCAGCCCTTGCCAATCGCCCTGCAAGCGATAGGTGGTGTAGAGCTTGAACAAAGTACGTGGCTTGCTAGTGTTGATGGGTTTGCCTTGTGCATCCTTGGCCGTGAAGGTCGTCAAGCTGCTGGCCAAGCTCCAACCGGGCATCAACTCCCCGCCCAGCTCCAGCTCGATACCTTCTACCTTGGCTCCCGACACGGGGCGATAAGCGGGGGTATTGGGAGGCGCGCCGATCACGTTATTGCCAGTGGCTTCGGCAAGATTGTCCTGGCGGGTCTGGAACACGGATACCGCCCCATTCAAGCGGCCATCCAGCCAAGCGGCCTTCAAGCCCAGTTCGTAGCTTTTACCCGTGATGGGAGCCAGAAGATCACCCTGTTCGTTGCGGGCGTTCTGCGGTTTGAAGATTTCCGTATAGCTGGCGTAAGCCGTGTAGGTGTCGTCAAAGTCGTAGATCAGGCCGGCATAAGGGATGAACTCATTGCGATTGCGATACTGGCGTTTGGCACCAAAGTAGGTCTGGTCCGTCTCCCAGTTACTCAAGCGTCCACCTACCATCAAGCGCAGATTATCCATCAAGGAAAAACGCCCTACGGCATAGGCACCAGACTGTCTGTTGCTCATGTCATCCGCCTGGGAGGGCTCGCCTGACCACACGGGTTCGGGCACGCGACCCGGCTGATAAAAACTGCCCGCATCCGGCAAAGGTGCCAGGGCGCGATACTGCGGGAAGGAGACGCGGTCCTGAGACATCATCCAGCCCACAGAGAACTCATGCTCTTTACCGAACAGCTCGAAGGGGCCGGACAAAGAGGCATTGAATGCCTTGCGACGCACATCCCCCTTGTAATAGGAATAGGAGTTGGCAGTACCCAAGCCGGTTTCCCGATCCGGGTAGCCGCCTCGGAAAATCTGCTTCATGGATGCATCGGTGTGCGACTGGTTATAAGTCAGGCGCAGCTTCAGCTCATTGGCGAACTGATGGCTTAAATCCAGAAAGCCTGTGGTGGTGTCATTCTCGATACGCGACCAGTCCGTATTGTTGGAAACGGAACGCTTGAAGTCTGTACGCGAACCATCGCTATAGAACAGCGGGAAACCACTGCCAAAGCCATTGTTCGAGCTGGACTGATAGGCCACGCCACCGGTCAACTCCATGCCCGGCATCAGATCAGCCGTAATCACGCCATACAAGGTGCGCGTCTTGGTGTCCTGCAAACTGGTGTAGCTGTTGGCCTTGCCATAAGCACCCACAATACGCCCGCGAATACGGCCATCTTCGGTAATGGGTGTGGAAACATCGGCATAGCCACGGGCAAAGTCCCAACTGCCTACGTCCACGCCCCCCGATGCTGCAAAATCACGCAAGGGACGCTTGCGTACATAGTTGACCGAGGCCGAGGGGCTGCCCGCCCCCGTCATCAAACCTGTCGCACCGCGCACCACTTCAACCCGATCAAACACCACCAGGTCCAGATTGCTTTCACCAAAAGCCCAGGGCGAGAGCACAGGCTGGGTCCAGCCATCAAATTGATAGTTATCGATACCAAAGCCACGCGAAGAAAAGGAATAACGGTTGGTATCGCTGCGCGTCACGGAAATACCCGGGGCGCTTTGCAGGGCATCGGCCGTTGTCTGCATACCGCGATCTTCCATCATCTGGCGGGTCACCACACTGACCGACTGCGGTGTTTCACGAATGGACAGTGACAAACCCGTGGCTGTGCTCATTGCCTTGGTGGTGTAGGACTGGCTGGTTTCGGTCACCCCCGGATCTCGATTGCCTTTAACCGTAATTGTGGACAGCTCTACGGGGGATTGATCAGGAGCCTTGTCCTGTGCCCAGGCTGGGTTGCCCGCGGCCGCCAGCAGCATGGCGGAGCGAGTAAGAGGTGTCAGCAAACGCACTCGCAGGCGAGCAGAGCTGGAAGAAACGGCAAACATGAAGGTGGATCTCAGCAAAGGTTTTAGATGCGAACAATTATCATCTTCATGCTTGAGAGCGATGTATTCACAAACGCAAAAACGCTATGCCAAACATCAGTCCTGCCTATGACACGGCCCGATTTGCACGCTTTTGCAGCCAAAACCAGGCGACAAGACTGGCAACTACGGCCAACAGCATCGCGGCCGCCATGCGCACAGGCTGCCCGTAAACCCAAGGTACGCACCAGCCACTGACCAGGGAAAAGGTAGCCATCTGACAAAACCCCAGCAAGGAAGCCGCCAGCCCTGCGCGTGCGGGAACCTGCGCCAAGACCTGCATGGTCATCACCGGAAACAGCATGGCCAGCCCGGCGGCAAAGAATGCCGGCAACCCGACCGCCCACAGCAACGCGGGTTCTGCAGCACGTGCCAGGTAGGCGACATAGGCCAGGCAGCTCCCCAGCATCAAGCCATAGGCACAAGTAATCAGCTTGCGCGCTTCCCAAAGACGGGAGAGCTGAGCCGAGGCCAAGGCTCCCGCGCTGGCCCCAATCACCAAGGGCACGAACAAGGCCGCAAACGCGGTCTCGGGCAGCTTCAAGGTATGGGTAATGAAATCAGGCGCGGCACCAATCAAAAATGCCTGCACACCGATCAACAAGCTCAAAGCCAGGCTCATCCCCATAAAAGGGATATTGCGCAACAAAAGCCATAGCTCGACCCGCAACTGCGACCAGACCAAAGGCTGACGTCTGGACGTCGGCAAGGTCTCTGGCAGGCGCAGCGCACACAAGCAAGCCGCCAGCGCGGCCAATACGGCCAGCATCCAGAACACCGAGCGCCAGCCCAGATGGGCGATCAACTGCCCGCCCACAATCGGCGCCAGCGCGGGCGAGACATTGAACACCAGCAAGATATAAGAAAATGTGCGCTGCGCTTGCTGCCCCTGATAGCAATCACGCACCATGGCCTGCCCGATGACCAAGCCAGCTCCGGCGGACAAACCCTGCAAGACACGGCCCGCCAACAAGAACGAGAAGCTGGGCGCTACAGCCGCCATCACAGAACCAGCCACATAAACCAGCAAGGAAACCAGCACCACTGGCTTGCGTCCCCAGGCATCGGAGAAGGTACCGTGCAAGAGCAACATGGCCGCATACGCAGACATATACACACCCAGGGTCTGCTGCACGCTGTGTGGCGGCACATTGAATTCCTGTTCCAGAGCGCTGAATGCAGGTAAATAGGCATCAATGGTGGCCGGTGCCACGCAGGCCAGCAGGCCCAACATCAAAACCATCAAGGGATACGGAGGAAGCAGGAAAGGCGGCACAGTCACATACAAAAAGAAGCGGCCCACAAGGGGCAGGGTCTTTCAGCATGAGCGATGCAAGCACCGTCGGGGAATGCGCAATGCCTGAAGAGCTTTGGGCAATGACGGGACAGCCTAGTTCAATTCGCTGGGTGAGATGCCATAGCGCTCACGGAATGCCGTGGCGAAGTTGGTGGCATGGCGATAGCCTACATAGTGCGCTGCCTGCTGTACGCTCCAGCCTTGTGCCAGATACTCTCGCGCCAGTTCCAGCCTGCGCTCACGCAGCCAGCCAAATACCGAGCATTGATAGACCGCCTGAAACTTCACCCGCAAAGTGCTGGGACTCATGCAGGCCAGTTTGGCCAGATCTGCCAAGGTGTAGTCCTCGCCAGGCGAATGGTAGAGGCGCTCTCTGACACGTTCGAGCAATTGCCGGTCGCGCGCGGAGACGGGGGAATCTTTTTCTGTTTCTCGGGCCAGGCCATCCAGCGCATGCGCCAGCACTTGCAAACTGACACCCTCCAGCAGCAGATTGTGCAAGGTGCCCTGCCAGGGACTGTCTATCAACTGATCGATCGCGCTCAACAAATGCGGGGGCACCGCCCAGCGTTGCAATCGTATCCGCGAAGAACCCATGACGTTGGCCAGCATCTCTCCCAAGGGCGAGTCCGCCAAGCTGTCAGGCGTATGTAAAGTGATGTTCAAGCCACGCAGACGCTGCCCAGCAGGATGAGTTCCTGTCATGGCCACCGCGTCCGCATGTGCAATGGTGGCCCCACTTTGAGCCATCATGCTGACCGTGTTCTGGCTGGCGAGCTGAGTCTGCGCTCGACCCTGCAGCATGACAATGGCCGAGAACTGCGGCGCGGCCAAAGAGGTCGCCTGGTATTGGTGGTGAGTGATGATGTCTGAAAGCACCATCTTCATGCCGGGCCGGACCTCGTATTCCTGCACGCGCCCTTCGGCAATACAAACCTGCTCCATGTCCTGCTTGGGTCCGTTGTAATCCGGCAAGCAATAGCGAAAACCCGTCGGACTACCGAGTCGGTCAAAGTCCGATACCGTAAATCTGATCATAGGAGTGTGGGAGCAAGCAGCCCGAGCCAGGCCCGCAAATAATTCTTTAATGGCGCGGATGGCAGGAAAGAGTGAAATAGACCACATGAGAATAGCACACATTCTCAATTATATGGCGACTTCCACATTCCCCTTTATGCCACAACTATTGCCTTTTCAAGGACCTATATGCCAATAGCCGGGCACCCTATAAGCATGCTGCTATAATCCGCCCCGGCAATTAGTGATCCTTTTGCCACTACCTTTTTTGCAAGAAGAATCCTTCATGAATAACACCGTGCCAAGTTTTGGTCGGCGTCAATTTCTCAAAATTCTTGGTGCTGGGGCAGCTGCGCTGTCGGCTACCGCGATGGGACTTTCGACAGCCGCCGCTCAAGTTCCTGCAGCCGTCCGGCCCTACAAACTGCTGCGCGCCAAAGAAACTCGCAACAACTGTACGTACTGTTCAGTCGGTTGCGGCATCCTCATGTACTCCATGGGCGATGGCTCCAAGAATGCGAAACCCCGTATCTTTCACATTGAAGGCGACCCGGATCATCCGGTCAGCCGTGGCTCGCTTTGCCCGAAAGGCGCTGGCCTGCTGGACATGATCCACTCCAAGAATCGCCTGCTGCACCCCGAATACCGGGCGCCCGGCTCCAAGGAATGGGTCAAGATCAGCTGGGAAGACGCTACGCGACGCATTGCCCGCTTGCTGAAGGACGACCGCGACGCCAACTTCATTGCCAGGAACGAGAGAGGTCAGGTCGTGAACCGCTGGCTGTCCTCAGGCTTTCTGGCCTCCTCGGCAGCCTCCAACGAAACCGGCTTGCTGGACTTCAAGTTCACTCGCGCTTTGGGCATGCTGGGTATCGATTGCCAGGCGAGGCTCTGTCACGCCCCCACCGTCTCGGCCCTGGCCCCCAGCTTTGGGCGCGGTGCCATGACCAATCACTGGGTGGACATCAAGAACGCCAACGTGGTGATCGTGATGGGCGGCAATCCCGCCGAAGCCCACCCGGTCGGTTTCAAATGGGTGATCGAGGCCAAGATCAAGAACAAGGCCAAGGTCATTGTGGTGGACCCGCGCTTTAACCGCACGGCGGCCGTGGCGGACATCTTCTCGCCCATCCGCGCTGGCTCGGACACCGCCTTTTTGATGGGTATGGTGCGCTGGCTGCTGGAGAACGACAAGATTCAGCACGAGTACGTGCGCTCTTACACCAACGCCTCCCTGATCGTGCGCGACGACTTCACCTTTGACGAAGGGGTGTTCTCGGGCTTCAACCCGCAAACCAAGGTGTACGACAAGTCCTCCTGGACCTATGCGGTGGACGAGAACGGCGAAGTGATGCGCGACATGAGCATGACGCATCCACGTTCCGTGCTGCAGCTGTTGAAAGCCCACGTGGACCGCTACACGCCCGAAGTCGTGGAGAACATTACCGGCGTCAAGCAGGCCGATTTCCTGCAGATTGCCGAAATCATTGGTTCCTGTTCGGCCAAGAACAAAACCCTGACCTGGCTGTATGCGCTGGGCTGGACGCACCACACGGGTGGCGCACAGATTATTCGTGGCGCTGCCATGATCCAGCTTTTGCTGGGCAATATCGGCATGGCTGGCGGCGGCGTGAACGCCCTACGCGGCCACTCCAATATCCAGGGCTATACCGACCTGGGCCTGCTGTCCTTGCGTGTGCCAGGTTATATGAACCTGCCCTCGGACAATCAGCAGACGCTGGCGCAGTATCTGGAAGAAACCACGCCCAAGGATGTGTTGCCCGGTCAGGTGAACTACTGGAAAAACACACCCAAGTTCTTCATCTCCTTGCTGAAGAACCTGTACGGCAAGCACGCCACGCCAGCCAACGATTTTGCCTTTGACCTGCTTCCCAAGTGGGATCGCAGCTATGACATGCTGGCCTACTTCGACATGATGTATGAAGGCAAGGTCAACGGTTACTTTGCGCAGGGCTTTAATCCGCTGGCCGCGATGCCGGACAAGAACAAGACGTCCAAGGCTCTGTCCAAGCTGAAGTTCCTGGTTATTGTGGACCCGCTGGTCACCGAGACCTCGAGCTTCTGGCGCAATGAAGGCCAGTTCAACGACATCAAGACAGAAGAAGTGATGACGGAGGTGTTCCGCCTGCCATCGAACTGTTTTGCTGAAGAGGACGGTTCCATCGTGAACTCGGGCCGCTGGTTGCAGTGGCACTACGCCGGGCAGCAACCTCCAGGGCTGGCCCGTCATGACCCCAATATTCTGGGCGAAATCATGATGGAGTTGCGTCGCCTGTACGAAGAGGAAGGCGGTGCCTGTCCCGAGCAGGTTCTGAGCATGACCTGGGACGCCGATACTTATCACGACCCACACTTCCCGCATCCCGAAGAAGTGGCCAAAGAGGCCAATGGCTATGCGCTGGCTGACGTGTTCGACGACAACGGCAAGCAGATCCTGCGCAAGGGCCAGTTGCTGGACAACTTCGCGCAACTGCGCGATGACGGCACCACGCAAAGCTACTGCTGGGTATTTGCCGGCTCCTGGACGGAGAAAGGCAACCAGATGGCCAATCGGGACAATACCGATACGGGCCTGGGCAATACTCCCGGCTGGGCCTGGGCCTGGCCGGCCAACCGGCGCATTCTGTACAACCGTGCATCCATGGATGAGATGGGCAATCCCTGGGATCCCCAACGTCAAATCCTGCATTGGGATGGCAAGCAATGGACCGGGGCCGATATTCCGGACTTCCCGGCCAACCTGCCTCCCGGTAGCCCTGCTGCCCCGTTCATCATGCTGCCCGAAGGTCTGGGCCGCCTGTTCTCGGAAAAAGGCATTAATGACGGCCCCTTCCCGGAGCATTACGAGCCGGTAGAAAGCCCGATTGCCAAGAACCCGCTGCACGAAAAGGTGACACACAACCCAACGGCACGGATTCTGTCCAATGATGCCGAGCGCATGGGCAACCGTCACGACTATCCGTATGTGGCCACCACCTACTCCATTACCGAACTGTTCCGCCACTGGACCAAGCATTCCTATCTGAATGCCATGTTGCAGCCTGAACAGTTTGTGGAAATTGGCGAGCAACTGGCCGCTGAAAAAGACATCCGTCACGGCGACACCGTCAAAGTCACCACCAAGCGTGGCTACATCACAGCCAAGGCCGTGGTGACCAAGCGCATGCGGACCCTGACCGTTGCGGGTCAGGAAGTGCAGCAAATTGGTATCCCCTGCCATTGGGGCTTTGAAGGTGAAACCCGCAAGGGCTTTCTGGCCAATACCCTGGCCCCCGGCGTAGGCGATGCCAATACGCAAACACCGGAGTTCAAAGCCTTTCTGGTCAATGTCGAGAAAATGAAGGGAGCCACGGCATGAATTCGCAAAACATAGTGCGCCGTTCGGCCACCAACTCGGTCACGCCTGCCCCGCAGGTGCGTGACCACCAGATGGAATTGGCCAAGCTGATTGACGTGTCCATCTGCATCGGCTGCAAGGCTTGTCAGGTGGCCTGCAATGAGTGGAACGACTTGCGTGGTCAGGTTGAGGAAAACGTCGGTGTGTACGACAACCCCAGCGACCTGAGCCCCGACAGCTGGACCTTGATGCGTTTTACCGAACACGAGGACGAAGCAGGCAAGCTGGAATGGCTGATACGCAAGGACGGCTGCATGCACTGCGAAGACCCCGGTTGCCTGAAAGCCTGCCCGGTTCCCGGTGCGATTGTTCAATATGCCAATGGCATTGTGGATTTCCAGTCCGACCTGTGTGTGGGCTGCGGTTACTGCGTGGCGGGCTGTCCGTTCGACGTGCCGCGCATCTCCAAGAAAGACAACAAGGCCTACAAATGCACGCTGTGCTCGGACCGCGTCACCGTGGGCCAGGCACCTGCTTGCGCCAAAACCTGCCCCACCGGCGCGATTGCGTTTGGCTCCAAACAGGAAATGAAAGATCTGGCCTTGAGCCGTATCGAGGACCTGAACGAGCGCGGTTATGAAAACGCCGGCCTGTACGACCCGCAAGGCGTAGGTGGTACCCACGTCATGTACGTGCTGCAACACGCGGACGATCCCCAGCGCTATGCCGGTCTGCCCAAAGACCCGCACATCAGCTCGGTGGTCGGTGGCTGGAAAGATGTGCTCAAACCCGCTGCAACGGTGGCAGGCGCCGTGGCTGTCGCAGGGATGGCAGCGCACTTTATTGGCGTAGGCCCGAACAGTGTTAACGAGGACCACGAGGACACAGAGGCAAAGGCATCTGAAGGAGGCGATCATGGCCAAGAAAAATAATCTTGTTCTGCGCACCAAATTCCCCGAAAGACTGTGCCACTGGGCAGTAGTGCTCTGCTTCTTTCTGGCTGCAACGTCAGGGCTGTCCTGGTTTTACCCTTCTTTTTCCTGGCTCAGTTCCTTCCTGGGCACACCGCAACTGGCCCGCGTCCTGCATCCCTTTCTAGGGATCGCGGTTTTCGTTGGCCTTTGCTATATGTTTGTGCGTTTTGTGAAGTACAACTTGCCAGCAAAAACTGATCTGATCTGGTTCCGTAATGTCAAAGGCGTGATCCTGAATAACGCCAAACAGCCTTTGCGTATCGGTAAATACAATGCCGGTCAGAAAGTGCTGTTCTGGCTGATCATGCTGTCCATCGTCACGCTGCTGGTATCGGGCCTGATCATGTGGCGCGCGTACTTTGCCGAGTTCTTCAGCATTCCCGTGTTGCGCCTGGCCATCCTGATCCACTCGGTCGCCGGAATTGGTTTGATCTTGCTGATTCTGGGCCATATCTATCTGGCGATCTGGGTGCGCGGCTCCATCACCGGCATGGTGACCGGCTATGTCTCCAAAGCCTGGATACGTCATCACCACGACCGCTGGCATGATGAATTGCAGGCTGCAAAAAAAGATGCGAAGGAAGGCAAGGCATGAACGAAATCCCTATCGTCCGCTCCGTGCCGTCGGAAGCCTCCACCCGGCATTTTGATCCCATCCTGCGGCCCGAACTGCACGAGCTGTACACCGCCCGCGCAGCCCGTCTGCGCGAGCTGGCTCAAGGCCATGAGCTTGAGGCCTATCTGCAGCTGGCTGCCGATATTGCTCAGGCACAGGCCCAGGTTTCGGAACAAGCCCAATCGGATGCCGATGCCGTCGATCCTGTTGCCATTGCTCGTCAGGGTGCCTGGACAGCGCATCTGGACGCCCTGCTGGAGCAGCTTGCTCCCAGCGCCTCGCCCGCTATCAGCCCTCATCTGGATGCGCTGCGCGCCATGAGCACCCAGGCACGTCGCGAGGCAGGCCTGGCCTTGGCACAAAACCAGTTCGACGCCGTCTCCCAGGCACTGGCTCCGTTTTTATGGGCCGCCTTGTCTCTGGAAGTTGCCCTGGCCGCACGAGCTCTTCCCTTGCCTGCAAACAGCAAGGAAGAGTCTGCCAGTTGTCCGGTTTGCGGTGGCGCCCCTGTTGCCAGCCTGATCCACAAAGGCACGCGCCAAGGCTTGCGCTACTTGCACTGCTCCCTGTGCGAGTGTGAATGGCATATGGTTCGTGCCAAGTGCACGAACTGCGCCGACGCCGGCGATCTGGACTATCTGAGCTTTGAAACGACCGAGGCGGTCGTCCGTGCAGAAAGCTGTGGTCACTGCCATAGCTATCTGAAAGTCATCTCACAGGAACGCGATGCGGCAGCAGAAAGCGTCGCCGATGACCTGGCCAGCCTGGTGCTGGACGATGCTGTGACCGAAGAAGGTTATGGTCGCACGGGTTTGAACCCCTTCGCCTTGCCCGATCAGGCCCTGTAAAGAAACGCCCGGACTGGCTCAACGCTGATCCGGGCTTTTTTTATATCCGCTTCGCTACCAGCCTCACACTCTATACACTCCTCTCTCGTGGCTGCATCATCACAAGAACAGGCAGCCAAGACCTGATAGCAATTTGCAAGCTCCAAATAACCAGCAATAGGTCATCGACAGCTGAGCAGTAGCGCCCTCATAATATAGATACGATTTGTTGTCCGGATATTTGTTTTCTACCAGACAGCACACTCTATAATCAAGAATGATTCCTGTTCAGCATTCTATATTCCGACCCTGATGAAGACCTCCCTGCCCCGCTTTCTGATCAGTGCCGCCACGCTCTGCCTGGCGTTCACACTTCCCACCCACGCCCAGCAAACCCAGCGCCCCTGGAACGAAGCAGCAGGCCCCTCCATCGTGGACCAGCAACAAAGTCTGTACCGTTTTGAGACGCTGATCATGTCCTCGGAAGACGGCCAGCGACACTACAAAATACAGATAGGCACGCCCAACCGCCCCGCTCCCGCACGCGGTCATCCGGTGATTTATATGGTGGATGGCAATGCCGCCATGGCCAGTATTGATGTGGACGACCTGAAAGCCATCAGCGCCTTGTCTGCCCCGGTCCTGGTTGCCATTGGCTACGACACCGAAGCGCGCCACGATGTGATTGCCCGCGCCTTCGACTACACGCCTCCCGTTACGGAAAACGGCGTCAGCAAAACGGTAGAAGTACGAGGTCGCTTAGGGGGCGGTGCAGATATTTTCCTGGACTACATCGAAACGCATATCAAGCCGGCGGTAGAAGAACGCGAACCTATTGATCGCTCCCGCCAGACGCTGTGGGGTCACTCCTATGGCGGCCTGTTCACCTTGCATACCCTATTCACCCACCCTGATCTGTACCAGCGTTACGTCGCGGGAGATCCTTCCCTGTGGTGGCATGACGGGATTCTGGTCAAGACCGCTCAGGCCTTTAATACCTCGCTGGCCAAGGACAAGCAAATTGCCATCATGGTGGGCGGACAGCGCAGAAATACCTCCATGAGCAATACGGCAGCTCAATGGTCTACGCAGGATCTGGCCAAGCATCTGCAAGATGCAGGGTTGAATGTCAGCTACGAAAACTTCAGCGAACTGAACCATGGGCAAATGCTGGCGGCCTCATTGAAACCAGCACTCAGAATTGCCGCTCAATAGCGATGCCCACCGGGGGCATCACTACTGAGCAAGGTCAGCCCCCTGCCTTCAAGGGCGCTGGCCCACGCCAATAAAGCCACCATCTGGTAGTTTCAGCACATTGAAAGGGGCTGGTTCAATGACTGCCCCCTTGGCGTAAATGCCATCAATAATGACGCCCATATTGTCCAGAGACAAACCGGGCGTAAAGGCCGTCGCCTTCTCCCATTCCCCCTCCGCCGTCTGCACAAACACGGCCCCATTGCTCATGGGGTTGTTGACCGACAGGACAATCGCTTCTTCCCCTGCTTCACCCGGCAACAAATCTGCAAATACCAGCAAGCAACCAGCATGCTCACCGGGAGTTCGGGTCTCGCAGGCCTTGACCAAATAGGCAATATCCCAGCCTGGATACTTTTCAATAAAAGACTGGCGCAAAGGGTGATCAGCCGGAGAACTTGGCAAGGAACCGAGCAGCATCTCTCGCCCCTTGTCCTCGCCTATTTCCCAGACCTTCAGCTCCTGATCCGGTACTGTGCCGTCTTCCTCTTGTCCGACTTCTTTATCCAGTAAATTCTTGTTGACGGCATACTCCACCGCCTCTTGCCCCGGCAGCCCCCAATACATTCGCATTTGTGTATCGGGGAAATCATCCGCTGCCAGCGTACCGGCCTCCAGCCTGGCTACTTGAGAGGCAGCAGAAATGGCTTCAGGAGAAGCAATGCGCAGCAGCCAGATCACTGCCAGAACAATCAACACCAAAGCCATGCCAACATTGGAGCGACGCACTCGCGCCATCCAGCGTTGAGGATGACAGGCAGCCCAGAAATAGCTCACCCCATAGCCCGCCGCGACCAGCGCTGCCGTCGTTACCAGAACGCGGCTTGGTGTCCAGCCATATTGAACAACCCGAGCCCCTATCGCCCACAAGGCCACGCCCGCCAGCACCGGCATGACAAAGCCCAGCAAACGAGCAGAAACGCGCAACAAAGAAGTGGCGCTGGCATTCGTGTCCTCGTCCGCGACAACCGAAGACACCAGCGTCGAGGCCCCCAGAACGGCCGCCACGCACAAGGCCGCCAGTGGCAAGCCTTCACCCGTGCGCCAGGGCAAGGCGACAATAAACACCACCATCACCACCAGCAAAACAGGGGTCAGCAAACGCAGCAGCTTCAGCAACAGAATCGGGGACAGATAGCCGCCCTCCGAATCCGAGGCCAGCGCCAGACCTGCTCCCACCAAAGCACCAGAAACCACAGCCGCAACTGCGGGTTCCATCAAGACGTCCCCCAGCAGGCTAATGCCGACAAAGCTGAGCAGCATATGGCAAGCCATCAGCACGCCCCAAGCCAGGCCGCAAAAGAACAAGGCCACCGCCCAGGAACACACCATGGACCAGCTCAGCTCGAACAGGCGGCGGTAATTCGCCCAGTCCCGTGCACGTTCTATCAAAATAGCCAGAAATGGCAGAGTGATCGTCGTTAACAGACCTATGGCCACCCACATCTGCGGTGCCCGCCAGAACAGATCCGCCTCGGCATATCCACCTAGTCCCTGCAAGATCAGCACACCGCTGACTAGTCCCAGCCCCACGGCAGCCAACAAGGCTTTGGACAGAGTCACGTGCATGAGCAGGGTAAAGGAGGCAACACCAAAAATCCCCACTGCCAGCAACAAGGAGACCCAGATCCGCTCATGCGTCACAGGCGCCATCATCAGCTCGCTGAAGGCGACCCACTCAAGCAGGCCCAGCACCGCACCAGCCAGACACAAGATCAGGGTGCGCCGGTTTTGTAAGGAAGAAAGGGTAATCGCAATCATGGTGAGTAAAAAGCAGTCGATTCAAGAAGGACAGCACAGGAGGAAGACCCACGCTACATCCCGCAGAACCTAGCTAGTTTAATACCGCCCACCTTGTCGCCCTGCGTCAAGAGGTAAAAATCTGCTCAGTCCTTTCTCGTGCCGAGCTACTTAGTTGAGTGAGACCAGGTCGTATACCTTTTCGAGTAGAAATCTCCATGTCCTCCTGCAACAATGCCAAGCGCACTGTCTCCCAAGGGATCTCAGAAACTTCTTCTGCTGATTCCTCCAAAACGATAACTATCTGCTCGCCCGCACTCTTACCCTTCATTGGCCATTTAAGAGTTGCTTTCACTTTCTGCGGCCCTACCGTATTCGCATTTTCATCAACAGAAATAAAATAGTCGTCAATACCAATATTCTTTGCCAACGTACTATCTTTACGAGAAAAAACGACGAAAGGATCCTCGCATGGCATCCCACTGTCACTAAGGGATCCAATATATTGCGCTATTTCATCCGCTTTTTTTTCAGGCAAGAAATCGACTTTACTCACCCACAGCTGGGCCTCCCTTACACTCTTTCCCGAGTTTTTCTGAGCTGCAACTCGAATCTTCAATAAACGCTCTAGCTCTGTTTGATCAATCGGGATAAGCCGCTCATCTGCCAGCATCTTGTCAACAAACCCTCTACTTTGTTTCAACAGAACCGGATCATCCGACAACACAGAAGCCTCTGAGAGCTTACTTGTGTTCTGGGTCATGTTGGCAGAGCCCACCAAAACATGCGTTGATGTCAAAACTAGTTTGGCATGCAAACCCGTAAAGCTAAAGAGTGTGACACCAGCTTTAAAAAGACTCTCTAAAGCAATGGCTGACACAGCACCACTAGCCACATTCACATTAGAAGCATCACAGATCAGGATATCGCCCTCTCCCAAACCCAAAAGGTCCGCCGTAACATAAGCAACAACGACGACCATCTCCCCTGGCTCCTTGATTTTCTTCATAGAAGGCCAGATAGACTTTGTCAGCAACTTCATCATATGGAAAACCCTAAAAACAGACTAAAACTACTTATACGGGATCTACTTCAAATAGTTTATAGATTGAGGCCAAGCCCCCATTTACTTAAACATCGCCCGGAACGATCATGACGCCGATCCGCTCGGCAAGCTCCAGCACGGCATCATAGGTGGCTGAGTCCTCACTCAAACTCAACGATATCCCCTGCGATTTCAAGATACTTTTAGCGACACGATTCCCAAAGAGCATCACGGCTCGCGCCGAATCGTCCTGCCGGGACACCCAGCACAAGCCTTGGGCTTGAGGGCATTGCTGATAAATCGCGGCAGCCCACAGGCGGGTTGCCGGATATTGATCTTTTTCAGTGTCGATCAGTTGCTTGCGTGTCACACCCAGTTTCCTTAGCGGAACGCTGGCCAGATCCACTAAAACCAAAGGCGCGTTCAGCAGCACGGTGGAATGCACCTGCCCCAACAGCTTTTTCTTGTCATAGCTTTTAAAGCCTGCGGCGTGCGGAACGTCATGAAAGACAGTCTCCATCATGGCGCAATCGCGGCTGGTGCCACCGTACAAGGTGGGAATCGGCTTGCCCTGTTCATCCTGAATCGGACTGAAACGCGCATTGCCCTGCGTGCCCGGATTGAACTGAGTCGCCAAATATTTATCTTGATGAACGCGATGCAGTAACTGCCCTTTGGGCCAGTCCATCAAGGTCAGGCGCAGCTCACCGTCCGGAACGGGGATTACCGTTACCCCCTCCACCGGGATGTGCTTTTTATCCAGAGCCGCAGGCTTAGCCATGAGCCACGGCTTGCACTTCGTCTTGCGCAGCGGCGATGACCTTTTCCGGCGCAGAAATCAACAAGTCCTGCGGGCGCTTGCCACCCAAGAAGCTGTTGTTGGACATGAACCAGTAGGCCATGCCCCAGCTGTCTTTATGCCCGGCCAGAATCTCCAGAACCTGAGCCAATGGTTTGGCAGGACGGAAGCTGGTAGCCGGGTCCAGGCCATAGCCAGGAAAGTAATCCGCGCCACCATGATTGATGGCAAAAATCTGCCCCTGCTTCTTCCACTTATTAGGCTGGGCGCTAGGGTTGCGGGTGCTTAAGCCCGCCAGTTGCGCCACATCAGCAGCACTAAGCCAATCCCCGCTTTCCAACACCGCGGTGCGGGCCTGAACCAACATGGCGGCTTCTTTCAGCAGACGGGGCGATGGTGGCGTGCGGGGCACCAGCACTTCAGCCAGACGCTCCAGCGACTCCTTGTCCTGCCGCTCCTGCAAGACCTCGAACATGGACGAGGCCACATTGGTGAAGTTCTCGGCCAAAGCCTTGAAAGCGGCGGGCTTGATGTGATCGAAAGCCAGCACCAACACCTGCTCGGCCTGCGAACGGCCCAAGCGAGCTTTAACCTCTTTGGGCGTACCCACCAAGGTCGAGACACTGGGACTACTTACCAGGACGCTCATGGATATACTCCTTGAAGGTTATTTATGATGATTAATAATACCATAACCCTAATAACCTAAAAAATCACGACTAGTACAACCAGCCCATCCCAAAGTACGACCTGCTCGTTCGTTCTGACACTCATCAAGCAGACACCACACCGTTATCCTGCCGCCTACCAAAGCGGAAATCGAAGCGTCATAGCTCACAGCTACTCCCCCTAACTTCCACTCCCTCTCTATTAACGTCGCTACCACCATTTCGCAGGCAAAAAAAAGCCTGAGCCGGCACAGCACCAGACTCAGGCAAAAAGGTTTCCGCTGTTAGCGGTCTATCAGAACGCGGCGCTGTAAATAGCGAATGCGTCGTCTTCAGTCACGTCGCGGGGGTTGTTGCCCAGCAGACGGGTTTGTTTCATGGCTTCCTGGGCCATACGGCGCAGGTCGCTTTCCTTGATGCCGACTTCGCGCAGTTGGCGCTCGATGCCGGTATCAATGGCGATCTGTTCCATGAAGTTGATGAAGGCCTCAGTCTTGGAGGCTTCATCACCCTGGATGCCGGGGATCAGCACTTCCGCCAGTTCGGCATACAGCGGGGCTGCGGCCGGGGCGTTAAAGCGCAGAACGTGTGGCAGGACCAGCGAATTCGACAAGCCGTGTGGCACGTGGAAAATACCGCCGATCGGGTAAGCCAATGCGTGTACGGCACCCACGGGAGCGTTCGCAAAAGCCTGACCAGCCAGTGTGGCACCCAGCAAGATGTCCTGACGAGCCTCGGCATCCTGGCCGTTGCGACAAACGTGCACCAGTTTGCCGCCAATCAGACGCAGGGCTTGTTTGGCCAAATTATCCGACAGCGGGTTTTTCAGGATACGGCTGGTGTAGGCCTCGATGGCGTGCACCATGGCATCAATACCGGTCGCCGCGGTGATGCGCGGTGGCAAGCCCAATGTCAGTTGCGAGTCCAGAATGGCCAGGTCTGCGTACAGCTCGGGAGCCACCACGCCGGATTTGGTGGTTTCGCCGGTGGTCACGATGGAAATAGGCGTCACTTCCGAGCCTGTTCCCGCCGTGGTCGGGATCTGCACCAAGGGCAGGCGCGAGCCGCGCACATTATCAATGCCGTACATCTCTTGCAGGGGCTGGTCTGACGCCAGCAGGACGGCCAGCAATTTGGCCACGTCCATGGACGAACCGCCACCCAGGCCAACAACGATTTCCGTTTTGGCCTGGCGAGCGCGCTCCGTTGCCTGCAAAACAATGTGCTCTGGAGGATCGGCAATAACATCGTCAATCACTTGCACGGTCCAGCCGTTGGCTTTCAGATCAGCCAGGGCAGGATCCAGCAAGCCGCTTTCGTGCAGGAAACGGTCAGTCACCAGACAAACGCGCTCTTGCGAGTAGCGCTTGCGCAGGATCTGACCGAGCCGGGCAGCGGCTCCGCTTTCAACATAAATAGCGGGGGTGGTTCTGAACTCGAATGCCGACATGGGCTTTCTCCTTATGGTATGGCGGGCTGCGGTACTTCGATACGGCCGCGGTCCATCCGGTAGGTGTAATCAATCACATTGCCTGCGTGCTGCAAGTCAGCACCGGACAACAAGGCACTGAAGCCCTCTTTGCTCAACTCGCCCACCACTTCTGCAATACGCTTGGACAGCGCAGGAGCAACGCCTTCAAAAGGCTCGTCCAGCAAAAGCAGCTTGTCAGCCGTCATCAAGGCTCGGCCAATGGCGACCAGCTTTTGTTGACCGCCCGACAATTGCAGGGCGCGGCGTGGGCCAAATACTTTCAATTCAGGAATGATGCGCCAGACGCGATCCAGACGCTCTTCAATGTCCTGGGATTTCAGGGCCCAGGCGGGCAGGCGAATGTTCTCTTCCACGCTCAGCTCGGGGATCAGTTTGCGATCCTCGGGGGCAAAGCCCATGCCCAAACTGGTGCGACGGTAAGCGGGCATCTTGGCCAGTTCCTGACCATCAAACATGACCGAGCCACTGTCCACAGCCAGCAAGCCCATCACGGTGCGCATCAGCGTGGTTTTACCCGCACCGTTACGACCGGCCAGACCCACGATCTGGCCTTGGCGCACTTGCAGGTTTACCTGGCGCAGGATGCTGGTGGGGCCAATACGTACATCCAGATTTTTGACATCAAGCAGCATTATCGGCCTCCTGTTTATTGCGTCCCACCGGCTCGCCGATGATGTATTCACGGACCTGCTCATGGGCCAGCACTTCGTCCGGAGTGCCGTTGGCCAAAATGGTGCCGTCGTAGAAAGCCAGCACGCGATCGCTGTAGCGACGCACGATTTCCATATCGTGCTCCACAAACAGAACCGTCACGCCAGCATCACGAACCACTTTCATGACACGGTCCATCACTTCAAATTTCTCGTCACTGGCCACACCACTGGTGGGCTCGTCCAGCAACAGCACTTTAGGCTGGGCCACCATGGCCAAAGCAATGTCCAGCAACTTGCGAATCCCTTCAGGCAAGGTGCCGGCCTGGGACTGGGCGAAGGCGCTCAGGCCGAAACGCTCCAGAATCGCACTGGCTTCGGACAAGGGTTGCTTGGCCACGCCCAGGGCAATTTCCACGTTTTCCAAGGCGTTCAAGGAGGTGAACAGCTGAGGAATCTGGAAAGAACGGGCGATCCCCATGCGGGTCACTTCCCGGGGTGGCAAACCCGTGATCTCGCGACCGGCAAAAAAGATATTGCCGGAGTCCGGCTTCATGTAGCCGGTCAACATGTTCACGAAGGTGGTTTTACCTGCGCCATTGGTACCGATCAGGCCCGTAATGGTTTGCGCATGGATATCAACGGTCATATCGCGCGCAGCGTGGACAGCGCCAAACTGCTTGCACAAACCTTTAGCAGAAATCAAGGGTGACTGACTCATGAGCGGGCCCCTGTCGGTGAAGAAGAATCGTTGGAGGTAGCCGCTGCATTGCGACGGTTCAGAATACTGATCAGGCCACCGGGCAAGAACACAATCAGGGCCAACATGCTGACACCCATGACAATCTGCCAGGTGTTAGGAGCATATTGGTAAGCCAGTGTGCGGATCAGCTCCAGGCTCAGCGCACCCAGGAAAGGCGCGTAAGCGTTACGAGTACCGCCCAGCACAGCAATAAAGATGAACTCGCCCGAAGTGGTCCAGAACGCCAGTTCAGGGTCCACGTGACCAATGCTCAGCGAGGACAAGGCACCGCCCAGACCAGCCAGAGCCGCCGCCAGCACGTAGCTCAGGTGAATATTGCGGTAAGCCGAAGCACCCAGGTATTCAACGCGAATTTCATTGTCCTTGATGGCTGGGCCCAGACGACCGGCACGGCTGCGCAGGAAACCTTGCATGGCCCACAGCACAAAACCCACCAGCACCACGGTCAGGACGAACACGCCTGGACGCGAGAGGGTTTCAGCAAAGGCACCCCACATGAAGGAAGGCGCGTGCACGTTAAAGCCGTCACTGCCACCCAGGCTGGGGTTACGCACCAGCAAGCCGTACATGATCATGGACAGGGCCAGGCTCAGCATGGCGAAGAAAATATCGCGGTAGCGAGCCAGCAGAAACCCCAGAACCCAGGCCAGCAGCGCAGCGCAAGCAGCGGCAAATGGCAGCAGGATTACGGCTTCACGCCAGTCCAGGTAGTTCATGGCCATACCTACACCATAGGCGCCGATGCAGTAGTACAAGCCTTGACCAAAAGAGGCCAGGCCGGAGCGCAGCAAGAGCACCACGCCCAGGGCAACCAGGCCCTTGGCCAGCGCCACCGTGATCAGAAACTGCCAGGATGGCAGGCCAAAGCCCACAATCAGGGCGGCCACCGTAATGACCAGGGCAATCATGCCCTGCTTAAGCGTAATGTTGGTCTTGTTCATATCTTTCGGGCCTCGGCGGCAGCAAACAATCCTTTAGGACGGACGGCCAACACCAGTGCCATTACCGCGTAGATGGAGAAGAGTTCAATTTCAGGCCAGTAATGCACGGCAAAAGAGCGCACCAGGCCCACAATCACAGCGCCCAGAGCAGCACCAGGCAAGGAGCCCAGACCACCGATCACGACCACGGCGAAAGCCATCACGATGACTTCCACGCCCATGCCGGGAGCGACAGAGATGGTAGGAGCCGTCAGCGCACCCCCCAGGGCGGCCAGCGTGGCACCAGCAATAAACGTCAGCAGGAAGTAACGTTGCACGTTAATGCCCATGGCCTGGCTGACTTCGCGGTCATGAATCACGGCCAGCAAGATGCGGCCTTGACGCGAATACTTCAGGAACAAGGTCAGGAACAGGCCAGCCAGAATGGCAGCCACAACAATCACAAAGCTGTAGGTGGGGTAGAACAGGTCGCCGAATTCGACGTTACCCAGCAAACCATAAGGTTCGGCGATCACATAAGGATCCACGCCCCAGACCAGCTTGACGGTATCTTCCAGGATCAGGAAGACCGCGTAGGTAATCAGCAAAGAGACAACAGGTTCTTCCTGGTAGAAGAAGCGCAGCAGGCCATATTCAATGACCAGCCCCAGCACCAGACCGGCAATAACCGCGGCCAGGATCAGCATCAAATAGCTGCCGTATGGGCTTTGATCGGTAGAGAGCCACTGCGTCACCATGGTGACAGCGGTATAGGCGCCAATGGTATAGAGGCTGCCGTGGGCCATGTTCAGGATCTTCATCACACCATAGATCAGCGTGAGTCCGACCGCGACCAGAAACAGCCAGGCGGCGTACATGATGCCATCTATTAGGGCAGCAGAAAGAAGAGACATAGTCGGTTTCTGTGGAAAGGGAATAAAAAATGCCACCACGCCGCAAGCTCGGTGTACTTCTCCTTATGGGAGAAGCCTTTACCTGGCAAGCAACTCGGCGGTAATGCACGTACCACTGGCGACGCCTTCGGTGTCCCCCCTTACAGGGAGCCTTAACCTTGGGAGCGGCCCGGCGGTAAAAACCGGACATGCAAAAAACGGTCTTGCATGCCCGGATTGTCAGGGCAGCGTCCTTTTCAGGACGTCTGCTCGGATCAGTACTTCAGACCACCCTTGATCCAGTCGATGGACTTCACGCCTTCGGGTGGAGTGACTTCTTCAGGTTTGAAGTGACGCAAGTCGGTGTAGCTGATCACGCCTTTATCGTTTTTCACCACGCCCAAGGTCGTACCTTGAACAGCCTGGTGGCCTTTACCCAAGGACATGGTCACGTCGCCCGATGGGCTCTCGAAGGTCAGGTGCTCGAATGCAGTAACCACTTGTTCGGTGGAAGGGGTTTTGCCTTCGTTGGCAGCCTGGGCTTTTTCGTAAGCCGCTTTCAGACCCAGCAGAGTTTGCGTCATCTTGTAGGACGGGTAGCTAGGATCTGCATTGAACTGTTCGCGGTAGCTGGCACGCAACCAACGGTTCAATTCATTGTCAGGAGCGAAAGCAGCGTGTGGGCCACGAGCACCGATGATGGTGCCAGTCGGGATCTGGTTGTTGGCACGGTGTGTTGCCGTTTCACCGGCGGTCAGCACGGTCAGGGTGTTGCGGAACAGACCGCGTGGCAGAGCCTGCACCACGAAGCCTTCCAGATCACCACCCCAGAAGCTGGAGTGAATCACTTCAGGACGGGCAGCCATCAAGGACGAGATTTCGGCGTTGTACTGACCAGCGCCCAGCTTGGGCATTTGCGAGGTCTTGGCTTCTACACCGGGCTTGAGGGCTTGCAGTGTGCCTTCAAAGTCGTGCCAGGCATCCTGACCCCAGGCGTAGTTCTGGTTGATACCGGCGTAGCTCTTCAACTCGGGGTTGCGCTCCAGCACAAAGCGGGCAGCAGCCACGTTGTCCATGGTGGCGTGGGCCACAGGACGGAAAACGTACTGGTAGCTGGCGTCTTCAAACAGGCGGGGTGTACCGCAGTCGAAAATCAACGTCAGTTTTTTCAGCTCTTCAGCAACGGGGGCCACGGCCAGGCAATCGCCCGAGGAAATGTAGCCAACCACGATGTCCACGTTCTGTTGCTGAACCAGGTTGCGGTATTCGCTGACCTGTTTGGCGGTGCCGCCGTTCTCGTCAATGAAAACCAGTTCAATCGGTGCGCCACCCAGACCCTTGGTGTTGTAAGGGGCAGGTACTTTACCTTCATTCAATTGGGCAGCTGTCAGTTCAGCGGCATTTTTGGCTGGAACGCCAAACGGGCCGGAGGCAGCACCGGACAAGAAAGTCACCACACCAATCTTGATGGGTTTGACATCATCAGCGTTGGCAGTCGTGCTGGCCATCAGGCCAGCGGTGGCCAGTGTCAGGGCCAAAGTCAATTTTCGTGGGGTTGCAGACAGGATAGACATAGCGTCTCCTTTATTTAGCTTATTGTGGGGTTCTGCTGATGGGGCGCTCTATATATAAGAGCGGCCCCCTTCGCTGCGCTGGGCGCGGGCATGTATCAACTTACAGCTGCTGGCACATGTATTTGATTTCCAGGTACTCGTCGATTCCGTAACGGGAGCCTTCGCGACCCAGACCGGATTGCTTGACGCCACCAAAGGGAGCCACTTCGTTGGAAATCAAACCGGTATTGACGCCAACCATGCCGTACTCCAGCGCTTCGCCCATGCGCCAGGCACGTGCGTTGTCGCGGGTGAACAGGTAGGCAGCAAGACCATATTCGGTGTCATTGGCCATCGCGATCGCTTCAGCTTCGTCTTTGAAGCGGAACAACGGCGCCACAGGGCCAAACAATTCTTCACGGGCCACGCGCATGGCCGGTGTTGCATTACCCAGCACGGTGGGCGAGAAGTAGGTACCGCCCAGAGGATGAGGCTGGCCACCTTGCAGAACGCTGGCGCCATTTTCAACGGCGTCATCAATCAATTCGCGCAAACGATTGACGGCTTTTTGCTCGATCAGCGGACCTTGCTCCACGCCCTCTTCCATACCGTTGCCCACTTTCAGGGCAGCAACCCGTTCGCTCAGGGCTTTGGCAAAGCGATCGTAAATACCGTCTTGCACCAGGAAGCGGTTGGCACACACACAAGTCTGACCGCTGTTGCGGTACTTGGAGGCCATGGCGCCTTCGATGGCGGCGTCCAGATCCGCATCGTCAAACACGATGAACGGGGCATTACCACCCAGTTCCAGCGACAGACGCTTGATGGTTGGAGCACACTGCGCCATCAACAAACGACCCACTTCGGTGGAGCCGGTAAAGGACAGCTTGCGCACAATGGGGCTTTCCGTCAGAGCGGCGCCCACCACACGGGATTGACCGGTGACCAACTGGAACACACCAGCAGGGATACCCACGCGCTCGGCCAGTACGGCCAGCGCCAGGGCAGTCAGGGGAGTCAGGTCGGCAGGACGAACAATAATGCTGCAACCCGCAGCCAGAGCTGGCGCTACCTTGCGGGTAATCATGGCCGCAGGGAAGTTCCAGGGAGTGATGGCAGCGCACACACCGACGGGCTGCTTGACCACCACAATGCGTTTGTCCGCTTGGGGGTGGCCGACCACGTCGCCATATACACGCTTGGCTTCTTCGCTGAACCATTCCACAAAGGAAGCGGCGTACAGCACTTCACCACGAGCCTCGGCCCAGGGCTTGCCCTGTTCCATGGTCATGATGGTGGCCAGGTCGTCCGCGTTGGCAACCAGCGCATCGAACCAGGCGCGCAACAGCTTGGCACGCTCGTGCCCGCTACGTGCCTTCCACTCGCGCTGGGCCACTTCAGCATCGCTGATGACCGCTTCGATTTCCGCTGTGGCCAGGCTGGCGACATTGGCCAGGCACTCACCCGTAGCAGGATTAAGAACGGCGAAGGTATTGCCATCGCCTGCCGAGACCCAACCCTGAGCGGTCCAGGACTGATCTTTTGCCAGGCTGGGATCCTTCAGTTTGCTAATCAATGATGCCGCGATATTGTTCATTATGCTGAACCTGTTTCTCTTATAGTGAACTTGGTAGAATTATAGGAGCCGAAAAATCGCGACGTCAACGAATCGGCTTACGGGTTTACCCGTAGAACATCAGTCACCGTATTTTTTGTTTTGGGGCATTTGAAGGCACAATGTAGAGTTGGCATCCCGACAGCAAATCTGGCCTAATTCAGGGCCTGTACGCCTGGTCTATGGGCTGATTGCCCTATGAGATGCTTCTGGCTGTGCTGACAGAACCCTGCCCCTGTTCCCAGAGTTCAGCCCTGTCCATCCGGGCTTATTGGACTTCCTGTGTGTCGTTATGGAGTTAGTCGTAGTGGAAGAGAAGAAACTGGTTCCGGCTGTAGTACGTGCAGTCACCGTACTGGACGAATTGGCGGCCTCGCCGGAGCCCCTGTCATTTACGGACCTGGTCAAACGCCTGGGTATGCCCAAAAGTTCCTTGTATGGTCTGTGCACCACCTTGCTGGATCTGCACCTGATCCGTAAGCTGGAAAATGGCAGTTTCACCCTGGGTACACACGTGATGGGCTGGGCCAATGCCTTCCTGTCTCAGCTGGATCTGACGCAGGAGTTTTTTGCCGCTTGGGACGATATGCGCGTCCTGCCTGAAGAGACCATCACCCTGTCCATTCTGGATGGCGAAGACGTGGTCTACATTGCCTGCCGCAACGGAACTCGCCCGCTGGGTTTCACCTTCCGTGCCGGGATGCGCTTGCCTGCGGTCTATACCGCTACCGGCAAGGCCATGCTCAGCACCTTGCCGGGATCGGATCTGGAGCAGGCCTTGAATCACCCCTGGCCCGAACCGCTTACCGTGCATGGCCCGCGCAGCAAGGAAGACTTGATGGTGGAATTGAACGATGTGCAGCGCCTGGGATACTCCGTGGACGCCTGTGGCGTACGCGACGGCATGCACTGCTTTGGAGCTGCCGTGTTTGATTCCAATAACCGCGCTGCCGTGGCCGGAGTGGCCGTCAGCTTGCTGACCCAGGAAGCCGATGAAGCAGCTCAGCGCCGTGCCGGTGAAGCCATGCGCAAGCTGGCTAATCGCCTGTCAGAACGCCTGGGGGCGTCGCGCAAGGCATAAGCTTTTTCCAGCCTGCACAGCACGTTATAAAAACAAGGGGCGGCATCAGCAGCCCCTTTTTGTTTGAATTATTTCTTGATCCAGAAGGCGGTAGCGGCATCTACCCTGAAGTTTGTTTATAAAGCGCAGGCCTATGAACCCTGGCCTGGACTGTCACCCCCTCCAGACATTGCAAGAAAGCCAGTGAATCGCAGGAGCCCCCTGCACTGCCAGCCCTGCTTGCTTGCTTGCTTGCTTGCTTGCTTGCTTGCTTGCTTGCTTGCTTGCTTGCTTGCTTGCTTGCTTGCTTGCTTGCTTGCTTGCTTGCTTGCTTGCTTGCTTGCTTGCTTGCTTGCTTGCTTGCTTGCTTGCTTGCTTGCTTGCTTGCTTGCTTGCTTGCTTGCTTGCTTGCTTGCTTGCTTGCTTGCTTGCTTGCTTGCTTGCTTGCTTGCTTGCTTGCTTGCTTGCTTGCTTGCTTGCTTGCTTGCTTGCTTGCTTGCTTGCTTGCTTGCTTGCTTGCTTGCTTGCTTGCTTGCTTGCTTGCTTGCTTGCTTGCTTGCTTGCTTGCTTGCTTGCTTGCTTGCTTGCTTGCTTGCTTGCTTGCTTGCTTGCTTGCTTGCTTGCTTGCTTGCTTGCTTGCTTGCTTGCTTGCTTGCTTGCTTGCTTGCTTGCTTGCTTGCTTGCTTGCTTGCTTGCTTGCTTGCTTGCTTGCTTGCTTGCTTATCAACATCCAATCATCTTCCCCGCTTTCTATTTCCCAGCGATCGGCCCGCAAACGGTAAACTGTCGCTAAATCCTTTATTTTGCAGTTCTTTTTGATGTCACCCATCGTGCCCCATACCTCTTTCAGTACCCTTCCCCTTCTGCCCGCCTTGCTTGAAACCCTGGATAGCCTGGGTTTTGAAAAAATGACGGCCATTCAGGAACAAAGCCTGCCCTTGATTCTGCAAGGCCGCGACCTGATCGCCCAAGCCAAGACCGGCAGCGGCAAAACCGCCGCGTTTGGCCTGGGTCTGTTGCAAACCCTCAACCCCAGCAAGCTGACTCCGCAAGCCCTGGTGATCTGCCCCACGCGCGAGCTGGCCGATCAGGTCACCACGGAACTGCGTCGTCTGGCCCGCCAGATTCCTAACGTGCGCATGCTGACTTTGTGCGGTGGTGTGCCTTCACGTCCGCAAACCGAAGCCTTGCGCAATGGTGCGCACGTGGTGGTGGGAACGCCGGGCCGTATTCAGGACCATCTGGAGCGCGGCAATCTGGACTTGTCCGCCCTGAAAACATTGGTCCTGGACGAAGCCGACCGCATGGTAGATATGGGCTTTCACGATGACATCGTGGCCATTGCCTCGCACTGCCCACCCCGCCGTCAAACCCTGCTGTTCTCCGCCACTTATCCGGAAAATATCCGCAAGCTCAGCGCCCGCTTTCTGAAAAACCCTGCAGAAGTCAAAGTGGAAGCGCTGCACGATGCCAGCCAGATCGAACAGATCTTTTATGAAGTTCACCCTGAGCAACGTCTATCTGCCGTGGTGACCCTGCTGGAGCACTTCCGCCCCGCCTCTACCCTGATTTTCTGCAACACCAAGATGCGTTGCCAGGAAGTGGTGGAAGAACTGCAATCCGAAGGCATCCAGGCCCTGGCTCTGACCGGCGACCTGGAACAACGTGATCGCGACGAGATTCTGGTGCAGTTCTCCAACCAGAGCTGTGCCGTGCTGGTCGCGACCGATGTGGCGTCACGCGGTTTGGACATTCAGAATCTGGGGGCCGTCATCAACGTAGACGTCACCAAAGACAGCGAAGTGCATATCCATCGCGTGGGTCGGGTCGGCCGGGGTGATCAGAAAGGCCTGGCCCTGAATCTGGTCTCGCGCAGCGAGCAGCGCTGGGTGAAGTTGATCGAGGAGTTCCAGGGCAGCGAAGTGAAATGGAGCAATCTGAAAGGCTTGCGCCCTCAGTCCAAAGAGCCGCTGCGCGCCCCCATGATGACGCTGGAAATTCAGGGTGGCAAAAAAGACAAGCTGCGCCCCGGCGACCTGCTTGGTGCCCTGACCCGCGATGTGGGCCTGAAAGGCGAGCAGGTTGGCAAGATTGCGATTACCGATGCCCGTTCCTACGTGGCGCTGGACCGCAAGATTGCACGTCAATACTTTGACCGCATTGCCAACGCCAACATCAAAGGCCGACGCTTTCGCATGCGCTTTGTAGAAGATAAATAAATAGGACAGCGACAGTCCCTGAACCAAGGACCGGCAACGCCAGCACCATAACCTATTGGAAGCAATAGCCAGTGCCGTTGCCGAGTCTGCAAGCAGCAGCTCGTGCCATACCAGGCAGTTATTAGCTTAGGCAGCTAATTTTCAAAATAAATGCCGCAGCCAAAAAAATATATAAACTACCTTTCAAGCCCAAAAGCGCCGCACGCTCCCACCGGAGCACACTAAAGCACACCCATATCCAATTTTAAAAAAGAGACAGAAGCCTGGAATCATTAGCCAATTAACAAGCTATAAGCAAAAGGAACAGCCATGAGCATCCACGTTTTTTCTGCAACCGCAACGTTAATAGACCAACTAAAGATTGAATGCACTTCCAGGGATTTTTCCATTGTTCTGGATGAACCCGGCAAGAGAGATAATGGCAGCGGCGGGATGACTCCCCTGGAGGCCCTGCTTTCAGCAATTGGCTCCTGTAAATGCATTGCTGCAAAAAGCTTTGCAAAGAGTCAAAAAATTGACTTAATCGACATCAAAATCGAGATGGACGGTGAAATAGACACAGATGGCTTCTACGGGATCAATAAAGAGGCCAAAATGGGATTTCATAAAATTACGTGCAAATACTATATCCAGGCCAATAACAGTGATGAAGAAATAGAGGAATTCGTCAACTTCATTGAAAGAACCTGCCCAGTTCTGGACACAATAATAAATACGCCTGAACTGTCAAACGAGATCCACATTATCAAACAGTAAGATAGAGCCCGTATTTTTGAAAAACGCCCTCGCCTGTATGTGCAACTACATACAGGCGATTTTGCTGGGAGCCAGTTTCAAATGACTGGCAGCCGAGGGGCCCGAACCGTGCCAGCGAGCCAGCTCCCGTATACGTTCAATCAGGCTGACCGCGGCCTCGCTCATGCAGCCTGTATCTCGTGGATAGGCCATCAATAATTCACAGCGCGGGCCGCCACCGATCAAGGGGCGCGACACCACATTCTTGGGCATGAAGTATTCCGCGTAGGTAGGCAGCAAGGTATAGCCCAGGCCAGCAGCGACCAGATTAATACTCATCAGGGGGTTGGCCGAGTTATAGGTGTGCTCGGGCACCACTTTATGATGAGCCAGATAGCGGGCCAGCACATCGTGCATGGAGCGGCCATAGGAGCGATCCACCGCAATCATGGGCAAGCGATTCAGGCGTGCCGGCGGGATCAGACTATAAGCCTCCAGGCTATGCCCCTGGGGTAGATACACTCGCAAGGGCTCATCCAGCACCACTTCGCTGAACACATTGGTGGCGCGCACCGGGCCGCGCATGAATCCCAGGTCCAGCTCGCCACGCGCCAGGGCTCCCTCCTGCTCATTGGAAGTCAGGCTGCGCAACACTACATCGACCTGAGGAAAGGCTGCACGAAAAGCGGGCAGCACTGCTGGAAAGATACGCACCTCGGCCGCGGGCACAAAGCCTATCGTCAGCACTTCCCGCGCCTGCGAGGCCGCCTTGCCGGCCCGCTGTACGGCCTCCTCCACCTTGTGCAGGATCTCGCGCGCGTCATCCAGAAAAATCACACCTGCTTCGGTCAATTCGACTTTACGGCGCGTGCGGTTCAGCAAGGGATAACCGATCTCTTCTTCCAGATTTCGGATCTGCTCGCTCAAGGAGGGTTGAGAGGTATACAGCCGCTCGGCAGCACGGGTGAAATTCAACTCTTCCGCGACTGCAACGAAGTAACGCAAGTGTCGCAACTCCAAGTTTGTCTCCTGTCAAATTGATCGTTCCCTGCCCGGAACGTACCCGCACAGCGTTGGACGCAGCCTGCTGTGAGGACCAAAACAAGCCTTTCTTTTAGGCACTATTGTCGCCGCTCCCACGCCCTGAAAAGCAGACCCAATCTTCAATGCTGCAGCGCAGCAATCATAGCTAGCGTAAACCCTAGGTGTCGCCAAAGCCGCATCAATACTGGCCTGAAACCGAAACCCACATGCAAGCAAGGGGTTTTAGAGGGACTTATCGGGTTTGCCGATCACCCGATCTAAAGCAAGTATTGGTCGGATTCATTTCAAGCTTCTACATTTTGCCGCTAGCGACAAAAACCTGTTTTGCAAAAGCACGCATTGCAATAGCGAGGAGCAAACGATGGGAATCAACCCTGAAAAAATCGAAGCCTTGGTCGATGCACGTAATGGACGCGTCACCCCCTCCATTTACACCGACCCGGATATTTATGAGCTGGAGCTGGAGCGCATCTTTGGCCGCACCTGGCTGTTCTTGTGCCACACCAGCCAGATTCCCAAAGCGGGAGACTTCTTCAATACCTATATGGGCGAGGACCCGATCATCGTGGTTCGTCAGAAAGACGGCTCGATCAAGGCCTTTCTGAACCAATGCCGACACCGCTCCATGCGCGTGTCTTATGCCGACTCGGGCAATACCAAAGCCTTTACCTGTCCCTACCACGGCTGGAGCTACGGCACCAACGGCGATCTGGTGGATGTACCGCTGGAGCCGCGCGCTTATCCGCAAGGCTTGTGCAAGGAAAAGTGGGGCCTGCAGGAAGTAACCCGCGTCAAAGTATACAAAGGCCTGGTCTTTGGCAATTGGGACGCCACAGCGCCTGATCTGGAAGAATACATGGGCGACATTGCCTGGTACCTGGACGGTGTGCTGGACCGACGCGAAGGCGGCACTGAAATCATCGGTGGTGTTCAGAAATGGACCATCGAATGCAACTGGAAATTCCCCGCCGAACAGTTTGCCTCCGACCAGTATCACGCCCTGTTCTCGCACGCCTCTGCCGTGCAAGTGCTGGGCCAGAAACCCGGTGACGAGGACAAGGCTCTGGGCGCCGGACAAACCGCACGCCCGGTTTGGGAAACCGCCAAGGACGCCGTCCAGTACGGCCAGCGCGGCCATGGCAGTGGCTTCTTCTTTACCGAGCAGCCTGACGCCAACGTGTGGGTGGACGGTGAAGTCTCCCAGTACTTCCGCGACACCTATGCCGAAGCCCACGAACGCCTGGGTGAAGTCCGCGCCCTGCGCCTGGCCGGTCACAACAATATGTTCCCTACCCTGAGCTGGTTGAACGGCACCGCCACCCTACGCGTCTGGCATCCCCGTGGCCCCAATCAGGTAGAAGTCTGGGCCTTTTGCATTGCCGATGCAGCCGCTCCCGACGATGTAAAAGCCGCCTTCGAGCGCAGCGCTACCCGCGCCTTCGGTCCCGCCGGTTTCCTGGAACAGGACGACTCCGAGAACTGGGCTGAAATCCAGAAAATCCTGCGTGGTAAACGCGCTCGCGGCACGCAACTGTGCATGGAAATGGGTTTGGGCAACGAAGGGCTGCGCAGCGATGGCGTACCCGGTGTGACCAACTACATCTTCTCCGAGACCGCCGCCCGTGGCCTGTACAAGTACTGGGCCGACCTGATGGTGTCCGAAACCTGGGATGAAGTACTGGAACGCAGCCGTGCCTACGAAGAGGAGCTGGTGAAATGAGCGCCGTCATTCAAGAGCCAAGCCAAGCTGCCATCGTCGACATGCAGCTGCATCACGAGATTGCCGACTTTTTGTACCAGGAAGCCGAACTGCTGGATGACTGGCAGTTCCGTGACTGGCTGGACCTGCTGTCCGAGGATGTGCACTACCACATGCGCAGCACGACCAATGCGCAAACCCGCGATCGTCGGCGCAGTGTGCAGCCACCGAGCACCTGGATCTTCAACGACAACAAGTTCCAGCTGGAGCGCCGCGTTGCACGTCTGGAAACCGGCATGGCCTGGGCGGAAGAGCCACCCTCCCGCACCCGTCACTTTGTGAGCAATCTGCGTATCCGCCCAACGAGCGATGGCCAGGGCTACGAGATCCGCAGCAACTACATCCTGTACCGCGCTCAGAAAGAACGGGATGAGACCTGGTATGCCGGCAAACGCATTGATTGCGTGCGCCGCAGCGACAACCGCTTTGGTTGGGAGCTGTACGAACGCGAAATCGTTCTGGATCAGGTCGTCATTACCTCCCACAACTTAAGCGTTCTGTTCTGAACCCGCTTATTTTCCGATGTTGATTGATATGACCCGCATTACTGCATGTGAAACCGGTGCGCTGGCCGATGGCGAAGCACTGAAGATAGACACCCCCGAGCGCCAGATCGCCTTGTTCAATATCGCTGGCACCTTCTACGCCACGGACGACCGCTGTACCCACGGCAACGCGTCCATGTCCGAAGGCTATGTCGAGGACGACGGCACCGTGGAGTGCCCCTTGCACGCTGCCCGCTTCTGTCTGAAAACGGGCGCGGCACTGTGCCAGCCCGCCACGGAAGCGCTGCGTACCTATCCGGTCATCATCAGCGAAGGCATGGTCTATATCGATCTGGAGACCCAGGCATGAAAGGCTGGCTTGAAAACGAAGTCGCACTGATCACCGGAGGCGGCTCCGGCCTGGGCCTGGCTCTGGTGGAGCGCTTTTTGAAAGAAGGGGCCAAGGTGGCCGTGCTGGAACGCTCGGCAGAAAAATGCGCCCAGCTGGAGCAGCACTTTGAAGGCAAGGTGCTGGCCGTCCAGGGGGACGTGTGCAGCGCGGCCGACAATCAAAAAGCGGTCGCTGCCACAGTGGCCCGCTTTGGCAAGCTGGACTGCTTTATCGGCAATGCGGCTGTCTGGGATCACGGCGCACGCCTGATCAACACCAGCATGGAGCAATTGGACAAAGGCTTTGATGAGCTGTTTGCCATCAACGTCAAAGGCTATCTGCTTGGGGCCAAAGCGGCTGCCGCCGAGCTGGTGAAATCCTGCGGCAGCATGATCTTTACCTTGAGCAACTCCGCCTTCTACGCCGAAGGCGGTGGCCCTTTGTACACCGCCAGCAAGCACGCGGCGGTCGGTCTGATCCGTGAACTGGCATTCGAGCTGGCCCCCAAGGTACGCGTCAATGGCGTGGGCCCTTGCGGCATGAAAACCGATCTGCGCGGACCGCAGGCTTTGGGTCAGCAAGACACCCGCATCATGGACTCACGCTCGCCCGATGCAATCAAGGCCATCCTGCCCCTGCAGTTCTTCCCCGAACCGGAAGAATTTACCGGCCCCTTTGTGCTGCTGGCATCACGCCAGAACAACCAGACGCTGACCGGCGTCATGATCAATGCTGATGCGGGCCTGGGTATCCGGGGCATCCGCAATGTGGCTGGCGGTCTGGAGCTGTGATGCAAGCCCCCCATATCCTCATTATTGGAGCTGGGCAGGCCGGCACCACAGCAGCCGCCGAACTGCGCAGCCGTGGCTTTCAAGGCTCGATCACGCTGGTCGGTGATGAGCCTCATCTGCCCTATGAGCGTCCGCCGCTGTCCAAGGACGCCTTGCTCAACCCCGAACAGGCCCAACTGACACTGCACCCCGCAAGTTTCTACCAGGAACAGAATATCGATCTGAGACTGGGCGTACGTGCTGTGGCCATTGATGCTCAAGCTCGTCAGGTCAGTCTGTCCAATGGTGACAGCCTGAACTACGACTCGCTGCTGCTGGCCACCGGTGCGCAGGCCCGACGCCTGCCCGAACTGGATGCTTTGGGTTCTGTATCGCATGTGCTGCGCACCCTGGACGATGCCCATCGCATTCGCGCCCAGATCAAACCGGGCAGCCATGCACTGCTGGTAGGGGCTGGCGTGATTGGTCTGGAGCTGGCCTCCAGCCTGGTCGCCATGGGCGCAACTGTCGAGCTGATCGACCCGGCCACCCGCATCATGTCGCGCAATGCTCCCGAAGTCTTGAGCGATTACTTGCTCGGCGTCCATCAAGCGCGCGGCGTCCACGTTCATCTGGGCACCCATGTCGAGCATGCAAGCCTTGAAGCTGAACAAAAAATTGCTTTGACACTCAGCAACGGCAAGACACTGCAAGGTGATCTGCTGATTTACGGCGTAGGCGTCACCATAGACACCTGCCTGGCTGACAGTGCCGGGCTAAATACCGAGCAAGGCGCCGTGGTCATTGATGAGCATGGCCGCAGTTCCTGCCCAGGCATTTATGCCGCCGGCGACACCACCGTTCAGATCGGACTGGATGGCCGCTGGCAGCGGCAGGAAACCTGGGAGAACGCCAACCGCCAGGCCGTGATGGCTGTGTGCCACATGCTGAACCAGGAACCCGCCAAAGCCACTCCCTCCTGGTTCTGGACTGATCAATGCGACCTGAATATTCAATTCGCCGGGGAGATGCAGGCGGCTCATTGGGTCCTGCGTGGCTCACTGGAGCAAACGCCCTTTGTGCTGATCGGCCTGGACCCGGAAGGTGCCATCTGTGGCGCCATCACCATCAACCAAGGTCGCGACATGCGTCCCTTGAAGGAATTGATTGAACAAAGAGCCATCTTGCCATTGGAGGTCTGGGCCGATACCACCCAGGCCCTGCGCAATCTGGCCAAACAGGGGGCGAGCCTTGCGCTTGCCGCACAAGCCGCGGCTCCATGCGTCGCGGCCCCTTCACACTCATAAAACAGGAGACCGGGATGCAGGCACATCTGGAGTGCTTATCGCACACCCCCTTGCTGGGTCATCACGACCCGGCACAGGCCGTGCTGGACGAAGTCTTTGCGGTACAAAAAGCCGCCCGCGAGCGCATTGCCGCCTTCAAACCGGATTTGATCGTGCTGTTCACGCCCGATCACTTCAATGGTTTTTTCTATAACGTCATGCCCAGCTTTTGTATCGGCACAGGTGCCCATGCGATTGGGGATTTTAGCAGTCTGGCCGGGCGCTTGAACGTGCCCTTCGAGCTGGCTACCGACTGCGCCACCCATGTCATCAATAGCGGTGTGGATGTGGCGATTTCGCACGATATGCAGGTCGATCACGGTGCTGCCTATCCGCTGGAGCATCTGGTAGGCAGTCTGGATCAGTACCCGGTTATTCCGGTGTTCATCAACTCGGTAGCGGCCCCCCTGCCCACGTTCAAGCGTGCACGCCTGCTGGGTGAAGCCATCGGTCAATGGGCCCGTTCTACCGGAAAACGCGTGCTGTGGCTGGGTTCCGGCGGGCTGTCCCATCAGCCCCCCGTGCCCGTTTACGCCGAAGCGCCCGAACCCGTGCGCCGCTCTCTGGATGGCGAAGGCTACACCCTGTCGCCCGAAGCCCGTGCCGCTCGCACCCAGCGCACGATTGATGCTGGCAAGGCTTTCACCCAGGACCCCTCGGTGTTGCATCCGCTTAACCCCGAGTGGGACCAGAACTTTCTGGATCTGCTGCAAACGCAGCGCTATGCCCAGCTCGATGAGGTCGCCAACGACGAGGTCTCCGCCCTGGCAGGCCGCAGCGCCCACGAAGTCAAAACCTGGGTAGCCGCCTTTGCCGGACTGTCGGCCTATGGCCCTTACGAAGCAGGCCATCGCTACTACCGTGAAATTCCCGAGTGGATTGCTGGTTTTGGCGGCTTGTCCGCCCATCCCAGCAAGAACTGAAATCCACCACAACAAAACATCAGGAGATTGTCATGAGTCTTAATGAAGCTGATTACAGCCGTTTCGCGACCGTGGTCGAGGAAGGCAAGGAACTGCGCATTCACTACAACGATCTGGGCCAGGGCGAACAGACCGTCGTCATGCTGCACGGCTCGGGCCCCGGTGCAACCGGTTGGGCCAACTTCAACCGCAATATCGAACCCCTGACCCAGGCCGGCTATCGCGTCTTGCTGATTGACTGCCCCGGCTGGGGCAAGAGCGACTCCATCGTCAACAGCGGTTCGCGCTCGGATTTGAATGCCCGTGTCGTCAAAAGCATCATCGACCAGTTGGGCATAGCCAAGATTCACATGCTGGGCAACTCCATGGGCGGACATAGCTCGGTGGCCTTTGCCCTGACCTGGCCCGAACGTGTGGCCAAACTGGTTCTGATGGGCGGCGGCACAGGTGGCATGAGCCTGTTCACCCCCATGCCCAGCGAAGGCATCAAGCTGCTGAACGGCCTGTACCGCGAACCTACGCTGGAAAACCTGAAGCGCTTTAACAATGTCTTTGTGTTCGATGCCAGCGTTCTGACCGAAGAACTGCTGCAAGCCCGTCTGAACAATATGCTCAGCCGCAAGGATCACCTGGAAAACTTCCTGAAATCCCTGGAAGCCAACCCGCGCCAGTTCCCCGACTTCAGCCCGCGCCTGCCCGGCATCACCGCCCCCACCCTGATCATCTGGGGCCGTCAGGACCGTGTCGTTCCTTTTGACACCGGCCTGCGCTTGCTGGCGGGTATCCCGAACTCCGAGCTGCACGTCTACAACCAATGCGGCCACTGGGCGCAATGGGAACACGCCGAGAAGTTCAACCAGCTGGTGCTGGACTTCCTGGAGCGTTGAGATGAGCGAATCATCCATTGAACTGCTGGACACGCTGGCTGCCCGCCTGCGCCAGGCCGAACACAGCGGTCAGGCCATTGAACCGATCCGCGCTCTGATCGGTGAAGACAATGCCCAGGCCGCCTATGACATCCAGCGTATCAATATTGCTCGTGGCTTAGCGCAGGGACGCCGCCTGACGGGCCGCAAGATCGGCCTGACCAACCCCAAGGTGCAAAAGCAGTTGGGCGTGGACCAGCCCGACTTCGGCGCCCTGTTTGCCGACATGGCCTATGGCGATGGCGACACCGTCCCCTTCGAACGTGTATTGCAGCCCAAGATCGAGGCCGAAATCGCCCTGATTCTGGAGCGCGACCTGCCCCACGCCGACACCAGCTTTGCGGATGTCGCCACCGCCGTAGGCTGGGTCATGCCTTCTTTGGAAATTGTGGGCAGCCGCATCGAAAACTGGGACATCCGCTTTGTCGATACCGTGGCCGACAACGCCTCCAGCGGCCTGTATGTGCTGGGCGGACCCGCCCGTCGCCTGGATGGTCTGGACCTGCGCGCCGCCCGCATGACTCTGCTGCGTAACGGCGAAGCGGCCTCCAGCGGCAGTGGTGCCGAGTGCCTGGGCCACCCCTTTAATGCAGCCGCCTGGCTGGCCCGCACCCTGGCCAAACTGGGTGATCCGCTCAAGGCCGGGGATGTCATTCTGACCGGCGCTCTGGGCCCCATGGCGCCGGTGGCCAGCGGCGATCACTTTGAAGCCGTGATCGAGGGCATAGGCTCGGTATCGGTCACCTTCAGCGCAGGCTAAGTCCTCTTTGTTCGGAGTAACACACATGACAAACCCCAAAATTGCCGTCGCCATTATTGGCTCGGGCAATATCGGCACCGACCTGATGATCAAGGTACTGCGCCAAAGCAAATACCTGAGCATGGGTGCCATGGTCGGTATCGACCCCAGCTCGGACGGCCTGGCCCGTGCGGCACGGCTGGGCGTGCCCACCACCCATGAAGGTATTGAAGGGCTGCTGAAGCTGCCCAACTTCCAGGACATTCGTATTGTGTTCGATGCCACCAGTGCCGGGGCCCATGCCCGCCACAATGCGCTGCTGCAAGAACACGGCATCAAGGTGATTGACCTGACGCCTGCCGCCATTGGCCCGTACACCGTGCCCGTGGTGAACCTGGAAGACAATCTGGACGCGCCCAATATCAATATGGTGACCTGCGGCGGACAGGCCACCGTGCCCATCATCGCGGCCATCTCGCAAGTCACCCCCGTGCACTATGCGGAAATCATTGCCTCCATCTCGTCCAAGTCGGCCGGTCCCGGCACGCGCGCCAATATTGACGAGTTCACGGAAACCACCAGCAAAGCCATGCAAGTGGTAGGCGGCGCACAGGTAGGCAAAGCCATTATTGTGCTGAACCCGGCCGAGCCCCCGCTCCTGATGCGCGACACCATCTACACCCTGACTGATCCGGGCAAAGAGGCTGAAATCGAGCAATCGGTTGAAGCTATGGCAGCCCAGGTTCAGGCCTATGTGCCCGGCTATCGCCTCAAGCAAAAAGTGCAATTTGACCTGATCCGGGAAGACCAGCCCATCAATGTGCCCGGTCTGGGCTTGCGCTCCGGTCTGAAAACGTCGGTCTTTATCGAGGTGGAAGGTGCGGCCCATTATCTGCCCGCTTACGCAGGCAATCTGGACATCATGACCAGCACCGCCCTGGCCTGTGCCGAGCGTCTGGCACAAACCCGCTTGCTGACGCAGGCCGCATGATTAGCAAGGACACGAACATGGCACACGATTCACAAAAAAAACTGTTTATTTCCGATGTGACCTTGCGCGACGGCAGCCACGCCGTGCGTCACCAGTACAGCGTGCAGAACGCCATCGACATTGCCCGTGCCCTGGACCAGGCCAAGGTGGACTCGATTGAAGTGGCCCACGGTGACGGGCTGTGCGGCTCCAGCTTCAACTACGGCTTTGGGGCGCACTCTGATCTGGAGTGGATCGAGGCGGTGGCCTCGGTCGTGCAGCACGCCAAGATTGCCACCTTGCTACTGCCGGGCATTGGCACCATTCATGATCTGAAAGCCGCCTACGACGCCGGCGCACGCATCGTACGCGTTGCCACGCATTGTACGGAAGCGGACGTCAGCAAGCAGTACATCGAATACGCCCGCTCGCTGGGCATGGATGCCGCCGGCTTTTTGATGATGAGCCACATGACCAGTCCGCAGCATCTGGCCGAACAGGCCAAGCTGATGGAAAGCTACGGGGCAACCTGCTGCTATGTGGTCGACTCGGGCGGTGCCCTGAACATGAACGATGTGCGCGAACGCTTCCGGGCCTTCAAGGATGTACTCAAGCCTGAAACCCAGACCGGCATTCACGCCCACCACAACCTGTCCCTGGGCGTGGCCAACAGCATTGTGGCCGTTGAAGAAGGCTGCGACCGCATTGATGCCAGCCTAGCAGGCATGGGCGCCGGTGCTGGCAATGCACCGCTGGAAGTCTTTATTGCGGCTGCCGAGCGCATGGGCTGGAACCATGGCACCGATCTGTACACCCTGATGGATGCCGCCGACGACATTGTGCGGCCCCTGCAGGATCGCCCGGTCCGTGTAGACCGTGAAACCCTGGCCCTGGGTTACGCCGGTGTCTACAGCAGCTTCTTGCGCCACAGCGAAGCCGCAGCCAACAAGTACGGGCTGAAAGTCGTGGACATTCTGGTCGAACTGGGCAAACGCCGCATGGTGGGCGGACAGGAAGACATGATTGTGGACGTGGCCCTGGATTTGCTGCAGCGCCAAGGCGCCACAGCCTGATTCCGAGACTCTAAAAAAAAGTTCTACCCCCGCTCAGCGCTGCCTTGCCACGCGGTGAGCGGGTTTCTGCACCCTGAATTCGGGGCGGGCAGGGGGCAGAAGCAACAAGAAAAACGTCCCGGTCAACCGAGGAGACATAGCAATGACACATACTCAAGGCCGCAGACATGCGGTCATCACCGTGGCGATCTGCTTTCTGATCGCCGTTATCGAAGGCATGGACATCCAGGCCGCTGGTATTGCCGTGAAAGGCGTAGCAGCAGAGTTTGGTCTGGATAAAACCTACCAAGGTTATTTTCTAAGTGCGGGCATTCTGGGGCTACTGCCCGGCTCCCTGATGGGCGGACGCTGGGCCGATAAATACGGTCGCAAGGCCGTGCTGATTGCCTCGGTCGCCATCTTTGCCCTGTTTACCCTGTTCACTGCCTGGGTCAATAGCCTGGCCATTCTGTTGATGGTGCGCTTTCTGGCTGGAGCCGGTCTGGGCGCGGCCATGCCCAATCTGATTACGCTGGCTGCCGAATCCGTCAAACCAGAACACCGTGCCCGTGCAGTGGGCATGATGTATGCCGGCATGCCTGTTGGGGCCGCCATTCTGTCACTGGTCGCCGCCTCCAACTTTGGTGAAAACTGGAAAAACATCTTCTATCTGGGCGGCCTGCTCCCCCTGCTGGTTATTCCTGTCATGGTATGGTTCCTGCCCGAATCACGCGAGTTCCTGCAGGCTCGACAAAGCCCTGCTGTCGTTCAAGGGCGCTTCCAGGATCTGTTCAGCAATGGTCTGGCCACCCGCACCCTGCTCTTGTGGGTCAGCTATTTTTTCACGCTGATGGTGGTCTACCTGATGCTGAGCTGGCTTCCTTCCCTGTTCCAGGAGCTGGGCTTTAGCCGCAAGCAAGGCAGCACAGCCCAATTCTGGTTCATGGTCAGCGCAACCGTGGGCACCGTCTTGTTAGGGTATCTGACCGACCGCTGGCACAAAACCCTGGTTATTGCACTGATGTACGGCGGTATTCTGGCTGGTTTGTTAAGCCTGAACGCCGCATCCGGCCTGACGCAGATGTATTGGGCTGCCGCACTGACGGGTGCGTTTGTGATTGGTTGCCAGGGCGTCTTGTATGCCTTTGGCGGTATTGTCTACCCTACTTCCGTACGTGCCACTGGCGTCGGCACCGCTGCAGCCGTTGGCCGTATCGGCGCAACGCTGGGTCCAACCCTTGCAGGCATGTTGCTTAGCCAGGGGTATGGAGCCGCTGGCGTCATCAGCTCGGCAATTCCCTGCATTATTGTTTCGGCCTTGTGCATGCTGCTGGTAGTCCGTCAGATCAGTCAGGAGCAGGCAAGAGCATCCGGCAGCCCCGCCCTGCCAGCCGCTGGAAAAGCTTGAGAACAGAGCCAATTGCAGCTTGGAATCCAGCTGCAACCTGGATACCAACCCTCCTGGAGTCAGCCCTTGCATCAAGGGCTGCGTTCTACCTGGAAGACGCACCCCACACATACGTAGTTCCCCAAGCTTGAATTCGTCTTCAAGCTTGGGGGCTGCTCGGGGGGAGTGCTCCCTTTTTCAGCGATTTCCGTCTGTGCAATCCACCTGGCCTCACTGGTGGCAATCCCCGACAAGAATGAAAACAAGAATAAAGAATGGCGGGATACAATGGCCGGCTGCTATTTGGCAGCCGAGATTTTTATAGCCAGGCTTGGCGCTGCAGCAGAAAACAACAAGGTGCCTGGCCCTGCACGGAAACACGGATGATGGACACAGTAATTCTTCTTCTGGTCGCCGCAATAGCCCTGCACTTTGTGCGGGCACGGTATCAACGCGGACGCATTATCTTGCTGGGTCGCCACTTGAGCAGCTTCCAGCTGGAACGCCATATGGAAACGCTGACGGAAGGCTATACCCGCGCGATTGGCGAGCAGGACCCCTCACGCCAACTGCAGGTGTTGGAGATGTTTGCCCAGACCGAAAACGCGGTAGCCACCCAGATTCAATCTCTGGCTGACCTTCTGCAAAAAGAACCAGCAGAAAACACCCGAGTAGGCATGCTGCCCTTTTGCGTGCCCTATGCCGAACGCATCATCCCCTCCATGACGCGCGACTTCCGCCAGCTATTGCAGATTCATGCTGCCGGGCTGCGTCATATGGTGGACAACCCCGAACAGCTGGACCCAAAAAGCCGGGCCTTTCATCTGTCCGCCGAGCTATACCTGTTTCAACACAGCTGCCACTGGTTCTGCAAATCCCGAACAGTGGCAGATGCACGCCTGCTGGCACGCCATAAGGTGACACATCAAAAGGTGCTGGAGTCCGTGTCCACCCAAACCCGCAATGCCTATTTACGCTGGCAGGCACCCGCCACCAGCAAATAAAAAAAGCGGAGCCCCTTGGCTCCGCTTTTTTCTTCCTGCGTATCAGGGATACACAATCACAAAAGTTGCAGCCGCTTCCAAAGGCCCCGGTCTGACATCTGATTCGGTTTTATTGGGCAGCCGTACATACTGAGCGGTAAAACCGGTAGACAGTACAGCACCATCCGTCAGAGCCGGCCCTACAGAAGGCGCATAACGCGACGGCACCCAGGAGCCTGAAGGCGCAGGACCAAAAGGCAGGGGGTCAGATTCACCGCGATGAAACAAACGTATCCCGACTGCCGGATTGCTTGAGAGCAAATAATTTTTATTCGTTGCACTATCCCTGGTGTCGGTGAAATAGATATTCAGTTTGGTGTCTTTGGTACAACCCGTTCCCTCAATCAAGAAATGGGCTTGCCCTGACGCACCTGAAGAGCGACTTGCACCTGCAGGCACAATCTGACCGGGATCAACGGGTCCCAGAACCACATTTTGAGTCAAGGTACTGGTCGAGAACTTACAGCTAGGCAAGGCAGGTTTGGGCAACTCAGGCACTTGCACGGTGCCGGTCAAAGCCGCCATGGGGTCCACGAACCCATTAATACAAAGCTGTGCATTAGCCGTGCCCTTTTGATTGGCTGTCATAACAAGGACTTTATTGGCTTCAGTAAAGGTCAGTTTGCCGCCTTTATATACCTTGTCATCAATAACCACCAGTTCAAAACTGTAGAACTGGGCCAGCGTGTAACTGGCCGTTGTTCGCGCTCGTAGCACAGAAATCCACGGGCTACTGGAAATAATCGTTCCCTGCGGAGCACTTGGTCCGATTGGCGTCAAAGAGACAGTGGAGGCGTACCCCGCCCAGCGAACGACCAAACCCAACCCTGGCATCCCGCTCAAGGGAACTGCTTGATAAGCGTTATCCACTATCTGCCCGCTTGCATAGACATCCACTGTTTCGCCGTGGGCAATGGGCATGTAGTACTCAGCATAGGCAGACGTACGCCCTACAATATCGCCATTTTTAAAGACGGTGCCGCTAGGGGCCATGCTCCAGCTTGAGCGTGCCGTCAGGTCTCGGGACCTGAAACAGCTCGTTGACTGAGCCTGGACCTGGCCCATCCCGACAAGCAAGGCAATGGGCAGCATCAATGCTTTAGCCCACACGAATCGCTGGCGGGAAAACTCCTGTTTCCTGAATATACGGTTCCACATATCACGCATCTCATTCATCAAAATTCGTTTCCAACCCCTATCGGGGCCAATTAATGATGAAATTTTAAAAGCGCAGTCTATTCAATTATTTAAGATTATTCCTAGAGTTATTTTTCCGCTCTTAATTGATACTCAAACCCAATCAAGCTTAATCGTCAAGAATTGCAAACCAAGCAAACAAGCCACTTGACAGAACAAAACAATTAAAAAAAACATTCTCAATTAATAGGACTGCATTTTAAGAATAGTCCTAAATCTTTTCCCCGATTGATTTCCTAAACTTCAATTGTGCCCAAACAGAGCACACTCCTGGGAACCTTAGAGCGCCCCAAGGCGTACAACAAGGTTGCTTCGTTTGTCCAACAATCGGAAGTCAAATCAATCATGAAAAAGATCCTTTTCGGCCTCACTATCCTTTCCGCTTTTGCTGCTGCCGGTGCTCAAGCCGAATCCACTATCGGTGCCCGCGGCAACATCAACTTTGTAGGCAGCATCAACGCTGACAGTTGCACCGTGCGTTCTCCTGGTGCTTCCAGCTCCGGTGCCAACATGCTGGTCGATATGGGCCCTGTGTCGGCCAAGACTCTGGGTACGGAAGCGACGCCCGCTACCTCCGCAGGCGGCATCACCTCGATCTCCAAGAACATCGATATGCAGATCGAATGTGCCACCGGCACCAAAGTTGAGCTGAAGCTGGCTCCTACCGCGACCTCCGGCAAGGGTATTGCTGTCACTGGCGGCGCCCAGAACGTGCAGATCATGCTGGTCAGCGACCAAACCATTCTGGACTTCACCAGCGGCACCGCCAAGCTGGAAGCTCCTTACGCTGACGGCGCCATCAACATTCCTCTGACCGCCTACTACACCCGCAAGGCCGGTGCTGAAGTTGCTGATGTTGTCGGTGGCCAAGCCAACGCGACCGTTGCCTACGAGCTGTCTTACGAATAAGACTGCCTGAACCTCTGGCGAAGGGTGATCCCTTTCGCCAGAACCAACCCCTCAAGGAGAATGAACCATGTCCATCTTAACTTTCAAGAAACTGGCTTTGGGATGTCTGGCCCTGAGCGCTGCGCTATTGAGCAACCAGGCTCAGGCATCCATCTCCTTGAGCGGTACCCGCCTGATCCTGCCCGAGAAGCAGCAAGAAGCGTCCATTGTGGTTCGCAACGACAATTCGCCCATCCTGGTTCAGTCCTGGCTGGAAACGAATACCGATCACGATCAAGCAGAACTCCCCTTTGCCATTACCCCTGCACTGGTCAAAGTTGCCCCTAACGGCCAGCAAGTGATGCGTGTGCTCTATGCCGGTGGTGATCAGGGCCTGCCTCGTGACCGCGAAACCGTGCTCTGGCTGAACATCCAGGAAATCCCGCAACAAAGTCCCGGAGACAATCAGCTGCAGATAGCCATTCGCCAACGCATCAAATTATTTTTCCGTCCTGACGGCTTGCCCGGTTCGGCCGCCCAGGCCCCTGTCGATTTGCAGTGGTCCGTGGTCAACGCTCAGGGCGCACCTATGCTGGAGATCCACAACCCCAGCGCTTACCACGTGTCCATGTCCACCCTGCGCAATGCCAAGGGCCAGGAAATGGAAGACCCCGGCATGATTGCCCCTGGCCAGACCCGCCGCGTGCCCTTGGGTCGCTCCGCCGCACAAGACACCTTGCAGTTTCGTGCGATCAGCGACTACGGCAGCGCCGATCCCTATGAAGTTCGCCTGAACGGCCAAAGCAAAGTTCAGGCCCGCGCCTTGAGCTCGGACACTCCGTAAGCCGGCGGCACGACCCGCCGCCCACTCCCCGCTTCTCACGTCTGACCCTTTCGGCTACTGGCACCCGGCCAGTAGCAGGAGCCCTTGCACGTCTTCAAATCGTCAATCACGCCCCCTGGGTGCAGAGTCATGTTCACAAAAAACCATCTGTTCTGCCATCGCGTTCATCCCATCAGCCGCCAGCCACTGGCCGCGTTGCGGATTGCCTTGCTGCCCTGCATGGTATTTGCAGCTTGTGCTGCCCAGGCTCAGACGACCTCCTCCGTTACCGTGCCCGCTCCCGAAGAAAACAAGACAGAGCCCGTACAAGTTGCTGCTCTGGATAGCGGTGACTCCATGGCATTTAACATGGCCTTCCTGCAAGGCAACGCCTCCACCGCCGACTTGCGCACCCTGCTCTCAAGCAGCAACGTCGCTGAAGGCGTACAGCGCGTGGACCTGTACGTGAACCAGCAGCGTACCGGACGACGCGACATCACCTTCAAACGCAACCCGCGTACGGACGAAAACGAACCCTGCTTTGACCAGGAGATGCTCGAGCAGATCGGGATTGATCTGAGCAAATTGCCCGCTCCCGTGTCGGCCAAGTCCACCTGCTTGCGTCTGCCCGAAATTGTGCCTGACGCCACCGTGGTCTACGAAAGTGCCCAATTGCGTCTGCTGCTGAGTATCCCGCAGATCTACCTGAGCCCCAGCAAACGCGGTTATGTTGATCCCTCTTTGTGGGACGAAGGCCAGACAGCTGCCTTTGTGAACTACGGTGTCAATGTGCGCCGCGATCAAAGCAAAGGCATGTCCGCCACCAACCACCTGAGTGCAGACCTGCGCCTGGGTGTGAACATCGGCCCCTGGCGCATACGCAACAACTCCTACTACACCTCGGGCACCAATCGTTCCAGCTCCTTTACCAGCCAGAACACTTACGCCCAGCGCGATATCGTGTCCCTGAAAAGCCAGTTGCTGGCCGGGCAGACGTATACCCGCTCGCCCCTGTTTGACAGTGTGCGCTTTATGGGTGTGCAGATGCTCTCGGACGAGGCCATGCGCCCCGACAGCGAGCAGGGCTACGCGCCGGTTATCCGTGGCACGGCCGAAAGCAATGCCACGGTGGAAGTACGCCAGAACGGCTATGTGATCTACACCACCAACGTCGCCCCCGGTCCTTTCGCCATCAGTGACCTGGCGCCCTCGGGCTCGAACGGTGATCTGGAAATCACCATTATCGAAGCCGATGGTTCGCGTCGCATCTTGCGCCAGGCATTCTCTGCACCGCCCTTGATGGTGCGTGAAGGCCGCCTGAGCTATGACATCGCCGCCGGTCAACTGCGCCTGAACGACGAAATGCAGGAGCGTCCCCACTTTGTCAGCGGCTCCATGCTGTATGGCGTCAGCGCCAACACCACCCTGGCCGCCGGGGTGCAGGTCTCCAAAGACTTCAATGCCTATTCCCTGGGGGTCGGCATGAACACCCAGTTGGGTGCGGTCTCGCTGGATGCGACCCGCTCCACCAGTCGTGTCCAGGGCCAGCAATCCCAGGGCACCAGCATGAACCTGCGTTACAACAAGTTCATCGAGGCTACTGGCTCGAACGTGTCCATCAATATGCGTCACGACTTGAGCCGTGGCTATCGCACCCTGTCCGATCACGTCACCGCCACAGAAGCACCAGCGCACCTGCGCCTGTACGGTCAACGTGACTCGCGCCAGCGCATCGATGCCAATATCAGCCAACCTGTAGGCGGTGGCAATCTGTACCTGAGCGCTTCCTACAACAAGAACTGGGAGAACAACTCCTCCAATAGTTTGTCAGTGGGCTACAGCAACCATATCGGCAAGGTGAACTACAACCTGTCGTACACCCGTACCCGTAACCTGCAGTCTTCCTTTGGTCCTTCGCGCTCGCACGACAACGCAGTCATGCTGACTCTGAGCATTCCTCTGGGCAGCGGACCAAATGCGCCACAAAGCTTCACCACGGTCAGCCACGACAATAGTGGCAATGCTGTCCAGGCCGGTGCCAGCGGCCTGCTGCCTACCGAGCGCGAGATCAGTTACGCCGTCGCTGGTGGCCGCAGTGCTGCCGGTGAAAGCAGTGCCTCGGTCAACGTGGGAACAGCAAGCTCTTTTGCCCGTATGAATGCCGGCTACTCCTATGGCAATCAACACAGCTCCGGCAACTTCTCGGCCAATGGTTCGATTGTGGCGCATAGCGGCGGGGTGAACCTGGGTCAGGCTCTGGGCGAGACCATCATGCTGGCCAAAGTAGAGCCGCCTGTAGCCGGGGTAGGCGTATCCAGCCACGCAGGTGTCAAGACCGGCTCGAACGGCTACGCCATCATCCCCAATGCCACCCCCTACCGCAGCAACCACGTCAGCCTGGATACACGCAACGCCCCGCGGAATGCCGAATTCGACAACGCCGTGCAGCAAATCGTCCCTACCCGCGGTGCGGTTGCCCTGGCTACTTTCAAGGCCGAAGTCGGTTACCGCGTACAGTTTGAATTGCGCGATGAGCAAGGTGCAGCGTTGCCCTTTGGCGCCATGGTGCGGGATGCCGCCGGCCAGCAACTGGGCATGACCGACCCGCGTGGCCGTATCCTGACCATGGTCTCCCCTGAACAAATGCGCGGCTATCTGGATATCAGCCGTAATGGTCAGCTGTGTCGCGCCCGCTACGAGCTGGCCGAACAAGCCGAAAGCCTGAACTATCAATTGCTTCGCCTGAACTGTGTCAAGCGTGAACCTGATCCCATGCTGCCCGGCGATCTGGCCAAACAAGGCGCAAGCCAGGACGGAACAGTATGAGGCCCGTTCAGCTAAGAGGCAGCCCCATGCGAGAGAACCTGCCCTGCATGCAGGTTCCTCGCTTTCCCAGCGTCTTGCTGGGTGCCTTGTCCTTAATCCTTATCCTGTGTGCCTCCTTGGGCACCGGGGCATATCTGTATGCATCGGCTACGCACCTGATTTCCGAGTACCGTCGGCAACTGAACAGTGCTGCCGACCACGCCCAATTATTTTTTGACCAGCGTGAAGTCCTGCTGCGCGCCGTGGCCGCAGCAGCGGTTTCTCCCGACACCGTGCAGCTCTCGTCCAATAGACAAAACCTGGAAACGCTCGACACCCCGAATAATGGCTCAGCCGATCACTACGTCTTTTTACTGACGCGCCGCCATTGGAATGCCATCCATCGCACAGGCACCTTGCGATACAGCGAGCTGGATCCTGCCCGAGACTACCGTCTGGAGCGCGACGGCCAGCGCCGGTTCTGGGAACCACAGGTGGATGCGCTAGCCACACGCCTGAACACCATCAATAAACAGCCTCACGCCCGGCAAGTTCCCGTGCTCTGGCTACACCAGGACAATGACTCTTTCTCGCAGTTGGTGGCTTACACCCCGATAGACAGAGAAAACCGTCAGGGAGCCTGGTTGGGTCTTGAACTGAACAATATCGACCGCGCCCTGACCTTGACGCCACCACCACCTGGCACGGAATACATTTTGTTCGATATACGCGGGCAAGCTGTTTTGTACAGCAGCTCCCCGCCTGATGCGTCCGAGTTGCGCTGGGTTCAGCAGGACTACTTTGGTTTTGACGGCAAAGGCTGGCCCAAACATATCATCCTGAGCAAATCCATTGGGACGGGCGGCCTGCGCGTACTCTACGCCCTGCCCACCAAACAGCTATTGCACGACGGCCGCAATGCCTTGATCACGGCCTTGCTGACCCTCACCGTCTTTACCACCGTTGTTCTGGTCGGCGCTTGCCTGATACGGAGGCGCTTGTTGCTGCCTGCGCGCCAGCAGCAACAAAGCCTGGTCGATAGCGTGTCCTTGAATCGCAAGCTGGTTGCCATGGCTCCTGTCGGCCTGGCCCTGGTCGACGCCCAAGGTGAAGTGGTTTTTCAAGAAAACCTGCAGGCACGCACCTGGATGCAAGGTGATGATCAATGGCGTACACGCTTACCCGGTGAGCATGAGCCCAGCACATGCACCGACGTTACCCTGAAGGATGGGCGCAGTGTACGTGTCCATGCCATCAGCTTGCATTACCGCGGACAGCCCGCGGCTCTGTGCTCCATTATTGACGTCACCGCTGAGAAAGCCGAAGAGGCTGCCCTGCGCCACTCCCGCCAACTGGCCGAGAACGCCAATATCGCCAAAACTCAATTCCTGACCACCATGAGTCATGAAATCCGCACGCCCCTGTACGGAATTCTAGGGACGCTGGAGCTCCTGTCTCTATCCGAAAAGCAGCAACACCCTTCGCCCTATCTGGACACCTTGCGCCGCTCGGCCGAAACACTGTTCCGGGTAGTGGGTGAATCGCTGGACCTGTCTCGTATTGAAGCGGGGCACGTCACTCTGGAACCGCGCGAATTCTGTGCGCAGGAGCAGGTGGATGAAACTATTGCAGCGTTTGCTGCAACCGCACAAAACAAGGGCTTGCTACTGTATTCCATCACCCCAGTCAGGGCCCTGGTTCCCACTATTGGTGATCCCCTGAAGATTCGCCAGATTCTGAGCAACCTGATCAGCAATGCCATCAAGTTCACCACTTCTGGCCATGTGGTGCTGCGTCTGCATACTGAACCCCAGCCGGGCAACCGCCTGTCACTGCGCTTTCAGATTACGGACTCCGGACAGGGCATCAGTGCAGAGGTTCTGCCCAAACTGTTCCTGCCCTATTTCAGCCTTAACGAAGGTGGTGCCAACAAGCAGCCTGGCACGGGTCTGGGCTTGCCCATTTGTCAGCGCCTGGCCAGCCTGATGGGCGGCTCTCTGTCCGTGGTCAGTGAACCGGGCCTGGGCACCAGTATCACGTTCGAAGTTATTCTGCCTGTGGCCTCCCCGCCCGGCACAGCTCCGGCTCCCGAGTCCAAATTAGCATTCCGCCCCGTCTATGTGACTGGAGACATCCCGGAAATCGTCTCCAACGTCAGCAAATGGCTCCGTCATTGGGGTGCCTATGCCCTGCCCTACACCGGGCAAGTCGCCAAACCGGGGGCTGTGCTGGTGCATAGCTGGCCGTCTTTTGCCACCAGTACACCTGAGTGGACAGGCCGCCAGGTCATGGTTCAACCCAATACCCAGACCCAAACCCCTCAAGCCGATAATCCTGACTGCTTCTACACTGCCTCGACCGCCATGGAACACATCATGCAAGCGGTGCAGCAGGCTCAAGCGCTCGATTGCGCGCCTCAGCCGACCAAAGAGACATTAAAACCCTCCGTACGCCCCCAACGTGTACTGGTCGTGGACGACAACCCGGTTAACCGGCAAATTCTTCAGGAGCAATTAACTTTGCTGGGCTGCACGACTCATCTGGAAGCCAGCGGCGAAGCCGCCTTGACACTGGCAAACAAAAATCAATTTGATATTGTGTTTACAGACCTGTTCATGCCCGGCATGGACGGCTACTCTCTGGCCCGCGCCTTGCGTTCGGAAGGCTACCAGGGACGCATTATTGGCATTACCGCCAATGCCATTTTGGATAAAGACAAAGAATGGTCAGCCGCAGGCATGGATGCCCTGCTGATCAAACCTCTGCCCATGGCCGCCTTGCGCGATAGCCTGCAGCCTCCGACCCTCTAAACCAGCCCGACCAGCCACAAATGCTACGTCGCTACCGCGGCGCAGGGCGGTATGATACGGCAGGAATTGCCCAAATCGGCGACCTCACGGAGAACCATGGCCAACTCACCTTTTAATCGTATGACGCGGCGCTCGCGTGGACACACGCGACTATTGCTTAGCGTTATTCCTGTCTCCTTCGTTTTGCTGGGCGCTCTGGTCGTAGGCGGCCAGCATTTTTTCAGCCAGGAGCGCCATCGTCTGAAATCCGATTTCGCCGTGACGGTGGCCTATATCCACGAACAGGAACGATTTTTAGCGCAGCTCAAGGCAGATGCCGCCAAACTGCAAGCCGGGCCGGAGCCAGAACCTCCACCGGTAGAAAGCGGCCGTTCCGTGAGTATCTGGCGGCCAACAGCCAGCGTCTCGTTTTCCATGATTTGCGAGCAGCACTGCCGCGCCCCCAAAGAGGCCTACGGAACCTTGGGGGCCGATCTGGCCGACAGCTTTGCGTCCTTTTGGGCCAGATCCTATTTTCCGTCCGGCTACCTGTTCCTGTTCCATCCCGACATGGAGGACAGCCTGAGCATTCCGGAGCTGGAATCCTCCCGCACAGATACGGTCCTGCCTATTGCGTCGCACAAAGAAGCACGCGACCACGTCCAGCCCTGGAGCACGCCTTTACCCAGTCCACAAGCAGTGAAGTGGGTTTCCCTGCCCGACCACCCCTTGCATATGCTGGGCATCATCCCGGTTGCCTTGCCCGGACTGCCCGTACCTGGTGCAGACCCGGCCCGATTCCAGGCCATGAGTCTGTTTGACAAAGGCAGGCTGCGGGAATTTTTCAATCAGTCCGAAGCGCCTGTCGGGTATCGATTCTGGCTGCACCATACCCAGCAAGGTTTGCTGATCGGTAAAAACGACTCCCCTGATTTGCAGCACGATGGTTTTAGCATCAGCTGGCGGGGCCTGGCCTTTCAAATGAGCGATCCCTCCGGCACCTGGACAGGGCGCTACCTGATCAGCCCCAGTCAGTTGCTGGACAGCACATGGGTGCCCCTGGGCACGGTCGTGTTTTTATTGCTGAGTTTGCTGGGCGGCATGGCTTATGCCCGCTGGTACGGGCGCCGTGTGGTGGAGCCAGCACGTCAGGCCCAACGTGCACTGCTGGAAAGCCGGGACTTCAACCGCAGCATCATTGATACCTCGCCGGTAGCTCTGTGCGTGATCAGCAAAGAAAAGCGGCAGATTATTTTTGGCAATGCCCAGGCACTGGAATGGCTGGGGCTGGATGCGGGGGATGTATTACCTGAACAGGCACCGCTAGCCTTGGCCCTGAACACCTTGCAGCAACAGGGAGCGCAGGCCACCGAAGGCAAAGTAGATTTAGCAGATGGACGCAGCCTGCATTTGGCCTGCGCACCCAGCCGCTACCATGAGCAGGACGTTCTGCTGTGTGTGTTGATGGACCTGACGGCACAAGAAGAAATCCAGCGTGAACTGGAACGCGCGCGCGCGGCCGCCGATGAAGCCAGTACGGCCAAGTCCGCTTTCCTGGCCACGATGAGTCATGAGATTCGCACGCCTCTGTACGGCGTTTTGGGCTCCCTGGAGTTGCTGTCCATGACCGAATTAAATAGCCAGCAGCATCAACAGGTAGACCGAATTCAAGGTGCCTCGCGCCAGTTGTTGCAGATCATCAGTGACATTCTGGATATCAGCCGGATTGAAGCGGGCCAGACCCATGTGCAGTCGGTGCCCCTGGACCCGATTGCTTTGGTCCAGGATTGCACCGCCACCTATACCGCCATGGCTCAGCAAAAAAACCTGCTGCTGTTTTGCCATATAGACCCGGATGTCCCGTCCTGCGTCCTGGGCGATCCTCTGCACATACGTCAGATTCTGAGCAATCTGATCAGCAATGCCGTCAAGTTCACCCAGGCAGGTCACATTATTGTGCGACTGCGTCTTGAGCAGATTGCCCAAGGAAAAGCCCAATTAATGTTTCAGGTGGCTGATAGTGGCGTGGGCATTGAGCACGAACGACAGGACAAGCTGTTTACCCCCTTTTATGTCGCCCATGCGGGCGAGCACACCATACGAGGAGCAGGCTTGGGCCTGTCCATCTGTGCCCGTCTGGCCGAACTGATGGACAGTCAGATTCAGTTAACCAGTGAACCAGGACTGGGCAGCAGTTTCTCCTTTACGCTGAATCTGGACATAGAGCCCAAAGAGGCCCAAACCCGCCCTGCCCCGAACCTGCATGGCATGAAGCTGCATGTGCGAACACCCCATGCCGAATTGTCCGAGTCGATCTGCAATTGGCTCATCCGCTGGAATGCCCAGGCACAAGCCCTGCTGCCCAGCGACTCTCTGACAGGCCAGGCCGAAGAGATCTTGCTGGATGTGATGATGCCCGGCAGCCAGCCGGTACCTCATTGGCTCGGCCCCTACCTCAGTGTCTCGGCACGCGATGGCAGTAGTACCTTGCCCGAGGCGGATGGCACCAGTCCCGAAAGCATCGCTCGTTCCCTGGAGCGCTGGCGGGCACAACAACATGCCACGCCGGCACAAATCCTGGAGTCCACGCCACCCGCCAAAACAGCGATCAAGCCCCCCAGCCGCCCAGGCCTGCATGTGCTGGTCGCTGAAGACAACCCGCTCAATCAGGCGACCTTGCGGGAACAGCTGGAGCGTTTGGGATATCAGGTAACCCTGGCTCAAGATGGCGAAGAGGCCTTGAGTCTGTGGGATGACAACAACCATGATTTGCTACTGACAGACGTCAATATGCCCAATATGACGGGCTACGAGCTGGCACGTCATCTGCGTGCACAAGGCATGAATGCACCCATCATTGGCATTACCGCCAACGCCATGCGCGACGAAGCCCAGCGCTGTACGCAAAGCGGCATGAACGCATGCCTGGTCAAGCCCATGAATCTGGCCACCCTGAGCAGTCTGCTGGAATCGTTAGCTACCTCACCTGTGCCCAAACGCTATCGGGATATTTTCCGCAGCACCATGAGCAAGGATTTACAGACTCTGGAACAAGCCCTGCAAGAGCAAAACGCGGCGCAAAGCCAGGCCGTCCTGCATCGCATGGCTGGAGCTCTGGTGGTAATGGGTCTGCATGAAATCGCGGACAGAGTGAAAGAACTGGAACAGAATTTCAGGCAAAATACTCAACAAACTAAAACACAAGTTCATACAGCCGCTGCCGTGTGCCAGGCACTACGCGAGCTGATTGAACAAGTCTAGCAAAACAGGCAAGGAAACCCGAATGCCCGCCATTCAGAAACTGCGCGTCATCATTGCAGACGATCACCCATTGATTTTGATGGGGATACGCGAGCTGCTGGGCCGCGATATCAACCTGAGCGTTGAGGCCGTAGCTGCCAGCCCCTCGGAGCTGGTCGAGCACCTGCAGAAAAACCAGCCCGATACCATCATTACCGACTACTCCATGCCCGGCGATGAGCAGTATGGCGACGGGATGCGCTTCATTTCTTATCTACGGCGCCACTTTCCCGACGTCAAACTGATTGTGCTGACCATGGTGTCCAACCCCATGATTATTTCTTCTTTGTACGATGCTGGCGTACAAGGAGTTGTCCTCAAACAGGACGAGCTCTCTGAAGTCCTGGTCGCCCTGCACTTGTTGCGCCAGGGCGTGAAGTACTACCCCGCCAATTTCAAGCAAGATACGCCCAAAGACGTGCTGACCAGCTCGGTACAGGAACGCCTGGAGTCCCTGAGCCCCCGGGAATTTGAAGTCCTGCGCCTGTTTGCCATGGGAGACTCCATCAGCGCCATTGCTGAACAATTAAACCGCAGCATCAAGACTATCAGCGCCCAAAAAGCATCGGCCATGCGCAAACTGAACGTGCATAACAACCAGGACCTGATTGCGTTCTGTACCCAGAACAACCTGTTCTCCTGAATACGCACAAGGCAGGGCCGTGCATGCCTGATTCATGTCGCCCAACGTTGACGCATCCACATATCCAGCTCAAAGGCGGGTGTGGGTTTGGCGAACAAATAGCCTTGAGCATAATCACAGCCCATTTGTCGTAAGCAATCCAGATCCTCCTGCTGCTCTACTCCTTCGGCGGTAACACGCAGGCCACGCTGCTTGGCCACCCGGATCCAGTCTTGTACCTGTTCACTTTGCTCGCGACTGTGCGCCAAGCCATACACACTTTGCCGGTCCAGTTTGAGTTCTGAAAACGGGGCTGACATCAAACGTTCCATTGAGCTGTAGGCCACCCCGGCATCATCTTGCGCCAGCCCAAAGCCCATCGCTACCAGGCGTGAAGCCCCTAAAAACAAGGCGCAGGGCGTCCGGGTGTTGGAGTTTTCCAGCAACTCCAACGTAATCTGGCTGGCCTGCCCCTGCTGTTCCTGTACACAGGCCATCAGACGATCTGGCAGGCTGACATCATCAAGCAAATGAGTAGGCAGGTTCACTGCCACAGGCACCGACAAACCCTGACGACGCCAATAGGCCTGCAAACCTAGAACCTCTTGCAGCATATGCAAGAGCAAAGCCTCGTCCAGGCCATGCTCACTGAACCAGGGCAAAAATACATCGGGTGACAAGACACCCCATTGAGGGTGACGCCAGCGCGCCAGAGCCTCCAACGCAACCAACTGCTGGGACTGCACCGAGACCTTGGGCTGCAGCCACGCCTGAACCTGCTCCTTTCGCAAGGCATCGAGCAAAACAGCCCGCGTAATCAGCATCCCGCCCTGTTCAGGCTGAGCGCACCCGCTACGGCCCGAAAAGCCGTAAGGCCGGACCAGGCGGCTGCTCAAGGCCTTGCTGTCTACCGGAGCTGCGCTTGCTTTAGCAGAACGCCCGACAGCAGGGACAATGCGCCGGGGCATCCACAAGCCGGACTCCGAGCGAGGCTGACGAAGCAAGTTCATCACCATCGTAGGTGGCATGTGAGAAGTGGATGGTGCGAACATGAATGTCCCCGGCTAACAATGAACAGACTGGAATTTCCAGGCCAGAATCGATAACTGAGATCGTAAGATTTCCTGCGGGCTAATGGCCTAGGAATAGTCTGAAAACCCCAGCCCTTGCCAGTGCAGCCCGCTCTTTGTATGAGCGGATGCCCTTACAGGCCTAGTCATACATGAAAGTGACCACGGCCTCGGCCTGCAAACTGCCTGGTGTTACCGTGCCGCTTTGCACATTGGGCAATTGCACATACTGGGCGGTGATAGGCAAATGCATATCAGATAAAGAGCTGCTTGTTGGCCCTTCCACGACGGGGGGCCGGTCCGGCAAAGTAGAACCCACAGGCGCAGGACCAAACTCGATTGGCTGCTGGCTATCCCGGTGATACAGACGCACACCAACCGACGGATGTGAAGAGCGCAAATAATTCTTGGACTCCGAACTGGCACGAGTATCGGTAAAAAAGGCCTTGATCGTGGTACCTGCCGGACAGCCGCGGCCTACCAGTTCAAAGTTCTGTTCAGCGATCCTCCCCTCGCTGCGACTGCTGCCATATGCGGCCAACTGCGAGAGGGTGATGGGCGGCATGGACACCACCCGGTTCAGGTCAGCCGACGAACAGGTGGGCGCTGGTGGTTTGGGCATTTCGGGAATTCCGCCCCCTTTTACCAAAGGCCCCATAAGATCAAGGATCCCATTAACGCAAATTGTGTTTCTGCCTGCCGAACTAGTCCGAGAAACAAAAGCAGTAACTGCCTGCTCATTAGTGACCTCAAGCTTTCCACCTTTATATTTTTCCGCGTCGATCACCACGATTTCGTATTTAAAATAATACGAAATCGTGTAACTTTTTGGGCCTTCTCCGGTCAACATCTTCCCCATATAAGAAACAGAAACCGGGGTTCCGTCAGGACGGACAGAGGACGCAGTAAACGCGTAAAGACTATAAAATCCATTCCAGGAAACTCGTACTCCCACACCAGGTGTCTTGGGCATAGGAATAGCGTTATAGGGGTGATTACCACCGTTCACTCCCCCCGCATCCACACTGGCTTTACGCTCTTTTGACGAATAAAAGAATGTCGCGTTTGTCAATGCTGATGCTATTACCTGACCGTTATAGAATCCATTTCCATAAGGCTCGACTTTCCAGTCATATAAATTCAAATCCGTATTTCTTAGGCAATCCTCACTAGCTTGAGCAACAGCATTCACGGAAAAGCAGGTAAAAAAACCGGCTACCAGTATTGAACATAACTTGCTTTTGCATTTTTTATTTCTCATGGGATTACCTTTTTTTAAATAGGCATGTAAAAAGACCCAGATATAATTTCACCCATTCATACCCCAACAAACCATAAGACTATTCCGATAGTGCTTTTTACCTACTGTCTGAATCTGTGAATCAAGCCGGCTAAAGCGCATAGATCAGAGGCCGGAAAGCTGCAAAATCGACGAGCTTTTCCCGTCCTCGACGTCCTCTGGTAAACCCCAGTATGTTTAGGCATCAATATTTTGTAGATTGAAAAAGCAGACATCTGAGTCTGCCAAAACACATGCATGCGCTGCCAACGTTGCCAGCGACATGCAGGCAATAAAGCCTCACTCCCTGTCACCAGGGGTGGGGCTTTTTTTGTGCGCGTCATTGGCGCATGCACGGTTTTGAAAACGATAAGGAGAGGACAAATGACTGTAAGTGTCAAAGACACCCTGGCTGCAAAAGGAATACACCCCAGTCCCGAACATCTGGCCAAGCTGGAGACCAAATGGCGCGAGATTCAAGCCATGAAAGGCAATCTGGAAGGCATCGCCATTGACGATGCCGACCTTGCTATCAAACACCTGGCCGGAGGGGATCACCATGAATAAGGAATTGCTTGAGCTAAGCGTCATTGAACTGGCGGACAAACTGCGCAACAAGGCTGTTTCTCCTGTCGAAGTGACCGACAACCTACTGGCCTACATCGACAAGTCGAACCCACAGACCAACGCCTACATTTCCGTCACCGCCGAGCAGGCCAGAAAAAGTGCCAAGCAAGCCGAACAGGACATCATGGCCGGCAAGTACAAGGGCGTGTTCCATGGTGTGCCCCTGGCGCTGAAAGATAATATTTACTTTGCGAACGAGGTCACCACCATGGCCTCCAAGATTCACAAGGACTTTGTCTCCAAGGACGACGCCACCGTTGCCACCAAGCTGCGCGATGCCGGGGTAATCTTCACCGGCAAGCTGAACATGCACGAATATGCCTGGGGCATTGACAACAACAACCCGCACTTTGGTGCCGTGCATAACCCCTGGAACCCTGATCGCGTCCCCGGCGGTTCCAGCGGTGGCTCCGGCGCCGCCGTTGCCTCCCACAGCTCTTACAACACGCTGGGTACTGACACAGCCGGTTCCATTCGCATCCCGTCGGCCGCTTGCGGCATTGTGGGCCTGAAACCCACGCACGGACGCGTCAGTAAATTTGGCGTCTATCCGCTGGCCTGGACCCTGGACCACGTTGGCCCCATGTCCAAAACCGTAGCGGACGCTGCCGCGATGCTGGAAGTGATTGCCGGTTTTGATCCCCGCGACCCGACCTGCGCCAATGTCCCTGTCGGCTCCTACCTGAGCGCTCTGAACGGCAACGTCAAAGGCCTGCGCATTGGCATCATCGAAGACTACTTCTTCAAGAATGTCGACTCGGGCATTGAAAAAGTCATTCGCGACCGCCTGACCGACCTGGAAAAACAGGGCGCCAAAGTCATCCCCCTGAACGTGCCTGCCCTGCGCTACTCCGAATGGGCCGAGTTGGCCGTCAGCCTGACCGAGGCGGCGACCATCCACCACCAGGACCTGATCAAACGCCCAGAAGACTTTGGCGGTGACATTCGCTTCCTGTTTGAACTGGGCGAACTGTTCAGCGGCATCGACTACCTGCAAGCCCAGCAAGTACGCCGCGCCCTCAAACAGCAATTTACCGGCACCTTCAGCGACGTAGACGTCATCATCGCCCCCACCCTGCCTTGCCAGGTACCGGACATTGGCGTGGATACCGTCAACATCAACGGAAAAACGCTGGACTTCATCGACGAAGGCATCCGCTTTACCGGCCCCAGCAACCTGACCGGTCTGCCGGCCGTCACGGTGCCCGCCGGTATCTCCAACGGCATGCCCGTAGGCCTGCAAATCATCGGCCCTGCCTTTGAAGAAGCACGCATCCTGAACGTAGCCTACGCCGTGGAATCGATGAAACCCCTGGCAGGACACCAACCCGTTCTGAAGCCTTAAGCCGACCCCGGCCCCACCTGTATGCATAGGCAAACGGGGCCGGTTTTTTTACACCAACAAGCCAGAACCCAGTTTGGGATTCTGGCTTGCTCTTTATGTATTTCCCAAGCCCCTCAAGCCCGCCGCCCGACCAATCGGCGGGTCAGAGTCCTTGCCGCCGGCGAACCATTGCGTAGGGATGCAAGCGCCCTTCTGTTTGACGGGGACGCTTGTGGCTGGTCCGGGGGACCAGTCACCCCCGGAGTTAAGGGCGCGCCCGGAGCAATGGTACGCCAAGGGCACCGGTGCGCAGCACCGGCAAGGGCTCAGCCGATTGGTCGGGCGGCGGGCTTGAGGGGCGTCTTGGCAAAAAAACCCAGATACTGACCAAGAATCAAGCTCCCACACTCACATCCAGACAATCAAACACCGCAGGCATCAAATGCGCCACATTCAATCGCGTCCTGTCCTTGAACTCCTTGCTGACGGCAAACGCACTTCCCGGCATCAGCAAAACCCCTTTGCTCTCCAGCCGCTGAATAAAGTCCGTCAAATCCGGCAGATCCGGATGCCGAATCCACAAGAACATTCCACCTTGCGCCTGCACCTCGAACTCCCAGCCGTATTCTTTCAGTACCTTTTGCGCAACTTGCTGATGCGTCATCAACTGGCGCTGAATCGCCTGCGTGTGCTTGGCATAAGTGCCATCGGCCAGAATCGTATTCACAAAACGCTCGCAAAACCCCGGTACGGCCACACTGGTCAACAATTTCAGACGCAGCAAGGACTCCATCAACTTCGGCCCACAAACCAGATAGCCGATACGCAAGGAAGCCGACAGCGACTTGGAGAAACTGCCTATATAGACCACATGCTCAAAATCCCCCAGCCCCGCAAACGTCTGACGCACACCAGGGAAAAAATCCCCATACACATCATCTTCCACAATCAGAAAATCGTGTTCGGCTGCGCGCTTCAGCACTTCAAAAGCCACCTTGGGATTTAAACCCGCAGCAGTTGGATTATGAAAAGTGCTATTGCAGAAAAAAGCCCGCACTTTGTGAGTCTGCAAAATACGATCCAGCGCCGCCACATCCGGCCCATCCGCCAGACGAGGCACCCCGACAGGTATCCCACCGCACAAACGAATCAGCTTGATCAAATTACTGCTGCAAGGCTCATCCACCAGAACATGATCCCCGGCGCGAATCACCGTGCGCGAGATCAGATCCAAGGCTTGCGTTGCTCCCAGGGTCGTCAAAATCTGCTGAGGAGAAACCTGGATCAAGGTCGATTGACGCAGCAAAAGGGACAACTGCTTGCGTAACGGCAGATACCCATGAATATCGCCATACTCCACCAAACCACTACGGCCAGATCGGGCCGTTTTGCGTATGGCCTTGGCCAGCATATCCGTATCCCGCCAAAGCAGGGGCAACCAACCACAGCCCAGCTTGCACTGCTCGGGCCTGGCCTGCAGCAGTTTAAACAAGGGATCCATCGGGGCTTCGGACGGCAGAATGGGCAGGTCCTCGTTCAAACCGGACCAGCGGGCCACAAAATAACCGCGCCCTTGCAAGGCCTCCAGCATGCCCTCACCCACCAGACGGGTGTACGCACTGACGACTGTGTGATGGCTCAAACCCTCCCTTGCCATCATCTTGCGAATCGAAGGTAACTGCTGCCCTACCGCCCACTCGCCCTGGAGGATGGCGTCCTTCAAACGCTCATGAAAACCCATACCTGCCTGCTCCCCAAACACTGTTAGAAAAAATTAGCTAACAGTTTTCAGGATAGTACACCGACTGTTCGAGACAGGGGCCCCCGACAAGGCCAAAATCCCCACCAGCATGTGCAGACGTGACCAGCATTTTCTCCTGCACATACAGAACGCGTTGCATCACACTTCCGCTGGTCCTGACTGCACGATCAGCCTCAATATCCCTCGCCACGTAGCACCATGACTGCCATCCACCTTCCTTACAGAACCTACCTTTACTTTCTGGCCCAATCCATCAACCTGACCACTGCCGTCATGTCTGTCACCATGGCTGCATTGGTAGGTGGCAGTTTGGCCCCCGAGCCCTGGTTATCCACCGTTCCTTACGGTTTTCAGTTCCTGTTTGTGATGCTCTTTACCTTGCCCGCCTCCAGATTGATGGCTGCCATAGGTCGCAAGAAATCATTTCTGCTGGCAAGCCTGCCTTTGGCTGTATCGGGGGTGGTGGGATATTGGGCGATCGAAATGAAGCAGTTTTCCTGGCTGGTGGCCTCACACGCCCTGCTGGGAATCTATATTGCCTTTGCCAACTTCAATCGCTTTGCGGCCACGGACGGACTGAACAACAGATTGAAACCACGCGCCATTTCATTAGTTGTGGCTGGCGGGGTAGTTGCCGCCGTGTCAGGCCCAATGCTGATACGGGGTTTGAAAAGCAGCAGCTTCGGACAGGAATTTTCCGCCTGCTATGCTGCCTTCACCGTTCTGGCCCTAGTGTCGCTGATACTGAATCTGCTCATCAAAGAAGTAAAACCGAGTCATGGCGCGGCACCCGGGGAAAAAAGCCGTGGCCAGGCACTTGGACTGGTGCTGCACAACAAAACCCTGGCCATTGCCATCTGCATTGCGGCCATAGGTTACGGCATCATGAATCTGCTGATGATTCAAGCTTCCATGCATATGTCCCATCTTCATGTGCATTTCTCGGATATCAGCACCGCCATTCAATGGCATGTGCTGGCCATGTTTGCCCCCTCCTTTTTCACCGGCTTTCTGATTCAAAAATTTGGCCTGAAAACCATTGCCATCAGCGGCATCGTGCTCTTGCTGCTCAGCAGTCTGGCCAATATCGTGGCTCATACTTATACGGCGCTGAGCCTGTCCCTGTTAACGCTGGGGCTGGGATGGAACTTTACTTATGTCGGTGGCAGTGCCTTGCTGAGCAACTGCCTGGAAGGCAAGCCGCAAGCTATGGCGGTACAGGGCTTGAATGATCTGGGCGTCTCCATCTTTGCCACACTGGGTGCCTTTGCCCCTGCCTTCCTGTTCAGCTTTGCTGGCTGGAGCGGCACCAATATTCTGGCCGGACTTATCTGCCTGATGCTACTGCTTCTGTCGCTGATCTATATCCCGCCCCAAACATCAGGCAAGCCATAGATCCGGACCTTACCCACTGAACACGCTAGCGGGCTTTCAAGCCCGCCCCTGCACAATCACGGCTTCCTATGAAAAGCGGCAGGATTTTTGTACTCCTGTCGATAATCGCGAACCGTGAAAATCAGATAGTTCTTAATTTTCTGCCCGCATCTGCATGGTCCAATTCCCGTGCAGCACAAGCCCAGACACTCTGATCGCGCCACGCGAGGCTATCACTTACCACAGGCAGAAATGGCCTGCATGTCCCAACTTGGCTGCAACGCTCGAACTCAATGCTCGTCCCCTAAAAGAATCTGAATAAAGATAGTCGAACGTCTCGAGGTGTTTATGCGATTCGCTGTTCCCGGCGCGGCCATCCTGGTCGCTCTTTTTCTTTCTGCTTGCCAAGCTAGCGCCCCTGTTCGGCCCACCCCGGAATCCGCCGCGTCGGGCAAGGAAGACAAGTGCTTTCAAGAGTTCGCCGCGCTGAAAGAGCTGGACCCCGTCTCTTATGAGAAATATCGACAGCAAATGCAGACCATTGATGAGAACTTTGGCATCTACAAGGCCAATGCATCTCTGATTGATGAAAATGCGTCTGAAATCATGCTGACCGAAGTGAATAAAATGCTTTCCCTGGTTTGCATCCGGATCAACAACGCCGTCTATTCCAATATGGTCGATCGCGTTCAATCCCTGAACAAGCTATGAAAAAGTACTTCAATGCAGCCCTGTGCTGCACCTTGCTGATTTTCTATGAGGCCTCTCACTCGGTTGGAACAGGTTTACTGGACCGCCTGGCCCAGGAAAACATTATTGGCGACGGCCTAGCTCGCCCCCAACCCGCCTCAAATCCAGTAAAGCGAAATACCGTCCCCTCTTTCGCTGTCGATTCTGATCAGGACAACAGCCAAGCCTTGCTCCGCAACGAACTGCATCAAGCCAATACTCAGTTGATCGCCTTGCAACAGCGCCTGTCGGATGCCGAAAACCTGAATAGCCAGCTGCAACAACAACTCCAGCAGCTACAGGCAGAACCGGATGGAGCTCTGGTCCTGGCGCCCATTGCTATCGATCAGGAGCAGAACCAAGCACGGATCAAGGAATTGAGTCAGCGTCTGGAAGAAGAGCTGAGTCAGAAACATGCTTTGGCATCAGAACTGGAAAGCCTGCAAAGAGACCGAAGCCTGGAGCTGTCTAATGGCCAGTCACAAGACAGCAGACTGGCTGCAAATGCGGCTGAAATCACCACCCTCAAAAAAGAAATTGATGGTCTGAAGGAAACAAAACAGGACTTGCAGCACAGACTGGTCGCGCAGGCTCTTACTGCCAGCAAGGCCGAATCTGGCGGAGCCCCCAGGCGCATGATTGTGAATGATGCAGCCTCGTCAGATATCCGCCTTAGCTATGCCATCGGAGCCTGGTATGCGGACAGTGCGCCGCACGAGACACAGAAGCTGGCATCCATTGGCAAAACACTGGATTTGCAAGCCTTCTCACAAGGCTTCAGCGACAAGATCGATCAACGCCTGCAGCTGTCCTCCAGCATCATTTCTGTGGAGCTGGCCAACGTAGACAAGTTATTGGAGCAAGCCATGCTGTCCAAGAACGAGAAACAGGCCAAGTCTGTTCTTGCGGCGGCTGGAGCCGAAAAAGGCGCAATCAAAATGCCTGATGGTGTGGTCTACAAAATCTTGAGCAAGGGCAAGGCGCCCATGGTAACCGCTAGCAGCGACATTCTGTTTGAACTGGATGAGGAACTGGCCACAGGTGAGGTGCTGGCGGCCAGAGAAACCAAAACCAGTCTCACCACGAACTTGCCGCCCCTATTCCAAGATATCGTCAAACAACTGGGTATTGGCGGTTCGGCAAGAATCCATATCCCTATCACCGAGGCTCATGCTGCTACTGGTGTGCTGCCGGGCTCGGTATCGATCACTACCATCAAAATTATTGGTGTGAAATAAGACTGGAATAGAGGTGCCCCATTCCTCCGCATCAAGGATCGAGCCGGATATCAGGTATCGGATGTCGGATGTCGGATGTCGGATGTCGGATGTCGGATGTCGGATGTCGGATGTCGGATGTCGGCATCAGTATATTTTCCAACACAGGATGGCGGCTCCAACACAAAAAAAGAGCCGCCAAACCTGTCGCTTAACGAGCGGTATAGCCCCCGTCGGCCACCAGACATGCTCCCGTCATGAAGCTGGCCCCCTGCGACAGCAGGAAGGCAATGGCATGGGCAATTTCATCTGAATGCCCCAAGCGGCCAATAGGATGCTGAGTCACCAGATCAGCCCGCGCCGCCTCGTCGTAGTCCGACAGAATCGGTGTATCCACATAGCCGGGGTGAATCGTATTGATGCGTATGCCTTTGGAGGAGTATTCCAGCGCTGCGGCTCGGCTCAACCCCACTACCCCATGTTTCGCCGCGTTATAGCCGGGCAAACGGGCATTGGACACCAGGCCCATGATGGACGACATATTCACAATCGCCCCACCACCCGCTGCCAAAATAGCCGGAATCTGATAGCGCAAGCCATAGGCTACGCCATTCAGATTGGTATCGATCAGGCGATGCCAATCATCCAGATCCATCTCCCCAACCGGCTTGGAGCCGCCCAGAATGCCTGCATTATTGACAGCAAAGTGCAAAGCGCCGAAATGCTCAATGGCACAATCCACCAAGGCTTTCACTTGCTCGGGCTTGGTCACATCGGCTACTTGGGCTACCGCCTTGCCACCCGCTTGTTCGATCTCCTTGACCACCTCCTCCAGGGCACTACGATTTCTACCGGACACCACCACAGACAAACCATTCGCAGCCAGCACACGTGCGGTCGCAGCGCCAATACCTGACGTTGCCCCCGTCACCAAAGCAGAGTGACCAGAGAATGAATACTTCATTGTGGAACTCCTTAAAAATAGGCCCCAGTAAAAGTGGGGCCCGGATTTTCGCTGGCTAATTTTGGATTGAAATACTGATTTTGTTCTCGCAGCGACGTGATCCCCCAACTCAAATAGAGGTGTAGCCCCCATCGGCCACCATGCAAGCACCCGTCATGAAGCTGGCACCATCCGAAAGCAGGAAAGCAATGGCATGGGCGATTTCATCCGCATGGCCCAAACGACCAATCGGGTGCTGGGCCACCAAAGCAGCGCGCGCGGCCTCATCAAAGCCCGACAGAATGGGGGTATCCACATAACCGGGGTGGATGGTATTGATGCGTATGCCTTTGGAGGAATACTCCAAAGCCGCAGAACGGCTCAGGCCGACGACTCCATGCTTGGCCGCGTTGTAGCCGGGCAATGTCGGATTGGCAACCAGGCCCATGATGGAAGACATATTCACAATGGCGCCGCCCCCTGCCGCCAAAATGGCGGGGATCTGATAGCGCAGGCCATAGGCTACGCCGTTCAGATTAATGTCGATCAGGCGACGCCAGCCATCCAGGTCCATTTCGCCAGCCGGGCCGGAATCCCCGCCCACACCGGCGTTATTGACGGCAAAGTGCAAGGCCCCGAAATGCTCAATGGCGCAATCAACAGCCGCCTTTACTTGATCAGGCTGGGTGACATCGGCCACATTGCCCACGGCCTTGCCACCGGCCTGCTCAATTTCCTTGACCACGGCCTGCACGGCATCAGCCTGTACGTCGGACACCACGACCGACAAACCATTGGCCGCCAGCATGCGGGCCGTGGCGGCACCAATGCCGGAGGCCGCACCCGTTACCAGAACAGAGTGGCCGGAAAATGAATACTTCATACTCAAAACTCCTTCAAAAATTCATTCACGCCAAATCTCAGGATTTGCGCTGACGAGTCCTGGACGGAGCGCCCGTGCTGGCAGGCTGAGCTACAGCCTTGCTCTGTCCGGATGCTGGCGATGGGCTCATGGCAGGTTTAGATACTGGCGATTTGCTTGTAGCAGGAGCTGCCGAGCTTGAAACGGCGGAGGCTGGAGTCCCAGCAACGCGGGTCGCTTTACCTGTTTCCTTGCTGGGCTCCGCCGATTTGGCCTGGGGTTTGGCCGCTGTATTACCCTCTGCTTTTGTCGTGGCGCCAACCTTGGTATCACCCATGGAGCGAGCAACAGGCTTGTCAGCTGCGGGCTTGGCGGCTGCTTTCACTGGTGCTGTTGCTGCTGTTTTAGCGGTCGTAGCTGGTGACGATGTACCAGTCGATTTCACGACCGTTTTCTGTACTGGCTGGGCCGCCGTTGGCTTTACTGACGCAGGAACAGCCGACTTCTTGGCCACTGCAGGCGTCGTTTTAACAGCTGCTTTCGTTGTGACCTTGCTTGCTGTTTTGGCGACGGGCTTGGTGCCTGCACTGCTCGATTTCTCGCCCTGCTCCTGCTGTTTGGCGGCTGACTCGAACAAGCCAAGAACTTCTTGGGAAGCTTGAGTTACCGCCTCGGAGGCAGGGTCTTGTTCGTCGATGGCGCTGATCAATTGCTTGATCAGGGATGCCACCAGACGAATTTCCTCGGGCGTCTGCTTGCTAAGCAAATGGGGAATCGCTTCCACGGCCTTATGACCGTGGTGCGCCAGCACCAGGGCCTGCTCGCGAATTGCAGCACGCATTTTTTCAATATCAAAATTGCCCGTGTCGTATTGCTCGCGCAAACGCATGGCGGCATGGTGATAACGCTCGTCCACGCTGTTGCGCTGCTTGGCTATATGGAACAAACCACGCAGTGCTGCTTCCAGCAAACCGCCTTCGTTCAACAAGCCATCCAATCTGTGCATTTGCTGGCGTACAAAGGCCAGATGCTCGGGCGAACTACCAGGATGGGGACGCGCCGGGATGGAATCGCCCGGTGCATGACCGGCCAGGGCCATCAGCAAAGGAGAGCCATAGACGGTGTCGAACCAGATCTGATAGATGCTGTCGCGACGATCACGGTAATTATTCAAGACCCGTTCCATGGCCTGGGAGAAATTCTCCTGCGCCTCCAGGAAAGGATTATCCTCATCCACAGTCTGACGCTGCTGTGCGATATTCTCGGCCCATTGGTGGATCGTTGCGGCCCAGGGATGGGCGCTGGTCCAGGACTCGTAAGACAAGCGCATGGGATGCAATGCTTCCAGCAACGCGGCGGTATAAGGCGTAGTCAAAGCTTTTACCCAAGGCTGCAAGGTGCTCTTGTAAAAAGCCAGATTGATTTCCGACAGACGGGCAGCGGCAGCAAAGCGGCGATCAGATTCGGGATCAGGCTGCACAATCTCCGCAATTTCAGCCAGGCTGCTTTGACGCACCGACATCAGATAGGGGTCATTCAATAAGGTGTCGTCGTCGGGCGTTTCCTCGACAGTGGCCCGATAAATTCCGGCGGGCAACAGGTCAATTTGATCAATCGTGCTGGCAAATTTGCGGTGCTCTTTACTGCCCACACTGCCCGACACAAAAATACCCAGGTGCCCGATACGATCATGGGTCGTGAACACAATGGTCTGGTCGTGACTGCGTACATCATCGTCGTCCAGATACAAGTCAGTAATCCAGCCCAGGGCCTGTGCAGGCGGCGTGATGTTGTCGCCAAAGGAACTGAACACCACAATGGGCGAGCGAATATTGCGCAGGTCGATACGGATGCCATCCGACGTCAACAACTGGGCTGTAGACAGCTTGTTGCCAATGAACAGGTTGTCCACGATGTACTGCATTTCCACATCATTCAAAAAGACATAACCCCCCCAGTACTTCTCGAAACCGATATAGCGCTCGGCCTCGGTGTCGGCCTTGGCGTACACGTTGTACTGCTTGGACCACAAGGTATTGGCCGGGTCCAGGTTCTCGAAATTCTTGACCAGCCACGCACCATCAAAACGGCCATTGCCCAGGTCGCTGGTCATAGCAGTCAGCCAGCTGCCGCCCAGCAGACCTCCGGCATAACGCATGGGGTTGCGACCGGCCCAATAGGACACGGGCGCACCGGCCAGAATCAAGGGGCCAAACAGCTCCGGCCAGACGGCGGCGGCCATCATGACCTGCCAGCCCGCCTGACAATTGCCAATCACCACCGGCTTGCCCTGACTTTCCGGATGCAATTCAGCCGCTTTGCTGACAAAGGCAGCATGGGCTCGCATCACATCCTCGACGGTCTGACCGGGAACGGGGTCCGGTAAAAAACCAACAAAGTAACAAGGGTGCCCGGCTTGCAGCGCAGCACCGATTTCACTGTCGGACTTGAAGCCACCGATCCCCGGTCCGTGCCCTGCCCTGGGGTCCACCACCAGGAAAGGACGTTTGCTGGGATCGGTAGGCTGATCTTCCGGTGCCAGAATGCGCACCATCAGATAGTTAACGGGTCGGGGAAGACTCAGGCCCGACATGACCAGTTCAGCCGGGAAGTTCAGCACATTGGGCACCTCAACCTTGCGTTGAGCCTGGTACTGATCCCCGACCTGACGCTCGATATCGGCATACAGAATGGCGCGCTGCCAAGCGTCCACCAGGTACGAGGAGACGGTCTGACCCAGGTTCCAGGGATTCATCATCCAGGAGGACCAGGCCGTGCTGTCGTCACGAGACTTATCTGTCATCATCTTCTCCCTTCCATCAGCTATCTGTTCAAGCGGCCTCAATGGCAATCGCTACGCCTTGACCACCGCCAATGCACAAGGTGGCCAGACCTTTCTGGGCACCACGGCGACGCATTTCATGAACCAAAGTCACCAGCACGCGCGCGCCGGAAGCACCAATGGGGTGACCCAAAGCGATGGCACCGCCATTGACGTTGACCTTGTCCATATCCCACTGCAAGTCTTTGGCCACCGCCAGCGATTGAGCGGCAAAGGCTTCGTTGGCTTCGATCAGGTCCAGTTGATCCAGTTCCCAACCCACCTTCTTCAAGACCTTGCGGCTGGCCGATACCGGGCCAATACCCATGATGGCCGGATCTACGCCCGTGCTGGCCCAGCCACGAATCCAGGCCAGAACGGGCAGGCCCAATTCCTTGGCTTTCTCTGCGCTGGCCAGCAAAAGTACGGCTGCACCGTCGTTGATGGTGGACGCGTTGCCGGCGGTAACCGTGCCGTCTTTCTTGAAGGCAGGACGCAGCTTGGCCAAGGACTCCAGCGTGGTTTGGGCACGCGGCTGTTCATCGGCCTCAACGCGCACAGGGTCTCCTTTACGCTGAGGTACGTCGATGGGGGTAATTTCGTCCTTGAAGCGTCCGGCTTCCATCGCGGCTACGGCTTTACGCTGGGACTCCACCGCAAAAGCATCTTGTTGTTCGCGGGTGATGCCGTAGCGCTCGGCCAGGTTTTCGGCTGTGATCCCCATGTGGTAGTTGTGGAAAGCGTCGGTCAAACCGTCACGCAACAAGGTGTCATCCATCATGGCGTGGCCCAGGCCCAAGCCGGTACGGGCTTTGTGTACAACAAAGGGAGCCAGGCTCATGCTTTCCTGACCACCGGCCAGCACCAGATCGGCATCGCCCAGGGCGATGGCCTGAGCCGCCAGATGCACCGCTTTCAAGCCTGAACCGCAAAGCTTGTTCAGGGACATGGAGGGAACTTCATAAGGCAGGCCAGCGTTCACCGCGGCCTGACGAGCCGGGTTCTGACCAGCGCCGGCGGTCAGAATCTGGCCCAGAATAACTTCATCAATCTGCTCGGCTGCAACGCCCGTGCTCTGGAGCACGGCACGAATCAGTTGTGCGCTCAAATCGTGGGCGGGCACCGTAGACAGCCCCCCTTGAAAACGGCCGATGGGACTACGAGTCGCAGCAACAATGGCGATATCTTTGTGCATATCCATTCCTTTCATAAGTCGCAGGCCCGACAAGCGGGCCCATACAGGCAGCAGCCGAACAGAGTCGGGCTTAGTACATATGCTGGCCGCCATTCATGGCGACATTACTACCTGTCATAAATCCGGCTGCTTCGCTGGCAATAAAGGTCACCAGAGCCGCAATTTCCTCGGGCTTGCCCAAACGGCCAACCGGGATGCCCGCGATAATGCTATTACGCACATCTTCAGGCACGGCCATGACCATTTTGGTGGCCAGATAACCGGGGGAAATTGTGTTTACGGTCACGCCCTTGCGCGCCACTTCCTGAGCCAAGGCCTTGGTGAAACCGTGCATCCCTGCCTTGGCGGCCGAGTAGTTGGTTTGACCGAACTGTCCCTTGCTGCCATTGATGGACGAGATATTGATCACTCGGCCCCAGGTACGCTCCAGCATGCCGTCAATAAAAGGCTTGGTGACGTTGAACACCGAGTCCAGATTGACGCGCAGCACATCGTCCCACTTGTCTTTGCTCAGCTTGCGGAACGTGCCATCGCGCGTAATACCGGCGTTATTGACCAGGATGTCGACTTGCAGACCGTCCTTCTCGATAGCTTGCGCCATTTGCTGGCACGATTCGAAATCGGCCACATCAACGTGATAGCCCTGAAACACATAACCTGCATCGGCCTGCTCTTTAAGCCAGACCTGGGCATCGGCCTCGCTGCGCGAGTGAGTCACCAGGACTTGATGGCCCGCATCATGCAGGGCACGGGCGATCTCTTGGCCCAGACCGCCCATCCCACCTGTCACCAACGCCGTGCGTTTAACCGTAGACATACCGCTTATGCTCCCTTTTTAGTGTCAGAGGCGCTGGCAGCGTTTGCCCAAGGTGCGCCCCACTGCTTGAAAATATCCATCATTGGCACGGCCGCACTGGTATTGCTGACCACCGCCATCACCGACTTCTGCCAGGCTTCCAGCGCTTCCTGCAAACCGGAGGTGAACTCGGTCTGGTTCTGAATCGCTAATTGATTGATGGTCTGGCTGTCGTTAACGCCGTGCTGGAACAAACGCCAGAACGTGTCGGCGGGCAAGGTGGCCAAGGACTGCCAGTTACCCGTTTGCAACAAGCCTTCAATCTCGGCCGTGGTCTGCTCCATGCTGCGCAAATTACTTTTCTGTACGGACTCCAGCCAACGATGGCCGCCCTCCTGCAGCAGGCGCGTGATACGCAGTTGCAACTCAACATTGGCCTTGTACAGATCCAGGGGAAGTGTTTCCATGCTCATCGAAATCTCCTTAAAGGAAAAAAGTGCCCCCTGACGGGGCCCAGTCCATCAAGCCATCTGAGAGATGGTGTTACGAAAACGCCGCAGTGACAGAAGGAACAAAGCCGTCCCGATCACCAGCAGGGCTAAAAAGGGTTGCCATACCGTTTCAATGCCAGCCCCCCGGAACAAGATGGCCTGGCCCAGGGACACGAAGTGTGTAGTGGGAGCCAGTTGCATCAGGTTCTGAACAATTTCAGGCATGCTTTCGCGGGGGGTACGTCCGCCCGAGAGCAGGTTCATGGGCAGCAAGGTCAACATCAACAACAAGCCAAACTGCGGCATGCTGCGCGACAAGGTAGCCAGATAAATCCCCATGGAAGTCATGGCAAACAGACACAGAACGGCGCCGCACAGGAACAAGGGAATGGAACCTTCGATAGGCACGCCCAGCAGACCTCGCACCACAAAATTCAGCGACGCCGCCGTCGCCACCAGGACCACCAGTCCCATGGCCGTGACCTTGGACGCCATGATCTCGCCCGGTGTGACCGGCATCACCAGCAAGTGTTCGATCGTGCCGTGCTCGCGCTCCCGGATCAGGGCGGCTCCGGTCAGAATGATGGACAGCATCGCCACCGAGTTGATGACCTCGGCAATACTGCCGAACCAGGCTTTTTCCAGTGTGGGGTTAAACCGCACCCGCAAGGCCAGATCCACCGGCAAAGTGTCAATGCTGCGATACCGCCGCACAAACTCGTTAACCTCGCCCATCACCACCTGCTGGATGTAGTTATTGCCGGTAAAGGCCTGACTCATGCGGGTGGCATCAATATTCAACTGCACTTCGGGGCTGCGTCCGGCCAGCACATCGCGCTGAAAGTTCGGTGGAATGTTCAGCACAAAGGTGAACTGCCCCGTATCCATTCCCGAGTCCATTTCCCCATACTCGATCATGTGCGGGTGGATGAATTCAGGCGGATAAAAAGCCGAAGTAATGCGCGCTGACAAGGGGCTCTGGTCCTGGTCCACAATCGCGATAGGCGCATTGTTCAAGGTTTCGGGCTGCGCGGTCGCGGAGGTGTAAATCGAGACCGAAAACACGTACACAATGAGCAGCAGCATCATGGGGTCGCGCGCCAGACTCCACAGCTCCTTGCGGCCCAGCAACAGTACATTCTTGAGTTTTCTCATCTCACTTCTCCTGCTTTTTCAGCAGCATGACCGCCGCGCCCAACACCACCGGAATGGCCAGCAACAAGGCAAACAAGGCCCCGTGCAGATCCGAGAAGGTCAGTGCTTTGTTAAATACCCCGCGACTGATGTTGAACATATGCGTAGCCGGATAAATCTCGCCCGCCCAACGGCTGATCCCTTCCATGGAGGACACCGGGTTCAGCAAACCGGACAATTGCGTGGCTGGCAGCATGGTGCCGATCATGGCAAAGAACATGGCCGCGATCTGACTTTTCGTCACCGTGGAAGCCACCAACCCCATGCCGGTAGAAATCACGCAAAACATCAAGGTGGCCACGCTCAAGGTCAGGAAGCTGCCCTTGATGGGTACATCGAACACCGTGATGGCCAAGAGGCACATGCACAGAAAGTTGATCATCGCCAGGCCGATATAGGGAATCTGCTTGCCCAGCAAAAACTCCACTCGGGTGACCGGCGTGACGTACAGGTTGATGATGGAGCCCAGTTCCTTTTCACGCACCACGGACAATGCCGTCAACATCGCAGGCAACATCAGCAGCAGCACCGGAATCACGGCAGGCACCATGGCCGGCAAGCTCTTGACGTCCGGGTTGTAGCGGTAACGGTCCTGAATACTGGCGGGTACGACCAAAGCCCCTGCCCCCAGACGCTCCTTGGCTTGGGTAATCAGCCATTGCTGATGCATGGCCTTCACGTAGCCTTGAATGGTCTCGGCACGGGTAGGCATGGAACCGTCCACCCAGGCGGCGATTTCCGGCTTGCTGCCGCGCAGCACATCACGTCCAAAACCGGGCGGAATTTCGATCGCCAGCGCAATCTTGCCGCGCCGCATTCTGTCGTCCAGATCCTGGTAATCCGTTAAGGGGGCCTGCTCCAGAAAATAGCGCGAGCCGGACAGGTTCAAAGCGTAGTTCTGGCTGATACTGGTCTGGTCGCGGTCCAGCACGGCGTAGCGCAAATCCTCTACGTCCAGGGTGATCCCGAACCCCATCACAAACAGCAAAATCAGGGAACCGGCCAAGGCCAAAGTGGCTCGCACCGGATCTCGACGCAGCTCCAGCGCTTCGCGCCAGGTGTAGCTCAGCAAACGCTGCAAGCTGAAGCGTTCGCGCTTTTCGCTATGAGCTTCGTTTGCCACCACCGCTTGTTCTGTCGCCGGTTCCACTTCAGGCTCGGGGCCACTGGCTTCCAGCAAATAACCAATGAAGGCTTCTTCCAGATCAGCGGCGCCACGCTTTTTTACCAGGTTCGCAGGCGTATCGCTATCGAGCACTTTACCGGCATGCATCATGGACATGCGGTCGCAACGCTCGGCCTCGTTCATGAAGTGGGTGGAGATAAAAATCGTGACCTTGTCGCGGCGGGACAACTCAATCAGCAAGCGCCAGAAATTGTCGCGAGCCACTGGGTCCACACCGGAAGTGGGTTCGTCCAGGATCAGCAGCTCTGGCTTATGCACCATGGCCACCGCCAAGGACAGGCGCTGGCGCATCCCCAAAGGAATGGCATCGGGCAAACGGTCCAGAATCTGGCCCAGCTCAAAACGCTCCACCATTTCCGCCACACGGCCTTCCACCTCGTCCTCGGGAACATGGAACAACTGGGCGTGCAGCACCAGGTTTTGCCGGACCGTCAGCTCGCTGTACAGGGAAAAAGCCTGTGACATATAGCCCACACGACGGCGGGTATCGATGTCTTTGGGATCGACCTCGTGGCCAAACAACCAGGCCTGACCTTCGGAGGCAGGCAACAGCCCCGTCAGCATCTTCATGGTGGTGGATTTACCGCAGCCGTTCGAGCCCAGAAAGCCAAAAATTTCGCCACGACGTATCCGGAAGGACACATTGTCAACGGCGGTAAAGTCGCCAAAGCGAATCGTCAGCCCTTCGGCTTCAATGGCAATATCGTCCGCATCCACATCCAATGGCGGGATTTCTACAGCCTTGTGGCCTTGACGCTTGTCCTCGGGCAAGAGGCGAATAAAGGCCTGCTCCAGACTCTTGCTTTCCGTGCGCTCCAGCAGTTCTTTGGGCGAACCTGTTGCCAGAATCTGGCCGTCGTCCATGGCGACCAGCCAGTCAAAACGCTGGGCCTCGTCCATATAAGCGGTGGCGACAATCACGCTCATGCTGGGACGTTCGATGCGAATACGCTCGATCAGATCCCAGAACTGCTTGCGGGCCAAGGGGTCCACGCCGGTGGTAGGCTCGTCCAGCAGCAGAAAGTCCGGATCGTGAATCAATGCGCAGCACAGACCCAACTTTTGCTTCATACCGCCCGAAAGCTTGCCTGCAGGCCGTGTCAGAAAAGGATGCAGGCCCGTGCTGCGCGTCAAATCATCAATTCGGCGACGGCGCTCGGCAGCATCGTGCCCGAACAATCGACCAAAAAACTGCAGGTTTTCTTCCACCGACAAGGTGGGATACAGGTTCTTGCCCAAGCCTTGAGGCATGTAGGCAATGCGCGGGCAAATCTGGTCGCGATGGCTTTTTTCCGCCATATCGCCACCCAGCACTTCAATACGGCCTTCCTGAATCACACGGGCGCCCGCCAGCAAGGACAGCAAGCTGGACTTGCCCACGCCGTCAGGACCAATCAGTCCGACCATGCAAGCGGCAGGCACATCCAGGCTTAAACGATCCAGTGCGAGCGTGTCGCCATAACGCTGGCTAAGTTCAACAACGCGAGCAACCGCCGCCGCTTGCTGATTGGGCATGGTTTACTCCGTCAAGGTGGAAGTCAGCGACTCAGGCCAGCTGGCATTGGGGTCCAGCTTTACCCAGGCCACGCCGGGCAAGCCGGTCTTGACTTGCTCCAGGTGCTTTTTCAACAGCTCGGGGGCAATCTGGGCCTTGACGCGGAACATCAGTTTTTGGCGCTCCGAGGCCGTTTCCACACTCTTGGGAGTGAACTGGGCAGAGCTGGCCACGAAGGACACAGTGGCCGGAACCGGGATGTCCGGAATGGCATCCAGCACCAGACGCACCTCGGTACCCAACGCCACCTTGCCGGCCACTTCGCTGGGCAGGAAGAAAGTCATGTACACATCGGACAGGTCCAGCACGTTCAGCACACGGCCACCCGCACCCAGTACTTCACCGGGCTGGGCGACACGAAACTGCACGCGACCATCGCGGGGGCTGACCAGCTCACTGTCGCGCAAGTCAGCTTCGATACGGGCCACAGCAGCCTTGGCGGCCTCCACGGCAGATTGGGCACCGATCAGCTGAGCTTTGGCAGCATTAATGGCCGCTTCTGCGGCATTGGCCTGGGCCTTGGTAGCAGCTACCGCAGCCTGAGCACCACGCACGCGGGCACGGTCATCATCCAGTTCCTGCGCCGAAGCGGCACCTTCTTTGGACAAGGTGGTGGAGCGCGCCAGACGACGTTGGGCCGCGTCCAGTTCCGACTCACGTTGACCAATCAAGGCTTTGGCAGCGATGGCATCGCTTTCACGCAAGGCTACTTGGGCCTGAGAGGCCGCCACATTGTTTTCAGCCTGACGCAAACCAGCCACAGCTTCATCGCGGGCCGCTTCCAGACTGTCTTGCTGCATGATGGCCAGCACTTCACCTTCTTTGACGAAATCGCCCTCGTGGGCGGCGATGCTTTGGATACGTCCGGCAAACTTGGTGGAGATATCAATCTCGGTCGCCTCGATACGGCCATTACCACTGACAAAGCCAGCGCCAGGGCCGGTATTGGACATTTTCTGCCATGCCCACCACCCCAGGCCCAGAACACCGGCAACGATTAGGACAGGAACAAGATTTTTTTTCAAAGAGGATTGTTTGCTCATAGCTGGCTCGAGGATGGATCCGAATTAGAGGAGTTATGGGTGTTGGTCAGGGGCTCGGAGGGGTCCAGCCCACCGCCCAAGGCGCTATACATGGCAATCTGGCTGGCCAGGAGCGCACGACGCGTTTGCACCACTTGCTGCTCCACATCCAGCAAGTCACGCTGCGCATCCAGCACTTCCAGATAGGCAGCCGAACCGTTGTCGTAACGCATCTGCGCCAGACGGGCGCGCTCGGTCTGGGCGCTGCGGGCGACCAGCTGAACGTCCAACTGCTGGCTTAACCAGTGGCGTGTCGACAAGGCGTCCGACACTTCACGAAAGGCGGTTTGAATAGCTTTCTCGTATTCCGCAATGCGCATGTCGCGACGCACATAGGAGGCGTCCAGATTCGCGCTGCGGCGGCCACCATCAAAGATGGGCAGGGAGATGGTTGGAGCAAACATCCAGGCCTTGCTGCCGGAATCAAACAAACCATCCAGCTCGGCGCTGGCGGTGCCGAAATTGCCAGTCAAGGCAATACGGGGGAAGAAAGCGGCACGGGCAGCCCCAATATTGGCATTGGCGGCACGCAACTTGTGTTCAGCCGCAATAATGTCGGGACGCCAGACCATCAGGTCCGAAGGCAAACCGGGGGACAGCTCGGCCAACATGATGTTTTCATTCAAAGGCGCACCGGTTGGAGACACGCCCGGATCGGCCCCCAGAAGCTGTTGCAAGGCATGTAGTTGCACCGCACGTTGCTGTTCCAGCTGGGCCAGCATGGACTGAGCCTGCGTCAGCAAGGTTTGCACCTGCGTCACATCCAATTTGGACGTTGCGCCAACTTCATAACGACGGGAGAAAATGCGGTAAGACTCCTGACGAGTCTCTACACTTTTGCGGGCGATCTGCACGCGTTCGTCCAGCTCGCGCACCACAATATAGTTATTGGCCACTTGCGAGACCAAAGCGACATGCACGGCTTGTCGGCCTGCCTCGGTAGCCAGCCAGCCTTGCAAGGCAGCATCTTCCAGGCTACGTACGCGGCCCCATAAATCCAGCTCCCAACTGGTCAAACCGACCTGGGCGCGGTAATCACCCCCTGTCACCGCCTGGCCGCTGGGGTTCATGTCCCCAGGCACACGCGAGCGAGCAGCTTGCCCCCCTACGGTAAATTCAGGAAAGCGTTCGCTGCGCTGCAAATTCAGCATGGCACGGGCTTCGTCCACCCGTAAAACAGCCACGCGCATATCGCGGTTATTTTCCAGCGCAGTCTCAATGAGCTTGCTCAGAACCGGGTCTTTAAAGTATTCGCGCCAACCCAGATCACGCGCTCGCACCGCATTGGCCGGGCCTGCGGACAGGTCCGAGTAAGCCTGTGGAACGGGGGAAGCGGGCTGATCGTAATCGGGTGCCATCGAGGCACAACCCGCCAGGGTGACCAGCAAGGCAGCCAGCGCGAAATGAGGGCGACGCGCAGCGCTTCGGTGCTTGAGACTCAAATCGTAGGTCTGTGGGGCCATTGGAAAAAATGCCTAATGAGAAAAAGGGAACTGCCGTCAAGGCAAAACAGCACGTCAGCGATGGGCTTTGCACCTATCGCCGACATCAAACAGAGCGACAAGCTCACCATTTAGCGAGCTTGTATGAACTGACTGCTTACTTCACTAATACGTATTGACCGGGAGCCGGGCCGATTGGAGCGTAGCCCTGTTTGGCGGCACCCATTTGCGGTGGTTTCACCTCCGCTCCCGAGCGCGCCTTGAGCCATTCCGTCCAGGCGGGCCACCAGGAGCCCTGATGCGAGGCGGCTTTTGCCTGCCAGTCGTCCACCAGAACAGGCGCAGTGCCTGCTGCGCGGGTCTGAATCTGATATTTGCGACGCGGATGGCCCGGTTCGCTGACAATCCCGGCGTTATGCCCACCTGTGGTCAAGACAAAGGTGATTTCGGCAGGCACCAGATAATGCAACTTGTAAACAGAGCGCCAGGGGGCAACGTGATCGGAAACAGTACCGACACAAAAAATAGGCAAATTAACTTGCGCCAGAGAAACGATACGGCCTTCAACCGGATAACGGTTTTGACTTAAATCATTATTCAAATACATGCGGCGCAAATATTGCGAATGCATGGTCGCGGGCATACGCGTGGCGTCTGCATTCCAGGCCATTAAATCGTTCAAGGGGCGGCGTTCCCCCAATAAATATTTATTAACCATGGGCGCCCACAATAAATCAGCGGAGCGCAGCATTTGAAAAGCGGCTTCCATCTGATTGGCGCGCAAATAGCCCTCGTCGGCCATCTGAGCTTCCAGCAGGCTGACCTGACTTTCGTCAATGAACAGGGACAAATCGCCCGGCTCGGAAAAGTCGGTTTGGGCCGCAAAGAACGTCAGGGACGCAAGCCTGTCGTCTCCATCGCGTGCCATGGCAGCCGCGGCAATCGCCAGCAAGGTGCCGCCCAGGCAATAGCCGGTGGCGTGGATTTTCTGGCCGGGAACAATGGCGTTGACAGCATCCAGGCTGGCCTTCCAGCCCAGGCGAATGTAGTCGTCCATCCCGAAGGCATGATCTTCGGCAAGCGGGTTTTTCCAGGACAGGCAAAACACCGTGTGGCCTTGATCCACCAGGTATTTGATCAGGGAATTTTGTTCGGACAGATCCAGGATGTAGTACTTCATGATCCAGGCCGGAACGATCAGCACAGGCTCTGGATGGACCTGCTTGGTAGAAGGCGTGTACTGGATCAGTTCCACCAGCTCGTTACGTAGTACCACCTTGCCCGGCGTGGCCGCCACATCCTTGCCGACCACAAAATCTTCGGTGCCTACGGGCGGTTCACCCGCGAACTGGGCCTGCATATCCTGCTGCCAGTTCTCCAGGCCACGGCTGAAGTTATCCCCCTGTTCTGCAAGGGTTTTATCCCACACCAAGGGGTTGGTCCAGGCAAAGTTGCTGGGGCTGAGCATGTTCAACCATTGCTCTGCACCAAAGGCAATCAGTTTTTGATGATGAGGCTCCACACCGGCTACGCCTTCCGTGGCACTTTGCCACCACTGCTGCTGCGCCTGATAGGTTTGTCGCAGCAAATTAAAAGGCCAACGATCCCAGGCGGGGTCCGAAAAGCGGCGGTCGGTATAGGCAGGCGCTGCAGCTTGCTCTGAGGTTTGCAAAGACGACTGGGCCGATGCGGCCAGCTCCTCGCTCCATTCACGAAATAGCTGTTCCCATTGGCTTTGCGCCAACTGCCGCAACTGTTCTTGTTTGCCAGGGCTAAGGGCCAGATGACGTATCCAGTCCATCCAGGCAAGAAACTGCGATTCGGCGGAGATGGAACTCCAGATACGAGCCCAGGCGGCTCGTGCGGATGCGTCTAACTGCTCAGTCTGATCAAGGGACTGCCTGCTAACCATTGCCACTCCGCAAAAAGTACATACAAAAAGCAGATACGACTGCTTAGTCTTTTTAATAATACACCAGTTTACATCTAAACTTTTTGTATGCAGGCCTTTTAATAAAGAGCCATAAAAAACCTTTGCGTTAGATCAAGTTCATGGCAGATAAAAAACGACCAGCCTCAGCCACATTTGTTGTTATACCGTGCCTGTTATGGAATAGGGAAATAAAAACAAGTGAAAAAACAAATAAAGCCTCACTAAAAAACTCAGGCTTTTAAAAAAAACAAAGGCGATGCAATCCAGTGAAACAAGCGGTAACCCAGACTCATGGCACAACTATTATTTCCACAGCAATGTGACAAAACAAGCACAGCCCCTCGTCAAGCCCTCAAGCCGCAGCCAGGCTGGCTTGCCATCGGCCTGGGACAAGTGGCCTGATATACTGCAAGCCCCATATCTTGCCCATCCCCACAGGATGACATGACAGACACGCACCAAAATAAACCTCCTAAAAACGAAAGCACAAACAAGCGACGTTACTTACCGTCAGCTGAGCGCAAACGCGAAATCCTGAAAGCCGCTTTTGAAGAGTTTTCTCATCGGGGATTTCTGGGTACTTCGCTGGAGCGCATCGCCGCGCGCGCCGGGATATCCAAGTCCGGCATCTACGCGCACTACAGCAGCAAAGATGAAGTGTTCGAGGACATGCTCCACAGCACTCTGCTGCCGCCTGATGGCAATACCTTTGAGTTATCCGATACCTCCGAGGCAGACACCCTGTCCTGTATCGTGGATGAGTACCTGCACCAGTTGTATGAACGCCTGTCCAACCCGGACGTGCAAGCCATGTTCAGGCTTTTGATGACAGAAAGTGGCCGCGTGCCGGATCTGGCCCATTACTGGGGCAAACAGCTCCTGAGCCAGAACTACACCGCCAATCAGGCGTTTTTTGAACTGGGCATCCAGCGAGGTCTCATCCGCCCCGACGTCAGTTCCTCCGACTACATCCTGGCCGCCTCTCCCTCCCTGATGTGGCTGATGGTTTTGCTGGTTCTGGGACCACAGAACTCGCCCGTGCCCTTTGAAGAAGTACACCAGTTGCACAAGCGCTTGCTGATAGAGTGCCTGCAACCTGCATCGGCCTAAGGGCTGCTCATCAAGAACGAGCCAAACAAGTTCGTTTGCTTTGGCAAGCGGGCTTGTTTGAGCCTCTGCAAGCCCCCTACCCCTTTTTTGTGCCATAAGCCTCATCAAGGCAGACGTATAAGCGCGTCTGATGCACACGCTACACTTGCGGGCAACAACCATTCCATCGAACCGCAACTGACCGTACAATAGTCGGTTGCAGTCCATTTCCAATGGGTTCCCTCACCCCATCCACCAAAAAGGTCCAGACATGACTCTGCCTACCGTGCCGTCTTCACGGCTGTCGTTCTACGTGCGACTTCTGATTGCCTTTCACATTTTTATTGTGATTGCCAGCAATTATCTGGTTCAACTTCCTATTGAACTATTCGGCTTTCATAGCACCTGGGGAGCCTTCAGCTTTCCCTTTGTTTTTCTGGCTACCGACCTGACCGTCCGCTTGATGGGCAAGTCCGAAGCGCGCCGCGTGATTACCCGCGCGATGTTTCCAGCCCTGATCGCCTCTTATGTGGTCTCGGTGCTTTTTAATGAAGGCCAGTTCAACGGCTTGCAAGCACTGGGCGAATTCAACAGCTTTGTGTTCCGTATTGCCTTGGCCAGCTTTGCCGCTTATGTATTAGGGCAACTGCTGGATGTACAGGTCTTTGATCGCATCCGTCGCGACTACAAACAATGGTGGCTTGCTCCAGCGGCCGCCTCGATCTTTGGGCAGGCACTGGATACCTTGGCCTTTTTCGGCATCGCTTTCTGGCACAGCAGCAATCCCTTCATGGCCGAACACTGGGGCGAGATCGCCGTCGTCGATTACGTCATCAAACTGGGCGTCAGCCTGCTGCTGTTTGTACCCATGTATGGCGTACTGCTCAATTCCCTGATCAGCACCATGAAGCGCCGCGCCCTGAGCACCGCACAGGTCAAAGCATGAAGCCGCACACTCCCCGCCGCCGGGCACTGGTTCTCTTTTCGGGCGGACAGGATTCAGCCACCTGTCTGGCCTGGGCTTTGGACCGCTTTGCCTTTGTAGAAACCGTGGGCTTTGACTACGGCCAACGCAACCATGCGGAATTGCAGTGTCGACAAACACTAAGAGACAAGCTTTACCAGCAGTTCCCGCACTGGGCAGAGCGCCTGGGGCAAGACCATGTGCTCGATGCCAGCGTCCTGGCTCAGATAGGCGGCAGCGCCATGACTGAATCCATGACTATCGCCATGCAGGAAGATGGTCTGCCCAATACCTTTGTGCCGGGTCGAAACCTGCTGTTCTTTACCCTGGCTGGCGCCCTGGCCTACCGTCGGGGACTGGATACGCTGGTTGGCGGTATGTCCGAAACTGATTACTCGGGCTACCCGGACTGCCGCGACAACACGCTGAAAGCACTGCAGGTGGCATTAAGCCTGGGGATCGAGCGCCCACTGACCGTGGAAACACCACTGATGTGGCTGGATAAAGCAGATACCTGGGAGCTGGCCCACCAGTTGGGCTCGGATGCTTTAGTGAAGCTGATTCAGGAAGACAGCCATACCTGCTACCAGAACGAGCGGGAAACCCTGCATGACTGGGGATATGGCTGCGGGCAATGCCCGGCTTGTGAGCTGCGGGCGAAGGGGTATGGAGATTGGAAGCTGTGGGGCTAAGCCCCCAATTCCCTACCCCAGAAACCAACTACGGCTTATTGACCAACTTGTGTACTCGAGAAGCGGTTGAAAAAGATGAAAGTTCAATTTTAAAAACAATTAAAAAATAAAGAAAAACAAAAAAAGAAAAAACTCCAAAATATTTCTGAGCAGCCATCCCTGAGCGAAAACTCTTCAAATAACTCTCACTACCCATATTCATACACATATAATCAATTTCATCCGGACTCAACGGTAAATCCGCCCCTTTAAAACCACCAAAGCAATCTTTTTTCCGAAGAACCCAATCCTGCTCATTTGTTAGCGGAAATGCACTGAAGTAATCTTCACCTTGCCATGCCCAGACTTTACTTTCTTTAAATTGCACCAGAACCCTGGAGCTTAATGAAAAGCCAACTGACATAATGAGCAGCATAAGCACTAATAAAGCGGCTCCAAAAACACCTCCCCCATAGCACTTCGTCGGCTCCGTGACCTCTTGCTTATCCCAATCTACCCACTTGCCAGCTTTACCTAATTCTCGTAAAGAGACAGACAAGCGCTTGGACCACCGCACAGCCCTTTGTACCGAATCAATAGACTGCACACCTTTCACGCCAAACATCAACTTAAACCGTTCTACATCCAAATTGTCTCTACGTTCCTTTTCCAAAAAATCATGATAATAATTTTCTTTATTAAAAAATGACCATAAATAATCCATAAGAACGAAATGGGCACCTTTTAACTTAAAAATCAAATATCCTAAAAAAGCCACCGTGAAGTAAAAACCAACCAAGATACGACCACTCAAGTCCACAGCGATTTCAATCATAAAAAAAACCCAACCACCAAAGTGGCTGGGCTCCTATAAAAAATTAATCAAATCACAGCTGCGCTGGCTCCGTCTGCACCTGATACACCGGATAGCTTCGGCACAAGCTCACAATCTTTTCCCGGATCTCGTGCTTGACCTTATCTAAAGTGCCAGCCTCATAGGCATCAAGCACATCACACAAGTAATGCGCCAGCTGCTCGCAGTCCTCCACCGTAAAGCCACGTGTTGTTACAGCCGGCGTTCCGATACGAATACCCGAGGTCACCATGGGCGAACGGGGATCATTGGGCACCGAATTCTTGTTCACGGTGATATAGGCATCTGCCAAGGCATCGCTGGCCTCTTGCCCGGTGTAGGGCTTGGTCGACAAGTTGATCAGCATCATGTGGTTATCCGTCCCGCCTGACACGATGTTGTGACCACGCTGCATCAGTACCGCCGCCATGGCGCGGGCATTACGCACCACGTTTTGCTGATAGGTACGGAATTCCGGCTGCAGAGCCTCTTTGAAAGCAATGGCTTTGGCTGCAATCAAGTGCATCAAGGGGCCGCCTTGCACGCCGGGGAATACAGCGGAATTCAGGCGTTTGTAGAAATCTTCGCTTTGCCCTTTAGCCATGATCACGCCACCACGTGGACCGCGCAGAGTTTTGTGCGTTGTGCTGGTGACCACATGGGCGTGTGGCAAGGGGCTGGGGTACTCACCCGCCGCCACCAGACCAGCTACGTGGGCCATATCCACCCAGAACCAGGCACCGACCTTGTCGGCAATCTGGCGCATACGCGCCCAATCCTTTACACGCGAATAGGCGGAGAAACCACCAATCAGCATTTTGGGCTTGGTCTCGATAGCAATGCGCTCCATTTCGTCGTAATCGATCAGCCCGGTTTGGGTATCAACGCCGTAAGGAACAATGTTGTAAAGACGCCCGGAAATATTGATGGGGTTACCGTGGGTCAGGTGACCACCCTGAGCCAGGTTCATCCCCATCACCGTATCGCCCGGTTTGAGCAAAGCCAGGAACACAGCAGTATTAGCCTGCGCTCCAGCATGAGGCTGTACGTTGGCGTAATCACAATCGAACACCGCTTTCAGGCGCTCGATAGCCAGACGTTCGGCTACATCTACAAATTCGCAACCGGCGTAGTAACGCTTGTCCGGATACCCCTCCGCGTATTTGTTAGTAAACACGGAGTTCTGAACCTGCATAACCAAAGGGCTGGCGTAGTTTTCCGAGGCAATCAGTTCTACGTGATCTTCCTGACGGCTTTCTTCGCCCTGAATGGCCTGAGCCAATTCCTTGTCGAATTCAGCCAGGTTGAGTGTGTTGTCGTACATCGCTTTTCCTTAAAAAAATTTCTACCCTCGTCGCGGCTACTTACTTGGCCGCCTTGCAAAGCAGGCGCACGCCCTAACCGTGCGTGCGCTTGAACTCGCGCATGAACTCTCCCAGCGCCTGTACCGCATCCAAGGTAACGGCGTTGTAGATGCTGGCGCGCAAGCCCCCCGTTGACTGATGGCCCTTCAAGCCGTGAAAACCATTCTTTTGCGCTTCTTCAACAAATAAAATATCTAAATCAGTTTCAGCAATATGGAATGGGACATTATTGATAGATCGATAGTCAGGCAAAACATTGTTGATATAGAAACCATCACTGCTATCAATAAGCTCATAGAGCAGCTGCGATTTTTTCTTATTTATTTTGTGCAATACTTCTATTCCACCAACACGCTCTATCCATTCCAGCATCAAACCCAGCACATACCAGGAAAAGGTTGACGGCGTATTTAATAGCGATTGCTTTTTTGCTTGAATGGAAAAATCCAAAGCTTGTGGCGTATTTGCCAAAGGCCTGTCTAAAATAGCGGGATTAAGTAATACCAGCGTAACACCGGCAATTCCCATATTTTTCTGAGCCGAGGCATAAATCAAATCGTGAGCCGAGACATCAATCGGTTTTGACATCAAGCTGGAGCAAGCATCACACACCAAGGGAATAGGTGAAGCAGGTGGTTTTGAAAATTGCAAGCCCTGTGCAGTTTCGTTCTCTGTGTAATGCAAGTACGCTGCATCCCGATTAATATTAGATTCATTAATCTCGGGAATACGATCAAATCCAGTTTCATAAGAACTGGCTACGATTTCGACATTCCCATATTGCTTGGCGGCATTAGCCGCCTGTTCCGACCATAAACCCGTATGTATATAGTCCGCTGTGTTTGCTTGATGAAGCAAGTTCATCGGTATTTGAGAAAACTGCAGGTACGACCCTCCTTGCAGGAGCAAGACGTGATAGTCCGTTGGCACGGCCAGAACACGACGCACAGCGGCGTCGGTACGATGGGCAAAATCCATGAAAGGCTGGGAACGATGGCTGATTTCCATCACGGACACCCCTGTGCCCGCAAAATCAAGCAGCTCATCACGTATTTGCAATAGAACATCCATTGGCAAGGCGCTGGGCCCTGCGCTGAAATTAAAGGGTCGGGACATACTTGCTGAGATCCTGTACAAACCTGAACGCCGGAACAGGCCCCCCCCTATTTCGGCAATGACAATCAAGTCTACGAGCACAATGGTCTGACTAGTCAGACCATTAATATTCTCTGGAGCAGACCGCATGACGCGTTCGTTTGAACTGGACACCTTGAAGATGCGTCTTAACGATGACGAACTTCAATCCCTGGATCTTCACCAGCGCATTCAGCGTGCCTTGCGGGCATTGATTCTGGATGGCGCCCTGGGTCCGGGGGTCAAGCTGCCTGCCACACGCTCCCTGGCCAAATCCTTGGGCATGGCCCGCGATACGGTTGAAAACGCCTATGTTCAACTGCATCGAGACGGCTTTATCGTGCGGCGCGAGGGCTCGGGCAGCTATGTTTCCGAGTCGGTCGGCACGGAACTGCGCGGCAGTGCCTATCGCCGCATCAAAGCCCAGGATCTGAAACGCAGCGTAATGGAACCCGGTACGGGCTTAAGCCGTCGGGGTCGCGCCGTGTTTGAAAGTGGCGGCATTGCCGATCAACAGACCATCAAGGCCTTTGCCACTGGCCTGCCGGAAACCCGCAACTTCCCCACCGATGTGTGGGAACGCCTGCAGCGTCAGGCCATGAAAGACTATCGAGCCAACATCCTGCTGCATGGCGATCCGCAAGGCACCGAGTCCCTGCGTAAAGCGATTGCCGTGTACCTGAATCTGGAGCGTGGTGCGAAGGTCTCCGCTGATCAGATTTTGATTCTGAGCAGCACGCGCCAGGCCTTGTTTCTGTGCGCGCAATTACTGGTCGATGCTGGCAAACCTATTCTGGTTGAAAATCCTGGCTACTTCGGCGCCCGCAAAGCCTTTGAAGCAGCCGAGGCTCGTGTCGTACCAATTGGCGTGGACGAGCAAGGCTTGCGCACCGATCTGCTGAATGAAGATCGCAGCGGCGCGAACTGCATTTACGTGACACCCTCACACCAGTACCCCACCGGGGCCACCATGTCCCTGGAACGTCGTCTGGAGCTCATACACTGGGCGGCTGAAAATGGCCGCTGGATTATGGAAGACGACTACGACAGCGAATTTCATTACGACGGCTTACCCACGGCGTGTGTGCAGGGGCTGGATAAATACCAACGCACAATTTACTTGGGCACTTTCAGCAAAACCCTGTATCCAGGCCTGCGCATGGGCTATATGGCCCTGCCACCCGAGCTGGTCAAACCATTCACCCAGGCACGCAGCATCATGGATGGTCACACACCGCAAATCCTGCAGCTGACGCTGGCGCGTTTTATGGAAGACGGACATTACAACTCGCATATTCGCGCCATGCGCAAGCTGTATGCCGGGCGGCGGGAGATCATGCTGGAAGCCATCGAGCAGCACTTGCAAGGAATCGTTCGTGCGGCCCGACCTGAAGGCGGTTTGCAGATTCCCTGCTTTCTGGAGCCGGGCTGGTCAGAAGAACACACGCTGCGCCGCGCTTTGAGTGCTGGCGTTCAACTGCCGGGTTTGAGCCGTCTGTACATTGGTGAAGAAAAACAACAGGGCTGGCTGCTGGGCTATGCCTCCCTGACCGCCTACGAGATCGAGTCCGCCATGTTGCGTCTGGCCAACGCTCTGCGTCAGGGCAAAGGCTGAGCCGGGAAAAATCAGTACATCAAGGGATATCGCCGGTTCAGGTCTGCGACCCCTTCCAAAATGGCATTCTCGGTGCGGGGATTGCGCGAACCACTGCGCACCCCGCCCAGCAAGGCCAGAATCATGTCGCCAATTTCCTTGAAATCATCTTCGCCCAAACCGCGAGTCGTACAGGCGGCACTGCCGACCCGTACCCCCGAGTAGGCGCCAGAGGCTTGCTCATACGGCACACGGTGTTTACTCAAGCTAATGCCCAGCTGAGCCAGAACCTGCTCCACCAAAGGCCCGGACAGCCCCCAAGGGCGCAAATCCACCACACCAAAATGACAGTCTGTTCCCCCTGACACCACCGTCAGCCCACCTTCGGACAAGCGGCGACACAAGCTGCGCGCATTGATGATGACGGACTGGGCATAGGCTTTATAGGATGGGCTCATCGCTTCACCCAAAGCCACCGCCTTGGCGGCCAGAATGTTCAGCAAAGGTCCGCCTTGCAGCCCTGGATATACGGCCTGACTTAAGCGCTCGGCCAGCTTGGGCTCATTGCTCAAGATAATCCCACCCCGCGGTCCGCGTAAGGTGCCATGTGTGGAAAAGGTCGTGACATGGGCATGTTTGACAGGTGATTCCATCAGACCGGCCGCCACCAGCCCCGCGCCGTGGGCCAAATCCACCATTAAATAAGCGTTGATTTCATTGGCGATATTTCTGAATTCGGCAAAATTTGGCGTACGTGAATAGGACGAACCTCCGGCAATGATCAACCGTGGCCGTTCCTTGTGGGCCAGGGCACGAACCTCGTCCATATCGACCCACTGCGTTTGACGATCCACTCCATACGAGCAAGTCTGAAACCAGCGTCCGGACACATTGAAATGCGAACCGTGGCTAAGGTGCCCGCCCGCACTTTGATCCAGCGCCAGAATCGTGTCGCCCGGTGAGAGCAAGGCCAGATACACCGCCAGATTGGCCTGGCTGCCCGAGTGCGCCTGCACATTGGCGTAAGAGGCCCCAAAAACCGACTTGGCCCGCTCGATAGCCAGCTCTTCGGTTTGATCGGCTTGTTCGCACCCGCCGTAAATCCGTTGCCCAGGATAGCCTTGCGCCTGCTTGTTGCTGAGCAAGGAGCCCTGCACATCCAAAACGGAGCGGCTCAGGTAATTCTCGGAAGCGATCAGCTCAATGGTGTGTTGTTGGCGACGCCGTTCGGCTTCGATGATGTCCCAAAGATTGCGATCACTTTGCTGTAGAAATTGCGAACCCGCCAGAGGCTGGTGGGGGGTGTCGCCACCGGCAAGACTCTTCATGGGAGTTCCTGTTTAGAGATTAGCCACGATAGGGTCGTGGCTCATTGCCCGATACCAGGCAAAAGTGCTGCCCTGGACGCACGGACTCCAAGGGCGAAAGATAAACATCCTATTCTGTTTATCGACCTATAAAACAGTCCATTAAAAATTAATTCACCAGACCACTTTTAATTATTGTTATTTGAATAAACATTCAAAGCATAAAGAATTCAAAATCCTCTGAAACACAGAGAGAACGCCAATCCCGATTATGCTGGTCAAGAATTAAAACAAGATTCAAATTTTTATTATTAAGTGGTCTGTCAAATGATCTTGAAATGGTCTGTCATTTATTGTCATAGGATCATTAGAATGCAGCCAACGAATACTCAACACCCATACTTCTAAACGCTCAAGCAGATTATCACCTTTCTCAATCTGTGCACGATAAAAAACATCCCCAGTTTTCCCACGACTACAGGAAACGCCATTGCTTTAACGGCAGTTCAACCACGCTGATCCCCACGGTTCAAGAAACCCGGCAACGGGATTTTTTTGGGCCTTGTCCATAAGAATCGGCAAATCCTTTTAAGCCTGCGATTTTCCATTTGGAAATAAAGATAGGTGGAATAAAGAAACGACCTGTTCATTTCGAACAGATCGCAATCAACAGCAAGGAAGTTTGAAATGACAATCAAAAGCTACGAAACTGATGACGCCGTACGTAATATGCTGCAAAAACTGTCGGTACTTTGGAAAAACCGGGCTGCCGTGAATCAGGAACTGCCTGACTACAACAATCTGGCTTTCGATCCCAACAAGGCCGATTTCAGCGAATGCCTGCTGCCTTTTCGCGAGCATCAGGCCTGGCTGGAAGCTCCTGAAGAATTGAAATCGCAGTGCTTGTCCTATGCCTGGGGCATTTACAACCTGAAGACCATTTACGTTGAGTGCAACGTGGTCACGCCTTCTTGCGAAGACATCATCAAGACCCCGCCCCCAAGCGCCAACCGCAATCTGCTGCAAGACGTGATGTCCCAGGCCTTGCTGGACGAGGCCCTGCACACTCGCATGTCCATCATGGCCTGCAACTACATCTACTCCATGCGCGGTCTGACGCCCCTGGATTTCACCAATTTCAACCTGGTGCAGTGGCGCAATGACATCCTGAGCCAATGCAGTTCCGAATCCGAGCGTCGTCTGACCCGCTTTGCCATTGCCTGCGCATCCGAGACCCTGATTACCGACTACCTGAAGACCATGGCCGAGGACAAGAGCATCCAGACCGTGTGCCATGAAGTTACCCGCACCCATGCCATGGACGAGTGGAGCCACTCCAGCGTGTTCAGCTTTGTGGCGTCGGACATCATTCACGGACTGAGCCAGAAAGAGCGCGAGCATATGCGCGCCGTTATTTTGCGCACCGTAGAAATGTTCGCCAACAATGAAATGGGCGCCTGGGAAAAAGTCTTCTCCATGGTGAATTTCCCCCATGCCCGCGACATTTTGCACGACACCGGCGACTCCAACGAAATTGGCGTGTACACCGGCTCGGTAGAAAGCCTGATCGAGCGCATTGGCCTGAACAGCAAGTCCGGCAAGGCTCCTGCCGAGGCCGAACAACAGGAGGCGCTGCAATGACAGCCATGATTCAGGCGCGCTGCGAGACCGTTCGCCCCGAGGCCGGAAACGTCAAAGTGTTTACCTTGCGGGTGCAGGGCGGCCATTTTGATTTTCTGCAAGCCTTGCAGGCAGGCAAGCACGTCGCCCTGAGCTACCCCGATACCGGCGGCACCATTCAACAGCGTATGTATTCGATCACTCGTGTGGCCGATCCAGACCTGATTGAAATTGCCGTAAAAGGGTCGGGGCGCAATAGTGTTTCCGATCACTTGCACGCCACCTTGCGCGAGGGCATGAGTGTGCCCCTGCAATATGTGGCGGGTGAAATCTCGGTGAACTCTATTGTGGGTTACGAGCGTATCGCCATGATCGCAGGCGGCATTGGCATTACCCTGCCCATTGCCTTGCTGCGTGAGTTGGCGGCGCGAGCCCAGGACGGCTTGCCTGTACCACAAGTACATTTGCTCCTCAGTATTGCCCGTATTGCCGACATTCCCTTCCTGCATGAACTGCTGCAACTGGATCTGGGCACCAGCTGGTTCACGCTGACCGTGTTTGTCACGCAGGAAAAGATTCGCGAAAGTGCTCATTTCAAAGTGGGTCGCCCCTCTTTTGAAAATATGGAGCAGTTAAAAGACCCACAGGCCGTCGTGATTTGCGGCAGCCACGGTTTTGCCCAGGCCTTGCGCGAATACACCCTTCAGGCTCACCCCATCTCGCACATGTTGATCGAGGCTTTTTCCCCGCCCGCCAGTTCCGGCGTGGAAATCCTACCTGAAGCAGGCAGCGCGCCCTTGCAAATCAATGTACGCAGCACCGGGCAAACGCTCTCGCCTGAACCGGGCAGCAGCTTGCTGGAAATGCTGGAGGCCGCCGATGTGCCTATTCGCAGTCAATGCCGCTCGGGCATCTGCGGCGCGTGCCGGGTACAGATTTCGGAGGGCGAGTACCGCTCTGAACCGGATTTTTGCCTGAGCGACCAGGACAAGGCCCAGGGCCATGCACTGGCATGTTGCACCTTCCCCTTATCGGGTGCCATTAATGTAGACATCGGTACCACGAGCTGACATCCTTACCATCTGGATTGAAAGAACCTCTTATGAAGAAAGTCATCGCACTGCGTCATATCCATTTTGAAGACTTGGGCACACTGGAACCTGTTCTGATCGAACAGGGCTACCAAGTTCAATACATTGACCCTTCCGTCGAGTCACTGCGTCACGTGGGTGAACAGGACGCTGACCTGCTGGTTGTATTGGGCGGGCCAATCGGCGCCTACGACGAAAAGATTTACCCCTTCCTGTCTGATGAGCTGGAACTGATCAACAAGTTCTTGCTGGCAGGCAAACCTTTGCTGGGCATTTGCCTGGGCGCACAACTGATTGCGCGCGCCCTGGGCGCCAATGTCTACCCCCTGGGTGTGAAAGAAATCGGTTTCTCTCCGTTGAAACTGAGCGAAGCGGGCAAAGAATCGCCCCTGGCCGCCGTTAGCGGCATTCCCGTCCTGCACTGGCACGGGGATCAGTTCGATATTCCAGACGGAGCCATTCACCTGGCCAGCACGGACGTAGGCCCCAATCAGGCCTTCTCCTTCGGAACCCAAGTACTGGGCCTGCAATTTCACCTGGAAGCCGACACCAGCAAGCTGGAACGCTGGCTGGTTGGTCATGCCAACGAACTGGGACAAGCTGATATCGATCCGCAAATGCTGCGTCTGGAAGCCATGGCGGTACAAAAACGCCTGCACACCGCTGCCGCTACGGTCCTGACCAGCTGGCTCAGCCAACTTAAACAGGCCAGTTCCGCTGATTGCACTGCATGAACACTGCTGCTGTAACGTTTGTCGATCGTGAACGACATCCCTACCATGTGGATGTCGTTTCGATTCAGTCTCAAGTCGTCTACGGTCGGGTAGGCAACAATGTTGCCGGCCCGACTTTGCGTAGACACGGCTTTAAAGTGGCCGCCGTTCCCACCGTGTTGCTCAGCAACAACCCGCAATACCCCACGGTGCACGGCGGTGCTGTCCCCGATGAATGGCTGGAAGGCTTTCTGAATGATCTGGTCTTGCGCGGTGCGCTGGACAAGGTACGCGCTGTCCTGATCGGTTATCTGGGCAGCGCCAACCAGGCCGTCATCATTGCGCGCTGGTTAAAAGCGTTGCTGCAAGAGCACCCTGACACTCTGGTGATAGTGGACCCGGTCATCGGCGATCTGGATGTAGGCGTCTACGTAGACCCGGCACTGATCCCCGCCTATCACGAAACCTTGCTGCCGCTGGCCACGGGCCTGACCCCCAATAATTACGAGCTGTCCTTGCTGTCCCAACAGCCTTGCGACACCATCCAGGGCAGTTCCAGTGCCGCGCACGCCTTGCTAAATGGCCGGACCGAATGGGTCATTGCCACCAGTGCCGCCCCCGACTCCTGGCAGGATGGTCAGATCAAATTATTGATGTCCCGCAAGGAGCCGCGTGCCGACACCCTGCTTAGCCATCCACGCGTGGATTGCGCTGCCAAAGGCACCGGAGACCTGTTTGCCTCCACCTTGCTGGCCCATCTGATTTTGGGTGCAGACCTGCATTCTGCGGTGCATACGGCCAGTGCCAGTGTGCTGCATCAGTTGGAATTAACCCGCCAGGCCGGACATCAGGAATTAATTTTGCCAATAGATCCTTTCCGAGCCTGAGCAAATATTTCCTAATCTAACAAACCTTTCAACCGGCAGTCGTTCTCGTTAAGCTGTGCCCTCTTAGTTACAAACGGAGCATGACATGGGGCTGCCTTTTAAAAGCACGCTACATCCACGGGTGTTCTGGGGATCTACCTTTATCGTCCTGGTCTTTTTGCTGATCGGGATTATTTTCCCTAAAGACGCCGCACTTATTTTTGAGCAGTTACAAAACTGGGTCATCAAAAGTTTCGGCTGGTTCTATATCCTGGCTGTGGCCCTGTTTTTCTTTGCCGTCGTCTATCTGGCATTAAGCCGCTACGGCAATTTGAAATTAGGGCCGGACGACTCGGAGCCTGATTACCCCTATCTCACCTGGATGGCGATGCTATTTGCTGCCGGTATGGGGATTGGCCTGATGTTCTTTGCCGTGGCCGAGCCACTGCAACACTTCTCGGCCCCGCCCTCGGGCCTGGCCAGCACAGTGGAAGCCGCCCATCAGGCGCAGATCATCACCTTCTTTCACTGGGGCGTTCACGCCTGGGCCGTCTATGCGGTCGTTGGCTTGTCGCTGGCTTACTTCTGCTTTCGCTACAACCTGCCTTTGACCATTCGCTCGGGCCTGTATCCCTTATTTGGCAAGCGTATCGAAGGCTGGATTGGCGATAGCGTGGATATTTTCGCTGTTTGCGGCACGCTATTTGGTATTGCTACCTCCATGGGTTTGGGCGTACTTCAAATCAATGCTGGTCTGGAGCATTTATTTGGCTGGCCGCAGGAAACCTGGCTACAAATTATTTTGATTGTGGTGGTTACTTCGCTGGCTACCCTATCTGTTGTCAGCGGATTGGATGTTGGCATTCGTCGCCTGTCCGAACTGAATTTGCTGGTTGCCATTGCCTTGATGCTGTTTGTGCTCGCCGTGGGCCCTACAGCCTTTTTGATGAATGCTTTTGTACAGAATATCGGCGGTTATCTCGATAACTTCTTTGCACGCTCATTTAGTACACAAGCATTCCGCGGGCAAAGCTGGATGAAAGCCTGGACCCTGTTTTACTGGGCCTGGTGGATCGCGTGGTCGCCCTTTGTCGGCATGTTCATCGCCCGCATCTCGCGTGGCCGCACCGTGCGTGAATTCGTACTGGGCGTCTTGCTGGTGCCCACCGTCTTCACCTTCTTCTGGATGACCGTTTTTGGTAACACCGCCATCTTCCTGGATATGGGTGTGGCGGCAGGCCAACTGGCCCAGGATGCTGCCGCGAATGCATCCGTGGCCCTGTTCGAGTTCCTGGAATACCTGCCTTGGTCCAATGTAACCTCGACCTTGGCAATTATTCTGGTAGCCATTTTCTTCGTGACCTCGGCCGACTCGGGCTCTTTGGTTATCGATACCCTGGCTGCCGGTGGGGTGGAAGACGCTCCAGTCTGGCAACGCATTTACTGGTGCGCGCTGGAAGGCACCGCTGCCTCCCTGCTCTTGCTGGCCGGTGGTCTGACAGCCTTGCAAACCGTCACGCTGGTTAGCGCCCTGCCCTTTGCCATCATCATGTTCTTGTTGATCCTGGGGCTGTTCAAAGGCATGAAGGCAGATATGTCACGATTGCGTCGTCAAGGCCCCATGTCCGGCCCGGCTCCCGGCTCGGAAGTGTCCTGGCGTCGACGCCTCTCGACGATCCTGCACACGCCCAACCAGCGGGACGCCCGTCGCTTCATGGGTGAAACCGTGGTTCCCGCCTTGCAGGCCGTGGCCGACGAGCTGGGCAAACGCAACCTGAACGTCAGCCTGGAGACCAGCGAGCAGGATACGGCCCAACTGACCATTCAGGCCGACAACCAGCGTAACTTTGTCTATGGCGTCGAGTTGCGCGCTCGTCGGGTTGCCAGCTTTACCGCGGCAGCAGCACGCAACGAACAGGCTCGCCCTCAAGAATGGCAAGTGCGTACTGTCTTTGCCGATGGCAGTCGGGGTTATGACTTGATGGGCCTGTCCTCCAGTCAGGTCATCAACGACATCCTGAACCACTTCGAGCGCTATCAGTCCCTGGTCACTTCCGAAGCCACCGCGCTGTACGCGCAGTCGCCCGACCCGAGCTAAGCCTCTGTTCCGGTCTCCAGTTTTCTTTCCAGAATCTGGGGACCGGGCCCTTGCTGGCCCAGAATATCGGCCGGATTACGCAAGGGACACTCACTCATGGACAAGCACCCACAGCCAATACAGTGGGTCAGCTCATCGCGCAGTCGCGTCAACTGCTCAATACGATCATTCAAACTGGCCTGCCAACGGCTGGACATGGCTCGCCATTGCTTGCTGGATGGCTTGCTGCCCGGTGGCAAACCACGCAAGGCCTCGTGGATTTCCTCCAGAGGAATCCCGGTACGCTGCGCCACTTTGATGATCGCAATGTAGCGTAAAACCACCGAATCAAAACGACGCTGGTTCCCGCTATTCCGCGTACTGGCAATCAAGCCCTTGGCTTCATAAAAATGCACGGTTGAGACAGGGACACCACTGCGTTTGGCCACTTCCCCCACCGTCAAGGCACGACTGAAATCCACTGTTTTTGCCATCTTGACACCCCTTGACCTCAAGTTAACTTGAGGTTTTATAGTCCAGGTACCTAATTAAGGCAAGCCATGTTGGCTGCCTCTTTGTTGTCACAGGAACCTGCCATGCCTCCCCTCATTTGGATTCTGTTTGCCGGACCTCTGTCATGGTTACGGCAAGCCCAGCTTGTGTCAGCCACCTACTTCAAACCCGAAGACTGGTCGCAAAGTGATCAGCGATTCGGCTGGACTCTTCCCAACAAACAGCCTTTGTGGCCCTCTTCCCTGACAGGAGGGTCGGCAGCATGAGTTCGCGTCGTACTTGGATCATGATTCCCGTTCTGGCCGGCGTATTGGCCATAGGCTGGCGTTTGCTGCCAGCCTCGCAAGAAGCTCAAGCAGGGGGAGCCTATCCGCCTGCCGTCGTCGAACTATCCAGCGTCGAGTCCCAGACCGCTCCTCGTCTTTTGCATGCCGTCGGTGCACTGGAAGCCTGGCAGCAAGTGCTGCTCAGTGCAGAGACCAGCGGCCGTATTCGCAAGATTGATTTCACCTCCGGACAGCAAGTCAAGGCAGGCCAGCCACTGGTTTTGCTCAATGACGAACTGGAACAAGCCAGCGTGCGCCGCGAGCAGGCACAGGTCAAGCAGGCCGCCATTCAGCTCACCCGTGTACGCAAGCTGAAGGAACAGCAAGCCGCTACCCAGGAGCAGTTGGATCAAGCCCAGGCCGATCACGCTGTGGCCCAGGCCCAACTGCAATATCAACGCGCTGAACTGGCCTTGAAACAGATTGCCGCCCCCTTCTCGGGTCGCATCGGTATCACCAGCTTGCATCAGGGCCACTACTTGCAACCCGGCCAAGCCATCGCCAGCCTGGTCGATGACAGTCAACTGCGTGTGAACCTGACCGTGCCAGAGCAAAGCCTGCCGGATCTGAAGGTGGGCCAGACCCTGCACGTACAGGTGGACGCCTGGCCAGGCGAGAACTTCCAGGCTGAAATCAGCGCCATCGATCCCTTGATTGGAGATTCGCGCACCGTGCGCCTGCAAGCGCTACTGCCCAACCCGGACAATCGCCTGAAAGCGGGGATGTACGCCCGTGCTCAATTGAAGCGCCCCGCCGAAGCGCCCGTCCTGACCGTGCCCGAAACCGCATTGACCTACACCGCCTACGGCCAGACCGTGTTTGTGGCCTCCCCCACGGACCAGGGTCTGTGGCAGGTCAAGCGCGTGGCCGTACAAACTGGCGAGCAATGGGATGAGCGTGTCGAAATCATTGATGGCTTGAAAGCAGGCGACAAGGTTGTGAGCGCCGGCCAGATCAAGATTCAGGACGGCTCCACAGTACAAACCGCCAAGGACAAGGAGCCCGTATGAACACCACCTCCCGTCCCGGCTTTACCGACTTGTTCGTTCGTCGGCCGGTACTTGCCCTGGTGGTCAGCGCTTTGCTCCTGATGTTGGGGCTGTTCTCCTTGGACAAGCTGCCCATCCGGCAGTATCCCCTGCTGGAGAACTCCACCATCACGATTACCACCGAGTACCCCGGCGCCTCTGCACAACTGATGCAAGGCTTTGTCACCCAGCCCATCGCCCAGGCTCTGGCCTCGGTGGAAGGGGTGGATTACCTGTCCTCCAACTCCGTGCAAAGCCGCAGTGTCGTGACCCTGCGCATGGAGCTGAACCGCGACTCTACCCAGGCCCTGACCGAAGTCATGAGCAAGGTCAGCCAGGTGCGCTACCGCCTGCCTGAAGGCGCCTATGACCCGGTTGTGGAACGTTCCTCCGGGGACTCCACTGCGGTGGCCTATGTGGGGTTTTCCACGACGTCAATCTCCATCCCGGAACTGAATGACTATCTGTCCCGCGTGGTGGAGCCCATGTTCTCCACCATTGATGGCGTGGCAAAAATCCAGACCTTTGGTGGTCAAAAACTGGCCATGCGACTGTGGCTGGATTCGGATCGCATGGCGGGCTATGGACTGACGGCTGCCGATATTGCCCAGGCTGTGCGTGCCAACAACTATCAGGCCGCCCCCGGCATGGTCAAAGGCCAGCATGTCTTGAGCAATATTCAGCTCAATTCGGACCTGACCAGCGTGGCCGAATTTCAGGACCTGATCGTGCGCGAAGACGGCACCTCGCTGGTTAGACTGCGCGACGTAGGCAAGGTAGAGCTGGGAGCAGCAGCGACGGAAACCAGCGCCCTGATGGATGGCCTGCCCGCGATTCACCTGGGCTTGTTCCCCACTCCCGGCGGCAACCCCTTGCGGATTGTGGAGGGCATTCGTGATCGCCTCCCAGCCATTGAGGCCACCTTGCCTCCCGGCGTGGAAGTGGCCCTGGCTTTTGAAACCGCCCGCTTCATCCAGGCCTCGATTGATGAGGTGCTCAAGACCCTGACCGAAGCCATGATTATCGTGGTGCTGGTGATTTATCTGTGTCTGGGTTCTTTCCGCAGCGTGCTGATTCCGCTGGCTACCATTCCCTTGTCCATGTTGGGAGCAGCCGCCTTGATGCTGGCCTTTGGTTTCAGCATCAATTTGCTGACCTTGCTGGCCATGGTGCTGGCTATCGGACTGGTGGTGGACGATGCGATTGTAGTGGTTGAAAACGTACACCGTCACATTGCCGCCGGACGCTCACCCGTGGTGGCGGCTTTATTGGGCGCACGTGAAGTGGCCGGTCCAGTGATCGCCATGACCCTGACCCTGGCCGCCGTCTATGCCCCGATTGGTCTGATGGGTGGCCTGACTGGAGCACTGTTCAAAGAGTTTGCCCTGACGCTGGCCGGTGCCGTGCTGGTATCCGGGGTCGTGGCCTTGACCTTGTCCCCAGTGATGAGTTCCTTGCTACTACCCTCACAGCAAGATGAAGGTCGCATGGCGCACCTGGCAGAGAGCTTCTTTGGTGGTCTGTCGGCCCGCTACGGTCGATTGCTGGCCCGCTCCTTGCGCCATCGCTGGATCACGGGCGCCATGGCCTTGCTGGTCTTTACCAGCCTGCCCGTGCTCTATCAAATGACGCACAGCGAACTGGCTCCCATTGAAGATCAGGCCAGCGTGCTGACAGCCGTGAAAGCTCCGCAAAATGCCAACCTGGCCTATGCCGAGCGCGACGGCAAGCTGCTGGATGACACGTATCGTGAAGTGGCCGAAACCGAAAGCACCTGGTTGATTGTGGGGACAGACGGCCCGGCTGCCAGCTTTGGCGGGATCAACCTGAAGGACTGGAGCAAGCGCGAGCGCGATGCCAGCGCCGTACAGGGTGAGCTGCAAGGACGTGTCAGCGCGATTCCCGGCAGCAGTATCTTCGCCTTTCAGCTTGCCCCCTTGCCAGGTTCCAGCGGCGGTCTGCCGGTTCAACTGGTACTGCGCAGCCCCGGCGACTACCGCACGGTGTACGACACGATGGAGTGGGTCAAACAGCAAGCCCGTGAAAGCGGATTGTTCGTCGTGGTAGACAGCGATCTGGACTACAACAAGCCCGTTTCCCGCGTGGAAATTGACCGCAGCAAAGCGGCCAGCATGGGGATCAGTCTGCGAGATATTGCTGATTCCCTGGCCGTACTGGTGGGCGAGAATTACCTGAACCGCTTTTCGCTGGATGGTCGCTCGTATGACGTGATTCCACAAAGCCAGCGTGAACTGCGCCTGACGGCTCAAGCACTGACACGTCAGTTTGTACGCAGCGCCAATGGCGAGCTGGTGCCCTTGTCGGCCATGGTTCAAATCCACAGCGAAGTGGAGCCCAACAGCCTGCGCCAATTCAACCAGCAAAACTCGGCCACACTGCAAGCCATTCCAGCACCGGGCGTCACGCTGGGACAGGCGGTGGGCTATCTGGACGACATCGCCCGTCAATTGCCTGCAGGATTCACGCATGACTGGCAATCGGAGTCGCGCCAATTCACCCAGGAAAGTCAGTCTCTGGTGTGGGCCTTCCTGGCCGCCCTGGTGGTGATTTACCTGGTACTGGCCGCGCAGTACGAAAGCCTGGTGGACCCCATCATCATTCTGGTGACGGTGCCCTTGTCCCTGTGCGGTGCCCTGCTGCCTTTGGCCCTGGGATTTGGCACGCTCAACATCTACACCCAGATAGGTCTGTTAACGCTGGTCGGCCTGATCAGCAAACACGGCATTCTGATGGTGGAGTTTGCCAATGAGCTGCAATTCAAAGAGGGCCTGAAAAAGCCCGAAGCCATCTTGCAGGCCGCCCGCATTCGTTTGCGCCCCGTGCTGATGACAACCGGGGCCATGGTCTTTGGTCTAGTGCCTCTGCTGTTTGCCTCCGGTGCGGGTGCTAACAGCCGCTTTGGCCTGGGCGTAGTGCTGGTCTCGGGCATGTTGATCGGCACAATATTCACCCTGTTTATCTTGCCGACTTTGTATACCTTGCTGGCGCGTGATCACGCCCATCAAGCAGACACCCCGCGGGCGCGCGATTTGGCGCAAGCCCTGCGCCCTTCGACTGGAGAACACTCATCATGACGCCACAACTATCAAACAGGCTAGCGCCTGTGGCGCGTGCTCTGCGACTGGTGATCCCCAGCCTGATCCTGAGCGGTTGCGCTGTGGGGCTGGACACCTCCATTCCCACCGCTCCAAGCTTGGCCGACACCAACTGGAACAGCCAGTTCGCTCAAGCCACCGAGCAACGCGAAAACTGGTGGACCTTGCTGCAAGACCCGCAACTGAACGCCTTGATTGCCAAGGCCCTGGACCACAACCTGGATATTGCCCAGGCACAGGCCCGCTGGCGGGCCTCCCGCGCCCTGATCGACGAGCGCCAACACGACCGTCTACCCGCCATCACGGCCCACGCCAGCTACAACCGTAGCGGTTCACAATTTGCCGCGCCCGACGGCTCCATTGATCACGGTATTACCGAGAACTGGCGCCTGGGCATGCAGGCCACTTGGGAGATCGATCTGTTCGGTCGTCTGGAGCAACTGGCCCGTTCTGCGCAGGCTCGCAGCGAGGCCAGCGCAGACCAACTGGATCTGACTCGCCAGGCTATCGCGGCTGAACTGGCACGCCAATACGTGCAAGCCCAAGGTTTGCAACGGCAACTGGCTCTGGCTGAGGATGACGTACGCAGCTGGGAGCATACGATCAGGCTGGTGCAGGCTGGCGTCTCGCTGGGTCGGGAATTGCCGGAGAATCTGGACAATGCCCAGGCTGGTCTGGAGCGTGCCAAAACCCTGGTGCCCCAACTGCGCAGCGACCTGGAACTGGCTCGTTTGCGCATCCAGGTGCTAAGCGGCGGGCAAGCCGGGAGCATTGATACGCCATTGCCCAGCGCCAAGGCACCCTTGGCCGCTTCCTTGCCGTTAGGCGATGTGAACGCCATGCTGTTCAACCGGCCTGACGTACGCGCTGCCCGGCAAGAAATCCTGGCCAGCTCGCACGAAGTGGCCGCCGCCACCGCCGAGCTGTACCCCCGCCTGGATCTGGCTGGCTTTATTGGCTTTTTTGCTTTGCGAGGTAGCGACCTGGGCCATGCTGCCCGTGCCTTTGATGTTTCACCTGCCATGCAATGGCCTGCCCTGCGCCTGGGCCATGCCAAAGCGCGCTTGCGTGGCATGGAGGCGGTGGCCGATGAATCACGCCTGCACTATCAACAAGTGCTGTTGCAAGCTCAGGAAGAAATTCAGGGCTCTTTGCAAAGGCTGACTCAACATCAGGAAAGCCTGCTTAGCCTGACTCGAGCGGCGTCACATCTGGAAAATGCCCATGAGCGTGCCTTGACGCGTTATGAAGTGGGAGCCGGTGCCTATCAGCAAGTGCTGGAAAATCAGCGCAGCCTGAACCAGACCCGGCAAGAACTGGCAATAGCGGAAACCGGCTCGTACCTGAATGTAATTGCCTTGTATCAGGCCTTGGGTTGGGGAGTGGCGACACCAAGCTCCACTGAGTAACTTCAAGCTTGATTGGATTGGGGGTGGTCTGTCTCGAAGATAGGCCGCCCCTTTTCTATTTGTGCATCCGTATGTTGCAAAAACTCGGATAGATTCGCAATCTTGCTTTGCATTAGCCGATCCAGCAGCTTTCCGCCAAACCACAACAAGGCGCAGCAGAAAAACGTAATCGGTAATACGTACCAACGCAGCCAGACCGATGCATCCAGCAACCAGCCAAGCGCGGTAAAAATCACCACTAAAGTGCAGGCAATCCAATTATTGCGCTTGGCCTTGAGCAAGAATTTCCTCAAGTCCAGGTGACCACGGTTCAGAGTCTCTAATTGCTCGTAAAGCTGATCGCGGTCTTTTTGCAGCTGCACCCAAGCAGCGCGCTGCTCTGATGTCACCGCAAGGGCAGACCGGGGCTGCTCATATTCCTGATGGCTCATTATCTCTACGCTGGGGCAGCGGCGTACTCTAGAAAATCGCTATTGTAGGAGGAATGAAAACGGGTAGTGTTTCTGCCTTTTTCTCTTTACCAAGCAAGCCTATGCCTACCACTTCAATCACGCGCCTGCTCTAGCCAGCCACCGCAGCTCAGCCAGGCCAAAACGCCTGGCTAGTTCCCCAGCAAGGACGAACCTTTTTGCCCCAGGGACAGCACTTCACTGGCATTCACAATGGCAATCGAAATATCCTCAATCGTGCTGCGCTTGTTCATGGCCTGCTCACGAATCAAATCGTAGGCCTGGTCCTCGGACACCTGATGGGTACGCATCAAGATCGTCTTGGCTTGCGCCACATGCCGCTGCCCCATCAGTTTGGTTTGCAGCTTGCTGATCAGCCGACGTTGCTGGCGCAGTTCTTTATGGTATTTACGCGCCAGCACCACCGTGGACAACAAGCCAAAAGAGCGTATGGGCGAAGGCAGGATCGCCTGAATATTCAAATCCAGCACGGCCGACACTATCGTGGGATTTTCATAATTGACCACGGCAATAATCGTGGGTGCTTCCTCCTCGCAGACCCAATCCAGGCGCAGGTGCAAAAGATCAGGCTGCACGGCCAGAAAGACCAGATCCGTTCCTGAAGGCAGGTTTTGCGTGGGTGGCCAGATCGTCTGGACCGAACACCCGATACGCTGCAGTTGCTGGGTCAGCAAGCGGCCATCGCTATCGTCCGGATGCATGACCACCATCGTCAATTGCCGCAGTTCCTTGAGCTGCGGCGAGGTGGCATGCGGAAAACGATTCCGCACTCGCAAAGGCTTGTTTGCCGGCTCATCACCGTAGGAAGAGGAGTTGGCCACGCTTTATGTCTCCAAAGTATCCAGCTTGGCAGTCCAGTCGCCCAAGGAATGGGTAACCAGATACGGGTCGGGCGAGACCGGGCGCGTTGCCTGGCGCACAATCGCAAATTCGCCGTCGGCATTGATGCGGCCAATCCGTGGATAAAGCCAAGTATGGTGATTATTGGGATCGATCTTGATCCGCCCCTGAGGTGCATCCAGTTCACTGCCCAGCAGGTAGGGCAATAAATCTCCGATCGCATCACTGGCGGATTGTCGATACGCATTGGCGAACAAATGCATCTGTGAATAGGCAGCTTCCCAGCACAGATTAGGGTGGCAGTCGGCCCCAAAGCGCTTGCGCAAACTGGCCAGACAACGCGCATTGACCTCCGACTCGATGGACTGAAAATACGGTGCGGCGGTGAAGTGTCCACAGGCAATTTCCGCGCCCATCTGGGCAATCTCGGCCTCGGAGGTCGTCAAACTGGCAATGGGCATGGTTTGCGGATTAAAGCCCGCATTGGCATACGCGCGATACAGATTGGCAGTGGAGTCCCCCACCACGGTGGAGAAAATAAAGTCCGGCTGCTTCTGGCGTATGTCTTCCATGATCAGGCTGTAATCGCTCTCGCTGGCATCCAATGGCAGATAGTGTTCGCCCAGCACTTTGCTATCGGGATGCTGCATGACCAGCTCGCGCATGATGCGATTGGACTCATAGGGGTAGATATAGTCCGAGCCAATCATGTAGACCCGCGCGCCAAAATTGCTGGTCATGAAATGCGCCAGCTGCACACTGTTCTGATTGGGCGCCGCGCCGGTATAGATCACATTGCCCGAAAACTCGAAACCTTCGTACAGGGTGGGATAGAACAGCAGCTTGTTCCACTTCTCCACAATCGGGATCACGGCCTTGCGGCTGCTGGACATATAACAGCCAAAGATCACATTGACGCGGTCCTGCACAATCAGCCGCTCGGCCTGTTCAGCGTAGCAAGCGGGCCTGGACGCCGGGTCGTAGCACACCGCCACCAGTTCACGCCCCAGCAGGCCACCGGCCTCGTTGATTTCCTCAATCGCCAGTTTGGTGCCCTGCCATTGCGACTGACCAATGGTAGAGGTCATGCCGGTTGCGGAATAAAGAACGCCGACGCGTACGGGTTCGTTGTGAGCCAAAGTCCATCTCCTGTCTAGCATGGTAGGGGCGCAGGTCGACGGACCTGCCGGTAAACACTACGAGCGAGCATCAGGTTACTCCAAAAAACTGCATTACTCTGGCCCCCACCACGCTTGCTCTCCTATGAAAACTACCAGGCATCCATCATGATCAGGGTGCCGGGCAACCAGCAGGTCAAGGCCCCGATCAAGACGGTATACGCAGGCAAAATACGCAAGGACCGTCCCAATCCCAAGGCCAGGAAAAACAGAAACCACAGGCTGGACCACAAGAGCCACATGGCGATCAAACGCGGATCGCTGGCAGACCCGGCAAAGGCCAGTGCGCTGATGGCAACGAACAGGCAATACCAGCCAAAGCCCACTCCTTTCAACCCATACCACTGCACCACAGCCAGATACAGATAGGTGAAGGCAAACAGCAGCCCACCAGCAACGGCAAAGTAATCCGCCATTTGCTCGCCGCGCTGCAAGCCCAGAAAATTGATGAACAGGGCCAACAGCCCCACCAGCAAGTTAAAGGGGGCCAGGTCCCGACTTTCAATACGTCCAGTCAAACCCACGCCATTCACAATCAGCACAGCCCCAATAAAGAAAAGCGCAACACCCAACATGGCATAAGCCTCCAAAACAAGGTGACGATTCCGGCCTGGCTGGCGTCAGATCTTGCTGACGCTGCGTGAGCTCTGTGTATCGCGATGGCATCGTGCCGCGAAGCAGGGTTCCAGATAGTTCGCAACCTAACTACGAGGTCGGATTTATTTCAGGCAAACAAAAAGGCCCAGACCGGTTCAAGCATTGAACCGGTCTGGGCCTTTTTGCCCGGCATCGGCGCTGGCAGCATTGGCAGCGGATGTCGTATCTATTTGGAAATGTCGCAGCGATCTGAAATCGCGATCGGTGCAATTCTTACATAGCCCGGACTATCGCCTGTACTAGCGATTACCCTAGCGGCTGATGATTGGCGTCCTGAATATATTTTGTGCTACAGTGCTTCATCGATTTAACGATCTGATTCTTATTTCATGAACCGCCCCGCATCCTCTTTGCCAAGCACTCTGCCCCTGTCGCGGGCCGCGTCGCTGCGGGCGGGCTCCCCTCCATCTGTCTTGCTGTTGACTGTCGTCGCCCCAGGCGTCGTCAATCAAGCCGCAGTCGTGTCCGACGTCGTCGTCGACACACGCGTCTACAGCGTCTGCTCCTAAGACCTCTTTTTCTTTTCCTGCGCTATTGATGCGCCTGGAATGTCTTTGCAGACAAACCTAATTTATTTAGACAGATAAAGAACATCATGATTTCTTCTTCTCGCGCCCAAGCGGGTGCTATTGCCTTGTTCGTGCTGCTTTGGGGCAGCGCGGGTATTTTCACGCGTATCGGTCTGGATCATGGCTCGGTTATGGCCATGCTGATCCTGCGTTTTGCCATCGCCCTACCTATGGTGATCATGCTGGGGCACTTCAATGGCGGCTGGCTGCCGCCCAAAGGGCAACGTCTGCTGCCAGCTATCAGCGGTTTGCTGATGATCGGGCTGTATTCGTTTTTCTATTTTGAAACCCTGGCTCAAGGAATCACGCCGGGTCTGCTGGCGACGATCCTGGGTGTGCAGCCGATTCTGACCTTGGCTTTGACCGAGCGGCGTTTTTCTTTGAGTCGTGTGGCCGGTTTGGCACTATCGCTGACAGGGCTGATTCTGGTGGTGTATCAAAGCCTGATTGTCAGCCGTTTGTCCGTGCTGGGTCTGGTATTTGCAATTGCTGCTTTGTTGAGCATCACTGTGGGGACCATTGTTCAAAAGCGTCAGCCCGTGGGGGCGTTGCAAGGAATGCCTTTGCAGTATTCCTTGTCTCTGGGCTTGTTTATTCTTGCGTCCCTGGGTTTGGGACAAGAAATCCGCTGGGAGAACACATTGGGCTTTTGGGGACCGGTGGTATGGCTTGGTCTGGTGATTTCCGTGCTGGCCCAGTTGCTGCTGTATCGCATGATTCGCAGCGGGAATCTGGTCAACGTTACTAGCCTGTTTTATCTGGTTCCTGTGGTGACAGCCGGGCTGGATTTCCTGATTCTGGGGAATACCTTGGCGGCTCGCGCTGGGTTGGGACTGGTGGCTATCTTGGCGGGTCTGTGGCTGACATTACGGAAGAAGGCGGCGTAAGTCTGCTTTTTATAAGTGGGGTTTCACGGAGAGTTAAATCGGTCTTTGAATGATGAGATCGGTCTCCGTGAAGCCACCACTTGGGGCCCTCTGCAGGGATTGGGCTGAGCACTTGCCGGTGCTGCGCACCGGTACCCTTGTCAGGAGATAGCTACGGGCGCACCCTGAACTCCCGGGGTGGTTCGTCCCCCGGACGAAGCACAAGCGCCCCGGTCAAACAACAGGGCGCTTGCATCCCTACGCTATCTCCTGACCGCGGCAAGTACTCTGATCCGCCCAATCCCTGCAGAGGGCCCCAAGTGGTTCACAGTGATGCAACTCCACGACTCAAGCCGGTTTGCTTCCAAGATCCAAGTGCTGCATACACAGATCCAATGCCTGGATCTCCATTTTTAAGCAGCAACCCTCAAAGCCCCCTCTAAAAGCCCCTGGTTTACAAGTTCTCGCTACAGATTGATGCCAATCATCAGTGTGTGAGTACTGCGAGCACGTTGATCATCAGTAATGTTTACTTTTGGGCTTTTTCAACTAGCCTCACTGCGCTCAACCGCAGTGCCTCTCCAATCCATCTCAACAACTTGGCCGACAACAGACCCAGCCTACCAAGCGCCAAGCCTAGAAACGGTACACAGCCCCCGTCCCCTCTACAACCAGCACTTTCCCCCGTCCAAAATCGGTTTTTCTATATTTCTCCGTTGTGAGCCGCTTGGGGGCCGGGTCCAGGGGGGTGGGCGATTCAGACTGCTTGCCGCAGGCGGTTCTGATATCCGGGATGCAAGCCCTGTGCTGTTTGAGCCCGACGCTTGTGATTGGTCCGGGGGACCAATCACCGGGCGAGTTCACAGGGCGCCCGGATATCAGAATCGACAAGGGTACCGATGCGCAGCATCGGCAAGTAGTCAAGCCCGCCCCCCTGGACCCGGCCCCCAAGCGGCGTCCCCACAGAGACACTAAACAAAAAAAACCGACATCTCCAACCCTGGGGTCGGGCGAGATATCGGTTCAAAAGCCGGGGGCCTGTTCCCGGCGTGCTACCGTTTCAAAACGTGCTTCTAATTATTAATTCCAGAAGAACTCATCGCAGCCACCTCAATGCGCCGCAATCCACTCCAACAGTTCCTTCTCCCCTTGCCAAGGCTGACTACGATCCCCACTGGCAGCCCGCTCCTCAGCAACAAACTCGGGGGTAATGGCATCCTCCTCATTCCCCCACTCATGGCGAATAAAGCTCAACACAGCCGCCAGCTCCGCATCACTAAACTGCTCTGCAAATGCAGGCATCGCCCCCTGATATTCCTGGCCTTTCACCGTGATAGCTCCCGTGACCCCGTGCAGCACCAGTTGCGCCAGTACCTTGGGGTCACCCTTCACCCACTCTGAATCCGCCAAAGGCGGGAACACCCCTGGCAAACCTTGCCCCGTCGCCTGATGACACGCCACACAGGCATTGGCATATAGCTGCTTGCCATCCGCAGATACACTGCCAGGCGCAGGAGCCAGAACCGCCAAAGGACGCTGATCCCCCAAACGCGGAGAGCTGTTGGGCTGAGCCGAGACGATGTAATACACAGCCCAGGCCAGCAAGGCCAAAATCACCAGAATCACTATGCGCGGAATCGGGTTGTACTGCTCGTGGGGATCAGCATTCTCGCTTTGACGACTTTGAACAGGCCGGTTCATTCCTCACTCCCCACCACATCAGCACTCAAGATCGGATACACATGCTTGAGTGACTGCAAATACACCACCAGATCCAAGGCCTCCGGACGGGCTACCACCACCTTGCCCTCCGGTGCCACACCCGGCGGCAGACTCACGACGCGCTCGTCAGGCTGCACCTGATCCGGGTTCTTGGCTTCAAACAAGAAACGATAGGGAGGCATATTGCTACCCGGCGAGTAAGCGCGCGGATCGTACAAGTGCCCCAAATGCCAATCCTGACTAGGCTGACGCACACCAATATTGAACAGATCCGGCCCGGTACGCATGGTGCCCAGCAAAGGTGGGTCGTCGTAGTGATAATCCCCGGCGACCGAAGCACGCCCCCAGCCACGGCTGGCATCCGCTACACCCGCGCCCGTTGTACTGGGCTGCTGCGTGTGACAAGTAATGCAGCCATTGCCCCGATACACCGCCCGACCCCGCACTTCCTGACTGGTATAAGGCGACAAACCTTCAGGAGCAGGCTCATCCTTCAACTGCAAAAAAGGCACCACAATCATGGCGGCCGTTGCCAAGGACAAGGTCACCATGGACCCGATGATCAACTTCAGTTCGTTTTCCATGACCTTAAACCTCCAGCTCAGCGGTACGGCCCACTGCAGCCGAGCGGGACTCGGTCAAGGCAAACGCACCCGACTTCACAATCATCAGCAATACGTGCAGGGCGAAGACCAGATGGCCCAGCGTCATCATGGCGCCGCCAATAGAACGGCCTTGCAACCAGGGCATGGTGACTGCCACCGACTCCATAAAACCACGGGCAGGATCCAGCAAGGCCAAACCTTGCAGCACGCCACCAATGCTGAGCGTGATCATGTACACAGCAAAGCCAGCCACCACCAGCCAGAAGTGCCAGGAGATCAAGGCAGGCCGGGGCCAGGCCGTGTTCAGAATGCGAGGCAAGGCAAAGTACACTCCGCCGAAAATCACCATGGTCACAAAGCCGTACATACCCAGATGAGCATGAGCCACCGTGAAGTGCGTGAAGTGTGTAATGGAATTCAGCGAACGCAAGGCTTCAGCAGAACCTTGCAGGGACGCGACGGTGTACATCATGGCGCCAAAGACAATAAAACGCAGAACGGGCGAGTGACGCAGCGCACTGAAATGCCCCTTCAGCGTCAAATGCTGGTTAGCCGAGAAGGCCAGCACCGGAATCACCATCATCACGCTTTGCACGATGGACAAGGTAATCAGCCATTCAGGGATAGGACCACCAATCAAATGGTGCGCACCGACCTGCCCGTAGAAAAAGGCCAGCGTCCAGAAACCCAGCAGCGACAAGTTGTAGGAGCGCACAGGGCGTCCAATGACTTTGGGCAGGAAGTAGTAAATAGCGGCAATCGACATGGGGGTATAGAACAAGCCCAGCACGTTATGCCCGAACCACCAATTCATGGTGGCTTGTTCCACCCCGAAGTGCACGCCAGGAACCTTGGCGACCAGATACAGAATGGGGAACCAGAACAGCGCCGCGCCGATGTACCACACCGACACGTACAAGTGCTTGACCTTGCGTTGCGAGAGCATCAAGGCCAGCGGCATACCGATCATCATGCCGCCAAAGGCGAACAGCACACCGATTTGCCAGGGGATTTCCAACCACTCCAAACCCGCATTCAAGCCAATGGCCAAAGCACCAATCCCCGCCACCAGCGCAGCATTCCAGACCAGACCGCCCACCATCACCAAACGGCCACCCAGCAAAGGGGTCTGCAGCAAGCGCGGCAACATCCAGATTGTTAGCCCCAACAAGCCCATGGGTGCCCAGCCATATGCCACGCCATTCAGGTGAATCGTGCGCAGACGGCCAAAGCTCAACCAGGAAACGTCACCCAGAAACTCGGGCCAGTGCAGTTTCAAGGAGCTGATCAAACCCGCAAACGAGGCCACCACCAGCCAGACCACCGCACAGACAATCAGTAAGAACGCAGGCATGGAACTGGAACGGTCGGCCTGTTCACGCGCCGCCATTTCAAGCGCGCTGGTTTGCTGACCATGGTTCTCTGCAATATGGTCAGCCGCCGCCAGGCTTAGCGCCTGCCGTTGGGCAGCATCGGCCGAGGGTTCTTCGGGCTGGCCGATTTCGCCCTTGTGAAAAATAGTGCGCGCACCACTGACGTCAGCATCGAACAGGCCCTTGCGCAAGGACCAGATAAAGGCAAAAAGCCCGGCAATCGACAGGATGAATGCGGCAAGCAAAAGCGCCGTCGGGTTCATGGTATTCCTCTGATTAGATAGGCCCGCAGCCCACACGGGCACGGACGAAAACACCCGGCAAGGCTACCTGTCGGCACAGAGCATTCCAAGAATCAGTTAAAGCTTAAAAAACCCTATCAGTTGTCCTGAAAGCCCCGCAAATTGCCGTTTGCTTGTGCTTGAAGACATACCCATCAGATAATAAAAAAACCACATTTATTGAAATTACCGTATCAGATGGAGCACAGAAGGACATGAAACTGTACGAGACGCTGGCCAAGGAACTGGCCCAGGCCATTCTTGACGGCACAGTTGCCGCAGGCGAGCGCATGCCCTCTGTGCGTCAATTGATGGATAAGCACAAGATCAGTGCCTCGACGATTTTCCAGGCGTATTACCGACTGGAAGCACAAGGCTTAATCAAGGCGCGTCCTCGTTCGGGCTACTACGTCTGCTCCAGCCTGGCGCCTCATACCTTGGAGGCGGACACGGCCTCCCAGCCACCGCTGCAAGCGACCAGCGTCAACAATAGCGACCTGATCATGGCGATCCTGCAATCCAGTTCAGAGCGCTCCGTAGCGCCTTTAGGCTCCGCTTTCCCCAGCCCTGTGCTCTTTCCTCTGGAACGCTTGGGCCGCTTCTTGTCTGCCAGTCTGAAACAGCAAGATCCCTGGGCCAGCGTGGACGATCTGACCCAAGGCCACGCTCCCCTGCGTCGCCAGATTGCCTTGCGCTATCTGGCTCAAGGCATGGCCATCAATGCCAACGATATTGTGATTACCAACGGAGCTCTGGAAGCGCTGAACCTATGTCTTGCAGCGGTAACTCAACCGGGTGACATTGTGCTCGTGGAATCGCCCACCTTTTATGCCGCGCTGCAATCGCTGGAACGCATGAAGCTGCAAGCACTGGAAGTGCCCACCCACCCGCGTGAAGGCATTGATCTGGAAGCGCTGGAACACGCGATCAAACATCACGCCCCCAAAGCCTGCTGGCTGATGACCAACTTCCAGAACCCGCTGGGCAGCCTGATGCCCGATGCGAAAAAAGCCCAATTGGTCGAGCTGCTGGCCCGCTATGAAATCCCCTTGATCGAGGACGATGTTTACGGCGAACTGTACTTCGACACGGAGCGCCCCCGCCCCGCCAAAGCCTTTGACCGTCAAGGACTGGTGATGCACTGCTCCTCTTTTTCCAAAACCCTGGCACCCGGCTATCGCATCGGCTGGGCTGTGCCGGGACGCTATATACGTGAAGTCGCCCAGGCCAAGTTGACTACTACCCTGACGTCTCCCGTGCCCACCCAACTGGCCTTGGCCAGCTACCTGGAAAAAGGTGCGTACGAGCAACACCTGCGCCGTTTACGCACTCAACTAAAAAGCCAGTATGCGCAGTTCTCCAAAGCCTTGGGACGCTACTTCCCCGCAGGGACTCGGGCCACCCGCCCCGAGGGCGGCTACTTCCTGTGGGTAGAGCTGGAAAAAAGTGTGCAGACCTTGGAGCTGCATCGCCAGGCCCTGTCACAAGGCATCAGTCTGGCACCAGGCTCCATCTTTTCAACTACCCTGAATTACAGCCATTGCCTGCGTCTTAACTTTGGCCATCCGTGGACAGAACACAGCGATCACGCGCTGGAAATACTGGGTAATTTATGCCGACCATTGCCACTTAAAAAGTCATGAAGCGTAGTGCCTGACGATAGAAAATAAGAATAGGCAAGTCATTGAATAACAAAAGAAAAGACAGCATGATGACTCAGTTACATAACGAAACAACACTGTCTATTCAGGAGTTTTTGATGGCCCATACCTTACGTAGCAAGCTGATCGGTGTCTGGCAATTGGTGTCCTTTGATTTTGTCCCCGAAGATGGCTCGCCCAGCTATCCCGGACTGGGGCCTAATCCTATCGGTCAGCTGATCTATACAGAAACAGGTTATGTAGGGGCACAACTGGGCAGCAGCACCCGAACAGTACAAGACAGCTGTCAATCGCTATTGGATACGTATCTGGCCTACGCTGGGACGTTTGAAGTGGATGAGGCCACCCAGTGCGTTACCCACTTTGTTGATATGTCCCTGTACCCCGATTGGGTAGGGGTTCCCCAGCCACGACTGGCGCGCTTTACGCAAGGCGCTCTGGAACTGATCACCCGTGACCCCGTGGTAGTCGCCGGCAAATTGGGAGTGGGCACCTTGTTGTGGCACCGAGCCTGACCAGGCCAAGCAGACGCTCCCTCACTAGCGGCCAGCCCTTGCTGGCCGCCTCAGTTTTGAGCCTCGTTATCGAGCAGGCCCAGAAAATAATCCACAATCGCGTGTGCGCGCCTGTCCTTACGCATGGCCAAGGACAAGGGAATCGTGAACTGACGCTGCTGCGGGTCCACCGCAATCATCTGGCCCTTCTCTACCCAGCGAGCCGCCACGTGCTCGGGCAAGAAACCGATGTACTCCCCCGTCAAAATCAAAAAGGCGATTCCTTCCCGGTCACTGGCTGTGGCAACACAATTCAGATCCTGGTGTTGTCCGATCGCCTCCGGGCTCATGCGATAAGCAGGCGCAATGGCCGCAGCCCGGCGCAAGGCTTCCTGAGACACTGTCCCTTTTTGCACCGCGGCAAACAAAGGATGCTCCCAGGAGCAATACAGAAAATAAGGTTCGGCATAAAGCGTGCGATATTCCAGCCCGCTCAAGGCATTGGTTTCAGGCAGCACGCCCATATGCAAGCGGCCATCCAGTAAACCACGCTCAATCTCGCCCGGCGTACTCATGCTGATATGGACGCGCACCGCCTCACTGCTTTGGCGCAAGGCACGCAAGGCCGAGGTGATGTGCATATGAGGCTGCGAGATCAGGCTATTCATCAAGCCTATATTCAAGCCCCCCCGCAAACTGGAATGCAGCTGGTTCACCTCACTGCGGAAATTCTCCACCGCAGCCATCAAGGTTTCACTGGCCCGCAATACCTGTCGCCCTTCTTCCGTCAAGGCAAAACCCGCCCGGCCGCGCTGACACAGCCGGATTCCACCCAAACGTTTTTCCAGATCGCTCATATGCAAGCTAATGGCCGAACGTGTAATGCCCAGCACGCCTTCCGCGGCTGAAAAGCTGCCCACTTGCGCTACTGTTCTGAACACACGCAGTAGACGCAAATCAAAATCGGAAACCTGCAAGAGTCCTTTGAGTTGCATATAGGTGAGTAAAACAATAAGTGAAGTTGAATAAAAACGTATTTTACTCAACAACTTAGCTGCCTACACTGGGGGTATTCACCGCCTTGAGGAGACCACCATGAACTCACCCTACTTTGCGCCACAGCAGATTGCCAGTGAACTCAATCTCCAGTCCCACTGGATGCCCTTTACCGCGAACCGACACTTCCAGCAGGACCCGCGCCTGGTGGTCAAAGCCGAAGGCAACTGGCTGTACGATCAGGATGGCCGCCAGATTTTTGACAGCCTGTCCGGGCTTTGGACTTGTGGTGCCGGACATGCTCGCCATGAAATCCAGGCAGCCGTGCATCGTCAACTTGGTCAACTGGACTACTCCCCTGCCTTTCAGTTTGGACATCCCGCCGCGTTTCAACTGGCCGACAAGCTGACCCAGCACACCCCTGACGGTCTGGATCATGTTTTCTTCACGAACTCCGGTTCTGAATGTACCGACACCGTCGTGAAGATGGTGCGGGCGTACTGGCGTATTAAAGGCCAGGCGACCAAGACCCGTCTGATTGGCCGTGCTCGTGGCTACCACGGCGTGAACGTGGCCGGCACCAGCCTGGGAGGCATAGGCGGTAATCGCAAGATGTTCGGGCAACTGATGGATGCCGACCACCTGCCCCACGTACTGCAAGCAGACTGCGCCTTCACGCGCGGCCAGCCCGAAACAGGGGGCCTTGCCCTGGCCGACGAACTGCTGAAACTGATCGAACTGCACGATGCCAGCACCATCGCCGCCGTGTTTGTCGAACCCGTCTCCGGATCGGCAGGCGTACTGGTGCCACCTACCGGCTACCTGCAACGCCTGCGTCAGATTTGCGACCAGCACAACATTCTGCTGGTCTTTGATGAAGTCATCACCGGCCTGGGCCGCCTGGGAACCTATACCGGGGCCGGATACTTTGGCGTCACCCCCGACATCATGACCATGGCGAAGCAATTGACTAACGGTGCCATCCCCATGGGCGCGGTCGTTGCCAGCAAGGAAATCTACCAAACCTTCATGGGCCAGGACTTGCCACTGCACGCCGTGGAATTCAGCCACGGGCACACCTACTCTGCCCACCCCGTCGCCTGCGCCGCCGGACTGGCTGCCCTGGAGTTGCTGGAACAGGACAATCTGCTGCAACGCTCCGCTGAACTGGCTCCGCATTTTGAACAAGCCCTGCACCAGCTGCGCGACAGCCCGAATGTCATCGACATCCGCAACTGCGGCCTGGCGGGTGCCATTCAGCTCGCCCCACGGAATGGCGACCCCGCCATCCGCCCCTTTGAAGCGGGACTACAACTGTGGAAACAGGGCTTTTACGTACGCTTTGGTGGCGACACTCTGCAATTTGGCCCCACCTTTACCTCTACCCCCGAGCAACTCAACTCACTCTTCGATGCAGTGGGAGGCGTCCTGAAGAACCTGGCTTGAACGCAGCAACCGGGCGGTCATGGAAAGACCGCCCCACACACCAACCAAGACCTGGAACAGGGCCTAAAGGAGACAGCCGCTGTAAACCAGGCTGTAGCCTCTGCTCCAAACACGACAAAAGCGCCATAATAGAATTTTTGCCCCACAAGCATCGTTCAGCGCCATGAGTCCATCCCGTCCCGCCGTTTTTGCACAAGCCCCTATTGGCGTGTTTGATTCGGGCGTGGGCGGATTGTCCATCTGGCGTGCCCTGCGCCAATCCCTGCCCAACGAGCATCTGCTCTACCTGGCCGATTCCCAATACGCTCCCTACGGAGACCGATCCCCCGAATGGATTGTGGAGCGTACCCTGCAAATGACTCAATTGCTGGTAGACCAGGGCTGCAAGGCGCTGGTCATCGCCTGCAACACCGCCACACTGGTAGCCGCCCCCGCCCTGCGCTCCAGGCTTTCCATCCCCATCATCGCCATCGAACCCGCCATCAAACCCGCTGCCACCTTGAGCCGTAGCCGTAGCGTCGCCCTGATGGCCACCAGCCGCACCCTGGACAGCAGCGGCCTGCAAAGCCTGATTGACCGCTATGCCAGCGACGTGGAAGTCATACGCATTCCCTGTCCAGGGCTGGCCGACCGGGTCGAGGCCCTGCAACTGTCAGGCCCGGAAATCGAAGCAGAACTCAAAGAACGATTGGCCCCCGCCCTGCAAAGCCACGCCGATACCCTGGTCCTGGGCTGCACACACTACCCCTTTCTGCGTCCCACAATCGAAGCCATCAGCGGCTCGCGCTTCCATATCCTGGAACCCTCCTTTGCCGTCGCCGCCCAAGTGCACCGTCGCCTGGAGCAGGCCAACTGCCTGAACACACAAGCCCAGGCAGGCAACAGCGCCTTCATCAGCAGCGCCCCCGTGGACCAAGCCCAAAAAGTCATCCAAGCCCTGACAGGACTGAGCGAACCCACCATGCTGGCATTCCCCATACATTCGCTAAACGTGCTGTAAAAACGGCCTCTACTCAATCTCTCGCCATGTTCAATAAGAGCAGCTTGAATTGGCTGCTCCAGCTAATTGACCACTAGCTTTAGCGGTCCACCGCCCCCCATTCACCCTCTCCACTCGACTCGACTCAGCGTTCGAACTGACGTGATGACATGACGCCCCTCCCCCCGGACGGTTTTAAAGTCAGCCCGAACAACAAGCCTGCCCCATCGCAACTCAAACCAGCAACCCACCCAAACAAAGACTCCAGACCTCACTCTTGAAGCCATTGAGAGCTGCTCGGGGTGCTGGCACAGGGGCGCGGGGCGAGTCAGACCACTTGCCGCAGGCGGAGTGACGATCGGGGATGCAAGCAGCCTGCTGCTTGAGCCCGACGCTTGTGGTTTGTCCGGGGGACAAACCACCGGGCGAGTTCAGGCTGCGCCCCGATTGTCACTCTGCCAAGGGGACCGACGCGCAGCGTCGGCAAGTGGTCCGCCCCGCGCCCCTGTGCCAGCACCCCGAGTAGCGGCCTACGAAGAGTGCTCTGCCCCCCACTCTGCAGCAACCAACGCCCCCAAGCCTGCTCCACCTTCAAGCTCAGCAAACAACAACAACAACAACAACAACAACAACAACAACAACAACAACAACAACAACAACAACAACAACAACAACAACAACAACAACAACTTTGAGCCTAAAGCATAAAAAAACGCCTAAAACCCCGCCAAACCACGCCACCGTAACAAACCATCCATCAAGCCGCCATATGCCTGCCAAGCCGCAGCCAGACAGCCCTTGAGCCCCCCTGCTCCCACCCCCGCCCGACCCTTCACATAAAACACAATCCAATCATCGGCGGATTTGCTGATCCGTTCACAGGGCAGTCATACGCCCTTCCTACACTGCCCGCAGTCCTGATCCGATGCCAACTGAGCAGCCCACCCCCACGCCCAGTCTGGCCTCTCTTTTCACTTTTCTACACGAGTGGCTGTATGACCTTCTCTCCCCGTCTTCCCAAGTCCCCGGCATTGCAGCGCATGCAGCAAGCCGGGCTTACTCTGTCCATGGCCCTGCTGCTAAGTGCTTGTAGTGGTGGCTCCGGCGGCAATGATGGCTCCACCAGTCCTGGCGTGGACCCGGAACCCCCTACCGTTGAACCCGGCGACAAACCCCAGGCCCTGGGTGGCAAAAAAGCACTGATCGTCACCATCGACGGTTTGAGCTACGAAACCTTGTTGCAAGCCCGTCAGGCCGGCCAGCACCCCGCCCTGAAATCACTGACCATCGCCCCCGCACAAACCGGCGGCTATGTCGGCACCAGCAGCGAACAACGCACCCTGCCCGTCCCTGGCTGGGCCTCCCTGATCACCGGCGTTTGGGCAGACCAGCACGGCCTGCGTGGCGTAGGCACTGCCGCTCCCACACTGAGCGCCCCCACCCTGCTAGCCCTGGCTGACAAGCAGCCCCAGGCCGCCATGGCCCTGAGCGCCGCCGACTACCGCAAGCTGCTGGGTGAAGACCTGCAGGCCGGACGCATCGTCGAAGCGGCCAACTGCACCGATTCCGACAGCTGTGTCAGCGAGCAAACCGAAAAATACCTGCAGCAAGGCAAATCCCTGATCCTGGCCCAAATCCAGGCTCCCGCCCGTGCCGCATCCCAGGGTGGCCTGGGTGGTCAGGCCTACCAGCAAGCCGTGCAAGCCTCGCTGGCCTCCGTGGACAAACTGTTTGCCCTGATCGAAAAACGCAAGCAGGCAGACGCGTCGGAAGACTGGCTGGTCATCCTGACCACCAGCTATGGACTGGACGAATTTGGCGGCACCACCGGCTCGCAATTCAACCGCAACAAGACCAGCTTCATCGCCACCAACAAGACACTGGCCTCCCTGCCAGCGGCTGACAGCCCCATCACCAGCACCACAGACATGAACACCCTGGCGGCTGTCATCGACATTGCCCCCACCGTGCTGTCCCACCTGGGCATCCAAAGCGAACAGTACCGCTTCCGTGGCTCACCACTGCAAGCTGAAACTCGTGTGCGCAACGTGTCCTTCAGCAAACCCGCCGACAAGAACATGGTGGACCTGAAATGGGTACTGGATGGTGACGCCTCACAGGAAATCCAGGTCATGCGCGACGGCAAGCTGATCGCTACCCTGCCTGCCGGCACAACCCAGTACTCCGACCCAATGCCCACCTCGGACACCGAGCAGATCTACTCGCTCTATTACTCGATCCAGACAGGCAAGGCAGCTTCCGCCCTGAAAGCAGAAGTAGGTTACAAGCCCCCACCCAAACTGGCTGACACCCTGAAAAATGGCCTGCAAAGCTACTACACCTTCAACGCCCAGCCTTTTACCGACAGCAAGGGTGGCAGCAGCCTGCAAACCTCCACCCCATCCGTGCCCGCCGGTCAGCTGATTGCCGCCGACTTCCTGGACCCCAGCACCGCCAAAGGCGGCCTGCGCATCCTGGGCAGCAATGTTGATGCCAATGGCAACCGAGGCTACCGCCTGGCCATGAGCCGCGACCTGTTTTCCCTGAGCAGCGTGCCCAAAATGACCATCGGCTTCTGGTTCCGCACCCCCGACAACTGCCAAGGTTACGGCGCTTCCATCATGGCCAACAAGAACTACGACTCGGGCAACACCGCCGGTTTTGCACTGGGCCTGTTCAACTCCGGTGGCTGCGATATCCGCTTTAACACCGGCTACGGCGGTGGCCGTAATGAAAGCCAAGGCTACAACGTCACACCCAACGAGTGGGCTTATGTTGCCGTCGTGATCGACAAGGCGGATGGCCGGATGATGGGCCACGTATTCGACCCCAAGAAAGGGGCGCAATTTAGCTCCGTAGCCCTGGAAGCCCGCACGATCCAGGCCCTGGGCGGCACTGGCACGGGTGAACTGGGCTTGAACGAAGACGTTACCGGCCAGTACTACAAACGCTGGGGACGCAGCGACATCAACATGGACTTTGGCGAGCTGGCCATCTGGGATCGTGCCCTGAGCACGGACGAGCTGACCAGCATCTATGAATCTCGCCAACCTTTGTCCAGCCTCCAACCCTGATCGCCACGCAAGGACTTTTCATGACTCCCAAGAACACCTCACTTACCTTCGAGCGCCTCAAACGCGCATCTGTCTTGCTGATGTTCTGCGGGCTGCTGGCTGCCTGCGGCAGCGGCGGCGGTAGCGGCTCGGATGACACCGGCTCGCCGGAAGGACCGACCGAACCGGGCAAGCCCACTCCAGAACCTGCGCCGCAACTCAAATGCGCCCCTTGATTGATTAAGAGATTAAGCACAATGACTTCACGCCGCACATTCCTACGTAACATGACGGGTGCCAGCCTGGCAGCCGGCTCTCTGGCCGCCTTTCCTCCCAGCATCCGCAAGGCGCTCGCCATCCCGGCCAATAACAAGACGGGCACCATCAAGGACGTAGAGCACATTGTGGTTCTGATGCAAGAGAACCGCTCCTTTGATCACTACTTCGGCACCCTGAAAGGCGTACGTGGTTTTGGTGACCGCTTCACCATTCCACTGCCCAATGGCCGCAACGTCTGGCAGCAAAATGTCAGCTCGACCGAAACCGTGATGCCTTATCACCTGGACAGCACCAAAGGGAATGCCCAGCGCGTCAACGGCACCCCGCACTCCTGGTCGGACGGCCAGGCGGCCTGGGACCACGGCCGCATGGCTTTCTGGCCCAAGCACAAGAACCGCCACTCCATGGGCTTTTATCGCGAAGCCGAAGTGCCCTTCCAGTTCGCCATGGCCAATGCTTTCACCCTGTGCGATGCCTACCACTGTTCCATGCACACGGGCACGAACTCGAACCGCATGTTCTTGTGGACCGGTACCAATGGGCCCTCGGGCAGCGGCGAATGTACGGTGAACAACGCCTGGGACAGCCTGGGTTCTTCGCTGCTGGGCTACGAATGGAAAACCTACCCCGAGCGTCTGGAAGAAGCCGGCATCAGCTGGAAGGTGTACCAGAACCTGCCTGACAACTTCACCGACAACTCCTTGGCAGGTTTCAAGCAATATCGCCGCGCCAATGAGCAGTCCGGCAAGCCAACCAACACCCCTTACGAACCTTCGGATGATGTGGGCAACCCGCTGTACAAAGGCATCGCTAACACCATGCCCGATGGCGGTTTCTTTGGCCAGCTGCGTAAAGATGTAGAAGAAGGCAATCTGCCCCAGATCTCCTGGGTGGTGGCGCCCGCCAATTACTCCGAACACCCAGGCCCATCAAGCCCGGTGCAAGGTGCCTGGTACACCCAGGAACTGCTGGATGCTCTGACAGCCAACCCCGAGGTCTGGAGCAAGACCGTACTGCTGGTCAACTTTGACGAGAACGACGGCTTCTTTGACCACGTGCCTTCGCCCTCCGCGCCATCCATTGATCCGGTCACCGGCAAGCCCGCAGGCAAAACGTCCTTGAGCGAAGAAGAAATCGCGTTCGAATACTACAACTACCCCAGCCCCAAAGGTCTGTTGGGCCAGCCCCCCCGTGACGGCAAGGTCTTTGGCCCCGGCGTGCGCGTGCCCATGTACGTGATCTCCCCCTGGAGCCGTGGCGGTTGGGTGAACTCGCAAGTGTTTGACCACACATCCGTCATCCGCTTCATGGAAGAACGCTTCGGTGTGATGGAGCCCAATATCAGCCCCTACCGCCGTGCCGTGTGTGGCGACCTGACTTCGGCCTTCAACTTTGCCAGCCCGAACGACGAGCCGCTGCCTACCTTGAACGGCCGTCGCAGCCGTCAGGAAGCCGACTCCATCCGCAGCGCACAAGAGCGCTTGTCCCAAGTGCCTCAGCCCGTGGACAACCAGCGTATTCCCGTACAGCAAACCGGTGTGCGTCCATCGCGTGCCCTGCCTTACGAACTGCACGTCAGCGCCCGTTGCGACAGTGAAAAAGGTGTACAACTGCTGTTCTCCAACACAGGTAAAGCCGCCGCTGTTTTCCACGTCTACGACAAGCTGAACCTGGACCGTATCCCGCGCCGCTACATGGTCGCTCCCGACCAGATTCTGGACGATGTGTGGGACGTACAGGCAAATAATCTGGGGCACTACGACCTGTGGGTACTGGGCCCGAATGGTTTCCACCGCCACTTCCGTGGTGATGTCAGCGTATTGAGCCAGCCCGAAGCCGCCCGTCCAGAAATTCGCGTTTGCTACGAAGTGACCAAGGGCGACATCTATCTGGAAATGATGAACGGCGGCCAGTCTGCCTGCACCTTCACCATCCAGTCCATGGCATACCGCGAAGACGGCCCATGGGAAGTCACCGTGGAACCAGGCAAACAAGCCAAGCAATCCTGGGTTCTGAAATCCAGCGGTCACTGGTACGACTTTGTGGTGCGCAGCAACAGCGACCCAAGCTACTACCGTCGTTTCGCTGGCCGCGTGGAGTTTGGCGAGCACGGTGTCAGCGATCCGGCTCTGGGCATTCCGGCTTACCTGTAAGACTTAAACGCTGTGCATCTATAGTTCTCTATCGTCTGACTATGTGTGCGTGCGCACCACGCACACGTTTTGCCCCGATGCCTTTGCTTGGCATCGGGGCTTTTTTTATTGATTGTGAATGATGTCAAACGGGATCTGAAAGCCCGCTGATCCAGCAAGCTTAGCGGGAAAAGCGCGACCGTAGATTCAAGCCAATGTAATGCCTTCTACGTTGCCGCTTTCTTTTCGTCGCCACTCTTTCCTCTTTGACCTGGACCGGTATCCGGGCGCTGCCCAACTCCACAACCGCGCGCAAAACAGCAGAGTAAGCGGTACGGGCAGGCAAGCAAACGTCAGCCCCTGCATACATAGCACGCTCACTGGACAAGGGGGACTCATCGGCCAGAAACAGAATGCCAACATTATCCAGCTGCCGCATCGCGGAAATAACGGCGTACACATCAAACGCGCTCTCGCCCTCCCCGTCAATAATCAGAATGCGCAAGCGCTTTCCGAAAGTGGCAAGGTCTGTAGGACTGGTTGCTACCGTCGTGCACACCCCGGAGCCGGCCAAATAATCATGCAGGGCCAGCATATCGCCTACACGCGATGATGCAGGCTGTGCAATCAGGAGAAAAACCACATCAAAATCATACATAGGGCGCGATACGCAGTCCTGTTATCACCGACCACCCTGCATCAATTTAATAATGGCCTGTGTATGCTGGGCGTTCTGGGTTCCGATCAGCAAACGCCCATCAGAAATCGTTTCACTGATACGAGCCACACTGACCAACTGCCCCTGCACACTCAAGAGCAGATAATGCCCTCGTGCCTGAGCCGTGACACTGCGCAGTTTGCTAATGCCGTTCTGGTTCATCTCCAGTAGCAAAAACGTACCTTGATCCTGAGTGGTTACTGGCGTGACGCGGTGCAGATCGGATTGCGTCAAAACAGGCTGGGGCAGCGCATACAGCGAGGTCCCCCCCACATCCACGGCCACCAAGGGCGCTTCTGCTTTCTCTTGCGCCAAATGCAGGGTAATAACAGTTTGAGCTTGGGCACGTGAGGCCGTCGGTGCCGCCGTGCTGGCATTGGTCGAACCACCCGCGCCTTGCATGACAGGCGGTGCTGGATCTACAGGTTCGGAAATATGACGAGGCATGGTTTGCTGACAAGCAGCCAGGCCACCAGCCAGAATCAACACCGCTAATTTGTGCAGAATATTCATTGTTTTCTCGATCACGGCACACACCCGGCCAAGACGGGTGTGTGCCTGGTTGCCGCATCCAACTTAACGTTGGCCTTGAACTTCGATATCGACCCGACGATTCGGTGCCAGGCAGGCAATCAAATCACTGCGATTGGGCTGATCACACTGCACAAGTGGACGGTCCTGACCAAAGCCTTGCGTCACAATTGCGGCGGCTGGAATGCCCTGGGCGGACAAGGCCTGTCGCACCGTCTGGGCACGTTGTTGCGACAAGCGCTGATTCGATGCCGCACTTCCAATCCGATCTGTATGGCCGGAAACCGTCACCCGTTCGATGTCGGACATTTGCTTGAGCTGGCCTGCAATATCACGAATCGTGCTCAGACCGGCGCTGGTCAAGGTCGCACTGCCAAACGCAAAGGCCACGTCCCCGGAAAGCGAAAATGGCTGAATGGTTGTGGTTTTCGGCGCCGCATCCAGAACAGAAGCACACTCACTAGGCTTCCAGTAAAAGCTGCGACCCAGCTTGTCCTGATCAAACAGCACCTTGAACTGACAAGTCTTGATGCCCTGTGCCGTGTTGAAGTGGAACAGGTAATCCCACTCGCGAACCTTGAAGCCTTCGGCAAAGTGCGGACGACCCAGCAGGTCATACAGCTGATCGCGAGTCACGCCTTCCCGGACCTGACGCAGATTGTCGATATTCGGGTAAGAGCCCGTGTGGAAAGTCGCTTTATCCACTTCCGGAAACACCGGGTTTTCCGTGTGGCCCTCCGAGTCCACCTGACTCAAGGTTCCGCAACCAGCAAGCACCAGACTGCCCAGCAAAGCAGCCCCAAACCAATTTTTCTTCATGATCTGAATTCCTTCAAAAGTGTGTGCTGTGCATCGGCGCCAATGCGCCGATGCACCATAGAGTCAGGGCCGACTTACCATTGATAACCAATACCCACGGCACCACCGTAATCACCGCGCGAGGTGGTATTGCCCGAGAGCTTGTAAACCCACTTACCGTTATCGGTAATACCGGAGAAACCAATGGCCATACCGGACTCTCCGCGCCAGGTACCGCCAGCCATGGACATCATGTGCTTGCCCGGCAAGTAAGCCTGAGGCAGAGACGCTGTTGCCATCGCGGCCGCCACACCTGCACTTAAGCGGTTATCCAGACGATTGATATCGTGGCGAATATTGTTGATCTGACCTTGCAGATTGCCCGCCACCTGATTCAACTGGCTTACGTTGACCGCATCGGTGTCATTCACACCCGCCGCCACATTGGTGATGTGCTTGCCGGACATATTGATGCCGTTCTCGTTGATGATCGGACCACCGTTATTGATCTGAATTTCATCGGCCTGAACATTCACTGCCGTAATGGAATTGACCTTCAGATCCTGGGACACCGACACCTTGATATCAGCGCCAACGGTCTGGCCTGCATCATTGACCCGGTCCGTCTTGGAGATAACGATGTTGTCCCCTTCAACAAAGCCGACCGTGTTGCCATTGTGGATAGGCGTGCCGTCACCGGAGCCATTATTGCCACCACCTGTGGAGCCGGAACCATTGCCGTTGGAACCACCGGTATTGCCGCCTTCCTTGCCATCAGTCGGTGCTTCAACATTCCAGTGCATGCTGTCCAGAACATCTTTCAAGGAGGAGTGCTGGCCACCGTTGTAGGCAAACGAGCCGTTTCCATCCAGACCAATGAAGGACTCGATAGGCTGGAGCTGACCATAATTGACGGCATCCGTCGGATTGCGACCGGCGGCAACATTGGTGATGCGCATATCACCTGCGTTGATGCCAGCCAGGGTGATGCTCGGGCCATTGTTGATGGTCAGGCCGGTGTTACCCAGGTGTACGTCGTTTCCTACTGCAACCCCTGCGTTGTTGATGACGGTATCGCCGGTCTTCAGGCTGCCATCAGCACCCAGATCAATGTCCTTGTTCAGCTTGACTTCAACCTGTCCGGAATCATCAGTGCCTGTCTGCTCAACTGTGACATTCTTATCACCGACAAAGGCAACCTGGCCGTTCGGGCCAATATTGGCGCTGTTGCCATCCGCATCGGTCACATTCCAGCCAGCGCTGGCAACGTCATTGACTTGCTTGAGCTGGTCTTCGGTCGCCGCCTGACCGCTGGTGTAGTTGTCCGGATCCCAAGTCAGATTGGTCAGTCCGCCGATTCGGCCCGTATCACCATTGATCGTGACCGGGTTTGCTCCGCCCACCACGACCTGCGTGCTGCCGATAGCCGTGCTGTTACCGGCCGCATCTGCCACCGTGATCGAACCTGCGCCTACGGTAGTCGTGTCACCGGCGGCATTGCTGACCGTGGTGCCTGCCGCAGTCGTGGAGGTCTTGTTACCTGCCCCATCATCCACAGTCAGACCGTCGTTGTTCACGACCGTGTTTCCTGTCTTCAGGCTACCGTCTGCGCCCAGATCAATATCCTTGTTCAGGTTGAAGGCCAGGTCCGTGCCATCACGCGAAATGTTGATGTTGCCGTCCGTGTTACTGAAGTCCACCGAGGCGCCAGGCTTCACGTTTTCAGTAGCACCACCATTAGCGCTGATATTCCAGCCTGCGTTGGCAACCTCTGAAACTTCTTTCAGCTGCGATACGTTCACCGCATCGGTGTCATCCGTACCTTCGGCAAGATTGGTGATCTTCTTGCCGTTCATATTGATGCCGTCGCCGTTGATCACCGGACCACCGTTATTGATGGTGATGCTGTTCAGATCCGTCAGATCCTTAGCCATGACCAGGTTCAGCTTGTTGCCATCGCTATCAACACGCAGGTTCTCACCCGTGGACTCTGCGCCCTCAGCCAACTCACCTGAAATGGTCAATGGCGTGTCATCGCCCAAGGTCTTGGCGATGGTACTGCCAGTGTTACCCGCAAAACTCAAGCCATCGGCCTGGGTGGCGATTTCGTTACCCTTGTAAGTAACATCGCCGCCGTTATTGACCACAAAGTTGTCGCCCAAACGGGTTTCGCCCGTAACAGTCAGGTTGTTAGTGGTGATGCTATCGCCATTGACGACCGTATCACCCACAGTGACGCTGTCACCGTTGATCACGGTGTCGCCCACCGTAATGCTGTTGCCTACGGTCAGATCATCAGCCAGATTGAAAGCCAGATCAGTGCCGGTGCGCGTGACGGTGATGTTGCCATCGTCATTGCTGAAGTCCACCGATGCTCCGGGTTTGACGTTCTCAGCAGCAGCACCATTGGCGCTGATATTCCAGCCCGCATTGGCAACGTCCGAGACCTCTTTCAACTGCGACACATTCACCGCATCGGTATCATCCGTGCCAGCATCCAGATTGGTGATCTTCTTGCCACTCATATTGATGCCATCGCCGTTGATCACCGGGCCACCGTTATTGATGGTGATGCTGTTCAGATCCGTCAGGTTCTGGGCCATGACCAGGTTCAGCTTGTTGCCGTCACTATCAACACGCAGGTTCATACCCGTGGACTCTGCGCCCTCGGCCAGTTCACCCGAGATAGTCAACGGTGTGTTCTCACCCAAAGTCTTGGCAATGGTGCCGCCGGTGTTGCCCGCAAAGCTCAAGCCATCATTCAGGTTGGCGATCTCACCACCCTTGTAGATAACGTCGCCGTCGTTGTTGACTACAAAGTTGTCGCCCAGGCGGGTTTCACCCGTAACAGTCAGGTTGTTGGTGGTGATGCTATCGCCATTAACAACCGTGTCCCCAACCGTGACGCTGTCACCGTTGATCACGGTATCACCTACGGTAATGCTGTTACCCACGGTCAGATCATCGGCCAGATTGAAAGCCAGATCGGTGCCATCACGCGAGATGACGATGTTGTCATCATCATTGCTGAAGTCCACCGAAGCACCGGGTTTCACGTTTTCAGTTGCACCACCATTAGCACTGATGTTCCAACCTGCGTTAGCAACGTCCGAGACCTCTTTTAACTGCGACACATTCACCGCATCGGTGTCATCCGTACCAGCGGCCAGATCGGTAATCTTCTTACCGTTCATATTGATGCCGTCACCGTTGATCACCGGACCACCGTTATTGATGGTGATGCTGTTGATGTCTGTCAGGTTTTGAGCCATCACCAGGTTCAACTTGTTGCCGTCACTATCGACACGCAAGTTCGCACCCGTGGACTCTGCGCCTTCGGCCAGTTCACCCGAAATGGTCAGCGGTGTGTCATCGCCCAGCGCCTTGGCAATGGTGCCGCCGGTGTTACCCGCAAAACTCAAGCCATCGGTCTGGGTCGCTACTTCGCTACCCTTGTAGATAACATCGCCCGCGTTGTTGACCTCGAAGTTGTCACCCAAGCGGGTGGCACCCTCAACAGTCAGGTTCGTGGTCGTGACACTATCGCCATTGACGATGGTGTCGCCTACGGTAATGCTGTTGCCGATGGTCAGATCATCGGCCAGATTGAAGGCCAGATCGGTGCCGGTGCGCGTGACGGTGATGTTGCCATCGTCATTGCTAAAGTCTACCGAGCCACCAGGTTTGACGTTCTCAGCAGCTGCACCATTGGCGCTGATGTTCCAGCCTGCGTTGGCAACCTCTTCAACATCCTTCAATTGCGACACGTTCACCGCATCGGTGTCATCCGTGCCAGCGGCCAGATCGGTAATCTTCTTACCGTTCATATTGATGCCGTCACCATTGATCACTGGACCACCGTTATTGATGGTGATGCTGTTCAGATCCGTCAGGTTCTGAGCCATCACCAGGTTCAACTGGTTGCCGTCGCTATCAACGCGCAGGTTGGCTCCCGTGGAGGCTTCGCCCTCGGCCAGTTCGCCGGAGACGGTCAATGGCGTGTTATCACCCAGCGTTTTGGCAATGGTGCTGCCGGTATTGCCGGCAAAGCTCAGACCATCCGTCTGAGTCGCGACTTCGCTACCTTTATAGATAACGTCACCACCGTTATTGACCACAAAGTTGTCACCCAGACGGGTTTCACCCTGAACGGTCAGGTTGTTGGTGGTGATGCTATCGCCATTGACGACCGTGTCGCCTACGGTGACGCTGTCGCCGTTGATCACGGTGTCGCCCACCGTAATGCTGTTGCCCACGGTCAGATCATCGGCCAGATTGAAAGCCAGATCAGTGCCGGTGCGCGTGACGGTGATGTTGCCATCGTCATTGCTGAAGTCCACCGAAGCACCCGGCTTGACGTTCTCGGCGGCAGCACCATTGGCACTGATGTTCCAGCCCGCGTTGGCAACGTCCGAGACTTCTTTCAGCTGCGATACATTCACCGCATCGGTGTCTTCTGTGCCAACGGCCAGATCGGTGATCTTCTTGCCACCCATATTGATGCCGTCACCATTGATCACCGGACCACCGTTATTGATGGTGATGCTGTTCAGATCCGTCAGGTTCTGCGCCATGACCAGGTTCAACTGATTGCCGTCGCTATCAACACGCAGGTTGGCACCTGTAGAGGCTTCGCCCTCGGCCAGTTCGCCGGAGACGGTCAATGGCGTGTTATCACCCAGCGTCTTGGCAATGCTGCTGCCGGTGTTTCCAGCAAAGCTCAAGCCGTCATTCTGCGTAGCAACTTCACTGCCCTTGTAAATGACATCACCCGTGTTGTTAACTACAAAGTTGTCACCCAGACGGGTTTCACCCTGAACAGTCAGATTGTTGGTGGTGACGCTGTCGCCGTTGATCACGGTGTCGCCCACCGTAATGCTGTTACCCACGGTCAGATCATCGGCCAGATTGAAAGCCAGATCGGTGCCCGTGCGCGTGACGGTGATGTTGCCATCGTCATTGCTGAAGTCCACCGAACCACCCGGTTTCACGTTCTCCGTGGCGGCGCCATTGGCGCTCACATGCCAGCCCTGAGCAGCGTATTTGATCGCATCGTGCACCGTGTTTTCACCGGTATCACCGATATTGCTCATGCTCAGCGTGCCGTTGGGGGCCAGTGTGGCATTGCCACCCAGGATTTTTTTCGTGGTGTTGGCTACATTGCCCAGCACCGAATTCGTGGCATACAACTGGCTGCCATTGATCGCATCTGTGCTGCTGGCGCTGATCCGGCCCGCGGCCACATTCGTCAACGTACGTTTTTCCTCGTCCGTACCCACGCTGACGGTAGCAACAGGACGATCCCCGGCAAAGTTACCGTAAGTCAGTCCGTTCAAAGAGGCATTCGAGGTGCCAACCGCGCCTGCTGTCTCTGCACCATCGCCCAGCGCTACCGAACGTGCATTGCCAGCACGTGCGCCCTGACCAATAGCGACGGCACGGTCGGCCGTGCTGCGGGAACCGTCACCCAGCGCGATCGCCTGCCGCTCAAGAGCCCAAGCGTCACGGCCTTGTGCAATCGATGCCTCGCCAAAGGCATGAGCGCCCTTGCCCTGTGCCTGCGCAAAGTCGGCCGTAGCCTCGGCCTCACGACCTACCGCAATGCTGCTATTGAACTCGGCAATGGAGTCCGTGCCTAAAGCGATGGAGTCACGGTTCTTGTCACGATTTTCTACATCGGGGTCAGCTTGACCGGAGCGAGCGCGAGTGCCTATGGCAATACCGCGAGCAGCAAAAGCCTTGGCTTCTGTACCACTGGCTTGGGCATCACCAGCCGCCGCCCGCGACCGGGTACCCAAAGCCATGGCGTCACTGCCCGTTGCCGTCGCATTGCTACCCTGAGCGATGCCGCGAGCAGCGTTCACTACCGAGTCTTTCCCGATCACAATCCCTTCAACTGCCGTGGAGCTGGATGAGGTACCAATGACCACAGAGTTCTCTACGGAGGGCCCATTGGCCTGACGGTCGGTGTAGGAGTCCCGGCCAATGACGATGGAGTTCTTGTCACGGCTGACAACGTGCGTACCAATGGCTACACCGCTCTCATCACGCGCCTCGGATTGCGAATTACCGATAGTCGTGGAGTTCTCTCCCAGACCCTTGATGTTATGGCCCATGACAACAGCGGAAGCACCCTCCGCACCGGCCATATGACCAATCGCAATCGAATCCCGCTCCTTGGCTGTGGCATCAGGCCCGACAGCAATCGAATCGATGGCCGTGGCGGCAGCACCGTTATTGTTCTTGTTGCCCTTGTCCACACCGCCATCATTAATGCTGAAATAGCGTGGCTTGCTCTCTGCAATCTGCTCACCCCAGTCATTGCCAATTTTTTCAGCCAACTGGTCATAATCAACCGGACCGCCCAATGCAGCCTGATCCACTGCCGCTTGCAGTTGGCGTACGTTCACTGCATCTGTATCTTGAGCGCCATCTTCCACATTGACGATGCGGCGCGTAAATTCACTGCCCGCTTCGCTGCTACCCACAGAGACCGCACTGCCGGTAAATGCCCGATTAGTGAATCGACCTGTACCGACAACATCGCCTTGCACAGCATGAGAGTTCAAGCCCAAGGCTACAAAATTGCTGTCCGCATGTGCATTAGGACCAATAGCGGTACCCGTTCCAAAGGCCGTTGTCTGACGACCCACAGCAACCCCGGTATTTCCGGCAACCGCCTTGTAGCCAATCGCCACGCCCTCTGTTTCAGCGCTGGAGTCCTCGCCAATACCAATCGCACGATTGGATGTCAGCCCACGATTCGCATTCTTACCCAGGCTGACATTGCTATCGCCTATGACATTCAGGCCGGCATCTCGGCCAATCGCCACGTTCTCGTTGCCATCCACTCCATTGCCGGTGCCATCACCCAGCGCCACATTGAATTGGCCTTTGACGTTCTGACCGCTAGCTTGACCAATGGCAATATTGTGCGAACGATCGCCTGGCAGATGATTGCCAGTGGCCTGGCCTGCGCCATTACCTATAGAGATATTATTTTCAGCATCAGCCTGAGCCCCCAGACCCAATGCGATACCGTTCACACCACTGGCCTGTGCCTGTGTGCCCAAGGCAAGAGCATGGTTACCAGCAGCCAGCGCTTCGCGTCCCACGGCTACGCCAGCTACGCCGCTGCTATGACTGTCCTTACCAATAGCAATCGCCGCCTCTGGCCTGGGTTTACCATCTGCATTGGAGGCACGAGCACCATCACCCAGCGCAATGGCACTCTCGGCATCAGCCAATGCTCCTTGGCCTGCTGCGATACTGCGCCCCCCCTCTGCCTTGGACTCAAGTCCCAGCGCAATCGACTCTTCTCCATTGGCTCTGGAACCGGGACCGACGGCAATGGAGTTATCGCCATTCGCCTGGGAGTCAGGCAACTGCGAATTAGCACGAAAATACTTCACACCGGGATTGTCTTCGTCCACTCCCAAGGCAGTCAGACGATTGTTGAGCGTGTTCAGCCCTGTTTCAGTCGCGTCAATTCTGGTCCCATGGGCCGTAATAGTCGCTTCATTATTTGCAATCCGGCTAGCATGATCCGTAATGGCAGTCTGGTTCTCAGCCAGTTTGGTCGCATGATCAGCAATCGCAGATTCATTACCAGCGACCCGCCCTTCCAGCCCATCAATCTTGCCGGTATTGGTCTGCACCTCAGCGGACGTAACATTGAGCTGCGCCTGGGTCGCCACAGACTCACCACCCACCGTAATCTGATCGGCACTCAAGGCGCCGGAGATCGTCAGGCTACTCAACCCCACGATACTGCCACCGCCCGTAAACCGGATGGAGCCGCCTGGGCTGGTGAAGTCAATAAGGTTGTTCTGACCGTCGCCTGGAATCTCGACTGCCGCCCAGGCATTGCTCATCGCCAATGCGCTTGCTGTCAACAAGGCGAGCCATCCCATGCGTGCGGAAAAAGACGCACGCTTTCCTCCTTTTACGCACGAGGAACTGCGCTTGCCTTTCGCTTTTTTATGCTCAGAAACGGCAACAAATGTTCCCGTTTGCTCATTCCAGATGGTTTTGTAGACGTGATTCATCTCTGTTCCTGATCCTTTAAGGAATACGTGTTGAGTGCTACGTGGGTGTGAGTAGGGTTGAAACTGTCTCGAACGCACAAAGGCTCCGCCCCCTCCCAGGGGGGCAGGACGCAGGGAGGTTGTATGAAGTAGCCTTGGACGGCGTGCGCGCCGGCATCGACGCTCAACTGGAAATCCAGGGCAGTCTCAATTCCTTCGGCGATGACGTATTGGCTGATGCCACTCGCGGCATGAACCCAAGAATGAAGGGTGGCAAGGCCATCCCTGTCCCGTGCCTGATGCACCAGGGACTTATCAATTTTTATGACCTGGGGACGGATCTGCCGAGCCAGACCCAGAGTGTTGAATCCGGTCCCAATATCATCAATGGCAACTTTGCAACCCAGGTCACGCAAGGTGCACAGCAAGCTGGCAGCAGCTTCCTGATCAAAGACAGAAGCCGTTTCGGTAATTTCCAGGGTCAGACGACTGGCCAGTTGCGGCGCACCACGCAGCACCGCAATCAGCAGCCGCCACCACGGCCCCTGTTGCAAAGACAAGGGGGAAATATTGCAGGCAAGGTGAACATCCGGATAACGCTCCAGCACCTGTACCACCGACCAAAGAACGCTGGCATCCAGGCGTTCGGTCACATGCAAGCGCTCTATGGCCTGAACAACCTGCTCACAAGAAACGGGCTCAGTACTGTTCTGCGCATCATCCCAGCGCAACAGCACTTCGTAGTACAGAACCTGCTCGCGATCCTGCACAAAGACCACAGGCTGAAATGACAGGGCAACCTTCTCGTCCCGCATGTCTGCAAAGAAACGAGTCGCCAAAGCCATGTCGCGCCGAGTCTGTTCGCAAACGGGAGGCTCAAGCTCGGAGAAGGCAATGGTGCTGGCCAGAGACTGCAAATGAGACAGGCAAACCGGACGGTCCCCCGATGCTTCAACCCAGGCCGGAACAACATTGACCAGGATGCGGTCCGAGCCGCAGCGAACGGGTTCGTAGCACAACGCCGCTTTGACTCGTTCCAGAAACAGGTCCTTGTCAAACTGGGTGGGCAGACGACAATTCGTCAAGCCAATCAACACCACTTGATCAAGCACCAGAATGTCGCTGCGTGTTATGCCGTAGGGACGCAGACGCACCGAAATGGCGGACAAAAAGGCTTGCTGGAACAGGCGCGCATCGTAGGCCTGGGCAAGCATTGCCAGTCTTCGCAAGCCTAAAAGCAAATAGCTGCTTGAAGGAGTAACTTGCTGCAACCAGCAAGACAATGACTCTAGCGACTGGACGCCCATTACGCGCCCCGCATCGCTGGTTGGCACTCTGGACGCTGTGCGTGAATCAGCGTCTGGCTTTCCACCTGACAGCGGTCAAAAAGCCTCCTTTATGTCAACATCGATTCCATAACAAATAGACACGTTTGTACGTGAAAATTACGCTGAAAAGGATCATTTCGATGCGCTATTCGGTTGGGACTAAAAGGAGGCTTCTTGTCAAAATCGCAAGCCTATTTACGCCTTTTCTTAACCATTGTTGACGCTTGCCTATGGCTGGCTGCAACGTTCTTCAGAAAGTGCATCGGCCAGACCTGCTTCGTGTTGACACACATGTGGCCGCCGCTAACACTTAATCAGTATCTGCATCTGAAACACAGCGTTAATAAAAAATTACGTAATAGTTTTTATTGCAGTACGAGCTACCTCAATCGCCGTTTACGTGGCAGCAGGTTTGCATGCGGTTAGTAAAACTTGACATCGCGTGGCCAACATTCCACTGGACCATCTTGGGTTTACTAACATCGATTGCACTGAGATGTAGTCGAGTGGGAGGGGGGAGGCTGCGCTTTGCGCTAGGAAGATGGGTACTATGAGTAAGAAATATGGATATGCACGCGTTTCAACACAGGATCAAAACCTGGACCTACAGATCGCGGCTTTAAAAAAGGTGAATTGTGATCATATCTATACGGATAGAGGGATATCCGGGGCTAAAGCAACACGTCCAGGATTGAATCATCTGCAGCGAAAACTGAAATCGGGTGACACGCTTATTGTCTGGCGTCTGGATAGGCTGGGCCGATCATTACGCTATTTGGTCGACACGATCGATCGTTTAGGCAAAGAGAATATCCATTTCATTTCCTTGACGGAAAATATAGACACGACAACATCGGGTGGTAGATTGCTGTTTCATATGATGGCCGCCCTGGCTGAGTTTGAACGCTCGCTGATTAGCGAACGCACTCGCGCAGGAATGGCAGCAGCGCGTGCCAATGGCAGGCCACTAGGCAGACGTCCTGCCTTATCACCCGCCCAACATAAAGAAGCCCTTATTGCGTTGACCAATCAAGTTCCGCTGGACATCGTTGCCAAAAAATATGACGTGCATCCCAGGACGATACGCCGCATCAAGGCCATGGCCTCGACATAGCGGGCTCAACGCAAGTGACTTAAGTATTAGTCAGCATTGCCGCCAGACAACTAGGTGGCGGCAATGATCTGTAGGGGAACAGGGCAAGCACCCTACCGCCTTTTACTGCACCAGCTGATTCATCTCGATAATTGGCAGCATCACGGCCAGAACAATCAACAGCACCAAACCACCCATCAGCAAAATCATCAAAGGTTCCAGCAAGGCGGTCATGGTCAGGGCTTTGCGCTCCAGCTCGGTTGATAAGGTCGTCGCGGCCCGATCCAGCATGGGTGCCAGTTCGCCGGTTTTTTCACCGCTGGCAATCAGTTGGACTAATAGCGGCGGGAACAAGGCACTGCGCTGCAAAGCGGTCGCCAAAGGCAGACCCTCACGCACATGGATAGCGGCCTGATTCACGGCATCGCGCAAGGCCAGATTGGACACAGTACGCCCGGCCGCTTCCAATGCCGTTAGCAAGGCCACATTGCTGCCAGCCAGAATGGCCAGCGTGGCAGCGAAGCGAGCGGTATCCACACCCAGCAAGTAGCCCCCCAGAACGGGTACGCTTAACAGACGCCGATGAAAGGCCAGCTTCAAGGTCGGCTGTCGCAGCAAAAAAGCCACCAGGCCAGCCGCCAGTAAGAGCACAACAAATAACACCAGGCCCCATTCACGCAGCAGATCACTGGCGCTGATCATGACCCGAGTCAGCATGGGCAGTTGCTGTTTGGCTTGGGTGAAGGCCCCTACCACTTGCGGGACGACGTAGCTCAGCAAAAACACCACCATCGCCACCGAAATCAGACTGACAATGGCAGGGTAAATAAAGGCCGTCAGCACCTTGCCACGAAGGGCGCCGCTATCCTCGATAAAGCTGGCCAAACGATCCAGCACTTGCTCCAGCTCGCCCGACTGCTCCCCTGCTCGTACCAATGCCCGATAGATTTCCGGGAAGTCGCGCGGGTGATTCGCCAAGGCATCACTCAAGCTTTGCCCTGCCCGAATATCCGCACGCAGGGCTGCCAGCAATTGCACCAGAGGCCGACGCGTCGCCTGCTCGATCACCACTCCCAGGCTGGCCTCCAGAGACAAGCCCGCCGCCACCAGACTGGCTAACTGACGAGTCAGCCAGGATAACTCGGTACGACGCAGGCCCGCACTGCGAGCACGGGCAGCGGCTCGGCTACGGCCCGCCTTCAGGGAAACCGTCAGCAACCCTCGGGACAGTAATTGCTGACGCGCCAGCCGTTCACTCTCGGCCTCCAGCACACCCCGCTCGCTGCGTCCGGCCTGATCCACCGCCTCATAGTGATAGGTACCCATGCTGTTTCACCCCTCTATAACTCGCGCGTGACGCGCAATACTTCTTCAGGGGTACTGATGCCCTGCTCTACCCAACGCTGGGCGTCCTCGCGCAAGCTGCGCATGCCCGACTCACGCGCGGCCTGACGCAAGGCAGGTTCGGCCCCGGCAGCATTCAACAAGTGCTGGGCACGTTCGTCGATGCGATACAGCTCGTGAATCCCGGTACGGCCTTGATAACCCGTGTGAGCGCATTGCTCGCAACCATCAGGACTGGCCCGGTACCGCCCGTGCTCGGCAGGCTGACGACAATGTCGGCACAGCTTGCGTATCAGCCGCTGGGCCAGCACGCCACGCAAGGTGGAGGCCAGCAAGAAAGGTTCCACACCCATATCGACCAAGCGAGTCGCGGCGGACACGGCATCGTTGGTGTGCAAGGTGGCCAGAACCAGGTGGCCTGTCAGAGAAGCCTGCACCGCAATCTGTGCGGTTTCCAGATCCCGAATTTCCCCGATCATGATGATGTCCGGGTCCTGTCGCAATATGGCACGCAAGGCACGTGCAAAGCTCAACTCAATACGGGGATTGACCTGCGTCTGGCCTACGCCGGGCAAGTCATATTCAATCGGATCTTCCACCGTCAGCACATTGCTGCGGGCTGTATCGACGCGGCCCAGAGCGGCATACAAGGTGGTGGTTTTACCGCTGCCGGTAGGCCCGGTAACCAGCACAATGCCGTGTGGTTGATGAATCAGCTCATCGAGCTGAGCCAGGATGTCCGGGGCCATGCCCAGGCGCTCCAGCTCCAGTTGCCCGGCGGACTTGTCCAGCAAACGCATCACGGCGCGTTCGCCATGTCCGGTAGGCAGAATCGAGACTCGCAGGTCCAAGGCCCGCCCCCCCACTTTCAAGGCGATACGGCCATCCTGGGGCAGGCGTTTTTCGGCAATATCCAGGCTGGCCATAATCTTGATACGGGACACTAAAGCACCATGCAAGGCTCGACGCGGGCTGACGATATCGCGCAAACGGCCATCCACCCGGTAACGCACGACCGAATGGGTTTCATAAGGCTCCAGGTGTATATCACTGGCACCGTCCCGCACCGCCTGGGTGAACAAGGCGTTGATCATGCGGATGACCGGCGCATCGTCCTGGTTTTCCAGCAAGTCGGTGACAGCAGGCAGTTCCTGCATCAGACGATCCAGGTCTACCTCGTTGGCGGCCGCATCCACCACGCTGGCGGCATCGTCGCCCTGTGCGTAACTGGCATCAATCAAGGTATCCAGTTCCGCATCAGGCACTTGGCGCTCGTCCAGCTCGGGGTAGCGTCGCCGCAATTCCACCAAGGCCCAATCCGGTGTGCGTTCGCTAATGACCAGCGTACCCACACCTTGCTGCTGCGTCAGCACCGCACGGTGCTGACGTGCCCAGGAGTACGGCAGGCGGGTCATAAGGTCTCTCGCAAGTCCACAGTTCCGGACGAGCCTGCGGCCTGCGGCAAGACCATGTGTCCCGCATCCGGGTGGAACCAGGTGGAGCGATCCGGCAAGCCTGTCTGCACGGCACGCATATAGTTGTAGCGGTCCAAAGACAGGCTTTGGCTATCTTGGGCATTACGCACAATATGAGGGCGCAGGAACACCATCAAATTGGTTTTGGAGCGCTTGCGTTTCTCGTATTTGAAGAGGTTGCCCACCAACGGAATATCGCCCAGCAAGGGAACCGATTGCTGACCATCCTCAATCGAGTCTTCCAATAAGCCGCCCAGCACAATAATCTGCCCATCATCGACCAGGACATTGGTACTAAGGGCACGTTTACGCGTGACAGGCGCGCTGGGCGATACCGACATAGTAGGATCCAGGCTGCTGACCTCCTGGTACAGAGCCATCTTGACGGTCCCACCTTCGGAAATCTGCGGACGCACTTTCAGGGTCAGGCCCACATCCTCGCGCTGAATGGTCTGAAAGGGATTACTGGCCCCATCACCCGTGGTCGTGTACTGCCCCGTCACAAAGGGCACGGTACGGCCCACCATGATGCTGGCTTCTTCGTTATCGAGCGTCATCAGGTTGGGCGTGGACAGAATATTGATGCCGCCCTGGCGCTCCATCGCCCGGGCCAGGACGCCCAGATTGACAATCTGCTGGCCCAGCACGTTCACCGTGCCTTTGACCACGCCCAGACTTAAACCCGCCGCCAAAGAATCCAGCGTGGTCACCCCGGCCTTGTTAATCCCGCTGCCGCCCAGATTGGCGCCCCCGACAAAACCTGAACCTCCATCGGCAATATTGCCACCGCCTGTCATCCACTGGATGCCAAACTCGGCCGCATTCTCCGCATTCACCTCCACAATCAGGCTCTCGACCAGCACTTGAGCGCGACGTTGATCCAGTTGATCGATCACTTCACGCAAGCTGCGGTAAACCGGATCAGGGGCCGAAATGATCAGCGTATTCGTGGATGGATCAGCCTGCACAGTGGCACCGCCAGCGCTAAAGGCCACGGTGCCGCTGGCATTGTTTGCGGCGCTCAAACCCATCTCGGCCTGAGGCTGCTGCTTGGCGGTGGCCGACGTGTCCATGGCTTTGGCACCGCCGGTGGTGCTGGCGTTGGCGGCGGGTGCCAGGCTATTGCTGTTCGCCTGTTGATTCCCGGTACTCGCGTTCCCCGAAGGCGCTTGCCCAGTCAAGGCCCCCCGCAGCACTTCAGCCAGCTGCACCGCCTGAGCATTGCGCAGATAGACCACATGCAAATTGCCTTTATTGCTTTCCGGGCTGTCAATACGCCGGATCAGGTCACGGGCCAGATCCAGCCGGGCCGGACTGCCTGCCCGCACCAGCACGGAATTACTGCGCGGATCAGCCACTACGGTAATGCGCTGCGCCACATCGTTGCCGGGCGTGTCCAACATTTGCGAAGCCAATGCCGCCACGTCCAGAGCTACTCCGTAATCAATCGGGATGATGTCGGTATTCAAGCCTGCGGGGGTATCAATCCCGGCGATCACCTGGGCAATACGGTCCAGATTGTCGCCATAGTCCGTCACGACCAAGGTGTTATTGGAGGGGTAGGCATTGATAGGGTTGTTGGGCGAAATCATGGGACGCAACACAGGCACCAAGGCCGTGGCGTTTTCATAACGCAGGGTGAACACACGGGTTTCCAGCTCGCCACTGCCGCTGGCCCCCGCACCCGCGGCACGCACGGCACCACCTTGTTGACGCGCTTCGGCTTCGGGCACCACGCGGCTGACCTTGCCATTACGCAACACGGCAAACCCTTGCATGCGCAGGGCAGACAACAGCATCTCGTAGGCGGTACGGGCATCGACCGGTACTTCGGACACCAAAGTCAGTTGTCCTTTTACGCGAGGGTCCACGATGAAGTTCTGGCCGGTAAAACGGGCCAAGGCAGCCACAACGCCATCCAGCTCGGCATCCACAAAATTCAGCGTGATGTCGTTGCCTTGCGGGAACTCGGCCGGGTCGGGCAAGTCGATCGGGGCGGCACTGCCCCCGACACGTTGTGGAACCCGACGTGTCACGGCCGGAGGCGAGGTATTGCTATTGGCAAAGCGCGGGTCAGCCTGAGTGCTACGAACAGGCGTCTTGCCTACCGAGGCAAAAAACGAAGAAGGATCGGGGCCGGGCTCAGGTTTCTGACCATTGCTCGCACAGGCGCTCAACAGCACGGCTGCACCCAGGCCTAAAAGGAAGCGAGGCCGCAGCCCAGGAAGTCGTTTAGTCAAGGTACTCATAGTCAAAATATCGTTATTCCTGCTTGCTAGTCGTTGTGGCTATTCGCCATTGGGTCACACCCTGACGCTGAGGCCCCAAGGCCTCCAGTAACTCTTTGAATCGTTGATCGTCGGCTTGTTTGGCTTGGGCGCGTCCTTCAAACAGCCCACCATCCGGCCCCCACTGACCTTGACCTGCCAAGGTCAAATCCCCCGCCAAGGTACGCAGGCTTAACTGCACGCCCTGCCCCTTGCGGCTGACTGCCAATTGGTAATCACCCAACTCGGCCTGGGCCGCCAGCGCGGAGCGTGCATTACGCCAATCCAGCTCCAGCAACGGCCCGTTTTCAGCGGCCAGAGCCTGACTGGGCCAGCGCAGCTGCAATTGCCCTTGCGGTTGCACGGTCTGCAACAAAGGATGCAAACGTCCTAACAGCGCGGCGGGAGCGATCAGGCTTTGGCCCGAAATACGCCAACCTTGCAGGCTGGCTTGCAGGCGCACAGGCTGATCCAGCCAGCCATGGCTCAACTCCATTTGCGGCCAGGGTGCCAAACGCCAACGCCAGCTGACAGGGCCGGGAACAGTGCGGGCCAACAGACCCGAGCCCACGACCAGCAAGCCTTGACCGGAGGCCAGGCTGCCATGGGCGGTTTCCAGCCGTAGCGGCAACTGCTCGGGCTGCCAGGCCAGCATCATGCGGGCAGGCAGAAAGGGCACGGCGGCCAGCAGCAGACACAGCGCCAGCAAAACCCACCCCATGATCTTGGTCAGCTTTTTCATGAAGGCTCTCCTGCACGCAGCACAATGCGGCCATCCAGCAGACCGGCGCGTTCACGGCTATCGACCACAGAGCGACTCATGCTGACTTCCTGCACGGCAAAGCCCAGCACGCGGGGGGCGTGCATCAGCCAATCCATCAAGGCAGGAGCGGCCACAGCCTGGCAGACCAGAACACGTTGCTCGGCCTGTGACTGCTCTGTCTGACACTGGGTACCCAAGGTCTGCAAGCTGCGCTGCAACGCCTTGTCTTGCCCTTGTCCATCCACAGGCGCTACCAGCTCTTTATCCAGCACCTGAATCTGCGCCAGCACGGTTTGCAGTTGCGCCATCTCGTACTGCAGGCGGGGCAGCTCCTGTTTTGCCAGAGCCAGATCACGAACGGCGGGACGTAGCAGCAGCAACCACAGCAACATCAACACCAGCAAAGCACCCAGGACCGACAAGGCCAATTGATCCCGACGGCCCAAGGCTTGCCAGTACTGTCTTGCCAGGGCGAGCTTGCTTTGTACGGTCAGCCATACAGGCTGGAGTGCGGTGAATTTGCTCATTGCGGCGCCCCCTGCTGGCTGGCTGCTTGCGCTGCTTTGCTGAAACCAATTTCCCATTGGCGGGCAGACTCGCCCTGCTTCCACTCCAGATCCGATTCAGCCGGCAAAGGCTGCGCGGCCAGTTCGCTGGCCAGCGTCAAATGCAATTGCTGATCTTTGAAACTCAATGCCCGCACCTGTCCTTGCAAAGCAGGCCACTGCACGGCGCTGGCCATCAATAAACGATCAAAGGGAGCCGAGGCCGGGCTTTTCTCGGTCAGCAAACCATCACGATGCTGTCTGGCCTGCGTCAAGGGTGCAACGATAACGGGCAGGTGTGGCAAGGCTTGCAGAACCGCCTGCTCCATCTGGGTCTGTACCTGTTTCATCTGTGATCGCAACGATTGCGCCTGCTGCTGCAAGACCAAGGTCCAGCTCAAGATGGCGGCCAAAGTCCACCACAGGCTTTGTCGTAGCACGCTGCTACCACCATTCGACGCCATCTCTGGCATCAGCAAGGAGCAGGCCGGCACCGTCAAGTTTTGGCCCTGGCCCTGCCTGTCTTGTTCATGGCCATCGGACCAGGCGTAAACCCCGCTCAAAGGCAGTCCCAACTGACGCGCCTGCTCCCCCAAAGCCAGCAAAGGCTGGCGCTCCGTCCAGGCCAATTGACTCATCCCGGACGGCCCCGGTGCCGAACAGGCCACCCACACCTGTTCGATAGGACTCAAGCACATAGGCTCGACCGCACTACACGCCACAGCCTGCCGCCGCGAGGCGCTGACCGAGGGAATACGCGCTTCCGTCACCGTCGCCATCCCTGCAGGCAGGACCAGTTCCAAAGAGCGGGCCAGGCCCTTGAACTCCTGCACCTCTCCCCGTCCACGGCGCAATACCCTGGCGCGCTTGTCCCGCAGCACAAAGTCCACCGGCTGATCCAGCCTTGGCGGAGAGTCCAAATAAATACGCAGCACTTTGCTCATCACTTCAACGAATCCAGACAATCCGGCTGCGGTCCGCAGCCCTGTTGATCAGGGCCTGGGTTGCCACCCGGCTATGGTCAAGTCGTAACTCGCCACTTAATAAAAACCATTCACTGCGCACGCTCAGCGTTTGCCCCTCCAGCGCCTCCTGACGTTGGAGGCGGGCCTGCACATCGGCCTGATCCCGAAACCACTGGCCCCGGTCGCGCTGCTCCAAGAGGCCACGCCATTCCACCAGGCTGACGGAAGGCTGCACGGCCGCCAGCACCTGGGCACTGGCGGTATTCACGTTCACGGATTTGGCTTGCGGCAAATAGCTCAGATATGGCTCCAGCTGCTTGGCCTGTTGCTCTGCATTGGGAAAGAAGTCCTGCAAATGAGAGGGCCAAGGCGCTTGCCCGGCCTGTGCCCGCTCCAATCGCTGGGCCAGCTCCAAAGCCAAAGAGGGTTCCTGCTGCACACTGCCCAGCAATTGCTCCAATGCCTGCACATAGCGGGCCTGAATGCGGCCATCGCGCAGCAATAAAGCCAGATTGAATTTGCCCTGCTCATCCTGGATATAGCCGGAGAAGTACGCCGCACGGGTCTTGTCCGGAGTCTCTATCTTCAGCTCGCTCAGGGCCTGCGCCCACAGTCCACCTTTGTGCGTCACAGCGGAGCGCTGCGAGTCCAGACGCAAGACCAGCACAGCCCAATCCAGCGCGCCGCGCAGCAACCAGTTGGCCTGCATGTAATCGCGCTCGCTGGCCAACTGGGTTGCCAGCCCACTTTGACGCTGGACGATGCCCATGGTGGCAATGGACACTGCCATCACGACCACCAGCGCATTGATCACAGCCATGCCTTGTTGAGATGCCCGTTTCATAGCAGCATCACCACTTTGCGATACGGTTGCTCCTGCCCTTCCAACTGCACTGTCAGTTCTATGCCTGTAGCGGCTGCCCCGGCTTGATCGGGCCACGGCCAGCTTTGCCAGCCACGCGCCGGAATCCAGATACGCAAGTTCCAGGCGGTGACCTGCTCCAGCACATCTTGCAAGGGGCCCAACTCGGGCAAGGGGTAAACCGTTCCTGCCTGGGCAATAGCCCGTTGCAACACGCCTTGCTGCAAACGCCATTGAATCTGCTGGGTTCCCGCTCCGGCTTCGGCGCGACGTTCAATCATCAGAATGGCCGGGCCTTCACCCTTGGCCTGCCAGCGAATACTGGCGGGCAACACCGCCATCGCCCCCGTCGGATCCGCAGGACCTGGCGCGGTGGGCAGATGCAACTCCAGATCCCGGCCCATTTGGGACAAGACATTGAACAAGGCCTGGGTCTGGCGCGCCTGTCGGCCAAGCTGCTCATCCGCGTGCAAGACCGCATCCAGGCCACGCCAGGACATCAGGCTGATCAAGGCCATGATGGTCAGGGCCACCAACATTTCCACCAAAGTGAAGCCTTCCTGGCCAGCGTCTGTCATGGCAAGGACGCCAAGGTCGCGTGCAACTCGGCCAGCACGGGGCCTTTGGGCATGGAAGCCTGGACCGTTACCTGACGAAAGAAACGATTGGCCGTGGCTTGCACGGTTTGCTTGCACTGCAAATTAAGAGGCCCCTGGCGACACGGCACCACGGTTTCACCCGGTTCGGGAAACAGGCGGCGCAAGCGCATCTCGGCCACCACGCCATCAACGGCCAGCAAGGCCAGGCTGCGCTCATGCATGGCCTGGCTACCAGAGGCGCTAAGGCCCAGTGCGCGCAATCCGGCGGTCAAGGCCACCGAGACGATCGCCAGCGCAATCAATACTTCAATCAAACTCATGCCACGCTCTGTCATGACTGCACATCAAAACGGCCCGTCGGATCGCTGCGTAAATGCAGGACTTCGTGACCATCATCCAGCTCCAGCTGACGCGGCGCGGACAACCATTCATTCACAAAAACCCACGGTCCCGCCGGCTCCAGGCGCACACGCACTGATTCCAAAGTCCAGGATCGTTGAGGAAACAACTGGGCAAAGCGGGCCTGATCGCGCAGCCAGCCCGGTGTGGGGCTGGCACCATCCGTAGCGTCCGGGATCAAGCTGAAGCGATAGCCCTGCTGATCCGCACTCCAGGCGACGCTACGCCCGCTTTCACGCACGTAGCTTTGCAGTTCGGCCAGACGCAGAGCCAGTTGACGGGCTTCTCGCTGTATCCCCTGATCCCGGTCCAGCACCAGCACGCTTAAACCGGCGCTGCTGACAATGCCCACGATCAGCAAGACCACCAAGGTCTCGATCAAGGAAAAGCCCCGCTGAGCCACATCAGTCCCAATTGCCTATGTCGGCATCACTGCCCGACCCACCGGCCTGCCCATCCGCCCCCAGCGAGAACACATCAATCTCGCCATGAACGCCGGGTTGCAGATACTGGTACGGATTGCCCCAAGGGTCGTTGGGCAGGCGGTCCATATAAGGACGCCAGTTGCGTGGCTCGGGAGGCTGGGTGGGACGCTGATGCAGTGCCGCCAAACCTTGAGCGGTACTGGGGTAACGGCCGTTATCCAGACGGTACAGCTTCAGGGCCTGTGTCAGGGCAGCAATATCCTGACGAGCGGCGACGGCACGTGCCTGATCGGGACGGTCCATCAGACTGGGGACAACCAGGGCCGCCATAATGCCCATGATGACCACCACCACCATGACCTCAATCAGAGAAAAACCTTGTTGAGCGCGGGACTGAACAGAGCCGGCCAAACGGCGTGCCGGACAGCGAGATAAAGTAGATCGAGACATGAAGGAAATAAGCTACCCAAAAAAACCCAAGCTCTTGTCATACGGGCTTCATGCAGCACACGCACACTAAGAGCCCTTAAGACAGCCATCTCGGCCGTCTGCCAAAGCACTATGCGATGCAGTCTAAATGGGTATTATTTCCGCCATATTTCCGTCACATCTTTGGTTGCGTCTGTGTCAGGCCGGTATCGCTCTGGCCCTGATCAATTTGCTGATCAACCTGTTCCTGCCCTCGGATGGGACCATTGCGCCAGTACTGGAAGAAGACCACCGCGAACAGATCAGCACGCAGCAAATTGCGCAGTGGTTTGGAGGCAGCACCGCGCTGCCCGAGTTGCGTTTGCATGGCATGATCGTAAGCGGCCAGTCGGGGGCAGCCCTGCTCAGCATCAATCAACAGCCGGTACGTGCGTATCGCCCTGGCCAGGAGCTGGCACCGGGTGTGCTGCTGGATTCGCTGCAACGCGAACACATTGTGATTACGGTAGATGCCGTGCCTCAACAAATCGCCACCGAGCGCAAAGGCCCCGCCATCATTCCCGGTATCCAGCAAGGGGCTAAGCCCTGAATTGAAGAGTTAGCAGTATGATTTAAAGCTGTCTTTCTTCTTCACCCTGGTGGGTATGCCTGCTTTACTTCGTCACTGGTTTGACAGCCTGCGCCCCAAGTCGCTGGCCATTGCACGCCCTGAAATGCTGCGTGCGACGCTAGGCGCCACGCTTAGCGTGTTGTTGGTTTCCTCTCTTAGCCTGTACCTGTCGGATTTTGCACATACGCATCATTGGTTGGTGGCGTCCCTGGCTGCCAGCGCCTTGCTGATTTTTCTGGTGCCAAGCAGCCCGTTGGCACAGCCCTGGAACATATTGCTGGGCAATCTGGTGGGCGCACTCACAGGCATTACCTGCGCAGTGCTGCTCCCTCATCCGATTGCTGCCATTACGATGGCCGTCTGCGTTGCCATGCCCATCATGCTGGCCCTGCGCTGCGTGCATCCTCCCAGTCTGGCAATGGCGGTCTTTCCCGCTCTGAATGGTATTCAGAACTACGACTTCGTCCTGTTTCCGGTGCTGTTTGACTCCTGCGTGCTGATCCTTCTGGGCATGCTGTACAACCGCCTGACCGGCGTGGCTTATCCGCCGGTACATAAACCCGCAACACGCCCAGCCGCCACGCCAGCCCGCTTTACGGACCAGGATTACGATGCGGCTTTAAGCCACTACAACCAGACGCTGAACATCAGCCACGATGATCTGGAAAAGCTGGTCAGCTATGTGCACCAGTCTGCCTTCCGACGCAATCTGGGCACACGCCGCTGCTCCACCCTGATGAATGATGCGCCTCTGTCCTGCCTGGTCAGTACGCCCTTGCAGCAAGCCTGGGACATGATGCGCGAGCGCAAGATCAAGGCCTTGCCCGTGCTGGATCAGAACAAGCACGTGATTGGCATCCTGGCCCTGTCGGACTTCTTGCAACGCGCCGGACTGGATCAGCCGGATAATCTGCGCCAGCGACTCAAGCGCTTCTTGAGCCCCCGACAACGTGCAGCCCCCACAGTGGCCGAGATCATGACTGCGCCTGCCGTCACCGCCAACGCAAACTGGTCGGTGGCAGAGCTGATTCCCTTGTTCAGCCAGGGCCGCCACCGTCACATGCCTGTGGTCAATGACCATAAAGAGTTGGTAGGCATGATTACCCAATCTGACCTGATGCTGGAGCTGTTCAGAATCCTGCAGCCACCACGCGGCAAGCAGGACTGAATATAAAGATTCAGCCCAAAAAAAATCCCCACTGTTTGCCATCGCCAAACAGTGGGGACAGATCAGCACCCGTGCGTCTTACACAGGCGCAGAACCTTGTTACTCGGCCTGCAAGACACCCCGGCGCAACTGATCGCGCTCGATAGATTCAAACAAGGCCTTGAAGTTGCCTTCACCAAAACCATCATCGCCCTTGCGCTGAATGAACTCGAAGAACACGGGGCCCATCAAGGTTTCAGAGAAAATCTGCAGCAAGAGACGGCGGTGGCCACCTTCCGATGTTCCGTCCAGCAAAATGCCACGGCTTTGCAGCTCTGCGGTGGGTTCACCGTGTGCAGGCAGGCGGCCTTCCAGCATCTCGTAATAGGTTTGTGGCGGTGCGGTCATAAAGCGCATGCCCATGGCCTTGAGCTTGTCCCAGGAGGCGATCAGATCGTCGGTCAGGAAAGCCACGTGCTGAATGCCTTCACCATTGAACTGCATCAGGAATTCTTCGATCTGGCCCGAGCCCTTGGCAGATTCCTCGTTCAGGGGAATGCGGATTTTGCCATCGGGGGCGGTCATGGCCTTGGACGTCAGGCCGGTATATTCGCCCTTGATGTCGAAATAGCGAATCTCGCGGAAGTTGAACAGGTGCTCATAGAACTGGGCCCAGTAAGCCATGCGGCCGCGATACACGTTATGGGTCAGGTGATCGATCTCTTTCAGGCCCGCGCCCACGGGATGACGATCCACGCCGTCCAGGTAAACGAAGTCAATGTCGTAGATGGAGTTGCCTTCACCAAAGCGGTCGATCAGGTACAGAGGGGCACCACCAATACCCTTGATGGCAGGCAGACGCAGTTCCATCGGTCCGGTAGGAATATCGACAGGCTGGGCACCCAGTTCCAGCGCGCGCTCGTAGGCCTTTTGCGCATCGCGCACGCGGAACGCCATGCCGCAGGCCGAAGGGCCATGCTCGGCGGCGAAGTAAGCCGCGTGGCTCTTGGGCTCTTCATTCAGGATCAGGTTGATCTCGCCCTGGCGATACAGGGACACTTTCTTGGAGCGGTGTACCGCCACTTTGGTGAACCCCATCATCTCGAAGACAGGTTCCATCACACCAGGCTGGGGAGCGGCAAATTCGATGAACTCAAAGCCCATCAGGCCCATTGGATTTTCAAACAAGTCAGTCATAGCAGACTCCAGTTGCAATCAGGTAATCAAAGATGGCGTAAAACGCCTTGAAACTTGGGCTCAAGCCTTGCAGGGGGGCGCGCAGGATACCCCACGCACACTGCGTGCCAAGTGATCACCAAACAACAATTGAAATCCCAGAAACCTCACAGGCTCTGCTCCAGTGGGCGGGAAGCCGAAATGCATTCCCATCGCCGACATTTATTATCAGGTAAACAGGCCTTTTTTCGATATAGAGCATTACCCTAGAGGCTTCAATCACCTGCTCTAGCGCGCCAGCAGCTGGGGTACCGAAGAGACCAGCATCGCAATGCCGGACAGGGTCAGCAGACTTAAAACAAGGGCTCGAAACGTGCTTTGGCTAATGCCCACATACAGGCGCGCGCCCGCCAGCACAGGGATCAGCACAGCCAGCATCACCAGTCCTATAGACGGCAACATGGACGGCAGAATCGAACCGGAAGCAATATAGGCCAGCAAAGTTACCGACAAGGTCGCCAGATTGAAGTTTTGTATAACGGCGCGCTGCTCATCTTTGGTCAGCCCGGTCATGGTGGTCCACAAGGTAGGAATCACCCCCGTCATACCACCGAGCCCACCCATGATGCCGCCTATCAAACCCGACACGGCATTGGCCAGGCGGCTACGCACCCTCACATGGCCCAAACGGCTGGACATCAGCATGATCGGGCACCAGATCACCATCAAGGTTCCTAAAAACGCCTTGAATACGGCTGCATCCAGGAAAGGCAGCAAATAGGTCCCCAAAGGCACACCAATCAGGCCGCCGGCCAGAAACGGCAACAGGATCTGCCAATAAGAGGTACGCCGCCGGGTGAAGGCGGCAATCATCTGCCCTGTCCAGGCACCGCATACCGCCAGCACCGCCGCCAGTTGAGGCTCCAGAAACCAGGCCCAGCAGGACATGGCCACCATGCCAAAGGCAAAGCCCGACAAACCCTGCACAAAACCCGCCACAATGGCGCCAACAGCCACCGCCCAGTAAACCGACTCCATCATCCCCCGCTGCTCCTTGCCTGTAGACAAGCGACAGTATCTCTCTTTACGAATCGAGCGGGCAGAAAAAAGCCTCCACAATGGAGGCTTCCCAAACTGTTACCGGCGTCGGCCAAGACTGGCCAATCAGGCCTGGTTCAGATTGGTTCAGGCTGGGTCAGCAGCACGCAGATCACGAGGTTGGATCAGCGATTCGGCACGCAACACGTCATTCAGGGTCTCGGCATCCATCAAACCACGCTTGAGAACCACGTCACGAATATTGGTACCTGTCTGGAAGGCTTCGGCGGCAACCGAGGTAGCCGCTTTGTAACCGATGAACGGGTTCAAGGCGGTGACCAGGGAAATGGAACGCTCGATATTGCTTTCCAGGCATTCACGGTTGGCAGTGATACCTACCACGCAGAACTGGGTCAGCGTGTCGCAAGCATTGCTCAACAAAGCCATGCTACGCAGCAGGGAGTGAATAATCACAGGCTCAAACGCGTTCAGCTGCAACTGACCGGCTTCAGCAGCCATGGTCACGGTCATGTCGGCACCAATCACTTCAAAGGCAACTTGGTTGACCACTTCAGGGATCACGGGGTTGACTTTACCGGGCATGATGGACGAACCAGCTTGCACGGCGGGCAGACAAATTTCACCCATACCAGCACGAGGACCGCTGGAGAGCAGACGCAAGTCGTTGGACAGCTTGGACAGCTTGACGGCAGCGCGCTTCAACACACCCGACAGGTGCAGGAAACCGCCGCAATCCTGAGTGGCTTCGATCAAATCGTCAGAGACACGCAGTTGAACACCGGACAGATCGGACAAGGCAGCCACAGCCAGCTGAGCATACTCAGGGTGAGCCGTAATGCCGGTACCAATAGCCGTACCGCCCAGATTCACGTCACACATCAGCTTGCGCGATTCTTTCAGACGCACGATGTCTTCGTTGATCATGGTGGCAAAGGCGTTGAACTCCTGACCCAGGGTCATGGGCACAGCATCTTGCAACTGAGTGCGGCCAATCTTCATGTACGAGGAGAATTCCTCGGACTTTTTCAGGAAGGCGTCGCGCAGACGTTCCATGGCGGCAAACAGCGGGTCCAGCGAACGGTAGGCAGCCAGGTGCAAAGCCGTTGGATAGACATCGTTGGTGCTTTGGGCCATGTTCACATCTTCATTGGGGTGAAGATACTGGTACTCGCCGCGCTTGTGACCCATATGTTCCAAGGCCAGGTTACAGATAACCTCGTTGGCATTCATATTGGTCGAGGTACCTGCGCCGCCCTGAATCATGTCTACCACGAAATGCTCATGGCACTTGCCCGCTTGTACGGCCTGACATGCAGCCACAATGGCGTCGTGCTTATCCTGCTCCAGCAAACCCAGTTTGAAATTGGCCTGAGCAGCTGCCTGCTTGACCAGCGCCAGAGCATTAATCAGTTCCGGGTAAGTTGAAATAGGCGTACCGGTAATGTGGAAATTCTCCTTGGCACGCAAGGTATGAACACCATAATAGACTTCATCGGGGACTTGGCGGTCTCCCAGCAAATCATGTTCGATACGGAACTGACTCATAATTCCTTCGTTTCCTTAATAACGATAGCAAGACTTTTTTGATACGCCTCATACTCAATCCCGGACTACAAACGGAACAAAGCCCTACCATTTCTTGCGAACTTGGCAGGGGCTCGGGGACATGCTGGCAAATACCGCTAATAAGCTTTGGATAATGCTTGTATCCAATTCCGGAAAGCAAAGGCCCGTAAAAAACGGGCCTCTATTGCAATCCGCCAAGCGGGGTGAATGATCCAACCGCCTTTTTTGAAGGCATCGTCGAGCTCGGGAAGCGCTTTGAACATTGTAAACGCCGAGCGCTCACATGCACGTCGTTTTGCGGTTTTTCTTGAGTTGGGCCGCCTTCTCTTCCTGACTGACAGTTGAAAACTCGCTTAATTTAGCGGTGTATCTCCGATATAGCTCACTCATCATGTCTGTAACAAGAGTCTGGCGCTTTGGACACGAGCGTTGCGCGCTTGCATCATTTTGATGCGTTCAAGCCATAAGACTCACAACACAGGATCAAAAATCATCCCATGCTGCCTCGATAGGAAGTCCGGAAACCTTGCAGTTTGAGAAAAAAAGGAAGGCAAAAGAGTATACACAGGCTTTACGACTATTCTGTAAACCCATAGCCGCTTATACTGAAAAAAACTGGTCTTATTTTACTAAATGAAAATTCCTAATCAATAAAAGATGTTTAAATCAGTAAAAATGGAATTAAAAAATAAGATAAATTTCCACATTAAAAGCAGCGGCTCAGTAATAAAAGAAAGCAAACCCGTTTTTATTGGGTTTTATTGATTCTTTCTAAATAACTACTGCTCTTTGCCGCGCACTCCTTAACGGCACAGCACTATGAAATTACTCGATCTGAAATATCAAACTATCCTGAGCGAATCCCAACGCCAGGCCCACCCTAAAACCGAGGATATCGAACTGTGTTTACGCGTTCTGTCGCTGGCCTCCAGCATTAATCGCGCTTCCAGCTCTGTTCTGAACGAATTTGGTCTGTCCGAAGGACGTCTGGTTCTGCTGTTCTTGCTTAGCCGCCAACCCTCTGGCCTGAGCCCCGCGCTATTGGCAGAACAAGCTGGCGTGACCCGCGCCACCATCACCGGCCTGCTCGACGGGCTGGAACAGCAGCAATTGCTGGTACGCCAGAACAATACCTCGGACCGCCGCGTGCTCACTGTTAAACTCACCGAGGCCGGACAAGAGTTGTGCGAGCACCTGCTGCCCTATTACATCGAGTGGCTATCGGGCGTATTTAGTCATGTGCCCCAAGACGTGCGCGAACGCTTGTCCAATTTGTTATCCAAAGCCCTGCAAGGCAACGACACACCGGAAATCAAAGTTGAAAAGCCTCTTTCGCACACCATCCCCGGAACCATGCAGCGCAGTTATATGGCTTAAGGCACAAACTCGCCTTGCCCCAGGGTCGACCTTGTCGTCAACCCTACACCGTCAAGGGTGGCAACCGTATCGGTGCCACCCTTTGTTTTCGTCCCTGCAAGGCTGAAACTTATGGATGCTGCTGTTATAGATGCCATGAAAAAATGGCCCAATGTGCCCGCTGTCAGCGGGTATATCTCTTTAGATCAGTCTGGTCATTGGCGTCATCACCCGGCTGGCGATGCTAACCAGCACCCAGGGCAAGTGGGCGAGCGCATTGCTCACCAGGGTTTGTTGGCATTTTTCAACCGTAATTATCAGGCGGATGAACAAGGCCGCTGGTTTATCCAGAATGGTCCGCAACGTGTTTATGTCCGTCTGGACGCGGCCCCACTGATTGTTTCCCTGGCCCAGGATCAAGCCCATTTGCAAGACCATACTGGCCGTCCCGTTGAAACTATTCAGGCCTGGTACATCAGCGCTGAGGGCAGGCTCTATTTGCGCAGCTCCGCAGGCCCGGCCTTGTTAGCGGGCCGTGATGTTCCTGCCCTGCTGGATCAGTTACGCACAGATCAACACGGCCTGGAGAGTCTGGATCTGGAGCAAGCCCAGCGCAGCGAAGGCTGGTCCTTGCCCGCGTACCCACAAGCCTGTTCCCTGACAGTCTGGTCGTCCTGCGTGTCGCCCGCCGAGGAATTGGCGTATATTGTTTTGCCAGAACCCGATCCCAATTGAACCGCCATCACAGAATCTGCATGACCCAGCCATCCGCCTCTTTCTATTTCCCCGCCCCACGCACGCAAAACTTCTGCAATCAATGTGGCAGCAAATTGACACGCCTGGTGCCCCCGGACGATAACCGCATGCGTGATGTCTGCGAAAATTGCGGCGCGGTGCACTACCAGAATCCCCGCAATGTGGTCGGTATTGTGCCCATGTGGAAGGACGATCAGGTCTTGCTGTGCCGTCGCGCCATCGAGCCGCGCTACAACACCTGGACCTTGCCCGCCGGTTTCATGGAGCTGGGCGAAACGCTGGGGCAAGGCGCCTTGCGTGAAATGGGCGAGGAAGCGGGTGCGCAAGTCGAACCCGGCCCGCTCTTTACCGTTATCAGCGTGCCTTACGCTGAACAAGTTCACGTGTACTACCTGGCCAAAGTCATCAGCGACGTGCTGGACCCCGGTCCGGAGTCCCTGGAAGCCCGTTTCTTCCACCTGGACGACATCCCTTGGGACAACCTGGCTTTTCGCACCGTAACCGCCACCCTGGAGCGTTACGTCGAAGACCACAAGGCAGGCCGCTTCCAGATTCACGAATTTGATATCGCCCCCCGCGACCACGGCTGATCATGTCGCTTGTATGGGTCGCTCCTGATCAGGCCCTGCCCAGCCCTGAACACGCCAGCCCCGAAGGGCTGGTGGCTGCCGGTCTGGATTTAAGCGTTCCACGCCTCCTGGAAGCCTATAGCCAGGGCATGTTTCCCTGGTACAGCCCTGGCGACCCGGTTCTGTGGTGGTCTCCTGATCCGCGCATGGTGCTGGAGGTCGATCAATTCAAGATTTCCCGCTCCCTGGGCAAAAAACTGCGCCAGATTGCACGGCAGCAAGATCAGGACGACGCCCCTATCCGAGTCACCTGCGATCTGGCCTTTGAGCAAGTCATAGGCCAATGCGCCGCCCAACGTAGTGCGACCGGCACCTGGATCAGCCCGGATATTGAGCAGGTCTATACAGCTTTGCACCACAGTGGCTACGCCCACAGCGTAGAAACCTGGATGGACGGCAAGCTGGTCGGCGGTTTGTATGGGGTGAATCTGGGCCGCTTTTTCTTTGGCGAATCCATGTTTGCCTTGCAAACCGATGCCAGCAAGATCGCCCTGGCCCATCTGGTGGAGTTTCTGAAGTTCGCGGGCATCCCGTATATAGACTGCCAGCAAGAGACATCGCATCTGGCCAGTCTGGGTGCCAGCCCCATCCCCCGGAAAGACTTTATGGCTGCCCTGAGCTGGGCCAAAGATCAACCCAGCCCGGTCTGGCCGCGCGGGGCATTGCAACTAGGCCTGCCCCCAACTTGCTAGGCTGGCGCGAGCATCCCATAATGGCTCTATCACGCTTGGCAGAGTCGCATGAATTATCCCAAAGCACCCAGTCCCCAAACGCTGCAATTCTATTCCACGGCCAGCTATCGTTGCAGTTACCTGCCAGAACAACAGGCACGCTCGCTGGTTGCCGCTCCTGCTCACCTGATTAACGACACGGTTTACTCCAAGCTGGTCCAGCAAGGCTTTCGACGCAGCGGCACCTTCACCTATCGCCCCTATTGCGACCAGTGCCGCGCTTGCCTGCCCCTGCGTTGTGACACCCTGCATTTTCAGCCCGACCGAGCCCAGCGCCGTGCCAAAAAACGCCACGGCAATCTGGTCGTACAAGATCTGCCCCTGCACTGGAATGCCGAACACTACGAGCTGTACCGCCGTTACCAGGCCAGTCGACACCCCGGCGCCGGCATGGACGAGGACGATCAGTCCCAGTACGCCCAGTTTCTGCTGGCCAGCCATGTCACTTCGCGTCTGCTGGAGTTTCGTGAGCCCGACGGTACCTTGAAAATTGTGGCCGTCATCGACGTGCTGCAAGACGGGCTTTCCGCTGTTTATACCTTTTTTGATCCCGACGACACCGGCAGTCTGGGCACCTACGCCGTGCTCTGGCAGTTGGACTATTGCCGTCAACAATCCCTGCCCTGGCTCTATTTAGGCTACTGGATCGAAGAAAGCCGTAAAATGGCCTACAAAACCCGCTTTCGCCCCTACCAGCTCCTGATAAAAGGTCGTTGGGAATGGCTGGCTTAACGTCCTCTTTTATCGATCCCCATGTCTGCCCTATTCAGCCTTTATCCCTTGGCTCGCCGGGTGCTGTTCAGTCTGGATGCTGAACACGCTCACGAACTGACTCTGAAATCCCTGCATTGCGCTCACCAAACCCCTCTTTTAGGTAGTTTGCTGAAAGACCTGCCCAGCAAACCTCTGGAACTGATGGGCCTGAAGCTGCGCAACCCTGTGGGTCTGGCCGCTGGCCTGGATAAAAATGGCGCACATATCGATGCCTTGGGCGCCCTGGGTTTTGGTTTTGTCGAAGTTGGCACCGTGACTCCAAAAGCGCAGCCCGGCAATCCCAAGCCACGCCTGTTCCGCCTGCCTGAAGCCAATAGCCTGATCAATCGCTTCGGCTTTAACAACCACGGCCTGGATACCTTCATTGAAAATGTGCGCAAAAGCCAGTTCCGCTCGCAAGGCGGCATTCTGGGTCTGAACATTGGCAAAAACGCGACTACCCCCATTGAGCAGGCCGATCAGGACTATCTGACGTGTCTGCGTGCGGTCTACCCCCACGCTGATTACGTTACTGTGAATATCTCCTCACCCAACACGCAAAACCTGCGTGCCTTGCAGGCTCAGGATGAACTGGCCCGTCTGCTCGGTTCCTTGCAAGCGCTACGTACGGAATTGGCACAAGAGCACCAACGCTATGTGCCTATCGTGGTGAAAATCGCTCCTGACCTGGATCAATCGCAAATTGATGCCATTGCGGACACGGTTCCCTCGCAAGGTCTGGACGGCATTATTGCCACCAATACCACCTTGTCGCGCGATGCCGTACAGGGTTTGCGTCACGCTCAGGAGCAAGGCGGCTTGTCCGGCCCACCCGTGCACGAATTATCCTTGAACGTCATTCGTCGTCTGCGCGAGCAACTAGGCCCCGACTTCCCGATTATTGGTGTGGGTGGTATTGAATCTGGCCGTCAGGCTCAGGAAAAGATCCAAGCCGGAGCCCAAGCAGTACAGCTATATACTGGCTTGATTTACAAAGGCCCCGCCCTGATCTCCGAGTGCATTCGCGCCCTGTAAAACGCAACGTGCCCGCGTGACGCGGGCACTAGCATCCTGAAGCAAGTTCACTACTGGCACGGCAAGCAAGAAAAAAGCCAGCTCGATGAGCTGGCTTTTTCTTTAGCGCCTGATTAAATCAGACCAGCAAAGACTTACTTCTTGCTGGTAGCAGCCGTTGCCGCAGCGGCAGCCGCTTCAACGGTTTTATTGCTGGCTTCGGTGACTTGAGCAGCAGCTTTCAGGCTGGCGTTGGTAGCAGCCTGGATGTTGCTTTCAGCAGCATCAGCAGCTTGGCGAGCAGCCTTGACAACGGTTTCAGCCGCGTTGGAAGCCGTGGCGAAGGAAGACTTCAGCAAAGCAACAGCGCTTTCGGTACCGGTAGGTGCGTTTTTGGCCAGCTGGTCGATAGCGTCAGCAGCGTGCTGTTGACCTTGAGCCAGTTGAGCTTCAGCGATGCGCGACAGGTTCAGTTGCAGATCGGAGAAGATGTCGTAAACGCTTTTGCCGTATTCCAGAGCCTGGGCAGCATTAGGCTTGGCCACGCTCTGCGACAGGGCCACAACGTCTTGCACGTCTTTGGCGTTGATAACTTGCTGGGATTGGCCAGCCGCTTGTTCCAGCGAGCTGCGCAGCAGATTCAGGTTCAGACCAACCAGCTTTTCAAAGCCTTGCAGCAATTGACCTTGAGCAGCGAACAGGTTGTTCAAAGTAGCTTGTTGGGATTCCAGTACGTTTTGTGGAATAGCACTCATGATGTTTTCCTTGGAGATACGTGGCCTGGGTCAAGCCAGCGTGAAATTAGTGTCAGTGTTACTAGACAAGGGTCTGAAGAAGGCCCGGCCCATTCGCAACTACGCAAGGCAAACCTTCTATGTTGCACCGCAACAATTCAACTTTAAGCGCTATCCAAAACAAAGTCAACGTAATTTGTTGCGCTGCAACAAAACCGTCATGGACTTGTAATCAAGACTGGAAAAACAACACTAAAACACAGACTTAACGCTGTTTGTCGTATCCCAGCGTTTCGGAAATTTTAGCGGCGGTATTCAGCAAAACGGGAATCCAGTCGTCGTGCAAACGCTCGGCCGGAGCAGATAAAGACAGACCGGCCAAAAGCTTGCCGGTGTCGTCATACACACCAGCCGCAATACAGCGCACACCCATCTCCAGCTCCTCGTTATCGCGGGCATAGCCCAGACGACGAACTTGCGCCAATTCGCGCTCCAGCAATTCCAGTTGAGTAATGCTGTTACGAGTCGCACCGGCCAGGCCAGTACGCATGACGTAGGCTCGCACCTGACGCGGTTCCCAGGAAGCCAGAAACAGCTTGCCGGTCGAGGTCAAATGCAAAGGTGCATGGCCACCAATGGCGCGCACCACCTGCATACCCGAGCTCTCGCTCCAGGAACGTTCCACATAGACAATTTCATCGCCCTGCTGCAAGGACAGATTCACCGTTTGTCCGGTGTACTTGTGCAGCTCGCGCATGGGGGCCAGGGAAGCCGCACGCACATTCAGACGGCCTTTAACCAGGGAGCCCAGCTCCAGCAAACGCATGCCCAGTCGGTATAAACCGCTGTCCACGCGCTCCACATAACGTCCCACCACCAGATCGTTCAGGATACGGTGAGTGGTTGAGGTATGCAGGCCAGTTGCAGCCGCCAGATTCTTCAATGCCACTGGCTCAGATTGCTTGGCCAGTTCGTCCAATAGAATCATGGCGCGTTCCAGAACCTGGATCGACATCTGACCACCATTGTTTGACGACGCGCCTGAGGGCGTAAAGGAATTTGTTGTCATTATTAGGAGAATTATGATGCAACGCAACAAATTCCATAATATGAAATGGTCGCGCGCTTGGCAAGCGCTATTTTAGCGCAGGGCTCAAGCTCCCGCCCAAGTCCAGCACCTGCTGGCGCAAATAGGCCAAGGCCTCTGCCGCCGGTTCCGGCTCCCCTTTAACGCCCAGATCAATATGTGGCTGTCCGCCCGCTTCCCCCACGCTGGGCAGGCTAAACGCTTTCACACCTGGCCAATTCAGCTCTACATGCTCCATGGCCGGCGTAATACGCGACTCTGGCAAGTTAAAGGCCAGGAAAGAGTGTTCGACTCGATGAGCCAGATGGTGCAGTTCCCGATAGCGAGTATCCAGCGTCCACTCCATCATGGGCCAGGCCATCACAGGGAAACCCGGCATGAAGGTGTGATTGTGAATGAAAAAACCGGGAATCTTGTTGTAGACGTTGGGCACAATTTCGGCACCCACCGGGAACACACCCATCTGCAGACGCTGCTGGTTCTCGGGCAAGGACATATCTGCACTACCCACGCCATTACGCTCATTTTCAGCACAGCGCTCAGCAATCAAGGCTGCGGCCTCGGGATGCAGCTTCAGCTCCACACCCAAAGCCTTGGCCGCCGCCTGGCGGGTCTGATCATCCGGTGTCGCACCAATCCCACCACAGCAAAACACAATATCCGGCGTCGCAAAACTGCGCTCCAGGGTGGCGGCAATCGTATCCAGATCATCAGGGATAATCTGGGCGCCCCCCAGTTGCAAGCCCCTGGCCCCCAGCAGCTCGATCAGTTTTGAAAAGTGTTTATCGTAGCGACGTCCCGACAGGATTTCGTCGCCAATAATAATCAGACGAATAATGGCTTGATCCTTAGTTGTCATGGTCAATAAGCGTAGTAGAAGCCGCTGCTGCCTCGTGCTGGCGCAGGCGACGAAGATTTTCCAAAGAGAAGTGGGCAAATACCAGAGCCGAGAACACAGGCAAGACCAGCCAGGCCGGTGGAATCAGGTTCAAAAGGGCAAAGATCAGGCCGATCAACCAGTACTGGCTATTCAGACGGGACCACAGATACTTGCGCTCTTGCACATTCGCGTGCTCAACCAGGGAATCCACCCGCAACATGCGCGTCAGGGCAAAAACCCACCACAGCACGGGCAAAATCAGCGCAAAAGGAGGAAAAATCCATAACGGCAAGGTGACCAGCCAACCCACTACAAACAAGGTTCCCACCCACACCGCGTTCCAGACGCTGTAGACCGTGGCATTGTGGCCTTGCTTGATCAGATCGGGATAGTCTTTCTGCTGCAAATGGCCCAGGACCAAAGGCATGACCAGCACAGCGGCAATAATCAGGCCCAACACACCGGCCAGAGGCAACAAAATCCCTAAAGCCAACAAGGGCGCCAGATACACTTTCAGCGAGAACAGGCCCAAGCCCACCAACCACTGATCCACGGATTCAAAGGCATTCCAGCCCCCCAGCAGCTCCAGCAACCAGGTCTGAATGGGGGTCCACAATAGCCAGCTCAGTAAAATCAGGCCCACAAACATGATCAGGAAAGGCATGACCAGGGCCACCAGCATGCGTGGCTGAAATTGCGACACCAAAGAACGCTTGAAGGCGATGGAGATGCTGGCCCAACCACCAGCAGGGCCCGATCGCGATGGGGCAGACGAAGATACGGACATACTGCTCCTGCTAAGCAAAATCGATTACCCGAGTATCATAGACACAGTCGCTTCTTTTTGTCTGTATGAAATTATGGCCTTGTTCAACGCCCAACACGATCTGACCGCCCTGGCGGCCCACCTGCAAGCCGAACCCGATGCTTTGTTGATTGCCTGTTTCTGCGCCGAATGGTGCAAAACCTGTCAGCAGTATCAACCCGCTTTTGAGGCTTTGGCCACACAGTTTCCCCAGGCTTGCCTGATCTGGATTGATATTGAAGAGCAGCCCGAGCTAGTGGGCGATGAAGATATTGAAGATTTCCCCACGCTGCTGATCCAGAACGAAAATGGGACCGTTTTCTACGGTCCCATGCTGCCTCATATCGAACATCTGGAGCGTCTGGTGCACAGCATCTCCGAACGCAGCCCGGTCGTTGATGCCGGGCCTGGGGATTTGCGCGCCTTAGTAGCGGCCGCCGCCTAACAGCACACCCACCGAACGCTTGCGCGTTGTATTGGAAGGAGTCGTCACCGCTGGCTTGGGCGCAGCAGCGGTCGATGGCTCGTAAGGCTTGAGGAAAAATTCATCCACGGGTGGCGTGTTCGACTGATACGAACGACGCTCGCCACGCTCGTGACGGTTGGAACCGGAACGGGACGAGGAGGCAGCCGCTGGCAGATCCAGCTTCAGACGTGGCACAGCCGTGCCAATCAGCTTCTCAATTTCTTGCAGCAAATGCTCTTCATCAGGAGCCATCAGGGCAATGGCTTCACCCGAGGCGCCAGCACGACCAGTACGGCCAATACGGTGCACATAATCTTCAGCGTTGTACGGCAAGTCCACGTTGATCACGCAGGGCATACCGGCCACGTCCAGACCGCGGGCGGCCACATCGGTTGCCACCAATACATCCACACTGCCGCTCTTGAAGGCGTCCAATACCTTCATGCGCTCCAGCTGGCTTTTATTGCCGTGGATGGATTCCGCCTTGATGCCTTCACGCTCCAGATAGCGGGCCAGTTGACCAGCACCAATCTTGGTATTGGAAAAGACGATAGTCTGGGTCAGCTTCTTGGTCTTGATCAGATGCGCCACGGCACGACGCTTCTCGTCAGCCGACATGGGGTACACCACCTGAGTGACCGTCGATGCGGTCGCGTTGCGGGCAGCCACTTCGATCTCGACCGGATCATTCAGGAAGTTGCGGGCCAGCTTGCGGATTTCCTTGCTGAACGTCGCCGAGAACAACAGGCCCTGACGATTCTTGGGCAGCAAGGACACAATACGGTCCAGATCGGGCAGGAAGCCCATATCCAGCATGCGATCAGCTTCATCCAGCACCAGAATGCTGACCTGGCTCAAGTTGATCGTGCGCTGATCAATGTGATCAAGCAGACGGCCTGGGGTGGCGATGACAATTTCAACACCACGGCGCAGGGCCTCTTTTTGCGGTCCAATATCCACACCACCGAACACTACCGTCGAGCGCAAGGGGACCGATTTGCTGTAGAGCGCAATGCTCTCGGCCACCTGGTCGGCCAGCTCGCGTGTTGGTGTCAATACCAAAGCCCGCACCGGGTGGCGGGCGGGCGAAGCGCTGGTCGTGGCGTGCGCCATCAGACGATTCAGGATAGGCAAGGAAAAGGCTGCCGTCTTACCTGTACCCGTCTGGGCTGCCCCCATGACATCACGGCCGGCCAGCACCACGGGAATCGCCTCGGCCTGAATAGGCGTAGGCTTGGAATATCCCGCCTCGGTAACGGCGCTTAATATTCCAGGGTGCAGACCGAAATCAGCAAACGTAAGGTCATTGGGGGTCGAAGGAGTTTTATCTGTCATGTACGCAAAAAGTCGGCTTGCCACCAGTGGCAAGCATTTGTAACAATCCTATTTTAACTTATGCCCGCCTGCCTCACAGCAGTCACGGGCATGTCAGTACTCGGGTCAGGATTTTATGGCATCACGGCACGTATCAGCCAGAACGCCACCATCCCGGCCACGATTACCCAAACAGCGTTACGGGTACGGATGAACACCAGCACAGCCACCAGGCTGGCCAGAGCTTTAATATCCAATCGGGGGGTGTCGCCGTAAGCCCAAGGCAAAAGTTCCGGGATAATGATTGCTGCCAGGGCAGCTACCGGAGCAAAGCGCAAGGCGCGCCGCATACGTTCGGTCAGGGGCAGCAAATCACCAAACATGAAATAGCCGGAGCGGGTGAGCAAGCTGCACAACACCAACAGGGCGATTGCACCCAAAACGTACCAATCATACTGCCAATCGCTCATCACCGTGCATCCCTATGCCGTTGCAGTTGTTCTGCCGCCACGCCAGCCAGCACTCCGCCAAGCACCGCTGCCACCAGCCCCAAACGCAGGGGCAGCGCCTGTCCGACCCATGCAATCACGCTGGCCGTAATCAAACAGGCCCACATGGCACGGTTATTGACCAAGGGAATCAGGAGCGCCAGCAGGGCCAGAATGGCCGCAAACTCCAGCGACCAGGAAGGCGGCACATAGGCACTGAGCACAATGCCCGACAAGGAGGCAATCTGCCAGCTTAGCCAACCAGGCAGGATGATTCCCAGGTAATACCAAAGATGCTCGCGCGAGCCGCGCTCTTTGGAGTCGCCATACTTGGACATGAACAGCACAAACACCATATCACTGGTGATATAGCCCAAGCCCAGGCGTTTCTTCCAGCTCAGATGACGAAAAAAAGGCTGCAAGGCCGCTCCAAAAATAATGAAGCGAATATTGACGATGAACCCGGCAGTGAAAATCAACCACAAGGGCGCGTGGGACTCGATCAGCGGCAAGGCCGTCAGCTGGGCCGAGCCCGCATACACAAACAAGGTCATCAAGGTGGCTTCAAACCCGCTCAAGCCGGACTTGACCATGGCCACGCCCGTTACAAAGCCCCAGACCACAGTGGCAATCAAGGCGGGAATGAAGTCGATGAAACCGGCGCGCATGTGTACACGATCCTGTGCACTAGGCAACAAGGCCGATAATCTTGTGATGGCTGACACGCCGTCTCCTGAGATGTGCTGCCCGCAAGCTGTAAACAGCGGCGGCAGCTTTGCTTATGATTTTTCTTATTCTAGAAGCAAAACCGAGGCACGAACATCTTGCTCTGTTGATAAGGTCAAGAAAAAACAGGCCGGGTCTTGCTACAATCGCTAGTCTACGCACGTAAAGTTCGGCACCGCCGTTGCGTGCACGGTATTCTTACCTCTCTCATTGTTATCAGGAACCTTATGAGCGCCGCTATCGAACCTAAAAAAGCAGATCACGAACTGATTATGGTCGGAGCCGACGATCTGCCCGTGCACTGCCCCCGTCCAGGTGGCACACTGTGGAACATGCACCCCCGCGTGTATATCGATATCAGCAAGACCGGCGAAGCCGCTTGCCCTTACTGTGGTGCCCGCTACCGCCTGAAAGAAGGCGAGAAGGTTCACGGTCATTAATTTCTGAATCTGGCTTCGTTGGACCCCACTGCTCCCCCCTCTGGCAATGCGATAGAGCCGGGCCCTGTGCCCGGAGCTGACGCGCAACCCTGGCGTCATGCCGATACGGTTGCCCGTCTGGATTCCAGCGCCTGCCCCCTGCCCGCCTGGTTGCCTGGCGGACACATACAGACCATTCACGGGGCATTTTTTGCCCGCCATCACCATATCGCCTTTGTCCGTCAAAGGATTGATACACCCGATGGCGACTTCCTGGACCTGGACTGGACCGGGCCTGGTCTGTTTGCCGACAAGCTGGCCAACGGCGCCACCGCCCAACCCGACGCCCATCTATCCCGCACCGCCGCCCGCCGCTGGATGCAGCCCCAGGATTGGGACAGCCTGCCCAGCACGGCCGATACCCATGCCCTGGTTCTGTTTCACGGGCTGGAAGGCAGCAGCCGCAGCCATTACATCCAGGCAATCGCCCAGTACTTCCGCGCCCGCGGCTGGATTGTGGTGGTCGCTCATTTCCGGGGTTGCTCGGGCTTCCCAAATCGCATGGCACGTGCGTATTACTCGGGTGACTCGGAAGAAATCAGCTTTATCCTGAATACGGTTCGAGGCCATCTTCCCAATGTGCGCTGGCACGTAGCTGGTACCTCGCTGGGCGGCAATGCCATGCTCAAGTATTTGGGGGAAGCGGGTGATGAAGTGTCCTGGTTGCAGGCATGTGCATCTATTTCGGTACCACTGGATCTGGTCGCTTGCGGCCGCTACCTGTCCGAATCCCGAATGGGCCGCTGGTTTTACTCGCCCTATTTTCTGAAAAGCATGCGCAGCAAGCTGCAGGACAAGGCCCACCGTTTTCCAGGCATGGTCGATACTGCCCGCTTGAATCAGGCCCGCACCATACGCGACTTCGACGACATTTATACCGCGCCCATGCACGGCTTCAGCCATGCGCTGGATTACTGGACGCGCGCATCCAGCAAGCCTTTGCTGCGCAATATCAAAATTCCTACGCTGGTTTTGAATGCTCGCAACGATCCTTTCGTGCCGCACACCAGTTTGCCGACCATTCAGGACTGCTCGGACTCCATCCTGCTGCATCAACCTGCCGAAGGCGGGCACGTCGGTTTCATCACGGGCAGTATTCCCGGCAATATGGGTTGGTTGCCTGCAAGGCTAGCCCGCTTCTTTGAAACCAATAGCTAAGATCAGCTAAAGCGGGCCTGCGGGCTCATCAGGAGCGGAAACGCTCCAGCAAGATACGCTCACTTTCCACACGTTCACGCAATTGACGAATCTGCGTATCCAGCTCGGATTGCTGATAGAAGTCCTGGGTCAAATTGCGCGCCTGCTGCAATTGCTCCACAGCGGTAGGCAGAGCCCCCACTAATTCATAGTACTCAGCCATGGCACGTCGGGCCTTTACACCGTCGCCCAAACGATCATAGGTTTGTGCCAGCAACTGATGCAGCTGGGGTTCATCAGGCCATTGCTTGATACGCTCCATCAAGAAAGCCTGCGCCTGATCGTTTTGCCCCAATTGCTGCAAGACCTGCACATAAGCCAAAGCCACCCCTTGGCTCTTGGGCCAACGCTGCCAGGCCTGCTTGGCCAAATTCAAAGCACCTTGCACATCTCGATCGGCAATCGCAATGCGTATACCCAGGGTATCCAGCTCCGGAGCCTGGAATTTGCCCTGTCCCCGCGCTTCGGTCAGATGCGCACGAGCCTGTTCATAATCCTGACGGCCTTGCGCAATATAGGCCAGACCGTACTGCGCCGCAGAGCGCTCCAGATCACTTTGTGACTGGTTCGTACTTTGCAGCGCCTGTTCCAGAACACGCAAAGACTGCCCACCCCCAGCCTGCATCACCATCAACTTCGCACGGATATACCAGAACGAAGGGGTGTCCTGATAATTACTGGCTGGCAGACCGCGCACCCGGTTACTGATGTCCGATTCACGCTGCTGAGACATGGGGTGAGTGCTGGCGTACTCATTGGCTGTGGCGCGCTCATTCAGACGCGAAGCCGCGGCCAGACGCTGAAACATCTGCACCATGCCTTGTGGCTCATAACCAGCCTTGAGCAGCATCTCGAAACCGACGCGGTCAGCTTCTTGCTCGGCCTGACGAGAAAAACCCAGCTGCCTATCCACGGCCGCTGCTTGTCCGAAAGCAGCCGCCCCCATAGCCAGATCACCACTGCCCGCCAGGGCCCCCAACAAGGCTCCGGCCAGAGCAGCAATCAGCAAATGGTTGCTTTGCGCACTTTGGGTAATACCGCGAGCCACGTGACGTTGCGCTACGTGGGCAATTTCGTGAGCCAGCACCGAGGCCAATTCGGACTCGGACTGTGAAGCCGTGAACAGCCCGCTATGAATACCGATATAGCCACCGGGCAAGGCGAAGGCGTTGATGCTGCTATCACGCAGGGCAAATACCGTCACTGGCTGCGCCATGGCAGGACCGTACTGGGCCAGCTTGCGGCCCATATCCGTCAAATACTGATTGATATCCGGGTCCGAGACATAGTCGGGTGAACGCCTGCCCTGCTCCATGATGGCATTGCCCAAAGTCCGCTCCAAAGCCGGAGACAACTCGGCACCCGAAGCTGCTCCCATTGAAGGGATGCCCACAGGCTGCGCCTGCACAGGCAACACTGAACCGAAAGCCAGCGACAAAGCCAGACATAGAGAAAGCGCGGAACGGGCGGGTTTAAACTGCATGGATACTCCCGACAAAATCAATTGGCCCTGACCATCATAGCGCTTGTCCGCTTGCGAGATTCTGGCAAACGGTGACGCGCTGACAGGCGCATCAAGGTGCCCAAGGCATACAAAAGGCCAAACACTTCAACCAGACCGGCCAGCACCCACATAATCAGGCCACCCATGACCTGATCAGCCAGCGCATCCATACCCGGAATGGCACGACCGCATAAATCGAAAATCGGATAAAGGTCGTATTCAGTAAATGTGATGATGGCGCCCACAATCATCTGTGGCACCATCGTAATAACCGGCGAAAGTATACGCCCACCCACCGACAGCCGGGCCGGTGGTGAAGGCCGACGATCCAGAATCAGGTTCCAGTACATGATCCCGCTGATGACCACAGACCAGTTCATCAAACGGTACAAACGCCAGTCCAGCATGGAATAGAACTGCACCGTAGGCAGCATCCAGATCAGGACCAGGAAAACAAACAGAAAGGCGACCAGTATCGGGTTGGTCAGGACAGCCTGAACACGTCGGCCACTGGGTCGGCGCAACCATTGAGCCAAAGCCCGCCGCCAGCTCAACGGCAGCCCCGCACGCAAGGTTTGACCGGGATAGGCACCCATCAGGAACAAGGGGCCCAGATGATGCAAGATCAAATGCTGGGCCCGATGGATGAAGAACATGCGCTCGGCGTAATAGTCCAGGCGCGTGTGCAAGGAAAGGTAGAGGAGAATCAGGCCAATCCAGAAGAAGGACTGGCGCAAAAGATTGGGGCGGTGTACTTGCCGCCCCCGGACGTACAAAGCGATGACCAGCAAGAAGGTCAAAAGCAGAACAGGAGAAAACTCCCAAGGTGTCAGCCAGTCGAGCAAGGACATAGCAGCGCCATCCGCAACAAATCCAGTTGCGGTTTAGTTTATAGCAATACGCTCCCGCCCTGCCCACTTCACATTCAGCACACCGGGATAATCCCGAATCAGTCGGGCACGCTGCATCAGTTCTGCACGCAGTTCAGGCGGGCAAGTCAAGGTCACGCACGCGGTATCGTGCGTATCGGAATGGTCTACCTGCACATTGGCCACGCGGATGCCTGCGGTATTCAGGTCCGAGTAAATACGACGCCGGATCTGGGCCAGATCGCCACGAGGGCAGACAACCGTCAAACGGGAGACGGACAAAGGGGCACGAGCACGCAGGGCAGAAGCCTGGATGCCGGCACGGCGCAAAAAGAGATCAAAAATACGCATACATTCCCCCTATTGCACATAAAAGTTGCAACACATCAGGATTCGGAAAGCCAAAGGCTTTCTAGAGAATGAAATGGCGGGGAATTTAAGGCAGCAGAACAGCCGCCTGAGACACCACGCCCTGAAACTTCCAGGACGCGGCAAGCTGTGAAGGAATCAGCGGGCCTGAACGCGCCTGGACATAGATAGGTCGAACATAGATCGACTAGCACTGTCGCCGGGGTCGGGATTCACCACACAGCTCCTATAAAACCAAAGAACCCGTATTGTAACGTGCGCAAGGCAGCGCCACAAGGGCAGCCCTGTGAAAAACCTTTACTTTACAAGGCACTTGATGTGTTTAATACACAGACAAATCCAGCCAGCCCATGTAGCGATAAAAGGCCATGATGATATGTACCAGCCAGAACAGGCTGATGTTGGCAAAGGCAACCGTCGAGACCACCGCCGTCAGGACGCTGGGCCAGCCATGCTGATTATGTTGCTCGCTTTGCGGGTTGTAGAGGACGTCAAACTTTTCGGGGCTACGCAGCGCCAGAATCACGGCCTCGATAATCCCGGCACTGACTGGCAAGATCAGCAAATTGGGAAATAACGAATCCAGCCCCTGCTGAAACACCAGCGTTCCCAGAATGGCCAGGCCAGTAAACACCAAAGGGACATACCAAAAGCGTCTGCCCAGATAGCGATGGTGCGCACCCACCATACCTAATAAAAGAGACAGCCACGCGGCGGTGACTTTATGGCGAAAAGGTTTGGTCTGTTCAAATGACAAAGTCTGCTGAGACATGCAGGGCATCCAATCCGGGCTTGTGCTGCCAGCCATTGCGCACAGCTGTCATTTGCTTAAAGCCAATTTGACAGCCACCTTCCCGTACAATACCTGAATTACTTCCTTGCCGTCATGAGGTCCCCCATGAATGCCACCGACTACGACATCGCCATTTGTGGCGCCGGTCCCGTAGGCGCATCTTTGGCGCTAATGCTGGCTGCCCAGCACCCAAGCCCGTCACGCATTGCCGTTCTGGGGAAAAACTTCGATCTGGCCAGCACCGAACATGCTCAGGGCGATCCACGCACGCTGGCCCTCAATCACGGCAGCCGTCGTCTGATTCTGAATCAGCTCAAAGCCTGGCCCGAGCGTGCCGCCCTGATGCGCACCGTGCATGTTTCCCAAAAAGGACGCCTGGGTCGCTGTCTGATTCAGGCCGCCGAACTGGGCGTACCTGACCTGGGCGCCGTGGTTCATTACGATGATTTGCTCTGGACCTTGCACGCCCGGCTCCGGGACAGCGGCGTTACGCTACTGCCCGCTCAGCAAGCCCGCACCCACTCCGCCCCCAAACAGATTCTGGTCGACCACGATGCGGGTCAGGCCACAGCCTGGATTGCCGTACAGTGTGATGGCGTCCGCCCTACCGGCGTGCGACGCGATTATGGTCAACATGCCTTGTTGACGACGGTGCGCGCCAGCCAGCCTCAAACCGGCTGGGCCTACGAGCGCTTCACCGAGCACGGCCCCTTTGCAGCTCTGCCCCACCCTGACGCTCCCGATCTATATGCCATCGTCTGGTGCAATAGCCCGGAACGCAGCCAATCCTTGGCCGAGCTGCCTGTTCAAGAGTTCCAGGCCGCCATGCTGCAAGCCTTTGGAGAGCGCCTGGGACATCTGGAGCTGGTGTCCAAGCGTCATATCTTCCCGCTTGCCTTTCATGCTGGCCCCAGTCGCTTGTCCGAACGCCTGCTGGCAGTAGGCAATGCCGCCCAGACCTTACACCCGGTTGCCGGTCAGGGTCTGAACCTGGGCTTGCGTGATGTCGCACAATTGTCACAGTGTCTGGCCGCCTGGCAAGCTGATTGCAGCCAGAACCCCGATCCCTTTTTGGCCCGCTATGCCCGTTTGCGTCGCCCGGATCGCTGGTTGACCGCTGCCATCACCGACACCTTGCCGCGTCTGTTCGCCACCAGGAATCCATTGATCCAGCATGCATGTGGTCTGGGACTGTTGGCCATGGACACCCTGCCCTTCGCCCGGCAGCCATTTGCCCGGCAGCTGCTGCAAGGAATGCGCGCCTAGGCCCACCTGCGTTACAGGCCCCGATGCGGGGCCACCCCTTATTCTTCTTGTAAGTCCTTGCCCACGAACCCGTGTCGCAGGGTTAAAATCTTCCCCATGCGTATCGGCCCCTGGACCCTTCCTAACCCTATTTTCATTGCCCCCATGGCTGGAGTCACAGACAGACCTTACCGTCGTCTGTGCAAGACGCTGGGCGCCGGTTATGCCGTCTCGGAAATGGCCGCCAGCAACAAGCGCTTGTGGGACAGCGTGAAAACATCACGACGTCTGAATCACGAGGGTGAAGCGGATCCGGTGGCTGTACAGATTGCCGGTTCAGACCCTGAAATGATGGCCGAAGCCGCTGTATTCAATATCGGCAAAGGTGCTCGCATCATTGATATCAATATGGGTTGCCCGGCCAAAAAAGTCTGTAACGTGGCCTCGGGCTCCGCCCTCTTGCGTGACGAGCCACGCATCATTGAAATCCTTGAACACGTTGTCAAGGCATGTACTCCCTACCAGGTTCCGGTTACACTCAAGACCCGCACCGGCTGGGATGCGCAATCGCGCAATGCTGTTCGTATTGCCCGCTTGGCCGAGGATATCGGCATCGCCGCTTTGACTCTGCATGGCCGCACCCGCTGCGACTTCTACCAGGGCCACGCCGAATACGACACCATACGCGAAGTCAAAAACAGCCTCTCTATTCCGGTCATCGCCAATGGGGATATCGATAGTCCCGAAAAGGCAAAATTCGTACTAGAGTACACCGGAGCGGATGCCGTCATGATCGGTCGAGCCGCGCAAGGACGACCCTGGATTTTCCGGGAAATCCTGCATTACCTCGAACATGGCGAACATCGTGCAGCCCCCACCTTCGGCGAACTGCGCGATTGCATGATCGAACACCTGCAAGACCATTACGCTTTCTATGGGCAGCACACTGGAGTACGTACTGCCCGCAAGCATATAGGCTGGTATTTGTCGGATATGCCGGACTCCCGACACTGGCTGGACCAGATTAATCGTATCGAAAACTGTGCAGATCAATTAGAAGCCATTACTCACTGGTTTCAAGAATGCGACCTGGACCAGCCCTACCTGCAATAACAGACAGCTGTGTGGCTCTTTTGTATTTAAGTACTACGTATACCTTCAGAAAAAAATGTCAACGACCAACCCACTAGAACAGTCCGTACGTGAACGCCTCGAACGCTACTTCGCCGATCTAGGCGAATCCGAGCCACGCGATCTGTTGTCGATGGTCATCTCCTGCGTGGAACGGCCTGTCCTGCAAGTTGCCCTGGAGAAATCCGCGGGCAACCAATCCAAGGCCGCAGAAATGCTGGGCATCACGCGTAGTACTTTGCGCAAGAAGCTCAGTGCCCACAATCTGCAACCCTGATTCCTAACTCTCACGTCTCACCTTCCATGAAAATCCAGACAGCTCTTCTCTCTGTCTCCGACAAAACCGGTATTGTCGAATTTGCCCAAGCACTCGCCCAACGCGGAGTGCGGCTTTTATCCACTGGTGGCACCGCCAAGCTGCTGGCCCAAACTGGCCTGACAGTTACCGAAGTGGCCCAACACACCGGTTCGCCAGAAATTCTGGATGGCCGTGTCAAAACACTGCATCCAAAAATTCACGGTGGCCTGCTGGCGCGTCGCGACAGCGCCGAACATTTGAAGACTCTGGAAGAGCACGGCATTGACCGTATCGATCTGCTGGTCGTCAACCTCTACCCTTTCCGTGAAACCATTGCCAAGCCGGGTTGCACCTTTGCCGATGCGGTAGAGAACATTGATATTGGTGGCCCCGCCATGTTGCGCGCTGCTGCCAAGAACCACGGTACGCCTGAAGGCGGCGCCTGTGTGGTAATTGACCCTGTCGATTACGAACGCGTGCTGGCTGATATGGATAGCCCTGCTGGCCACCCTTCTTACGGCCTGCGCCTGGAACTGGCCGCCAAGGTTTACGCCCACACCGCCGCTTACGACGGTGCTATTGCGGCTTACCTCACCAGCCTGGCTCAGGCCGAGCCTGCCCAGGACAGCGCCCCCGAAGTGAACACCTGGCCCAATGTGCTGACCATTCAGCTCAAACAGGAACAGACTCTGCGCTACGGCGAGAATCCGCACCAAAGCGCGGCTTTCTACACAGACGGCACCATTGGCGAAGGTCTGCTGGGTCGCTACAAGCAGCTGCAGGGCAAGGAACTGTCCTACAACAATATTGCTGACGCCGATGCCGCGTGGGAATGTGTACGCAGCTTTGACGCGGGCGCTTGCGTCATCGTCAAGCACGCCAATCCTTGCGGTGTAGCTCTGGGCGAAACCGCCGAGGAGTCCTATCGCAAAGCGTTCCAAACTGACCCAACGTCGGCCTTTGGCGGCATTATTGCCTTCAACCGTGAAGTGGACGAAGCCGCTGCCCAGGCGATCAGCAGCCAGTTTGTAGAAGTGCTGCTGGCACCATCCTACACGCAAGGTGCTCTGGACGTGTTTGCCGCGAAAAAGAACGTGCGCGTGCTGAGCATTCAGCCCGGTCAGGCTCACAACGCTTTCGACGTGAAACGTGTCGGCGGCGGCTGGTTGGTGCAAACGCCCGACACCTTCCGCGACAACACCGAAGCCTTCAAGGTCGTGACACAAGTACAGCCCACCGCCCAGCAAATGCAAGACATGCTGTTTGCCTGGAACGTGGCCAAGTACGTGAAATCGAACGCCATCGTGTTCTGCGGTCAAGGCATGACCCTGGGTGTAGGCGCTGGCCAGATGAGCCGTGTGGACTCTGCCCGCATCGCCTCCATCAAGGCTGAAAACGCTGGCTTGACCCTGCAGGGTTCGGCGGTTGCGTCCGACGCTTTCTTCCCCTTCCGTGATGGTCTGGATGTAGTTGCCGAAGCAGGCGCCACCTGCGTGATTCAACCCGGCGGCAGCGTGCGTGATGACGAAGTCATTGCCGCCGCCAACGAGCGTGGTATTGCCATGGTCTTGACCGGCACACGCCACTTCCGTCACTAATATGCGAATCCTGGGCATAGACCCTGGCTTGCGTCGCACTGGTTTCGGAGTGATCGACGCCCAGGGGCCCAGCTTGCGCTATGTGGCCAGCGGGACCATCGTGGTCCCGCCTGATCTGCCTCTTGCTGAGCGGCTAAAGCTGATTCTGACTCACATCACCGAGGTGATTGAGCAAAGCAAGCCCGATACCTCTGCCATCGAAAAAGTCTTTGTAAACAGCAACCCTGCCTCTACCCTTTTGCTGGGGCAGGCACGGGGCGCCGCTTTGTGTGCGTTGGCCGTAGGCGGCCTGGATGTACATGAATACACAGCGTTGCAGATCAAGAAAACCGTCACCGGCAGCGGCCACGCTGCCAAAGAACAAATCCAGCTGATGGTCCAGCGGCTCTTGCAGCTGAACGGCCTGCCCGCACCGGACTCGGCCGACGCTCTGGCCTGCGCCATCAGTCATGCTCATCACAGCAGTGTGGTGGGCGGCCTGCAAAAAAGCGGAGCCATCACCACCGGGCCGCGCCGTCGCATTCGCGCTGGCCGGATCTTGGGTTAACTCTCCAGAAGGAATGTCATGATAGGTCGCATCCGGGGTACCTTGATCGAAAAACAGCCGCCTACCATCTGTGTGGATGTGGGGGGGGTCGGTTATGAAATCGATGTACCTATGAGTACGCTCTACCAAATGCCAGAGCTGGGCGCACAGGTCAATCTGTTCACCCATCTGGCTATTCGTGAAGATGCTCACGTGCTGTTTGGCTTTTCCAGCCTGAACGAGCGCAGCACCTTCAAGGCCCTGATCAAAGTCACGGGCATTGGTGCCCGCACCGCCCTGTCCTTGCTTTCGGGCATGAGTGCTGAAGAACTGGCCGATGCTATTACCCGCCAGGAGACTTCCCGTCTAGTGAAGATTCCAGGCATAGGCAAGAAAACCGCCGAGCGTCTTTTACTGGAACTGCGTGGCAAGCTGGGTGCAGACCTGGGCAGCAGCGGTACAGTCAGCGCCGTTCCCAATAGCCGTGATGATGTGCTGCACGCATTGGAAGCATTGGGCTACTCCAACAAGGAAGCCAGTGTTGCTGTCAAAGCCTTGCCAGATGATATTGATGTGTCAGAAGGGATCAAGCAAGCGCTGAAATCGCTGTCACGCGCTTGAGACGACACTGCTATGTATAAAAAGTCGGACCGTTCATATGAACGGCCCGACTTTTTTAAACTATTCCATTTATCAAGCGAGCAGACGCCCCAAGGCGGATACATCCACATTCCCACCACTGATCAGTACGCCAACCTTGCGGCCTTGCAAATCACCCTGACGCATTACCGCCGCGGCACCCAAGCAACCTGTAGGCTCCACAACCATCTTCATGCGTTCTGCAAAGAAACGCATGGCCTGAACCAGCTCGGTATCAGGCACCGTCAAAATGTCCGTCACCATGCTGCGAATCAACTCAAATGTCATCGGTGCCAAAGCTTGGGTCAGCGCCCCATCAGCAATGGATGCAGGTGGCGCAATCTTGACGATCTCCCCACTACGCAAGGACTGCTGGGCATCATCCCCTGCCTGCGGCTCAACACCAAAGACTTCACAAGCCGGTGCCATAGCCTTGGCGGCCAACAAGCAGCCCGACAGCAAGCCACCGCCCCCTAATGGAACATAGAACTGCTGCAAGTCCGGCACTTCCTGAAGCAGCTCCAGTGCCGCCGTCCCCTGCCCCGCGATCACATCAGGATGCGCAAAGGGAGGAATCAAGGTCAGCCCTTCACGCTCGACCAGCTCTTGTGCAATTTGGGCACGATCTTGGGTCAAGCGATCGTACTCGATCACTTTGGCACCGTAGCCACGCGTTGCCGCCAATTTGGCAGCCGGAGCATCCGAATTCATGATGATGGTGGCCGGTATCCCCAAGAGCTTGGCCGACAGGGCCACAGCTTGCGCATGATTGCCCGAGGAAAAAGCGACGACCCCTGCTTTTTTCTGCTGCTCGTTCAACTGCGCCAGCGCATTGAACCCACCGCGAAACTTGAAAGCACCAATACGCTGAAAGTTCTCGCACTTGAAGTAGACTTCGCCATTCAGGCGCTCGTTCAAGGTTGCGGAAGTCAAGACCGGTGTGCGGTGTGCCACAGGCGCCAAGCGTTCAGCGGCGGCTACAACATCAGCAAAATCAGGTAATTCCAGGGACATGGCTAAAATCTCGATTAAAAACTCCAACCCACATTATGCGCGATGCCATGCGAAGCAGCCTAGCGCTGGCCGGACAAATCCAGCCTGGCTGCTACGGATGACCGATTTGCCCACGCATTCCATGCACACTGCCATGTGCCCTGATACTCAGGCGGTGGGTGCTTGGTGTACCATACTGTATATTCAATCAGCGTAGTCATCATGGCCATACATTCCGATTCGCTCTCCAGCCTGCCTTCTGAACAGCGCATCATTACGCCCAAACCCTTGTCACCCAACGAAGAGTCCATCGAACGCGCCTTGCGACCCAAGATGCTGGAGGACTATGTCGGGCAAGCTCGGGCGCGCGAACAGCTGGAAATCTTTATTGCGGCTGCTCGCCAACGCCAGGAAGCGCTGGACCACGTCTTGCTGTTTGGCCCTCCCGGTTTGGGGAAAACCACGCTGGCCCACATCATTGCCCATGAAATGGGCGTGAACCTGCGCCAGACTTCCGGCCCCGTGCTGGAGCGCCCCGGTGATCTGGCCGCCTTGCTGACAAACCTGGAACCTAACGACGTCCTTTTTATTGACGAGATCCATCGCCTGTCTCCCGTCGTCGAAGAAATTCTGTATCCGGCACTGGAAGACTTTCAAATTGACATCCTGATTGGCGAAGGCCCGGCAGCACGCAGCGTCAAACTGGATTTGCAGCCCTTCACCCTGGTCGGTGCCACGACTCGTGCCGGCATGTTGACCAACCCCTTGCGTGACCGTTTTGGCATTGTGTCCCGTCTGGAGTTTTATGACGTCAAAGACCTGACGCATATCGTGGCGCGCAGTGCCGGGTTACTGAATGTCAGCACGACGGATGAAGGCACCTACGAAATTGCCCGCCGCTCGCGCGGTACCCCGCGTATTGCCAACCGACTTCTGCGCCGAGTACGCGATTACGCCGAAGTCAAAACCGGCGGCATCATCCATACCGAATGCGCACAGGCTGCCCTGTCCATGCTGGAAGTGGATCCACAAGGCCTGGATTTGATGGACAGAAAATTGCTGGAGGCCATCGTGCATAAATTCGACGGTGGCCCGGTTGGGGTAGACAGCCTGGCGGCTGCCATTGGTGAAGAACGCGACACGATCGAAGATGTGATCGAACCCTATCTGATCCAGCATGGTTTTTTGCAACGCACCCCAAGAGGCCGCATTGCTACCCTGAACACCTGGCGTCACCTGGGGCTCACGCCGCCACGCAACACGCAGGGTCAGGATCTGTTCGACGCAGAATAAGCGCTTAGCCCCGGCGAGCCTAGGGGCGGAACACCAACAGCAAGGTAATCGCAATCGACACGGCGGCAGCCAGCAGCAAGGCTGTCAGCCAGTGTAAATGCGTGAAGGTCAACGCCAGCGTGGTGCAAAACCCTGCCAGACTGCCTGTTCCCCACAAGGCCGAACGCAACGTCGCGACCAAGCTGGCTGCACCCAAGGTTTGGTGAATGGTCACAGCGACCACGGTATAGCCAATGGGAAAAGCCATGATCAGCCCCGACAAGCTCGGCCCCAGCAAAGAGCTGCTGGTGGTCACGATAGCAACCAGAAGTCCTGCCAAGGCCCCTCTGAATATCAGCAAGCCCCAACCCGCTTTTGCTTTGCTGGTCCCTTTCATGCCGGCCAGACGACGCGACACGCGCAAACTGAACGCAGTCACAGCAATAAACAAAGCCAGCCCCAACACAGGTTGCACGGGCATGAAGGACAAGAGCAAGGCGGCCACCGCCCAACCAGCGACCGCACACAATAAGGTGCGCCAAGGCGACAAGGTGGGAGCACAAAGAATGATGAGCAGTAAAAACAGCTGAGTCGCACTAAGCGAATACACGGCATAGGTTGCCGCCTGCTGCACATAATCGGCGGGGAACTGCTGGGACAGAAAATAGAAGCCGGGGCCCAACACCATGGGCAAACCCGCCAGAGCACCACCAATCAATGGGCCAAATGCGCCCACTGACCACGACACCAGAACAACAACCAAAGCGGTGGCGGCCATGCGGACTGCCAAAGCAGACCACGCCACATCAAGAAAAGCAGTTTCCACGACGGTATCTCGCGGTGAAACCAGGTATCCAGAGCAGCCTGACTCAGCGCTAGTAAAGACGCTGGAGCCAGGCGGCTTCTGTCATCCTTAGCTCACCACACTCCAGTCCAGGGCTTGACCGGCAGCCAGAGGAATCAACGGCTCACCGGCCATCTCCACAGACCCGGGGATCGTGAACTGGCTGCGCTGCAAGGTCATTGTTCCTTCATTGACGGGCAGACCGTAGAAAGCAGGGCCATTCAAGCTGGCAAAGGCTTCCAGGCGATCCAGACGGCCAGCCTTGTCAAAAGCCGATGCGTACAGCTCCATCGCGTGCAGTGCGGTATAACAGCCCGCACAGCCACAACTTTGTTCTTTGCGGCTACGCGAGTGTGGTGCACTGTCTGTACCCAGGAAGAAACGATTGCTGTCGCTGGTGGCAGCATCAACCAGGGCCTGGCGATGCTTCTCGCGCTTCAAGACAGGCAAACAGTACCAGTGTGGCTGCAAACCGCCTTGGAACAAAGCATTACGGTTATAGAGCAAGTGATGGGCGGTGATGGTTGCGGCAACCGGGCCTTCCGCCTGGCTCACATAGGCCGCGCCCTCTGCCGTGGTCAGGTGCTCAAACACCACTTTCAGTTCGGGGAAGGCCTTGCGCATGGGGATCATCACACGCTCGATGAATACGGCTTCCCGGTCGAACAAGTCGATGCTGGGGTCTGTGACCTCTCCGTGCATCAGCAAAGGCATACCCGATTCCTGCATCTGGGCCAGCACCTTGGAACAGTTCTTCAACAAATCTGTCACGCCCGCGTCGGAGTTGGTGGTGGCACCGGCAGGATACAGCTTGACGCCATGCACAACTCCGCTTTCCTTGGCACGGACAATTTCCTCTGGCTGAGTATTGTCGGTCAGGTACAAGGTCATCAAAGGCTCAAACTTGCCAGCGTACTCAGTTTTGGCCAAAGCGGTCAGGATACGCTCGCGGTAGGCCAGAGCCTGTGCCGTTGCGGTAACGGGCGGCGTCAGGTTGGGCATGACGATAGCCCGGTCAAATTGTGCCGCGGTATGGCCCAAGACCGATTCCAACACAGCGCCATCGCGCAGGTGCAAATGCCAATCATCAGGACGACGAATGACCAGGGTATCCACAGTAGGGCTCATATCTTTACTCAATATCAAACAAAGGCCCGTGCTTTGAACCGTCAATAAAGCAACAGGTGCCACAATTGCCTTTCAGCAGGCCGAATCCATCATTATGCTACAGCTACCTGTGCTGCGCATGATTGGCACAGGAATCCCGAACCCAAATCCATAGTGCGTTGCAGCAGCCTGTAAACACTGGAAAATCTGCTTACAGACCCGCAAAGCTCTTGCTCACAAAGGACTTGGACGTATCGGGAGTATCACGGTATGCTGACAGACAAGTCGTGCCCTAGCGCATAACCCGCCCCTTCAACTCGTTTCTCAGGAGTTCCGTTCATGGCCAGCACTGAAAAAAAGCCTGCTACCCGCAAACCCAATGCAGCCTTCATGAAACCACTCACTCCTAGCCCAACACTGGCTGCGGTGATTGGCTCTGGCGCGCTGCCGCGTACTGAAGTTACGAAGAAAATCTGGGAATACATCAAGAAACACGATCTCCAGGATCCCAAGAACCGTCGCAACATCAATGCCGACGCCAAGCTGCGCCCCTTGTTCGGCAAGGACCAGGTCTCCATGTTTGAACTGACCAAGCTGGTCAGCGCTCACCTGAAATAAGCACGGGGTGCCCAGGCACCTCTGGCAATATCGGGCCGCGCCGCTGAGCTTTCAGCCGCGGCCCTTTTTTCATTTGGCGGCATCAAGTCCGCTGCTTTCTCGTCTTCATGTCGATTTCATTCTCTACCCCACCCGCTCAACCCCCACGCGCCTTGTGCTGGCTACGCCGTGATCTACGTTTGCACGATCATGCTGCCTTGCACCATGCCTTGAAAAGTGGTTTGCCTGTAGCCTGTGTGTTTGTCTTTGACAGCACCATCCTGCAATCCTTACCCGCCAATGATGTCCGACTGGCTTTTATCTACGACAGCCTGCTACAGGTTCAGGAGCAGCTGCGTCAAAATGGCAGTGATCTGATCACGGTTTATGGGGACCCTGTACAGAAAATTCCAGAATTGGCGATCAGCCTAAATGCAAAAACCGTCTATACAAACGAGGACTACGAGCCTGCGGCCATCACGCGGGATCGGGCTGTCAGCCATGCTCTATCCTCACAAGGCATGGAACTGCAGCTATTCAAGGACCAGGTGATCTTTGCGCAGGATGAAATCCTGACCCAACAGAAGCAGCCCTACACGGTTTTTACGCCCTACAAGCGCAATTGGCTGGCGCGTATCCAATCTGAACATGTGCAAGCATACGACTGCTCGCAAGGCCAATGGGCCGCGCTGCCCGAGCAAGCCTTGCCTGGCTTGGAGCAATTGGGCTTTCAAGACGAGTCTCGCGCAAAACTGCTGAACCCCGCCGGTTGGCAAGGCGCCCAAACCTTGCTGGAAGAATTCGAACCCAGAATCCACGCTTACCAGGAGCGCCGAGACTTTCCAGCCAAACGAGGGGTGTCCTATCTGGCCCCCCATCTACGCTTTGGAACCCTCTCTATCCGCCAGGCGGTATCTTTAGCTTGGCCCAGCGACTCCGAGGGCGCAGCAACATGGCTGAGCGAATTGATCTGGCGAGAGTTCTATCAGCAGTTCCTGTGGCACCACCCTGAAACGGCCTCAGAGAGCTTCAAGCCCGCCTACAAGGATCTGCCCTTCCCTAATCGCGAAGACTGGTTCCAGGCCTGGAAAGAAGGCCAGACCGGCTACCCGATTGTGGATGCCGCCATGCGTCAATTGAACCAGTCAGGCTATATGCACAACCGGCTACGCATGATCAGCGCGTCCTTTCTGGTGAAAGACTTGCTGATAGACTGGCGTTGGGGTGAGCAATATTTTGCTCAGAAGCTGCTTGATTACGATATGGCTTCCAATGTGGGAGGCTGGCAATGGGCCGCTTCTACCGGATGTGATGCGCAGCCTTACTTTCGCATCTTTAATCCCATCACCCAATCGCGTAAATTTGATCCAGAGGGGCAATTCATACGACGCTATGTCCCTGAGCTGGCGTCCCTGGACAAGCAGGCCGTGCATGCCCCCTGGCAGGCCAAACAGCTTCCTATCGAATTCAGGCCGGGACAGGATTACCCGGCCCCCATCGTGGATCACGACACACAACGGCATCTTGCTTTGGCGCTATTCAAGCAAGCAGGAGAGCAAGAGCAAACGGATTGAAATACCTTAAGGATATTTATGTCAGACAGCTCCCGACCACCACCTCCAGCCAGTACCCCGGTATTACTGCAAAACCTGCAAACCGCTCATCCTCAAGCACAAGTGGCTATCCTTGATTTCGGTTCCGATCACGCCGAAATAAGCATGGCTCATAAAGGTGTCCCTGTTCATACCGAGCACTTCCCGGAACTTAGTGGGGTCCAGCTCTTGGCAAGCTGTTTCGCAGACTCCAGCTCGCGCGCAGCGCAGTTGGAACATGCTATCGAGGTCGTGGAAGACGCGATCATGCCAGCCAGCCTGGATCTGCGTCAGTTCATGGTGTTTGCCGCTGGGGAGTTTGCTGAAGAGCTTGGCGTCTGGCTCACAGAAGCTCAAGGCAGCGAGCAGCACACTCTTAATCGGGACATGATTGACGACCTGTTCACCCTGTATGCAGCAGCCAGCCAAGGAGCGGTCAGCCTGAAAATGATCAACGCGGGCTCTTTGGAAAATATCCATCAGCTGGTCAATAATCAAAACCTGGGTATTTACCTCTTGCTGCTGCGTGAGTGCCTGCATCATATGCATGTCGAACAGATCCACCTGCTGGCACCTTAAAGTCTTCCTCAACAGGGATAAGCGAAACGCACCGACCAAGGGCCTGAACCGGGGTGCATAGCCAAGCAGATGCTGGCCAAATCTGAGCAAGCCCAAGCAAAGCAACATCAAATAAAAAAAGGTGCTCATCTGAGCACCTTTTAAATATTTCTTTCTGGGCTACGCCAGAACACTACTGAAATGGGATCGCGTTAGTAGTCGTGGCCCAGAGCCTGACCACCTGCCAAAGCCAACCAGCCTTTAATCAGACGGTGGATGATCCATACCATGGCTACCAGAGCGGTTACCCAACCAATAAAGATGGTCGTCAGCAAAGCGCTCAACACCACCCACAACAGTCCCCACCAGAAAGTCTTGATGACCCAATCCAGATGGCTGGCATAAATAGTGCCCGATGCATCACCGCGTTTGACGTAAGCCAGAATCACAGCTGCTACAGCTGCAGCACCGAAGATACCTGCACTGATCATAGCCAAAGAAAACAAGCCATAGCAGATGTGCGTAATCTTGCGCAGCGACAAGCCTGGTTCAAGCTCGGGGCTAATGGGCTGATTCATTCGGTTCTCCTGAAACAAGCATTAACAATAACTATACCGAACTATTTTACCCATACTTTGAGCATTAACCGTATGACAGTGGCAGAGCTACCACCATCAAGGTAGAAGAAGCGGCGTATGAAACGCCGCTTCTATGATCCAGTCACGTTCTATGCAGTTACCGAAGAAACAAACGCTATGCGGGCCACTCATAGAACAGGCACCGCGCATGCCGATTAGCGTCACTACCCAGGGCAATCAGCAGCATAAAAAAAAAGCAGCAGCAGCAGAAGAAGAAGAAGAAGAAGAAGAAGAAGAAGAAGAAGAAGAAGAGGTGGTCTGTCGCCGCGTCTCAACAACAAACAGTCAGCACAGCAAGAGTAGAACGACCGACCAGCCTACAGGTAAGCAGCGACGGATTGAACGTCAATTTTCTTGTGCAGGGGCAAGATGCCAGAACCGACCTACTAGGCTTAGGCCAATCGGCGTCGGTAAGAGCAAGGAATACATACAGCCCGGAACGGGCCAGGAGGGGGGGCGGTGCGCCTGAACCGAGCGGTCCAGGGTCAGGCCTTCGAGCAATCCGAGACAGGCCGGTAGCCTGCGCTTTTGTCGCCGCCTAAAACAAAACCCCCGCAAGGGATGCTTGCGGGGGTTTTGAGGAATAAGAGCTTGACGATGACCTACTTTCACAGACGTCCGTCCACTATCATCGGCGCAAAGGCGTTTCACAGTCCTGTTCGGGATGGGAAGGTGTGGGACCACCTTGCTATGGTCGTCAAGCGTAACTGGTTGCCGAGTCGTCTTTTTAAGGGACGCCCCAGCCAATTGGAAGAAGCACACCGCTAGCGATCAGTACGGATCAGCTAGCAGCGGTTACGAAGGTGTCAAGCGCGGGTTGCGCTGCACTTCAATATTACGTTCTGTGGTCAACAACTTAACTCACTACAACCTCAAGGGTTATAGGATCAAGCCACACGGGCAATTAGTACTGGTTAGCTACATGCATTACTGCACTTCCACACCCAGCCTATCAACGTCCTGGTCTCGGACGACCCTACAGGGGGGTCAAGCCCCCGGGATACCTAATCTTCAGACGAGTTTCCCGCTTAGATGCCTTCAGCGGTTATCTCTTCCGTACGTAGCTACTCGGCAATGCCATTGGCATGACAACCGATACACCAGTGGTACGTCCACTCCGGTCCTCTCGTACTAGGAGCAGGCTCCGTCAAGTATCCAACGCCCACGGCAGATAGGGACCAAACTGTCTCACGACGTTTTAAACCCAGCTCACGTACCTCTTTAAATGGCGAACAGCCATACCCTTGGGACCGGCTACAGCCCCAGGATGAGATGAGCCGACATCGAGGTGCCAAACACCGCCGTCGATATGAACTCTTGGGCGGTATCAGCCTGTTATCCCCAGAGTACCTTTTATCCGTTGAGCGATGGCCCTTCCATACAGAACCACCGGATCACTATGTCCTACTTTCGTACCTGTTCGACTTGTCAGTCTCACAGTCAAGCACGCTTATGCCATTGCACTATCAAGACGATTTCCGACCGTCTCTAGCGTACCTTCGAACTCCTCCGTTACACTTTAGGAGGAGACCGCCCCAGTCAAACTGCCCACCATGCACGGTCCCCGATCCCGATTAGGGACCTAGGTTAGAACCGCAAACAGACCAGGGTGGTATTTCAAGGATGACTCCACGCGATCTGGCGACCACGCTTCAACGTCTCCCACCTATCCTACACAGGCCGGTTCACAATCCAATGCAAAGCTACAGTAAAGGTTCATGGGGTCTTTCCGTCTAGCCGCGGGGAGATTGCATCATCACAACCATGTCAACTTCGCTGAGTCTCAGGAGGAGACAGTGTGGCCATCGTTACGCCATTCGTGCAGGTCGGAACTTACCCGACAAGGAATTTCGCTACCTTAGGACCGTTATAGTTACGGCCGCCGTTTACCGGGGCTTCGATCAAGAGCTTGCACCCCATCACTTAACCTTCCGGCACCGGGCAGGCGTCACACCCTATACGTCCACTTTCGTGTTTGCAGAGTGCTGTGTTTTTAGTAAACAGTCGCAGCCACCGATTCACTGCGGCCTCTTCATGCTTTGTGCGCAGGCACATCACACTAATGAGGCATACCTTCTCCCGAAGTTACGGTATTAATTTGCCGAGTTCCTTCTCCTGAGTTCTCTCAAGCGCCTTGGAATATTCATCCCGTCCACCTGTGTCGGTTTGCGGTACGGTCTCGTAGAGCTGAAGCTTAGAGGCTTTTCTTGGAACTGCTTCCAGTTAGTTTAGAGCCGAAGCTCTATCCAGTCACACCCTTGAATTACGCACCCGGATTTGCCTAAGTGCCTTCTATGATGCGCCAACGGGGACATCCAACACCCCGATAACATTCTGCAATCCGTCCCCCCATCGCACTCTACGACGGTGCGGGAATATTAACCCGCTTCCCATCAGCTACGCATCTCTGCCTCGCCTTAGGGGCCGACTCACCCTGCGCCGATGAACGTTGCGCAGGAAACCTTGGACTTACGGCGAGGGGGCTTTTCACCCCCTTTATCGCTACTCATGTCAGCATTCTCACTTCCGATACCTCCAGCATTCCTCACGGAACACCTTCACAGGCTTACGGAACGCTCTCCTACCATGTGTACAAAGTACACATCCGCAGCTTCGGTCTATGGCTTAGCCCCGTTACATCTTCCGCGCAGGACGACTCGATCAGTGAGCTATTACGCTTTCTTTAAAGGATGGCTGCTTCTAAGCCAACCTCCTGACTGTCTATGCCTTCCCACTTCGTTTCCCACTTAGCCATAGTTAGGGACCTTAGCTGGCGGTCTGGGTTGTTTCCCTCTTGAGTCCGGACGTTAGCACCCGGTGCTCTGTCTCCCGTACTGTACTTGCCGGTATTCGGAGTTTGCCATGGGTTGGTAAGTCGCTGTGACCCCCTAGCCATAACAGTGCTCTACCCCCGGCAGTAATATACGAGGCACTACCTAAATAGTTTTCGGAGAGAACCAGCTATCTCCAGGCTTGTTTAGCCTTTCACTCCGATCCACAGCTCATCCCCTAATTTTTCAACATTAGTGGGTTCGGTCCTCCAGCACGTGTTACCGTGCCTTCAACCTGGCCATGGATAGATCGCCTGGTTTCGGGTCTACACCCAGCGACTGAATCGCCCTATTCGGACTCGCTTTCGCTACGCCTCCCCTATTCGGTTAAGCTTGCCACTGAATGTAAGTCGCTGACCCATTATACAAAAGGTACGCAGTCACACCACGAAGGTGCTCCTACTGTTTGTATGCATACGATTTCAGGATCTATTTCACTCCCCTTCCGGGGTTCTTTTCGCCTTTCCCTCACGGTACTGGTTCACTATCGGTCGATCACGAGTATTTAGCCTTGGAGGATGGTCCCCCCATATTCAGACAGGATTTCACGTGTCCCGCCCTACTTGTTCGATGCTTAGTTCCACGTACTGAATTTCGCCTACAGGGCTATCACCTGCTACGGCTGGACTTTCCATTCCATTCGACTATTCACTACGCTAAAACATCCAGGCTGGTCCGGTTTCGCTCGCCACTACTTCCGGAATCTCGGTTGATTTCTTTTCCTCGAGTTACTGAGATGGTTCAGTTCACTCGGTTCGCCTCCACATGCCTATGTATTCAGCATGGGATACCGTATTACTACGGTGGGTTTCCCCATTCGGACATCTACGGATCAAAGCTTGTTTGCCAGCTCCCCGTAGCTTTTCGCAGGCTACCGCGTCCTTCATCGCCTGTGATCGCCAAGGCATCCATCATATGCACTTATTCGCTTGATCCTATAACGCTTGATGCTGTTATAGGAATATGAGTATACGTTGTTGCCGTTCATCAATCCTTAGCTGTTATCCAATCCGAAGACTGAACAACGTCTATATTTTTGAGAACTTTCGTTGAACATAATTTGTTCTGTTGCAATCACAACCCGTGTATTGTCATCACAAGGCGAAATTCGCTTTGCGTTTATTAGACAACACACCTTCGTTGTGCTTCTTCCTAATTGTTAAAGAGCAATTCGTGGGTTGCATAACCCAACGAGCAGTATTCTTGAAAAAGAACACTCTTCGTTGAATCTAGCGCCAGGTCAACCGCTGCTGTCCTGTGCCCTATACTCTGTCATGAACCTTGCTGTATCGACAACCAACCACAAAAGCGGTGGTGGAGGATGACGGGATCGAACCGACGACCCCCTGCTTGCAAAGCAGGTGCTCTCCCAGCTGAGCTAATCCCCCGAGGTAATCGTTGGTGGGTCAAGTTGGAATCGAACCAACGACCCCCGCCTTATCAAGACGGTGCTCTAACCGACTGAGCTACTGACCCATCTATCACCAGTGGGCGATACCTTCAATGGTCATGACATTAACTAACAGCCAATAAGTGTGGACGCTTTCGCTTTGCGAGCCATTCGCTCTAAAAGGAGGTGATCCAGCCGCACCTTCCGATACGGCTACCTTGTTACGACTTCACCCCAGTCATGAATCCCACCGTGGTAAGCGCCCTCCTTGCGGTTAGGCTACCTACTTCTGGTGAAACCCACTCCCATGGTGTGACGGGCGGTGTGTACAAGACCCGGGAACGTATTCACCGCGACATTCTGATCCGCGATTACTAGCGATTCCGACTTCACGCAGTCGAGTTGCAGACTGCGATCCGGACTACGATCGGGTTTCTGAGATTGGCTCCCCCTCGCGGGTTGGCGACCCTCTGTCCCGACCATTGTATGACGTGTGAAGCCCTACCCATAAGGGCCATGAGGACTTGACGTCATCCCCACCTTCCTCCGGTTTGTCACCGGCAGTCTCATTAGAGTGCTCTTGCGTAGCAACTAATGACAAGGGTTGCGCTCGTTGCGGGACTTAACCCAACATCTCACGACACGAGCTGACGACAGCCATGCAGCACCTGTGTTCCGGTTCTCTTGCGAGCACGGCCAAATCTCTTCGGCTTTCCAGACATGTCAAGGGTAGGTAAGGTTTTTCGCGTTGCATCGAATTAATCCACATCATCCACCGCTTGTGCGGGTCCCCGTCAATTCCTTTGAGTTTTAATCTTGCGACCGTACTCCCCAGGCGGTCAACTTCACGCGTTAGCTGCGCTACTAAGGCCTAACGGCCCCAACAGCTAGTTGACATCGTTTAGGGCGTGGACTACCAGGGTATCTAATCCTGTTTGCTCCCCACGCTTTCGTGTCTGAGCGTCAGTATTATCCCAGGGGGCTGCCTTCGCCATCGGTATTCCTCCACATATCTACGCATTTCACTGCTACACGTGGAATTCTACCCCCCTCTGACATACTCTAGCTCGGCAGTTAAAAATGCAGTTCCAAGGTTGAGCCCTGGGATTTCACATCTTTCTTTCCGAACCGCCTACACACGCTTTACGCCCAGTAATTCCGATTAACGCTTGCACCCTACGTATTACCGCGGCTGCTGGCACGTAGTTAGCCGGTGCTTATTCTGCAGATACCGTCAGCAGTATCCCGTATTAGGGGATACCTTTTCTTCTCTGCCAAAAGTACTTTACAACCCGAAGGCCTTCATCATACACGCGGGATGGCTGGATCAGGGTTTCCCCCATTGTCCAAAATTCCCCACTGCTGCCTCCCGTAGGAGTCTGGGCCGTGTCTCAGTCCCAGTGTGGCTGGTCGTCCTCTCAAACCAGCTACGGATCGTTGCCTTGGTGAGCCTTTACCCCACCAACTAGCTAATCCGATATCGGCCGCTCCAATAGTGAGAGGTCTTGCGATCCCCCCCTTTCCCCCGTAGGGCGTATGCGGTATTAGCCACTCTTTCGAGTAGTTATCCCCCGCTACTGGGCACGTTCCGATATATTACTCACCCGTCCGCCACTCGCCGCCAAGAGAGCAAGCTCTCTCGCGCTGCCGTTCGACTTGCATGTGTAAAGCATCCCGCTAGCGTTCAATCTGAGCCAGGATCAAACTCTTCAGTTTAATCTCTGTGGTTGTCCCGTCTTGCGACGAGACCGATTGTGTCTCAAAGAAAAATTCAGAGTTACACAAGGTAATTCTTCATCTTTCGTTTGTGAGCACTTGATACAAACTTGTGGCGATCCCCGAAGGGTTCGACTCGCTCATTCCAAGCGCCCACACTTATCGGCTGTTAATTGTTAAAGAGCAGTGACAGTTGCCTGTCGTTCTACTGACTAACCCGGCTGACTCGTCGCGCCTAGCGCTTCGTGCCTTGCTGTGTTAGCAGCAGAGAAACGAGATTATGAAGCAGATCAGGTAGTGTGTCAAGCGTTTTTTTTGAAGAAGTTAGAAAGTTTTAAAACCGTCTAACCTATCCCGCTTCAACCAGAACTTTCGTTCTTTCCTACCTGCTGAACAATCAACCGTGAGGCTAACCATCCAACTTCACAAACAAGGGTAAATTTTCAAAACCGTTTTAACCTGCAAAACCGCTTAAAAACTTAACGTTGCGTTCTCTGGAGCAGAACCTAGAACTTTAACACAGAATTTTCTGATTTGTCAAGCTCCGGGTTTTACACCCTGTCAGTTTCCTGACCAGTCATTCAAGCTTCGGTGCGGGCCTCTTGGCCAAGGCGGTGAAACTTGTCTAACTGCTCTCTGTAGCGCTTCAGGGAAAACCCTGTGCGTGCTGCAGCGAGAAAAGAACTATAGCACGAGGATTTTCCGCTTTGCAAGCGTTTCATGGGGTTTTTCTTGGTATTTGAGAAGCAGAAACCCTTCAAAAACACTTAGACCATTGATAACAATAAGGAATAACTATAAAAATAATTTTTAGCTTAACTTCAGTTTTTTTCCCCTGGTAGCGGCCATCCCATCCTCAACCGCATCTTCCAGACCAAACCGCTGTTTTTCTCGTGAAAATTGGCTAGATATTCTCCAGTCGCCTAATAGCCCCTTCTCTATATATAGAGACAGCGAAACTCATCACCCACACCAGTCATCAGCCCTTGTGCTTGCTTGCTTGCTTGCTTGCTTGCTTGCTTGCTTGCTTGCTTGCTTGCTTGCTTGCTTGCTTGCTTGCTTGCTTGCTTGCTTGCTTGCTTGCTTGCTTGCTTGCTTGCTTGCTTGCTTGCTTGCTTGCTTGCTTGCTTGCTTGCTTGCTTGCTTGCTTGCTTGCTTGCTTGCTTGCTTGCTTGCTTGCTTGCTTGCTTGCTTGCTTGCTTGCTTGCTTGCTTGCTTGCTTGCTTGCTTGCTTGCTTGCTTGCTTGCTTGCTTGCTTGCTTGCTTGCTTGCTTGCTTGCTTGCTTGCTTGCTTGCTTGCTTGCTTGCTTGCTTGCTTGCTTGCTTGCTTGCTTGCTTGCTTGCTTGCTTGCTTGCTTGCTTGCTTGCTTGCTTGCTTGCTTGCTTGCTTGCTTGCTTGCTTGCTTGCTTGCTTGCTTGCTTGCTTGCTTGCTTGCTTGCTTGCTTGCTTGCTTGCTTGCTTGCTTGCTTGCTTGCTTGCTTGCTTGCTTGCTTGCTTGCTTGCTTGCTGGATGGATGGATGGATGGATGGATGGATAACGGACAAAAGAACGACCACACGAACAATGCATCGGCCCTATGCCTCCAATCAACAGTGTCTCTATATAGATGCCGAGTTGAATGGCCTCCAAGATCGAGCATTATGCAGGGCTGCTAGCTGCTCGGGGCCCCGGGACCGGGTGTTGGGGCGAGTCAGAGTACTTGCCGCAGTCGCAGTCATGATCGGGGATGCAAGCAGTCTGCTGTTTGAGCCCAAAGTTTGTGATTGGTCCGGGGGACCAATCACTGGGCGAGTTCAGACTGCGCCCCGATTGTGACTCCGACAAGGGGACCGGCGCATTGCGCCGGCAAGTAGTCCGCCCCAACACCCGGTCCCGGGGCCTCGAGTGGCGACCTACGTAGAGCGGTTGAAACAATGAGCGCCCCTCTCTATATAGAAGGGCCATTCATCGTTGCGACTCAACCCTCTATATATAGTTGGGTGGTGAGCCTCCCCAAGAAGTAATCCAATCCCCCCCCCTCTATCCTCACTGACCTTCAATAGCCCTTTGGTTCTCAGTCTCATTGCTTAGGTCTTTGAGTCTCCGAGTCTCTAAGTCTCTAAGTCTCTAAGTCTCTAAGTCTCTAAGTCTCTAAGTCTCTAAGTCTGCACCCATGAGAACACCAATCATCTCAACACATCCTCTCTAGTAGAAAAAACCCAGCTTTCTCTCACCGATAGAACGTCCTCTACACCGACACGCTCTCTCTATATGGAGGACAAAGACACACCTGCAGAAAGCAACTACAGAGACACAAGCTCACCCAAGGCAGGGCTACAAACACAGCTCCCCCTCCTATCTACTCTATATATAGAGATCCTCCCCTCCTTACGCCCCCAAGCAATAAGCTAATCCCCAATTCATTGTTATTTTCTGTAGCCACGTTCATTACCATTCCTTATGCACTTAATCCTCTAAGCAGGCCTCTGCTTACTCAAGAGAGTAATAATGATCAAACCAATCCTCATCTCCTTGGCATTTGCATTCAGCGCGGTCCTGGCACCGACTGCCTCCGCAGAGCCAAGCACACCCGACACGGCAGCCAAACCAGCCGCCTTGATCTCGGCTGGCGACCTGGCCACCAAGCTGGATCAAAACAATCTGCGCATTCTGGATATCCGCACAGACAAAGAATATGCAGCAGGCCATGTACCAGGTGCCGTCCACACTCCATATGGAGCCTACCGCGGCCCGGCCGAAAACGCCGGTGCTCTGCGCTCCGAAGCCGAGCTGTCTGCCCTGTTCAGCAAAGCCGGCATTTCCAAGGACAGCTACGTTGTCGTCACCTACGCGGGCGCGAACCCCACAGACTTCGGCGCAGCAGCACGCGTGTACTGGACACTGAAAGCTGGCGGCCTGACCCAGCTATCCATTCTGGACGGCGGCCTGCAAGCTTGGGAAGCCGAAGGCAAAGCCCTGAGCAAAGACACCCCCACTGTCACCCCCACCGAATTCAGCTACCACTACAACAAAGACATGGTGGTCAGCACACAAGAAGTGGCTGACTACATCAAGAACGGTCAAGCCCCCGTCTTGCTGGACGCTCGCCCAACCGAATTCTTCAAAGGCGAAAAGCGCGTTGACGCCGCCGCCCGCTACGGCACCCTGCCCGGCGCACGCGAGCTGGACTTCAACAGCTTTTTCCGTAGCGACAAACCTGTCCTGAAAGACACCGGAGAACTCGTCAAGATCGTCAAAGAACAAGGCCTGGACGACAAACCCACCGTTTCGTTCTGCAATACCGGGCACTGGGCTGCCACGAACTGGTTTGTCCTGTCCGAACTGGCCGGCAACCCCAACGTGAAGCTCTACCCCGAGTCCGTCGTGGAATGGAGCCGCAGCAACTTGCCTATGGATAACCAGCCCTCCCGTTTCGAAGTTCTGAAACTCGATGCCAAACGCGCCATTAACTAAAGAAATCGATCATGCTTTATCTGACTAGACTGGGCTTTATCCTGGCCAGCCTGGCCCTGATTGTTGGGGTCGCTCTGGTAGGTGGACTGCGCCAAGGCCTGCTCGCCCTGCTGGGGATTGGCTTTGGTGCCGTACTGCAAGGAGCCCGTTTCGGTTTCACGACCGGATGGCGTAACTATATCGAGCGCCGTGACCCTCAAGGTATCTGGGCACAAATGCTCCTGCTGGTATTGGCCGCCGCCTTCACCCTACCCTTGATCGCCGATAGCGGTGGTGAGCTGGTTGGCGCGATTGCTCCATTGACCATCAGCCTGGTATTGGGCGCCTTTCTGTTTGGCGCTGCCATGCAACTGGCCGATGGCTGCGGTTCCGGCACTCTCTATAAAGCAGGCGCAGGCGCACCGATTTCCTTTGCGGTTCTGCCTACCTTTGCTATCGGTAGCTTTCTAGGTGCATCGCACCAGCCCGGCTGGATTGCGCTGGGTGGCCTACCCGCTATCGACCTGACTGTGTCCTTGGGCTGGCCCACTGCCTTGTTGATTACCGTACTAGGCTGCGCCGCCGTATCCTGGTTCGTCGGCCGAGGTGCACGTCGCCATCGGAAAGAGCAAAACAGCCCACCTGCCAAATGGGAAATGCGCTGGTGGATGGGCGCTTTGCTGCTGGCCGTGCTGTATGCCATTCACATGATCGTCGCAGGCCAACCCTGGGGCATCGTCTATGGTATTGGCTTGTGGGGCGCAAAAGTACTCTCGGCTCTGGGCTGGTCCCCGGTTGGCGACGCGTTCTGGGGCGTGGCTCCACATGCACAACGTCTGGCTCAACCCGTCCTGGCTGATGTTACTTCGGTCACCAACTTTGGTTTGATTTTGGGCGCCATGGCAGCCTCACGCTGGAATCATCCTGCCAATTTCAAATCCCCCAATGCCCGCACTTTGTGGGTAGGCGCAATTGCGGGCCTGGTGATGGGCTACAGTGCCCGTATGGCCTTCGGATGTAATGTGGGCGCATTCCTGGGAGGCATCGCCTCGGCCAGCATCCATGGCTGGGTCTGGTTTGCACTGGCCTTTGCCGGGTCCATCATAGGCGTGCGCATTCGTCGCCGCGTTAATCCTTGAGTCGTGCAAGCATGAGCAAAACTACTTTCCGCCTTATTACCAGTACCTTCTGGCTGGTCGTTGTCTTGCTAGTTGTCATGGACAGCCTGCAAGACTATCCCTACCGCCCCGAGCCCGCCCCCATTGCCTGGGGTAGTGGACAAGCCGCTAGCGGCGGCCACTGCTCGGGTCGATAAGCCGGGGCCTACCCGGCCTGTAACACCCCTGATGGGAGAAAACCTGGCAGCCTTACTTGGCTGCATCGGGTTTCACCATCAGGGGTTTTCTTTTGGGTGAAGGAAAGCGCATCGGCTTGTAGTGACAAACCGACAGCCTGCATTGCCCGCCCCCACACAAGCGCCAGAGCACGACAAAGCAAGCACAGAGCCGTGCTAGCATCAATCAGATTTCCCAACCCTCTGTTGTCATGCTGACCTTCCTTCGCACCACCTTTAGCCGCAGCCTGCGCATGTTTTATACCGTTGCGCGCATCATGCTCCCCATCATGATTGCGGTGCGTATTGCTGCGCAGTTGGGTCTGATCGAGCAAGTCGGTAAACTGATAGGCCCGATCATGGCACTGGTTGGCCTGCCTGCCGAAGCCGGTATTGTCTGGGCAACCACTGCTCTGGCCGGTATTTACGCTGGCATAGGATCAATGGCGGCCTTGGGCGACAGCTTGAGTTTCAACGTGGCTCAAATCAGCGTCTTGGGCACCATGATGCTGTTTGCACACAATATGCCCATGGAACAGGCCATTGTGCGCCGGGCCGGAGCCAGCTTCTGGTTTACCGCCACGCTGCGGATTGTCTGCGCCCTGTTTTACGGTGGCTTGCTGGCCTGGGGTTTGAATAGCGCCGGGCTGTTACAGGAACCCGTGTCCCTTGCCTGGCTTTATGGGCAATCCAATGCCACACAAGGCGGTTGGCAAGGCTGGGTAGACTGGTTGTGGGGAACGGCCAGCTCGCTATTCATGACTTGGCTGATTATTCTTGGCCTGCTCCTGATCCTGTCAGTCCTGGAGAAAATCGGCTTCACCCGATTGCTGACTCGACTCCTGCTTCCCTTGCTCCGCTTTTCAGGCTTGGAAGAACGAGTCGCCCCCACCACCACGATTGGCGTATTGCTGGGCTTGAGCTACGGCGGTGCCTTGATTATTGATGAGTCCCGCCAGCAGAACTACAGTCCCAGAACACGCTTGCTGGCCTTGTCCTGGCTGTCATTGAGCCACTCCCTGATTGAAGACACCATTCTTATTCTGGCTCTGGGTGCCAACATCTGGGTGGCCCTGGTCGGCCGACTTGTTCTGACCTTGTTGATTATTGGCCTGATGGCCCGTCTGACATTACCAGGTAGCGCCCTGTACAGACGCTACCTTGCTTCTGCCTCGCACCCTCAGGATGCTTAGCTTTTGACCAGCAGATCCTGAAAACGCTGGTAGAACTTCTTGAGCTTGGGCGCAATGACCATCTGGCAATAGGCTTGCTCGGGGTGCAATGCAAAATAATCGTGGTGATAATCCTCGGCCTCCCAGAAAGTGGAACTGTCGAGCACATGGGTCACGATCGGTGCATCAAACTGCGATTTGATTTCTTCGATGACTTCAAAGGCCTGGCGGCGCTGTTCTTCATTTTGACAAAAAATTGCCGACGCATACTGTGGTCCCTGGTCAGCGCCCTGACGATCCGGCGTGGTAGGGTCATGGGTCAGGAAAAATACCTCCAGCAAATCCCGATAGGAAATGACGGAAGGGTCGAATTCCACTTTGACCACTTCAATATGGCCGGTCTGCTTTCCGCAAACCTGCTCATAGGTGGGATGCTCTACATGGCCGCCACAATATCCGGGCACCACAGACTGCACACCTTGCAAGGCTTTGAAAATCCCTTCAGTGCACCAAAAACATCCGCCACCTAATATGGCTGTTTCCTTCATGAATTCTCCTTTGTTGACGAATTGGCTAGACTCAGCAACCAGGCTGCAATAGCTTGTGCTTGCTCGGCGCTGATCCGGTTTTGAGCGGGCATGGGAATAGCTCCCCAGTTCCCCCGACTACCCTGTTGAATTTGTCGCTGCAAATACGCCTGAGTTTCCTGCGCCGGACCTGACGCGTAGCGTTGGGCGATCTCCCGAAAAGGGGGCCCGACCCGTTTACGATCAATTTGATGACAGGACAAGCACTGCGCCTGCACGATATCCATCAGCGCTACCGTATCAGCCTTTGCCACCGGATTAAAGATCATCAATCCACAAAAAACTACTAATGGTAAACGTCTGGCCCAAGAGACTGAATGCAGCATGATCCTTCCCTTACAATTTACCCAGCCCTGGTCTGGGCTCGCAGTCACGCTATTATCTGATATTCATCTCTGTAATGGGCACGCATGTTAATTCACCCGCAGTTTGATCCCGTCGCCATACAACTTGGACCCCTTGCCATTCATTGGTATGGCTTGATGTATTTAGTGGGCTTTGGCCTGGTTTGGCTGGCTGGCACAGCGCGTATCCGTGCGGGCTATGACTTGCTGACCCGCAAGGACCTGGAAGACCTGATCTTTTACTGCGTCCTGGGCGTGGTGGCAGGTGGGCGTCTGGGCTACACCCTGTTCTATCAACCCTCTTACTACTTGTCGCACCCGCTGGAGATTCTGTATGTCTGGCAAGGTGGCATGTCCTTTCATGGTGGTCTGATCGGTGTGCTGGTGACAATTGCGCTGTTTGCTCGAAACCGTCAACGGCGTTTTCTGGAAGTCAGCGATTTTCTGGCTCCCCTGATTCCCTTGGGGCTGGCCGTGGGCCGCCTGGGTAATTTCATTAACGGCGAACTATGGGGTCGCCCCAGTGATGTGCCCTGGGCCATGGTATTTCCGCAAGTGGATGCAACCCCCCGCCATCCTTCGCAGTTGTATGAGATGGCCCTGGAGGGCATTGCCCTGTTTATCTTGCTGTGGTGGTTCACGCGTCGTCCACGCGCCGTCGGTCAGACCAGTGCCCTGTTCCTGATCGGCTACGGTTTCTTCCGCTTCATGGTGGAATACACCCGCGAGCCCGACGGCTACCTGGGTCTGCTCAGCGCAGGCTTGTCGATGGGGCAGTGGTTGTCCTTGCCCATGATTGTCGCTGGCCTGGCTCTGTTTGCGTATGCCAGCAAACGAGACGTTGCGCCTGGCAGTCAGAAATAAACAAAACAGCAGAAAAGAAAAAAGCCCGTCCAGATCTGGACGGGCTTTTTTTGTAGGTGCCCCACCATTGCCGTCAAGACCGGCATCCTGGAACCGAGGGTCCAAGATCGGCTGTCATCAAGCCAGCTTCGGGTTCGTCGACGAGGACGATCGCTCCTACTGGCTAATCCAACAACCTGTATGCCAAAAGCATTGGTTCAAGGAATGTATGGTCGTGTCACGAACACGGCAGGGACTTACTGGGATGAAGCGGCCCGCGAGGGACAACAAGGGACTGCTTTCAAATTTGGTTTAGCGCGCGGTACCCGAAGGTTCGATGACCTCGTCAATCATTGCGTGCATGTCTTCAATTTTACGCTTGAAATCGCCAAAAGCAACATTAGCCAGAGGACCATCAGGTGCTTTAGCGGATAAAAACTCGCTGGCGATCTGAATGGCGGCCATGACGGCGATACGTTCGTTGCCAGAGACACGGCCCGAACCCTTGATAGACTGCATGCGCTGGTCTACCAGTTTGACAGCTTCCAGCAAGCGCGCTTTTTCGGAAGGAGGGCATGCCAGAGAGTAATCGCGGCCCAACAGGGAAATATCGACTCGTTCCATGACTTACTCCTGTACGGCACCGGGTAAACGCATCAGGATCGAACCGATCTGGTCGCGAGCCTGTCCTGCTACATCACGCAACACACCCATACCCGCGCGTGCGCTGTCCAACTCGCGACGCAAGGCAACTACCTGGGCCTGTTCCTGTTCAAGCAGCTTTTTCAGTTCTGCCTGATCAGCCTGCGCTTGTTGCTGCACCACATCCAGTTGACGCTGATGCGAAGCAACACCGGTGGACAGGGACTCGAACTCATCTTGTTGACGACGATTTTGCTGGCGCAAGGCGTCCAGCTCGGCATCCTGAGTTTTCAGACGAGCTAATAATTGAGCGCGTTCAGCGTTGAGCTGACGAGATTGCTCTACCAGTTGACCGATACGGTCAGCGAGAAAGTCGAGATCTTGCAACATGGGCCTTATCGTAAACCATTGCTAGCGTTACTGGGTAGAGGAATTTCATACTAATGATAACCTTTCACCCATCTTTCCATTACCTTTCAAACTTCTTTCAAAGCCTGCCATCCACCTACGAACACGCTCCCAAAAAACCCTAAATTTCCGGAATTACCGGGAAAACCCTTAAAAACTAGGGTCATCTCAGGGTTTCCAGTCTTCAAGTGCTCCATTACCATGCGTCACCTCTGTTCAATGCAGTCGGCACACGCAGAGTATGGAGCCCGCTCCACTATAAAGAAGCTGACACAGGAAAAAGGAAAACCAATGCGCAAGGCAGACAAGGAGAATCCACCTTATGCAAATTAAAAATAAACAGGACTTCTGGTCCGGGGTCATGTTCGTGGTCGTGGGCGCCGCTTTCGCGCTCGGGGCCACCAGCTACTCGATGGGAACAGCCGCCCGCATGGGGCCCGGCTACTTCCCCTTCTGGCTTGGTGTATGCCTGAGCTTGTTAGGGGCGGTTGTCACTTTGGGCTCGATGTCTGCCAAAGCAGAAAGCACCGAGGTAGAGAAGTTTAACTGGAAAGTGCTCTTCGTTATCATCGGCGCGGTCGTGCTTTGCGGTCTGACACTGAACTCGCTGGGTGTTTACATCTCCATTTTCCTGCTTGTACTGATCAGCAGCTTTGCCAGCCATGAATTTAGCTGGCCTGTTGCACTGGGCGCAGCCGTCTTTTTGGTGCTGTTCGTCTGGTTGGCATTCATCAAGGGCCTGGGGCTGGTGTTCCCCCTGTGGCCAAGTTTTCTGGCCTGATTAGGGGGTGAACGAATATGGAATTATTTGACAACCTGATGCTGGGTTTCTCGGTGGCGATCACGCCCGAGAACCTGGCCTACGCTTTGCTCGGTTGCATACTGGGCACCTTGATTGGCGTGTTGCCAGGCATTGGCCCTGTACCAACCATTGCCATGCTGCTGCCCATTACGTATGTACTGCCGCCCGTAGCCGGTCTGATCATGCTGGCCGGTATTTACTATGGCGCCCAATATGGTGGGTCTACAACCGCCATTCTGGTTGCCCTGCCGGGGGAAACCTCAGCCGTGGTCACCGTGCTGGACGGACACCAGATGGCCCGTAATGGCCGGGCCGGTGCTGCCCTGGCGATTGCTGCTCTGGGTTCTTTCTTTGCCGGTTGTGTGGCCACCGTGCTGCTGGCCGCTTTTGCTCCGCCCTTGGCTGAAGTCGCCTTCAAGTTTGGACCTGCGGAGTATTTCTCATTAATGGTCTTGGGCCTGGTCGGTGCTGTGGTGCTGGCTTCCGGCTCCCTGCCCAAAGCTATCTGCATGATCTTGCTGGGTCTGCTGCTGGGTATGGTCGGTACCGACGTGAACTCCGGTGTTGCCCGTTACGACTTTGGTATTCCAGAACTGCAAGACGGTATCGACTTCGCCGTGGTGGCCATGGGTGTGTTTGGTTTCTCCGAAATCATGAACAACCTGGAGCTGGGCGATCAACGCGTGGAGATCACTGGCAAGGTCGGCTCGCTGTACCCCAACAAGCAAGAGTTCAAGGAGTCCTGGCCTGCTGTCGTGCGTGGTACCGCCATGGGTTCTTGCCTGGGTATCTTGCCCGGTGGCGGCGCGGTGCTGTCCTCCTTTGCGTCTTACACACTGGAGAAGAAAATCTCCAAGAACCCGGAACGCTTTGGTAAAGGTCACCCTGCTGGTCTGGCCGGTCCCGAGTCTGCCAACAACGCTGCCGCTCAAACCTCCTTCATCCCGCTGCTGACCCTGGGTATCCCCGGTAACGCTGTGACCGCGCTGATGATTGGTGCCATGACCATCCACAACATTCAGCCTGGTCCACAAGTGATGACCAGCCACCCTGAACTGTTCTGGGGTCTGATCGCCTCCATGTGGATTGGTAACCTGATGCTGGTCATCCTGAACCTGCCATTGGTAGGCCTGTGGGTGAAACTGCTTAAAGTGCCCTACCGCCTGCTGTTCCCCGCCATTCTGGTGTTCTGCACGGTGGGTGTGTACTCGCTGAACTACAACGTGTTTGACATTCTGGTCACCGCCGCCTTCGGTTTGGTGGGCTACGTCTGGTCCAAGCTGCGTTGTGAAGGTGCTCCGCTGTTGCTGGGTCTGGTCCTGGGACCAATGATGGAGGAAAACTTCCGTCGTGCCCTGCTACTGTCCCGCGGTGATTACACCACCTTTGTGACACGTCCTCTGTCCCTGTCGCTGCTGGTCCTGGCTGCCTTCCTGGTTGTGGTTGTGGCCCTGCCTTCGGTGAAAAAGAAACGCGAAGAGACCTTCGTCGAAGAGGACTAAGACACCGTCCGTTCTCTGGTTTGAACGCTCCCGCTGAAAGGGAGCATTCAAACCGGCGCAGTCAACAAGAAGGCCTGATTTCGTCTCTCCACGAAATCAGGCCTTTTTCTTTGTCAGCTGATTTCGCTGCCTGCTTTCAAGACAGCCAAATCTTTGAAAGAGCGCACAGCCCTACGTCAGGAAACAAGCCTCAGGCAGCCAGAACTGCCTGCGTACATAAGCTTCCCAACAGGGGAGCCAGAATGACACCGGGGTGAGCCACGACGGCGAACAAACCATCTACAGTCCCAATAGGCCCACACAATGGCTGCTTGTTACTAGTCATGGGGCGCTGCCCGACCTCTATCGACAAGATGCGCGGGACAAAAGGTAGTTGCAGCAACTGGGCAATGGACTGACAGGTTTGCTCGGCCAGACGCTGCAAACCTGTCTCGCCTTCCAAAGGATAATCCAACGCCGACATCAACCCTCTTTCTTTGCCCGGTCGCAACTCCAGATCCTGAGCACAGAGTAAATGCCGGACCCGATTTCTATCAGCATCCAGGCGCAGTAACACGGCGGGCTGTTGCTCTATAGGCAACGCTACCCCTGCACTGGCTGCCAAAGCCAAGGCACCATAAGCATTGGCCAGCACCACCTTGTTGGCCTCGATGACTTGCCCTTGCACTTCTATACCGTTCACTCGCCCTCCTGCCGACAACACACGCTGTACCGTACCGGACAAAACCGTGGCGCCATTCGCTTGCGCCGCTTGAATAAAACAACGTGCCAGATCTACTGGCTCCAAGGCGAAATCATCGGGCGCCCACATTGCCAAATCCGGTACGGCTGCCAACGACGGTTCTTTCTGACGCACTTGCGCGGCTGACAGGCTTTCAACCCTGGAACCGGCTGCCAGATGCTCGGCAATCAAGGCGGCTGTCTCGTCCTTCGTTTCCCCCCAGGACAAGGCTCCACGCACGGTCACAGGCAATGCCCCCAAGCTCTGCTTCAGACGCGTGTACTCTTCCAGAGCGTGTAGACGCAAGGCAAAGGCGTCAGTGTCATCAGAAGGTGTACTGGCGCTGGCTCCTACCCATCCAAACGAGGCAGCGGTTGCACTAGGCACACTACCCGAACCCTGATCGATCAAAGTGACTGCGGCACCCGCTTGAGTCAGATGCCAGGCGACCGACGCCCCCATCACACCACCACCGACGACCAGCACTTTGCATTTATGCGTCATAGCTTTCTACTAATGAGTAAACAAAAAACAGCCAGCCCCTTGTGCGCATGAACAAGCGAACAACCAGCCAGCCAGCCAACAAGATACGGTCTGCTCTCAGCAAAAACAACAAGGGCCTGAATCCCTTGCGGAATTCAGGCCCTTGAGATCAGTCCAACTTACATCGTGCCTTGGCGGCGCTTGTAAAAGTTACCGATATACATGGCCAGCAGCACCAGCACGGTAGAGATCAGAATCATGATGATCCCCAGCGCCGAGAGCTTGCCCCACAAACCATCTTCGGCATAACCCAGCACCTGTACCGCCAGCACTTCCGTACCGGGACGGGACAGCACCACCGACACCGTCAGCTCACGAATGAACATGGTTGCCATCAAGATCCAGGCCGACACCACACCAGGAATCAGCAAAGGAATAATGATGCGGCGCATGGTGGTCCAGGAACTGGCCCCGGCAACGGCCGAGGACTCCTCCAGGTGGGCATGGACCTGCACAAAAGCGGCCGACAAGGGTCGGATACCGTAAGGCAGATAAGCGGCGATATAGGCCAACAGCAAGGCGGTCAGCGTGGCATACAAAGGCGTTTGCACAAAGAACCACATAAAGCCGATCCCGATCACAATCCCCGGGAAGGAAAAGGACAGGAAGCTCAAGGTATCCAGCAGCGCCGCCGCCCGCGTTCGTAACTTGACCACCACATAGGCCACAAACAGCGATAGCAATACACCCAGACTGGCTCCGACCACAGCCAGGAACAAACTGTTCTTCATGGCCACTTTGGAGATCGGATCTTGAATGACATCAATCCAGTTCGCCCAGCTCATCAAGGAGAAGGCGCGAGCACTAGGCACCATGGAATACGGAATCATGGAGGTGTACAGCAGCACGGCCACAGGCAGCACCACCATCAGCAAGCTGATAATGCCCACAATGATGAACAAGGGGATTTTCGCGCGACGCAATTCCAGCTGAGTGGGTTTGAAACCACGGCTGGAGATCGTCACATACTTGCTGCTTTCTTTCGTCATGTAGCGATACAGAACGATCAGGGCAATGGAGGCCGACAGCACACTCATGCCCAGCGCCGCCGCTTTTCCGTAATCCGGAGCGAAGCCGGTAGAGATCATCTCGAACAAATAAGTGGCCAGCACATCCACACGACCTGGGGTACCCAGAACACGTGGCACGGCGTAGGAAGCCAAGGCCCGCACAATCGCCAGAATGAAAGCCGCCATGATGGCTGGACGCAGAATCGGCAGGGTAACCCGCGTCAAGGTACGCCACAGACCGCCCCCGAATACACGGGAGGACTCCTCCATGGAAACGTCAAAAGAGGCCATGGCAGGCGCAATGATCAGGTAGGCCACAGGCATGTTCAACAAGCCTTCAACCAGAATCATGCCCCACAGGGAATAGATGTTCAGCGGTGCTTCCTGCAGGCCCAATGTATCCTGCAAGAACATATTGATCAGGCCGTTGGACGGGTTCAGCAGCAAGGCCCAGCTAACCGAGAACAGCAAGTGCGGAATCATCATGGGAACGATGGACAGCACCGTGAACACCCCTTTCATGGGCATGTTCGTACGCGTATTCAGGTAGGCCAGGAAAACAGCCAGCGCAGTAGAGAACAGGGAAGAGCCCAGCACGAAAACCACCGTATTGAAGGTGACTTCCAGCAAGAAAGGATCGGTGTAGGCGGCTACGTATTTAGCCGTGGTAAAGGAGCCAAAAGCCGTCAGGCCCTGCGAGAAGCTGCCCAGCAGCAACATCAGGACCGGGCACAGCGTCAGAAAGCCGACGATCAGAATAAGCGACCAGCTAAGTGGTCTGCGTGTGTGATTCATGATGCCCCGCCCTTATGCCGACAACAGCATGCAGTGTTCAGGGTGCAGGTTAAAGCGTACGGTATCGCCCTCTTTCACCTTCACGTCTGGATCAATACACACCAGAAGCTGCTCTTTACCCACTTTGACCTCGGCCTCGTAGGACTCACCGACGAACTCCAGGGCCTGGACCTGACCGTGGAACAGGTTCTGCCCCACTTCATTGGCCTGGCTGCTGACACGAATAAATTCCGGGCGAATGCACAAGGTAACTTCGGTGCCCACGGGCAGGTCACGCTTCTTGCAATGCAGTTGGCCCAGTTCGCATTCCACAATGGTGGAGTCTGCACGCTGCTCCAGCACTTTGGCGCTGATCTGGTTGGCACGACCAATAAAGTCGGCCACAAAGCGGTGATCGGCATCAAAGTAAATTTTTTCTGGCGTACCAATTTCCAGAATCTTGCCACCTCGCATCACAGCGATGGAGTTGGACAAGGCCAATGCCTCGACGCGATCATGCGTCACGTACACAGCGGTAATGTCCAGACGGCTCAGAAATTCGCGCAGTTCTTTACGGGTTTCTTCACGCAGCTTGGCATCCAGGTTACTGAGCGGCTCATCAAACAAAATGACTTTAGGCTCGGCCACCAGGGCTCGGGCCAATGCCACACGCTGCTGCTGACCACCGGACAGACGCGTTGCGGAACGCTGATCCACCCCTTCCAGCTGCACAAACTTCAGGATGTTCGCGACTTTTTCACGAATCACCTCTTTGCGCTCGCCGCGCACTTGCAAGGGGTAAGCAATATTATCGAACACCGTCATGTGCGGCCAGATGGCGTATGTCTGAAACACCATGCCCAAACCGCGCTTTTCCACCGGCACAGCAATATTCTTGGCGCTGGACCAGACGATCTCGTCCCCAATGCGGATTTCACCCTCGTCTGGGGTTTCCAGACCAACAATGCACCGCAGCAGCGTGGTTTTGCCGCAGCCGCTGGGCCCTAACAGTGTGAAAAACTCATTAGCGGGAATCGTCAGGTTGATATTGTCCAAAGCCTTGAAGGTTTTGCCCTCTGAGACATAGGTCTTGCTTAGGCCGGTAATTTCAATTTGCATAATGAGTAAATGTTTTCAATAAAAATAAGGCGAGGCGCCAAGGCGCCCCGTTCTAGACGAACCTGTCGTTCTTGTCGTCCCGATTAACGGACGGCGAAGATACGGCTGAATTCGCGGCCCCAACGGACCAGTTCTTCGTCGCTCAGGTCGCGAATAGGCTCGACCTTGGCTTTATCGATCCCCGCAACCGGAGGGTGTACCCCTGGAGCCAGGACGTATTCGCCAACCTTGTTGGCCAGAATGCCCATGGCTTCATTACCCAGCCAGTAGTCCAGGAACACGCGAGCAGCATCAGGATGCGGGGCATTCTTGGTCAGGGCGATGGCACGTGGGGAGCCCAGCAAGGGCTGATCCGACATGGGGCCCCAGGCCAATGGCGCAGGCGACTTGGTCACGATGTACTTGGGCATGGAAATGGCAATCAACTTCTCGCCACTTTCAATAGGAGCCGGAGTTGGGCCAAACGAGGCCACGAACATGGGCTTGTTGGCAGCCAGGCCTTTCAGGAAGTCCAGCCACTGCTCTTCACTGCTAAAGACCTTTTCCTTCAAACCAATCAGCCAGCCAATGGTGGAGGGGTGGTTGGAAGGGTTGGCCATCACAATCTTGTCTTTCCACTTGGGATCGGCCAGATCTTCGTAGCGTTGTGGCGCATCCTCGGCCTTGAGGTGGTCCGTATTATAGATATAAGACACATATTCGATGCCAAATTGAATAATCGAATCGTCTTGAATGGCCCACTCGGGGTAGCCCTGCACGGCTTCGGACTGATGGGGAATCAGCACGCCCTGCTCTTTGAGCAGTTGCAGCATGGGCAAGGGAGCCTGAACCACGTCCGCCATCAACTTGCCGGCGTTGAACTCGGTCAGGATGGTGGGGATGAACTTGGAGCTGGAAATACGGGTGTATTTGCCTTCAATGCCTTGCGCTTGTTGCAAGGCCTTCATGATGGGCTCTACCGCCGTGATGTTGGCGTAGAAAACAGCCTGGCCTTGAGCCTTTGCTTTTTCCAGTACGGCTGCGTCTGCCGCCCACGCCGCCCATGGCAAAGAGGTACTCATAGACGCCAGTCCGGTGGCACCTGCCAGCTTCAAGAAACGACGACGATCAAAAGTGGTCATAGGATTCAAGTTCCAGTTAATTAGCCAGGAAATTATGTGCGCCCATCATAATCCAGACAGGCAAATTCCATTTATTACAGATCTATGTTTGGTTTAGAACATGAGGGGCCTGACGCCGTCAAGCCTAAAACGTTTTGCCGCTTATTCGGGCAGGCAAAGATCAAGCCGATAAAGCTGCGCTAAGCTGTACGATCGAACAGATTATTTTCAAGGAGGCCCGCGCCATGACCCCATCCATTCAGCCTAAACACTATGAACCCGCCAGCCCGCAAAAAGTGGCGTTCATTGGTCTGGGGGTGATGGGCTATCCCATGGCAGGACATCTGGCCCAGGCAGGGCATCAAGTCACGGTGTACAACCGCAATCCAGCCAAGGCGGAACAATGGAGTAAGGAGTTCAAACAGGAATGGGCCGCTACACCAGCCCTGGCCGCTGCCCAAGCAGACATTGTCATGGCCTGTGTGGGCAATGATGATGACTTGCGCTCGATTTTTCAGGGGCCGAACGGTGTGCTGGCAGGCATGAGGGCAGGGAGCCTGTTTATCGACCACACCACTGCCTCCGCCGAAGTGGCCCAGGAACTGGGAGCACAGGCGGCCAAGCAAGAAGTTGCATTTATCGACGCCCCCATTTCTGGCGGACAGGCGGGTGCCCAGAAAGGCATGCTCAGCATTATGTGTGGTGGGCAAGCTGAGGATATGGAACGCGCCCGCCCGCTGATGATGAGCTACGCCCAGGCCTGCACCCTGATGGGGCCCTTGGGGTCCGGGCAGCTGTGCAAGATGGTGAACCAGATTGCCGTTGTCGGACTCTTGCAAGGTCTGGCCGAAGCCATGGCTTTTGGTGAACGGGCCGGACTGGATATGGAGCAGGCCCTGTCTGTATTGACCAAGGGTGCGGCGCGCAGCTGGCAAATGGAAACTAAAGGCCCCACAATGCTGGCCAGAGACTTTCAGCCCGGCTTTACCGTGAACTGGATGTTGAAGGACCTGGATTTGGTGCAGCGGGAGGCACAGCGTAATGGGGCCCAGCTTCCCGCAACCCGCTTGATTCAGGAGCAGTTTGCGAAGATTGCCCAGCAGGGCCATCGCGATTGGGATATTTCTACCCTGTTCAATCTGCTGGCCCGTCCAAACGACGCGGCTTAATTCACGTGTTTTCTGGTTTAGGCGCTTCGGGCTGCAGCAAGGGCAAGCGTAGCGTCGCCTTCAAACCGTAGCCGCCCATATCGTTGGGCTCCCCATCGGTCAGCACAATCGTGCCGCCATTGCGCTCGGCGTAAGCCAGCGCAATGGCCAGACCCAGCCCGGAGCCAGAACCCCGTCCACCCTTGCGTGCCGGGCCGCCCCGGTCAAAACGTACAAATACGCTTTCACGCAAACTGGCGGCCAAGCCCATGCCGTTGTCGGTAACGCTGATCCAGGCCAGCTTGTCGTCATGCCCGGCAGAAACCGTAATTGCACTGCCACTACCAGCGTGATTGATGGCGTTGTGAATCAGGTTGGAAACGGACTCGTGAATCTCGGCATCGCTGGCATACACCCACAAAGGTGCCTGCTCGCCCTCTTCTCCTGGCCCGATCCAGCCCAGATCCTGACGATGCTCACGGGCCAAAGGTAGATATTGCAACACCACCTCACGCCCCAGACTGGCCAGGTCAACCTGCCCCTGGCTCATGGTGGTGGTATGACTGGCATGAGCCAAAGCCAGCAACTGCTCGGTCAGGCGAGTGGCCTGCCCCAATTGCTTGATGATCGCCCCCAGGGATTCGCGTACACGCTCGATATCCGGTTCACGGCGAGCGTATTGGGCCTGGGTATGAATGATCGCCAAAGGGGTGCGTAATTGATGCGAGGCGTCGGCCAGAAACTGGGCCTGCCGATCCAGCACGGAACGATACAACTCAATATGGTGATTGACCGAACGCACCAAAGGCACTACTTCACGAGGAACATCACGCTCGTCCAAAGGCTGCAAGTCGTCCACGCTACGGTTACGCACTTCCTGTCGCAAGGCCTGCAGGGGGCGCAAGGCCCACGCTACGGCAAACCAGACCAGCGCCACGGCTATCAGCAACATACGCAAATTGCGGAAAATGCCTTCGCGCCAGGCTTCTTGCTGGGTGCGCAAACGCAAATCCAGGCTTTCACCCACCATGACCAGAACCTGTCTATGCTGGCCTTTGTAGTGCAGGTCCCGCCACAAGGCCACCATGCGCACGGTGTCATTGCGAAAATACGAATCGTAGAAAACCGGCACGCCTTCATGGTCGGCCAGATTGGAAGGACGCGGCAGCCCTTCCATCCCCAGCAAGGTGCGCCCTTTTAACTGATTGGCATCAACACCGCCCAGGTTACGCACCAAAGGGGTGATTTCTTCGACGCGGAAATACTTGCGATTACCCGGTCGGGATTCCAGCATGACCTGCGCATAAAAAGGCGGATCAATACGCAAACTGCCGTCAGTATTGAACTCCACGCTGGTCTCCAGCACTTTGGCCGGTTCCAGCAAGGCGCTGTCGTAGACATTTTCCGTGACCGCGTTCATGGCCAGGTAGTCTTCCCAGCTGTCGTAAAGCAGTAAAGCCACCACCCCCGGTATCAGCAGTACCAGCAGCCAAAAGCGCAAACTGCCTTGCCAGGCATTGGCGGGGGGCGGAGAAGGGGCCGTCATGAAACGCCGGATTCCGCCTCAAGCACTTCCAGCATGTAGCCCAGACCACGCACCGTCACGATGTGCACATCGCTATTGGCCAGTTTCTTGCGCAAGCGATGCAGGACAACCTCGATAGCATCAGGGCTGGCATCGCTATCGTGCTCGAATACTCGGGCAAATAACTGAGACTTCTCTACAGGCATGCCAGAGCGGCTGATCAGAACCAGCAAGGCCGCATGCTCACGCGGCGTCAAATGCACAATGGCATTGTCCAGCAGGAATGCTCGGCTCTCAGGGTTGTATTCCAAAGAACCACAGCTGACCACCGGGGCCACACGACCACGGCTACGCCGTACCAGTGCCGCCAGGCGAGCTTCCAGCTCTTCCAGGGCAAAGGGTTTGGTCAGGAAATCATCGGCACCCAGATTCAGACCACGAACGCGATCCTGCAAGGCACCTTGAGCGGTCAGAATCAGCACAGGAGTGTGATCGCCGCGTTCACGCATCTCGCGCAAAAGCACCAGCCCGTGTTTGTCGGGCAGGCGCAAATCCATCACGACCGCATCATACTCATGGGCCGCCAACAGTACTTCTGCCGAGCGGGCGTCATGAGCGGGATCGGGCAAAAAACCACTTTGCGCCAAGGCCCGCTCCAGCCATGCGGCCATTTCCCGCTCATCTTCAACCAATAATATGCGCATGATCCCTGCTATCTAAGGTATCGGCATCAACTGCGCTTTGCAGGCGCTGACGTAAATAACGATTTTCCTGCCGTCGTCGGAACAAAATATCCGACAGCTCGTTCAGCGCTTGCTGATAGACTTCCCGCTTGAACTCAATCACTGAATCAAGTGGCACCCAATATTGACTCCAGCGCCATGCATCAAACTCCGGCGTCGACGAGGAACGCAGGCAGACATCACTGTCTCGCCCTACCAGCCGCAACAGGAACCAGATTTGTTTCTGGCCCTTGTAATGGCCACGCGCCTCCCGACGTACAAAATGATTGGGCACGTTGTAGCGAAGCCAATCTCGCGTCCGGCCTAATATACGGATATGCTCAGGCAGCAAGCCCACTTCTTCATGCAGTTCGCGGTACATCGCTTGTACGGGTGTTTCACCGTATTTAATACCGCCTTGCGGGAACTGCCAGGCATGTTCCCGAATACGCTTGCCCCAAAAAACCTCGTTCTTGCGATTAACGAGGATAATTCCGACATTAGGACGGTAGCCTTCACGATCTAACATAGGCCACCTCTAACGAATTCAATACAATTAGATCTGATTATACGTACCTGACGAGTTCCCTACCATGCATGCTAGCCAGTATCACATTAATACCCTGAAAGAAGCGCCTACCGAGGCCGAAGTTGCCAGCCACCAGCTCATGACGCGCGCCGGCATGATCCGTAAAGCCGCCGGCGGTATCTATACCTATATGCCGATGGGCCTGCGCGTGCTGCGCAAGATTGAAAACATCATCCGTCAGGAAATGGACCGCTCCGGCGCCATTGAGCTGCTGATGCCAGTCGTCCAGCCTGCCGAACTCTGGGTAGAGTCGGGCCGTTGGGAAAAATATGGTGACGAACTGCTGCGAATCAAGGATCGCCACCAGCGCGACTTCGTGCTGCAGCCTACCTCCGAAGAAGTGATCACGGACATTGCCCGCAACGAAATCCACAGCTGGCGCCAGTTGCCCATCAACTTCTACCACATTCAAACCAAATTCCGTGACGAGCGCCGTCCCCGCTTTGGCTTGATGCGTGGCCGCGAATTCACCATGAAGGATGCTTACTCCTTCGACCGCAATGCCGAAGACGCCCAAGCCAGCTACGACAATATGTACGACGCCTACATGCGCATCTTTGGGCGCCTGGGCTTGAACTTCCGTGCCGTGGCCGCTGATACCGGCTCCATTGGCGGTTCGCGCAGCCATGAATTCCAGGTGATTGCCGATACCGGCGAAGACTTGCTGGTTTACAACCCTGACACCGACTACGCTGCCAATATCGAGCTGGCTCCCGCCCCTTGCCTGCTGGCCGAGCGTGCCGCTCCTGGCCAAGCCCTGGTCAAGACCGCCACGCCTGATGCCCCCAAGTGTGAACTGGTGGCCCAATTCCTGGGCTGTGACCTGAGCCAAACCGTCAAGTCGGTTGTGCTGGCAACGGACGTCGAAGAAGACGGCAAGACCAAGAGCACCGTCCACCTGCTGCTGGTTCGTGGCGACCATGAAGTCAACGACATCAAGGTTTCCAAGCTGGCCGGCTTTGAAAAAGGCCACCGTCTGGCCACGGAAGAGGAAATTGTGGCCACCTTTGGCTGCAAGCCCGGTTACCTCGGCCCAATCGGCACCCGTCAGCCTGTGCAAGTGATTGCCGACCTGACCGTAGCCAACATGAGCGACTTTGTGTGCGGTGCCAACGAAGAAGGCTTCCACTACACGGGCGTGAACTGGGGTCGTGACCTGCCCGAGCCCATCAAGGCAGACCTGCGCAACGTGGTTCACGGCGACCCAGCCCCCGAAGGCGGCAAGCTGGCCATCCAGCGCGGCATTGAAGTGGGTCACGTTTTCTTCCTGGGCGATGTCTACTCCAAGAAGCTGAACGCCACCTTTTTGGAAACTGATGGTAAACCGGCTGTCATGCAAATGGGTTGTTATGGCATTGGCGTCAGCCGTATTGCCGCTGCTGCCATTGAACAAAACCACGACGAACGCGGCATGATCTGGCCCCGTGCCCTGGCTCCTTTCGAAGTGGTGATCTGCCCGATCGGCTTTACCAAAAGCGATGCTGTGCGTCAGACTGCTACTGATCTGTACACCCAGCTCAAAGAGCAAGGTGTGGATGTCATTCTGGACGACCGCGACGCCCGCCCCGGCATCATGTTTGCCGACTGGGAGCTGATTGGTGTGCCACTGCGCATTACCATTGGCGAGCGCGGCCTGAAAGAAGGCATGGTTGAAATGCAGGCACGCCGTGACGCCAGCAGCACCAACGTGCCGGTGGACCAGATTGCCCAGGTCAGCCTGGAGCGTTTGGCCACGCTGTAAGGACTCCAAGCAGGGCTGGCCGTGCGCCATGCCCTGCCCTGCCCGTCAACATAAACTCTTTTACGAACGACATGCTTAATGACAAGTGGGACACCCAGGCTCGGCTTGATATTCGCGTATATTACGAAGACACCGACGCTGGGGGGATCGTATATTACGCCAACTACCTGAAATTCTTTGAGCGTGCGCGCACAGAATGGCTCAGGAACCTGGGCGTAAACCAATCCGATGTGGCCGAGCAGAATCAACGCCTGTTCGTAGTCAAGAAGGTTGAAATACAATATCTCAAACCTGCCCGGCTCGATGATTTGATCTCGGTGCGCAGCCGTATTACCCAGCTGGGTTCGGCTACCATCCATTTCGAACAAGGTGCCCTGCGAGGTGAGGAACTGTTATGCCAAAGCACCATCCAAATTGTTTGCGTTGACGCCAACACGCTTCGTCCAAGCAAGCTGGACTCTGATTTACGTACCCTCTTGGAAAAGGTTCAGGACTGACCATGCAAGCTACTAGCGACCTGTCGCTGATTTCGCTACTTCTCGATGCCAGTATTCCCGTTCAGCTTGTCATGCTGATTCTGTTGGGAATCTCGATTCTCTCGTGGGCCTATATCTTCAGTAAACGGGCTGCACTTAAACGCACGCTGGAACAGACCCGCCGCTTTGAGGACGACTTCTGGGCAGGTGGCGATCTGGCCGTGCTTCAGCAATCCATTTCCTCGCGTCGCGCCGAACACGGTGCACTGGCCCGTATTTTTGAAGCCGGCATGACCGAATTCATCAAGGCCCGTCGCAGCCAAAGCTCGGGCCCAGCCCTGCTGGACGGTCCACGCCGTGCCATGCGCGCCAGCTACCAGCGCGAAATGGACACACTGGAAACACACCTGAACTTCCTGGCCTCTGCCGGTTCGGTCAGCCCATACATCGGGCTGCTGGGTACCGTCTGGGGGATCATGCACGCCTTTATCGGTTTGTCCGGCATGCAGCAGGCCACCCTGGCCTCGGTGGCTCCCGGTATCGCCGAAGCCCTGATCGCCACAGCTATCGGTCTGTTTGCCGCTATCCCTGCCGTGGTTGCCTACAACCGCTTTACCAACGAGCTCGATCGTATCTCGATCCGCTTTGACAGCTTTATCGACGAATTCCTGAACATCTTGCAGCGGCAGGTGAACTGATGCCATCGATGCGTGGAAGCACCGGCCGTCACGGCCGGCGCATGAAAAATGAAATCAACGTCGTCCCTTATATCGACGTGATGCTGGTGCTGCTGGTGATCTTCATGGTCACTGCTCCCATGATTACCCCCGGTCTGGTGGAATTGCCTTCGGTAGGCCAAGCCTCCGAAGTGCCTGCCAAGCCGGTGGAAATCCAGGTTGATAAGGACGGCAAACTGGCCATTCGCTTGCGCGATGCGGGCTCCGAGTTCATGAACATCGAAAAGTCCACACTGCTCAATGAAGTGCGCTCGCGTATGGAGGCCGACAGCCCGGTTGTCATTGCCGCCGACGGCAAGGTTCCCTACGAGACCGTCATGGGCTTGATGGATGAACTGCGCTCCAATGGCATCAACCGCCTGGGTCTGATCGTCGATCGCAACAGCGATCCTGACGCTCGCAAATAACCTCTGGCCGGATAGCGTGCTCGCCGTCCGGCGCGAAAAACCTGAACTGAATGAAGCACAGAACACGCAATACCCGCAATCAGGCGCTGCGCTCGCCTGAGCAAAAGGAAGATCGGCGCGGCTTGCTCATCGCCCTGGGTCTGCACGGGCTGTTGCTGCTCGCCATTTTGGCGGGAGCCCTTTTTTCTGCGCCCAAGACCCCCAATGCGGTGCAGGTCGAATTGTGGATGGACGGTGTCGCACCCGATGCGGCCGTCAATGCTGATCCCGAAGCCCCCGAGGCCGAACCCGAGCCGCAGCCTGAGCCTGAACCGGCTCCAGAGCCAGAACCCAAGCCCGAGCCCAAACCTGAACCGGCTCCGGCTCCCAAGCCGCCTCCAGAGCCTGAAAAGGTCACCCCTCCTGCTGAACCTGAGGTTGATCCCGAAATCGCCCTGGAGCAGGCTCGCAAGGAACGCGAGAAAAAAGAGCGTGAAGAAAAGCTGGAACAGGAGCGTCAGGAGAAACAGCGTCAGGACAAGCTAGCTGCTGAACGTCGCGAACGCGAACAAAAGGAAAAGCAGGAACAGGAACGCAAGGAAAAAGCTGAAGCTGAAGCCAAAGCCAAGGCAGACGCAGAGCGCAAGGCTAAAGCAGAAGCCGACGCGAAAGCCAAGGCCGATGCCGAACGCAAGGCCAAAGCCGATGCAGAAGCCAAAGCCAAGGCGGATGCCGAAGCTAAAGCCAAAGCAGACGCGGAACGTAAAGCCCGTGCCGAGGCCGCCGCCAAAGCCCGTGCCGATGCCGAGCGCAAGGCCAAGGAAGAAGCATTCCGCCGTGCCATGCGTGAAGGTGCCCCCGGACGTGCCGGTGGTACAGCAGACCGCAACCAGGCCGGAGGCGGCGGTGGTGACGGTGGCTACGCCGCCAAGGTGCGCGCTTGCGTGCAGCCTGGCGTGGTCTACAGCACCCCTGCCCGCTCTGAAGTACGTGGCAACCCTGCACTGCAGTACCGCGTGGACCTGAATGCCGATGGCACGCCTAACCGCGTTCAAATCAAACGATCGTCCGGCATCGCGCAGTTCGATGATGCCGTATCCAAGGGTCTTGCCCGTTGCAGCCCTTTCCCCAAACCGCCTAGCGGGCAGTATCCATCGTATATTGATGGCGAATACCGCATGTTCGATTAATCAGGAGATTGCATAATGACCGCCGCTACCCCAGCCCTGGCGACCTTAGGTCGTCATTGGCGCGCCACGGCCACTGGAGCGTTTGCCCTGGCCGCTGGCATGTTCGCCAGCCAACCGGCCCAGGCCCAACTGCGGGTCGATATATCGGGTGTGGGTGCTACCCAGTACCCCATCGCGATCGCCGATTTTGCTGACAACCCAGCCAGCCAATCGCTAGCTGAAGTTATCCGTGCCGACCTGACCCGTTCGGGTCAATTCCAATTGATCAATGCCACTGGTGCTGGTCTGAATGCAGAAAGCACGATTGCCTACGACGAATGGCGCAATCGCGGTGCCGATTACCTGGCCTATGGTTCGGTTGCCCAGACCGGCGGCCAATATTCCATCAGCTATCGCCTGGTGGATTCGGTCCGTCAAACACAACTGGATGGGGTGGCTTTTGCGGGCAGTGAAAAAGAACTGCGCCGTATTTCCCACCAGATTGCAGACCGAATTTATGAAAAAATTACCGGCGTGCGCGGTGTTTTTTCGACTCGACTGGCCTACGTGTTGCAAACAGGCAACAACTACGAGTTACAAATTGCTGACGCGGACGGGCAAAATCCGCAAGTAATGTTGCGTTCTCGACACTCAATCATCTCCCCAGCCTGGTCTCCTGACGGTAAAAAGCTGGCTTATGTGAGCTTCGAAAACGACAAACCTGTTGTATATGTGCAAACTTTGGCCACCGGTCACCGCGAACCGTTAGCTAATTTCAAGGGTAATAACAGTAGTCCCGCATGGGCTCCCAACGGCAATCAGGTCGCTGTTGTGCTCTCCAGAGACGGTATTTCGCAGATTTACACGCTAAATACGGACGGCTCCGGATTGCGCCGCGTGATGCGTTCTCCCTTGATCGATACTGAACCGAGTTTTATGCCCGATGGCAACTCCCTTGTATTTGTGAGCGATCGTGGTGGTGCTCCCAACATTTACAAAGTAAGCCTGGGTGGTGACGATGCACAGCGCATTACCTTCAACGGGAGTTACAATATTTCACCGGAGGTCTCTGCAGACGGTACTAGGCTTGTATACGTCACACGCAGAAACGGTGCTTTCCGAATTGCCACTCAAGATATGGCATCAGGAGCTGAGCAACTGCTGACGACAGGTCCCGACGATCAGTCTCCGAGTTTCGCCCCTAATGGGATGCAGATCTTATATAGTTCTGTTCAGGGGGGCCGCAGTGTCCTAGCTGTGACATCCGTGGACGGTCGCGTTCGTCAGACCCTCTCGTCTTTGAATGGCAAAGTACGCGAACCCACCTGGGGACCATTTACCAACTGACATCCTGTGTGACTCTTTTTCAAAAGGAATTCAAATGAGCTCGCGCATTCTTAAAAGTCTTACCCTCGCCGTTATGGCTGCCGCCCTTGCTGCTTGCAGCTCGGTTCCTCTGGATCAATCTGGCTCCGGTTCAACCGGCGGTACAGGATCGGACTCTGCCAGCGCAGGCCAGATCATGGACCCCTTCAACCCTCAAAGCCCACTGGCACAACAACGCTCGGTGTTCTTTGACTACGACAGCTACGTGGTTAACGACCAGTACCGTGGCCTGGTAGAAATGCACGCTTCGTACCTGAGCAGCCATCCTCAGCAAACCGTACGTATCGAAGGTAATACCGACGAGCGCGGTGGTGCCGAGTACAACTTGGCTCTGGGTCAGCGTCGTTCCGACGCCGTGGCACGCATGCTGGGTCTGCTGGGCGTAAGCAACAGCCAGATCGAAGCTGTGAGCTTTGGTAAAGAGCGTCCAAAAGCATTGGGTAACACCGAAGCTGATTACGCTGAAAACCGTCGCGCAGACATCGTTTACCAACGATAATTCCTGCATCGACCAAGTGGTTCCGACGCCGTGGCGGTTGTTAACGCCGCGGCGTTTTTTATCGGCGCTGTGCCCGATCCACTGAAAATTCGTTATGCTGGACAGCGGGCTCGCCAGGCCTGCACAAAGCCCCCAGATCACAGCCCCCAACAGAGGGGAAACCGGCAGGTGAGGAGCCTGCGCATTGCGGATGCACATTTTTTAACGGACTTCACTATGCACGCTTATAAAAAGCCTTTTCGTCTCGCGACCGTTGCCCTGTTCGCTACGGCCGCCCTGTTCGCCAGCCTGCCGGCCAAGGCCTTTGCTGATGACGAGGCCCGACGCGCCATTTTGGAGCTGCGGCAGCAAATTCGTCAGATGAACGAGCAAAACACCCAGGCTCGCCTGCAATTGGCTGATCAAATTGATACCCTGCGCTCCGAAGTGGTGTCGCTGCGCGGCCAGGTAGAAAAACTGAGCTGGCAAGCCAGCGGCCAAGGCCAGGCCAATAGCCCGGCTCCCGGCCAGCAAAGCCCTCATGCCGCCGACCCACAAGAACAAGCCGTCTTTGATAGTGCCATGGACGCTTACCGAGCTGGCCAATACAAGCCCGCCGCCGATGCCTTTGCCGGTTTTCTGGCCGCCTACCCCTCCAGCGTTCTGGCTGACGAAGTGCGCTTTTACGAAGGCAGCAGCCTGTACGCCGTCAAAAGCTTCAAGACCTCCATTCAGAAACTCCAGGCTTTTGTGAAGGCCTCCCCACAAAGCCCACGCGCGGCTGATGCCCTGATGGTGACAGCCTCCAGCCAGATCGAACTGAACGATCTGAGCGGTGCCAAAACCACCTTGCAGCGTATCGTCAAGGACTACCCACAATCCGAGGCAGCCGAGACCGCGCGCAGCCGCTTGAAATTGCTGGAATAATCACCCAGCGCGCAGTGCCACAAGGACCGGGTTCAGACCCGGTCTGTTTTTTTCAGGTGGCCCATCCTTGCCTGACCTCCACTGCTTGCCATGACAAACCCTTTTGCCGATTTCTCCACGCTTGAACTGACCGCGCAAGGCTATCGCCACACCTTTGTGGATCAGGGACAAGGCGCACCCGTTTTGCTGATCCACGGTTCCCTGTGCGACTGGCGCTACTGGCGCTGGCAGATCCCCGCCTTTGCTACCCAGTATCGGGTTCTGGCTCCCAGCCTGCGCTCCTACTGGCCCGGAGCACCCAGCCCCGGCCACTTCAGTACGGCGCAACACGCCCAGGACCTGCAGGCCCTGCTGGATCAGCATATTCCTGATGAGAAAGTGCATATCGTTGGGCACTCTCGCGGTGGTCATGTAGCCCTGCTGCTGGCTCAAAGAATGCCCGAGCAGGTGGCCAGCCTGACCCTGGCGGATCCCGGCTTTCCGACTCCCGGTGCCTACTCCTATGCTCCCTTGTTCCAGCAAGTGGCCGAACGCCTGGAACAGGGCGACCGCGATGGTGCCATGGCTTTGTTTGTGGATACGGTCAATGGCTCGGGGACGTGGAAGCAAATGACACGCTGGTTCCGCGAGATGATTCAGGACAACGCCCACACCATGTTGGATCAGCAGCAAGAGCCCAATCAAGGTCCGGATCTGGAGTGGCTCAAGCAGATGAAGGCGCCCTTAAGTTTCATCACAGGCGAAAACAGCCCCACACGCTATCACCATTGCATGGACATCATTCGTCAGCACCGACGCGAGGATCAGATGCACCGCATCCCGCTGGCTGCCCACGGTATGAATCTGGCCAATCCCAAGGCGTTCAACCAGGCGGTGCTGGACGCGCTGCAAGCCTGAAGCCCAATGCAAAACTGGCCGCATGCAGCGGCCAGCTCCCGGTCTCTATCCAAACGCTAATTACGTTTAATAAGCCTGTGTCTTGGCAGGTCGCAACTCGCACTCGGCCTGGACCTGAGTATCGTCCGACAGATGAATGCTCAAGATGACGCGCTCCCCCAGGGCCAAGTCTTCTTTGGCCTGACCCAGCATCACGTGGAAAGCCCCCGGCTTCAGGCTTAATACTCCCCCTGCCGGGATCTCCACCTCGGAGACATGCGACATGCGCGCCATCCCCTCGCTCTCGCTAGTTTGATGCAACATCACATGCCCAAAGGACAATGAGCTGGCTCCTGTCACGGCTACGGACTGCTCACCCTTGTTCTCCAGTTCCAGATAGGCGGCGGAAGGTGTGGGCTCGGGCATCATGCGCACCCAGCATTGGCTGGCATGGACCTGCGTGCTCAAGGCGCGTACCGGTTCGGGCGTGCCATGACCATGGCCTCCATGCCCCTGTGCCATCACGGTGCCGGTTGATGCCAGCAAACTCAAGGCAAACACAATTGCGCTGCGTTTCATGATGCTCCTCGCTTCTTGTTGATCGATTGGAATGGGTCCAGCCCTGAACAGCCGGGCGCCGAACTACCCCGATACGCGGGACGATCTGATACAGTACCAGCCAGTATGCCCTTCTTACAACGGCCTTCTTTTCAGTGACGACGTCATGACCAGCACACACTCTGCACCCGAGCCTAAAATCGATATTGTTCAGTTTCGTGATCTTCTAGAGCGTCTGCATCCCTTTGCCGCCGTTTTGGGTATTGATGTTGTCCACATAGGCCACGACAACGCCTGTTTGCGCTTGCCCGAGCGCAATGCCCACCAGCGCATGGGCGGCATGGTGGCAGGCCCCATGCTGATGGGGCTGGCTGATCTGGCCTTGTATGCCGCTGTAGTCGGAGCCACGGGCAACCCCGATGCTGTCACCTCCAGCCTGACCATCAATTTCCTGCGCAAGGCCCCTCCCGGCGATATTCTGGCTCATGCCCGGATTCACAAGACCGGCCGTACCTGCGCGGGCGATGTACTGCTCGAACCGGCCAACGGTGGCCCGGCAGTCGCACAAGTTATCAGCACCTGGTCCCTGCCTCGCGCCAAATAAACCATGTTTGCAAAGTCTCAAACTACCAGCCCGAGCCAGCTCTGGTTGGCGGAGTTGCAATCCTCCCTGCGATTGGGCGGCCCTCTGATTCTGACCAACCTGGCTCAAGTCAGCCTGTTGGCAACCAACCTGATTTACATGGGCCGACTGGGCCCTGATGAGCTGGCTGCCGGTTCACTGTCCGCCAGTCTGTATCAGGCCTTCATGATTTTCAGCATGGGGCTGGTGTCCGCTGTCGTTCCCATGCTGGCCACAACGCTGGGCCGACGACTGCGCAATGTACGCGAATCCCAGCAAATCATCCGTCACGGCTTTCTGACGGCTTTACTGATTACCCTGCCTGCCTGGATTGTGTTGTGGAATGCCGAGCATATCTTGCTGATGATGGGCCAGGACCCTGTTGTCGCGGCGCGCTCGGTGACCTATATGCACACCCTGCAATGGGCTTTGCTGCCCTATCTGGGTTACATCGTGCTGCGCTCCTTCTTGGCCGCCATGGAAAAGCCGGGATGGACTTTGGCGGTGGCCATCACCGCGATCGGTATCAATGCCGTGCTGGGCTGGCTCCTGGTCTTTGGCAATCTGGGCATGCCCGCCATGGGACTGGCAGGCGCAGGTCTGGCCACCACCTTGTCCAGCATCTTCATGTTCGCAGGTTTGAGCTGGGTGGTACTGCGCGATCCGCGCTTCCGACGCTACTACCTGTTCAACGATGCCTGGCAGTGGAGTGTGAAGCGTCTGTGGAAAATGTGGGCGCTGGGCATCCCCATTGCGATTACCTTCACCCTGGAAACCCTGGTGTTTTACGCCGCCGTCATGATGATGGGCGTACTGGGGCAATCTGATCTGGCCGCACACGCGATTGCCATGCAGATCTGCTCGGTGTCCTACATGATTCCTTTGGGCTTCAGTCAGGTTGCCACCATCCGTGTGGGGCTGGCTGCAGGCCGGGTCGATCCTTTGGGTGCCCGCCGTGCCGGCTGGATTTCCTACATTCTGGGGGTGGGCTTCATGGGGCTGGCGGCTCTGGTATTCTGGTTCGCCCCCTTGACCCTGATTGGGCTGTTTCTGGATCTGGATGTCGCCGAAAACCAGGCCGTTATTCAGTTGGCCATTACCTTCCTGGCGCTGGCGGCGCTGTTTCAGATCAGTGATGGTGCTCAGGCCGTGGCTGCAGGGATGCTACGCGGCCTGCATGACACGCGCATACCCATGCTGCTGGCCTTGCTAGGGTATTGGGTACTGGGCGTTCCTACGGGCTCTTTGCTGGCCTTCCAGTTCAATATGGGCGGGATGGGAATCTGGATCGGGCTGGTGACAGGTTTGTCTGTGGTTGCCGTGCTGATGACGCTGCGCTGGATGCGGGCATCGACACGCTTGGGCCGCAAGCGGCCTGCACAGGCAGCATAGTTCTGAGGTCGGTTCCATAGATCAATTTTACATGGCGACTCTGTATTGCAGCTCTGTGCGTCAGCTTTGTCTTCCTGAACGGATGACAAACCAGCCCCGGAACAAACACCGAACAAGCTCGGGCTTGATCCCAGCAGCAGCCTGAATAGCCACACGAGCCACTTATAACAAAGCCCCTTGTCGGAGAGTCCGACAAGGGGCTTTGTTTATCTACAGACTGCGGGGCAGCTTACTGCTTGGGCAGTTTGCTGGCCACGCCTTCCACGTAGTAGTCCATGCGGTTCAAGGCATCGTCATCCAGGAAACCGGACTCCAGACGCACCTTGCCATCGTTGTCCTTGATAGGAGCGGCAAAAGGTTGCAGTGTGCCAGCCACGATCTCGGCCTGTTTGGCCAGAACGAACTCTTTGACGTCAGCCGGCACTTCAGGACCGAAGCCTTCCAAAGCAGCCATACCGGACTTCAGACCACCCCAGGTGCTGTCGTTCTGCCATTTGCCATCCAGAACTTCAGTGGCTTTGCGAGTGAAGTAATCACCCCAATGGTGGGTCACGGCAGCCAGTTGAGCTTTAGGACCGAACTTGCTCATGTCGGAGTGGTAGGCAATCGCGTACTTGCCAGCTTCTTCAGCCGCTTGCACGGTGGCGGTGGAGTCGGTGTGGTGAGTCACCACGTCCGCGCCCTGCCCCAGCAGCGTGACCGCTGCGTCACGCTCTTTACCTGGGTCGTACCAGCTATTGGCCCAAACCACGCGCACTTGGGCTTCGGGGTTCACGCTCTTCAAACCGATGGCAAAGGCGTTGATGCCTTGCAGCACTTCAGGAATGGGGTGAGCACCCACGTAACCGACCACATTGGACTTGGTCATCTTACCGGCCAATACGCCAGCCAGGTAACGGGACTCGTAGAAACGGGCGTTGGTGGTGGCCACGTTAGGAGCCGTCTTGTAGCCGGTGGAGTGCACGAACTTCACGTCCGGAAACTGCTTGGCCACTTTCTGCGTCTGGTTCATGTAACCAAACGAGGTGGTGAAGATCAGCTTGTTGCCTTGCTGGGCCAGATCGCGAATGACGCGCTCTGCGTCAGCACCTTCAGGCACGTTTTCTACGTACTGAGTGACCACGCGGCCTTTCAGGGCCTCTTCCATTTCACGACGGCCAATGTCTTGCTGCCAGGTCCAACCGGCTTCACCGATAGGGCTGACATACACAAAACCGATTTTCAGGGGTTCTTGATCGTTTGCCTGAGCGGACACAGGCAAGGCGGCCAGGGGGGAAGCGATGGCAGCGGCCAAAAGAGCCTTGCGCATAAAGTTTCCAGTCATGTCAGTCCTCTAGTTGTTGGGATTGAAGTTTTTGCCAAGCGATGCAGGCATATTCAACCTGATCCAGTTAGCGTTTCGGGAAATTAAAACCAGCACAATAATTGTGGCCAGATACGGCATCATGGCCAGCAATTGCGAGGCTACCGGAACACCCAGAGCCTGCGCATGATAGGTCAGGATCGTGACCCCACCAAACAAGTAAGCGCCCAGCATGACGCGCCAGGGACGCCAGGTTGCAAACGTCGTCAGCGCCAACGCAATCCAGCCGCGCCCGGCAACCATATTCTCGACCCACATGGGCGTGTAAACCAGACAGATGAAGGCACCGGCCAGACCGCAGCAGGCACCACCAAACATCAAGGCACCCAGGCGAATGTAGCGCACGTTGTAGCCCAGCGAGTGCGCCGAGGCAGGCGACTCACCCACCGCGCGCAGCACCAGACCGGAGCGGGTACGAGTCAGGAACCAGGCCACGGCAATACACAGCACCCAGGACACATAGACCATGTAATGCTGCTGGAAAAAAGCAGGCCCGATCAGGGGAATATCTTTCAGCACGGGAATGGACAGCTTGGTCACGACCAGGGAGTTGCCGGTAAAGGGCAAGCCAATATAGGCCGAGGCCCCTACCCCGAATAAGGACAGGGCCAAACCACAAGCCACCTGATTCGCGCCCAGCCAGACGGTCAGCCAGGCAAAGGCGGCTGCCATGACCATGCCAACCACCGCGCCCAGCACAAAGCCCAAAGCAGGGCTACCGGTTTGCACGGCCACCGCAAAGCCCACAATGGCCGCCATCAGCATCATGCCTTCCGAGCCCAGATTGATGACGCCCGACTTTTCATTAATCAGCAAACCCAAGGCTGCCAGGAGCAAAGGGGTGCCTGCGTTGATGGTTGCGGCGAGCAAAGGTGCAATCGCGTCCATTACTTTCTCCAGACCAAACGCTTGGTGATGAGCACGTCACAAGCCAACAAGGAAAACAAGAGGATGCCCTGGAAAATGCCAGTAATCGCATTGGGCAAGCCCAAACGACTTTGGGCCAATTCCCCACCGATATAGAGCAAGGACATCACAAAAGAGGAAAAAATCAGTCCCAGCGGGTGCAGTCGCCCCACAAAGGCCACAATAATGGCCGCAAAACCATAGCCGGGAGAAATCGAAGGAGTCAGTTGCCCAACCGGACCCATGACTTCCGCTGCACCAGCCAGACCGGCCAATGCCCCCGAAATCAGCAAGGAACTCCACAAGGCTTTACGGGAAGAGAAACCGGCGTAACGAGCAGCCAATGGAGCCATACCCCCCACGCGCAAGCGGAAACCGGCCATGCTGCGAGTCAGGAAAAGCCAGGCCGCCACCGACGCAATCACTGCCAGCACAATACCGCTATGCAAGCGCGTGCCGGGCAAGACCGCGGGCAACAAAAAGCCGTCCGAGAACAGGCTGGACTGCGGAAAACCAAAGCCATCGGGATCGCGCAAGGCACCGTGTACCAGATAGCTGAGCAAGTGCTGGGCCACATAGACCAGCATCAGGGACACCAGAATCTCGTTGGCATTGAAGCGATCTTTCAGGAAAGCCACAATAGCAGCCCAGGCCATGCCGCCCAGCATGCCGCAGGCCAAAGCCACGGTAATCAGGAAAAAACCACCGTTATCGCCATCGTCCACTTGCAGAATAAAGGCCCCGGCTGCCAAGGCGCCCATCACCAACTGCCCTTCCGCCCCGATGTTGAAAATATTGGCTCTGAAACAGATGGCCAGACCGACCGAGATCAGCAGCAAAGGCACCAGTTTGACGCCCACCTCGGCCCAACCATTCAGGTCACGCAAAGGCTCCAGAAAAAATACGTTCAAACCCGCCAGAGGATTCTTGCCCAGCGACCAGAACAAGGTTCCGGCGACCACCATGGTCAGCAAGACAGCCAGCAAAGGGGAGCACCAGGCCATCAAGGTAGAGGGCGTGGCACGAGTCTCAAGCCTGAGCATGTTCACCCTCCTCCCACAAACCGCTCATCCATTGCCCAATCTGATCAATACTGGCTTGCGCCACGGGAATAGAGGGAGACATACGACCTTTGGAGATAACAATCAGGCGATCGGCAATCGCAAACAATTCATCCAGCTCTTCAGAAATGACCAGCAAGGCACAGCCCGCATCGCGCAGGGCCAGCAGCTCGGCGTGGATCTGGGCGGCAGCCCCTACGTCCACCCCCCAGGTGGGCTGGGCAATCACCAGAATACGAGGCTGACGGGTGACCTCGCGGCCAATAATGTACTTTTGCAGATTCCCGCCTGACAGGCTGTTGGCTGCGGCCTGCTCGTTGGAAGTCTTGACGCGGAAACGCTTGATAATCCCGCCTGCCAGACGGCGAATGCTGGGAAAACGCAGAAAACCGCGCTTCACCGTTTCCGGGTTCTGATGAGACAGCAGCAGGTTCTGAGCCAAAGACAATTCCGGTACAGCACCGCGTCCCAAGCGTTCTTCAGGTACGAAGCCCATGCCCTGATCTCGTCGCCAAGCCGCATCGCGTTGGGCAATCGCCTGACCATCCAGCAAAATCATGTCTGCCCGTGCGCGGGTATCTTCACCTGACAAGGCAGCCAGCAACTCCTGCTGACCATTACCGGAAATACCGGCTACTCCCAGAATTTCGCCCTGGTGCAGATCAAAACTGACATCCTGCAATTCACAGGCAAAAGGATGGGATTTGCTTAACTGCAGATTACGCACCTGCAAGAGCGTCCCGCCTTGTTGCATGCTGCGCTCACCCAGAGACTGAGGCTCGGCGCCAATCATCAGGCGCGACAGGCTGGCCGTGGTTTCTTCGCGAGGGTCGCAATAGCCGGTGACCTTGCCCATACGCATGACCGTACAGGCATTGCACAGCTCACGGATTTCATCGAGCTTGTGGCTGATATAGACAATGCTGCAACCCTCAGCAGCCAGTTGACGCAAAGTGCCAAACAAGCGGCGTACTGCCTGTGGGGTCAATACCGAGGTTGGCTCATCCAGAATCAGCAGCTTGGGCTTGCCCAGCAAGGCACGCACAATTTCAACCCGCTGGCACTCGCCCACGGACAAAGTATGGATATGACGTTGGGGGTCCAGATCCAGACCATATTGACTGGCCGTTTCACTAATTCGACCAGCCAGCTCCTGCATATTGGTCGAAGCAGGCAGACCCAATGCAATGTTTTCCGTGACAGTCAGGGTGTCAAACAAAGAAAAATGCTGGAACACCATACCGATGCCCAACTGTCGGGCCGCCGCCGGACTGCTGATCTGGACGGGCTGGCCGTCCCACAGAATCTGGCCCTGATCGGGTTTGACCACACCGTAGATGATCTTCATCAAGGTGGATTTACCCGCGCCATTCTCCCCCAGCACGGCATGAATCTGCCCCGGCAGAATAGAGAGGGAAATATTGTCGTTGGCTACCACCGCCGGATAGGCCTTGGTGATATTGCGAAGTTCCAGGCGTGGCACAGCCTTGGGGTCTACGGATACCGTTTGCTCACCGGACTCAGAAGAATGGCCCACGGGAGACGATAGGGTCATGGCTGTATCAGCAAAAAAGTATAAAACGCCCGAGCAAGCGCATCATGGCCTGCTCAGACGTGCAAAAAGGAAGGAAAACCTAGGGCTTAACGCTTGCCCAGGGCTTGCTCGATTTTCTTGTCAGTTTTGTATTGGCTAAGAGAATATACCGCCCAAATAGCGGCCGGTATCCATCCAATGACGGTCAACTGCAAAATCAGGCAAATAATACCCGCTACAGGCCGACCGATCGTGAAAAAGACCAACCAGGGCAGGAGCAGTGCGATCAATAAGCGCATGAGAACACTCAATTTAGTGAGGAATGGGCGCTATTTTACCCTTTATTGACCGACTGAATCATTTGTGCGCAAACCAGCAAGACCTGCGGCCCGACTCAGGCAAGCTGAGCCGGGCCGCAGCCTGAAACCAGGATTTACAGCAGTTCTTTACGCAGTTGCGCAGGCGATTTAGGCGACAACAGGCCAGGAGCCACGTCCAACACGGACTGGGCACCGATTTGACCTTGCTGGTTCATGCGGTAAGCCGCACGCGCATAGGCAACCAGCACACTGGAGGTAAATTCCGGGTTGCTGCCCAGGTTCAAGGCGTATTCAACCACTTGTTGCGAACCCGCGCCGGACTGACCGCTACGAATCACAAAACCACCGTGTGGCATGGCCGCGTGATCGCGTGCCAGGGTTTCAGCGTCAATGAAGTTGACTTCCGTGTCGTAGTCCGCGAAGTAATCGGGCATGGTCACAATGGCTTCACGTACGGCGTCGGCGCTGGCGCCCTCTTCCAGGACCACAAAGCACTGACGCTTGTGTTTTTCACGTGTGCTCAGCTCGGGCTGCTCCCCGTTGCGCACACGCTGTACCGCTGCTTCGATAGGCAAGGTGTATTGCACACCACCGGCTACACCGGCCACACGGCGGATGGCATCGGAGTGACCTTGACTCAAGCCCTTGCCCCAGAAGGTGTACGTCTGGCCAACAGGCAAGACACACTCGCCATACAAGCGATTCAGCGAGAACAGGCCTGGGTCCCAACCCACCGCGATCAAGGCGGTCGTGCCTGCGCCTTTGGCGGCGGCATCCACGGCTTCATAGTATTCGGGGATACGGGCGTGGGTATCAAAGCTGTCTACCGTCGTGAACCAGCGGGCCAAGGCCGGGCCTTGTTCGGGCAAGTCATTTTTAGAGCCACCACAGAGAATCAGCACGTCAATATCATTGCGGTACTGTTCGATCTGGTCCAGGGCACGCACGGGCACGCCTGCACTTTGCAGACGCAAGGAAGCAGGGTCACGACGAGTAAAAACGCTGACCAGCTCCATGTCCGGGTTTTGTGCCAGGGCCAGCTCTACGCCTCGCCCTAAATTGCCGTAACCTGCAATACCGACACGGATTTTGCTACTCATGGTGTTTTCCTTAAAACTGATAAATAAGTGCTGTCAGAACTGCTGCGCTCTGAAGCAACTGGCTTAGTCGCTGATCATACGGGCGGCAAAGCCCATGAACAGCAGCCCCACCGAGCCATTGCCCATCCGGGACAGACGCTGATGGCGTCGGAAAATTCCTGCCAGGCGATCACCACCAAAAATCAGCAAAGACAAATAACAAATGCTGATCAGTTCCACCACCAGGCCCAGCAACATAAAGGCCAGGCCCGTGTGACCTTTGGACGGGTCCACAAATTGCACGAAGAAGGACAGGAAGAACAAGATGGCCTTGGGGTTCAACAAACTCAGGAGCAAGGCCTTGCGAAAGCGGGTCTCGTGACGCAAGCGCGTGTCCACAGACTGAACCGGGCCGCCTTGCCTGAAGGCCGACTGTAACAGCCGCACACCCAAATACAGCAAATAGGCCGCACCCAGCCAGCGTATGCCCATATACAACATGGGCAGCGTCTTGAGCAGCGAGGCAGCGCCCAAGGCCGTCAGCGTCATCAAAATGCCGTCGCCCACGACAACGCCCAAGGCTGCTTTATAGCCTTCGCGCACGCCATGTCCGGCGCCACTGGCCAGGACGTATAAAGAATTGGGTCCGGGCAAAAGCACGATAAACACCGTACCCACCACAAAGGCCCAGAAATTGACAATACCGATTTGTTCGAACACGCCGGCCTCGCTAAACGCAGCAGAATCCGCAATTTTAGCGCTAAAAAAATGCCCCTGGCACGGGTGGAATGCCAGGGGCGATCAGGTCAATTTGTAAGGTCTACGCTGCCGGACTGACTCGGCTACGCATTACCAGACCTGATGGACTACGCAGTCGCAAGTTCCTGGGTCTGGAACTGCTCCTGTTTCATGGTGCCTTCTTGCTGGAAACGAACGTGCCAGGACAAGGCCTCTTCCAGGATGTGGGGCGTGTGGCCACCACGTTGGCTGGCGCGCTCAAGATAGTCCAGCAAAGCAGGACGGTAGTCGGGGTGGGCACATTTTTCGATGATGACGCGGGCACGTTCACGAGGAGCCAAACCGCGCAAATCAGCCAGGCCCCATTCGGAAACCAGCACGGCCACATCGTGCTCGCAATGGTCGACGTGCGATGCCATAGGCACCACGCTGGAGATGGCGCCATCCTTGGCGACGGACTTGCTGACAAAAATGGACAGGTGCGCATTACGGGCGAAGTCGCCGGAACCGCCAATGCCATTCATCATATGGGTGCCACAGACGTGCGTGGAGTTCACGTTGCCGTAGATATCAAATTCCAGGGCGGTGTTGATCGCAATAATGCCCAAGCGACGCACCAATTCTGGGTGATTACTGATTTCCTGTGGACGCAGCACCAGCTTGTCGCGGTAGTTTTCCAGGCCTTCAAGGAACTGCGCCATCTTGGGAGCAGACAGCGTCAAGGACGAAGCCGAGGCAAAGCTCAGCTGGCCGGAGTCCAGCATGGCAATCGCGCTGTCCTGCAAGACTTCCGAGTACATCTTCAGGTCGGTGAAGGGAGAATCCAGCAGGCCGTAAGTCACGGCATTGGCAATCGTGCCGATGCCCACCTGCAAGGGCAGCAAGGAGTGGCTCATACGGCCAGCGTCTACTTCGCCTTTCAGGAATTCAATAATGTGACCGGCAATTGCCTGGGTTTCTTCATCAGGTGGCAGCACGCTGGAGGGGCTGTCCAAAGCGTCGGTCACCACAATACCCACGATGCGGGAAGGATCCACCTGAATGGCGGTGGTACCAATACGCTGGTCCACATCCGTCAGTTCAATAGGCTGACGGTTGGGGCGAGCCTCGGGCACATAGATATCGTGCAAGCCTTCCATTTCCACTGGCATGCTCAGGTTCAGCTCAACAATGATTTGTTTGGCTTGCTGGGCAAAGCTGGCCGAGTTGCCTACCGAGGTCGTCGGCACAATTGCACCGGTTTCTGTAATGGCAACCGCTTCAATGACAGCGATGTCGATGGCAGGCAGGTTACCCGAGCGCATGTGCTCTACAGTCAGGGACAAGTGCTGATCGGTAAACAGGACCTTGCCTTCATTGATATGACGGCGTAGCACCGAGTCCACTTGAAACGGCGAGCGGCGAGCCAGAACACCGGCCTCGGCCATCATGCCGTCGCTATCATTACCCAGCGAAGCGCCGGTAACCACATTCAGTTTTAATTGCTCGGTCTGGGCGCGCTCGGCCAAGGCACGAGGCATGACCTTACAGTCCCCAGCGCGGGTGAAACCGCTCATGCCGACATTCATCCCGTCTTTGAAGAAGGCGACTGCCTCCTGAGCGGTCATGACTTTGCCTTCCAATTCGGGGGAACGAATGCGATCCTTGAACATCGTGTGCTCCTGTCTCTGTGTCATTGATCTACCTGTTGTTGCTTTCGGAAGGAGCCAGGGCCGAAAGCGCCAGGCGAAATCTTCACGCAACAGAACGACATCACGCTTTAAAAATAGGGGCTGTACAAGCCGGAGATAAAAAGCCGAAATCGCCCTGACAACAGGCGTTTATGTTTTTTGAACAAAGCCAGCATAGCATCGCCATAATGAATAAAATAACTCCCAAGAAGTCGTAAAAGTCATAGATAAAAGGCCTGCCAATCATGGACATCCGATCCTTGCGATACTTCATTGAAACCGTTAAACATCAAAGCTTTACGCAAGCTGCGCAGAGCCTGAACGTGACGCAATCGACCATCAGCAAGATGGTGAAGCAGCTGGAAGATGAGCTGGGCGAGCCCCTGCTGATTCGTGATCACCGTCAATTACAGCTGACTGATTGTGGCAAGGTGGTGCTGGAGCGGGGGCAGGAAGTTCTGCAGAGCATGCAGGGCTTGCTGCGAGAGGTTCACGAAGTTCAGGCCTTGCAACGCGGCCGCCTGGATCTGGGTATTCCGCCCATGATTAATGTGCTGTTTACGGAAGTGCTCAAGACTTTCAAAAACCGGCATCCGCAGATCGAGTTGATTCTGCATGAAGAAACCGGCATGGGGATTGAGCGCATGGTTGCGGCGGGCACGGTTGAAATGGGGCTGAGTATTCTGCCTTTGGGGCCGGAGCTGAATGTATCGGCTACCCCCGTGGCCAAGCATGCGGTTTGGGCGATTGGCCATAAAGATACGCTGGCCGGTGCGCAAAAGAAGATCAAGCTACGGGAGTTGGAAAAGCATCCTTTGATTTTCCTGGGCGAAGACTATGCCCTGACCCGTATGTTGCGGCGTGCTTTCGCCCATGCGGGCTTGCGGGCGAATATTGCTGCCCAGAGCAATCAATGGGATTGGGTGGCTTCCATGGCACAGGCGGGAATGGGAGTCGCTTTGTTGCCCCAGCCGTTTCTTTCTCGGCTGGAACCGGGGGACTGGGTTGCCAAAGAAGTAGTGGAACCGGCATTGAACTGGGAAGTGGCGCTACTGTGGAATGGGCGGTATCTGTCGCAGGCGGCCAGAGCATGGCTACAGGTCTGTGCGGATGTATTGGGCGGGAACTGGCCTGAGCTTGAAGGGGATTTATAGCAGGACTATTTATTAGCCCTTGAATACTCATCGTGTACTCGACACTAGGCCAAGGCCGGCCCAATCGCATTGAATTGCTATGTACATGCAGGAGCATGTCTTTCTTATGTGACGTCGCTTCGGTTTGGAAGAGCCTGGATTAATGCATAGGCAATCTCTGTAAAGCACCACTGCTGCGGCCTGCGGGGGCGCCGGGCTTGACCACTTGCCGACGCTACGCGTCGGTACCCTTGTCAGAAAGACAGGACGGGCGCATTCTGAACTCGCGCGATAGCTCGTCCCCCGGACGAGCTATAAGCGTCGCGCTCAAACAGCAGAATGCTTGCATCCCGTCCTGTCTTTCTGCCCGCGGCAAGTAGTCTGAATCGCCCCGCGCCCCCGCAGGCCGCAGCAGTGGTTTATAGCGTCAGCAAGCATCAAGCCAACTTCTAAGCCTGAGACGGTGCATGCAGTGAGGAAGTATTTACATGTAGAGCTGAATCACAAATCAGCATCAGCACATTCAAATTAGAGCAAGATGATCATGATTTGCCACTGCATCAAAAAACATGTGGGCGGGTAGGTGCTTAGTTGCCAGACAAGCAGATCGACTGACAAGTAAACACGAAGAAATAAATGGACAGACAGCCAAATAGGCAAGCAGACAGGAAGGAAGGTAGACCAACAGAAAACAAGAAACCCCGCCAATTTAGCGTCCATCAACAGCTAGTTGGCAGGCTCATGACCATCTGCTCAGAACACATCACAAACCGCCAGTTGTCTCCACATGGAACGTAGGAAATCAAACACCTCTTTTGTTCCACATCCCTGCCAATTTCTCGTACATGAAACGACTGAAAAATCGCGCCATCTCATGCATCGAGCCGCTCAAGCCGTCTGCCCCTGCCTCGGGGCGATTCAGACTGCTTGCCGCGGGCTGTTCTGGAATCCGGGATGCAAGCCCTGTGTTGTTCGAGCGGGACGCTTGTACTTGGTCCGGGGGACCAAGTACCCCGGGAGTTCACAGGGCGCCCGGATTCCAGAACAGACAAGGGTACCGGTGCGCAGCACCGGCAAGTAGTCAAGCCCCGAGGCAGGGGCAGACGGCTTGAGCGGCGTCTTTCCTGAGACGACTTTTCTCAAAGCACCCAATCAATGCTGAAGCACTCCCGATACACAACAACTACTTGTCACCCCACCCTCAGACAAAAAAAAGAGCCACCCCAAACAGGGTGGCCCTCTTGAACAGCCAGGTCCAACAATCAGAAATAATTAAGCAGTCACTTTCTCTGCAACCGGCTCTTCAACTTCAGCCGAACTACGGATCAGGTAATCAAATGCGCTCAAAGCAGCTTTGGCACCTTCACCTGCAGCAATAACGATCTGTTTGAAAGGAACGGTCGTTACGTCACCCGCTGCAAACACACCAGCCAGCGAAGTCGCACCACGAGCATCAACCTCGATCTCGCCATGACGCGACAGCCCCACATCGCTGCCCTTCAACCATTCCGTGTTGGGCACCAGACCAATCTGAACGAACACACCATCCAGCTTCAGGCTCTTGGCTTCCTGAGTAGCACGGTCCAGGTAATTCAGACCCACTACCTTGGTGCCATCACCCAGAACTTCAGTGGTCTGAGCCTGCATGATGATCGTCACATTAGGCAAGCTGCGCAGCTTGGTCTGCAAGACCTGGTCAGCACGCAAGGCATCACCGAACTCGATCAAGGTAACGTGCTTGACCAAACCAGCCAGGTCAATTGCCGCCTCAACGCCGGAGTTACCACCGCCAACCACCGCCACATCCTTGCCCTTGAACAAAGGACCATCACAGTGCGGGCAGTACGCCACACCACGGTTACGGTAATCCTGCTCACCAGGCACATTCAGTTCGCGCCAGCGGGCACCAGTAGCCAGAATCACGGACTTGGCCTTGAGCTGAGCACCGCCATCCACATCCACAATGACCTGCTTGCCTTCACGGCGAATCCCTTGGGCACGATGCAGATTCATGATGTCCACATCGTAGGCTTTGACGTGCTGCTCCAGCGCCGTTGCAAACGCAGGACCATTGGTCTCGACCACCGAGATGTAGTTCTCGATCGACATGGTGTCCAGAACCTGACCACCAAAACGCTCGGCCAATACACCCGTACGAATCCCCTTGCGAGCGGCGTACACCGCAGCGGCAGCACCTGCAGGACCACCACCCACAATCAGCACATCAAACTCGTCCTTGGCGTTCAAGGCTTCGGCACGAGCCGAGTTATCGCCCGTATCCAGTTTGGCCAGCAACTCTTCAGCACTGGCACGGCCTTGATGGAACATTTCACCATTCAAGAACACGGCCGGAACCGACATGATGTTGCGCTGCTGAACCTCGTCCTGGAACAGGGCACCGTCAATCGCCACGTGCTTGATACGTGGGTTGATCACGGACATGGCGTTCAAGGCCTGCACCACGTCAGGACAGTTCTGGCACGACAGCGAGAAATACGTTTCAAAAACAAAGTCGCCGGGCAGATTACGGATCTGCTCAATCACAGCGGCATCCAGTTTGATCTCGTGGCCACCCACTTGCAGCAGGGCCAGGATCAAAGAGGTAAATTCGTGTCCCATCGGGATACCCGCAAAGCTCACGCTAATGTCGGTACCGGGACGGTTAATTTGGAAGGAAGGCTTGCGCTCTTGCGCATCCGCATCTTCGCGATAGCTGGTCTTGTCGGACAGACCATCAATTTCTTGCAACAGTTCGCGCAGCTCGACGGACTTGGCGCCAGTATCCAGCGTCGCAACGATCTCGATCGGTTGCGTGATCTTCTCGAGGTATGCCTTCAATTGAGTTTTGATGTTTGCATCTAACATGTGAAACGCCCTTTATCCTGTACTGAACGAAACAACTTGAGGTGCCTGAACCGGTCAGGCACCGGGGTGGCGGCGCAGCGCGCCGACCACCGCTAAAGACCCGTGTTTAAAAGGTCTTAGATCTTGCCAACCAGATCCAGGGAAGGAGTCAGCGTCTTGGCGCCTTCTTCCCATTTAGCTGGGCAAACTTCACCGGGGTGAGCGGCGATGTACTGAGCGGCTTTAACTTTGCGCAGCAGTTCGGAAGCCACACGGCCGATACCGTTGTCGTGGATTTCCAGGACCTTGATTTCGCCTTCTGGGTTCACCACGAACGTACCGCGCAGAGCGATACCTTCCTCTTCGATCAGCACGTCAAAGTTGCGCGACAGCTGATGAGTTGGGTCACCGATCATTGGGTAGTTAACTTTGCTGATGGCTTCCGAAGTGTCGTGCCATGCTTTGTGAGCAAAGTGAGTGTCGGTGGACACCGAGTAAATTTCTACGCCCATTTTCTGGAATTCGGCATAGTGGTCAGCCAGGTCTTCCAGTTCGGTTGGGCAAACAAACGTGAAGTCGGCTGGGTAGAAAACGAAAACAGCCCACTTACCGGCAACGGTTTCGTTGCTGACTTCGATAAATTTGCCGTTGTGAAAAGCTTGTGCTTTAAAAGGTTTGATGACGGTGTTGATCAAAGACATATTTGCTCCGGTGAGTGATTAATCATTGACAGTAAAGCCATTATAGGAAGCCACTGCCGATTAGTAAAATTGATTAATGCAATAACGTTCATTGCTATTAGCTATCGCGCGTCGCATAAAAACTTCTTTCTATGCGTCGCACAGACTTATGCTAACAGAGCTAGATGACAGTGCAACTATCAGCGTTCAAGCTATAAGGCTACTTCGCTGGGCACGGGGCTGGAGGACTGCTTGGCGTTGAACAAACAACGGGAAAAATCCTGCCAAAACTGCGCATCGTCGCCTAAAGAAACATTAATACGCATATATGTAGATGGTTGCTGTTGCGGGGAAAACAAGGCCCCCGGCACCAATAAATGCCCTGGTCGCCCCAAAGCGCGCACCAGACTTTCCGTATCCACACCCGTATCCACCCAGACAAACATGCCCGCCTGGGGTGGTGCGTCCGGCGCCAGGCCTACATGCGCCAATTGCTCCAGGGTTTTATGCCTGTCGGCGTTGGCGTGACGGCGCAACCGCTCCAGGTGTTTGCGATAGGGTCCATCTACCAGCACCCGGTGAATGACCCGCTCACCCAGCTCCGGTGACGTCAGCCCTGCCAGCATTTTCAGATTCACCAAAGACTGCAGTAGTTCGGGAGCTGCTGCCATATAGGCCACCCGCAAACCAGCTGCCATGACTTTGGAATAGCCCCCCACCAATGTCACCCGATTCAACTGATCCAATTGCGCTAGACGGCAGGCAGGATTGGCGTGCAGCTCGCTATAGGTATCGTCTTCAATAATGTGGAAGTCCCAGGTCTGGGCCAAAGTCAGAATGCTGTGCGCCACCGCCGGACTCAAGCTAAAGCCGGTGGGGTTATGCACCACGGTATTCAAAATGACCAGACGTGGACGATGCTCGCGCGCCAGTTGTTCCAGTACCGCCAGGTCCGGGCCATCTGCGCGGCGTGGCACACTCAGCACTCGCACATCCACCACCGCCAGGCGAGCAAACAAGAGATACCAGGCCGGATCTTCCACAACAACCGCATCACCAGGCCGTAGCCAATGGCGCAGAAGCAAATCCAGCGCCTGCGTAACACCACTGCACAATAAAAGCTGCGTATCAGGATCTGCCTGTATGCCGCTATCTTCCAGCTGTCCCGCAATGTGCTGACGCAAGGGCCTGTAGCCATGCGAATGCCCATAGCCCAGCAAGTTGGAGCCGGCGCTACGGCTGACCTGCCGCAAGGCCGCCAGAATCATCTCGTTATCCAGCCACTGACTGGGAATGCCCGCGCTGTCGCTATGCCCCATGAAACTGTTCAACATCCAGTTCACATCTATTTTGCGCGGCTCATTCTTTTCTACATGCAGGGATTCGGAACGCAGGCGTCGAGGGCTGCGCACCCGCACAAAGAAACCGGAACCGGGCCGGGACTCCACCAAGCCCAAGGCCATCAACTTGTCGTACGCGGCCACAACAGTATGCGTACTGACCCCGGCAGACTGCGCCAACCGGCGCACAGAGGGTAAGCGACTGCCGCCCCGATACCGCAAATGCAGGGCCTGCTGCACCCAGGCGACCAGTTGATCGCTAAGTGTCACGTCCGAACCGCGCACGGGCTGCCAATCCAACCATTCCATGATGCTGAGCTCCAAGCGAGAAAACCAACTGTAGCGGAAGTTTGACCAGTACAGCTTGACCAACTGATTGATGAACTGTATCGCAACTGTATTGTTTATTTATTTTAAGCTCAAAGCTGTGATAAACCTATTTCTTATCCGTGGTGATTTTCATGAGCCGCAGCACCAGTCTTCCCATGCCCAGTACCGCCCCAGCATTGCTGATCTATCTCTACGCTTTTATCGGGGTTACCGTCTTTGCCTTCACCTTGCCCATGACACGGCTGGCGGTGCAAAGCTTTGACCCTTGGCTGGTCGGAATGGCACGAGCCAGTATCGCGGGGGTGTTTGCAGCCATCATCTTGCTGGCAACCCGCAGCCGTCGCCCCACTGCGTCGGAATGGCGCGGAATCGCCCTGTCCTGTACAGGTGTGATCGTAGGCTGGCCCGTGTTTTCCTCGATTGCCATGCAGACCGTGCCTTCCTCGCACGGGGCCGTATTGAGCGGGCTGATTCCTTTGGCCACCGCCATTGTTGCCTCCGCCCGCAGCGGTGAACCCTTGAGCCGCCGCTTCTGGATGCTGAGCCTGCTGGGTGCCGTACTGGTGCTGCTCTACGCTTTCTATATCGGTGAAGGCGCCCTGCAAACCGGCGATATCTGGTTGGCTCTGGCGGTATTCATGTCTGGCGTAGGCTATGCCGAAGGGGGGCGTGTTGCCCGTACCCTGGGTGGCTGGCGCACCATCTGCTGGTGCCTGGCAGCCAGCTTGCCGCTGACCATTCCTGCCACCCTGTGGCTGACTTTTCCCATGACAGAAATGCCCTCTTCCCAATCTGTCATGGCTCTGCTCTACCTGGCCCTGTTCTCTTCCTTGCTGGGTTTCTTCCCCTGGTACAAGGCCATGGCCATGGGTGGTGTGGCCCGTATTGGTCAGGTACAACTGGCCCAACCCTTCCTGACCGTACTGATTTCGGCAGTATGGTTAAGCGAGCAAGTGGACTTGCTGACCTGGCTGTCCTGCATCGTCATCATCGCCATTATTGCCGCCAGCCGACGGGCCTGAAAACACAATGACAAGGCGGCTAAATACAGCAAGGGCATATTCACCTAACTAATACTTCGTTCCCAGCGAGGGCTCGCGCAAGCACACTGGCTCATCACTTCATGAACCATGTAAAGGCGATAGCGCGGCCCACGTGACTCCGTTTTGAGCAGGGCCGGTACTGGTATTGCCGCAAGGACATCTGATCATGCCCGCCCAAGCCCCTGCCGCGCTTGCCCTGAGCGCCCGGCCACTGATGCTGTGGAAACAGCTGCGCGACGATCTGCAATATATCGCGCGCGAACACACGGATGCCGTTCTGGCCAGTTCTCTGGCTGCGGAAGACATGGTGCTGTTTCATGCCATGTCCATCTACACCCCCGAGTTGCAAACCGTCACCCTGGATACTGGTCGTCTGCACGAAGAGACCTTGCAGCTGGGGCGGGACATCCAGCAACACTACGAACGCCCTATCCTGTTTTTTCATCCGGATCCGGACCGGGTGCAGGAACACGTCAGCGCTCATGGCACACACGCTTTTTACGAAAGTGTGGAGCTGCGCAAAGAATGCTGCGCGATCCGTAAGGTAGAGCCACTGCGTCGTGCCTTGCAAGGCCGATCAGCCTGGATTACCGGTCAGCGCCGCGAACAAACAGCCAGCCGCACCGAACTGTCCAGCAAGGAATACGACAGCGTCTTTGGGCTGCAGAAATTCAATCCCTTGATCGAATGGACGCAGGACGATGTCTGGGCCGTGATCCGTGGCTTGAGCATCCCCTACAACCCGCTGCACGACCAGGGCTACCCCTCCATAGGTTGCGAGCCCTGTACGCGCGCCATTCGCCCCGGTGAGGACGTGCGCGCCGGGCGCTGGTGGTGGGAACAGCGCGACAGCCTGGAATGCGGCCTGCATGCCAGCAATCTGAATAGCAGTGTCAACACCTGAAGGAACCCCATGGGCGAACCACTCTCTACCCGTACTCATCTGGACTGGCTGGAAGCCGAGGCCATTTTTATTCTGCGTGAAATCGCGGCTGAAGCTGAAAAACCCGTGCTGCTGTTCTCCGGCGGCAAGGACTCCGCTGTGCTGCTGCAATTGGCCCAGAAAGCCTTTGCACCCGGCCCGCTGCCGTTTCCCTTGATGCATGTGGACACCGGCCACAACTACCCGGAAGTGATCGAATTTCGGGATCGCCGCGCCGCCGAGCTGAACGCCGAACTGATTGTGCGCAGTGTGGAAGATTCCATCGCGCGCGGCACCGTGGTGCTGCGCAATGAAACCGCCAGCCGCAACGGGGCCCAAGCCGTCACCTTGCTGGAAGCGATTGCCGAATTTGGCTTTGATGCCTGTTTCGGTGGCGCCCGCCGTGATGAAGAAAAAGCCCGCGCCAAAGAACGTATCGTGTCTTTTCGCGACGAATTCGGCCAATGGGACCCCAAAGCGCAACGCCCCGAGCTGTGGCACTTGTTCAATACCCGTATTCACAAGGGCGAGAACCTGCGCGTCTTCCCGATTTCCAACTGGACCGAGCTGGACGTGTGGCAATACATCCAGCGTGAGGCCATTGATCTGCCATCCATCTACTACACCCACTCGCGCGAAGTGGTGGAGCGTCAGGGGCTGATCGTACCCATCACGCCATTGACTCCGTTGCTGGATGGGGAAACCTCCGAATGGCGCGATGTGCGTTTCCGCACCGTAGGCGATATTTCCTGCACCTGCCCGGTGCTCTCTACTGCCGCGTCGGTGCAAGACATTATTGCTGAGACCGCCTTGGCCACTATTACCGAGCGTGGTGCGACCCGCATGGATGACCAGACGTCCGAAGCCTCCATGGAACACCGCAAGAAACAAGGATATTTCTAATGAACACAGTCAATGACGCCTGGCTGCAGGCTGCCGATCAAGGCGTGCTACGCCTGATTACCGCTGGCTCCGTGGACGACGGAAAATCCACCTTGATTGGGCGCTTGCTGGTAGACAGCCAGGGCGTGTTTGCCGACCAGATTGCGGCCATCCAGCGCTCCAAATACAAGCGTGGCGAGGACGCCGAACCCGATCTGGCCCTGCTGACCGACGGCCTGGAAGCCGAGCGCGAACAAGGCATCACGATTGACGTGGCCTATCGCTACTTCGCGACCCCCAAACGCAAATTCATCGTGGCCGATACCCCCGGTCACGAGCAGTACACCCGCAACATGATTACGGGCGCCTCCACCGCCCAGGCCGCCATCATTCTGATTGATGCGCACCGCGCCAAGGACGGTGAACTGCTGACCCAGACCAAGCGCCACAGCACCGTTGCCAAGCTGCTGGGCCTACGCCATATCGTGGTGGCGGTGAACAAGATGGACCTGGTCGATTGGGACCAAGCCGTGTTCGACCGTATCCATGAAGCCTATCGCCAACTGGCTACCCAGCTGGGGATTGAGCACTTTCATATCATTCCGCTCTCGGCCCTGAAGGGCGAGAACATCACCCAGGCTTCGCCACACACGCCTTGGTATCAAGGTTTGCCACTGCTGCCTTTGCTGGAATCGCTGGATCTGCGCGAGAACATTCAGCGCCCTGCCCGTTTGTTTGTGCAATGGGTGGCGCGTCATGGCGGCAGCCGTGCTGATGGCTTCCGTGGCTACGCCGGTCAGCTCAGTGGCGGCCGCATCCAGGTGGGCGATAGCGTTCAGGTATGGCCTAGCGGAAAAACGGCGGTGATCACACAGCTGTTTCGCGCGGGCACAGAACAAACTTCTGTCAGCGACGGGGACGCCGTGACTGTAGTGCTGGATCGTGAACTGGACATTTCACGGGGCGATTTGCTGACACTGGCCCATGAAGAAGTAAGCACCAGCAAACACTTTGATGCGCAGCTGTGCTGGCTGGACGAGCAGGACTTGAACACCACCCGCTCTTACTGGTTAAAACAAGGCACACGCCTGACCCAAGCCAAGGTGCAAGCCGTTCATGCCTTGCGCGATGTACATAGCCTGCAAGAGCAGCAAGCCACTGGCAGCTTATCCCTGAATGATATTGGTCGTGTCAGTCTGGTCAGCCGTGACCCGCTGGTGCTGGACGATTATCAGGATCACTCCAGCACGGGCTCCTTTATCTTGATCGACCCCAGCACGAACCAGACCGTGGCTGCCGGTCTGGTTCAAAAAACCGCCTAAAAACGTGTAGCGGGCCTACTGTTTGGCACGCACCAAGGCGAGGGACTGTTCAGCAATGATCAGTTCCTCGTTGGTTGGAATCACCAATACACGCACGGCACTGCTGTCGGTAGAAATCACGGTTTCCCCTGCCTGATTACGAGCCGGATCAATCTCCACCCCCATCCACTCCAGGTGCTTGGCGATGCCTGCCCGAATAGACGGGCTGTGCTCGCCAATCCCCGCCGTGAAGACCAAGGTGTCCAGCCCCTTCAAGGCAACGCACAAACCCGCCAGATTCTCTGCCGTGTGATAGCAGAAGTACTGCACCGCCAGCTTGGCACGAGGATCATCGGAAGCTTCCAGCGCACGCATATCCGCTTGATCGCCGGACAAGCCTTTCAGGCCGGATTGGGTGTAGAGCACGGACTGGATCTCGTCGTGCTCCATGCCCTGCTCCAGCATCCACAGCACGACACCGGCATCCAGACGCCCCGGACGAGTCCCCATAGGCAAGCCGTCCAGCGCCGTAAAGCCCATGGTGGTGTGAACGCTGCGGCCTTCCTTCAAGGCGCAAGCCGATGCACCTGAACCCAGATGGGCAATGACGACGCGCCCGTCAGCCAGTTCGGGAATTTCGCGACGCAGGTGCTGGGAAATATAGTGATAGGACAGGCCGTGGAAACCGTAGCGGCGCACGCCCTGTTCAAAGAACCGACCAGGCAATGCAAAATGCTGCAAATGCGGGGCATGTCCTTGATGGAAGGCCGTATCCAGACACGCTACCTGGAAGATTTCCGGGTAGTGCTCGAAGATCACGCGAACAGGAGCCAGATTGTTCTGCTGATGCAGTGGTGCCAAGGGTGACAGGCTGTCCAGATACTCCAGCACCTGCGGGGTCAAGGGTACGCTGCTGTCGTAGCGGGCGCCCCCGTGCACAATACGGTGGCCAACGGCAATAGGCCGACCATCCACATGCTCCAGCAGCCAGCGCGCCACCAAAGCCTGCGCTGTATGCAGGTCCTTGGCCTGCTCGCCATCCAGATCCTGCTTGACCATGGATTGGCCCTGGGCATCTTTAACTTTGAAGGCTGGCTGGCTACTGCCAATGCCCGAAACCTGACCGCCAAACTCAAAATCCAGTTGGTCGCCCGGCTGGACCTTGTACATATGAAACTTCAGGCTGGAGCTGCCTGCGTTAATGACCAGAATCTGCTCGCTCATTAGTGCGCAGCCTCCACAGCAACTTTACGTTCCAGATAGCCCGCGTAAAGGCTGGCAACGGCGCAAGAGGCCATGCGGGTCTGGGCGCTATCGGCTCGGCTGGTCAGAATGATAGGCACACGAGCCCCCATCACGATACCGGCAGCCTGGGCGCCGGACAGGAAGGTCAGATTTTTGGCCAGCATATTGCCGGCCTCCAGATCGGGGGCCACCAGAATCTGCGCCTTGCCCGCAACGGGCGACACAATTCCTTTGATGCGCGCCGCCTCGGGGCTGATAGCGTTATCCAGCGCCAAGGGGCCGTCCAGCACACCGCCCGTAATCTGGCCGCGATCAGCCATCTTGCACAAGGCAGCCGCTTCCAGCGTGGTCGGGATTTTTTCGGTCACTTGCTCGACCGCAGACAGGATGGCGACCAACGGTTTGCCCAAGCCCAGGCCGTGGTGCAGATCAATGGCGTTTTGCACAATATCCGCTTTGGTGCTCAGATCGGGGAAAATATTGATGGCACCGTCCGTCACAAACAAGGGCTCCGGATAGCTGGGCACATCCATGATGAAAACATGACTCAAACGGCGACCAGTCCGCAAGCCCTTGCCCTGGGTGCACAGCACGGCCTGAATCAGTTCATCCGTATGCAGGCTGCCTTTCATCAGCAACTGGGCACGGCCGGCCAGCACTTCCTCTACGGCTCGCTCTGCCGAGGCATGGCTGTGGGGGGTATCAATCAAGGTGACCCCTTCCAGGCTTAAACCATGCTCTGCCGCTACGGAATGCAAACGGGCCTGCGGGCCAACCAGCACGATCTCGAACAGGCCTTGGGCCCGTGCCTGCAAGGCGGCTCCAAGGGACACATCATCGCAGGGATGAGCCACCACACAAATTCGACTGTGCTCTTTGCGAGCTTGCTCGATCAATCGGGAATAATGACTGGAAGGCCCAGTGCGATCCACGGCGGCCGTATCCGGGCCAGCAGGGTGATTCATGATAGAAGACTCCTTGGAGATGAACGAAGGCTAACCCAACACTAAACCATTTATCCAAGCGTGTGTCTTTGATTGCGAACAGGGAAACTTCAATATTTCGCCCTTTATTCTTTCCAGACCATGAAGAATGAAGCATAAAGATTAAATATTAAAAAAAATCCGGTTTAGCCAAGTGCAAACCGGATTTTTATTTCTGTGGTGGCGTATTCGTCCCGAACCACCGCAATCTGAGCGTATCCAGGATCAGCCACCCAGGTTTAATTAAAGGCCAAGATCACTCAAACCCGGATGCTCATCGGGGCGCCGCCCCAAGGGCCAACGGAACTTGCGTTCGGATTCTGTAATTGCCACATCGTTAATGCTGGCATGGCGCACCGCCATATAGCCATGCTCGTCAAATTCCCAATTTTCATTTCCGTAACTGCGCCACCACTGACCGTATTCATCTTGCCATTCATAAGCAAAACGCACGGCAATTCTATTTTCATGCCAGGCCCAGATTTCTTTAATCAAGCGGTATTCACGCTCTTTTTGCCATTTGCGTTCTAAAAAAGATTGAACCTGATCTCGCCCCTGCGGAAACTCGCTGCGATTGCGCCAGCGCGTATCCACGGTATATGCCTGCGAAACCTTGACCGGGTCACGACTATTCCAGGCATCCTCGGCGGCACGCACTTTCTGGCGAGCACTCTCCAGATCGAAAGGTGGCAAGGGAGGACGTGTATCCATAGTGATCTCCTAGAAAACAAGAGTGGACCAGACAGTCTAGCGGCAAAACGTAAGCAGTCTCTTACTGGCCGGTATCGGCCCAGGCGGCCTGTTCAAATCCCGCGACCAGAAAATCGATAAAAGCTTGCACACGGGCTGAGCGCGAACGGCCCGGAGGCGTCAGCAGATGCAAGGTCAGGCTGGGCAAATCCCATTGCGGTAACACGATTTCCAACTGGCCTTGCTCGACCATATCGCCCAGCAGGAATTGAGGCAGCACGCTAAGCCCCAGGCCCTGAAGCAAGGGTGGGATCAGGGCCTGGGCATTGTTGACTTGCAAAGCACAGGGCACGGTTTGGGAGTAATACTCCTGCCCTTGCTGAAAGCGCCAGACACTGCCGCGTCGCTCGTAGGCGTAGCGCAGGCTCATGTGCTGAGCCAGGTCGCTGGGGTGTGAGGGTCTGCCGTACTTGGCCAGGTAACTGGGGGCGGCAACCAGCCGCAGGCGCAAATTGCACAGACGGCGCACCAGAAGGCTGGAATCATCCATAGTCGAGATACGCAAGGCCATGTCGAAACCTTGTTCCACGATGTTCACCTGGGCGTCATTAAAGTGCAGATCCAGCAGCACGGCCGGGTGCTTTTCCATGAAGGCGGGCAGCAAAGGGGCCAGATGCTCCAGCCCGAAGGACATGGGGGCAGCAATCTTGATACGTCCCTGCAGGCTTTCTTTCTGGTCGCGTGCCAGGGCTTCCGCGTTTTGTCCGGCAGCTAGAACGGCTTGGGCCTGTTCCAGGCTGGCCTGCCCGGTTTCTGTCAGGGACAGGCGTCGGGAGGTACGGTGGAACAGGGACACATGCAGCTGTTTTTCCAGCCGGGTGATTGCCTTGGAGACAGTAGGTTGTGACAGGCCCAGAACTTCGGCTGCCTGGGCAAAGGAGCCGGTTTCCGCCACAGTGGCAAAGATGGCCCAGGCTTGTAAATCCGGTAATGTTTTCATGTCGTTTTTGGAATGAATTCTATGCTATTGATTCTATTTTATTCAATCAGCAAGACGCCTAGAATTCTTTTTAGTATCCAATATCAAGGAGCGCATCATGATTGAACATCGGCCTTTTAATGAACTGGGCGGCGCCAACCACGGCTGGCTGGACGCCAAGCACCATTTTTCTTTTGCTAATTACTACGATCCCGCTCGCATGAGCTGGGGTGCCCTGCGTGTCTGGAATGACGACACGATTGCGTCCAACACCGGGTTTCCACCTCACGATCATGCCGATATGGAGATCATTACGTATGTGCGTGAAGGTGCGATCAGCCACCAGGACAGTTTGGGCAATAAGGGTCGTACTGAAGCCGGTGATGTGCAGGTGATGAGTGCCGGCACGGGTATTCGCCATGCGGAGTACAACCTGGAAAGCGGGACGACACGGATCTTCCAGATCTGGATTCAGCCAGAGCGTCGTGGTTTACCGCCAGCCTGGGGGGCCAAGCCTTTCCCCAAGGATGGGCGTTCGGGGCAGTTTGTCGCTCTGGCCAGTGGTTTTGAGGGTGACGCAGAGGCTTTGCCGATTCGTGCCCAGGCCCGTGTGCTGGGAGCGACCTTGAAGAAAGGTCAAAGCACGACTCTGTCTTTGCCTGCCGAGCATCTGGCTTATCTGGTGCCTGCCACAGGGCGGGTTTCGGTAAATGGTCTGGAGTTGAATGCCCGTGATGGGGCGGCGATTCGCAATGAAACGACGCTGGAAATTCAGGCGCTGGAGGATGCGGAGCTGGTGCTGGTTGAGACGGCGCAGTAATTGCGGAAGGGCTGTTTTGAAGATGGGGGGGGCCGTTTGAGCGCTCCCCCCGCTTCTTTTTGCTGTTCTGGTGCTCTGAAAATAAACGCAGGTAAGAGAAGATATATGTCTTTTTAAGGTCATATGTCAGCTCGGAAATTAAACAACCCAATAGAACGCTTGGGTTGCCTTGCCGTTTGCTGGCGTAATGTTGTTTGTTCAGTACTCCACCTTGGCAGAAAGACGCCACTTGGAGCCCTGCCTGGGTGTCCGGGCTGAGCACTTGCCGGTGCTGCGCACCGGTGCCCTTGTCAGGAGATAGCTACGGGCGCACCCTGAACTCCCGGGGTGGTTCGTCCCCCGGACGAACCACAAGCGCCCCGGTCAAACAACAGGGCGCTTGCATCCCTACGCTATCTCCTGACCGCGGCAAGTACTCTGAATCGCCCCGACACCCAGGCAGGGCTCCAAGTGGCTGGCATCATGAGCAATTTAAGGGCGAAACGTAACTGTGATGCCGCCCTATGAGCTAATTGATGATGGATTCAGGGGTATTTTTCGTGGCTCAATTTCCTGCCATGAAAAATACAGTTGGAGGTGGGCTGTCTCAACTGTCTGTTTTCGGTGTGGTTTTGAAAAGTATTCCTGATTTTTTGTTTAGCTTAGGTAAACAATCCTTCCCCTTGTCTGTCCTTCTCATTCTGCGCAGCCTTCCCTTAACGGAAACCGGCTCATAAAGCAGATCAAAACTTCTTCTTTTCTCTGATTAAACTGTTTGTTCTCAATCGATAAGCGTCTGCCCTGCAACAATATCGTTACAATTGTTGTAACGCCAGTTTTCAACTCTTCTTAATGCACGCGAACACACCGTGTCCTCTCCCAACCAGTATTTCGTTCTGATCGTCCCTGCCTGCGCGGCATTGCTGGGCATCGCGATGATTTACTGCTGGAGCCGTCTACGCGATCACCGTTACCTGCTCTGGATTGCCTCGGGGTATATCTCCACGGCTATTCCTATGGGGATCCATAGCCTGATGCCCAATGAGCAACTCGCCCGCTGGACTCTGCCCTTGTCGGCTATGTATTTATATGGTGTCTGGGCTTTGTCTCATGGGGTCGCTTTACGTTTTGGCGGACGTGCTCATCCCAGATTGGCTGGAGCAATCGTCCTCGTCACGCTGGGGCTGCTTTTTTATTTTTCCCAGATTGATGATGATCTCTGGCTGCGTTTACAAATTCTGAACTGGGGCCTGGCCTTTTTGGTTGCTTTGCCCATCAAGTCGATCTTGTCCGGCAGGTCACGCACGATTCCTTTGGCAACGCTGTTGCGGGCCTCTTACCTGACAGCCTTGCTTTATGCCTTTGTTCGTGTATTTGCGCTGGCCACACTGATCCCTCGCGAGATGCAGCCAGAGCTGACCCGCTCCGGTTTTTGGCTCTTGATGCTGGCGACCAATATGTTCATCAGCATTTGGGTCGCGCTGGCTATTTTGACCAGTACGGCCATGTCGATTGTGCAGACGCTGGATCATGAGCGCAGCCGGGACCCTTTGACCCGTTTGTTGAACCGTCGTGCTTTTTTCGAGCAGGTCAAAAAACGGCTGGAGCTGTATGGACATAGCGGCTGGGCGGTCATGACCTGCGATCTGGACCACTTCAAGATGGTCAATGACACCTGGGGCCATGTGGCGGGCGATCGGGCCTTGAAGGAGTTCGGGGCCTTACTGGCTCGCACGGTTCGCCAGGACGATTTGGCAGCCCGCTTTGGGGGCGAGGAGTTTGTCTTGCTGATACGCAGCACCAGCTTGCATACCGCCGTGCTGGTTGCCGAGCGTTTGCGCAGCAGTGTGATGAATCTGCATATCCCCGCCACGGCGCATACGCTGACGGCCAGTTTCGGTGTAGTTCAGCTAAACAGCAATGGCGACATCAACCAGGCCATTGAGCAAGCTGACCGGCTTTTGTACGAAGCCAAGCATGCTGGCCGCAACAAGGTCGTTTGGAAGGCGTCCTGAGTTATTCCTCCTGCTTGCTGATACCCTTACAGTCTCTTTTTTCAAGACAGCCCCGTTAGAGGCTGATTGATAGGACTATCACAGCAAAAGCCGGGGGCGTTCACGCCTCCCCAGGAGACCCCATGTCACTTACCGAACTTAGCGCCAGCGAACTGCTGGCAGGTCTGGAAAAAAGCCAGTTCAGCGCCCGTGAGATTGCCGACGAGCTGCTCAAGCAATCACAAGAAATGGCCCATTTGGGCGGTCTGGCACATTTGGATTCAGAGCTGTTTTACCAGCAGGCCGATCAGTCTGACGCACGCCGCGCCCGTGGCGAAGCCTTGGCGCTGGACGGTGTGCCTTTGGTGATGAAAGACAACCTGAACACCACGGACATGCCCACCACGTCCAGCACCGGCGCCCTGCAAGGTCGCGTGCCGCTGAAAGATGCAGATGTAGTCGCACAATTGCGCAAGGCCGGTGCCGTGCTGCCCGCCAAGTCCGTGATGCACGAACTGGCTTTTGGGATTACGACCAATAATGCCACTACGGGCCCCAGTCGCAACCCTTATGATCCAAGTCGTATTCCCGGCGGCTCTTCCGGTGGCACTGCAACGGTTGTGGCAGCTCGTCAGTTTCCAGCTGGCTTGGGCACGGATACGGGCGCTTCGGTGCGTTTACCTGCCGCGCTTTGCGGCCTGTACGGTTTCCGTCCTACAGTGGGCCGTTATTCAGGCCAGGGCATTGTGCCCTTGTCCCCTACCCGCGATACAGCAGGCCCCATGACTCGCAGTCTGGCTGACATCAGCTTGCTGGACAGCCTGCTCTGCCAGAAGGCCCCCACTGTGATTGCCACTCCTTCCTTGAAGGAGCTGCGTCTGGGCGTACCCCGTGACAGCTTCTGGAAGGATATGGATGCCGGTGTGGCCGACGTGACCCTGGCGTTTCTGGATGATTTGCAAAAAGCCGGTGTCACGCTGGTCGATGTAGACCTGTCTCCGGTTCTGAAGATCAATGCCCGCGTCGGCATGCCGATTGTGCTGTATGAAACCTTGCAGAACCTGCCTTTGTACCTGGCCGAAAACAAGTACGACATTAGCTTGGACGAGTTGATTGCTGGCATTCACAGCCCCGATGTGAAAGAGATTTTCGACGCCATTACGGGCGACTACACCATCAGCCAGGAAGCCTACGAAGAAGCGCTGAATGTAGACCGCCCCCTGATGCAACAGGCCTATGCAGACCTGCTGCGCCAGTCCAATGTCAGTGGCTTGATCTTCCCGACCAGCCCGCTGACCGCCTGCCCGATTGGCGATGATGAAACCACCATGATGAACGGCAAGGCAGTACCTACCTTCAACACTTACATCTCTCGTACCGACTTGGGTTCGAACCTGGGCGCACCGGGCATCTCACTGCCTATCGGTCTGTCAGGTGGTCTGCCAGTGGGGATGCTGATTGAAGCGGGTATCGGTGCAGATGATCAGCTGCTGGCTCTGTGCCGTGCGATTGATCCTTTGCTGCCAACGACACCGGCACCGGATTTGAACAAACGGGCATAAACGACGTAAAGACGGATTAAGCAATCTGCAGGCTACTGCACCAGGCTGAATAACTCGCCACATCCAAATGCCATCAGCCCAACAAAAAACAGGCCGAATTCCTAGGGAAATCGGCCTGTTTTTTGATGAGGCTCCTCACGAAGGCGTCATGCGCCCGGGTCCGTATTACCGCCAAACCGCCGACGCCACATCTGCACCAACCAGCCGTGATGCTCACACAGTGCAGACTGACGAGCCTTGAAAACAAAACACAATACTGTTTTTTAACACAGCATAAAATGGCGCACTGAAACTCCCGCCCGCACGGCAACACCCCAACTTCACGGCCAGCACACACCATGAATACACAGATTCTTTTATTGTGTGGCGTCATGCCCACCGGCAAGAACAAGGTCTTGATGGCACCACTACGCGCAGCCCTGGAAGCAGCGGGTCTGAAAGAGGTCCGGACTTATATACAAAGCGGCAATGTGATTGTGTCCACAGAGCTGGAACAGCCGGAGTTGGAGCAACTGGTTCACCACACTATCAAGAACAAGCTGGGCGGAAATATTCAGGTTATCGCCCGAACACCGGCTTATTTCATGCGGGTGATGGCGAACAATCCTTTCAAGGACGAAAGCCCCAGCCAGCTATATTTCACCTTGCTGCGCTCCCCAGCAGATAGCGTCTTGCTGCATGCCTTCCACGCCCTGGAGCACGCACCGGATCAGGTCCGCGTCATTGATGACATCGCCTATATTGTGTGCGCAACCCGGTATCGAGACCTGAAAGCCAACAATAATTTCATCGAGAGAAAGCTCAAGGTCGTTGCGACGACACGCAACTTCAACACCATGAGCAAGCTGATCGCCTTGAGTACGGGTAATGAAATAGTGATGAACCCCTCAAGCTAAGGCCCGTCGAGCCAGCGCCGCAACGGCCAACTCTTTATTGGCCTCGGTGCGCAATCCATCCTCCAGAAACCAGGCAGCTGACAAGGCCGCATGCGCCATGACCCATCTGAGCAAGCGTTGACGCTCCAGCCCTGCAACCTCGATGACTACCGACAACTGCCGTGCAAAGCGCGCTGGATCGGTGCTCGTTTTAAGATCAGGGTTGCACAGCACATTTACATAGTCGTAATAGCGCTCACCAGTGACGCGCTTGGGATCTATTGCCAGCCATCCACGCTGATCGAAATCAAGAATGTTGCTATGGTGCGCATCCCCGTGCAGAACGACCTGATCACGCTGATCTCGCAGCAGCTCATTGGCCACTAGTGCGCATTCAGCCATCAGACCGCCCTCTTGCTGCGCCATCGGTGCCAGCGATTCAAAAAAATCGCTCAGGGGGCGCAAATTGTCAGGTGGGGCCGAAGGTCGGTTTGAATGCAATTGCTCAAGGGCACGGCAGATACAGCTCGTCGCTGCATCATCTTCCCCTTCTAAAGCCATGCGCAATAGATCCCTGGAGCCCGTTGCACGCTCCATCAGCAACGCTCCAGAGTCTGGGTCCAGCGCATATACATGCGCCGCGCCATCGCCAGCCCACCATTGCAGCACTTGGCCGCCGATACGCTCATCAAGATCTCGTGTGATTTTGATCATCGCCGGCTGCCCCTCCAACTTCCCGGTCAGCCGCACGGGCATCAGATCGCTGGTCGCGGTGCTGAAAGGCTTGCCAGCGGCCTGAGCCCCCCAGCGTTGGAGAAAGACATTGAATAGGTTGAAGTTGGACATTGCGCTGGTTTTCGTGGAAATCTCTTTAGGCAAAAGAAAGCCTGGCGTTCAATCATGCCCGACCGCTCATGATCGAAAGCGCCCAGCTTAACTGAGCTTGCCTTATTAATGTGAGTCCAAGTCCAGACACGCACCAGAACCCGGCGTTTCCCTCCCCCCTACTTCACGCCCCAGGACAAATATGTAACAGCCTGACCCTGGTGCTCTTGAAATTAGAAAAGTCGTCCCTATAATTAGCACTCGAAGGGGTTGAGTGCTAAAACGCCTCGCCCCCACAATCGGACCAACAACTAAAGTCATCTTTAAACAGGAGTTTCTCCATGGCACTGCGTCCTTTGAACGATCGTGTGATCGTCAAGCGTCTGGACAACGAACGCACCACCGCTTCCGGTATCGTTATCCCCGAGAGCGCGACTGAAAAGCCCGATCAAGGCGAAATCCTGGCCGTTGGCCCCGGTAAGAAAACCGAGGACGGCAAGGTTCTGGCGCTGGATCTGAAGGTCGGCGACAAAGTTCTGTTTGGCAAATACTCCGGCCAGGCCGTCAAGATCGACGGCGAAGAGCTGCTGGTGATCCGCGAAGAAGAAATCTTCGCCGTGATCGAATAAGTACCGCCAACGAAAATTCAATAGGATTCAAACCATGACCGCAAAACAAGTTTACTTCGGCGACGACGCACGTACCCGCATCGTGCGCGGCGTCAACGTTCTGGCCAACGCTGTTAAGACCACCATGGGCCCCAAAGGCCGTAACGTTGTTCTGGACCGCTCTTTCGGCGCTCCTACCGTTACTAAAGACGGTGTGTCCGTTGCCAAAGAAATCGAACTGAAAGACAAGTTCGAGAACATCGGTGCTCAACTGGTTAAAGAAGTTGCTTCCAAAACTTCCGACAACGCCGGTGACGGTACCACTACCGCTACTGTTCTGGCTCAAGCCATCGTTGAAGAAGGCCTGAAGTTTGTTGCCGCTGGCATCAACCCAATGGACCTGAAGCGCGGTATCGACAAGGCCGTTGGCGTTGTGGTTGACGAACTGCGTCAACTGTCCCGTCCTTGCACCACCAGCAAAGAAATTGCTCAGGTCGGTTCCATCTCCGCCAACAGCGACCACTCCATTGGTGAGATCATCGCCAATGCCATGGACAAAGTGGGCAAAGAAGGCGTGATTACCGTTGAAGACGGCAAATCCCTGGAAAACGAACTGGACGTGGTCGAAGGTATGCAGTTTGACCGCGGCTACCTGTCCCCTTACTTCATCAACAACGCTGACAAGCAAGTTGCTGTTCTGGACGATCCGTTTGTTCTGATTTTCGACAAGAAAATCTCCAACATCCGTGACCTGCTGCCCGTACTGGAGCAAGTTGCCAAGACCAGCCGTCCTTTGCTGATCGTTGCTGAAGACGTGGAAGGCGAAGCCCTGGCTACTCTGGTTGTGAACAACATCCGTGGCATTCTGAAGACTACCGCCGTTAAAGCTCCTGGCTTTGGCGATCGTCGCAAAGCCATGCTGGAAGACATCGCTATCCTGACTGGCGGTACCGTGATCTCCGAAGAAACCGGTATGTCCCTGGAGAAAGCGACTCTGGACGACCTGGGTCAGGCCAAGCGCATTGAAGTGGCCAAAGAAAACACCACGATCATCGACGGCGCTGGCAACGGCACCGACATCGAAGCTCGCGTGAAACAAATCCGCGTTCAGATCGACGAGTCCACTTCCGACTACGACCGTGAAAAACTGCAAGAGCGCGTGGCCAAGCTGGCTGGCGGTGTTGCCGTGATTCGCGTTGGCGCTGCCACCGAAGTCGAAATGAAAGAGAAGAAAGCCCGCGTTGAAGACGCCCTGCACGCTACTCGCGCAGCCGTCGAAGAAGGTATCGTTCCTGGCGGTGGCGTTGCACTGATTCGTGCCCGCGCAGCTGTTGCCCAACTGAAAGGCGACAACACCGACCAAGACGCCGGTATCAAGCTGATCCTGCGTGCTATCGAAGCTCCTTTGCGCACCATCGTTTCCAACGCCGGCGAAGAAGCCAGCGTGGTTGTTAACCAAGTGGCCAGCGGCACCGGCACCTACGGTTACAACGCTGCTACTGGCGAATACGGTGACCTGGTCGAGCAAGGCGTTCTGGACCCAACCAAGGTGACTCGCACTGCCCTGCAAAACGCAGCTTCGATCGCCAGCCTGTTGCTGACCACCGAAGTGGCCGTGACCGAAATCGTGGAAGACAAACCTGCTCCAGCCATGCCTGACATGGGTGGCATGGGCGGCATGGGTGGTATGGGCGGCTTCTAAGCCACTTATCAGCACCCCGATCCGGGCGGAAATTGATCACTTCTGCCCTGATCGCCACGCTTTTAGTACAAAAACCGGATGGATTTTTCCATCCGGTTTTTTTTCGCCCAAGCAAACCCCTATAATCAGGGCACTTCAATCTGCAGCGTCCTTCATGTCAGACTCTCCATTCAAAAGCAAAGGCGGTGTTGGTCGCCTGTTCAATGCCCTGCGCTACTCCAGCCAGGGCCTGGCCGCCGCCCTGCGCCATGAAGCTGCCTTTCGCCAGGAACTGGCACTGGCTGTCATCCTGACGCCACTGGCATTCTGGCTGGGACAAACCCCGGCAGAGATTCTGGTCTTGCTGGGCACACTAGTCTTTGTGCTAGTGGTAGAGCTGCTGAACTCGGCCCTGGAGGCCCTGGCCGACACGATTACCCTGGAGCACCACCCCTTGATCGGGCGGGCCAAGGATCTGGCCAGTGCTGCCGTGCTGCTGTCCCTTATTTTTGCTGGTGCCGTCTGGCTCAGCTTTTTGTATAGCCGTTTACTTTCCTGATTCCCATGACATTCATAGAAAAACTGAACCGTGCCTGGACGGACAACCAATCCATGCTGATGGTGGGTCTGGACCCAGACCCTGCCCGCCTGCCTTTGGAGCTGGCCAGCAAACCCGGCGCGATTTATGAGTTCTGCAAAGCGATTGTGGACGTCACCGCCGACTACACCTGCGGCATCAAACCACAGATTGCCTACTTTGCCGCTCAGGGTGCCGAGGATCAGTTGCAAGACCTGTGCGACTACATTCGCAGCCGTTACCCTCACCTGCCCATCGTGCTCGATGCCAAGCGTGGCGACGTGGGTTCGACAGCCGAGCAGTACGCACGCGAAGCCTTTGAGCGCTACCGCGCAGACGCCGTCACCGTCAGCCCCTACATGGGCTTTGACTCGGTAGAGCCGTACCTGGAGCACAAGGACAAGGGCGTGATCGTGCTGTGCCGCACCTCCAACCCTGGTGGCTCGGACCTGCAATTCATGGAGATGGCCGACGGTACCCCGTTGTACCTGCACGTAGCCAGCCTGGTGGCAGAGAAATGGAATACAAACGGCCAATGTGCTTTGGTGGTGGGCGCAACCTTCCCCGAGGAAATTGGCAAGGTACGTGCCCGTATTGGCGATATGCCTTTGCTGGTGCCCGGCATTGGCGCACAAGGTGGCGATGTGGTCGCCACCGTTGCTGCTGGTATGGACTCGCAAGGTAACGGCATGATGATCAACTCTTCGCGTGCCATTCTGTACGCCAGCCGAGGCGATGACTGGCGTGATGCGGCACAAGCTGCAGCGATTGCTACGCGCAATGCGATTAATGATGCGCGCAACAAGCAGCGCTAATTGACTGCCCTTCCCCGGTTTGAAAACAGACCGGGGATACAGAGTCCAAGCTTGTAGCGACAGCGACAGCGACAGCGACAGCGACAGCGACAGCGACAGCAATTAGTGTAGATACAAGAAAGCCCCACTCACTTGGATTCAATCCAAAGTGAGTGGGGCTTCTTATTTATTAAGCTATGACCGATAGGACCCGCTCAGGCTCAGTTGAGCCTTAAGCGTAAGAAGCAGCCTCCCCCCTACTGAGTCACGAGACCTAGGCCAGGGTCTGACCTGTATTTCAGGTAGCAGGGGCGGTGTCAATCAGACACTACTTCTGCCACAAGTCCAAACGCTAAACTAGGCCTGCGCCTCGACTCTGACACTGGTTCAAATTCTGGTTTGGCTTTGGCTTTGGCTTTGGCTTTGGCTTTGGCTTTTAACCCTAGTCAAGCCTGGTTCCGGTTGCGCCACTGCTTCAGCTCCGGGTTATCCGCTCCCAGCAAACTCTCCAGCGCCTGCTCGGTATGCTCACCCAACTGCGGCGGAGCCATGCGGTAGGACACCGGACTGTCAGAGAAGCGCATGGGGCTGGCCGTCATGCTGACCTTGCCGGCCTGGCTGTGGTCCAGCTCGATACGCATATTCCGGGCCTGAACCTGCGGGTGCGAGAACACGCCGTGCAGATCATTGATAGGTCCAGCTGGCACACCGATCTTGTCCAGTGCTTCCAGCCAGTAAGCGCTAGGATGCTGTTGCATCGCGGCACTCAGAATCTGCTCCAGCTCATCCCGGTGCTTGACCCGCTGACTGTTAATGTTGAAACGCGAATCCTCAACAATTTCCGGGTGTCCAATTGCTTCGCAATAAGCCGCGAACTGACGGTTATTGCCGATAGCCACAATGATGTGGCCATCTGCCGTTGGGAACACCTGATACGGCACCAGATTCTGGTGTGCATTACCGGCCCGCTTCGGTGCCTGCCCACTGACCAGATAGTTCATGTTCTGATTCGCCAGCATGGCTACCTGACAGTCCAGCAAGGCAATGTCAATATGCTGCCCCAAACCACTGCGTGAGCGTTCAAACAAGGCGGCCAGAATGCTGCTGGTGGCATACATGCCCGTCATCAAGTCCGCGACAGCAACCCCCGCTTTCTGTGGACCACCGCCGGGCTTGTCATCACGCTCGCCCGTCAGGCTCATCATGCCGCCCATGGCCTGGATCATGAAGTCATAACCCGGACGCTCGGCATAAGGGCCTGTCTGGCCAAAGCCGGTAATCGAGCAATAAATCAGGCGAGGGTTGATCTCTTTCAAGCTGGCGTAGTCCAGGCCGTATTTAGCCAGACCACCCACCTTGAAGTTCTCCACCAGAATGTCGCATTCCCGTGCCATGGCACGCACCACATCCGCCCCTTCCTGGCTGGCAATATCCAGGCTGATCGACTGCTTGTTACGGTTGGCCGACAAGTAATAGGCCGCTTCAGCCGTATCTTCCTTTTCAGGTGTCTGCAAAAAGGGCGGGCCCCAGGCGCGAGTATCGTCGCCGGTTTCGGGTCGCTCTATCTTGTAGACATTGGCCCCCAGGTCGGCCAGGTTCTGTGTGCACCATGGGCCAGCCAGAATGCGTGTCAGATCCAGAACCCGGATACCATCCAAAGGGGCAGGACGCGTCGCCTGCGAGGCGTGCTGATCGCTCACGTTACAGTGCTCCATTCAAAAACAATTAGTCCAGCGTGATATTGGCTTGCTTGATCAGGCTGCCCAATTTCTCGTCTTCCTGACGCAGGAACTCGGCGTACTCGGCAGGGGTGGAGGAAATGATGTCCACGCCTTGACGACGGAAGGTTTCAACAAACTCGCTGTTCTCGCTGACGGTTTTCATGGCCTGGCTCAGGCGATCAATAATTTCAGTAGGCGTGCCGCTGCTGACGTGGAAACCAAACCAGGCTGTCACGTTATAGCCCTGGTTCAGGCCCAACTCTGCAAAGGTTGGAACCTCTGGCAACAAGGAGGAACGCTCCGGACCGGACACAGCCAGGGGACGCACAGTATTGGCGTTGATGTGCGTAATTGCGGTGCCCATGCTGTCGAACATGAAGGAGATGTGACCACCTAGCAGATCGGTCATGGCAGGTGCGCTGCCACGGTAAGGAGCGTGGATGACGTCGATATTGGCCATCGTGGTAAAGGCGGCAGCCGACAGGTGCGAGGACGAGCCATTACCAAAGGAAGCGTAAGTCAGATCATCGGGCTTGGCGCGAGCATGGCTGATCAACTCTTCGCCCGTATTGAATGGGCTTTGCTTGGCGTTCACCACCAGCACGTTCTGCCCTTCCGCCACCAGAGAAACAGCGGCCAGATCCTGCGCCGGATCGTAAGGCAGTTTCTTGTAAAGGTGGTTGTTCACCACGGCCTGACCAACCGCGGCCAGCAAGACGGTATAGCCATCGGGGGCAGATTTCGCGACGAAGTCCGTAGCGATAATGCCGCTGGCGCCGGGCTTGTTTTCCACAATGATGATCTGGCCCAGATCCTTGGACAGTTGCTGCGCGACACCTCGGGCAATCACGTCAGTCACACCGCCCGGCGTAAAGGGCACAACCAGACGGATAGGCTTGTCCGGATACGCGGCTTGCGCGCCCAAGGAACAAAACAACAAACCCATTCCGGCCAGCAGAGGAGCCACTTTACGGGCTAGAATTTTTTTCATGAATCACTCCAAACTTATTTTGTCCGATAATCGAACTTGATTATTAAATTGCTAAGTCTTGTTTTTTTTACAATTTATCATCGATAATTCTTGCCAATCCCATCGAGTTCGCTAATCGAACAAAACTAGACCTTGCCACTTCCTGAGCCATGACAACAAATAAAGAAACAGGCCCCGCCACCAGCAGCTACAAAGGCGACCCGGATTACATGCAATCGTTAGCCCGTGGCCTGCAGGTGATTACGGCTTTTTCAGATAGAAGACGGCCATTGCGGGCCGCAGAAATTGCCCTGAAAACGGGTCTGGCACGGGCGGTGGTGCAGCGCTGCCTCTACACGCTGCAAGCCCTGGGCTATGCAGAGCAGGAAGGTCCGTTCTGGAAGCTGCGTCCGGCGATTTTGCAGCTGGGCCATGCGTACTTTTCTTCGACCTCCATCGTCAGTCTGGCCCAGCCCATACTGGACGACCTGAGTGACCGCGTCGGTGAAACCTGTGCACTGGCCTTGCTGGATGGAGACGAAATTCTGTATCTGGCACGCGCCCAACGACAGCGTGTACTGACTGTGTCTTTGGGCCTGGGTAGCCGCCTGCCTGCTCACTGCACCTCTATCGGGCGAATGATGCTGTCGCAGTTGCCGCAAAGCAGGCTGGATGCCTACCTGGAGCTGGCTCCCTTCAAGATCATGACGCAATACACCGCCCATACTCGCGAGGCTTTGCTGCGCGAATTGAAGCAGGTACAGGAAAAGGATTATTCCTTGATCAAGGAAGAACTGGAACTGGGTCTAACGGCCATTGGCGTACCCGTGCGCAGTGCCAGCGGGCGCGTTGTAGCCGGAATGAGCATCAGCATCAAGGACTGGCAGGATACGGAAGAAAAGCTGATCCAGCGCTGCCTGCCCGAACTACGTTCGAGCGCCAGGCAGCTGGGTTTGATGTTACCGGCCTGAGCAATCAGGCGGGATTGAGCATGGTCAGCGCACTGGCCAAGGCGTATTCCACGGCCTGCTGACGGATTTGGGCCCGGTCTCCATCAAAGATACGAGCAGAGGCGCGGGTCACAATGCCATCACCCCGGCGCTGTGCAAAACCGAAGCACACCAGGCCAACCGGCTTGCCCGCCGTGGCTCCATCCGGACCGGCAATGCCGGTCGTGGAAATAGCCAGTTCCGCATCTGCAGTGGCTTCCAGCGCACCCGCCGCCATTTCCATGGCGGTTTCCTCGCTGACCGCGCCAAAACGATCCAGGGTGTCCTGGTTCACGCCCAGTTCCTGAACCTTGGCCTTATTGCTGTAAGTAACCAGACCGCGCTCGAACCAGGCGCTGGAGCCGGGCAGGTCCGTCAGGGCAGCAGCCAGCAGGCCACCCGTACATGACTCGGCGCAGGCAACCATCCAGCCGCGATCTTTAAGGGCTCGCCCCAGGGCCAGGGCGGCATTGCCGTGCTCGTAATCGCTCATGAGAAAACTCCAAAACGTACCAAGACAGCCATCAGCAACAAGGTATAGCCTGCCGCCAGGAGATCGTCCCACATAACGCCAAAACCATTATGCAGACGACGATCAAAATAGCGGATTGGCGGTGGTTTGAGAATATCAAAGAAACGAAATAAAACGAATGCGATGCCCTGTGCAAGCCAGGTCTGCGGAATCAGCCACAGCACCAGCCAGAAGGCGACCATCTCATCCCAATTCATGCCGCTGTGATCGGACACGCCCAGGTCGTAGCCCGTGCGGTGGCAAGCCCAGCAGCCAATGAAAAAGGTGAGCGGCAAGAAAATGGCCATTTGCGTGTCGGTCAGCACATGCAGACCCAAGACCCACAAGACCCAGGCCAGCACCGTGCCCCAGGTACCCGGCCCCGGACGCAATACGCCGGTACCGCCGCCAAAGGCAATCAGGCGCCAAGGCTTTTTCACCACCCAATCCAGGGTAGGACGTTGAATGGGATTCAAGGAAGGATCAGGAAATGTGCTCATGACACAGACTCAGCCACCAAAATGATCGAAACCGCCCTGGGCAGGGGCAGGATGCAGACCCTGTTGATCACGCACGTACACCCCGCTACCAGCGTGCATGGAGCCAATACGGCTAAGCTGCACGCCTTCGCGCTGGGCCAGCGCCATGATGGACTCCCGTTGTTGGGGAGCCCCCGTAAAACACAATTGAAAAACGTCACCACCAACCAGAACCGCTTCGCGCTGCAGCTCGGCAGGCAAACCCTTTAAGGAAAGATCCAGCGGCAAGGCGTCCCAATCCAGATGGGCGGCACATTGGCTGGCTTTGGCGATATGACCCAGGTCTTGAACCAGGCCATCAGACACATCAATGGCAGCATGAGCCAAACCTGCCAGGGCATGACCCAGGCGATAAGGCGGCCAGGGCTGTTCCAAGGCTGGGCGGCTGGCAGCCAGACGATCCGGGTCCGCGGCCAGTCGACCCTGCAGGAGGCGCAAGGCAATGTCTGCCGCCCCCAAGGTACCCGTCAACCAGATGTCGTCACCAGCTTGAGCCGCGCTGCGTTGCAAGGCCTGTCCCGCTGGGACTTCACCCAGCACCGTAATGCTGATGACCACCCCCTGCTTGCTGCGCGTGGTATCGCCACCGATCAAGGGGCATTGCGCCTGATCGGCCAGTTCAAACAAACCTTTGGAGAATGCGGCCAGCCACTCGGGCCGGACTTCGGGCATGGACAAAGCCAGGAGGCAGGCTCGTGGCTTGGCTCCCATGGCGCCCAGGTCCGACAGGTTCACGGCCAGCGCCTTGTGCCCCAAGAGAAAGGGGTCCACATCGGGAAAGAAATGTTGCCCTTCGATCAATAGATCCACGCTGCTGGCCAGTTGCCAGCCGGGTGTTGGAGTAAAAAGGGCGCAGTCGTCGCCCACTCCCAAATAGCCTTCGGGAGCGGGACGATTGAAATACTGCTGGATAAGACCGAACTCGTTCAGCACGGCACGCCCCGTTTTAGCGGCGGGCCTGCTTGGCAACTTCAGGTGCGCGTACGTCGGCGGCCAGTTTGTCCAGCACGCCGTTCACGAATTTGAAACCGTCGGTACCGCCAAAGGACTTGGCCAGTTCAACGGCTTCGTTAATGGCAACGCGGTAAGGCACTTCAACGTGATGCACCAGTTCGTAGCTGCCAATCAGCAAGATGCCGTGTTCAATGGGAGAGAGCTCTTCCAAAGGACGATCCACATACGGCAAAAAGCGTTCGCGCAGCACAGGGGCTTCGCGCATGACGCCGAACAGCAAGGTTTTGAACCAGGCTGCGTCGGCTTCGCCAAACTCCTCGTCGCCCCGGATATGAGCGTCGATGGAGGTGGCTTCCTGCAGGCCATCAGCACCTCGCAACAGCCAGGAGTAGATGCCCTGCAGGGCAAATTCGCGCGAGCGGCGGCGCGCGGATCGTCCGTTGGCCTTGCTGGCCGGGACTTTATTTGTCGTCGTCAAGATCTTCGTCCTCGTAATCTTCGTCCTCATCGTCGTCCAGCTCGGGTTCGAGGACGGCGATAAGATTGCCCAGCTCGACCGCTGTACGGGCGCAATCGCGACCTTTTTCAGCAGCACGAATCTCGGCTTGTTCATCTGTGTTGGTGGTCAGTACACCGTTGGCAACAGGAATACCGGTTGCCAGGGAGACTTGAGTAATGGCCGAAGCGCTTTCATTGCTGACCACTTCAAAGTGGTAGGTGTCACCGCGGATAACAGCACCCAGAGCGATCAGGGCATCAAATTCGCCGGTTTCAGCCATCTGGCCCAGGGTAATGCCCAGTTCCAGCGCACCGGGGACGGACAGAACGGTCACGTCGCGCTCGTCTACACCCAAAGCTTCCAGCTCTTTCAAGCAGGCTTCCAACTCGGTCAGACCGATGGATTCATTAAAACGCGCACGCACAATACCAATGTGCAGACCTTCCCCATTCAGGTCAGGGGTAACAATGTAAGGATTCATGTTGGAAGCTCCGCTTAGGATTGAGAGTCTGGTTCGCTATGGTAACCCGTCACGGTCAATGCAAACCCGGCCATGCTTGGCATTTTACGTGGTCGCGACATCAAACGGGCTTTACCAACATTGAGGTCACGCAAAATTTGTGCACCAATTCCGTAGGTGCGCAGATCGTTGCGGCTAGGGCGACCGCGTGGCGCCTGGGCCGGGCTGTCTGCAGCCCAGGCCTGAATCTGCTCGAAACTCTCTTCTTCGGAGCTCTGGCAGTTCATCAGCAAGACAACACCGCTGTCGGATTTGGCCACGGTACGCAACGCAGTGGGCAGGGTCCAACTGTGGCCCACATCCCCCTCGATCAGAACATCCAGCACGGTAGTCGGTTCATGTACACGCACCAGGGTTTCCACTTCCGGGCTGATTTCACCGTGCACCAGTGCCAGATGCAAGCCACCGGAAGACAGATCGCGGTAAGCGTGGCATTCAAATTCGCCATAAGGAGTCTTGACGGACTTCTTGTGCAAACGCTCGATCATGGACTCGTGTTCGCTGCGGTACTGGATCAGGTCCGCAATGGTGCCAACCTTGATGCCGTGTTCGCGGGCGAACACCAACAAATCGGGCAAACGCGCCATGGTGCCGTCAGGATTGAGCACTTCACAAATGACAGCAGCCGGGGTCAAGCCTGCCATCGCCGTCAAATCGCAGCCCGCTTCGGTGTGACCGGCACGCACCAGCACACCACCTTTGGCCGCCTTCAAGGGAAAAATGTGACCAGGCTGCACCAGATCAATCGGACGTGCATCACGGGCCACGGCCGCTTGCACAGTACGGGCGCGGTCAGCAGCGGAAATGCCGGTCTCCACGCCTTCAGCCGCTTCAATCGACACCGTGAAGTTGGTGCCAAAGCGGGTACCGTTGCGGGTGGCCATCAAAGGCAGGTCCAGCTGGCGGCAGCGCTCTTCGGTCAGCGTCAGGCAAACCAGACCGCGGCCATGCGTCACCATGAAGTTGATCGCTTCGGCATTTACGAATTCGGCGGCCATGACCAGATCGCCTTCGTTTTCGCGGTCCTCTTCGTCAACCAGAATAACCATGCGACCGGCGCGCAGCTCTTCAACAATCTCTGGAACGGGAGCGATTGGACTGGCGCCCAGTTGACCAGCGTCGGACTGAATTTCTTGATTCATCGTGCTCTTTGCTCAGACAGATAATAATTAAGGCCATTTTACGACACCCAAGGCCCGGCGGGCAGCTTCATTAGTCGGTACACTTGAAGACCGTGCCAAACCGCTCCAAACCCCTATGACCGAACCCATTTTGCCTGCTATGGACGAAAAGCGTCGCCGTATCCAATCCATTGAAACGGGTTTTGGCCTGTTGAAAGTGCTGGTAGATAGCGGACAACCCATGATGTTGCGAGATCTGGCCACGCAAGCTGGGATGAGTTCGGCCAAAGCCCACCCGTATCTGGTCAGTTTTACCAACGTAGGACTGGTGCAGCAGGCTCCGGCTACCGGCCTGTACGAGCTGGGGCCGTTTGCCTTGCAGATGGGTTTGGTCAGCTTGCAAAGCCAGAACCCGGTGAAGATTGCCCTGCCCCTGGTTCAAGCCTGGGCCTCGCGCATCGGGCACACCCTGGGCTTGGCGGTGCTGGGCTCACACGGACCCACCATGGTTCATATCAGCGAGGCCAGCTACCCGGTCCATGTGAACATGCGCTGCGGCACGGTCATGTCCATGCTGCACACGGCCACCGGCCACGTCTTTGCCGCCTGGCTGCCCCCTGAAGTGGCGCGCCACTACATTGAGCGCGAGGCAGGTGACAGCGCGGTTGTCACCAGTATCAGTCCGCTGCGCCCCAGCCCCAAAGAACTGGCTGCCATGCTGGAGAAAATCCGTGAACAAGGTGTGGCACAGGCACTGGGCAACCCCTTGCCCGGTATTGATGCCCTGTCCGTCCCCGTATTTGATCACTCCGGCCAGATTGTGCTGGCCCTGACCAGTCTGGGCCCCAGTACGCTGTTTGATGCCAGTATCAACAGCCCCATCCTGGCTCAGTTGCGACAGTGCGCCAACAGCATTTCACACCAGTTGGGCTGGCGCGAGCCACTAGGTACTCCCCCTTTATAAAACTTGACATGACTACACACACTTATACGGGTGTCGACACTTCAAGTTTGGCTGGTTTACATGCAAAATAATCGTTTTATCCGCCCACCTGTTGTGGGTGATTTCTCGAGTGCGATGCTGTGCTAGAACAAGAACTGAAATTTTTTGTACCCGAGAGTGCCCGTCCCGGTTTATTGACCGCCTTTGACGCAGTACGCACGGGTAGCATTACCTTAAATGCCATTTACTTTGATACGCCCGAACGCGATTTGGCGCGCTCGAGTATCGCCTTGCGTCTGCGCAAGGAAGGCGAGCAATGGGTTCAGACCGTCAAACTGCCCGGTCCTGATACCCTGTCCCGCATTGAAATCAATCACCCCCGTCCCGGCCCGGAACTGGACCTGAGTCTGTATCAGGACACACCCGCCCACGCTGCGCTGGCTCGTTACGCGGATCAGATTCAAGCGCGTTATCAAACCCGCATCCAGCGCGAGCTGGCCCTGATCAAGCAAGGCCAGTCTGAACTGGAGCTGGCCTACGATGTGGGCCATATCGAATCCAATGGTTTGAAGCTGCTGGTCAACGAGCTGGAAATTGAGCTGATCAAGGGCGAGAGCCTGACCATGTTTGAGGTTGGCCAGCGCTGGCTGTACAAACATGGCCTGATTCTGGAGATGCGCAGCAAGTCCGAGCGTGGTGATGCCCTGGCCAGTCTGGCGGACCGCCGCCGGGCCAAATCGGAAAGTCTGGATCTGACGCCCGAACAGGTAGCTGCGGCCCTGACCCGCAAAGCCTACGACCTGCCCAAACCGCATTTTGTTGACACCGAAGATCTGGAACAGTTTTATAGCCTGAGTGCCACCATGAGCCTGGAACAGGTCATTCGCAATGCCGCCTTGCTGGCCGGCGTGGATGGCATACGTCCGGACTCTTCCCGTCAGGCCGACTATCTGGCCTTGATGCGCGTGGGTCTGCGCCGTCTGCGCTCCTGCCGCAAGCTGTTCAAAATGTGGCTATCGGCTAGCGAAGGGTATGCCAATACGCGCCTGACACATTATTTTGGTCTGTTTGGTCAGGCACGCGACCATGACCTGGTACACCTGGAAATCACCCCCTTGCTGCTGCAAGCGGGAATGCCCGGCCCCGCACCTGAGCCTACTCCCGCCCATCTGGAGCACGACCCGGTCCAATTGGCCAGTGCAGCCGAGTTTCAGTCCCTGCTGTTAAGTAATCTGCAAAGCCTGATTTGCGGCCCTACGCTGGAACTGAACGGTGTACCTCAGCCCGAACATTTGATCGAAGCCCGTATCAGCCGCTGGTTCCAGACAATTCAACTACGCAGCCAACGCTTTGCGCAGATCAGCCAGGACAAGCAGCATCGTTTGCGCAACCGTATCAAGAGCCTGCGCTACTGCCTGGAGTTTTTGCCCAGCGCAGCCGACAAGCAAGGGCTGCACAAAGTGCTGCGCGAATGTCAGGCCTTGATTGGTGCAGTCACCGACGTGGACGTGGCGCTGGATTGGTATGCCCAACATGCGGCCAACCCCGAACAAGCGCAGTTTGCGCGGGACTGGCTGACGCATGCCCGTCAAGGTCGTGCCGCCCATGCACAGCATGCGCTCAATGCCTTGGATCAGCATCAGCCGCAAACAGAGCTTCTGCGACGCTGAACGCCAAAAGCACTGAAAAGCCCACTGTGCACTGAGCCTTGGTTTGCTACTACGTAGTGCTCTTTTCCTGGTCGGCCCAGGGATAAAAAAGCGGCGATGTCTTTACAGGCATCGCCGCTTTTTTGACAGCCAAACTTGGATTTAAGCGTTCATGCCCAACAAGGCCGACGCAAACTCACGGGCCACAAAGGCCTGCAGATCCTGCATGCCCTCGCCCACGCCAATCCAGTAAACCGGAATAGGACGTACGCCTTGCGCACAGGCAGCAACGGCAGCCAGCGTACCGCCTTTGGCCGTGCCGTCCAGCTTGGTAACCACCAGGCCAGTCAGACCCAAGGCTGCATCAAAGGCACGGATCTGCGAAATGGCGTTCTGGCCGGTATTGCCGTCCACAACCAAGAGAATTTCATGAGGAGCCTGACCATCGGCCTTGCCGATGACGCGCTTGATCTTCTTGAGCTCTTCCATCAGGTGAAGCTGGGTTGGCAAGCGGCCGGCGGTATCCACCATGACCACGCCCATATCGCGGGCACGCCCTGCATGCACGGCATCAAACGCCACCGCGGCGGGGTCACCACCGTCCTGAGCAATAACACTGACGTTATTGCGGGTGCCCCACTCAATCAGCTGTTCACGAGCAGCAGCACGGAAGGTATCACCGGCGGCCAACAAGACTTTTGCGCCCTGCTCCTGGAAGGTGTGGGCCAACTTACCGATAGACGTGGTTTTACCTGCACCATTCACCCCGGCAATCATGACTACCAGTGGTTTGCTCGATTCCAGAGGAAAGGATTTCTCCAGGGGCTTCAAATGATCGGTCAGGATGTCGCACAGGGCTTGTTTGACTTGGGCTGCATCGCTGATTTTTTCCTTACGAACACGAGCACGCAAAGCGGTAATCAGTTTCTCGGTAGCCTCAACACCCGCGTCTGCCATCAGCAAGGCGTCTTCCAGTTCCTCGAACAGCGTTTCATCAACCTTGGCACCGACGAACAGGCTGCTCAAGCTCTGACCGGTACGCGACAAGCCCTGTTTCAAGCGTGCCATCCAGGAAGTTTTCACCACAGGTGCGGCGGCTTCTGGCTCTGGCGTCGGGGCAGGTGCTGGGTCAGGCTGTGGCGCAGGAACTGGAACAATCTCTGGCTCCGGTTCAGGAGTCGGCTGTATCTCGGGTTCCGGTTGCGGTACCGGCTCGGGAATCGGCTGCACCTCGGGTTCAGGCACTGGCTCGACCTCGGGCTCCGGAGCACGGCTTGGCTCCGGCACAGGCTGCACCTCCGGCTCGGGAATACGAACGGGTTCAGGTACGGGCTGCACTTGCGGCTCGTGGACACGGGCAGGCTCTGGGGTCGGGACACTGGCCGGGGCGGGTTGTGGCACCTCTGGCTGCGTGGGCGTAGACTCGGAAGCAGCGCGATGTTCAGCCTGGCTGGCTGCCTGGCTATCCAAAGCCACAGCAGGCGAGGCCACCGGCGTTTGAACCGGCGTGCTTTGCTCCTGCGATACAGCGGGGGATGCATCTGCCGCGTCAGCCTGGGGCTGAGACGGGGCAGGAGAAAGCGGCTCGGTCAGCTCCGTTTGAGTGACTTGTGGCTCTGGCTTGGCCTTCTTTCTTTTAAAAAAACTGAACATACGATTTACACTAGAAAATTCTGTTGAATGACCACATTATCCGATCAAAGCGCTAATGAGAAAACATGCTGTCCGTATTGTAGGTGGTGATTACCGCCGCACACCGATTTCAGTCGTCGATGCACCCGGTCTGCGGCCCACCCCGGATCGTGTGCGCGAAACGCTGTTTAACTGGCTTAACCACTTCTGGGGCGGTCAATTCAGCAACAAGAACGTGCTGGATCTGTTTGCCGGTAGCGGAGCCCTGGGCTTTGAAGCGGCCTCGCGCGGTGTCGCCTTTGTACAAATGGTGGAACGCCACGGACCCGCTGTCAGCAATTTGCGCAGCCTGCGTACCAAACTCAAGGCAGACCACGTCCGTATCCATGCGGGCGACGCCCTCCATATTCTGGAGCGCAGCCAGATGCGCTACGATCTGGTCTTCATAGACCCGCCCTTTGCGCAGGACTGGATGGAACGTATCTGGCCCTTGCTGCCCAATGTGCTGGCACCGGACGCACTGGTTTACATTGAGTCCGAAACCCCTATACAAGCCCCAGATCAATACGGGATACTACGACAGGATAAGGCAGGGCAGGTACATTATCATTTGTTGCGATTTGCTGCGATGCAAAAAACAGTCAATAATGCCGAATTTTCCGGGACGCCTGCACCGCTCCCCCCGGACTCCGACCTGCCAACTTGAACCACTTACGCGGATGCACCATGATCACAGCTGTTTACCCCGGCACCTTCGACCCCCTGACACGAGGCCATGAAGACTTGGTCCGGCGAGCCGCCAACCTTTTCGATCACGTTGTGGTCGGTGTGGCCTCCAGCCAGAACAAGCGCCCTTTCTTCACCGTTGAAGAGCGTGTTGAGATCGCCTCCGAAGTGCTCAGCCACTATCCAAACGTGGAAGTGAAAAGCTTTTCCGGCCTGCTCAAGGACTTTGTACGCGAACAAAATGGTCGCGTTATCGTACGTGGCCTGCGCGCCGTGTCCGATTTTGAGTACGAATTTCAAATGGCGGGCATGAACCGTCACCTGCTGCCCGAAGTCGAGACCATGTTCATGACTCCTTCGGATCAGTACCAGTTCATCTCCGGCACCATCGTGCGCGAAATTGCCATTCTGGGCGGTGATGTAGGCAAATTTGTGTTCCCGTCCGTGGAGCGTTGGCTACAAACCAAAGCCAAGGAACGCAATCAGCAAACGGTTTCAGCCACCTGAACTCGCCCTGCGCAGCGGTCCGTACTACACTGTAGGGTGACCGACTGGTCAAATCCAAGGACCACGCTTATCAGGACACTGCGCTATGGCACTGCACATTACTGAAGAATGCATTAACTGCGACGTTTGTGAGCCGCAGTGCCCTAACCTGGCTATTTACATGGGCGAGGAGATCTACGAGATCAATCCCAACCTGTGTACAGAATGCGTCGGCCACTTTGATGAGCCGCAGTGTGTGGTAGTGTGCCCGGTCGAATGTATCGAGGTTCACCCCCAGCACCAGGAAAGCCAGGAAACGCTGCTTGCCCGCTATCGCCGGCTACAGTCCGAACCTACGACATAAGCAGAATAAAAAAAGCCCTGCCATGAGCAGGGCTTGTTCTATATGGATCACCGCGCAGACAGCTTACTCAGCCTGGGGCAAACGCTTTAACAGACGCAGCGACTGGCCTGTATAGCGGCTGAACCACTGGGCAGGCAAATCCCCTTCGTCTACCAATTGCACGGATTGCCCATTTTCCTGCCACAGGGAAAAGGAATCCGGATCGTCTTCAATAACATCCACTTCAATATCCAGGCGCAACATACCGGGAGCGCGCAACACCAGCTGGCCAAAACGCAGTTCCATACTGAGCTCGGCCAAAGCAGGCAGCGCATCGGCGGCCAGAACCTGCCCCTGATCGTTCCCCAGCACCCATCGCCCCTTGCAAGCCAGTGCCTTGCCGTCACTAAGGGACGGGCCGCCTTGCAACAGGCAAACCGTCTGGTCAGGCGAACTTAACGCTGAACTTGTGCTCATGGCTTGAACCACTGCTTCATGGCTTCGCCCACGGTTTGTGGAACCTTGGCCCCCAACTCTTCCTTGATGATCTGCTTCACCTCGGACTTCACATCGGGGGTGGACTCTGCTTTAGCTTCTGACGCTTGCTGGCTCAACAAATCCAGCAAACCGTCTTGCAGTGCCTTCTTGATGGAGTTGCTGGCAATGTCTTTCCACTGAATCTGGTAGGACAGCCCTGTCCAGGGGCCGGAGATATGGATAGGAATCAGCACATTGCGCAGGTCCTGGAAGGACTTGCGCTCTTCCACGGCCAGATTGTTGTGGTTCAGGCGAGCCTGCAAAGTCACATCTGCTTGCTGATTTACCAGGTCCAGCGTGGCGCCTTTAGCCGCTGTCACCGTCAGAATCGGGGTGGTGGCCCGTAAATTACGGAAAGTCGCTTGCCCTTTCTTGATATCCAGACTGCCCTGCAAACGGTTCAACACCGTGCGGCGCAAAGGATCGGACTGGGGCAGCAGCAAAGGAATCTGACCGCCAAAGGCATTGCGCACGGCTTCGTTGATATCGCGCACGCTCTGGTCCAGATCAACGCTGCGCCAGCTACCGTCATGCAAATCGACCGTCAGGCCGCCTTCCAGAGCATTCAGACGCTCCTGGCTTGTGGCACCTTGAGCCTTCAGGTTCAGATCCACATTGCCCTTGCCGGCCAGGTAGTCATTGCCGAACGCATCCAGCAAGAGCGAACCGACCTGCATTTGCTGCAGCTTCAGGCCCAATTCGAAGCGCTTGCCGGGCTCAACCTTGGCCTTGGCCTGAAGCTGACCTTCATACGCCTGCGCATTGAACTGCGACAAATTGATCAACTGGCCCTGGTTCTTGACCTGAGCTTTCACCTGATCCATCACCACACCCAGGCTGCGCAGCTTTTCGATTTCAAAACGCAGATCAAAGCTGAGCGTATCCAGCCAAGCGTAAGAGGAAGCTTCTTCAACCACTTCTTCGGCTGCGGGAGCCGCCTCTGCCTGCTCTGCCTTGGGCTGCTCGACTTGTTCAGCTTCCTCTGCGCCCGGCTCCTGCTCGGCAGCGGCTTCCGGCACTTCAGCCTCTGGCTCCGGCTCCGGTGGGGTCACCACTTCGGGGGCTGTCACCCAGAAAATCGAACGCAGTTCGTCCAGGTCCAGCTTGTCCGCTTTGAGTACCGCGTTCAGCAACGGCCCTTTACCCTTATCTTGCAAGCTCACATCCAGACTGCCTTGAGCCTGCTCGGTGCTACTGCTTAGCTGCGCACTGTATTCTTGTTTGCCTTTGTTCAGGTCTGCCTGGCCCGTCAGCGGCATCTCGAAGCGGCTACCTGCGTCGGCCTCGTCTTCCACGCGGATATTGGCTTGAATCTCGGGCAGACGCAGCCACTCATTCGATGGTTGCCACTGCATGGGGGAACTGGCCTTCAATTGCGCCACACGGCTGCCTTGTTTGATGGCGCCGTCCAGCTTGGCCTGCTCAAATATCAATTCCTGGCTGTTACCGGACAAGCCTTGCAACGTCAAACCCAAACCCAGGACCTTGGGGCCGCTGACTTTCAGGCTGGCAACGACAGGCGAGCCTTCAGCCTGGGCAGGCGATACCTGGATACGAGGCACATCCAGGGCCAGATCCAGATTCTGATCTTCATTTTTGCCACGAACACGCAGAGCCAGCTTCTCGAAAGACACCAGGTCGCTGACGCTGTCGATTTCCATCTTGGGCGTATTTAGCGTGGCATTCAGATCGCTGACCGGGTAAGCGCCCAACCACTGACCTTGCAATTGGGTATCCAGATTGGTGGCGCTGAACTGGCGTTGGGCCGACTTGTAGGCCACATTGCCCTTAAGTGTCAGGCTTTGTGCCTGCAGCTGGTCCAGATCACCGATAAAACTCAAGTTCAGCTTTTGCGCACCGTAGGATTTGGAAGCAGGGTCCAGACTCAGTTGCCCTTGCCCTTCCAGCACACCATCCGCCACGGGATAGTCCCCCGACAAGCGGCTCTTGAAAGCTACATCAAAAGGCTGACCAAAGGTCATGCGGCCCGTGTTCACTTCCAGCTGCAACAAACGGCCAATTACATTGCTGCGTTTGCTGAAGTAATGAATCTCACCACCCTTCAGGCTCAGACCTGCAATATCAATCTGGAAATCCGTTTCGCTGCCCGAGCGCTTGGCAATCAATTCAGGAACAGGCAAGGATTCGGGTGCAGGCTCGGCTGTCTGAGGCGCCTCGGCAGCTTGTGCTGCGGGCAACAAGGATACGCCCGAGCGGGCAAGGGGAAGGTGAGGGCCAGCCGGCGGGGCTTGCAGCAAGTCGTCAAAATTCAGCTTGCCCTCTTCATCGCGCACAATCCAGGCTTTGAAGCCGGTAACAGCAACGTGGTCCACTACCAGGCGGTTATTGATCAAAGGCCACAAGGCCACCGCAAACCGGGCGCTTTCCAAAGAAGCGAAAGGATCTTCCGAATTACGGTCAGACAGGGACAGCCCCTGCACGGACAGGCCAATGCGGGGAAATAAAGAAAGTTCGATATCACCGTCAATCTTGAGCGTACGCTGATACTTTTGCTGGACGATGTCAGCCAGCTTCTGCTTGTACGAATTGGGATTGAATGTCAGCAGGAAAATCGCCCCGCCTACCACTGTGACAATAGCTAAAACGACGAGGCTGAATAAGCCCCGCTTAAACCATACTTTCATGTAAGCCTCTAGGACCTCGGGGCAGGATGCAACACGCCATCTGCCCGGATACGAAATGCTAACCCATGTCGGGCCATTGCGAAGTAACGAAAATAAGAAATATCCACCCGCACTTTAAAAAGCAGAGCCTGTTGTCAGTAATTCGCCATTATTACCAAAAGAAATAAAGGCATAGTATTAATGTCTGCGCCCTTAGATGCTTTTCTCTACATACAGGGGTTATGCTTGCTTTGTCTTATATAAGCCACTTGATCATCAATTCCAGAATTAACCATGAAACTAGAGACTCTTGCCATTCATGCTGGCTACCAGCCAGATCCGACCACAAAAGCCGTTGCTGTTCCGATTTACCAGACCACTTCCTACGCTTTCGACAACACGCAACACGGCGCGGATCTGTTTGACCTGAAGGTGCCCGGCAATATTTACACCCGCATCATGAACCCCACCAATGCCGTGCTTGAAGAGCGTGTTGCAGCATTGGAAGGCGGGATTGCGGGCTTGGCAGTAGCCTCTGGCATGGCAGCCATCACGTATGCTATCCAAACGATTGCAGAGGCCGGCGATAACATTGTGTCCGTCAGTAAACTGTACGGCGGCACCTACAACCTGTTCGCGCACTCCTTCCCGCGTCAGGGCATTACCGTCAAATTTGCCCAACCCAATGATATCGAAGCACTGGAAGCCCTGATCGACGACCGCACTCGTGCCGTGTTCTGCGAAACCATCGGCAACCCGGCTGGCAACATCATCGATATCCGTGCACTGGCCGATGCCGCTCACCGTCATGGCGTACCCCTGATTGTAGACAATACCGTGGCCTCGCCTGCCCTGTGCCGTCCTATCGAACACGGTGCCGACATTGTTGTGCACTCGCTGACCAAATACATGGGCGGTCACGGCACCACCATTGCGGGCATGGTCGTGGACTCCGGTAAGTTCCCCTGGGCCGAGCACAAAGATCGCTTTGCCATCCTGAACACCCCTGACCCGTCCTACCACGGCGTGGTCTATACCGAAGCCTTTGGCCCAGCCGCCTTCATCGGCCGCTGCCGCGTGGCTCCGCTGCGCAATACCGGCGCTGCCCTGGCCCCCTTGAGCGCTTTCCAGATCCTGCAAGGCATCGAAACCCTGCCTCTGCGCATGGAGCGTCATACAGAAAACGCCCTGAAAGTAGCCCAGTATCTGAACAAGCACCCACAAGTGTCCTGGGTGAAGTACGCCGGTTTGCCTGATCATCCGGATCATGAACTGGCCAAGCGCTATATGGGTGGCAAACCTGCGGCGATTTTGTCCTTTGGTATCAAAGGCGGCATTGAAGCCGGTACTCGCTTTATCGACGCGCTGAACCTGGTGCTGCGTCTGGTCAATATTGGTGATGCCAAATCCCTGGCTTGCCACCCTGCCAGCACAACTCACCGTCAGCTCAATGCCGAAGAACTGGCCGCCGTAGGCGTGAGCGAAGACATGGTGCGTCTGTCCGTTGGCCTGGAACATATCGACGACATTCTGGCCGATCTGGAACAAGCTCTGGAAGCAGCGGCACGCGGCTAAGACCCAAAAACCTGTACAGGCCGGAATTGCTGTACAGGTTTTTCTGCATCAAGCAAAAAAGCCTGGAATCGGTATTGCACCGACTCCAGGCTTTTTTCATTCTTGGCAATACGGCCGTCAGACAGACCGTGTCACGGACGCAAGAGAATCAGGACTTGCGAAACAACTGCGTCAAACCACCCAGCAGGCTGCTGGCGTCGGTAATGTGAGATGGGTCAAACTGACCATTGGGGCTGGCTTGATTGATCAGGGACGGCAGCATGATCTTCAGATTATCCAGCACGCTTTGCTGATTCAAACCCGACAGATCCACCAATTGCTTGATGGCCGGTTGCCCCATCACGCCCAGCAAATCCTGCTGGCCGATTTCCTGATTGCTGCCCTGCGAAATCCAGGACGACACCACATCACCAAAACCACCCGAGCGAAAACGCTCGATCAGGCCGCTCAAACCGCCTGGATAGCTGCTGATGACTTGAATCAAGGCGGGCAACAAAGCGCCCTGCTCTTTGGATTTGGAATCCGTAGCCGACAAGGCCGACACAACAGAATTAAGCAAACTCATTATTTTTCTCCCCAATGCACGGCCCCGCGCGTGGGCAGGTGCTGATATCAGGCCTCATTATGCCGCGACAGGCCGCCAGGCGGGGCGGATTAATTGTCAAGGTGGGTCAATAGATCACTGGCGGAAAGGCCCTATTGCCCTGGGCTGGGCCTACGCTACACTGATTTCTCAATAGTCCGGCATCCCCCACAGACCGACTCCATGGAGACCCTGGAATGACGCAAGCTTCCTATACCGTCCTGTCCTCTGAAGAGACTGCTCGTGCCCTGCCCTATCCTGAACTGGTCGCCCAGCTAGGCAAAGCCATGGCCCAGTATGCTGCTGGCACTATCGTCGCCCCAACCCGTCAGGTTCTGGACTATCCCAAAACGGGGCAAATGCTGTCCATGCCAGCGGTCTCACACGATATAGGTGTTCATAAACTGGCTAATGTGATGCTGGACAACCAGCAGCAGGAACTGGGCAGTATCCAGGGCCTGGTCAGCGTCTACGACGCCCAGAACGGCTTGCCGCTACTGATTCTGGATGCTCCCACCCTATCCGAACGCCGTACTGCAGCGGTATCCATGCTGGGTATTCAAGCCCTGTGGCCACAAGGGCCGGAGCACATCACTTTGCTGGGGTACGGACAACAGGCTGTCGCGCATTGCGATGCCATCATGACGCTGTACCCCAAAGCACGCGTCACCCTGACGGGCCGTAACCCTGACCGTGCACAGGCTGTGGCCACATCCTTGCAAGCCAGATTCGAGGACCGGGTCCAGGCCACCACGGCTGTTCCGGAAAAAACGGATGTCCTGATCGCCCTGACCTCCAGCCTGACACCCGTGTATCACGAACCCGCACGCCTTGATCGCTTGCTGATTGGCTTGGGAGCCTTTCAACCAGATATGGCCGAGTTCGAGGCCCACACATTGCTGGCCAGCCGTCTATATGCCGACGATGTCGCCGGCGCCCGCCAGGAAGCAGGCGACCTGATCCAGGCCGACGTGGACTGGGAGCAAGTCCACAGCATTCACCAGGCGCTGCGTACCCCAGCCCCCAAAGACAAGCCCTTGTTCTTCAAATCAGTAGGCTCGGCTGCGTGGGATTTGGCAGCAGCACGTTGTGCCCTGCATCATTTAAACCAAGCCTAAATACTTAGGCTGTTAACTAGCTGACTTCACACGCCAAAGCGCGCCCAGAGTGTTACTCTGGCGCGTACAATCCCTTACAGTCACTTACCGATCTCTTTTTGCCGCCCTACCCATGACTTCTACGCTCCCTCCCACCGAAGACGATCCGTATCAGATCCAGTCCAAGTTTGAAATTCTGCGTGTTTTACGGGCTATCGAAAAAGGGGGCCTGTTACTGCACATGGAAGCCAATCAGGGCAATGACCGGATTGTCACCACCATTCTGGATATTGATCTGGACAATAACGTGGTGGTGATTGATACCGCCAACAAAGAAGAAAAAACCCGCAATCTGCTGCAGTCCGAACACACCCATTTCGAGACCTCGCTGGACAAGATCAAGGTGACGTTTCAGGGCCCCACCCCAGAGGTCGTGTCCTACGAAGGTCAGCCAGCCTTGGCGATCCCGATCCCCGAATCCATTCGCCGCTTGCAGCGACGTGAGTTCTTCCGCGTCAACGTACCCGTCAGCGAACCGGCCATGGTGATCTTGCGCTTGAATAACGAGTCCAAAAGCTTTCTGCTGCACGACATCAGTGGTGGCGGCTTGTCTTTGGTGGACGAATCGCAAACCCTGGCAGAGGTGATCGGCACGCATAAAACCGAATCCCTGCTGGAACTGCCGCAAGCCGGTTCTTTTGTTGTAGCGCTACAAGTAGCGCGTACGGAAACACAGCAACTGCCTAATGGCAAACAGATTCAACGTTTGGGCTGTACCTTCATTGATCTTTCTGCCTCCACGCAGATGGCAATTCAACACTACATCGGCCGTCTGGAGCGCCAGCAGATCGCCAAACAGCGCGGTCACGGCTAATTGGATGCTTGGGACATCCCCAAATCACCGGGGGTGTCCACATCGCGCAAGATCCCCTCATCCACTAAAGGCACAAACAAGGTCTGATCCTTGTTGGCCTGCAACAAGCCACGCGCGCCCTGCTCGTCAGGAAGCTCCAAAAGCGGTTGATGCCACTCCAATCCAAAGCCAACCGGATTGCCAGGCTGGCCATTAAAAACAGGGCGTACAATTCCGGCCCCATCCTGCACAGCCTGGGCCACTGCCGCTACGGTGCTTGGCCGCAACCAAGGCATGTCCGCCAGCAAAACCACATAACCATAACGGGGACTGCACGCCTGTATCCCGGCCTTCAAACTGACGCCCATGCCGCGGATAGCATCAGGTGCCTGAACGAAACCGATCGGCAAGTCACCCAGCTCCCGACGCAAAATCTGCTCATGAACATCACAAACAAGCAGCACTTCATCGAGCACGGACAAAGCCGTCTCACAGACGCGGCGCACCATCGTTCTGCCATCTTCAGTCTTGGCCAATAGCTTCAACTGCTGGCCCGACGGATCGAACCGCCTACCCAGGCCCGCCGCCAGAATAATGCCCGCCACTCCAGATACATGCTGCTGCCCTGCCATCCTGGCTCCTTTTGAACGATGTGGTGCCTCGTCGAAAATGCTTATTACTTCGCTCACTAGACTAATAGAAAGAAGCGTGGAGGAACAAGCTGGGTGAAAGAACATTGATTAGTGGATAAAAGAAGTCTCTGTGAAAACGCCATTCAGTCGGCCTGTTGATGTGTCCGGGCTGAGCACTTGCCGGTGCTACGCACCGGTACCCTAGTCAGGAGATAGCTACGGGCGCATCCTGAACTTGTATGGTTAAGTTGTCGGGGTGGAGGGACATCCTGAACGATCGGCCAATGCCGGACCGACACCGCGAGAACTCTCCCGCCCCACCCATCACCGTCGATAAGGAACTGAGCGGCGCCGTTCATCGAACCGCGACCGCCGATCTGAACGCAAGTCAACGAGCCGGATGGCGTACACCCCGACGTTACTCATTGTGCGCTTTGGAGGTGCTCCCATGCAAACGACTGTGCTTTATATCGGTGCTGATGTTGCCAAGGCTGAGCTGGTCATCAGCGTAGCGGGCCAACGGCCCTGCATCATTGCCAACACGGCGACTGGCATTACACGTTGGTTAAAGACAGTGTCAGAACACGCGCTGATTGCCATGGAGTCAACGGGCAGTTACCACGCCTTACTGGCCCAGTTGGCTTATCTGCATGGCTTGACGGTCTATATCTTGAACGCGCGTGATGTCTTTTACTATGCACGAGCCTTAGGCAGCCGGGCCAAGACCGATAATATTGATGCCGAGGTCATTGTCCGCTACCTGCAAGAGCATCAATCCAGCCTGCAAGCTTGGCAACCGCTCACCCCCGAGCAACAACAGTTGCGTCAACTGTTATCTCGTCGCGCTCAAGTGATCACTCACCAGAGCGCTTTACGCCAGGCCTTTACCGACGTGGATCTATCAGGTGTCGATACCCAAGCGTTGCAACATGGATTTGATGTTGTGCTGGCCTCAATGGATCAACAAATACAGCATTTGATTGCGAACGACCCGCAGCTCGAACGGGGGTATCAGCGCCTGCGTAGTGTGAGCGGCATCGGTCAACAGACAGCGGCCTTGTTGACCGAACTGCTCAATCGTATTCCCTTTGCTAATGCGGATGCCTTAGTCGCGTATAGCGGGCTCGATCCCCGACCCAACGACTCAGGGGCCAAGCGAGGCCGTCGTCGTATCAGCAAGCGTGGGCCGGCTCTGCTACGCCGACAACTGTATTTGGCTGCGATGTCGGCCTGCCGCAGTGCAGCATGTAAACCGTTGTATGAAGCGTATCGTGCCCGAGGCCTGGCGGGCACAGAATCGATTGTGATTCTGGCTCGTAAGTTGCTGCGCATTGCATATGCCGTGTGGAAAAGCGGACAAGCCTTTGACCCGTCCAAACTATCGCCTAAAACAGCTTGACCCAAACCATAGAACCTCGCGGGGTGGTTCGTCCCCCGGACGAACCACAAGCGTCCCGCTCAAACAGCAGGATGCTTGCACCCCTACGCTATCTCCTGCCCGCGGCAAGTACTCTGATCCGCCCCAACACATCAACAGGCCGACTGAACGGCTCACAATGGTTTTCTCTCTACCAAATCCTTGCTAATTCCTTGAAAAATAGGGCTTCTTTCCTTTCACCTCCTCTGCCAGTGCTGTTTGGGCTTTGAGTGAGGCCGGTGGATGGTTTTCTTGTGGGGCCCGGGTACGGCTTGGCGGGCGAGTCAGGGCTCTTGCCGCGGGCAGAGTGCTGGGGCGGGATGCAAGGGTCGTGCTGTTTGAGGAGCACGCTTGCGGTTTGTCCGGGGGACAAACCGCGCTCCGAGTTCACGACCCGCCCGCCCCAGCACTCTGACAAGGGTACCCACGCGCAGCGTGGGCAAGAGACCCGCCAAGACAAGCCGTACCCGGGCCCCACAAGAAAACACGCGACACTGGTTAAAGCCCAAACGGCACGCCCAGAAGAAGGCTCCTCTTAAACAACGACCACTCCTGCCAGCACACAATCCCTGGGCCTCGGCAAACCACCGCCCGTTTAAAAAACAGGGCCAAGGGTTTAAAACCATCCATATCCATTTGACACCATCTGATATATTTTCCCGACGCAGACCAAGGTAGCTCCCCCTACGTCAGCCCCTCACGATGCAGCAACAATGAACGCCCCACTCTAATCAAACTGTTTCCTCTACCTCAGGGGCCATCCAGTGCAAACAATATCTCGCGCCATCAACACCTGCCCAACAATGAAACCAACAAAACTGTGTGCCGCCCTGGCGCTTGTCATTGCCCCACTGTCTGCTCAAGCCCTGGAAGACAGAATCATAGAAAACGCCTCGGGACGCCCCGTCTTTATCGCGCGTTTTTTTGAAATTGACGATGGTCCATTCGACGACGAGGGCACTACGTCCTCCTGGAGCTGGCAAGGTCATGAAGCTTACAAAAACGAGATCGTTGACGGCTTGGGCTATTGGGCTGAAATACTCCAGACCCAAGGTAACAATCCCCCAACCATCGTCAATATCGGTACGAGTAATGTGTCGGGCAACGCCTACGGTGGCTCACCCGAAGCCAATGACGGCCAAAGTCCGTTCACGCAAATGCAGCAAAATATCTTCGGCCTGTCGCCTGCCGCCGGCTCGCTACCGTTAGGTGGACATGGTTTGTTTGGCCTGGGCACAGACGACTACGCAACAAGTCCGGCGTTTACACAAACACCCCAGACCGGTAAAGACAGCGTACTCCTGACGACCATTCACGAGGTTGCTCATGGGCTGGGTATTTTGAGCAGCGTAGAAAACAGAGGCAATAAACAGGACATACAACCGTATTTCGCAAGCCAGCTGAGTAGCTGGACGCAACTGCTAAGGGACGACAACGGTAATCCAGCACAGGCAGGACAGAAAGTTCTGTGCAATGGCTGCAACACCTCTTACGACCCTGATGCCTTCGATCTGCGCCAGGACAAGGGTTTCCTGGTCGGTGCCAATATCGAGCAAGTCCTGGCTGGAGGCCTGCAGGGCGTGCCCGTCAAGATACTGGGGGAAAACGGCGACGTAGATGACAACTTCATGAGCCACATCGAACTTCGAAACAGCGTCATGAGCCACCAGAATTTCCGTAACTATTCGGGCTTCATGGAAGCTGAACTGGCCGTTCTGCAAGACCTGGGCTACACCATTGACCGGGGCAACTTCTTCGGGCGCTCGATCTACGGCGATGGCCTTGAACTGGTGAATACACAAGGCTTCTTTGCCCGCAATGCCCAGGGCACCCACTACCTTCCAGGTCAGTACAACCAATCCACTTTAGGCTTGGGCCTGCATATCTATGGCAGCAATAATCAGGTCCGACAAGCCGCTGACCTGCTGGCAGCAGGATCAGGCGGTGCAGGCATACGGGTCGATGGCGAGAACAACACCCTTGTCATCGATCCAGGCGTCAGAATCTACGCAGATGGTTTGAACGGGCGAGGCATTCAATTTGCCTACGGACGCGGACACACACTGGTTCATCGCGGCGATATCCAGGCTAGCGGACCTCAGGGTGTAGGCCTGCGTTTTGATTTTGGCACCAACTCGCTAGGCAACGAGACCGAGCGACGTGGATCCTACATCCGTAGCAGCGAGGGCAGCAATGAAGCCCTGCTCCCCGAACTGAACGGCCCCCTAGTTCAACAAGCCGACATCAGCGGGCGAGTTGCAGGTCAAGAAGCGGCCATCCTGATCTCTGACAATGCCTACGTTGAGCGCATCAACCTGATGCAAGGTGCACAAATTGAAGGCGATATAGTGTCGCATTACGCAGAACGCGACGACAACAACAAGCCGCGTCTGACTACGCTGTCCTTTGGTCAGGCTGCCGACAAGATGGGCCGCAGCATTGATCAGCCCGATGCCACATTCCACTTGAGCTACGCCGGCAACATCACCGGCAAAGACAATCTGGCCCTGTCATTTGACGGCGGCACAACGCAACTGAACGGCACCTTGCAGGTTCACAGCGCCACCATCAAGGAAGCGGCAACCTTGGGCGGGAATGCCAGCTTTGATCTGGCCAGCGGCAATGCTCTGATTAATGCTGGCACCCTGGCGCCTGGCAACTCCATCGGGCGTATCAATGTAAATGGCGACTTTCAACAAACAGCAACGGGCCGCCTGTTAGCCGAGTTTGATGGCAAAGGCGGCCACGACACCCTTGCCGTCAGTGGCCATGCTGACCTGGCCGGCACGCTGCAACTGACGCCCGCCGCCGACTGGTATCAAAACGCCTGGTCCGTCGACACAGGCTCGTTTGTTGAAGCAACCAGCTACAGCGGCAGCTTCGGCACCACTCAAATCGCTTCCGTATCACCCACCTTGCAATTTGACGCCGCTCCCTTGGGTAATGAACGCTATCGCTTGTCGGCCACGCGAGCCAACAATGCCTATAGCCAGTATGGCCGCGACGAGAACCAGCAAGAAGCCGGCCAAGCCTTGTTCAAACTAGCCGCCGCCGGGCCAGCAGCCACACAAGGCCTGTTCCAGGCGCTCGACTTCTCGGCCACGGACGGCTCCCAAATACCCGCCGCCCTGGACCAGATATCACCGGCAGGCTACAGCGCTGCAATGGCCGGCTCCCTGATGCATGAGCGCTCGATCATGCAAACCGCCCGCCAAGGCCTGAGCCAAAGCATGCTGCGGCCCGGTACTGACTGGCAGGGCTACGCCTTGGTATTCGGTGCCAGTGGCGATCAAAACACGCGCGGGTCCATGCTTGGCTACGATGCCAACAGTTATGGCCTGATCGTTGGAGCTGGACGCGCCCTGGAAACGGCCCCCGACTTCGCCGTGGGAGCGCAGCTGGATATTTCAGACCTGTCGGTCAAGCCGGATGCCCCGTACTCCGGCAAGAGCAAAGCCACCGCGTTCGGCCTTGCAGCCCATCTGCAATACCGCCCCGGTGCTCGGGAAGGTCTTTTTGCATTCAGCGGGCTGCGCCTGGGTCTGGAACAAGCCGATATGCGCAGGCAAATTGCCATTGGAGACTACCAGGCCACGCACTCGTCCGACTGGACAGGACGCAATCTGTCGATTGACGCTGGCACAGGCTACCTGTGGCAGTTGAACCCATCCTTGTCTGTCGGCCCCTTTGCCAGCATGAACTATGCCCTGGTGTCCCGCCCATCGGTCGACGAATCTGGCAATGCGGCCACTCGACTTCATCTGGACAGCAAGCGCGTAGACGCCTTGCGCTCCAGCCTGGGGCTGACGGCGGAATGGAAGCGCGCCCTGGCTGATGGCAGCAACTTGGCCGTGAACGTTGACATTGGCTGGAATCACGAATGGCTGGATCGCGACCTGACTCAAGCTGCCCGTTTCGCCATTGCATCCACAGATACGACGTTCAATACCCGCAATAGCGTACTGCCCCGCGACACGATGAGCCTGCGAACTGGCCTGATCTGGCAACGCAGTGAGCGTCTGTCGATTGGCACCAGCATCAGTTCACAGTTCGGCGGCGGGTATTCATCGCTGCAAGGACAGATGAATCTGCGCTGGGCGTTTTAAAAACAGATGGCCTCACACGGACCTGAACAGCAACTATAAAAAAGCCCCCGAGAGTCGTTCGACTCCCAGGGGCACAGGTCCGACAGCCTGCCCCCAAGCGGCAGACTACCGATACTCGATCAAAGTCCGATCAACTTCATCGCTTCTTCACGCGTTGCCACGGTGGCGTACTTCTGACGCATATCGAACAGGTTCGCCTCGTGAGGACCAATCGCACGGTCACCCACGCAATCCGATACCACCAAGGGACGGAAACCCAGTTGCATCGCATCGACCACGCTGGAACGCACACAACCGCTGGTCACGGCGCCAGCAACCAGCAGTGTTTGCACACCACGCTGGGTCAACCAAGCCGCCAAGGGCGTACCGAAAAACGCCGACGGCACGTTCTTGCGAACGATGAACTCACCGGGCGCAGGAGCCAGTTCCGGCACGATATGGCTGTTGTGCGCGTCTTCGGTCAGACCCAGCATGCCGGGGACTTTGATGCTAAAAATGTTGTTATCAGCGCCATCATCGGCATACACGATACGCGTATGCGCCACTGGCCAGCCCTGTTCACGCGCCGTTGCCAACAGCTTCTGTGTGTTCTCGATAGCTTCAGGGATATTGCCGCCACCAAACACGGCAGGATCCGCAAAGCCATTCACCAGATCAATAATCAACAAGCCGTAAGGAGCTTTAGGCTCCAATGTCGACCCAAACCCTTGTTGAGCGTAAACCGCTCCCTCATTCGTACTCACCAACGCCTCCGTCCAGTACTTTGCCATCACGCACGACAGCGCGGCCATCCAGGCTGACCGTGCAATTGCGCAAAGGAATATCAATGTGGCATGCGGTTGTGCGCTTGCCGCCAGCTTCATTGTTCGGGCCCAGGGAGAACAGGAAGTTACCCTCGAACGCACGCGCATCCATGCCAATGGTGTTCTCACGCGAGTACAGACCCAAGGTGGACCAGTGAGCGCGCGGCTGCAAACCCCAACCAATGTGGGAAATGGCATAACCTTCGGGATCGTTGAAGGTCTTCATGTATTCGTCCAGCAGCTCGGCTTCGATACCACCTTCAATCTTGGTGGCATAGCCGTTTTCCACGGTCAGAATGATCTGCTCGGTAGAGTATTTCTTCTGTGGCAACAGGATGTCGCCCTTGTCGATCACGATGGTGCCGTTAGTGCCCAGCTCGTTCGGCCAGGTCAGCACAAAACCGCTGGGCCAGTGGTCCCAACGACCGGGCTCATCCACAAAACCGTATTCACGAATCGCCGGGAATTCACCCAGCGGGCAACGCAGGTTCGTACCGGCAGGAGAGGTAATACTCATTTCCTTGGCGGCCTTGATCAAAGCGGCTGCCGCAGTCACGCGTGCACGATCCGCTTCCGTTGGCACCGTGCGAACCAGAATTTCTGGTGGCTCCACCGCCAGCAGAATCTTCGTGCCCGACTTCAGAATGTCGATCTGCTCGGGCGAGAACAACAGGGTCATCAAGTCCAGCACCAGATCACTGGCCTTCAGGGCTGCAATCGCTGCTTCGTTACCCGTCAGCGGGGTCGTACCCAGGTAGGCCAGCGAGTCACGGCTCAAGGCTTTTTCCGCGTTGACCGGCAACAAGTCCAGGCGATTCACAATCGCACCCATGGACTGAGCAGCAATCTGCGCACACTGCATGGTTTGCGGATGCGTGGTCGAGCTGGTCAGCAAGGTCACGGTTTGACCGGCCTGCAGCTTGGACAGGCGTAGCACTTCTTGCCATGCCTCGATAAGTTGGTAATCACTAACTGCCATCTTGTCTCTCCTTGTGAAAGGTTCCGACACTGACGCGGAACCTTTGCATCACGACGGGCCGCCCATGCGGCCCTTTCAACATCACACCAAGCGCTGGCCCAGGAAGTCACCGAAGGCTTCGTAAAAGCCTGCTTCGTTATCCCAAGGAATCATGTGACCGGCATCAGGCACGCGAACGTGCTGAACGCCAGAGGCCAGTTGCTGAATCTCGGCCACATCTTCATCGCGCACCACATCCCCGCGCTCGGCTGTCATCAGCAAGGCAGGCACGGTCAAATGCGGGAAATCGACATGAATATCGTCGGTATGAAAGCCCTCAAAGCTGGCCAGAATCGCAGGCTCATGGCAGGTGTGCAGCCACTGGGCACGCAATTGCAACTGCTCTTCGGTCCAGGTCGGGCAAAAGGCACGCATGTCTTCTGCGGTGCAGCCTTTGCGAGCCATCGCCATGGAATCGACGTACCAGGGCAACTTGGAGGGATAAGCGCGACGACCTGGGCCGGACACTGGCGGATCAACCATCACCAGACGGTTCAGGCCATCGCTGTTCTTGTGAGCGGCACGCAAACCAATGCGGGCACCCATGGAGTGACCAACCACGATGTAGTCCTTCAGGCCCAGCGCCTGAGCCAGTGCAATCAAGTCATCCGCCTGCGCATCCAGGCTGTAATCCATACCTTCAGCCGCTTCGCTCAAACCGCGACCACGTACGTCCTGAATGTAGGTATCAAAGTGCTTGCCGAACTGCTCGCCCACAAAGCCCCAGGTCACAGCCGGACTGGTGATACCAGGAACAATGATGACGGCTGGGCGCTGATCGCGACCCTCGCTGGAACCACCGTAACGCAAGTAATGCTGACGAATGCCATTGGCATGAACATGGCCGCCGTAAAGAAAGGTACTCATTAATCTGTCCTTGGATTGAAACCGTCAGGCCCTAAGCCCGACCCATGAAAACTGCTGCTGCCTAGGCCATTTGAGGCGTAGCAGCCAGCGCGGCCCGGACCACATCCGGTGTAAAAGGCACCTGCCGAAAACGTCGGCCAGTTGCATCAAACAAAGCATTGGCAATGGCCGAGGCACAGGGTACGGAGGCGGATTCGCCCGACCCCATAGGCGGCTCGGACTGCCTGTCCATCAAAATCACCTCTATGGGCGGGATACGCGGGAAATCCACAATAGGATAGGCACCCCACTCCGCACTGACTACGCCCTGTGCGTTAAAGCGCACCTGTTCATACAACGTGCGGCTCAAGGACTGAATCACATTGCCGTGAATCTGGTGGCGCACACCGGCCGGGTTCACCATCTGCCCAGTATCCTGACCCACATAAATCTTCTGCACGTCGATCACGCCCGTTTCTATATGGACCCGCAAATCCAGTAACCAGGCTGACCAGGCCGCCCCGAAACCAGGGAACTTGCTGTGTATATAACGGGCGTACGACAGACCACGGCCATACAAATAGCCCTGCTCATCCGGCTGCCCGCGCGAACCACGCTGCCCAATCTGCCAGTGCCCCTTATCCGCCACCGCCTGCAGCAGTTCCTGAGCACGTTCATCCTGATCCAGATAACGCAGGCGATAGGTCAAGGGGTCCACACCCGCTTCCACTGCCAGCTCATCCAGAAAGCAGTCATGCGCAAAAGAGTTGGGCATGGCCGACACGCCGCGCAACCAGGAAGCGCGCACAATCGCGGGCATGTCCTGACACACAATGCGCTGCTTGGGATAGCTGTAAGGCGGTACGGCCGTACGGTCCCCCATTTCCAACTGACGGGGGGCCGCCGACTCCCGCCCCGTCAACAAGAGCGCCAGGTTCGGCGCATCATTGGAGGGGTAATGGGTCACAAAATCGTAATGACGCAGTTGCCCTTGGGCATCAATGGAGCCTTCGACATCCATCAACTGAGCAGCGCCTTTAGGCTCCCAGCCGTGCTCTTGTTCTCGCGTCAGTTGCACACGCACCGGCGCACCTACGGCTCGGGACAAGAGCAAGGCATCCGCACACACATCGTCAGCACAATTACGGCCATAGCAACCGGCCGCTTCGTGACGGATGATCTCCAGACCGGCCTCGTCCTCGTCCAGCAACTGGCTCAAATGAACGCGCAACATATGCGGGTTCTGCGAGCCTGACCAGATCCGGCTATGACCGGGCTGATAGTCCGCCACCGCGCAAGACGGACCAATAGAGGCATGCAGCTGAAAAGGCCAGACATAGCTACGCTTCAAGCGTTTGCCTTCTGGCGGCAGCTCGTCAAAACCCGGCCCTTTATCGGCCAGCAAACGCTCTGTCATGGGCTGACGACGAATCAGCTGCTCCAGATTGCTCATATCCTCCAGCGGAGGAATCGCTTTCCAGCGCACTTTCAATTCGCGGGCAGCACGCATAGCGTGTTCTTCACGACGCGCGACCACACCAATAAAGTCGCCAATCACCACGACTCGCACATCGTCGCCAATATGACGGATGGACTCCTCGTCCACAGACTCCAGGCTGCAACCGATGAAGTCGCCGCTATCACGCCCTATATAAGGAGGACGCACAACGCGGCCATGCAACATACCGGGCACGCGCACATCGTGCACATACACCCACTGCCCTGCGACCTTGCCCGGAATATCGACACGCGCCTGGGCTGTCCCTACAATGCGCAATTGTTCGGCCGGTTTGGTGGGAGTTTCTTTATCCAGATAGGCCCGCAGTTCCAGACCCTCCAGCAGTTTCCAGTAAGTCAGGCTGCGCCCGTCCGGGGCAATAATGGTGCCGTCTTCCACGCGTAATTGTTCGGCAGGCAGTGCCCAGCGTTCTGCGGCCTGTGCCAGCAGCAATTGACGTGCCTGAGCCGCCGCCTTGCGCAGCGGCACAGCATGAATCTGAATCGAAGCACTGGCGATGGTGGGGCCTTGATTGGGCACCGCATCGGTATGACCCAGCACCATTTGCACGCGTGCCATGGGCACATCCAGCTCGTCGGCCACAATCTGACTCAGTGCAGTTTGAATGCCGGTACCCAGATCCACGTGCCCATTAAAAGCGCGCACCCAGCCCTGTTCGGACACGGCGACAAAGACATCGTCGTGCGCCTGCAAATACTCGGACACCACGCCGGGCTGGCCGGGCGAAGGCTTGGGAGGCCGCGCCGGTGCCGCTAAAATCAGCAAGGTGCCAGACGCCCTGAGCAAGTCTTGCTGCTGGTGGCGCGGCGCATCGTAAGACATCACACTCTCCTGGCTGGGCTTTATATAAGGGGCTGGAAACCGGCCATCAGGGCTCCATCCCTGAAAACCTGCCTGAAACGCCCCCTGGCAAAACATTGATTACTAGCGTACACGCCCTAATAAAAACAAATGCAGTGCGCTTCAACCCATTTATCGCAACTACTATAAAGAGAAAATCAAGGGCTTAATAATCAGTGTAAACCCTATATTAAATAAGATTAGACCGAATTTCGAACGGCTTCCCAAGAGGGCTTTGATTGATACCTCAAGGGAGTAGTAGAATCTATTTACTCTATAAATTAAAGTGTATACACTTAATTTAAGCATATCAATACCGAGCTGATAAAAGCACCGCACACGCTGTCCGACAACAAGGTGCGATCTACCAAAGGTGAAACCCATGAACCCTTGTACTCGCCCGCACACCTTGCGGGTCAATCAAGAGACCCACATCATCGAGGTGGAACCCGATACGCCGCTGCTTTATGTATTGCGTAACGACCTGGAACTGAATGGCCCCAAATTCGGCTGTGGCCTGGGTGAATGTGGCGCCTGTACGGTGCTGGTCGATGGTGTGGCCGCCCGCTCCTGCGTTGTGCCTGTCAGCCTGGTAGAAAACCGTCAGATCACTACCTTGGAAGGCTTGGCCCGGAACGGCCAGCCTAATGATGTTCAGCAGGCATTTATTGACTGCCAGGCCGCACAATGCGGCTATTGCCTCAATGGCATGGTCATGACTGTGCAGGCCCTTCTGGAACGCAATCCGCAAGCCACCGAAGAGCAAATTCGGGACGAGCTGCGCTATAACCTGTGCCGTTGCGGCACGCACGTAGAAATCATGCAAGCCGCCGTACGCGTCGCAAAGGCCCGGCAATGAGTCATTCAGTACAAGACCTTTCCCGAGCGTTGTGGCCGGAACTGCCTGCTGGCACCAGCCTGCTGCATGGCGCTGTTGTGCGGCCTCCTTACTGGTCGTACGAGAACGGGCAGTATCTGGGTGCTGAATTACAGACAGTAAACCAGCAGGCCGCCCTGCAAGTGCCTGGTGTCGTGGCCTGTGTGCATATGGGCAATTTTCTGGGTGTGCTGGCGGTGCAAGCCGAGCAGGCTCAGCAAGGCGCTGCTTTGCTGGATGCACGTTGGGCTACGCCCGTAGCGGCAAACCAGGCTACGCTTCCAGCGAATGAGGAAGTTGCTGCTACGCTTAGCACCCCCGATCAAAGCTATGAATGGCAATCTGCCGCCGAGCATCAGGAAACTGCCTGGGCCCGTGCCTGTTATCACGACAAACAGCTTTATGTTTGGGCGCATACGCAGCGCCCCGCGGCCCTGCTGATTGAGCTGCAAGCCTTGAGCGGCCTGCCCAGCGAACAGATCCATTTGCAGGATATTGCCGGTAATCAGGCCGATGCTTACGACTGTGCCATGGATGCGGCAGTCATGGCCTTTGGGCGCCCCCAGGCCGTACAAATTCGTGCCAGCCACAGTGCAGACATCATTCGCCTGAGTGTCTTTAAAGGCACTGCAGAGCCAAACGACCTGAATGCCCATTTGCGGGCCACCCGCTGGCAACTGAATACCTTGTCCGGTGCGCGCCCTTCTCTGGCGGCCATTCTTTGCGGTCAGCCAGGTTTGCCCAGCAGCGGCCCGGCCGTAAAAAGTGATTACTTCTCCGCCCCTACGCCTAACTATGATGGCGCAGCCGCCAGCAGCGACCCCGACAGCCTGGCCCAGGCCACGATCTTTGCTCAAGAGTCGCAGTTCGATCAAGACTGCCACAGCCTGGGACTGGACCCCTTGGCGGCACGACTGGAACAAGTCAGTAGTCCCCAAGGTCGAGATCTGCTGCAACGGGTTGCCGAACAGTCGGACTGGTCCGAACCCTTGCCCGCCCATCAAGGCCCTTTACGCAAGGGTCGCGGGCTGGCCTACAGCCATATTGTTGAACACGTCCCCGGGCAAGCTGCACGCGAGCAGTGGTCCGCCTGGGCCGTGGATGTTAGCGTCGATACCCGCCAAGGCACACTCAGTATAGACAAGCTGACCATTGGCCACGACAGCACCGAGCTGGGCACTCCCGAGCAGGCCACGGAGTCCGCGCCTGCCTTGGCCGACCGACTGAGTCGTTGGGCGCAGCAACTGCTAAACAACGGCGTGGGCAAAGGCGGTGAAGGTCATAGCGACAGCCCCGTCAAAGAAACAGCCGACAAGCCAGCCGTTCAGCTGGTCAAACGGGAGTCTGCTGTAGGCCAGCCTTTGGCCTGGAATCAGGGCGTGGAACTGCCTGCCGCTGCCGCCATTGCCAATGCAATTTTCAATGCCAGTGGCATACGTCTGACCAGTGCGCCTTTTAGCGAACAGTCTTTGGCACTGGGCTATCAGTCCGATAAGACAGGCAGCAGCAAAAAGCGCAAAGCCTGGTGGGGAGCCTTGGCCGCGGTCGCCACCGGCACAGTCTTGAGTGCCCTGCCCTGGCGACCTGCCATTGCACCGGTCGGCCAAGTGGATACCTCCATCTTTTCAGAGCTGGCCATCGAACGCGGCCGCCTGGTTGCGATTGCGGGCGACTGCATGGTCTGCCACACCGCTGAAGGCGGCACACCCAATGCGGGCGGTCTGGGTTTGGATACGCCGTTTGGCACGATCTATACCACCAACATCACCCCTGACAAAGAAACCGGCATAGGCAGCTGGAGCTATAAAGCCTTTGAACGTGCCATGCGCGAAGGTATTCATCAGGACGGTCGCCACCTGTACCCGGCCTTCCCTTACACGGCCTTTGCCAAGATCAGCGATGAGGACATGCAGTCCCTCTATGCCTACTTGATGACGCAAGAGCCGGTGAAATCCGAAGTGCCTGAAACCAAACTGCCCTTCCCCATGAATATGCGGCCTTTGGTAGCGGGCTGGAACCTGCTGTTTCACCGTGATCCGAATGCCTACGTGCCGGACCCCACGCAAACCGTGCAATGGAATCGGGGCGCGTATCTGGTTAACAGCAGCGGACACTGTGCGGCCTGCCATAGCCCGCGCAATATGCTGGGAGCCGAGAAAGGGGGTGAAGCGAATTTCCTGGCCGGTGGTTTTGCGGACAACTGGGAAGCGCCTGCACTCAATAGCTTGTCCAAAGCCCCCATCCCCTGGACAGAGCAGGAGCTGTACCAGTACTTGCGTACCGGCTATTCGCCCCGTCATGGTGTGGCAGCAGGGCCAATGGGACCGGTCGTGGCGGGTTTGGCAGAACTGCCTGAATCCGATGTCCGCGCCATGGCGCATTATCTAAGCAGCCTGAACCCGGTCGAGACCGAACAAGAACAAACGCACGCCGCCCAGGCCGCGCTTTTGGAGCAGAACAGCCGCAGCAATAAGGAAGTAATGTTGATGCCGGGTGAAAACCTGTTCAACGGCGCTTGCGCTGTCTGTCACGACCCGCGCGGTGGGCCGGTGCTATTTGGTGCCCGCCCGTCCCTGGCCTTGAACAGCAATCTGCACAGCGAGCATCCGGACAATACGATTCAGGTATTGATGCACGGCATTACCCGTCCGGCACAGCCTGCTCTGGGCTCCATGCCCGGTTTCAAGAACAGCATGAATGACGAGCAGATGGAAGATTTGCTCAACTATATGCGCGCGCGCTTTGCTCCGGACAAACCAGCCTGGACAGGACTGAAAGACAAGATTGCAACCATACGGGAGCAAAAGGGACACTTGTAGACCGGGCTTGTCCGCAGATAGTGTTTAGATAAGGGGTAAACGAACCAAAGGCGGCTTCAAGTTTTCACCTGGCCGCCTCTGTTTTATGGTGCATCACCTTCAGACTTGGCCCAGGCCAAGCCCAAGATCCCAGCCTGGCCCGGACTCAAAACCCATCAGCCGGAAAAACCACCGGCCTCCAGGAACTTCTGCTCTTCCTCCGTGGTAGTACGCCCCAGGATCGAATTACGGTGCGGGAAGCGCCCAAAGCGCTCCACCACATCCAGATGCTCCTCAGCGTGGTCCAGCCAGGGACGGCCAATTTCCTGATTCAGACGCACGGCCTCTTGCTGATCGGCCAGGTTCTCTGCATGGGAATACGGCAGGTAGCAGAACACCCGACGCTCCACCGGAATCTGTTTATCCAGCCCCTTGGCCACCATTTCCTTGGCAATCGCCACCCCCTTCTCATCGGTCGCATACATGCGCGTGGTATTGCGAAAAGAGTTGCGCGGAAACTGATCCAGCAGAATCAGCAAGGCATAGGCTCCTTCTGCCGTCTGTGCCCAATCATCCAGCTCGCCCCTGGCAGCACGTTCGTGCCAGTCCAAAAACCGTTCGCGAAATTCCCGGTCAAAGTCATCGGACTTGCGAAACCATTTCTCTGGCCCTGATTCAACCCAGAAATCAATCACTGCCTGAGGATTGGGACGTGCATCTGCCATGGTGTTCTCCTGGAGCCGGTCTGGCCTCCAATACGGGGAGGCCCGAAGTTAGACGGACAGGTAAGTGCGCCGCACTTGCTCGTTGGCACTTAATTCCTGCATGGCGCCACTGTACCGTATTTGCCCCTTTTCCAGCACATAAGCCCGATCCGACACCAGCTCGGCAAAATGCAAATTCTGCTCGGACAGCAAGATGCTGACACCGGCCTGCTTCAGCTCCAGAATCATGTGCACCATCTGCTCCACAATCACGGGAGCCACGCCCTCGGATGGTTCGTCCAGCAAGACCAGATAAGGATTGCCCATCAAGGTGCGCGCGACGGTCAGCATTTGTTGCTCGCCCCCGCTCATCTGCCCACCGGGCCTGTCCTGCATTTGACCCAGATTCGGAAACAGGCTGTACAAGCGCTCGGGCTGCCAGTGCGGAGCTGCTGTACCATCGGGCCAGCGCCGTGCTGGCTGACGTCCCACTTCCAGATTTTCCGTGACGCTCAGGTCGGTAAAGATACGCCGGTCTTCGGGCACAAAGCCCAAACCCGCACGTGCGATTTCAAAGGGCTGCTTGTCGTGAATGGCCTGGCCCATGAATTCAATATGACCGTCGCAGCGCTCCATCAAACCCATAATGGATTTCAAGGTAGTGGACTTGCCCGCACCGTTACGCCCCATCAAGGCGACCACTTCACCACGTCGCACGGTCAGTGACAGGTCAAACAAGATATGCGCGGCACCGTACCAGGCATTCAAGCCATCCACACTTAGCAAAGGCTGCTTGTCGACCACGCCTGTGGCAACCCGCTCAGAACCGGCTACTAAATCCTGCGTCATGCTGGCTCCTTGTTCTCGAATGTTTTGCCTGTGCCAAAGTACACCTCCTGCACCTTGGGATGCTGACGGATATAGTCTGCATCCCCTTCTGCCACCAGCCGACCACGGGCCAGTACCAACATACGGTCCGAGTGCTCGAACACCACGTCCATGCTGTGCTCGGTAAACAGCACACCCATATTGCGTTCGATCACCAGTTTTTTGGTCAGGCGCATCAACTCATTACGCTCTTTGGGGGCCATGCCTGCCGTAGGCTCATCCATCAGCAAAAGACGGGGATCGTTGGCCAATGCAATCGCCAGCTCTACCCGCTTCACGTCCCCGTAAGCCAGCTCGCTACAAGGGCGTTCAGCCTGCGCCAGCATACCCACCTGATCCAGCAAATCCAGCGCACGAGCCCGTTCGAACTGAGCCGCCCGACGCCAGAAGGAAAACAGTTTTTTCTGATGTGCCAGCAAGGCCATCTGCACGTTTTCCACCACCGTCAGAGACGCAAAAGTCGCAGCAATCTGAAAGGTACGGCCCACCCCTAAGGCAGCAATCTTGCGCGGGGCCAGCCCTACCAGTTCCTGATCGCCCAAACGCACTGACCCGGCTGTAGGCGTCAATTGCCCGCCCACCATATTGAAGGTGGTGGTTTTGCCAGCCCCATTGGGGCCGATCAAGGCCAGAAACTCTCCGGCCTGCACATCAAACTCGATACCGTCTACGGCCAGATTGCCGCCAAACGCTTTTTTAAGACCTCGTACTTGCAGCAAACTCATGACGATGCCTCCGGTGCTACGCGGCGATGCGCCCAGCGTTTGAAAAAGCCGGCAATACCCTGCGGGAAAGCCAGAACCAGCAGCAGAATCACGCCACCGAACAAGGCGCGCCAATACTGTGTAATGCCCAGGAAGAAATCCTGCAGCAAAGTGAATACGGCTGCACCCACCACTGGCCCAACCAGAGTTTGCAAACCACCCAGCAAGACCATGACCAAGCCATCCACGGACTTGTTCACTGCGATCACTTCAGGCGAGACGCTACCTTTGGAAAAGACAAACAAGGCACCGGCCAGACCGGCAAACGTACCTGCCAGAATAAAGGTCAGCCACTGCACGCGCTTGACGGGGATACCAATGGCCTCGGCCCGCAAGGCCGAGTCCCGGCTGGCACGCATGGCGTAACCAAAGGGGGAGAACAAGATGCGACGCAACAGGAAGGCCGCTGCCACCACCAGCAGCAAGGCAAAGTAATAGTAGCGATCACCCGACAGCCACTCCGCAGGCCAGATACCGACCACGCCATTGGAGCCACCCGTAAAGCTGTCCCACTGATACACAATCGACCAGATAATCTGTGCGAAAGCCAGGGTCAGCATGGCCAGGTAAACACCGGACAAACGCACACAGAACCAGCCAAAGATCAGCGCACCCAAACCTGCGACAGCTGGAGCCAAGACCAGAGACCAGCCCATGGACAAGGCCGCCGCCTTGAACAACAGGGCAGCTGCATAAGCGCCTAGACCAAAGTAAGCAGCATGACCAAAGGAGTTCATGCCCCCTGGCCCCATCATGAAATGCAGGCTCAACGAGAACAGGGACAAAACCAGAATATCCAGAGCCAGCACGGGTGCGTACGGGAACCAGTCGCTCATCAAAGGCAAGGCCGCCATCACACCCAGAACCACCAGCACCATGATCTGGAACGCTCCACTACCAGCACGCAGGGGCGCTTCGATAGGAGCCGAGTTACGGCTGACAGCTTGAGCACGCCCGAACAAGCCCCAGGGCCGGAACACCAGCACCACGGCCATGAAGATGAATTCCACCACCAGCGTCAACTTCGGAAAGGCAAAGTCCACACCAAAGAAGGTGACCGTGCCCAGCGCAATACACAGGGCTTTCAATTCAGCGACGATCAGAGCAGCCACGTAAGCGCCGGGGATGGAGCCCATGCCACCGACCACCACAATCACAAAGGCATCCCCAATCACGCTCAAGTCCAGCAGCAGATTGGCGGGCTGACGCGGCAATTGCACAGCACCACCCAAACCCGCCAGGAAGGCACCCAAGGCAAACACACCCGTAAACAACCAGGCCTGATTCACACCCAGCGCACCCAGCATTTGTCTGTCGTGGGTCGCGGCGCGCACCAGCACACCCCATCGGGTACGGGTCAGCAAGAGCCACAGCAAGCCCAGCACCACCGGACCGATCACGATCAGCACCAGGTCATAGACCGGGAAGAAGCGACCTGCAATAGAAATAGAGCCGTTCAAACCCGGAGCCAGCGGCCCCAGCAGATCTTCCGGCCCCCACACGGCCAAAGCGCCATCATTAATCACCAGCACCAGGGCAAAAGTGGCCAATAACTGGAACAGCTCGGGCGCTTTATAAATACGCCGCAGCAGCACGATCTCCAGCAAGGCCCCCAAGGCGCCGACCAGCAAGGCCGCCACAATCAAGCCTGCCCAGAACCCCAGCGCCGAGCCCCCCATGAACTGCACGGTGGAGTACGCCATGTAGATGCCCAGCATATACAGGGAACCGTGTGCAAAGTTGACGATACGTGTCACCCCGAAGATCAGGGACAAACCCGCCGCCACCAGGAACAAAGACGATGCCTCGGCCAGCCCGTTAAGGAACTGCACCCATAAACCCGATAAGGCCATTACTGCCTCGCGTCAGAAGTGGCGCGCCAGACGGCGCGCCGATCTACGAAATACTGCGTTCCTGGAATTATTGATTGGCCGCGGCAGGACGCCACTGGCTGACTTGCTCATCCGTAGGCTGTACATCTTTGCCATCGGCGTAACGGATATTGGTCATGATGCCCTTGCCGTCTTGTTTGGCCAGCACACCCACATACGCCCCCTGCGTGGATTGCTGATCTTGCGTACGGTAAGTGATGGGACCAAAAGGTGTGACCACATCCAGACCACGGAAGGCTTTGATCATGGCTTCCGTGTCGGTAGAACCGGCTTTTTCAATACCGGCGGCAATCGACACAATGGTGCTGTAGCCAATAATCGTGCCCAGGCGTGGGTGCTCTTTGTACTTGTCCTGATAGGCTTTCAGGAAGGCATTGTGCTCGGGCGTGTCGATGGCGTACCAAGGGTAGCCTGTCACAATCCAGCCTTCTGGCGTTTCTTCACCCAAGGGGTCCAGATACTCCGGCTCGCCAGTCAACATGCTGACTACTGGCAAGGCAGGGCTGAAGAACTGGCGCTGATTACCAGCCCGAACCAAACGAGCCAGGTCGGACGCAAACAGCACGTTAAAGACCGCATCAGGCTTGGCTTCGGACAAAGCCTGCACTACGGCACCAGCATCGACCTTACCCAGAGGAGTAGCCTGTTCAGCCACGAACTCGATATCGGGCTGGGCTTCTTTCATCAAGCTCTTGAAGGTGGCAACAGCGGACTGACCGTACTCGTAGTTGGGGTACACAATGGCCCAACGCTTCTTGTTCAGCTTGACGGCTTCCGGCACCAGCATGGCCACCTGCATATAGGTGGAGTTACGCAGGCGGAAGGTGTAGCGGTTGCCATCAGCCCAGACGATCTTGTCGGTCAAAGGCTCGCTAGCCAGAAAGAATACTTTTTTGTGTTTGGCAAAGTCGGTAATGGCCAGACCGATATTGGACAGGAAGGTCCCGGTCAGCACATCCACTTTTTCACGCGAGATCAATTCCTCGGCCGCACGTACCGCATCGCCGGGATTGGAGTTGTCATCCTTGATGATCAATTGCAGCTGCTTGCCGTGAATCCCCCCGGCCTGATTGATCTGCTCAACCGCCAGCTCCATCCCGTTTCGATAGGGCCCCAAAAACGCGGGCTGGGATTTATAGCTGTTCAGCTCCCCGATCTTGATCACCCCCTCGGCGGCAGCGGTGGCCCCCAAGGTTTGCAACATCATCGTTCCTGCCAGTGCTACCCCTGCAAATGTCTTGTTCATTGTCTTCTCCGTGGGCTTGTGAGGCGAAACACGACTCAGCAACTTGTCTTGTTTTAGTGATTTAAAGTGTACACATGGTATTTTTGGGAGTAAATCGGCCAAGACCTAGGGATATACCCTTGAACACTTTAAACATAAAACACAACAAACCAAGCAGAAAGCCGTTACAGCAAGGAGATCAAGAAGAAATGAGCAGAAAAAGTAGATAGCCTGAAAAGAAGATAATTACCGATATACAGTGACTACACTTAATAAGCCCAAAGATTAAAACGCAACCACCCCGCCTGGTTCCTGCACGCGCCGAATCATGGTTTTCATAAACTGCTCCATCATATCCGGCAAAGGGGAAGCAAACGGCTAAAAACGCTAGAAAGGCGGATGAGCTAATGCTCTGGATTTACAGTCTCAGGGTAGCAATCAGCCACTGCGAGTCTCGTGAACTCTCTGCCCCGATGAGGGTAAATCGTATAACTGGGGCGTGCGCGTTGGGTTGAAGTCCTGCCATTGACCATCACTCCAATTACCGTTGGCCCATTCGATGGCGTATCCCCCATTGCGCTGCAATTCACGCACCAGCACAGCTTCCTCGGCCTGCCCCAGACGCGCCGCCAGCATGACGCCCGACACCCGATTCAAGGTCTCTTTTTCAGGTCTACGGCCGCCCAGTTTCACAATACCGCCCACCATGGCGCCCACGTAGGCCCCCAAGGCAGCAAACGCAATCAACACAAACTGGGGCCAGCTTGTCATGCTCAGCAACCACCAACCCAACGCGACCCCTAGGGCGGCCCCCAGGACTACACCCAGGATGGCACCCAAACCGCCCCCTCGGGCAGCCTTATCCAAGGTTCTGTCACCTCCGATTGGATACTGCCCGTGCTGACCTCCTGGCTTAAGGTAGAAAACCTGTAGATCCTGGCTGTCCAAACCCTGCCCCTGCAGGACTCGCGCTGCTTGTTGGGCTTGATCAAACGTATCAAATTCCGCCGCAATAATGCGTTCCATAACAAGGCTCCCATATAGATGTGTTCAACAAAGAGCCAGCAAGTTTCATTCCCAGGCTGCCCTCTTCTACTGGGGAAATCCTCTATAAGGTTTCACCTGGAAATATCAATACCTAAAGAATTTTGACGTTATATTCTCAAGAGATAAAAAAACAGTAGCCCCCACGGCTACTCTTGAGGAGACCAGATTTTGACTTCCCCCCGTCGCTTCCCATCCCGGCTGACCCTTGGCGTGTTGACCACCAGCGTCTTGCTGGCCGCCTGTGCCAGCGCACCTGTAAGTGAGCGCAGCGTCACCATCAAGCGCGACAGCTACGGCACTCCTCATATCTATGCCGACAGCACTTATGGCCTGTTCTATGGCTATGCCTATGCCGTGGCTACAGACCGTCTATACCAGATGGAAATTGCCAAGCGCTCTGGCTGGGGAACCGTGGCAGAAGTTCTGGGACCGGACTTCCTGGAGCTGGATAAAGTCACTCACAACAATATCGATCCGGACTCTATCCGCAAACAATTGGCCGCTCTGTCCCAAGAGGACCGCGCCATGTTCGAGGGCTATGCCGCTGGTTTCACCCAACGCGTTCGCGAGGTGAAAGCCCAGCGCGACACCTTGATGCCCAAGGAGTTTCTGGACAAAGGGTTTGAGCCTTCTGAGTGGCAGCCTGAAGACATTGCCATGGTCTGGGTGGGCCTGATTCTGAACCGCTTCTTTGCTGGCACGGCCGAAGTGGCCAACCTGAGTCTGCTGGAAACCCTGAAAGCAGACCAGGGCGCGGAACGTGGCGAACAGCTTTATAAACAACTACGCTGGCTGAACGACCCGACTGCCCCCACCATTATTCCGCAGCCTGACGCCAAGGCAGCGCTGGCCGATTTGCCTACGCATTTGCAGGCTCTGTCCGCACAAGCGGCGCAGGACTACCTGCACAAGCAAGCCGTGGCCTTGGGCCCCACCGTGGCCGCAGGCACACCTACTGCCAGCAATGCCTGGTTGCTGGGCCCCGAAAAGACAAGCCACGGTCATGCCGTGCTGTACAACGGCCCGCAACAAGGCTGGTACACCCCGTCCATTACCTATAGCGTCGGCCTGCACGGTGCCGGCTACGACCTGACCGGCAGCACGGCCGTTGCCCTGCCCGCTATTTTGTTCGGCACCAATGGCCAGATTGCCTGGGGCTCCACCGTGGGTTCACTGGACACCAATGACGTCTACCAATTGCGCTTGAAAGACGGTGACCCGCATAGTTACTGGTACAACAATGCCTGGCACCCCATGGAGCACAAGCAGGTACGCATCAAGGTGCGTGGTCAGGACGATGTGACGCTGGACGTTTACCGCGCAGCTCAAGGTTATGTCAGCAGTTGGGACAAAAAGAACAACACCGCCTACGCCAACCGTCGCACCTGGGAAGGCCGGGAAATTGAAACCTTGCTGGGCTGGGCCCATGCGGCCAAGGCCAAGAACTGGGATCAATTCATGGCTCAGGCCTCGCGCGTCAGCGCCTCCATTACCTGGTTCTACGCCGACACCCAGAACAATATCGGTGCGGCAGCCCTGGGCCTCTTGCCCAAGCGTCCAGCCAATCAGGCGATCCAGTTCCCTGCAGCGGGCGACGGCAGTATGGAATGGCAAGGCTTCCTGAGCTTTGATCACAACCCCAAAGTGCTGAACCCGCAGCAAGGCTATATCGCCAGCTGGAACAACAAGGCCTACGGTGCCTTGCTGGCAGACAACTCCAACTTCTCCTATGTGGACCGTGTGCAGGAACTGCTGGCACCGCTACAGGCCAAGCAGCGCCTGAGTGACGAAGAAATCTGGGGCATTGACTCCCTGGGTGCCCGCTCTGATCTGAATGCGCGCTACTTCGCCCCCATCATCCAGGAAGCTGCCAAGCTGCCACGTGCCAGTGCACTGGCACGTCAGGCTGCCGAACAACTGAAAGGCTGGGACTACAAGCTGCACGTGGCCAGCAATGGCAAACAGTACGAAGGCAGCGCCCCAGCCGTGATGCAGGCCTGGATGCAAGCCGCAGTGCCCGTATTCCTGAAAGGTCGTTTGCCTGACAGCGTCTACAACACCTACACACAAAGCCTGTACCCGGCCATGGATGATCCGCGCAGTGCCCAGCCCGCTGCGGCCGCCAAGCTGATCTGGAATGCCATTCAGGGCCCGGCTGCTGGTGTGCCACAAACAATTGATTTCCTGCAAGGTCGCCCGGCCCAGGAACTGGTGCTGGACGCACTGGAGCAAGCTGCTGCCTCGCTACAGAAATCACAGGGTGCACAAGCCCAGCAATGGCGTGCTCCTGCCGTATCCATGCTGTTCGCCGCACGCAATGCGATTGGGGTGCCTTGGTCTGACCCTGCACACGAGCGCCGCATCATGCCTTATCTGAACACCGGCAGCGCCCGATTCCAGTATGTGCTGGACCCCACCGGCGTGCGCATGTGCTCGGTTATGGCTCCCGGTCAAAGCGGTTTCATCAATCCTGAAGGCGAAGCCAGCGCCCATCACTCGGATCAGTTGGAGATGTTTGCTGCCTTCAAGTGCAAGAGCGATGCCATCAGCGCTCAGGACATCGACAAGGCCAGCCAGGATAGCCAAACCCTGCGCTACTAAGCCGTCAATAGAAAACGGGGCCTGGAGCGGTACACGCTCCAGGCCTCGTTTCCTTGTGCTTCACCCGGCAGGCTTAATCCCTCGCTACCACCTGGTTACGACCAGCGCGCTTGGCTTGATACAAGCGCTGGTCAGCCTGCATCAGGACATCCTCAATCACCTGACCAGGCTGGCATACCGCCAAACCCATACTGGCCGTAATCTGAAAAGCCTCGCGGTCGTGGTTATAAAAGGTTTGTGCCTGTACCTGGCTCAAAAGCAGATCGGCAAAACTCAAGGCCTGTGCATCACTACGTCCGGCCAGAATCAGCACAAACTCCTCGCCACCATAACGGGCCGCCAGATCATCCGGCCCCAGCTGCGCTTTGAATAAAGAGGCAGTACGCGTCAGCACGTCATCCCCTACCGAGTGACCGTGGGTATCGTTGATCTGCTTGAAATGATCCAGATCCACCATCAGCACATGCAGCCTTTCATGCACTGGTCCCTGTCCCAGCTGACGGCTAATCGCGCCCCGGTTCAACAAGCCGGTCAAGGTATCGTGTGTGGCTTGCCGATATAAACGCAGCAAAAGCCCCAGGTGAAAATAATTGGCTGTTAAAGCGACGACCAGCAAGGCTGTCAAAAGCCAAAGATCCTGTAAACCTTTCATGCTTAGCCAGGTTCCCGAACTGACACTGGCCAAAACCTGCAAAGCAATTAACGCGCCCCCCACCAAGGCTGATTCCAGCAAAGTGAAAGGAAAAATGCTTAAGGTGGCCACCAGCAGGAAAGGAATAAAGCCATACCCCAGTACAACGTACTGGCCGGCCCCGGACAGGGTCAGCAGCATATAAGCGTAAAAAGAGGCCGGCAAAATAAAGACCAGGCCGCTTAAAACATAAATGCGGGTAATGCGCTGGTGGCCATTGAAAGCCAGCCATACGCACAAGATCAATCCCCCCAGGCTTAAAACCCGTATCGCCATCAAATGCGCGGGCCAGCTGGGCAAGACCAGCCAGTCCATCAAAGTCCAAAGGGGGGTCAACAAAGCAAATAACAAGCCAACCAGAATGACACGGCTGCGCAAATACTCCATTCGGGCATGAATGAAGTCACGAGAATGATATTTCCCGCTCAGTGTGTCGCGCACCGAGCTAATACTGATCGCTTGCAAGTTTTTCCAGCCTTCCAGAATTGTTCCCATCAATCAATTCGCTAAGAAGAAACAAAGTAACATAACGGCAATTTTTAGTTACATGAGTTTGAAAAACAAGCTGTCAGTTCTTTCAGGGTCAGCCCGCGCTGACCCCGACTTACAATCACACCACTTGAGGTTGCTTACTCATCCAGCTAATTACCTCCTCCAACATCGGTTCGCCCGAATCCTGCGGGCGCCACAACAGGCCCAGTTGACCATGCAAGCGCGGGTCGCTCCAGTCCAGGTTCAAGATACACAGCTCCGGGTAGACCGGCACCATGCTGCGTGTCATGGGCACTAAAAAGTCGCTATTGACCGCCACACGGGCATTGGTATGTGCGTAGGCGGACTCAATGGCGCAGGTGGGATACGGCAGGCCCTTGGCATCCAGACCCAGTTCAAAACTGCGCCGCATCGGGCTGTTTCGTGGTGGCAAGATCCAGGGATACTCCAACGTCTGCTCCCAGGTCACTTCATCTTGCTGTGCCAAAGGATGCTTGCGGCAAGCTGCTACCCCCAAAGGCACCATACCCAAAGGCAAATACGCCATCGCCGGGTTACGGCCTGCTTCATCCACACGGCCAATAACCAGATCCAGTTCGCCCTGTTCCAGATTACGACTCAAAATATCCAGCGTGCCTTCCTGAATACGGATATGGCATTGCGGATCGCGCTCGTGCAAATACACCAGCAACTGCGGCAAATAAACCGCAGCCACCATAGGCGAAATACCCAAAGTAAATTGCTGGCGAAAACCCTGCCTGTATTGCTCCAGAGTTGCATTCATGCGGTCAAGGCGATTCAACACCCCCTGGGCCTGGGAAACCAGCGCCAGGGCGGCTGGCAAAGGCTCAATGCCGCGAGCATGACGCTCGAACAAGGGCATGCCTATATTGTCTTCAAAATCCTTGAGCCATTTTGACAAGGCAGGCTGAGTCATATTGGACTGCCGGGCCACATCGCTCATGCTTTTTTCTTCGCACAAACGAATTAAAACCTGCAGATGCTTCAAGCGAATGCGTTCACTCCAGCTCATGACTTACCTATATGAAAGAGGTATATATACCTGCAAGTTATTCAATTTAACATTATGGCTACTGCTTCCATAATGGGGATACCCAAAGCTACAAAATAGGCACTTCATGTCTCAGTCAGTACCCAATTTTTTATTGATCATTGCGGATCAACTCCGCGCAGACCATTTGGCTTGTTACAGCAATAAAGAAGTTAAAACGCCCAATCTGGATGCGTTAGCCGCTCGCGGTTGGAGTGCTGACCGATTTTACGTCGCCACCCCCATCTGTATGCCCAACCGTGCGTCCCTGATGACTGGTCGCATGCCCTCGGTGCACGGCGCCCGTCACAATGGTGTGCCCCTGCCACTGGACTCCAGCACCTTTGTCGATGTACTGCGCCAGGCAGGCTGGAGCACAGCCTTGGTCGGCAAGGCGCACCTGCAAAATATAACGGATACGCCCCCGCTCTACCCACGGCCGGATGATCCTCCAACCAAGGGAGAAGCTCGCTCTCCTCTGCCTACCAACGATTACGGCCAGGAATGTGGCCAATGGTGGCGCGATCGCGCCGATCACGGTGTTCAGCTACCTTTTTACGGCTACGAGCACGTGGACCTGGCCATTGATCACGGCGATCAGGTCTGGGGCGACTATGGCCGCTGGCTGCAGGATGAACATCCTGAAATCGCCGCCCTGTCCGGCCCTGAAAACGCCATCCCGACTCCGGACTACGAGTTAAGCCGCATTGGCCAGGCCTGGCGTACCCGTGTGCCAGAAGAGTACAGCACCACGGCCTGGATTGGTGAACGGACCCGCGCTGTGCTGGACAAATATGCCCAGGAACAACAGCCCTTCTTTATTCAGTGCTCCTTCCCGGACCCGCATCATCCCTTCACTCCGCACGGTCAGTACTGGGATATGTACAAGCCTGAAGAGGTCAGCCTGCCTGACTCCTTCCACCTGGGCCCGCATCCCCTGCCTGCCCATCTGCAATTGCTGCATCAGCTGCGCGATGAAGGCAAAGCCATCAAGCACACTCCTACGCTGTTTGCCTGTTCCGAGCGCGAGGCCCGCGAGGCGATTGCGCTGAACTACGGTTCCATCACGCATATTGATGCCGAGATCGGGCGCATTCTGGACCATCTGGAGCGCACTGGCCAGGCGGAGAACACCATCGTCATTTTCATGAGTGATCATGGCGACTTCATGGGCGACCATCAATTGATGCTGAAGGGCCCTGTGCATTACCAAAGCATTATTCGCAGCCCCTTTATCTGGTTTGACCCCAAGGATGCGAAAACTCAAGGCACAAGTGAGGCGGTCTGCTCTACCATTGACGTCGCGCCTACGGTGCTGGAACGTGCCGGCCAGCTGCCCTACAACGGCATCCAGGGTCGCTCCTTGCTGAAAGTGATGCACAAGGAGCCTGTGGAATGGCGCAAAGGCATACTGATCGAAGAAGAAAACCAGCGCAAGCTGTTCAATACGCCTATTCGCACCAAGCTGCGTTCGCTGGTCACGCAGCAGCACCGTCTGAGCCTGTATGAAGGCGGTCAAATTGGCGAGCTGTACGATCTGCAAGCCGATCCGCTGGAACAACATAATTTGTGGAATGAACCTGACGCGCAAGCGTTAAAAACAACGCTTTTGTGTCAATTGATCGATACCATGATGGCTCACAGCGAAACCAGTCCCTTGCCTTTGGCGATAGCGTGAGCTGAACACTGTTAATTACCCCTATCTGGAGACATCTATGCCCACCCTTTCCTTGCTGCGCAAAGTAAGCATTTGTGCGCTGATCTTACCTTTGGCTACACCAGTCCAGAGTGCCGAGGTGGCCACCATTGTGGTCAGTTCCGTGGCAGGAGGCCCGCTAGATGTCCTGGGTCGCATGTTGGCCCGCGAAGCCACTGAAACCACGGGCCAAACGATTGTGGTGGAGAACCGGGCGGGTGCAGCCGGTACGATTGCTGCAGAGGCAGTGGGCCGGGCCAAGCCAGATGGCAATACCTTGCTGCTGACACTGGATACGGTTGCGACAGCCAACCCGCATATTTACGTCAACAGCAAGTTCAAGATCGGGGAGTCCCTGGATCTGGTGTCTTTGCTGGGTACTTTTGACCAGGTTCTGGTGGTTCCCAGCAAGACCGGCATCACAACACCTGCCGAGTTTCTGGAGCGCGCCCGCGCCAAGCCCATGAATTACGGCTCGGCCGGTATGGGTTCGCCTGGGCATTTGATGATGTCGGCCTTGACGCAAGATAGCGGTATCAAGCTGGATCACATTCCGTATCGCAGCAATAGCGCTGTGGTCAATGATATGTATGGCGAGCGTCTGGACAGCGGCTTTTTGACGATTGCCGGTGTCTTGGGTCCGATCAAGGAAGGTTTGCTGACTCCCTTGGCGACTTCTGGCGGCAAGCGCAATCCTTTACTGCCTGAGGTTCCTACTTTGGCCGAAGCAAAGCTGCCTGGATTGGAAAACTTTAACGAGAGCTTCTCGTATCTGGTTTTCACCACCAAGGGTTCGCCTCCAGAGAAGATCAAGGCATGGAACGATTTGCTCAGCGATATCGTGAAGCGTCCGTCCACCGCCGAGACTTTGCGGATGCTGGATATTCAAGCCTACGACTCGTCCAAGGTTTCTCCAGCCCAATGGGTGCAGCAGCGTAACGCTCGCTGGGAACAGATTGTGCGGTATAACAATATTCGCTCTGATCAGTAATTGTTGGAATTACAGCCCCTGGTTTCAGGGGCTGTTTTTTTTGGGCTGCGTAGGTGCGTAGGTATTGCTGAGGGGAGGCTTTCTTCGTGGAGTTGCCTTGGGGAGACTCAATGCTTGATAGCGAGCCAGCTCGTAAAAAGAAGGGAGCAGGAGCAGGGAGCCGGTTAGTGCAGGTGTAGGGGTGTTCGGGCTGAGCACTTGCCGGTGCTACGCACCGGTGCCCTTGTCAGTTTGGGAATCCGGGCGCCCTGTGAACTCGCGGGGTACTTGGTCCCCCGGACCAAGTACAAACGCCCCGCTCAAACAGCACAGGGCTTGCATCCCGAATTCCCAAACTGACCGCGGCAAGTACTCTGAATCGCCCGAACACCCCTACACCTGCACCAACCGGCAGACTCACATTGCTCTGCTCCCTTCTTTTCAAGAGCCCAACTGAATGGCTCAATGCGATATGAGGTTTGCTGCTTTTACGCCCTGTTTAAGGAGTGAAAGCTATGGCGCCAGAAGTGGCCAACAACAACAACAACAACAACAACAACAACAACAACAACCAAAGCCAAAGCCAAAGCCAAAGCCAAAGCCAAAGCCAAAGCCAAAGCCAAAAGAGTAGCGCCCCAAAACCTTAAAGCCTCCTCCAGCATCGTAAAAAAGCTACTTAATCCCCACCCCCTTTTTCCTCAACTGCAGTCACCTCGCCTATGACCCACGTACTCAAACCAAGTTCAAAACCTGTCTGAAGCGTCCCAAGAAAAACGAAACCACCGTTCAACAAGTCCAAACCATTTCTACTCTCCAGTGCTGTTTGGGCTATGTACACGATGTTGCTTGTTTTCTTGTGGGGCCCGGGTACGGCTTGGCGGGCGAGTCAGGGCTCTTGCCGCAGGCAGAGTGCTGGGGCGGGATGCAAGGGTCGTGCTGTTTGAGGAGCACGCTTGCGGTTTGTCCGGGGGACAAACCGCGCTCCGAGTTCACGACCCGCCCGCCCCAGCACTCTGACAAGGGAACCCACGCGCAGCGTGGGCAAGAGACCCGCCAAGACAAGCCGTACCCGGGCCCCACAAGAAAACTACCCGCCACCCTCACGCAAAGCCCAAACAGCACGTCCAGAAGAAAGCCTCCTCCTGTCAAAACCAGCGCCCTCCCACTTCAAACAAGCCCTCGCATACAAGGCTCGACAAAACACTCAGTCTCAATCAAGCCAACCCTGTACTCAAGCGACATATCAATCCAAACTAATCCCAGCCTTAGTCACGATATCGTGCCAATAATCCGCCTCTGCAGGCAGTCCCTTCCGAAACTCCTCAGCAGAAACCTTGGACAGCAAATACCCTTGATCCAGCAGCTTGCTGCGAATAGCCGGATCAGCCAGAACCTTCTCCAAAGCCCCTTCAATCCTGCTCACGATCTCCGTCTCCGTCCCGGCAGGAACAGCCAACGCCCACCAGTTGCTGATCACCACGTCCTTGTAGCCCAGCTCCTCCATCGTGGGGACATCAGGCAAAGCCGGGAAGCGCTCTGGCAAGGCCACTGCCAAGGCCTTCAAACGACCTTCAGGCAGAAAAGCCGCCCCCAAACCATAGCTACTGACAAACATCTGCACTTCATTGCTCAACAAAGCCTGAATCCCCGGCGCCGAGCCTCGGTAATGAATGCCCAACATGTCGCCCTCCAGGGCCTCGGACAACTTCCAGGCCGACAGCTCCGGCGTTGTGCCTGCTCCTGGCGTCCCGTAATTCACCTGCCCTTTGCGCTGCTGAACATAATCCCGGAATTCAGCCATGTTCTTGACCGGCAAATCCCCATTCACATAAACAAAAGCCGCCGCATCCGCCACCTTGTTGATCACATACAAATCCTTGAACGGGTCATAACCCATGTTCTTGTACAAGAACTGATTGATCACAAAATTATTGGTGGCTGAAAACAGCAAGGTGTAGCCGTCCGGCTTGGAGCGCGCCACCATCTGCGTGCCAATATTGCCGCCCGCGCCGGTCTTGTAATCCGTAATTACCGTCTGCCCCAGCTCCTTCGACAGTTCGGGCTGCAAGATACGGAAAATAATGTCACCCGCCGCTCCTGGAGGGTAAGGAATCACCACTCGCACAGGGTGATCGGGATAATCCGCCCAGACCGGACCTGCCGCAGCCAGACCAAGCGCAGCCACCAGGCCCACCACCGTCTTTTTAATTGCTTGCATCTTGTCTCCCCCGCGCGCCTTTTACAGGTCTATGCGCATCAAATCCGTTGCCAAGCGCAAATCGCCTTTGTAGCTTTTGCGAATATCCCGAGCCACTTCATCCAGACGCTCCGGCCCCATCAAATCAACCGGCAAATGATTGCCCGCCGCACGTTTAATCACCGGACTAGTGGAGTCGTAATGTCCAAAATGCGTGGCCACTAAACTCTTCACATTGGCTTTACGAGCGATCTCACCCAACTGCAAAGGACTGGTATGGGCAAACGTCCCTACCCCTGACTGCGCGCGATGCTTCAGGAAAGACTCCGGAAAAGTGCACTCATGTATCAGCAGATCCGCATCCTGCGCCAGGCGAATCATGGACTCACACGGAGCCGTGTCGCCACTGAACGCCACAACCTTGCCTTCAGCCTCCATACGAATACCAAAGCAGTCCGTAATTTCGCTAGGAATGTGGTCCACCACATCAATGTAGATTTTGACGTCCTCGTCCTCGTACATCAGACCTGGCTCCACCTCGAAGACCTCGGGGCGCACCGCTTCAATATTTTTCTGACGAGCCGGATAAGCCGCACGAGCCTGAATATCCACCCGGAACGCGCCATTCTCGAAGGAATGATCCACAAAATCCTGCGTGCCTTTGGGGCCAAAAACCTTCAGCTTGCCTTCACGGTTAAAAACCCAGCTGGACAGTACAAAAAAAGGCAGACCGCAAACGTGGTCATAGTGCAGATGGCTTAAAAACACCCAAGGCACATCGGCTGGATTGATATTGGCCTTCACCATCTGACGCGTGGACCCTTCGCCGCAATCAAACAGATAATTCTTGCCATTCTCCAGCGTCACCAAAATGGACGACTGAGCACGATCGGGATCTGGCAACGCAGCGCCGGTGCCAAGCATGGTTATCTTCACGTAAAACTCCTCCAAACAATAAAAACATCCAGCACCAGAACAGTGCCTTCCCTATAAAGTCATAAAGTTCTATTTTTAGGACTTTATGGAAAAAGTGTACACCTCGCTACCCAGCGGCATAACTTGGTGTTTTTACCTAGGAGTGTCGTAAAGGCGCAGCGCGCCTGGGATGGCAGCCTTAAAGGCCAGGTGTCAGCTCGGTCTGAATGCTGAGATATTTAGCGGGATAAAAGACCTGTGCCGCATAAACCAGTTGATTTGCACGGTTCACAATCAGGCGAATTACCCGCACCACAGGCATGCCTATGTCCATATTCAAATGGCGTGCTAAATCCGCATCGGCAACCCGTACGGTCAGTGTCTGACGAATAGTATGAATCTGCTCGCGAGCCAGACGATTTAACACCAGCAGCACTGGTTCCTGACTTAATTCCGGTTGCAAGGTCTGGGCCAGAGTATTCAACACGTAGACCGTATTCAGGCTGTAAGCCACGCCATCAGCGTAATTCACACGGCTGGTCCACCAATACTCATCGGGCAAGGACTGCCCGGTAATTTCAATGGGCAAGGCTCCCAGACCATTGCCCAGCTCCACCATGACCGAATCCAGACGCGTCAGATGTTCAATCAAGGCATCCCAATTGGTGGGCAACATCAGCCAATGGTCTTGCGCGACGTCGCCAATCACAAACGTGCCCTTGCCGCGTGTGCGCTCGATCAGGCCTTCGTGTTCCAGCTCATCCAGCGCCGCCCGCACGGTAGCGCGCGAGACGCCATACTCCTGCATCAACTCTTCCAGCGTGGGAATACGCGTGCCTACCGGCCATTCGCCACGCTCCAGGCGCGCTCGCAAGGTATATTTCACCTTGAGCGACAGAGGCAATTTGGACTGTTTGCGCAGCGATGAACGTGTGGGATCGACCATACCAAGAGGCAAGCAAGCACAGGAAAGTGACAAGTCCACATCATAGCCTGCGATGAGTTAAGCCGGAGTTATCCCAAAAAGGTTTAATCTTGAACAAGCAAAGCGTTTATTTTTGCAAAAGTTGGTAAACGAAAATTAAACGGATCGGATACATTATCCCAATCATTGCTTAACTCTTGATACGAGCCCGAGCCCATGGATGTTTTGCCTTCCTCCGCCTCGCACTTGGCCCAAATTTACCTGCTCGGTACCTACCGACTGCTGGTGAAAGGACAATGCCGCGCACAAATCATTAACTACGATAAAGCGCGTATTTTATTGTCCATGTTGGCCTTGGCCCAGGGCAAGCCGATTAGTCGCAGCCGTCTGGCTGAAACGATCTGGCATGAAGACCCCATCAGTGTGGGCCGCGCTCGTTTACGCCACGCGCTGCATGCCTTGCGCCGCGCCTTTGAGGGTTGTGATCAGGCCCTGCACATTACCAATGACACCCTGGCCCTGGACCCCAGCCACACCCAGGTGGATGTGCTCAGCCTGTTGCAACACCCCAGTCAGCCATCGCTTAACGATCTGGAGCGCCTGAACCTGTATCAAGGCCCCTTGCTAGGGCAGGTAAAACTGCACCATGGCGAGCAGTTACAGGACTGGTTGCAGGATACACAGCAAAACATTCGTCAAACTCTGTCGCAATGCCGTGACCGTTACATACAGTCTGGCCTGAGCACGCTGCCTACGCCGCAAGCAATCAGTTACCTTAAACGCTGGCTCCTGATCTGGCCAGAAGAAGAAAAACTGCATCAAGAGCTGATTCGGCTGCTGAAACAGGAAGGCCAGCATGAAGCTGCCCTGCACGCCTACGAGCAGTGCTCGGTCTTGCTGGCCGACCGCCTGGGTTGCGAACCCAGTGCCCAGACACGCAGTCTGGTGGATTTGCCGGCACGCTCGATCAGCCCTGCCAAATCCTTACCCACGATGGTCTCCCTGCGCCTGCGCCCCTTGGCCGCGGTCGGCTTTTGCCTGCGCTTTGAGCCCGGTCACCGGCATGCTCGTGAGCGCGGCGGCCATCTGCTGGAACAATGTCGCCAGACCTTGCAAATCTTGATTGAACAGCATGGCGGCTGGCCCTGTGAGGCCGGTCCCAATCAGTTGATTGCCTACTTTGGCTATCCCGAGTTGCTGGAGTCGCCCGTTGCGCAAGCAGCCGCATTGGCACGGGTTGCGGCAACCTTGCGCATGGATGAAAACGTCAAGCTGAGCATCGCCCTCCACGCCGATCTGGCCATGGACGATCAAAGCACTTACCCCGATCCCTGGGGCCAATTGGCACAAGTGGTGCTGCCCTTGAGCTGGGAAGCCAGCCCCGGCACGCCACGTATCAGCGTGCAGGCCGCTCTGCGTCTGGACACCAAGGATGTGCAAGGCCCGCTGGGCCGCCAGAGCGAAGCGCTGTGGCTGAATCTGAGCCCTTCCGACGCAGACCCTACGCGTTTAACCAGCCGTGTCTATGGCCGCTCGCAAGAGTTCGACCATCTGGTGCAAGCCTGGTCGCATATCGGTCCCAACCGTGCCTTGCATCACATTGCCATTCACGGTCGGGCTCATATCGGCAAGAGTCTGCTGGTGCAGTCTCTGGCGGACTATGTGCAGAAAACCGCCCACCACTGCATTGTGCTCAATTGTCGTGAAGACAAGCGTCGTGTGGCCTGGCATCCGATTCGCCTCTGGCTGCACGAGCAGATTGCCGATTACCTCACCGCGCAAAACGGCAAGCAGCGTGATCCCTTCTCCGTGCAAACCTTGCAAGAGGCACTGGAAATCAGCCCCAAACAGGCTCAGTCCCTGCATCAATGGCTAAATAGCGGCCCGGACGAGCAAGACCTGAACGAGCCTTCCACGGCTCATATGGATTTATTGTTCAATTTGCTCAGCGGCCCAGGCAATTCGCCACGCCGTCGCTTGCTGATAATTGAAAACGTGCAATGGGCCGACCCGCCTACCCAGCGCCTGATCCGCTTACTGGCGCACACGGCCCCGCGTCACCCCACCTTGCTGCTGACGACCAGCCGCAAACCCGGTCATGGACTGGAACGTGCCGAGCACCTGAGCCTGCGTACACTGGATCGCTCCAGCATCAACAGCCTGTTAAGCGGCCAACGGGGGCAAAGGCTGGCGCGCGATAAACGCAGCCGCCTGGTCCGCTTAAGCGCAGGCAATCCAGGCCATGCCAACGAGCTGCTGCGCTGCCATGAGCTCAATAGTGAATGCAGCGATGCCTTGTGCCTGACTGACCTGGTCTGCACCCAGTACCACAGCCTCCTGCCCGCAACACGCCACATCCTGACCAGCATCGCCTTGCAGGCACAGCCTATTTCCATCGACGAGCTGGCTCTGATGCTCCGCCTGGAAAACACCGCCTTGAGCAGTGGACTGGACACGCTGGCAACGCTGGATCTGATCGATGTGCATGACAAGCATGTCTCCTGTCTGCCGCTGGTCTCCCAAGCGCTGGAACGTGTAGCGATGCAGGAAGAACTGCGTCAGGCCCACTACGCCATCGCCCAGCACGGCATACGCCGCCGTCACGCGCCCGAGTACATTGCCCTGCATCTGTGCGAAGCGGAAAGTCCGGAAGCCGCCTTCTGGTGGCAGCGTGCGGCCCGCGAAGCGCTGGCACAGGACGACCTGCGCCAGGCCAGCCAATACTTGCAGCGCTCCTTGAACCGCAGCGAATTGATTGAAGATTTACAGGTTCGCCAAACCCTGCAATTTGAATGTCGCATGTTGCAAGGCGCGATTGAGTCCTCGTTGTACGGCCCCGCCTCCGCCTCTACGGCCATGGCCTACGAGCTGGGCCATGAGCTGCATGACGAGCATGACTCGGATCAGGTCATGATCAGCTTGTGGACAGCCTGGACAGCCTTTCAAGCCCAGGGCAATTTCGAGCAAGCCCTGCAAAAAGCGCGCCAGTTACTGGCTCTGGCCAATGAAACCAGCCACGATCAGAACCGCAGCTGGGCCTTGTACGCCATTGGCCAGCACGAGCTGTGGAAAGGGAATGTCACCAATGCCATCCAGACGCTGAACCTGAGCCTGGCCGTCTTTGATGACCTGAAGGAGCAGAACGGTCGTCAGGCCATTGCCGAGCACTTTCCTCAGTCCATTACCTTTGGAACCCTGAGCGTCGCCCTGGCCTTGAAAGGCAATATGGATGCCGCTCAGCAACATGTCCATCTGGCCTTGCAATCCTTGCGTGTGGATACCGCTTTTTCACTGCGCGCCATTACGCACTTGTTCGTCATGCAAGCCTACTACCTGATGGAACAGCTGGAAGACTGTCAGCAAGTGGCCGAGCTGTCCTTGCAAGAGCTGCAAAAATCGCATAACCCCGAGCCCTGGTCTGCACTTAGTCGCTCGTACCTGCACTATTGCCAAGTGATGTTGCAAGGCCGAGAAACCAGCCTGCAGTCCCTGCTCGATTGCGTACAGATCGCACAGTACGGTCTACCCATCAGCGCCGATGGCCTGATGAGCCGCATTGCTCGCGCCATGATACGTCTGGGTCGCAGCAATGAAGCCATGCCCTGGCTGGACAAGGCTGCCGCTCAAGGTCTGCGTTATGACACCAATAGTCTGGGCACCGAGCTGCACTGTGTGCGCGGAGACGCCTGGATGGCGCTGGGCGAGAACGCACAAGCCTTGCAGGAATGGAATCTGGCCGAGCAACACATGGAAAAACATGGCTTGCATCGCTACGCAGACTGGATTCAGACACGCCGACAGGCCGTGCAAAAGCTCAAGGTCTAGTCAATAAAACCAGTAACGACAAGAAAATGCCCCCAAGGATCAAGCTGACTCCTTGGGGGCATTTCAGATCCGCTACCGATAATTGAATCGGCTTAAAGCAGCCACTCGATCGGCAGGATAGACAAGACGCCTACCCCGGCTCGACGCCAGATACTGGCATTCGGCTCGGAGGTGAAAAAGCGCTGGGTGCCGTCTTCGTTCAACTGAATCCACACCAGATCACCGTTTTCATCCAGTTCTACACGATAACTGCGGTAAGGCAGGACGTCCTCAAAACTCTTGGACAGGGCCTGCGCCATTTCAGGGCTCTCGATAATAAAGCCCAGCTCCGTATTCAAATTGACCGAACGCGGATCGAAATTAAAAGAGCCCACAAACAGGCGCTTACCGTCTACCGCAAAGGTCTTGGCATGCAGGGCCGAACCCGAGCTACCAAAAGGCCCGGAGCCGTGACGCGTAGGCTTGTCCATGGTGGGCCGCAGCTCCAGTAACTGCACCCCGGCTTCCAACAAGGCTTTACGTCGTTTCGCATAGCCTGCATGTACGGCCGTCACGTCCGTTGCAGCCAGGGAATTGGTCAGAATACGGACCTTCATGCCAGGCCGCTTCATCATGTCCTCAAAGGCCCGTACACCTGCAGCGGTAGGCACAAAGTACGAGGACACCAGGTCCACCTGGCTGGTGGGCTTGCCCAGCACATGGTCCATTTGCCAGACCATCAATTGCTCCGGGTTGACCGGGCCCAAGGCCTTGGCCGGATCATCACTGATCATGGTGGTCCGCGCCCACTGGAAATCCAGCTCACCACGCACCAAATGGCTGACCAGGTCCGACTCACGCAGCACCTGCTGGTAATCCTTGGCGCGTGGTTGCGCTTCGGCTTCCTGCAACTTGGCCTGAAACTTCATCAGAGCTTCCGAACCACCCGTTTTGATCAGGCTGTCCACCGGATAGGCCGATTGACTGGCCCAGTAACGGTCAAAATCCTTGGAGACGTCCTGCACCACCGCGCCAATCGCCATCACATCCAGATCCGCAAACAAGACGTCCTGAGTCGCACCGAAGTACTCATCGCCTACATTGCGCCCACCAATAATGGTGACCTGGTTATCCACGGTAAAAGACTTGTTGTGCATGCGCCGGTTCAGACGGGAAAAGTCCGTCAGAAAACCCAGAGGTTTGGGCCAGCGCAGCACAAAGGGGTTGAACAGCCGTACCTCGACATTGGGGTGAGCGTTCAAAGCGGCCAAGATATCATCCAGCCCGGTGATGCCGTTGTCATCAATCAACAAGCGCACACGCACGCCACGCTCGGCAGCCTGCAATAAGGTGCCCAGCATCAAGGTGCCGGTGGTGTCGCCCCGCCAGATGTAATACTGCACGTCCAGCGTTTTTTGAGCAGCAAAGGCCAACAAGGCACGGGCAGCATAGGCATCGTGCGGATCGAACAAGGGATAAATGCCTGTCAGACCGGGATGCTCCTGTGCCATGGGGGCCACAGCCTGGCCAATCATGGTTTCCTTGGCCTGATCCAGCGGCAAAGCCTCGCTTTGGCTACGTCCTTCCAGCGAAGGCAGGGCACAGCCTGTCAGGCCGGCCAGCAAGGCCCCACCCGCCATCAAGCTGCGCCAGAAAAAGGACGGCGCTTGTCCCGTAGAACGAGGAATCGTCGGCTTTTTGGCGGGGTCGATTTTCATGAAGGCATCTCTGTGGACATGGACATCGCTCAACATAGTAGCACCGCCCTCGGGGCCAAGCCTGGGCATGTTTCGCAATCAATACTTGCAGCAAGTGACAGGGCGGACAACAATAAAGCATCCGCCCATTCTTTAAACTTGAAATAAAAGTAGCATGCCCCCCGCAACATCTCCTGCCTTACTGCCCCGTCACCTTGCCATTATGTTGCTGTTAATGCTGGGCAGCTCCTTCGCCGCCAACCATATCGCGGCCAAAGTGGCGCTGGACCATGGCACCGGGCTAATCATCTCGGTTATTTTTCGCTCGGCCGCGGCCACCCTGGCCTTGAGCATGCTGCTGATCTGGCGCAAGCAAGCCCTGTATGTGCCCCGTCAGTATCTGGGCTGGCAACTGATGCTGGGCGGGCTGATCACCATGCAGTGCATGCTGATTTATTCCTCCATTGCCCGTATCCCCGTCGCCTTGGCCTTGCTGGTGGCCAATATGTACCCGATTCTGCTGGCGCTACTGACCTGGATACTGGGCGGGCACAAACCCACGCGCAAAACCTCCATCATCATGGTGGCAATTCTGATCGGCCTCTTGTTGGCGCTGGACGCTCCCAGTCTGATCAAGGGCGCAACGCTGGATGGGCAGTGGGTCCTGGGCGTGGTGTGCAGCCTGCTGACCGCCCTGACCTTTGCGATTGGCCTGTGGATTACAGAAAATAAACTGGCACCCTTGCCCGGCCTGGTACGCAGTTTCTGTACCATCAGCCAAACTTTGGTCTGCCTGATTGCACTTAGCCCTCTGGGACTGCTGCCCGGTGGCTCTTCGCTGCCCCACGACGCTATAGGCTGGATTGCCCTGTCGCTGGTCTGTGTGCTGTACACCACGGGCTTTGTGACCCTGTTTGTGCTGGCTCCCCGCCTGGATATGACACGCAATGCGCCCTTCATGAATATGGAGCCGGTGGCCTCGCTGATTCTGGGCTGGCTGATTCTGAAGCAGACCTTGAACTCCACCCAATTGCTGGGTGGAGCGGTGGTGCTGAGCGGGATTGTGGCGCTGGCCTACCAGCGCGCCCCACGCAAGTAAGTATCAGGCCCTGGACAGAAGGCGCTGCCAAACACGGGGCAGCACCTCTATCAAATCCTCCGGGATCAATCCGGGACCAAACTCCAGGGCGGCCTGTGAATGCAGCCAGACAGCCGCCCCCGCCGCTTCAAAAGCAGGCATGCCTTGGGTCAACAAGCCACAGACCAGACCCGCCAATACATCCCCGCTGCCCCCGGTGGCCAACCACGGCGGTGCGCAGGCATTGATCAAGGCCCGCCCATCGGGCGCGGCAATAACAGTATCTGCTCCCTTCAACACCAGCACGGCACCACATTGCGTAGCAGCCAGTCGCGCTGCCTCCAGACGATCCGGCGCTTCCTCAAAAACGCGGGCAAACTCGCCCGCGTGAGGGGTCAACACGCACTGCTCATGCAAGGCATCCCATAACTCCTGGGGCTGTGCTGCAAAGCTGCTTATGGCGTCCGCATCCAGAACACAAGGTCGCCCCGTTGCCAGCAAAGCCAAAGTCAGGCGACGGGTTTGCTCACCCAATCCCGCACCCGGCCCCACCAGCCAGGCGCGAATGCGCTCGTCCGTGGTCAAAGTGTCATCCAAGGGAGCCACCATGATGCTGTCCAGCGCACCGGCGTACACCGACCAGACCGAGGGCGGCACAGCCATGCTGACCAGTCCGGCTCCTGCGCGTTGTGCTGCACGAGCCGCCAGACGGCTGGCTCCGGTCATCCGTTCGCCCCCAACCACCAAAGCATGCCCACGCGTGTATTTATGGCTCTGGGCGCCCAACTGCGGCAGATGAGCCTGCCACAAGGCAGGTTCATTCAACCAGGTATTGGCCTCTTGCAAGGCCGGCGCTGGCATACCGATTTCGGCCAGCTCAAGCTTGCCGCACAAGGCACGGCCCGGATACAGCACATGGCCCGGCTTGTAGCGCACAAAGCTGACTGTCACCGTGGCAGGGGCGACCACACCGCGCACCTGCCCGCTGGCCCCATCCAGGCCCGATGGCACGTCAATGGCACATACAGGAACCTTGGAAGCCGCCAAAGCCTGAATCAAGGCAGCTGTCTCGCCCTCTACATCACGATCCAGGCCTGCTCCCAGCAAACCATCCACCACCACCGAAAAGCGTCGAAAGTCCGGGCACTGGCTTTCCCAGCGACCCTGCCATTGCGTTTGCGCCCAGGCAGCCGTACCCTGCCGTACAGACGGGTCCACCAGACTGAACACGGAAACCACCCGCCCCTGCTCGCGCAGAATCTGCGCCGCCACCAGAGCATCTCCACCGTTATTACCCGGCCCGCACAAGAACAGCACCGCTCCTTGCGGCCAGTGGCGCTGCACGGTACGCGCCACCGCACTGGCAGCGGCCTGCATCAATTGCTCGATGGATACCCCGAAAGCCGGAGCGGCTGCATCCATGCTGGCGCACTGTGCCGGACTGTACAAGGCCTGTTTTCCGGGCGCGGCACTCAGGGGCAAAAAACCATATTGGGACACAAAGGGCATGGCAGGCTCACAAAGACAGAAATCAAAACGTCCCTACGCTGCACGGGCTGGTCACCCGCTGGCGGCCCGCTGAAGACAGAAGGCGTCAGGTCCTGGGCGGCCCGGAGACAAAAAAAGAACGGGTCGCCGCCCGTTCTCTTATCTTAGTGCGAAAAGTCTGAATGCAGAACTGTCGCAACAGCCACCCTCTAGGCCGACGGCTGTTCTTGTCTATCCTTGACAGAGCCGACGGACAGCTCACGCGGTACCTCCACCCCGTTCTTGATCGCAATGATCTCGGCCATGATGCTGACGGCAATCTCTGCCGGGGTTTTGCTGCCTATATACAAGCCAATCGGACCTTTGAGCTTGTCGATTTCCTCGGCCGTCAGATCAAAGTGCTCGGCCAAGCGTTCGCGACGGCTCTGGTTATTACGTCGCGAACCAATCGCCCCCACATAAAAGGCACTGCTCTTGAGCGCCTCCAGCAAGGCCATATCGTCCAGCTTGGGATCGTGCGTCAGGGCCACAATGGCCGTACGCCGATCCGGCACGCAGGCAATGACCTCATCATCCGGCATGCCCTTAACTACACGCGCACCCGCTACGCTCCAGCCTTGAATATGCTCGCTGCGCGGATCGCAGACCGTCACATCAAAGCCGTTGAACAAGGCAATGGTCGCCACGTACTCGGAAAGTTGCCCACCACCGATCAGCAAGAGCCGATAGGACGGGCCAAAAGTCACCGACAGGCTGTCCTGACTTAAATGCAAGGCAGCCGGAACGCGGGTGGCACTGCCCCAGGCACGGCCAGTTTGCAGATCCACATGACGTTGCACCAGATGGCGCTGCTCCAGCAAGCTCAGCAATTCCGACAGTGCTTGCGGGCAGGGATTGAACTCCACCAGCAAACGGATCGTGCCACCACAAGGCAGGCCAAAGCGATGCGCCTCATCCGCGCTGACGCCATACGTCAGCATCTGAGGACAGCCATCGCCATGCAGGCGCCTATCCGCCCCTGCGGGGTCGTGATAGGCACGGATCAGGTCGTCCTCGATACAACCACCCGAGACCGACCCGACCACCGCCCCACCTTTTTCCAGAGCCATGATGGAGCCCTCTGGACGGGGGGACGAGCCCCAGGTCTGCACAACCGTAACCAAAATGGCATCACGTCCTTGTGCGCGCCACTCGTGCAACTGGCGCAATACCCTGACATCCAGGCTCTCCATATGTGTCTCCAGTCTTTCCTGTGTTTATTTGAATACCGGCATACCGCCACCCTCGCCCGAATCATCAAACGGATTCAGGTCGGTACCGTACTCGTCCTGCATGTCGATCGTGACTGTATTGGGATCAACTTGGGCGCCCGTTCCCTTGTAATGCGTCACCATGCCAGGGAACAACAGCACCACAGCAATCATCACGATCTGGATACAAATAAACGGTACGGAGCCCCAGTAAATGTCGCCTGTGGCCACACCCGGAATCTTTTTCTTGGTCACTTTATCGATGTAATCATCCTTGGGCGCCACCGAGCGTAAATAAAATAGTGAGAAGCCAAATGGTGGATGCATAAAGGATGTTTGCATATTAACGGCTAAGAGCACGCCAAACCAGATTAAATCGATGCCCATCTTGTCGGCCACCGGCCCCAGCAAAGGCACAATGATGAACGCCAGCTCGAAGAAATCCAGGAAAAAGGCCAGTACAAACACCAGCACACTGACCAGAATCAGGAAGCCATATTCGCCGCCAGGCAGGTCAATCAGCAGGTGCTCCACCCACAAGTCGCCATCCACGCCACGGAAAGTCAGCGAGAAGATGGTGGAACCGATCAGAATGAACATCACGAAGCAGGACAGCTTGGCCGTGGTATCCATGGCTTGCTTGAGCAAATCAGTGCTCAAACGACGACGGCTGACCGCCATCAGAATGGCACCGACTGCGCCCATCGCACCGCCTTCCGTGGGGGTGGCAATACCCAGGAAAATCGTGCCCAGCACCAGAAAGATCAGGCCCAGGGGCGGGATCATCACAAACACCACGCGTTCTGCCAGCACCGACAGCAAGCCCAGCTTCAGCCATTTGTTGATCAGGGCCAACACGAACGCCACACCACCAACCAGCAAGATGCAGATAATGACTTTCTCATCTACGGGGCCGTTGGGGTCAACCCAAAATTCGTCCAAGATATAACCGGCCACCAGCGAGATCAACAGCAACACGCACAAGGAGCGCGCACCGGAACGGCCATTGGCCTCCGAATAAGTGCGATGTTCGGCAGGAATCGGTGGCACATCCTTGGGACGCAGCACGGCCAGAATCAGGATGTAAAGCAGATAAGCGCCTGTCAGCACCAGACCAGGCACCATGGCACCGCGGTACATATCGCCTACCGAACGGCCCAACTGGTCAGCCAGCACAATCAGCACCAGCGACGGCGGAATAATCTGCGACAAGGTGCCTGAAGCGGCAATCACGCCCGTGGCCAGTCTGCGGCTATAACCGTAGCGCAACATGATGGGCAAGGAGATCAGGCCCATGGAGATCACCGAGGCTGACACCACACCTGTGGTTGCAGCCAGCATGGCACCCACAAACACCACGGCAATGGCCAGACCACCAGGCATGGAACCAAACAGCTGACCAATCGTATCGAGCAGGTCTTCTGCCATGCCGGAGCGTTCCAGAATCAGCCCCATGAAGGTAAAGAAGGGAATGGCCAGCAAAGTATCGTTGGCCATGATGCCAAACACACGCAGCGGCAGCGCCTGGAACAGGGACCAGTTGAACAGGCCCATTTCCACACCAATCAGACCGAACACCATACCGTTGGCGGCCAGCGCAAAGGCAACCGGAAAGCCCAGCAGCAAGAAAACAATCAGTGATGCAAACATCACTGGCGCCATATTGGCGACAAATAAATCCATCATGATCTGGTTCAGCCTTTGTGTTGATGCGCTAACTTGGCCTCGGCTTGCCGTGCAATTTCTTCAGCCAGCAATTCTTCGGGCGTTTTGTCCTGCAACTTCTTGTTGGGGTTGGGGCAAGCGCCACGCAGGAAACCGATGCACTTGATCAGGTGCGAAATTCCCTGCAGGGAAATCAGGGCAAAACCAATCGGGATAATCAATTTGGCAGGCCAGCGAATCAGGCCACCGGAATTAGAAGACACTTCCTGGCTCAGGTAGGAGTCCATGAACACCGGCCAGGACAAGGCCATGATGGCAACACAGGCCGGCAACATGAACAGCACCACACACGCAGCTTCGATCACAATTTGCTTGCGCTCGGACAGGCGCGAGGCCAGCACGTCCACACGCACGTGCTCATTGCGCAAGAAGGTATAGCCGCCCGTCAGCAGGAACAAGGCGCCAAACAAATACCACTGCACCTCCAGCCAGGCATTGGAGCTGGAGTCAAAGAACTTGCGCGCGATGGCGTTATAAGAGCTGATCACGACAACCAGCAAAACCACCCACATGACCACCCGGCCACATAGCTGATTCAGGCTGTCGATCGCCCTGGATAGTTTGAGTAAAGATTGCATCAATCCCCCAGATTTTCTGCGTTGAAGTTAGTTGGAATCTAATGAGACCGAAAGCGGGTGGCGCGCTTTTCGACTGCATCCAGCAGGAAGTACAGCGCCAGCCCCATGACGGCCAGAATGAACAGGGCGGAGAACACCCGCACCGTGTCGAACACCCCTTGGGCGCTCATGATCACAAAGCCCAGGCCACGCTGGGAGGACACGAACTCGCCCACAATAGCCCCTACCAAAGCTAGGGACAGAGCCACTTTCAGGCCCGCCATGATCGATGGCAGCGCAGAGGGCAGGCGCACTTTGAAAAACAGGGCAACCGGCCCGCCTTTCAAAACCCGGCCCAGGTCCAGAATGTCGGGCGAGACCGAGCGCAAGCCTTGCACCGTATCCACAATCACGGCAAAGACGGCGATCAGAAAAGCAATGGCCACCTTGGGCTCGTAGCCTGTACCCATCCAGACCACGAACAGCGGTGCCAAAGCCACTTTGGGAATGCTGTTGAAACCCACAATCAGGGGATAGCAAAAACGCTCGAAGAGCGGTGAACCCACGAGGGCGACGGCAATCAGCACGCCGCCTACGGCGGCCAATACAAATCCAGCCAGCGTGATGCCGAGCGTGTATAACGCTTGACCCATGTACCAACCCAGTTCGCCATACAAATCCTCCAGAATCAGCGAGGGGCGCGGCAAAATCACTTCCCGCACCTGACCCAGCCAACAAATTAATTCCCACGCCAACAGCACCACGACGGTAGAGACCACGCCCGCCAACCAGCTGGGCATGGAACGCAAGGCTTTATTCATGGCTGTCTCCTGCACCATCGGCAATGCCGAACAATTGACGGATATGAGCGACATGCCGACCGAACTCCGGGGTCTCGCGCAAGGACAGCGGGCGCGGACGAGGAAAGTCGATCTTGATCTGCTCCAGAATGCGGCCTGGACGAGACGAGAACACCAGCACGGTATCGCCCAGGAAAACGGCTTCGGCAATGCCGTGCGTCACAAACAAGGTGGTGTTGCCCGTTTTCATCCAGATGCGCTGCAATTCGGCGTTCATGTTGTCGCGCGTCAGTGCATCCAGCGCACCGAAAGGCTCATCCATCAGCAGCAGGCGCGGATCATCCACCAAAGCACGGCAAATGGAGGCCCGCTGGCGCATGCCTCCAGACAACTGGCGTGGATAGCTGTCGGCAAACTGAGACAGGCCGGTCAAGGCCAGCAATTGATCCACCTTGTCCAGATAATCGGCCGTGCGCTTGCCGGCAAACTCCAAAGGCAAAAGAATGTTGTCGCGTATGCTGCGCCACTCCAGCAAGGCATCGCGCTGGAACACCATGCCCACCTGGTCGGGCGGGCCGCTGACGGGTTGCTGGTCTACCGTCAGGGAGCCGCTGCTGATGTTTTCCAGCCCGGCCACGCAACGCAGGAAGGTGCTTTTCCCGCAGCCGCTGGGGCCCAGAATGCTGATGAACTGGCCTGGTTGAATATCGACATTGATGCCGTCCAGCGCCAGCACATCACGCGCGCCCTCAAAGCGCTTGCGCACATCTTGAGAAAGTACCCGCGCCGCCATTACTTCAGCTCCAGACTGCTCAGGGATTGCGGGGTGACCACGCCGGACTGGTAATAGTCCATGGCCTTCTGACCGGCAGGAATCAGCTCTACCCGTTCCAGCGTGGCAACTGTCTTGTCCCAGTCCGCAGGCTGGTTCACGCCGATACTGCCTTGCTCCACAGCCGGGCCAAAGTAGGTTTTAAGAATGTTCAGCTGGTCCAGCAAAATGGCTTTGTCCAAACGCGCATTGGGGCGTTGCGCCACAATCGCATCCACCGCTTCTTGCTCGTGACCGCTGTAAATGTAGTTCCAGGACTTGGCCACCACATTGGAGAAAGTCGCCAGCTCCTGTCCCCGGCTGGCTAGCTTGGCTTCGCTGGTGAACAGGCCAAAGCTGACCATATCCAGGCCGTGCTGGGCGAAAGGAATGGCATTGGAGGCGCGCTGACGCGACACCGAAGCCAGTACAAATGGAATGGTGGAGATCACGGCATCGGCCCGCCCCACCGCATAGGTCGCTGCCTTGCCAGCCGCATCCACACTCAGCAGATCCACATCGCTGCGACGCAAGCCGCCCGCCGCCAGAAACGCATCGACAAAAGGCGCTTCCAGAGAACCGGCGGTATAGGCGATCTTGCGTCCCTTCAAACCCTCCGGCCCGCTAATACCCGAATCCTTGGGCACCAACACGCCGATATCGCTGGACGTGGCAAAGGTGGCCAGCCCTTTGACTGGCAAGCCTTTGCTGCGTGCAATCACCATGGAGGCCAGCGCTGCCTGGCCCACATCAAAGCGATCACTGCCACCCACGATCTGCACCGCCGTGACAGAACCGTTGCCATCTTCCAGCCGTACATCCAGGCCAGCCTGCTTGAACCAGCCCTTTTCCACGGCCAGATGAAACGGTGCATGGACGGCCCAAGGGGTCCAGTCCAGCTTTACATTCAAGGGCTCGGCTGCCGCCCCCCAGGTGCTCAACAAGAAGGTGGCCCCGATTGCGAGGCGCACACGTCCCCCCAAAGCTTTACGCTCCGTCATCTCCTTACCCCCGTTTTATTTATCGTCTTGCGTCGTCTATGCGCTTATGAGCGCCGGAAAAGTCCCTTGAAGCGGTCCCACAAAATGCTGAAGAACATCTTGACCGGATTGAACTCGGCCACCACCGGCTCTTCACCTTCGGCCAGCGGTTTTTCCAGGCGCAGGTTCACGTTCTTGCCGAACTCCGCAATCATGCGGCGCACGAAATCCTGAACCAGCCCGGAGCGCGAAAACTGCGCCAGTGGCCCTTGCAGCGAATACACCAGCTCCACTTCCACGCGGCTGCGCGCTTCGCCATCCGGATTGACCTGAAAGCTGACATCGCCACGGGCACGCGATTGGCTCAAGGAGTCCACGCCCTCACCGCGCAGCACGGCAGCACGGCGTTCGTTATCCTCTTCCAACGTGGCATTACCCTTGAAGGCAGCCGACATGGGGCCAAATTTGATGGCGATCTTGCCCTGTACCGTGGCCCCTTCCTGGGACTCGATAATCGCGCCGGGCAGACAGCCCGCCACTTTGGGCAAATCCTTCATGAAAGCCCAAACCTGATCGGCCGGGAAACGGGCATCGAAACCACCTTGAATGGCCTGACCCTTGCCCTTGTCGGCACTGCCGGACGCGGCAGGTGCAGCAGCGGCCACCGGAGCGGGCGTCTGCACTTCTTCCTGTACCGCTTCAAAAGTCGTAAAGCCGTTCTGGTTCCAGTCTTGCTGCACGTTCTGCACCACGGCAGCGCGCAAGGCTTCTACCTGGGCATCGGGCTGATCGCGCAGGGCTTGCAGCACGGACAGAATGGCGGCTGTAATGCCTTGATAGCCGGTGCAGCGACAAATATTGCCGGACAACTCAATACGCACACGGGCTTCGTCTGCATCGGGCAAACGCAGCACGATGTCGCGGCTGGTCGCCAACATGCCAGGCGTACAGAAGCCGCATTGCAAGGCGTGTTTTTCCGAGAAAGCCGTACGTAGACGGCTCATGATCGGATCGTCGTCGTAGCCTTCTACGGTGGTGACTTCGTGGCCATCACAAGCACCGGCAAAAGTGATGCAGGAGCGCACTGGACGGCCATCCACCAGCACCGTACATGCGCCGCACACACCGTGTTCACAGCTCAGGTTGGTGCCGGTCAAACGGCTTTTCTCGCGGATGAAATCACCCAGATGGGTGCGCGGTTCGGCCTCATGCTTTTGCTGACGGCCGTTAACTTGAATCGAGATTTCTGCCATGTCTTAACCTTTCACACCCAGCGCTTGCTTCAGGCTGCGCTCTACTACCGTACGGAACAGCACCTGATGAGCTTCATCCCGTTGTGCCAGATACGGCTGCAAGGCCGCTGCAATCGTGTCCCCTTCCAGGACGGCGGCCCCTTGTGCAGCCACGTTCACGGCCAGCTCGGGCAAAGAGCGCGGAGCGCCTTCCATGGCTCCAATCACTACGCGCGCCGTGCGCGTGGCCGGGTCGAAATAACAGGCGCAGCTGGCATCGGCAAACTCGCCCACTTTGCGGGTAAATTTGTAATAACCCCAACGGGCCGAACCGGACACTTCAGGTACATCCACAGACTCGATGAACTCACCGGCTTCCAGCACCGTGGTGTAGGCAGCCAGCATGAATTCGCTCATGGGAACCGTACGGCTGCCTTGGGTTCCACGCACATTGATGCGTGCGCCCAGGGCGGCACAGGTCAGCACCCAGTCTGCCGCCGGGTCCGCATGGGCCAGGCTGCCACCCAAGGTGCCGCGATTACGCACACCCCGGTAAGCAATGCGGCCTGCCACTTTCTGCATCATGTGGCCGCGCAGCAGGTCGTGAATGCCATCTTCAATCTGGGCGTGAGTCACAGCAGCGCCGATACGCACTTGCCCTTTATTGGCCGTTACCTGTCGCAGCTCGGGCACTGCCGACACATCCAGCACTCGAGCAGGGCGCACCAGACGCAGATTCAACATGGGGCCCAGGGACTGGCTACCGCCCATCAAGCGCACGGCGGAAGGGTCGCTGCCATAAGCGTCCTGGATCTGTTTCAGGCTCTGGGCCTGTTCATACTCAAACTTGGCGGCCTTCATGCCTGAACCTCCGACACGGGCTGTTTATCTTGCTGATTGGCGGGCTGTGCTGCAGCGCGGATGGCGCTTAGCAGTCGATGCGGTGTCACGGGCGTGTGCGAGACCTGTGCTCCCGTAGAGCGCAAGGCATTATTAATGGCGGACATGATGGCGGCAGGAGGTGCAATCGCTCCGCCCTCGCCCATGCCCTTGGCACCAAACTCGGTATTGGGCGATGGGCTTTCCATGTGTTCGATATGAATATTGGGCACCTCGCAGGCACCGGGCATGACGTAGTCTGCCAGGGTCGATGCCAGCGGCTGAGCAAACTCGTCGTAAGGCATTTCTTCGTACAAGGCGGTGCCGATCCCCTGGGCAATCCCGCCTATGGTCTGGCCTTCCACAATCATGGGGTTGATCATGACGCCGCAATCTTCCACCACCACGTACTTGAGCACTTCCACCCCGCCAGTCTTTGGATCAACAGCCACCACCACGGCATTGCTGGCGTAGGTGAAGCTGCCGGTATCGACTTTGGGTTTGTAGCCTACGGATAGCTCCAGACCTTGCGGGTCCACGTCCTCGGGCAAATGCTGCGGATTGATGTACCAGGCATCCGCCACTTGGGCGATGCTGATTTGACGGCCCTCGGCACTGAACATATCGCCTTGATGCTGCATGCTGTCCACATCAGTTTTCAGCATATGCGCGGCAATCTTGCGCACGCGCGGCAGCAGCTCTTTACAGGCCTTGGACACCGCACCGCCAGACATCACCAGGGAGCGCGAGGCATACGTGCCGGTAGAGAATGGCGTGCGGCCCGTATCGCCGTGCACCACTTTGATCTTGGCCACGGGAATACCCAGAATTTCGCTGGCGATCTGGGCAAACGAGGTTTCCATACCCTGGCCGTGCGAGTGCACACCCACACGCACTTCCAGCCCACCGTCTGGGGTCATGCGTACAAAAGCCTGATCAAAACCCGGAATCACCGCAGTGCCCCAACTGGCGAACACGGACGTACCGTGTGCGGACTGCTCGGTATAAGAAGCCACACCCAGACCAATCAGGCGACCATCGGGCTCACCCTTGGCCTGACGAGCCAGCACAGCCTCCACATCCACCGCAGCCAGAGCGCGGCGCAGGCTTTCTGGATAGTCGCCCGAGTCGTAGTGCTTGTTGGCCACGTTGACGTAAGGCATTTGCTCGCCTTGCACCAGGTTCATCAAGCGAATTTCCCAGGAGGGCTTGCCGACCGCCAGGGCGATCTGATCCATCATCTGTTCAATGGCCAGGCAGACACCCGTACGGGCTACGCCACGGTACGGCATGAAGCCTGGTTTGTTGGTGCCCACACCGCGTGTGCGGCAGCGGTAGCCACGAAAATCGTAAGGACCGGGCAAGTTGCCCAGGGCCTGGCCTACTTCCAAACCCACGGTAAAGGGCCAGACCGAGTAAGCGCCACCATCAATATCAATTTCAGCATCCAACGCCAGCAGGCGGCCTTCATTGCTGATGTGTGCTTTCAGGCGGTATTGGTGTTCACGGGTATTGGCGCCAGCAATCAAGTGCTCACGGCGGTCTTCCATGAAACGAAAGGGCTTGCGGAAGGTCTTGGCCAACCAGGCCACGCACAGCTCTTCCTGATGCAGCACGCATTTATAACCAAAAGCGCCGCCCACATCGGGGGAAATCACACGAACCTGCGCCTGATCCATACCCAGGAACTGGGCAATGCCAGTGCGGTGCATATGCGGGATCTGACTGCCGCAATACACCACCAGTTGATCGGCCTGGAAATCCCAATAGGCCAGAACGGCCTTGCCTTCCATCGGCAACATGCACTGACGCGACAGGCTGACCGAGTGCTCGATCACGCGATCGGCACGGGCGGCATGCTCTTCAAAGGCCATGTCCGAGCGCAGTGTCACAAACACATTATCCTGCCAGCCTTCATGCAACAGATCACCCTGCGCGGCCAGCGAGGCCGGCACACTGCCGTAAACCGGCAGTTCGTCGTACAGCGCTTCAATCTCCTCCAGAACGTCCTCGGCCACGGCGCGGCTTTCACCAAAGGCCATGGCAACCGGCTCGCCCACATAACGCACACTGCCCGAGGCCAGCGGCGGCATGCTGGAGGCCTGGTAACTGGGCAAAGTGGAAGCGGCGTAAATATCCAGACAGTCCGGCATATCGGCGCGGGTAATAACCTGCGCACGTGCGCTGTCTTCAATATTGATCTGACGGATTCGGGCATGCGCCATGGGGCTGCGCAGGAAGGCGACTTCCTGCAGCCCTGGCATGGTCATATTTCCGATGAAGTTGCCCCGGCCATTGAGATGGCGCGCATCCTCCTTGCGAAGAATACGCGCACCCACTCCTTGGCCACCCAGGCTTGACGGGTGACTGTGCTGACTCATTTCACTACCTTAAGAATGTGCTGCTTAACTGCGCTTGCCCAACTCGCTGAAGGTGAAGTTGTCCAGGGCGCTTTCAGCAACCCGGAACCAACTGGCCTCCTGCTCCTGGAAGGCCTTCCAGCTTGGATAAATCTTGGCAAAATCGGCGTTGCTATCCGACAGTTCCTTCCACAGTTCCTGGGACTTGTCGTAGGCGGCCTTCATGACGTCCTTGGGGAAGTAACGCAGCTTGGCCCCATCGGCCACCAGCTTGCGCAGAGCGCCGGGGTTCAAGGCATCGTACTTGGCCAGGCTGAGCATGGTCTGCTCATTACAGGCCGTCTCGAATGCAGCCTTGAAGTTGGCGGGCAAGGCTTCCCAGGCATCTTTATTGACCATGGTGGTCAGGGACGCACTGCCCTCGAACCAGCCGGGGGAATAGTAAAAAGGAGCGACTTTGTTCAAGCCCAGCTTTTCGTCGTCGTAAGGGCCAATCCACTCGGCCGCGTCGATCGTGCCTTTTTCCAGCGAGGAGTAAATATCGCTAGGAGGAATCTGCTGGGGCACGGCGCCCAGTTTGGACAGCACCATGCCGCCAATGCCACCGATACGCATCTTCAGGCCTTGCAAGCTGTCCAGGTCCTTGATTTCCTTGCGAAACCAGCCCCCCATCTGCACACCCACGTTACCCGCCACAAAGTTGACGATGTTGTACTGGCTGTACATTTCGCGCAGCAGTTTCAGACCACCACCGAAGTGCACCCAGGAGTTGTGCTGACGGGCATTCATGCCAAAGGACAAGCCGGTATCAAACGTTACGGCGGTGTTCTTGCCCACAAAAGCGGTACTGAGCACGTGGTTGCACTCGACCGTGCCGTTGCTGATGGCATCCATGTTCTGGGCATAAGGCACCAGCTCGCCACCGGGGAAAGCGCGGATTTCGAACTTGCCTTCAGTCAGTTCGCTGACACGTTTGCACAACGCTTCGGCCGAACCATAAATGGTGTCCAGGCTTTTGGGCCAGCCGGTAGACATGCGCCAGCGTACGGTGGGGCTGTTCTGCGCAATTGCAGGGGCGGCTACGGCTGCCAAACCCGCACCCGCAACCGTTGCCGATTTCAGCAGAAAACTACGACGCTCCATCACTCACCTCTTTGTATTTTTTAATGTATTTACACCCCTTGCTCGATAGGGGTCTGGGTAGTTTGCCCGCCAGTCTGGCTTGCAGCCCCGACAGCAACTGCCCGAACCTTGCCAAACCGTCCCCCCCGAGGGGCCAGACGGACGTTCCAAGCAGTGTCAGCACACTATGAAATTGACATTCACCGCTTCGATAATAGTAAGTGTGCTGATTAATTAATTTTTGGTCAAGCAGGGAAACTACTGACGCATGTCCTTGATGAGATAAAGGAAAGCATCATCAATAGCTTAAGCCTCAACTAGCGCAATCCCTTATAAAAACGATATTTGATTTTATAATTTATACAGTATACTGACTAATTGAAAGCACAACCCGGAGACAACTTTGAACTGGATAAAAATTTCCGAAACTGATGCCATCGACAACGAAGAGTCCCTGGCAATCGAGTGGGAAGGCAAGAAACTGGCCCTGCACAAACTGGATGACGAGTTCCACCTGACCGACAACGTCTGTACCCACCAATATGCCCTGCTGTCCGACGGCTATCTGGAAGACGGTTGCGTGGAATGCCCGCTGCATCAGGCCAAGTTCTGTTTGCGCACCGGCAAGGCGATGAACGCCCCTGCCACGGTGGACATCAAGGTCTACCCGCTGCGCATTGAAGGCAACGATATTCTGGCCGACTTCAGTCAGGCCTGAGCTTTTTTCTGCTGACGAGACCTGCAACATCATGGCACACCACACTTCCGTACTGATCATCGGCGCTGGCCAAGCGGCTTCGGTGCTGGCGCGCGAACTGCGCAGCCTGGGCTTTAGCGGCAGCATCACCTTGGTAGGGGATGAAACTCACCTTCCCTACGAACGCCCGCCCCTGTCCAAAGACGTGCTCAAGTCCAGCGCGACCACTGACAGCGTGTTTTTGCAAAAAGCCGAGTTCTATCAAGAACAGAATATTGAACTCTTGTTGGGCACCAGCGTGCAGTCTCTGGATTGCGCCACGCGTCAGGCCAGCCTGAGCAATGGCCAGACCTGGAGCTTTGACCACGCGGTGCTGGCCACAGGCGGCGCGGCCCGCGAACTGGCGCTGCTGCCCGCCAGCCAGGCCAACGCCCTGTATCTGCGCACGCTGGACGATGCCCTGAGCCTGCAAGCCCGTCTGCATCCCGGTTTGCGCGCCCTGGTGATTGGTGGCGGTTTCATGGGTCTGGAACTGGCTTCAACTGCCAGTGAAACTGGCGCACAGGTCACCATCATTGAAGCGAATGAACGTCTGCTGGCCCGCAACGCCCCTGCCCTGCTGTCGCAATGGTTGCTGGAGCGCTTCGAGTCGCAAGGCATCACCGTGCGCTTGGGTCAGGGAGTGCGTCAGGCCCACTTTGCGGCAGAAAACGAGCACCCCGTTCAGCTGGAACTAAACGATGGCCAGATCCTGAATGGCGATCTGGCCATTGTGGCCGCCGGTCTGAGCGTGAACTCCGCCTTGGCGCGGGCCAGTGGTATCGCGGTAGACGATATGACGGCCGGGATTATTGTGGATCGCCAGGGCCGCACCAGTGTGGCGGGCATTTATGCCGCTGGCGATTGCGCCACCCAGATCTGCCCCGATACCGCCGTGCGCACGCGCACCGAATCCTGGCAGAACGCCAACGAGCAAGCCCGTCAGGTGGCCCACGCCATTGCCGGGCAGGATGCTCCTGTTGCACCTGTCAGTTGGTTCTGGACGGATGTGCTCGGTTGCAACATTCAAATGCTGGGTCAAGGCAGCCCGGATCTGGACTATCAGGTACGCGGCGTCATGGACAGCCAGGGCGATGCCATCAGCTTCATGCTGCTGGCATTTGAAGGCCAGCATTTGCGACACGCAATTGGCGTCAATGCCGGCGCGGATCTACGCGCTTTGCGCAGCGTCATGGAACAGAACTTGCCTGTGGACCCGGCCATCGTGCTGGACCCGGCCACCAAGCTGCGCCAGTACGTGAAAGAAGCGGCTCGTACGGCCCAAGTCTAAGAAAGAGAAGCGGCCTGCGCCGCCTCGTCATCACGAATCATTAAAGAGTTATCAGAGGAGAACCCCATGTATCAGACGCAAACGGTGATAGGCCAGACGGTCGGGTCCAAAGACCGCCCTGTCGAGGAATGCACCTGGCCCGAGGACGTGCTCAACACTATTCCGGACTGGGTCTACACCAGCAACGACATTTACAACCGCGAGATGGAACGCATTTTCCATGGTGACACCTGGAACTTTGTGGCCCTGGAGGCGGAAATTCCCGATTCGGGCGACTACAAGCGCTCGTATGTGGGTTCCACGCCAGTGGTCGTCGCTCGTGCGGAAGATGGCAGCATCAACGTATTTGAAAACCGCTGTGCACACCGTGGCGCGGAGTTTTGCCGTCACAACCAGGGCAATACCAATGAGTTTGTGTGCCCGTATCACCAGTGGTCCTACAGCCTGAAGGGTGATCTGCAAGGGGTTCCTTTCAAGCGCGGTGCGAATAAAGAAGGCGGCATGCCGCGCAGCTTCAAGAACTCCGAGCATGGTCTGAAAAAGCTGCATGTGACAACGCACAACGGCGTCATTTTTGCGTCCTACAGCGACAAGGTCGAGCCTATTACGGAATACCTGACGCCTGAAATTCTGAAGGATTTCGAGGCGGTGTTTCCCGGCAAGAAGCTGAAGATTCTGGGTTACTACCGTAACGAGTTGCCTTGCAACTGGAAGATGTACCACGAGAACCTGAAAGATCCTTACCACGCGACCTTGCTGCACTCTTTCCTGGTGGTGTTCGGTCTGCTGGTAGCGGGCAACAAGTCGCAGATGTATGTGGACCCTGTGCATGGTCGTCATGGCTATATGGCTTCGGCCAAGTCCGAGGACAAGTACGCCGAGGTCAGTGAGGACAACAAGAAGGAAATGCGTTCGTTTGTGGACGATATGCGTTTGCGCGATGAGCGTTTCCTGGACTACGTCAAGGAGTTTGATTCGCCGTGGTCGGTGACCATGCAGACGATCTGGCCCAACCTGATTGTTCAGCGCGAGATGAACACCTTGGGTGTGCGTCAGATCGTGCCCAATGGCCCCAACAGTCTGATCATGCAATGGACCATGTTTGGCTATGAGGACGATACCGAGGAGATGACTCGTCACCGTCTGCGTCAGGGCAACCTGATGGGTCCTGCCGGTTTCCTGGGTCTGGAAGACAACGAGGCCATGAAGTTTGTGCAGGAAGGGGTACGTCGTTCCAGCAGCGAGGTGAACATCATCAAGCTGGATGAAAGCAAGCTGGGTACGTCCAATACGCTGATCTCGGAAGCGGCTATTCGCTCCATGTACCAGTACTACCGCCAAGTGATGGATCTGTAAGACGAGCTGACTTATGAAAATGGATTTTTCTTTCAAACCCGCCCAGGTTTCTGTTGAGCGCGCTTTGGCCTTGAAGGCGGAAATTGAGCTTTTCAATGCCGAGTACTGTGCCACTTTGGATCGTGGCAATGTTGAGGACTGGCCCATGTTTTTTGTGGAGGACGCGGTTTACCGAGTCACTTCTCGCGAGAACGCGGATCTGAATTTGCCGGTAGGTCTGGTCTATGCCGAAGGGCGCGACATGATGCACGATCGTGCGGTGGCTATTGCCCGCACGCAGATGTATGCCCCGCGCTACATGCTGCATCTGGTCACGGATGTGCGCGTGATCAGCGAGGCTGACAATGGCGACATTGAGGCTGAAGGCAATTTCATGCTGATGCAGACTTTGGTGGAAGGGCCTTCCACGGTGCATCTTGTGGGTAATTATTTCGATACCTTCACGCGTGTGGACGGTCGTTTGATGCTCAGGGAGCGTCAGGTGATTTTTGATACCTCCATCCTGGCGAATGATCTGGTGTTTCCGGTCTAAGTCCGGGGTTTGCTTCTGGTTTTAAAACTGTTTTTTGTGTGCTGTTTCCGAGCCACTTGAGTCAGAAGGTCTTCTGATTCCTTTGAGCACCCTTCTTTGTTGAGGGGTGCTTTTTTTTGCTTATTTATTAGCCAGAGGGCTTATGGCTGGCGCAATGTCAGAGATATGAGGCTTTACGACCGGTAGCGCAGGTTTGGAGGGCATTCAGCTTAGTCAGGATCGGGGATAAAAGGTCTCTGTGAAAACGCCATTCAGTCGGCCTGCTGGGGTGTCCGGGCTGAGCACTTGCCGGTGCTGCGCACCGGTGCCCTTGTCAGGAGATAGCTACGGGCGCATCCTGAACTCACCCGGTACTTGGTCCCCCGGACCAAGTACAAGCGTCGGGTTCAAACAGCAGGATGCTTGCACCCCTACGCTATCTCCTGCCCGCGGCAAGTACTCTGATCCGCCCTGACACCCCAGCAGGCCGACTGAACGGCTCACAATGGCTTTTTATCTACCAATCTCTTACGGACTCTTTGAACAAACAGGGCCTCGTGCCTTGCTCTTCTGTATTTCCTAAGCACCTATCGTTCTGCTCTTCAGCCCCCCTCCCTTCCGTTCTCCACCCATCCAATCTGGGCCCTTAATTTCATCCCACCTCTGCCAGTGCCGTTTGGGCTTTAACCCGTGTTGCTTGTTTTCTTGTGGGGCCCGGGTACGGCTTGGCGGGCGAGTCAGGGCTCTTGCCGCAGGCAGAGTGCTGGGGCGGGATGCAAGGGGCGTGCTGTTTGAGGAGCACGCTTGCGGTTTGTCCGGGGGACAAACCGCGCTCCGAGTTCACGACCCGCCCGCCCCAGCACTCTGACAAGGGTACCCACGCGCAGCGTGGGCAAGAGACCCGCCAAGACAAGCCGTACCCGGGCCCCACAAGAAAACTATCCGCCGCCCTCACGCAAAGCCCAAACGGCACGTCCAGAAGAACTCCTCTATTGCTCCCAAAGCTCCACCAAACCCTTCTTAAAATGACTCACAAGACAGCCATCCCCTCACTCAAGACCTGACACAGCAATCCTTGCAAACCCACAACGCTGCCAAAAATAAAAAAGCCCCCGAGAGCCATACGGCTCCCAGGGGCACAGGTCCGATAGCCCGCCCCCAAGCGACAGGCCATCGATACTCAATCACAAGGCTATCAACACAGACTTGTTAACGACGACTCATATCCATCAAGCACGGACGCCCATCCAGACCATGATGAAACACGTCGCTCTTTTCAAAAGCTCAAAAAAATTGAATAGCGTTAAAGACCGATCAACGTCATCGCCTCTTCACGTGTTGCCACGGTGGCGTACTTCTGACGCATATCGAACAGGTTCGCCTCGTGAGGACCAATCGCACGGTCACCCACGCAATCCGATACCACCAAGGGACGGAAACCCAGTTGCATCGCATCGACCACGCTGGAGCGCACACAACCACTGGTCACGGCGCCAGCAACCAGCAGTGTTTGCACACCACGTTGGGTCAACCAAGCGGCCAAAGGCGTACCGAAAAACGCCGACGGCACGTTCTTGCGAACGATGAACTCACCAGGTGCGGGAGCCAGTTCCTGCACAATATGGCTGTTGTGCGCGTCTTCAGTCAGACCCAGCATGCCGGGGACTTTGATGCTGAAGATGTTGTTATCAGCGCCATCGTCGGCATACACGATACGCGTATGCGCCACTGGCCAGCCCTGTTCACGCGCCGTTGCCAACAGCTTCTGTGTGTTCTCGATAGCTTCAGGAATATTGCCGCCACCAAACACCGCCGGGTCAGCAAAGCCATTCACCAGATCAATAATCAACAAGCCGTAAGGAGCTTTAGGCTCCAGCGTCGACCCAAACCCTTGTTGAGCGTACACCGCTCCTTCATTCGTACTCACCAACGCCTCCGTCCAGTACTTTGCCATCACGCACGACAGCGCGGCCATCCAGGCTGACCGTGCAATTGCGCAAAGGAATATCAATGTGGCAGGCCGTCGTGCGCTTGCCGCCAGCTTCATTGTTCGGGCCCAGGGAGAACAGGAAGTTACCCTCGAACGCACGCGCATCCATGCCAATGGTGTTCTCACGCGAGTACAGACCCAGTGTGGACCAATGGCAACGTGGTTGCAGACCCCAGCCGATATGCGAGATAGCGTAGCCTTCGGGGTCATTGAAGGACTTCATGTACTCGTCCAATAATTGCGCCTCAATGCCGCCTTCGATCTTCGTGGCATAACCATTCTCCACAGTCAGAATAATCTGCTCGGAGGAATACTTTTTCTGCGGCAGCAGGATGTCGCCCTTGTCGATCACAATGGTGCCGTTGGTGCCCAGCTCGTTCGGCCAGGTCAGCACGAAGCCACTAGGCCAGTGGTCCCAACGACCGGGCTCATCCACAAAACCGTATTCACGAATCGCGGGGAACTCACCCAGCGGGCAACGCAGATTGGTACCGGCAGGAGACGTAATGCTCATTTCCTTGGCCGCTTTAATCAGCCCCGCAGCCGCTGTCACACGCGCACGATCCGCTTCCGTTGGCACCGTGCGAACCAGAATTTCTGGTGGCTCCACCGCCAGCAGAATCTTCGTACCCGACTTCAGAATGTCGATCTGCTCGGGCGAGAACAACAGAGTCATCAAGTCCAGCACCAGATCGCTGGCCTTCAAAGCCGCGATTGCCGCCTCATTACCCGTCAAAGGCGTCGTGCCCAGATAAGCCAAAGAATCCCGGCTCAGTGCCTTTTCTGCATTCACAGGCAACAGATCCAGACGATTTACCACCGCGCCCATGGACTGGGCCGCGATCTGCGCACACTGCATGGTTTGCTGATTCGTCGTGGAGCTGGTCAGCAGGGTCACGGTTTGACCTGCTTGCAGCTTGGACAGACGTAGAACCTCTTGCCATGCTTCGATAAGTTGATAATCACTCACTGCCATTTTGTCTCTCCTAGTGAGACACCTCGGCTTCAAACCGACATGCCTAATCACGACAGGGCCGCCTTGGCGGCCCCTGCTCAACATCACACCAAGCGCTGGCCCAGGAAATCACCGAAAGCTTCGTAAAAGCCTGCTTCGTTATCCCAAGGAATCATGTGACCGGCATCAGGCACGCGAACGTGCTGAACGCCAGGGGCCAGCTGCTGAATCTCGGCCACATCCTCGTCACGCACCACGTCACCACGCTCGGCTGTCATCAGCAAGGCAGGCACGGTCAAATGCGGGAAGTCGACATGAATATCGTCGGTGTGGAAACCCTCAAAGCTGGCCAGAATCGCAGGCTCGTGGCAGGTGTGCAGCCACTGGGCACGCAATTGCAATTGCTCTTCGGTCCAGGTCGGGCAGAAGGCACGCATATCGTCAGCCGTGCAGCCCTTGCGAGCCATCGCCATGGAATCCACGTACCAGGGCAACTTGGAAGGATAGGCACGGCGACCTGGGCCAGACACTGGCGGATCAACCATCACCAGACGGTTCAGGCCATCGCTGTTCTTGTGAGCGGCACGCAAACCGATACGAGCCCCCATGGAGTGACCGACCACGATGTAGTCCTTCAGGCCCAGCGCTTGAGCCAAGGCGATCAAGTCATCCGCCTGTGCATCGAGGCTGTAATCCATGCCTTCAGCCGCTTCGCTCAAACCGCGACCACGCACGTCTTGAATGTAGGTATCAAAGTGCTTGCCGAATTGCTCACCCACAAAACCCCAGGTCACCGCCGGGCTGGTAATGCCGGGAACGATGATGACTGCTGGGCGCTGGTCACGCCCACCAACGGAGCCACCAAACCGCAGGTAATGCTGACGAATGCCATTGGCGTGCACATGAGCGCCGTACAGAAATGTGCTCATGCTTAGCTCCGGTCCAGCTTGAACAGACGGGCAGCGTTGCCGTAGCAAACCAGCTCGCGTGTCTTGTCATCCATAGGCGCTGCCTCGATGAAATCAGCGGCCAGCTCGGTGGACTCGTAGGGGTAATCAACCGAGAACAGTACGGCTTCAGCACCCATTTCACCAATTGCGCCCATTAGCGTTGGGGCAGAACAGACACCCGAAGTAGTGATCAGGATGTTGCTGCCGATGTACTCGGAAGGCTTGCGCTTCAAGGTCACACCATGTGGGTACACGGCAAAGCGGCTGTCGTAGCGCCAGCGCTGGAACGGCAAGCCTTCACCCATATGACCCAAGATCAACTTCACATCCGGGCAGCGATCAAACACACCACCGAACAACATGCGCAGCGCGTGGGTGCCGGTTTCCACGCCCCAGCCCCAGGTTGCACCCATCAGCTCCGGGTGGCCCGTGTAAGCGTGCGGCATTTCATAAGCATCAAAGGGGTGCAGATAGAACGGCACATCCAGCTTCTGCACGGTTTCCCAGAAGGCATCATATTCGCGGCCATCGTAGTACACGCCATGCGTGTGACCGTTAACCAAAGCGCCTTTCAAGCCCAGATCCTGCACCGCACGCGTCAATTCCTGCGCGGCAGCAGCCGGGTCTTGCATGGGCAAAGTGGCAAAGCCGCCCAGACGATCGGGATGGCGTGCAATTTGCTGCGCCAGGAAATCATTGTTCTGACGTGAACGCTCGATAGCGACGGACACATCCTTTTCCACCTGTACCCCGGGGCCGGTCTGCGACAGCACAACGTACTCGATACCGGCACGATCCATCACCTCCAGACGCTGGGCGTCGAAGTCATGCAAACGAGCCATCAGTTCACGCGCGTCGGCACTGTCAATATGTTTGACAAAGGCCTTGGAATAATCCTCAAAGCCAACGGCGTTGAAGTGCTCCTCCAGTGCTATTTTTTTAATACGTTTCACCGTAAATTTTCCCTAAATTATTGATTTACATAAGGTCAATCGTTTGACCCCCCAACAATATCTATCAGTATGCTGATTATTATTGTTTTCAGCAAGTCGGGAAATCACATATACTTTGGGGCGTGGACAGCGCCTGTAGAAATGACTGCAAATCAGAAATCAGGGCTTTTGTTCACGTTAGCGTAGCCCTGCTTTCCTTGTAGACGCCGACCTTGCAGCCGTACCCTTTGCAGGTCGTCCCGCTTTCAGTGTGCTGCCTTGTTGGCAACGGGCTGAAGGCCACTCAATCGATGACTGACTTATCCATGAAGAATCACGCCGAGCTAAAGCAAGAAGAACGACTGGAAGCCGACGAGGCCGAAATCCTGGGTCCAGTGGAAGAAGAAAATGCCGAGCTGTATCGACGCAAACTGTGGTCCCGGCCTGGTTTTCTGGTGCGCCGTCTTAACCAGATTCACTACGCCATGTTTTACGAGGAGTGCAAAAGTGACCTCACCCCTGTCCAGCACGGTGTCCTGTCCGTGTTGATGGGCTCACCCTGGCTGGATCAAACCACGATCGGCTACGAGCTGGGGCTGGATCGCACCACCTCGGCCGATGTCATCCGCAGGCTGGAGGAAAAAGGTTTGCTGGGACGCCGTATCAACCCCGAAGACCGCCGCTCTCGCCAGACCTACATCACCGAAGCAGGATTGGCGGCGATGAAGGAAATCAGTGCTGGCATGAACCGCGCCCAGGAACGACTGCTGGACCCACTGACCGCCAAGCAGCGCCAGACCTTTATGACCATGCTGACGCGTGTAGTGGAGCACAACAACCAATACGGTCGTGCCGCCCTGAAAAACATGTGAGAAGCTCGGGGGGCCTCAGGCCCCTCGCGCATACCAATCAGGTAGTTCAAAGGCATGCGCTGGCAGTTGGTAGAGCTGGCGCAAACTGGCCTGACTAAGCATGTCGCGGGGCTGTCCCTGCGCCAATATGCCCCCATCCCGGTACAAGATCACCCAGTCCGCCACGCGGGCCGCATGTTCGGGTTGATGCGTACACAAAAGCACACCCAGACCTTCCTGACGCAAGTGCGAGACTTGATCCAGCACCCGTAATTGATTCGCGAAGTCCAGGCTGGAGGCGGGTTCATCCATGATCAAAAACTGCGAACGCTGCGCCAAGGCCCGTGCAATCACGCACAGCTGGCGCTCTCCACCACTGATCTGATCAATACGTTTTTGAGCCAGCTGCCCTATGCCCAAACGCTCCAGGCAAACGCCTACCCATTGCCGGTCGGCGGCCCGAGGTTGGGTGTACCAGGCCAGCTCACTGGCGCAACCCAGCAGGACCCATTGTTCTACCGTGAAGGCAAAGGCCGACTCCTGCGCTTGCGGTACATAGGCCAGTTGTCTGGCCAGGGCACGCGCACTCCATTGCTCCAGGGGCTTGCCCTGCACCTTCACCTGCCCTTTTAAAGGCGGCTGCAGGCCCAGCAAGGTGCGCAGCAAGGTGGACTTACCGCTGCCATTGGGCCCGAGCAAACAAACGACCTGCCCGGTCTGTACGCGCAGATTCAAATTACTGGCGACTTGCTTGCGCCCGTAGCCTACAGCCAGATCAATCGCTTCCAAGCCTTGTTCGCTCATCGCTGCCTCGCACCACGAGCCAGCAACAGCAAGAAGCCGGGAGCACCCACCAAGGCTGTCAGCACGCCCAAGGGCAGCTCCAATGTGCCTATGCTGCGTGCCAAGGTATCGGTTAACAAGAGGAAGGCGGCGCCCACCAACAAGCAAACGGGCAATAGACGGGAGAAGTCCGGGCCAACCAATAAACGGGCCGCGTGCGGGATCAGCAAACCGACCCAACCTATAATTCCTGCCAGAGCCACGCACACCGCCGTCATCAAGGTCGCGCAAACGATCAGCAGACAACGCAAGGCAGAGACGGGCATGCCCAAGGAGCGGGCCTCCTCATCTTGCAGCGCCAGGACATTGATACGCCAACGCAAAAGCCAGACAGGGACGATGCACGCCAATACCATCAGCGCAGCCGGCCAGACTTCGTAGGAACGTACGGCGCTCAAACCTCCCAATAACCAGAAGGTCATGGAGGGCAATTGAGAGTAGGGGTCGGCCAGGATCTTGATCAGCGACAGGGCGGCACCCAGCAAGGTGCCCACCGCCATCCCGGCCAGGACCAATATCAGAATAGGTGGATGATGGCGTAGCATGCGCGCTAGGCTCAAGACAATGCCCACCGCCAGAAGGCCGCCAACAAAGGCCGCCATCTGTACGCCGAACAAGGAAAAATTCAAATAAATAGCCAGAATCGCCCCCAGACCTGCACCCGAGGACACACCCAGGATATCGGGTGAAACCAGTGGATTGCGAAACATGGTTTGATACGCCGCGCCTGCGGTCGAGAGTGCCGCCCCCACCAGCAAGGCCGCTGCAATACGTGGCAGACGCAAATCCCAGACCACGCGTACGGCCTGACTCTGCCCCGCTTCTGGATCGCTACCAAAACCGGCGACCAGGGCGCGCAGCACTTCTGTTCCGGACAAGGGATACGCCCCCTGCCCCAGGGCAAACACCACCAATACGGCCAGAACCAGCCCCAGCAAAAGCAGCAATAGCCCGTAGGACAAACCTGACTTCATGCGCCTTGCTGCGAACCCAGCGGGTCCAGCCCTTGTACCAATCGCTTGACCTGCTCGTCGCTCAAGGACATGCCGTAAAAAGCCGAGTAAAACTCCTGCAACTCCGAATACATGCGTGGCATGGCAGAACTGCCTTCCAGCAGGGCATTAAGCCAGATCACCCCGGCCAGGCGATTGATACCCGGCGGGCCATCCAGCCAGCCAAAGGGCAAGGCGGGTACGCGGTACAAGCGTCCTTCCTTCACTGCCTTGAGCTGATTCCAGGGAGCCTGAGTACGGGCCAGCTCAAAGAAAGCATCATCCTGAGCAAACAGCATGTCCGGGTCCCAGGCCAATAATTGTTCGTAGGAAATACGGCCCAGGCGATTATCGGTTTTCTCGTCCCCCATCACCGTCAAACCGCAAAGCCGCAGCACCTCGGTATGAATGGATTGACCCATGCCGGTTTCCAGACCATCGTTACCGCGTGCCAAATAGGCTTTCAAGCCTTTGGCTCGGGGTCTGGCAGCTTGATGTGCGCTGTCCAGAATTGCCTGTGCACGCAAGGCCAATTGCTGGCCGCGTTCGGCCTGCCCCAGGATATGACCTGCCTGACGCAACTGCGCCGGACTGTCGTTCAGACGACCATCCAGCAAGACATAGGGCACACCCGTCTGCTCCTGCACGGACTTGGCGGCAGATTCGTAATAGGGATTCACATCACCTATATCCACGACCATATCGGGCTTCAAGGCCAGCAGGCTTTCCAGGGACAAGGTACTGCCCCGACCGGCCAGACGGCCAAGATACGGCAAGGAAAAACCAGCGGCCTGCATCATGCTGCGTGCAGCAGAAGCCAGCTGAAAAGGCCAACCTAAAAGCGCGTGGGGTGCCAGGCAATACACCAGCACCGAAGCGGGCGGACCGGCTGCCACCACCCGGCCAACATGGGCCGGATCGGGCAATTTGCCCGCCACGCTGATATGCAGATTGATCGGGGCGCTGGCTCCCGCCTGCTCAGGCCGGGCCAGCAAACGGGCATGAGGCGCCAAAACCGGCAGTGCCGCCAAGGCACGCAATATGTCACGACGCTTCATCCCGCCCTTCCTCTTTTAACTGCCAATAACAGCACGGCTTTAGAAACGATAGCTTCCGCCCACAAACCAGACACGTCCGGGCATGGGGTAGCCTTCTTTGTATTGATACAGCTTGTCGCCCAGGTTACGCACACCGGCTTCCAGGGTGATGTCCGAGTTCGGACGCCAGATACCCTTCAAGCCCAACAAGGCAAAGCCCGGTGTTTTTTCGTAGATCTGATCACCCTTATTGTTTGCATAGGAGTAGTAACGGCCACTTTCGGTTTCCACCGAACCCATCACTTCCCACTGCGCAGTGGGCTTCCAGCTCAGGTGAGCAAACAGGCGGTGATTGGGTGTATCCACCAGTTTGACGTCCGGGTCAGACTGGTTGCGACGATTCAAATATGTGTACGCCAGGCCTGCCGACCAATGAGCAGACAACTCCTGCTGCAAAGACAGCTCCAGACCCATTTGACGAGCCTTGCCGACGTTGGTGGCCTGATCACAAAAACCCACTGGACGGTACTTGTCACAACCGGGAGCCTGAATAACCGTGCTTTGAATCATGTCACGCACCTGGCTCAAGAACAGCGCCGATTCCAGCTGTGCACCTTCCCATGGCTGACCGCGCAAGCCCAGTTCATAGTGAATGGCGTGCTCGGGTTTCAGATCCGGGTTGGGTTGGGCGTAGCCCATGCGGCTGGAGTAGCGATCTTTAATCGTGGGGAAACGAGTCTTGTAAGCCACGCTACCGTAGACCTGCATGGCATCGCTCCAGTCGTAACCCAGCTCCAGCAAACCGTTGGTGGCATCGGTATCGCCGGTTTCAAAGTTGTGCGCTTCTTTGGCTTTGCGACGTTCGTGGCTGGCACCCACGCGCAACTGCCACAGCTCACCCAAAGCAATACGGTCTTCAAACGCCAGAGACGTGGTCACGTCCTTATAGTGCTCAGTGCCCGATGGCTTGGGATCACGGTGCTGATCTTCCTTGTAGTGCAAGGCAAAATGCAGCTCGTGATTGTCCAGGCTGGTGTTGACCCACTCCAGAGCAGCACCACGGGTACGGTCCGTGTACTCGCTGGTCGGGCCAGTCAGGGTCGCGTATTGACCATCGCTATACATATCCAGACCGTTCTTGTACTTGTCTTCGTACACGCGGGTCTTGATCGTGTTGCTCTCGCCAATCTGGGTGGAACTCAGGAAGTACAGGCTTTCCTTGTCCCAGTACGGCCAGCGCCAGTAGCGTTGACCCAGCTTGGCATCGTTCACGCCGGTGTAGACCGGATTGTCTTTCTGACCTTTCTGGTTCACGTAACCAATAACGTACTCATCCGTCGCATTGGGCGTGATACCCAATTTAAAAGACGCTTTCTTGTCCATTTGAGAAGCATTGCTGCGCATGCCACCCGTGTCGGTAGGACGTGCTTTTTGATCTTCAAAGCCACGACCCAAGGGGAAGCTGCGTTCGCCTGACCAGGACAAGCCTGCCTGCATGTACCAGGAACCCTGATTGGTGCCAACGTTCAAGGCGCTGTAGCGTTGATCGCCCGTGGCGTAACCGGCGCGGAACTCGCCTTCAAACTCCTTGACGGGCTTGCGGGTAACCAGGTTGATGGCACCACCCATGATGTTGGGGCCATACAGTAAGGAAGCTGCACCCTTGGCCACGCGAATTTCGCTCAGGTCCATGGTGGTGAAGCGGGTAAAGTCCACATAGCCGTCGTACGGCACGTACTGTGGAATACCGTCCAGGAACAGAGGCACCTGGCGCGAATCAAAACCACGCACGTAGACCATCTGTTCGTTACGGGCACCGCCCGCCGACACAGTCACGCCGGGTTGCACACTAACGGCGGCACCCACATCGCGCAAATCAAAAGCCTGCATTTCTTTCTGGCTGACTGCGCTCTCCCCCAACGGAGCCTCGCGATCCAGGCTGGACTGAACAACCACTTTGCCCAGCTGAAACACGCGGTCATTGTTTTCCTGAGCCTGAGCCTGGCTAACTGCCAAGGCCCCCATCATGCTCAAGACCAATGCGCGCGGCACAAAACAGACGGACTGATGACGCGCTGCTGTGGCGCGTTTGGACTGATGTCTCATTCCCCTTCCCTATTCGATCTTTCTAATTGATTTATGAACTGACGCCACACAAAGATGCAGCACAAAAAAAAACGGACCCCAGGGGGCCCGTAAATAGAACCCATCATCGAGCGATGAGTGATGGTTCTTTCGAAAACACCGCTATATAGTAAAGCATATAGCGAAGAACAACAACTAGCCAGAAACTTTAAGGTTCAGGTTTTCCCGTCTTCCCAATTTACAGCTTCTCGCCAACAATACGGCTGTACTGAGCATTTACATCAAAATGCTGCCAGCAAGGTGCCTGCACAAACGGGCACCCAAACGATCCCAAGACATCAGGACCCGCGCAAATACTGGCGCAAATCCACAGGAGCACAATTTATGTTTAAAGCCATGACGCGCGGTTCGGTCCGCCTGGTTGAACGCTATCTACCCGATCCGTATATTTTCGTCATCCTGCTCACACTGATTGCCGGTATTGCGGCCATGGCGTTTGAGCAACGCTCTCCCATGGAGATCATCCAATATTGGGGTAATGGCTTTTGGGGCCTGCTGACCTTTGCCATGCAAATGCTGCTGGTCTTGCTGACCGGTCACATGCTGGCCAGCACGCCACTGGTAAAAAGCTGGTTGCGTGGCCTGGCCTCGCTGGCCCGATCAGCCGGTTCCGCCATCATTCTGGTGACACTGGTGTCACTGGCGGCCAGCTGGATCAACTGGGGTTTCGGCCTGGTGGTCGGTGCCCTGTTCGCCAAAGAGCTGGCCCGTCAGGTCCGCGTGGACTACCGCTTGCTGGTTGCCAGTGCCTACTCCGGCTTTCTGGTCTGGCACGGTGGCTTGGCCGGTTCTGTACCACTGACCATTGCCACCTCGGGCCACTTTTCTGAAGACAAGATCGGCATCATCGGGACCTCCGACACCATCTTCGCCTTCTTTAACCTGGCCATTGTGATCGCCCTGTTCATTCTGGTGCCACTGATTAACCGTTTGATGTTGCCCAGTGACAAGGAAAGTATTTACGTCGACCCCAAGCTGCTGGAAGACACGCCAGACGACGTCAACCAGACCACCGATCGTCCAGCAGACCGTCTGGAAAACAGCCGTCTGATCTCCATCGTGATTGGTGTCGCTGGCCTGGCCTACCTGTTTGACTACTACGTGTTGCGCGGTGCGACCCTGAATCTGAACGTGATCAACTTCACCTTCCTGATTCTGGCCATCTTGCTGCATGGCACCCCTCGCCGCCTGCTGAAAAGCCTGGATGAAGCCATCCGCGGCGGTGCCGGGATTGTGATTCAGTTCCCCTTCTACGCAGGCATCATGGCCATCATGATCGACTCCGGTCTGGCTGCCAGCCTGTCCGAGTGGATGGTGTCCTTTGCCACGGCGACCACCCTGCCCTTCTGGACCTTCATGAGCGCCGGTCTGGTCAATATCTTTGTGCCCTCGGGCGGTGGCCAGTGGGCCGTACAAAGCCCGGTCGTGATTGCTGCCACACAGGCTCTGGATGCGGACATGGCGCGCACCGCCATGGCCGTTGCCTGGGGCGACTCCTGGACCAATATGCTGCAGCCTTTCTGGGCCTTGCCGGTATTGGCTATTGCCGGTCTGAAAGCCAAGGACATCATGGGCTTTTGCCTGATTCAGTTGATTGTCTCGGGTATTGTGATCTCGATTGGTTTGACCTGGTTGTAAGACAGGCTGGGATGCTTTCATCACACATCGCATCCTGACTGGCAACAAAAAACGCCCCGTGAATATCCATGGGGCGTTTTGCATTGAGCAGGCTGCAATCAGCCCAAGCATAAGCAAGACGCAAACAAGCCGCCACAAAGAAGGGCAATGACGATATGAGGGGGAATGAAATGAAGGTGGAGATGGTGGGCGGTACAAGGTTCGAACTTGTGACTTCCACCGTGTGAAGGTGGCACTCTACCACTGAGTTAACCGCCCGGAGCTTTAAAGAACTACAAAAGCTGCGAAGAAAAAAACTATAGCATGGCCCTGATTGATTTACAAGTTCAGGGCCAGCTCTTTTCTTAAATAATTACTCCGTTGCCGGGTTGAGCATCTCACGCCACATGGGCGGCTTCTTGTTCTGCTTTTCCAGCACGTCCATGTATTTCTCGTGCTCGGCCTGATCGGCTTCGGATGCGCGCAGCACTTTCAGCACGCTGGCGTCAAACTTGCCCAGGCTCAGATTGCTGCCATCCCCACCTTGCCCATCAGACTCGTCAAAGTCCATCAGCAAGGCGTCCTGGCCACGGGTCATGGCCAGCCAGACATCAGCCAGCAACTCCGAGTCCAGCAAAGCGCCGTGCAAGGTACGGTGAGAGTTGGAAATACCGTAGCGTTCGCATAGGGCATCCAGGGAGTTGCGCTTGCCGGGGTGCATTTCCCGCGCCACCAACAAGGAGTCGGTGATGCTGTCGCAGTACTGCGAGAATGGGCCTTTACCTACCTTTTGCAGCTCGGCATCCAAAAAACGTGTATCAAAGGAGGCGTTATGAATAATGACTTCCGCACCCTGCACAAAATCCAGCACCTGATCCACCACATCCTTGAAACGTGGGTGGCCGGACAGAAATTCCGTGGTCAAGCCGTGAATTGCCAAAGCTTCAGGATCAGAGTCCCGGTCCGGGTTTAGATACAAGTGCAGATGGCGGCCCGTCAATTTACGATTGAACAGCTCTACCCCACCCACTTCAACAATGCGGTGCCCTTCACGAGGCTCCAGACCGGTGGTTTCAGTATCCAGAATAATTTGACGCATTCACTTTCCCTACAAATTCAATCACAGTAATGGCACTCGACAAGGAGGCTATACAAACAGCTTCCCCGCAGACCAGCACTACAGGTTTAGACAGAGGCCTCGGGCTTATCAATCAATTCCAGTTGCTTGTCCTGCCCTTCTTTCTTGCCCGCAATCAGCGTATAGGCCACCGGCACCACAAACAAGGTCAACAAAGTTCCCAGGGACAAGCCGCCCACCAGCACCCAACCAATCTGTTGACGAGATTCGGCACCCGCCCCAGAGGCATACGCCAGCGGCAAGACCCCCAACACCATGGCGCCGGTTGTCATCAAGATGGGGCGCAGGCGCATCTCGCAAGCGCGCACCACGGCATTGTACAAACTGGCCCCCGCTTCGCGTTGTTGAGTGGCAAATTCCACAATCAAGATACCGTGCTTGGTAATGAGACCCACCAGGGTAATCAAACCGATCTGACTATAAATGGACAAGGTCCCGCCCGACAGCCACAGGGCCAACAAGGCCCCTGTCATGGACAAGGGCACGGACAGCATGATGATGAGCGGGTTGCGCCAGCTTTCAAACTGCGCGGCCAGCACCAGATAAATAAAGGCCAGTGCCATCAGGAAGACCAGATAGATACTGCCCGAGGAATCCCGGAACTCGCGCGACTGGCCATCCAGGTCAGTCTGCACCGTTTCCGGCAAGGTCTTGCGAGCCACCTCATTCATGTGTTCGAGCACCTCACCCAAGGCATAGCCGGGGGCCACTGATGCTTCCACAATGACCGCCCGCAAGCGGTTGAAGTGGTTCAGCGATTGCGGCGATACGCTCTCGCGCACATTCAGGAAGTTGGAGGCCTGCACCATGCCACCATCTTTAGTGCGCACGTAAATATCCAGAATGTTTTGCGGGCTGGAACGAGCCTGCTTGTCTACCTGCACAATCACGTCGTACTGCTCGCCATCGCTCTTGTAGCGCGTGACCTGACGCCCGCCCAACATGGATTCCAGAGTGCGGCCTACCGCTTCCACCGATACGCCGGTATCGGCCAGCTTGTCGCGGTCTACATCAATACGGATTTCTGGTGTGTTCAAGCGCAAGTCCGTGTCCACGTTCAACAGCCCTGGATAGTCTCGCAGCTCAGCCAGAAAACCGTCCACGATCTTGGCCAGCTCCGGATACGGTGCCTGGCTCATGATCACAAACTCCACCGGCTTGGAAGTAGCCCGCTGTCCCAACGACGGCGGGTTAGTGGGGAAAGCACGCGCACCGGGAATGGCGGAGAAATGCGGTTGCAGTTCACGCGCAATGGATTGCTGGTTACGTGTACGCTCCTCCCACGGCTTCAAGCGCAAAATTGCAAAGGAATCGGTGACGGTAGGGAAACCAATAATGGACTGGTACCCCTCTGTCTCCGGTATGCCGCGATATAGCTCTTCCACCCGCTCCACATTGCGCAAGGTGTAATCCAGCGTAGCGCCTTCGGGCGAATTCACAATCCCGAAAATCACACCTCGGTCTTCAATCGGAGCCAGTTCGCTTTTGATGACCGTAAACAGCAGCCCACTGGTCGCGGCAACGGCCACACCAATGAACAGGACCAGAAAACGCCAGCGCAAGGCGCGAATCAGGATACGGCGGTAGCCTCGTGTCAGCCAGACCAGGAAATTCTCGATACCCTGACTGACACGGCCCACTTTCGCACCATGTGGACGCAACATGCGCGAGCACATCATGGGCGTCAGGGTCAGGGCCACGAAACCGGACACCAGCACGGCAGCCGCCAAGGTCAGTGCAAACTCAATGAATAATCGCCCGGTACGGCCTGTGGCAAAAGCCAGCGGGGCATACACCGCCACCAGGGTTAGCGTCATGGCAATCACAGCGAAGGCAATTTCACGCACACCCAAAAAGGCAGCCTGCATAGCCGTCTTGCCCTCTTCGATATGGCGGTACACGTTCTCCAGCACCACAATCGCATCGTCCACCACCAGGCCAATCGCCAGCACCATGGCCAGCAAGGTCAGCGTGTTGATAGAAAAGCCCAGCATGTACATGATGGCGAAGGCCCCGATTAGGGAAATCGGAATCGTCACAATGGGAATCACACTGGCGCGGAAACTGCGCAGGAAAAACACAATCACCAGCACCACCAGCAAGATGGCCTCGGCAATGGTGGTGTACACCGAATCAATGGATTTCTGAATGAAGATGGAGCTGTCGTAAGACACGGACAACTTCATATTGCCCGGCAGGCTTTCGTTGATGCGCTCCACTTCTGCTCGCACGGATTTGGACAGATCCAGCGGGTTGGCGGTGGACTGTTTAGTCACGCCAATGTTCAAACTGTTTTGCCCATTGAATCGGGCCAGTACCCGTTCCTCGGCAGGCCCGATACGCACGTCGGCAATATCGGAGATGCGCACCGGATAACCGGCTGCCTGACTAATGATGATGTTGCGAAATTCCTCGGGCGTTTCCAGGTCGGTGGAGGAAACCACGGAAAACTCGCGGGCATCGGACTCAATACGACCAGCTGGAATCAGCACGTTCTGTTTGCGCAGAGCATCTTCCACATCCTGCACGGTCAGTTGGTAGGCTCCCAAACGGGTGCGATCCAGGTCGATACGCATGGCGGGCAAGCGCTCGCCAAACACGCGCACTTCAGCGGCACCAGGCAAGACGGACAGGCGCGTTTTAATGTAGCGGTTGATGTAGTCCGAGGCCTCCAGCATGCTGTAGTCGCCGGTATCCACACCTACATAAATAATCGGGGTGGAGTCTGCTTCCACCTTATTGATGATGGGCTCGTCCACCTCGTCGGGCAGAAAACGTCGGGCACGCGATACCTTGTCGCGCACATCAGCCGCAGCGGCATCGGGGGCCCGGTCCAAATTGAATTTAATGTTGATCAGGCTGCGCTCGGAACGGCTGCGTGAAGTCATCACGTTCACGCCCTCGATCCCCGACAACTGATCTTCAAGAGGTTTGGTCACCTGGGACTCGATCACCTCTGGTGAGGCCCCTTTATAGTTGGTGATGACGGAGACGACCGGCTCGTCAATAGCGGGGTATTCGCGTACGGTCAGGCGTTCATAGGAAATGAAACCGACCAGCACAATCACCAAAGACAGAACCGTGGCAAATACCGGGCGACGGATACATAAGTCAGAAAGAACCATGATTCCGTCCTATTGCTGCGGCTGTGTTTGGACGTCGATCACTTCCTGAATATCGACCGGCACTCCGTCACGAACCTTTTGCAGCCCGGCCACCAGCACATTGTCACCCGCTTTCAGATCGCCTGTGACTTGTACCCAGCCCTGCTCGCGTACACCAACCTGCACCTGACGGCGCTCTGCCCGACCATCTTTCACAATATAGATGTACTGATCCTGCCCCGAAGGAGCCAAGGCGGTTTCAGGCACCATCAAAGCCTGGTAACGCGACAGTTCAAGGCGTACCCGGCTGAACAAACCGGGGCGCAAAGCGCCATCTTCATTGGGCACCTGAGCCCGCAGCAAAATGGAACGGCCAGCCGTATCCACCGCCGGGCTGACAGCCAGTACCGAGCCATGGCGGGTTTCGCCCAGGAAGGCATCAAAGCGCAGTTCGACCGGCATGCCGGCCTTCACATCGGCCAGATATTGTTCAGGGATACGGAAGTCCACGTTCAAGGTCGAAACCGCTTCCAGCTGCACCAGATCCGTACCCGGCCCAACATAATCACCCACCGAGACATTACGCAAGCCGGTCACACCATCAAAGGGGGCACGGATACGGGTCTTGTCCAGCTGCACACGCGCCAATTGCACTTCGGCTTGCTGAACAGCCAAGCGGCTACCGGACTCGTCTTTGGCCTGCTGGCTGATAAAGCCCTGACGGCTCAATTCCGAAGATCGCTTGTGCTGACTATTGGCCAGATTCAAATTTGCCTGTGCCTGATTCAGTTGCGCCTGCGCCATGGCCGGGTCCAATTGAATCAGGAGCTGGCCTTTTTTGACGGGCTGACCTTCTTCAAAGCTGATCGCTGAAATACGACCACTGATCTCGGGCCGCAGCACGACGGACTCTCTGGCCACCAGGGTTCCCACCGCCGCCACATCACGAATCAACTCACTTTGCCGCACGGGTAAAACTTCCACCCGCGTGGCGTCAGACTGCGCCCAACTGGGGCTGCTACTGGCAAACAGTACAAGAAACAGAGAAAAAATCGTGGGACGCAGCGTGGAAATCATGGGCGGCTTATCCTGACCGGCCAGGCCGGTGAAGCTGTCTGACAAAATATGACGAGTGGCTAATAGTACTATCAGCGGGCTACAACTCTGCCCAAGATCTTATAACTGCCTGGCGATTTCCACCCCTTCATTGGCCAACTGATCCGCACGCTCGTTGCCGGGATCACCCGCATGGCCACGCACCCATAACCAGGTCAGCTCATGTTTTGCGGCCTGCTGCTCCAACTCCTGCCACAGGTCGGCATTCTTGACGGGCTTTTTATCGGCAGTACGCCAGCCGCGGGCTTTCCAGCCGGGCAACCATTCGTTCATGCCTTTTTGTACGTACTGCGAATCGGTGTGTACCCGCACCTGGCAAGGGCGTTTCAAGGCTTTGAGAGCCTCGATCACGGCCATCAGTTCCATGCGGTTATTGGTAGTATTGGCCTCGCCACCGCAAATGGCTTTTTCACGTCCGCCATGACGCAACAAGGCGCCCCAGCCCCCCAAACCGGGGTTGCCCTTGCAGGCACCATCGGTCCAAATATCGACAACATCAGTCATGTCTTGCTAATTCCTTCATCGGCAGCGCGTCCAGCAACCACCATAGGCCGACGCACACGCCGACGGTTTTTCTTCCACTTGGGCCCGACCATACGCAAGGCCGGCGTGCGTTTGACCGCACTAATCATGTAGACAGCCCCCGCAAAGCTCCACCAGCGCGCACCGCTTTGCTCCATCCAGGACCAGCGGTCCAGCCAGGACTGCTGACGGCACAACGGTGCGTAACAGCCCATCTGCGTACTTTGCACATCAAAGGACAAAAGCTTTAACCAGTCGCGCAAGCGCGAGGGTGACATCACATCTCCCGGCAAGGTAGGCGTGCCCCGCTCCAGACCCGGAATCCAGTCGTGGGCACCCCACAAACTCAAGGGGTTGAAACCCGTCAGGAGAATGCGCCCTTCTGGCACCAGAACGCGCTCGGCCTCTCGCAACACCTGATGCGGGTCGCTGGCGCTTTCCAATGTATGGGGCAGGATTAAAAGATCAATGCTTTGCGTATCAAAAGGCAGATGCTCGGGTTCGGCATAAACCAGGTTCTTCTGCTGAGCGGGCAAGACGCCGGCCTGAGCCGTACATACCTTGCAGGAGATGCGACTATGCGCCAGGAGGTCCCAATGCGGCAATCCAATTTGTATGGCATGATACCCGAAGGTGTTGACCACCTCCGCATCGATTCCGGCTTGTTCCCAAGCCCGCACATATCGCCCCGGTACGGTTTCCAACCACTGGGCAAATTGATCATTCAAAGTCTGCTCCACTGGCGCTCTCTCCCTCTACCATGATGAATGCATTTACCTGGCCTGTGCCAAGCGATGTTCGCCTGATTCCACTACCAGCCCTGAACGACAACTATATATGGGCTTTAAGTCGAAACGGTCATGCCCTGGTTGTGGACCCCGGCCAGGCCGCCCCGGTTCTGGATTGGCTGGAACGCGAGTCCTTACAACTGGATGCCATTTTACTGACACACCACCACGGTGACCACGTTGGAGGTGTCATGGATATCCTGGCCAAGCACCCGGCTCGCGTCTGGGGCCCCGCCAACGAGCGTCTGCCTGCCTGTGACGTGCGTGTCGGCCAGTCCGACAAGGTCGAGTTACCCACTCTGGAACTGACGCTGGACGTGCTGGACATCCCCGGCCATACCGCCGGACACGTTGCGTACTTTGGTCAAAATGAGGTAAAACAGCCCTTTGTTTTCTGTGGTGATACCTTGTTTGCTGCTGGTTGCGGACGCCTGTTTGAAGGCACCCCGGCACAAATGACGGATTCCCTGGGCAAGTTGGCAAAACTGCCATCGGACACCCTGATCTGCTGTGCGCACGAATACACTTTATCCAATTTACGCTGGGCTCTACAGGTAGAGCCGGACAATCCCCAACTGCATGAACGTTGGGAACAGGATAATCTCAAGCGTCAGCAAAACTTGCCTACGGTGCCCTCCACCTTGAAAACAGAATTGGCTACCAATCCATTTCTGCGTTGCGAGACGACTGCTGTTATCAAGGCTGCCGAGCACCATGCTGCCCAGTCCCTTAATAATCCTGTCGAGGTATTTGCCAGCCTGCGCGACTGGAAAAACAATTTCTGAAGATTCCGCAATGAACCTAATGAGACTTTTTGCGCTGCTATGCGCTTTCGTGCTGGCAGGCTGCGCCACAGGCCCCAAGGTCAGCCCTCAAAAAGCCGCCAAGACCTCCACCAGCATTGCCGCCGATACGTCTCGCACCATTGATCTGACCCACCCACCCAAAGACGCATGGGACCGGATGCGCCGGGGTTTCTCCATCCCCAACCTGCATACCGATCTGGTTGATTACTGGACCAACTACTACGCTTCGCACCCCGAATCCATCCGTACCATGAGCCAGCGCGCCTCGCGCTATCTGTACCACATCATGGACGAGCTCGATGCCCGTGGCCTGCCTTCCGAACTGGCCTTGCTGCCTTTTGTGGAAAGTGCCTATAACCCCGTCGCCTATTCGCGCTCCCATGCGTCCGGTCTGTGGCAGTTCATCCCCAGCACCGGCACACAATACAAGCTGGAGCAGAACTGGTGGGTAGACCAGCGCCGTGACCCGGTCGAGTCCACTCGCGCTGCTTTGGACTATCTGTCTTACTTGTACGAGTTCCAAGGCGACTGGTATTTGGCCCTGGCCTCCTACAACTGGGGTGAGGGTTCGGTACGCCGCGCCATGGAGCGTAATGAACAGGCCAACCTGGATGTTGACTACTTATCGCTGAAGATGCCGGACGAAACACGTAATTACGTCCCCAAACTGCAAGCGATCAAAAACATTGTGGCCAACCCGGAGCGTTATGGCATCACCCTGCCTCCGGTCAGCAATACACCGTATTTCACAGCCGTGCGCAAGAACAAGGACATTGACGTAGCCCTTGCCGCCGAGCTGGCTGAAATCTCCGTGGACGAGTTCAAAGCCTTGAACGCTGCCCACAATCGCCCCACAATCCCTGCCGATCGCGGCACCTTGCTGCTGCCCGCCAACAAGGTGGATATCTTCAATGCCAATCTGGCGGCCTACCAAGGCAAGCTCAGTAACTGGAAGGCCTACCAATCCAAGCGCGGCGAAAGCTATCTGTCCATTGCACAGCGTCACGGCATTACCTTGTCGCAGCTGCGCTCCATCAACGGTTTGGGTAGCAAGAGCACCAAGGCCGTTGCCCAGACACTATTGGTGCCCAGCACCACCTTGGGTGAAGGCAGCCTGCAACTGGCTTCTCTGACCAATACACCTGCCGCCCCGGTAGCGCAAAGCACACGCCGTGCTCGTACGCAAACGGCCAGCGTCAACCGCAAGAATGACACTGTTGTTTTGCGTCGCGGCGCCAATGTGCGCACCCATACGGTTCGACAGGGCGATACACTTTACGCCTTGGCCAAACGGTACGACACTTCGGTGGCAGAACTGCGACGCCTGAACAATATCAAAGGCAGCTCTCTTTCCAGGGGGACACGTTTGCGTGTTCCCGGTTCCAATATTCGTGGCTAAGTCCACCCACTAATTACATAAAGGATTTTCAGCATGGGTTTCCTGCAAGGAAAACGCATCCTGGTCACAGGCGTCCTCTCGAATCGCTCTATTGCTTACGGGATTGCGCAAGCATGTCGCCAACAAGGTGCTGATATTGCCCTGACCTATGTGGGCGAGCGTTTTAAAGAACGTGTTGAAGGCTTTGCCAAAGAACTGGGCACGGATATCGTGCTGCCCTGTGATGTGTCTGAAGACGATCAGATCGAACAGGCCATGGCCTCGCTGGGCGAGCGCTGGGACGGTCTGGACGGTTTGGTGCACTCCATTGGTTTTGCACCCCGTGAAGCCATTGCCGGCAACTTCCTGGACGGCCTGTCGCGCGAATCGTTCCGCGTCGCTCATGACATTTCCGCCTACAGCTTTCCCGCACTGGCCAAGGCTGCCCTGCCCTTGCTGAAGGGCCGCAAGAGTTCGGTGCTGACCCTGACCTACCTGGGCGCTGAAAAAGCCATCCCTAACTACAACACCATGGGCGTGGCCAAAGCTGCGTTGGAAGCCTCGGTGCGTTACCTGGCGGTGGCGCTGGGCGAGTACGGCATTCGTGCCAACGCCATCTCGGCCGGTCCTATCAAGACCCTGGCGGCCAGCGGCATCAAGGACTTCTCCACCATTCTGAAATTCGTAGAGACGCACGCTCCCTTGCAGCGCAACGTCACCATTGAAGAAGTGGGCAATGTGGCCTCCTTCCTGATGTCCGAATTGGCCAGCGGTATCACAGGCGAAATCACGCACGTTGACGCCGGCTTTAACTGCATCGTTCCGGGTATGCAGGAGTAAAGGCCAGCATCAGATGCCTACAAGCATCCTGATGACAAAAAGGAACAGGCTTTTGCACTGTTCCTTTTTTTTGGCCCTGGATCAGCTGCAATTTGCGCTACTGGCTTCTTATATAAGCAATAAAAAACATAAATAAATCAGTACACTGACTTTCTCGTTTTCCCTAGTAGGATATAAAAAATAATCTGTGAATAATATTTATGTCAGTGCACTGACTATTAAAGCATAAAAAATCAATCACAGAACTCGATTCTCGAGGAGACACAATGTTCCAACGCCAACCGCGTCTGCTGGCCCTGGCTGGGCTTTTGCTGAGCTGTGCAATGCTGGCCCCCGCCACCGCCAGTGCTAATAAACCGATCGAAATTATCGTCACCTTCCCACCAGGAGGGGGCACGGATTTACTGGCCCGTCTGATCGGGAATTACTTCAACGAACAACTTGGCCAGCCCGCGATTGTGGACAACCGCCCCGGTGCCAGCGGCAATATTGGCGCTCGTATGGTGGCCCAGCGCCCGGCCGACGGTCAGTCACTACTGATGGTCAACAGCTCCTTTGCTGTCAATCCGGCCGTGTTCGACAAGCTGCCGTTCGATCCCAAGAATGACTTCACAGCTGTCTCCAACTTCGCCTTTGTTCCATCGGTCGTTATCGTGCCGGCCAACTCCCCCTACAAGACACTGAAAGACATGCTAACGGCTGCCAAAGAGAAACCGGGCGAAGTGTTCTTTGGCTCTTGCGGCAACGGTACTCCGCAACATCTGGCTGGCGAAATGCTCAACGAAGCAGCGGGCGTGGAAATGGCGCATATCCCCTACAAAGGTTGCGGTGGCGCTCTGAACGATGTGATGGGTGATCAGGTGGGCTCGGCCTTCGTCACTGCCTCCAGCACCCTGCCCTTCATTGAAAGCGGGAAGGTACGTGCCTTGGCTGTGACCTCGGCAGAGCGCAGTCCCCTGCTGGCCGATGTGCCCTCGATCGCCGAGCTTGGCTACCCAGGCTACGAACTGAACCAGTGGCACGGCTTACTGGCTCCCGCTGGCACTCCCGAGCCTGTCGTGCAAAGACTGCATGAAGCAGTAGAAAAAATAATTGCGCGCGAAGACGTGCAAGCCAAGCTGACAAGCCTGGGCTACACCGTTGCCCACGATGGCCCGGCCCAGTTCCAGGCGATGATCAATGCCGACATCGATCGGTTTCGCGAACTGGCACAAAAAATTGGACTGACAATCAACTAAGGATCCACCATGAGCAAACTGAAGTTAAGCGTATCGATTGGCAATTACGACCGTACTCTGGCCTTGAAAGATGGACGTGTCGGAATTGAGGGCTGTGATATCAATGTCGTATCCCTGGAGCCCGAGGAAGCATTTCACCGTGCTTTTCGCTACGAGGAGTTCGACGTTACGGAAATCTCCATGAGCAGCCACATGATGACTACTGCGCGTGGCGACAATCAGTACGTAGGTATTCCAGCCTTTCTGTCACGCGTTTTTCGCCATTCCGGCATCTATGTGCGTACCGACCGTATCCGCAAGCCCGAAGATCTGAAAGGCAAAATCATTGGTGTGCCCGAATACCAGATCACGGCTAACGTCTGGATCCGGGGCATCTTGCAAGATGAGTTCGGTATCCGCCCCAATCAGATCAAATGGGTACGGGGAGGGATCGAAGAACCAGGCCGGGGCGAGCGCGCTCCCATTGATCTGCCAGATGACATCAGCCTGGAGCAGATCCCGGATGACCGCACCTTGTCGGACATGTTGGAAAAAGGCGAAATCGACGGATACATCGGAGCACGAGCACCTTCATGCTTTCTGCGTAACGCCCCCAATGTGGGCCGTCTGTTCGGAGATGAGTACGTGGAAGTAGAAAAAGACTATTTCCGCCGCACGGGCATCTTCCCGATCATGCATATGGTTGGCATCCGCAAGTCTCTGGTACAGGACAACCCCTGGCTGCCGGTCAGTGTGTACAAGTCCTTTCTGAAGGCCAAAGAGCTGGCCGTGCATGAACTGAACGAGTTGTGCCATCTGGCTGTCACCCTGCCGTGGATGGTGCACCATCACAATGAAGCCAAAGCCTTGATGGGAGAGGACTACTGGCCCTATGGCCTGGAGGCAAATCGCCACACCATCCAGACCTTTGCGCAGTACCACCACGATCAGGGCATGTCGCAACGCCTGGTCAAGCCCGAGGAACTGTTCGCGGCCTCCTCGCTGGACCTCTCCAAGATATAAGGCAAAACCGGCATGAAGGCTCCCGTTTTCAATTACTACGCCCCCGAAACGCTGGCTCAGGCACTGGGCTTGTTGGCCAATCAGGAAAACGCCCGTGTATTGGCTGGAGGCCAGTCCTTGTTGGCCATGCTCAATATGCGCTTTGCATTTCCGGACACGCTGGTCGATATCAACCAGTTGCCCGAACTGTCCTACCTGCAAGAGCAAGAGAATGGCGATATCGCGATGGGTGCCATGACACGCCAGCGCGACATTGAGTTTTCCGAGCTGGTGGCAACACGTTTGCCGCTCTGGAAGGATGCAATCCTCAACGTCGGGCATCGCCAGACCCGTAACCGAGGAACAGTGGGCGGCAGCCTTTGTCAGCTGGACCCTTCTGCCGAAATACCGACAGTCAGCATGGCGATGGATGCTGTGTTGACCGTCGCCAGCATACGTGGAGAACGAACACTTTCAATGGCCGATTTCCCGGCAGCCTACATGACCCCCAACATGCAGGCTGACGAGCTGTTGATCCGCGTCCAGGTGCAGCCGTGGCCCGCCAGCCACGGCTGGGCTTTTCTGGAGTTCTCCCGTCGGCATGGCGATTTCGCCATCGTGTCCTGCGCTGCGTTGCTGTTGCTGGATGAAGCCGGCTTGGTGAGTCGCGTCAGCATCACCCTGGGCGGAGTAGGTGCATTTCCCCTTCGCATGACCGAGGCAGAAAACGCCCTGCTGGGCACCCCGGCCAGCCCCTCAGATATCGAACTGGCCGCCGAACTATGTGGCCAGGTCGATGCTTCCAGCGATAGTTATGTCCAGGGCTGGTATCGCCAGCGGCTGGCCAAAGAATATACGGCGCGCGCCCTGCGGCTAGCGCTCTCTCGTACAGGACAACGGCATGAATAACCCCCTTCCTTCGGGCAGTCGCCCCATCACCCTGTGTGTCAATGGCCAGAACCTGACAGCCCATGCCGAGCCTCGTGTCAATCTGGCCGATTTCCTGCGCCACGATCTGGGTTTGACAGGGACCCATGTGGGCTGTGAGCACGGCGTCTGCGGCGCCTGCACCGTGCAGATTGACGGCCACTCAGCCCGTAGTTGCCTGATGCTGGCAGTACAGGCCCAAGGCAAGCATATCCGCACCATTGAAGGCCTTGCCAACGAGCAAGGCTGCTGGCATCCCATCCAGGAAGCCTTTCGCGAGCTGCATGCCCTGCAATGCGGTTTCTGTACGCCGGGCATCCTGATGTCAGTCGTCGAACTGCTGGAGAACCACAGCGATCCCAGCCCCGAACTGATACGCGACGTGCTGTCCGGTCATCTATGCCGCTGTACCGGCTATCAGAATATTGTGCGTGCGGTACAGAAAGCCGCTGCTGCGATGAGGGCCAGCCATGCTCATGAATGATCCTCACCAGCAGGAACAAGGCGCCTGCGGTCTGGGGCACTCCTTTCTGCGCCTGGAAGATGAAGCCTTGTTAACCGGGCAGGCCCAGTTTCTGGATGACATCCCCATGGAGGGTGTATTGCATGCGTGCTTTGTACGTAGTCCTCACGCGCACGCACGCATTCGTTCCATAGACCTGTCGGCGGCCCGAGCCTTACCTGGCGTACACGGAGTATTTACCGCGCAAGACCTGATGGGCGAATTAACTCATTGGCGTATGCCATTGGGCTTTGCCTTTGCCGTACTACCAGAAAATACCGTCCCCTTTGTCCTGGCACGCGAAGAAGTCGCCTTCGTTGGCGAAGCGATTGCCGTGATCGTCGCCCAGTCCCGTCACATAGCCGAGGATGCTGCTGCACTGGTGGCTATCGACTTCGAAGTCCTGCCAGCGATTTCTGACCTGCGTCTGGCTCTGGAACCGAACGCAGCGGTGGTACGCACCGAGCTACAAAGCAATAGCCTGCAAAACTACACGCTGGCCTATGGCGATATCGATGCCGCCTTCCTTGATGCAGACATCCTCATCGAGGAGTCATTTTCAGCCCACCGCGGCTGTGCTCATCCCATCGAAGGGCGAGGCGTGCTTGCACGACTGGACCCCGCCGGCAACGAGTTGACCGTTTGGTCATCCACCCAGATGGCACACGAACTGCACTACACCCTGGCCCTGATGCTGGGCCATCGCGAAGATCAATTACGTGTGATCACCCCCGACGTAGGCGGCGGTTTTGGGGCAAAGTTCATGATCTACCCCGAAGAAATCGTCATTCCAGCTGTCGCCCGCCTGCTACGTCGTCCCGTCAAATGGGTAGAAGACAGACGCGAGAACTTCCTGACCTCTATTCAGGAGCGCGACCAGGTATGGTCAGTATCTCTGGCGGCCGATAAAAACGGGCGCATACGCGGCTTGCGTGGCAGTTTCATCCATGACCACGGAGCCTACACGCCGCAGGGCACCAACGTCCCCTACAACGCAGCCTCATCCATGACGGGCCCCTATATCGTTCCGGCTTTCAGTCTGACCGCTGACGTGGTCTACACCAACAAGGTGCCAGTCGCTACGGTACGCGGCGCAGGCTATCCGCAGGCCGCTTTCGTCATGGACAGACTAATGGACCGGCTCGCGCAACATATTGGCATGGACCCCATCCGCTGCCGCGAGCTGAACCTGATTCCTGCTGCCAAAATTCCCTACACCAAGCCGCTGAAATCCAGGGCGGGTATACCACTGGTTATCGACAGTGGAGACTTTCCCCGCATGCAAGCCATGGCAGAGCAGGCGATGGACCGCGACGGCTTTGAGCAACGACGACAGGCTGCCCTTGCTGAAGGCCGTTATCTGGGCCAAAGCCTGGCCAATGCCGTCAAACCAACCGGTCGCGGCCCCTATGAGTCCGCCACCGTCAAGATTTTCCCATCCGGTCGAATTGCCGTGTTCACGGGAGCCCTGGCCATGGGCCAAGGCATCAAAACCTCCCTGGCGCAGATTTGCGCGGCACATTTCGGAGTGGAACCCGCAGGCATAGACGTTCATGCCGGCGATACACGTCACATTGGCGTTGGCATGGGCGGTTTCGCAAGTCGCCAGGCGATTATGGCGGGTACAGCCGTTGAACAGGCCTCCCGGCAACTACGCCATAAAGTGCTGCTGGCAGCAGCGGCCGTGCTGAAAGTCCCTCAAGAAACCCTGAACATTTCTTACGGCATCGTGCGTAGCAGCGCAACTGAAACAACCATCAGCCTGGCTCGACTGGCCATGGAGCTCAAAGGTGTGCCGGGCTACAGCCTGCCTATCAAGACAGACCCTGGTTTGGAGAGCACCGCTCATTTTCACTGCGACGAGCAAACCTACGCCGGATCCACGCACGCCTGTGAAGTGGAGGTAGATGCCAGCACTGGCGCTATCCACATCACACGCTATCTGGCTGTGCAAGATTGCGGCACGCTCATCAACCCGATGATTGTGGAAGGTCAGGTCGTTGGCGGGGTCGTCCATGGTCTGGGCAATGCCTTGTTCGAACAGATGGCCTACGACGCCGAAGGTCAGCCCTTGTCCACCACTTGTGCAGAGTATCTTCTGCCCACCGCCCCGGAAGTACCAAATATCGAGGTGCTGTTCTGCCCCTCGCCCACACACTTGAATCCGCTAGGAGTCAAAGGCGTGGGCGAATGCTCCACCATCGCCGTCGCCGCCGTCGTCATCTCAGCCGTAGAGCAAGCACTGTCACCGCTGAATGTGCGCATCAACGAGTTCCCACTCAGCCCTATGCGGCTACTGGAACTGATCGATCAGGCCACGCAACCGACACAATAAAACAGGAAAGCTGCCATGAATTTCAAAAACCGGTTTCATATTCCTCTACCGCTGGATCAGGCATGGACGCTCATGCTGGATGTACCGCGCATCATGCCTTGCCTGCCCGGAGCCAAACTGACTGATGTCTTGGACGGCAACAAGTACCAGGGTTCGGTTTCAGTCAAACTCGGGCCGATCAAGCTTTCTTTTGATGGCACTGCGGAGCTGGTCAACACCGATGAGGAAAATCATATTGCCTATCTGCGTGGCGCCGGTCTGGACCCCAAGGGACGCGGTTCAGCCAGCTCGGACTTCAGCTTTGCGCTGACACCGTCACCAGAAGGAGGCACCGACGTGGAGGTCAGCACAGAGCTGACCTTGTCAGGAGCGGTAGCCCAGTATGGACGCGGCAGCGGCATGATCGCCGAAGTGGCCGGACAGATCCTGGGCCAGTTCGAGCGCAATCTTGCGCGCATGGTGCGGGGTGACACCAATCCTGCACAGGGCTCTGACGCCCCCGTCTCCCCCAGCAGCCAGGGCATGACAGCCGCAGCTGGCGCTGCGGTTGCCAACATGCCCTCAACAGCTGCCACGCCAGTTTCCACTATCGAAGCCCAAGCCATCCTTTATCAATCCCAAGCCGTGCTCGCTCAAACCCAGCAGCTACAGGCCCAGATGCAACAAACCCTGCTAAGGCTGCAAGCACGTGGCCGACAGGATGATGACTCTGCAGGCGAGCTCAATATGCTATCTATCGGTCTCAAAGCCTTCTGGTCGCAGATACGTTATCGAGTGGGAAGACTGTTCGGGCGCAAGGACCCCGCGTAAAGCTTACGAGGAAACTAAGCGCCTTGTACCCGGCGCTTAGACTGCCCCTGAAAATGCCAATCAGGTATCAATCGGCTGCCAACACGCAGTTATTAAAATCGCCTGACAAACTCTTGATTTAAAACAGAGAAACTTTCACCAAGAAAAAGCGATAAAGCAGCACACTGATTATATTTTTCAGCAAGTCGGGAAATAACTGAGAGATTGAGCATGGACAGCACCAGGTGGAAACGAATACAAAATAAGAATGCAGCGCCTACCTTTCCTAGTCTGGCGCTGTCCTCCCTATAATCGCCGACCTTGTTACTACCGCCCCGTTGGGGCTTATCCTGCCATCAAGCTGTGGCCTCACCAGTCACAGCTAATGGGTCACACTCTTGATGTCTGGCTTAAGCATGAAGAATCACACCGAGTTAAAGCAAGAGAAAGGACTGAAATCCGGCGAGGCCGAATCCCTCGGCCCAGTAAAGGAAGAAAATGCCGAATTATTTCGGCAAAAGCTGTGGTCGCGTTCCGGCTTTCTGGTTCGACGTCTGAACCAAATCCATTACGCCATGTTCTACGAAGAATGCAAAAGCGATATCACCCCTGTCCAGCACGGGGTACTGTCCGTCTTGATGGGCTCACCCTGGCTAGACCAAACTACCATAGGCTATGAGCTTGGTCTGGACCGCACGACCTCCGCAGAAGTTATCCGCCGTCTGGAAGAAAAAGGACTGCTGGGACGACGCGTCAACCCTGATGACCGCCGCTCGCGCCAAACCTACATTACCGAGGCCGGCCTGGCCGTCATGCAAGGACTGAGCGCTGGCATGAACAAGGCACAGGAACGTCTGCTGGACCCACTGACGGCAAAGCAACGTCAGGTATTCATGGATATGCTGACCCGCATTGTGGAGCACAACAATCAATATGGGCGCGCTGCCCTGAGGAATATGTAGTCTGATCGTAAATTTGAGCAAAACCCCGATATAGCTCACTTTTACTCCAGCCTTTATTCACCCTGCGCCCCCTCTTCCACAAAGTCGCTACGCAAAATGCCATGCCGCTGCAACTTGTCGTAAAAGGTTTTGCGCGGGATACGCAAGTCCTGCAAGGTCGCCTTGATATCGCCACGATGGCGTGCCAGCGCCTGACGTATCTGCTGCGACTCGAACTGCTCCATGCGGGCGGGCAGGCTCAAGTCCTCGTTTTCCAGCTCCTTGATCTCCGGGTGCTGCACACCCAGCACTTCACGTTGCGCAAAGTGTGCCAGCTCGCGCACATTGCCCGGCCAGTGATGTGACTGCATATAGGCCAGACTGCGCGCATCGGGCATCTTTTGCGGCATACCGTACTTCTTGGCAGCCAGCGCCGCAAAGTGAGCGAACAGCATGGGGATATCCTCCTTGCGCTCCCGCAAAGGCGGCAAGCGCAAGGTGACCACGTTGAGTCGGTAATACAAATCGGCGCGGAAATTCGCACGCTGGGCAGGGTCGGACAAATCCACCTTGCTGGCGGCAACGACGCGGATATCTACCGGATGCTCTTCGTTGGAACCCAAAGGAGTTACGCAACGGGTTTCCAGCACACGCAGCAAGCGCACCTGTGCAATCATGGGCATGCTTTCGATTTCATCCAGAAACAGCGTGCCACAGTGTGCATGTTCAACACTGCCTACACGTCTGCGCTGCGCGCCCGTGAATGCTCCGGCTTCGTGGCCGAACAGCTCGCTTTCAATAATGGTTTCAGGCAAGGCACCACAGTTCAACGCTACAAAACGATGCTGTGCTCGGGCGCTCCAGCGGTGCAGCAACATGGCCACCACTTCCTTGCCTGTGCCGGTTTCCCCTTCCACCAGCACATCCACATCGGACTGTGCCAGATGCCGCAAGGTAGTGCGTAAATTGACCATGACCTCGGAATTACCCAGGAGCGCCGGGCCTTGGCCGTCCTCGTCCAGTTCTTCGCGCAAGGCACGGTTTTGCAAAACCAGACTGCGCTGCATGGCGGCATGACGTATTACCGTCAGCAGGCGTTCGGCCTGATAGGGCTTGGTCAGAAAATCAAAGGCGCCATCGTGCATGGCCTGTACGGCCATATCAATATCACCGTGGCCGGTAATCAGCACGACGGGCTGCTCGGGATCGCGAGCATGCAAGGCTTGCATCAGCGCCAGACCATCCATGCCCGGCATGCGAATGTCCGTCACCACCACACCCGGATAATCCTTGGGCAAGCGACTCAGGGCCTCCTGCCCGCTGGCACAGGCCACCACCTTCAGGCCCGCCAGTTCCAGACTTTGCACCACGGCGGCACGCAAGTCCGCATCATCATCAACAAACGCGACTTCCATTCTTATCTCTCTCCCTGGCCCAGCTCGCTATCGGCATTGCGCAGCACGATATGGAACGTGGCGCCACCCAGGCGCGAAGGCCCTTCTTCCAAACGGCCACCCAGGGCCGCCACAATATCGTGCGAGATCACCAGCCCCAAGCCCACACCTTGGCGACGGCTGGAGCTAAAGGGCGTAAACAGGCGTTGGCGGATTTCCGCACTCAGGCCGGGGCCGTTGTCGGAAACAACAATGCGCACATGCTGCTGCTCGCTCATGACTTCTATACGAATACGCCCTTGACGGCTCCCATCCAGAGCATCGAGCGCATTACGCAGTAAATTCACCAGAACCTGCTCCAGACGTACCGGCAAGGCCCATACACGCACAGACTCGTTCACGCCCTCCAGTTCCAGGCCCACACCTTGGGCCCGCGCCCTGTGCTCCAGCAATTGCCAGGCGCTATCCACAGCCGAACGAACCCGTACCGGGCCTTCCTGTTCCTGGGGCTTGCGGGCGTAATGACACAGTTGGGAGGTAATACTGCCAATGCGTTGGGTCAGCGTCTGGATGCGGGACAGGTTCTGCCGTGCCGTTTCCGTCTGGCCCTGATCCAGCAAGCGCAAAGTGTTGTCCGCATAGACTTCAATCGCCGCGACAGGCTGGTTGATCTCGTGAGCCACCCCGGCCGTCACCTGCCCCAGAAAGGACAGCTTCTCGGCCTGCTCCAACTGCTCACGCAGATCACGCGCACGCGTACGGGCTTCTTGCAGGGCCTGCATCTCCTGCTCCAGGCGACGACGCGCCACCTGCAACTGAGCCGTCCGGGACTCTACCGCTTCTTCCAGCGCATCACGCAGTAGCTCCTGACGCGCCTGTGCTTCCCGGCGCTGTTGATTGCGTTGCAGGGCCAAGGCCGTCAGTACCAGCGCTGCACATAACAACCCCATCACCGTCAGACGGGATTGAAAGGCCTGGGTCTGCAATGCAGCATCCATGGGAGCCATCGCGTGCAAAACCCAATCACTGCCTGCGACAGGCTGCTGCACATGCAAAAAGCGCTCCTGCCCCAATGTCCAGAAGGAGGCCCGTTCGCCGGAATCCGACATATTCAAGCCCACTGACTCCAAGGGCTCATTACCAAACTGCTGACTGGCCCGCAGCTTGACCAGTTGCTCGGGCGCGGCTTGATCCAGACTATGCAAACGCCAGTCCGGTTCACCGCTTAGCAAGATCACGCCATTGGGATCACTGACAAACATGCGATCGCCATAACCTTCCCATTCTTTTTCCAGCAGATCGAATACCAGCTTGATGACGACCACACCAACCGGCTTGCCGTCCTGATCTTGCACCATGCGTGAAATGTACAGACCTGCCTTGCCGCTGGCAGTCCCCAAGGCAAAGTATTCCGCATGCCCCTGCTCCAGGGCTTTGGTGAAGTAAGGGCGGAAACCGTAGTGATTGCCCACGAAGCTGTCGGGCTCCTGCCAGTTACTGGACACCAGCGTCTGCGAATGAATATCCAGCAGGTACAGAACAGGAGCGCCCGTATCTTCGGCCAATTGCTGGAACTTGCGATTCAAAGCCTCGGCATCACCATAGGCAGGATTGCCCATCAGGTATTGGCGCAGAGCCTCGTCCTGGGCCAGCGCAAAGGACAAGGTGCGGAATTTGTCTCGGATAGTCCTGATCCAGCCGGCATTACCGCGCATCAAGGAATCAAGCCGCTGTTCGCTTTGTGTCAGCAAACGAGCCGTGCCCAAATCGGCCGAACGCCAGAAGGCAAACAGCCCCAGCACGACGGCCAAGCCCAGCAGCAGCAACCATTCGAGCCTGAAGCGCCGCCGCATGCCCGAAGAAACCGGAATGGAGTTCATGAAACCCGTGCGAAATATCGCCAAAAATTAGTAATAGCTGTGCGGATTTTCGCACACATAAGCAGATAGCGGGGAAGTCTCCTGTCCGCAAGCCGCTTATTTACTGGTTTTCTGCCGGCGAACAGATTGGCACGGATGTTGCTTTAGTCATGAGCTTATGGGCCGGGACAAGGATTCCGGCGAGCGTAAACCGCCTGCCCACACACAATTCCAAGCAGGCCACCAGCTGACTGCCAGGTCGGCTACATCAAGTCACGGAGACGACATCATGATGGATATAAGCACAGGAGACCGTTCGGTACCGCAGATCGTCAAAATCAAGTGGTATCGAATTTTGTACGTACAGGTCATCATCGCCATCACTATCGGGATTTTGCTGGGCCATTTTTACCCCTCGCTGGGCGAGAGCATGAAGCCTTTGGGCGATGCCTTCATCAAGCTGGTCAAAATGATTATTGCGCCCGTCATTTTCCTGACGGTAGCCACCGGCATTGCCGCCATGACAGACCTGCAAAAAGTGGGCCGTGTGGTGGGCAAGGCCATGATTTACTTTCTGACTTTCTCCACGCTGGCCCTGATTGTAGGCTTGGTGGTCAGCAATATCGTGCAGCCCGGCCATGGCATGAACATTGACCCCAGCACCCTGGACCCCAGCTCTATCCAGGGCTACGTGCAGCAAGCCCATGACAGCACGCTGACGGGCTTTTTGATGAACATCATCCCCGCCACCCTGATCAGCCCCTTTACCGGCGGCGACATTCTGCAGGTGCTGTTTGTGGCCGTGCTGTTTGGTATTGCCCTGGCCGCTGTGGGCGATCACGGCAAACCCGTGCTGAAACTGCTGCAAGCCTTGATGACGCCTGTTTTCAAGCTGGTTGCCATCCTGATGAAAGCCGCTCCCATCGGGGCCTTCGGTGCCATCTCTTTCACCATCGGTAAATACGGGATTGAATCCGTGTCCAGCCTGGCGCTGCTGGTGGTCACTTTCTACGTCACCTCCGTGCTTTTTGTGCTGATCATTCTGGGTGCCGTGGCCCGCTACAACGGCTTTTCCATCACCAAGCTGATCCGCTACATTCGTGAAGAACTGCTGCTGGTGCTGGGTACCAGCTCCTCGGAAGCGGCTTTGCCTACCTTGATGCAGAAGATGGAACGCGCCGGGTGTGCCAAGTCGGTTGTGGGCCTGGTTGTACCTACCGGCTACTCCTTCAACCTGGACGGCACCAATATCTACATGACCATGGCGGCCCTGTTCATCGCCCAGGCTTGTGATATTCCACTGACCTTGCAGCAGCAGGTTCTGCTATTGCTGGTTGCCATGCTCAGCTCCAAAGGCGCGGCGGGTGTGACGGGGGCCGGTTTCATTACCTTGGCGGCTACCCTGTCCGTAGTGCCTTCAGTGCCTATCGCTGGCATGACTCTGATCCTGGGGATTGACCGCTTCATGTCCGAATGCCGTGCGCTGACCAATCTGGTGGGCAATGCGGTTGCCACCATTGTGGTTGCCCGCTGGGAAGGCGAACTGGATGCCGATCAACTTAACAGCGCCATGAATGGCGAGCTGCCACCACTGGATACCAGTGTCACCTTGCATCAGCGTGGTGACATGGAGATTCCCGCTCAAGAGGCCAGCGAGCCGCGCGCGACTGTTGCAGCCTGATTCGGGCACTTGAAAAGAAAGGCCGGTTCTCAATGGAAAACCGGCCTTTTGCTTGCCTGCATGTTCTGGCCAAGCTGCTCCCGCTCGTATTGCTTTGGGCAGGTCGCTAGCGACTCAGTCAGACAGAAGGAAACCGCACAATCTCGCTGTCTGGCGTCCAGGCAGGGTATTTATCCATGATGCTCAGGAACAAAGGGCTGGACTGAAAGTTCAGCAACCAGGTCGACAAGGCCGTCCAAGGCTGCGCATCAAACCAGCCCCTGTTCACTTGTGCGAATTGCCGCACAAAGGGGGCAATCGCCAAATCTGCCAGACAAGAACGCTGTCCCATCAGGTAGCCCTGCTGTTCAATGCGGGCATTCAGGCCCATCAATAATTCACTGGCTTGGGCTCTATGCAGGGCCGAAAAACTGGCTGCATCCGTGAATTGTTCATCCTCGGTATGGCGATCCGGGTATTTATAGCAATCCAGATGCCGCTTGAAAGGCCCGTCATTGGCCGCAATCAGGGCCAGCATTTGCTCGACATCGCCCTGCTCAGGCTGCAAATACTGCTTGGGATCTTGAATCGCCAAAGCCCAACGCATGATGTCCAGGCTTTCATCAATAACCTTGCCATCGGGCAAGACCAGCACCGGGACGGTGGCTTTGGGAGAGGCCAGGCGCAGGGCCTCGGGTTTGTCGCGCAGTACGACTTCGCGCAACTGACAAGTTACGCCGCTGGCCGCAATAGCCAGCCGTGCCCGCATGGCATAGGGGCAACGGCGAAAGGAATACAAAATGGGCAGATCAGATAAGGACATGCTCAATCCCGTTAAAAAGCCGCGCCACAGGCACGGACTTAAAGCGCCGGCGTTTATGCAAAGCGCCCTCCTGTAGCAGAAGGGCGGACTATAAACGACGCAGCGCCAGAATCAAGCTAGTAGAGGTAACACAGTGGCCCGATCAGGGCTAGGCGTCCTTGCCTTGCTGAGCCAGCAGGCGTTGCTCTTCCGCCTTGCGGCGGGCGGCTTCACGGCGCTCGGTCAACTCGTCCATGCTGACGCCAATGTGACGCTCTTCACGCTCGCGCGCCAAAGCTACTTGCTTTTGACGCTCGCGGAAACGCTCGATCTGCTCGGGGGAGCTGTGGCCGTGGCAGTAGGGACAGCTGACGCCTTCTTCGAACTGAGGCGAGGCTTTTTCCTCTTCGCTGATAGGCATGCGGCAAGCACGACAGAAGTCGTAATCACCGGGTTCCAGACCGTGACGTACCGATACGCGCTCGTCGAATACAAAGCAGTCACCATCCCACAGGCTTTCTGCCGCTGGAATCTCTTCCAGGTATTTCAGAATGCCGCCTTGCAGGTGGTAAACCTGATCAAAGCCTTGCGAACGCATGAAGGCTGTGGATTTTTCACAGCGGATACCGCCGGTACAGAACATGGCCACGCGCGGTTTGCCATGCAAGACACCGCCTTCCTTGGACTGCTCGGCCACCCACTGAGGAAACTCGGTAAAGCTTTGGGTCTTGGGGTTGATGGCACGGTTAAAAGTGCCAATACCCACTTCGTAATCGTTGCGGGTATCCACCACCACCACGTCCGGATCGCTGATCAGGGCATTCCAGTCTTCGGGAGCAACATACTCGCCCACCATTTCGGCGGTTTTCAGATCCGGTACGCCCAGGGTAACGATCTCTTTTTTCAGCTTCACCTTGAGGCGGTAAAACGGAGCCTTGTCGGCATAGGATTCTTTATGCACCAGGCCAGAAATACGTGGATCGGAGTTCAGATATGCCAAGACGGCACGAATACCCTCCTGAGGGCCGGCAATCGTGCCGTTAATCCCTTCGCGCGCCAGCAACAGCGTGCCCTTGACCTCGTGCTGCTCGCAAAAAGCAAACAAGGGGTCGCGCATTTGGGCGAAATCGGGCAATTCCACGAACTTATATAAAGCCGCGATCAGGTAGGTAGACATAGGTAAACGAATTCTCTGGATAGAAGCGGTGGCGCAGCCCGCAGGCGGTAGGACAGCGTAGGCCGTCGTACACTATACGCGACTGATACCCCTTGGGCCTTTGACGCCCGTCAAAAAAATAGGGCGGGCCGGGGATTCAACTTTAAAATCATAACGCTAAAGCCGTCAGGCCGCATCTGGCCCCGGTCCCTGTTTCACTTTGCACGAGAGCTATGGATTCCGTAACACAAGCAGTCCTCGGTGCCAGCATCTGCGGCTCCCTCCTCGGGCGGCAGTATGGCCGCAAGGCGGTCCTGTCCGGTGCCATCATCGCCACCCTGCCCGATCTGGATGTCTTCATTCAATATGGGGACCCGATTACCTCCATGGTCAGTCATCGGGGTTTCTCGCACTCTTTGTTTGTGTTGAGCGCGGCAGGCATCCTGGTCACCCTTTTATGGCGACTGCTGTTTCCACAAGCACGTGCCTCTGCGGGGAGGCTGGGGCTGGCGGTCTGGCTGGCGCTGATTACCCACCCTCTTCTGGATGCCTTTACCAGTTACGGAACGCAATTGCTGTGGCCTTTGGCCGCTACCCCGGCAACCTGGTCCAGCATCTTCATTATTGACCCGCTCTATACCGTGCCCTTACTGATCGCCACGATCATAGGCTTGATTCGTGGGCCGGTACCCGCAACGATACGGGCCTGCAACTGGGCCTTGCTCTTGAGCAGCCTGTATCTGGCAGCCTCGGTAGGTGCCAAGTTCTGGGCCGAGCAACAGGCAACCGCACAGCTCAAACAAGAGCAGGTGGAAATCGCGCGGGTATACTCCGCCGCCCAACCCATGAACATCCTGCTCTGGCGTGTACTGGTGCGCGACACACAGGACCGGGAATGCGAAGTCATGGTGGGCCTGCTGGACCGGCTGCGTGCACCCAAGGGGCATCAATACGAATCCCTGTGCCTGCCCGTACATAGCGACTACACCCAGCTGTTCCCCCCCTTGAAACAGCTGGAGCAACTGCGCTGGTTTTCGGACGATTGGCTGCGCTACGACATCATCGATGACCTGCTGGTGGTCAGTGATATACGCATGAGCCTGGGCCCTGGCCAGTACAGTTTCCGCTTTGTCGTAGCCGAACGCATTGCCGACGACACCTGGTTGCCGGTGATTCCGTATCGTTGGGCCAGTGGCCACAATATTGCTTTGCTAAAGCCCGTTCTGCGTCGTATTTGGGAGCCGACTCCACCGCTACCGCTACAAGAATGGGCCAAACGCATTGATGCCGGCGTGCCTATTCCCAGGGCAAGCCCAGACTTCCAGGACATGGATTAAGCAAGGCCAAAAACCAGAGACGGAGACGGGCCTGTGCAGGGTGGGCATAGCCAACTGTTGCTAGCCCGCCCGGCCGCGTGTAGCACGCACTCCTGAAACATAAGGTCCTAGCTTGATACAAAATACGAAGTGGTGAAGCTATAAAATTGCGTCCTGCCCGATAGGGGTTTTAACGTATTGCCAACGCATCAAAAGCACCAATCACTTTCATCATGAATTTAAAAAAACTATCTGTTTTCGCCACGCTGGGCCTTTGCATCGCTATTGCGGGCTGCAACAGCGAAGAAGCGACAGAAGCACCATCTCAAGCGGTCTCGTCCGAGCAAGGCTTTATCCAGAAATACAATGCCTATGTTGAAGTCGCCAATAGCTTGCATACGCCTTTCTACCGTGCGCTTTCCGATTATCAAACCGTCTACGAGCCTGCCGTGCGCTCGGGCAAGAAACTGGATAACTATTCCGTTGTTTCACTGGTAAGCATCAAGAACACCCAGGAAAAACTGAAATCCGCCTTGGCACTGGAAGCCAACATGCCGGAAATAGATGGACCAGCAAAGCAGTTTGATGACTCCTTGACCAAGCTGGCACCTCTCAATTCCGAGTTGAACAACTATGCCGAATCAAAAGAGTTTCTGACGGATGGCGGCAAAAAGGCAGCCGACAATAACGAGGCGTTCGTCAGCGCCCTGACAGAAGTCGTACAGGCAGAGGCTGCATTTCTCCAAGGTATTCAGAAACAGGATGAGATAAACATCCAGACCTCTTTCGATAAAGCTCCCAAGGACTCAATGGAGCATTACCGTTTGGGTGCCGTGCTGTTCAGCAAGCAGGCCATGAACAAGGTCGATGCTATTTTCGAGCAGCAGGGAGCAAAAGAGAGCATTCCCCCCTTCCAGGAAAGTCTTGACCAGGCAGCCGCGATGATCAGCAACTGGGATAAAAAATTCAAGGAAGAAACGCCACAAGGATGCCCAAGAATCATGTCGAAGATGAATGAATTCCTGGCTCAGGGCAGAAGCGTCATCCAGCATGCCTCTGAAGGCAATTACGTACCTCAGCAAGGCTCGATCAGCTGGCAGATCAATAACCCCATAAAAAATGACGCCAGCAGCTTGCAATTGAAATTCAATGCAATGATCGGGGCGCTTAACTATCCCCGCTGCTAATGGCGCCCAGAGACTGAGCTTGAAGCCGTAAATCTGGCGTCAGGCTCCAGTCTCAATGCAGGCAGTCATGCCGGCTCTGGCCGGCACGCTTTGTATTGAAGCGACCTACACAATCAGCACCCACGCTGCGCCTTTGGCTTGCTGCCTCCGACGGGGCTTTTTCCGGGGGCGCCGAGCTTTGGGGCAGCACGGCGACAAAAAAAACCCTGGACGATTACGTCCAGGGTTTAAATTTACCCACTACGGTCACTACAAAATGACACCCGGCGCTCTGTCAAACCCGAGGATCACAAACAAGCCTTACTTCAGCATCCCTTCAACACGCTGGCGCAAGGCCGGGTCCTGCTGAATCGCCAGACTGATACCGTTGTAGTCCGCCAGATCCATGCCATTAGCACTGACCACGCCTACCAGGCGCTGGTCGGCTTCCTGAACAATAGCCTGACGCTCTGCATCACTTTTGGCCGCATCCAGACGCGGCTGATATTCCGAAGCAGTTTGAGCGACCTTCTTGTAGGTGCGCGCATATTGCTCCAGCTGAGAATCCGTAGGTTTAACGACCTGGGTGGCAGCAGGGGCTGCCGAGTTGGCCGGAGCCGCATTGCCCTGGGCCATCGCAAAAGGGCTGTACATGCCAAATGCGACTGCGGTAGCAGCAAGAAAAGCTTTAACTGAGGGCTGCATGGATAGAACCTCCTAAACAGAGTCAATGAACGACCATCATGACAAGAGCGGCAGCAGCTTACAAGTTTCTCAATGTAGTTTCGTGTATCTGCATGCCACCCTTCCCGTTACAGACTTCAGTCGCGCGAGTAAGGACGTCCGTTAAAGTCCACGGTTACCAAATTGCCGTCCATCTGGCCCATGCCGGGTGAATTGGCGGGCATGCCTGGCGCGGCCACTCCACGCACACTGCCATCATTCATCATGCGTTTGACGACCTTGGCAGGCACATGGCCTTCAATCAATTGCCCCGTCTCTTCAATCATCGCGGTGTGGCAGGACGCCAGGTTCTCCGGCACTCTCAAAAGCCGCTTCACGTCTTGAATCTTCACGACCTTGACCTCTTTGACCTCAAAGCCTTCATCGCGCATGTGCTGTGCCCAGCCCCCACAACAACCACAGTTAGGATCCTGGTACATCGTAATAACGGGACCCTCTGCCAACGCCATGGAACTGAAGGCCATCAGGCTGGCCGTCAACAATAAAGGTTTAATCACAATTACATTCCTGTTTTGCAGCGCCACAGCGCTCTGGTTGACACTCTCATGCACTTGACTAAGACTAGGCACTCGCAAAAAAGTTTAACAAAACACACTAATCCGTCCTGATCCGCCATGAGTCTTGATTCCGTCAAACAGTTTTTTAACGAACACGCTGCCGATATTCAGGTAATTGAAACCACCGAAAGCACAGCCACCGTCGTGCTGGCTGCGCAAGTGCACCAAGTCGAGCCGGGACAAATTGCCAAGACGCTTAGCTTGAAAGTGGGCGATAAAGTAGTGCTGCTGGTCGCTCGAGGTGATGCCCGTCTGGACAACAAGAAGCTGCGTACCGCCTTCGGTACGCGCGTAAAAATGCTGGACCTGGAAAGCACCGAAGCCTTGACGGGTCACCCGGTTGGCGGGGTCTGCCCCTTTGGTCTGGCTACCCCGCTGGAGATTTACTGCGATCTGTCCTTGCAGGACTACGACACGGTCTTGCCCGCAGCAGGCTCTATTAATTCTGCGGTACGCATCACCCCGCAGCGCCTGGCCGAGCTGACCCGCGCGCAATGGATTGATGTGACTCAGCCGCCTCCAGCTCAGTCCTGACCCCCACCTGCGATTGGGTCAGAGGTTGACCTGCTGCCTTGTGCCCCCCAGGCGCAGGCAAACCTGCCCGTCGCTGACAGGTAAACAGATGTGTAAGTTGAATACGTACATGACCAGGCGACAAAAAACGCCATAAGAGCTCAAGGCATGGGGACGCGGCCATAAGGTATTTTCAGAAAATAAGCGGGTTCGTCCTTGCCATATCTGGTAACGAATGCCCTTTCTATCCTGATTAGGATAAGACATCGGATCTCAAATTAACTTTGTCTATCCCAGAGGAAAAAATGCCCCACCTATTATTGCTGGAGACAGATTCAGCTTTTATAAGCCTTTTTTTGGCATTGGCGCGGCAGATGAACTTTTCCGCCATCGCTGCAAATACGCCAGAAGATGTTCTGATCCGTTATCACCAGAAAACTCCTGATGCCCTGCTGTTTGGCCCCAGTGTCAGCGCCCTGCAGGCTCAGGAGTTGAGCCGTCGCATCGGACTGGATGCGGTGGAAAGCTATACCTTGCACGCCTACAGTGGCTCGACCCGGCAAGACCAGGCGCAATTGCGCACCTTGCTGGAGCAATTAAAAGCCAAGTATCAAAACGGTGCCTGTGCTTTTCAAGCCGAGCAGCATCATGACTTTGGCGAGTTTGTAGGCTGTTCCGCCCCCATGAAAAAACTCTATGAAAAGATCAGCAAAGTGGCCAGCACCGACCTGCCTGTGCTGCTGATTGGCGAGAGTGGCACCGGCAAGGAACTGGCGGCCCGGGCCATTCACCGCTGCAGCGCTCGCAAGGAACAGGCGTATGTACCCATCAACTGTTCAGCCATTTCAGAACAACTGATCGAAAGCGAGCTGTTCGGCCACGAAAAAGGCAGCTTTACCGGAGCCGAACGTAATCGGCAGGGCTACTTTGAACTGGCGGACCAGGGCACGCTGTTCCTGGACGAAATAACCGAAATGCCCATAGACGCCCAAACCAAGCTGCTGCGCGCATTGGAAAATGGCGAATACATGAAGGTAGGTGGCGACAAGTTGATCAAACATGATGCCCGCATCATCGCTGCGACCAATCGCCCGCCCATGCGCGCTATTGAGGACAAGAAACTGCGCGAAGATCTGTATTACCGCCTGGGGGTTTTTCCGATTCAAATCCCCCCCCTGCGTGAACGCGGCGACGATGCCGTCCTGATCGCCCAGCACTTGGTAGAACAGCTGAATCAGGAGCATCAGCAGAACCGCTCACTGAGCCTGGCCAGCATGAAGGAGATCGAGCGCTATCACTGGCCGGGCAATATACGCCAGCTACGCAATGCGGTACTGCGCAGCTATGTAATGAGCAACAGCGATCAGGTGGAAATCAATATGGAGGCCGACCCCATGGAATAAATGCTTGCCCAGTGTGGAACTGGGCAAGCTTGGCAAAAGCTTACTGGGCCACGGCAGGCTTCATGGAGTCTGCCAGCGCATGAGCATGCCGCAAGTGTTGCTGCAGCATGGGCAAAGCGTCCTGAGCAAAACCCATGACTTCCTTGTCTTTACCATCCTTGATGTAGTCCTCAAAGAGCTTGATGGTGTCCTCATGCGCTTTGACTGCCGCTTCGTTGGCATAGTCTGCATCGAACTGTTCACCCTCCGCGCCCTCAAGCATGGAGATCTTGCCGCGCTGCATCAGGCTGGGCTCGGTGGGCAGCTCCACCTTGCGGGCCTGTGCCAGCGTCTGCAGTTCCTTGGCCAGCTGCTCGTGGTCGTCGATCATCATTTGTGCAAATTCGACCACTCTATCGTTGTTGCTGCGCTCCAGAGCCAGCTTGGCAGCCTTCACTTCAAAATGTCCCGATTGTGCCGCATCTCTCAAGAACCCTTTATCCGGAGAAAACAGCTCAATGGCAGAAGCACTGCGAACACTCAAACCCAATACCAGACCCGCCGCCAGCGCCAAACACATCAGATGTCTTACTCGCATCGCACACCTCCAAAAACGTCAGTCATTGCCTGAAACCAGAACATCTTTGCTGACCTGAGGCCAATCAGCATGGCCAGCAAAGCCTTGACGGTGTCCTAGCAAGGACCGTACCCGCGCCTTGAACCTTGGGGCAGGAACGGAACTTGCTATGTAGATAGCACAGGGCCTGGATCATCCCGGCAACTGTGTCCGAAGAACTGTCGGTTCTCATCACCAACCACAAGGAGACGCCACCATGAAGCTGGAAATGGTTCCGCAGCTGCACATGCAGCAAACCCTCTCGCAGCGACTGCAACAGTCCGCACAAATCCTGCAGCTCTCGGCGCAGGAGCTGCAAACGCTGGTACAAGACAGCCTGCAAGACAATCCCCTACTGGAACCCGCTCCAGAACCCGCCGCCCCCATACGAGAGGGCCTGTCCCATCCTGTGTCCAGCCAAAGCGCTCACCTGATCGATAAGCACGACATAAGCCCGGCTCCGCGCAGCCGTGACGAACAGATCCTGGAGCATGTACGTTTGAGTCACGCCAGTGAGCGCTGCAAGGCCTTATGTGCCCTGATCGTGAACGCACTGGATGACAACGGATACTTGCGCGATCACTTTGAAGACCTGCTCCCCGCCGGCTACGAACACATCCCCCTTGCCGAATGGCAAACCGCGCTGGCGCTGGTCCAGTCCCTTTCTGTTCCCGGCACAGGTGCCCACTGCCTGTCCGACGCGTTGCGCTTGCAGATCCAGGCGCGTCAGTCTCTAGACCCGGTTCTGAAACAGAGACTGCTCAAGTTAGTGGCTACCGAGCTGCCCGCGCTGGCGCAAGGCGAATGGTCACAAGTGCAGAGCCGTCTGAATCTGTCCGATGCAGACTTTCATCAGGCGCTGCGCGAACTGCAAAGCCTGGACCCCAACCCCGGTCTGGCTTATCTGGAGCCGTTACGCCAGGCCATTACGCCAGACGTTCACGTCTACCGCGATGGCAAGCATTGGCGTGTGCTCGCGGACCCTCGCAGCCTGCCACGCGTTCAGGTGCATCAAGAATATGCCGCCACCCTGGAGCAACAGGCACGCACGCAACAGAACCGCCCTTTGCACAGCGCCCTGACTCAGGCTCGCTGGCTGGCCGAGAGTCTGGCGATGCGACGCAGTACGGTGTGCCGTGTCGCTGAATTCATCGTCCGGCACCAGATCCTTTTTTTCGAGCTAGGTGAGCAAGGCCTGCAACCCCTGCGCATCAGCGATCTGGCCAAGGAGCTGGATCTGCATCAATCCACCATCTCCAGAGCGACTGCCAACAAGTACATGAGCACTCCCTTTGGCACCTTGAGCTTCAGGCATTTTTTCTCCGGCGAGCTGGAGACTGATTTCGGTGGCAGTTGCTCCACCGCCCTGGTCAAGGAGCAGATACGCCGGCTGATTGCCAGTGAACCAGAGCGTCACCCTTTAAGCGATGTCGACTTGCATCAGGCGCTGCGTCAGAACAGTGTGGAGCTATCCAAACGAACCGTCACCAAGTACCGCCTGCAACTGGGTATTCCCAATGCCCGCGAACGTTTGCAACGGGCACGCTTGCGTGCTGTCAGCGGGCAGGATGTGCACCCCTTGAACTGAGCGGGTACGCAATTTGCTGATTCTCCAACGAAGATCCCTTAATAAAACAAAGCGAGAATCAGCATGAGCAAAATCATTGTGGTGTCCGTACGCGTGGCCAGTTCCGATCAACCTTGCACAGGCGGACTGGCCGTCGCGGTAGATCAATTGTTAAAGCACCCGCAGACCCAGGGCATCTGGCTGGGGTGGAACGGCCAATGTGATCCACAGCCGGGGGCGTTGCGTACCGAAGATCGGGGCAGCTACCAAGCCGTCACCTTCTCCTTCACCCAGGAGCAATACGAACAGTTTTACTGCGGTTACGCGAACACCTGTCTTTGGCCCGCCTTTCACTACCGCCTGGACCTGATGGACTTCCAGACCCACCACTTCCAGCAATACCTGGAGATCAACCGGCAAATTGCCGCTTATTTGCGCCAGATTGCCGAAGAGGACGACTTGATCTGGGTCCATGACTACCACCTGATGCCATTAGCCCATTTTTGCCGAGAGCAAGGAATGCAGCAGGCTATTGGGCTGTTCTTTCACACCCCCTTTCCGTGCCCGGAGATTCTGCGCTCCATTCCCCGCTATGAACAATGGCTGCCCATGCTGCACCATTACGACCAGATTGGCGTCCAGAGCCGTGGCGACCATCATGCGCTGACAGCCGCACTCCAGACCTTAGTGCCACCGCGTACGAGCGAGTCAGGCGCCCGTACCGTCAGCACAGACGTCTATCCCATCAGTATCGACGTGGATCTGGTTCAGGCTCTGGCCAAGGCCCCCTCATGGACCGACAGCGCCACACCAATCGAGCCAGTCAACGGGCCTGACACCATTATCAGTGTGGACAGGCTGGATTACACCAAGGGTCTGGCCTATCGGCTGCGCACCCTGGATACGCTGCTGCGTAGTTACCCGACGCTGCACGGGCAAACAACGTATGTCCAAATCGCCCCCTCTACCCGCGGCGATATTCACGATTATCAAGTCATGCGTGAAGAGCTGGAAAGTCTGGCCGGACAGATTAACGGTCAATTTGCCACGCCAGGCTGGAGTCCGGTGGTGTACATGAACCGCGCCTTTCCGGCCGGCCAGCTGATGCGCATGTTGCGCCGCGCCCGCGTCGGTTTTATCGCGCCCTTGCGTGACGGAATGAATCTGGTGGCCAAAGAATATATCGCTGCCCAGGACCCCGCCGACCCCGGTGTCCTGGTTCTGTCCACCTTTACGGGCGCGGCACAATCCCTGCAAGGCGGCTACCTGCCCGTCAACCCATTTGATGCGGACGCCACCGCACGCAGCCTGTATCAGGCCTTGAACATGCCGCTAGAGGAACGACGCCGACGCCACCAGCATTTAATGATGCAACTGCGACAGCAGGACCTGAGGCAGTGGTGCGAACAGTTCCTGCATGATCTTGGCATCAGCTCGGGCTTGAATCAGGCCCATGACCCTCTGGCTGAGCTTCCAGCATCCTGACGCGTACAAATGCATCCGGTTGGTGCTGACCCAGATAGGCCACCAAGCGCTCGCGCAACAAACAGCGCAAGTCGAACAAACGGCCCGAGTCGGCAGCACTGACCAGAAAGCGCAACTGCATCCCCCACTCATTGGTATCGGTCACCTGCAACACCTGAACGCGCCCATCCCACAATTCAGAGGACTCGCACAAGTCCTTGAATGCCGCGTTCAAGCCCTGCATTTCAACCTTGTAGTCCACCCATAGAAATACCGTGCCCAGCAAAGAGGCGCTGCGACGGGTCCAGTTCTGGAAGACAGTTTCTACAAACCATTGCAAGGGAACGATCAGACGGCGCTCGTCCCACACACGAACCACCACATAAGTGGCCGTGATTTCCTCTATCCGGCCCCACTCCCCTTCCACAATCACCACATCGTCAATGCGTATGGGCTGGGTGAATGCGATCTGCAAACCGGCAATAAAGTTACCCAGCACCGGCCGGGCAGCAATACCGGCTACCAGCCCCGCTACCCCGGCCGATGCCAGCAGGCTGGTGCCCAGTTGCCGTGCGCCGGGTAGAACCATCAAAGCAAAGGACAAGCCCAGCAAGACCAGCAAGAAATGCACACTGCGTGCCAGCACGCGCGCCTGGGTGTAGATCTGACGCGAACGCAGATTGTCGGACACATTCAAGGGGTGACGCACCACCACAAGCTGGAACAGAGATTCGACTGCACTCATCAGCATCCAGGTCGTGCAGATAATCAGCACCAGCATGTCCCCAACGATCAGATAGGACTGCCACTTGGCCGAAATGGGGGCCAGCGGAATACATATGCGCAAAAATACGGCCAGAAAAAACAGCCGCGACGGCCAGCGTATCCGTTCGCTGAAAAACCGCAGAAAGTGCTCTGGCGAGGCCAGTCTTTCAATAATCTTGCCACCCAGAAAATGCACCAGCAGCAGTATCGTCCAGCCGCCCAGCAATAACAGCAGCCACATCCACCACGTCATTGACATCATGATTGCTCTCCTGAAAACCATGTCTCCAGATACAGCAACTTGTGTGCCGCGCCCCGCCCCCAGGCAGTCAGGCACGCTTTGTGCTGGGTCAGTCATAACCAATCACGTGATTGGTGTTCTTTCTCAAGGAGAGTTATATGACCCAGCACACAAACAAACAGGATCATAAAGATCAACGTGGCTTTGCCTCCATGGACGACAAAAAGCAGCGCGAGATTGCTGCTGAAGGTGGGCGTGCCTCGCACGAAAAAGGCACCGCGCACGAGTTCACCCCGGAAGAGGCCCGTGAGGCTGGCGCTAAAGGTGGCCGTGTAGCCCATGAACGCGGTACGGCGCACGAGTTCAACTCTGAAGAAGCTCGCGAAGCCGGTGCCAAGGGCGGTCGCGCCGCTCATGAAAAGGGCACAGCTCACGAGTTCACTTCCGAAGAAGCCCGTGAAGCCGGTGCCAAGGGTGGCCGGGCAGCCCATGAAAAGGGCACGGCCCATGAGTTCGACTCCGAGGAGGCCCGCAAGGCCGGCGCCAAAGGTGGCAAGGCCACCCAGGACCAGCGACGCTAAGCCTTAACCAAGCCCCAGTTGGACGCGGTGCACCCACCAGGGCCGCCGCGCCCTGTCCCATTCCTTGTCTATTTCAGGAGCCGTCATGACAACGCGTCAAACAGTGAAAGAGCAACGTCACCTGCAAGAACAGCAGGACCAGAAGGACAAGAACGGGGTCGGCCAGAACGAGCCCGTTACGCACGATAAGAGCCACCCAGGCAGCGATTACCCCACTCCCCCCCTGCCGCAACAACACCTGGAAAAGCCTGGGTGTGAAAGTGATCTGGACCCGGCCCCCCGCTACGAAGCCTCCAGCTACAAGGGCAGCGGCAAGCTGGAAGGAAAAGTAGCCGTGATTACCGGTGGGGACTCGGGCATAGGCCGGGCCGTTGCCGTGCTCTATGCCCGAGAAGGTGCCGATGTGGCGATTGTGTATTTGCACGAGGATGAAGATGCCGGACGCACTCGTCTGGCCGTCGAGGCCGAAGGCCGCCAATGCCTGACACTGCGCGGCGATGTGAAAGACCCTGAATTTTGCCGACAAGCGATTGAGCAGGTACTGGACCGCTTCGGTCACCTGAATATTCTGGTCAACAATGCCGGCTTTCAGGAACATGCCCAATCCTTGCTGGACCTGACCCCGGAGCGACTCAATGAAACCTTCCACACCAATATCTATGGCTATATCTACATGGCCCAGGCCTGCCTGCCGCACCTTCACGCGGGCGATGCCATCGTCAATACCAGCTCGGTCACAGCCTTGCGCGGGGCCGCTCATCTGCTGGACTACTCCAGCACCAAGGGCGCCATTATTGCCTTCACGTACTCCCTGGCGGCCAACCTGGCGCCCAAAGGTATACGTGTAAACGCGGTCGCTCCCGGACCCGTCTGGACCCCCTTGAACCCCGCCGACTCCCCGGCCGAAAAAATCCCCGAGTTTGGTGCCGATACGGTCTTTGGCCGCCCCGCCCAGCCGGAAGAACTGGCGCCTGCCTATGTCTACCTGGCCAGCCCGATCACCGCCAGTTACATCACCGGCACCGTGCTCCCCATCACGGGTTACCCAGGAAGCTGATATGAATAACGCTCTGCATTTGGATCAGACCGCCTTGTTTCTGGATCTGGACGGTACCCTGGTCCCCTTGGCTGCGCGGCCTGACCAGGTATTTCTTCCCCCGTCCACCGCCGGCCTGCTGCTGAATCTGCACGCTGCCTGCGACGGCGCGGTGGCACTGGTTTCAGGCCGCGACTATGACAGCCTGCATATCGCCTGCACCAAGCTTCCGCTTGCCATGATCAGCAGCCACGGCGCAGCCATGTATGACGCCGAGGGTCAGGAATGCTGGAACATCCCGATCAACCCGGCTGAGCACCACAGCCTGTCCCGCTCTGTCGCCGCCCTGATCCACCCCTATTCACTGGTTTGGATGGAGCGCAAATCGCACGGTGTGGCTGTGCATTTTCGGCAACGCCCTGAAGTTGGCGAGGCCTTGGCCACGGAACTGCACGTGCTGTGCTCGGAATATCCCGGCTTTGATCTGATCCGCGGACATTGTGTCATCGAACTGCGCATGAGCGGCTTTGACAAAGGTCAAGCCCTGGCCCGAGCCCAACGCCTGCCCGCGTTCGCCGACCGCAAGCCCGTCATGATTGGCGACGACTTGACCGATGAGGCCGCCTTTGAGTTTGTGAACCAGAAAGGCGGGCTGAGCATACGCATCGGTCCTCAGGAGCCAGCCAGCGCGGCCCAGCTTTCCTTGCCACACCCCTCTGACCTGCTGACACTTTTGCAAACCAGTCTGCTGGAGACGCGCTTTTTCTCCGAGCTGGCACAGCGAACGCCCTCAGGCGCCAAAACGGTTGCGCCATGACTCGCTGACACTGGCCGCACTCTCTTTACTTAAAAGGATGGCCCCATGAGCAAGATACTTACCTCTACGCCCAAGACCTCCTTGCAAATCAGCCTGCCCAGCAAGGGCTGCAACAAGGGCGCGCTCCAAAGTCTGGAATTCATGGCCAGGGAACTGGCGCAATTCCTGGATCTGCCTCGAGTCCATATTGACTATGAAGACCAGCTAAAGCCCAGCTCCGAAAACACTTACTACCTCCCCCTGCAGACCTTGAGCCTGGAGCAGGCGCGACAACTGGGTATCGAACAGGCCTCCCAACTGTATGGGGGTGTAGTGCCATATGACTTTCTGGCCCATAAAACCGTCGCCCATCCTCTTCCCCAGGACGATATGGATCGCCCGGAAGGCTGGAACAATGAGCTGGGCCTGGCGTTACGGCACACGGTCTTGCCAGGCTACAGCGTCTTTTCAAGAAACGACGCGCTACGCACAATGAGCCTTCTGGATGAAGCAGGCCAGACCGGCATACGGGCCAAACTGGCCAGTGCTAATGCAGGCAAAGGCCAGAAGGTGATCTACAGCCGTCAAGAGCTGGAAGAGCTCTTGAACCTGCCGCCGTGGCAGAGTCAACTGGAACAGGGTCTGGTACTGGAGGAGAACCTGCTCGATGGCGAGACCTTCAGCATCGGCCAGACCCAGGTGGGCGAGCATCTTTTTTCCTATATTGGCCAGCAACACCAGACCACCAACCTGCAGCACGAGTCCGTATATGGCGGCTCCAGCTTGCTACTGGTTCGCGGCGGGTTTCCGCAGTTGCTGCAGCTCTCAGGCATGAAGCGCATTGAGCATCTGCTTGAGCTGACCATAAGCTACGAAAAAAACATCAGGCAGGCCTTTCCTGAACTGTATGCCTCACGTCGCAACTATGACCTCATCGTCGGTAAAAATGCGCGTGGCCACTACAAGGCAGCCGTACTGGAACATTCCTGGCGTTTCGGCGGAGCGTCCATTGCAGAGATTCTGGCCATCCGCACCCTGCAACGCCACCCTGAGCTCCAACATACCCACGCATGGACACGCGAGCGCTATCTGGACGATGCCAGCCTGGTGAAAAACTCCCCTCATCTTTACAGCCTCGACCAAGAAGACGAGGCTTATCTTGCCCGCTTCGGCGGCCCACTGCCATCATGAGTACGGAAATTTTCAACACCACCATCAAAGTGCCCCATCAGCACCTGGATGCACGCCTGCTAGTCCCCCAATCCCCTGTCCCTGGCATTTTGTTCGTGCACGGTTGGGGCGGCAGCCAGCACTTTGACCTGAAACGCGCCCACACCATTGCCGGTATGGGCTGTATTTGTCTGACCTTTGATCTTGCCGGACACAATGCCAATCAGCACGAGCGCGAGAACGTCACCCGAGAACAGAACTTTCAGGATATCTGCGCGGCCTTCGACACCTTGAGCAGCCACCCTATGGTGGACTCCAGCTCCATCGCCATTGTGGGGCACAGTTATGGCGCCTATCTGGCCTGCCTGTTAAGTGAATTTCGATCGGTACGCTGGCTCAGCTTGCTGGCTCCTGCCTTGTACCCGGACGACGACTGGCTGTCTCCAAAGGATCAGCTCAACCGAGAGTTGCTGCAGGACTACCGTCTGCATACTCATTCTCCGCAAGAGAACCGCGCCTTGCAGGCCTGCTCCAAATTCACGGGAGATGTTTTGCTGTTTGAAGCGGAATACGATGAGCTGATTCCCCGCCAGACCTTGCTAACGTATCGCCAAGCCTTCAGCCAGGCTCATTCCCTGACACATCGAGTGCTGGAAGGCAGCAACCACGCGCTGGACGAAAAAGTCGCCCAGCGTGATTACTCCGTACTGCTTTATCGCTGGATTCAGGAAATGATTATTGGCGCCCGTATTGGGCACCTGCCCAATAACACCACTTGACTCACGCGACAGCCGGACGGTTGGCATAGCCGGAGACAAACTCCTTGGCCTGCCCAGTCTGCGGGTCAAAGACGTGACGGCGTACCTTGCCGATATCCGCACCATAAACGTGAATGCTGATGGACACCTGGTCGTCATACATATTGGAGACCTCGTGTATATCACCCACCGTGGGTGACACCACTTCCACCACGCCTGGTTCCAGAGTCTGTGTGTCTTGTTCTGTCATATGGCCGGTATCGGGATCACGGTCAAAAGGCCGGGAGCGTTCCGCGCCACGCAACATACCAATCAAGCCCCACACGGTGTGGTCGTGGATAGGGGTTTTCTGGCCGGGCCCCCACACAAAGCTGACCACGGAAAAGCGTTCCTGCGGACAGCAATACAGCAAGTACTGCTGATAAAACTGGGGATGGGGCTGGGTGTACTCCGGGGCCAGCCAATCGTCCTGGGCCACCAGTTCGCCCAGCAGGACACGGCCATCACGCAGGATATCCGCCTCGGCGACAGCCGGGCGGCCGGTCAATTCATTCATCCCTTGAATAAAACGCTCAAAACGGGGGTGCATAAGGGGATGTCTCCATAGCTGAGTGGGCCTTGCGGCCCAATTCGTGAATCAGTTCTTATTTGTTCAGATACACCGGGGCACGTTTTTCTTTGAACGCGTTCATCCCTTCCTTGGCATCATAACTATCCTCGATCGCTTTCAGTTGCCGCATGGTGCGCGCCATCTGCTCGGACGGGCCGCGCGTCAGCACTTCATTATTGATAAAGCGCTTCAAGGTTTGCAAAACACGCGGCGACATCTTGGCCAGATCCTGAGCCATGCGCACGGCAGCCTGGACTTGCTCGCCTACCGGCACCACTTCATTGGCAAAACCCAGATCGTAAGCACGGCGGGCTTCCAGCGTGCGGCACAACAAGATCACTTCCATGGCGGCATGATGCGGAATGCGCGAGGCCAGGCCCGAGATGATGCCGCCAGTAAAGCCCAGCTTGGCTTCGGGGTAGGAGAACTTGGCGCTCTCGGACGCTACCAGCAAATCCGTCATCATGGCCATCACCAGGGCTCCACCCACACACCAACCACTAACGGCCGCAATAATGGGCTTGTCGGTTTCAAAACCTACCGTGGGAATGGCGCGCCACAACTCGGGCCACTCATTAATATCCGCCCCGGCAGAAAAAGCGTCATTGCCCGCCCCGGTCAGCACGGCTACGCGGCGTGTGGGGTCTTCGTCAAAGGCCAGAAATGCCTGCTGCAGTTCCTTGACCACAGTGGCGCTCAAGGCATTGCGGCGATCGGGACGGTTGATCGTAAAGATTGAAACACCGTCATCGTGGTTTTCTACAAGAATGCACTGATAATCCGACATGGTTTACTCCTCCTGGGTATTTTTCAAAGAATAGGTTTTGGTTTTATTCGCCTATGGACAGGCGGGCATCGACGGCGTGACAGCGGGTAGCCGCCACGATCAAGGGGTTGATATCCAATTCAAAGTTGGTGTCGCGTAAGTCGTGGGCCAGGAAGCTGACACGCACAATCGCATCGAGCACACCGTCACGATCCAGCATGCGTCCCCGGTATCCCTTCAATAGTTTGTCGATCATCAAGGTGGACAAGAGCCGGTCCGCATCGGCCAGGGTTAGAGGGGCAGCCGCAATCACCCGGTCCGACAGCATTTCCACCAGAATGCCACCGGCACCAAACACCACGACCGGGCCAAACTGCGCATCCTGACGTGCCCCGATCAGCAGTTCCACATCCCCTTTGGCCATGGCCTGTACCAAAACGCCTTCCAGACGGGCATCTGCTTTATAGGCTTTGGCATTGGCGTAGAGCCGGGCAAAATCGCGTCGCAAGCTGGCGTCGTCGGCCACATCCAGCGCCACCCCACCCGCTTCGGTTTTATGGACGATGTCGGGGGAAACAATCTTCATCACCACCGGATAGCCAATCTGTTCGGCCAGCACCACAGCCTGTTCCACGTCCTCGCACACCTGGCCCAGATTCACGGGCAGGCCGTAATGCGCCAGCAGACGTTTGGACTGATCTTCATTCAAAACACCGCGCGGCATGACCGTAGGCGCTTGGCAGGCACTGGGACGCAAGGCTTGCTGGCGCGGCACAAACTGACCGTGACGTTTCCAGGCGGACAAGGCCAGCGCCGCTTCCAGACTGGAACTGGCATACGCATGGCCGTGCTGGGCCAGTTTCTGCCGTAAAGGCTCGGATGTTGCGCCCGCATCAAACGCCACCATCACGGGCTTGGCCCAGTGCGGTTCGGGGTGGATGATTTTTTCAATCAGGGCCGCCATCCACTCCTGCGGACACATGGAAGCCGTGATCAATAGCGCGTCACTTTGCTGATCCTGCATCAAGGCATCCAAAGTAGCGCGGGCCACTTCGGTGGAGTCCTGCGTCAGACGCGCTCCCAGATCAACCGGGTTATCCGCCTGCCCTGCCGGGTAGTGGGCAGCCAGAGCCTGCTTGGTAGTAGCGGAAAAACTGGACAGTTCCACACCATGCTCTGCCAAAGCATCTGCAGCCAAGGCCCCTCCGCCACCCGAAGGCGTCACAATCGCGACTTTGGAGATCTTGTTGCTGGTAAAGCGCACCATGCTGTTTGCCAGCAAGAGCATGGCCCCCATATCGTCCATCAGGCTGATGCCTTCATCGCGACAGACACTGGCAAACACATCATGGTCACCCGCTACGCTGGCAGTATGCGAAAAGGCGGCCGCCTTGCCCGCACTGGAGCGCCCTGCCTTGACGGCCAGCCAGGGCTTGCCCGCCGCCTGCGCCCGACGAGCTGTGCGACGCAAAGCCTGGGTATCTTTAATGCCCTCTATATAAGTACAGATCACTTGCGTCTTGGGATCATCAATCAGGAAATCCACAAAGTCGCACAGATCCAGGTCAGCCTGATTACCCACCGAAAAACCGTAGGTAAAGCCACCGCCCATCGCCCAGGCCCGATCAAAATAGGTAGTCATCAAGGCACCGCTTTGGCTGACAAAACCAATAGGCCGTTCCGGCAGGCTGTCTCTGTCCAGCACCGGCGAAGAGCACAGCACCAGACTGCGGCTGGGGCTGATCATGCCCAGGCAATTGGGGCCGATCAGTCGCATGCCCGAGTCACGACAGATACGCAGCAAGGCCTGCTCGCGCTCCAGCCCGCGCTCGCCTGCATCAGCAAAGCCTGCGGAGATCACCAGCAAACCGCGTACCCCCATTTGGGCCGCAATCTGCGCCTGTTCCAGAACGGTATCGGCCCCCACCGTAAACACGGCCAGATCCGGAGCGCTATCCAGTGCAGCCAGACCGGGCACAGCGGGCAAACCAAACAAACTGCTGCGGCTGGGATTGATAGGCAGGACCTTGCCGCCATAACCGTGCTTGAGCAGCATACGGAACAGTCGCCCGCCAAACTTGGACTGATCTTCCGAGGCGCCGACCAAAGCTATGGATGCCGGGTCCAGCAAAACGTCCAGCGTGCTGGCGCAAGTGACGGTTTCCATCACGTTTGTCTCCTGTTGGTGTTTCTGTGAGCGTTTAGTCATCGCTCATCTTGATGGTCTTGAGCAGCTCGCTGTAATAAGCCCGACTCTGCTCCAGATCCTTGGCATACGCATCGCCGTCTTTCCAGCTGGCACTGACACTGATGCGGTGGAAACGCTCTTGAGTCTGCGGCTCGGCCAGAATTTCTTCGGTAGCCTTGGCCAGCTTCTTCATGACATCGTCAGGGGTGCCAGCCGGCACCGCCAGCCCCCAGAACCCTTCAAAAGGCAGGGCCAGATCAAAACCGGCTTCTTTCGGTGTGGGCACATCCGGCAGTTCGGGATGACGCACGCTGGCATAGGTCACCAGGGCTTTGGCCTTGCCACTTTTCACCAGCTCCAGCCCGACTCCATCAATAAAGAAATCGATGTGATTGCCCATCAAAGCCGTCATGGTGTCTGCCGAGCCTTTGAACGGCACATGCAGCAAGTCCAGTTTCTCGGCGTTTTCCAGAATCTCTCCAGCCAGGTGGCCGCCAGACGCAATACCTGCCGAACCATAGGTCAAGGTGCCGGGCTCCTTACGGGCCAGCTCGACAAACTCTTTCAGGTTGGAGACCGGCAAATCATTGCGCACCGTCATGATGGGCAGGTAACCGGCCAGACTGCCTACAAAATCAAAGCCCTTGATCGGGTCATAAGGCACGTCGCGTATATAGGGCAGCACGGTAAAGGCGGTGCTGGTGGCCAGCAACAAGGTGTAGCCATCGGGTTTGGCGCGACCGACGATAGACGTGCCCAGCGAAGTGGTGCCGCCGGGCCGGTTTTCAATCACGATGGGAACGCCAAGCTTGACGCGCAGACGGTCGGCAAACAGACGCGCCAGATTGTCGCTGTTACCGCCTGGGGGATAGGGAACCACAAAGGTCACTTCACGGCTGGGATAGGTATCGGCCGCGATGGCCGCCGGGGCAGAAAAGCTGCTGACTGCCGCCAGTCCCGAGACCAGCACTGTGCGTAGAAACCCTGTGCGCGAAAAAAAAGAACTGAACATGATCCTTGCCTCCTGTGTGAGAGTTTTTCTCTCTTGGTGTTCCAATATATAGAACGCTGTTCTTGTTTTTGATATTAAAAATGCCGTGAGAACGGCTTGAATACAACAGACAGCAACAACACAAGCAACTTAGGACAACGGTTCAAATAGTGGGATATTTGATTTCAGGTGTCAACTATTAAACCCCTTCGGGATTTCCCCAGTTCGATCATCTGGTCGCATTGGACTTGACCGCAACGAGCTTCTGGATAAAATGAAAACACTGCTTTTCCATGTCAATTTGAAGAACGCTGTTCCAAATATCAGAACACAAACCCTTAACTGATCGAAGGAATTCACTCATGTTCTCTGCCATCGTCATCGACAAAACCGACGGCCAATACAAAGCCAGCCTGCAATCCCTGGACGAGTCCGCCCTGCCCGAAGGCCAGGTTACCGTCCGCATCGACTACTCCACCCTGAATTTCAAAGACGGCCTGGCCATGACGGGTAAATCCCCCGTAGTGCGCCAGTTCCCCATGGTGCCCGGCATCGACTTTGCTGGCACAGTGACCGACAGCAGCGACCCGAATTTCAAGTCCGGCCAGAAAGTGGTGCTTAACGGCTGGGGCTTGGGTGAGGTCCATTGGGGCGGTCTGGCACAGCAAGCACGCGTGAAAGGCGATTGGCTGATTCCCCTGCCCGACGCTTTCTCCACCCAGCAAGCCATGATGATAGGCACCGCCGGCTATACCGCTGCACTGTGCGTGCGTGCCTTGCAGCGCCAAGGCGTCACGCCGGACAAGGGCCCGATTCTGGTGACAGGTGCCGCGGGTGGCGTGGGCAGTGTCAGCGTGGCCCTGCTGCATGCCCTGGGCTACACCGTCATGGCCAGCACAGGCCGACCTCAGGAAGAAAGCTATCTGAAGGCGCTGGGCGCCAGCGAGATTGTGGACCGCAACACCTTGAGCGAACCGGGCAAGCCACTGGGCAAGGAGCGCTGGGCCGGAGCCATCGACAGCGTAGGCAGCCATACCCTGGCCAATGTCTGCGCAGGCACACAATACCTGGGTGCAGTCGCCGCTTGCGGTCTGGCCCAAGGCATGGATTTCCCCGCTTCCGTGGCCCCCTTCATTCTGCGTGGTGTGCAATTGATTGGGGTGGACAGCGTCCATTGCCCCAAACCCGAGCGCCTGGCGGCCTGGGACTTGCTGGCCAAGCATTTGTCTATCGAAGCCCTGGAGCGCATCGGCGCCAGCACCATCACACTTTCCCAAGCCATTGATCAAGCCGGCCAGCTACTGGAAGGCAAGGTACGCGGCCGCATCGTGGTTGATGTGAACGCCTAAGGCCCTGTCGGCCCCCATCTACCTATCACGCTCTGGAGCTGATTCATGGATACGACATTGCCCCTGAACGGGGTTCGGATACTGGAATTTTGCAATGTGGCCGCAGGCCCGTACTGCGGTATGTTGTTGGCCGATATGGGGGCCGACGTCATCAAGATCGAACACCCCAAAGGGGGTGACACCTTGCGAAGCTGGCCGCCCATCAACCAAGGATATAGCGAGAACTTTGCTTCGCTGAACCGCAACAAGCGCTCGGTAACGCTGGATCTGAAGAACCCCGAAGATGTAGCCAAGGCACGCCAACTGGTACTGGATGCAGACGTCTTGCTGGAAAACAATCGGCCCGGCGTCATGCAGCGCTTGGGGCTGGATTATGAAAGCCTTAAGGCCCTGAATCCCAGACTGCTGTACTGCTCAATTTCTGCCTACGGACAAAGCGGCCCCCGCTCGCAAGAAGGCGGTTTTGACCTGACGATTCAGGCCATGAGCGGCGTGATGAGCGTGACGGGCGAAGCAGGTGGAGCCCCCGTTAAATGCGGAGTTCCACTGGCGGACTTTGCGGCCGGTTTGTATGCGGCGTTTGCCATCAGTGCCGCCTTGCCTCAAGCCCGCGCCACCGGTCAGGGGGCACATATCGACGTGCCCATGCTGGGGACCACCCTGGCCATCGCCGCACTGCAAACCTCAGAGTATTTCGGCAGTGGTCGCGACCCGGACAAGCTGGGCTCCGCCCACCCCCGTAATGCCCCCTACCAGGCGTTCCAGTGCAAAGGCGGTTACTTCGCCATGGCAGCGGGCAACGATGCGCTGTGGCGCTCCGTCTGTCAGGTTGTAGAACGCCCGGACCTGACCGAGGACGAGCGTTTCACCAGCACCACCCTGCGCGCCAAACATCAAGACGCCTTGCGTGAACTGCTGGAAGCTATTTTTGCGCAGCATGACTCCGAACATTGGCTGACGCAATTCCGTGCCCAAGGCGTACCCTGCAGTCCCATCAACCGCTATTCCGACGTGCTGCGAGACCCGCAGGTCGAGCACATGGAGTGGGTGCAAAACATTCGCCTGCCGGGCACAGACACCGAGACGCGCACCTTTGTCTCGCCCCTGCGTATCAATGGAGTGGGCTTGCCCGTCCGTATGGCCCCCCCGGCATTGGGCGAACATAACGACAGCATCTTGCACGGAGTTACCCCATGACAGAGCCGTATTGCAGCAGCAGTCCCGACCTGAACGTGGACTGCGCGGGCAAAGTCTGGACACTGACGCTGAACCGGCCTGACAAGCGCAATGCCTTGTCGGCCGATCTGGTCGAAGCCTTGATCGCGGCCGTGCAGGCCGCAGAAAAGGCCCAGGCGGATCTGCTGATATTGCGCGGTGAAGGCCGCAATTTCAGTGCCGGTTTTGACTTCAGCGACTACAAGCAACAAAGCGAAGGGGACCTGGTACTGCGCTTTATCCGCATCGAAATCCTGCTGCAAATGCTGGCCCATACGCCTTGCGCCACGCTGGCCCTGGCGCATGGGCAGAACTTCGGCGCCGGGGTGGATTTGATTGCTGTTTGTCGTCAACGTATCGCCAGTGCCGATGCCCGCTTTCGCATGCCTGGATTGCAGTTTGGTCTGGCACTGGGAACAGGCAGGCTGGCTGCCCTGATCGGCGGCCAGCAGGCTCATCAACTTCTGGCAGGAAGCCAGATTTTTGATGCTGCCAAAGCGGAGCAGCTGGGTTTTATTAACGGCATACAAGAGCCCGATGCATGGCCTGCTGTCATCGAGCAGGCTCAACAGACTGCGGGCTTGCTGGACGCCACCAGTCGCACCTATCTGCATCAGTTAACGGGCTGCCCACAACAAGCTGATCGGGATATGGCAGCCTTGGTACGCTCTGCTTCCGCACCCGGCCTCAAACAAAGAATTGCGGCCTTCCGGCAAGCCGCAAAATCTTGAACTTTCTTTCCTGAATGGAACTGCCCCCAAAAACTGGAGACGCATCCAGATTTTGGGGGCAATTTGCATCCGGGCGGCTTCTTGCAGCCAGGGCAAGCTGACGGGGGCTGTAGCAGCTTAACGGCCGCTATAGCCCAAACGGCGCGAGATCTGTGCCGCTGCCGTCATCAAGGTTTTACCGGCCTGAACCAGCCGGGCTTCCTCCAGACGTTCCGCAGGCCCGGAAATACCCAAAGCCGCCACCACCATTCCACGACTATCGTAAATAGGCGCAGCCGCCCCCACGACCTGCTCACGCCATTCGCCACGGTTAATGGCATAGCCCTGATCACGCACCTGCTCCAGCTCTCGGCGCAAATCACCAAACTTGACCAGACTGCGAGGCGTATAAGGCTTGAGGCGGTTCTTGACCAGATTCAAGGTATCTTCACTGGCCCAGGCCAGCATGGCCTTGCCGGTAGCCACACATTGCGCAGGCGAGCGACCACCCACCGTGGTGTAGGCGCGCACGGGCTGCGGGCTGTCTATCTTTTCGATATACAGCACCTCGACCCCGTCCAGCAGCGACAAATGCACCGTTTCCTGGGTTTGCTCGGCCAGCTCTTTCATGAAAGACAAGGCTTCCACCCGCACATCCAGACGGTTGGCCAGGCCCGAGCCCAGCTCCCAGAGCTTCATGGTCAGCTCGTAGCGACCCGTATCTTCATTTTTGCGTGCAAAGCCCTGGTGAACCAGGGCCTGCAACAGGCGATGCACATTGCTTTTATTGAGCATCAATTGATTGGCCAGTTCGGTGACACCCGAACCGCGTTCGTGCTTGGCCAGGGCTTCCAGGAGCACCAGGCCCTTAACAAAAGTCTTGTCCAATCGAATATCCCATCAGTCACTAAAAGTGCATGAATTGTCTCATGGAACAGAACCACGCCATAGCCAGACAAGCCCGTATAGCAAAGCAGCAAGCGGCTTTCGCAACAGTTCCATCCGCTGTTCAAGCAGAAAGGCTTCGAGACTTGAACCTTAAACAACAAGCCTGCCACCCACCAAGGCCAAACACCGGCCAGCAGCACAGAGGTTTTTCCGCTTTCCAGCCCAGGCCAAATGCGTGTACAAAGAGCCTTGCCTTCTCTTTCTACTGCCCGGAGCCACATCCCGATGGACACCACTTCCCCGCCTCTTGCCCTTGCCGCCATCGTGCACGCAGGCAAAGGCAGTGCCGACGCCTTGCTACTGGAATTCGTGCAGGAATTGCGCGCGAAGAACTATCGCGTCTGTGGTCTGGTGCAAGGTCCGGAAATTCAGAAGGAAGACCATAGCCTGCGCACGGTACAGGATCTGGACAAGGGCACGCTGTATCCCATTACCCAGAACCTGGGGGCGGAATCCACCGCCTGTTGCCTGGACATTGGTGCCTTGCTGGAAGCCAGCGAAGTACTGCGGCAGGCGCTGGAAAGCCCAGCTGATCTGGTGATTGTGAATCGCTTTGGAATCATGGAAGCGGACGGCCAGGGCTTTAATAACGAGATCCTGGCCTTGATCGACCAGGGCTACCCGGTGCTGACCGTTGTGGCCCACACCTACCTGCCTGCATGGCGTGAGTTTACAGGTGGCTTGGCGGTGGAACTGGAGCCGGAGCGTCAGGCACTGTGGGACTGGTTCGAGAACAGCCGCCAGGCCGCCTGAAGGCCTTCAACGGGGCTAGCGTGATCCAATTTACGGAGCTGCCAGAATCAATCCGGCAGTTCCCTATCAAATTATCATGGCTAACAAATAGCCCTTTAAAACCTCGGCTAACCCCGCCTAGAACGTCCAGTTCAGCGACACATTCCCCGAAATATCTGCCCGGCTATTACCCAGCAAACGGGTCCCCGCCGATACCCCCAGACGCAAGCGCTCGGAGCTTTGCAACGTCAAGCCCGCCCGCAATGCCAGCGCATGGCTATCGACACGCGCATAGCGACCATCAAAACCTGTCTGTGGTGAAGCCTCAAACTGTGCATATTGTGTCTGCTTGCGGCCCAGCAAAGCCTGCTCCCAGGAAGCGGAGACCCCGGTCTGTAAACGACGGCCCTGCTTCAACTCCCAAACCTGACTGACAGCCAGACCCAGCGACGCTTGCAAGGAATGGGCACGGGTCGAATCCAGCTGCAAGAGGCTACCCGCATCCCCCTCTTCACGTAAACCAGGGCGGCTGTAACGCAGATAGTCCAAAGCCAGAACCGGACCTATGCTGCCTGCCTCGCCCAAGGGCCAGCTATAGGCAGTCTGAAGACCCGCTGCAAAGCTATGGCCAGTCCAGTCAGATTTGGGATTGGCCTGATAGTCAGAAAACGCAATTCGTCGGTTCAGCTTGCCCTGCTCCAAGCCCATACGAACTTGCGCCAGACCTTGCCAGCCCTCACGAGCATCAGCACGGTACAAGGCATGCACACCGGCACCCAATCCGGTCAACGTGCTTTTCGCCTGATAAGGGGCATCTATATTCAAGCTTTGCTCATTGGCAGTCGCATGGGCACCCAAACTCCAATCGCTGCCTGCAGCGCGATGTTCCACACCGAACACAACACCATAAGTCTGGCTGCGGTGGTCTACATCATTGCTGCTTAACTGCCAGTGATAACGGCCACCAAAAGGCTGGATGAAAGTCTGCCAGCCATCCTTGCCCAGGCCAGGGCGCTGGCGCAGTTGCTCGGACACCAGTTGCTCGCGACGCAAGCTGGCAGCCAATTGAGCCCCATAAGCACCAGCGCTTAACTGATTGAGTGCGTCACCGATCTCACTGCCATCCGCGCTGGAGAAGTCCAAAGCCTGGTAGACAGAGGCCAAGGGACGCTGATTGTCAGTGGAAGCCTGCTCTAGACTGCGGCCTACGGCAGCCGCATTCGGATTAGCCGTATAGGGCGAGTAAGCCGCTGCCTGACGGCTGACCGACCAGCCACCGTTATTCACGTGCACGCTCAGGCTGGGCGAATTCAGGCTGGCAGTCAGCAGATCAAAACTACCCTGGGTCTGTGTGGCCTGAAAGACCGTGTTCTGGCTCAAGGACCAGCCATCGGCATACCAGTCAGGCTGCAATTGCAGCTTCAATTCACCAGCCAGCTGAGCCAGACCTTGCACTTCAATCCGGTCATTCTGACGCGTGTCGGCTTCGATCAATACCCGGCCTTCAGGAGCCTGAACGAAATCGCCTTGAATCGTCATCTGGCCAAAGGAGTTGCCCGGACTCAAAGTGCCGTGGTTACTGAAATTGCCTTCCGGGTTGATGGCGTAACTGCTATTGCCGCTTAAGGTAGCACCCGCATCCACACGCAGGCCGAGCAGTTGATGCTGGCCACTGAGCGAGCTTTCGCCCCCTGCAATCACCACGGCCAAGTTGTCCGCGCCCTGAATATTGCCGTCATAACGCAGGCGGAAATCAGGATCGGCCTCTAGCGTGGCACGCCCTTGCTCATCTGCTTTCTGCCCAAAATTCACATGGGTGACAAACAGCTCGCCGTTGCTTTGACGAGTGGAATAGTCAGACAGGATATCGCCCTGAATCCGGGCACCTTGCATGATGTTGATATTCTCAACCTGTGCATTGCTGGAAATCTGGATAGCGGCTTTCTTGCCCGACAAGAGACCGGCTAAATGGTAGTCCTTGATGAGTGCGCCCTGCAAAATCTGGGGCACATAGCCAAGCGGCTTGTTCTCCAACGGCGAGAACCATTGCCATGAACCATGATAACCATCCTGATTGCCCCTGGCGTTATTGCCAAAATCAAACAATGCCGCCACCCCGTCCTCACCCTCCGCACGCACTTCGCCCTGCTGCACGATCGTGTGATTACGACCATAGCTGAACTGCAGACCACGACCAACCCAACCCTGGGCATGGATACGTGTGGAGGCCGGAATAATCAGTGTGTTTTCACTACCGTCCACCCGCACGCCTATACCGCCAGGGCCGGCGCCAAGCAAATCCGCCGCTTGGGTAATCGTATTGCGCTGGCCATAAATGTGCAGGCCCAAGCCCTGAGTCGCGGTGTTGTACTGCCCCGGCAGATACGCTGTACCCTCGGCATTACGCGCAAAGAAACCATTCTGATTGACCAGAGTGACGTCATCCCCGTAAACCGAATAACCATAGAAATTACGCCGGTCGATCTGCAAGCCCAGATCCTGCATCACCGCGATTTCAGCTTCCATGAAGTTGGTGTAATTGCGGTAACGTTGATGGCTCATCAGGCTGTTGCGCAACTCGCTGTGACTCATGTAATCCGTGTCTATACCGGCAGCAGGATTGTCATGAAAAGTCAGAATGCTGACCGGGACGCCGGGCATGGCATCACCCAGCACTTCCTGCACATGCTGGCCGGTAAAGTAGCCCTGATCCTTGCGCAGATCGAAGGCCTGCGCATCATAGGGATGACTGCAAGGCGTACACAGAATGTTCTGCTCAGGGCGGGCCGGATTGCCATTGTCATCCCGCAAACCCGCCGCCCACCGATTCAGGAAAGGAGCAAACTGCGGTGTACCTGTGCCAGGCCCATTCCTGTCGGCAACCACATTCCCCAAACCCAGGGCATGCGCCAACTCGTGAAAAATGACCCCGTTATAGTCCGCCTGACCCGTCAAGGGTAATTGGCTGGGATTGACCGGGGCCGTATCAAAGGGCATCAACCCGATATTGATAATCCCATGGGGGCTGTCGTAGTCCTCTGGCGACAAGGCATTGAACAGAGCGGCCTGCAGCATGGAAACCGCCACTGGATCACCCGCCATCAACCAGGGATCGCTGCTGGCAGAGGCACCGGGCGCCGCGAAGGTGCCCAGATGGACAACGCCGGGACGGTAATTCGGCGGCAGAATCAGGATTTCAGCCCAGCGCTCCAGCGCCGCACGAATCTTGCGGCGGCCATTTTCGTCCACATCAAAAGCAGACGGCCCAATATTGCCATAGGGACCATCCTGAGGGCCAAAGACCCGCAGTTCAAAGGCCGCTTCCCCTTTCTTGTTATAGATAATCTCAGTCTGATAGGCGTGGGCGCTGGCCGAAGCCGTCAGCAAGACACCAGCACTGAACAGGGTTTTCAAAATCGCGGACATGAGCTTGGGCTCCAGGCGTGGGCAATACACAAGACGTCCCGTGTAGTAAACGCCCCAGGGACAACCTCCGAGCAAGCACATTAATGCAAATAAAGCCTGGAAACCGTTTAATTCGTGCCACCCAAAACCCTTGTCGCCACATAGCAACAAGCACGCAGCCAGGCTGCGTGCTCCTGACTACCTGCTCAAGGCGTCACGATGTTGAACCACAAGCCGGGTTCCTCAAACAAACCCGCAAATTCCTGGAACTTGCGACCCGCCCCTTGCAACTTGGCACGATCCGTTTTCATAGCCGTTTTCCAGTCCAGCATCTTGCCTTGGATCAGTTTGAAATCCGCCAGGCTAACTGACATGGTGGCCTGAGCCGGCAAACCGGGGCGCGTACTGTAATTGAGCACCGAATTGCCAATGCTGATGGTGTAGGTCGTATCTATATCCACAAAGTGAAAAGCAACCGTCAGCTCCTTGTCTTTGACCTTTTCATCGTCCAGACGCACAGCCATCAAGTCAAACATCATCTCTGGCGTCAGTGCGGCCAGCATATCGGCGTTATTGTTCGGCGGCACAGGCAAGTCCGGCGCTCCATTGCGCAGTTCCAAAGCCCCTTGCAGGTAGATGGAACGCCACGGCCCGGATTCGGCCTGATAACCCAGCTGCTCATAGCTATTGGCCAGCAATTGGCGCGCTTCCGTATCTTTGGCATCGGCAAAGACCAGATGCTTCACCACCATGGCCACCCAACGGTATTCGCCACGATCGAAGTCTTCCTGGGCTTTTTGCAGCAGACGATCACGCCCTATATATTCCACATACTTCGCCCCCGCTGCCGTGGGTGGCAAGACATCCAGGCTGGAAGGATTGCCGTCGTACCAACCCATGTAGTACTGATACACCGCCCGCGCATTGTGCTTGAGCGTGCCGTAATAACCGCGCGTCGCCCAGTCTTTCTGCAAGGACGCGGGCAGCTCGATCAGCTCGGCAATTTCTTCGCCGGTGTAGCCCTTGTTCATCAGGTTCACACTGCGATCGTGGATGTATTTGTACAGATCACGCTGCTTGATCAAGTAGTCATGGACCTGCTCCTTGCCCCACACAGGCCAGTGGTGCGCCTGAAACTTCACTTCCGTGCCATCTCCAAACAGATCAATCGTTTCATTGATGTAGTTGGCCCATTCCCTGGCATCTCGCACCTGAGTACCGCGCAAGGACAGAATATTGTGCATGGTGTTGGTGGTGTTCTCGGCCATCCACATGGCTTTGAACTGCGGCAGATAGGTATTCATTTCCACCGGAGCCTCGGTGCCCGGCGTCAGTTGCATGACCATTTCAACGCCATCCACCACCAGTTTTTCACCCGACCTGGACACCGAACGCGTAGGCGCAATCAGGGAGACGGAACCCAGCGGATTAGTCATGCCCAGCCCCGAGCCCACGCTGTGCTCCGGACCGCGCGGCAAGAAGGCCCCGTACATATAAGTCGCACGGCGCTTCATGGCATTGCCGGCAATCACCCCTTCGCTGATGGCATGCTCCACAAAACCTTCTGGCGCAATGATCTGTACCTGCCCTGAATCCACCGCGGCCTGATCCACCAGTCCCTTGGCTCCGGCGTAATGGTCTATGTGGGAATGGCTGTAAATAATCGCCTTGATGGGGGCGGCCTGCACATGCTTTTGCAGCAAGGCATACGCAGCGGCGGCCGTTTCGGTAGAGGTGCCCACATCAAACACAATCCAGCCGCTTGTGCCGCGTACAAAAGTGATGTTGGACAAGTCATAGCCGCGCACCTGATAAATATTGTCCGTCACTTTGTACACGCCATCGAGCAGGTTCAACTGCGACATACGCCACAAGCCCGGATGCACCGTGCTGGGCGCAGCGCTATCGGGCTTGATGAAGGCCTTGTAGGAATCCAGATCCCACACCACGTTGCCGTTCACGCCTTTGATCTGCAGGCTGGGCTCGCGATAAATCAAACCGCGCTGAGCATTCTTGAAATCCTGGGTGTCATCAAACGGGAGCGTTTTCATCCACTGAGCGTGGCGCTCCTGCGTTGCCTGCGTGGCAGGTGCGGCCTGTGCCTGCCCCAAACCCGCACTGACTACTGCCGCCAGCATGACTGTTCTTATTGCTGCATGTGCCATGACACGCTCCTCCTGATGGGCTTTTTCAACAAGCGTCTCATTCTGGGAGCAAAGCGGACCTGATAGCCCAATCTGCGGATTTGCCACAGTGGCCCGCTTTAAATGCTTTTTCAACGCCGCTTTTCTACCTTCTGTTTTTCGAGGAGGTATGCATATGCAAAAGACAATATTTGGCCTGTTGGCCACCAGCCTGATCAGCACGGGTGCCCTGGCCCAGTCCCAGAACGACGCCAATAACCCGCTGAGCCCCCGGCCCATGGTCAGCCTGCACGACTACTACGTGCCCGAGCTGTACAAGCTCGACAATGCCTGGGCAAACCAGACGGTGCTGCGTGCCGTCCTGCCCAACAAGACCTTTGGTCTGCCGCAGCTATGGCGTTTGAATGTACCGATTGTGGCCTTGCACCATGATCGTCTGGGCAGCAAATCCGGCTTGGGCGACATCACCTTCATGGATGTATTCATGAAAAACGCAGGCAGTTTTTCCTATGGCATCGGCCCCTTGCTGGTGATGCCTACGGCATCGAACGATTTGCTGGGACAAGGCAAATGGCAAATTGGCAGTGCAGCAGCTTTGGTTGCCAGCCGGGATTGGGGTCTGGCAGGCGGGCTACTGACCTTTCAACAATCCTTTGCTGGGGACTCGGACCGCGAGAAGGTCAAGATGGCCACCTTCCAGCCCGCTCTGTTCTATAACCTGCCCAATGGCTTTTACCTGCGCTCCAGCGGGGTGTGGACCTTTGATCTGAAAAACCACACCCATCACATTCCTGTAGGTCTGGGTCTGGGCAAGGTGTTCAAGCCCGGCAAGAGCGTGATCAACGCCTTTATCGAACCACAATACTCCGTGGACAAGAAAGGCGCAGGAGCACCGGTATGGCAAATTTTTGCGGGTATCAATTTCCAGTTCTAACCGGGCTGGCGCTGGATCCACACACTGCGCGCCGCCAGATCGGGCAAGCGCTCGCGCCGATGTCGGATCCAGCCTTCATAGGCGTACAAGCCGCTGCGCAAGACTTCTTGCTGGGCCTGCGCCCAGCAAACCTGCGCCTGCTGTCTATCCGCACGGACCCAGGCCAGATCCCCCCGCAAGCAGTCAAGTTCCGGCAGATACAGGGTAGAAGCCCGCTCCTGCGCGATCTGGCCAACTTGATCCAAAGCCTGGCTGGCACGTTCGATTTCACCTTGGGCCAAATGGCAGCGGGCCACAATGCACAGAAAAGCATCCGTCGCCAAAGGCATGCTGCGTGCAAACTCGGGCAACAGCCCCAGCAGGCGCTCCAGCTCCGAGCCTGTTTCTTCACCTCGCACCAAACGGCAATACAGCACATAGGTTTCAGCCACGGCACACCACACACTGCCAGGCAAGACAGGTTGCAACATGCCCAGCAAAGCCTGACTGCGGCCAGCCAACATGTCCAGATTGCCTTGCAGATACAGGATGCGCAGCATCTGGATTTCTGCAATCACCGCCGAAATTCGAGACTGACTTTGACTGGCCAGAAACTGGGCATGGCGAGCATTGGCAATGCCCTGCTCAAAGCGCCCTTGCAGCACTTGGGCCAGCCCCAACAGGCTGTACACCAAAGCCGGACAATGATGCCCAAGAGCCGCATCCATGGCCGGAACGGGTTGCTCGTATGCCAGGGCACGCAGCGCCTCATCCAAGGCCAGCTCGGCCTGTTGCACACGACCTTTCCAGAACAGATATTGGGCCTCGGCATACAAACCCCAGCCATACCAGGCGCTTTGTCCCTGACGTCGCGACTGTTCCTGCAATTGCTTGGCATGGGCCAGACTTTCCGGCAATTTGCCAGCACCATGCAGCATCACCCATTGGCCCCACAGCACGGGCAAATCATCCTCACCGCCCTCACTACGTCCAGCAGCCTGCTCGTAAGCTTGCGACACGGGCATGGCGGCAGGTCCGCCACGACTGATTTCCAGCGCCCCCAAGGTGACGTAGCTGTCGCGCTCGTACTGACGGCGCAACTGCACATCGCTCATGTATTGCAGGCTGCTCAGAACCTGCGACAACTGTTCTGCCGCTTGCAGGTTGTCACCACTGCGCAGCGATGTATCAATGGCTTTACGCCACCAGATGGCTGCTTGCTCGCTTTGCGCCTGCGCCAGACAAGCGGCAATTTCTTCTTCAGCCTGCTGCATTTGAATCAGGCTATGGGCAAGCTTGCCGTACAAAGCCTTGCTTTCTTCCTTGGCAATCAAACGTCGCAAGGCGGAACGCATCACTGGAGCGCAAGAAATCTGGCCCTGGCTGTCTTGCTGCAACAAGCCTTTGTCCAACAGGCTGATCCAGGATTGCTCTACAACGCCTAAAGGCAAATTGCAGGCCTGGGCCAAACCCGCAGGCGTGGCACGCTCCCACAACACAGTCATCAAGAGCACGCAACGGCTGTCCGCATCCAGTTGCTCCAAACTCAGCAGCAAGCGGTCTGCCAGACGTGGCAAGTAATCCAGCGGCATGCCAAAACGCTGCAAATGCAGCATGTCCTTGATCAACATGGGATTGCTCAAACGCTGGCTACGAATCTGTGTACTGGCGTCCGAGGACAGGCGCTTGCCACGTGCATAAAAGCTCATCGCCTTACCCACATCCGCCTCGGACAAACTACGCAAAGCCATACTTTGAGCAAAGTCCAAAACCAACTGAGCCTGACGCGACAAGATCAATAACAGGACCCCAGCAGACTGCTTTTGCACTGCAGCCCATATCGCCGCCAAGCTGTTTTGATAACCGGCATCCAGTACATCAACATGGTCCAGAATCACCAGCACAGGCTGGTTCTGACTAGTAAAGGCCTGCACCGCCGCCAATAGCAAACGGCACGGATCGGGTACCACTTGGGTATCTTCCGTATTCAGACAGTGAACATCTTGCAGCACTTGATCCCAATGAGAATCAGACAGGCCAAACCAGGCCTGCAGGCACTGACTTAACGCAAGAGGCAAGTCCTGGGTTCCGTTCCCTTCCCCTAGACTAGCCTGCATCATCTCGCGCACGCCTTCCAACACATCCTGACGCGAGAAATCAATCAGCAAGGGCTGCCCGCCATCGCGAACAACGTAGCTGCGAAAGGCTTCGGCCAAACGAGATTTGCCCGAACCCAGATCACCATGAATTCTGAAGGCGGCTTTGTGAGACTGACGGCTGCACTGCTGCCATTGCGCCACCAGTTGCTCGAACTCGGGTTGACAGCCATAAAGAGGATCGTTCATCCACCTCCCCTCTCCCAAGCTGAAATAAACACCCTCCGGGCCTCGATGCTGATTGATCTGCCAATCCGCCATACGAGCAACGGCCTGCGCGCTCAGCAGAATCTCGCCATGCCTGGCCTTCCACACCAAAGGCATGACCAACTGCCCAAACAGGCTATGTGTATTGACCTGCTGTTCGTCCACCAAGGCCAGGCTCACATGCACTACCTGACCGATACTGATCCCCGGCGGCGTTCGCAAAGCACGAATCACGCAAGCCAGTTCAACCGCCCGACTCACCGGCTCGGACTGCGCATGTGGCCAGCCAAAATGAGCCAACAAGGTGGACCCGCTGGACTGACTTAACCAAGCCCCGTGCTGACGCAAAATATCCAGCAATTGCTCGTGCCAGGATTCCAGATACGCCACGGCTTGATCCGGCACCAGATCGCCATCCAGATGCGCCTCGGAGTCCTCTGCTGGCAGCCAGGACAGTGCCAAGGCCAGCGTGGCAACCGTACGATGAGCCTGGGCGGATTTGGGGGGTGTCTTGCTTGTTGCCACCGGCCATTGGGCTTGGGCCAGGCGGCGGGTTTCAGGATCGGGACGTACTCCCAGGTACTGACGCAAAGCCTGCTCGCAATGAGCATAGGCTTGCAAGGCGGCCTGCCTGTCCCCTCTTTGCATCAAGACACTGATCAAGAGGCGGTGATAGACCTCCTGCTCGGGAGCTTGCTGCACCCACTCCTGCGCCAATGCAAGCGCCTGATCCAGTTGACGAGCCTGCAAGAGCTGCTCGAAAAGGCGGGCACGCAAGCTAAGCAATTCCAAAGCAAGGCGATCTTCCCAGCTTTGTCGCCAGGAAATAAAAGTTTCAGTATCGGGGGATTGAATCGCGTCTAGAAAAGGACCGACATACAGGCTCAAGCGCTGTGAAAGACGAGCATTCTGCGCGGCATCGGCCTGCAGAAATTCCAGCACATCCATTTGCACGCTTTCAGGCTTGAACGCCATTGCACCTTCGGCATTGGCGACCAGACAAGCGGCCTGCTCGCCCAGGGCCTTGCGCAACACATGCAGCGCGTGGCGCAAGCGCGATAGTGCCTTGTCTCGTGTCAGATCTGGCCAAAGCATTTGTGCCAGCCGCTCGCGCTGCAGCGCCTTGCCTTGCGCCAGGCACAGCACCGCAGCCAGCAGTTTGACCTTGTCATAGCTAAGCAATGCAGTGCGATCCACCTGATCGACAATAAAGCGAAATGGGCCCAGCAAACCTAGCACGATCATTGAACGATGCTCCGAGCACAGGGCCATTTCGGCCCAGCGTCACTCGTGTCAAATTGACAGCAAATCCGACACTACGTCTTAAAAAAGCTGTAATTAGCTGCCGATTGTACTCAAAGCCCTTCAATCTTCAATCAAAGAGTATTAATTGTGTCCAGAAATTTCCCGGGGTTCCGGATTTTGTAGAAGCCTTGGCATTGCGCAAGCAAACATAAACGACTACGTAGACGTATTTGTGAGTTTTAGGCTACTGTTCCTGAAGAGGCCATGACAGTCAGTGGTGTAAATTCATCCATCTGCTGCTCCCAATCCCCATGTTGTAGGGCCCGTCAGTTCTGTTTGATTTACTCCCAGGGAGGACGAAGACCATGCTTGGCATGATGATGAATACCCCACTGCTAGTATCATCCATACTGCGTCACGCAGCGAACTATCACGCAGACCGAGAGGTCGTCTCGCAAACCGTTGAGGGCCACATTCACCGGTACACCTATACCGAGCTATCCAAACGCAGCCAGCAACTGGCCAATGCGTTGAAGAAAATGGGCCTGCAACATGGCGACCGTGTCGGAACCCTGGCCTGGAATGGCTATCGTCACCTGGAGTTGTACTACGGCGTATCGGGCTCGGGCCTGGTGTGCCACACCATCAACCCGCGTCTGTTTCAGGATCAAATTGGCTACATCATTGAACACGCAGACGACAGCGTGCTGTTTGCCGACCTGAACTTCATGCCGATTCTGGAGTCCTTGGCCGATCAGCTGTCCAAGCTGAAAGCCGTGGTCATCATGACGGACGAAGCGCACATGCCCAAGTCGAACCTGCTGCCCAACCTGCAGTGCTATGAAACCCTGATTGCGTCTGAATCCGATCATTTCGACTGGCCGGTGTTTGATGAGAACACGGCCTCCGGCCTGTGCTACACCTCCGGCACCACGGGCAACCCCAAAGGCGTGCTCTACAGCCATCGCTCCACGATCTTGCATGCCTTTGCCTTGAGCATGCCCGATGCCCTGTGTCTGTCTGCTTCTGACACCATTACCCCCATCGTGCCCATGTTCCACGTCAATGCCTGGGGGCTGCCTTATGCGGCCTTGATGGTGGGCGCCAAACTGGTCTTGCCCGGCCCGAAACTGGACGGCGCCAGCCTGCATACCCTGTTTGAAAACGAAGGTGTCACCATGACAGCCGGTGTGCCTACCGTCTGGCTAGGCCTGCTCGACTGGATGCAAGCCAATGGCAAAACCTTCAGCAGCCTGCAACGTCTGGTGATTGGCGGCTCGTCTGCGCCTCCAGTCATGATTACCCGCTTCCAGAAGCTGGGTGTCAAGGTACGCCACGCCTGGGGCATGACGGAAACCAGCCCGGTCGGTCTGGCGGCTGCCCTGCTGCCCAAGCACGAGTCCTTGCCGGAGAACGAGAAACTCAAGCTGCTGGCCAAGCAAGGTCGTCCGCTCTTCGGAGTCGAGTTCCGGGTAGATGGCGACGATGGTCAACCCATTGCCCGCGACGGCAAGATGTTTGGTGCCATGATGGTGCGCGGCCCCTGGATTGCGGGTTCTTACTTCAATAGCAATGACACCTCTGCCCATACAGAAGATGGCTGGTTCAATACGGGCGACGTGGTGACCATTGATCAGGATGGCTTCATCCAGATCGTGGACCGAACCAAGGATGTGGTGAAATCCGGTGGCGAATGGATCAGCTCCATCGAGCTGGAAAACATTGCCCAGGCTCACCCGGCGATCAAGGAAGCAGCTGTCGTAGCCAAGCCCGACGAGCGCTGGGGCGAGCGTCCGGTTCTGGTGGTGCAGCTCCAGGACGACGCTACCTTCACCAAGCAGGACATGATTGATCTGTTTACAGAACAAGTCTCCAAATGGAGCATTCCTGATGAACTGATCGTGGTGGATGAACTACCTCACACAGCAACCGGCAAGCTCTTGAAAACCGCTATTCGCAAGCTGATTCAGGAGGATCTGAACAAGCTGGCTGCGCAGAACAAGGCGGGTTAACCAAGCTGCATCCAGCCAGATGCCTGACAGCAGAATCAAGGAGCCAAGCTCGGCTTTCTTGACGCGCAATCGCAAACAGCCCCCCGACAGTTATCCAACTGTCGGGGGGCTATTTTTTGCCTTTGCCATTGGCTTTGAAAGGGCCAGAATCAAGTCCAGTATCTATGGCTGATCGCCCATATCAACAGCATGCCTCCTTCAAGGATGCACGGGCGTAGGAATATCCCAGATATTGAGATCCGCATTCTCGCGCTCCCAGGCCCGCACAGAGAACTTGGCACGATTGAACAGACCCAGATAGTTTTCATAGCGAATCTTGTTGCCTATGGCCACTGGCAACTCGTCCAGAAACTCCCTCATCTTGGACAAGTCCGCATGGTACTGAGCAGGTTCCATCAAACCGCCTGGTGTCACTGACGTGGGAGGGGCCGACTCAAAGCGATTACGCGTAAAAATCACCACATCTGAACCCCACAGAATCCGGTTCTGGTATTCATTGAAGAAATTCAGCCAATCCTGGCGACTGGGCATGCCCGGCTCGGGATTCAACATATAGTCCTGCACCAGATCCCAGGAAATATCGGTAGACCAGCTGGGGCAGGCATCCAGCACTTTTTTCACGCGCGTAATGTGGTCGATGGTGGGTTTCACAAAACGCCCCAGGCCCGTATGCGCCCACACCACCTTGGCTTTGGGCGCATGTCCGCACACGTGCTTCAAGCCGTCCACATAGTCCTGATCGGGATAGGAATGCTCCAGCTCACCCTGGTAATTGACCTCTACCCGGTACATATCATTGTGCAAGATCGCGACCAGACCAATCTCTTCAATGGTCTTGAACAAATACTCCAGCGACTCGGAATACAGCGATACCTTGCTGCCATCGCCCGCATCAGGCGGTAGCGGCACAGAGGGGGCCTTGGTTTGTTCTACCGTTTCACCAGCCAGCTTGCTGGACACCAGCTCCTTGTGAATGGTGAACTCTCCCACCCCGGCAAACACGCCTGGAAAACTGAGCACCGCACGCTTGATATGTTGCGAGGCATATACGTCCATGGGATTGAAGGCCGTAATCATGACATCCAGCTTTTCCTGATACTGGGGCGGCAAGCGTTCGTACTCGCGCGCAAACATGGCATCCACAAAAGAGTAGTAATACAAGTCTGCTTTGGGGCCTATGTAGTAGTTCGGGCCATACATCTGATCGCCAGACTGTGCCTGGTACTGTTCAAACCCATCCCAGCGTTGCTGCAAAGGAATCGGCATGATGGTGGAGCGCACAATTTGCTGGCGATTGGCGCTCATATAGCGCTCTGCATATTCCTTTAAGGAAATACCTTGCATGGCGTAATTGGAAGCGTGGAAATGCACGTCTGCATACAGCTGGCTGGTATCCAGCCGGGGCTCCGGGCTTTGAGCCATAACACTGCTCTGAACCGCTGCGAATAAAGCCAGGCCAGACGCAGCCAGCGCTTTTGCGTTTATATGATGGCAAGTCATTCTTGTCTCCCTCTCTACAAGTAGTGTGCGAAACCTGAAACGGCAACGTAACAACCATACCCAGAGCGCCGTCAATAAATGACAGAAGATAACAGACATTCTTTTAAAGAATTTAACTCACATTCTTTTCCATACTTTTATATTTTTATTATTAATAGCCATACAAATATAATTCAAAATCAAATTAAAAATAAAATACTCAATTAAATTCTGAATTTAATTCAAACCAATTTATTAATCACTTCAATAATCAGGCAGTACAAATCGCCTGTGCACAGCACCTGCTCCCGCATGGCCGCCCTAAGACACCGAGTTGGCAAATAGCAGCGAAGCGCCCAAGCTGAACAAGGCCACGCCTATCACCCTGTCCAGCAATCTTTGCCGGGCCAGCATGGCTGCCCGCAAGCGCTTGTTTGAGAACACCAGCGCCACAATGCTGAACCAGACCCAATGGGCAAAAGACATGAAAAACCCATAAGCGAAATTCAGCCAGAACGATGCATCCGGCTGCACCAGCTGCGTAAAGGTGGCCACCACAAACAACATGGTTTTGGGATTCAAGGCATTGGTCAAAAACCCCATGCCAAAAGCTTGCCAGGCGCTGGGCATATTTCCCGCCTCACCGTCCGTATTCAAAACAGTGCGATTACAGAAAGACTGATAGCCCAAGTACATCAAGTACGCTGCCCCCACCACTTTCATCACCAGAAACAAGGTGGGAGACTGAGTAATCAGAATTGCAACGCCCAGCACCGTGTAGACCACGTGCACCTGCACCCCGGCAGCAATACCCAGAGCCGAAATCAGGCCAATCTTGCGGCCAAAGGAATAGCCATTACGAGTGACCATGGCAAAGTCGGGGCCTGGGCTGATCACGGCCAGGATAGTGATAGTGGCAACGGCCAACAGTTCATGCATTTTTAACAAGCCTAAGTTTGATGAAATCGGTGTGACAAGCTAGGTCAAAGGCAGCCAAACCACAGAGCCAGTCCTACACTCTAGGAATGAGATCGTTCCTTCGCGGACGATCTACCAGTCTGCAAAGACCGCTCCAGTCAGAATGTGAAAACCCTTCCTGGTGAGCTATGTATTCATCGAATTTATATAGTTTTTGCTATTCTCAACGGGACCAATCCAGATTTTCAAAACCCAAGAAAAACCCTCCAAAACTTCTATCGTTTTCTTGTTTTAATATTCGCTCTCAGGATTTCATTATTGATAATCCTGTGCTAATTTAAAAACGATAATTCCTGCGCTATTTCTGTGAGTTTTCATCGACCATGCAAATCCCCAATCTCACGGCCTTCCGCTACTTCGACACGGCCGCCAAGGCAGGCAGCTTTGTGCAGGCAGCCCAGCTGCTGCATGTCACTCACGGCGCGGTCAGTCGCCAGATTCGGGCGCTGGAAGAATCTTTGGGGGTAGAACTGTTTGAACGGCGCAATCGAGCTGTATTTCTGACACAGGCAGGCCGCCAGCTTTTGCATGTGACCGCGCCCATGTTCGAACGCTTGGAAGACGTGGTGTATCAGTTGCAGCAGACACAGCGTGAACATGCGCTGGTCGTTTCCTGCGAGCCCACCATTGCAATGAAATGGTTGATACCCCGACTGGGGGATTTTCACACTCTGCACCCTAATATCACCGTGCATCTGATTACAGCCGGGGGGCCAGTGAACTTTGCTCAAATGGGAGTGGATCTGGCCATACGCCGTGACGACTTTCATTGGGCAGACTCGGTCTGCGGCCTGAAATTGTGCGAAGAAATGATAGGGCCGGTCTGCCAGCCCCACTATCCCCACATCCAGGACACGGCCAAACAGGTGCTGATACAAAGCAGCTCCCGTCCGCAAGCTTGGGCCACCTGGGCGCGACTTAGCGACCAAGTCATACGCTCTGCCAACAAGCTGGAACTAGAGCATTTTTATTTATGTATCCAGGCCGCCTTGTCCGGACAAGGCATGAGTATTGTGTCGCGTCTGATGGTGCAAGATGAACTGCAAAGCGGGCAGCTCATTGCCCCGCAAGGATTCATTGCGGACGGCTCGGCGTACTACCTGCTCTCTCCCCAGGCTTTGGATCAAAACCCGCGTGCGGAAGTATTTGCCGACTGGTTAAGTGAGCAGCTTGAGCCCTCAAAGATGAACCCAAGCCAATAAGCCTGGCTACTACTGTCCCAAGCCAAAATACTTGGTCTTGAAGGCCTCCACCTTGCCTTCATCCACGGCCCCTAGCACAGCCAAAGTTACTTCTCGGGATAGCTCACTTTGCAGTGGCAAGGCAAACCCATACTTGTCACGCTCGAACAGTCGCCCCACTACCTTCACCGGCAAGCCAGGGTTGGAATACACGTAGTACTCCAGTACCGGAGCGTCGGCAATCACGGCCACAACATCGCCATTGTCCAAAGCTGCCGTGGCTTTGTCCAAACTGGCATAACTGCGCATGGCAAGTCCCTGCTTGCGGGCATAGTCCTCTTCTACGGTCCCGATCAGCACGCCTACTGGTCGCCCCTTCAAATCGTCCACACTATTGATCTGGTTTGAGATAGCCAGCGTTGTCATCACGCTGGTGACAGAGGACGTTACAAAGGCCAAGATGCCCACCCCACACACCAGCCACAAGCCCTGCCAGATACGTCCTAACCAGCCAAAAAGATTCTTTCTGGCCGGGGCACGCCCCGAAGTCACAACAGACATCACGGTATAGAAACTCTCTGCCACGCCATCGCGCCAGCGAGCAGGGAAGGATTGGTCAAACCGCCGGTCAAACAAGGTCAAAACAACAGTGGCAAACAAAATGACAAAAGCGATCCATGCATACGCCGTAATAAAACCGGCCTGCGCCAAACCCTTGAGAACACTTTGAAAACCAGTTCCTTGATCGGAACTGACCATCAGGCGCATACCACCATCAAACCAGGGCTGGGTGAAATCCACCTTCAACGCGCGTTGCTGCGTGATAGTCAGATTAGTCATGGCAACATCAAGAGAACCCGACTCTGTGGCACTGAGCAAATCCCGAAACGTGCCGTATTCCTTATATTCAAATACCCACTGCTTTTCTGCTACCAAATCTTCCCATAAATCGATAGCCAATCCGGTGAAAGCACCATCACTTTTCATTACGAATGGTGGCGAGACCAATACGCCGACCGTCAATGGCGGCTCTTTGCCATAGCCTGTTTGGGGAAGCGCCGCCAACAACATCAACAGAGCAACAAGGCCAAAAAGACGTGCTTGAGCAATGCGGCGGCCAAACTGATGGTGGCTCAGAAATGGGATTTTCATAGGCAATCTTGGGGGGTGTAGTCCGAGATTCCACTTGCCAGGCGGGCTGAGAATAACAAGGACGGGCGAATATTGTCTTAGAGGATAGCAAATTGGCATCGGCCCTGTTCCCGGTTCCAGAAGGATCTGCTGTCGCAAACCACGAGTTTCACAATGCCTGACAAATCAATAAAACGTCACACGCGAATCTTGTCATTCAAAGCTCTCTATGGGAAACATCAAACTATTCAATAATTCTTGAATTATTGTATTATTACTCTATGGAAGAATCTCAAGTTATCCGCTCCCTGGCCGCTTTGGCCCACGAAGCCCGCCTACGGGTTTTCCGCGCACTCGTTGTTGCCGGGCCCACCGGACTGACACCCGGCTCTCTGGCTGAGCAGCTAGGTATTGCCCCCAACGCCCTGTCCTTTCATTTAAAGGAGCTTAGCAACGCCGGGCTGATCCACGCCGAGCGGCAAGGTCGCAATCTGCTCTACAGCGCCACCTTTCCCGCCATGAACAATCTGCTTACTTATCTGACCGAGAATTGCTGTCAGGGTCAAACCTGCCTCCCAACGCAAGACCTGTGTCAGAACTGCTAGAGCGCCGAACACTTGATATCCACGTCCTGCAAAAACCACTCGGAACTTAACTGCCTTGCTGGCTATCCCCCTGATCAGAGCACTCCGTCATGCTTCTTGCTGTACTCATTTTTATCGCTACCTTAACCCTGGTGATCTGGCAGCCCAAAGGTTTGGGCATTGGTTGGAGTGCCTCTTTAGGCGCAGTTGCTGCCTTGCTGTCTGGCGTCGTGCAATGGACTGACCTGGCCCTGGTCTGGAATATCGTCTGGAACGCCACCGCCACATTTGTCGCCATTATCATCATCAGCCTGATATTGGACGAGGCAGGTTTTTTTGAATGGGCCGCCCTGCATGTCGCCCGTTGGGGAGCCGGCAACGGGCGCAAGCTCTTTGCCTTTATCGTGATTCTGGGCGCAGCAGTCTCTGCCCTGTTTGCCAATGACGGGGCCGCACTGATTCTGACGCCGATTGTCATGGCCATGTTGCTGGCCTTGGGCTTTTCACCGGCAGCAACTCTGGCTTTTGTCATGGCAGCCGGTTTTATTGCGGACACAGCCAGCTTGCCGCTGGTCGTCTCCAATTTGGTGAACATCGTCTCTGCCGACTACTTCAAACTGGGCTTCACGGACTACGCCGCCATCATGGCACCCGTCAACATCGTGTCTGTACTGGCCAGCCTGGTCGTTCTGATGCTGTACTTCCGTCGCGACATTCCCGCCCACTATCGCCTTGAACAATTAAGAGCGCCTGCTGAGGCTATCAAGGACATGGCCAGTTTCAAGGCTGGCTGGATTGTGCTGGCGTTATTGCTGACAGGCTTTTTTGCACTGGAACCCCTGGGTGTCCCCGTCAGTGCGGTTGCCGCAGCAGGCGCCATCATTTTGCTGGCGGTTGCCGCCCGTGGCACAGTCATCAGCACACGAAAAGTGCTGCGTGGCGCCCCCTGGCAAATCGTCGTGTTCTCGCTGGGCATGTATCTGGTGGTTTACGGCCTGCGCAATGCCGGGCTAACCGACTACCTGGGCTTGTTGCTGGATCAGTTCGCCCAAGCTGGCGTGTGGGCGGCGGCCATGGGTACCGGCGTCCTGTCTGCGTTGCTGTCCTCGGTGATGAACAATATGCCCACAGTCCTTGTCACCGCCCTGTCCATTGACGCTTCCAGCGCCGAGGGCATCGTCAAGGAAGCCATGATTTACGCCAACGTCATTGGCAGCGATCTGGGCCCGAAATTCACACCTATAGGCAGTCTGGCCACCTTGCTGTGGCTGCATGTCCTGGCCCAGAAAGGCACAAAAATCAGCTGGGGCTACTACTTCAAAGTAGGAGCCATCCTGACCACACCCGTCTTGCTGATCACCCTGGCAGCCTTGGCGCTGCGACTGGGTATGGCCCACTGAACCCTGATATCAAGATCGCGCCATGACAGACATCATCATCTATCACAACCCCGCCTGCGGCACTTCGCGCAACACCTTGGGCCTGATCCGCAATAGCGGACAAGAACCCACCATCATCGAGTATCTGCAAACACCGCCGGACCGCAGCACGCTGACTAAGTTGATCGCAAACTGTGGACTGAGCGTGCGTGAAGTCCTGCGACAAAAAGGTACGCCCTATGAAGAACTCCGGCTCGGCGACCCGAAATGGAGCGATGAACAACTGATTGATTTCATGTTGCAGCACCCGATTCTGATCAACCGCCCTATTGTTGTCACCCCATTGGGAACGCGCTTGTGTCGTCCCTCGGAACAGGTGCTGGAGATACTTCCCCAAGCACAACAAGGTGCCTTCCGGAAAGAAGACGGCCAAGCCGTTATTGATGAAAAAGGACAAAGAATTGAGCAAGCCTGATTTACCCAATCTGGACGAGCACGCATTTAACACTCCAGATATGGCAGAACTGCTGCCTCAAGCACGCGCCACACACCCACCTCGAATTCTGCTTTTATATGGTTCCCTGAGAGAACGCTCCTACAGCCGCTTTCTGACGCAAGAAGCTGCACGGCTGCTGGAAGCAATGGGTGCAGAAACCAGAATTTTCGACCCGCAAGGCCTGCCCTTGCCCGATGGTGCAACAGAGGACCACCCGAAAGTGCAGGAGTTGCGCCAACTCATGCAGTGGGCCGAAGGCATGGTCTGGACATCGCCCGAGCGCCACGGTGCCATGAGCAGCGTTCTGAAAGCACAAATTGACTGGATACCGTTAAGCATCGGTGCTGTACGCCCAACACAAGGCAAAACACTGGCCGTGATGCAAGTGTCAGGCGGCTCGCAATCCTTTAACGCCTTGAACCAGATGCGGGTTCTGGGCCGCTGGATGCGCCTGATCACTATCCCCAACCAGTCTTCGGTTGCCAAAGCCTTTCTGGAATTTGACGAAGAAGGCCGCATGAAACCTTCGTCCTACTACGAGCGCGTGGTGGATGTGATGGAGGAACTGATGAAGTTCACCTTGCTGACGCGTGACTGTGCGCAGTATCTGGTGGATCGATATAGCGAGCGCAAGGAGACGGCGCAGGAGCTGTCGGCACGGGTACAACAGCGCAGCATCTAGCGCGCCAATCAGAACGGAAAACACCTCGCTGCGCTTTTCAAAAACACACAGTCGCTATACAAACAAGGTAGGGGCTTGCCCCTGCTTTACCTCATACCCCGCAGCAACATCAGTTTCCCTTCATCTTTCCCTGCCAGGCTTTGCACATGCGTATTCTCTTAATCGAAGATGATCCTTCGCTGGGCAGTTCCTTGCAGTCCTGGCTGCATCTGGACGGCTACGCTGTGGACTGGTTGCAACGTGGCGACCAAGTGGCCACGGCCTTGGCCACTCACACCTATCAATGCATCTTGCTGGATCGGGGCTTGCCTGGTCTGGATGGCGACGCGGTCTTACGCAGTCTGCGAGGGGCCAATGGATCTCACGCACAGGTGCCCGTCATTGTGATCACTGCCCGCGATACCTTGGCCGACCGGGTACAGGGTCTGGATCTGGGCGCGGACGACTATCTGGTCAAACCGTTTGATCTTGAAGAGCTGTCCGCGCGCGTACGTGCAGCCTTGCGCCGCAGTGCCGCCCAAGCCTCTCCCCAATGGCGTCACGGTCCCGTCGCCATTGACCCGATAGCCAAGCGCGTCACCTTGAACGACAAGCCTGTGGCCGTAACAGCACGCGAATTCGCTGTTCTGCAAGCCTTGATGCACCATCCCACCCATATTCTGAGTCGTGCCCAGCTTGAAGAAGCCCTTTATGGCTGGAGCGAAGAAGTGGAGAGCAACGCTATCGAAGTACACATCTACAATCTGCGCAAGAAATTGGGCAGTGACTTCATCGTCACCGTACGTAATCAAGGCTACGTTCTGGCACCCGCATGAAAAACCTGCTCCAGAAACTAACGCGTATCCGCTCTGCCGCCAAGTCCCCGGTGTCACGCCCGAAAGGCTGGTCCTTACGACGTCGTCTGCTGCTTACCGTCATGGGCACCAGTATTGGGCTGTGGCTGGTCAGCCTGGCCATCGTAGTCGGAGTGGCCTGGCACGCAACCGGCGATGTGCTTGATGATGCCCTTGAAGAAGGGGCGCGTCTGGTACTGATGCTGGACCCGCAAGAGGCGCAGGCTTCTGCCAATACTACAGACACACGACTGAACCGTGACGCGGCTCTCAAGCTGCGCATGTATTACCAGCTCGTGGCCGCAGATGGCCGGGTACTGCTGCGCGGCGACGACACTCCCAAAACGGCTTTTATCCCCCAGGCGAAACGCAAGCAAATCACCACTGTCTGGGTTGATGACGAACTCTGGCGGGTTTACGTCCGCCCCGGAGCCGGAGGGGTCACAGCCCAGGTTGGCCAGCCTATGGAAGAACGCCTGGAGCTGCTTGAAGACATGGCCGAGAACCTGGTTTGGCCCGCAGTGGGACTACTGGCGCTGCTGGGTCTATCCAGCTGGTTCCTGATCCGACGCCTGATGCGTCCTTTGGAGGACACGGCTAAACGCATCAATTCCAAATCGCCCGATGACCTCACTCCTGTAGAAGGCGGAAATCCCCCACGCGAGCTGCAACCCATGCTGGATGCATTGAATGCGCTCATGGCACGCTTGTCTTCAGCACTGGAAAGTGAACGGCGCTTTACGTCCGATGCCGCACACGAACTGCGTACGCCCTTGGCCGGGCTGCGCATGCGCGTTCAACTAATTGAGCGCGAGCTGCAACTGCCTGACGCCCATCTGCAGCAATTACGCGCAGACCTGGACCGTTGTACCGCCCTGGTAGAAAGCCTGCTCGCCCTGACGCGACTGGAGCCGCAGGCCGAACCCTTGAAGCGTGAAACCGTAGACCTGAATCAGGTCCTGGACAGTCTGATTCCATCCCTGCCTTCGACATCCATCAACATGGAAAGAGCCCTGGCCGTCACAAGCATACAGGCGGCGCCAGTGCTGTTAAACAGCGCTTTACGTAACCTGATTGGCAATGCCATTCGCTACGGCGGCGCAGGCGTCCGAGTACGGGTCGAAACAACACGCAGACACGATGGCGGTGTACGCCTTGCGGTCCGAGACAATGGGCCTGGCGTCCCCCCCGAACAACGGCCCAGACTGGGAGAACGCTTCTTTCGCGTATTGGGAACCGGCCAAACAGGCAACGGACTGGGTTTGTCCATCGTGGCCCGCATCGCGGCCTTGCACGAGGCCACGCTTTCCTTTGAAGAGGGGCTGGACGGCCAGGGTCTGAGTGTCGTGCTGGATTTCCCACCCAATTACGTATCTTAAGATTGCCTTCAGGTTCGGAGGGTCTAATAAAACTATTCCGCAATCGGCGGAACATTGACCCGATAACCCGATACAGGAAACCCAATCATGCGATTCACTTTACCCACTCTTGCCGCCGCACTTGCTCTGAGCGCCACCGCTGCCCTCGCGCAACCAGCCAACTACACAGGCCCAAGCAATGCACCTCAAGCCGCCACGGCTGCCGGCTCCTACTCTGGCCCTAACAATGTGCCGCTCATGACCGTCAAGCAGCTCCTGGAAACCGGCCGCGACGATCAAATCGCGCGTTTGCAAGGCCGTCTGGTGTCGTTTGAAGGTGATGAGCGCTATATTTTTGAAGATGCCACCGGCCGTATCACGGTAGAGATCGACAACAAGGACTTTCCGGCTGGTCAAACCATCAGCGCCGAACAGAAAGTGGAGCTGACAGGCGAGTTCGACAAAGGCCTGCGCAAAACTGAATTTGAAGTCGACCGCCTGAGCCTGCTGCCTTAATCCTGTCTGATCTGGCGTCCTAATGAAATTGGTACCGGACAAGCTGAAATCAATTGGCTTATCCGGTACCAGGCCCCCTCAGCCATCAACCGCATAAGCCACCAAAGGCGAGGCCGTCAATCCGGCGGTCGCTCAGGGTGGCAAAATCAATCGGCAAGCTCAGCAACAGAGCCATCAAGCTGATAACAAGATACCGAAACCATTGCCTGGAGCGTCGCCCGCTATCTGACAGCACCAGCGCATGGAAAGTCAGTACGACAGAAAACAACAACGTCAAAAACATCGGTCCCCCTCATTCCAGCGTCTCAAGCAAGGAGTAGCCCCGCACACTCTGATCCTTCTGAGCAAGGGCAATCTGGAGTGCCAGATCAATATCCTGCTGCAAGTCGGCAAGTGACTCCAAGCCCACAGACAAGCGCACGAGATTGCCCCCAATCCCGCAGTGCATGCGATCCTCCGGCGACCAGCGTCCATGTGTCGTTGATGCCGGGTGCGTGACCATGCTGCGTGTATCTCCAATATTGGTGGCAATTGAAATCAGCTGCAAAGCGTCCATGAAAGCCCAAGCCTCTTTTTGGCTCGTGCCCACTTCAAAGCTGACCACCCCTCCAAAGCCGGCCTGTTGCGCGCAAGCGATTTCATAGCAGGGATGCGACTCCAGGCCCGAGTAAAACACCGAACCTACATTTGGATGCTTCTCCAGCCAACGTGCTATCGACAGTGTGTTGGCACTGATATGCTGCATGCGCAGCTCAAGCGTCTCAAGACTCTTGAGCAGTAACCAGGCATTCATGGGGCTCAGACAGGCTCCTTGCGAACGCAACACCGCCCGCAGTGGCTTCATCAATGCCTCGGCCCCACCGACTACACCGGCAATGCACCGACCTTGGCCATCCATATACTTACCGGCAGAATGCAATACCAGATCCGCACCTTGCCTTAATGGCCGCTGCAAAACAGGCGTCAGCATGGTGCTGTCTACCAGAAGCAATGCGCCATGGGCATGAGCCATGCGTGACAGCCGGGCAATATCGGCGACATGCTGCATTGGGTTTGCTGGAGTTTCAACAATAAGCAGGCAGGTAGCGCTATCGATCGCCTTTTCCCAAGCGCCGTAATCCAACATGCCAACGACGCGCACCTCCACTCCATAAGGGGAAAAGTGCTGACGCAACATCGTCAGAGTCGTGCCAAACACATCACATGCGCACACGATGTTGCGACCACTCGCGGCAAACGCCATCACCACCGCTGACAATGCAGCCATGCCGGATGCAAACGCCACCGCCGCTTCAGCCTCCTCCAGGAAGGCAACCCGCTGCTCGAACGTCTTTACTGTTGGATTGGTAAATCGACTATAAACATTGCCCGGCTCCGTCCCGCCAAAACGAGCGGCTGCCTCACTGGCTGAACTGAAGCAATAGGCAGAGGTCAGTGCAAGCGGCTCGCAAAAGCTGTCAGAGACATCGATACCCTGTCCAATCCTGAGCATTTGAGTAGCACCTTGGTCATTGAACATCATGGAGATCTCAGTTGAATTCAGATTGAGTCCGTCGAAAAGCAACAGACGACAGAAAGAGTGAAGAAATACCGGCAATCGCGGTCAGCATGGCCAGGACCATGACTGTGGCCTGATAGCTACCCAAACGGTCATAGCCGTAAGCACCTAATTGAGCAGACCCAAAAGCGCCGATCTGATGAACCAGAAAAAGCATGCCAAATACCTGTCCCTTGACGGCGCCTCCATAGCGATCCAGACAGATCGCTGAGGTCAATATGACTGTTCCGAGATAACTGGCCCCAAATACAGCCGCAAATACATAGGTCGTCACTATCCCGGAGGGAGCCAATAACAAGCTCATGGCCAGACAGCGTAGTACGTAGAATGCCGCCAGCAGCCGATGCTGGGAGAAGCGCAGCGCCAACCAGCCAGCCGCTAAACCGCTAATCATTTCCAGCACGCCAAACAGGCTCAAACTCATCCCCATGCTGGCGCGGCTGACCCCGGCATCGCGCCATAAAGGCACCAGATGAACGTCAATGAACGCCATCGACGCCCCACAGCCGAAGAAACCAAAGGCAAGCACGTAAAAGCCAGGATCGCGCAACACAACAGGCCAAGTGCCAACGCGTTTCTCCTGAATATGTCCGACAGACTCTTTCGCAGGCAAAGGCACTCGTGCTCCCAGCCAGAACAGCAAGGCCAAAGGCCCCAGGAACAGCAGACCAACAACAAAAAAGACCTGCTGCCATTCGAAATGGGCTTGCAACCACAACCAGAATGGAGAAAGGACAATGAATCCAATTGCCGTGCCATTAGTGATCAAGGCATAAGCAAAACTTTTATTTCTCTGGTCAAACAATCGGTCAACCAATATGCCCATGGGCACAAACGTCATCGCCGCCAGAGAAAACGCCGCCAAAAGTCCATACAAGATGACAAAAAGCCAGTACTGATGAGGTAGAAGGCCAAGCAAAAGAAATGCTCCCCCTCCAAGCACACTGCCGATCAAGACGGTCCAGATGGGCCCAAAGCGATCCGACAAGGCGCCGACCATCGGCGATGCCAGCCCGGATACCAAAAGGAACACCCCGCCCACAAAACCGAAATCTGATCGGCCGCGCTCAAAAGACAGAGCCAGGTCATTGAAATAAACCTGGAAAACCCCTTTGAACGCGCTCGAGAGAAACATGGCAAGAAATCCCAGCCCGACCAGAGAGCGGACAACATTCTTGTTTTGCATGAAGCAACATCCACCTCAGATTTTCAATGGCGCACCGAATCAACTTAGACGAACGGGGCTTGGCTGGCAGTACTCTCGATGCAAGTTGTCATACATGTTCCAGAACAAGGTGCAGGTATGGTCCACGGCCTCCAGCGCCTGTTTCGGTAAACCTTGTCCACGAAACCCCGGCGCCACGACCGCCTTGGCGAGTTCAGCACTGTGTCGGCAATTGGGCATGCCACTCAAATTCATCATCACAAAGAAAGCGGATTGACCGGCATAGCTGGCATACAAGGCTTGCGTATCGCCGTCTGCCACTTTGCGGTTCAGGGCGTCCAGGAACAGACGCGCCTGCTCTCCCGACAGCTCAGAGGCAAACCCCAGCGTGCCCTTATCAGCGACCGTCATATTGATAAGCTCCAGCACCCCGGCCCCCGTTGCTCCCGTAAAAGCGGGATTCCAATGAAGCTCAATAACTCTTGATTCTTCCGCCACGAGGACAAACCCTTTCGATGTAAAAATTTCTTGTTTATCGTAAATTCTCGACCATCCAGGCTCCAGACCGTTTCAGGACATAAATAGAAAAGAAAACACCATTAAGAAAAAGGAATAAAAAGCGATAACATCGCTAAATCAAATCAATGACTCATCCGAATAACACATGAAACGGATTTTCTTTGTCGTCCTTCCCCAGATGCACATCCTGGATCTGGGAGGGCCTATGCAGATTTTTGCTTCTCTAACAGAACTGGATATAGCCGACATCAAGATCCAGTGTGTCGGGCCGGAGTCCCACATAAAAAGCTACCAGGGGATTTTTCTAAGCGCGATTGCCCCCCTCCCCAAGCGTCTGACTGCAGGAGATGTCGTTGTCGTAGTCGGAAGCAAAATCCAGGCCGAACTCCCCGCAACGCCGGCACAGCAACAAGTGACGCAATGGCTACGTGATATCGGGGGCAAGCTACCGTCGGGAATAGTGATCGCCAGCGTTTGCACAGGCGCTGTGCTGCTGGCACAAGCAGGACTGCTGGATGGTCGCCTCTGCACGACACATCACAATCACCTCAAGACCCTGCAACAACTTGCGCCACAAGCACGGGTTATCAGCAAACGCATCCTTGTGCAGGATGGTCCTATCTATACCTCAGCTGGCGTTTCTGCAGGAATAGATCTGGCATTGCACTTGATCACTCAGTATTTCGGCAGCGCAGTCAGCGCACGCATCGCGCGCGAAAATCTGATTCAGTTTCGTCGTCTGGAAGCAGACCCGCAGTTAAGCGTCCATCTGAGTTATCGCAATCACCAACATCCCTTGATTCATGAAGTGCAAGACTGGTTGGCACAACAGACGGTTCAAACCCCGCTCAACGAATCCTTATCAGCACAATTTTCAGTCAGCTACAGGCATCTGAGCCGCCTGTTCATGAAAGAATGCGGCATCAGTCTGAAGCAGTACCAACAAACCATGCGGCTGGACAGATCGCGCCAATTATTCATGGATACCGACTGGTCTATTGAGCGAATTGCCGAGCATTGTGGTTTTGCCAGCTTGCAATCATTTCGCGCCGCCTGGCGGCAACACGAAACACTTCCTCCCTCAAAATGGCGAGATAAGCAAAGGCAAGACTCTCAAGGCCTGCGCTGATCTTGCGCGGTTCCCAGTCAGCGACCTTTTTTGCAACGACGACGCAGAGCCTGACTAAAAATGAATTATTAATTTCACCGACTCTGTAAAACGCAGCCAAGAAAAAAGCCCCCGCACATTGCTGTGCGAGGGCTTTTGAATTCTGGCGGACAGAGGGGGATTCGAACCCCCGATACGCTATAAACGTATACACGCTTTCCAGGCGTGCGCCTTCAACCACTCGGCCACCTGTCCTAACTGTTCTTTTGGCCAAGCAATTTGAAGCTGCTAACGCCAAGTCCATAATAATAGCAGCACTTATCCTTGTAACGCAAGTGCTCAAATTCTTTCTTCGGCTAATTAGTAGCAACTAAACAGTAAAGCGGACAAACAGCTTATTCCGAGTCCGGCGGATAAGCTCCACCCACCGCTCGCAGCAAGGCTTCCCAATGATCGCGCTGGCGCGCCAGGACGCGCAGGTCGGCACCCAGCAAGCGCACATCGGTAAATTCAAACGGCTCTACATCGTCCAACCCGGCCAGTTCGGTAATATCGGCCACGCCTCGCCCCTGCCCCAGGATCTTGGGGGCCAGGTACATCAGTAATTGGTCCACTACACCCGCATCAATCAAGGCACCGGAAAGGCGAGCACCGGCTTCTGCATGGACTTCATTGATCTGTTGATCTGTCATCCAGTCCAGAACGGCACGGACATCCACCTGACCTTCGTGCAAGGGCATGGGAATAACCTGTGCATTTCGATCTGCCAGCTCCGCCTCCAGCTCGGGATCACGACGGTGACTGAATACCCAGCACGGCGTGCCGTCCAGCAAGGCAGCTTTCGGGTCCATGCGTAAATGCGTGTCCAGCACAGCCTTGATCGGGGGACGCGGCGTAGAAACCGCACGCACATTCATTAAGGGATTATCGGCATGCACGGTTCCGATGCCTGTCAGCACGACGCAACTGCGGGCGCGCCAGTGGTGACCGTCGTCACGAGCCTGCGGCCCGGTAATCCATTGAGAGCGACCGTCCGGCAAGGCACTGCGGCCATCCAGCGAAGCGGCCATCTTCATCCACAACCAGGGACGCCCACGTGTCATGCGGGCAAAGAAACCGGCGTTGATCGCCAGCGCCTGCTCTACGCACAAGGGGCCATCTACGGTAATACCCGCCTGACGCAAGCGTGAGACGCCGTTGCCAGCCACCAAGGGGTTGGGGTCGTACATGGAAAAGACAACACGCCCAGCGCCTGCTTTGATCAGCGCATCGGCACAAGGAGGGGTTCGCCCGTGGTGACTGCAAGGCTCCAGGGTGACGTAAAAGGTCGCACCGGCCACACTGACGCCGCGCTCTTTGGCTTGGCGCAAGGCCATCACTTCGGCGTGAGGGCCACCCGCTTGCTGTGTTGAACCCGAAGCCAATAATTGGCCATCGCGCACGATCAGGCAGGCGACTCGCGGGTTGGGGGCACTGATATAAAGGGATTTCTCGGCCAGCTCCAGGGCTTGCCGCATCCAGATGACGTCTTCTTGCTCGACCATAGCCTTAGCCGCGGTCGGGATCGTTCATTTCGTCGATCGCCTCTACGAACTCGCGGATGTCTTTAAAGCTCTTGTAGACCGAGGCAAAGCGCACATAGGCCACCTGGTCCAACTGCTTGAGCTCGGCCATGACCAGCTCGCCTATGGTCTCGGAGGAGACTTCGCGCTCGCCAGTCAGTTGAAGTTTTTCTTCGATACGCTGTACAGCGGCATCGACCTGAGCCATGGGGATGGAACGCTTGCGCAGTGCAACGCCCATGCTCGCCCGCAAACGTGCGGGATCAAAATCCATACGAGTGCCATTGCGCTTGGCCACAACCGGCAGGCTCAGCTCGGCACGCTCGTAAGTCGTGAAGCGCCGTTCACAGGCCGAGCATTTACGACGTCGCCGTATGGCGTCGCCTTCTTCGGTGATTCGAGAGTCGATCACCTGGGTATCGGCATGGTGGCAGAACGGACACTTCATTCAAGATCGCGGGCCTCACGGCCCGCTCCGGCTGGATTACTTGGAGGAGTAAACGGGCAACTTGGCAGTCAGCTCGTGTACACGGCGACGAACGTCCGCCAAAACGGCTTCGTCGTGAGGGTTGTCCAGTACATCAGCAATCAGGTGCGCCGTCAATTCCGCTTCGGCTTCTTTAAAGCCGCGAGTGGTCATGGCAGGAGTACCCAAACGCACGCCGCTGGTGACAAATGGCTTCTCGGGGTCGTTAGGAATGGCGTTCTTGTTGACCGTGATGTGAGCCTTGCCCAGTGCTTCTTCAGCCACTTTACCGGTGATGCCCTTGGGACGCAGGTCTACCAGCATGACGTGGCTTTCGGTGCGACCGGACACGATACGCAGACCGCGCTCAACCAGAGTGCGGGCCAGAACGTCAGCGTTCTTCACAACTTGAGCAGCGTAGGTCTTGAACTCGGGAGCCAGAGCTTCCTTGAACGCAACAGCCTTACCAGCGATCACGTGGATCAGTGGACCACCTTGAATGCCGGGGAAAATAGCCGAGTTGATGGCTTTTTCGTGTTCGGCCTTCATCATGATGACGCCACCACGAGGACCACGCAGGGACTTGTGAGTCGTAGAAGTCACAAAGTCAGCGTGAGGCACGGGGTTGGGGTAAGCACCACCAGCAACCAGACCGGCGTAGTGGGCAATGTCGATCATCAGCAAGGCGCCGTTTTCATGAGCAATACGAGCCATGCGTTCGAAGTCGATGCGCAGGGCGTAAGCCGAAGCACCACCCACGATCAGCTTGGGCTTGTGCTCTTTGGCCAGGCGCTCCAGCTCGTCGTAGTCCAGCTCTTCGTTCTCGTCCAGACCGTAGGATACGAAGTTGTACAGCTTGCCCGATGCGTTCACGGGGGAACCGTGGGTCAAGTGACCACCTTCTGCCAGGCTCATGCCCAGAACGGTATCACCGGGCTTGAGGACAGCCATGTACACGCCCTGGTTGGCTTGCGAACCGGAGTTGGGCTGCACGTTGGCGGCTTCTGCACCGAACAGCTCTTTCAGACGGTCAATAGCCAGTTGCTCGACCACGTCCACGAACTCGCAACCGCCGTAGTAGCGCTTGCCAGGATAACCTTCCGCGTATTTGTTGGTCAGTTGTGTGCCCTGGGCCTGCATCACGGCGGGGCTGGTGTAGTTTTCCGAGGCGATCAGCTCGATGTGCTGCTCCTGGCGCACATCTTCGCTTTGAATCGCAGCCCAAAGATCGGGGTCAACTTTGTCAAGAGTCGCAGAACGGTCAAACATGAGGGTTCCTAAGGATAAAGTGGTAGCAAACTAAGAAAGCAACATTTTAGCGCGGAAGCGCGTCAAACCACCGAGACAAACGTCTCTGGTGGCAGAAACCCCAAAAAACATGGAAATAAGTAAGGCGGCGGCAGGCGGACTCAAGAGAATATGAAAAAAACTCAAACAGTCCGCCCTGGGGAATCAGGATTGCTGGATCAAACGGGGATTCAGGGTATACATACCGGTCAGGGATGCACGACCCAGAATATGACCTTCCATGGCGCGCAACACGTCCTGGCCATTGAAGCGACCTTCCAAAGGCAGCTCGGCAATATCCAGGGCATAAACCGTAAAGACATAACGGTGCGGCAAAGCATCGTTCCACGGAGGGCACGGGCCGTCGTAGCCGAAGTAATCACCGTTCATGTCGCGGTCGCTGGCAAACCAGTTGGTAAAGTCGTTCACGCCCTGGCGCGTATCGTCCAGAGCCAGTGGACCGGCTTTACCGCGTGGCGTGATGCCCTTGGAATAAGAGCCTTCTGCCAGGCTACGCAGTTCGGGCGAGATGTTGATCAAGACCCAATGAAAGAAATCCACCCGTGGCAAATCCGCCGGTACCTCGCGCCCATCCTGGTTCACATCGTCCGGTTTACTGGGGACATCGGGGTCGTGGCAAATAACCACAAAGGATTGGGTCTGCTCGGGAACATCGGACCATTCCAGATGCGGATTGGCGTTACCGGCCAAGGCGACTCTCGATTGCGCGTCGTAACGGCAAAACGCCAGACGCTCGGGAATCACGCTCTGATCTTGAAAAGAATCACTACGCAGTTTCATTGCAGACCTCCACAATCAATCAGCCGGTCAAAGTGACTCGCGCAAACTTGCGCTTGCCCACTTGCAGCACATAGCTGCCCGGCTCCAGTTGCAAACCTTTATCGTCCACACGTTCGCCGTTGATGCGCACGCCGCCCTGCTCCACATTGCGCTGGGCTTCGCTGCCGGAAGCAACCAGACCTGCTTCGCGCAAGACACGCAGCAAGGCCAGTTCACCCGCCACGGTTACCTCGGGCATGTCCTCGGGCATTTCGCCACGACGGAAACGGGCATCGAAAGTTTCCAGCGCCTGCTCGGCGGCCTGGGCGCTGTGGAAACGTGTGACGATCTCCTGTGCCAGCTCCACTTTGACTTCACGTGGGTTACGGCCTTCTTCAATCTGCTTTTGCAGACCGGCGATGTCTTCCAGACTACGGAACGACAACAGCTCGAAGTAACGCCACATCAAGGTATCGGAGATGGACATCAACTTGCCGAACATGGAGTCCGGCGTTTCACTGATACCAATGTAATTGCCTTTGGATTTGGACATTTTTTCTACGCCGTCCAAACCCACCAGCAATGGCATGGTCAAAATACATTGCTGTTCCTGACCATATTCTTTTTGCAATTCACGACCCACCAGCAAATTGAATTTCTGGTCGGTACCGCCCAATTCCACGTCCGCTTTCAATTGAACCGAATCGTAGCCTTGCAGCAAAGGATACAAAAACTCGTGCACCGAAATAGGCTGATTCGCCTTGAAGCGCTTGGTGAAATCATCACGCTCCATCATGCGGGCCACGGTGTAACGCGAAGCCAGTTGAATCATGCCGCGCGAACCGAGCTTGTCGCACCACTCCGAGTTGTAGCGAACTTCGGTACGGGCCGGGTCCAGAACCAGCGCAGCCTGATCGTAGTAGGTCTTGGCGTTGGCAATGACCTGCTCGGGCGTCAGGGGCGGACGAGTCGTGTTGCGGCCGCTGGGATCACCAATGGTGGAGGTGAAGTCGCCAATCAGAAAGATGACGGTATGCCCCAAATCCTGCAGCTGGCGCATCTTGTTGAGCACCACTGTGTGCCCCAGGTGAATGTCGGGAGCCGTGGGGTCCAGACCCAGCTTGATCCGCAGCGGCTGTCCTGTTGCATGGCTGCGCGCCAGTTTGCGGGCAAACTCGGATTCGACGAGCAATTCGTCGCAGCCGCGTTTGACGATGGCTAAATCAGCCAGGACTTCTGGAGAAAGGGGCTCTGAGGGGGATGACATAACAAATCTGGTGACAAACTAATGAGTAAAAATGCTCGAAAAATTAAGCCTAATGCGCTAGGATAGCCTGCTATTGCGAGACGTGCTTAAGAATTGAGCAAGGTTTCGTAAACCGAATTATTTTATCATTCCCGCGCAGGTCAGATCGCCAGGGCTGGAATGTTCTGTCCGCCCAGTACAACTGACCTCCGCCTGCCAGCCGGGTGGACGGTAAACCGTACGTCCAACAAGGTTCTGGTTTTATGTTCAGCAAAGGGAAACGCTCCTCCTCCCACCTCAACATCCACCAGCCTCGGTCCGCCCGAGCCCTTTTTATCCGTGCCGGTTTGATCACGCTTGCTCTTGGCTCTTTTGTAGCCGCCGGTGCACTTGCCGTGGTGATGCCCAGCAGCCCGGAACCCCAGATTTACCAAGCCCGCACCGCCTTGACCCTGCCATCGGACCTGACCGTGCTGCAGGCCCAGGACCAGCAAGCCTACATTACTGAAACCCGCATCCGCCGTGGCGACACCTTGTCCGCCCTGCTCCAGCGTATGGAAGTCAGTGAAGAAGGCTTGTTGCAATTTCTGACGCACGACAAGAAAGCGCGCTCCATCTACAAGCTTTACCCTGGCCGTACCATCCAAGCTGCCTTGGATGCCAATGGCAATTTGCAATGGCTGCGCTACCGTCATACCCCCTACTCCGATCAGTCCGGCCAAGGTCTGGCCAGTTGGCTGGAAGTACGCCCGGACGGTAACAATGGCTTTATCGCCCAGGAACAAACCGACCTGACCCAGACCCGAGTGCGCGTGGCTCAAGCCACCATCAACAGCTCGCTGTTTGGCGCCAGCGATCAGGCCGGCATCCCCGACAACATCACGCTGCAAATGGCGGATGTCATGGGAAGCAAGATCGACTTTCTGAAAGATCTGCGCAAAGGCGACAGTTTCCGCGTGGTCTACGAGTCCTACGGTCATGAAGGCCAGGACGTGGGTTCGGGCCGCTTGCTGGCAGTGGAGTTCATCAATCAGGGCAAAACTCATGAGGCCGCCTGGTTCCAGCCTGAAAATGGCTCCGGTGGTTATTACGATTTCAGCGGCCAAAGCCTGAAAGGCGCTTTCCTGCGCACCGCATTGAAATTCACCCGCATCAGCTCCACCTTTGGCGGTCGCCGCCATCCGGTGCATGGCGGATGGCGTGACCACAAGGGTGTGGACTATGCTGCCCCATCCGGCACCCCCATCCACGCTACCGCGGATGGCACGGTCGAGTTTATTGGCCGCCAAAATGGTTACGGCAACACGATCATCCTGAAGCATCACGGTCAGTTCACCACCTTGTACGCTCACCAGAGCCGCTTTGCCGCTGGACTGCGCAAAGGCGACCGCGTAGAACAAGGCCAGTTGATTGGCTATGTGGGCTCGACGGGCTGGGCAACAGGCCCACATCTGCATTACGAATTCCGTATCGCCCAGAAAGCCGTTGATCCCCTGTCGGTAGACCTGCCAGTAGCACGCGTTCTGGATGCCCCGCAGCGCAAGCAGTTCCAGCAAACCCTGGCTTCCTACCAGAACAGCTTTGCCTTGCTGCACACAGATGCTGAGCCCGTAAAGCTGGCCAGCCGCTAAACCATGAAAGCCCCCCTGTTTATCGGACTGATGTCTGGTACCAGCATGGACGGTGTGGATGCCGTGCTGGCATCCTTCGGCCCACAGGGGGCACAGATACACCAAACCCATAGCCTGCCCATGCCAGCCGCTCTGCGAGACGAGCTGCTGGCTTTGCAGCATCCAGGGCACAACGAACTGGCCCGCGCCAGCATCGCCGCCCAGCAACTGACCGAACTCTACGCCCAGGCTTGCCTGCCCTGGACTCAAGGCCCCGAAAAAGAGCTGATCCGTGCGATTGGCGTACACGGTCAGACTATCCGCCATGCGCCTGACCAGGGCTACACCCTGCAATTGAATGCCCCTGCTCTTCTGGCCGAACGCTGTGGAGTGGACGTGATTGCGGATTTCCGCAGCCGGGATATAGCGGCGGGCGGCCAAGGTGCACCTTTGGTGCCCATCGTCCATGAAGCCCTGTTCCGTCACGAACTTGGCCGCGTCATTCTGAACCTGGGTGGAATTGCGAATATCTCCCTGCTGCTGCCTGGACGCGATGTTTTTGGCTTTGATACTGGCCCGGCAAACATGCTGCTGGATGCCTGGGTGAACAAACATGAAGGCCAGCCCTACGACAAGGACGGACAATGGGCTGATAGCGCCGCTTCTGATCCTGCCTTGCTTGCCAGCCTATTGAGCGAACCCTGGTTTGCTCTGCCTGCTCCTAAATCTACAGGTCGTGATCTGTTCAATTTGGGGTGGCTGCAGGAGCATCTGGATCGTGTTGATCCGAAAGGCGAGCTTCAGCCTGCTACGGTGCAATCCACCCTGATGGACTTGACCGTACATAGCGTTGCACAGGCCATCCAGCCTTACGCAGATCAGATTCAAGAGCTGATTGTGTGTGGCGGCGGCGCTGCCAATCCTGCTATGCTGAAACGCCTGGGCGATCTGGTGACTATGCCTATCCGCTCCAGCGCCGAGCTGGGCATGGATCCGCAATCCATCGAAGCCCTGGCCTTTGCCTGGCTGGCTTACGCGCATATCGAACGTATTCCTGCGGGACTGCCCGCTGTGACAGGCGCACGGCGCGCTACGGTGCTGGGCGCTTGTTATCCGGCCTGAGAACTGCTTTTAACGTTTAGCTTCGCAAAACTTTAAAATACAGCGGCGGACTCATAATCCGTTAGCCAAGCACCTGCCAAAAAAGCAGAACATGACAAGGCAGCGCCCCTCCTGTTCAAAACAAATAGAAGCAAGCCGTTCTTTTCTTTGGGCCGTGCCATTAACAGCATTGAGCTGCTTCGCCGCCCTACCTAGGCTACGAACGAGCACCCCAAGTTGAACCGCGAAGCGCCCTACAACGGATCAGCCCTGAAACCTGACGCTGCACGGCCTTCAACAAAACCCCATAAACAAAACACCCCAGACTCTAGACTCAGAGTCTGGGGTGTACTTTGTAGCAACTTGCCAAGGCCTGGAACGCTAAGCAATCAGCGCCAGCCTTGCCTTCTTACATCGTGAAGGAAGAACCGCAGCCGCAGGTAGTCGTGGCATTCGGGTTACGAATCACGAACTGAGCGCCGTCCAGGTCGTCCTTGTAATCAATTTCAGCGCCCACCAGGTATTGGAAGCTCATGGCGTCAACCAGCAGTTGCACGCCATCCTTATCAATAATGGTGTCGTCGTCGTTAACCAGTTCGTCAAAGGTGAAGCCGTACTGGAAGCCGGAACAGCCGCCACCTTGCACGAAGACGCGCAGCTTCAGTTCGGGGCTACCTTCTTCAATCAGGAGCTCACGGACCTTCTCAACCGCTGAATCGGTAAAGATCAGTGGGGAAGGAGGGGCTTGCAGATCAACGGATTCGGTAAGAGTGCTCATGTGGTTCTCCTGCCGGCCCCCGCCGGCATGAATAATTATCATGTGATCGCCTTGCACATGACCACCCGCGGGTAAGGTGATTAGTCTGGCTGGGCGATTTTTTCCTGGCGAGAGGCGCGGATAACGCTTCCTTCCAGGACGTTCAGCGTCAAGGCGGTGGGTTCAAAGCCTGGCGGCAAAGCCAGCCAACCCATGGCGCGCTGAAACTGGTTGAAGTTTAAAACCAAGGGATCGATCTGTTCTACAGACGACTCTGCCAGTACCGAGTCCGGCCCGGAACTGGGTGATAGATCGATTTTAACGTTTTTTCCGTCTTGCCGCCCAGTCAGCTGAAACTGGAGGCGCCCGGAAAAAGCCTTTCCTTCTGGGGCGTTACGTTGCAGCAGTACCTTGTACTCCAGCAAATCACCCCTTTTCGCAACGTCCAGGGCTCGGACAGTAACAGAACCACTGGGACCGGGTGGGAGCAACTGTTCGTAAAAGGCCAACTGTTCGCGCGTCTGCGCCAGTTCGGCCTGGGTAGACGACAAGGACTTTTCCAAACCCTTGCGCGTGCTCTCTTCCAGAACCAGTTGCCCGCGCAGCCCTTCAAATTCACTTTGAATTTGCTGCAAGGATTGCTGGCTACGCGTCAGATTTTGCATGGCCAGCTGTATTTGTTCGGACTGATCGGCCGGTTGAGTCAGGCTGCGGTAAAGCCACAGGCCTCCACCGCCCAACAACACTCCCAGCAATACGGCCAGCCCAATCGTAGTCGCCCCGCCCCGCGAACGGGAAGGAGCGACAGTAGAAGAATTGGTTTGCGGTGATTCAGCCATAAACATTTGACCTGTTCACCAAGACCAAGTTCCCTTTAAGGCAAAATTGCAACGTGATTCAAGCCGGTTTGTTCTGGCAGACCGAACAAGATATTCATGTTCTGCACAGCCTGACCCGAAGCACCCTTAACCAGATTGTCCTGCACCACCAGAATGATCAACTGATCGCCATTGCCAGGACGCTGCACGGAAATACGCAGCTGGTTGGAAGCGCGTACCGAGCGGGTTTCTGGCAGAGTACCGGCAGGCAGCACATCTACAAAGGTTTCCTGGGCATAGCGCTGCTCGTACAGGGCCTGAAAGTCTGTATCCATGGCTTCGGGCTTGATACGTGCGTAGATCGTGGAGAACATGCCTCGGATCATGGGCACCAAATGGGGCACAAAGGTCAGACCGACCGGGCCACCAGCCAAGCGCTGCAACTGTTCCACAATTTCCGGATGGTGACGGTGACCCGACACGCCATATGCCTTGAAGTTGTCGCTGGCTTCAGCAAACAGATTGGGAACCGAAGCTCCCTTACCAGCACCGGACACACCGGATTTGCAGTCTGCAATCAGATGCTGGGTATCAACCAGCGCCTTGCCGCCTTCCAGCAAGGGAGCCAGGCCCAGCAAGACGGTGGTGGGGTAGCAACCCGGGTTACCAATAACCTTGGCTTGAGCAATCTTGTCGCGCAGCAGCTCTGGCAGGCCATAAGCCGATTGGCTCAGGATGTCCGGGCAACTGTGCTCCATCTTGTACCACTTCTGGAATACGTCCGTATCTTGCAGGCGGAAGTCTGCGGCCAGGTCAATAACGCGCACGCCCGCTTCCAGCAGACGTTCGACCTGGCTCATGGCCACGCCATGTGGAGTGGCAAAAAAGACCACGTCACACTGTTCCAGATTGGCATTTTCCGGCGTGGAGAACTTCAGGTCCACATGACCACGCAGGTTCGGATACATATCCGATACCGGCACACCGTCCTCTTTACGCGAGGTAATGGCAACCAGTTCTACCTGGGGGTGCTGACTTAACAGACGCAGCAACTCGACCCCGGTGTAACCTGTACCGCCAACAATCCCTACCTTGATCCGGGTATCGCTATGTGTAGCCATGAACTTTCCTGAAAGAGAGACGAGCAAAAATTCTATCTTAACGTAGTCCTGCTCACCAGACCGGGCAAAGCAGGACAAATGTAGCCAGCAAACAAAAACCCCGGACACGTCCGGGGTTTTTGAGCACCATAAACAGGTCGCGAGGCGAATTAACGCTTGCTGAACTGTTTGCGGCGACGTGCTTTGTGCAGACCGACTTTCTTACGCTCAACAGCACGAGCGTCACGAGTCACCAGGCCAGCTTGTTTCAGAGCTGTCTTCAGTGTTTCGTCGTAGTCGATCAGAGCGCGGGTGATGCCGTGACGGGCAGCACCGGCCTGGCCGCTTTCGCCGCCGCCATGCACGTTGATCTTGATGTCGAACGATTCAACATGGTTGGTCAGCACCAGAGGCTGACGCACAATCATGCGACCCGTTTCGCGAGCAAAGTATTCGTCAACAGGCTTGCCGTTGACTACGATTTGGCCCGAACCTTTTTTGATGAAGACACGAGCGACGGAGGTCTTGCGACGGCCCGTACCGTAATTCCAGTTACCGATCATGACCTATCCTTAGATGTCCAGAGTTTTAGGCTGTTGAGCACTATGAGGATGCTCGGCACCAGCGTAAACCTTCAGTTTCTTGGCCATGGCGTAGCCCAGAGGGCCTTTTGGCAACATACCCTTGACGGCCTTTTCGATGGCACGGCCTGGGAAGCGCTCTTGCATGGTTTGGAAGTTGGTTTCGTAAATACCGCCTGGGTAGTTCGAGTGACGATAGTACTTCTTATCCTGTGCCTTGTTACCGGTCACGGCAATGTCAGCAGCGTTGATGATAATGATGTAATCGCCGGTATCAACGTGAGGGGTATATTCGGGTTTGTGCTTACCACGCAAACGGCGTGCGACTTCGCTGGCCACACGACCAAGGACTTTGCCTTTAGCGTCAATCACAAACCAGTCACGTTTGACTTCAAGCGGCTTGGCCACGAAGGTCTTCATGATGGTTCCTAAATATTAAAATTCTGGGTCAAAGCAACATGCCTGGCCCATACAATCCACCCGCTTTTTCAAGCCGGGCAGCTCTACCTGACCCTGCCAAGGCGTTATATTCCGCCCGTGCATTTCTGCCAAATAGCTCGCCATAATAACATAAATAGTGGATAACACTAGGGTTTTGCACAAAAACACAGGTTTTTTGCCACAAACAGGAGCTCTCTCATAGAGGGGAAGCCCATAAAAAACCCCTGCTTTCCAAGTGGAAAACAGGGGTTAACAAGACTGGCCTACCCGGTCCCAACTACAAAGATCAGCCTTTTTTCTGGTTTGCCAGAGCAATGCCCAGGTAGTTGTCGTAAGAGCCTTCGGCTACACGGAACCAAGGCACAATCGCGTCACGGAAGCCCATGTAGTCGTCGTGAATCTTCTTGAACATGGGATCCTTGTCGCAGAACTCCTTGTACAGAATATTGGCGGTCTTGAAGGACTCGTCCATCACGTCTCGCGGGAAGGCTTTCAGTACCGCACCGCTGGCGATCAGGCGACGCAGGGCGCCTGGGCTTTGGGCGTCGTACTGACAGATCATGCGCTCGCCCGCAGCACGCGAAGCAATTTCAATCAGGGACTGGTATTGCTTGGGCAGTGCATTGAAAGCAGCGTCGTTCACGTACAGCGAAACCTGGGCCGACCCCTCCCACCAACCGGGATAGTAGTAATACTTGGCCACTTTCTGGAAGCCCAGTTTCTCGTCATCCACAGGACCGACGAATTCCACGGCGTCCAGTGTGCCTTTTTCCAGCGATGGGTAAATATCGCCTGGTGGCACTTGCTGAGGCACCACGCCCATGCGGGCCAGCACTTCGCCAGCAAAACCGGCCGTACGCATCTTCAGACCTTTCAGGTCTTCCAGAGAGTTGATTTCCTTGCGGTACCAACCACCCATCTGGGTGCCGGTGTTACCGAAAGCGAAGTTGATGATGTTGCGAGTGGCAAACAGTTCACGCAGCAGCTTGGTACCGTTGCCTTCCTGCATCCAGGCGTTCATTTGACGGGCATTCAGACCAAAAGGCACGGCCGTGTCAAAGCTGAACGAGGGGTCTTTACCGTAGTAGTAATAAGAAGCTGTCTGACCGCACTCCACCGTGCCATTGCTGACTGCATCCATCACACCAAAACCGGGGACAATTTCACCGGCTGGGTACAGACGGATGTTGAAGTTGCCGTCCGAGGCCTCTTCCACCATCTTGCAAAACGACTGGGCTGTCGAAAACAGAGCCGGGGTAGCGGGACCGTAAGTCGATGTCAGCTTCCAATTAACCTTGGGATTGCTTTGGGCAATAGCAGGAGCAGCAATAGCGGCGGTACTGGCTACGGCGCCAAGACCTGCCTTTTTCAGAAACGAGCGACGCTGCATGAATAACCTCCTTGTGGGTATTCGATAACTGGGAAATATTTTTATGCTATGGATAGTACACTGGCGCGCCCCGAATGGGGGGCTGGGAAAGCCCGGATTATCCCGCAAATCCGGCCCTATATTGTCGGGTCTTTGACCTGAAACACCTGAACGGCGCTCCATAGAGAACGGCCTGAGTCGGAAGCGACTCCGAACTCAGGCCGTAAACATCTGTTTATTGAGCGCCCTCTTGCCCGTGGCAAGGTATAAGGGGCCAAGCCAGTTTTCCAGGTAGCAGAAATCAGGAACCGGCCACCGACATCTGCTCGATCAGGATGGAACCCGTACGCTTGGAGCCAGCCGCAAAGGTATCAGCACCCACCGCCACAATCTGCGCAAACATCTCGGCCAGATTGCCCGCAATCGTTACTTCTTCGACGGCGTGCTGAATGCGGCCATTTTCCACCCAGTAGCCGAAGGCACCACGCGAGTAGTCGCCAGTCAGGTAATTGATACCCTGGCCGATCAGCTCGGTTACCAGCAGACCACGGTCCATTTTCTTCAACATGGCATCCAGGTCGTCCTCGGGACGAGTCAGGCGCGAGCTCAGCAGCAAATTGTGCGAACCACCGGCATTCCCCGTAGAAGGCATACCCAGTTTGCGACCTGCGTAGGAAGACAGAAAATAGCCTTTCAGCTCGCCGCCACGCACCACATCACGGTCGCAGGTACGCACCCCTTCCGAGTCAAACGGTGCACTGCCCATGGCGGCAGCCATATGCGGACGCTCCAGCACGTCAATGTGCTTGGCCATGACAGACTTGCCCAAGGAATCCAGCAGGAAACTGGTTTTGCGATACAGGGCCGAGCCACTGGTGGCCTGCACCAGAGAGCCGATCAAGCCCACAGCCAGCGGGGCTTCAAACAACACCGGATAGCGGCCGGTCGGGATACGGCGGGCCGACAGGCGCGACAAAGTGCGCTCGGCCGCATAACGCCCAACCGACTCGGGGCTGGCCAGGCGGGAAGGGTCACGCGAGCTGCTGTACCAGTAGTCGCGGTGCATATTGTCGCCCTTGCCGGCAATGGGGCTGACGCTGAGCGAGTGACGGCTATAGGGGTAGCCCCCCAGAAAGCCGCGGCTGTTACCCATCACAAAATGCCCTTCCAGCGTATCGACCGACGCGCCTTCGGAATTGCTGATCAGAGGACTCAACTCCAGCGCAGCCTGCTCGGCACGAATCGCCAGTTTGGCGGCCTGATCCGCGTCCAGCAGCCAGGGATGGTGCAGGTGCAGATCGGGATAGCTTTGCGCCAGCATGTCTTTTTCAGGCAGCCCGGCAAAAGGATCTTCAGCGGTGTAGCGGGCAATATGCCAGGCGGCTTCCACCGTTTCACGCAGCGCCTTGATCGAAAAGTCCGACGTGGAGGCCGAGCCACTGCGCTGGCCTGCAAACACGGTCACACCCAAGGAGCGGTCTTGCGTCTGCTCTACCGTTTCCAGTTCCATCTGGCGCACAGAGACGGCCAGACCTTTGTTTTCTGAAATATCGACGGCAGCATCACTGGCGCCCAGTTTTTTGGCATGCCGCAGCGCTTCATCCACCAATTCACAAAACTGGAACTGATTGGCACTGATCGACAATTGGGAAATAGTTGGATGACTCATTGCTACTCTTTGAGGGTTAGGCGGTTATCATAGCCAATTGGCGACAATCTTTGCTATTTCACTTCTTATGGCCCGTCCACGCACTGAAATCGATGAAAACGGTTACGACCGCCCCAGCAAATCGCAGGTAAAACGCGAAATGCACGCTCTGCTCGACCTGGGCAAACGCCTGATTGAGCTCTCGGACGACCGACTCAAACAACTTGATCTGGGCGAGCCCTTGATGGCTGCCATCAAGGATGCCAAGCGCATCAGCCCGACGGCCCGCGAAGGACGCCGCCGTCAAATCCACTACGTGGGCAAGCTGATGCGCAATGTGGAACCCGAACCGATCCTGAAACAACTGGACGTCTGGGAAAACGGCTCCAAGGAAGACACCCGTGCCATGCACAGGCTGGAAGCGCTACGCGACCTGTTGTTGCGTGATGACGACGCTCTGACCGAATTCATGAATGAATTTTCCGGCGCCGATATCCAGCAATTGCGCACCCTGATTCGTGCCGCACGCAAAGAAGCCGAGAAAAATTCCACACTGGTACAAGGCCAGGACCCACAGCGCAAGCACTACCGCGCCCTGTACCAGTACATCAAGACCTTGGTAGATCTTTCGGAGTCCGCATGAACCCTCTGCTTGAGTCGATTGAGATTGAAACCGGTGCCAACCCTCAGCACGCTGTTATCTGGCTGCATGGCTTAGGCGCTGACGGCCACGATTTCGCCCCTATCGTGCCAGAGCTGGGCCTGCAAAACGCCCCCGCTATTCGTTTCATTTTCCCGCACGCCCCCATCCAGCCCGTCACCATTAACGGCGGCATGGCCATGCGTTCCTGGTACGACATTTATGTGGCGGACCTGGTGCGCCACGAGGACGAAAGCGGCCTGCGCCAATCGCAGATCGAAGTGCAGAACCTGATTGCCCGCGAAAACGCTCGCGGCATTCCCACGGAAAATATTGTTCTGGCCGGTTTCTCGCAAGGCTGTGCCATGACGCTGCAAACCGGCTTGCGCTTGCCAGAGCGTCTGGCTGGCATGCTGTGCCTGTCCGGTTACCTGCCTTTGGCGGCAGCGGTGGAAAAAGAACGTCATCAGGCCAATCAGAACACGCCTATTTTCATGGCGCATGGCAGCATGGATCCGGTCGTGCCTCTGACACGTGCCGAAGCCAGCCGTCAGCAACTGGAAGCCATGGGCTATCAGGTGCAATGGAATGTCTACCCCATGCCCCATGCTGTTTGCCCGGAAGAAATCAGCGCGATTGGCCACTTCCTGAAACAGGTACTGCGCTAATCAGAGCACAAGACAAAAAAACGCCGCTGCAATCACAGCGGCGTTTCTTATTCAGCTTTTCATTGATAGATCCGAGCAATACGCTCTTGCCAGGTCTTTTCCCGAACCTGCACCCCATCCTCTTTCAGCACCCGCGTGAAAGTCAGGTAGAAATACGATTCGTCGGACTCGATCCGAGCCTGGGCTGACATATCAATCTCCCGCCCCTTGATCGTAAAGACATTGCGCCGATCACCCTGATAGCGCGCCTTGGCAGGCGTAGCATCATTGACCTCCCAGCGATACATCTCCTCGGAGCGGTACAAATTGTCATGCAGCACCCAGCTAAGCTCATTGCTGGTGGTGAACGTCGAATCGCCCGTAGCTTCATTACGAACACTGCTGAACACGGGGCCATCCCCGTCAATAGTGCGGCCGAAAGGAGCCGCTTCACTCGCCTGGGGTGGCGACATGACGCAAGCCTGCGTACCCTGCTCCCGCACAGGCACCACGGGCAGGTCTACCCAGGTATCCGCACCCGGAAACAGACTGGTGACACCCGGCGTCGGGCTGGGCCAGACCATGGGGAACTGCGCATTGCTCACCGCCAGGCGGATACGATGGCCCGGCTTGAAACGCCACGTAGTGAAGTGAATGGAGGTTTCCAAATTGGTGGCCTTACCCGGCACCAAGGGCTGTGGTTCCAGACGCGAGATACGCTGGGAAGGGTTGATGATTGCCCCGCTGACCAAAGAAACCTGCCCATTCGGGGCCACATCCTCCAGTCGCACTGTCCATTGATAGAAAGGCGCATCAGCCGCGACCTTCAGACGTACCTTAGGCATACCCATGATTTCCATGGCATCGCTCAAGGGCGCGGAGTCATACACCAGGCTATGTGCATCATCGGCAGCCATATCGCCCGTTTGCTCACCCCACCAGCCACCACCAGCCAAACCCGCTCCAGCCTTGTAACGCAAGGTCTGAGCCAAACCGGAGGCAGGAGAAATAGCAGCCAGCTGGTGTCCGGCCTGAGGATGCAGACGTTGAGTCCGCGCGCCTTCCACCGGCCATTGCGGATCACAGCGCCAATAACCGGGCACGCTGGTCCGATCGGTAGCGGGAGCATGGCCGGTACGCATGAAGGCCATCCGACGCGGTTCATCCAGAATTCCGGTATCTATGTCTTTAAGCCAGTAGTCCCACCAGCGCACCGCCTTCTCGCGCCACTCATAATTCGGGCCAGGCACGCCATATTCTGGCCAGGCGTGGTTCCAGGGCCCCATTTCCACAATTACAGGCGCTTTCGAGGTTCGACTGACATCCAGCGCAAAATCACGATAGCCATCCAGCAAGCCACCAATCAAATAGGCCGGGACTTCCAAAGGCTGCTTTTTGAAGGCCAGGGACTCGGCACGCCAGAAATCGCCGTCCTGTTGTTGACGCAGCCAGGTAAAAATCCAGGGCTCGCGGTCAAAACGGTTCTTGAAATACTCCTGGTCAATCCGATAATCCGGGCTTTGCGGCATGGCGTTATCGGTATCAATCTGGTGCGCATAGGAGTCAATATGCAAGGCACCATCAATATAGTGAACGTCGTTGTAAAACAGATCGGTAGAACCGTGCGCCGCGATAATGGCCTTGAGTGCTGGCGGTTTTCTGTGAGCCGTCATCAAGGAGTTGAAGGCGCTCCAGGACAGGCCGTACATACCCACCTTGCCATTGGACCAGCTCTTGCGAGACAACTGATCGATCAGCTCCTCGGCATCGGCAATCTCGGCAGCGGAATACTCGCTGACAGGGACAGGGCCAGAGCTGCCACCTGTGCCACGCACATCAACCCGCGCCAGCACATAGCCCCGCTTGGCAAAATAAGAGCCGTACTCGTAGTCACCCAGCGCGAAGAAGTCGTCCTTGCGATAAGGCAGCATCTCCAGAATGACCGGGAAGGTTTCACCCGGTGTTTTAACCGATGGCCGATAATACGTCACCGCCAAGCGCACACCATCGCGCATTTCCAGGCTGTCGTTCTCCATGGAGAACTCGTAATGGTTTTTTTCAGGTGGCATCGCTGTCTGCCCGGAGCAAGCCAGCAGGCCGCCTATCAAGAACAAGCCCAGCACCCAGCGCTGCAAAGCAGCCAGATTCAATCGCATCATTGTGTCCCCGGTATGTGGCGCCGTCGGTGGTGGGCACCATCCATTGATGCGGCGGCAGCCAGCACTCCAGCGCTGTACTGCCTGCCATCACGAGTGCATCATAGTCCCGCCACCGTTGAGTGAATCGGGACATCAGGGGAACAATTAAACGGGTATTTACCTGACAAGCAGACAGGCCTGCCTGTGCCTAATCCGAGCGACGGGTCTCACCCAGATCCAGCCAGACACGACGCATGCTGGGATCTTCCGGGTCCGCATCGTTCTGAAAGCCCAGACGCTTCATCAGAGCTTGCATAGGCGCATTGGAGGCCAGCACATAGCCGTCGATGTAGGTCAGCCCCTGCTCGGCGGCAGCCTGTATCAGCGCCTCCATCAGGATGACTCCCAGACCACGCCGCTGCCAGGCATCCCCGATAACCAGGGCGTACTCCGCCCCCCGACCATCGCCATTACGAAGATAGTGGGCAAACCCAATAATCTCGTCACGGGGATGGTTACGGTTATCTGGATTGGGCGAACGCACGGTAGCGATCAGCGCCAGCTCCCGGTCGTAGTCGATACGGGTGTAGCGCGACAACATGCGTGGAGTCAGCTCTCGCAGCATGGACACAAAGCGCATGTAGCGACTTTCATCCGACAAGCCACGCATAAAGGTCTGCAAGGCCTCGGCGTCCTCGGGACGTATAGGGCGCAAGGTCCAGCGCTGCCCATCCTTGAACTGACGCCGCTCAATCATGTGACGCGGATAGGGATGAATCGCCATGTGGCGATAGCCAGCCGTTTCAGGCAGTACCAGCATGGACTGCTTGCTCAGGGAAATGGAAATGCTCTTGATGTACAGACTGTTCTCGCCCGCCATGATGGGGTCCAGCACCACACGGCGCACGCCGGGCAACTCGCTCATCAAATCCGAAAGACGCTCCAGCACCTGCAACAGCTGCGTCAACACCAAAGGCGTCAATTGCGAGGACAAGCTCTTGCGCCACAAGGGACTACGCTCCACCAACTGGCGCGCCAGATAGCGGTTCAGCGGTGGTAGTTCTACCGCCGGATAGGATGAGGAAAGCCAATCCGCGTGATCGGCCCCACCAAAGACGGCGTAAGGGCCCAACTTGTCATCGGTCTCAAAACGCAGACCCATGGGCGGGACATCGGGATCAGGCTCACCCTGATCGTGCGTCACACGCAAGTCGACAACAGGCACGTGGAAGTAGCGCAACAGATCGCGGCACTCCTGCTCGCTAGCCTCGCGGCGCTCGCTTTGAATCTGGCGTACCAGTTCTCGGGCAGGCTCTACCTCTGGCAAGGTGCCCAGCGGCAAAGGCGGCAAGGTCTGCTGCGACAAATGCTGGTTGTAGTGATAGCGGGCCAGCAGATCGAAGGCGTTGGCCGCCGTGTCCGGGGTACGGAAAGCCGGCGTCCCCACACCATCGAGCAAATGACGCAGGGGACGCATATCCGCATCCCCAATCAAGCACGTAATAATGGGTTTGCGAGCACTGGCCGACAGCATGGCCAGCTCACGCGATACCGCCGGCATATCGGCCAAGGGGTCCGGTGTCAGCAAGACCAGCACCCCGTCAATTTCCTTGTCATCCAGCAAGGTGGAAATAACCGAGTCGATGCGCATGGGCGTCAGTGGTACATAAGTGACCACCGGGTTCTGAACCTGGTCGCCAGGAGCCAGCAGATTATCCAGCGCCCGCTGGGTAGAGGGCGATAGCTCCGGGCAGGTCACCGCGGCATCCGAACCCAGTACATCCAAAGCCATCTGCGCGGCCCCATTCCCATTGGAGAACAAGGCAATACGCCGCCCTTTGGGACGGCGGGTGTAAACCAGCACTTTCAGGGCCGAGAACAGTTGCACAAAATAACGAATGCGCACCGCCCCCACACGCCGCATCAAGGCATTGAAGACCGCCTCGTGGGCCTCGCCCTGCTGACGCTGACCGCCTACTTTCAGGACCACCACAGGTTTGACGGCCGCCACGGCGTGCAAGGCACTGGTGAAACGACGAGAAGCAGGTGTGTGCTCCAGATACAGCGCAATACTGTCCGTGCGCGGGTCCATGGCCAGATATTCAAGCACCTCGGGCACGTCGATAACGGCCTCGTCCCCGACCGACACAATGGCGGAGAAACCCAGGCTGACATCTTCAGCCCAGTCCATCAAGGCCGAGGTGATGGAGCGCGACTGAGACACCAAGGCCACACGGCCCGCCAGAGCCATTTGCGGCTCGTGACTTAAATTGAGGCCCAGATGCGGCCGTTGTATCCCGAAGGCACGCGGCCCCAGCACCAGACAATTATTGATACGGGCCCAGGAGCGCGCATACACCATGTCTTCCATAGGATCGCGGGAGGCCAGATTGGAGGGCAGCAACAGAACCACACGTGGCTTATGCACCCGGATGGCATCCAGGGCCTGTGGCAAACGCACCGGCTCGATACACACCAGCGCCAGATCCAGGCGCTGTGTATCGGTCAATCCTTCCAGACGATCGGGCACCAGCACTTGCGTGGCTGTAATCCGTGCCTGCGTGATCCGCCCAGCCAATCGGGCTGGCATCTCGTTGATCAGGGGCAAAGGCAAGGTGGACACGACCAACACCGAACGGGGCTCAAACAATGCTGTCAGACGATGCCTTAGGGCTGCCATGATTGTTCCGCCATAAGAAAACCACACACCAAAATAATGAATTCTCCCATCTTAAGCACAGCCGTCTACAAATAAAAGAGACTTGGCTGGCTATCTCTGTCTTGCATCATGCAGCCGGTTTTTATCCTGTGGCGGGCCATTCATATACTTTCGTATAGCAACCATACGCCAATGCCTGGGCAAAACGGGCGCAAAGCCAGTCGCAAAGCGGCTTGCAGGTCGTAAAATAACACCCGTTCGGAAAGCAGGACCTTTCGTTCTCTCTGACAGGAAAAAACACACTATGTCCAGCGACGACAGTCGAAGAAAGATGCTGCACAGGCCCCTCAGACGCTACTGACCCACCGGGTTGTCTGCTGATGTGGCTTGCGCAGCACGATCAGGAGTCAACCATGCACCGCATTATTCATACTGGACCGATCCGGGCCCTGACCTCGTCGGGTTCGCATCTTGCCACACCTTGCCCTCGCGAGCGCGCTGTTCCTGGCCGCCGCCCCGCTATTGCCTGGCGTATCAACACGGCCAGTCGCAAACCAGAAATTCACTGGATTGCAGACAGTGACAAACCACCCTCAGCGCGAGTGTGGCGCTGCACCTTGCCCAGCCACTAAACGCTGGCCTGACGCTTACTAAATCCGCTTGTTCTTATCTTTAGTTTGCCGACCCTCACACCGGTCGGCAGGACCTGCTGTGTCCATCTCTTGGGATGGACAGCACCGTCACGCCTGTACACCAGGAGCATTACATGAGCATTCAACAACATCGTCCGCCACTGCGTTCAGTGGACTACGACGCCAAGCTGCGCACGGCCACCGAAACCGGGCTTAGCCTGGAGACGACCCTGGCCTCTGTACAAGCCAATCTGAATGGCCTGACCGACGCCGAAGCCTTGAGCCGCCTGACCGAATACGGCCCTAACGAGGTCGCCCGGGACAAGCCCGCCCACGCCTTGATTCAATTGGCGCTGGCCTTTAAAAATCCCTTTATTGCGGTCCTGATGGTGCTGGCCGCCGTCAGCGCTGTCACCGACATCATCTTGCCCATGCGCTCGGGCGAAGACGTGGACTACACCGGCGTGCTGATTATTGTGGTCATGGTCACCTTGAGCGGCCTGCTGCGTTTCTGGCAGGAGTACCGTTCCGGCAAAGCTGCCCAGGCTCTGAAAGCCATGGTTCGTACCACCGCCAGCGTACAACGACGCTCTACCGTGTCCAGCGCTACGGTCATGCGCGAAATCCCCATGAGCCAGATCGTGCCCGGCGATATTGTGCGCCTGTCGGCTGGGGACATGATCCCGGCAGACTTGCGCTTGATAGAGTCCCGCGACTTGTTCGTCAGCCAGGCCGCCCTGACAGGTGAAGCCCTGCCTGTTGAAAAGTACGATGTCTTTAGCGCCGTCAGCAGCAAGAGTGCCTCTGCTTCCAGTTCCCAGGCCGGTGTGCTGGAACAGAACAATATGTGCTTTATGGGCACCAACGTAGTCAGCGGTACGGCCACGGCAGTGGTTGTGGCCACCGGTGCCAAGACCTATTTCGGCTCGCTGGCCAAAGCCATTGTCGGCTCGCGCGCCGAAACTTCTTTTGACCGGGGCGTTAACAGCGTCAGCTGGCTGCTGATTCGCTTCATGCTGGTCATGGTGCCCATCGTGCTGCTGATCAACGGTTTCTCCAAAGGCGACTGGACCGAAGCCTTCCTGTTCGCACTGGCCGTTGCCGTCGGTTTGACCCCTGAAATGCTGCCCATGATTGTGTCCTCCAACCTGGCCAAGGGCGCGGTGGCCATGGCCAAGAACAAGGTGGTGGTCAAACGTCTGAACGCGATCCAGAACTTTGGTGCCATGGACGTGCTGTGTACCGACAAGACCGGCACCCTGACACAAGATCGCATCATTCTGGAACATCATCTGGGTCTGGATGATCGCAACAGCCCCCGCATTCTGGAACTGGCTCTGCTCAACAGCCTGCACCAAAGCGGCGTGAAGAACCTGATGGATCAGGCGGTACTGCGCTTTGCAGAAAAGACACCCTCTGCCCTGCAAGCCATCGGCTCCTACCGCAAGATCGACGAACTGCCTTTTGATTTTGTGCGTCGTCGCCTATCAGTTGTCGTGCAAAATCCGCAAGGCGAGCAGCTCATGGTCTGCAAGGGGGCAGTGGAGGAAATGCTCAGCATTGCCACCCACGTACAAGACGGTGACCAACGCTTGCCACTGGATACCGAGCAACGTGCCCGTTTGCTGAAAATGGCTTACCGCTATAACTCGGACGGCTTCCGTGTCTTGCTGATTGCCACTCGCCGTATTCCTGTCGAACAGGCCAAGAACCGTTACGAAGCCCAGGATGAACGCGAGATGACGGTACAAGGCTTGCTGACCTTCCTGGACCCACCCAAGGAAAGTGCTGCCCAAGCCATTGCCGCCCTGACCGAACACGGTGTAGCCGTGAAAGTGCTGACCGGCGATAACGAAATCATTACCGCAAAAATCTGCCGTGAAGTGGGCCTGGAGCCCGGCAAGCCTTTGCTCGGACCTGAAATCGAGCTGATGCAAGACCCCGATCTGCGTTGCGCTGTCGAGCGCCACTCGGTTTTTGCCAAGCTCACGCCCCTGCAAAAATCACGTGTGCTCAAAGCGCTGCAAGCCAATGGTCACACCGTCGGTTTTCTGGGGGATGGCATCAACGACGCCCCCGCCCTGCGCGATGCCGACGTGGGGATTTCAGTGGATAGCGGCACGGATATTGCCAAGGAATCGGCAGACATCATCCTGCTGGAAAAGAACCTGCTGGTTCTGGAAGAAGGCGTGATCAAAGGCCGCGAGACCTTTGGCAACATCATCAAGTACCTGAACATGACAGCCAGCTCCAACTTTGGCAATGTGTTCTCGGTGCTGGTGGCCAGTGCGTTCATCCCCTTCCTGCCCATGTTGGCGATCCACTTGCTGATTCAGAACCTGCTCTACGATATCTCCCAGCTGGCTTTGCCCTGGGACCGCATGGACAAGGACTTTCTACGCAAACCGCGTAAATGGGATGCCAAGAATATTGGCCGCTTCATGATCTGGATTGGCCCGACCTCATCCATCTTCGACATCACCACCTTTGTCCTGATGTGGTACGTGTTTGGCGCCAATACGCCCGAACTGCAATCGCTGTTCCAGTCCGGCTGGTTTATTGAAGGCTTGCTCTCGCAGACTCTGGTAGTTCACATGCTGCGTACGCAAAAAATCCCCTTCATCCAAAGCACCGCAGCCCTGCCTGTGATGCTGATGACCTTCCTGATTGCCGCTATTGGTATTTATCTGCCCTTCTCGGGCGTCGGTGCACTGGTTGGCCTGCAGCCTTTGCCTTGGGAATACTTCCCATGGCTGGTCGGCACCTTGCTGGCTTACTGCCTGGTCGCACAGGGTATGAAAATGCTGTACATCCGCCGCTTTGGCCAGTGGTTCTAAGTCGGACAGGTCTGGGCCCCCGGAAATCCTTTCGGTGGCCCAGGCCTTAACGCACATTCTGAAAGAACCTCGGGTATATGATGGCCACACGACAGACACCATCCTGCAGCCTGGCCCATACACGAAAGATATGACACCACCCCTTCGCTTCCTATCGAGCAAAACCTACCGAGCCTTGGCCCTGACCGGCATTTGCATCTTGATGGCGCTGGTCTTCATTGCCGATACCGTCACCAACTACGCTATCGCCGCTGCGGTCTTTCACACCCCGCTGCTGCTGATAGCGATTCGTTTTCTGTCGGCACGGCAAGTTGTTGCCCTGACCACCATCAGCATGGTGCTGACCGTGGTCAGTTTTCTGCTGACCCGCTCGGGCGACTACGACGTGGGCCTGGTCAATACCGGCATAAGTATTATTGCCATCGCGATCACCTCCTATCTGGGGCTGAAGCTCAAGTCTGTACAGGCAGCGGCTCATGAGACACGCGAGCATTTGCTGCGTCTATCCCGTTTGACTACCCTGGGTCAGCTCAGCACCTCGATTGCCCATGAAGTCAGCCAGCCTTTGGCCGCCATCAACAGCAGCGCGGGCGCCTGTCAGCGCTGGCTGGAAGCCTCGCCCCCTAATGTCGAGAAGGCACAGGCTGCCGCGCAGCGTATTGTGTACGACGCCCAGCGCGCCAAGGATGTGCTGGATCGGGTACGCAGCATTACCCGTAACGAAGCCCCCACCAGCAGCGCGTTTGATTTGAATCTGGCTCTGACCGAACTGCTTAGCCTGTCCGGTGGCGAGATGCGACGTCAGCATATTGATCTGCGTCTGGCCTTGCAGTCCGATCTGCCCCAGGTCTTTGCCGACCGGGTTCAGATTCAGCAGGTGATGGCCAATTTGCTGCTCAATGCCATTGAAGCCCTGTCCCCTCCCTCGGACTATCATGCGGCTCATATCACCATAGAAACCAGCGTTTTGCCCGGCGACAAGCCGCAAGCCAACAAGGTGCTGTTTTCCATCAAGGATAATGGTCCCGGCTTGTCAGGCACGCAGCTGTCCCAATTGTTTGATACCTTCTGGACCACCAAGGCAAGCGGCCTGGGCCTGGGCCTGACCATCAGCCGCACCATTATTGATGCCAATAACGGCCATATCTGGGCCACTGACCAAGCCGATGGCGGTGCTGCCTTTCATTTCACCTTACCTTTGGCGCCATGACAGAAAATCTGGATTCCTCTCTGAACACGCCCACCGTCTACATCATTGATGATGACCCGTCCGTTCGCGCTGCCCTGGACGATTTGCTGGCCAGCGTAGGCTTGAACGCGCTGAGCTTTGCCTCTACTCGAGACTTTCTGGCGCATCCTTTATCTGATGCCCCTGCCTGTCTGGTGCTGGATGTGCGCATGCCCGAGCAAAGCGGCACGGATTTTCATTTGCAGATGGAATCGCGCGGGCTGCATATGCCGGTCATCTTTATTACTGGCCACGGCGATATTCATATGGCGGTCAAGGCCATCAAGCATGGTGCCTGGGATTTTCTGACCAAGCCTTTTGTAGATCAGGCCCTGATTGATGCCGTGCAGTCGGCTCTGGCTGCTGATGCTCAGCGCAAGGAAGAAGCCAGAACCCGGCTGACTTTGCAGCAACGCTGGGACAGCCTGAACGCCGGCGAGCGCGATGTCTTTGAGCGGGTGGTGCAAGGCCTGCTGAACAAACAGATCGCGGCCGAGCTGGATGTGAAGGAAGTGACGGTCAAAGTTCGCCGCGCCCGCGTGATGCAAAAAATGCAAGCCGGGTCGCTGGCGGAACTGGTGCGCCAGTTCGATCAACTCAATACAGAAAGCGGCCATTAGGACAGTTCTACGCGGCGGTTCTTTCCTAGTTGGCGTGCTGGGTTAAAATACGCAGATTCGGTCCCGTATGCGGGCTTCCCAAGGTCAAGGCCACACACAAGTTATGAGCACGTCTACTTCCAACGTCATCCGCACCCGTTTTGCCCCCTCGCCCACTGGTTATCTGCACCTGGGCGGCGCGCGCACTGCACTGTTCTCCTGGGCCTTTGCCCGTCATCATCAAGGCACTTTTGTGCTGCGTATTGAGGATACGGATCTGGAGCGTTCCACCCCCGAGGCGGTGCAAGGCATTCTGGATGGTATGCAATGGTTGGGCCTGGATGCGGACGAAGGTCCGTTCTACCAGATGCAGCGCATGGATCGTTACCGCGAGGTCATCGCCCAGCTGCTGAAAGACGGCCATGCCTATTACTGCTACAGCAGCCCCGAGGAAGTGGAAGCCATGCGCGAAAAAGCGCGTGTTCAAGGTTTGAAGCCTCGTTATGACGGTACCTGGCGTCCTGAGGCTGGCAAGGAGTTGCCTGCCATCCCGGCTGATCGCAAGCCTGTGGTTCGTTTCAAGAGCCCGCAGTCTGGCGCAACCAGCTGGGACGATATGGTGAAGGGCCGCATCAGCTTTGATAACAGCGAGCTGGACGATCTGGTCATTGCCCGCCCGGACGGCACGCCTACGTACAACTTCTGCGTGGTGGTGGACGATTGGGACATGGCGATCACTCATGTGATTCGCGGTGACGATCACGTGAACAACACGCCACGTCAAATTGTGATTTTGCAGGCTTTGGGCGCGACTTTGCCTGAGTACGGTCACGTGCCCATGATTCTGGGTCCTGATGGCGAGAAGCTGTCCAAGCGTCATGGTGCGGTCAGCATCATGGATTACGACAAGGACGGTTATCTGCCTGAAGCCATGATCAATTACCTGGCCCGTTTGGGCTGGAGTCACGGTGATGACGAGCTGTTCACCCGCGAGCAGTTGGTGGAATGGTTTGATACGCGCAGTCTGAGCAAGTCGGCTTCGCAGTGGGATCCCAAGAAGTTGAACTGGGTGAACGCCCATTACATCAAGGCCAGTGACAATGCGGATCTGGCCAAGCGTGTGGCTCCCCGTATTGAGGCCTTGGGTGGCAAGACGGATGGTCAGGATTTGCCCGGCATCATGGGTTTGTTGAAAGACCGTGCCGAGACTTTGAATCAGCTGGCTGAAGGTGCTTTGCTGTTCTGCCGTCCTTTCGAGCCCGCCAGCGATGAGCTGATGGCCGAGGTATTGACGCCGGAAGCGCGTGTTTTGCTGCGTGATTTTGCCAGCAAGGCGATTAGCTTGCCGCAGTGGAATACAGAGAATCTGGCCGCTTTGATCAAGCAAGTTCTGGCGGATCACGAGGTGAAAATGCCCAAGCTGGCGATTCCTTTGCGCGTGGCAGTGACAGGACAGAAGCAGACGCCTGCGGTGGATGCGGTGCTGGCTTTGGTTGGACGCGACAAGGTGTTGGGACGTTTGGCTGGGCTGTAAGCGTTATAGCTAAGGCTTACATAAAGGGCATCTCATTCGAGATGCCCTTCTTTTTGCTTGGTACCCTGACATCGGCTCGATGGCTCGTCTATCGACGTTAAACCTGCATACCACCTAAGGCCGACTCCAACGCCACTTGCCCGATGCTCTTTGGCTCCGGCGAGCCAGGTTACTTCGTTGCAAGCAGTTGGCTCATATCAAACAGCCGCATTCAGGTGGCTGATTTCAATTGTCGCTTCGCCCTTATCGCTACTGGCCCAGACCGTGCCATCCTGGACATTCAGATTGATGGTCATGCCACGCTCGGCCAGGGCGGCTAAGGCGTCAGTCCCGGCGGTATCCAGCGCATAGACCTGTATATTGCGGGCGCGGCTGATCTTGTCCTTGATGCCACTCCACCAGACGGAGACATTGCGGCCATAGGCCAGCACCGTCACTTTGTCAGCACGGCCACTGGCTTTGATCAGACGTCTATCGTCCGGCAGGCCTACCTCCAGCCAATGCAGCAAATTGCCGCCCAGATCATGTTCCCACAAGGCGGGCTCGTCCGAGTCGCTTAGCCCGCGCGAAAAGCTCAAGGCTTCGTCCGCTTGCGCATACAAACCGTAAGCCAACAAACGCACCATCAGACGCTCTTCGGTCTCGGAGGGGTGACGGGCCAGCGTCAGGGTATGACTGCCGTAGTAGGCCCGGTCGTTATCGGCCACATTAAGTTCAGCTTTATAAATCGTCGCGCGCAGAGCCATGGAGCGTCCAGCAAAAGAAACAGACAAAAAACTGGCCGCCCCCAGGACGGCCAGGAATCATTCAAGCAAGCAGAGATCAGAATGGCAGGCGGTAGCCAGGCGACATTCTGGTCAAGCGATAGGTGGTACCACTTTGGTCACGCAGCACCAGATTGCGGGCTGTCAGGCTGACGATGTTGTAGTGGTTTTCATAAATCGGGTCGCCCGGTTCGGTTGTGACCCCATTGGATTCTTGCGTGCTGATTTGCAAGTCGTTGCCCTTGCGCACCCAGCAACCGCTTTCGTTCAAGCCTTGCGAAGGCTTGTTGGGGCGCTTGACCTGTTCGGTGTACGCCATGGAGCCGTCAGTTTGCAAGGTGAACAAGGTACGCAGCTCGCCAACCACGCCTTTCTGGCGGTGCTTGCTTAGCCAGTTACCAGCCAGTTGGTCCCCCGCCGCAGCAGGCTGACATGCAGGATGGACAGGCTTGGCAGCCGCTTGTGCAGCAGGCTCGGGAGCCGGCGCCTTGACCGCGCAGGCGCTTAAAAACACAGTAGCCAGCACAGCAACCCAGGAAGTGCGTCGCAAGATATTCGCCTTCGTCATAAAACCCCGTCCTTCATGCGTACATACCGACCCACCACAGGCCGGCGAATCCTGATTATTCTACCCGAAGGCGCTTGTATTACCCCATAACAAGATGCTTCAAAGTGGCAAAGGCAGTCGGGTCACGTTTTTGATTTCACGCATGGCCACAATCGTACGGGTTTGACGCACGCCCGGCATATTGAACAGAAAGCGATGCAGGAAATCGTCGTAGGACTCCGCGCTGGGCACCATGATCTTGAGCAGAAAATCCGCATCGCCAGTCACGGCGTGGCATTCCAGAATCTCGGGCGCATCGCGCACGGCACGAATGAAGTTATCGACTATTTCACCCGAGTGACGGTCCAGACTGATCTGGGTAAACATGCAACTTTGCAGTCCCACCTGACGGCGATCCACGCGCGCATAATAGCCTTGGATAACCTTGTTTTTTTCCAGATTTTTGATGCGCCGCCACACGGGCGCAGTGGACAAACCCACCTGCTCGGAGACCTGCTGAGCCGAGGCTCGGCCATCCAGCTGCAAGGCATCCAATATTTTTAAGTCAGTTTTATCCATATTTGAATATTTACGAAATGAACATTTCAAAGAATAGGGAATACACGCAACTATAACGCAAAAAAAAGCGAGGGCAGACTCTCTATCATGATCTCTATCTGGAGGTTTCATCATGACGCAGTCCGTCGACACTCAATACAAGCTAAGCGACAACCTGACCGCACAATCAGGACGCATCTTTTTAACTGGCACACAGGCCCTGGTGCGCATGTTGCTGACCCAGGCTCGCCTGGATAAAGAACACGGTTTGAACACCGCCGGTTTTGTCTCCGGCTACCGTGGTTCGCCGCTGGGTGGCGTGGACATGATCATGTGGAAGGCCCAGAAGTATCTGGACCAGGCCAAGGTCCGTTTCCAACCCGCTATTAACGAAGACCTGGCCGCCTCCATGATTATGGGCACCCAGCAAGCTGGCGAGCGTGCCGACCGTACCGTCGATGGCGTGTTCTCCATGTGGTATGGCAAGGGCCCCGGTGTAGACCGCGCGGGCGATGCCTTGCACCACGGCCATGCTGCCGGTGCCTCCCAACACGGTGGCGTCCTGATGATTGTGGGTGATGATCACGTGGCCTCGTCCTCGTCCATTCCCCACGCCAGCGAACAATCCCTGATCGCCTGGGGCATCCCGGTGGTCAACCCCAGCTCGGTTGAAGAATACGAACGCTTTGGTATCTGGGCCTGGGCCTTGTCGCGTTACTCCGGCTCCTGGGTGGCCTTCAAAGCCATTACCGAAACCGTGGAAAGCGGCCGCTCTTTCGAGATTGCCCCTCTGGATGATCTGGCCCCGGCCTTGGCCGACAAGCAAGGCGGCAAACACCCTTACGACCCCAGCAAATTCCTGACCCCTTCCATGGAAGGTACGCTGGACGCCCGCCTGGATAGCGTGCGTGAATTTGCGCACAAGTACAGCCTGGACCGCGTGCTGGAAGCGGCACCTGATGCGCGTATCGGTATTGTGTCCACCGGCAAAGCCACACTGGATACGCTGGACGCGCTGCAACAGCTCAGCGGTCTGGATAATCTGCCCGCCATTCGCCATCTGAAAATTGGTTTGAGCTGGCCTGTTAACCCGCAATCACTGAACGATTTTATTGAAGGCCTGGACCACGTTCTGGTCATTGAAGAAAAAGGCCCGATCATTGAAGACCAGTTAAAGAATCTGCTCTTTAACCGTGCCCAGCGCCCTACTGTGTCGGGCAAGCGCGATATCGAAAATGAAGTGCTGATCCCTGCCGATGGCCAGCTCAGCCCTGCCCGTGTGGCCGTGGGTCTGCGTCGCTGGCTGGGCCATCACGCCAATGTACAGTTGCCTGCCTGTACGGTGCAAAACCTGGCACCGATTGATACAAATGGTCTGACTCGTCGCCCCTACTTCTGCTCGGGCTGTCCGCACAATACTTCCACCAAAGTGCCCGAAGGCAGCCAGGCTATGGCGGGTGTGGGTTGCCACTACATGGCGACCTGGATGGACCGCAAAACCCGTGGTCTGACTCAAATGGGTGGCGAAGGCACGGACTGGGTGGGCCTGTCGCCCTTCATCCAGACCGGCCATATGTTCCAGAACATGGGTGAAGGCACGTATTTCCACTCCGGCTATCTGGCAATTCGTCAGGCCATTGCCGCGGGTGCCAACATTACCTACAAGATTCTGTTCAACGATGCGGTTGCCATGACAGGCGGTCAGCCGGTTGACGGCCCGATATCTGTGCCTCGCATTTGTCAGCAGACCATTGGTGAAGGTGCGCGTCGTGTGGTCATCACCACCGATGAGCCAGAGCGCTATCGCGGTGTCAGCCTGCCTGCCGGTGTGGACGTTCATCACCGTCGCGAGCTGGATCGTTTGCAGCGTGAACTGCGCGAGATCCCCGGCGTCACTATTCTGATTCACGATCAGACCTGTGCGGCTGAAAAGCGCCGTCGCCGTAAAAAGAACGAGTACCCCGATCCTGCTCGTCGCCTCTTTATCAATAAGGCGGTCTGCGAAGGCTGTGGGGATTGCGGTGTGCAATCGAACTGCTTGTCTTTGGTGCCTGCTGAAACGCCCGAAGGCCGCAAGCGCCAGATCGACCAGTCCAGCTGTAATAAGGACTACTCCTGCGTGGACGGTTTCTGTCCCAGCTTTGTGTCGGTGATGGGCGGTGCCCTGCGCCGTGGCGATCAAAACGGTCAGGCCGATATGAAGGCCCAGTTGCTGGCCAAGCTGGACACGCTGCCGCAACCCAATATTCAAGCCAAGGACTGCAATGTAATTGTGGCCGGTGTGGGTGGTACTGGTGTGATCACTATTGGTGCGGTGCTCTCCATGGCGGTACACCTGGAAGGCCGCTCCAGCTCCGTGCTGGACATGACGGGCCTGGCACAAAAAGGCGGCACCGTCATCAGCCACATCCGTCTATCTGCCAATAAAGAGAACACGGGTGCGGTGCGTGTCGATCCCGGCCAAGCCGACCTGGCGATCTTGTGCGACGTGGTGGCCGCCGCTCACCCCAATGCCCTTTCCTGCCTGCGTCCTGGTCATACCCACGCCATCATCAACGAATACCTGGCCCCCACGGCCGAGTTCACCCGCAACCCGGATGCCCCTTTGGATGCCCAGCACTTGCTGAGCCAACTCAAGACCACCGCTGGCGAAAACCAGGTGCGCTCTTTCAATGCTCACCAGGCTGCCACGCTGCTGTTCGGCGATAGCCTGTTGTCCAATATGCTCTTGATGGGCATGGCTTGGCAGCAAGGTTCCATGCCAGTGAGCAGCGCAGCGGTTGAACAGGCCATCCGTCTGAACGGTGTGGCGATTCAAGCCAACCTGGATGCCTTCCATTTGGGTCGCGTTCTGGCTCACGATGAAAAAGCACTGGCCAGCCTCCTGGCTCCAGCCGCTCAGGTCGTAACCTTGCAGCGCCGCGAAACACTGGAACAAATCATGCAGCGCTGCACCAGCAGCCTGGAGCAATACCAGAACGCCGCTTATGCCCAGCGCTTCACCAGCACCATCACTGCGCTGCGCGAAGCCGAGCAGAAACTGCGTCCGGGTCAGCGTCCTGCCTTGACTGAAAAAGCCGCACGCAGCTTGTACAAGCTGATGGCCTACAAGGATGAGTACGAAGTGGCCCGCCTGTTCAGCTCGCCCGCTTTCCGCCAGGATCTGGAACAGCAATTTGAAGGTGACTTCTCCTTGCGCTTCCACTTCGCACCTCCTTTGCTGGCACGCCGTGATCCATCTACCGGCCGCCCACGCAAGATCACATTGGGCCCACGCACCGCCACCTTGCTGCGTTGGATGGCGAAAGGCAAAGGTCTGCGCAACACGGTGCTGGATCCATTTGGCTACACCCATGAGCGTCGTATGGAACGTCGCTTCTGGCGCGAATACCAGAGCCTGCTCAACAGCTTGAGCAAGAACCTGAATCAAGCCAACTACGCCACAGCGTTGGAACTGGCCGAGCTGCCCCAACAATTGCGCGGCTTCGGTCCCGTGAAAATGGAATCGGCCAAGAAGTATGAAGCCCGCTTTGCCGAGTTGTCGCAGCAGTTGAAAAACACTGGCCCGGAAATTCAGGCAGTTCCCGCCTGAACCTTGCCCGCTGCGACTTTTGAAACGATTAACCTGCCCTTTCAGCCCTGCTTATGCAGGGCTTTTTTTGGTTTGAACAGACATTGAAAACCGCAGCTCAGTCGTGAATTGAAGTCCGTTTTCAAACCGCTTTTCCATGCTTAACACAGGTCTTTCAAAGCATGAAAAGGCCATGCAATCGATCCAGCAATGCGTCAAAAATCAGAGACTTGGATGCGACTATGGGCCGATTGCACGTGTCCAGAACGCAACTTATTTGAGACAGCAGACACCGATTCCTAATTCCATAAGCCCCAAGCCATGATTAATGCTTGACTGTGTAGGGGCTTGCGTTAGACTTCTAAGCGTATAAGGTATCGACCTTAAACGCCTGCGTCATTTGAAAAAGGCCATTGCAGTTTTCCAGGCCAGGTCAAATGGGTGTGGACAAACTAAAGACTTGTTCTCAAGGAGCATGATCATGGCAACAGCCAAGAAAGGCGCAGCAAAAGCAGCAAGCACAAAAGCCGTTAGCCCCAAAAAAGCAACGCCAGCAAAAGCAGCCGCAGCACCCGTAAAAGCTACTGCTACCAAGACCAGTCCCAGCAGCAAAACCGCTGCCCCCAAGTCCCCCGCTAAAACCACCGCTACCAAGACCAGCAAGGCTGCTGTAAAAGCCCCTGCCAAGTCTGCAAGCAGCGCATCTGCCAAGAAAACGGCTGCGAAAAAAACAGCGGTAAAGAAAGCCACTCCAGCAAAAACCACGGCTGTTAAAGCCGCTGCGACCAAGACAAGCACCGCTAAAACCGTAGCCAAAAAAGCAGCTGTTAAAAAGACAGTCGCTAAAAAGGCGGTAGCCAAGAAAGCCGTTGCCAAAAAGGCCGTCGCTAAAAAAGCGGTAGCCAAGAAGACGGTGGCAAAGAAAGTGGTTGCCAAAAAAACGGTAGCTAAAAAAGCAGCTGCGCCCAAAACGGCCAGTGCCAAACCCGCTACCACCAAACCTGCTGCCACCGCTGCCGCAAAAAAACCGGCCAGCACCAAGGCAAGCAAACCCGTGGCCAAAAAAGCCACCCCCAGCAAAGCGGCAGCGAAACCTGCCACCAAAACCGGCACCAAAGCAGTTGTAAAGACCGCGGCTAAAAAAGCCAGTCCTGCTACCAGTGCCAAGAAACCCGTAGCTCCAAAGAAGAAAGAAGTTAAATCCGTGACCGCAGAAACCAAGACCCCAAAGACCAGCACAACGACTAACGCCACCGCTAAAGCAGGCAATAAAACAGCGGCTCGCAAAGCGACCAAAACAGCAGCAGCGCCTGCCGAACCTCGCCGCGAAGATGTCAATCCTGCTGGCTCCTGGCCCTTCCCGACAGGCAAGCGTCCTTAAGCACACGCTACTTTTATGTTTCTCCCCAAAGAGCCACCCTGATCAGGGTGGCTCTTTGGTTTGTAGCACTTGCATGCGACAATTCCCTCTCCCATCAATTCATACCAAGCAACTATGTTCAGTGAAGTCGCCCTCTTCCTAATCCATATTGTTCTGTCGCTGCTGGGCACGATTTTGCTACTGCGTGCCTGGGTGTATGCGCTCAGAATCCATCCCTTCAACCCTTATTCGCAAGCTATGTTCAAGGTCACGGACTGGCTGGTCATGCCTTTGCGCCGTGTCATTAAAAGCGGCAACCATTGGGACTGGACCTCTTTGTTCGCCGCCTGGCTTAGCGCCCTGGTATACCTGGTTTTGAGCGCCATGGTACTGACCGGATCGGTGTCCATGCTCTCGAACTTCCCCATGTTCTTGCTGGCAGCCGTCTTCACCGTTCTGCGCTGGACCTTGAGCCTGATCTTCTGGGTGGTCCTGCTGCAAGCACTGCTATCCTGGATTCAGCCACAATCGCCCAGCATGCCCTTGCTGCGTTCCATTACAGCCCCCTTGCTGGACCCGATCCGTCGCGTCTTGCCTGACCTGGGTGGTCTGGATTTGTCGCCACTGGTCGTCCTGCTGCTGACTCAAGTGCTCAATATGGTCATCACGCGCACCGCTTTCAGTCTGGTACCAATCTAAGCACAGCGGACTGTACACATGGAAAACCTGGGCTATGCCCAGGTTTTTTTTATGCTGAATTCAAGAGCAAGAATCAGGGTGTCTTGTGCGAAAGTGGACCTTATACTGGCCTCACCACCAATCAGCAGGCCACTTCCATGACTCGCCTTCCATCAAAACCAGACACATCCAGCCGCTACCGCGAGGCCGAACAATTCCTGGCCGCACTGGACCCCGACTGGCAAGCGCTGGTCGCCCACGTGGGCCCTTGCATCCATCAGCCACGCCCCGAGCGCGACCCTTACGAAGCCCTGATCCGCTCTGTTGTGTATCAGCAGTTGCATACCCGTGCGGCTGAGCGCATCCTGCAACGCCTGATTGATATCTATCCGCACGGCCATTGCCCAACGCCCGAGGAAGTGCTGGCGACTCCGTATGACACCCTGCGCGCTTGTGGCTTGTCCGGTGCCAAAGCCAATAGCATTCTGGGCCTGGCCCAGGCGCGCCTGGATGGCATCATTCCCGACCAGGCCACCGCTTTGCAAATGCCGGATGAAGAGCTGATCAAGCAGTTGACCACGCTGCGCGGCATAGGTCGCTGGACGGTGGAAATGATGATGATGTACACGCTGGAGCATGAAGACATTCTGCCTGCGGACGACTTTGGGGTGCGCGAGGGCTATCGCAATTTGAAGCAGCTGGACAAGGCTCCCTCAGCCCGTGTCTTGCGTGAAATTGGCCAAGCCTGGGCACCCTACCGCAGCGTGGCTTCCTGGTACTTGTGGCGCATGCCCAAACAGGCGCCAGTATTGGCGCCTTCTTCGAACGAGCTACATCGCGCTCCGCGCTCGCAGGACAAGACCGTTCGCCAACAAACTCCAAGTAGCCGTCTTTATTTTGCGATTGCCCAATGCAGCTTGGGTGCATTGCTCGTTGCCGAAAGCGAGCGCGGGATTTGTGCGATTTCCCTGGGCGATGATGCCAAAGTCTTGCTGGAACAGCTGCAAGAGCAATTCAAGGCCGCTGAGCTGATCGAAGCCGATCCGCAATTCAATCAACGAGTGGCCTTGGTCGTTGCCATGGTAGAAAAGCCGACCCTGGGTTTGGATCTACCCCTGGACATCCAGGGCACCCCTTTTCAACAACGTGTCTGGGAGTTTCTACGTCATATCCCAGCAGGCCAGACCTTGAGCTATACCGAGATTGCCGAACGTCTGGGCATGCCCAAAGGCGCCCGTGCCGTGGCACGAGCCTGCGCCACCAACACCTTGGCCATTGCCATCCCCTGCCATCGGGTCGTGCGGCAAAGCGGGGATCTGGCAGGCTATCGTTGGGGCCTGGAGCGCAAGAAAACCTTGCTGGAGCGCGAACGCGCCCAAAAGGCTCAGCGCTGACAGGCGTAAAAAAACCCGGCCAATGGCCGGGTTCTTTATGCACAAAGCACTAAGGCTTTGATTACAAGGGCACCACGCGAGTTGGGCCATTACCACTAAGCATACGTACACGCTGACCAGCGGACAGAGGTACATCGGCTTCCTGGGCCACCACACGGGTTTCGCCATTATCCAGTTGAACCGTGATTTCCAGACCCTGGGTCTTGCCCATGCGGTTTTCAACCGCATTACCAACCAGACCGCCCAGAATCGCACCACCGATACTGGCCAGGATGCTACCGCGGCCACCACCAATGCTGCTGGCAGCGACACCACCCAAGGCTGCGCCACCCACGGTGCCCACGCCCGAGTTCTGGTCTTCCTGAATAGTGACGGCGCGTACCGACACCACGGTACCCAAACGCACGATCTGTTCGCGCTGAGCCTGACCGTAGCTGTACACCGAGCTGGATGCCGATTTATTGGCACAACCTGCCAGCAAAAACACGGGGGCTGCCAGACTCGCCACTACCAGCAGACGCACTTTGGGTCGATCGAAAAAAGAAACGTACATACGGTTTACTCCAAAAAACGTAGCTGGCCGAATCATAAAAAACTATCGAGCGCTCTTTTACAGACTGCGCTCAATACCATAGTGCTGTTTTAGCATGGCCGAGATATCTGACCGTTTAAATTCATGATTTTGCGGGCCATCCGCCTGAATTTTAATACTGCCCATCAAGTTACCCAAGCTGCAAGCCTCCTGCCAGCTCCAGCCTTTTGTAAGACCATATAACAAGCCAGCGCGATGAGCATCGCCACAGCCGGTGGGATCCACCACATTTTCCACGGGCACAGGGGCAATCTCGTAAGTCTGACCATTGTGATAAAGCGTGCTGCCATGCTCTCCACGCGTCACGACAGCGGCTTGCAAGCCCTGGGCAATCTCGGCCATGCTCTTGGAGGTGCGCTGCTCGATAACTTCAGCTTCGTATTCGTTAGCCGTAAGAACTTGACACAGTTCCAGCATCTCCAGCAGGTCCTCACCCGCGAACAAAGGCATGGCCTGACCCAGGTCGAAAATAAAGGGCGTCCCCTGCGCATGCAGGTGACGGGCATGAGCAAACATGCCGTCTTTGGAATCCGGAGCCACAATGCCCCATGCCGCTTCCTGACCAGACAAATCGATCTGGGCAGAATTGATCATGGCGCCCGGGTGGAAAGAGGTGATCTGGCTGGCGGCCAGGTCTGTGGTGATAAAGCACTGAGGGGTGAACATCTCGGGCATCACACTCACCATGCTGGTATCAATACCCAGGTTCTGCAGACGCTGTACATAATCCACACCGTCGCTGCCAACAGCCCCCACAGGAACAGGCTGGCCACCCAGCATGTTCAAGGTGTAGGAGATATTACCCGCACAACCGCCCCACTCTTTACGCAAGCTGGGCACAAAGAAGGACACGCTCAGGGTTTTGATGCTGTCGGGCAAGATGTGATCTTTGAAGTACCCCTCGAAAACCGCGATCGTATCAAACGCGATCGAACCACATACCAGCACTCGCTCGGTCATAAATTACCTTAAGGAAAAAAAGGGCTAATCTGGTAGCCATTAACTTGGAGCTGCCCGGTATTCAAAGGCAGGCGCACCATGATTTCACTGCGCGCTGCAAAAGCAGGCTCACGTCGCTCGGAAGCCAGGTACTGATCGGGCGTAATATTGCGCCGGGCGATCAAGGCTCCGGAAAAATCTTTCAAATCCAGTACCAGCGTAGGCCACTCCTGAGGCCGTTCAAACTCGTTGCGCAGCGTAAAGCCCAAGGTGGACTGTCCGGGCTGATTCGGCGCTTTATGCAAGGCCGAAGCCTGCACGCGAATCTGGTCCAGACGACGTTCGTAGGGAACCTTGCACGACAAGGTCTGACACGCGCTCTCGAACACGGGACGCAGCATGGGTATCTGGCTGACAATCTGTACGCGATACACGTACATCAGCTGCACGACGAACAGGACAACACCCAGAACGCACAAGCTGGTCCAGATCAGCGAACCCACACGCTGACCAAAGCTGGCTTCGCCCTCATAACGTGTTTCGCGTTGCAAGGCTGGGTTGGGGTCAATGACCCAATCCTGCTGAAAATCCTCGCCATCACTATCATGCGTACCATCAGCCTGACGCGAGGGGAAAGAGGCGCGCAAGGCACTGGCACGGTCGCCCACACTGAACTCAGGCTCGGCAGCCGACCACGATGCCTGACCAATATGATGGTCCCCATCTGGCTCAGAAACAGAGCCAGTCGATACGAAAAACGAGGTGTCCTGATCATCCTGTGGCAAAGGCTCGTGTCTGGAGCGGGCGCGAATGACTGACGGCTCTACCGACTCAACCGCAGGCTCTGCCGGGCGGACAAAAGGCTCGGTAGTTACAGCAGCAGGCGCGGCCGGAGTGACAGGTGCTTGTGTCAGGATGGAGTCGGGGAATTTGCGTACCTGCAAGGACTCGTGGGCCGTGCCTTCATCACGCGGCGGGGCGTGACGGGAGTGCTCCACAAATCGCGGCCCCGGAATGGGCGCTTGCAGGTCCACCGACTGCACCTGTTCCTGCCGTGGCGAAACAGGTGGCTCGGGCGCCAGGCGCGGCTCGATCTGAACCGGCGTGGCGGGGGAATGATAGGAAGGCTCAGGGGCTTGCTCATCAATGACTTCTTCAAAGCCATCGAAGATATGCGCACATTGAATGCAGCGTATATAGCCCCGGCGGCGTTGCAGCGTTTCTACACTGGCTGCAAACGATGTCCCGCAACGGGGGCAGCGAGTCTTTAGCTCCATGAACTCACCTTAAGTTCTGCCGTCTTATAACGGGCGTTGACCAGCCAAACACACCCAGCCATCGCGCTCCTGCCAAACCGACATGGGCAAGTAGGAGGAATAGACCTCGATCATCTCCTCGGCCTGCCAATCGTAAATACCGGACAGGATCAAATGCCCGCCCGGTTTGACACGGTTGGCCAGCATGGGAGCCAGCATACGCAGGGGATTGGCCAGAATGTTGGCGACAACCAGATCCGTTTGCCCGGCGGGCATGGCATCGGGCAGCAAGCCTTCAACCTCGACCTGATTGACTTGCGCATTGTAGCGCGTGGCAATCACGGCCTGCTCGTCAATGTCCACACCAACCGTATGGCCAGCACCCAGCTTGCGGGCGGCAATCGCCAAAATACCGGAGCCACAACCATAGTCCAGCACGGTCTGACCCGCTTGCACATGATGGGCCAGCCAATCCAGACACAAATGCGTCGTGGGGTGACTGCCGGTACCAAAGGCCAGGCCGGGGTCCAATTCAATGCGCACCAGGCCGTCATCGCCTTCCTGGGCGACTGGCAGGTCCTCGTCGTCCTTGTGCCAGCTGGGCACAATCAGGATACGATCGCCCACCGGGATGGGACCAAACTGCGATTGCGTCAAACGAACCCAATCCTCGTCGGGCACTTCGCGCACGCTCCACTGAGCCTTTGCAGGATCCAGCACACCGGCTTCAAAAAGTGGTTGCAGCAACTCTTCAGGCTCCAGCTCCTCGGGCAGCAAGGCCACCACCCGATTTCGGTCCCAGGCCAGCACATCCGGTTCGATACCAGGTTCGCCAAACAGGGGCTTTTCCTGGTCGGTATCACCATCGGCATCTTCCACCGACACCGACAAGGCGCCCGCCTCAAGCAAGGCATCGGACAAGCGCTCGGCCTCGTGTTCCTGGCAGCTCAGTAAGAGTTCACGCATACATAGTTTCCATAAAGCAAAACAGGGGGCTCGCCCCTGTTTTACATAGTCATCATTCTTGTCAGGTCAGGCCTGTGGCCTGACCTGTTGCTGCCCTTACTTGCTACGTTGGGCCAGCTTTTGTTCCAGGTAGTGAATGCTGGTGCCGCCTGCCTTGAAGCTGGCGTCCTGCATCAATTCCCGGTGCAGATCCACGTTCGTTTTGATCCCTTCCACCACCATTTCGGACAAGGCAATGTCCATACGGGCAATGGCTTGCTCGCGCGTCTTACCGTAGGTAATCAGCTTGGCAATCATGGAATCGTAGTACGGCGGCACGGTGTAGCCGGTGAACACGTGCGAGTCGATACGCACGCCAGGGCCACCGGGAGTGTGCCACTTGGTAATCAAGCCCGGGCTTGGTACGAAGTTGAATGGATCTTCCGCGTTGATACGGCATTCGATCGAGTGACCTTCAAACTCGATGTCACGCTGGCGCAGCACGAACTTCTCGCCTGCGGCCACTTTGATCTGCTCCTGGACCAGATCAATACCGGTGATCATTTCAGTGATGGTGTGTTCGACCTGAATACGGGTGTTCATCTCGATAAAGAAGAACTCGCCGTTTTCGTACAGGAATTCAAACGTACCAGCACCGCGGTAACGCATGCGACGGCAGGCATCGGCACAACGCTCGCCGATACGCTCGATCAGGCGACGTGGAATACCTGGAGCCGGTGCTTCTTCAATCACTTTCTGGTGACGACGCTGCATGGAGCAGTCGCGCTCACCCAGCCAGACGGCATTGCGATCACCATCAGCCAATACCTGAATTTCGATATGGCGTGGATTCTCGAGGTACTTTTCCATGTAGACCTCGGGATTATTGAACGCAGCAGCGGCTTCGGTTTTGGTCGTGGCAACGGCCGTCAGCAAAGCGGCTTCGGTGTAGACCACGCGCATACCGCGACCACCACCACCGCCAGAGGCCTTGATGATGACCGGGTAGCCCACTTCACGGGCAATGCGCACGATTTCTGCGGGATCGTCGGGCAAGGCGCCGTCCGAACCGGGAACCACAGGCACACCGGCCTCGATCATGGCTTTTTTGGCCATGACCTTATCGCCCATCGTGCGGATGTTCTCGGGACGTGGGCCGATAAAGACAAAACCGCTCTTTTCGACACGATCAGCGAAGTCCGCGTTTTCAGCCATAAAGCCGTAGCCAGGGTGAATGGCTTCCGCATCGGTGACTTCTGCTGCCGAGATAATGGCAGGCATGCTCAGGTAGCTGTCACGGGCTTGGGCGGGGCCAATACACACGGCCTCGTCGGCCAGACGCACGTACTTGGCACCACGATCAGCTTCAGAATAAACGACGACTGTCTTGATACCCATCTCGCGGCAAGCGCGCTGGATACGCAAGGCAATTTCGCCCCGATTGGCGATTAGGATTTTTTCAAACATATCATCAACCGATGACGAACAGAGTCTGACCGTATTCCACCGGCCCGCCGTTTTCAACCAGAATTTCCTTGATCACGCCGGACTTGTCGGCTTCGATCTCGTTGAGCAGCTTCATGGCTTCGATAATGCACAAAGGCTCGCCTTCCTTGACCGTCTGGCCCACTTCCACAAAAGGAGCAGCGCCTGGGCTAGGAGCACGGTAGAACGTGCCGACCATAGGAGCCTTGACGGCGTGGCCTTCGGGAACGGCGGGTGCAGCGGGAGCTGCGGCAGGAACGCCAGCGGCGGGGGCTACCACCTGGGCTACAGGAGCCTCGGGAGCATAGACCACGGGAGCTGCCGAGCTTTGCGAAAATTTCACAATGCGAACCTTGTCATCACCTTCAGTGATTTCCAGTTCGGCAATGCCAGACTCGGCTACCAGATCGATCAGGGTTTTGAGTTTTCTAAGATCCATGCGTACTTCCCGCAACGCCGCACTAGCCACTGACTGGGTCAGGACGGCATTAAAAAAATATTGGTCAAAAAAACGAAACGAACCGCCTAACTATTCAAAGCAAACCGCAGCGCGGCTTCATAACCGTAGGCCCCCAAACCAACAATGACACCGCTAGCGATGTCAGAGAGATAGGAGTGGTGACGGAACGGCTCACGACGGTGAACATTGGACAGATGAACTTCAATAAACGGAATACCGACACCGGCAAGCGCATCCCGTATCGCCACGCTGGTATGGGTGTAGGCCCCAGCATTGATCAGGATGAAATCCACGCCCTCGGTACGGGCTTGATGAATTCGATCGACGAGCCCGCCTTCGTGATTACTTTGAAAAAAATGACACTGCGCGCCATGCTGGTCGGCCAGCACCTGTAAACCACTGTTGATATCGTCGAGAGTCTGATGTCCGTAGACATCGGGTTCTCGGGTACCCAGCAGGTTGAGGTTGGGCCCGTTAAGGACCAGGACATGTTTCGCCATAGCGGATTTTTCGTCAAGACAGACCGCCTTTTTACGCTAAATAACGTCATTTGTCCATAAACCTGCTTGGCTTACAAACAGTTAGCATTGGTCCCATCCCGTTTGAAACAGGGGTGGACCAGACCGACAATTTGACGAAATTAAGCGAAAAAGTCGGCCAGTTAGCGTTGAGCTTTAATAACTTCGTCCAACTTTTCGGGATCTATCTGGCCCAAAATGCGTTCGCTGACCCGGCCATTGCTGCCAAACACGACAGTAAAGGGCAATCCGCCCTTTTTATTGCCCACGCTGCGCATTTGTTTCAAGCCACCCGAACCAGCCAGCAAAATGTCGTAACTGACCGGCACGCGTTCCAGAAACTCTTTCACGTTATCCAGCGAGTCCACTGCAATACCCACAAAGTTCACCTCGGGGTAGCGTTTGTGCAGTTCCTGCAGATCCGGCATTTCCTTGACGCAAGGTGCACACCAGGTCGCCCAGAAGTTGACCACCAGGGGCTTGCCTATATAAGTAGAGAGCGCGCGATCTTCGCCCTGAAGATCCTTGAAGCTTTGCGCCAGGAAGGGGTCTGAAGGCAGCAAACTGGCCCAAGGGGCGGGATGCAGGGCCAAAAGACTTGCACACACTAGCGATTTCTGCAGAAAAAGACGCCTACGCATACCGGCTCACACCTGAAAAAATATCATCTGGGGATGATAGCACCGGCCCTCACCAAAGCTCACGCATCAGATCAAACAGTCGTCTAGAATACAGGCCGGAGGATTGTCATGCACATACATATACTAGGAATTTGCGGCACATTCATGGGTGGTCTGGCCCTGATTGCCCGCTCGGCTGGCCATACGGTTACCGGTTGCGATGCCGGGGTCTACCCGCCCATGAGCACGCAGCTGGAAGAACAAGGCATTGAGCTTATTGAAGGCTTTGGCGCAGAGCAAACCAGGCTGTCCCCTGATCTCTATATAGTGGGCAACGTGGTGACGCGCGGTAATCCTCTGATGGAAGCCATTCTGGATCAGGGTCTGCCTTATACATCCGGCCCGCAATGGCTGGGCGAGAACATTCTGCACAAGCAGCACGTTCTGGCCGTGGCCGGCACGCACGGCAAGACCTCCACCAGCTCCATGCTGGGCTGGATCCTGGAACAGGCCCAGTTGTCCCCCAACTTCCTGATCGGTGGCGTGGCCCCCGGCCTGGGTGTGTCGGCCCGCTTCAATCCAGAACAATCCTTGTTTGTGATCGAGGCCGACGAATACGACACCGCCTTTTTCGACAAGCGCTCCAAATTTGTTCACTACCGCCCCCGCACGGCCATCCTGAACAATCTGGAATACGATCACGCTGATATCTTCCCTGATCTGCACGCCATCCAGACCCAATTTCACCATCTGGTGCGTACCATCCCCTCCACCGGGCTGATTCTGCGTCCTACCCACACCCCCAGCCTGGACGAAACCCTGGCCCGTGGATGCTGGACGCCGGTTGAACAGTTTGGCCCCGACGGAGATTGGGACAGCAAGGCAATCAGCGCCACCTCTTTCGACGTGATGTTCAAAGGCCAGTCCCAAGGCATCGTCCAATGGACACTGACCGGCGAACACAATCGCCTGAACGCTCTGGCCGCCATCGCCGCTGCCCACCATGTGGGCGTCAAACCTGAACAGGCTTGCGCGGCACTGAGCCAATTCGCCGGCATCAAGCGCCGCATGGAAGTGCGTGGCGTGGTCAATGACATTACCGTCTACGACGATTTTGCCCATCACCCTACCGCCATTGCTACTACGCTAGCCGGTTTGCGCAGCCAGACAGGTAAAGCCACCCGAATTCTGGCCGTGCTGGAGCCACGCTCCAACACCATGAAGCTGGGTGCCATGGCTGCCCGCCTGCCCGGTTCGCTGGAAGATGCCGACCTGGTTTTTTGCTACGGCGAGACCCAGGGCAAGCACGCGCTGGGTTGGGATGCGGCCAAGGTCCTGGCTCCTTTAGGGGATCGCGCCACAGCGTGGAATGATTTGGATAAAATGGTTCAGGCCATTGTTCAGGCCAGCCAGCCCGGCGATGCCATTGTCGTGATGAGTAACGGCAGCTTTGGCGGCATTCATCAGCGCCTGCTGGATCAACTGTCACGCTGACCCTCTTATCTATATAGCAGGTGCCTCCATGATCCTCTATCTACACGGCTTTCGTTCCTCGCCTTCGTCCTACAAAGCGCAGCGCCTGAAACAAACCATGCAGGACAGGGGCTTGCTGCACCTGTGGCGCTGCCCGCAATTGCCCGCCAGCCCGGCCCAGGCCATTGCCATGTGCAAGCGCATTGTGGACACGGCAATGCAGGCGGGCATGAGCGCCGATCAATTGTGTGTGATCGGCTCCTCGCTGGGCGGTTACTATGCCAGCCACCTGGCGCAGCACTATCACAGCCGCGCCGTGCTGCTTAACCCGGTGGTCTACGCAGGGCGCGATCTGGCTACGCAGGTGGGCGAGCATGTCTGTTATCACTCGCCCGACCCGTTTCACTTCCTGCCCGACTATGTGGATGAGCTTAACGACATTCACGTACCACGCCCCAGCGATCCCCAGCGCTTTTACCTGCTGGCCGCCAAAGGTGATGAAGTCCTGAACTGGCGCGAGATGGCGGACTGGTACAAAGGCAGCCAAGGTCACATTCTGGAAGGCGGAGATCACGGCCTGACCGACTTTGATCCCTGGATCGACGAAATTTTGCGCTTTGCCCTGCAACAACCTTAACTATCTTTACCGGATGGCCAGCACCATCCAGATGGAAAATCATGTACGTCCTTTTTGAAGACAGCGGTAATTTCAAAGCAGAAAAAATATTTTCTGACAGCGATACCACCATGCAGGTGGAATCCGCGTCTGGCAAACGCAGCAAAATAAAGAAAAACAGCGTTCTATTTACCTTCGAGCAGCCCGCCCCGGCAGAACTGCTGGAAAAAGCCCAAGCGCTGGCCGAATCCCTGGATATCAATTTTTTATGGGAATGCGCCCCCCAGGAGGAGTTTGAAGCGTCCACGCTGGCACAGGATTATTTCGGTCACGCGCCCAGCGCTGTCGAAAAAACCGGCACCATCTTTGCCCTGCACAGCGCACCCGCCTACTTTCACCGTCGTGGCAAAGGGCTGTACCGCCCTGCTCCGCCAGAGATTTTGCAAGCCGCTCTGGCCGCCATTGAAAAGAAACGCCTGCAGCAAGAGCAGATCCAGACCTGGGCCGAACAGATGATCAAGGGCGAACTGCCGCCCGAAGTTGCCGAGAAAGCCAGCACCTTCCTGACTCAGCCAGACAAGAACACGCTGGAGTGGAAAGCGTTTGATCAGGCCCAGAAAGAACTGGGTGTCAGCACGGAAAAGCTGCTGCTGTCGCTGGGCGCCTGGTCCAATCCACTGATTTTGCATCAACATCGCTTTTTGGCCGCGCACTTCCCCAAAGGGACAGGCTTTCCGGAGATTGCCCTGCAAAATTGGGGGCAGGACCTGCCCGAGGCCGATGTCACCGCCTACTCGGTGGACGACGCCAATACGATTGAAATTGACGACGCCCTGTCCGTCCAGCATCCGGAACCGGGCCGCCTGCGTATCGGGGTTCACATTGCCGTGCCTTCGCTGGCCTTGGCTCGTGGCAACGAGATCGACCAGATTGCCCGCAATCGCATGGCAACGGTATACACACCGGGCTACAAGATCCCTATGCTGCCGCCCGAGCTGATCGCGCATTTCTCCCTGGATCAAGGGCAGACTCGTCCTACCCTGTCGCTGTATGTAGACGCCGACATCAGCACTGGTGAAATCCTGTCGCATCAGACTCGTCTGGAACGCATTACCGTGGCGGGCAACCTGCGCCAGCACGAGCTGGACCCGCTCATCAGCGAAGAAGCTCTGGCCGACGAAAACGCCGAACTGCCCTATGCACAATGGCTGCGTCCGCTATGGAACTTCTCGCGCCAACTGTCAGCCCAGCGTGAAGCCGTGCGAGGCAAACCGGAAAACAATAACCGTGTGGAATACAGCTTCGAGCTGGATGGCCCGCACGACGATCCAAACTCCATCATTCGTCTGGTGCCACGCGTGCGCAATGCGCCGCTAAGCCTGCTGGTAGCTGAATACATGATTCTGGCCAATCAGCTGTGGGGCGGTTTGCTGGCCGAGCACAATGTGCCCGGTATTTACCGCTCCCAGCAGTTCATGCGTACGCGTATGTCTACCACGCCCGGCCCGCACGAATCCATTGGTGTGCCGCAATACATCTGGTCGACCTCGCCTCTGCGCCGTTATGTGGACCTGATCAATCAGGGCCAGATTCTGGCGGCGGCCGAGCACGGCATCTCCGCACGCCTGGCCGCCCCCTTCCAGCCCAAGGATGCGGATCTGTACGCCATTATTGGCGCCTTTGAATCGCAATACACCCAGTGGTCGGACTACCAGTCGTCTCTGGAGCGCTTCTGGTGCCTGCGCTGGCTGCAACAAAACGACATCAAGCAAGTCCAGGCCAACTTCATCAAGGAAGATCTGGTGCGCCTGAGCAATGCGCCGCTGGTTCTTCATGTCCCCGGCCTGCCAGCACTTGAACGTGGTCAGGAAGTCACGCTGGATCTGTTGTCCTTCGACGAACTGGCTTTGACGGTGGAAGCCCGTTTGCGCTCGGTCGCCACGGCTGACTGACGATCATGACCAAGCTCGACCGCCGCCACGCGCCCAAAGACTATTTGTGGCTGGCGGTCGCCCTTTCGGCACTGATTCATCTTTTGCTGATCTTCTGGCCGGCTCGCGCGCCCTCGCCCGCACCAGCCAACAGTCTGGATGTAGCACTGGTCAATTTCAGTACCGACTCGGCACCGTTAAGTCCCCAACTGTTAGCGCAGTTGAATCTGGATGGCGGCGGAGAGCATCAGCAAGGGCAAGCCAGCAATCCTTTGCCGCTGACCGATCCCAATCTGCCGAATCAGTTAGTGCTGGAAGCCTTGCGTGCACGCCAGCAAAGCCTGGAAGCTGAACAGCAGCGCCTGCTGGGCGAGCTGGAAAGTCAGGACAAGGCACCTTTGTCGACACCCAGCTTTGAATATATTGGCGCGTCCATTGAGCCCGGCCCGGACGACCATGATCTGGACCCACAAGTGCAAAATAGCCAACTGGCGATTTTGCGTGAGCAGATTCGTGAACAACAACGCCAACCCCGCTACCACTATGTAGGCCCCAGCGCCAAAGCCAGCGAACAAGCCCAGTACCTGGATCAGTGGCGTCAAAAAATTGAGCAGACCGGCACCCGCCACTATCCGAAGCAAAATGGCGAGCAACTGTACGGTCAGCTGCAAATGACAGTCTATATCCGGCGCGATGGCAGCCTGCTGCGTGCCCAGATTACTGAGCCTTCAGATCAGGCCGCCTTGAATCTGGCGGCCCGCCGCATTGTGGAACTGGCCGCCCCCTTCGCCCCCCTGCCCGAACAAGTGGCTCCTGGCGCGGATGTACTCGTCATTACCCGCAGCTGGAGTTTTACGCATGACAGGCTCAGTATGCACGGCACGGATGTGCAATAAGATCGTATTGTCCACAGCAAGCTCTGGCAAAAGCAGACCCTAGGGTAAAATATGCGCTTTCAGCCTTGGGGCTGACACCTCACAACAAGACAAGCATCGCTTAACCATGCCCGACACGACTCCCGCCAAGCGCTACGGCGTTATTGGTCACCCTATCGAGCACAGCCGCTCTCCACAAATCCATACGCAGTTTGCCAGCCAGTTCAATCTGGCCCTGAGCTACGAGCGAATTCTGGCACCACTGGATGGCTTTAACGCCACCGTGGAGGAGTTTTTCAAGGACGGCAGCGGCCTGAATGTCACCTTGCCCTTCAAAGAGCAGGCTTATGATCTGGTGGGCCCACGCTTGAGCCGTCGCGCTCGCATGGCCGGAGCCGTCAATACGCTATGGCTGGAAGATGGACAGTTGCATGGCTGCAATACCGATGGCGTGGGCTTGTGCTCGGACCTGCTGCGTGTCGGCCACAACCCGGAAGGCAAGCGTATCTTGCTGATCGGTGCAGGTGGTGCCTCGCGTGGAGTGGTGTTCCCCTTATTGGAAGCCGGTTGCGAAATGCTGCACATCATCAACCGCACCAGCGCCAAAGCCTACGACATTCGTGAGCAGGTCGTTGCTCTGGACCCGGATGCCTCCCGCCGCCTGAGCGCGGGCGGTCTGGACGATCATTGTGGCGACTGGGACATTGTGATCAATGCCACCTCGGCCAGCCTGAACCAGAATCTGCCCGAACTGCCAGATGCCCGTTATCGCAGCAACTCTCTGGCCTACGATATGTTTTATGCCAGCGAACCCACTGCCTTCATGCGTGCCGCCGAGCAAGCCGGTGCCACACATAGCAAAGATGGCCTTGGCATGCTGGTAGGCCAAGCGGCCGCCAGCTTTCAGATCTGGCACGGCGTAGAGGCCGATGTCGAACCCGTACTGGCCCAGCTGCGCCAGGACATCGGACAAATCTGACGTGCGTCGCCTTCTGGCCCATCCCTGGAAACTGGCTGGCCTGGCCGTTCTGGCCGTGGCCGCTGGTGTTCTGCTTTATCAGATCGCCCTGTTTCTGATGGTGCTCTGGTACAGCGTGGTGCCGCCCCGCATGACCACCTTCATGGCGGCCGAGCAGGGCCAGTTGCGCAGCGCCAATGCGGATGCCGAACTGCGCTATCAATGGGTGCCGTACGACAAGATCAGCGCCAATTTGAAACGCGCAGTGATTGCCTCCGAAGATTCGAACTTCCTGAACCATTCGGGGGTCGAATGGGATGCCATTCGCAAAGCCTGGGAATACAACCGTCGCCAGTCGGAAAAGGGCTCTACCCGCCGTCGTGGTGGTTCTACCATTTCCCAGCAACTGGCCAAGAATCTGTTTCTATCGGAATCACGCAGTTATCTGCGCAAAGGTCAGGAATTGATTCTGACCTATATGATTGAAACCGTCATGAGCAAGGAGCGCATCCTGGAGCTGTACCTGAACGTAGCTCAATGGGGAGAAGGCGTTTTTGGTGCCCAGGCGGCGGCACGCCACTACTTCAAGGTTGATGCGGCCAAGCTCAGTGCCATGCAGGCCGCCCGTCTGGCGGGCATGTTGCCCAACCCGGCCTACTATGACAAAAACCGTAACAGCCCCTATTTGCAATCGCGCACGCGCACTATCAGTCAACGTATGCGACAAGTCGCTATTCCCTGACTGCAATCCGCATTTTTGTTAAGCTAGCCACGTCTTTCCTGGGCCCTATTTTCATGCGCACCGCACGCCGCTATCTCGCTTCCGAAATCTATCGCTCCAGCGCCGTGGTGCTGATTGCCCTGCTTGGCCTGTTCACCTTTTTCGCCCTGATTGAAGAGCTGGACAAGGTCGGTTCCAAGTTCACCCTGATGAATCTGTTTTACATCCAGGCCCTGGAGCTGCCCACCCGTCTGTACGACCTGCTGCCCATTGGCCTGTTGATTGGTGCCACCCTGGCCCTGGCCAGTCTGGCTCAGCGCAATGAGCTGGTAATTTTGCGTGCGTCAGGCGTTAGCGGCCTGCACATGATGCTGATGCTCTGGACCATTACCCTGCCCCTGGTAGGGGGGGCCTTTGTTTTGTCCGAGTATGTCACCCCCATGGCCGAGATCAAATCCAGTGAGCAAGGCATGGCCTTGCTGGGACGTTCCGGTGGCGGCCGTCTGGACAGTGGCTACTGGTTCAAGGAGAGCAATGACAGTGGCGGGGTGCGCATCATCAATATTGCCAACCTGCAGGGCGATGGCAAAGTAAGCGATGTCAGCGTGTTCGACTTCGCGGATGGGCAGCGCCTGAGTGCAATGACTCAAGCGCCCAGCGGACAGTTCCACAAGAACCAGCTGGACTTACAGGACGTTACCGAGACCCAAGTCAATGAGCAGGCCCACACGGCTCTGTCACAGGATAAGGCACCTGATCAAGCGCTGGTCAAAATTGAAAAACGCCCCACCTTGACGCTGACCACCACGCTAACGCCGGATCGACTGATTGCACGCGTCGTGACCCCCGAGCGCATGTCCATTCTGGACCTGAAGGATTACATCGGCTACCTGGACGCGAACAAGCTGCAGACCAAACGTCAGGTTGTGGCCCTGTGGCGCAAAGTCGCTTACCCCTTTACCTTGCTGGTCATGATTACCATTGCTGCGCCTATCGGCTTCATGCAGACCCGCCACGGCGGTGTGGGCACCAAGGTCTTTACCGGTATCTTGCTGGGCGTGGGCTTTTTCATGATCAATCAGCTGGCCTTAAACGTGGCCATGCTCAGCAATCTGGCGCCGTGGGTCACCGCTCTGGTTCCGAACCTGATCGCCATGGCCATGGCCTTGAGTGCTCTTATCATGATGGAAAACCGGCACAACCGGCGTCGTCGCAACTCCAGCACAACCAACTAAATCATGTCCTTAGCTACTTCCCCTGCCATCTGGGCGATTGGTGATATTCAAGGCTGCTGCCGCCCCCTGGACAGCTTGCTCAGCCATCCTGATGTTGCGGCCGACAGCCAGGCCAAATTCTGGTTTGCAGGCGATCTGGTCAACCGTGGCCCGGACTCTCTGGGAGCGTTGCGCCTGATTCGTTCTCTGGGCGATCGCGCCGTCTGTGTACTGGGCAACCACGACATTCACTGTCTGGCAGTCGCTGCCGGGGTGCGCAAGCCCGGCAAGCAGGATACCTTGCAGGAACTGCTGGCCGCGCCGGACGCACAAGAGTTGCTGGACTGGCTGCGACACCAACCGCTGGCTCATTATGAGCATGACCATCTGATGGTACATGCCGGAGTGCACCCCGACTGGAGCCCGGAGCAAACGCTGGAATACGCCCACGAGCTGGAAGCACTGTTACGTGCGGATGACTGGCAAGACAAGATTATTGAATTGTTCGGCAACAACCCGGATCGCTGGGATGCTGGGTTACAAGGCTACGATCGCCTGCGCGCCATTGTCAGCACCTTGACCCGCATGCGCATGTGCGATGTGAATGGCCGCATGGACTTCAAGCACAAGGGTGCGCCGGATGCCGAGTCCGGCTTGCTAGCGTGGTATGAAATGCCGAATCGCGCCTGTGCCCAGGTCCCTATTATTTTTGGACATTGGTCTACGCTGGGCTTGCTGAACACGCCTACCGTGATCAGTCTGGATACCGGCTGCGTCTGGGGTCGCCAGCTTAGTGCTGTACGCCTGCAAGACCGGCATCTGGTTCAGATTCACTGCCCGGAAAGCAAGAAACCGGGCTAAAGCCATCAGGCCTCGACAGTGACGGCCTCGGGGCACACGACCGCACGGATCTGTTCACGAGCTGTTTGTGCCGTTTGCGAACGTCCCCACTCCGTACAGGATTGAGCCGGCATCAGGTCCAGAAAATGGCAGTGCACAGAGACATTACGCGCACTGAGCAGAACCCAGATATTGCCAACCAGAGACTGCTCGCCCACAAAGGCAAAGCGCTCACTGCGCTGACCTTTCTGCTCAAATACCAGAGCCACCGGCTGAATATCCACATTCAGGCTGATAGCCGTCTCAAACAAACTGGCGTGGAAAGGCTGTACATCCAGTCCGGTTGAAGTGGTGCCTTCAGGGAACAGACCTACGGCATCACCACGCTCAAAGCACACAGCCATTTGCTGGCTGACAATCTGAATGGCACGACGCTGCCCGCGCTCAATGAAAACCGTCCCTGCACCCGCCACCAGCCAGCCAATCACTGGCCAACGGCGAATATCGCTTTTTGCAATGAAAGAGGTACTACGCACGCTGTTGAGTACAAAAATGTCCAACCAGGAGATATGGTTGGACACATAGAGCACGGAGCGATCCTGAACAGCCTGGCCGTGCTGCAGTACACGCACGCCGCAGATCAGCATCAAGAGGCGCGACATGCGCAACACCATGACGCGGCGCCCGCCTGGACGCAATACCGGAAAAAGCAGACCGACGCTTAACAAGCCGACCACGATCCACACAATCAGAGCGACAGCGCGCCAACTAAAACGAAATAAACTAATCAAAAGGCTGCAACCTTGTAGAGAGCTCAGGCCGGTGGCAGGCTGTCCAGATATCGCTGCAGGATCACGCAAGCTGCCATGGCATCATCATCGTCATTATTGCCCAGCAATTCTTGAGCCTCCATGCTGGAGCCCCGCTCATCGACCAGGTCTACTGCAACGCCATAGCGACCGTGCAGTTGGTTGGCAAAACGCCGACACCGCAGCGAAGCATACTGCTCGCCACCATCCAGGGTCAAAGGCAAACCTACCACGACGCGATCGGGCTGCCATTCCTTGAGCAAAGCCTCGATAGCCGCAAAGCGCTGTTCCCGTGTAACGGGCCGCAAAATCGTATAAGGGCGGGCCTGGCGCGTCAAGGTGTTGCCCAGCGCCACGCCAATTTTTTTCAGGCCATAGTCAAAGGCCAGCAAGGTTTGCGCCGAGCTGACCATTGACGGTGTTTCGTGTTCAGGCATGGCCCGCAGCACCTGTCAGGGTAAAAGGACTGATTCCCAGCAAGGCCAGGGCGCGATCATAGCGCTCCCCAACCGGGGTAGAAAACAGGATTTCATGGGTAGCCTTGATGCTCAGCCAGGCATTGTCGGCCATCTCGCTTTCCAGCTGGCCCGCAGCCCAACCGGCATAACCCAGCGTGACCAGCATATGCACTGGCCCCTGGCCTTGGGCCACGTCCTGCAGCACGTCCCGCGAAGTAGTCAGAGTCAGATCACCTACCCCCAGACTGGAGGTATAGGTTTTATCGGAATCATGGAGAACAAAGCCGCGATCCGTTTGCACCGGTCCACCGAAGTAGACAGAAGTCGCGGCCAGATCAGCCCGGTTTTCCACATCCACCTCGATACGAGACAGCAGCTCAACCAGGCTCAGATCCGTTGGTCGATTGATAACAAGGCCCAAGGCACCTTGTTCATTATGTTCACAGACATAAATCACCGTGTCGGCCAAGCTGCCCGAAACCACACCGGGCATGGCAAGTAACAGGTGGTGCGTTAGATCAGCGCTTTCTTGGATTAGCGGGGACTGGCTAGTGGCACTCATACACACCTCCCGTCAAAACAAACCACCTTGGAACTTGAGATGATCACACCTCGATCATTTCGAAGTCTTCCTTACGAGCGCCGCATTCGGGACAGACCCAGTTCGGAGGGACGTCTTCCCAGAGTGTGCCCGGCGCAATGCCTTCCTCAGGCAAACCTGCTTCTTCATCATAAATCCAGCCGCAAATCAGGCACATCCACGTACGCATAGTATTCCTACTGTATTTGTAAACATAGTCCGATCCGCGTGCAAATCGGGGCAATCCATTAAAATGGGGTTCATATTACTAAATTACTCAACCCGTGACATCCAGAGCCTTGCCGGCCCTGCATGGGTAACCAAGACAAGATGGCTGCTGAAATCAAAAATTCAAGTCCTGCTCTGGCGCTCGTGCTGGCTCCTTATGATCCCAGCGGCGGTGCCCACCTGCCCGCCGATGCCATCACTGGCGCTCATCTGGGCTGCCATATCGTCAGCGTGCCCACCGCCTTGCTGGTGCGCGATAGCGCGCAGCAAGAAAACATTCAGACCCTGGCAGAGGACATTGCCGACGACCAGGCGCGCTGCTTGCTGGAGGACATGAACATTCAGGCCATCAAGTGCGGTCCTGTCTACAGTCCTGAAATCGCCAGCATGGTGGCCGAGCTTTGCTCCGACTACCCTGAACTGCCCTTGGTCCTGCACCTGAGCGCCATGCCCACCGGCCTGGACGAACTGGATGCGGACGATGCTCTTGATGCCAGTTTACGCCTGCTCCTGCCCCTGAGCTCCTTATTATTGATCGACCACCCCAGCCTGGAGCGCTGGCAGGCCGACGAGCTGCTGGGCGACACCCCCGATGCCGTGGAAACCTTGTTGAATAACGGAGCCAATGCCGTACTGGTCACCGGCGTCCCCGGTGCTGCCGGACAATGGCATACGCGCTTTCAGGGACATCACGGTCGTCTGGACTACAGCATGCCGCTGGATGGCGGCCTGCGTCAGCAGGACATAGACAGTTTGCTGGCTACCGCCTGCCTGAGCTTTCTGGCTCAAGGCCACGAGCTGGATAACGCGGTAGAATCAGCCTTGTTGCACCTGCAGGCACGTGCCAGTGACACCTTCCAGCCCGGTATGGGCCACCGCCTGTTCAACCCTGTTGCTCCCCAAAATGACTGACGCCACCACCCTGCGCTTTCCTGCCGGTCTATACGGCATTACTCCCGAATGGGACGACACCGCCCGCTTGTTGAACGCAGTGCGTGCCGCTCACGAAGGGGGTTTGCAGGTCTTGCAATTCCGTCGCAAGAACGGCCCGGAACCAATCCGCCAGCAACAACTCAAAGAGTTGATCAAGCTGTGCCTGTCTTTGGATCTGCCGCTATTGGTGAACGATCACTGGAGCTGGGCGCAAGAGTTTGACGTGCAAGGCGCGCACCTGGGTAAAAGCGATGGCGAGTTGACCCAGGCCCGTCAGGCACTGGGGCCGCAAGCCCTGCTGGGACGCTCCTGCTACAACAGTCTGGATCTGGCTCGCCAGGCCCTGGCAGACGATGCAGACTACATTGCCTTTGGTGCCATGTACCCTTCCAGCGTCAAACCCGAAGCCCCCCCGGCTGAACTGAACACCTTGCGACAAGCTCGACTGCTTTGCCAAGAACAAGAACACGAGGGACGACGTGCTGCCATTGTTGCGATTGGCGGCATCACACCCGAGAAAATGCCCGAACTGCTGGAAGCAGGGGTCGATAGCGTTGCCGTTATCAGCAGCCTGTTTGAAACCAGCGATATACGCGCCACGGCGCAACGCTTTACCGACTACTTTCACGCCCAGGACTCATCGCGCTTTATGCGCTGACCCCTTGCCTGGCCTTGACCTTTTCACATCTGGATTCTTGCCTCATGTCCCGTAACTCCGAACTTTTTGAACGTGCCTGCAAAGTCATCCCCGGCGGCGTCAACTCGCCCGTCCGTGCCTTCGGTTCCGTGGGCGGCACCCCGTGCTTTATCGAACGCGCTCAGGGCCCTTACATCTGGGATGCAGACGGCCAGCAATACACGGACTACGTGGGTTCCTGGGGACCGGCCATTCTGGGCCACTCCGATCCGGACGTTATCAAGGCCGTACAGGAAGCCGCCGTACACGGCCTGTCCTACGGCGCGCCTACCGAAGGCGAAGTCGTGCTGGCTGAAACCCTGACCAAAATGCTGCCGTCCATCGAGCAAGTGCGTCTGGTCAGCTCCGGCACCGAAGCCACCATGAGCGCCATTCGTCTGGCCCGTGGCTTTACCGGCCGCAACACCATCATCAAGTTTGAAGGCTGTTACCACGGCCACGCTGACAGTTTGCTGGTCAAAGCCGGTTCCGGCTTGCTGACCTTTGGCAACCCCACCTCTGCAGGCGTGCCAGCCGAATTTGTCGGCCACACCCTGGTGCTGGACTACAACGATCTGGACGCCGTGCGCGATGCTTTCAAACAGAAAGGCAGCGAAATCGCCTGCATTATCGTTGAGCCTTTTGCCGGCAACATGAACCTGGTGCGCCCAGCCCCCGGCTTCCTGGAAGGCTTGCGCGAACTGTGTACCGAATACGGTGCCGTACTGATTTTTGACGAAGTCATGACCGGCTTCCGTGTTGGCCCTCAAGGCGTGCAAGGCCTGACCGGCATTCGTCCTGACCTGACCACCCTGGCCAAGGTGATTGGCGGCGGCATGCCCGTCGGTGCTTTCGGTGGCCGTCGCGACATCATGCAATGCGTCGCTCCCGTCGGTGGCGTTTACCAGGCAGGCACCCTGTCCGGTAACCCTGTTGCTGTGGCCGCTGGCCTGGCAACCTTGAAGAAACTGGCTCAACCCGGTTTCTACGACACCCTGACAGCCAACACCGCCAAGCTGATCCAGGGCTTGAAGGCCGCTGCAAAAGAAGCAGGCGTACCTTTTACGGCAGACCACCAGGGCGGCTTGTTCGGTATCTACTTCAGCGAAACCGTGCCCACCTCCCTGGCCCAAGTGTCGGCTGGCGACATCGAGCGCTTCAAGCAGTTCTTCCACGCCATGCTGGACAAGGGTGTGTACTTCGCACCCTCGGCCTTTGAAGCAGGTTTTGTTTCGGTGCAGCACACCCCGGACATTACCGACGCCACTGTGCAAGCGGCACGCGAAGTTTTTGCCACCTTCAAAAACTAAAAGCACCAGACACAAAAAAGCGGGCTATATGCCCGCTTTTTTTATGCTGTGAACAATCAGTCTTGCGCCATCTGCCGCAAGACAAAACGCTGCAACTTCCCTGTCTCGGTACGAGGCAAGGAAGTCACGAACTCAATGGCGCGTGGATACTTGTACGGCGCTGCGTTCTCTTTCACAAAATCCTGCAGCTTCTTTTTCAGCTCATCGTTTCCGGTAAAGCCAGGCTTGAGCACAATGAAGGCCTGCACAATCTGGCCCCGTTCTTCATCGGCGGCACCTACAACGCCACACTCGGCCACAGCCTCGTGCTTGAGCAAGGTGCCTTCCACTTCAGGACCGGCAATGTTGTAGCCCGAGGAAACAATCATGTCGTCGTTACGAGCCTGGTAATACAAGTAGCCGTCCTCGTCCATCTTGAAGGTGTCGCCAGGGAAGTTCCAACCGCCCTGAACAAACTGCTTCTGACGCTCGTCGTTCAGGTACTTGCAGCCTGTCGGCCCCTTTACGGCCAAACGGCCTACCGTACCGACTGGCACCGGATTCAGATCATCGTCCAGAATCGTGGCGACATAACCGGGCACCACTTGGCCAATGGCACCAGCACGCACTTTTTCAGGTGGGCTGGACACGTACACGTGAATCATTTCCGTGCCACCAATGCCATCTGTCATCTCGATGCCGCTGGCCTGCTTCCAAAGCTGACGCGTCGCATCTGGCAAGGCTTCGCCTGCCGACACGGTGGCACGCAAGCTGGCCAAGGAGTAACGATCCACCAAACCAGCCATCTGACGATAGAAGGTGGGTGCGGTAAAGCTCATGGTCACTTTGAAGCGATCAATCATGCCCAGCAGATCGGAAGGCGTCAGACGCTCCAGCAGGACAGTGGATGCACCCACACGCAGCGGGAAGCACAGCAGACCGCCCAGGCCGAAGGTAAAGGCCAAAGGAGGCGTACCGCAGACCACATCATCCGGGGTCAAACGCAGTACGTGACGCGAGAAGGTATCGCACATTGCCAGCACATCACGATGGAAGTGCATGCAACCTTTAGGCTGGCCGGTCGTACCGCTGGTGAAAGCGATCAGACAAACATCGTCAGCCGCCGTATCGCAAGCGGTGAACTCTTCGGGCTTGTCAGCCAACAAGGCTTCCAGACCCTTGGCGCTTTCATCGTTAAAGCACAACAGTTGCTTCAGAGCAGGCGTGTAGGAATCATGCGTGGAGTCCATGCAGTGTTCCAGCTCTTCACGCAGGCGCTCGTCACACAAGGCAGCATGAATCTCGGCCTTGTCCAGAATCGTCTTCAGTTCCACCGCCCGCAACAAAGGCATGGTGGGAACCGTGACCAGACCGGCCTTGATGCTGGCCAACCAGCAGGCGGCCATCATGGGGTTATTGGGACCACGCAGCAAAACCCGGTTGCCGGGCACCAGCTTCATGTCCTCAACCAGAACATGAGCAATACGGTTGGTCAGCACGTCCAGCTGCTTGTAGGTCAGGCTGCGATTCTCATCGCCCTGTGCCCACTGCAAAGCCACGCGATCACCATGCCCCGCTGCTACCTGCTCTCCCAACAGCGCCACGGCACAATTGAGACGAGCGGGATAGTCCACATCCGGATTGCCTTCCAGCAACATCTCTGGCCACCACTCCATGGGTGGCAGATTGTCGCGTGCAAAGGTATCAAGGTGCGCTGAACGTTCCATCCTTATCTCCTGCGTAGATTACGCCCCACTCAGGCGTAGACCTTGGTCCATCAAAGGCGCCAGCCAAATTGGCAAGGTCTATATTGTTTAGTTCTAAAGGATATTAGCAAAAAAAATGCTCCAGTATCAGCAATCCCGACTACGGGTTATCCGCAGTAGCGCATCATCCTCCGCTGTTTCAAGGGGTATCCTAGACTGATCCAGGCTCCGCTGAGGCCCTTGCCCGCGCAACGCAAAATTCAATAATGAATTTCAGGATATAAGAAATAAATCGATCTTCTGCATGCATTTTTTTCAATTAAGAAAAATTACGGAAGACATTATTTTTGAAACAAAAAAAGTATCAAAAAAAGCAGAAAAGTGATTAAGCGAACAGGCGATACAGAGGCAAATGCCTTATACTTCAACTAAATAATCACTTGAATTTAGCCAGCTTATCGTGTCGGATCAAAGTTAGAGCGCCGTCCGAAGATTATTCAAAGCCGTGGCCCTAAAAGTAAATAGCAGACAAGAGTTTGCATTTCCTTACCCAATGCTTTGCCTGCTTTGCCGGTGCTTTCTATCAAGTTGATTAATTTAAGCTTAAAAACGAATTTACTTTGATCTGTCGCAATGTCAAACTTCGAGCCAGCCCCTAAGATACCCACCAAGCTAACCCAGCTTGCTCATGGCTGCGGTCTGCGTCCTTCAAAGCTAAACATTTTGGACATGCACCATTAAGGCAAGCTATCTATGATCATGAACGATATCCCCGCTTCCGCCGTCGCCGATGCCGCTCCCGACTTGGAAAGCCGTGCCCATAGCGACGACCACTTCGACACCCGCCTGTGGCTGCGCTTGATGGCCTGCACCAATCTGGTTGAAGGCGAAATTCGCAGTCGCCTGCGTACCGAGCACACGACCACACTGCCCCGTTTTGACCTGATGGCTCAATTGCAGCGTCAGCCCGCTGGCATGAAAATGAGCGAGCTGTCCCGTCACCTGATGGTCACCAACGGCAATATCACGGGCATTACCGATCAGCTGGAAAAAGAAGGTTTGGTCGAACGCATCAAGGTGCTCACCGACCGTCGCAGCCCCCTGATCCGCCTGACACCCAAGGGCAAGCGCCAGTTCAAGAAAATGGCGGCCTCCCACGAGCAGTGGCTACAGGAGATGTTTGCCAACCTGTCGGAAAAAGCGCGCGTCAACCTGTTTGAAGCCCTGGGCGAACTCAAGCTGATCACTCGCAACAACGTGGCCATGGCTGCTCGCGAAAGCTAAGCGCTCCGGCGCGACCAAAGATATGCTCAGGCGGCTCAAAGCAAGTATCATTACTGCTTTGAGCCGCCTTTAACATTGTTTTTCGGATCGCGTCATGGCCGTCAATCTGTTCATTCCCTCTGAATCTGATATTCACCCCGTTGCCGGTGTCAAAATCGGTATTGCCGAAGCCGGTATTCGCAAGGCCAACCGACGCGACCTGACCGTGTTTGAATTGGCCCCCGGCACCAGCGTGGCCGGTGTGTTCACCACCAACCGTTTCCGTGCTGCTCCAGTACAAGTGTGCGAAGCGCACTTGGCTACGCACGATGGCATCCGCGCCCTGGTCATCAACACCGGCAATGCCAACGCTGGCACAGGTCAGGCTGGTTTGGAAAAAGCACAGCAAACCTGCACGGAAACCGCGCGCCTGCTGAACATCCTGCCCCAGCAAGTGTTGCCCTTTTCCACCGGCGTGATTCTGGAGCCTCTGCCCATGGATCGCCTGCTGGGCGCTCTGCCTGCGGCGGTGAGCGATCTGGCCGACAACAACTGGTTCAATGCTGCTCACAGCATCATGACCACCGACACGCAACCCAAAATCGTGTCTCGTCAAATCCAGTTGTCGGGTAAAACCATCACACTGACCGGCATCAGCAAGGGCGCGGGCATGATTCGCCCCAATATGGCCACCATGCTGGGTTACCTGGCTACGGACGCCGGTATTGCTCCCGAACTGCTGCGCGATATGTGCCGTCTGGCAGCGGACCGCTCTTTCAACCGCATTACGGTTGATGGCGACACCTCCACCAACGACTCCTTCATCATCATGGCAACCGGCCAAAGCGGTGTCACGGTAGAGTCGATTGCAGACCCGAACTACAACACCTTGCTGGATGCCCTGGTCGACGCCTCGCGCGAACTGGCCCAGAAAATTGTGCGTGACGCCGAAGGCGCCACCAAGTTCATGACCATTCAGGTTGATGACGCCGGTTCCAGCGAAGAAGCTCTGAAAGTGGCTTACGCCATCGCTCACTCACCTCTGGTGAAAACAGCCTTCTTTGCCTCCGACCCGAACCTGGGCCGTATTCTGTGCGCCATTGGCTACGCCGGCATTAGCGATCTGGACGTGAGCAAATTGCGTCTGTGGCTAGGAGATGTGCTGGTGGCCGTGGACGGTGGCCGCAACCCCGATTACCAGGAAGAAGATGGCCAGCGCGTCATGCAGGAAGCCGAAATTCTGGTACGTGTTTCTCTGGGCCGTGGCCAACACAGCGAAACGGTTTACACCTGCGACTTCTCGCACGAGTACGTCACTATCAACGCGGACTACCGCTCCTGATAAAAAAAACCGCCTCCACCCAATCGGTGGAGACGGTTTTTCCTTACGGACAAGCCCGCCACTGGCGGGCTTGTTCTATTTCTTGCCCATGCCCTTGACCAGCGAGAGCACCGCCAGAATCAGGAACACGACAAACAGGATCTTGGCAATCGAAGCAGCACCAGCGGCAATGCCACCAAAACCCAGCACAGCAGCCACGATAGCTACAATAAAAAAGATTACGGCGTAGTAAAGCATACGATTCTCCTCATCATCAGTACGTACAGGGACAGCACCTTGTCTGACGGGCCATCTCAACGACAGCTCATGAAATACCTACAGACAAAAAAAGGTTCCCACCCGCTAACGGTCGTACTTGTCGTAGAAGTCTTTAACCTCGCGCTCCGCCTCTTCGCGGGTACGGCCATAGCGCTCTTGCACCAGACCGGCCAATTGCGTGGCATCCCCTTTCACCTTGGCCCACTCATCATCCGTAATTTCGCCCCAGACGCTGCGGGCTTTACCGGCCAGTTGTTTCCATTTGCCTTCGATCGTGTCCTTATTCATACGTTTCCCCTTAGTAGGTCCGAAAAATAAATGACTTACGCTTCTGTGAACGCAACAGCTCTACCGTAGCGGAAGGCGAGCCACTCAAAGGCCACAGATTGAGGAGAAATGTAACAAATTAGCGATATGCCCTGTTCTGGGCGAGGCAGGTCCCCTCACACGTTCTTTACGACCCGAAGACAAGGGGCCTCCCCTGCCTACCCAGTGAAAAACGAAAGGATTGGATGCAAAATACAGACAGGAGAAGGCCCAAGCCATTGACAGCAAAGCCTTTTTGCCCTATTATTTTTTGCTTGGCATTTTGCGTGTCAAGATTTTTTTATGTTAGATGGCATTACAGCGGGCTGTTATTGGCCTTTTACGCGATGCCTGTTTGACTCTTTAAGGGATTCCCTATGTACGCGGTTATAAAAACCGGCGGTAAGCAATATCGCATTACTGCTGGCCAAAAACTCAAAATAGAACAGATACCGGCAGACATTGGGCAAGAAATTTCGCTTGACCAGGTTCTGTCCGTCGGCGAAGGTGAAGCACTGCAAATCGGTGCTCCTTTCGTTGCTGGCGCTGTGGTCAAGGCTACTGTTCTTGCGCAAGGCCGTCACGACAAAATCAAGATTTTCAAAATGCGCCGTCGCAAGCACTACCGCAAAACGCAAGGCCATCGTCAAAACTACACCGAAATCCGCATCGAAGCGATCAACGCCTAAGTTGTTGCTAAAAGCGAATTTGGTATTTTCTTCATCTAGGAGCTAAAGAAATGGCACAGAAGAAAGGCGGCGGCTCTACGCGGAACGGCCGTGACTCACAGGCCAAACGTCTGGGCGTTAAAGTCTACGGCGGTCAGGTAATTTCGGCTGGCGGCATCATTGTTCGTCAGCGCGGCACTCAGTTTCACCCCGGCGTGAACGTGGGCATTGGCAAAGACCACACCCTGTTCTCCCTGGTCGATGGCAAAGTTAAATTTTCCATCACTGGTGCTCTGAACAAGCGTACCGTTTCGGTCGTTGCTGGCGAATAAGCCACCCGATCAAAGCGTACTCGCTGCGAAAAAGCCCTGCCGCCCTAGGCAGGGCTTTTTTTATGCATGGCCAACCCGCCATCGCCCAAACCCGCCCACCCGGCTTAGCCAGTCTCCCTACGGCCACAGCAAGAGATTAAAAATCGGCCACTATCACGGCACATACCGGCAGATAAGCCAATCTCCTATACACTAAGCAATTGGGGTTTTTGTTTAAAATGGTCTGCTCCCAGACCAGCAGCCCATACGGTTCTGCGGCCCCTGGACCTATACAGCACTCATCACCATGAAATTCGTAGACGAAGCGACCATTGAAGTGGTCGCAGGCAAAGGTGGAAACGGCGCTGCCAGTTTCCGCCGAGAAAAATTTATTGAAAAAGGTGGCCCCAATGGCGGCGACGGTGGACGCGGTGGCAGCATTTATGCCGAGGCCGACCGTAACGTCAACACCTTGATCGACTACCGCTACGCCCGCCTGCACCGCGCTCGCAACGGCGAAAACGGCCGTGGGTCCGACCAATATGGCGCGGGTGGCGAGGACATCACCCTGCGTGTGCCCGTTGGCACCATGATTTTTGACGCAGAAACCGGCGAGCAGCTATTTGACATGAAGCGTCATGGCGAAAAAATAACCCTGGCCCAAGGCGGCGCCGGTGGTTTAGGTAACCTGCACTTCAAATCCAGTGTGAACCGTGCCCCGCGTCAATTTACCTACGGCAAGGAAGGCGAGCATCGCAAGCTGCGTCTGGAACTGAAGGTGCTGGCTGATGTCGGTCTGCTGGGTATGCCCAACGCCGGTAAATCCACGCTGATCACCCGCATTTCCAACGCCAAGCCTCGCATTGCTGATTACCCCTTCACCACCTTGCACCCCAACCTGGGTGTGGTGCGTTCGTCCGAAGCCCACAGCTTTGTAGTGGCCGATATTCCTGGCCTGATCGAGGGCGCTTCCGAAGGTGCCGGCCTGGGACACTTGTTCCTGCGCCACCTGACTCGCACCCGTATCTTGCTGCATTTGCTGGACGTATCCAGCCTGGACCCGGACGAGGATGTTGTAGCCAAAGTGGCTGCAGAGGCCCGTGCCATTGTTGAAGAACTGCGTCTGTACAGCGAAGAGCTGTACGCCAAGCCACGCTGGCTGGTTCTGAACAAGCTGGACATGGTCTCGGACCCGGAAGACCTGAAAGCCCGCCTGCTCAAAGAGCTGAACTGGGAAGGCCCGGTCTTTGGTATCTCCGCCCTGACCGGTGTCGGTACACAGGATCTGGTCTATCAGCTGCAATCCTGGCTGGATGAAGAAAGCCGCAAAGAGCATATCGAGCAAGATATTGCCGACGGCACCCATATTTACGACGAGAGGTTTGCCCCAGACTGATCGTGCTACACAGGTCCAGGATCTAGACTCCAGGACTGAACCCCAAAATGCCCGGAAGACGCGGTTAAGCCAACCGCCCTACTCCTGGCATTTTCTCTATTTACACGCCAAGCGATGGATTTCTGAACTCGTCATGCAGCACTCTTCTCATTCTGAATCGGCCGTTGCGCAATCGCGCCGATTGGTTATTAAAGTAGGTTCCTCCCTAGTCACCAACGAGGGCAAAGGGATTGACCTGGATGCCGTAGAGCAATGGGCTACCCAGATTGCTCAACTGCATGCCCAAGGCAAGCAATTGGTGCTGGTTTCCAGCGGTGCCATTGCCGAAGGCATGGCCCGCCTGGGCTGGCCGCGCCGACCGAAGGCCATGAATGAGTTGCAAGCGGCGGCGGCCGTCGGCCAGATGGGCTTGATTCAAGCCTATGAAGTGGCTTTTGCCCGCCATGGTGTGCGCACCGCTCAGATTCTGCTGACCCATGAAGATCTGGCCGACCGCCATCGCTACCTGAATGCACGAGGCACCATCAACACCTTGCTGGACCTGGGTGTAGTCCCCATCGTGAACGAGAACGACACGGTGGTCACGGATGAAATCCGCGTGGGCGACAACGATACATTGGGCGCACTGGTCACCAACCTGATCGAAGCCGAAACCCTGATTATCCTGACCGACCAGGCTGGCCTTTACAGTGCCGACCCGCGCAGCAATCCTGATGCACAGTTCATCTCGCTGGGACAGGCGGGCGATCCGACGCTGGAAGCCATGGCAGGCGGCTCGGGCAGCAATATCGGCACCGGCGGCATGATCACCAAAATCCTGGCCGCCAAACGCGCTGCGCAAAGCGGTGGCCACACCATTATTGCCTCTGGCCGCGAACAGCAAGTCCTGTCCCGCCTGGCGCAAGGTGAGCGCATTGGCACCGAGCTGCGTGCCACCCTGCCCGTACGCTCGGCCCGCCAACGCTGGCTGGTCGACCAGTTGCGTGTGCGTGGTCGCGTATCGCTGGACGAAGGCGCTGTACGTGCGCTGGTAGACGGTCACAAGAGCCTGCTGCCCGTCGGTGTCACCCATGTAGAAGGCGAATTTGACCGTGGCGATGTCGTTGCCTGCGTGGACAAGCACGGCGTGGAATACGCCCGTGGTCTGATCAACTACTCCTCGGACGACACCCGCCGCATCATGGGCCAACCCAGCCACCTGATCAATGAATTGCTGGGCAGCGAACACGATACAGAGCTGATACACCGTAACAATATGGTGTTCCCACGCAGTGCACCGGATCAGGACTAATCCTTGACCCCTACCCTGCCCGCCTGTTGAAATAGACGGATAAAACGTATCGAATTGCGACAGTGCGCGCGGTTTTTGCGCGCCTGATTGCAACACTTTCCCTTTCGGGCGATGCGCCCAAGGAACCGTATGAAGATCCTCGTGCTAGGTGCTGGCGTAGAAGGCGTAACCAGCGCTTATTATCTTGCCCGCCAAGGACACAGCGTAACGGTCATCGACCGCATGGCTGGGCCCGCTCTGGAAACCAGTTTTGCCAATGCCGGTCAGTTGTCCTTTGGCTATGCCTGCCCTTGGGCTGCGCCGGGTATCCCGCGCAAAGCCATCAAGTGGATGTTCGACGAGCATCCGGCCCTGACGATTCGCCCGGATGGCACGCTGACACAAATCAAGTGGCTACTGGCCATGTGGCGCAACTGCACAGCAGACCGCTACGCCATCAATAAAGAACGCATGGTGCGTCTGGCTGAATACAGCCGCCACTGCATGGCCGAGTTGCGCGCCCAGACCGACATTCAATTCGAGCACCGTGCCCAAGGCACCTTGCAGCTTTTCCGTACGCAAAAGCAGCTGGACGGCATTGCCGCCGACATCGAGGTCCTGAAAGAAGCTGGCGTGCCCTACGAGCTGCTGTCCGCCTCCGAATTGCACACGATTGAGCCGGCTCTGCGCCACGTAGAGCACAAACTAAGCGGTGGCTTGCGCTTCCCGGAAGATGAAACCGGCGACTGCCAGATGTTCACCCGCCGCCTTAGCGAATTGGCCGAGAAGGAAGGCGTGGAATTCCGCTGGAACCAGAACATTCAGCGCATTCACAGCAACGGCACGCAGATCAGCGGCGTCCAAAGCTCCGATGGCCTGTTGACTGCCGATGCCTACGTGGTGGCCTTGGGCTCCTGGTCTACGGGTTTGATGAAAGACCTGCAGGCCATCCCGGTCTACCCGTTGAAGGGCTACTCCATTACCGCCACAATTGCGGATGCCTCGCGTGCGCCTCAGTCCACGTTGCTGGATGAAAGCTACAAGATCGCCCTGACCCGCTTTGATAATCGCATTCGCGTGGGCGGCATGGCCGAGGTCGTCGGCTTTAACAAGCGCCTGAATCCCCGCCGTGAACAGACCTTGCTGATGGTCCTGAATGATCTGTTCCCCGGCAGCTACCAAAGCGATGCAGATCTGCATTTCTGGACCGGCCTGCGTCCCAAGACGCCGGACAGCACCCCAATTGTGGGGCGTAGCCGCTACTCCAATCTGTTCCTGAACACCGGCCACGGTACGCTGGGATGGACCTTGGCTACCGGCAGTGCACAATTGCTGGCTGATCTGATCAGCAACAAGGAGCCAGCCATCCGTGCAGACGACTTGTCGGTGCAGCGCTACTACTAAGCCCTGCCCCCCACAGCATGAACAAAGGCTCTGCCGGTATAACCGACAGGGCCTTTTTCAACTGCCCTGCCCTGATGACATCCTGACTAGGCCAGCAACTGGCAATTAGCAGCGAACATATAGCCCCAGTTATGAATCGAGCGGATAGGCAGAACCGTGCCTCCCTGGTTGAATTTGCGTCTCATACGGCTGACCAGAACGCCCAGGCGGTTGATATGCGAAGCACCGGGTGGATTGCTGATTACATCCGTTTTACTAGCCACAGCCCGCATCAACTCGTAATGACTGGCCCGGCGATCCTCTTCGCGCAGCAATCGGACGATGAAGGCGCGCTCCGTGCTGGTCAGGCTAAACGAGATCCCGACAGGCGATATCAAGGCCCAGCCCTCCTGATCCAGCACCCACTCCTGGGGCTGAGACGGTTCAGGAATGATGGGCATCTGCATCATGCGCCGCTGCAAGCTGTGCAAACTGGCTGCCAGCAACTCCAAAGACGCATCCCTGGGGCAAAACTGATCTCCGCCGCTATGCAAGGCTTGCAGCATGGCCGAGTCCGTCGCATCGGACTGCATCAGGATTCCAATTTGCGGACACAGCATACGTAAGCGCACGGCCGCCGAGCAGATTTCCGCCAAGGCCCCGCCCAACCAGGCAATACATATCGAACCGGCGTAACGGCCCCGCGTTTGGGCCAACTGCAGCAAAGCCGTCGCATCCGGGCAAAAAATAAGACGATAACCACGTTCTGCCAGAGCCTGAATTTGTTGTTCTAGTAAGTTTCGATCAGGGATAGCCGTGGCCAGGTACAGAACAACAGGACCGCCAGCAATTTCATTTGCAACCGACATAGTTGATACCTTAACTATAATGACATCTGATGACTATGCCGGACAGTATAAATCACGACTGTGATTTTTAATTAAAACCATCGTGTTTGGCTTTACATCAACAATCTGTTGTGTGAAACATTTCTCCGAACGCCTTCGCCACGCACGTCAACATCGCGGTCTTTCTCAGGCAGATTTGGCACGTCTATGCGGATTGACCCAGAGCGCCATCTCCAATTATGAAAATGGCACTCGTCGGGATGCACGTGAAATTCTGGAGTTGAGCAGAGCCTTGAATGTCAGCGCTTTGTGGTTGCGCAAGGGTATCGGCACGATGGAGTTCACGCAGGACAGCTACACATTGTCCGAACCCCTGTATGGTCCTCCCATTGTTACCTGGCCTTTCCGACTGTTTTCCGTCGATGAAGTGGTTGCTTTGGCAGATGGCGAACGTGATTTGCTCGATCGCACTTTGCGTCATTTACTGGACGGCATGAAAAAACGCTAGGCACCGTACGTTCTACCCACCTATACCGCCTGCCTTGTTAAATACCCCTGACATTCAAGCTTTAAGCACAGGCTTGAACCCGACAAATCTGGTGCTGCCCCCATCTTAAGCTTCTCTTCGTTTCATTCAGCCGGTTAAGCCAGACATTTTTATCACATACGACATTTTTACTCAAAACCATCGTGCAGGGCGTTCCATGAACAATCTGTACTGTGAAACACTTCTCTGATCGCCTCCGCCACGCCCGCCTGCAACGCGGCTTTTCCCAAGCCGAGCTGGCTCGTCTGTGCAACCTCAGTCAAAGCGCCATCTCCAATTACGAGAGTGGTACGCGGCGTGACGCGCGCGAAATTCTGGATCTGGCCAAAGCCCTGAATATCAGTGCTCAATGGCTGAAAAACGGGCTGGGCAATATGGAGCTGAGTGCAGCCCATGCCACCACCTTGCAAGACTCCGGCGAAGGCCCACCGATTGTGACCTGGCCCTTCAACCGCTTTTCCGTGGACGAGATTGTGGCTTTGCCCCCCAAAGAACGTGACCATCTGGATCAAACCATCCGTCATCTGCTCAACGGTATGAAAAGAAAATAAGCCTTATACGTCCACAAGCAGCTCCAAGATACCTATACTTGTCAGCACGCAGGGGTACTCGCCATTTGGCGGGTTGAGATAAACCCTCGTACCAGTACGGATAATGCCGATGCTGGGAGCGTGTGCCACAGGTGCAATGCCTGCACGGCACTTCTTCCTATATCGGCTCCACCATTTCTTTGGAGCTGCAATGACAAGCAAAACCCCTTCTTTTACGGCCACAGCGGCCAGCGTAGACCCGGCTGCGATCCAGCCCTTACCCAACTCCCGAAAAATCTACCAAACCGGCTCACGGCCTGATCTGCGTGTGCCTTTTCGGGAAATCTCCCTGGCTGATACGCCCAGCCACTTCGGCGCCGAGCCGAATCCTCCCTTAAGCGTTTATGACACCAGCGGTCCCTACACAGACCCCTCGGTGCAGATCGATATTCGCAAAGGCCTGCCCCCGCTACGCCAAGCCTGGATCAGCGAGCGCAAGGACACCGAGTTGATGGCAGGACTCAATAGCCAGTACGGTCAAGCCCGCCAGGCCGACCCGGAACTGGACACGTTACGCTTCGAGTTGAAGCGTCAGCCTCGACGCAGCATTTCGGGAGCCAATGTCACGCAAATGCATTACGCACGGCGCGGCATCATCACTCCCGAAATGGAGTTTGTGGCGATTCGGGAAAATCTGCGACGCGAGCAATACATTGAAAGCTTGCGCGCCAGCGGTCCGCAAGGTGAAGAGATGGCTCGTCGCCTGACCAAGGTACACCCTGGTCAAGGTTTCGGTGCCAGCTTGCCCACCACGGTCACCCCCGAGTTTGTTCGTGATGAGATTGCGCGTGGCCGAGCCATTTTGCCCGCCAATATCAACCACCCGGAAACCGAGCCCATGATTATTGGCCGCAATTTCCTGGTGAAGATCAACGCCAATATCGGTAACTCCGCCCTGGGCTCCACCATTGGCGAAGAGGTCGAAAAAATGACCTGGGCGATTCGCTGGGGTGCGGACACCATCATGGATTTGTCCACGGGCAAGAATATCCATGAGACGCGCGAATGGATTATTCGCAACTCGCCGGTTCCTGTCGGTACGGTGCCTATTTACCAGGCCCTGGAAAAGGTCGGCGGCATTGCCGAAGATCTGACTTGGGATATTTTCCGCGACACCTTGATTGAGCAGGCCGAGCAAGGCGTGGACTATTTCACCATTCATGCCGGTGTGCGTTTGCCCTTTATTCCCATGACGGCCAGCCGCATGACAGGCATTGTTTCGCGCGGTGGTTCCATCATGGCAAAGTGGTGTCTGGCGCATCACCGCGAAAGCTTCCTGTACGAGCATTTCGAGGACATCTGCGAGATCATGAAGCAGTACGACGTGGCTTTCTCGCTAGGCGATGGCTTGCGCCCCGGCTCGGGCTATGACGCTAATGATCAGGCACAATTCGCGGAACTGCGTACCCTGGGCGAGTTGACCCAGGTAGCGTGGAAGCATGATGTTCAAGTCATGATTGAAGGTCCTGGTCATGTGCCTTTGCATCTGATTCCAGAGAACATGCAGTTGCAGCTGGAGCACTGTCATGAGGCCCCCTTCTACACCTTGGGACCTTTGGCAACGGACATTGCGCCGGGCTACGATCACATCACTTCCGGTTTGGGTGCGGCGATGATTGCCTGGCAAGGTACGGCGATGCTGTGCTATGTGACGCCCAAGGAGCATCTGGGCTTGCCGAACAAGAAGGACGTGAAGGACGGCATCATCACTTACAAGATCGCAGCACATGCCGCGGACTTGGCCAAGGGGCATCCTTCGGCGGCCTTCCGGGACAATGCCTTGTCCAAGGCGCGCTTTGAATTCCGTTGGGATGATCAGTTCAATCTGGGTCTGGACCCGGATACAGCGCGTGAGTTCCACGACGAGACTTTGCCTAAAGACTCCATGAAAGTGGCGCACTTCTGCTCCATGTGTGGCCCCAAGTTCTGCAGCATGAAGATTTCGCAGGATGTACGGGACTATGCCAAGGCTAACGGTCTGGATGAGCAGTCCGCTGTGGATCAGGGGATGAAGGAGATGTCAGTGCAATTTGTTCAGCAAGGCAGCAAGCTGTATCAGGAGGCTTGATGCTGTGTTGAATACGGGCCGGGTGTGAACATGATCTTTGTTTGATCTGGCCTTGATGGGTTAAAGCCCTGGGTGGATTCTTTCTACCTGGGGCTTTTTCTTTTTGGAGCTTCGTCATCTCATTTGATTGGAAAGCGAGGTTTAACAGTCAGAAGAGATCGTTGCTGAAGACGCCAGTTAAGCCTAGCTTCAGGGTGTCCGGGCTGAGGGTTTGCCGGTGCTGCGCACCGGTGCCCTTGTCAGGAGATAGCTACGGGCGCATCCTGAACTCGCCGGGTACTTGGTCCCCCGGACCAAGTACAAGCGTCCGGCTCAAACAGCAGGATGCTTGCACCCCTACGCTATCTCCCGACCGCGGCAAACCCTCTGAACCACCCGGACACCCTGAAGCTAGGCTTAACTGGCTCACAATCGTTTTTTTCTGGACAGTTCAAACTGCATCCTTGAATGGCGTGTGGCACTTTCCTGGTCTGCGTCGAATCCCTGACCTCTGACCTATCACCCATCACCTATCACCTATCACCTGAGACCTTTCACCTCCGACCTCTCTCCTCAGACGTCAAACCTCAGACCCAAGATCCGAAATCCCAAATCTCAGACCCAGACCCAGACCCAGACCCTCAATACATGATTGCTTGAATAGCCACGGTATGAGCCCTTGGGGGCGGTGGGGACCCGGAGGGGCGATTCAGAGTACTTGCCGCAGGCGGGGGCATGATCCGGGGTGCAAGCACTCTGCTGTTTGAGCGGGACGCTTGTGGTTCGTCCGGGGGACGAACCACCCCGCGAGTTCAGAGTGCGCCCGGATGATGCCCTCGACAAGGGGACCGGTGCGCAGCACCGGCAAGTGCTCAAGCCCCTCCGGGTGCCCACCGCCCCCAAGGGCGTGCTCATTACTGGGTTCTACTCAATAATCAGCCCTGCCCCTCTCAAATAACGTTAATGCCATCAACGACAACAGATAACCACCAAACAGCAGTTCACAACTAATAACTGACAACTGACAACTGACAGACCATGCTGCCCTCAAACCATGCCCTCACTCCCCGATCAAACAAAAAAAAGCCCGGTTAGAAAACCGGGCCTTTTGTCAGCACACCTTAAGGCGGCAAGCAGAGACTTACTTCTGCGGAGCGTACAAATACAACTCCACGCGGCGGTTCATGGCACGGCCTTCAGCCGTCGCATTATCCCCAATAGGAGCGTTCGGGCCACGGCCTTCTACCATCAAACGACCTTGTCCCACACCTTGCTGCGTCAGGTAATTCGTCACAGCGCTTGCGCGGTTAACCGACAAAGTTTGATTGGTCTGTGCCGACCCGGTGCTATCGGTATGACCGACAGCCTTGGCACGCAGCTCTGGATGCTGATTCATGGCGCGAGCCACACTATCCAGAACAGGCAGCAAAGCAGGCTTTAACTGATAATGGCCGGTATCAAACGACACACTGCTAGGAATATTGACCCGCAAGCTGCCATCGGGCATTTCGGTCACATCCACACCCAGGCCAGTTGCGCCAGACTGCTGAACATCCTTTTTAATGCCAGACCAGTTGTACGCTGCAATACCACCAGCCAGTGCACCGATACCTGCACCAATCATGGCGGCCTTGCTGCTATCACCAATCAAAGCCCCAAGACCAGCCCCCACAGCAGCGCCGCCACCCGCACCCACTGCGGTACGACCACCTGTGCTCATATTGTCCATCGTGCCGCAAGCGGCCAAAAGGGAAAGAGCACCAGCACATGCTGCTAATTTTGCAGAACGAATGGAAATTGTCATTATTGGCTCCGTAATCTCAAATTAAGTACCAGGACCGCCTGAATGCCTCCAATACTAGCAAGAGGCACCGCAAGCAGGTACTTCAAAACAGACTTCACTGCCTTCTTTAACAATTCTTGATCTTGCCAGCGACCACACAAACTGCAGTCACTGATTGCCTGGGGGCTAAGTACTTGAAAGCTTAGAACAACTCGGCACCCGAGTCGGCAACGACTTCTTTGTACTTCTTCAGATCATTGCTGACAAGCTCGCTGAATTCAGCCATGGTACCAGGCTGCACATCCGAGCCCATGGTAGCCAGTGCTTCACGCACGGCCGGGTCCATCAAAGCCTTGGAGTAAGCGGCATGCAGCTTGTCCAGCACAGGCTGTGGTGTACCGCCCGTAGCGAACACTCCAAACCAGGTGCCCAGATCAAAAGGCTTCACGCCAGCCTGCTCCATGGTGGGAACATCAGGCAGGAAGCTGGAACGCTCCAGAGTCGTCACAGCCAGGGCCTTGACGGTATCTGCCTTGATCAACGGCGCTGCCGAAGCCAGGTTATCAAACATGAAATGCACTTGGCCTGCCAGCAAGGCCGTTTTGGCAGGGTTGGCACCGGCGTAAGGCACATGCACGGAATTGATCTCGGCACGGGTGTTCAGGACCTCACCGGCCAGATGACCCGCACTGCCATTACCGCCCGAAGCAAAGTTCATTTGACCGGGATGCTCTTTAGCGTAGCTGATCAGATCCTGCACCGAAGCAATCTTGTTTTGTTCGGCAAACTCTTTGTTCACGATCAGAATGTTAGGCACCGAGGCAACCAGGGCGATAGGCGCAAAGCTCTCGACCGGGTCAAAAGGCACGGTCTTGTACAGCCAGGGGTTGATGGAGTTGATCGCCACCGCCCCCATCATCAGGGTATAGCCGTCCGGAGCGGCCTTGGCCACAATGCTGGCACCGATATTGCCACCCGCACCCGACTTGTTCTCCACCACAACCGTGCCCAGGTCGCCTTTGACGCGTTCAGCCAGCAAGCGAGCCATGCTGTCCAAAGGGCCACCCGGTGGATAAGGCACCACGAACTGGATAGGTTTGGAAGGATAAGCATCCTCCGCCATTACAGCCGGGGCGGCCATGACAGCCGCAACACCAGAGACAGCCAGCAGCCACTTACAGACTCGAAACATCACTTTTTTTCCTTGAAATAAAAATGCATATGGGCTGCACAAGGCAGCCCATACAGAGCAGCCACTGATCCTTAATGAATGATCTGGCTTAAGAACTCACGCGTTCTTTCACTGCGTGGCGAGTCAAAGAACTCATCAGGCGTATTTTGCTCGATGATTTCGCCCTGATCCATAAAAATGACCCGATCAGCCACTTTACGCGCAAAACCCATCTCGTGGGTCACGCACAACATCGTCATGCCGGTATGGGCCAGCTCGACCATCACTTCCAGCACTTCCTTGACCATTTCCGGGTCCAGCGCCGAGGTCGGCTCGTCAAACAGCATGATTTTAGGCTCCATGCACAGGGAACGTGCAATGGCCACGCGCTGTTGCTGTCCGCCAGAGAGCTGTCCGGGATACTTGTTGGCCTGCTCTGGAATACGTACACGCTCCAGATACTTCATGGCCAGCTCCTGAGCCTGGGCCTTGGTCTTGCGACGAACCCACATCGGCCCCAAAGTCAGGTTTTCCATCACGGTCAGGTGAGGAAACAGATTGAAGTGCTGAAACACCATGCCCACGTCACGCCGAATAGCCTCGACCTGACGCACATCGTTGGTGAGCTCTTCACCGGACACAATGATCTGCCCTTTCTGATGCTCTTCCAGGCGATTAATGCAGCGGATCAGGGTGGACTTGCCCGAACCCGAAGGCCCACAAATAACGATGCGCTCGCCGGGGGCCACATCCAGATTGATATCGCGCAGCACATGGAACTGCCCGTACCATTTATTGACGTTCTTTAGCTGAATAATGGCGTCTGCCATGCAAAACTCCTTGTCTGGCCAGCAAAGCAATAGGTCTTAACCAAGGCTTTGCTACCTGTGTCAGCGTTCATAACCCGTTTGCAAACGTCGCTCCAGCGAACGACTGTAGCGAGAGATGGAGTAGCAGAACACAAAATAAATCAGTGCGATGAACAGATAGGCTTCCCGGCTAAAGCCGCGCCAGGCCGCATCGGCCAGGGCCACTTTGGCCGCCTGGGTCAAATCGAAAATACCGATAATCACGACCAGGGAGGTGTCCTTGAACAGGGAAATGAAAATGCCTACCAGTGGCGGGATCACGATCTTGAGCGCCTGCGGCAAGATGATCTGACGCATGGTGCGCCAGTAGCTCAAGCCCAGCGAAGCCGCGCCTTCATACTGTCCCTTGGGAATGGCCTGCAAGCCGCCCCGCACGGTTTCCGCGATGTACGCCGCCGCAAACAAAATGATGGCGATCTGAGCACGCAGCAGCTTGTCGATGTTAAAGCCCTCGGGCATGAACAAAGGCAGCATTACCGAGGACATGAACAGCAGGCTGATCAGCGGCACGCCACGAATCAGTTCGATGTAAACCACGCACACTGCCTTGACGGCCGGCAAGCGCGAGGTACGTCCCAAAGCCAGCAACAAGCCCAAAGGAAAGGCGAACGCGATGCCGAAGGTAGCCAGAATCAAGGTCAGCGGCAAACCGCCCCACAGGCTGTTTTCCACATAGCTCAGGCCCAGCACACCGCCCCACATCAAAATACCCACGACAGTCAGGCCGACCAGCCACATCACAGGCAGCCAGGGTTTCCAGAACCAACGCACGCAGCTGCACACGATCAGCAAGGTCAGCAGGATGGAGGCCAACAAGGGTCGCCATTGCTCGTCATAGGGATAGATGCCAAACAGGATCAGACGGTGCTTTTCACGAATGAAAGCCCAGCACGCACCCGCACTGGCCCGACAATCCTGCGCGGTTTGCGCATCGAAATTGGCCTTGATAAACAGCCAATCGATCATGGCTGGCACAGTCATCAAAAGCAGCCAGGCCGACAACACCGTCAAAATGGCGTTCAAGGGAGAGGAAAACAGGTTCTGGCGCAGCCAGCCCAGGGTGCCCCGCTGCAGTGGCGGTGGCCCGCTTACGGTGGATGTAGGCGTATGACTCATTTAGCGCTCCACCAAAGCAATTCGGTTGTTGTACCAGTTCATGAAGATCGAGATCGACAAGCTGACCGTCAGGTAAGCCGCCATGATGATCAAAATGCCTTCAATCGCCTGCCCTGTCTGGTTCAAGGTGGTGTTCACCACAGACACAATATCGGGGTAGCCAATAGCCACGGCCAAGGAACTGTTTTTAGTCAGGTTCAAGTACTGGCTGGTCATGGGAGGCACAATCACGCGCAGAGCCTGGGGCAGAACCACCAGACGCATCATGCGGCCACGGGACAGACCCAGTGCCTGCGCCGCTTCCCATTGTCCTTTGCCCACGGCCTGAATACCGGAACGCACCACTTCCGCCACAAAGGCCGAGGTATAGGTGATCAAACCGGCCAGCAAGGCGGCAAACTCAGGCGATAAGGTCACGCCCCCGACAAAGTTGAAACCTTGCAGACGGGGCACATCCAGCGCCAAGGGTTCGGGGCTGATCAGCAAGGCCAGAACCGGCATCAGAACCAGCAGCAAAATGCCAAAGCGAATGGTGGGGAAAGGACGGCCCGTTTTTTCCAGACGACGACGCGCCCAGTGCGCCATCAAGACCCACAGCACCACCGCCAGGCCCAGACCCATGAAGATCCAGTCCATACCATCGCCCTGGAGGGTGGGCAGCTTCAAACCACGATTCGATAAAAATACGCCGCCCAGCGGATTCAAAGCCTGCCGCGGTCCGGGCAAGGTCTCGGTAATCAGGGCGTACCAGAAGAACAGTTGCAGCAGCAAAGGCACGTTACGCATCACTTCCACGTACAAGCCCGCCAGCCGGGAGACCAGCCAGTTCTTGGACAAGCGTGCAATGCCCAGCAAGGTACCAAACACGGTGGCAGCAATAATGCCGATCACCGCCACCTTCAGCGTATTGACCAGACCGACCAGAATGGCCCGCCCATAAGTATCCGAGGGCTTATAAGCCAGCGCCGACTCGCCAATGGCAAAGCCAGCCTCTCGATTCAGGAAATCAAAGCCTGTAGAAATATTGCGAACAGCCAGGTTGTGCAAGGTATTGGAGACCAGATACCACACACAAAAGCCAAGCACACCCAAAATCAGCACCTGGTAAATAATGCCGCGTGTGAACGGATCATTCCAGGACAGGCGCCGTTTAGGGGGGGCTGGCGCGGCAGGTGTATTTTGTGCCATAGCGTAAAACCCATGGATGCAGCACTACGCGTAGCCCTGCGAGGTGGCGCGCGTCTGGCCGAAGCCAGACGCAAGAACAAACAGCGAAGACCGAAATCTTAACGCACTGGCCAGCCGTACATCACACCACCGTCACGCCATTGCGCATTCAAACCGCGCTCTAGCTTCAAGGCGGTCGATTTACCCAGATTGCGCTCGAAGCTTTCGCCGTAGTTGCCGACCTGTTTAATTATGTTGTAGGCCCACTTGTTATCCAGCTTCAGACCTTTGCCCAGCTCGCCGGACACGCCCAGAATGCGCTGAATGTTCGGGTTATCGCTCTTGGTCTTTTCATCCACGTTCGCGCTGGTAATGCCATATTCTTCGGCTTCCAGCATGGCGTTCAGAGTCCAGCGCACCAGGGTGAACCAGTCCTCGTCGCCCTGACGCACGAATGGGCCCAGCGGCTCTTTGGAGAAATCCTCGGGCAGGATGTCGAACTCATCCGGCGTAGCCTGGGCGGCACGCATGGCTGCCAGCTGGGATTTATCGCTAGTAAAGCCGTCGCAACGACCGGAGGTAAAGGAGCGCATGGCTTCTTCAGGGTTGTTGATCACCACAGGGTTGAACTTGATCCCCTGACCACGGAACCAGTCCGCCAGGTTCAGCTCGGTCGTGGTGCCGGGCTGTACGCACACAGCGGCCCCATCCAGCTCTTTAGCGCTTTTCACGCCCAGGGATTTTTTCACCATCACGCCCTGGCTGTCATAGTAGTTAATGCCAGTGCTGACCAAACCCAAAGTTGTGTCGCGAGAGATCGTCGCGGTGGTATTACGGGTCAGCACATCGACTTCACCCGATTGCAGGGCGGTAAAGCGCTGCTGAGTGGTCAAAGGCGTAACCTTGTATTTTTTGGCATCCCCAAAAACAGCAGCGGCGATCGCACTGCACATGTCCACGTCAATGCCGGACCAGACACCCTTACTGTCTGCCAGCGAGAATCCTGCAATACCGGTTGAGACACCGCACTGAACAAAGCCTTTCTTCTTCACCGAGTCCAGGGTTTCACCTGCCTGTGCATTAGCGGCCAAGGCCATCAACGCAACACTACATGCAATGGTTTTCACTAAGGTCATGGAATATCACCTCCTGTTTACTTTTGGTAAATGGATGCAGATTACAATTGCAGCTAAGCTGTGGTGTCCAATCGTAGAGCCAGACTGTCCAAACACAAATCGGGGGTTTCCCTCTAACAATCTGACTAATACTTTTACCTACGCCGACATTTTCATGCGAGCCCCGGCGGTCATTCCCCAGGGGCTTTCCAAGCAGATTCCTCTTTAATTGTGCGTCGCGATGATCGAGTTCCAACACGTTTTTAAATCGTATGGCCGCAGTAAAAATATTCTAGCCGACATTAATTTTCGCATTGATGACGGCGAATTCATTTTTGTGTCCGGCCCCTCTGGAGCAGGTAAATCCACTTTATTGCGTCTGATCGGAGGCCTGGAGCTGCCTAGCCGTGGTTCTGTCCAGGTCAATGGACACAGGCTGGACAAGCTGCCGGCCCGCGCACGACCGTATTTGCGACGCGCCGTAGGCGTGGTTTTACAAGATACGCACTTGCTGCAAGATCGCAGCGCCCTGGCCAATGTACTCCTGCCCCTGGCCGTCATGGGTCTGGAGCCCAGCACGGCACAGGCACGTGCCCGCGCCGCCATGGAAAAAGTGGGCCTGCGTGGCAAAGAAGATTTAAAGCCGGTGGAAATGTCGGGGGGTGAACAACAACGGCTGGCGATTGCCCGCGCTATTGTGAATCGCCCGGCTATTTTGATTGCCGACGAACCCACTGCCAATTTGGACGCTGATAACGCCAAACGCATCATGGATGTATTGATGGACTTTAACCGGGTGGGTGTCACCACCTTAATTGCTTCGCACGATCTGAATTTGATGGCACGCTATGCACGTCGAACCCTGCTGATTCAGGACGGCCGTTTTTCCGATCACCCAGGAGTGCTGGCATGAGAACCTGGCTGCGTCATCATCAATACGCCTTTCTGGTGGCCCTGCGCCGCCTGAAAGTGCAACCCTTCTCCTCCCTGTCCAACCTGCTGGTCATTGCCTTGACCCTGGCTGTACCCGTTCTGGGAGCCAGTATCTTGCTGGCCGCTCAACCTGTCGTGCGCGAGATTCCGACCTCGCCCGAAATGACCGTGTTCATGAAGCAGAACAGCACGCTGGAACAGGCGCAAGCCTTCAGTCAGGCTGTGGGCAAAGAGTTTCAAACTGAACTGGCCCAGATCAGGCTGGTCAGCAAGGAGCAGGCGCTTAAACAATTGCAGAGTAATCCCAGTTGGACAGACGCCTTGGGCGCTTTGCCCAGCAACCCCTTGCCACACGCCATTGTGCTGACTCTGCATGAAACCCCGGACTTGGTGACGCGTGCCGACTCCCTGGCCAAGACCTTGCAAGGCCGCGAAGGCGTGGATAGTGTGCTGCTGGATAGCGAATGGGTGCAGCGTCTGGCTGCGATTCTGAGCTTCATCCGTATTGGCTTATGGATTCTGATGGCAGGCGTGGGCGTAGTCGTGATTGCCACTGTGTTCAATACCGTCCGTCTGCAAGCCCTGAACCAACGTGAAGAAATTGCCGTGGCCCGTCTGGTCGGCGCCACCGAAGCCTTTGTACGCCGCCCCTTCCTGTATATGGGCGCGCTAACTGGCCTGACGGCCAGCGCTCTGGCATGCGGTCTGGCCTTGCTGGCACTGACCCCGCTGAACAAAGCTTTATCCAGTCTGGCCCAAAGCTATGGCGTCCAGTTGACGCTCCGGCTGCCGGAATTTTCTCTGTTGCTGACAGCGGCTATTTTGGTCGCCATTTTGGGCGCCCTGGCAGCACGCTGGTCTGTTACCCGTAGTACCCAATATTGATGTCACTTCCTGAACCCTGTCCCCAAGATCTGGCCGAAAAAGTGGTGGCCTGGCAAAAAACCTCCGGCCGCCACCACCTCCCTTGGCAGAACACGCAAGATCCTTACCGCGTCTGGCTTTCCGAAATCATGTTGCAGCAAACCCAGGTCGCTACCGTACTGGGTTATTACGAGCGTTTTCTGGAACGCTTCCCCACCGTCAAGGATTTGGCCGAGGCCGAGCAAGATGAAGTCATGCCCTATTGGGCCGGGTTGGGCTACTACGCCCGCGCCCGTAACTTGCACCGCTGTGCCCGCGAGGTCATGGAGACATGGGGCGGCCGTTTTCCGGCTAATGCCACAGATCTGGCGACCTTACCCGGCATTGGCCGCTCTACCGCCTGTGCCATCGCCGCCTTCTGTTTTGGCGAACGCAGCCCCATCATGGACGGCAACGTGAAACGCGTGTTCACACGCTACTTCGGGATCTATGGGCCCACGCAGAAAAAGGCCGTGGAAAACACCTTGTGGGCCAAGGCAGATGAGGTCGTGGAACTTGCCCCCGCCAGCCTGGATATGGCGGCCTACACTCAAGGGCTGATGGACCTGGGCTCGCAATGCTGTACCCGCAGCAAGCCCACCTGTAGTCTCTGTCCGCTGCAAAGCGACTGCTACGCCCACACGCATCAGGCACAGTCCGAGCTACCCAGCCCCAAAGAACGCATTCGTCAGGATGAGCGCTATGCACATGTGCTGATTCTGGAACTGAATGGCCAGGTTTTGCTGGAACAACGTCCTGACAAGGGAATTTGGGGTGGTCTGCTCACCCTGCCCCAGTTTGACGATGCCATCAGCCTGCAAACGGCGGCACTGCATTGGTCTAACAAGGAGGCTATTGCGCTGGCCTCTTTCCAGCATGTGTTCTCGCACTTCAAGCTGCACATCACCCCTTGGTTACTGCAAGTCGATGAATCTGTACTGGCCGAGCCAGTGGCAGGCCAGCAATGGCAGGATCATGAAGCACTGGAGCAGACCGCTTTACCTGCGCCCATACGCAAGCTGCTGCTGGGTTTGTACCAGAGCAAGGATAGTGAACAGTTACTGCTAAGCTGATGCCAAGATCCCCGGCCTAATCCGGGGGGAGCGGCGCCTATGCAGGCCGCGCTGGCTTATCGTTGCTGATGCTCATCAGCATCCCGCAGGCGACACCCAAGGTCATCAAGGCCGTACCGCCATAGCTCAGGAACGGCAAAGGCACGCCCACCACGGGCAGAATTCCCGTCACCATGCCTATGTTCACGAACACATAAACGAACAGCATCATGGACATGGAACCGGCCAGCAGACGGCTGAATTGGGTGTGAGCCACAGCAGCAATCGACAAACCGCGCAGGATCAACAAGGCGTACAGCACCAGCAGCATGATGCCGCCGTACAAACCGAATTCTTCGGCAAACACTGCAAAAATAAAGTCGGTTGTGCGCTCGGGCACGAAATCCAGATGGGACTGGGTGCCCATCATGTAGCCCTTGCCGTAAACACCACCAGAACCGATCGCAATCATGGACTGGATGGTATGGAACCCTCTGCCCAAACGGTCACTACCGGGGTTCAGCAAGGTGCAGACACGGTGCTTTTGATAGTCGTGCAACACCACCCAATCCAGGTCAGGTACGCAGATATAGTCTTCGTAGTACAGCAAGGCGCTAATGCCCAGCACCAGCACCACCACAATGGGCACGATCAGCTTGAAGGACAGGCCTGCAAAGTAAATCACGCAGAAACCGGCCGCAAACACCAGCAAAGCCGTACCCAAATCCGGCTGACGCACGATCAGCAGGAACGGAATCATCAGCAAGATGCCTGCCACCATGAAGTCCAGCAAGCTCATCTTGGGCCGCTGATAGCGGTGGAAATACCAGGCCAACATCAAGGGCACGGAAATTTTGAGCATTTCCGAGGGCTGAATACGTGCCACCCCCAGGTCCAGCCAGCGCGTTGCGCCCTTGCTGGTTTCGCCAAAGAACTCCACCCCCAAAAGCAACACGACCCCGATCGAATACACCACCGGAGCCAGCTTCATCCACAAGGCAGGCGGAATCAGGGCGGCCAGCCACATCACACTAAAGGCCAACAGGAAATTACGCACCTGATCGGCAAAGCGCCAGTCTGTACCGCCCACAGCGGAATGCATGACGGTCATGCCCAGCGCAGCCATCAGCACCAGCAAAAGCAGCAAAGGCCAATCAAAGGCGGTGACGGCTCTCAGGCCCAGTTGCAAAAGTCGCTTCATTGCATCTGCCCTCGTTCCACCAACCAGTAATCAAAGACCTTGCGCACAATCGGTGCCGCAACCGAACCACCCCAACCTGCGTTTTCCACGATCAGGGCAACAGCAATTTTGGGGTTCTCTGCCGGGGCGTAGGACATGAACAAGGCGTGGTCGCGCAAACGCTCATCAATGGTGTTGGCGTTGTACTTGGCACCGCGCAAGCTAAAGACCTGTGCCGTACCCGTTTTGCCAGCGGCCTGATACGCCGCACCCGCAAAAGCCCGGCGGGCGGTGCCCAAACGCACCACATCCACCAGAGCACGTTTGACCACATCCACATTGGCCTGCTTCAGGGGGATCAGCTTGGCATCTATACGCACGGGCTGTTCAATTTCCGGATCATGGGGGCTGAGTGTCTGGGTGACCAGATGCGGAGGCCGCACAATGCCATTGCTGGCCAACACGGCAGTCGCATGGGCCAGTTGCAGCACAGTAAACGAGTTATAGCCCTGGCCCACGGCCACCGAGATGCTTTCCCCTGCATACCAGCGCTGTTGGGCCGGTTTTTTGTAGGCCTGACGTTTCCATTCGGTAGAGGGCAGAATGCCTTGGCGCTCGCCATCCAGATCAATGCCGGTTTGCTGACCAAAGCCAAACTGCTTCATGAAATCGTGCAGATTATCAACGCCAATTTCCGGGCCTAAAGAGTAGAAGTAAGTATCCGAAGACACCACCAGGGCGCGGTGCATGTCGGTAGAGCCATACACAGCGCCACCCGCGTTACGGAAACGCTGTCCTCCGAACTCAAAGTAACCAGGGTCAGAAATACGGTCTGTTGCCTTGCGCTTGCCAGTTTCCAGAGCCGCCAAGGCCACAAAGGGCTTGTAAGTCGAGCCGATAGGATAGGTGCCGTACAGTGGGCGGTTAATCAGCGGGTGGTCGGGCGAGTCATTCAGCTTGCGCCAGTTCTCTACGTCAATACCGTCAATAAACAGGTTCGGGTCGAAAGACGGGGCCGACACAAAAGCTAGCACTTCGCCAGTGCTGGGCTCGATCGCCACCAGCGCACCGCGTCGTCCTGCAAACAGGGCTTCAGCCATTTTCTGCAGGCCAATGTCCAGCGATAAACGCAAGCTGGCACCCGGTACGGGGTCGACCCGGCTCAAGGTACGTACTGGACGGCCCGAAGCAGCCACTTCCACTTCCTCGATCCCTGTGCGACCGTGCAGGGTCTTTTCCCAGGTTTTCTCGATCCCTTTTTTGCCAATGACCTGCGTGCCACGGTAATTACCGGTTTGCCCGGTTTCTTCCAGGCGCTGCTGATCGCCCTCGGAAATACGGCCCACATAACCCAGCACGTGCGCCGCCGCCTCGCCTTGCGGATATTCGCGCACCCAGCGAGCCTGCAAGGTCACCCCCGGGAACTTGAAAGCATGGGCAGCAAACCAGGCGGCTTCATCATCGCTCAGGTTATTGCGCAACAGAATTTCAGAATATCGACTGTTTTGCGCGACGTTCTGCTTGAATCGACGACGATCACGTGGACTTAGCTCCACCAGCTCGCCGACACGATCCAGCATATCGTCTACCGGCTCGCCCAGACTGGCGGGTACGGCCGACAAGGTGTAGTCCCGGTAATTACGGGCCAGCACCTCGCCATTGCGGTCCAGAATCTCGCCTCGACGAGGGGTAATCGGGATAACAGCAATACGGTTTTGATCGGCTCGGGCGGCAAAGCCTTCGTAGCGCACCACTTGCAAATACCACAAGCGCACGCCCAGCACCCCTAACAGTACGCAGGCCAGAACGGCCGCTACCAAAGCGCGAAACAGGATGCGCTGGCGCAACTGATGCGAAGTTTTTTTGAATTCAAACATGGCCGCCCTACCCGTCAGGACGAACCGGAGTCGGACTCGTCCAGACGTCGCTGCGGCAAGAACAGCACGCTATCGGCCAGCGGCCACAGGGCGGCGGTCAACAAGGCGCCTCCGGCCCACTCCCAGCCAGACCACTCCCCTACCAGCCAAGCGTGCAGAACCCGCACAATCAACTGGGCCAGCAGCATGACAACTGCCATGTGCAAGAAGTGAGTCCACATGCCAAAGTTCAGGATACGCTTGCGTAGCAGCAATGCGCCGTACACGACCAGAATATAGGCCAGGGCATGTTCGCCCAGCAGACTGCCATCGTGCACATCCACCAGAATGCCCACAATAAATGCCAGCGACATGGGAACACGGCGCGGCTCGTGTACAGCCCAGAAGGCCAGCACCAGCATCAACAGATCGGGCGCAAAGGGCAGCAGGCGCCAGGGCAGCATGGAAACCAGCCACATCAGCAGAATCGAGCCCCACACCAACCAGGGACTGGAAGCGCGCGAAAACGGGCTGCTATCAATAGGCTGCAAACTACTCAAGGATGAGGACCGGGTTTTACGGCCAGAGGTGTCCGAGGACTCAGCGCGTCGCATCATTGGCATCGTCCTGTTCAAGAGGGCGCTCGCTCTCGGGCACCAGCAAAATCAGAAAATGGCGGTAACGCTCGGGGTGCGACAAAGGCGTCACCAAGGCCAGCGCAAAACCGGACGCATCATCGCGCTCGATACTGCTGACCATGCCCACCGGCAGACCGGCAGGGAACAAGCCACCGATACCGCTGGTGATCAAGGTATCGTTCGGCTCCAGATCCACATCAGCCGTCAGAAAACGCACTTCCACTTTGCCACCGGGGTTGCCACCGAAGGCAATCAAACGCAGACCATTGCGCAACACCTGTACCGGCACCGAGACTTTATCGTCCGTGATCAGCGCAGCTTCCGAGGTAAAGCGCGTGACGCGCACCACCTGGCCAACCACGCCGCCTTCGTCAATAACCGGCATGCCGGGTCGAATGCCGCTGGCCGAGCCTTTATTGAAGATCAGGTGACGGGCGTACCCATTAGGCGGTTCGTACAGAACCTCTACCGCGACAGACGGTTGGGTAACCGTATCGGCCACTTGCAGCAAACGGCGCAGCTGCTCGTTCTCAGCAGACAGCTGGGCGGCATGGGTAGACAACTGAGCCAGCTCGATACGCTGGCGTTGCAAGGCTTCTTTTTCGGAACGGGCGGTGGAGGCCGCGTCGGTCCAGCTGCTGAAATAAGTAACCAGATCACGAGGGGCCAGCATGACACGCTGAAAGGGATACAGCACAGTGGCCACGGCCTGCCGCACGGGTTCGAGCACAGCATAACGAGCGTCAGTAATCAACAAGCCCACAGCCAGCACCAAAAGAGCGGCCAGACGCAGCTCAGCTGATGAGCCGCGCCTAAATAGCCGGATGGAGCCTTGTTCTCGCATTACTCAAGCACTCGATCGCTTGCCCCCACAGGCAGACACTGCCGTGAAGGCCAAGCAAAGATCAATCGTAAATGAATACGGACTCCAGACGCTCCAGATGTTCCAGAGCCTCACCGCAACCCCGTACCACGCAGGTCAGAGGATCTTCAGCCACCACGACGGGCAAGCCGGTCTCTTCTTGCAGCAGACGGTCCAGGTCATGAACCAGAGCACCACCACCTGTCAGGACGATACCCTTGTCAGTGATGTCCGCACCCAGTTCTGGAGGAGTTTGTTCCAGAGCGGTTTTAACCGCGGAAACGATTTGATTCAAGGGATCGGTAAGCGATTCCAGAATCTCGTTGGACGACACCGTGAAACTGCGTGGCACCCCTTCGGACAAATTACGACCCTTGACTTCAATCTCGCGAATTTCAGTGCCAGGGAATGCGGAACCGATCTCTTTTTTGATCAATTCAGCCGTAGGTTCACCAATTAGCATTCCGTAATTGCGACGGATGTAATTAATAATGGCTTCGTCAAACTTGTCGCCACCGACGCGAACCGATCCTTTATAGACCATACCGCCTAAAGAGATCACTGCCACTTCGGTTGTACCACCACCGATATCCACCACCATGGAGCCGCTGGCATCGGACACGGCCAGGCCTGCACCGATCGCGGCCGCCATGGGCTCTTCAATCAGGTAGACCTTGCTGGCGCCAGCGCCCAGAGCAGATTCTTTGATGGCACGGCGTTCCACCTGGGTGGAGCCGCAAGGCACACACACGATAATGCGTGGGCTGGGAGCAAACATGCTGCGTGGGTGAACCATGCGGATGAACTGCTTGAGCATTTGCTCGGTAACCGTAAAGTCCGCGATCACACCATCCTTCATGGGCCGGATGGCTTCAATATTGCCAGGCACCCGACCCAGCATTTGCTTGGCCTCCTGCCCAACGGCCTGAATGATTTTTTTACCATTAGGTCCACCTTCATGGCGGATGGCTACAACGGACGGTTCATCCAGTACGATACCCTTGCCGCGTACATAGATAAGGGTATTGGCCGTACCGAGGTCGATTGCCATATCGCTGGAAAAGTAACTGCGTAGGAATCCGAACATGGGCGCGCAAAGTGTAAAGTGTTTGGGGAAAAGGCAGGTAAATTCGGCGCGGAACTCAAGCGTAAAACGACAGGCACAAGAACCAGGCAACGAATTCAAAAATACCTGGGAAGGAAACGGTCAATGATAACTTATAATTGCTCTACATTAGGACTGTTTTAATGGTCAGTTAAGTTCTGTAACCCCCGCATTTGCTGTAAAAGTGCCAAACTGTCCCTAACTGACGGATTTCCGCTTTTTTTTATTACTCATTTTCCAGTACCCACCCACATGTCTATCACTGAACAGGATGTTGCCCGTATAGCGCAACTGGCGCGCCTTGATCTTTCTGCTGAACAAGCCTCCCAGGTCGAGCACGATTTGACGCGCATCCTGGGCCTGATCCAGACCTTGCAAACCGTTGATACTCAAGGCGTTGAGCCCATGGCCCACCCTTTGTCCGCCCGCCAGCAGATCAGTCTGCGTCTGCGCGAGGACAAGGCCCTGCCTTCCGGAACGGTAGAAAGCCGCCAGGCCATGATGCGCAACGCCCCCGCCGAGCAGGATGGCCTGTTTCTGGTGCCCACGGTCATCGAATAAAGCAAAACCATGTCTTTTACCCCTGAATTCGCGACTATTGCAGCGCTGCGCCAAGCTCTGCAAAACAAAACCGTCAGTGCCCGCGAGCTGGCCCAGCAAGCCCTGGACAACAGCGCCCGTCAAAAAGAGCTCAATGCCTTCGTGCAGCAGGACGCTGCCCTGACCCTGGCCCAGGCCGATGCCGCTGACGCCCTGATTGCTCAAGGCAAGGCCGGTCCACTGACCGGCATCCCTATCGCCCACAAAGATTTGTTTGTCACCAAGGATTGGCAGACCACCGCCTGCAGCAAAATGCTGGAAGGCTACGTCAGCCCCTTTGACGCCACGGTCGTGACCAAGCTGCAGGCAGCCGGTGCTGTCTCGCTGGGCAAGCTGAACTGTGACGAGTTCGCCATGGGCTCGCGCAACGAAAGCTCGGTGTTTGGCCCCGTGCGCAACCCTTGGGATCACTCCATGGTGCCCGGTGGCTCCTCGGGTGGTTCTGCCGCCGCTGTCGCTGCTGGCCTGGTAGCGGGTGCGACTGCAACCGATACCGGTGGTTCGATTCGCCAGCCTGCCGCCCTGTGTGGTGTCAGCGGCATCAAGCCCACCTACGGCACGATTTCCCGCTTCGGCATTATTGCCTACGGCTCCAGCCTGGATCAGGCCGGCCCTATCGCTCGCAATGCACGCGACTTGCTGGACTTGCTGGAGAACATGTGTGGTTTCGACCCGCAAGACGCCACCAGCCTGGAGTTTTGCGACGACCAGCCCAATAACGGCGCGCGCATTCGTCAGCAATTTGAACAGCAACAGGCTCAACAAGAAGCCCAAGGCAGCCAGCCACTGAAAGGCCTGCGTATTGGTGTGCCCGCCCAGTTCTTTGGCCCCGGCCTGGATCCGGTCGTTGCCGACGCCATTGAAGCCGCCCTGAAAACCTACGAAAGCCTGGGTGCAGAGCGCGTCACCGTGCAACTGCCCCTGACAGAGCTGTCTGTCCCGACTTACTACGTCATCAGCCCCGCTGAGGCCTCCACCAACCTGTCGCGCTTTGACGGCGTACGCTTTGGCCACCGCGCCAGCCAGTACACCGATCTGAACAGCATGATTTCGCGCTCGCGCTCGGAAGGCTTTGGCCCTGAAGTGGTACGCCGCATCCTGGTCGGCACTTATGTGCTCTCGCATGGCTACTACGACGCCTACTATCTGCAAGCCCAACGCGTGCGCCGCATGATTGTGGACGACTTCCAGAAAGTCTTTGAACAGTGCGACCTGATCCTGGGCCCCGTCACACCGGCTCTGGGCCGCAAGCTGGGTGCCACCATCGAGGATCCCACCACCGATTGGCTGGGCGACGTCTACACACTGGGCGTGAGCCTGGCCGGCCTGCCCGCCATGTCCATTCCTTGCGGATTCAGCAAGGATGAGCGCCCCCTGCCTATCGGCCTGCAAATCATTGGCAACTACTTCCGTGAAGGCCAGTTGCTGGCCTTTGCCGACCGCTTCCAGCAAGTCACCGACTGGCATCAACGTCAACCAGGACAACAATAATGGAATGGGAAATTGTGATCGGGCTGGAAACTCATACCCAGCTCTCGACCGAATCCAAAATCTTCTCCAGCAGCAGCACTCGCTTTGGCGCCTTGCCCAACACGCAAGCCAACGAAGTCGATATGGCCTTGCCCGGCGCTCTGCCTGTCTTTAACCGTGGCGCTGCCGAACGGGCAATTCGCCTGGGTCTGGCCGTAGGCGGCCACATTGCGCCGCGCTCCGTGTTCGAGCGCAAGAACTACTTCTACCCGGATCTGCCCAAGAACTACCAGATCAGCCAGATGGAAATTCCTGTCGTCAGCGGCGGTACGGTCAGCTTCATGCTGGACGGTGAAGAAAAAACCATCAATCTGACACGCGCGCACCTGGAAGAGGATGCCGGTAAATCCCTGCATGAAAACTTCCGTGGTCCCTACGGCGAGTCCAGCACCGGGATCGACTTGAACCGCGCAGGCACTCCGCTGCTGGAAATCGTGTCCGAACCTGAAATGCGCTCGGCCGCTGAAGCCGTGGGCTACGCCCGTGCCTTGCACAGCCTGGTGGTTTGGTTGGGCATTTGCGACGGCAATATGCAGGAAGGCTCGTTCCGCGTGGACGCCAACGTGTCGGTACGCCCCAAAGGCCAGAAAGAATTTGGCACCCGTTGCGAACTGAAGAACATCAACTCCTTCCGCTTCCTGGAACGTGCCATTCAATACGAAGCACGCCGCCAGATCGAGCTGATCGAAGACGGTGGCAAAGTCATCCAGGAAACGCGCCTGTACGACTCGGACCGTGATGAGACCCGCAGCATGCGCAGCAAGGAAGACGCACACGATTACCGCTACTTCCCCGATCCTGACCTGCCACCTCTGTTTATCAGTGAAGAGTGGATCGAACAGGTCCGTCAGGACATGCCTGAACTGCCGAAGTCAAAGCAAGTCCGTTTTAAATTAACGTTTGGGCTCAGTGACTACGACGTTCATCAACTAACGGTCAACCGTGCTACAGCCGACTTCTTCGAGCAAACGGTCGCAGCAACCACTCAAACTGAACAAGAGGCCAAGCTGGCCGCCAACTGGATTCTGGGCGAACTGTCGGCTGCCTTGAACCGTGAAGAGCTGAACATTGAGCAGTCCAAAGTCAGCCCAGCACAATTGGCTCAGCTGATTGCCCGTATTGCGGACGGCACCATCTCCAACAAGATTGCCCGTGACGTGTTTGCGGCACAGTGGGATGGCGAACTCAATGGCGATGTGGACGCCATTATCGACGCCCGTGGCCTGAAGCAGATCAATGACGTAGGTGCCATTGAGGCCATGGTGGACGAAGTACTGGCCGCCAACCCCAGCATCGTCGAGCAGCACCGTGCCGGCAAGCCAAAGGCCTTCAACGCCTTGGTCGGTCAGGTGATGAAGGTTGCCAAGGGCAAGGCCAATCCGCAGCAGATCAACGAAATGCTCAAGCAAAAGCTGGACGCCTAAGTCCGGACTCTGCGCTTAGCGGATACAAAAACACCAGGCCTTGGCCTGGTGTTTTTTTTACTGCTGAACTCTGCTTAACAAACGCAGATGATCAGACACCGTAGCGGTCGCGGTAGGCTTTCACTTGAGGAGCATGAGCCGCCAAGGTGGTATCGTCCGCCAGCACCGCCATGATGTCAGCCAAAGAGGCAATGCTGATCACAGGAATACCATAAGTCTGTTCCACTTCCTGCACAGCAGAATGCGCGGACAGTTCCTGATCATTACCGGCGCGCTCCATGCGATCCAGAGCAATCAGCACCGCGGCAGGTTCTGCACCGGCGGCCTTGATGATCTGCATGGATTCACGCACGGACGTACCCGCTGTGATCACGTCATCAATAATCACGACCTTGCCTTGCAAAGGAGCGCCCACCAGGGTGCCGCCTTCGCCGTGGTCTTTGGCTTCCTTGCGGTTGAAAGCAAAAGGCACATCACGCTCACCGATTTGTGGGTGCTCGGCCAAGGCAATTGAGGTTGCTGCAGCCAGAGGAATCCCTTTGTAGGCAGGACCAAACAGCATGTCAAAAGACACGCCCGAATCCAGCAAAGCCTGAGCATAGAAACGGGCCAGCTGACCCACACTACGTCCCGTATTGAACAGGCCGGCATTGAAGAAGTAAGGGCTCAAACGGCCAGACTTGACCTTGAATTCCCCAAAGCGCAGCACTCCCTGTTCCAGGGAAAAGCGCACAAAATTGCGACGATTATCGTTATTAGCCGACATGACAGAGTATGAAAAAGATAGAGACGAAGGGCATTTTAGCGTGATGTGAGCCATCACTTGGCAGGTTCGGCCAGTTCTTCCAGCAAGAAGTCGATAAAACTGCGCACTTTAGGTGTCAAATAGCGACGGCTGGCATAGACGGCATGCAGCTGCTGCAGCTCTTCGGTGTAATCGGGCAACAGGCGAACCAGCCGACCATTCTCCAGATCATCCATCACCAGCCACTCCGGCAAATAGGCCAGCCCTGCTCCACCCAACGCACTGTAATAAGTCAGATTGGTGTTATCCGAACGCATGAAAGGATTCAGGCGCAAGGACTCCGGCCCGTCCGGCCCCAAAAATTCAAAACTGGGCTGCTGTAAATAACTGGGGCTGATAGCCGGCAGACGCATCACCTCCGCACAGTTACGCGGCATGCCGTGCTGGGCCACAAACTCCGGGCTGGCCACCAGATGAAAGGGCGTGGGGCAAATAAGACGTGCAATCTGATGCGGCGCAGGCTCGCGCATCACCCGCAAGGCCAGGTCAAAACCTTCCGCCACTAAATCCACTTTATGATTGCTCAGGCTCATATCCAGAGTCACTTCCGGAAAGCGCGTTTGGTAATCCTGCAACAGCTGCGCCACTTTGCGGTTGGCAAACCATACGGGGGCCGTCACTCTCAACACACCTTGGGGCAGATGCTCAGAACCCGACAATGCCTGCTGTCCGCGCTCCAGGGTATCGAGTGCCTGCAAGCAATAATCAAAGTAGGTTTGCCCCAACTCCGTCAGGCTCAAACGACGGCTGCTGCGATGGAGCAAGCGGGCGCCCAGCTGTTTTTCCAGATTGGCCAAGTGCTTGCTGACCATGGGCGCAGACATATCCAAGCGTTGCGCCGCCGCTGCAAAGCTGCCCGCTGCGACGATTTCCCGGAACACCCGCAAACTCTGAATCGTATCCATGCTTTCCTAATAAGAAAGTAACTAATGAAAATAGGCCTGTTTATTTCCTGATAGTAATTGATTAATCTTGAACGAGCGCTAACCCGGTGCCTGTCTGGGCCTTGAATGGGCGGGACCAGCACCAGGATGTCATCACGTCATGCCTGACACAGAGCTTTTGTCACTACGCCGGGCCAGTGCTTCGTTTACCGATACTGTCAACTTTCCAAAGGAACATACATGAGCGCCCTTACCTCTAGCTGGACTCCTCGCATCCTTAGCCTGCTGCGCATCGTTACAGGCTATCTCCTGCTGACACACGGTACTGCCAAGATCCTGGGTTTCCCCAAAGTAGACATGTTTGCCAACCTGCAAATCAGCTCCATTTACGGCATTGCGGGCATTCTGGAACTGGTTCTGGGTGTCTTGCTGGTGATTGGTCTGTTCTCTCGTTTTGCGGCCTTTATTGCTTCGGGCCTGTGCGCTTTCGCTTACTTTATTGGCCACGCCAGCGGCAGCACCTTCGCAACCCCTATCCTCAATGGCGGTGAGGCGGCAGTTCTGTTCTGCTTTGCCTTCCTGTACCTGGCCTTTGCCGGCCCAGGCCCATGGAGTATTGACGCAGGCCGCGGCAAAGCCTGACGCCTTAACCAACCCCTTATCCCCTGCCCCTATCAGGGCAGGGGCAGGAGATCATCATGACAATGCCCACCTACTTCATCTCGCATGGTGGCGGACCCTGGCCCTGGATGCCTGAAGCGCAAACCATGTACGCCCCGCTGCGTGCTGCCTTGCAGGATATTCCACGCCAATTGGGGCGCACACCCAAAGCGATCTTGATGGTCTCCGCCCACTGGGAAGCTCAACAAGCCAATCTGCTGGTTGCCGCCGCAGCACAACCGAGCATGGTGTACGACTATTACGGCTTTCCGTCCCACACGTACGAGATTCACTACCCGGCACCAGGCGATCCTGCTCTGGCCCAACAGGTCTGTAATTTGCTGGAAGGCGCTGGCCTGCCCACTCATCTGGATTCGCAGCGTGGCTTTGACCACGGTGCATTCGTACCGGCTTATGTGATCTATCCGCAAGCCAAAGTGCCTATGGTGCAACTGTCCATTCACGCGAACTACGACCCGGCCCTGCACTACGCCATGGGCGAGGCGCTTGCGCCTTTGCGAGACGAAGAGGTGCTGATTATTGGCAGCGGTCTGAGCTATCACAACCTGCGCAATATGGGCCCTGGCGGTGTGCAGCCCTCTGCCCAGTTTGATGCCTGGCTGCATCAAAGCCTGAGCCTGGAGGACCCTGCCGCCCGTCGTCAGGCCTTGATGGACTGGGAACAGGCCCCGGCCGCACGTATTGCCCATCCCCGCGAAGATCACCTGGTCCCCCTCATGGTGGCCGCTGGTGCTGCGCGTGGCGACGCAGCGCATCGCTTCCACCACGAAACCCAGGCCTTTGGTGGCTTGACCGTGTCCAGCTACCGCTTCAGCTCAGCGTCGTAACAAGCTCTGACGGCCACTGACATCCAGGCAGGTTACGGGTTAAAGTGCTGACGCTATAAGGAGAATTGCCACGTGTTACGCGTCACCTCGTTAAACGTCAACGGTATTCGGGCCGCCTTTCGTAAAGGCCTGCCCGCCTGGCTGGAAGCCCAGAAACCTCATATTGTCTGCATGCAGGAAATCAAGATCAGCGAGCCTGATCTGACCCCCGATTTGACCAACCCCGGTCAATACCACGGGCATTTCCACCATGCTCAGAAAAAAGGCTATAGCGGTGTAGGCCTGTACCTGAACCACAAGGCAGAAAGCGTGGCCGAAGGCATGGCCTGCGAAGAGTTCGATGCTGAAGGCCGCATTATCCGCGCCGACTGGAACGACCTTAGTGTGATCAGCGCCTACCTGCCCTCGGGTTCATCGGGCGACGAGCGTCAAACCGCCAAGTACCGCTTTCTGGATCATTTTGAGCAATGGATTAATGGCTTGATGCAGGAACACCGCGATACCGGCCGCGAGTTCATCATTTGCGGTGACTGGAATATTGCGCACCACGAAGCCGATTTGAAGAACTGGAAAGGCAATCTGAAAAACAGCGGTTTTCTGCCAGAAGAACGCGCCTGGATGAGCAAAGTGCTGGGCGAACTGGCTTGGGTGGATGTGTACCGCAGCCTGCATCCCGATACCACGGACGAGTGCTACACCTGGTGGAGCAACCGCGGCCAGGCTTGGGCCAAAAATGTGGGGTGGCGCATTGATTATCAAATTGCCACCCCAGGTATTGCTGCCAAGGCGCGCAGTGCAACGGTCTATAAGGAAGAGCGTTTCAGCGACCACGCGCCACTGACGGTTGATTACGACTGGAGCCTGTAAATCCAGCCTGAAAAAGCCAGCGCCTTAGCTGGCTTTTTCAATCATGTAGCGCACAACGCTGCGCAATTGTTCATCGGTTGCTTTGGGTGCTGCACCGCGTGGGGGCATGGCGCCCTTGCCGTTCAGCACAACTTGCATCAAGGCGTCTTCGCCTTGGGCGATCAGGGGCTCCCAACGAGCCTTGTCACCCAAACGAGGGGCATTGGCCATACCCGATGCATGACAGACCATACACGAAGACTTGTACAGCTTGAGAGCTTCGTCCGAGTTGGCATGTGCTGCAGGTGCGGCGGCCAGCAAAAACAAAGCGGCCATTGCGGAGTACATCATGGTGGCGGGGCGATAGGTTCTCATGGGTTTACCCTTTAAACAGTCGGCATGAATGCATGCCTGGCTGATACTTCGTTTTCTGTACAAGAGGCCCGTTTTTCATGGTTCGAACCTCTTGCGTTTTCACTAGCTAATCACTTTTCAATAACTGCCTTGAAGCCCGGCGGAATTGATAAGTGCTTCTGGTCCTCAATTCCGCGTACCAGGTGCCAACCCTGCTTAGCCCTTGATCGGGCCGGGAGGGCTGACTTGCTTCATCAGGTCGTCGTTCCATTCGCCTTCGACCAGAACGTGACCTGCTGCGCCCAGTTCCATGGCTTCGATCAGGTTGTGGTTCACATAGGCGTACACACCAGGCTGCTTGAAGGTGTAGAGCGCCACACCGGCCGAACCGCCGCGAATGAACCAGGTTTCCAGGTTCTTGGCAGGTGGATCATCAAACTTGCCCAGTTCCCAAACCCAGTCACCGTGACCACCGATCAGGTGAGGACGGGTGTCGCGGTTGGCCTGCGAGTGAATGAACAGCACGGTTTCACCCACGTTGGCCTTCATGGCACCGTCGCCCATCAAGGCACCGACCTTGCCGTTGAACACCACGTGGCTGGGGATCAGACCACGCATGGCTTCCAGGGTGTCGCCATAGCTTTCAGCCGAGGAACCATACTTTTTGAAGTTGCCCTTTTCATCACGAGGGATGTAGAGGTCAAACTCGCCAATGGTGTAGACACGGTCGTAATGCAGCGAGTTGCCCGCCGAATCCTTCAGGCCGTCGCGTGGCAGCACCATGACGGTACCGTGCATGCCCTGGACCACGTGCCAGGCTACCGAGCCTTCGGGTGCGCAGTGGTACACAAACGTACCGGTACGGTCGGCCTTGAAGCGCAAGGTGGCTTGTTCGCCGGGGTTCACGTTGGTCAACTTGGCACCGCCCAGCGCGCCAGTCGAGGCGTGAAAGTCGATGTTGTGCGGCATGGTGTTACTGGCCGGGTTGACCAGAGTCAGCTCCAGGTAGTCGCCTTCATGCACAACCATGGTAGGGCCGGGCATGGAGCCATCAAACATCATGGCGTGCATGGTGGTGCCATCGCGATCAACCACGATCTCTTTTTCCACGATGCTCATGCGGAACTCCACCACGCGAGGCTCGGGACCTACTTTCTGTTCGTGCTTGTGGACCATAGGAGGCGCAACCAGATCCACCTTGACCCGCTCCAGCTTGGCGATCTGGGCTTCTGTACGCGCGGCCAGCCAGGGCGCGTTCTTCTTTGGTGCAGCCGTCTCGCGGGCTTGTACTTGAGCCGCCAGCAAAGTCGTTCCTGCGGCGACACCTAGGCCAGCACTTTTCAAGAAATGACGACGTTCCATACTACCTCCGGTTTGATCCAGGCGTGATGCCTGCTGATTAAATGTTATTCAGATCTAACAGTTACAGGATGTATTGGACCGCAATCAGACTTCCCGCTCTTTGCTGCAGCGCAAGCATCTCGCATAAGCAACAAAAAAAACCGCCCGAAGGCGGTTTTTTTCATAGACGGAATCTCACAGAAAAAACAGACCGTCCTTAAACAAGATCACGATGCTTTTACTGCACCTGCAGCATTGGCAGCGGCACCGCGACGGCCAGCCATGATACGTACCCAAACCTGCTGGAACACAATCAATGCACCGGCAATGAACACAACGTCACCCAAGGTACGCCACCAGCGCAGGGATTGCAGGATAGGCTGCTGCATGAACTCTTCGCTACGGGCATACCACATGCCTTCCGAGATGCTGGCCCAGGCCTGAATAATCCCGGCTGGCAGCAGGCTGACGAACATCATCAGCACCAGACCCAGGTTCAGCGTCCAGAAGCCCCAGCTCATCAGGCGATCGTTGTAACGAACCTCGGGCGAGATATAACGCACCACCAGCAAGACAAAGCCCAGAGACAGGAAACCATACACACCGAACAAGGCTGCGTGAGCATGCAATGGCGTGGTGTTCAAACCCTGGATGTAGTACAGCGAGATAGGTGGGTTGATCAGGAAGCCAAACACACCAGCACCCAGCATGTTCCAGAAGGCCACGGCCACAAAGAACATGACAGGCCAACGCAGATCACTCATCCAGCTGGCTTGTTTCTGCATCTTCCAGTTATGGAAAGCTTCGTAGCCCAGCATGATCAAAGGCACCACTTCCAACGCGCTGAAGGAAGCACCAATGGCCATGATCGGCGTGGTCGTACCCGAGAAGTACAGGTGGTGCAAAGTACCAGGCACACCACCGACCAGGAACAGCGAGGCCGCTGCCAGACCCGCAATCGTGGCACTACGCTTGGAAACCAGACCCAAGGTCAGGAAGATAAAGCCCATGGCAACCGTTGCAAAGACCTCGAAGAAGCCCTCAACCCACAGGTGAACCACCCACCAGCGCCAGTACTCCATGATGGTGATATTGGTGTGCTCGCCATAGAACAAGCCGGTACCGTAGAACAGACCAATGGCCACGGTAGAGATGGTCAACAGAACCAATAAATGGTTGTCGCCCTTGTCACGACGCAAGGCAGGCCACATGCCACGCAACATCAGCAGCAGCCAGAAAGCCAGGCCAATGAACTTGATGATCTGCCAGAAACGGCCCAGATCCAGATACTCATAACCCTGGTGACCGAACCAGAAGTTCAGCTCGGGGGGCAGGATGTTTTTGATGGCCAGGAAGTTGCCGGCAAAAGAACCAATAAAGAGTACAACCAGAGCGCCGAACAGAACGTCCACACCCAGACGCTGAAACTTCGGATCCTCGCCCCCATTAATCAATGGCACAAGGAACAGACCAGCGGTCAGGAAGCCACTGGCAATCCACAAAAGGGCTGCCTGAATATGCCAGGTACGGGTCAAGGAGTAAGGGAACCACTGCGACACGTCTATGCCATAGAACATCTGGCCTTCAACCGTGTAGTGCGCCGTAAAGCCGCCCAGGAAGACCTGGATGACAAACAGGGCAACCGTCAGGAAGGCATATTTTTTCAGGGCACGCTGCGAAGGGGTCAGGCGAAATGCCAGAACCGGATCAGTGGCCGGTGCAACAGGGGCTTCCTCTTCTTTGTGCGTAAAGGCCCAGATCCAGACCAGCAAACCAATACCGGCCAGCAAGAGCACGATACTGACAATGGACCAGACGATATTGGCCGTGGAAGGATGGTTATCCACCAAGGGCTCATGTGGCCAGTTGTTGGTATAGCTGACGGTAGTGCCAGGACGCTCCGTTACCGTGGCCCAGGACAGCCAGAAGAAAAAGCGGGTCATGTCCTGACGGCGCTGCAGCTCTGGCAAGGTGTTGTCCTTCATGGCGAAGCTTTCGCGGCTGGATTTCAGCTCGGGCGCATCACCAAACAGGTCGATGTAATACTGGGCAGTGGTGTCGATGGCCTTGGCGCGGCGATCGCTGATCTGCAATACGCCCGTCGCTTCATCAATGCGGTTAGGACGGTATTCGTCCTGCAGTTCCTGCCGCAAGGTGGCCTGCTGACTGGATGTCAGCTGATCATAGTTCAGCGAGTAGGTTTGCTGGGCGGCCAGATCCAGCCAGGCCAGAGCCTCCCGGTGCAGCCAGTCGGCGCTCCAGTCCGGGGCCTGGTAGGCCCCATGCCCCCAGATCGAGCCCAGCTGCATACCGCCAGTACTTTGCCAGGCGGACTGGCCACGATGTATCTGTTCCTGTGAGGTAAATTCACGGCCATCCGGTGTGACTACCTTGACGGGCATGGGGGGTGCCTGACGATACACCTCCACACCTGTCCATCCCAGGATGGCAAAGGTGACCATGGTGACTGCCACCAGGGACCACCATAGTTTTTTATAGCTACGCATTTTCTTCTCCGTCTCGCTGATGAATCAAACGACCCAATCCAAACAAGTCCTGGCAGGACCCAGTTACCTGGTCAAAACCTGTTTGGGTACGGCCCCGGAACGGGGGACGGACCGAAGTACACGCCTTGTAGCGATGTTCTGCTAAGTCGGGGGTCATGTCATAGTCCTTAAAAATGTATGACAAAACATCTAAAGCAAAGACCGTGCCAAGTCCTGGACGACATAGATCAAAGGGTTGCCGTCAGCCTGGGTATAAACTACCTCGACAAAACTGGGTATTTTTCACCATAAGGGTATTTTTCACCCATGCTAGATCTCTTGATTTCCGACCTTGCCACCGAGATTCCGGGACCGTTACGCCTGCAGCGCATGGTGCATTTGCTGGCACGGCACTTTGGCTGTGATGCGGCGGGTTTGCTGAAGCTGGACGACACGGTGCTGCGCATTGTGGCGGCCAGTGGTCTGGGCCATGACACCCTGGGGCGTCACTTTGTCATTGCAGATCACCCCCGACTGACGCGGATCCTGAACTCCCCCAGCCTGACCCGCTTTGAACCCAACTGTGCCCTGCCGGACCCGTATGACGGCCTGCTTGATGACAAGCTGGGCCAGCCCCTGCCGGTGCATGATTGCGTGGGAATTACCTTGCAAGTCCAGGGCACGCCCTGGGGCATTCTGACGCTGGATGCCTTGCGACCAGGGACGTTTTCAGCCCCCACGCTGGTGGAACTCAAGCACTGGTGTCTGGTGTTGGAAAGCGCAATTCGCATCAGCGAGCTGGAAGAAGAAAACCGCAGCTTGCGTCTGCTCTCCACCTTGCCGCCCGATTACCTGTCGCGCAATAACTCGGCCGCCATCATTGGCAACAGCAAATCCCTGCTGGAGGTCATTCAATTGCTGGACACGGTGGCCACCTCCGAGCTGCCTGTGCTCTTGCTGGGTGAAACCGGCGTGGGGAAGGAGTTATTTGCACAACGCCTGCATCAACGCTCACCACACCACAACAAACCCTTGATCTACGTGAACTGCGCTGCCCTGCCCGAGTCTCTGGCAGAAAGCGAATTATTCGGGCACGTAAAGGGAGCGTTCTCGGGTGCCCATGAGAATCGTGCCGGGCGCTTTGAAGCCGCCCAGGGCGGCACCCTGTTTCTGGATGAAATCGGCGAGTTGTCTTTGACGATACAAGCCAAGCTGCTGCGTACTTTGCAGAACGGCGAGATTCAGCGCCTGGGGGCGGACCACCCCATCAAATTGAATGTACGTCTGGTTGCTGCCACCAACCGTGATCTGAGCCAGCAGATCGCCCAAGGTGGTTTCCGGGCGGACTTGTTTCACCGTCTGTCGGTTTTCCCCCTCACGATCCCCGCCTTGCGCGAGCGCCATCAGGACATTCTGCTGCTGGCAGGCCACTTTCTGGAAACCAACCGTTCTCGTTTGGGATTGCGCGGAATTCGCTTATCCCCCGACGCAGAAGCCGCTTTACTGGCTTATCATTGGCCAGGTAATGTTCGCGAACTAGAACATTTAATCAGTCGGGCAACCATCCGCCTGCTGGTCGATACGCCAGATCGTAACCAAATATTTACGCTTAGCGCCGATAATCTCAATTTGTTACCTTCTACCCACCAGCCTGTCGCAGCGACCAGTACGGCTATTGGCTCACCTCGCCCATCCTTGCGTCAGTCCGTTGAGCAGCTGCAAAGCCGGCTTATTCGGCAAGCTCTGGATGAGACTGACGGTAACTGGAGCCAGGCTGCCCGGCAGCTAGGCATAGACCCCAGCAATCTGCACAAGCTGGCCAGCAAACTAGGGCTTAAAACCCGCTCAGAAAGCTTAAGTGATGACTGACATATCCTACCCCTCCTTGTTAGCCAGCCTGCCCGTTTTCTCCCAGCTGGACGCAGCCAGCATTAACGAACTGTGGCAAGAGGGACGCCTGATCCACTACGACAAGGACAGCCAGGTCTTTCGTCAGGAACAAAGCAGCGACCACTTTTTTGTTCTGCTGCAAGGCCTGATCAAAGTCGTACGCACCATGCCCAATGGCTCACAACTCCTGGTACGTTTTGCCTTGCCCGGCGACGTGATTGGCATTGCCCCTGCCCTGCGCCGTCGCAACTATCCGGCAACCGCCATTAGCGTAACCACCAGCGCCGCATTAGCCTGGCCTGAAAAGTCCTGGGACAGCCTGACGCAACGCTTTCCTTGCCTGCTCAGCTCTGCACAAGACACGGTCGCGCAACGACTAAGCGATGCCGATGATCGCCTGCTGGAAATTCATAGTCTGGAAGTGGAGCAGCGACTGGCTCACAGCCTGCTGCGCTTGATTCGTCAGGTGGGCCAAAGCGGTGCACAAGGGACGTCCTTGAGTATTCCGGTAACCCGGCAAGATCTGGCTGACCTGGCCGGAACCACCTTGTACACGGCCAGCCGCGTCGTCAGCAGCTGGGATCATCAAGGTTTGATTCTGGCAGGCCGCAAGCAAATTACGATTGCGGACCTGGACAAGTTTGCACAAGCGGTTCTGGAACGCGGCTAAGCGCGGGTTTAGTCTTCAGTGACCAGTCGCAGACCCAAGTAACGCGGTGGCACACCCACCGAACACGCCCCGGTTTTTGGGTCGCGAATAAAGTCGGGCATCACCGCAATGTGCTCGCCCCCCAGGGTACGGACACCGCAGTTTTCCAGGCGAGACTCTGCGCGTGGCATGCTGATACGGTGTACCCGGACATGGCAGGTATTGGTCCATTCAGCCACCTGCCCGCCCGCATCAAACACCCCATAAGCATTGGCAACGCCCTGCCCCAAGGGTGCCAAGGGAACTTCCTGTTCCTGCTTGCGTTTGTAGCTCTCCTGATACTCCTGCAGCCACAAGGCAGCTTGCTCGTTTTCGTCCAGACCGCTTTGGGCCGACTCAGGCACTTTCTGGTCTGCGAAATAGCTCCACTCCAGGTAATCCGGCAGACGGAATTGCTTGCCGGTGCGCTCACTTAACCAGGCGGCGTAATCCTGGCCGTCTTGCCAGCTGACACCGACCACCGGCATATTCTTGGCCTGTCCTTGGCCCACCGCATCGGCAGCTTTACAACGCTCGGCACGAACGCACTGATCGTACTCAAACTGACTGACCTGATACTTCATGGCTTTCAAGGTGGGAACAGGAGCGTACATCACCGTGTCGGATGCAATCAGACGCCCATCCAGCAAGTATTCACCGGCCTGCATAACTTCACGCGCCGGACCGGCCACTTCAACCAGCTCGGGCAAACCCGCTGGATTGCTGGGCTCGCCAGACGAACATCCGGCCAGAATGGCCACTAACAGCACGGATCCCACTACATGGCTTCGCATTGCGCACTCCCTAAAGACAAGCACAATTGAAGCCCAAGCGCCTGCAGGCGTCCTTGCGCCAAGGCAAACAGAGTCCTTAAGGACTCAAAAATAGAAGCGATCCAAGATTCACGATTCAACAACACAGGTAAAAAGAAAGCCCCTGGGACCGGATATCGATCCAAGGGGCTGTCTGACAAGGGCCGCGATATTGCTGATTGCGCCCACTTCTCGGTACTTAAGTCAGAAAATTCACAAAACCGGTAATGATCACGGCATTGAAGAAGTCGATGAACAAGGAGCCCACCAGCGGGATTACAAAGAAGGCCTTGCGTGATGGACCATTGTCTTCCGTAAAGGCCTGCATATTCGCCATGGCGTTAGGCGTTGCGCCCATACCAAAACCACAATGACCAGCCGACATCACCACAGCATCGTAGTCCTTGCCCATGACCTTGAAAGTCACGTAGCTGGCAAAGAAGAACATCAGCACCGTCTGGGCAATCAGGATGATCAACAGCGGGCCCGCTACTTCAGCCAGCTCCCACAGCTTCATCACCATCAGCGCCATGACCAGGAAGAAAGCCAGGGACACATTGCCCATGGTTTCAAACTCTTTTTCCGGCAAGCGATAACGACGCCAGTCGATCACATTACGGATGATGGCTGCCACCAGCATGGAGCCCAGGTAGGCTGGCAACACAATGCCGCGCTCGCCCAACCATTCAATGATGACACTGCCCACCCCAATCGCGATGGACAACAGGACTACGGCGTAAACCGGCATTTCAAAGCCACCATCGTCAACCTTAACGGTTTCCTTAACCGTGGTTTCCACCACATGAGGCGCATCTGCACCCTCATGCTGACGACGATGACGACGGTGTGGAGCAGGGCCGTCGATATTGTATTTTTTCATCAAGCGCTTGCCCAAGGGGCCGCCGATGACACAACCCATTACCAGCCCCCATGTCGAAGCAGCAATGGCAGCAGGCAAAGCCCCAACAGCACCGGCATTTTCCAGCATTGGACCAAAGGCAGCCGAAGTACCGTGGCCCCCCGTCATGGAGATCGAACCAGCGGCCAAACCCAGCAAGGGGTTAGCGTCCATGAGGGTCGCCAAGGTCACGCCCATCACGTTCTGCAAAATAATCAGGACAACCGCGCAGCCCAGGAACAAAGCAACGGCCAGACCACCCTTTTTCAGCAACTCGAAGCTGGCTGAAAAACCGATGGTCGTGAAAAAGGCCATCAGCAAGAAATTGCGTATATCGTCGTTAAACGTAAAGTTGAACGAGCCGGTCTGATGTCCAACCAAGGCAATCAAGGCAAAAATCAATCCGCCGATAATGGGGCTGGGAATAAAATAGCGGGCCAATACAGCAACGCGATTCTTTATATATTCTCCCAGCACGAGAAAGACAGCCGCCAAACCTACCGTTTGCGCGATATCGAGCTGAATGTTCATCTATCCGTTCCTTACATCTTTGGAATAAGGGGCCTGCACCTTTGTGTCTGACAGAGGCTTCAAACCAATTTGTTCAAATAGGCATGTCTATCGTCGCTACTTCGTCCTTGTGGGACAAAGGCATGACCACCAACAGCGTAGTAAAACCGAGAAAAATAACATGAACAGGCGCCTAATGACGCCAATTTCCCTGAATCGGCCCGCTTTATTACAAAAAAACCCGCCATGTGGCGGGTTGGGAAAGGCTGGAGACTTAGCGGTCGCGCTCGATGGAAAACGCGCACAAGCTCAGTAATACCTGCTTGAATTCGCTCTCGGGAACATCAGCCAAGGCCTGAACAGCCAGCTGGGCTTCTGCCTTGGCCGCTTCACGGGTATAGGCCAAAGCATCGGTTTGCTCGATAGCCTGTGCAACAGCGGCAAAATCCGCATCACCGGTTTCAATGGCCGACTTGATCAGTTGAACCTGCTCGGGTGTGCCAACTTCCATGACACGGATCAGTGGCATGGTGGGTTTGCCTTCGCGCAGATCGTCACCCACGTTCTTGCCCAAGGCCTGGGCATCACCGGTGTAATCGAGGACGTCGTCGACCAATTGGAAGGCGGTACCCAGGTGGCGGCCATAGGCGGCCATGGCTTCTTCCATTTCAGGCGAAGCACCGGCCACAATCGCCCCCACTTGCGCCGCCGCTTCAAACAGCTTGGCTGTCTTGTAGCGTACGACTTGCAGATAACGTTCCAGGGAAACGTCCGGGTCGTGTACGTTCAGCAGCTGCAAGACCTCGCCTTCGGCGATCACCGTGGTGGCTGCCGACAGCACGGCCATGGCCGGCATGGAGTTCGACTGCACCATCATCTCGAAGGAGCGCGAGTACAGGTAGTCGCCAACCAGCACGCTGGCGGCATTACCGTAGACCGCATTGGCCGTGTGGCGACCGCGTCGCATATCGGATTCATCGACCACATCGTCGTGCAGCAAGGTGGCGGTGTGGATGAACTCCACCACACCTGCCAACAGATGGTGCGTGCTCCCCTGATAAGCCAGCGCACGGGCTACCAGCAACAGCAGCGCAGGACGCATGCGCTTGCCGCCAGCACTAACGATGTATTCGCCGATTGTGCGTATCAGCACCACATCCGAATTCAAGCGCTCACGAATGACGACATCAAGAGCCTTCATGTCGTCGGCAATAGGTTCAATCAGGGTGGACAGGTTCAAAACAGAATTCCGGACGAGTAAGGGAGGGGGCCGCTATCGGCCAACCGTAACTTGATGATTATACGATTTTGAATCGCTTTGGGCCTATTGTTACGCGTCAAGCACAACAGTGATCACAGAAAAAGGGGCCAAATTAGCGATAATAAGCATTTCAACCTGAAACGGAGACTGTCTTGAGTTCGCAAGACCTTAGTACCCTGATCAGCCGGGCCGAGCGGGTTCTCGCTCAACTGGAAGCCTGGCTGCCCCCTGCTCCACCCCCTATCAACTGGGATTCCATTGCTTTTCGCTGGCGTACCAATGGTTCGCGCGGCTGGCTTGAAGGTGTCCAGCACGTAGCCACCATCCAGACCGAAGACCTGCATCATATCGAACGCCAAAAGGGCATTATTGAGCGCAACACCCGCCATTTCCTGGCAGGCAAACCGGCCAATAACGTCTTGATGACAGGTGCTCGCGGTACGGGCAAAAGCTCGCTGGTCAAAGCCATGCTGGCCAAATTTGCCGATCAGGGCCTGCGTCTGATCGAAGTGGACAAATCCGATCTGGGCGACCTGGGCTACATCATTGACCTGATCAGCACCCGCCCCGAACACTTCATCATCTTCAGCGACGACCTGTCCTTTGAAGAAGGTGAAGCCGGTTACAAGGCGCTTAAATCCGTGCTGGACGGCTCGCTGGCCTCCCCTGGCGACAATGTACTGATCTACGCCACGTCCAACCGACGTCACCTGATGCCCGAGTACATGAAAGAGAACCTGAGTGCCTCCACGTCTGCAGACGGCGAGATCCACCCTGGTGAAGCCGTTGAAGAAAAGGTATCCCTGTCCGAGCGCTTTGGACTATGGTTGTCGTTTTACCCCTTTAAACAAGACGACTACCTGGACATTGTGTATTACTGGCTTGGCGCTTTGGGTTGCCCTGCAGAACACATCGAAAGCTCGCGTATGGAAGCCTTGCAATGGGCTCTGGAACGTGGCTCTCGCTCCGGCCGGGTAGCACGTCAATTTGCTAGAGATTGGACCGCTAGACATGTCTAAACCCACGTTGGAAGTGGCCGTTGGCGTTTTACTGAACCAACACGGCCAAGTGCTACTGGGAAAACGCCCAGCCGATAAACCCTGGCCGGGCTGGTGGGAACTGCCAGGCGGCAAGATTGAGGCGGGCGAGAGCGTCATACAGGCGCTGGTACGGGAACTGCGCGAAGAACTCGGCATTGAAACCACCCACGCACACCCCTGGGTTACCTATACACACGAATACCCCAAGAATTTCGTCAAACTCTCTTTCTGCCTGGTGCGGGAATGGGAAGGCGAACCCCAGTGCCTGGAAGGCCAAGAGCTTGCCTGGGTCAACCCTAAAGGTCCTTTGGAAGTCGGCCCTGTACTGCCTGCTACCGAACCGCCGCTTAAATGGCTGCAACTGCCCGAACGCTATCTGATTACCAACATCGACGAGCCGGCCCGCTTACCCGCCTATCTGGAACAACTGGAACAAGCCCTGCAACAAGGCCCGGCCTTGGTCCAGTTTCGTGAGCCAGCCTGGGCTGCCCGGCCCGATGCCGAATTCCATTTGCACCAAGCGTTCCTGCAAGTTGTGAACCTGTGCCAGCGCTACCAAGCGCGCTGCCTGGTCAATAGCCTGCACCCCGAGAGCTGGTGGGACCATGCCGATGGTGTGCATTTGCGCGCCAGCGACGCCCAAGCCCTGTCCGCGAAATGCCACGACACCCTGACGACATTTCCCGCAATCAGCAAAGGCCTGATCGGCATGTCCACGCACAATGAAAGTGATATTGAAATAGCCCGCAAAATCCAGGCGGACTTTCTGGTTCTGGGCCATGTCCTGGAAACCTCCTCCCATCCCGGCGATCCCGGCATGGGCTGGGCCCGTTTCGCCAGCCTGGCGGAACAGGCTGGACTACCTGTGTTTGCCATAGGCGGACAATCGGCCAAGACCTTGGCTGACGCCCGCAACCACGGTGCACACGGTATTGCCGGTATACGCCACATGCTGGACAACGACCCGGCATGACGCCACACGTCACTATTTCGGAACACGAAGGCGTACGCTACCTGCACCTGGGCTCTGCCTGGGTGCAGGGTGCCATGCGCCTGGATGCTCCCGATCAGCTAGAGCTGCACTACATTCGTCAAATGATGATCTGGACCTTGTTCCAGACCGATCCGCGCCGTATTGCCCAGCTTGGCCTGGGCGCAGGCAGCCTGACACGCTTTTGCTACCAGCACTTCCCCCAGGCGCGCATCGACGCCGTGGAAATCAACCCGGAAGTGGTGCAGGCCAGTCGCCTGCTATTCAATCTGCCGCCCGACGACGAACGCCTGAACGTGCACACGGTAGACGCGCTGGACTATCTGGATGCCGTCTACGGCGAGCTGGATGTGCTGCAAATTGATGTGTACTCCGACCAGGCCGAACACCCTGCCCTGGAAAGCGCAGCTTTCTATCAGGCCTGCCGCAAGGCTCTGGGGCCACAAGGACTGTTAACGGTGAATTTGCTGGGCTCGGAACTGGTCCATGCGCGCAATCTGCATGCGCTGCAAGAGAGTTTCCCGGCCGTGGTCTGGTTACCTGAAACCCATGATGGCAATCTGGTTGCCCTGGCCTTTGCTGACCCGCCGCAAATTGATTTTGATGATTTGTACCAGCGGGCCGAAGAAATCCACGCCACCCTGGGCTTGGCCGACGGCGAGGAATGGGTTGACGGACTGTATGCCTGGATGGACCAGGACTGAGGCGGTTTCCGCGCACTATCAAGCAAGGAATGAGCCGCTATTGAACTACAAGCAAGCAAACTGCAGCCCAAAGCTTGGGCGGTAATCCAATCCTTGCTTGGTCCATACGAAGCAAACCGGGCGTTGAAGCTCCGGCCCAGCCAGGCCGGAGAGCACGGTGAAACGGCCAAACCAAACCAAGCGCCAAGAAGTTCAGCCAACGCCGAACCACATCAAACCAAACTAAACCAAACTTGATTAAGACCAGATTGGATCGGATCAGGTCAGGTCAGGTCAGGTCAGGTCAGGTCAGGTCAGGTCAGGTCAGGTCAGATTAGTGTAGGTCAGGCCGAACCTATTCTGCTTTAGCGGCTGGATCAGCTTCCACCGCGTTCGGCTCTTCGGGATTCAGACCTGTCGCTACATCCCAGCCACCGCCCAAGGCCACCATCAGCTTGACCGCCGCCCGCAGGCGTTGAGACTCCAGATCCAAAGCCTGCCGCTCGGCCGACAGTGCCGTAGCCTGGGTTTGTGCCAGACTCAGGAAATCCACCAGACCAGCATCAAACTGATTGCGTGTCAGCCGCAAGGACTCGCGTGCCGCGGCCAGAGAACGCGCCTGGCTGGCTTGCTCCAGCTCCAGGCCATTGCGTTCAGACAAGGCATCTTCCACTTCCTTCAACGCATCCAGCACCGTCTGACGGTAGGCAGCCAATTGTTCGTCATAGCTGGCCTCGGCCTGCTCGACTTGCGCACGGCGTGCCCCAAAATCCAGCAAAGTCAGGGCAAAGGCTGGGCCCAGGGACCAGACACGCGCGGGTGCCGTCAGCCATTCGCTAAGATCACTGCTGCTGAACCCTCCACTGGCCTTCAGGCTCAGACTGGGAAACCAGGCAGCCTTGGCCACACCAATCTGGGCATTGGCCTGCGCCATGCGACGCTCGGCACGGGCCACATCGGGGCGACGTTCCAGCAAACTGGATGGCAGACCCACCGGAATATCCGGAGCAACAGGCCAGGGCGCATGAGGCACCACCTCAAACTGGGAAGGTGCGCGGCCTACCAACACAGCCATCGCATGCAGGTAGGTGGCCTTCTCGCGATTCAAGGCCAAGCGCTGGGTGCGAGCCCCCTCTAGCTGGCTTAAGGCTGCAGCCACATCTCCCGGTGCCGAAAACCCGGCGTCCAGGCGATTCTGATTGATTTGCAAAGAACGCTCGTACGCGGCCACGGTTTCATCCAGCACTCGCTCGCTGGACTCCACACTGCGGTACTGCAAATAAGTCTGTGCCAATTGAGACTGCAGGCTCAAGCGTGTAGCAGCCATATCCGCAGCACTGGCTTGCAGGCCAGCATCACCTGCTTCTACCTGACGGCGAATCCGCCCCCACAAGTCCACTTCCCAATTCACCGTGATGCTGGCGTCATAGGCGCTGCTGCTTTGGCTGGTATCACCCGACCCACTGCCACGCCGTGTCGTGCCGACCGAACTGCCTACTTGCGGGAACTGGGTCGAACGCGTGTTGGACAGGGTGGCCTGCGCCTGACGAACGCGTGCCTGTGCCTGCTGCAAAGTGAAGTTCTGCTCGTTCAGGCTTTGCATCAGGGTGTTGAGCACGCCATCGTTGAAGCTCTCCCACCAGGGGCCGCGGTCTTTCAAATCAGCCGGTTCGGCCTGCTTCCAGGCCGTGGACCGTACCTCTTCCCTGAAGTGCTCGCCCACCGGCGCTTCGGGCCGCTGATAATCAGGGCCAACAGCACATGCGGACAGGAGCAGCACCATCCCAGCCAGTGCGAAGCGCGGAAGAATCATGGCGTTAGAAGTAGGCATATCAGCTTATATATTCAAAGTTGTCTGGTTCTTGCGGCGCATGAAGCGATGGCGCAAACGATCCAGATAAAGATAAACCACCGGCGTGGTGTACAAGGTCAGGATTTGACTGAGCACCAAACCACCCACAATGGTGACGCCCAAGGGCTGGCGCATTTCCACGCCCGGCCCGGAGGCCAGAATCAAAGGAATAGCACCAAAAATGGCGGACAAGGTCGTCATCATGATGGGGCGGAATCGCACCAGGCAGGCTTCGTAAATAGCTTCACGCGAACCCATGCCGCGCTCACGCTCCATTTGCAAGGCGTAATCCACCATCATGATGGCGTTCTTCTTGACGATACCAATCAGCAAGAACACCCCGATCATGGCAATCAGGTTGAACTCGCCACTGGTCATCATCAAGGCCAGCAATGCCCCAATCCCAGCCGAAGGCAAAGTGGACAGAATGGTGAGCGGGTGCATATAGCTCTCGTACAACATCCCCAGCACGATATACAAAGCCACCAAGGCGGCCAGGAACATCATGGGTTGCTTGGCCAGGGCATCGAGCATCTGCGCCGTATTACCTTCAAACCCGGCCTGGATCTCGCGTGTAGGAAGCTGAATACGAGCCATGGCCTGCTCAATGGCCGCCGTTGCCTGACTGAGGGTGACGCCTTCGGCCAAACCGAAGGACACAGACTCGGCCACCAGCAAACCCATATGGTTAATGCTGCGCGGCGCGGTGCCGGTCGTAAAGCGCGTAAAGGCAGACAAAGGCACACGAGTGCCGTCTTTGGCAACAACCTCGATTTCCTTCAGGGACTCCAGATCCTGCGCAAAACGCGGCTCCACTTCCATGACTACGTAATACTGGTTCAAGCGGCCAAAAATCGTGGAAACCTGACGCTGGGAAAAGGAGTTATTCAAGGTCCCCGCCACCATGGACATATCAATGCCCAGGCGCGTGGCCATATCGCGGTCAATTTCCAGCTGGACCAGACCGGCCTTATCGTCCGTGCCAGTGTCCACGTCCACCAGCTCTGGCAATTCGGCCATGGCTTGCTGAACCTTGGGCAACCAGGTTTTCAACAGCTCCAGATCGCTGCCCAGCAAGGAATAGTCGTAAGAACCACTGCGCCCACCGCCCCCGCTACCGACCGGAATATCCTGCTGCGGCACCATGAACATGCGCGCCCCCGGCGTGGTGGATAAAGGCTCGCGCAGACGATTCACAATATCCGTCGTGCTGGCCTTACGCTCGTCCATAGGCTTGAGTTCAACCAGAATAAAGGACGAAGTGCTGCCACTGCGGCCACCGGCAAACACGGCCACCGAACGAATGTCCGGGTCCTGATTCAGGATGGAACGGAAGTATTCCAGCTTGGGCACCATGGACTGGAAAGAGGTCCCCCGGTCGACTCGGAAAAAACCCATCAACTGGCCAGTATCCTGCTGTGGGAACAGCCCCTTGGGCACTACGGCGTAGAGGTACACATTCAGGCCAATCGTGACGAACAAGGAGAACAACATCAGTCGATGGTGCTTGAGCGCCCACCCCAATGAACGACGGTAGCCACGCCAGCTGACGCTGCCTATCCAGCCCAAAAAGCGGCTGATAGGGTTGGTGGACTCATGCTCTTGCGGCCCGGGACGCAGCAGGCGCGATGACATCATGGGAGTCAGCATCAAGGAGATCACCAGGGACACCAGCACGGCGGTACACAAGGTGACGGCAAACTCCATGAACAAGCGCCCCGCCAGCCCCCCGATCAACCACAAGGGAATGAACACGGCCACCAGCGACAAGCTCATGGCTGTGACGGTAAAGCCCACCTCCCGCGTCCCGCGCAAGGCCGCCCGCATGGGGGACAAGCCTTTTTCCAGGTAACGCATAATGCTTTCCAGCACCACGATGGCGTCATCCACCACAAAACCAGTAGCGACAATCAGAGCCATCAGGGAAATGGTGTTCAGCGTAAAGCCGAACAAATGCATGAAGGCAAAGGTACTGATCAAGGACGCCGGAACGGCAATGGCCGGAATTAAAGCAGCGCGCCAGTTTCGCAGGAACAGCAAGACCACCAGCACCACCAGGGCCACCGCAATAATCAGTGTCAGTTGAGCCTCTTCCAGCGTGGCGCGAATACTGGGCGTACGATCCTGAGCCACTGTCAATTGCGCCTGGCTGGGCAGCATTTCCTCGATACCAGCCAGGCGTTCACGAATGGTATTGACCGTCTCGATAATATTGGCGCCCGCCTGACGACGCACAATCAACAGCACCGCTTCCTGGTTATTCCAGTAACCCATGCTGTGAATGTTCTCAACAGAGTCCTCGACCTTGGCGACATCCCCCAAACGGATAACCTGCCCGTCCTGATTCTTCAGAATCAAGGGGTCAAAAAACCGTGCCTGGTTGTACTGCTTGCCCGAGTTGATCTGCCACTGGCCCTGCTCGCTTTCCAGGTAGCCATTAGGACGCAAACTGTTGGCGTTATTGATCACCGAACGCACATCGTCCAGCGCAATGCCAGCCGAGGCCAATGCCTTGGGATTCAATCCCACCCGTACCGCTGGCAAGGAGCCACCGCCCACGTCTACCGAACCCACGCCCGGAATCTGTGCCAGCTTCTGCTGCACAATGCCGCTGGCCATATCAAACAGCTGGGCCTTGTTGGCCGTCTGCGAGGTCAGCGCCAGCACCATGATAGGCATGGACGACGGGTTGACCTTCTCGTAGGTGGGCACGCTGGACATGCCCGAAGGCAACATGGGCCGGGCCTGGTTGATAGCGGCCTGCACATCGCGTGCAGCCCCTTCAATATCTCGGTCCAGTTCAAATACCAGCATGATCTGGGTGGAACCCTCGCTGCTGCGAGAGCTCATTTCCGACACCCCGGCAATAGAACCTAAAGCCTGCTCCAGTGGCGTGGCCACACTGGAAGCCATGGTTTCAGGGCTGGCACCGGGCAAATTGGCCGAAATCGCAATCACCGGAAAATCCATTTCCGGCAAAGACGCCACGGGCAAGAGCCGCAAGGCCAATGCGCCCACCAAGACCATAGCCAGTGCCAGCAGGCTGGAGCCCACTGGCCGGAAGATAAACAGCCCTAACAAGCGTTTCATGTCGACTCGCGTACCGACTTGGCGCCATTACGGGTAAAGCGGTCAAAAAACAGATAGATCACGGGAGTCGTGAACAGGGTCAGCACTTGGCTAGCCAAGAGACCGCCCACCATGACCAGTCCCAAGGGTTGACGCAGCTCTGCGCCAGAGCCGGTGGCCAGCATCAAAGGGATGGCACTGAACAAGGCCGCCAGAGTCGTCATCAAAATGGGGCGGAAACGCAGCAAGGCGGCTTGATGAATGGCCTCTTGCGGTTTCATGCCCTGCTCGCGCTGCGCCTCCAGGGCGAAGTCGATCATCATGATGGCGTTCTTTTTCACGATACCAATCAGCAGGATGATCCCGATCACCCCCACCATGTCCAGATCCCGCCCGGCCAACAGCAAGGCAAGCAGCGCGCCGATGGCAGCCGAAGGCAAGGTCGACAAAATAGTGATGGGGTGGATATAGCTTTCGTACAAAACACCCAGCACGATGTACATGGTCAGCACGGCGGCCAACATCAGCCACAGCGTGCTGGACAAAGAGGCATGGAAGGCCTTGGCGGCACCCAGGTAGCGGGTATCCACCGAGGATGGCATACCGATCTGGTCGGGCACGGTTTCAATGGCTTCAATGGCGTCGGACAAGGAATAGCCATCAGCCAGGTCAAAGGACACGTTCACGGACGGGAACTGTCCCAAGCGCTCTACCGATAACGTTGTGGGAACCAGCTGAATGCGCGCCAGGGAAGTAATCGGCACAGGTGTACCTGCCGCTGTCATTACATGAATATTTTCCAGATCCTGCGGGCCTTGGCGATATTGATCCTTTACCTCCAGCACGACGCGGTACTGGGCAGACTGCGTGTAGATCGTGGAAATCAAACGCTGTCCGAACGCGTCGTACAGTGCATCATCGATATTTGCCTTGGTCACGCCCACACGGGCTGCCGCATCCCGGTCTATATCCAGCAGCACTTGCAGGCCATCGTTTTGCAGGCTCATGGATGCATCTTTAATCTGCGGCAAGGCATTGACGGCATCCAGCCAACGCGGCATCCAGGTCGTCAGCACCTCTGTTTCCGGGTCCGACAAGGCCATCTGGTACACATTACGGCTGATCTGATCGTCTACCGTCAGCTCCTGAATGGACTGTTGGTAAACCGACAAACCAGGAATATCTTTCAGACGCTCATCGAGCCTGGCCATGATTTCATTGGCGCTGGCCCGGCCTGAACCAATGGGCTTCAAAGCAATTTGCAGACGGCCATTGTTCAAGGTGGCGTTCGTGCCATCTACCCCGATGAAGGACGTGACGGCTTCCACATCCGGATCTTCCAGCACAATCGCAACGGCTTGCTGCTGCAAATTCCCCATAGCGCGGAACGACGCGGTTTGCGGTCCTTGGGTAATCGCCTGAATCAGGCCGGTATCCTGTTGCGGGAAAAAGCCTTTGGGGACGATCACGTACAGCAGGCCCGTCAACACCACTGTGCCCAGAGCGACCCACAAGGTCAGCGTCTGGTGGCGCAGCACCACAATCAGGCCACGGTCGTAAGCCGCAATGATGCGGTCCATCTGATCGCCCAACCAGGTCGTGAAACGGCCATACTGGCGCTCGTCCTCGGGCTTGAGCATACGCGCACACATCATGGGCGTGAGCGTCAGCGAAATGAACAGGGACAGCAGGATGGCGACGGCCAGGGTAATGGCAAACTCACGGAACAAACGGCCGATGACATCGCTCATGAACAGCAGCGGAATCAGCACGGCGATCAGGGAGATGGTCAGTGACAGCAGGGTAAAGCCAATCTGCGCCGCGCCCTTCAAGGCAGCCTGCAAGGCGGTTTCGCCCTTTTCGATATAGCGGGCGATGTTCTCGATCATCACGATCGCATCATCAACCACAAAGCCGGTGGCAACCGTCAAGGCCATCAGGGTCAGGTTATTAATACTGAATCCCCACATCAGCATGGTGGCAAAGGTGGCGATCAGGGAGATAGGCACGACAACGCTGGGAATCAGCGTAGCCGTCCAGGTGCGCAGGAACACAAAAGTCACCAGCACCACCAGCACAATGGCCAGCATCATTTCCTTTTGCACATGGTCAACCGAGTCCCGAATGGTCTGGGTGCGGTCCGTGGCGACTTCCACATCCACACCGACCGGCAAGGAACGGCGTATCTCGGGCAGCAGGCTTTGAATCTGGTCCACTACATCAATGACGTTGGCGCCAGGCTGACGCTGAATATTCAGCAAGATCGCAGGCACAGTCCCCATCCAGGCGGCCTGACGCACATCCTGTGCATCCCGCACCACCTTGGCCAGTTCGCCCAGACGCACAGCAGCACCGTCCTTGTAGCTGACGATCAGATTTTCATAATCCTGTACCGTTTTCAGTTGTTCATTGGCACCGATGCTGGTGGAACGCTGAGGCCCATCCAGATTGCCTTTGGGTTGGTTCACGTTGGCCGCGACCACCGCCTGCCGCAGGTGACTTAAGGTCAGATTGCGGACGGCCAAGGCGTTGGGATCAGCCTGAATGCGCATGGCTGGTTCCTGACCACCCGCAATGCTGACCAGTCCGACACCCGTCACCTGCGAGAGTTTTTGTGCAACCCGCACATCAATCAGGTCGCGCACCTCGTGCAGGGGCATATTGGGGGAAGTCACCGCCAAAGAAATAACCGGGGTATCAGCCGGATTGACCTTGTTATAGATAGGCGGTGCAGGCAAATCATTGGGCAGCATATTGGAGGCGGCATTAATCGCCGCCTGCACCTCTTGCTCGGCCACATCCAGGGGCAAGCCCAAATCAAACTGCAAGGTAATGCGCGATGCCCCGCCCGAGCTGGACGAAATCATCTGCGACAGGCCCGACATGCTGCCGAAGCGCCGCTCCAGCGGTGAAGTGATCAAGGCCGCCACTACATCCGGGCTAGCGCCCGGATAGAGCGTGACCACCTGAATAGTGGGGTAATCCACCTGCGGCAAAGCGGCTACGGGCAACATGCGATAGGCCAGCAAGCCGGACACCAGCAAGGCCACCATCGCCAAGGTGGTAGCCACCGGGCGCAGGATAAAGATACGCGACATGCTCACGGCTTACTCGCTTGCAGGACGTGGACGGCGACCCTCACCCGGACGTTTGCCTTGCTCTGGCTTGTCGGCGGCATCATCGGGCGCAGGCTTTTCCTTGACCTGACCATCTTGCTGCATCACCTCGACCTCCGAGCCTTCACGCAAACGGTCAGTCCCTTCAACCACCACACGATCGCCCTCTTTCAGGCCGGTTTTAATCAAGGTCAATTCCAGCGTGGCCGTACCCAATTCCACCACCTGGATATGGACCTTGTCCTCGGCATCCAGGGTGTACACATACGTGCCCACCGAACCCCGTTGCACAGCGTGCGATGGGATCAGCAAGCCTTGTTCCTGGCCCAAAAAGACACGGGAATTGACAAACTGATTAGCAAACAAGGTTTCATCGGCATTATCAAATTCGGCCTTCACTTTCAGCGTGCCGGTATTGATGTCGATCTGGTTATCCAGTGCCTGCAAACGGCCCTTGTCCGACAAGAGCTGACCCTTGCTGTCGATCAGGGACACCCGCAAAGGCGATTCGCTTTGTTTCATGGCCTCCAGCAGGCTGCTCAATTGATTCTGCGGCAAGGAGAACTCCACGCCTATGGGATCCGTCTGGGTAATGACGACAATCCCATCAGTACTACCGGCAGACACCAGATTGCCCTGATCCAGCTTGCGCAAACCCAGGCGGCCATCCAAAGGCGCCGTAATACGAGTGCGATCCAGCTGGACCTGCGCACGGGCCACCTCTGCTTGATTGGATTTGATCTGTGCCTGCAGTTGCTGAACGGCCGTTTCCTTGGTTTCCAAGGCCTGGCGAGCAATAGAATTCTGTTGAAACAGGACGCGGTGGCGGGCCAGTTCCTGCTGCGCCCCTTTGAGCTGAGCCTGATTCTGCGCCAATTGGCCACGCGCCTGATCCAGTTGCACCTGATAGGTACGCGGATCAATCTCGGCCAGCAAATCGCCGGCCTTCACACGTTGGCCGTCCTTGAAGTGGATGCGTTCGAGCACACCATCAACTTCGCCGCGCACGGCGACTGTTTGCAAAGGTTTAACCGTGGCAATCGCATTGACCGTTTGGTCGATCAGGCCTTCCTTGACCGTGGCCACCTGCACCGGGACTTTAGTCGCCCCCATCATGCCGCGAGGCCCGCGCATGGGAGTGGACGTACTGGAAGGGGAAGACAGGGCGTAATAAACGAGGCCTGCTGTCACCAGCAGCCCCACCACCACCCAGACATAGAAGGATCGGGACCGCCGACCTCTGCCTGTGTTCAACTCCGACATGAATACTCCCCGGCTAAAACTTGATTGTCTCTATGCACGGTCTAAATAAGCGTTTAAGCACTACCGATCGTGACGGCGACACGCATTATGCAGCCAAAACACGATAGCAATTAGTTTCAAACGATAAAGAGATACAAGCGCTGACAAAACCGCATCCCTGCTAGACCACGCTGGCACAGCAAGTATAAAAGCGGCAGTCTGAACCTTATATGAACAGCGTTTTCAGCCGAAGTTGCAACGGGCCAGCCTGAAGGGGATATCCCCCGTCACGGCCTGCGGTTTCAATTGATTATCTTGCTGCACAAAGCGTATCCAGATGACGTAGCGGTTAGCGCTCATTTCCGGATAGATGCACGCACCGGCGTCCACCCACACCCGCAGCAACTGGAAGGTCTTGCCTGCCAGCATTTCTTGATAGGAACCGTCACGGGCCAGTTGGTCTGCCGAGTCACCCGACTGGCGCAGCAAGCGCAAAATCAAGGCCAGACCTTGATACAGTGGCAGGAAAGACTCGGACCAACGGCGCAAATCCTGGACACGATCGGCATCGGGGCGCTGTTGCCAGGAATAATAAGAAGGCATGTCCACCTGGGACGTGCCACCGGGCACAGCAACCCGGCCCCGCAAACTGGCCAACCATTCATTTTCACGCAGGCCCTGCCCCACCCGCCCCTGGGCCGAGAGGTCAGCAGAAGCGCGCACAATTTGTTCAATCATCTTGTCCAGCGCCTGCAGCTGAACACCGGGGTGTTCACGCAGCGCAGCCAGCGCCACGCGCTGACGCTCAAGGTCTTGAAGAACAGCAGAACGCAAATCGGTTCGATCCGAGATGTCCAGTAAATCAAACAAAGTCGCTACAGCGATCTGATGCGAGTACGCATCCTGGTTGGCCGAAAAATGAAACAGCCTATCGAACAAGTATTCGACTCTCAGTAAAGCCCGGACACGCTCATTGCAGGGGTATTCGTATAGAGTCACGCGTTTAAAAACCTTTTTTTGTCGACTGGAGGGTCAGACACGTCGTGTTGTCAGGCAGTCAAGGCACACCAGCGTTGGTGTACTGCTCGCGCCCGCTCTTCCAACAGGGGCAAAGTCGTCTGCCCATCATTCAGAACCACGTCGTCGGCCACATCCAAGCGCTGCTGACGTTGCGCCTGTGCTGCCATGATACGTTCAATTGTGGCCACTGCCAGCCCGTTGCGCTTTTGAACACGCTCGATCTGGGTCGCTTCATCACAATCCACAACGCAAATCCGGTCCACACGGTCTCGCCATCGTCCTGATTCCACCAGCAAGGGTACAACCACAACAAGATAACATCCTTGCGCTTTCAAGGTCTGTGCTTTTGTTACGTTCCAAATCAGGGGATGAATGATCGCCTCAAGTCGATGACGGGCATCAGGATCGGCAAATACACAGGCCCGCATCCAATCCCGATCCATGGAACCATCCGCGGCCAAGGCCTGTGCCCCAAAGGCAGCGCGAATCGGCTCAATGGCCAGACCACCGGGCGCGGTCAACTCATGCGCGATGACATCCGTATCCACGACAGCCGCCCCCCAAGAGGCAAAAAAATTGGCCACCTGGCTTTTGCCCGATCCAATTCCACCAGTCAGCCCAATTGTCAGCATGCGCAATCCACGGATAAAAAACAAAACTGTAACGTACCCGCGCCAATCCTCCTACCCTGAATAGACCTGATACTGTCCCGCCGCCCCAGGTCTAGCGTAGAATTCAGCTATCAACCAGTCCACGGAAGCCCGCCATGTCTTTCACCAAGATTTCCCCCCTGCGTTCCCTTACCTTGCTTTCGGTCGTTTTGCTGGCAGCATGTGCCCAGGCACCCGTTCAGCCTACCCCCAACGAGGGTCGCGACTCCACCCAGAAAGACGCCCTGCGCCAAGCGCAAGGTAGCGGCACCGCCCGCGCCCCCTCGCAAATCAATTTAGGCTTCGGTAACCAGGAAGGCCTGCACGCCATCACACCGGCCCGCGCCCAGCAGCCTGCCGCCATGGTCGACCGTAGCGTTCCAGAGCTGGCCGAGCCCAAAACCTTTCTGGGCACCCTGTCCTGCCCACCACAAGGCGGCGCATGTGAGCCCTACAAAATCAGCGTAACCCTGGCTCCTGCTGGCCAATGGCGCTTGCGTGCCACCCCGCTGGGTGCTGGCGAAGAACACCGCATGAGCGGCTGCTGGGTACCTATCGGCACACAGCCTACCCGCATCGCTTTGCTGGCCAACAACGACTCGACCTTGGCCGATCTGAGCTTTGTGAACAACAACGTACTGCGCATTCACACCTTTAACCAGCAACGCCCTACGCTGGAGAGCCACCTGACTCGCCAAGCCGACATCGACCCGATCAGCGAGCTGGACGGCCAGGCCACTCCCGCCTGCCGCTAATCTAAGGCATAGACAGGCTGCCCACCAGGCTGGGCGGCAGCACATCGCGCAAGCCCGGCTCGCTAAATACAAAGCGGGTCAATTCAACCGCATTGCGCACGCGTAACTTCTGAAAAACGCGTGCCCGATGCGCCTCCACCGTACGCTGGGAAATCGCCAATTCAGCCGCAATCACCTTGTTCGCCTTGCCGATGGCGATATAAGACAGCACGTCGCGCTCGCGCGGAGTCAGACTTTCAAACAGCACAGAGGCGGGCAAATGACTATTCAATACCATGTCAGTCTCGTATATCTGTACCAGGCGAACAGGCCGCCTGCGATGTGAAAAATCAACCATAGACAGAGTTTGTCATTTTAGGCAGGGACTACGCGACTGTTAACTTGTACGGGATGTTTTTGTCACAGGACTAATATAGATACACAGTTTTCAATGCGTCGGAAAACAATCTTTTTACGCCTCAAATTGGGGATAAACGCAGACAAAGCTACAGCCTCATCCCCCCCAAGAAACACAACAATCACCTGGGTCCCCCCCCGGATCGGTCAAACACCCCACCTCACCACAGCACAACACAACGCAACACAACAAACCCGGCCCCATAAACTGCCAGCAGAGATGAGCATTCACGGCCATGAGCCACTCTGACGCGCAGCTCTGGGGGGCGGCGATTCAGACTGCTTGCCGCCGGCGGGAGATAGCGCAGGGATGCAAGCACCCTGCTGTTTGAACCCGACGCTTGTACTTGGTCCGGGGGACCAAGTACCGGGTGAGTTCAGGGTGCGCCCGTAGCTATCTCTCGACAAGGTCACCGGTGCGCAGCACCGGCAAGTAGTCAGCCGCCCCCCAGAGCTGCGCGCCAGAGTGGCGTCTTACTGAGTCCCTCCCTGGCATGAGTGGACCTGGACTGCGCCCCCCAACCAAAGAACCAGACAAAGACAAAGACAAAGACAAAGACAAAGACAAAGACAAAGACAAAGACAAAGACAAAGACAAAGACAAAGACAAAGACAAAGACAAAGACAAAGACAAAGACAAAGACAAAGACAAAGACAAAGACAAAGACAAAGACAAAGACAAAGACAAAGACAAAGACAAAGACAAAGACAAAGACAAAGACAAAGACAAAGACAAAGACAAAGACAAAGACAAAGACAAAGACAAAGACAAAGACAAAGACAAAGACAAAGACAAAGACAAAGACAAAGACAAAGACAAAGACAAAGACAAAGACAAAGACAAAGACAAAGACAAAGACAAAGACAAAGACAAAGACAAAGACAAAGACAAAGACAAAGACAAAGACAAAGACAAAGACAAAGACAAAGACAAAGACAAAGACAAAGACAAAGACAAAGACAAAGACAAAGACAAAGACAAAGACAAAGACAAAGACAAAGACAAAGACAAAGACAAAGACAAAGACAAAGACAAAGACAAAGACAAAGACAAAGACAAAGACAAAGACAAAGACTGCAAAATCGAACCACGCAGATATAAAAAAAGCACAGTAAAAACTGTGCTTTTCTCACCAAACAAAACAAAAAAATCAGGCTTTAACCATTTCCAGGTTGTCGATCAAACGCGTCGCGCCCAATTTGGCAGCAGCCAATGCCACCAACGGTTCGCCAGCTGCAATTTGCTCTGGCGTCGGTTCCAGCAAATCCGACTGACGACGCAAGGCCATATAGTCCACCTTCCAGCCCAGGTCGGTCATCTTCTTGGTCGCATAAGCCTCGATCTCCTCGCGGCTTTGACCTTGCTGCAAACGCTCATTCATTTCCTGCAGTGCGTAATAAATCTGCGGAGCCTGAGCGCGTTCCTCGGGACTCAAATAGCGATTACGCGAAGACATGGCCAAACCATCCTCTTCCCGCACCGTCTCGTGAGCCAGAATCTCTACCGGCAACTGGAACTGACGCACCATCTGGCGCACCACCATCAACTGCTGATAATCCTTCTTCCCAAACACAGCCACACGCGGCTGCACACAGGAAAACAGCTTCAACACAACCGTACACACGCCTTCAAAGAAGTCAGGACGGAAATGACCTTCCAGGATACGGCCCAAATGATCAGGCGGGCTGACGCGAAAACTCTGTGGCTCGGGGTACATCTCGCGCTCCGAAGGAGCAAACAAGACATACACATCGCGCTCCTGCTCCATCTTGGCCGCATCTTCCTGCAAAGTGCGCGGGTAACGATCAAAATCCTCGTTAGGGCCAAACTGCAGGCGGTTCACAAAAATACTGGCCACCACCGGATCGCCATGCTGACGAGCCAACTTCATCAAGTCCAGGTGAGCTCGATGCAGATTCCCCATGGTTGGAACAAATGCCACGCGTGTCTGGCCCTGGAGCTGATCGCGCAGTTCTTGGATGTTATGGACGACTTTCAAAAAATTCTCCGCTACGGAATAAGATCAGGCCCATCGGCCTGCGCTCGAATATAAGTCAGGCGCAAATAAATAGGAGCGTAGGGCTCGGCCTGCGTGATTTCAAGCAGTGACTCTCGTGCCAATTCCAGCATCGCCAGAAAATGCACGACAAGCACCGCCGCCGGATCACCCTGATCCAGGCGTTCATTAAACAGCTCTGTAAACTCCATGAAGCGCACATGCTGCAAACGTCGCAGAATCTGGCTCATGTGATCACGCACCGACAACTGCTCACGCGTAATCTTGTGACTGGCATTGAGCTTGGCACGCTTCAAGATGCCCAGCCAGGCCTCGCGCAAATCATCCGCATTCACTTCCGGTGGAATGGCCTCAATAACCAGTTCGGCCTGGGCATTGGCCAGCAGATAGTCGCGCCCCATCAAGGGTAGCTCGTCCAGACGACGCGCGCCTTCCTTCATGCGCTCGTATTCCAGCAGCCGGCGTACCAGCTCGGCACGCGGATCATCCACCTCTTCGCCCGTGTCAGCGCGCCGCACTGGCAGCAACATGCGGGATTTAATCTCGATCAGCAACGCGGCCATCAAGAGATACTCCCCCGCCAGCTCCAGATTGGTGGCGCGGATCTGCTCCACATAGGCCAGATACTGCCCGGTGACCTGGGCCATCGGAATATCCAGCACATTGAAGTTCTGCTTGCGGATCAGATACAGCAACAGATCCAGCGGGCCTTCAAAGGCGTCCAGAAATACTTCCAGCGCATCAGGCGGAATATACAGATCCTGAGGGATCGCAAACAGCGGCTCACCATAAAGACGCGCCAGCACATCCTCGGGCTGAGGAGCTGGCGTATCCACAACAGTCTGCTGTGCGATCTCAGTCACAGGCGCAGGTGTACAGATTTAGTTGTTTTCGTAGTACACGTAAGGTTTCTGAGGCGTGCGAGCAGCCTTGTAACCGTCTTGCAGTTCCTGGTCAATCTGCTTGTCCCACAGACGATAACGGCCTTCACGCTGCCGTGCTTCGGTATCCGCGTTCTGCTCTTTATACTGTTTAAGAAACTGGGTAATTTCGGATTCGAAATTCTTTGCCATAATACCTGTACGCCTAAATAAATTGGATAACAGAAAAGTTTGAGTTTACTGCACCGCACACCAGAGAGTTCGCCGCATGGCATCTGAACAGACCGAAGCCGCCAAACCGGCGACCATGTCCCCTCAAGAGCGTCGAGCCATACGCATTATTCCCTACATTGTGGGATGTGCATTGTTCATGCAAATGCTGGACTCTACGGTTGTAGCCACTGCCCTGCCCACGATGGCCTTGTCGCTGGATACCAGCGTCATCCGCATGAATACCATCATTACCAGCTACCTGCTGGCCGTGGCCGTATTCGTTCCAATCAGTGGATGGGCTGCAGACCGCTTTGGTGCTCGCAAGGTGTTCCTGGCCGCCATTCTACTCTTTACCGCCAGTTCTGTTGCATGTGCCCTGTCCCAGACCCTGTCACAACTGATTATTTCCCGCGTGATACAAGGCATGGCCGGGGCCATGATGGTGCCGGTGGGACGCATTATCTTACTGCGGCGCGTCCCTAAAGATGAGCTTTTAAGCGCCATGGCGGTGCTGACCTTGCCTGCCTTGCTGGGCCCCATCATCGGCCCGCCCGTGGGTGGTTTTTTAGTCACGTACGCCAGCTGGCACTGGATTTTCCTGATCAATATCCCCGTTGGCATACTGGGCATTGCCCTGGTGCTGCGCTATATCCGCGAGGACTACCCCACAGAGCGCCCGCCCCTGGACTGGCTGGGCTTTATCTTGAGCGCCATCTGTCTAGCCACTCTGGTGACCAGCTTCGAGAACGTAGGTCATGGCACCCTGGGCTGGGATACCTTGGGCTGGCTGACACTGGCCGGTCTGGTCGCTGGCACATGGTACGTCTGGCACTCCCGACAAGTTGCCTACCCAATCATTGATTTGTCCTTGCTGCGCACCAAAACCTTTGCCATTTCCGTGCTGGGCGGCAATCTGTGTCGTTTCTCGCTAGGCGCTGCGCCCTTCCTTTTGGCCATCATGCTGCAAACCAACTTTGGCATGAGCGCATTATCAGCAGGCCTGATTACCTTCACCGGTGCCATTGGTGCCTTGGGCATGAAACTGGTGGCCCCACCCATCATCCGGCGTTACGGTTTTCGCAAAGTCCTGATCGTCAACGCCTGGCTGACGGGCCTGTTCATTGCCCTATGCGCCATGTTCCAGGCCACCACGCCCATGTGGCTCATGATTGCCGTCCTGACCGCAGGCGGTTTTTTCCGCTCCCTGCAGTTCACCGCAGTCAACACCCTGACCTACGCCGACCTGGACTCTGAGGCCATGAGCCAGGCCAGCAGTTTTGCTGCCATGGCGCAGCAACTGGCTATCAGTCTGGGCGTAGCATGTGCGGCGGTAACGCTGAATATCAGCATGGCATTGCGCGGAGCAAGCAGCGTGGAGACCCAGGATACGATCTGGGCCTTTCTGATTCTGGGTGCTATTACGGCCATCTCCAGCCTGTCTTTTGCCCGACTGTCAGCCAGCGATGGTGAGTCTTTGCAGAAGAAGTAGGCCAGCAAGACTGAAGGAGCAAGACAGCGGCTCAAGCTGCTGTCTTGCTCAAGCTGCGCTTACGCCGGCTTATCCTCATCCTCCAGCAACATCACCAGCTTGCAATCCGGCCGTATCGCCAGGCGAAAGGTAAATTGCTGAAAGCGGCGCACTCCCTGGCTGGGGTGCCGGAAATCCCGCAAGCCGCCCTCCCGCTCCACGACGGTCTGGCGTCCCCACCAGAAAGCGAATACCTGGCTTTGCTGCGCCAACTCCTGGATCAAAGCCTGTATATCGGCCTCGTCCGCATGGGCGCCTACGTCAGCGCGGAACTCGGCCACGACGCGGCTGGCGCGCTGCTCCCAGTCCACCACCAGCTCACGCGCTGCCGGGTCCAGGAAGATATAACGCAGCAGATTGGGCTGCTCGCTACGGTCGGGCCAGCCATCGAACAAACCCAACAAGGCTTCGTTGCGAGCCAGTACGTTCCAGCTGCGGTCCAGAATGTAGGCCGGGGCGGAGATGCTATCGACACATGCGCTCAAGCCTTGCGGCAAGGGTTGAATATCACCCTGCCAATGCTCGGGATCGGCGCAGTCAGCCAGTTCAAACAGATAGTGGCGCTCGGCCCGGGCCAGTTTCAGGACCGTTGCCAGGCGGGCGCAGACCGTGGGGGACACGGTAACGTCGCGACCCTGCTCGATCCAGGTGTACCAGGTGGTGCTGATATCGCACAGCTGCGCCACTTCTTCGCGACGCAAACCAGGAGTGCGACGGCGCACACCGGGGGCCAGCCCCAGGTCTACAGGCTGGATACGCTCGCGTGCATTACGCAAAAATCGTCCCAAAGCCTGACGCCGGGTTTGAGAGGCGCTCTCGGCGCCGCCCGGATTAGCCCCTGTTGGCCCCGTCGTTCCCATATCAGCCTAATACGCCCGACAAGCTGCGGCGTACGTCTTCTTCCGTACGACCACTGCGCTGGATATAGTCTTGCAACTGGTCTTCACCAATATTGCCCACGTTGAAGTACTTGGACTGCGGGTGGCTGAAGTAGAAGCCCGACACACTGGAAGCCGGAATCATGGCGTAGCTGTCGGTGATGAACATCTCGATGTCTTCACACTGCAGGACACGGAACATATCGTGCTTGACCACGTGCTCCGGGCAGGCCGGATAGCCGGGAGCAGGACGAATGCCCTGGTATTTCTCGTCGATCAGCTCTTCGTTGGAGAGGCGCTCGTCGGTGACATAGCCCCACAAGTCGGTACGTACGCGAGCATGCAGACATTCGGCAAAGCCCTCGGCAAAACGGTCGCCCAGTGCCTTGATCATCAAGTCCGAGTAATCGTCGCCGGCAGCCTGGAAGCGCTCGGACAGCTTGTCCACGCCAATCCCGCCAGTAACCGCAAACATGCCGATGTAATCGGCCACGCCGCTTTCTTTCGGAGCAATGTAGTCAGCCAGACACTTGCTATCCACGCCTTCACGCTTGACGCCTTGTTGGCGCAGGTTGCGCCAGGTGAACAGGACTTCGCTGCGCGATTCGTCCGAGTAGACCTCGATATCTTCGCCATTGACGGTGTTGGCGGGGTAGAACGCAATTACACCGTTTGCCGTCAACCAGCGTCCTTCGATGACTTTCTTCAACATGGCCTGCCCTTCGGCAAACAGCGTCTTGGCCTGCTCGCCCACCACCTTGTCTTCCAGAATGGCCGGATACTTGCCGAACAAGCTCCAAGTCTGGAAAAACGGCGTCCAATCGATGAACTGGGCAATATCGGCCAAGTCGTAGTTTTTGAAAGTGCGGCGGCCAATGAACTTAGGGCGTGGCGGCACGTAGGTGGACCAGTCGATGGCAGGCTTGTCTTCGCGCGCTTTTTCAAGCGAGATCAAAGGCGTGGCTTTGCGATTGGCATGGCGCTGGCGCACTTGCTCGTATTCCTCGCGCACTTCGGCCAAAAACTCTTCCACATTGTCCGACACCAATTGGGTAGCCACACCCACGCAGCGGCTGGCGTCCGGAGTATAGATAACCGGGCCGTCGTAATGCGGGGCGATCTTCACCGCCGTATGCACGCGGCTGGTGGTTGCGCCGCCAATCATCAAAGGAATATTGCGCTCACGGAAGTACGGGTCGCGCTGCATCTCGGAGGCGACATAGGCCATTTCTTCCAGGCTGGGAGTGATCAGACCGGACAAGCCCACGATATCGGCCTCCACTTCCTTGGCCTTGGCGAGGATCTCGGCACAAGGCACCATCACGCCCATATTGACCACTTCAAAGTTATTGCACTGCATCACCACGGAAACAATGTTCTTGCCAATGTCATGGACGTCGCCCTTCACCGTGGCAATCACCATGCGGCCTTTGGAGCGCACATCACCACCTGCGGCCTCGATCTGGCGCTTTTCTTCTTCGATAAAGGGAATCAGGTGGGCCACGGCCTGCTTCATCACACGCGCAGATTTCACCACCTGCGGCAGAAACATCTTGCCCTGACCGAACAGGTCGCCCACCACGTTCATGCCGTCCATCAAGGGGCCTTCAATCACGCTGATGGGGCGACCACCCTGGGCATCGATCTTCTGACGAACTTCTTCCGTATCTTCCACGATGAAGCTGGTAATGCCATGCACCAAAGAGTGGATCAGACGCTGCTCAACCGTAGTTTCGCGCCAGCTCAGGTCTTCCTCTTTCTTGGCGCCGGAGCCCTTGACGCTCTCGGCCATTTCCACCAGACGCTCGGTGGGGGTGCGTTCGTCAGCCGGATCGGTTTTTCCTTTGGGCTCGGCCCGATTCAGGATCACGTCTTCGATCAAGTCGCGCAGATGCGGTTCGATATCGGCGTACACACCCAACTGACCGGCATTCACAATACCCATGGTCAGGCCTTCCTGGATCGCGTAGTACAGGAAGACGGTGTGGATGGCCTCGCGCATGGCTTCGTTGCCACGGAAGGAGAAACTGACGTTGGAAATACCGCCCGACAAGCGTGCGTGCGGCAGATTCTTGTGAATCCAGCCTACCCCGCGGATAAAGTCCAGACCGTAGGTGGCGTGTTCATCCATGCCGGTTGCGACAGCAAAAACGTTGGGGTCGAAAATAATGTCTTCAGGTGGGAAACCGACTTCGTCCACCAACAAGCGATAAGCGCGCTCACAAATCTCCACCCGGCGCTCGTAGCTATCGGCCTGACCTTGCTCGTCAAACGCCATCACAACAATGGCGGCACCGTATTTACGACACAGACGGGCATGTTCCAGGAAAGGCTCAATGCCCTCTTTCATGGAAATGGAGTTCACGATGGCCTTGCCTTGAACGCAACGCAAACCCGTTTCGATCACATCCCACTTGGAGCTGTCGATCATGATGGGCACGCGGGCAATATCCGGCTCGGAGGCAATCATGTTCAGGAAACGATGCATACAGGCTGCCGAGTCCAGCATGCCTTCGTCCATATTGATGTCGATAATCTGTGCACCGTTTTCCACCTGCTGACGGGCCACCGACAAGGCTTCTTCGTAGTTTTCTTGCTGAATCAGGCGCAAGAAAGCCTTGCTGCCCGTGACGTTGGTACGTTCACCCACGTTCACAAACAGGGTTTCTTCGTCAATATTCAGTGGTTCCAGACCCGACAAACGGGTTTTGACAGGAACTTCAGGAACAATGCGGGGAGGCAGCTTGCGGCACAGCTCGGCAATGGCGGCAATGTGCTCTGGCGTCGTGCCACAGCAGCCACCCACCATATTCACCAAACCGGCTTGCGTGAACTCTTGCAGCAGGCTGGACGTATCGGCAGGTGTTTCATCAAAGCCGGTCTCCGCCATGGGGTTGGGCAGGCCTGCGTTAGGGTAGACACACACATAGGTGTCACAAATCTTGGACAGCTCGGCCACGTAGGGACGCATCAAGGCAGCGCCCAAGGCACAGTTCAGGCCAATCGTAATAGGACGGGCATGACGCATGGAGTTCCAGAAGGCCTCCACGGTCTGACCAGACAAGATACGGCCCGAGGCATCCGTGACCGTGCCCGACACCATCACCGGAACGCGTTCACCGCGTTCATCAAAGACGGTTTCCAGAGCAAAAACAGCCGCCTTGGCATTCAACGTGTCAAAGACGGTTTCAATCAACAGAATATCGACGCCACCATCCAGCAAGGCTCGAACCTGCTCCGTATACGCTACACGCAGCTGCTCAAAGGTGACGTTACGGGCGGCCGGGTCATTCACATCCGGCGAAATAGAAGCCGTCTTGGGCTGCGGGCCCAAGGCACCAGCCACAAAACGCGGCCACTCGGGTGTACTGAAGGCATCGCGCGCCTGACAGGCCAGTTGGGCAGAAGCCAGGTTCAGCTCATAGCTGATGCCCTGCAAATCGTAGTCACCCTGGGCAATATCCGTTGCACCAAACGTGTTGGTGCTGATGACGTCGGCACCGGCAGACAGATATTTCTCGTGAATTTCACGAATGATGTCCGGGCGTACCAGCGACAGCAATTCGTTATTGCCTTTGACGTCCTTATGGTGATTCGCGAAGCGCTCGCCTCGGAAATCAGCCTCGCCCAATTTGTAACGCTGAATCATGGTGCCCATTGCACCATCCAGAATCAGAATTTGCTGCCCCAAACGGCGCGCAAACTCGGTACCACGCGTATAGGCAGAGATCGGATAAGGCAAAGCAGGATAGGACACTAAAAGCTCCGTAACACGAAACGGGACGTTGACGGCATCTGACAGCAAGAGCCGCGAGAATGGTGGATTGGCGCCACAATTGTAGCGCTTTGTACAGCGAATCCACCCTAAACACTTAACCTTTGCCCCAGCGGCATGTAACATTTTCCGCTCGGAAAGAGGTGCTTTCCGGCCCATGCAGCCTTGGGCCTGGGAAAGTCAAATGGGAAACGTGAGCGGTTCCGCCCTGGAACTGCCAAACGTGCTGCCCCCGCAACGGTACCTGCTACGCGCAAAGCCCGACACCAGCCTGCTTCTCGACCCTGAATTCATGGCCGTCCCACGGTGGGCGGCTTCGCTTACTGATGTGCGGGGACGCACATCTCACAGGAATCTCCATGACACTTCTGTCCATCAGACCTTTGATGGTCGCCCTGGCGGGCGCCCTGCCTTTGATCGCCACGGCCCAAACTGCCCCTGTCGCCAAACTGGATCAAATTGTTGTTACCCCTAGCCGCATGGCTCAGCCACTGAAAAACGTGGTGGGTGACGTGACGGTAATTGATCAGGAAACCTTGCAGAAAGCAGGTCAAAGCAGTGTGGCCGAAATTTTGCAACGTCAGCCTGGGGTGGAGATTTACACCGAGGGCGGCCCTCAAACCGTTAGTGGGGTCTATTTACGCGGCACCAACCCACAACATACGCGCGTCATGATAGACGGTATGCGCATCAATAGTTCCACCAGTGGTTCGGTGAACTGGCAAGCCTTGGACCCAGCGTTAATCGAACGTATTGAAATTGTGCGTGGAGCAGGTAGCAGCCTGTATGGCGCAGATGCTATTGGTGGTGTCATTAACATCATCACCAAAAAAGGTGGCGGTGACCGTGCCTTGAGCGCCTGGGGGAATGTTGGCATTGGGTCGCAAGACACCTTCAAAGCGAGCGCCGGGTTTTCGGGTGCGTCTCAAGGTTGGGACTACAGCCTGGCCTCCAGCTACGGCACAAGCGATGGCTTTAATGCTACTAACCCACTTGCAGGTATTTACACCTACAACCCAGACAAAAACGGCTACACCCAACACGGGCTCAGCGGTTCCTTGGGTTACGAGTGGGCACAAGGCCAGCATCTGGGCCTAACCGCTATCAACAGCTACATGGACGGCCAGTTTGACAACGGGACGTTCACTTCCCGCACCCCTAGCACCCAAACACGTCAGCAAGCCTACGGCCTGACTAGCACGAACAAATTGACTGAACTGTGGACCAGCCGTCTAAGCGCCTCACTGAGCAAAGAGACGGTAGAAAACCGCGCCTATGCTGCTCGCTACTCCACACTGCAACGCCAATACAGCTGGCAGAATGACCTAATGTTTGCGCAAGGTCACACTGTCTCCTTGCTGGCCGAGCGTCTGGAAGAGCGCATGACACACACCTCCGTACACAATAATGACCAGCGCAACACCAACGCGTTTGCTCTGATTTACCGTGGAGATATTAATCAACACCACCTGCAAGCTAGCGTACGTAATGACAATATCAGCGGATATGGCCATAAAGTAACAGGTGGTCTGGGCTACGACCTGGATGTCACCAACAACTGGACAGTGGGTCTGGCCGCTAACACAGGTTTTCGTGCACCAACTTTTGCAGACCTCTACACCCCTTACGCGGCATATACGGTCGGTAGTTTTTCGGGCAACCCCAACCTCAAACCGGAAAAATCCCGCAACGTGGAAGGTCATATCCGCTACACGGATGACACCACTGAACTGGGTTTGGTGGTCTACCAAAACCGCATCAACGACCTGATCAATACCTATGCCTGTGATGCCAATTTCGACTGCACGACGACAAACACTGAAAAAGCACGTATCACTGGCCTGACCTTAACGGCTATGACACAACTGGGCGATACCACACTGAGCGCCAGTGCTGACTTCACTAACCCAAAAGATAGAAACACCGACAAGCAATTGGTGCGCCGTGCCAAGCAAAACTACAAAGTGGCCGTGGAGCAAAAGTTTGGAGCGCTGAAAACTGGGGCGGAATATTTATTCGCCTCACACCGCTTTGCAAACAGCGACAACACTGAACGCTTGGGCAGTTACGGCCTGTTGAACCTGACCGCCAGCTACCCGCTGACCTCCAGCTTGGAAGCCCAACTGCGTTGGAACAACGTGCTGGACAAGGACTACACCCTGGCTCGTCTGGGCTATAACAACGCCGGCTCCAGCGTGTTCCTGAACTTTGCCTGGCGCATGTAATCAGTAAAATCAGCTTTGCTTGATTCTGGCGCGGATCTGCACAAGAGCCGCGCCATTTACTTAAAGGCGCACGATGCCCTCTTTGCCTGCGACTTGTCGTCTTCAGCACTCAAAGCGCTCTGTCTGGAGTGGATTGGGGCTATGGGGTTTGCTTTGCCTGTTCGCCCTGCTTTTGGGATTACCCATCTTGACGCAAGCGCAGGAGCACGACCCGCTGCTGTCACATGCGCAGACTCAAGCACAGCCCGAGACACAGACAAGCACAGAGCAAAGCACTCAAGAAGTACAGAGCAAGCAGCAAGATAAAACAATACAAAAAGCCGCGACAGAGCAAGCAGTCCAACCCCCACAAACTGTCGCTCCTGCCCGCGCGATTAGTCTGGCCCCTCACATCACTGAAATTCTGTTTGCCGCCGGTGCCCAAGAGCACTTGATCGCCGTAGACAGTTCCAGTGACTACCCGCCTGCCGCCAAGGATTTGCCCCGCATTGGGGACGCCTTGCGCGTAAACCCGGAACGGCTGCTGGAGCTAAAGCCTGATCAGGTCTGGGCCTGGCAAGCCAACCAGATCGGCCCTGAATTACAGCGCCAGCTACAGCAAACCCATATCAGCCTGATCTTTGCCGCCCCTGAAAAACTGGACGATATTCCCGCCTTTGTCCGTCTGGCAGGAGACAGCCTGGATACGGCGGAGGTGGCCGTGCCGATGGCTGCTTTGCTGGACAATCAGATTGCCGCCCTGCGCCAGAACAGCCGCTTGGGCGAGACGGTCAGCGTGTTTCTGGAAATCGGCTCCGAGCCTTTGTACACCTTGGCGCGCGATCCCTTGATTCAAGATGTGCTGACCACCTGCAAAGCGCAAAACATCTACGCTCGCCATGCTGCCGTCGCCCCCACCATCAGTCTGGAAGACGTGCTGCACAAGCGCCCGCAAGTGGTCATCATGGCCTACCGTGATCCGGCCCAACTACGCGCCCGCCACCTGTTCTGGGAAAAGCATCTGGGGCTAAGTCCCCACGCCTTGCTGAACCTGAACCCGGATGCGCTGTACCGCCCCGGCCCCAGGCTGATAGAGGCGACTCGCGAACTATGCGAGCAACTGGATCGCTATCGAGCCCAGGTATCCTGAGCGGTTTTCTACTTCGGCTTAGAACTGATACTTCACCGCCAGCATCATGTTGCGCGGTTCGCCCCAAAAAAAACTGGCGAATTATTATCTTCACAGTCCCAATCACCCAAGGGGCTTATTAGCCACCTCCATACCCGATATGCCATAATCGTGTAACTAAAAAATACCGACGAATAACTGTTCGGTAATAAAATTGAAAATGATTGTGATCATGCTTTGCCCTTGCCTAATTAAAAACTATTTGGATAGACATAGACAACCATGACAAATTTCCTTATTGATCCAGAATTTGACCCTTATCGTGCACATATAGAAAGACAACTACGAGAAGGCAAAACCTGGACAGAGCTGCGGGACCAAGTAGAAAAAACGCCGGAAAAACTCGATCAATGGCTGCAGTTCCAGCAAGATTTTTCATCATGGCCAAGCCTTGGCTCCACATTACAAGATCGGCTTTCAGCATGGATAGCAATTCTTGATGCAAAAGAAGATGCGGACACACGAATGACGCGCGCTCAACGCCCGCTCGTTTTAGTTGGGCAAGAAGAAACCGAACCTGACATCCATATCCCAGAGGCCGAGCACTCTGCATGGCAACTTTACCGTTCCCATCTGCAAAATCAAGGTTGGGACAATAATGCTGTTTCACCCATTGAAGAATCATCACTCAGAATCCTGAAACGGCTGAAAAAGAAAACACCGTTTAAGCAACCCGTACGAGGCATGGTAATCGGTCATGTCCAGTCAGGAAAAACCGCAAGTATTGCCGGGCTATCCGCTATGGCTGCAGATCATGGTTGGAATTTAATAATTGTCCTGAGCGGCACCCTGGAAAACCTACGACGCCAGACGCTTCGTCGATTAGTTAACGATCTGAATCACCCCGGCAACTTGCACTGGGAGGCTATCGATCAACCGTCAAGTGACAGCCCAGATGGCCATCGAGCATCAGACAAACATTTCCGACCAGGGAGTACGTCACGCTACCTTACTGTGTGCCTTAAAAATCCAACACGCCTTAAAAATCTGCTTGAATGGCTTACGAAAGACAAAGCGTCATTGAGACAAATGCGGATCCTGATCATTGATGATGAAGCAGATCAAGCCAGCATCAATACTGCTGCTGCAGAGCACACCAGAACCACTATCAACCAGGCAATCATCTATCTAACCCAGGTAGAAGCGCTGTCAGTCAACTACATCGGCTACACCGCAACACCTGCAGCCAACTTCCTGAACGAAGGGCCTGGAGAGGGGTTGTACCCCCAGGATTTCATTCTTTCACTACCGCAATCAAACAAGCATTTCGGACCACCGCAGATATTTGGAGTCCCTGACCGCGATATCGAGCCCCTAGGAATTATCAACCCAATTTCTTCAGACGATCTAGAAGCCATCAGCTTTTTACACGATGAGGCGTCTGCAATCATGCCTCATAGCCTTGAAGAAGCGATACGCTGGTTCATCTGCGCGGCAGCCGTATTTCGCGCTAATAGCGTTGCCAGGCCTGTCAGCATGCTGGTACATACCAGTCAAAGGCAACAGCATCACAAACATCTCGCCGATGCTATACGCGGTTACCTCACAACAGCACGCACAGACTTGGACTTCCTTGCCGCCTGCCGGACAACTTGGGAGGAGATTGGTACACAGCTTAGCAAAGATGATTTCAACGAACGCTTCCCTAGCTATGGCTGGCTGGATAATCTTGGTGACTATCCTGAATTCGATACGTTAGAACCTCATATCAAGGAACTACTAGCAGGAGTATCCTCAATCCCCCTTGACGAGGAGGGCTCTACCGCCTATCACCGCGGCATTCATATCTGCATAGATAACTGCGCGAATAATGGTGTCAATGATGAAAACGAGATCCGGCGCCTAGTCTACCCTGACCCCAACGCTCAAGACTACCCTGAGTTCTCAACAGCATTTATCGTCGTAGGTGGAAGCACCCTTGCTCGCGGACTAACGATCGAAAACCTTGTTAGCACTTACTTTCTTCGGGCATCGGTTCTTGGGGACTCCCTGATGCAGATGGGCCGCTGGTTTGGCTACAGAAAAGGATATGAACTCCTCCCCCGAATCTGGATGCCACGCCTGACCCAAGAAAAGTTTGAGTTTTTGACATTGGCAGAAGAAGATCTGCGAGACGACCTCAAAAGATTCATGGACGGAGGAGCCAAACCTAATGAGTTCGGACCAAGGGTCCGCGTTCATCCACGTGCCTCATGGCTACGTCCAACCGCTAAAAACAGGATGGCACATGCCACCACCGCTGAATATGACTTTTCAGGAGTCAACCGGCAAACAACTATTTTTCACTCAGGAGAAGACAGCAAGCACATTCTCCAACAAAATAAATCTGAAACCGAAAAATTCCTTGGCAGCCTTGCAAATGGCCCCATGAGAGCCTCAACCCGAAACGCTCTCATTTGGAAAAACATAGCTTTCGAGAAGATTGCCCAGCTCTTGAGCAAGCTCAGCTTCCATCCAAACGCACAGTTTTTCTCTGACATAGAGCCATTTCTGGAATGGTATCGACAGCAAGCTGGAAATGCGGAATATCAAAATTGGAATGTCGTTGTTGCAGGTACAGGAGGGGATCACAATCCGTGGCACATATGCGGAGAGAAAATAGGACGCATCACTCGCTCTCGCCTAAAAAACGCAAGTAGCGACAGCGCGGTTTCCATTGGTGTCTTGCGAGATCCATTAGACTTGTTAGCCGACACCGACACAAAGTACACAGACTCCAAACCCCCAAGCAATGAAGATATCTCCCGCACGCGTAATGCAGCGGGCTTGGGCAAGACCCCTCAACTCTTACTTTACCTGATCGACAAGAACAGCCAACCTGCCGAGTCAGAAATATCCAAACCACGAAAAGACAAAGTCAGGGAAAGGGAAGCGCTTGGAGCAACAGAAGATATCGTCGGCGTCAGCATCTGGCTTCCGGGAGCTAAAGACTCCACACGATCCTACGCAACGCATCTCACTGTGAAAATGCCCACCGTATTGTCCACCGAAGAAGATGATATTCCTGGCACCGGGATTTGAAACGAAAAATGAAATACTTTCCACTAAGCTTGGGGCCAATGCAAGAGTCTGGCAGCGCATTGCTGCGGGCATTGCAAAATGAATCAATGATTCCTCTTGACCTGCTGGTCCGCGAAGCTGTTCAAAATAGCCTGGATGCTGCCCGAAAGCCTGCCACTGATACGGTCTCTATAGATGTGAGAATCCGTCCTCATGAAACTGACACTGTCACTAATCTATTTGAGTCTGGTATCGACAGAGAGGTGCTCACCCGCCGATTTCCCAACGGTGGCTGCATGCTCGAAATTCGAGATTCAGGCACTGAAGGGCTAACCGGCCCAATCCGCTTAAAAGACGTCACTTCCGACACACCGCGCGGGAACTTTCTAAAACTCGTCTATGAAGTAGGTCGTACTCACAATGATGAAAATGCTGGAGGGTCATGGGGGCTTGGTAAAACATGTTACTTTCGGGTCGGCATAGGACTTGTACTCTATTACTCACGTATTCAAGTTGACGATCATTTCGAAGAGAGACTCGTTGCTTGCCTTGTCGAAAACGAATCTGACGAGTCTCGCCTGCAACGAGACTCGGCCACAGGCATTGCCTGGTGGGGGGTAGGCGAAGGCGCTCCAATTACTGAGCCCACCGAAGTTGCACGGATCCTGCAGGCAATCGATGTGCAACCATACGCAGGGAAGGAGACAGGTACAAGCATAATTATCCCTTTCCTTCGTCCTGACTTGACCCCTCAACAGGACGACGCCTACTCCGATGAGCTTAATGAGCCAACGAAATCTGAACCACCACCATGGTGGTTCACAAACTATGCGGACTATATCCGCATTTCGATGGAACGGTGGTTCTGCGCAAGAATTGACAATCCTTTATTTCGCGCCGGGCCAGCGCTCGTAGTCAGCATCAATGGACGTCGCTTGGAGACCCGGAAAATGTTGCCGGTATTCCAAGTTTTGCAAGCACTCTATAACAGGATGGAACCAACCACTGACAGGCTCAGGGAAGACTATCTGGATCAATGCGGTACCAATGAGAACAATGTTTTCCACGCTCCGATTGATGTGCACCGAGTATTTAAAACGGGCACGAATGCCGGCCGGATTGCTGCTGTTCGCCTGACCCAAGAACAACTCAAGGTGGCAGTACCAGATAACATGCCCGATCCCTATCGTTGTATTTTCGACATACAAGAACATGCTCAACGGGACCGACCTTTAGTAGCCTTCATGCGCGGACCCGGCATGGTCATCCGCTGGGATAATAGCGTCGACCCAAAAGGCTGGGGAGGAAATACCCAGCTGGAAGCAGGTAAAACCTTCCTTATAGGCTTGTTTGTTCCAGATAAAGACCGAGAACTAAGAGAAGACATCCAGGATAAGCTGCGCAATCACGATCAGACACTGGAATCGTACTTACGCTCATGCGAACGGGCCGACCACCATCAGTGGTTGGATCAGGCAGGACTTACCATCATCAGCAGAATCCGAAGCAAGGCGGGCAGTACGATTGAAAGATTTCACTCACCCATAGTAGCTAATCCCTCTCGTGTGTCACTACGCGAAGCTCGCAATATTGCGGACAAATTACTACCCTCCGGCTTCGGCCAAGACGGACGCATCGCACCTACAACGACCGGAAGGACTGACGAGGGGGGCCCAGCCAGGCACCAGGGCGATACACCATCGTTACCTGATCTTGAAATAAGGAATGTGCAGTACGGAGAAGGCAACATAAAAATTTGCTGGAGATTGTATTGGGGCAAAGGCCGTTCCAGCAGGAACATACAACTGGGGATCGATTCGGAGTCGGGCTTCATCAGCCATGAGAAATGGGGTGCTGAAGGGCTTGGGGCATTCCCCCTCACAATCGAAACAGCATCAATTAATGAAGAAACCGTTTCAGGCAATGCAGACATCCTGACCACTAGCGGAACTGCAATAACGATCAACCCTTGGCTACTGAAAATGGATGGTGCCACCCTTGATGGTGAGCTGACCATCAACATATCCAAGGAAATGACAGGAAGTTTGCGCCCAGTACTGCACGCTAGTTCGATACTGGCAACTGCGAAGGAACAAGAATGAAACATTCTCCAATCCCTCCGCACCCTGTACTTACTCCCGCACTAATTGAACAATTAGATATTACCCCGACCATTTCATTTTCCTCATCACGAACCAGTCCAGGAGAAAAAGGAAAATGGGGAGAACAATACACACTGGGCCATGACTCCGACTGGGATCCCAGCAAAGACGAGCTGGAAGTGAGCTGCTGTCTTGATGATATCCGGAACACCACCCTACTATTCGGCCCGCACGGAATTGCGCCAAGGTCCGCGACGCTGGCGCTAGCTCTGGAATGGCTCTCTATTGACTCGGGCTGCCGCCTCCTTGGGGAGCCGGCGATTCTAGAGCTACCCAAGCAATCCGATACGCCAGTCCCGGTGAAGCTCAAGCTGACCTTGCCCGCCAATACTGCTCGGGGAACTGGGACACTCTCGCTACAGCTATTACTTGCCAGTGTCGGCACCCTCGAAGAGGGCGAAAAAGGCCTTGCGCGTCTTCCAGGATTCAGATTCGGCACGCTCGGAGCTGAAACCCGACTTATAGTAGACGGGAGCGGCTCACTGTTTCCTGTTGTATCCGAGTCACTTGGCGTTGACAAACCCCTGTGGTTATTTACTCAAGATTGGTCTGATCCTTTGGAGGACGAGTTCTCTACAGTCTGGCTATCTTTATCCTTGAACACAGACCATCCAGCTTTCCCACTGCTGCGCGAACAAGAGTCAGGCGCATGGAGCCCCCTCTTTTGCCAAGTAATTACAGCATGGATGAGCACATTTCTTCTGGAGCTCAAAGCTGAAATGGGAAATGATTTTAATCCCATTACCTTCGGGCGGCCGGGAAAAAGTGTGCCCGGCAGCATAGTAGATGCAGCAGCATCAATGGTGAAGCGCGGCAACCTCGACTGTACGTCACCCGGGGCACTAATCAGCTCTATTCAATCATGGATTGATAGTACAGCCCGACCGCCTCTGGAGACGCAATGAACTGGGCTAAATTGACACGTAACGCAGCCAGCCGGAAATTTGACGAACTCAGAAATAACGATAAATTCAAACACGGCTTTTTAGCCACCAGCTATTCCGAGTTAAGGCAAGCAATTGTCGACAATCTTCAACCTTTTGAAAACAGCGATCTGGAAGCAGGAGCTTACGATCTGGAGGCTGGCCTGACCCTGTACAGAGTCCTGAAAGAAAAAAAGTTCGAGGTTCGCCAAGCCGCAGATGAAAGCATCTGGCGCCATCTGTCTCTCATTGTTCTACCCGACTATGTAAGATCGCGATGGAACTCAGGCAATGCCGAAGCACGCTTTTGGCGGGATCGAAGCCGTATCTGGCTACGTGCAATCTGGTGGTTCATTCATCTTTCATGGCAGGGCGACGAAGACTCCACACGCATGGCAATAAAAGGCATGACAACCGACGATGTTGTACAAATCGTTGAGCGCCCGGGACGCCATGGTTTCCGCGTGGAGCTATACCGAGTAATGATTCAAACGGCAAGCACAAGGCCTCAAAAGGACAGAAAGATTCGACAACTGATGAAGCTTAATACAGCGACCGTAGTGATGGTCGAACCTTCTATTTACCAAGGAGGACTTCCAAAATATGTGGAGGCCTTATACAAACAGATCGATCAACTCACTTGATGCGCAAAAGACAGGTTGAATCAATGAACGTCGTACAAGAAATTCGAACTGCTTTTGCAAATGTACGAGAAGGCGCAATGCTCCCTGTCGTATCCGAGCAGACTGATTCAGAAGCTTGGGTATTTCGGGAAGATGGACGCTTTGGCGTCGCCGTTCCTTTAAACAGCCCTCGCCATGTTCTCGAGTTCTTCGCCGGAGCCAGGCTAAACGCCGTAGAGCGGGACATTGGAGGGCACATTCGCACCTTGCTTCGCCTTGACTCAGGACAAGAGGCACTGCGTAACGAGTTTGCAGTTCTCTGCGCACAATTTATTGAACTGGGTATAGGCAGGCAAACAAGAGCACACTTGATCTCCGATCCATTGGCATGGTGGGACCGTTGGCGACAATTACTAGGAAATACCAATCGAGACCAGCAAACCTACAGTACTCTCGGCGAACTACTTACTCTGGAGCGGCTTCTTTCACAAGGCATCAATGCAAAATGGATTGGACCTCTAAAGGGATCTGTAGATATTGAAGCTACTGGTAGATCATACGAGGTGAAATCAACACTAAGTCGCTATGGCTCAGTAGTACATATCGCAGGACAATTTCAATTGAATCGATCCAGACACAACCCTCTTTATCTCATTCACCATCGGTTCGAACCTTCTACGGCAGGCGACTCCATCAACTCTGTAGTACTTCGTCTCATCGACCATGGACTGGTTGAAGAAGAACTGGAAGCGTTACTAAGCCGTATCGGACTTCATGCCGGCGGGGCTGCTCGAACAGAAACATACCGGCAGTTAGAGTCGATCATCTATGAAATAGATGAAAACTTTCCCAGTATTACTCCATCCAGCTTCCGGAATAACATAATTCCGGCCGGTATTGTATCCATTGAATACGATGTGGATCTTTCCACATTACAAGGACAACCATTCTGAAAAACTCCAACTCCAGAAACACTCGCCAAGCCTGACTCCAAACAGGCACGGTATGCAAACCGTGCCTGTGCGAGAACTCATGCGACAGAAAATCCAGCGGTATACCCAGCTCTGTCAGGCCATTCAGCTCACACCGCTATCGGCCTGCCCTTACATCACAAAAGAAGGCAGTGTCATCACGGCATGAGTGGGCTGGTAGCGAAAGCCTTCTACATCGTTCAGACGGGCTTTGGCACGACGGGACAGATGCTTGAGGACTTGGCTGCGCTCCACGGTGGGCAGTGTGGACAGTGCATTTTCGATGGTGCGACCGGACAGGTCGTTGAGTGCGTAAGCAAACTCGCGAGCGCCGTGGGTTTGCAGCAACTCCAGCAGGTAGCCTTGACGCTGGCGGGATGCGGCCAGGCGCAGAGCATCTTGCAGAGCGTTGTTGTGTGGGGCGGAACGGAACAGGTTGAGGCGGAACATAGCATTCTTCTTCGGACACAGGGGTCCAGAAAGAGTGCTCACCTCATCAGAGGGGCCCGCTTTGTGGTCCAGTGTCCAATTGACTGGTCATTAAGGAGGCTTGTCCTTTACAGGAACAAAGCCATAAAGAAGGATCAGGGTCCATTTACTTTTAAACGTGAGTAGTTAAAAAAGAAGGTGCAACGGTTTTTGCACCAACAGTATTTTCGCATCTGAGTGTGGGCTTGTCCGCCAGGCATTGGCACACTTTCCATCGCCTTGCAGACATCAAATTTATACTTAGGGATATGTCTCCTGAGCCGTCCCCACAAGCACTCAGCCCTGCCCGACCTTCCTGCGCCAGGGCCAGTGAGAACACGGACTCAGGTGCAGGAAACCGGCCATTTCATTAGAAGTGATGCGTCACACCCAAAGCCACACGGCTGCTACGCGGTTCGCTGGCACTGGCTGCCGTTTCCATATCAAAGCGACGTCCTTGAGCCGCAAAGGCATAGACGCTGGTTCGGGGCGACAAAGCATGCACGTAGCCCACAGACATCACCTGAATGCGACGTGCGCGCTCATCGGTATCCTCCCAGGTCCAGTTCGGACGGCCCAAAGACCATTGCAGCTGGAACTCGCCCTTGCCTACAGGAATCGCCGTACCCACATACCAGGTGTCCAGTCGGCCACCGTTGATGAACTCCGCCGGGCCCAAGCCTTCCAAGCCCTTGTCTTGCAGATGGGCAGGACCATCATCACCATTCAGGCCCACAAAGCCATTGCTCTGACGGCTCCAGCCAGCTGCAAGACGGGCTACCTCAAAATCATAGCTCGCACCCAATTGCCAGGCCGTAGGACGATGGGACTCGACACGACTCAAGCTCTCGTAACTGGCCCCCAACAGCCAGGGGCCGTCCTCGTAGCGCAAAGCGAGGCTATAGAGTTTGCTGCGAGACCCTCCCAGGCCCTGCTCGCCCACATCCGCGCTATAGCTGGCGCCTAACTGCATACCCGCCCATTCCGGGCTGCGCCAGCTGAACTGATTGGAGATCTGGTAGTTGTCCGAAGCACGCATCAAAGCGCCCATACCAAAGTCTTTCCAGGAACCTACTTCAATGGCAGAGACAAATTCCTGGCCCACGGTGTACTGGCGTCCAAAACGCAGCTCGCCCCAGTTATCACTGCCCAGACCCAGCCAGGCCTGATAGTTGAACAGACGCTCGGAATCCTCGGCCCGGCCTGTAGCCAGATCAATACCGCTTTCCAGATTGAAGGTGGCACGCAGCCCATCGCCCAGATCCTCATGGCCGCGAATCCCCCACAGCGAGTCCGTCTGCCCACCGCTTAACACGTCGCGCTGCGAGCCTTCACCGCTCACGCGAGTCCAACCCAAACCGGCATCCAAAGTGCCATAGAGCTGCACCGAGGTTTCAGCATGGCTGTGGCTGGGCATCATCAGCGCTCCTGCAAGACCAAACAGGGCCACGCCAGCTGCCAAAGAAGCGGCTTTGCTCAATTGAAAAGGACTGCACTCCAGCACACGACGCCAGCCGCAGGCCACAGGAACAGGTTCACGCATCAGAACTCCTAACAAGGTTTGATTACCCGTCGCCACCACCACACCTTGTGCGGTCCCGGCCACAACCCGGTCGCCCATGGCGCAAGTATCGGGTGCGGCCTGCAAAATGGCGCGGTTCAGAATCAGGTGATCCTGATGGATCAAGCGCAGATCCGCCGGCACGTAATCACCGGCAGACAACAGCACGATATCGCCAGTCACGAGCATACGAGCCGGCACGCGGGACTGGTGATCCCGTGCCAGATCGTACATGGTCAAATCGCGGCGCACCTGACAGGTTTGTTTTTTCATGGTCTGGACCACTTGGGTCAGATCAGCGGGGCTGGAACGCAGTACCCGTACTTGATTGGGGCCGTTCTGTATCAGACGGCGCAACACTTCATCAAAGGCCAGGCCATGGCGCTGGGTATTCAAGGCTTGCAACACTTGTGGCACGCTGCGGGTGGCGTAGTAGCTCAGCGCACAGTGGGCACGGCGTACCAGACGCACCGGGCTCTGGTGTACGACGGCGCTGTGATCGGGATGGAAAAACCGGCTTGCATTCATGGATACCTCTACACATTGGTGCAGGGACGGCCACCCCGCTCTGAAAAGCTAAGGATGTGTTTACCGTCGCAGTGGAAAGACAAAAATCGCGAATTGATTCGGGTAGGAGTTAGCGCCTAACCGGGCCAGCACACAGCACTCCCCCTTAACGCAACGCGCCCGATTTCTTGATTGTCCAGATCGGTACCGCCGTCAACACCAACACGGTCACCAACTGCACCCACATGGTGCCCTCCCAAGATAACTCGGGCATGACATGGAAGTTCTGACCGTACCAGTTGATCAAGGCTGTACCGGGCACCAGCAAGGCCCACAGCACCGTAAAGACCTTGGTCACGTTCAGGTCGCTCATGGCCACGGACTCTCCGGCGGCACGCCAATGAAAACGCTGGCGTTCAATGGCGAAATGCGCACGGCGCTGCATGCCTTCAATGGCGGCAATCAGCTCGTCCACTCGGCTCAACTCCAGGCTTTTTTCCTGATACACCCAGCGGCGCAAGCGTTGTGCGGCCTGCTCCAGATCGTCAATGGAATGCATCACATGAGACAGCGGTTTGTGCAGGGTTGCCATATGGCTGTCCAGATCAATCATGTCCTCGGCACCGCGCGAATAGTCCGTGCCGACATTGGACAGAAAGCCGCGCAAGGACAGGGTCGAGACACTCAGGCCCTGATCAATACGGTCCAGCACTTGCGAGGTCTGCGCCAGCAATTGATACAGCAAAGTCAAAGCCAAGGCATGGGAGCTGGCCAAGGACATTTCCTGGGCACTCAAGCGCTCCAGAGCCTGGCCGGGACGCAGCAGACGATGGCCAGTTTCCACGGTATACAAAGGCTGATCGTCCTGCCCCAAACACCAGATCAGGTCAGACACCTGCATCTGTTCGTCACTCACTCGCACACAGCGTATGCGCGTGGCCATCCCCAGGCTGGCCTGGGCTTGTGGCAGCAAATCCACGCGATACAACTTGCCCAGATCTTCCAGCGCCTGACGGTCAGGGGCCTGCAAGCGCCGCCAGGAAGCCATATCCTTGAAACGGGCCGTCATCGCATCCACCCTTTACGCTTTACATAGGCCAAGGGAGCCAAGGCAAATACGGCGGTCATGCCCATGACCAGCCACTCGCCACCGATAATTTCCAGCTCGGGCATATTGGCAAAGTTCTGGCCGTAAAACGCCGCGATCAGCGTAGGCGGCAAGAACACCGCAGTAACCACTGTAAAGACCTTGATCACCTGGTTCTGCTTCAAATCCAGCGTGGTCATCAAGGACTGCTGCAAGTTGCGGATCTTGTCGTGCTGAAAGCGGGCATAGCGACGCAAGCTTTGAATATCCGAGAGCAACATGGACAGGTTCTCTGCGCTTTCGCCACCGGGCGTACGACGCAGCCAACGGCCTGCGCGAGCCAGCATCAATTGCCCTTCCACGGTTTTGGCGACCAGTTCCTCGGCCTCACCCAGACCGATAGCGGTACTGGCAATATCCGCTACCCCGGCCTGACGGCCGGAGGTATCAAAGCCGCCACTGGCTGCCGCCACCGTATCGCTGCGCTCGTCCAGACGCCCGGCAATATCGGAAATCGTGGCACGAGCCTGGTCGTTCAGAGCCTGCAGGATCATGAACAGAATTGACGCGGGGCTGGGCGCAGCTTGTCCGGCCTCTGCCCTGGCGTTCAACTGCTGGCTGACTCGCTCCAAAGTATCAACCCGCACGTCCTGCTCCACGCTGATCAGGCGGTCCTTGCTCAAGGCGAACAGCAGGCTGGTTTCGCGGTACTGCTGGCCCTGACGTATCACCATCTCCACGGGAATCAGAATAAAGCCCGCTTCTTCCGCGGCAGCACGGCCCCGTTTGACGCTCAGGTCCAGGCCCAGTTTGGCTTGCGCCTCGGCCAGTTCATCGTGCCGGCTGGCCGACAGTTGCAACCATGCCGTTTTTTGCCCGCGCTTGTCGCTCAGGCTGGACACCACCGCGCCCCCCTGTTTTTTTTCAGTCATGGCTTAGTCCTCACTTTGTACCTGTTCCGCTTCCGGGGAAACCATGTAGTGGCCATACAAATGCAGACCGGCAAAACTGCCCAGAATCAGGATGTACAGCACCACCACCGCAATCATGATTTCGCGCTCGATATGTGCGGTGCGTGGGCGGTTGGCACGCGCCCGGTCAATGGCCTGACGGCGCTGCTGGACGGCCGCGTTGGAGTCCGACTGCAGGCTCAAGTCTTCATTCCAAACCAGTCCGCGTAATTTATCCGAGCCTGCCGTTGCCACCTCGGTACTGCTTTTCAGTGTGTTCAACATACGAAATTCTTCCCATTCATTTAAGTATCAAAGGCAGCGCGCTCTAGCGCAGCCAGCCCCGGTGTTTCACATAGATCAGCGGCAACATGGAGAACAAGGCGGTGGAAATAATCCCCACTATCTCGGCGTGCTCCCATTGCAGAATCGGCATATAGGCAAAGTTCATGCTGTAGTAGGTTGAAATCAGCATGGCGGGCAGGAACACGGCGGTCACCACCGAGAACACTTTCACAATCTGGTTCTGCTTCACGTTCAGCGCCATATTGTTGGTGGTCTGCAAAAGGCGGACGCGATCGTGCACAAAGTTCACCTGCTTTTCCACGGCCTCGATGTCGTCGATCAGGGTATGAAAAACAGGCTTCAGTTTTTCCTGATCTGCGGGTAAACGCGCCAGGGCATGACGAGCAGCCATGGCCAGCTGCAATTGGCTTTCCAGGCAGTCGGACAAGAGTTCTTCTACTTCGCTCAAATCCATCTGGGTGGAGACCACATCACTGACGCCAAAGTCCCGGTCCTTGGTTTCCAGGCTGTTGAGCACGGCGTTGGTCTGAGTCAGCACCTTGCCCAGATCGTGGCTCAGGGAGTCCAACAGTTCATCGGTGGCATCGTTAATGGATTGCAAAATCACCGCAAAGCTTTCAAAGGCGTCGTTCTCGCGACCATCACGCTGCAAGCGCTGCAGGGCCTGGGCCAGTGGCTTGGGGCTGGGATCAGGTTCAATGGACACCAAGGCTTCGCGGCTCAGGATGAACACCACACGGCTGGCTTTCTTCTGACCCTTGTCCACGTTCAGAAACGTCACAGGCACAAAGCTGAAGGGGCCTTCCTGTGTGGGACTGTTCTGCAAGGTCTGTGGAATTTCCACGCCCAGCTTTTTACGAAGGCCACTGATCTGCTCGGTGGCATGGATGCTGATGCGCATCCAGTTATTGGGCTGGCCGTCGTTGCCAAAGAGCGGCGGCGTTTTACCTTGGTCCGTCATTGTTGATCTCCATCAGAACGGGTCTCTTGGGTGCTGGACGCATCGGGCGACGGCGTCGTGGTACCCATGTAAAAGCTGGAATGCGAGCCGGAGGTAGAACTGGTCCGGGTTTCCAGGTGCGAGTTGCTGAAAAACAGCCAGCTCACCACCACAATCAAAATGCCCCACGAAGACAGCAGCATGGAAAAGGACAGACGCTCGTAGCGCGACCAACGCTTGCGACCCTTGAGCGGTGCAACACTGGGGCGACGCGCCGAGCGGGTCCAGACCTGGGCGGTCAGCGAGTTGTCCTGATACGGTTTGCTGCTCAAGGAAGAGGGAATGGTTTGCGGCATAGCACTCTTTTGGGTTGATGAAAGCCACAGCAGCCGTCCATGACGGTGCGAACCCCGCATGGGCTGGTCTGCTGTGACAGGTTGAACAGAAAAGGGGTAGGGTCCAGTGCTCAAGAGCGCTGGGGCTGGCGATACTCACGCAGCCAGTCCTGCGTGCCGTAGCGGTGCGGGAACAGGGTGAACAGGCTGGGCGACGGGCCATGAGTGCGGCGGCGACCCAAATGCCCAACTCGCACGCCGGTATGCATGGCGTTGTAGACCTGACTGCGATCAAACTCGGGAAGCATGGCCAGAACATCGGCGCGGACACGAGCCGAAAGCTCGGGCAAGGCCTGGGCAAAAGCCAGGGTGCCGTGCGAGGCCAGCAAGTCGCACACGGCGACAGGGCGGTAAGTGGCGACAGCCATACGCAAAGCGCGCTGCAAGCTATCGTGAGGGCGGGAAAACAGCATGAGATTCTCCTGGGCACACGGCCACAGAAGCGCCCCACACGTCTTAGACCGTGAGGAACCTGGAGCCAGTGCTCAATTCGCAATGGGGTTTCATGCGGACATGAAACGCGGGGCGCAACGCAAATGTGCGTCTTTCAGATTCAGGGTCAGGGCCCAAGAACGTGCTCCTTTAACAATCAAACAATGCCAATCGAACTCAAGCCCCAGGTACATCAGCACCTGGGGCTTGTGTCCGAGCGATAAAACAGAAAGAACGGATGAAATCTACGGATCCCTCAAGAAAAATCCCGTTCTTGAGGAACAACAGAATTTTCGCATCGCAACTCTGGCAGGGCCAGCCTGCATTGGGGCCTTGCGCATGGCCTTAAACATAAGGCGAATATGCCAAGGTATATATTTGCCACAGCCACAGGCCAATCAGGCTCGCATCCGTGGCCAGCCCCCTGCCCGAGCCAAATCCCTACCGCACACCAGCAAGCCGGCATACGGGTTTTCCTGCGGGCACCGGCCAAATGGATTATTCTTGCAGTGTTTGCCCAGCAAAAAACCAATTCTTTATCCGTCAACAAAGACGGATGCGCAACAAAGCACCACCATGACCCAAACAGTGAACAACGATCCCTTTATCCTGGCCGGAACCAGCTACCAATCCCGGCTATTGGTAGGCACCGGTAAATACAAAGATTTTGATGAAACTCGTCAGGCTATTGAAGCCAGCGGCGCTGAAATTGTGACGGTGGCCATTCGCCGCACCAATATCGGCCAGAACGCCAACGAGCCCAATCTGCTCGATTACCTGCCCCCCTCCAAATACACCCTGCTGCCCAACACCGCGGGTTGCTATACCGCCGAGGACGCCGTGCGTACCTTGCGTCTGGCCCGCGAACTGCTGGACGGCCACAAACTGGTCAAACTGGAAGTGCTGGGCGACTCCGGCAATCTGTTCCCCAATATGCCCGAAACCTTGAAAGCCGCCAAAACCCTGGTGGATGAAGGCTTTGATGTGATGGTGTATTGCGCCGACGATCCTATCCAGGCCCGTATGCTGGAAGAGATTGGCTGTGTGGCCATCATGCCCTTGGCCTCCCTGATCGGTTCGGGCATGGGCATCATCAACCCCTGGAACCTGCGCCTGATCATCGATCAGAGCAAGGTGCCTGTGCTGGTCGATGCCGGTGTCGGTACAGCCTCGGATGCGGCTATTGCCATGGAACTGGGCTGTGATGGTGTCCTGATGAACACCGCGATTGCCGGTGCCCGCCAGCCTGTGATGATGGCCAGCGCCATGAACCTGGCTGTACAAGCCGGTCGTCAGGCTTATCTGGCTGGCCGTGTGCCCCGCAAATACTACGATGCCGACCCCAGCTCCCCCACCGAAGGGCTGATTCACTCCCGTACCTGATTGAGACATGATTCCCAACACGCTGACCATTGCCGGGGTTGACCCCTCCGGCGGCGCCGGTATTCTGGCTGATGTCAAAGCCATGAGCGCCCTGGGTGCTTATGCCACCGCTGTGATTGCCGCTTTGACGGCACAAAATACTCAAGGGGTAACCGGTATCAGCCCGGTTCCTGCCGACTTTGTGCGCCAGCAGATTGATACGCTGTTTGCCGATGTGCGCATTGATGGTGTCAAGATCGGCATGTTGGGCCAGGAGGCCGTCACCACCGTGGTGGCCGAGCGCATGGCTCACTTCAAACCCAGGCATCTGGTGCTGGACCCGGTAATGATCGCCAAAAGCGGCGATCATCTGCTGGAAAAGTCGGCCGTCCATGCCCTGCGGGAACAGTTAGTGCCCCAGTGCACCATGATCACGCCCAATCTGCCCGAAGCCGGTGTCCTGCTGGACGCCCGCCCGGTAGAAACCGTCAAGGAAATGCGTCAGGCTGCCGAGCGTCTGCGTCGCCTGATGAATCACAGCGATCAACGCTGGGTCTTCCTGAAAGGCGGTCACCTGCCCGGTTCGGACTGCATAGACCTGCTGCACGATGGCGACAAGATGATCGAAATGCCCGCCAAACGTATTGATACTGCCAATACGCACGGCACCGGCTGCACCTTGTCGGCTGCGCTGGCCGCCCTGCTGCCCCAATACAGCAATGTGCCTGACGCTGCTCTGGCTGCCAAAAAGTACTTGTACGAAGCCATTGCCCGTTCGGGTGAACTGACAGTGGGCAGCGGACATGGTCCGGTGCATCACTTCCATAAACTGTGGCCATCGTCCTGATACGTGCCGTTTGATCGGGCCGCTTGAAGGCCCCTGTCTTATGTCTACACTTGGAATTATTGTCGCCATGCGCGAAGAGCTGGAGATTGTGCTGGAGCGCTTGCAAGAGCCCCAGACCATCCAGCGCGCCGGCATGGATTTTCATCGCGGCAGCTATCTGGGCAAGCCCGTTGTGGCCGTAGTTTGCGGCGTGGGCAAGGTCAACGCCGCCGCCTGCACCCAGATGCTGATCTCGGAATTTGCCGTGGGCAGCATTATCAATATCGGTATTGCGGGTGCGGTTGAACCCAGCATCCGACCGGGCGATATCGTCATTGCCGATACCCTGGTCCAGCACGATGTGGAACTGAAAGCCCTGGGTCTGGCGCCGGGACAGGTTTTCCGTCTGGATACCTTCGATTTCCCCGCTGACCCCGCCCTGCTGACCGTGGCTCAAACCGCCGCCCAGCAGATCGAAGGCCACCAGGTCCATACGGGCCGAATTGTTACCGGCGACCAATTTATCGCATGTAACGATAAAATACAGTGGTTAAGCGCCACCTTCAACGCTTTAGCCTGCGAAATGGAAAGTGGCGCCATTGCCCAGGTGTGCTATCTGAACAAGGTACCTTTTGTCTGCATACGCAGTATTTCAGACAATGCCAACAGTGAAGCGCACATGGATTTTGATACCTTCTTGCCCATTGCCGTCAACAACGCCAGCACCTTGCTCCATGCGATGGTGCCGTCCTGCTAAGCCCACTGCGCATCTTTATCGATGTGCTGGCTTATAATCGGCTCTTTGCCAAGCCTTTAGTTTTCTGGAAGCTATGAACCATTTTGCGCTGTCTGAACTCGAACGTGCCCGTTACTACATGGTGGAACAACAAATCCGTCCCTGGAACGTATCCGACGAAAAAGTGCTGCAAGCATTGGTCGAGGTCCAGCGCGAACGCTTTGTTCCCTCGTCCTTGCGCCCTTCGGCCTTTTCGGACACCGAGCTGCCACTGATCATCAATGCCGTGGACACGCACGAGACCATGCTCTCGCCCAAAGTCGAAGCCCGTCTGGCTCAAGAACTGCTGCTGCAGCCTAGCGACGGTGTGCTCGAAATTGGTACCGGCTCGGGCTACCAGGCTGCTTTGCTGGCTCACCTGTCCCAACAAGTTACCTCCATCGAAATTGACAGCAAACTGGCCGCTTTCGCCCAGGAAAACCTGCAGCGCAACAATGTGCGCAACGTCAAGGTTGAAGTGGGTGACGCACACGCAGGCTGGGGCACCACCGAATACGACGCCATTCTGGTCACCGGCTCCGTGCCCACCATTCCTGATGCTTTGAAGTACCAGCTCTGTATCGGCGGCCGTCTGGTTGTCGTGGTCGGTCAAAACCCGGTCATGACGGCTGTACGTATTACTCGCACCAGCGCGGCCAGCTTCGAGACTACGCCCCTGTTCGACACCTGGATCAAACCTTTGCGCGGCACCGCCGTTTCGCAATTCCGCTTTTAAGCACATATGCGGTTCATGACTCCCTTGCGCCTGGCATTGCTTTCGCTGCTTGCCTTAAGTAGCACCGCCCAGTCGCAAGATCTGCTGCAGGCCTGGAACCAGGCCCTGGCACATGAACCGCAGTTTGGCGCTGCGCAAGCTGCGCATCAAGCCGATCAGGAACAAGTACCCCAAAGCCGGGCACAACTGTTGCCACAGATCAGCGCCATCGGCACAGCCGAACTGCAGGAGCGTCGTCAAACCAGCAAGCTGTCCAATCAGCATTCCAGTGACCGAGCTGCCTGGACCTTGACGCTGAGCCAACCCGTGTACAACCGTAATGCCTGGGCCCGTTACGAACGTGCCCAATTACTGGCGCAGGGTGCGGATATTCAACTGACGCTGGATCGGCAAGATTTGATGCTGCGCGTCAGCCAAAGCTATTTTGATGTGCTGGCTGCGCAAGATACGCTGTCTACCCTGAAAGCCCAGCAAGCCGCCATTGACGAGCAATTGCGTGCTGCTGATCAGAACTTTCAGCTGGGTGGCACCACGATTACCGATACCTACGAAGCCAAATCGCGCCTGGACCTGACCCGGGCTGGCGTCTTGCAGGCTGAAAATGCCCTGCAAGTGGCTCAGGACAAGCTGGCTGCGCTGACGCTGGAGCGTTATGACACGCTGGCGCGCCTGCGCGAGCCTTTGCGTCTTCCCGCCCCGCAACCTGCGAATTTGCAAGACTGGCTGGATCAGTCCAGCCAATCCGGCTTGACCGTGGCACTGGCTGATATCAAGGCCCGTGCTGCCGAAGAGCAGTTGAAAAGCACCCAGGCCCTGCACGAGCCCACCCTGGCTCTGAAAGCCCAAACCGGCAGCGGTAGCGACCAGACTCTGTTTGGCCAAGCGGGCGGTGGCCCACGTTCGCTGAACAGCGCTCTGGGTCTGGAGTTAAGCATCCCGATTTTCCGTGGTGGTGAAACCAGCTCGCAAGTACGCGAACAAAGCTCGCGCCTGCAACAGGCCCGCTACGATCATCAGTTCGCTATTCAGCAATCCATCCAGCAGACGCGCCAGTACTTCTCTGGCGTCACCACAGGCCTGGTCCGTGTGCAGGCACTGGAAGCAGCCACCAAATCCAGTCAGGATGCCCTGGAGGCCAACAAACTGGCTTACGAGGTCGGTGTACGTGTAAACATCGATGTACTCAATGCCCAGCAGCAGTTGTACGAAGCGCAACGTAGCTTGGCCCAAGCGCGTTACGAAGTTCTGATGAACAGCCTGCGCCTGAAAGCAGCCAGCGGCACCTTGAACGAAAACGACCTGCGTGCTGTCAACGATCTGCTTGAACCGGCATCCTGAAGCCTGCGCTGGCAAAAAATACAGACTAGGCACCGCAATCTGGCCTTTAAAAGCAGAACCTCGAGTTCACGACTTAGAAGCAAAAAAATCCCGGACCAAGCCGGGATTCAACACATCAATTTGTCCTGTGCTTTTAGTCGCGCAGCTTCTTGACCAGTGCTGTCGTGGAACGCTGGAACTCGAAGGGAATCGCGACTGCATCGCCACCCCAGCTACGCACTAAAGCCGTTTCAGGCAAGGCTTCCATATCATAGTCGCCGCCCTTGACGATCAGGTCCGGGCGCAGTGCTGCGATCAAGGCTTCAGGCGTGTCCTCGTCAAACAGGACCACCGCATCCACGCAGGCCAATGCAGCCAGCAAGGCGGCGCGATCCTGCTCGGGATTGATGGGGCGCTCCGGCCCCTTGTTCAGACGGCGCACCGAGGCATCGGTATTCACACCGACAATCAGCGAGGCACCCAATTGGGCAGCCTCGTCCAGGTAGCTGACATGCCCACGGTGCAAGATATCAAACACACCGTTGGTAAAGACCAGCGGGCGCGCCAGGCGCCCCTGCTCCACCGCTTCACGCAAGGCGTCCAGACCCATCACCTTGGCCTCGAAACGTGCGCTCATATCAAGCCTGCACCAGCGTCGAATCAGAGCCGACCTGACGTGCCAGATCCTTGCGGTAGCGGTTCAATTCCTGCACGGTCTCGAACGAGCTCCCCATCAGCAGCGACATATTGTGCAAGATGCGCGAGCTGACCTTGTGCTCCCATTCCTTGTCGAAACGAATCTGCGTATCCAGCCAGTTTTCCAACCAACCGGGCGATGGCAGCTTGGACTGCACGGTATCTTCCGGGAACATGGCTTTGTTCACGTGCAAGTTGGTGGGATGCAGCGCCTGAGCGGTGCGATGGGCCGAAGCCATCAGAACGCCAATCTTGGAGAAAGCCAGACGGGCTTGCAAGCCAAATTCCTGGCCCTTGTGCACCAGGGCACGCTTCATGTAGCGCAAGTAAGCACCGGCGTGACGAGCCTCGTCCTGAGCCACGATCTTGTAGATGGCCTTGATCACCGGCTCGGTATGCCAGTCGGCAGCACGGCGGTACCAGTGGTTCAGGCGCACTTCGCCGCAAAAGTGCAGCATCAGCGTTTCCATGGCCGGGGCCGGATCGAAGTCAAAACGCACCTTGTGCAGTTCTTCTTCGGTAGGCATCAGCTCGGGGCGGAAACGGCGCAGGTATTCGATCAGAACCAGCGAGTGCTTTTGTTCTTCAAAGAACCACACGGACATAAAAGCGCAAAAATCGCTGTCATCTTTATTGTCACGCAGGAACATTTCGGTAGCAGGCAAGGCTGCCCACTCGGTAATGGCGTTCATTTTGATGGTGTAGGCTTGCTCGTCTGTGAGCTTGCTGCCATCAAAGTCATCCCACGGTATGTCATGCGCAAAATTCCAGCGCACCGCTTCCATGGATTTAAATAAGTCATGGTAAAGCATAACGATTCCTAAAAAGAATCAAGCGGTTCCTTGAGGGCGGCCATTCACCGTCCGGAAGGCGCCGGAAAGCGCCAGCTTAGCAATCAGCTGGCGGACCTGCGTCTATCGTAGAACCTGCAGTTATCAGAAATATGTCAGCCACAAAAAAACTGACGCGTTGCGGGGTCGTCACACTTATCGCCCCACCAAAGCCCAGATGGCCACCCCGACCGCAACCGCCAATACAGCACATAAGGCAGTCAATAATCGGTTGGTCTGCTGCTGCGACTGGCGCAGCAGCTTGAGTTCCTGGTTCAACGCCTGCCCTGTCTCTGGCCTATTCAAAGCGGAATACACCAGACGCGGAAGCTGCGGCATGATCTGGGCCCACTGCCCTGCTTCCTGTTTCAAACGCGAATAAAAGCCCGATGGACCAATACGCTGGTACATCCACTTTTCCAGATAAGGTTTGGCGGTATCCCACAGATCCAGCTCCGGATCCAGATCCCGCCCCATCCCTTCCACATTCAGAAGGGTTTTCTGCAGCAGCACCAGCTGCGGCTGAATTTCTACATTGAACCGGCGCGAGGTCTGGAACAGGCGCAACAGCACTTGCCCCAGCGAGATCTCGGACAAGGGCCGATCAAAATACGGTTCACATACCGCGCGTACCGAGCCTTCCAGCTCCTCTTCACGGGTTTCAGGTGGCACCCAGCCGGACTCGATGTGCAATTGAGCCACCCGGCGGTAATCGCGCCGGAAAAAAGCCAGGAAGTTTTGCGCCAGATAGTTTTTGTCGAACTCGGACAGCGAACCCACAATGCCAAAGTCCAGGGCAATATAACGGCCCAAGCTCTCCGGTGCATCCGAGACATAAATATTGCCGGGGTGCATGTCGGCATGGAAAAAACCGTCGGTAAACACCTGGGTGAAGAAAATTTCTACCCCTTTGCGGGCCAGATCCTTCAAATCCACATTGGCGGCGCGCAGGCGATCAATCTGGTTGACCGGGATGCCCTTCATGCGGTCCATGGTGAACACGGTCGAGGCGCAATAGTCCCAATGCACTTCAGGCACGATCAAAAGCTGGGTACGCTCTACATCTTTGGTGAAGTTGCGGCGTAGCTGACTGCAGTTGGAGGCTTCGCGTATCAGGTCCAGCTCGTCGTTCAGGTACTTGTCGAACTCGGCCACCACTTCGCGCGGTTTCAGGCGACGGGCATCCGGGCCCAGCCGTTCCATGAACGCAGCCAGCACGCGCATCAGACGCAAGTCTTTATGGATGACCTCGCGCATGCCAGGGCGCAACACCTTCACGGCTACTTCGCGGCCATTATGCAGCTCGGCAAAGTGAACCTGCGCAATCGACGCCGAAGCGATGGGTTCGCGATCAAACTTCTGGAACAGTTCGTAAGGCGAAGCACCCAGGGCCTTCTGAATTGTGGCTTCCGCCACCTCCGAAGGGAACGGCGGCACGCGGTCCTGCAGCAACGCCAGTTGCTCGGCAATATCCAGCGGGATCAAATCCCGGCGAGTGGAGAGCACCTGGCCGAATTTAACGAAGATGGGCCCCAGACTTTCCAGGGCCAGCCGTAAACGTACGCCACGTGGCAGCTTGGGTTTGCGACCCAGGCGCACAATGCGCAACATACGTGATGCCCAAGGGTGGCGGATGCTCGATAGCACCAGCTCGTCCAGGCGATAACGGAATACAACCAGCAAAATGGTCAGCAGACGACACAAGGAGAACATGCTCAGGACTCCCGCCGACGCGCGTCAAGACGTTTCAAACGCTGGTCCAGTTCGTCCAGGCGTTGGACCAAACCAGCCGATTGCTCGCGCATCCGTTCCAGTTCGGGGCGGGTAACCAGCAAGGCGCTTTCTTCAGTCAGGTATTCGCTGGCATTACCAGCCAGACGCTGGCCCAGATCCCTCAACCCGGAAAAGGCCCGGCGCGCCCCGCTGAACAGGCGCACGGCCATGACATCACCCACGATTTTGGCCAGATCGTGCTCGGCATCCCAGCGCAGATTGGCCGCCAGGTCCGACACCAGATTGGCCAGCCCGGCCTCGCCTTGCACATGCATTAACTGGGCGACACGGCTGAAATCGCCGTCTTGAAGGATTTGTGGCAGTTCAGGCAGCTTGTCCTGAGGCAGTGTCAACGTGACATCCGGCACGACGGCAGGATGGCCTTGCTCCAGCTTTCCTTGAGAGCTGATGGTGTAGACCAGTTGCAAACGGCCCACAATCAGCGACACGGTTTTACCTGCATGGCTGCGCAAACGCTCACGCGCCCAATCCTCGCGATCAAGCAAGGCATTGAGCAAACGCACGCCCACGGCGCCAGGTTCTAGGAATGAAGGGATACCAAGCATGTCCATGCAAGTCTACTGCCGGGGCGAGTAAACCAGTCCAATTAAAACAGCCAGTTTAACCCGACACAGACACGGCCGGATGTACAGGGCGACAGGAACACGGGCAGATGGAATCACAGCGAAACGGGAGCGCTCATAACAGAACAGCCGCCTGGGTAAGAAGGCGGCTGTCTGTATAGATAGAGATCAAGCGTTGGGGTCAACCGGGATCTGCTGAATACCAGCCAGCAGCCAGCCTGCGCCGTCGGCCTTGAACAGATTCCAGACTTCCTCAAAGCGGAAAGCCTCTGCACCCACTTCTTCACGCAGCATACCGGAGTAGCGCACGCTGGCCAGGTGGCCGTCGGCTACTTTTTCGATACCCAGCAGCTCTGCATTGAGCAGTACCACTTGAGTCACGTTCTCGCCTTGGCGCTGAGCGATTTGAGGAGCGGCTTCCTTGAGCAGGTCGTCGGTCAGGAAGGTACGCAGTTGTTCCACGTCGCCCTTGTCCCACAGCTTCTGGATTTCCACGAACTGGGTCTTGGCATTGGCCAGGAACGTAGGCGTGTCGAAATCACCGGGGATGAACCAGCTTTCGTCTACTGGCGGCGCTGGAACAGCGGCGGCAGCAGCAGGCTGGGCAGCTGGAGCGGCAGCAGGCATAGGGGCTGGCGCAGCTTGGGGCTGCTTCCATGGGCTGGGAGCAGGATCAGCATTGCGCATCATGGACTGACCACCGGCCTGTTGCATGGCAGGACGAGCGGCCGAGCCACGCAGACGACGCACGATGAACAGAACGGCGAAGATCACCAGACCGATCAACAAGAGGCTGGACATCATTTCCAGGAAAGCACCGCCCAGACCCATGCTGGACAGCAAGGCGGCAATACCCAGACCAGCAGCGATGCCGGCGATCGGGCCCAGGAAGCGGGACATGCCCGACTTGGCAGCGGTACCAGCCGCAGCCGTACCGGCAGCAGCGGCACCCGCAGCAGGCGTAGCCGAGCGAGTCGCGTTATTCGCTGCAGCAGGAGGCGTCGCTGCCGAGCGGTTGCTGGTGATGTTGGAGGATTGGCGGCCAAAACTGGAGCCACCACCCATGCGTCGTGCTTCCGCATCATAAGAAACGGTCAGCAAGGCGCCGGTGCTAAAAGCCAATACAGCGGCCATGAAATAACGAGAAAGCCGTCCAGACATAGTCACAAACTCCTGACCAGAACAAGCGTTTAACACACAGGGTTTTGACGCCCCCGGCCATGCCATCCCAGTCGATTATTCAAGAAAACTTACGATAAGCTGAACATTAACATGACAAGTTCTCATGCACCATGTTTTTTTTACCGTTCATTACAGACAAAAAACGAACGGCACCTGAAGGTGCCGCTGTATATAGAGAGGGAACGCCCGGCATCAATCCAGGCGGATGCCTTCATGCAGCGCGGCCACGCCGGCTGTCAGATTGAAATACTGCACGCGCTCCAGGCCCACTTCGCGCATCATGTCGGCCAGGGTTTCCTGATCGGGGTGCATGCGAATGGATTCAGCCAGATAGCGGTAGCTTTCCTCGTCCTTGGCAACAAACTTGCCAATACGGGGCAGGATATTGAAGGAATACCAGTCATACGGGGCCTGCAAAGGCTTGGCTACGCGGGAAAACTCCAGCACCAGCAATTTGCCGCCCGGACGCAACACCCGCTTCATCTCAGCCAGCGCACGGTCCTTGTGCGTCATGTTGCGCAAACCAAAGGCCACCGAGACGCGATCAAAATAGCCGTCAGGAAATGGCAGGTGCTCGGCATCACAGACCGCAACGGGCGTGATGATGCCCTTGTCCTGCAAACGATCACGCCCCACGCGCAGCATGGAGCTATTGATATCGGTATGCCAGACTTCGCCGTCCGCACCGGCCTGACGCGCAAAAGTCTTGGTCAAATCACCCGTACCCGCGGCAATATCCAGCACTTTCATGCCGGGACGCACTGCTGCGCGACCGATCGTGAAGGCTTTCCAGATACGGTGCAGGCCGCCCGACATCAGATCGTTCATAATGTCGTAGTTGTTAGCCACCGAATGAAAAACTTGGGCTACTTTGCCCGCTTTTTCGTTTTCGGCCACGGTTTGAAAACCGAAGTGCGTATCGGCGTTCTGGGCGGAGGAGGTTTGAGGACGCTGTTTTTCCATAGTGCATAATCGTAACGCAGATTTCCCGGTACAGAAACGAAAATCCTGCTCGCTGAGTGCTCCCCTTTTTTACACGTTCACAAACCTGAAACATTAACGCCATATGATGGCGCTATTACGTGCAGTCAGGGATTTGAAGCGCCTGCCGTATTGCCCTTGAGCCGCCTGATGGCAACAGCAGGCCCCGCGCCCAAGCACAATACAGACAGCCAGCCTGACCCTCTATTATTTTTTATCGGACCAGTCTGAAGCTAACAATGAGTACAAGCATATTAGTCGTGGAAGATGAGCCTGCGATCCAGGAACTGATCTCTGTCAATCTGTCTTTTGCCGGCCATAAAGTGCTGCGCGCCTTCGATGCCGAACAAGCCCAGATCCTCATTCGCGCGGAACTGCCTGATTTGATTCTGGTGGATTGGATGCTGCCCGGCTCCTCGGGCATCAATCTGGCCCGCAAACTGCGCTCGGACGAACGTACCCGTCATATTCCGGTCATCATGCTGACCGCCAAAGGCTCGGAACAGGACAAGGTCGATGGCCTGGAAGCCGGTGCGGACGATTACATCACCAAGCCTTTCTCGCCCAAAGAACTGATTGCCCGCATCAAGGCCGTGTTGCGCCGCCGCGCTCCCCAGCTAACTGACGATGTGATCTCCATTGGCAACCTGCAGCTGGACCCCAGCACGCACCGTCTGTCCAGCCAGGGCATGGCGCTGACCATCGGGCCTACCGAGTTCCGTCTGCTGCATTTCTTCATGACACACACCGAACGCGTATTCACCCGCTCCCAGTTGCTGGACCAGGTGTGGGGCGACCACGTATTTGTGGAAGAACGTACGGTAGACGTGCACATTCGTCGCTTGCGCAAGGCGCTGGAGCCTAGCGGACACGACAAACATATTGAAACGATTCGTGGCTCGGGCTATCGTTTTGCCCTTTCCCCACTGGAAAAGGCGCCGACCGCCTGATCCCATGTTCAGCATATTTACGTCTATTGTTATCTGGGCCCTGTTGGGCAGCTTGATCGGCTGGTGGCTAGGGCCATTCACCGGTCTGGCCTTGTTTTGTGGTGGCCTGCTATTGCTGGTTGTCATCAGCACCCTGCAGCTTTCCCGCGTTGAACGCTGGACCCGCAACCTGAATGATCCTCCGCCCCCCGCGGTTGGCCCCTGGGATGCCATTCTGGCTCCCATCTACCGCCAACTGCGCCGTGATCGCCAGGAAATTCAGGATCTGAATCGTTACGTAGACGGCATCATGATGGCCGCCGAGGCCCTGCCCGACGGTGCCATTACCCTGAATGGGGAGATGGAACTGCAATGGTGCAACCAGACCGCCTGTGAGCACATAGGCCTGAATCTGGCCACGGACCGCCATCACAGCATCTTCAATATCCTGCGCGAACCCGAGTTTTCTCGTTACGCCCGTCAGCCTCAATGGGATGGACCTTTGCTGCTGCATCTGAGCAAAGACGGACGTGAGCGCTCCTTGCTGCTGCAATTAACCCCTTATGGCCTGGGCCAGTTCCTGATCGTGACGCGTGATGTCACCCAGGTGGAAATGCTGGAGACCACCCGCAAGGACTTTGTGGCCAATGTCTCCCATGAACTGCGCACACCACTTACCGTCTTGCTGGGTTTTCTGGAAACTCTGCAGGACATGCCGCCCGAAAGCTTGCCTTTGGAACAGCGTCAACGCTACGAGCAGATGATGCTGGAGCAGACCCGCCACATGCAGTCGATTGTGTCCGACTTGCTGACCTTATCCACGCTGGAATCCTCACCCACAGTGGAAGGGGAGACAGTACAGGTCAGCCAGTTGATTGAAAGCGCGCTGAAACAAGGCGAGGCTATTTCTGGCGGCCAGCATAGCTTTGTCACAGATCTGGACCCTCGCATTGCCATTCAGGGCATGGAAACCGAACTGAGCTCGGCTGTCTCCAACCTGATTACCAACGCGGTGCGCTATACCCCCAAGGATGGCACCATCACCGTGCGCTGGTATCTGAATGACAATGGCGAGGCCTGTTATTCGGTGCAAGACACGGGCATCGGTATTGCCGCCCAGGATATTCCCCGCCTGACCGAACGCTTTTACCGCGTAGACAAGGGCCGTTCCCGCTCCACCGGCGGTACGGGTCTGGGCTTGGCCATCACCAAACACATCATCGTGCGACATAACGCCGACCTGCAAATCCAGAGCCGTCTGGGTGTGGGCAGCGTGTTTATGTTGCGTTTCCCCAAGAGCCGGGTTCGACTCCAGGACAGCTAGAACATGTGGGGCCATATTGGCCCTACAATAAACGGCTCTGAAGACCACGTTGGCGGCCTTATGCCGCACAGGAGCCAAGCATGTCCCATACCAAAGAGCTGCGCCCTTTCCACCTGGCTTTTCCGGTCCATGATCTGGCCGTTGCACGCCAGTTCTACGGACAGACACTGGGCTGTCCCGAAGGCCGATCCTCGGATCAGTGGATTGACTTCAATTTCTACGGCCACCAGATCGTGGCTCATCTGGCCCCTTCAGAGTGTGGCAGCAACGCCACCAGCGCGGTGGATGCCCATAATGTGCCCGTGCGCCACTTTGGCGTCGTGCTGGACATGCCCACCTGGCAGACCCTGGCTGACAAGCTGGTTGCCGCTGGCACCAAATTCGTTATCGAACCTTATATCCGTTTCAAGGGCGAGCCCGGCGAACAGGCCACCATGTTCTTCATGGACCCTTCGGGCAACGCCTTGGAGTTCAAGGCCTTCAATAGCCTGGATTCGCTTTTCGCCAAATAAAGATGCACAAATCCTGGCAACTTAACGAGCAAGGCGACCGCTGTCTGCTAGTGCAGTTCAGCGGCCCGCTTTCTCTGGACACCGGTTTGCGCTGTACTCGCGCCGCCCGCTTGCTGCGCGACCACGCCCCCGCCTGTGTCCGTGATCTGGTCCCCAGCTTTACCGCAGTCGCCATCCACTTTTACCCGGATGGCAGCAGCGACCAGCTTGCTCGTTTGCACGACTATGTTCACCAAGCCCTGGCCGAGCTGGATGCCAGCCAGGACCAGGCCGCTCCCGGCGCACTGGTAGATGTTCCCGTGTGCTACGGCGGCCTCTTCGGTCCGGACCTGCCTGCCATTGCCGAGCAATTGGGGCTAAGCCAGGAACAAGTCATCGAACTGCACAGCAGCCAGGTGCAACTGGTATTCATGGTGGGCTTTGCCCCCGGCGCTCCCTATATGGGCATCTTGCCCGAGCAACTGAATGTGCCGCGCCGCGCCACACCACGCACCGTGCTGCCCAAAGGCTCGGTCGCCATTGCGAACCAGCAAACCATTATTTACCCCAACGAATCCCCCGGCGGTTGGCATCTGATTGGCCGCTCGCCAGTTAATTTGTTTGATGCCCGGCGCTCGCCCGCCGCCCTGCTCGCCCCCGGCGACCAAGTGCGCTTTGTGCCTCTGCCTCACGAGCAGTTTGATCACTGGACACCCGCATGACGGTGCATATCCTCAAACCAGGCATGATGAGCAGCCTGCAAGACCGAGGCCGTTATGGACACCAGCACCTGGGGGTTTCGCCCAGCGGTGCCATGGACGAACGTGCCCACCGACTGGCCCATTTGCTGGCAGGCAATGCCGCAGAGCAGGATCTGGCCAGCCTGGAAATCACGGTGCAAGGCCCCAGCCTGCGCTTTGCAGAACCCGCCCTGTTTGTCCTGACAGGTGCGGACATGAACGCCAGCCTGGACGGCCAGCCCGTGGCGGTCCTGCGCCCTACTCTGGCTCGTGCCGGACAAACCCTGACGATGCAGTCCGCCAAACCCGGCCAAGGTGCCCGTAGCTACCTGTCTGTTTACGGCGGCTTTCAGGTCGAATCCTTGCTGGGCAGTCAAAGCACGCATATGCGAGTCGGTTTGGGCGGCTTTGAAGGCCGCGCCTTGAAGAAAGGCGACCAGATCGCATTGGCTCGACCACTACCCAATGACGAAACGACCTTGAACCGTCTGCAAGCCGAGCTGGATGAGCTGCGCATTTACATGCCCGCCGCCCTGGCCCTGGCTCCACGTGAACGCCTGCGCGTCATTCTGGATCAAGCTGATTTGTTTACCGAGGAATCACTGGAACTGTTCCAAAGCCAAAACTACCGCATCAGCCCGGCTTCAGAACGCATGGGCTATCGCCTGGAAGGCCAGCCCTTGCAGCGCAAGTCGCCAAAAGAACTACTGTCCGCCCCCACCTGCTTTGGAACAATCCAGGTCCCCAACGATGGTCAGCCCATTGTGTTGATGGCGGACCGGCAAACCACCGGCGGTTATCCGCGTATCGGACAAGTCGCCAGCGTGGATCTGGCTCAAGTTGCCCAGCGCTTGCCCGGTCAGAATCTGAGTTTTGAAGTGGTGACGGTAGAACAGGCCCATGCACTGGCTGCCCGTCAGGAGCAGGCTTTTGCACGTCTGAATGACAGCCTGGAACCTTTGCGGCAGGCTCTAAAACAGTGTGTGGCATAGAGCGTGTTAAGTCGCCGGCGTACTAACGGGCATCTGGCCTTATCGCACATTCGTATGGCCAAACGGCCCATCAGGCCGCAAAGGCAGTAAGGCGGCTTGAACCAATCCCCCATGACGAACTCAGGAGCAGACACCCACTGCTCTTGGCTCCCAGGCTCAATACGGCTCCAACGACAGCCACCACATTCAAGCCCCAATAAAAAACACCTCGCTTTTCCAAGCGAGGTGTTTTCATTTGGTCTGACGCAAGACAGCGAATGCCGTGCGCCGTCCATAGACTTACAAAAACAGCTTGTAAGCCGGGTTATCCGTTTCGTCCCAGTGCGGGTAACCCAGATTGCCCAGGAAAGCCTTGAATTCCTTTTTATCGGAAGGCGGCACCTGGATTCCAATCAGAATACGACCGTAGTCATCACCCTGATTCCGGTAGTGGAACAAGCTGATATTCCAATCCTGATTCATGCTGGACAAGAATTTACGCAAGGCTCCAGGACGCTCTGGAAACTCGAACCGCAGCAGGACTTCGTCCGTAGCCTGGCTGGACACTCCACCCACCATATGACGCACATGGGTCTTGGCCAGTTCGTTGCCCGTCAGGTTCAAGGTACCAAAGCCTTTCTTGACGAAACGCTCTTCCAGCTTTTCGATCTCCGCTTCCGAGGAAATCGACATACCCACAAAGACATGCGCCTTTTCAGGATTGGACATGCGGTAGTTGAACTCCGTCACCGAGCGAGTGCCCAGGGCATCGCACAGGCGGCGGAAGCTGCCTTTTGCCTCGGGGATCGTCAAGGCGAACAAAGCTTCACGAGCCTGACCCACATCTGCACGATCCGCCACCATGCGCATACGGTCAAAGTTCATGTTCGCGCCGGACGTGACCGCAATCAGGGTCTTGTTCTTGAGCTTGTTTTGAGCGGCGTAGCGCTTGGCACCCGCCAAAGCCAGGGCACCCGCCGGTTCCAGCACGCTACGCGAATCCTGGAACACATCTTTGATAGCCGCACAAATCGCGTCCGTATCCACGATGACAAAATCATCCACATACTGACGCACCAGACGGAAAGTTTCGGAGCCCACCTGCTTGACGGCAGTACCGTCAGAGAACAGGCCCACGTCCGACAAATTCACACGACGACCGGCCTTGATACTGCGCACCATGGCACAGGAATCTTCGGTCTGCACGCCGATCACTTTGATTTCAGGACGCAAGGACTTGATGTATGTGGCTACGCCCGCCGCCAGACCGCCGCCGCCAATCGCGACAAAGACCGCTTCAATCGGGCCGGGGTGCTGCTGCAAAATTTCCATGGCCACCGTCCCCTGCCCGGCAATCACATCAGGATCGTCAAAAGGGTGCACAAAGGTCAGGCCTTCGTTCTTTTGCAGTTCCAGAGCGTGCTGGTAGGAATCCGAATAGCTCTCGCCCACCAGGACCACTTCGCCGCCCAGATTACGTACACCATCAATTTTCACTTGCGGGGTGGTGGTTGGCATGACGATAACGGCACGGCAACCCAGCTTGCGCGCTGCCATGGCCACGCCTTGCGCGTGGTTACCCGCCGAAGCGGCCAATACACCCCGTTTTAATTCCGCGGCCGACAGATTGGCCATCTTGTTATAGGCACCGCGCAGCTTGAAGCTAAAAACAGGTTGATAGTCTTCGCGCTTGAGCAGGACCGTGTTACTAATTCGTGCCGATACCTGGGGAGCGGGTTCAAGTGGTGTTTCGATGGCAACATCGTACACTTTCGAGGTCAGAATGCGCTTTAGGTAATCGTTCGACATGACTCAGCTTTTAATAACAACCGGTTTTGCCACCAAGGCCAGCCGCAGGCCCCTGCCTGAGACCGCTCACCGGAAAAGAAAAACAGAATACCATAGGCGGATGCCCTAACTGGCGTCCATTATTCCCTACAAAACCCGTCCACTTTACTTATGCAAGCCTGGATCTCTGATCTTATTTCGTGGCTCTTGGCCGCCCTATCTCTGCCCGAAGTGGGCTTGAGCGCCATTTTCATCATCAGCCTGGTCTCGGCTACCCTGCTCCCCCTGGGTTCGGAACCCGCCGTATTCGCCTATATCAATCTGGCTCCACATATGTTCTGGCCCGCCGTGCTGGTTGCCACTGTGGGTAATACGGCAGGTGGGGCCATCAGCTATGCCATGGGTCTGGGCGCCGAGAAAGCCTACGAAGCCTGGCGCGAGAAGCACCCGCAACACACAGAAGACGGCGCAACTCCCAAGAACAAGGCAGCAGGCCGCTGGCACGAGCTGGGGCAGCGCTGGCTGACCCGCATGGGACCGCCCGCCCTGCTCTTGTCCTGGCTACCCGTGGTAGGCGACCCCCTGTGTGCCGTAGCCGGTTGGCTACGCCTGCCATTTTGGCCCAGCGTGTTTTACATGGCGGTGGGAAAACTGGCGCGCTATATCACCATGACCGCTGGTCTGCTGTGGATTTTCCCCAAATTGGGTTGGTAATTTGCAGCAAACTGGCCGCAAACGCCCCCTTAACCCTGACTTGGCCCTGTAGTAAGGGGGCAGCCCGGCTACGATTCGTATACACTTGTCTTTTGCCTATCTGCTCCTCGCTGAGCCGCCCTTGACGGGCCTTGCCAACTATCGCCATGAACGCCCCCATTGCAAGCAAGCACCTGGCTGCCCAGGCACGCAACAACGACACGCCGCGCCTGCGTGAAATCCCCTACAACTACACTTCGTACTCAGACCGGGAAATTATCCTGCGACTGCTGGGTGAAGAGGCCTGGGAAAAGCTGTCCGAGCTACGCTCCGAACGCCGCACCGGCCGCTCCGCACGCATGTTGTTTGAAGTGCTGGGTGATATCTGGGTCGTCAAGCGCAACCCCTATCTGCAGGACGATCTGCTGGACAATCCCAAGCGCCAGCATCAACTGATCGAGGCCCTGAACCATCGCTTGAACGAGATTGACCAGCGCCGCGACAGCGCCGTGCCCGATCGCGATGCCAAGGTTCTGCGCCTGTTGCACGCTGCTCGGGGTGCAGTAGCCGCGTTTGAACAAGAATTTACCGATACCCGCGAGCTGCGCCAGAAAATTGGGCGCTCCCTGTCGCGCCTGACCGCCAAGGACAACATCAAGTTTGATGGCCTGTCGCGCGTCTCGCACGTCACTGACGCCACCGACTGGCGTGTGGAATATCCCTTTGTCGTGCTCACCCCCGATCACGAAAACGAGATGGCCGCACTGGTGCGCGCCTGTATCGAACTGAAGCTGACCATCATCCCGCGTGGGGGTGGTACCGGTTACACCGGCGGTGCCATTCCACTTAGCTGGCGCTCGGTTGTCATCAACACCGAAAAGCTGGATGCCATTGGTAAGCCAGAACAAACCACTCTGCCCGGCATGTCCGAGCCCGTCACCACCATTCTGACCGGTGCTGGCGTGGTGACCCGTCGTGTGGCTGACGCTGCCGAAGCCGCCGGTGCCGTGTTTGCGGTAGACCCGACCTCGGCCGATGCCTCCTGTGTGGGCGGCAATATCGCCATGAACGCGGGCGGCAAGAAAGCCGTGCTGTGGGGTACTGCGCTGGATAACCTCGCCTGGTGGCGCATGGTCGATGCCCAAGGCAACTGGTTGGAAGTCACCCGCCTTGAACACAATATGGGCAAGATCCACGACGTGGAAATGGCTCATTTTGAAGTCAAATGGTTTGATGGCCGTTACGCCCCTGGTGCCCAGTTGCTGCGCAGCGAAACCCTGCACATTGAGGGTCGGCGCTTTCGCAAGGAAGGCCTGGGTAAAGACGTTACCGACAAATTCCTGGCAGGTTTGCCCGGTATTCAGAAAGAAGGCTGTGATGGCCTGATCACGCAGGCCCGCTGGGTGCTGCACCGCATGCCGGCGCATACACGCACCGTCTGTATGGAGTTTTTCGGCCAGGCCAAGCAGGCCGTGCCCTCCATTGTGGAAGTCATTGACTATCTGAACGGCGAAGGCAAACGCATCGGCGCCATTCTGGCCGGTCTGGAACACCTGGACGAACGCTATCTGCGTGCGGTGGGCTATGCCACCAAGAGCAAGCGCGACGGCCTGCCCAAGATGGTCCTGATTGGCGACATCGTGGGCGACGATCCCGATGCCGTGGCCACAGCTGCCTCTGAAGTGGTGCGTCTGGCCAATGGCCGCTCCGGTGAAGGTTTTGTAGCCGTCAGCGCTGAAGCCCGCAAGAAGTTCTGGGCCGACCGCTCCCGCACCGCCGCCATTGCCCGTCACACTAACGCCTTCAAGATCAACGAAGACGTGGTGATCCCCCTGCGCCGCATGGGTGAGTACACCGAAGAAATCGAACGTATCAATATTGAGCTGTCTACGGACAACAAGCTGCGCTTGACCCGTGAACTGGAAGACTTCCTGCAAGGCGATCTGCCCGTAGGCAAGATCGAAGATCACAACGACGCCGAGCACACTCGCGAAGAGATTCTGGACGAGCGCCGTCACGACGCCCTGCAGATCGTGCGCGATGTGCGCCAGCGCTGGCAGTGGCTGCAGGACAATCTGGACAAGCCGCTGAAAGACTCGCAAGCTGATCTGGCCGAGATTGGTGTGCCGCTGGATAGCGCCGCGATCGAGGCCCGTCTGCAAGAAGACCCGAACACCTCGATTTTCCAACTATTGCAGGATCACACGATCCGCACCTCCTGGAAAAGCGAGATCCGCGAAAACCTGGAACATATTTTCCCGGGCGCCGACTGCGCAGCCGTGCTGACCGAACTGCAAGCCATTCACGATCGTGTGCTGAAAAGCCGTGTGTTTGTGGCGCTGCACATGCACGCCGGTGACGGTAACGTACACACCAACATCCCCGTGAACTCGGACGACTACGGCATGCTGCAACAAGCCAATGTCACCGTAGCCCGCATCATGCAAATCGCGCGCGGTCTGGACGGCGTGATTTCCGGTGAGCACGGCATTGGTTTGACCAAGTACGAGTTCCTGACGCAGGAAGAGCTGGATCCCTTCCAGAACTACAAGCGCGAAGTGGACCCGAACAACCACTTCAACGCTGGCAAGCTGATGCCCGGTGCGGACTTGAGCCGCGCCTGGACCCCCAGCTTCAACCTGCTGGGCCACGAATCGCTGATCATGCAACGCAGCGAAATTGGCTCCATCTCTCACGCCATCAAGGATTGCTTGCGTTGCGGCAAGTGCAAACCGGTCTGTGCCACTCACGTGCCACGCGCCAACCTGCTGTACTCGCCCCGCAACAAGATCCTGGCCACCTCCCTGCTGATCGAAGCCTTCCTGTACGAAGAGCAAACACGTCGCGGGATCAGCCTGAAGCATTGGGAAGAGTTTGAAGACGTAGGCGACCACTGCACCCTGTGCCACAAGTGCTACAACCCCTGTCCGGTGGACATCGACTTTGGCGATGTTTCCATGGAAATGCGCTCCTTGCTGAACCGCATGGGCAAAAAGTCCTTCAATCCAGGCTCGGCCGCAGCCATGTTCTTCCTGAACGCCAAGGACCCACGCGTCATCAAGGCCACTCGTACCGCCATGATTGAAGTGGGCTACAAGGCCCAGCGTGCGGTGCACAATCTGCTGGCTGCCCCTGCTCGCAAACAGGTCAGCGCTCCCCCTGCCACCATCGGCAAGGCACCAATCCGCGAACAGGTCATCCACTTCATCAACCGCAAGATGCCCGGCGGCCTGCCCAAGCAGACTGCCCGTAAATTGCTGGATATCGAGAACTCGGATTACGTACCTATCATCCGTAACCCTGAAGCCACCTCCGTGGATTCGGAAGCCGTGTTCTACTTCCCCGGCTGTGGTTCGGAGCGTCTATTCTCGCAAGTGGGTCTGGCTACTCAAGCCATGCTCTGGCATGTCGGCGTGCAGACGGTTCTGCCTCCTGGCTACCTGTGCTGTGGCTATCCCCAGCGCGGCAGCGGTCAAAGCGACAAGGCCGAGAAGATCATTACCGACAACCGCGTGCTGTTCCACCGCATGGCCACCACCTTGAACTACCTGGATATCAAAACCGTGGTGGTCAGCTGTGGTACCTGTTACGACCAGCTGGCAGGCTATGAATTCGACAAGATCTTCCCTGGCTGCCGCCTGATCGACATCCACGAATACCTACTGGAAAAAGGCTTGAAACTGGAAGACGTGCAAGGCGTGCGCTACATGTACCACGACCCTTGCCACAGCCCCATGAAGCTGCAAGACCCCATGAAAACGGTCAAATCCCTGGTGGGCGACAGCACCATCAAGGCCGACCGCTGCTGTGGCGAGTCGGGCACGCTGGCGGTGTCGCGCCCGGATATTTCCACGCAAATCCGTTTCCGCAAGCACGAAGAACTGCAGAAGAACCAGGACACCGTCCGTGCCGATGGTTTCCAGGGCGAAGTCAAAGTGCTGACCTCCTGTCCGTCCTGCCTGCAAGGTTTGTCCCGCTACGAGGACGAAACCAAGATGGATGCGGATTACATCGTGGTGGAAATGGCCAAGCACATGCTGGGCGAGAACTGGATGGCGGACTACGTACGCCGTGCCAACGACGGTGGTATTGAGCGCGTTCTGGTGTAAACCCAACGCATCACTCCCCCTGAACAGGCCGGCTTTATGTCGGCCTGTTTTGTAAGGGGTGAGCAGGTGTCTTTTACCGCTGGACTGCTCCAGGATAAAAATGCCCCTGGGTGGGGAGAAAGCGCAGCGTGATCGCTATTCATCGCCAGGCCCTCCCCCAGAAGCGCCGCCCGGATAGCAATAAAGCAAAGGGGCTGCGCGGAGATTTTTCTGCGGAGCAGCCCAAGGAAATTCCCTTAGGGACGAATGAAGTCCCAACCGCAGTATGGAAGCTTTTTCAGAATAGGTGTCTTTATGTCTGTTGATGATCCATTGCTAAACAGCCTGCAGGCCCTGCTCCGCAGTGAACGCACTGCGTCTTTGGGCACACTCAGCAATCAGGGCTTGCCGGTGGTCTCTCGTGTCCCTTTTGCGATCTGCCCTGAACAAGCCAGCATCATCATCCACATCAGCGAAATGGCGGCTCATACCCGTTATTTGCTGCAACGTCCCGATGCCAGCCTGATGGTCAGCCAAAGCGAGCATGGCCAGGATGCTGTCCATGACTTGCCCCGTGTCACCTTCCAAATGCAGGCCCGCAAACTGGAGCGCGAACAGCCCGACTGGGAACAGGCCAAACGAGCCTATACCGCCCGTTTTCCCGATATGGAATTTCTAAGCAGCTTTACGGACTTTCATTTCTTCGCTCTGGATCTGGTCAGGGTGCGCCATATTGCCGGGTTTGCAGCGGCACGAACCTTGAAACCTGAGCGAGTGCGCGCCTTGCTGGCAGAGCCTGTGGCCAATTGAAGTCCCCGAGTTCGCAATCGCAGCAAGCCTTGGAAGCGCGGGAACTGTGCTCCAGCGTTCACCACGTCAAAGCACCTTAATACAACGACAAACAGGTAAGCCTTCGCCCCTTACAAGCCTCGACCTGCACCCAAAATGTTGCAGACTCTGCAACAAAGTCGTCACTAACTGATTTCCAGACAAAGAAAACGGATCACTGATTAAACGCCTTTCTCACCAGAGAAATCGCCACTCTTTCTCCTTGCCCTTCCGGTGCACTCGTCCGTTTTCGTGTGTTTCAAACGCCAAGCATGACAAAACGTAAATTTGGCCGCTATAAGATTCAACAGCTACGACGTTAAATGGCACGCAAGGACTCGACAACACGACCTCGCAACACGTTGCCGCCACACAGAGAAAAACACCCAGGAGAGGAAGAGATGTCGAACAAGAAACGCAGCACCTATGTGCTGGTGCAGATGGCCTTGCTGAGCCTGACTTTACCTGGCCTTGCCCATGCAGAAGCAGACAGCTCATTGGAGCAATGGCGTACTAAAGAATACAAACGCCAGCCTGGCCTGGACATGATCAATGCGGCCAAAGCCTACTCACTGGGCTTTACAGGCAAAGGCGTGACGGTCGGCTATCTGGATTCGGGAATTGAAGCCAAACACCCGGAGTTTGCGGGTGCCATTGCGGGTGGCTTTGACTTCAACACGGATACCCCCTATGCCAACGGCCAAGGCATAGATGCCGATCCTCCAGCAGGTCATGGCAGCCACGTTGCGGGCATTATTGGCGCACGTCGCGACGGCAAAGGCATGCACGGTGTCGCCTTCAACAGTCAGCTCTTTGCGGTCGCCTACGATGCGAGAGAAGACGATGATGATGACATGCTTGGCAACGATCCCTATGAACCGGACCCACGCGACCAAGCAGCCGCATTCGACCGCGTTGCCTCCCGAGGCTGGAACTATCTGGCACAGTTCAAACTGCCCATCATCAACAGCAGCCTGGGCGTCAATGGTTGCAACGATGCCAGCTCCCCACCACCTTGCAATGTCCTGGACTATGGCTCGCCCGAAGGCGTACTGGATTGGCAGCCACTGGCGATCGAGGCTTTCCACAACAGCGTAGACGCAGGCTCCCTGATGGTCTTTGCCACCGGCAATGAATCGCAGGACCACCCTGACCTGCTGGCAGGCTCCCCCTACTGGTTTCCTGAACTAAAAGATAACTGGCTGGCCGTGACAGCCCTGGGCGAGGATGGATCTTTAGCCTCCTATGCGAACAAGTGCGGCGTAGCAGCCGAGTGGTGTCTGGCCGCCCCCGGTGGTGACGACAATCCAGGGATTAATTCGGTCCAATCCTCTGGCGGCTATGTCGCCTTTAGCGGCACCTCCATGGCCTCCCCCCACGTCGCGGGCGGTGCGGCGCTAGTAAAGGAAGCGTTCCCCTACTTCACGGCGTATCACCTGCAGCAGACCTTGCTGACCACCGCCACTGACCTGGGCGACCCCAGCGTTTTTGGCTGGGGCCTTATGAATATAGGCAAGGCCGTACAAGGACCCGGGCAATTCACCCGTCTGTTCGACGTCGATACGCTGGGCTACCACTCCACCTTCGCCAATGACATCAGTGGCACGGGTGGGCTGCACAAGCGCGGTTCCGGCTCCCTGGAGCTGACGGGCAATAACAGCTATACCGGTGACACCACCGTCAGCGGGGGCCGTCTGGCCGTCAATGGCACGCTGGCGTCTGCGGTCACAGTGGAACGCGAAGGCACCTTGGGGGGGGCCGGTACAGTCGCTCAAGTCGATAACTACGGCACCCTGGCTCCAGGTAATTCGGTTGGCACCTTGACCGTCAGCGGCGACTACACCGCCCATGCCGGTTCGGTGCATGAACTGGAAGTGGGCCCCGCAGGCGCAACAGATCGTCTGGTGGTTGGCGGTGCAGCCCATATCGACGGCACGCTGAAACTGGCCGGTGGCCCCTACCGCCAGAATGTGGCTTATTCCTTTCTGGATGCAGCTAATGGTGTGACAGGTCAGTACAGTCACATCACTTACGAGATGGCCTTCCTGTCGCCCACACTGCTTTATGGCCCCAGCCTGTCCTTGATGATCAAGCGCAATGACACGCCGTTTGCCACCTTTGCCAATACGGGGAACCAGAAAGCCGTGGCCAACGCGCTGGATACCGGCTCGGATCAACCGCCGGTCACCATGGCCGAACTGTACGACACGGTCCTCAATGCTCAGTCCGGACAGGTCGCAGGCTACATGGAGCAATTGCAAGGCCAAATCCATGCGGGTACGACCTCCGCCCTGCTAAGCAACGGGGATCTTTTGCCCCGCACTTTAGGCAAACAAGCCTCGGGCGCACGTAATAAAAACGGCAAAGACACCGTTCTATGGGCCGAAGTGATTCACCAACAACGCGATCTGGACGGTGATGACAACAGCCAGGATGTTCGTCATAAAGTGGGCGGCCTGTTCCTGGGTGGCGATACCGCCATCGGCGAACAAGGCTGGCGCATGGGTGCCTCTCTGGGCTACCTGGAAAACCGCATCAAGCTGGATGACCGCCGTCAGACCTCACGCAGCAACAGCTACAGCGCCGCCCTGTACGGAACGCAAGCTTGGGAAATGGGTTCGGGTAGTCTGAATCTACTGGCTGGTGGTGCTTACACCCGCCATAGCCTGGACAGCGAGCGTTCTCTCTCCGTTCACCAATACGAAACACTGAAGGCTGATTACAAAGCGCACAGCATCCAGGCCTTTGCCCAACTGGGTTACCGCATGCCCGTCAGCCCTCGCTCCAGCGTCGAGCCCTATGCCAGCGTGAACTGGCACCAGTTGCGTCACGGCTCCTTTAGCGAATCGGGTGGTCAGGCAGCCTTGCGCGGAGACTCGCAACGCCAGAACCTGAGCACCGTGACGCTGGGTCTGCGTGGCACCACGGAACTGGATCTGTCCAAAACCACGCTGTCCTTGAGTGCCGGTTTAGGCTGGCGTCATGCCCTGGGTGACACCACACCCGAGCGTGAACTGGCCTTTGCCGCCTTGCCCGGTAGCAACTTCCGCATCAGCGGCGCGCCGATTGCCAAGAACGCCGCTGTGGCCGAATTGGGCGCAGAGCTGAAAGCCGGCAAGAGCACATCCTTCGGTCTGAACTACCAGGGTCAGTTTGGCCGCAATCAGGACCATGCTGGCTCGCTATTCATGAAGGTACGTTTCTGATTTAAGGCCCCGAGGCGGGCTTGGCGTTCCGCCAATCCCGCGGCAGGCATAACAGACGGCCATCAAAAATCCCTGCGATGCGCGTGCATGGCAGGGGCCCACAAAAACACGACCTCAACAATACAGCAGCCCATAACTGCCGGTTTAAACGGCTATGCCGTTAAATTAAAGATGCCTTGAGAACCTCCAAGGCAGGTTTTCACAACGAGTGGCCACCCTCCTTAGAAGATCCAAGTAGATAAGACATGTCGAACAAGAAACGCAACACCTCTATGCTGGTGCAGATGGCTTTGTTAAGCCTGACTTTACCTGGCATCGTCCATGCCGATTCCGAGAGCTCACTGGAGCAATGGCGCACCAAAGAATATAAGCGTCAACCCGGCCTGGACATGATCAATGCAGCCAAAGCCTATTCGCTGGGCTTTACCGGCAAAGGCGTCACGGTCGGTTATCTGGACTCGGGCATTCAGGCAGATCACCCTGAGTTTGCCGGCGCCATTGCTGGGGGCTTTGACTTTGCCAACAATACCCCCTACGCCAATGGCCAAGGAGTCGATACTCAGCCCCCTGCCGGACACGGGAGCCATGTTGCCGGAATCATCGGTGCGAGACGCGACGAAGCAGGCATGCACGGCGTCGCCTTCAATAGCCAGCTTTTTGCGGTTGCCTACGGCATCAATACTGATGACGATGACGACGATGATGATGGTGGTGACGACACTACCCCGACTCCAGACGATATAAGGGCCTTTCAAGATCGAATGCTTTCTAATGGCTGGAACTATCTCGCCCAGTTCAAGCTGCCCATTATCAATAGCAGTCTGGGGCTCAATGACTGCTCAAGGTCCTATAACCCACCCTGCCATATTGTGGACTATGGCTCAGCTCAAAGCGCCCTAGAGGCTCAACCTCTGATCATTGAGTCCTTCAAGAACAGTGCGCAGGCTGGCTCCCTGATGGTATTTGCTACCGGCAATGAGTCTCAAGACCACCCTGATTTTCTGGCCGGCTCTCCCTACTGGTTTCCCGAACTGAAAGACAACTGGCTGGCCGTGACGGCAGTCGGGGAAGATGGTTCCTTGGCCGTCTACGCCAATAAATGTGGTGTTTCCGCCGAGTGGTGTTTGACCGCACCAGGGGGGCAGTGGGCCCCTGGCATTAACTCCGTCAACTCGGATGGAGGCTATATTTATAAAAGTGGCACCTCCATGGCATCGCCACACGTGGCCGGAGCGGCAGCGTTAGTTAAAGAAGCCTTTCCCTACTTCACGGCGTATCACCTGCAGCAAACCTTGCTGACCACCGCCACCCCTCTGGGAGACCCCAGCATTTTTGGCTGGGGCCTGATGAATGTGGGCAAGGCCGTACAAGGACCCGGGCAATTCACCCGCCTGTTCGATGTGGACACGCTAGGCTACCACTCCACCTTCGCCAATGACATCAGTGGCACTGGCGGCCTGCACAAGCGCGGCTCTGGCTCCCTGGAGTTGACGGGCAATAACAGCTATACCGGCGACACCACCGTCAGCGGCGGTCGTCTGGCCATCAATGGCACGCTGACATCTGCCGTCACCGTCGAGCGTGAGGGAACACTGGGGGGTTCCGGTACGGTTTCCAAAGTTGATAACTACGGCACCCTGGCTCCAGGCAACTCGGTTGGTACTCTGACCGTCAGCGGCGACTACACCGCCCATGCCGGTTCGGTGCATGAACTGGAAGTTGGTCCCGCTGGTGCAACAGATCGTTTAGTAGTAGGTGGGGCCGCCCATATCGACGGCACACTGAAACTGGCCGGTGGCCCTTTTCGCCAGAACGTGGCCTATTCCTTTCTGGATGCGGCTAATGGTGTGACTGGTCAATACAGTCACATCACTTATGACATGGCTTTCCTATCGCCCACACTGCTTTATGGCCCCAGCCTGTCCTTGCTGATCAAGCGCAATGACACGCCGTTTGCCACCTTTGCCAATACGGGGAACCAGAAAGCCGTGGCCAACGCGCTGGATACCGGCTCGGACCAGCCACCAGCCGCGATGGCTGAACTGTATGACACGGTGCTCAACGCCCAGTCTGGCAGCGTGGCAGGCTATATGGAACAGCTACAAGGTCAGATCCATGCAGGCACGACCTCGGCACTGCTTAGCAATGGGGACCTGCTGCCGCGCACCTTGGGTAAACAAGCCTCAGGCGCACGTAATAAAAACGGCAAAGACACCGTTTTGTGGGCCGAAGTGATTCACCAACAACGCGATCTGGACGGTAACGACAACAGCCAGGATGTTCGTCATAAAGTCGGAGGCCTGTTCCTGGGTGGCGATACCGCTATCGGCGAACAAGGCTGGCGCATGGGTGCTTCTCTGGGCTACCTGGAAAACCGCATCAAGCTGGATGACCGCCGTCAGACCTCACGCAGCAACAGCTACAGCGCCGCCCTGTACGGAACGCAAGCCTGGGAAATGGGTTCGGGTAGTCTGAATCTACTGGCTGGTGGTGCTTACACCCGCCATAGCCTGGACAGCGAGCGTTCTCTCTCCGTTCACCAATACGAAACACTGAAGGCTGATTACAAAGCGCACAGCATCCAGGCCTTTGCCCAACTGGGTTACCGCATGCCCGTAAGCCCTCGCTCCAGCGTGGAACCCTATGCCAGCGTGAACTGGCAGCAGTTGCGTCACGGCTCCTTTAGCGAATCAGGTGGTCAGACAGCCTTGCGCGGAGACTCGCAACGCCAAAACTTGAGCACTGTCACGCTGGGACTACGTGGCACTACCGAGCTGGATCTGTCCAAAACCACGCTGTCCTTGAGTGCCGGTTTGGGCTGGCGTCATGCCCTGGGTGACACCACTCCCGAACGTGAACTGGCCTTTGCCGCACTGCCCGGCAGCAACTTCCGTGTCAGCGGCGCACCTATCGCCAAGAATGCCGCTGTTGCCGAGTTAGGCGCAGAGCTCAAAGCAGGCCAGAGCACATCCTTTGGTCTGAACTACCAGGGTCAGTTTGGTCGTAATCAGGACCACGCAGGCTCTCTGTTCATGAAGGTTCGCTTCTAAACAAGAAACCTATAGGGGGGTGCCTGCCCCGCGCAGTCACCCCCTTCGCAACAAAACAAACAGGCATGAGTAATCCCGGCGATGCACAGACACGCCGGAGACGCTTAATAGAGCACTAGCTCGACGCCACATCGGCACATAACAACAAAATTAAACGGCCATGCCGTTCAATATGCCTCAAGGATATCCACGGCAAGCTTTCACAACGAGTTACCGCCATACAGAGAAAATCCCAAGAGAGGAAGAGATGTCGAACAAGAAACGCCCTATCTATCTACTGGTGCAGTTGGCTTTGCTAAGCCTTGCCCTACCGGGTATCGCCCATGCAGAACCCGATAACACACTGGAGCAATGGCGCACAAAAGAGTACAAGCGCCAATCTGGCCTAGACATGATCAATGCGGCCAAAGCTTATTCGCTAGGCTTTACAGGCAAAGGCGTAACGGTCGGCTATCTGGATTCGGGAATTCAGGCAACTCACCCAGAGTTTGCGGGTGCCATTGCGGGCGGCTTTGACTTCAACACCAATACTCCCTACACCAATACCCAAGGGGTGGACTCAGACGACGACGTACCAGGCCATGGCTCTCATGTTGCTGGAATTATCGGTGCACGCCGCGATGGCGTCGGCATGCACGGTGTTGCCTTCAACAGCCAGCTCTTTGCCGTTGCTTACGTCGAAAATGGGAATTTCCTAAGCCCCGAAGAAGAAGCCGCGTACGACGACCGTGAGTTTTCCAGAAGCTGGAATTATCTTGCTCAGTTCAAACTGCCCATTATCAATAACAGCCTAGGACTCAATGACTGCCGCGACTCCTATGACCCACCTTGCCATATCCTGGAGTATGGCTCAGCACAAGGTGCTCTGGACTGGCAGCCCTTGATTATTGATTCCTTCAGGAACAGCGTAAAAGCGGGCACCTTGATGGTGTTTGCCACCGGTAATGAGACACAAGACCACCCCGATTTCATGGCTGGCTCTCCTCACTGGTTTCCCGAACTTAAAGACAATTGGCTAGCCGTCACAGCTCTGGATGAACAAGGCAATCTAGCCTCCTATGCCAATAAATGCGGCGTCGCTGCTGAATGGTGCTTGTCCGCCCCCGGTGGCGAGAATCCCGGTATCTACTCCGTCAACTCTGCGGGTGGCTATGCCTATGCGGGCGGCACCTCCATGGCCTCCCCGCACGTCGCAGGCGCTGCTGCCCTGGTGAAAGAAGCCTTTCCCTATTTCACGGCGTATCACTTACAGCAAACCTTGTTGACCACCGCGACGCCTCTGGGTGACCCAAGCATTTACGGTTGGGGCCTGTTGAACGTAGGCAAAGCCGTACAAGGACCCGCACAATTCACCCGCCTGTTCGATGTAGACACGCTAGGCTACAACTCCACCTTCGCCAATAACATCAGCGGTACAGGTGGACTACACAAGCGCGGTTCCGGCTCCCTGGAACTGACGGGCAATAACAGCTATACCGGTGACACCACCATCAGCGGCGGTCGTCTGGCCGTCAATGGCACGCTGGCTTCTGCAGTCACAGTGGAACGCGAAGGCACCTTGGGTGGTTCCGGTACAGTCGCTCAAGTCGATAACTACGGCACCCTGGCTCCAGGTAATTCGGTTGGCACCTTGACCGTCAGCGGTGACTACACCGCCCATGCCGGTTCGGTGCATGAGCTGGAAGTTGGCCCTGCAGGTGCCACCGATCGTTTAGTAGTAGGTGGTGCAGCCCATATCGACGGCACGCTGAAACTGGCCGGCGGCCCTTTTCGCCAGAACGTGGCTTACTCCTTCCTGGATGCGGCCAATGGCGTGAGCGGGCAATACAGCAGCGTCGCTTATGACATGGCCTTCTTGTCACCCACACTGCTTTACGGCTCCAGTCTGTCCGTAATGGTCGAACGCAATGACACCCCCTTTGCCGCTTTTGCTCATACAGGCAATCAGAAATCTGTCGCCCAGGCCTTGGACACCAGCTCAACGCAGCCCCCTGCGGCTATGGCTGAGCTGTATGACACGGTACTCAATGCCCAATCCGGTAGCGTGGCAGGCTATATGGAACAGCTACAAGGCCAGATCCATGCAGGTACGACTTCCGCCTTGCTAAGCAACGGAGATCTGTTGCCCCGTGCTTTGGGCAAACAGGCTTCAAGTGCGCGTAATACCGTAGGCAAAGAGGCAGTGCTCTGGGCTGAAGTGATCCATCAACAGCGCGATCTGGACGGTGACGACAACAGCCAGGATGTTCGTCATAAAGTGGGCGGTCTGTTATTGGGTGGCGATACAGCCATCGGCGAACAAGGTTGGCGCATGGGTGCCTCCTTGGGCTATTTGGAAAACCGCATCAAGCTGGACGACCGCCGTCAAAGCTCACGCAGCAACAGCTACAGCGCGGCCCTGTATGGAACACAAGCTTGGGAAATGGGTTCGGGTAGTCTGAACCTGCTGGCAGGTGGTGCTTACACCCGCCACAGCCTGGACAGCGAACGCTCGATTTCGATTCACCAAAGCGAAACACTGAAGGCTGATTACAAAGCGCACAGCATCCAGGCCTTTGCCCAACTGGGCTACCGTATGCCGGTCAGCCCACGATCCAGTGTAGAACCATACGCCAGCGTGAACTGGCACCAGCTGCGTCACGGTTCCTTTAGCGAATCGGGCGGTCAAGCCGCCTTGCGCGGAGACTCGCAACGCCAGAATTTGAGCACTGTCACGTTGGGTCTGCGCGGCACCACCGAGCTGGACCTGCCCAAAACCACGCTGTCCTTGAGCGCCGGTTTAGGCTGGCGTCATGCCCTGGGTGACACCACTCCCGAACGTGAACTGGCCTTTGCCGCCTTGCCCGGCAGCAACTTCCGTATCAGCGGTGCGCCAATTGCCAAGAACGCCGCCGTTGCCGAGTTGGGCGCAGAGCTCAAAGCAGGCAAGAGCACTTCTTTTGGTCTGAACTACCAGGGTCAGTTTGGCCGCAATCAGGACCATGCTGGCTCCCTGTTCATGAAGGTCCGTTTCTAAGCAATACTACCAAGCGCGGGGCTGGCAGTACCCCAGTCCCGCTCTCAAGCAGACAGACATGAAAAATCCCTGCGATGCTCCGGGCATGGCAGGGATTCAGGCTACAAAACCAAACCGGCAATACGCCGGTCCTGGCAATTAGCGGTCAGATTCGTTAAAGCTACAGACGGTGTAAACCGACAAGCCGGAATCTGTCACGGCCTTGGATCCACCCAGTTCAGGCAGATCAATAATCGCGGCGGCTTCCACCACGTTGGCACCCAGGCGCTGCAGCAAACGAGCCGCCGCCAGCAAGGTGCCGCCGGTCGCGATCAGGTCGTCAATCAGCAGGACGCGCTGACCAGGACGCACGGAGTCCGTGTGCATCTCGACGCTGGCATTGCCATATTCCAGGGAATACTCTTCGGCCACGGTATTGAAAGGCAGCTTGCCTTTCTTGCGCACAGGCACAAAACCCAAGTTCAGCTCGTAAGCCAGAACCGAGCCCACAATAAAGCCACGTGCATCCACACCCGCCACCAGATCCAGTTTTTGTCCCATGTAACGGTAAACAAAAAGGTCAATCAGAACGCGGAAGGAGCGCGGGTCCTGCAAGACGGTGGTGATATCGCGGAAAGTCACCCCTGGCTTGGGCCAGTCCGGCACATTGCGAATGATTTGACGGATGTACTGGGTGGGATCAATTTGCATGTCAAAGCTTCTACAACAGAAAATCCGGGCGCGAAGGGCGCACTTGGATACGTTGCAAGTGTACACAATTGGGCAGCAGCAACAAGGGCTCGCCCGGCTTGTGCCCGTAAGTTGTACTAATACGACGCGGCTGGGTAAAAAACGCTACAGACTTGACCCGAAGTGTCCTTTTAGTTTGGTCCTAAAGTATCTATTGCTGCGCCGGATTTACACTGCAAACGCCCCGCCTCAAACTGATAAACGCTATCGACCAAAGGCAGCAAACGGGTATCGTGTGTCGCCATAATCACAGTTTTCCCCCGCGCTGCGGCCAGAATATCCTGCATCAAGGCCTGACTGGTAGGGCCATCCAGACTGGCCGTAGGTTCGTCCAGAAACCAGATATGGGCAGACGACAACAGTACACGCGCCAGACACAGGCGACGCTGCTGCCCCAGGGACAATTGCTGCCCGCCCTCGCCCAGCCAGGTATCCAGCCCTTGGGGCAAATCGCGTACCACACTGTCCAGCTGGGCATCGTGAAGAGCCTGCCAGATTTGTTGCTCTGAAGCTGTCGGTTCTGCCAGCAAAAGGTTATCTCGCACCGAACCCAGAAACAGCGGCGAGTCCTGTGCCAGCAAGGCGCAATGATCAAACCAGCTGGCGCGGCTCCAATGCTGGGCTGCTTTACCCTCAACCAGATACTGCTTTCCCGAAACAGGCAACAAGCGCATCAGCACACCCAGCAAGGTGGACTTGCCGGAACCACTGGGGCCAAAAATAGCAATGTGCTCGCCAGCTTGGACTTGCAGCGACAACTGCTCCAATACAGGCTGTGAACCGTAGGAAAAATTCAGATCTTTGATTTCCAGGCAGGCTGGCTTGTCCAACGCAATCGCCTGCCCTTGCGCCTGATCGGTTTCCTCGGGCTCGTCCAGAATGGTCAGCAAACGATTGCTGGCTGCCTGAACCTCTCCCAAGCGGGACGCACCGCGCATCATGGGTGCCATGATCTCGAACAAGCCCAGCAAAGCCAGCACCAGCCCCACCCACAAGGGGCCGCTCATGGCTTGCAGATTGACTTGTTGCGCTCCAACCAGCAGACAGGTCATCAAGGCCACGCCCATCAAGACCTGCTGGGAAAACTGCCCGACAATGCCCCAGCCATTACTGCGCAAACGGGCTTGCCCCAGTTCCAGTCCCAGCTTGTCCACTTGTTCCTGCACGGCATCCGCAGCGGCAAACACCTGAATATCAGCATAGGCGCGGATGGCCTGATGCACCAGAACACGCTGGCGGTTTTCCAGTTGATGGACTTGCTGGGCTGCACGGCTGGCACCACGGGCGCAAATGTACGGAATCAGACAAGCGGCAATCAGCAAACAAGCCAGAATCAGCCAGGCCCACCAGGACAGCCAGGTTTGCAGCACAGCGCTAAACACCAGACCAGCCACCACAGCCGTAGTCAGCGGCACCAAAATCAGCAAAAGCACCAGATCCAGCACAGCCACGTCAGAGGTCAGGCTGGAAGCCAGCTCCCCATCCCGAAACTGGGCCAAGCGAGACTGACTGAATCGGCTCAAGCGTCCGAAAACCAGGCTGCGAATGCGTACTTGCAAATCCAGCGTCAGGGCATGACCGACGACGCGCTCCAGATACCGGGAAGCGATACGCCAAAAAGATAGGCCGCGAATCATGGCCGAAGGGCCAAACAGATTGAATACGATGCCCAACGTAGCCAGAAAAGCGCTGCTTAGAAACCAACCAGCCACACCCAGCAGACCAACACCGGCCGCCACCGTGCTGATCGCCAGCAGAACCGTAAACAATACGGCCCCGCGTCGGGCGCGCAGGCTGGAACCTAAGAGACGAAACCACGCTTTCATGCCGTCAGGACTCCTTGGGCAATGTGCAGTTGGTTCGAGCACATGGCCGCCAGTTGCTGGTCATGCGTGGCCACGACCAGACAGCGTCCCTGACAGAAGCGCAGAATATTGCGCATGACACGATCCCGGGTCGCCGCATCCAGGCGGGAGCTGGGTTCGTCCAGCAAGACCACATGCGGGTCTGTCAAAAACAGGCGGGCCAGTGCCAAACGCTGAATCTGGCCACCGGAAAGCCCAAAACCACCCTCGCCCAGCGCTGTTTGCAAACCATCGGGCAAGGCCCGTACAAATTCGGCTGCACAGGCTTGTTCCAAGGCTTGCCACAGCTGTTCATCACTGGCTTGTGGGGCTGCCAGACGCAAGCCATCGGCAATGGTCCCCATGGCTAAAAAGGCCTGCTGGGAAATCAGTACGACGCCATCATGGCGCGTCAGCAAGCGCCCAGCAGTATCGCTATTGCGCAGCAAAATTTCACCCTGCGCCAAGGGGCGCAAACCAATCAGACTTTCCAGCAGACTGGTCTTGCCGGAACCGCTGGCCCCCAGCAAGGCGTAAGACTGATCTATATAAAGTTGCAGGCCGGGCACTTCCAGCAAGGTCCCCTGCCCGCCCAACTGCGGCAAATGCAGATGACGCAATACCAGTACCGGCAAGTTGGGAAAAACCGCTTCATTGTCGGCGCTGGTGGGAGCCGCAGGAATCAAGTCCTGGCCCAAGTTTGCCCACAGCCTGTCGACTTCTACCGCAGCCGCACGCGCCGCTGCCCGATCATGATAATTAGCGGCCAATTGGCGCAAGGGCTGGTAGGCCTCCGGAGCCAGGAGCAAACAGAACAAGCCTTGTTGCAGGCTAATGCCCGAGAAGGACTCGCCCAGATAGCCCAGGTAACCCAAGCCAATGTAGACGGCTATCCCGGCCACACCCAATGCCGCGAAGAACTCCAGCACAGCCGAAGATAAAAACGCGATTCGCAGCACTTTCATGGTACGTGTGCGCAGCTCCTGACTGGCCAATTCCACACGCTGCAACTCGTCCTGCCCACGCCCCATCAAGCTAAGGGTAAAAATGCCGCGCAGCCGGTCGGCGAAAAAGCCGGACAGTCGCAGCGTTGTTTGTTGTTGTTCACGGCTGGCCGCTTCCGCCCCCCAGCCCACCAAGGCCATGAACAGGGGAATCAGGGGCGTGCTCAACAAGAGAATCAAGGACACAATGCCATCCACCGGCAAGACCGCCAGCACTAGCGCCAAAGGAACCAGGGCTGCCGCTGCCATGCAAGGGATATAGCGAGTCACAAAGCCATCCAGGGCTTCAATTTGCGTGATCAAGCTGGTGGACAGTTCGCCGCTATTGCTGGCCCGCAAACGCGGCATCGTACTGCGGAAGAGTCGGGCAAACAGCTCGGAGCGCAGTCCTTGTTTCAGATGTTCTGAAACCTTTTGCGCACGGCGCTCGCCAAAAGCGGAAATAGCGGCACGCAGCAACAAAAGTGCGGCCACCATCAGGATAGAGAAAAGCTGCCCGGTCCAGGGCAAGCCATCGACCACAATTGCCTGCACAATCTTTGCCAGCAACCAGGCCTGAGGAATCAGTAAAGCGCCGGCCAGCACAGGGGCCAGCATGGAAGCCCGCAAAGCCGTGCGGGCGCGGCTGGAAAATTGCCCCAGCCATTGTTGCGCCGTTGGACTTTGCGGTGTCAATCAGACCTCGATATCTGCTTTAGCCTTGGAGGCGGCTGCGCTCTGCAAAGCCGTGTTTTCACGCAGCTCGAACCACATCGCATTCAGGATGGAGAATGCGCAGGCCAGACCCAAACCTAGAACCCAAGAGAAGTACCACATATGCGCTGGCCTCCTTAGTAAGAATGAGAAGAATCTTTCATGCTGGCAACCGACACCTTGCCACGCATTACGCTATACACCCAGGAGGTATAGAGCACGATGATGGGCAGGAACACCAGTGTCACCAGCAGCATGATCCACAAGGTCAGATGACTGGCAGAGGCATCAAACAGGGTCAGGCTGGAACCGGGGTTCAAGGACGAAGGCAGCAGGAATGGGAAGACGGCAAAACCAAAAGTCAGGATGATGCCAGCCAGTGCCAAGGACGAGAACAGCAAAGCCAACAAGCCGCGACCACGACCAGCCAGCAAGGCACCGAACAGCAAGCCCGCAAAACCGACAATGGGGGCTGCCCACAAGGCAGGCCAGGTACGATAGTTAGCCAACCAGGCACCTTCAACCATATCGACCGTCTTGCCAATCGGGTTGGACATGGCGTGGGCCGCCTCGGGCCAAGGCATGCTATAGCCATTCATGGCACTGATCCACCAGCCGCCGGCAGCAAAAGCCACAATGGACAGCAGGCCCAAAGGCATGGCCCAGGCACGCGCACGACGAGCCACATGATCACTGCCCTTCCAGGCAACAACCACCGCACCTTGGAAAGCCAGCATCAGAACGCTGAGCAAACCGCACAGAATGGCAAAGGGCTGGAACAGACCGAAGAAGTTGCCTTGGTACATGGGACGCAGCGTGGTCTCGTCAAAGCCGAAAGGTACGCCCAGCATCACGTTCCCAATAGCCACACCAAACACCAGAGCACAAACCAGACCGGAGGCGGTCCAGATCGCATCCCAGTTACGACGCCAGCGCGACGAGCTGAGCTTGCTGCGGTACTTGATGGCCACCGGGCGAACAATCAAGGCGACCAAAAGCAACATCATGGCCAGGTAAAAGCCCGAGAAAGCCATGGCATACAGCAAAGGCCAGGCCGCAAAGGCCACACCACCGGCCACGATCAACCAAACCTGGTTACCTTCCCAGACCGGGCCAATCACGTTGTACAACGTGCGCCGCTCATCATCAGTGCGAGCAACCAGCGGCAACACCATGGCCACACCCAGGTCGGCCCCGTCCATGATGGCAAATGCCGCCAACAAAACGCCCAGCAGCAACCACCAGATGATGCGCAAGGTGTCGTAATCGAGAAGAATCAAATTTTCCATGATGGTTCCCCCTCCTTAACCGCGCAGCAACGGAGCGTTGCGCGAACCATAAGACAAAGCGGAAGGTGTGGCGGTCTCGCCAGCCTCGTCCGGCCCTTTACGCACCGAGTGCAACATGACCTTGATGCCAATCACCGCCAAGGTGGTATAGAGCAACAGGAAGATGGTCATACTGATCATCAAGTCCACAAAGGACAGACCAGAGGCCGCATAGTAGGTAGGCAAGACACCTTCAATCGCCCAGGGCTGACGTCCGAACTCGGCCACAAACCAGCCACATTCGATCGCAATCCAAGGCAGGGGAATGCTCCAGACCGCTGCTTTAAGCAAGCGCGGGTGACGTTGCAGTCGGTCACGCGATGCCAGCACAAAAGCCACGCCAAAGAACAGGATGAAGTACAGCCCCAGCGCCACCATCACACGGAAGCTCCAGAACAGGGGTGCAACCTGTGGCACCGTATCCCAGGCAGCCTGGGCGATGGTCTCGGTATCGGCTTTGGTAATGTCGTCCGTATAACGCTTGAGCAGCAAGGCATAGCCCAGGTCTTTCCAGTTATTGTCAAAGACGCGGCGGGCCTCGATATTGCTGTCATCAGCGCGCACCAGCTGCAGTGCCTCGTAAGCGCGCAAGCCATTGGCAATACGAATCTTGGCATGTTCGACCAGTTCATTAATGCCCAGCATGGGGGTACTGACTGAGCGTGTACCGATCAAACCCATCACCCATGGAATTTCCACGGCAAAGCGATTTTCACGGGCCTCCTGATCAGGCCAGGCCAAAAGATTGAAACTGGCAGGGGCTTCCTCGGTTTCCCACATGGATTCCATGGCTGCAATCTTCATTTGCTGGTGTTCAGTAGTCAGGTAACCACTTTCATCACCCAGCACCACCACGGACAGGGACGCTGCCAAGCCGAAACTGGCCGCTACCGTCATCGAGCGCTTGGCCAGATCAATATGGCGACCACGCAGCAAGTACCAGGCACTGATGCCCATCACGAACATGGCACCCAGGACATAGCCGGCACTAACGGTATGAACAACTTTGGCTTGCGCAACGGGATTGAGAATGACCTCGGCAAAGTCGGTCATTTCCATACGCATGGTGTGGGGGTTGAAGATGGCACCGACCGGGTTTTGCATCCAGCCGTTAGCGACCAGAATCCATAGGGCCGACAGGTTGGTACCGATGGCAACCAGCCAGGTAACAATCAGGTGTCCCAGCTTGGAGAGGCGATCCCAGCCGAAAAAGAACAGGCCGACAAAGGTTGCTTCCAGGAAAAAAGCCATCAAACCTTCAATGGCTAGCGGTGCGCCGAAAATATCGCCTACATAGTGACTGTAATAGGCCCAATTCATACCGAACTGAAACTCCATCACAATCCCGGTTGCGACACCCAGGGCAAAGTTAATGCCAAAGAGTACGCCCCAGAACTTGGTCATGCGGCGCCAGATGGCCTTGCCCGTCATGACATAGACGCTTTCCATAATGGCCAGCAAAAAAGACAGGCCCAGCGTCAAGGGAACAAATAAAAAGTGGAACATCGCGGTGGAAGCAAATTGCAACCGCGACAAGGTAACGACATCCAGATCAATCATGACGACCCCCAGTTTGATCAGCTTTGCGAATCTTCCCGGCGAACCCCAGCACTTTCTGAACTTTGCTACCTAAACGCATCAGATTTTGCAGGGTTTCGGGCGGTAAGTGATGAACCTCGTCAAACCAACCACAAGCCAACTCGATCAATTCCAGCATTTCGTTAATGCGCTGCTGCCCATATTCCTCTTCGTCATTGACGGGCGCTTCCATTAGGATACTTCGCAATAAGGTCAATGTGGGATCAATCTCGCGCTTACGCTTTTCCTCCACCAAAGTACGGAAAATATCCCATACATCCTTGGGAGATTCAAAGTATTCGCGGCGCTCGCCAATCTTGTGCGTCATGTTGACCAGTCGCCAGGACTGCAACTCGCGCAAGCTCATGCTGACATTGGAGCGGGAGATGCCTAGCGTTTCAGCGATCTCGTCGGCGTGGAGGGCTTCGGGGGCAATGAACAGCAGCGCATAGATCTGGCCCACCGTCCGGTTGACCCCCCAGCGCCCGCCCATCTCCCCAAAGTGCAGAATAAAACGCTCTGCCTGTGGTCCTAGATTCATGGCTTCCTGAATTTTCAGTAATTACTGAAATTACAAAACAAGACGTATCTTAACCCTAAACTATTCGGCTTGCCACTGGTCCAAGGCCATCTGACCTTACAATTTGCCTCCTGCAAATCTACATGCCAAGCAGACACTTCACGTTTACAATTTCGCCATGAATACACCGGCACTTTTAGACCCCGCACATATCCTGTCCTCGGCACAACGCACCTTCGCCATTGAAGTTGACGCGTTACAAGCGCTGGGCGGGCGTCTGGACCAAAGTTTTGTAGAAGCCACCAAACTGCTCGTGCACTGTCAGGGCCGTGTGGTGGTGACCGGCATAGGCAAGTCCGGCCACGTAGCGCGCAAGATCGCGGCTACCTTGGCCTCGACCGGCACTCCCGCTTTTTTCATGCACGCTGCCGAAGCCTTGCACGGCGACCTGGGCATGATTACCAAGCAGGACGTGGTCATTGCCATTTCCTACTCTGGGCAGGCCCAGGAACTGGTCACGGTGCTGACTGTGCTTCGCCGCATGGGCGCCAAACTGATTGCGATCACCGGCAATGCCCAGTCCGAACTGGCCCAAAATGCCGACCTGCATCTGGATGCCCATGTAGAACATGAAGCCTGCCCACTCAACCTGGCTCCCACGGCCAGTACCACAGCCGCCTTGGTATTAGGCGATGCACTGGCCGTTGCCTGCCTGGAAGCACGAGGCTTTAGCCGCGAAGACTTCGCCCGCTCCCACCCCGGTGGTGCGCTGGGCCGTCAACTACTGACGTTTGTGCGCGACATCATGCGCAGCGGCGAACAACTGCCTATCGTCTCCCCCGAGACCCTGATTCCCGATGCCCTGATAGAAATGTCCAGCAAAGGCATGGGCATGACTATTGTCACGGACGCACAAGGCCACCCCGTTGGAATGTTCACCGATGGCGACCTGCGCCGCCTGATTGCTCGTGCCGGCGATATACGCAATCTGCCAGTATCTGAAGGCATGTCGCGCGAACCGCGCAGCATTGCCGCCGAAGCCCTGGCCATTGAAGCAGCCGAGCAAATGGATGCCCTGCGTATCAGCCAAATGCTGGTATTGGACACAAACGGGCTACTATTGGGAGCTCTGCACATGCACGACCTGTTGGCTGCAAAGGTAATCTGATCATGATGAATACGCCCACCATCCCGCTCCATCCCGCTGAAGCTCAAATTCTGGCCAAGCTGCCCGAGAACGTGCGCACCCAATTACGTCAGTTGCGCATGATGGTGTTTGACGTGGACGGCGTGCTGACCGACGGACGCCTGTGGTACAGCGCGAACGGCGAGGAGTTCAAGAGCTTTCACGCTCTGGACGGCCACGGTTTACGCATGCTGGGCGAAAGCGGCATTCATGTCGCCCTGATTACCGGACGCGAAAGCGGCATCGTATCGCGTCGCGCTGCCGAACTGGGCATTCCTTTTGTTTACCAGGGCGTACGCGACAAAATTGCCATCCTGACCCAACTGGCTCAGGAAAACGGCCTGTCCCTAAGTGAAGTGGGATATATGGGCGACGATCTGATCGACTTGCCCGCCATGCAGCGCGTGGGTTTTTCCGCCAGCGTGCCTGAAGCCCCCTTCTATATCAGTCAAATTGCCAGCTGGGTAGCCACACAGCCCGCCGGCCACGGCGCAGTGCGCGAATGCTGTGATGCCATCCTGGCCTCCCAGGGTCGCCTTGCGCCCTTTATTACAGGTGGTCCTTTGAAGACCACGGGAGTCATCCAGTAATCATGCGTGACCGTCTACCCACCGTCATTTCCCTGTTGTTGCTGACCTTGCTGGTGCTGGCAACGCTGTGGGCGGTCGATTACACCCAAAGCTCGGTCGCCATTGACCCGCCGCGCCGCATTACCCACGAACCCGACTCCTGGGCGCGCGACTTCACCATGATCAGCTCCGACCAAACCGGGATGGCCATCAGCCGCCTGGATGGCAAGATTGCCTATCACTACCCGGATGACGACTCGCACGACATTACTTCCCCACGCGCGGTCAGCAACCGGGCCGATTCGCCCCTGACCATTGCCACTTCCGATACGGCACATATGAATGCAGGCGGGGACACCATCACCATGAAAGGCAATGCCCATATTCACCGCCAGGCCACACCTGATGACGAGGCGATGGACGTGCGCAGCGAAGTGCTGATCATCCTGCCCGAAGAGGACGTGGTGTACACCAACGAACCGGCCCTGGTCGTCAACGGCCAATCCACCATGCGCGGTACCGGGATGCGTTACGATAATCGCGTTCGCCAATTGAACGTCATGTCGGAATCCGACGTTAAAATCTCTGGCCAACAAACACAAAAAGCGCGTTCTTCCAATAGCTCTAAGGATTCCCCTCCATGACCACGCCTGACAGCGCCCGCCTGGGCCACAAGCCCAAGCTCTCTCTTAGCCTTTTGCGTGGTGCCCTGGCCCTGTGCCTGAGCACTGCCAGCCTGGCTTTGCTGCCTACGGCCCCTGCTCTGGCCCAAGCGGCTGCCTCTGCTGCCGCCGAACCGGACACCTCCGTGCTGTCCGATACCCTGACTTACGACGATATTGCCAAGCAGACCATTTACAAAGGCAACATCATCCTGACCCGTGGCGCCATGACCTTGATGGCTGACCAATTGGCCATCGAGCAGGACGCGGAAGGTTTCCAGCATGGCACCGCAACGGTGACCGAGCGCGCCCGTGTCACTATTCGTCAGGAAGACCCGGCCAAGTTTGAACTGATGGTCGCCGAAGGTGTCCGAGCTATCTATAACGGCAAAACCGAAGAGGTCGAGCTGATTGGCAAGGCAGTCGTCAATCGTTATGTTTGCGGCAAGCTGCAGGACTCTGTCCAGGGCCAGCGCATTATCTACCGCCAAAAAGATGGCACGTACCAAGCCTTTGGTGGTTCGGACTCCGCCACACGTGATGGCCGGGTCCGCTCTGTGGCCCGCCCACGCGCCAATGCCGATGCTGCTCTGGCCGAATGCCAACGCAAGTCCTCCCCCCGCAAATAGCCCGGACCCCCTTGAATCATGGTTGCTTCTAACAACCCGTCTACCCCTACTCGCGCCAGCCACTCGACCAAAGGCAGCTTGATTGCACAAGGACTGCGCAAGACCTACGGCAAACGTACGGTCGTGCAGGATGTTTCTTTGAATGTGGAAAGCGGCGAAGTGGTGGGCCTGCTAGGCCCGAACGGGGCTGGTAAAACCACCAGCTTCTATATGATTGTAGGCATTGTGCCCGCCGATGCAGGCCGTATTGAAATTGATGGCACGCCCATTACCGCCATGCCCATGCACAAGCGGGCACGGCTGGGCCTGTCCTATCTGCCCCAGGATGCGTCCGTCTTTCGCCGCCTGACGGTCGAAGAAAACATCCGCGCTGTGCTGGAGCTGCAACTGGACGATAACGGCCGCAGCATCAGCAAGAACGACATCAACGAGCGCCTGGAAACCTTGATCAGCGAGCTGCAAATTGCGCACATTCGTCAAAATACCGCCCTATCCCTGTCTGGTGGCGAGCGCCGCCGCGTAGAAATTGCCCGAGCGCTCGCCAGCAACCCCCGTTTCATTCTGCTGGACGAACCCTTTGCCGGGGTGGACCCGATCGCCGTGATTGAAATCCAGCGCATTGTGCAATTTCTGAAAGGCCGCAATATTGGTGTGCTGATTACCGACCACAACGTGCGCGAAACCCTGGGCATCTGTGACCGCGCCTACATCATCAGCGAAGGCACGGTACTGACCAGCGGGCACCCGTCCGAGATCATCGATAACGAAGCCGTGCGCAAGGTTTACCTGGGCTCGAACTTCCGAATGTAAGCCGACTTGTGGCCCTGTAACGGGGCCTGTCGGAGCAAGGGTTTTCCTGCACACCGCAGATTGATCCAGGTCATGTTATCTGACCAACATATAGGTATACTGGAATATCCAAGATCAGTAGTAAGGAGGCTAAACACGAAGATATTCCCCCCTCTGAAACATGTTGTTTGACTACTACGGAGAGCCTATATGAGCCTTAACATCACTGGCCGTAATCTTGACATAACTCCTGCCATTCGCGACTACGTCAAAAGCAAAATTGGTCGAATTGAAAAGCACTTCGACAACGTGGTTGACTCGCAGGTTATGCTTTCCATTGAACGCCTGAAGCACAATGCCGAAGTGACCGTCCGTGTCCCCGGCAAAGATATACACTGCGCCTCTTCAGACGAAAACTTGTATGCCGCCATCGATCTGCTAGCCGACAAGATCGACCGCCAGATTCTGAAATACAAGGAAAAGGCAAACAGCCATGCGCATGAGCCCGCCAAGCGGCTCGAAGTTCCGGCAGCCTGATCACGCCGAACTGTTACAGCAGGCATAGCCGCCTGCCGACAAACCCCGTTCTTTCAGAAGTTCGGGGTTTTGTGTTTCTTGGCACAGTGTCCGCCTGTTGTTAGCCATCCAAAAAATGTTTAGCTAAAAAACATTCCCCCCTATAATGGCCGTCATGAATCTCTTGTCGCGTATTTTGCCTTTGTCCAACGTGGTTCTGGATCTTGCTGTTACCAGCAAGAAGCGCGCTTTTGAACAAGCCGGACTGATTTTCGAGAACCATCACGGCATTGCCCGGACAGCCGTTTTCCATAGCCTGATCGCTCGCGAGCGTCTGGGCTCCACTGCCCTTGGCCACGACGTAGCCGTCCCGCATGGCCGCATCAAGGACTTGAAAGAGCCTTGTGCCGTTTTCATGCGCTTGGCCGAACCAGTGCGTTTTGATGCCAGCGACGGTCGTACCGCCAGCTTGCTGTTCTTTTTGCTGGTTCCCGAAACGGCTACTCAAATTCACCTGGACCTGTTGGCCGAGATCGCCCGTTTGATGGCCGATCAGGACATCCGCCAGGCGCTGGCCCAGGAAACGGACCCTGTTCAAATCCACCAACTCCTGACCCAGACCCCTGATCTCAACGCGGAACACCCCGATGCTGACAGTTCAAGAACTGGTCAATGATAATCATGACAAGCTCGAGGTAAGCTGGGCAGCCGGAAAACAAGCTGCCCAACGCCCCATCCCCGATCTTGGCGCCTCTGCCGCGGATTTGGTCGGCCACCTGAACCTGATCCACCCTGGCCGCATTCAGGTTTTCGGTCCTGAAGAACTCTCTTTTTACAACCGCTTTGACGTCAAACGTCGCCTGCATCATCTGGATGATCTCAGGCAAGGCGGTGTTCCTGCCCTGTTCATTGCCAACGACGCCGTTGCGCCCGACGATCTGATCCAGTTTTGCGAAACCCAAGGGGTGCCGCTGCTCTACACCCCTATCGATGCGGCCCAACTGATCGATTTGCTGCGCATCTACCTAGGCAAACGTCTGGCCCCCAAAACCACCATGCATGGCGTGTTCATGGATGTGCTGGGTCTGGGCGTGCTAATTACCGGCGAATCCGGTCTGGGTAAAAGTGAACTGGCACTGGAGCTGATCTCCCGTGGGCACGGGCTGGTTGCAGACGATGCGGTTGAGCTGTCCCGCACGGCTCCCAACATGATTGACGGCCAATGCCCGCCCCTGCTGCAGAACCTGCTGGAAGTACGCGGGCTGGGACTGCTGGACATTCGCACCATTTTCGGCGAAACCTCCGTTCGTCGTAGAATGAAGCTTAAACTAATTGTGCACCTGGTTCGTTCCAACCCCGACAGCTTCGAGCGTCTGCCTACACAGGACCAGACCCAGGAAGTGCTGGGGGTGGACATCAAACGCGTCATGCTTCAAGTGGCAGCCGGCCGAAATCTGGCCGTGCTGGTGGAAGCCGCCGTGCGCAACACCATTCTGGCCTTCCGCGGCATTGATACCATGGGCGACTTCATCGAGCGCCAGGCATTGGCTATCATGAATAGTCGCGACGACTAGGCGCTCAAGGGCCGGTTGGCACTTAACGGCCCTGACAGCTTTGTCCTGTTTCACCTAAACGCTGCCCGACGGGCGGCGACTCGGAGCCCTTTGCCACGATGCTGAAAGTTGTATTGATTACCGGCATATCCGGTTCGGGAAAATCAGTTGCCTTGCGCCTGCTGGAAGATACCGGCTACCTGTGCATCGACAACCTGCCACCCCGATTTCTGGCCGAATTTGTCGAGCGCTCTGCCGAACAAGGGCTGGAGCGTCTGGCCGTTGCCATTGACGTGCGCGGCGCCGGTGATCTGGACATCCTTCCCGGTGTCATCAGCAAACTGAATGAAGAAGGCTACTCCCTGCGCGTCCTGTTCCTGAACGCCAGCGATCACACGCTGATGCAGCGTTACTCGGAATCACGCCGTCGTCATCCGTTGACAGACCGCTTGCGTCAGGATGGCCGCTCGCCTTCCCTGGAAGAATGTATTGCCGTTGAGCGTGAAATGACGGCCCCCTTGCGCGAGCTGGGCCACATCATCGACACTACCGACCTAACCCCTGGCCAATTACGCGCCTGGATTCGGGATTTGGTGCAGGCCGACCGCGCCAGCGTGGTGCTGACTTTCGAATCCTTTGCCTACAAGCGTGGCGTGCCCGGCGATGCAGATCTGGTGTTCGACGTTCGCTGCCTGCCCAACCCCCACTACGACCCGGAGCTGCGCCCCATGACAGGCCGCGACGAACCAGTAGCCAAATGGCTGGCCCAGTTCGGTTCCGTCGAGACCATGGTGGATGACATCGCCGGCTTTGTACGTCGCTGGTTGCCTTTGTATATGCAGGACACCCGCAACTACCTGACGGTCGCCATTGGTTGCACCGGCGGTCAGCACCGTTCTGTATACGTTACCGAACAACTGGCGCTGCGTTTTGCTGATTACGCCCCCTTGCTGGTGCGCCATCGCAATCAACCGCCCATTAATCCCGTCCCATGAGCCCAACTGTACGCAAACTAGGCGCCATCCTGAGCATCCTGGCCTTATTGGCTGGATGCGCTTCCAGCCCCAAACGCGCCAAGCCCAAAGCCAAATCAGGGGCCACCGTTTCAGCTCCCCGAGGCGGGGGCTACTACAAAGACGATGGCCCCGACGCCCGCATCCCAGCCAATCTTCAAGCCACCCCCGACGCAGTTCCCCGAATAGAACCCATCGCCCGCAGCAATACCCGCCCCTATACCGTGCTCGGCAAAAGCTTTGTTCCCCACACTTCACACAAAGCCTTTACCCAGACCGGCACCGCCTCCTGGTACGGACGCAAGTTTCACGGCAAGAAAACAGCCAATGGCGAAACCTACGATATGTACGCCATGACGGCGGCGCATCCCACCTTGCCCATTCCCAGCTATGCTCGCGTGACCCGGCCCAAAACAGGCAAATCCGTCATTGTGCGTATTAACGACCGCGGGCCATTTCATAGCTCACGCATCATCGACTTGTCCTACGTTGCCGCCGCCAAGCTGGACTTGATTGCGCCCGGCAGCGGCACCGTGGTGGTTGAATCCATCACACAGGAAGAAATACGGAGTGGCAGTTTTGGCCGGGGTGACATTGAACTTGCCGAGGCTCCGGCTCCCAAGCCGGCTCCCGCCGCTCCGGCCCCCAAATCCAGCCTGGTGATTACCGAAAAGCTGGAGCCCACGCCGGACGCCTTGGCCGCCTTGTCTGAGCAAGACATAGAGGTGGAGCTGGACGATTCGCCTAGCTGGAGCAGCGACGCCAGCGATCAGCAGTTGATTGTGCAGTCCTCACCCGCTGCCACCAGCAAGCCGCAGGCCCCGTCCGGCCAAAGCCGGGTCTACCTGCAATTTGGCGCTTTTTCTGCCCGTGAAAATGCGGCTGCCCTGGCACAGCAGTTGAATCGCCAGATTGCGCAGATAGAGTATCGCGATGCCCAAGTACAGATGCACAACGATCTGTACCGGGTACAAATTGGCCCGTATCAGAATCGGACCGAAGCAATTAACGCGGCTTACCGTATCCAGCAGCAAACGGGCTTGAGCCCTTCGGTTGCCGTTCGCTAAACCCAGGCGCCCTAGTCCTTGGGCGAGTTCGCCAGACCCCAGGCATACAGAACATCACGAGGAATTCCGGTCGCCTGGCTGGCAATCCGGGCTGCATCACGCAGCGAGACCTGCTCCAGCAAGGCTTTCATCCAGCGCTCTGTAGTGGCATCCAGCGCAGGCGCATCTTCGTCCACTTCGCGCACAGCGTCATGCAGAATCAGGACAAATTCACCCTGCTCGCGGTGGCTGTCTTCATCCAGCCAGCCCAAGGCCTGCCCCAAAGGCACGGTATGAATTTGCTCAAAACGCTTGCTGAGTTCACGTGCAAAAGTCAGTTCGCGCTCCGGGCCACACACCTCTTCCATATCGCGCAAGGCCGCACGCAAACGGTGAGGGGACTCAAACATCAATACCGGCATACCCAGGCTGGACCAATGCTGCAGCCACTTACGGCGCGCCACAGTTTTGGGCGGCATGAAACCGGCAAAAGCAAAAGCGGGGTTCTCGTCACTGGTTGCACCACTACCCATCAGAGCGGTAATGACTGCCGAGGCACCGGGCAAAGGAATCACCTGAAAGCCCGCCTCCCGCACTGAACGTACGACGCGAGCACCGGGGTCACTGACAGCAGGCGCGCCCGCGTCCGATACCAAGGCCACTCGCTGCCCCTGCTCCAGACGCTCGATAATTGCCTGAGCGGCTTGGGCCTCGTTATGGCGATGCGCCGCCATCAAAGGCGTTTGTATGCCCCAAGCCTGCAGGAAAGGACGGGTTGCCCGCGTATCCTCTGCCGCAATAATGTCGCATAGTTCCAGCGCCTGCCAGCCGCGCAGGCTAAGGTCTCCCATATTGCCAATGGGCGTGGCCACCACATACAGGCAAGACTGTGGCCAGACCTGACCTTGCACCTTGTCCATCATGCTTTGCCAGACGCCGGCATTCCCTGTTCGGTTTTCGGTATCGCTCATGCTTGATCCTGCTTATTGATCATCGTGTATCCCTATGAATCCCTTCGAATACGCTCGCCAGGCTCAAAACCGGCAACTGCGGCGCAAACAGCGTAGTCGTCCTGCAGCCAGAAAGGACGGGCCACGGCGCTCTCCCAGCCAGCAATGCGGCGACCAGGCTGAACAGCGCGCCTGCGATCATGTCACCGCGCAGGGTGCCCATATTCTGGCCCGTCAACTGGGTGCTCGCTTTGGGGAGATTGACCTGGTTCTGTGGCATCAAGATCATCTTGTCTTTCTGGAAGTGCGCCAGCGCAATCACAAGGGCTACGGCGGGGCGCTTGCCAGTGTAAACCGGCACAAGCAACGGCGCTTGATCCTGACAGCCCAACAATGGCTGCCGACGCTATGCCAGCGCTATTTCCAGGGCAGGCTGCCCGCCTGCCGATTTGACGTTATCGCCATTGAAGACGACACCCTGACCTGGATCCAGAACGCCTTCGAGCAGCGCTGAAAAATAAAAAATAGCAAAGCCACCCTGGGAATTTTCAGACAAGAACGCTGTCCTATACAAAAAACCCAGCCGCCACGCCGTATTTCGGCCCTGTTACAGCATCTGGTTTCAATACCGTGGCGTTTTTTTCAACATGACACGATCTGCCTGCCCCACGGGGAAATTCTCCGTGCGATAATGCGCGCTATGGACCTTATCGCCTTAATGACTTCGCATTTCGACGATTCCGTCGATACTCTCAAAGCCAGCACACGCGAACTGGCCGAACCTTTGGCCGCCGCTGTCGAGCTGTTGTTTGCCACCCTGGCCAACGACGGCAAGATTCTGGCCTGCGGAAACGGCGGATCAGCAGCCGACGCCCAGCACTTTATAGCTGAGCTGGTGGGCCGCTTTGAGCGCGACCGTTTGCCCTTGGCTGGCATTGCCTTGAATACCGACACCTCCATCATGACGGCGGTGGGTAATGACTATGGCTTTGACAGCATCTTTGAACGCCAGGTCAGTGCCTTGGGCCAGACTGGCGATATTCTGGTGGCCATCTCCACCAGCGGCAATTCGCCAAACGTAATCCGCGCCATCGAAGCGGCTCGCGAGCGCGATATGGTCATCATTGCCCTGACTGGCAAGGGCGGCGGACAAATCGCCGATCTGCTTTCGGATACCGACATCCATCTGTGCGTCCCGCACGATCGAACCATGCGTATTCAGGAAGTACACATTGTTCTGTTGCACGCAATGTGCGATGGCATTGATGCGCTGCTGCTCGGAGATCCATTATGAAACACCGTTTGATTCTGGCCGCCCTGCTGGCCAGCACTACGCTGACCGGTTGCGGTCTGTTGGTAGTTGGCGGCGCTGCTGCCACAACCGCCGTTGTCGCTACCGACCGCCGCACTACGGGCGAGCAGGTCGAGGACAAAACCATTGTCATGAAAGCCGGTGCGGAAACACGCCGCCTGCTGGAAAACAAGGAAGGCCGCATCAATACCACGTCTTACGCCGGGGTTGCCCTGCTGACGGGTGATGTGCCTACCCACGCCGACAAGGAGGAAGCTGCTCGCCTGGTTTCCAAAGTTGATAAGGTAACTCGCGTGGTCAACGAACTGCGTGTGGGTGAACCTACCCCCTTGGGCGTACGCTCGAACGACTCCTGGATCACCACCCGCGTCAGCACCGCCTTGCTGAACGCCAAAGACGTTCCCAGCCGCACGATCTCCACCACCACCGAGCGTGGCGTGGTCTATCTGCTGGGTCGCGTCACCCGTGAAGAAGGCGAACGCGCCGCGATTGCTGCCTCCAGCGTCCCTGGCGTGAACAAGGTGGCCAAGCTCTTTGAATACGTCAGCGCCGAAAGCCTGGCACAGCCTTTGAGCACCAATAATCAGCCAAGCAATAGTTCTGGCACAGCGGCCCCTGCAGCTGAGCCTGCGCCCGCCTCCTCTGTAGAAGTTATGCCCGTCCAATGAAAAAAGTAGTCATCATTGCCCTTGCTGTTGCCATTGCCGTGGGTTTGGGCGTCTGGACCATGTCCGGCAGCACCAAGGCCAGCGCCCCGGATGTCGCCTTTACCGATCTGAATGGCAAGCACTTTGAAACCAAAGACTTGCAAGGCAAGGTCGTCCTGGTGAAATTCTGGGCCACGGACTGCACCACTTGCGTGGCGCAAATGCCTGACAACATTGAGAACTTCAATGCCATGTCTGGCAAAGGGTTTGATATTGTGGCCGTGGCCATGAAGCACGACCCCATCAACTACGTGCGCAACTTCACCCAATCCCGCCAACTGCCGTTCACGGTTGTCCATGACGACAAGGGCGAAATCGCCAAAGCTTTTGGGGACGTCCGTTTGACGCCCACTGCCTTTTTACTCGACAAACAGGGCCACATCATCAAGCGCTACCTGGGTAACTACGACAAGCAGGAATTCATTGCCACCGTCGAAAAAGCCCTGGCCAGCAGCTAAAAGCCTGTTTCTGCCCCCAGCCACATAACCCCGGGTACCAGCAGTGGACCCGGGTTTTCTTCAAGTGAGCGCATCAATGAGCACCACAGATTCGCAGAATTACTCCTCGACCGTCAAAGCAGAAGTTTTGTCCGAGGCCCTGCCCTATATTCGTCGTTTCCACGGCAAGACCGTCGTCATCAAATACGGTGGCAACGCCATGACTGAAGAAGCGTTGCAACGCAGCTTTGCCCATGACGTCGTCTTGCTCAAGCTGGTTGGCCTGAACCCCGTTGTGGTGCACGGTGGCGGCCCCCAGATCAATGACGCGCTCAAGCGAGTGGGCAAAGAAGGCACCTTTATTCAGGGCATGCGTGTCACCGATGCCGAAACCATGGAAGTGGTGGAGTGGGTGCTGGGCGGGCAGGTGCAGCAAGACATCGTGATGATGATTAATGAAGCCGGTGGCAAGGCCGTGGGCCTGACCGGTAAAGACGGTGGCATGATTCGCGTCACCAAGAAAATGCTGCCGGATGCCGAGCATCCTGGCGAGCTGCTGGATATTGGTTTTGTGGGTGATATTGAAAGCATCCAGCCTGAAGTGGTCAAAGCCCTGCAGGACGATCAGTTCATCCCCGTGATCTCCTCAATTGGATACGGTGAAGACGGTCAGGCCTACAACATCAATGCCGACGTCGTTGCCGGCAAGATGGCCGAAGTGCTTAGCGCTGAAAAACTGGTCATGCTGACCAACACTCCCGGTGTGCTGGACAAGGCAGGTCAACTGTTGCGTCGCCTGTCAGCTCAGACCATCGACGAACTGTTCGCTGATGGCACCATCTCCGGCGGTATGCTGCCCAAGATCTCTTCGGCCCTGGATGCAGCACGCAATGGCGTCAACTCCGTACATGTCATTGATGGCCGTGTCCCTCACTGCCTGTTGCTGGAAATCCTGACTGACCGTGGTGTGGGCACCATGATCAGCTCGCACTAATCCGTGCGCGCTCCTATCCGTGCCCATGCCTGGGCACGGCCTTTGTCAGCCTGTCAGCCAGATGAAACCATCTGGCTGTTTGATCTGGATAACACCCTGCACAATGCCTCCAAAGGCATTTTCCAGGCGATTGATGGACGCATGCGCATCGGCGTGGCGCAAACGCTGGGCGTGGATATGGACGAGGCCGACCGGCTGCGTCTGGAATACTGGAAACGTTACGGCGCCACCATGATCGGCCTGCAACGCCACCATGGAGCAGACCCGGCGACATTTCTGAGACACGCTCACGACTTTGACGTGCCTTCCCTGATCAGCGCCGAACCAGGCCTGGCCTACCAATTGCGCCGTCTGCCTGGCTACAAACTGCTGCTGACCAATGCACCGCTGGAGTACGCACAGCGCGTCTTGAAAGCCCTGAATCTGCTGCCTGTCTTTGACGGGCTATGGGCCATCGAGCATATGCAGCTGCAAGGCCGTTATCGCCCCAAGCCCTCTCAGGCATTGATGAAGCAGGCTCTGGCCGTGCTGAAATCCCAGGCCCGCGACATTGTTCTGGTCGAAGACACCCTGCGCAATTTGAAAAGTGCCCGCCAGTTAGGGATGCAAACCATCCATATCTATAACGCAGGCACTCCATTTAGCGCTCTGTATCATGGACGCAGCCCGTATGTTGACCATCGCATCAACCGCATCGCACAACTGGTCAAGAACTGGCCACGTCCCTAGGCCTACTTAGAACGCCAGCTGGCGCTCCCCTTGCTGAATGGTGACCCACTTCAATTCGGTCATGTCCGCAATCGAGTAGCGGCCATTTTCCTTGCCGTAGCCACTGTCCTTGAAGCCACCGAAAGGCGCATTCGGATCATCATCAAAGGAGTTGTCGTTGATGTGAACCGAACCTGCCTCGATACGCTCGGCAAAATCCATGGCCTTTTGCAGATCGTTGGTCAGAATGGCAGAGGACAAGCCGTAGGAAGTGTCATTAGCCATTTCCAGGGCGTGCTCGTAGTCGCGCGCCTTGTAGATGGCAGCCACAGGACCAAAAGTCTCTTCGTGGTACAGATGCATGTCCGGGGTCACATCGCACAAGGCCGTAGGCTGGATCACATTGCCTTCGCGGCCGCCACCTGCCAGCAAGGTGGCCCCCTTGGAGACGGCGTCCTGAATGTGGGCCTGCACAAAATCAGCCTGTTCGGAACTGATCAGCGGACCAACCGCGGTTTGTGGCAAAGCAGGATCACCAGTAGGAATACGAGCCACCTGCTTGGCAAAGGCTTCGCAGAACGCATCGTAAATGCCCTGCTCCACAATGATGCGCGAGTTGGCCATGCACACTTGGCCCTGATTGAAATAGATGCCGAAAGCGGCGGAGCGCACAGCGTAATCCAGCGTGGCATCATCCAGCACCACGACCGGGCTTTTACCACCCAACTCCAGCACAATGCGCTTTTGATGGCGACCAGCCAGATCCGCCAGGATACGACCCACTCGAGCCGAGCCCGTGAAAGTCACCAGTTTGACGCGCGGATCAGAGAACAAGGTATCGCCCAGAGCTTCGTCGGTGGTCAGCAGAACGGTCAACACACCGGGAGGCAGACCGGCTTCTTCCAGAATCTCGGCAAACATCAAGGCAGCCATAGGCGTATGCGGCGAAGGCTTCAGGATGAAACTGTTACCCGCCGCCAGTGCCGGGGCCAACTTCTTGCCATTGAGCAGCAAAGGTGCATTGAAAGGCCCGATCCCAGCCACCACGCCCAAAGGACGACGAATGCTCATGGAAATACGCCCTGGCAGGTCCGACGGCATGGTTTCACCCCGAATATCGCGGGTCTGACCGGCGGCAATACGGAAGGTGCTGACGATGTAATCGCACTCGAACATGGCCTTGCCAAAGACGTTACCGCCCTCTTCAACCAGCACACGCACGATGTCGTCGCGACGGCGTTCCACAATGTCGGCCGCACGGCACAAAATCGCTTCACGTTCACGGGCCAGCATCTTGCCCCAGATGCGCTGTGCACGTTCTGCACTGGCTAGCGCTTCTTCAATGTCCTGTTTGGTCGCCAGAAAAACGCGAGCCAGCGGTTTGCCCGTATAGGGATTGACCAAGTCCTTATGCAACTGACCTTCTGATTTCCAGGCCTGTCCGTTGATGTAGGGGTAGACCTGCTTTAGCTGCTCTGTCATGACTGCTCCTTTCCTGTGTTGTCTCCAGGTGCGCTTTGGGCACCCTTCATGGTTAAACCCGATAGCCACCGAGGTGCGCCATAGCTCACCATGCAGTACTGTCTTAGATACTATTCTTGAGCCGAATGCCTCTCTGTGTCGTGGACTGGGGCGCAGCCCAATCTGGACAATGGCGCAGAAGACGGAAAAAAACGCATGAGCACGAACTACCACTGGGATACGCAGGCTTTGCCACCCGGACAAGGCGCCAAGCTCTGGACTCAAGCCATTTCACTGTCCTTTCAGCATGTGCAAACGCAGTGCCACGGACAAAACTTTCATGGCACCTTGCGCTCCCAACGTCTGGGGGAGGTAGCGATCAACCGGCTGACCGCTCAGCCCTATCGGGTCAGCACAAGCAGGCCGCAAACGGATCAGCCCTGGTTGTTCTTGAATGTGCATCAACAAGGCCACTGCCGCCTGATTCAGAACGGGCGTGAGCAATGGCTCCCCGCCGGGAGCCTGAGCCTGAATATAGGCACTAGCCCCTTCACACTGGATTTTGTGGACGAGGTCATCATGACCACGCTGCGTTTGCCGCTGGATGGGCTGTTGCCCTATACCGGCCCTTTGAATGACGTGGTCGCCCAGCCCCTGGCGCAAGGCGCCAGCCTGCACTTGCTGGAACACTATCTGCAAGGCCTGCTGCTGTCTGCCGATGACCTGCGGGCCAATCAGCACGATCAGGCCTGGCGTTGTCTGCGCGACCTGCTGGCCATGAGCATTAACGAGCGGCGCTCTGCCCCGCCTGCCCCAGGCACAGCTCGGTACGAAGATGCATTGGGCTATCTGTCTGATCGACTGGGTGATCCCGCCTTGAATATTGCAGCCCTGTCCAAGCACCTGGGTATGGCACCGCGTACCGTTCAGGAACTGTTCAAAGCACAGGGAAGTACTTTTACAGCCCAGTTAATGCAGCTGCGGCTTGATGCAGCCGCACAGCTGCTGCGCCAGACATCGTCCAACACGGTGGCGCAAATAGCCTATTCAGTGGGATTTTCGGATCTGTCCTACTTTCACCGCCAATTTAGACGACGCTTTGGCATCACGCCGGGCCATTTTCATGCTCATGGCCTGAAGTCGTAAAGCAGAGATCAGAAACAGATCAAGTGTGATCGGCATGTTCAGCCGCTGAACCGCATACCGGGCAAGCGGGATCTTTGCGGAAACGTACGGTATGCCAATTCATATTGAAGGCATCCACACTTAGCAAACGGCCCACCAAAGGCTCTCCGAAGCCGCCTAACAGCTTCAAGGCTTCAACCGCCTGTGCGCTGCCCACCATACCCAACAAGGGCGACAAAACGCCTGTGGTGGCGCAACGCAGTTCCTCGACGTCGTCCGCTTCAGGGAACAGACAGTGGTAGCAAGGAGCTTCGGGCTGACGCAAGTCGTAAGTACTGACCTGACCCGAAAAGCGAATCGCTGCACCGGACACCAACGGTTTACGTAGTGCCACGCAGGCACGGTTGATAGCATGGCGGGTTGCGAAGTTGTCGCAGCAATCCAGCACCAGATCCACTTGCTGAACCCAATGCATCAAGCCCGCTTCGTCCAGACGCTGAACGACGGGTGTCACCTTCACTTCGGGATTGAGCTGCTCGATATGCAGCTTGGCAGATTCAACCTTGTCCCAGCCCAGACGATCGGTGGTGTGAGCAATCTGACGCTGCAGATTGCTCAATTCCACCTGGTCATCATCCACCAGAATGATGGAGCCCACACCCGAGGCCGCCAGATAAGCCACCACGGGGGAACCCAGTCCCCCGGCTCCAACGACCAGGATGCGAGAAGCCAGAATTCGCTCCTGCGCTTCTACCCCGAATTCATCGAGCAGAATATGCCGCGCATAGCGCAGTAATTGCTGATCTTCCACGTCAGGAACCTGTGTTTAGGGCTTTACCGGTTCGAGCCCCTTGGGGGTGATTCGGAACCGCTCAACGCTGGGTTGCTGACTCAGGGGACTTTTTTTTTCCGGCGACTCGGACTCCACTTCCTTTTCGCGCTTGGCAGCCGCTTCCTTGGCGGCAGCTACTTTGGCTGGATCATTCTTGATCACAGGACGGCCAGCCAGATGGTTCAGCGCTTGCTGCAACTGGAAGTCGTCGTCACCACCGAATTCAAACATCTTGAATTCCGGGCTCATACCCAGATCAGGCTGTTCTTCTTCCGTAGTTTCGTCCACCTTGCTGTTAACCAGGTGACGCTTCAAGTCCACTTCACGCGGCAGGCGGAACAGATTGCCCTGGGCGGTGTCATCCACGATCACGTCCGGCTGTACGCCCGTTACCTGAATAGAAGTACCGTTAGGTGTGTAGTACAAGGCAGTCGTCAGTTTCAGGCCCGATTCCTCGGACAGAGGGACCACACTTTGCACCGAGCCCTTGCCGAAGGTGCGGTTACCGATAATGGTGGCGCGTTTGTGGTCTTGCAAAGCACCGGCCACAATTTCCGACGCCGAGGCCGAACCCACGTTTACCAGCACCACGATAGGCACGTTCTTGAGCCAATGCAGTTTCTTCAGAACATCCGCGTCCGTATCCAGCTCGCCCAGAACGGACTGCATGGATTTGACGTAATACTCGCGGTTGGAGGAAGGAATACGGCCCTTGGTGGAAACCACCAGATCACCCGAATCCAGGAAGGCGGAAGTCACGCCGATCGCGCTTTCCAGCAAGCCACCGGGGTCGTTACGCAGGTCAATCACCAAGCCTTTTGGTGCGCCTGGGCCTTTATGAACTTCGGACAACTGCTTGACCAGATCAGCAGCGGTACGTTCCTGGAACTGGGCAATGCGTACATAGGCCACATCGTCAGCCAGCATCTTGGAGCGCACACTGCGTACCTTGATGACATCACGCACCAGGTTGAACTCCAGCGGCTTGTCACGTCCAGCACGACGGATAGTCAGCTTGATGGAGGTTTTGGGCTCGCCACGCATTTGCTTGACGGCATCATTCAGGCTCAAATCCTTGGTGGGTTTGCCATTGATGTGCGTGATGATGTCGCCCGCCAGAATACCGGCGCGCGCCGCAGGCGTATCCTCGATAGGCGAGATAACTTTAGGCATCCCGTCTTCGCTACCAATCTCTATGCCCAGACCGCCGAACCCGCCTTGGGTCATGGCTTCCATTTCCTTGAAAGCGTCGGCATCCAGATAGGCCGAGTGCGGATCCAGATCGGTAAACAAACCCTTGATCGCGTTATTGACCAGGGCCTGATCCGTCAGGGGCTCCACATACGTGTTCTTGATGGCAGCGAACACATTGGCGAACTGCTGCAGTTCGCGCAAAGGCAATGGCTCGCCGCGTTGAGCGACCGCAGTAATGCCCAGGCTGATCAAGATACCGCCCACAGCACCTGCTGCCACTAGACCAATGCTGCCAATCCTTCGAGTGCTCATGCACATTCCCATTATTTTCAGATTCAAGACGGGGCCACCTCCCGGAGCTGACCCGACCATGCATTATAAGAGTAGCGTAAAGCGTCGACCAGCGTGAACTGGGCTGGAGTCGCTACCCCGCGCAACAAATGCGAGCAAACGTAAGCACCGCAGGCAAAAGTGGCTTAGGAACCTAACCAAACCTGCGGATTGATTGGCTTGCCTTGATGGCGCAACTCGAAGTACAGGCCGGGTTCAACCTGGCCGCCGGTGGCTCCCACCCGCGCAACCGCATCCCCACGCCCCACAATATCGCCTACTTGCTTGAGGGTGCTCTGGTTATAGGCATAGACACTCAAGTAATCGCGACCATGATCAATAATCAGCAAATTACCAAAACCGGTCATCCAGCTGGCAAAAACCACTCGGCCTGGAGCTACCGCGCGAACCGTGGTGCCGGCCTGTGCTCGCAACACAATACCGCGCCAAATGCCGCCATCAGGACGTTCAGCCCCGAACTTGCCTTGCATTTCGCCGCGTACCGGATAAGGCAAGCCACGTTTCAGACCCTGGAAACCACCTTCTGGTTCCAAGGCGGGAGCAGATGCCTGCTCGACGGGCTCCTCAACGACCTGAACCTCGCGCACTTTGGGAGCGGCTGGTTTGCTGATCGGCTCGCTAGGCTCGGACGACGCTTCCAGGCTGTCTGACAAGAGACGCTCGTTCGCGGTCGGCGGCGTGTAGGTCAGCGGTGGACGCGGAATCATGGGTTCCGGATCTGGCTTCTGTGGCGCAGCAGGTTCCGGCTTGCTAGGAGGCAAGGCAGCAGGCAAAGGCGGTTGCGTGGCACGAGCCCGCTCCAGCAACTCCCGCTCGCGCTCCAGACGCGCCTGTTCACGGGCGGCCTGCTCTTGTTTGGCTTTACGCTGCAACTCTTGCTGACGAGCCAGCTCGGCTTTGCGCGCTTCCTCTGCACGGCGCGCCGCTTCCCGTCGGCGTTGTTCTTCGGCGCGACGGGCCAGCTCGGCCTGTCGGGCAATTTCAGTTTCCAGGCCGGAGATCAAATCTCCCAGCCGTTTGTCATTACTTTGCAGGTTGGCAGCCTGACCGCGCTGGCGTTCCAGCTCGGCGCTGATGTCAGCCACCACCTTGGCTCGTTTTTCTTTTTGTTCTTCCAGAGCTTCCTTCTGAGCCGCGGCCTCCTTGGCCAGTTGCTCCTGCTCTTTCTCACGCGCGGCAACCTGGGTCTGCAAGCGATCCAGACGCTCTACGGTGCGACGTACTTTATGAACCTGCTCGGTCTGCTGACGCGAGACATAGCCCAGGTAATGCAATTCGCGGTTAATGGCGTTGGGATCATCACCCGACAAGAGGGCAGACCAGGGCGACACACCATTGGCGTATTGCGCTCGTAATTGCTCGGCCAGCTCCTGCTGACGTTGCTCTTTGATCACTTGCTGTTCGCTGATCTGTTTGCCCAGCGTACCTAGCTGCTGATGCAATTGTTCCTGCCGCTGCTCAATCTGAGCCAGCGTGCGATCGATATCGGAAATAGCCTGCTCGGATTCGCGCAAGGCATTGGCGGCGTCACGACGCGAGCTTTCGCTGGTGTCGATGGTTTTGCGCAGCGATTCGATCTTCTGGCGCAGCTCTGCCTGCTGCTTTTGAGCCTGGGCCTGGCGGGCGGCCAAGTCCGGATCAGCAGCCAGGGCCGGTAAGGTCCAGGCTGCCAGCAACAGGCAAACGCTGTAGCGCCACATTATTTACTGCGCCTTGCCCTGATTGGCCACGGCTTGCATCTGAGCCGCAATCGCTTCCTGGTCGCCCAGGTAGTAATGACGGATAGGACGCAGATTTTCGTCCAGCTCGTACACCAAAGGCTGGCCGGTAGGAATATTCAGGTGAACGATGTCCTCGTCAGAGATGCCGTCCAGGTGCTTGATCAGCGCGCGCAAGCTGTTGCCGTGAGCCGTCACCAGAACGCGACGGCCGGAGCGGATTGCAGGAGCAATAGACTCGTCCCAGAAAGGAACCACGCGGGCCACGGTGTCTTGCAAGCACTCGGTGCGAGGCAGCTGATCAGCTGGCACACGCGCGTAGCGAGCATCAAAACGCGGATTGCGTGGATCATCTTCAGCGACGGGCTCGGGAGCGATTGCGTAGGCACGACGCCAGACCAGGACTTGATCCTCACCGTACTTTTGTGCGGTTTCGGCTTTATTTAAGCCCTGTAAAGCACCATAATGGCGTTCGTTCAGGCGCCAGCTCAAACCGATGGGGGTGTGCATGGCGTCCATCGAATCCAGGGCGATCCACAAGGTACGGATAGCGCGCTTGAGGACCGACGCGAAAGCCAGGTCAAACTCAAAACCGTTTTCTTTAAGCAGATCACCGGCCTGCTTTGCCTGTTGACGCCCGGTTTCGGTAAGATCGACATCGGTCCAGCCAGTAAACCGGTTCTCCAGGTTCCACTGGCTTTCGCCGTGCCGCATCAGTACAAGTTTATACATGGTAAAAACAGCCTCGAGGTTGAAAAATTGGCGCCACTCTATAATCGTGTGATCTTGCCCTTTTTTCTTGCTTTTCTTGGTAATCAACAGGATTTAACGTGGACTTCATCTTAAGTCAGAACAATCTTCTAATTTTAGCAATTGCGGTGCTTGCCGGCATTATGCTGTTAATACCCAGCTTTTTCAAAGGCCGTGCGGGACGCGCAGTTTCAAGCTCGGAAGCGGTACAGATGGTAAACCAGAAAGACGCTATTTTGATTGATCTGCGCAGCGCCGATCAGTTCAAGGCCGGGGCAATTGCACAATCTCGCAACATTCCCGCTGCCGACCTTGACGCCAAGGCCAGCACACTGCCCAAAGACAAGCCTGTCATTCTGGTGTGCGATACCGGTCGCAGCGCTCCGCGCAGCGTGGCCGTCCTGCGCAAGCACGGCATCAACGAAGCCTACACATTGCAAGGCGGTATTCAAGGCTGGCTGCAGTCCAGTCTGCCCGTCAAAAAATCGTAAGCTCCCCCTTCTACGAGGCTCTCATGGCAAAAGTCACGATGTACTCCACAATGGTGTGCCCTTATTGTGTGCGCGCTGAAATGCTGCTCAAGCAACGCGGCGTAACTGAAATCAATAAAATCATGATTGATCGCGAGCCCGAACAGCGCGCTCTCATGATGGAGCGCACCGGTCGGCGTACCGTTCCCCAAATCTACATTGGCGACACCCATGTAGGTGGCTACGATGATCTGGCCGCTTTGGACCGCGAAGGTGGCCTGCTGCCTCTGCTGGCTGCCTGATTTTTTTTCTAACAATTTTTTTATCCCATAGGATCACCCATGGCCGACCAGAACACCCCAGCCGCTGACCAAGAAGCTCAACAACCCAGCTTCAGCCTGCAGCGCACCTACATCAAAGACCTGTCCATCGAAATGCCCAACGCTCCCCAGATCTTTCTGGAGCAAGAGGCCCCTTCCGTGGAAGTGTCCATCAATGTGGGCGGCCAACGCCTGGCTGACACCGTCTACGAAAGCACCGTCACCGCTACTGTGACCACACGCATTGGCGACAAGGTCATGTACCTGGTGGAAGCCACCCAAGCCGGTATCTTTGAAGCTGCCAACATTCCTGAAGAGCAGCTCGAACCCCTGCTGGGCATTGTGTGCCCCACCATGCTGTACCCCTACTTGCGCGCTGCCGTGGCCGACGCCATCAACCGCACGTCCCTGCCTGCCCTGCACCTGACTGAAGTGAACTTCCAGTCCCTGTACGAGCAGCGTCTGGCCCAGCAAGCCGCCCCCGCTGACGGCCAGCCTTTGCAGGCCTGATGATGTCAAACGCGCACACTCCTGTTCGTGTTGCAGTCCTGGGCGCAGGCAGCTGGGGAACGGCCTTGGCCGCTCTGGCCAGCACCCAGGCTCCCACGATGGTATGGGCGCGCAAAGCATCAACCGCACAAGCCATCGGGCAGGATCATCGCAATCCAGCCTACCTGCCCGATGTCGTGCTGCCCGACTCGCTACAGGCCAGCGACAGCCTGCAGCAAGTCATGGAATTTGCCCTGGCTGATGACACCGGCCCTGCCCTGCTGATTCTGGGCGTGCCTGTGCGTGGCCTGGCGCAAACCTGTGTGGATCTGGCGCAGTACCTGCCTGCCACACGCCGCCATCCCGTCCTGCTGGTCTGGACCTGTAAAGGCTTCCATCAGGAAAGCGGCTTGTTACCCCACCAAATTGTGCGTGAAAGCCTGCCCGACCATCCCTGGCTAGGCCGTGCCGTGCTCTCTGGCCCTTCGTTCGCCCTGGAAGTGGCTAAAGGCCTGCCTGTTGCGCTGACACTGGCCTGCGAACCTGCTGATATGGCCGGCATTGCCCTGGAGGCTTTGCATGGCAAGCAAGCGCGCCTGTACACCAGCACCGACATGATCGGCGTGGAAGTGGGCGGCGCTGTCAAAAACATCATGGCCATTGCCTGTGGCATTGCCGACGCTCTGGGCCTGGGCCATAACGCCCGTGCTGCCCTGATTACCCGAGGCCTGGCTGAAATGCAGCGCCTGGGTGTTGCCCTGGGTGGTCAAGCAGAAACCTTCTCCGGCCTGGCCGGTCTGGGAGATCTGGTCCTGACGGCTACGGGCGAATTGTCCCGCAATCGCCAAGTAGGCCTGGCGCTGGGTGCTGGTGAAAGCCTGGACAGCATCCTGGCCACCGGCATTACCGCTGAAGGTGTACGCTGTGCCCGTTCGGTTCTGGAAATGGGCCGAGCGCACCAGATTGAATTACCGATTACCGCCGCGGTCTGCCAAATCCTGTTTGAAAAACTGGCCCCGCGCGAAGCTGTCCACGCCTTGCTTACCCGCGAGGCAAAGCAGGAAGGCCACTAATACCTTCGTCTGCCCGATCTGGCACTTCACCCGCGCTGCCAGAACTGCAGTCAACCGTCTCTTACTCAGAATAAAACAATGTCATTGCTTGCTCGTTCTCGTGATCTTCTGATCCGCTCCGTCCTGGGGCTGGCCTGCACTGGTTTGCTGGCTCAATCGGCTCTGGCCCAATCCAGCTGGCCTGAGCGCCCGATTCAAATGGTCGTGCCCTTTCCAGCAGGCTCCTCGCCTGACGCCCTGGCCCGTGCCATTTCCGAGCCCCTGTCCCAAGCTTTGGGCCAAACTGTCATTGTTGATAACCGTCCTGGTGCTGGTGGCAATATCGGCACGCGCTTTGTGGCGCATGCCAAGCCCGACGGCTACACCCTGCTGCTGACCATCAATGGTCCCATGGTGACCGCCCCCACCCTGTACAAGACCTCGCTGGGCTATGACCCGCTGAAAGACTTGCAGGCCATCTCCATGATTGGCACCAGCCCCAACGTGCTGGTCGTGCCGGCCAACTCGCCCGCCAACACGGTGGAAGAGTTCATTGCCCTGGCGAAATCTCGTCCTGGCGAATTGAACTACGGCTCAGTTGGCCCCGGCAGCTCGGCCCACCTGGCCATGGCCATGCTGGAACATGCGGTTGATATCAAACTGGAACAAATCCCCTACTCGGGCTTTCCACAAATCCTGACCGCCATTATTGGTGGCGACATTGACGCCGCCTTCATGGTGCCCGGCATTGCCATGCCCCAGGTTGAAGCGGGCAAGGTGAAAGCCCTGGCCGTGACCTCCTTGCAACCCAGCGAATTGCTGCCCGGTCTGGACACCATGGCGCAAGCCGGTCTGGAAAACTTCGAGGCGATTTCCTGGGACGCCTTCTTTGTGCCCCACAATACCTCGGACGATGTGGTCAAACGCCTGAACCAGGAAATCACCACCATCCTGCAACGCGACGACATCAAGGCCAAGCTCAACGCCTTTTACTTCTCGTCCGAGCCTTCCACCCCGCAGGAGATGACGGACAAGATCATTGCCGACAAGGCTCGTTGGGATGAGGTGATTGAACGCCTGAATCTGTCGCTGGAGTAAGGACACGATCGAAAAAAACGGCCCTGCAAATCTTGAATTTGCAGGGCCGTTTTCTTTGCAGCCATTACCCAAAAAATAAATACGCGCCGTTCAATGACAAATGTGGCGTCGCCCAGGACTACACCCTTTCGGCCTGTCTCTGCACAAGCTTAAACACCACCTTCGTAACCCGCTTGCCGCCAGGCATCAAAAACACAAATCGCCACGGCATTGGACAGGTTCAAGCTGCGTTGCCCCGCCAACATGGGCAGACGAATCCGCTGCTCATTGGGAAACAAGGCCAGTTGTTCTGCAGACAAGCCTGCGGTTTCGCGGCCAAATACAAATACATCACCCGGCTGAAAGCTTTGCTCAGCCAGCAAATGGCTACCACGTGTAGTCAGGGCAAACGCGCGATCCGGCGCGGAGCCAGTGGCCTGGAGGGCTTCTTCCAGACTGTCGTGCACCTTCACCTGCGCCCACTCGTGATAATCCAGCCCGGCACGACGCAGCTTGCTGTCTTCAAGCTCAAAGCCCAGGGGCCGCACCAAGTGCAGGACACAGCCCGTATTGGCTGTCAGTCGAATGACGTTACCCGTGTTGGGAGGGATCTCGGGCGAAACCAGGACAATATGAAACATGAAAAACCTAAAAAGTGCAGAAAAAGCCGCGAACAAGCGAGGAAGTATACAGGGCTAGGATGCCTTCAATTTCCAGGGAGCTCGTGCAGCGACCAAGGCATAAACAGACTGTGCGCCCGCCAAACGGCAGGCCCGTGCCAGGGCATCCAAAGTGGCTCCTGTGGTCAGCACATCATCGACCAACAGCACATCACAGCCTTGTAGCGACTCCCGCAGGTTAAAAGCACCCCGCATGGCCTGCCTGCGGGCCTGACGCCCCAAGGTCTTCTGGGCCTGCTCGTGCCGTAGCTGCGCCGTGACGATATGCAAACGTGCTGACAAACCCAATTCATGTGCCACGCGCCTGGCCAGTACCGCTGCCGGATTGAAGCCCCGCCGGTGCAAGGCTTTACGCTGCGAAGGCACTGGAATGACCCGGCAAGCAGCGTTCAGCACAGGCCCATGCCTACGCCATTGCTGCACCATCAGTTCCGCCAACACCGCTGCCATTTCCAGCCGACGGGAAATTTTAAACGCATGTATCAGCATATCGCCAGGATGTTCATAATCGAATCCGGCAACCGTCGCTTGCAGGGACAACTGCCCTGCTCCGCAGTCCGGGCAGGCCAGTAAAGCCAAGGGCGGCAAGGCCAAAGCACAACGAGGGCAGCGCAAATCCTGGGCGGGTGTTGCCAGCGCGTGTCGGCAAAAGCGGCACAGTGCGCCACTTTGCGAACGCAATCCGCACAGCACACAAGGCCGTGCCAACAGTGGAATCCCTACAAGACGGTGGGTCGGCTCGCGCCGAAACAGGGGATGCGCCATAATAGATCATTACCTTTCAGAGCCAGGCTGATTCGATCACAGCACATGCCACTGATCCAGGCCAGCAACGTCCGCGCAACTATGTCCCAGTTACCTTCTTTACCAATCAACTCCGCCCACGTCGAGCAGCAATTCAATCGCCGCGCTCCCCTGGATCACGCTCAGTTTCTTTATGGTGAAGTCGCCCAACGGATGTTGTCCCGGCTGGCTTTGGTGCGCTTGCAACCCACTCATATTCTGGATGCCGGCTGTGGTGCCAGCCACGCGCTGGAGCCTTTGCGTTCCCGCTACCCGGATATGAACTACACCGGTCTGGATCGCAGCGCCAAGCTGTTGGAGGTTGCCCGCGAGCGCTACCAATCCAAACCCAGCCTGTGGCAAAAACTGCGCAACCAACCTACCCCTGCTGCCAACTGGGTTCAGGCCGATATGGCCAATAGCGGCCTGCCCGCAGAAAGCCAGGAGCTGGTCTGGTCGAACATGGCACTGCACTGGCACCCAGAACCGCATCGAGTCCTGGCTGAATGGAACCGCCTGCTGAAACCCGAGACGCTGGTCATGTTCTCCTGCCTGGGTCCCGGCTCTTTTGCCGAGCTGCGCAGTGCCATGGAGCAAGCGGATCTGGGCACCCAAACGCTGGAATTCGTGGACATGCACGACTTTGGCGATCTGTTGCTGGAAAACGGTTTTGCTGATCCCGTGATGGATCAGGAGGTCGTGACGCTAACGTATCGCAGCGCTGAAAAACTGCTGGATGATTTGCGTCTACTGGGCGGCAATCCGCACCCACAACGCAAGGCCAGCCTGAGCACCCTGCCCTGGCGTCAACGCCTGCTCAATGCGCTGGAGAAACAGCGCCATATGGACGGCACCTTGCATTTGAGCCTGGAAATTGCGTACGGGCACGCCTGGCGCGCTCGTAGCCGTCGCAGCACCCAGGGCGAGGTCAGCGTGCCGATCTCCACAATCAGCCGCCGCCCCAAACCCCAGGAATAAACCGCATTTAGAAGCGGTATTCGGCCTGCAACCAGAAGCGGCGGCCATCTTCCGCATAGGAATAGGCTCCGCTGGTACCCGAGTCGCGACGACGATCGGTCAGGTTATAGACGGCCGCGCTCAAGCTCAGATCTTTTCTGGCACGCCAGCTGGCTCCCAGATCCACCGTAGCAATCGTCCCCATGCTTTCGCTGACAGCACCGCCCTGTCCCCAGGAAATATTGGTTTCCCGACCACGCACGTTCAAGGTCGAGAAGGCTGACACGGCTTCATTCGGCGTCCAGTCCACGGTCAGGCTGCCCATATTGCGTGGGGTCGCCACCAAGGGCTGTCCTTCAGACTGCGGGTAGCCAAAGCCCAGGATAGTGGCGCTACCATTACGCACCTTGGAGTCCGTAAAGGTATAGCTGCCGCGCACTTTCCATTGCTCGTTAAAGCGATAGGCCAAGCCCAGTTCCAGACCTTGAACCCGTGCTTCAGTGATATTGAAGTAGGTGCTATACATGCTGTTGGTATACGGGTCCGGTGGCACAGGACGGCCATCGGGGTAGTACAGCTGACGCGAGCCGGTATTGGCGATCTTGTTCTTGTAGCGGGTGTGGAACAAAGTAGCGTTGGCGCTCAACGGTCCGCCATCGTCAAAGTACAAGCCCAGTTCTACGTTGGTGCTGACCTCAGGTTCCAGATCCGGATTGCCCCAGGTATAAGCACCGCCACGCTGCGGCAAACCGATTTGCGGATTGCTTTGCATGATGGTCGGGGACTTGAAACCCTTGGCGATCCCGCCTTTCAGCGTCCAGGCATCCGTCGCACTCCAGACACCGTACAAACGGGGAGTCCAGTGACGGCCATAGAACTCGTTGTCGTCCATACGCACGCCGCCGGTCAGGGCGAAGGATGGGCTCAGGCTCCATTCATCTTCCAGGAACAGGGAGTATTCACGCACGGAAGTATCCACACCTGCGCCATTCGGATTGGCGTAGTAGCCATCGGCCTTCAACTCGCTTTTGCGCCACTGAAAACCACCCACCAGCATGTGATCGGCTAAAGGCAGGGTGAGCTTGCCATCAATCACGGTATTGCGAAGATCAGGGCGGGCGCTTTGAGTGGGGCCATCGCGATAGGCTTGTTCACGGTTCAGGCTTAGCTCCGTATCAAAGCGGCCCCAACGCCCCGTATGGGCCAGCGTATAGCTGTCGCGCACGTACTCGTTTTCATTGGCCTTGCCCGTCAAAGCCAATGACTTGCCGGGGGTGGTCCAGAAATGCTGGGTCGTGCGGCCAGCTTCAAACATGAACTCATGATTGTTATTGGGGGTTGCCCACAAACGCACCGTACCGTTTTGACGTTTGGCACGCGCAAAGCCATTCAACACCTGATCTTCCTGACGTTGCTTGTGGTAGCCCCAGAACTGCAAGCCCAAGCGCCCCGGCACGATGGGGCCAGACAAGTACAAATCAGCCGAGCCGCTATTTCCAGCCGAACCACTGTCCTGCAAGGTATAGCCACCGGTCAAGGAGCCGTGCCATTTGTCGGCCACTTTGCGCGTCACAATATTGATGACCCCGCCCAAAGCCTCAGAGCCGTACAAGGTCGACATGGGGCCACGCACCACTTCGATACGCTCAATGGCTTCCAGCGGGGGAATCCAGTTCATATCCAGAGCCTCAGACACCCCACCCTTCATAGTGATCTGACGCATGTCCTGGCGGCGACCATCAATCAAGACCAGCACATGCTCGGACTCCATGCCGCGAATCGAGATAGCCCCTTTGTCGCCACCTAAAATGCTGACGCCCGGCACCTGGCGCAAGGCATCGGCCAAAGACTCAAAGCGTTTCCCCTCCAGCTCCTCGCGCGGAATCACGGTGATAGAGGCTGGTGCGCTCACCACTTCCTGAGCGAATCCCGAGGCGGTCACCGAGATTGCACTTAACTGCTCAACTTCATTGCGTTCCTGAGCCCAGGCGGACATGCACGCCAAGGATAAGGCGGCCAAGGGCCAACGCAGGCCCGTTCTCATTTTCATCAGAATTCTTCCATTATTTATAATACGAACCAAACTCATTTCTATTTGCTACTATCATGAGCCCGGTTTCTGACCGTAGTCTGATGAAAACTATTCTGATTATTGAAGACCACCGGCCTTTGTTGAGCCTGTTGGCAAGCCATCTGCAAGGGCAGGGATATGCAATTCGCACCGCTACGACGGGGCGGATTGGTCTTGCCCTGCTGCAAGAACATAGCTTTGATGCCCTGATTCTGGATCTGGGATTACCCGATATGGACGGCATGGAAGTTCTGGCGCAGCTGCATCGCCCAGATCGCAGCCAGCGCCTGCCCTGCCTGATCTTGAGTGCGCGCGATGCCGTCCACAATCGCATACAAGGGCTGCGTGGCGGTGCGGACGACTATCTGCTCAAACCCTTTGATCTGCTTGAGCTGGAGGCCCGCCTTGGCGCAATCCTGCGGCGGGCTGCGCCCCATCGTTACCAGCAACTGGTGATCGCGAATCTACGATTCGAGCCTGAAGTGCGACAAGCCTGGGTCAATGACCAAGCCTTGATGTTGCCACGGCGGGAAAGCCTGCTCTTGCTGGAGCTGATGCAGGCCAGCCCCCGTTTGCTGGTCAAGGATTATTTGCTGGAGCAGCTCTATCAAAACCAGACCGACATCAGTCTGAATGCCATCGAAGCGTTGATCTCCAAACTACGCCGCAAGCTGCGCGAGCAAAATGCCCTGGTTTGCATCGACACGGTGCGCGGTGTGGGCTACCGCTTGCGCGCTCTGTGAGCAGGCGCGCCTTCAGTCTGCGCGGGCGATTACTGATCAGCCTGCTGCTGATGCTGGCCTTGGGCTTTTGCGCTCTGGCCCTGTCCTTGTTCGATACCCGCGACGAGCTGCGCCGCATCAGCCTGTTTTTGCAGGCCGAGGAAATTGCCCGCGACTTTAAACCCTCGGAATCACTGGATAGCTTGCCGCGTCAGTACGCCGGTGGGGAAATGTCCTATTCGCTGTACAGCGCCGAGGGTGAGCTGCTCCAGGCCTCATCCAATCTGGCAAGTCCACGACGCCTGCGCCCTGCTCAGCCCGAAGACGAGCTGGCCTTGTTCAGGCTGAAGCATCGCAGTGGCTATGTAGTTTCGGTTTCGGTCACGCTGCCCAGTGGCGAAATCCTGATGGTGGCCAAACGAGACCAGCGCGAAAGAGAGCTGATCGGAGCCTTGCTGCAAACCCGCATGTGGCGCTCACTGCTTTTGTGGCTGCCGGTGTGTGCATTGGGTCTGTTGTTGATCGCCTGGCTGATTCATTGGACCTTGCGCCCGGTACGACAAGCGGCAAATCTGGCTGCGACGCTGGGCCCTGCTCAACCCGAGCTGCGCTTGCCGGTCACTGAACTGCCCAAAGAAATTCGCCCCTTGGCACAGGCCGTCAATCAAAGTCTGGACCGCCTGATGCAGGCCTATCACCATGAACAACAACTGGTCGCAGATGCCGCGCACCAACTGCGCACCCCATTAGCTGTGATGTCCTTGCGTCTGCAAACGGCTGAACACCACAGCGAGCAGGACTGGGATTTGCTGCGCGAGGATATTACCCACTTGCAGCGTCTGGTCAGCCAATGGCTCAGCCTGGCCCGCAAGCAGGAGCAGGCTACGGAGCTAACAGACCACACAGCCCTGGCACCGTTGTGCCGCCGTGTGATGGGAGACTTATGGCCGCTTTTCGAGCAGGCCAATCGAGAGATCCAATTTCACGATGATAGTTCGCTCGATACGGTTCAAGCCTGTGAGGCCGATCTGTCCGAAGCCATTGTCAACGCACTGGACAATGCCCTAACACATGGCAAAGGCACGGTCAGCTTGCATTTGCATAACCCACAGCCAGACCAATGCGCGATCGATATCAGCGATCAAGGTGCAGCCTTGGATGCGCAAACAGCTCATCTGGCCTTTGAGCGCTTTCACAAGCAAGACAGCGCCAGCAAAGGAGCAGGCCTGGGGCTGACGATTGTGCGCCAGATTATGCTGCGCCACGGTGGCCAGGCCCTGTTCCTGCCCGGCGCACCCTGCACTCTGAGGCTCTTGCTGCCACTAGCAGCTCCCGCCTCTGACAAAAAAACGGTTTAGCGGTAAACTCGTCCGGTTGGCCTCCCCGGCCAACTACGTTCTCAGGGCGGGGTGCAAGTCCCCACCGGCGGTAATGGCACTAGCCTAGCCCGCGAGCGCCTGGCCTTGTGTCAGGGACAGCAGACCCGGTGTGATTCCGGGGCCGACGGTATAGTCCGGATAAAGAGAGAACGGGATACCCTCATAACCTGTACAGGAGTCATCCTGCTATGGGCTTGAGCTATCCTGCTTCCTGCATGCCCTGTTTTTGTTGTCATAAAACAGGAAATCAACATGAACAGTATTACCCCAGCCAATCTTCTGGCTCCCCGTATCGCCTTTATTCAAGCTTGCTGGCACAAGGACATTGTGGATCAGGCCCGACTGGGTTTTATCGACGAAATCAAAGCCATGGGCCACGACAGCAGCCTGATCGACTTCTTTGAAGTGGGCGGCGCCTTTGAAATCCCACTGCATGCTCAACGTCTGGCCCAATCGGGTCAATATGCCGCTGTTGTGGCTGCCGGTCTGGTGGTTGATGGCGGTATTTATCGCCACGACTTTGTGGCTACCGCAGTGATTCAAGGCTTGATGCAAGTCCAGCTCAGCACCAACGTGCCGGTGTTTTCAGTCGTGCTGACTCCTCACCATTTCCATGATGGCAAAGAGCACCACGATTACTTCCACCGTCACTTTGTAATCAAGGGCCAGGAAGCGGCCCGTACATGCCTGGATACCGTGAGCAAGTTGCAAGCACTGCCTGCGGCATCCGTCGCCGCTCTCTAAACGGCAAGGCGGCCTGAAAAGGCCGCCTCAATCCCAACCCCCCCAGGCTGCTTTTACCCGCAGCGCCAGAGCTGGCCAGAAGCTTGCTGGCCATGCATTTGGTAACTACTGTATCAAGACTGGTTACGCTTGCGCGACGAGTCTATACCCAGCTGTTTAAGCTTGCGGTACAAGTGGGTGCGTTCCAGACCAGTACGCTCCGACACACGCGTCATGCTGTGATTTTCGCGGCGCAGATGATACTCAAAATAAATGCGCTCGAACTCGTCACGGGCTTCACGCAATGGCAGATCCAACGAGATGCTGCCTAGCTGGGACTCATCCTGCTCGACTTCAGGGACGGCCATGGCAGGTGCCATACCGGGAGCCATTGTGGCGGTTTCAGGGCGGCGATCACCACCTTGAACCACCGGGCGGGCAGCGGCTGCCAGCGCCTTGGGTGCAACGGTACGCTCCAGACCCGAGGCGACGGTCTTTAGCAGGCGCTGCATGGTGATGGGTTTTTCCAGGAAGTCCACCGCACCAATACGGGTTGCTTCCACCGCGGTATCCACCGTGGCGTGACCACTCATCATGACCACTGGCATATCCAGCAAGCCTTGAGAAGCCCACTCCTTGAGCAGGCTGACACCGTCAGTGTCTGGCATCCAGATATCCAGCAAGACCAGATCGGGGCGGCCCCGCAAGCGTGCCTCGCGAGCCTGGGCGGCATTCTCTGCCAATTGCACGGTGTGCCCTTCGTCGTAAAGAATTTCCGACAAAAGTTCCCGAATGCCGATTTCGTCATCAACTACCAGAATTCTGGCCATAAAACGTCACCTACGTGATTTTTACGCATTATCGTTTGCTCGCCGCCCAGAGTCCAGACGAATATGCTGGCCAGCAAGCCGGGTAAAGAGGATGGAAATGCGAGCCCCCCCCTCACGACGATTGGAAACATCGATTCTGCCGCCGTGCTCCTCGATGATTTTCTTAACTATAGCAAGTCCCAGACCCGTGCCGGTGGGCTTGGTGGTTACGTAAGGTTCAAAAACGCGCACCAGCATCTGGGGATCAAAACCTGGCCCGTTATCTGACACCACAAAACTGACCGCATCAGAAGAGCCGGAACCTTCTACGCCCGCAATCATGGTTTTAACAAATACATGCGCCTGGTCAAGTGATTGATCCTGGGCAGCCGCTTCACGAGCATTGGCCAGCAGATTATGGATAACCTGCCGCAGCTGCGTGGGGTCGCCTTGAACCATGGGCAAATCAGGGTCCAGCTCCACATCAATTGCCACACTATAACCATCGTCCCGGACCATGCCTTCTTCCGGGTCCCAACCATATAAAGTCAGCACTTCGGTAATCAGCTCGTTCAGATTCAGAGCTTGCATCTGAGTCGCCGGTTTACGAGCATACTCTCGGAAATCTTCCACCATCTTCTTGAGCGAACTGACCTGATTGACGATGGTATTGGTATAGCGCAGCAACATGGCAGCATGGACTTCATCCAGCTGCGACTCCAGTTTCATGGCCAGTCGTTCGGCCGACAACTGAATAGGCGTTAACGGGTTCTTGATCTCGTGTGCCAGGCGTCGAGCCACCTCGCTCCAGGCCACCAGACGGCTGGCGGAAATCACGTCGGTAATATCGTCAAACACCACCAGATACCCGGTTGGCTGACCATCTACACGCAGCAAGGTACCACGGGCCAAAACGGTGACGATAGTATCACGCGCTTCATTACCTTCTTGCATTTCCAATTCAAACTGCTGCTGCCAATAAGGATGATCCGAGCCCATGGCCTGATGCGTGGAAAAGGCTTCACGTATCACCGAGGCAAAGGTCATGGCCCCTTCCAGCGTTTCCAGCGGACGCCCCTTAATGGAGCGCAAGTCCACCTGCAAAATACGCTGCGCCCCCTGGTTGAACATGGTGACGCGGAACATCTCGTCAAACGCCAGTACACCACTGGACAGATTACTGAGCACGGACTCCAGGTACATATTGGAGCGTTCCAGCTGCAGACGATTTTTCTCGACCATGCGGCGCGCTTCATCCAGCTGCCGAGTCATGGCATTGAAAGAGCGGGTCAACTGGCCTACTTCATCTTTGGCAGGTGGCTCAGGCAAAGCCCGGTAATCCCCCACCCCTACCGCCTGCGTACCGGCAGCCAATGTCAGCAAAGGACGCGTCAGGCGGCGCGACAAGGCCAAGGCAGCCGCCACAGCCGTAAACACCGCCAGAATCAAGGCCAGCGTCAACGTTATGCCGTAGAGCTTGCGCAAGCCCTGACGAGATAAAGCCAGCTCCTGATAATCCCGGAAACCTTGCTGCACCTGGTTGGCATTGCGTGCAATCTTGTCCGGCACAGGCTGAATGACCTGCAGCCAGCGCGAGTCTGCCGTGCCACTCAAGGTTGCCGCAAAGCGATTGGGATCGGCCAATGGTAGAACCGTGCGCAGACGCAAACCTGTGGACTCTGCGGGAACCCCGCCTTCGTCCAGGCCGTTATCGTGAACAGGCGCATCATCATCCACCTCGGCAGCCGAATAGCGGCCTGCAATACGCAGCTGATTCATCACGCTGGAGGGCGGCATATCAGGCAGCAGCGTGTCGTAACGGCCCGAGGAAAAGGCAATCAGACGACCATTGCCCGAAAACACCATTGCCTCCGTCACCCCGCTGTTCTCACGCAAGGAGATCAGCAAGCTGCTGTACTGCGCGCTATCCGCCTTGTTCAGTGCCGACACCATTTCATTGGCACGACCTTCCAGCTCATTGAGCTGCGAATCCAGGGCGGCACGGCCCAGGCTCAAGCCCGACTCCAGGGCCGTATCCACCCGCACGTTGAACCAGGACTCGATCGAGCGCGACATGAACTGAACCGAGAGCAGGTAGATCAGCGCCCCCGGAATAATGCCGATCAAGGTGAAGTAAAAGGCAAAGCGCGCCGTCATGCGGGCACCAAACTGACGCCGGCGTATTTGTCTGAACAGACGAATCGTCAGCAACAGCACCCAGGAAATCAGCGTGGCGGCCAGTACACCGTTGAGCACCAGCAGCAAGTCATACTGCTGCGCATAGCGCGAAGCGTTACCCGTAGACCAGACAAGAAGAGAAAACAGCGCCAACGCGCTGACACCCGCTCCGAACAGAGCGGTGCGCAAGATCCAACGTATCAAGGTTGGGGCTCGTCGACGGAGACGGAAAAGGAAAAGGTTTTCCATGGAGTAGCCAATGTCCAGGCAGAACTATTGATGGCGTCCACTTGAAACGGACGGGCCAGCAAAGAGGTATCCAGGCGCAAACGCACACGACCCTGGTATTCCTGGTCGCGGTCCAGATCAGCCACATAGGCCACGGCCCAGCCGCGAATATGCCGCAGCATGGCCAATGCATCGTTCATGGAGGATTCGGGCAGAGAAAGGTCCCCGGTGCCCACGCGCCACTGACGGGTCAGGGCGTTATACACGACCCGCCAAGTTTGTTGTTCTTTGACAACGTTTTTGTCAAACCAGTACCAGCGGGGTTTGGCCAATTCCACTTCAACCGTGAAATACAGTGGTACCCCTTTCTCGGCAGCAGTGCGCAATTCCGGACTTAACTCGAACTCGACATCCGCGTCGATATACAGTTTTTCGTCCCGAATATGGGGCTCGACCTTGACGACCCGCTCTCCCGACGTAGCGACCGGCACAATGGTATTGGCCGAGCTTAGCGCGCAGTTGAAAATCAGCAGAAAAGACAGAAAAACGCGCCACATCGTGATTAACCGCAAAAAGGACAAAGTCAGAGCCCTAATTGTGACAAGTCAAACCGGGCGCGTAAATAAGGCGTAGAAAAAACCGTCGCCATCTGCCAGCGATCGTCCCGCAACGCCGGGCAAAATCTGGCCAGGAGAGTCCAAAAGCTGCGCCTCGGGATGACGGGCCAAAAATGCCTCGACCTGTTGCTCCCCTTCAGCCGGGAAAATCGAGCAGGTCGAATACAGGAAATGCCCGCCGGGCTGCAATGTGGACCACAAGGCATCCAGTATAGAGCTTTGCAAACGTGCGGTATCGGCAATGTCCGACTCGCGGCGCAACCAGCGAATATCGGGGTGACGACGCACAATACCCGAAGCGGTACAAGGCACATCAGCCAGGATGGCATCAAAGGGCTGACCATCCCACCACTGGGCAGGACGAGCCGCATCGCCCCGTTTCAATTGAACCTTGTCGCTGGCCAGGCCCAGACGACGCAGGTTATGACCTACGCGCTCCAGACGCTCGCCGTCCGAGTCCAGGGCCAACAAGGAAACATCCGCCTGCTCCAGCAAATGAGCGGTCTTGCCACCCGGGGCCGCGCACGCATCCAGCACGCGCATGCCATCCTTGACCGGCAAAAGCAGACCGGCTTGCTGAGCCGACCAGTCCTGCACCGACCACCAGCCCAGATCAAACCCAGGAATCGCCTGAACCGGCATGGCCTTGTCCAAGGTAACGGCACCCGTGCCGGGGCTGCTGGACGCAATACCGGCTTCCGTCAGCACCGCCTGCAAGCGCTCCACCGAGCAACGACGCTGATTCACGCGCAAGGTCAAAGGACCGGGACGATTGGCCGCTTGCAACAGCGCTTCCCAATCACGCGGGTAAGCACGGCGCAACTCCTTGACCCACCAGCCAGGATGATTCCAGCGTGCTTCAGGACGGCTCTCCACCTGAGACAGGATCATCTTGCGCTCGCGCGTAAAGCGACGCAGCACCCCGTTCACCAGCCCCTTGGACAGACGCAGCGCAGCCTGGCTATCAGCCGCACGCACAGCCTGATCCACCACCGTATGCACGGCATAGACCGGCACATCCGGGCGGTCCTCAAAAGCCTTGGCATCCTCTTGCACACGCATGGCTGTATCCAGCAAGGCCAGCGACACCATCAGCAAGGCATCCAGCCAGGTATTGCTGGGCTGGCGCGGCACCAGCGTGATACGAATCTGACGGGCATGGCCCAGACGGCGCAAAACATGGAAGCTGACAGACTGCACCGCCGCACGGGCTGGCGCTGGCGTTGCAGCCAGGCTTTCAGTCAGGGACTTGCCTGCCAGTACGCCTTCAATATTGCGCGCACTCAGCAACATGACTTCAGACAGGGGCAAAGAGGGGGAAAGATGGGCGTCGGACACAGAACAACCGCTAGAAAAGAAAAATATGACTGCGACTGTAGCACTATTTGCCGCATAAACCGGGCTCAAACGCACAAGATACGCACGCATCCGGGCATGGGACGGTAAAATCAAGCCTATTTCCCAATTTCGAGCCCTCAAGCTCCAGAAGGACCCTCTATGAGCGCCCCCAAAGTCGGATTCGTGAGCCTGGGTTGTCCCAAGGCCCTGGTCGATTCCGAACGAATTCTTACCCAGCTGCGTACCGACGGCTATCAGATCACCCCCAGCTACGACAATGCGGATGTGGTGGTGGTCAATACCTGTGGCTTTATCGACAGCGCCAAGGCTGAATCGCTGGAAGCGATCGGCGAGGCACTGGCTGAGAACGGCCGCGTCATTGTCACCGGTTGTATGGGTGTGGACGAAGGATTGATTCGCGACGTACACCCCTCGGTGCTGTCCGTCAGCGGCCCCCAGCAATACGAGCAGGTACTGCGCGCCGTGCGTGAAGCCGCCCCACCCTCGCTGGACCACAATCCCTATATTGATCTGGTACCGCCACAAGGCATCAAGCTGACCCCGCGTCACTACGCCTACCTGAAGATTTCCGAAGGCTGTAACCACAGCTGCAGCTTCTGTATTATCCCGTCCATGCGCGGCAAGCTCGTCAGCCGTCCTGTCGGTGATGTACTGGGCGAAGCCGAGCGTCTGGTCAAGGCAGGTGTCAAAGAGCTGCTGGTGATCTCGCAGGACACCAGCGCCTACGGCGTGGACATCCGCCAGCGTACCGGCTTCTGGAATGGTCGCCCCGTCAAGAGCAGCATGCTGGATCTGAGCGCCGCCCTGTCCGAACTGGGGGCCTGGGTGCGCCTGCATTACGTCTACCCCTACCCGCATGTGGACAACATCATTCCCCTGATGGCCGAGGGCAAAGTGCTGCCGTACCTGGATATCCCCTTCCAGCACGCCAGTCCTTCCGTGCTGCGCGCCATGAAGCGCCCTGCGTTTGAAGACCGCACCCTGTCTCGCATCAAGCAATGGCGTCAGGACTGCCCGGATCTGACCATCCGCTCCACCTTCATCGTGGGCTTCCCCGGTGAAACCGAGGAAGACTTCCAATACCTGCTGGACTGGATGACCGAGGCCCAACTGGATCGCGTCGGCTGTTTCCAGTACTCCCCCGTGGAAGGCGCCCCTGCCAACAAGCTCGACGGCATCGTCCCTGACGAAGTCAAGCAAGAGCGCTGGGAACGCTTCATGGAACATCAGCAAGCCATCTCCACCGCTCGCCTGGCTGCCAAAGTGGGCCGCGAAATGGACGTGCTGATTGATGAGATCGACGAAGACGGCGATGCCGTTGGCCGCTCCAGCGCCGACGCTCCCGAAATTGACGGCAACGTCTTCATCACCAGCGAACAAAAACTGGAACCCGGTCAAATGGTGCGCGTGCGTATTACGGATTCCAGTGAATATGACTTGTTTGGAGAAACAAGCTAAGCTCGAACGTCCCTACGTTCATTTGACAATAGCCCGGCCCTCGAGCCGGGCTATTCGCTTACGACATGATAAGAACACGACTCATTGATCTTGTTGTTGTTATCGCGCTGGGGTGCTTCCAGCACTATCTTTTGCAGGACCATCTGGATTTTCTCTTTCTGGATGAGGCAGGCCAATATCGATGGCTTGCGCTGGCCCTCTCCATGGCCCCACTATTTGCGCTCTACTTTCTGCTGCGGGTAGTTCTACCCTGTACGGTCGCAGGGGCCCTGACGGCAGGGGTCTCCTTATTGCTGACAGAAGTCAGTAACACCAAGCAGGCGCTGACGACCGAACCGCTTAGTTGGACAGATATCACTCGCACTGACAATCTGTCAGTTGTGCCGCACTACATAAGCCAGTCCCACATAATCTATGCATTACTAGTCATTGCCGGGCTTGTGCTACTGCTGCGGCTTGATCGAACAGCACGCTTAAAAAAGACAGGGATTGTGCTGGCCACCCTTTTCTCTGTGCTGTCCCTGCACCCCTACTTGAATCGCATAGATACACCGTTAAGCCACCTAGCGCAGTTTGCATTAACACGCCAAGACATCAACTATGTCGTGTGGGACTGGCCCAGGAATATTAGAAAAAATGGCCTGCTTACCCATTTAGTTCAAACAAGCCAACGCCGCATGCCCCCGAAGCCCTCGACCGAAGAACGGGCGCAATTTGATATTTTGAAAGAATCCAGTGCTGGCACATCAGCTCCCCCCTCAAACATCATTGTGATTCTCTGTGAGGCATGCTGGCATGATGAGCAGCACTTCAAAGAGGCCTTCACCCCCTTGGAAACAATAGGCTTTCAAGCCTTTCGCGCCATTGCTCCCGTGTATGGAGGCGGGACTGTCAACTCAGCATTTGAACTCCTTACCGGACTGCCCGCCAATGGTGCTTTAAATGGCATCATTTACCAGGAATATACAGAGCTGCTCTCTTCGCAGGCCTGGAGCTGGCCCCGTAGCCTTGAGCAAGCAGGTTACGCCAGCGTTTCACTGCACAATCACAATGCGGCCTTCTGGAACCGGCACATTGTTAATCCCAAACTTGGGTTCCGACGGTTTGTCGCCCTGGAAGACATGGATTACAACGGCCCGATCTGGGCCAATGATGGAATTCTTTTCAAGGCCGCCAGCCAAGAGCAGCAAAACAGTGACCGGCCAAACTTTCAGTTCATCACAACCGTTTATACACATGGGGCCTATTACCCACGTGATGGCGACCATGGCGAGCAGCACTATCAAGAGAAACTGACTCAAAGCCTGCGTGATGCGGCTGATTTTGCCGAGCGACTTCTTGCCGACCATCCGGACTCCCTTATTATGCTTGTTGGAGACCACAAGCCAGCCTTGACCCGTTTTTTCCACCAAGAAAATGTCTTTCCAGATGATTTCTTCATACGAACGGGGGAAATGAACGACGACTATATGTTCGCTCCCTCCGCCCCAAAAGAAATACTGGGTGACGTACCGGGCTATATTTACTATCGTGGTCAGGATCTGACAGCCCATTTGAACCATCAGCCCTTTTTCTGCCTTGGCCAGATCATTAATGACGCCTCCGCAGGTGCTGTCTTGCCAGCGTTCCAATACGCCAGGCATTATGATCTTTGCTCTTCCACCCCAAAGCTCACCTATACCCAGCGCAGTGAATCCTATCCAGGCTGGCTATATTCCGCCTCCCTCTTCGACTTCTGATTTTTGTACATTGTTATGCCTATCTATCAACTAGACGAACACAGCCCACAAATCCATGACAGCAGCTTTGTTGCCGCAGAGGCCACCCTGATTGGCAAGGTCGTATTGAAAGAGCACAGCAGTGTCTGGCCCGGTGCCGTTATCCGTGGTGACAACGAAACCATTACCGTAGGCGTAGGCTCGAACGTACAAGAAGGTGCCGTACTGCACACCGACCCCGGCTATCCCCTGAATATTGGCGACCACGTCACCATCGGCCACCAGGCCATGCTGCACGGCTGTACCATCGGTGAAGGCTCATTGATCGGCATTCAGGCTGTGGTGCTGAACGGTGCTGTCATCGGCCGCGATAGCCTAGTTGGTGCTGGCGCATTGGTCACTGAAGGCAAAGTGTTCCCGGAGCGCAGCCTGATCATCGGATCGCCCGCCAAAGCCGTACGTACCCTGAGCGATGAGGACATTGCCAAGCTACGTCAAAACGCCAGTGTTTACGCCCAACGCGGTGGCCACTACAAAACGGCCTTGAAACGCATAGGCTAAGAAAAACAGGCGTACACCGGGTTCCTCTTTGTCACACACCATGCAGTCAGCTGTCGCTTAAAAAGCCTCCGGAAAATATGCGAGGCCACTCAACGCTGGCAATCCGGACTGTCCTGATCCCTGCCACTCCTGCCATCGCCGTTGGCGATGGCACGTTGACAGATGATTGATTTGCAAGGAAGAAAACGGGTCCTAGAATGAAGGCGTCAATCTAAAAACCACCTTCAGAGACAGATCCCTATGAAAACCTACCGCATCGGTCAGATCGTTCCCAGCTCCAACACCACCATGGAAACCGAGATTCCTGCCATGTTGCAGGCTCGTTACGCCGAGTTTCCTGAAGAGCGCTTCACCTTCCACTCCTCGCGCATGCGCATGATGCACGTAAACCCCGAAGAGCTGAAAGCCATGGACATCGCCAGCGATCGCTGCGCTGTTGAGCTGAGCGACGCCCGCATGAGCGTGATGGCCTACGCTTGCCTGGTTGCCATCATGGCCCAAGGCGACGGCTACCACCGCGTGTCGCAAGAGCGTTTGCAAAACACTGTAAAAGACAACGGCGTGGAAATTCCTGTGCTGAGCTCGGCCGGTGCCCTGGTCGATACGCTGAAAGAATTCGGCTACAAGAAAGTCTCCATCATCACCCCTTACATGAAGCCGCTGACCAAGCGCGTGGCTGACTACATCGAAGCTGAAGGCATCGAAGTTCAAGACTCCATCAGCCTGGAAGTGTCGGACAACCTGGAAGTGGGCCTGTTGAATCCAGAGAACCTGCTGGAGCACGTCAAGCGCCTGAACCACGACGGCGTGGACGCAGTTATTCTGTCCGCTTGCGTGCAGATGCCTTCCCTGCCTGCTATCCAGCGCGCCCAAGACCAGATCGGCAAGCCCGTTCTGTCCGCCGCTGTTTGCACCGTGTACCAAATGCTCAAGACCCTGGGTCTGGAAACCCGCGTTCCTAACGCTGGCCACATCCTGTCTGGCGCCAAGCCACAAGCCTGATCCAACAGGCTTAGCGGTACAAAGCCCTGCCGACATACTGTCGGCGGGGCTTTTTTTTATGCTTAGACATCCTCAATGCGTACCGTAAAAACCGCAGTTGTAGCGACTCATAAACAAACGCCAAGCCATGGCCGGTCGTTCGCCCTCGATACAGGCTGATAACACCCTCTGCTACTACATCCGTATGGAGATATGGCGTAGACACGACGCGAAATAGCCATAGAGCTTAGAGCGATGACTCTCTCCGCTGCCACCGTCAGCCCAGATGCAGATAATCAAAAAAAAGCGATATGATGCCTGCATGAAACTGGACCTTCTAACCCTCAAACTGTTTGTCCGCATCCTGGAAGAAGGCACGATCAGCCAAGCGGCAGAGCGTGAGCATATTGCTGCCGCCGCGGTCAGCCGCCGGATTGCGGATCTGGAACAGTCTCTGAACACCACCCTGCTGCTGCGTACGAACAAAGGTGTCAGCCCAACTGCGGCGGGCCTGGAGCTGCTGTACCGCTCACGTGCCTTGCTCAACAGTGCGCAAGAGATCGAGACACGCCTTCAAGCGTTTTCGCAAGGCCAGCAAGGGCTGGTACATATCCTGGCCAATACATCGGCTATCTCCCAGTTTCTGGCCGAGCCTCTGGGCGAATTTGGACGTCTGCACCCCGCGATTCCCCTGCAACTGGAAGAACAAACCAGCCTGGACATTATTCGGGCTCTGGCAGAGGGCAAAGCCGACCTGGGTGTCTTTACCCGCCTGCCTTACGCAGCCGATATCGAAGCTTACCCATTTCGCAGTGACAAGCTGGTCGTGCTGGTGCCTATCAATCACCCCTTGGCTCAGCATGACAAAGTCCGTTTCGAGCAAACGCTGGAGCATGAGCAGATCACGCTGCTGACCGGCACGCAGCTGCATTACCAGATCACCAAAATCGCCATGGAAGCCAACCGCTCGGTGCGTATCCGCACCGAGGTTTCTGGCTACGACGCCATGTGTTTGCTGATTAATGCAGGCATGGGTATAGGCATCTTGCCACGCAAGAGCGCCAGCATTTATCAGATCCCCAATACCCGTGTGATTGAGCTGGACGAAGAATGGAGCCAGCGAGAAATTCTGATCGGTGTGCGCCGCCGCAGTGACCTGCAACCGAGCGCAGAAAGCTTGCTGAGCTTCCTGCTCGAGAGCGGCGCTTAAGAAAGCCGACCTTAGCCGGTGCTACGGCCAAGGTCATATCGTCTAATAAGCAGGCCCGGCCTTTACAACATAACTGAGGCGGAGCAGCTATCCGCAAGACGTCTGGCGATCTAACAAGCTTTAGTAAGCGGCGCCGGGCTGAGCAACGAGCACATCAACCTCGTCCTTGAATTGACCCAACAAAGCCGTTGCCGCCTGCCGCAACAAAACCGCGTCCACGCCTACGGCCACAAACAAGGCCCCCAAGGACAAATAGTGATGCGCTGCCTCGACATTGGCCTGCAAGATTCCGGGAGCCTTACCCGCCTTGCTGATACGCACGATCGCGTCCTCAATCGCTGACAAAACGTCTGGATGCCCGGGTTCGGTCAAATACCCCATACTGGCCGCCAAATCCGCCGGGCCGATGAAAATACCGTCCACGCCCTCCACCGCCAGAATCTCGTCCAGGTTCTCCAGCGCCTCACGCGTTTCCACCTGACAAATCACGCACATTTCCTGATTGGCTCGCGCCACATAGTCCGTGGTCGCCCCCCAGCGAGCAGCACGCGCCAAGGCTGCCCCCACCCCTCGAATGCCATGCGGAGGATACCGTGTCGCGGCAACAGCCGCTTTGGCCTGCTCCGCGTTTTGCACCATGGGAATTAAAAGGTTCTGAGCCCCCATATCCAGCAGCAGCTTGATCTGCACAGGGTCATTCCAGCTGGGACGCACAATCGGCGCAATAGGATGGGCCGATACGGCCTGCAACTGCGCCAACAAAGTCTGTACCGTATTGGGAACATGCTCGCCATCCAGCAAGATCCAGTCATAGCCCAGGCCTGCACAGAGGTCCGCCACATACGGGCTGGCCAAGCCATGCCACAAACCAATCTGGGACTTGCCCTGCCGCAAAGCCTGCTTGAATGCATTTACCGGGTGCTTCATGTCCTCTCCTTGTCATGTGCTTAGGCGTCAAACAAGTAGTGTAAAGCGCACAAGGTAGAAGTGAGCACAGGGCCTGATTGTTTTGTCTCTGAGCATACCCATGCAGAACCAGCAAACAAGAGTAGGCAACAGAAACGGCCCACTCCATGGGCCGTTCTTCTTGATGCAATGGCAGACGTAATTACAAGGCCTGACCAACCTCTTTCACCAACTCCCCAAAACGAGGTGTAGTGCGATCTCGCGGACGTGGCAGGTCTACCTCTATCCGGGCGCTGACACCAGCCGGGCTGCCACCCAGAACGATAATGGTATCGGCCAAAAAGACCGCTTCGTCAATGTCGTGCGTCACAAACAGAACTGCTGCTGAACTACGCTGCCACACTTGAACCAGCTCATCCTGCAAGGCCTGACGAGTCAAGGCATCCACGGCAGAAAAAGGTTCATCCATCAACAACAAATCCGGCTGCACAGCCAAGGCACGGGCAATGCCAACACGCTGTACCTGACCACCCGACAGTTGATGCGGCCAGCGGTCTTTCAGATGCGCCAAACCCACCTGATTCAAGGCGGCATCCACACGCTGATCACGCTCTTCACGCGATAAGCCCAACCCTTCCAGACCATAAGCCACGTTGGAAGCAATACGTCGCCAAGGCAACAGACGACTGTCCTGAAACACGAAGGCATTGGCACGACGGCCAGGACTATCTTGCAGGTTGGAACGCAGATGTCCGAAGCTAGGCTGGCTCAAACCGGCTGCCGCACGCAACAAGGTGCTCTTGCCTACACCCGAACCACCTACAATCGCCACAAAATGCCCTGCCTGAACTTCCAGATTCACATCGCGGATCACAGGTGCAGGCGCACCGGGGTACTGAAAACCAAACCCCTGGAACTGAATCAAGGCTGCCACTGAAGTACCCATTTGTTGAAAGCCAGAAAAAGCATATCGCACAAGGTGTAGACCACCGAGATGATCAACATATAGACCACAACCGCATCGTAAGCACCCACACCCGCCGCGGCATTCATTTCCTGACCCATGCCAGGCACGCCCAGCAACTCGGCCGCAATCAACGTCATCCAGGCTTGACCAATACCAGCACGCACACCACTCAACAAGCCGGGGCTGATCGCTGGCAACACTACCGTCCAGGCGCGAGCGAAATAGGAGTTATGCCCGAAAGCCGCAGCCAATTCGTAATAGCGGGGATCGACCGAACGCACCGCACTGTAAGTGGCAAAGTAATTCAGCCAGAACACACCGATTGCAATCACAAAGGCTGCACCAGTGTGGCTGACCTTGAACCAGGCAATGGCAAACACCACCCACGCCAAGGGCGGGATAGGACGCAGCAAGCGAACCAAGTAAGCTTGCAGTAAATCAAAGCGATGGATCGTTGCCGCCGCCAGACCAAAAGCAATACCCAGGAAAGTGCCGATGCCCAAGCCCCAGAAATAATGCACCAGGCTGGACTGAGCAGCCGGCCAAAGACGACCGGCTTCAATCTCCTGGAACAAAGCCGAGGGCAAGCTCAATGGATCAGGCAGCGTACCGCGCGGAGCCCAGCCATAGACATAAGCCAGATGCCACACCAGGATAAACAAGGCCAGACCGGCTACGCCGTAAACAATCCGCTCCAGACCGCGACGCCACAAGGCATCAACCAGGGCACCCGCAGTTGCGGGTGCTGCGGCGGGCAAACTTGCTTGTTTCGCAACGCTCATTACGGTGCTGCCTTTTCATAAAAGCGAACGTCAAACAGGCTTTGAACATCATCCAGCTTGGTCGCCAGCGTGCCTAAAGAAACCTGGAAATCCTGCAGCTGAACCGTGCCATCAATAATCTTGTGAGGATCAGGCTGGAACTGATCACGCGAGCGCTCGATAGCGGCTTGCACAATCTCTTTAGGCAAGCGGCCACCGCCTACATACTTCTGCACATAAGGTGTTGCCTTGGCTGGCTCGTCGCGCAACATGGCAGTGGCACGCAGGTGGGCATTCACCAAATGCTGAACCAGATCAGGATTGGATTTGATCAAGCCTTCACGCACCAGCAGTACCGAGCCTGGCTCATTGGGGAACAACTCCCCACCGTGAGCCACAATCTTGGCATCGGGCTGGCGCTGCAGAATTTGGCTAACCGTAGGTTCCAGAATGGCGGCGGCATCAACAGCGTGATTGCTCAAGGCCTGTTGAATCTGGGCCTCGCCCTGGTAGATCACCTCGACCACATTCGGGTCTACTTTCAGCATATTGCGCAGCCAGTACTGCAAGGCAGCCTCTGGCACAGCGCCTTTGGGGTAGCTGGCAACCTTGGGCTTGTGACCTTTCTCTTGAGTGAACTTGGCCACAGCCGCTGCGAAATCAGGCTGGTCGGCATCAAGATAAGCAGCCAGTTCACCAATAGCGACCACACTGACCTGTTCCACAATATTGGAGGCGACAACTTTAACGTCGGCCTCTTTAGCCTTGGCCACCAAAGCGGGGCCAATACCTACATAGGCAACATCCAGCTGACCGGCGATCAAGGCCTGAGTCAGCGCTGGACCGCTTTGAAACTGAACCAGCTTGGGTTCCGCTTGTCCCTCTGGCAATAAGTCGCCAGACCCTAAGCCCACGAACAATTGAGCGGCAGGCATGATGGGCAAATAGCCGATCTCCAGCGCTTGCTCGGCAGCCTGTGCGGAGAAGGAGACGGATAGAGCAAGAAGGCCAGGGGCTAAATAACGGGAAAACATAACGATCTCGTGAAACAGGCGAAAACTGAAGCTTAAACCTGTTGGGGAGACGCATCTTTATTTGTTTATAACTATAGAAAATATAAGAGCTTCGTCACATAGCTGTAGCTATTGGTCTAACCTCATACAGTCTGTAGGATCCCTGCTCATATCCCGCTATACAATAGCGAGCATATCGAGAACGAGCGCTTATATTGGCGCATGGCTTTCCCCATCAGAGGAGCTTTCGCTTGACTAGTCCGTCTACTCCCCCCTCTTCAGTTGACCAAGGCCCTACGATCTTTGATGTTCTGGATGCATTACGCAATAACAAATTGCCTGTTATCTTGCTATCCCTAGCGGGCATAATATGCGCGGCCGCTTATCTGGTGATAGCAGAACCGCGCTTTCGCGCGCACTCCACCCTAACTCCGCCCACCCCCACTGATCTGGTTCATTTCAATACCGCCATTCGCTCCTTAGGCCCCGAAATAGACAATATTCTTAGTGAGCAGCCGGGAGAAGCTGGCAAGCAACACCTTGCCGAACTTACTCCGGAAACCGCTTTTCAGATCTTCACCCGGCATCTGAACTCCCAGAAAACCCTCGACGAGTTTTTCGAAACTGTTTATCTCCCTCACCTGAATAACACGGCCTTACCTGCCCAGGAAAGAGAAATACTACGAGAACAATTTTCGCGAGACCTCAATATTTTGAACTCCAGCCCGAATGGGGTTCCGACAGCAACGGTAACCTTAAGTAATCAAGATCCCCAATTAGCCAAAGCCTGGACGAACCAATTCGTTACCCTGGCTTTGCAGAACAGCCGTGCTGAAGTTCTACAAACAGTGCAAAGCACGGCAGATCTGGAGAAAAAAACAACGGACTCCCAGATCACTGCCCTGCGCTTATTTGCAGAGACAGAACGACAAGCGCAAATTTCGCGCATAAAGGACGCCCATGAGATTGCCTTGAGCATTGCACTGGAACATCCTTCTTCTACAGGTAATCTCATTACTTCTTATTCAGGCGACAACTTGTACCTGCGCGGTACAAAAGCTCTGCAAGCACAACTTGATACGCTTGAGAAGCGCCAGAATAACGACCCCTATATTCCTACTCTGCCACCTCTAAAGGCTAAGTTGGACTTATTGAGCAGCATCGATTCAACTCAACTATCAGGTCAAGTTGCGACCATAGACCAGCCAGCTATCGAACCCAGCACACCTTATCAACCACGTACATTGATAACTCTGGCGATAGGCCTGCTTGGTGGCCTCGGCATTGCCTGTCTATATGTTTTGACCAGACTGTCGTACTTATTCAGACAAAAACCAACGGCTGCAGATCAGTAACCTCACACTCTCACTGTGATCTACTATCTCTTTCTCTTTCTGGCACTGCTTTATCTCTACCTGCTTGGAGTCTCTTCCAGACTCCAAGTTTTCCTGTCACTACTAATATTGTGCATTTTTTCTGGCGTACGTTTCAATGCGGGATATGACTATCCTGTTTACTACAATCTCAGCCAAAAAGATGACTACGACTGGTTCGAGCCTTTATCCCGTGTTCTTATGGATATTGGCCATCACACCGATCCTATTCTGTTATTTATTCTATCAAGCGCATTGATCGCAACATTCTACTATCTTGCGTTCGATCGCTACAGTCGGCTTTACAAATGGCACCCGGTAGGCCTTTTTGCTTTTCTAGGTTTACCCATCGCATACCTGGATAGTTTGGGAGTCATTCGTCAATTTATAGCCATCGCTATTTTTGTGTATGTTGCCAGCAATATCCAACGCCGCACATTAATTTCCATAGCTTGGCTGCTAGTCGCAGCCCTGTTTCATAAATCAATTCTGGTCCTCTTTCCTCTAGTGATACTAAGACGATGGCTATCCAAACCGCACTCTTGGTTCATCTATGTACTAATTTGGTCCTGCTTCCTAACATTAGGACCATTACTGATCACCGCTGTCTCGCAATACACAGGGCTATACACTAGCTACTTTACTTTGCACCTCTCAAATAGCGGCCTCAAAATTTATGCTTTACTTTCTCTAATATATATCTTCTTTTTAATCAACAGAAAATATATATTCGAAAACAGCAATCATATATTCTTATTTCATTGCTACTTTATTGGTATTTTACTTTTCTCAGCAGCTCTTCCCTTTGGGATTCATATATCAAGAATAAGCTGGGCACTACTGGCTGTACACCCCCTTTTATTTGGAATAGTGCTTTATAACAAGACCTCATTTCTGCGGGGATCTTTCATTATTGCTTGTGCACTTACCATGAGCCTGTCGCTGTTTCTTGCATACAAAAATCCTGAGCGGGACTTTTTAAACCAATACCAGCCCTTTTTTCTATTAGATAAATTTCAACGAGATTTTATCGTCGAAAAATCCTTGCAAACAGAAATTCAACGTCAAGACTAATGATCAGCGGCCTTCAAACCTATAGCCGCTATCAATGACTGCATTCTGCGAGCCTGTGAATCCGGTGATAAATACAAATGAAAAGCCTCCAATGCCAGCTGGCGACGGCGCAAAAGCTCATCCGGATCCGCAAACAAGGCTGCCAACCCATGAACCATTTGGCCAACATCGTTAACCACCTCAATCACACAACGATAGCGATCCGAAGACAGCACGTCTTCATAGCCTTCTGCAGCATTTTCCATGCAGATAACCGGCAGGCCATAGGATAGCGCCTCTGCAACCTTGGTTTTCATGCCGCTTCCCCACGCAACAGGCGCTAAATACACAGACGCACTACGGAAAAAAGCTTGCATCTGCGCACTACTTGGCGACTTCAACTTCTCAAAATGCTCCCCTGGTATGGAACATTTCGACAGACCCGCCCCAGCAGCAGCAAAGCTTACGTCATGCCCTGCTGCAGACAGGCGGAATTGCTCAGCGGCCTGAGCAAACGTCTGCAGTGCACTAACGTTGGGGGCAAAGCCAAAATGACCAGTGAAAATGACGCGGGGATGTTGAGCAGGCCTTAACTCGGTAGCAGATATACCGGCTTCGACAGTGATCGGCAAGATTTCATGTAGGGCAGGCTGTCCATATCGAGCGATATACACATCCCGATCTTTACGCGTAATAAACGAAATAAAATCCGCCTGCAAACAGCGCTTTTCAGCTGCATAAATCTCGGAGCTGTCTATTGTCCGTTCCAACTTCCGCAGCCAACTACTGGCTTCATGCTGTCGTCTCAAGTCGTATTCTGAATTATCAGAAATAATACCGAACCGCTTGCCTGGCAACCGTCGTTTCAAGGTACTCAGAATGCGGCCGCACCGAGAATTATGCAGGACTACCAGATCTGCTTCCTGAGCATGCTGGGCAATCAGCTCAGTACTGGTTCCAAGAAAGGTGGGATTGAGCATCGCTCGAGAAACGATATCCGAACGCACGGTTTTCGGCACATAAACATATCGTGCTTTTTCAGGCAAAGTGACACTTTGCTCCCCGACCTCCTTAGAGATGACAGTCACTTCTCCCACATCGTCCAGGCTGGCGAATGCTCTCACCACAGAACGCAAATAAAGTCCGCCACCAGAGAGTTCCTGGACGCCATTTAAAGAAACGATCAGAACTTTAATGCTCACCGCTCTCACACCCGGCCATATGTATCTTCGAGACGAACAATATCGTCCTCACCCAAATAAGCCCCCGTCTGCACCTCAATCAGTTCCAGGGAAGTTTTGCCCACATTCTCTAAACGATGAGTCGTTCCCAAGGGAATATAAATAGACTGGTTCTCGGATAACAGATGCTGCTCTTCGCCCCTGGTCACCAGGGCCGTACCTTTGACAACAATCCAGTGCTCGGAGCGCTGATAGTGTTTCTGCAAGCTCAATGCGGCCCCCGGTTTCACAACAATACGTTTGACCTGAAAGCGATCACCACTATCAATGCTGTCATACGAGCCCCAGGGACGCACGACATTACGATGCGTATCGGCTTGAGCAACATTAGACTTTCTCAGGTCCTCAACAACGTGTTTGATTTTTTCCACTTCCGAAGCCCGTGCCACCAGCACAGCATCTGCCGTTTCCACTATCTGCAAGTCTTGCAGACCCAGGCCGACAACCACACGATGTTCAGCTCGAATGCTGGTACCCGAACAACCATACGCATAGGCTTGACCCGACAGACGGTTATCGTCCTCGTCAGCCTCCTGGACTGCTGATAAGGCATTCCAGCTACCGACATCACTCCAGGCGCCACGGAACGCGGTCATCATGACCTTGTCACTTTTTTCAAGCACGGCATAGTCGAAACTGTCTTCAGGAGTCTGGGCAAAGACTTCTGCATCTGGGCGGAAAAACAAACCATCCACCTGCCCTGCCTGGAATGCTCGGGCAACATGATCCAACATATCAGGAGCCAACACCTCCAACTCGCTCAACAGTACATCTGCTTTGGCCAGCACCATGCCTGAGTTCCAAAACACATTACGGTTGGCCAGCAACTGTGTGGCAAGCTCCAGTGACGGCTTCTCGATAAAAGCCTTGACCGGCACAGCAGACTCTTCACCCAGCTCATGCTTGCTTTCTATGTATCCATAAGCAGTACTAGGGAAGCTAGGCTGCACGCCAAAGATCACGATTGCTCCCTGCTCGGCAGCAGGCACTGCTCGACGTATGCACTCCTCGAACAGTTGCGCGTCCGGAATAAAATGGTCTGCAGGACAGATCAGCAATAAGTCATCGGGTCCGACGGCCATTGCCGCTAACGCCACCGCAGGGGCCGTATTCTTGGCGACGGGCTCCAATATGATCTTGCCCAGCAAATTCACGGACTCCAGCTCATTACTGATCAGAAAGCGATGTTCCTCAGAGCCAATACAAACCAAAGACCCGCTCTGCATCAAAGGGCTCAATCGCTCCAGCGTCAATCTGAGCAAGCTGCGATCATGAATGACAGGCGCAAACTGTTTCGGAAAACTTTTCCGGCTAAGTGGCCATAACCGGGTTCCCGATCCACCACACAGCACTACCGGAGAAATCACAGGCTTAGTCATCAATTACCTACTTCAAAGTACGCTATATTATAAAGTCCGGCGGATTCCGTTCCTGCAAAGGAAACGTCTCTCATCATAACCGGACTGTCTCGTAGGTCGGAGTATGGCACAGGCGTCCGTTTACCACTTGTATCGATACTCGCTTAATTGCATCCTTGCCTGTAGACACTCAATGAAATCCGTATCGTTTTTATGATCCAGATAGTGGCCCGGCACAATCCATCTCCACCTCAGTACTGAAATCCCGCATTACAGACCACTGCTATTGCCAGATAAAGTGTGGCAGACCAGCAGGCGAGGATATTGTGACTTTTTGCCAAAGTGCCCTCACCCCTCAAATACTCATGTCCTTAAAAAACGAATCTGCCCTTGTCAGTGTCATTATGCCGGCCTACAACGCTCAAGCCACTCTGGCCGATTCCGTTCGCTCTGTGCTCGAGCAAACTTACCCCCATCTTGAGCTTTTGATTATTAACGACTGCTCAACCGATAACACGAGTCAGCTCATGCAGGAGCTGGCTCAAGAGGATGCCAGAATTCGTTTAATACAGTGTGAAGCTAACGGAGGTGTTGCTCGGGCCCGTAATGCCGGGATAGAACTTGCCCAAGGACAATACATCGCTTTTCTGGACTCGGATGACTTATGGCTACCTGAAAAGCTGGAAAAACAGCTCGAGCTAATGCGCGCCACCAACACGCTGGTATGCACTAGTGCATACTACCGGTTCCGTGAGCCTGGACAGTGGCTAAGCACCTCATCGCCCCCTCAACAGACTAGCTACCACCAACTTCTTCAAGGCAATGTCATCGGTAACCTGACCGGTCTATATGATTGCCATGCCTTGGGCAAATTTTATCAGCAGCCCATCCGCCACGAAGACTATCTCATGTGGCTGGAAGTCACGCGCAAGGCAGGCACAGTCTGTGCAGTACCCGAACCCTTGGCGGCCTACCGGGTGGGCCATGCCTCGCTGTCATCAAACAAATTTAAATCGGTTCAATGGACCTGGGAAATCTACCGCAAACATCTGGGCCTGTCTGCGCCTTACAGCATGTATCTGATGCTGCATTACCTCAGCAAAGCCATCCTCAAAAGACTTTAATCCCATGAATGTTTCATCACAGACCACAGCTTGGGTAGACATACTGCTCGTCAATTACAACGGTGGCAGCCAGATTCTCGAGACCATAGCAAGTATCGAGCAGTACAGTACGCCAGATACCTATCGCATCACCGTCGTGGATAACGGCTCCAGTGATGACAGCTGTGATCAGATCGAACAACGTTACCCGCAGGTTCAATTGCTGCGCACAGGGGCAAACAACGGGTTTGGCAAAGGCTGCAATATAGGCGCACGCCACACCAATGCGCCTCACATCATGTTGCTGAATCCAGATGCCCAACTGCTCTGTAATGTTATCGAGATCTTCCAGCAGTATTTGGCTGTCCCTCAACCGGGGCCACAGCCTATTCTGGGGGGCTTGTCTGTTGATAGCCAAGGCACGCCAAGCTATGCCTATGAGCACTTTCCCACGCCACTGACACTAATGCTCAAGGCGTTCGGACTAGGGCGTTTGCTAACTCCCTCATACACCCGCACAGAGCCTCATCAGGTGGACTACGTTTCGGGCTCCTTGCTGCTAATCGGTCGCGAGCAATTTCAACAGCTTCACGGCTTTGACGAGTCGTTCTTTCTCTACTTTGAAGAGACAGACCTGCAATATCGAGCAAGGCAACAAGGCATTGCTTCCATTCATATTCCTGCCGCGCGTTACTTGCACGAGTCAGGCGGCACATTTACAGATGAGTCATTTCGGGGACGTTGTTATAGCGACGGCATGAAAGTCTATCTGAACAAGCACTACGGGCATTGGGGGTCCGTCTTGCATCGCCTCTACCATCTGATCCATGGCACCCTGCAACCGCTGAAAAATTGGATCAAGAAGCGCTTGTCATCAAGCGCCTAACGTGCTCCAAAACCTGTAGCCATCGTCTTGAGAGTCAGAAATGTAATGTAGAGATCCAGCATGATTGAACAATTCTTAATATAGTAAAGATCGTGCTGAATCTTGACTCGGGTATCTTCTGCATTGGAAACATACCCATGCCGCACCTGCGCCCAACCCGTAATGCCAGGTTTGACGACATGGCGGTAACTATAGAAAGGAATCATTTCATCAAATTCCTTCACAAAAGAGGGTTGTTCAGGCCGCGGACCAATCAGGCTCATATCCCCGCGCAACACGTTGTAGAACTGCGGCAGCTCGTCAATACGCAGCTTACGAATAATCCGCCCTACTCGCGTAATACGTGGGTCATCCTCACCAGCAAACTGCTCGCATGCGTCTCGATCGAAACGCATGCTGCGCAATTTATAAATGGTGAACGGACGGTTACCCTGCCCCACTCGCACTTGCGAGTAGATCGCCTTGCCCGGACTTTCCAGTCGAATCGCCAATGCGGTCAGCAGGCACACGGGCACCACAACAACAGCGCTCAACAAAACAATCGTGTAATCGAACACAGTCTTGCTTATCTCATATTGACGTGAGGGCAACAAAGAGCCGATGTTGTTCTCGGACATTCGATCAATACGCACACGCCCGGTCACCGACTCAAAGACCTGGCGGGCGCTGTATACGGCAATCCGTTGCAATGCACAGCGCGTTAGAAAGCGCTCGCCATTCGCATCCAGACAGGAAAAATCGGCCACAACCCCATCGAACCGTCGCCCAGTCAAATCAAAATCAGAAATATAACGGGCGTCCACACCTGGCAATCCAATCAGGGAGTCCGCCTCGCCGCCAGGCAACACCGCTAACTTGACAATGCGGTATCGACTGGTCAAAAAATACTCAAGGTGCAACCAGCAAAGGGATAAAACACCACTGCTTAGCAGCAGGGCCCGTGATGCATCAAAGCGCAAGAAAAAAGTCACCACATACAGCAGGATGTATACACAGAGCACCGTGGGCGCAATAAGCCACGCACTATGAGCCCCGGGGTAGTCAGACGAACTTTTATTAATACTTAACTTGCTGACGACAAAAGCACAGCTGGTTAATATCCATGCACTTAACTGCCCCACATCAGGGTGTAGCAAAACACGCGTTCCCCACAGCCCTAAGGCAGGGGCAACGACTGTGACCAACAGGCCACATAACAGGGAAATAGGTAGAGACAGCAACAGCAGCTCATGCAAGCGCTGAAATCGACGAATTTTTAACTGGCTCATTCTGGATCGGTGGTCCAATATTTCAAGTTGGAGTCAAAAAGCATTATACGCATAGGACGTTACAACTAAATATTGGTCGTATCGCGAAAACGCTTATATTTATCTAAACGAATGAGAATCACTACTATTAAAATAATTCCTAAGTTATCTCATCTTCACGATTGCTGCGGATGCTAAGCTTTGTAAATTGTAACCTACAGCAACCTTTTTCAGACTGTTTAACGATGGTCAACACCCAATAAACCTACGCGTACAATACAGCCCACCATGCAACGACCTTCTTTCCATTTTTCCGCATACGCGAATTTAGGTATCAACCTGGGTTTTTCACTGTTTTTCGCCAGTATCCTATCGACTCGGAACGTATATGCCATTGCGGCAGGCCTATTGTTAGTCAGCTCGCTGGCATTATGCTTTCTACGCTCCCTCCAACCCAACCCGGCAAGCTCATTTAACAAAGGGCTGCATGTACTGCTGCTCTTGATCTTCCTGAACGGGCTTGCCATGTGGCTTTATCACGGCGACGCCGTCCGTCAGCTTGACCTGATCAGCCGCTACCTGCTGCTACTACCCATTCTGTATGCCTTGAGCAAGGCGACACTCAAACCTGACTGGATCTCGGCTTCCTTTGCATTGGGCAGCCTATCTTCTCTATGGCTAGTCTACGCACAATTAGGCGGTGAGCTTCATAATGGCAGGGTTTATGGCTATACCGGCGCAATTCAGTTTGGCAATATTGCCCTCCTGCTTGGGCTATTTTGCCTGACTGCTTTACTGGCGCAATGGCACGCCAAGGAGTTCAAGCGCGGCCTTGCCTCTCTCTATGCCTTAGGAGCCCTCGCAGGTTTATTCGCCTCTCTGGCTTCTGGCAGCCGAGGAGGATGGATTGCACTACCCCTTGCTCTTGCCATACTGATTATCGCCTACACGCCCAAACGCTATGCCGTGCGCAGCATCACAAGCTGCGTACTGGCGGCAATCCTGGCAGGAGCCCTGCTGACGCAAAGTTCCTTTGTGCAGGAACGATATCAACTAGCTGCTCAAGATATTACTCAGTTCCAGGAGGGCAACGCCAATACCTCAATCGGTGCCCGTCTCGCAATCTGGCAAGCGAACTGGGAATTAATCAAGCAGCGCCCTATTGTGGCTTGGTCCGATGCAGAACATCAAAAAGCGCTGGAACAACTCACACAAAACAGAGCCGACGCTCCGATTATTCTCGGCCTGGCAAACTCACATAACAACTATATTGAAACATGGCTGCATTTTGGTATTAGCGGTTTATTTCTTTTAGTTTCTTTATTTGTTTTTTGTTTTTTTAATTTTATTAAAAATATTTTCCACAACAACCCGATAAAAAAACAGTCAGCCATTAATGGATCTATTCTTGTAGTTGTTTACTCAATCTCCAATCTCACGCAAAACATGATGGAAAGAAACAATACATTATTATTTTTTCTTCTAGCCATTTCCATTTTCTGGAGCTTCATGAGCTTCAGTAAAACTACTAACACTCATGCGTCCTTATCCAAGCAATGAGTTTAATTAAAAACTCCTTCTGGAACTTAGCGGGGTATGCGGCCCCACTCATTATCGCCATTCCGGCGATGGGCGTTATTGCTCGTCTGCTGGGGGTGGAGCAGTTTGGTATTTTCACCTTGTTTTTTGCAATTGTTGGCTACGCCAGCCTGTTTGATCTCGGTATCAGCCGTGCCGTCATTCGCTCCGTTGCCATAGAGCAAGGCAACCTGGCAGGCATCCATAGCATCCTGGGCACCTCGACCATACTTGTCGCGGCAAGCAGCCTGCTGGCATTGCTACTGATCGCTGGGTTCAATACCACACTGGTGCAGTGGCTTTCCATCAGCCCGGAGTACCAGGCAGACAGTGCACGAGCCTTTTCCATACTAGCCGTGACACTTCCTCTCGTACTATTGAGCTCGGTCTGGTTTTCTTACCTGGAAGGCATGTCCAATTTTCGCCTTCTCAATATGCTTAGAACTCTCAGCGGAATTTTTCTCGCTGTTTTTCCATTGATTGGCGTCTGGATACATGCTGATTTGAGCCACGCGGTCTGGGGACTGTTCTTTGGCCGTTTACTAACTGCCCTGATCGCCTATATCTGGAGCTTACCCGGCTCATCCCGCAAATATCTGTTGCGCTGGGAAACGGCAACCGCTTTCACCCTTTTCCGCTTTGGCGGCTGGCTAACAGTTAGCAATTTAATCAGCCCCTTAATGGTGTATTTTGATCGTTTTCTGCTCTCTACGATGAATGGAGCCAAAGTCGTGGCCTTCTATACCGGGCCAGCCGAAGCAATCACCCGACTGCTAGCCATACCAGGATCAGTGGTCAGAGCCATCTTTCCGGTGCTCAGCGCACGCAGCGGCATTGGCAATGAAACGCGGTTATCCTACCTGCTGTTATGTGGCGTATGTGGCGCCATTTCACTGACAGGCATTTTTCTGGCAAAGTGGATTCTGCTTTTATGGTTAGGACAGGACTTTCTGGGAGATGCCGTTCCGGTCCTGCAGATTCTGTTGGTCGGTTTTTTCTTTAATGCCGTCGCGCAAATCCCATACACCGTCATTCAAGCAGCTGGCCACTCACGCGTCACAGCCTTGTTGCACCTGGCCGAGATCATGCCTTATTTAGGACTGCTCTATTTGAGCATCAACCGGTGGGGTGTCATCGGCGCGGCACTGGCATGGACGATACGAGTCGGCGTAGACTGCTTGGCCCTTATCCTGTTGTCCAGACGATATCGCTAATTCTCACTGTCCGAGTCTAATCTTTTGTCCAACTGCACTAACGAGATCACTTCATGCGCATTCTAGTCACCGGCGGAGCGGGCTTCATCGGCTCGGCAGTTATCCGTCACTTGATCCTGGATACGAATCACAGCGTCCTTAATGTTGACAAACTGACTTACGCGGGGAATCTGGAGTCTGTTGCTCCGGTAGCTAACAATCCCCGATATCAGTTTGCTCATGCCGATATATGCGATGCCTCCCAGATGAGCCATTTGCTCACGCAGTTTTGCCCTGACGTGATCATGCACCTGGCCGCGGAATCCCATGTTGATCGCTCCATCGACGGACCCGCCGCATTTATTCATACCAATATCATGGGCACCTACACCCTGCTGGAAGCAGCACGGCAGTACTGGTCAGCCTTGCAGCCTGAAGATCAAGCCAGATTCCGCTTCCATCATATTTCTACAGACGAGGTTTATGGCGATCTGGATGGAACAGATCAATTATTTGTGGAAACAACGCCATATGCGCCCAGTTCGCCCTATTCTGCGAGTAAAGCCAGCTCCGATCATCTGGTCCGTGCCTGGCACCGTACCTATGGGCTACCGGTACTGATTACCAACTGCTCCAACAACTATGGGCCTTATCACTTCCCCGAAAAGCTCATTCCCCACGTTATCCTGAATGCCCTGAATGGGAAGCCTTTGCCGATTTATGGCAAAGGCGATCAGATTCGAGATTGGCTATATGTCGAAGACCATGCTCGTGCGCTGGTGCTGGTAGCTACAACTGGCAAGGCAGGTGAAACCTACAATATTGGCGGCCACAACGAAAAGCAGAACCTGGAAGTCGTACATAGTATCTGTACTATTCTGGAAAAATTGGCTCCCACCAAACCCGAAGGGGTCAAACAATACGCCGATCTGATCACTTTTGTCACAGACCGCCCAGGTCACGACAAACGCTACGCAATCGATGCCAGCAAAATTGCTAATGAGTTAGGCTGGCAACCCAAAGAAACATTTGAAACAGGACTGCGCAAGACCGTGGCCTGGTATCTGGAAAACACGGGCTGGTGGGAACGAGTACTTAGCGGCGACTACCGTCTGGATCGTATAGGAAACAAGGCATGAAAGGCATTATTCTGGCAGGCGGGTCAGGGACTCGCCTTCACCCCATTACCATGGGCGTATCCAAACAGCTGCTGCCCATCTACGATAAACCGATGATTTTCTATCCTTTGTCGGTTTTGATGTTGGCCGGCATCAGGGAGATCTTGATTATCTCCACCCCTGAAGACCTTCCTAATTTTCGCAAGCTACTTGGAGATGGTTCTCGCTACGGCTTGTCTCTGTCTTACGCTGAACAACCCTCACCCGATGGATTGGCCCAAGCCTTTATTATCGGAGCCGACTTCATCGGCCAGGACAATGTCAGTCTGATTCTCGGAGATAATATTTTCTACGGATACGGCTTTAGCCAGATGTTGCGCGAAGCTGCAGAACGAAAAACAGGCGCAACTGTCTTTGGTTATCAAGTCAGTGACCCGGAACGCTTTGGTGTTGTCGAGTTCGACGCACAAGGTAAAGCGATTTCGATTGAGGAAAAACCCTCCAAACCCAAATCAAACTTTGCTGTCACTGGCCTGTACTTTTACGATAACCGGGTGGTCGACATCGCCCGTCAAGTTAAACCTTCTGCCCGCGGCGAACTGGAAATCACAGACGTCAACAATGCTTACCTAGAATCCGGCCAATTACACGTCAGCCTTTTGGGCAGGGGCTTTGCTTGGCTGGATACAGGCACTCACGAAAGCCTGCAAGAAGCTGGCAGCTTCGTGCGCACGATTGAACATCGCCAAGGCCTGAAAGTCGCCTGTCTGGAAGAGATTGCTTTCAATCAAGGTTGGCTCAGTCGTGAGCAGCTACACGAGCAAGCCCAGGCACTGGCTAAAACGGGCTATGGCCAATACCTGCTGAAACTGGCTGGAGCAAAGCATGAAGGTGATTGAAACTGCACTGAACGGCGTCATGATCATCGAGCCACGTGTCTTCGGTGACGAACGAGGATTCTTTAAAGAGACATTCAGTGTCGAACGGTATCGTGACCAAGCCGGCATTACATTGCCATTCGTTCAAGATAACCACTCCCGCTCTCAGCAAGGTGTTCTGCGTGGGATGCATTTTCAGCGCACCCGGCCACAAGGTAAATTAGTCAGCGTGACACGGGGTGCTGTTTACGATGTCGCGGTCGATATCAACCCCGCCTCCCCCACGTTTGGTACCTATGTGGGTGTAGAGCTTAGCGACAGCAACCACCGCCAACTCTGGATTCCCCCAGGCTATGCACACGGATTTTGCGTTCTGTCCGAAATTGCCGACTTCACCTATAAATGCACCGACTACTACTTCCCCCAGGACGAGGGCGGACTTGCATGGGACTGCCCTGAAGTGGCAATAGCGTGGCCAATCCAGAACCCAAGGCTATCTGATAAAGATACACAGTACCCAGGCCTCCAAGAGCTGGCGACGCAACAGAAAACCTGAGCACCCATGTCACGCACTCTTATTCTTGTTACAGGCGCTCAAGGCCAGCTTGGACAATCCCTGCAATGGATACACAAGCTCGCTCCTCAGGACAGCGATCTGGTTCTGCTTGGTCGAGATGAGCTTGATATCACCCAAACAGACTCAATCTCACACGCATTAGACAAGTACAAACCAGCAGTCCTCATCAATGCAGCGGCCTACACAGCGGTGGATAAAGCCGAATCTGAACCTGACCTTGCACATCTGATCAACGGTGTAGCTCCTGGTCTACTAGCCATAGCTTGCGCACAACGCGCCATCAAGATGGTGCATGTCTCCACTGACTACGTGTTTGACGGCCTGGCAAGCCAGCCTTACCCCGAAGAGGCCCCTACAGCCCCTGTCAGTGTCTATGGACAAAGCAAGCTGAGAGGTGAGCAGTCTGTCTTGAACGCACTGCCTTCAGCCATTGTTTTGAGGACCAGCTGGGTCTTTAGCCAATTTGGAAACAACTTTCTGAAAACCATGTTGCGTCTCGGGCGCGAGCGAGCTGAGCTCAGTATTGTGGCCGATCAGATCGGAGGCCCAAGTTACGCGCCCCATATTGGCCAAGTATTATTAAGCTTGGCTGCACAACAGATCCAGCCAACTCATGGACAGAGCCCGCATTCCGCTCCATCTGGTATTTACCATTTCGCAGGACAACCTTATACAAGCTGGTACGACTTTGCGCACGAGATTTTCAAGCAAGCCACCACGCTAGGGCTACTGGCTCAGTCTCCTGCTTTACATCCTATCCCCAGCAGCCAATACCCAACACCAGCCACGCGACCTGCCCAATCAAGCTTGGAACAAGGCAAGCTGAATGCCCTGCTAGGGGATAAAAACATAGAGCGGGACTGGAGCAAGGGAATTGAACAAAGCTTGTTGTTCCTGCAAAAACAAGCTGAATAACACTTTGCCAAATTAGCTATATCACAACGCAAAAAAGCCACCCCTAAGGGTGGCTTTTTCACGGATGCTACCGACTTGAGCTTAGTGCTTGCGCGCGTTGCTCAAGCGACGTGCTGCGGCAGCTTGAGCGGCCAGCATGGCCAGCTCGGCTTCCACAACAGCGATATCGGCCTTGTCCTTGGTGTTACGCAGGGCTTCTTCCGCATGCTTGCGGGCTTCCAGCGCCTTTGCTTCATCCAGGTCTTGTGCGCGAATCGCGGTATCCGACAATACAGTGACTTTCCCAGGCTGAACCTCGAGTATGCCGCCAGCGACAAAGATATGCTCTTCGCTGCCATCGTCCATAACGATCTTCAGCGTGCCGGGACGAATCCGCGAGATCAGTGGAGTGTGACCGGGCAAAATACCCAGCTCCCCAGCCTCGCCGGGCAGTGCCACGAACTTTGCTTCACCAGCAAAGATCGATTCTTCAGCACTAACCACGTCAACATGAAGCTTAGCCATGAGTAATCCTTATTACTGAATAGTCTTGGCTTTTTCGAAAGCCTCGTCGATCGAACCGACCATGTAGAACGCCTGTTCTGGCAGTGCATCACACTCGCCGTCGACGATCATCTTGAAGCCGCGCAGGGTTTCAGCCAGTGGAACGTACTTACCAGGCGAGCCGGTAAACACTTCTGCCACGTGGAAAGGCTGAGACAGGAAGCGCTGGATCTTACGAGCGCGGGCAACAGCCTGCTTGTCTTCTGGAGACAGCTCGTCCATACCCAGAATCGCGATAATGTCACGCAATTCCTTGTAGCGCTGCAGCGTTTGCTGAACACCGCGAGCCACTGCGTAGTGCTCTTCGCCCACAATTTGTGGATCCAGCTGACGGCTGGTGGAGTCCAGAGGGTCCACAGCGGGGTAAATACCCAGAGCAGCAATGTCACGCGACAACACAACGGTGGAGTCCAAGTGCAAGAAGGTCGTAGCAGGCGATGGGTCAGTCAAGTCATCGGCTGGAACGTAAACGGCCTGGATGGACGTAATCGAACCGGTCTTGGTGGAGGTAATGCGCTCTTGCAGCTTACCCATTTCCTCGGCCAGCGTAGGCTGGTAACCCACTGCGGAAGGCATACGACCCAGCAAAGCGGACACTTCGGTACCGGCCAGCGTGTAGCGGTAGATGTTGTCCACAAAGAACAGGATGTCACGGCCTTCGTCACGGAACTTCTCGGCCATGGTCAGGCCGGACAGTGCCACACGCAGACGGTTGCCTGGAGGTTCGTTCATCTGACCGAACACCATGGCCACTTTGGACTCGCTCAGGTTGTCCATCTGGATAACGCCAGCATCGGCCATTTCGTGGTAGAAGTCGTTACCTTCACGGGTACGCTCACCCACACCGGCAAACACGGACAGACCGCTGTGTGCCTTGGCGATGTTGTTGATCAGCTCCAGCATGTTCACGGTCTTGCCCACACCGGCACCACCGAACAGACCAACCTTACCACCCTTGGCGAACGGGCAAACCAGGTCAATCACTTTAATACCGGTTTCCAGCAGCTCTACGGAAGGCGACAGTTCGTCGAAAGTAGGAGCAGCCTGGTGAATGGCGCGACGCTCGTCGGACTGGATAGGACCGACTTCGTCAATGGGGCGACCCAGAACGTCCATAATGCGACCCAGGGTGCCAACACCCACAGGTACGGAGATGGGAGCGCCCGAACCGGCCACTTCCATACCGCGGCGCAGGCCGTCGCTGGAACCCATGGCGATGGTGCGAACTACACCGTCACCCAATTGTTGCTGTACTTCAAAAGTCAGGCCTTTTTCTGCGAAAGCCGAACTTTCGTCAACGAGCGTCAATGCTTCGTAGACTTTAGGGATGCTGTCGCGGGGGAACTGAATATCCACCACGGCGCCGATGCACTGAACGATGGTACCGTTGCTCATGTTGAGTCCTTGCAATATAACTTTGATGGTGTGCCTTGCCGTGATTACACAGCAGCGGCACCCCCCACGATTTCAGAGATTTCTTTCGTAATCGCTGCCTGGCGGGTCTTGTTATAGACCAGCTGAAGATCACCGATAACGGTCTTGGCGTTGTCCGAAGCGGCTTTCATGGCCACCATACGGGCAGACTGCTCAGAGGCCATGTTCTCGGCAACGGCCTGATACACCAGACCCTCTACGTAACGCAGCAACAAGTCGTCAATAACCGACTTGGCATCGGGTTCGTAGATGTAATCCCAACCGTATTCGGAAGAGTTAGCGCTTTCTTGAGCGACTACCTGATCACCAGCCTGGAAAGGATCTTTCAGACCGGAAGGCAGAGGCAGCAAGCGAATAAATGTTGGGTCCTGCTTCATCGTATTGACAAAGCGGCTGGTCGCCAGATAAACAGCATCAATGCGGCCTTCCACGAAGTCGTCGATCTGCACCTTGATAGCGCCAATCAGACGTTCCAGGTTAGGCGCGTCGCCCAAGCCCACTTCCTGAGAAACCAGATTGGCACCAACACGCGCCAATGTTCCAGCAGCTTTACCACCCAGAGCCGTTGTCTGAACCTTAATACCCTTGTCTTCAAACTCGCGAACACGCGCAAGTACCAGACGCAGAATATTGGTGTTCAGGCCGCCACACAGACCTTTGTCCGTGCTGACAACCACGATACCTACCGATTTGACTTCGGCAGGCTCAACCATGTAGGGGTGAGTGTAGTCGGGGTGCGCCTGCATCAGATGCGAAGCAATCTCGCGCACCTTGTCTGCATAGGGACGACCAGCACGCATCCGCTCTTGCGCCTTGCGCATCTTGGATGCCGCCACCATCTCCATGGCTTTGGTGATCTTGGACGTGTTTTGCACGCTCTTGATCTTAGTACGAATTTCCTTGATTCCGGCCATCACACTTTCCTGTAAGGGCATTATCGGGAGCCAGACTAGGCTGTCGACTCCCGCTAATCATGACGCCGGGGTTTCCGGCGCCTGCCAACAATGATTAGAAAGCGCCGTGCTTTTTGAAGTCCTGGATGGCTGTAACCAACTCAGCCTCGTCTTCTTTAACCAGTTCCTTCTTGCTTTCGATACGCTCAACCAGGGCAGCGAACTTGCTGCGCAGGTGATCTTTCAGGCCTTTCTCGAAAGGCAGAACCTGAGCGACTTCCAGATCGTCGAAGTAACCGTTGTTCACAGCGTACAGGCTCACGGCCAGTTCCCACACAGCCAGAGGCTGGTACTGGGGCTGCTTGAGCAGTTCGACCACGCGCTTACCACGTTCCAGCTGGCGACGGGTTGCGTCATCCAGGTCGGAAGCGAACTGAGCAAACGCAGCCAATTCACGGTACTGAGCCAAGTCGGTACGAATACCGCCGGACAGTTTCTTGATGACCTTGGTTTGAGCAGCGCCACCCACGCGGGACACCGAAATACCGGCGTTAATAGCGGGACGAACACCAGCGTTGAACAGGTCGGACTCCAGGAAGATCTGACCGTCAGTAATCGAAATCACGTTGGTTGGAACGAAAGCGGAAACGTCACCGGCTTGCGTTTCAATGATAGGCAGTGCGGTCAACGAACCGGTCTTGCCCTTCACTTCACCGTTAGTGAATTTTTCTACGTACTCGGCGTTCACACGAGCAGCGCGCTCGAGCAGACGGGAGTGCAGGTAGAACACGTCACCGGGGTAGGCTTCACGGCCTGGTGGGCGACGCAGCAACAGGGATACTTGACGGTAGGCCCAAGCTTGCTTGGTCAAGTCGTCATAAATGATCAGGGCGTCTTCGCCACGATCACGGAAGTATTCACCCATGGTGCAACCGGAGTAAGGAGCCAGGTATTGCATGGCAGCGGACTCGGAAGCCGAGGCGGCCACAACAATTGTGTACTCCAGAGCACCGTGCTCTTCGAGCTTGCGCACCACGTTGTTGATCGTGGAAGCTTTTTGGCCCACGGCAACGTAGATACATTTAACGCCATTGCCCTTTTGAGCAATGATGGTGTCCACAGCCACGGCAGTCTTGCCGGTCTGACGGTCACCAATGATCAGTTCGCGCTGACCACGGCCGATTGGCACCATGGAGTCCACGGCTTTCGTGCCGGTCTGCATGGGCTGGGAGACGGACTCACGGGCGATAACGCCAGGAGCCACTTTCTCGATGACGTCAGTCATCTTGGCGTTGATCGGGCCCTTGCCGTCGATAGGCATACCCAGAGTATCAACCACACGACCCAACAGTTCGGGGCCAACGGGTACTTCCAGAATGCGGCCAGTTGTTTTAACTGCGTCGCCTTCGGAAACACCGGTGTATTCACCCAGAATCACGGCGCCGACAGAGTCGCGCTCGAGGTTAAGGGCCAGACCGAACGTGTTGTTCGGAAATTCGAGCATTTCGCCCTGCATCACATCGGACAAACCGTGGATGCGCGTAATACCGTCGGTCACGGATACGACCGTGCCTTGTGTACGAACGTCAGTCGACGCACCCAGGCCTTCGATGCGGCTCTTGAGCAGTTCGCTGATCTCGGACGGATTAAGTTGCATGTTCAGACTCCTGAAATCCTGTTTACTGACTCGCGCTATGCGGTCAGCGTATCGCGCATGCTGGCCAGCCGGGCCTGCACGGAAGTGTCGAGCACCTGGTCACCAACAATCACCCGAATACCGCCGATAAGGTCAGCGTCGACGGTCACAGTCGGTTTTAGCTTCAGGCCAAACTTTTTCTCCAGCCCAGCGGTCAGCTCAGCAACCTGAGCCTCAGCCATCGGGAAAGCACTGATAATCTGTGCCTGCGCCGTGCCTTCGAGTTGGTGTTTCAATAGATCAAACTGTTCTGCAATTTGTGGCAACAGCAAGATGCGCTGGTTATCCACCAACAATTGAAGAAAGTTGCGAGCCTTTTCGGTGACCTGTGACTTAACCAGGCCCGTAAAGAGTTCGAGTCGCTGCCCGTTATTCAGGCGCGGATCGTTCAGTGCCTCGCGCACATCGTGGAGACCGGCCACCTGAGCCATTTCGGACAACAGGGCCGACCACGATTCGAGACCCTGGCTGTCGTCGCGCACGGCGGCGAACAGGGCTTCGGCGTAAGGTCTGGCAATAGTCGATAGTTCAGCCATGGCCTGCCTTGATGTTAAAGTTCTGCCTTGAGCTGCTCGAGCAGCTGGGCGTGCGCATTAGCGTCAACTTCGCGTCGCAAGATTTGCTCGGCACCCTTGACGGCCAAGGCAGCCACTTCGCTACGCAGACCTTCACGTACACGTTGCACTTCCTGGTTAGCGTCTTGCTGGGCCTGCGCAATAATGCGGGCTTTTTCGGCTTCGGCTTCACGACGAGCTTGCTCCAAAAGAGCAGTCGCTTGTTTTTCAGCGTCGACAATGCGTTGATGGTTTTCGGACTTGGCCGAAGCATCCATCAGGCTGATACGCGCTTGGGCCTGTGCCAGATCGGCCTTGCCTTTATCGGCAGCAGCCAAACCATCAGCGATTTTCTGACGACGATCATCGATTGCTTTCGTCAGTGGCGGCCATACGAATTTCATCGTAAACCAGGCCAAAACGAAAAACACGATCATCTGAAAAAAGAGAGTCGCGTTTAAATTCACGGTCGTATCCCTTCAATACCACGTGTGTAGGAAGCGGTATGCGTCCTGACACATGTATGTTCAAGTCGACAAGCGGTGCATGATCAAACCGAGCAACACACCGCTAACGACGACTGCCTGCCCGTCTGCCAAAAGCGGCAACGGACTCGCCTTATTACCCAACGAATGGGTTGGCGAATGCAAACAACATGGCGATACCGACACCGATCAGGAAAGCAGCATCGATCAGACCGGCCAACAGGAACATCTTGGTTTGCAGAGCGTTCATCAGTTCAGGCTGACGAGCCGATGCTTCCAGATATTTACCACCCATCAGGGCGATACCAATGCAAGCGCCAAAAGCGCCCAGACCGATGATGATACCGCAAGCAAGAGCAACGAGAGCTACGTTGGTCATGACAACTCCTTGGTTAAAAATCAGGTGTAATTCAAAAAAATCAAAGCGTTAGCAGGCCAGGCCTGCTCCCCCCAACCAGACACCATTGTCCAGTCGGAATCGGATTAATGGCCTTCGTGTGCTTGTCCAATATAGACAAGGGTGAGCATCATGAAGATGAACGCCTGGAGCAACACAATCAGAATGTGGAAGATTGCCCACACAGAACCGGCCAGAATGTGACCGATACCCAGTCCCAGGCTGGCGCCATTAAACCCTGTCCATGCGCCACCCAGCAGAGCGATCAACATGAAAACCAGTTCACCGGCAAACATATTGCCGAACAACCGCATGCCCAAGGACACGGACTTGGCCGCGTATTCGATGCAGTTCAGCAAGAAGTTGAAAGGTGCCAGCACAACAGCCATCAGGCCTGTGGCAGTGAACGGTGCAGTAAACAGCTCTTTGACGAAGCCGCCGGGGTGCTTGATCTTGATGCCGTAGTAGAACATCAGCAGCAGCACGCCCATGGACATGCCCATAGGCACGTTCAAGTCAGCGGTTGGCAAAATACGGTGGTAGTACAGAGGGTCGCCATGTTCAGCGGCCAGACCGGTCTGGATGAAGATCCAGCCCAGACCATCAACGGGCAGCAAGTCCAGCACGTTCATCATGATGATCCACAGGAACACGGTCAGCGCCAGGGGCGAGACAAATTTCCGGGACTCAGCGTTAGGAACAATGGATTTGGCCTGGTCTTCAACCCAATCGACCAGCATTTCTACAAAAGACTGCAAGCGGCCTGGTACGCCGGCTGTTGCGGCCGAAGCGGCGCGCCACAGAAAGAAAACCACAACCAGACCCATCAGCAGGGACCAGAACATGGAGTCGTAGTTAATGACACCGAAGTTGGCCAGAACATCCTGTTTTTCACCCAAGTTGTTCAAGTGAACCAAGTGATGCTGGATGTACCCTGACTGAGGCGAAATATCACTAGCAGCAGCCATCTGTATTTACCCTGTGATGTATACGTTATGGGACGAGCCCGTGAAACAAAAATTCGTTATGGCAGCTTGCGGAAAAACAGCAGCAGCACATATCCCTTCAAGACACACAGCAGGCCAAAGAGCAAGGCAGGCCAAACTAACCAGCCCGTGTTTGCCATGGCAGCCGTTGCCAGTGTCAATACCGCAAAACCGAGTTTGAATGCCTCCCCCCAGAAGAAGGAAAGCGCTCCGGCGTTGCCGCCGCCCATCAAACCCAGCAAAAGACGCAATGCGAACAATGCGTTAGGCACAAAATAAGCAGCCGCACCAATCAGTGCTGAGGCTGCTGCATATGCGCCGGAAATCCATGCCGACAGGCCAATTGCCACCAGACCCATAAAAGCCTGGGCAACAAGTGTGCGCACAATTCCTTGCCCTGCCCGGCGAGCCATGCGGCTACGTTGCTCGGGCGTAAGCACTACGGGTTCCGGAAATGGTGGCTTGTCCCCTGCTGCCTGCACCGTGGCTGTGGTGCCTGTCTGCTGATAAATCGGCTGATTCATAGTAGGAAACAATCAGATAACGTTGTGTGGGTGGATGTACTGCAAAGGCCTTGGCCAATCCATCCGCGCAATATTATCGGCCCCTTTCAAAAGCCGGTGTCGTCAAACCCATAAAGTATAGCGTCTTTTTTTTGTTGTAAGCAAATTCAGCCTTGCTTGTTTGATACTTAATGCAAGGCTGATTTACGCAACCTCAATGGCATCAAGGGGTAAGCTTATTTTGTAACATTGCAGTGCAGCAATTTTACAACACACCCCTTGTTTTATCAGCGATTGAGAAACTTAGCGGTGCTTGAACTCGGGCTTGCGCTTCTCGACAAAGGCACGCATGCCTTCCTTCTGATCGTCAGTGGCAAACAAGCCATGGAAGTTGCGGCGCTCGAACAGTAACCCTTCTTCCAGTGACGATTCAAAAGCACGGTTCACACACTCTTTGGCCATCAGGACCGACGGCAAGGACATGCTGGAAATAACCGTTGCGGCTTCCAGCGCCTCTTCAATCAGCTTGTCGGCAGGCACCACGCGCGACACCAGACCGGAGCGCTCGGCCTCTTCGGCATTCATCATGCGCGAAGTCAGAATCAGATCCATGGCCTTGGCCTTGCCCACGGCACGGGGCAGACGCTGCGTACCACCAAAACCGGGAATCACGCCCAGCTTGATTTCTGGCTGACCAAAACGAGCGGAGTCAGCGGCAATGATGAAGTCACACAACATGGCCAGTTCGCAGCCACCGCCCAAGGCATAGCCAGCGACGGCGGCAATGATGGGCTTGCGGAAACGGCGCAGTTCTTCCCACTGGCCACCCAGATAGTCCTGGGAGCTGACATCGTGGTAATTCCAGTCTTTCATGGCGCCGATATCGGCACCGGCGGCAAAGGCTTTTTCGTTACCGGTCAGCACGATACAACCGATTTCGTTGTCGGCATCGTATTTCTTTAACAGGGCATACAACTCGGCGATCAGCTCGTTATTGAGCGCATTCAAAGCCTTGGGCCGATTTAATGTCAATAAAGCAACACGACCATGCACCTCTGCTTTGACTAAGGGTTCGTTCATGCTGACTCCCAGAAAAATTAAATAGAATAGGGGAATGGAACCTACACCCGTACTTTACCGTGCCGAGCCAACAGATCTCGCCGGCCACCGCCTGACTGTCCAGATACAGATCACTTCCCCCCAAACAGATGGCCAGATCTTGAGCCTTCCGGCCTGGATCCCTGGCAGCTACCTGATCCGCGACTTCTCGCGTCAGATCGAAAGCATAGCCGCCTTCTCCGGCGAAAAGCCGGTTTCCATCCGCAAGCTGGACAACCATCGCTGGCAGTGCGAACCCTGCGAGGGCCCCTTGAGCATTCAGTACCAGGTCTATGCCTGGGACCTGTCCGTACGAGGCGCGCATATTGATCAGACCCATGCTTTCTTTAATGGCACCAGCGCCCTGCTGGCCGTTGAGGGCCAGACTGAACAGCCTTGCCTGCTGGAACTGGTGTCCAACGAGGACATGGAAGACTGGCAGGTTTACACCAGCCTGCCCGAGGCCACCGGCATGCCAGGCGCGGCAGAGCGCTATGGTTTTGGCCTGTACCGCGCCAGCAATTACGATGAGTTGATCGACCACCCCATTGAGATGGGTACTCCCCAGGTCATCAGCTTCTTTGCCCACGGCGCTGAACACGAACTGGTCTTTACTGGCGTCATCCCGAACCTGGACCTGCCCCGCATTGCCCGTGACGTAGAGAAAATCTGTGCCGAGCAAATCGCCTTTTTCGAACCTGAAACCCGTCGCGCGCCCTTCCTGGATTGCAGCTCGCGCTACGTGTTCATGACCATGGTGACCGATGACGGTTACGGCGGGCTGGAGCATCGCGCCTCGACCGCCCTGATGGCTTCGCGTCGAGACCTGCCTACCCAGGGCCAGGACAAATCGGTGAAAAGCGCGGGCTACCAGACCTTTTTGGGTCTGGTCAGCCATGAGTACTTCCATACCTGGAACGTCAAACGCATCAAGCCCGCCGTCTTCGCACCCTACGACCTGAGCCGTGAAAACCACACCCGCTTGCTATGGGTGTTTGAAGGCTTCACCTCGTACTACGACGATTTGATGCTGCTGCGCTCGGGCGTGCTGAGCGAAGCCGACTACCTGAAGCTGCTGGCCAAGAACATCAATGCCGTTGAGCGTGGCCCCGGGCGCTTCAAGCAGTCCGCTGCACAAAGCTCTTTTGACGCCTGGACGCGCTATTACAAGCAGGACGAGAACTCCCCCAACGCACTGGTCAGCTATTACAGCAAGGGCGCACTGATCGCCTTGGGCCTGGACCTGTGCATTCGCAGCCATACCCAGCAAGCCAAGAGTCTGGACGATGTGATGCTGCTGATGTGGGAGCGCTATGGTCGTGACTTCTATCAAGACAAGCCAGAAGGCATTCCTGAAAATGCCATGCCCGCCCTGATTCTGGAAGCGACTGGCTACGACGCCACGGATTTCATTGCTCGCTACGTTGAAGGCTGCGAGGACCTGCCCTTGAAACCCTGGCTGGCCGAACAAGGCTTGAAGCTGGAATGGCAAGCCTCCTCCAAGCTGCCCAGCCTGAACGCTCGCTTGCGCCAAAGCGCAGGCCAATGCCAGCTGGCTACCGTCTTCACTGATGGTGCAGCGCATCAAGCAGGCCTGTCTGCGGGTGACGCCCTGGTCGCGATTGACGGCTTGCGTGTCAGCGACACGGCGAGCCTGGAGCGTCTGCTGGCCGCTTACGAGCCGGGTCAAACCGTTCAGGTCCACGCCTTCCGCCGCGATGAACTACACTGCTTCACGCTGCAACTGGCGCGCCCTGCCTTGGACGAATGCGTCCTGAGCCGCCAGTCCTGATTGACTTCACAGGCCCGCCATACCCGGCGGGCCTGATACTTTGTTTTTGCCATGACGACACGCCGTATATTCATCAACAATCTGGTGGTGCAAGCCTCTATCGGCATGCTGGACCACGAACTGGTTCACCGCCAGCCCCTGCATATTGATGCCGAATTCGACACCACCATTACGCAAGACGTAGAAGACAGTGATATTGGTACCGTGCTGGACTACCGTCAGCTGCGCGAGGCACTGATCGAAGTCAGCACCACGGAACACACGAATCTGCTGGAAACACTGGTAGAGCGCCTGGCTGATCGCATCCAGAATGATTTCCCGACCGTGGAACGCGTTAAAATCCGCGCCAGCAAACCCGAGGCCTTTGTCGACTGTGATGCCGTCGGCATCGAGATTGAACGCAGCCGCTAAAGCCCCCTGCCCCGCCTCTGGCCGGGGCTACGACGACACTTATTTCCGCTTTTCCTTATGTCCCAAGACACCAGCACCCTCCCTCCTTCCGAAACCGAGACTCCCGTGTTTGCCAGCAAGGCTGAACGCAAGCAGCGCGTCAATGACAACAAGCTGAGCAAACGCATCATGCGTGAGGTGGGCCGCGCCATCGGTGACTTCAACATGATCGAGGAAGGCGACAAGATCATGGTCTGCCTGTCTGGCGGCAAGGATTCCTACGGCTTGCTGGACGTGCTGATGACTTTGCAAAAGCGCGCTCCGATCAAGTTCGACATCGTGGCCGTGAACCTGGACCAGAAGCAGCCCGGTTTCCCTGACCACATCCTGCCCGAGTATCTGGAAAAGCTGGGCGTGCCCTATCACATCGAAACTCAGGACACGTACTCGGTGGTGACGCGCGTGATTGCCGAAGGCAAGACCATGTGCTCACTGTGCTCGCGTTTGCGTCGCGGCATCTTGTACCGTGTCGCCAAGGAGCTGGGTGCTACCAAAATCGCCCTGGGCCATCATCGTGATGACATTCTGGCTACCTTCTTCCTGAACCTGTTTTACGGTGGCCGCATGAAGGGCATGCCGCCCAAGCTGATGTCGGACAATGGCGAGCACATCGTGATCCGCCCTCTGGCCTATGTGCCCGAGAAGGACCTGATCGCCTACGCCAAGCTCAAAGAATTCCCCATCATCCCCTGTAATTTGTGCGGTTCGCAGGAAAACCTGAAGCGCCAGGAAATCAACCGCATGATTGCGGAATGGGACAAGAAATTCCCGCACCGTTCCTGGAACGTGTTTGGCGCCCTGACTCGCGTGGTGCCTTCGCACCTGATGGACCCCAAGCTGCATAACTTTGCAGACCTGAAGGTCACAGGCCAGGCCGATCCGGAAGGCGATAAAGGCTTTGATCAGGATTATTTTGACGATCACCTGCCCGAGAGTTTGCTGGCCGCAGGCTTTGAGGAAGATAACGACGAAGCTACTCCGGGCGTGCGTCAGGATGCCTTCACCCCCGCTCAACCTGCCGCTTCTGGTGAACAGCAGATTGTGTTCATGAGCAAGCGTCGTTCCGGCCAATAAACATGACACGCGGCTTAGCGTAGCGCTTGCCGCCTGCCAATACACAAGCGACAGACAATAAAAAGCCCCGATATAAACCGCTAGTGTCTGGAATGATATCCAGATTGTGGAGGTTTATATCGGGGCTTTTTTTGCGCCCGCTGAACGACTATCAGGCCTTAGCTCGGTTTTTGCGAACCATCCCAGCGTTCACCGGGCACCTGAATATCGAACAATTCCAACACCCGCATCACCGTGTGATCGACAATATCGTCGATGCTTTTGGGTCGCAGGTAAAACGCGGGCATAGGAGGGAAAATGATCCCGCCCATTTCCGTTACGGCCGTCATATTACGCAAATGCGCCAGATTGAATGGCGTTTCGCGCACCATCATCACCAAACGACGACGCTCTTTCAAGGTAACGTCGGCAGCCCGGGTAATCAGGTTGTCAGACAAACCATGCGCCACGGCGGCCAGCGTACGCATCGAGCACGGCACAATCACCATGCCCGCCGTAGGATAACTGCCACTGGCCAAGGTTGCACCCACATCGCGGAAGCTGTGCACCTGATCGGCCAGAGCCTGGATCTCGTGCCTGCCGATATCCAGCTCATATTTGATGTTCAGCACCCCGGAGGGCGAGATCACCAAATGGGTTTCCACATCCGGACAGGACTGCAGCACTTGCAGCAGGCGCACGGTGTAGACCGCCCCGGTGGCCCCGGTCATACCTATGACCAGGCGTCGCTTGGTGCTCACTCCAGAGCCCCAGCCTCGCGCAGCATGGTTTCCAGTTCGCCGTTTTCGTACATTTCAGACACGATGTCCGAACCGCCGACGAATTCGCCCTTGATGTACAGCTGGGGGATGGTGGGCCAGTTGGAGAAGTCCTTGATGCCCTGACGCACTTCGGCGTCGTCCAGCACGTTGACCACAACCACCTGGCTCAGGCCAACAGCGCGCAGAATCTGCACGGTGCGTGCGGAGAAACCACACTGAGGAGCTTGAGCTGTGCCCTTCATAAACAGCACAACGGGGTTTTCCGTTACGGTTTCGCGGATGAAATCTTGAACTTCACTCATGATGTTCTCTTAAGAAAAGAATTAACACTGTCCACCTGTGACCCGCCGGATTCCTGCCAGATCTTCATAACTGATGACCTGTTTGAACCCTGCCTGCCGCAGCATATTTTGCACATGGTCGGCCTGATCCCAGCCGTGCTCCATGAGAAGACTAGCACCAGGACGCAGATACGGCCCGGCTCCCTGAACTATTGTACGCAAATCCGTCAAGCCGTCAGAGCCATCTGTCAGTGCCTGACGCGGCTCGAACCGCACATCGCCCTGCGCCAGATGTTCATCATCCACTGCAATGTATGGAGGGTTGGACACGATCAGGTCAAAAGGTTCCTGGCCTGCCACGGCATCGTACCAACTCCCCAGGCAAAACTCGACTTTCCCACACAAACGCTGAGCATTTAAGCCCGCCTGCGCCAATACCAGCGTGCTGATATCACTGGCGACCACATGGGCATCGGGACGGGCCAGCGCCAGAGAAACCGCAATGGCACCGCTGCCACAGCCCATATCCAGAATGCGAGGAGATTGGATATGCTGCACGCGCTCCAGTGCGCGCTCGACCAGGGTTTCGGTATCCGGGCGAGGAATCAGCACCGAGGGCGACACCAGAAACTCGTGACCCATGAATTCCCGCACACCCACGATATACGCCATGGGCTCACCCGCCACACGGCGGGCTTCCAGTGCTTGATAGGCTTGGATCTTGTCCAGCGGTAACTCGTCCGTGTCGTGCGCAATCAGCCAGGAACGACCGACCCCCAGCACCTGCATCCACAGCATGTCGCGCTCCAGGCGCGGCAAGGGACTTAACGGCTGCAAGGCTCGCAAGGTACGGGGAGAATCGGCAGGCGTGGCCATTGAGGACACGGCCTGCTCACCGGATAGGTTCATGCTCACGCCTGCGCCAGATCAGCCAGCAAACCGGCCTGATGCTCGGACAGCAAGGCCTTGATCAGCTCGTCCAGATCGCCGTCCATGATGTAGCCCAGCTTGTACAAGGTCAGATTAATACGGTGATCCGTCATGCGGCCTTGCGGGAAGTTGTAGGTACGGATGCGCTCGGAGCGGTCACCCGTACCGACCAGGCTTTTACGCTCGGCGGCTTCTTTGTCAGATTGCTCACGCTGCTGCTTGTCTTTCAGACGCGCGGCCAGCACCTGCAAGGCCTTTTCGCGGTTACGGTGCTGGGAACGGTCGTCCTGACACTCCACCACCAAACCTGTAGGCAAGTGAGTCAAACGGACAGCTGAGTCCGTCTTGTTCACGTGCTGACCTCCGGCACCACTGGCGCGGAAGGTGTCCACACGCAAGTCAGCGGGGTTAATGGTGATTTCAGCCAGGCCTTCGGCTTCGGGCAACACGGCCACGGTACACGTAGAGGTATGGATGCGGCCCTGAGCTTCAGTCTCAGGCACACGCTGCACACGGTGCGCACCGGACTCGAACTTCAGACGTCCGTACACATCCTGGCCTTCAATTCGGACGATCACTTCCTTGTAACCACCCACTTCCGAATCGCTGGCAGACATGATCTCCGTACGCCAGCCGCAGTTTTCGGCATAGCGCATGTACATGCGCAGCAAATCCCCGGCAAACAAAGCGCTTTCATCCCCACCGGCACCGGCGCGGATTTCAATGAACACGTTACGGGTGTCGTCCGGGTCGCGCGGCAGGAGCAGGATTTGCAATTCATCTTCCAGTTGAGCGATACGTTCCTTGCCCAACTTGTATTCTTCCTCGCCCATTTCCTTCAATTCAGGGTCGGACATCATGTCCTGGGCCGCTTGCAGATCGCCTTCGGCAGCCTCATAGCTTTTGAAGGCTGCTACAACAGGGTCCAGCTCGGAACGTTCGCGCGACAGTTTGCGAAACTCGTCCATATTGCTGGCAATTTCAGGCTCGGCAAGCATGGCATCAACTTCATGCAGACGGCGAGCCAATTGCTCAAGCCGACTGCGCATAGAGTCTTTCATAGGGAACAGCCTAAAGGGAAAATCAGAGGGTCTGGGCGCAGTTCAAAGCTATCGGGCTGCACCGCAGGAGAGTCGGTGAACAGACAACAGCCCAAACGCTAACGTCGACGAGTGGTCGAGGGCAACAGACGAGGCAGCAAATTCAACAATTGCTCGCGCTCGGAACCTTCACTGCGCGTCAATTCAGCCATCGGGCCGTGCATGTACTTTTGAGTCAGGCCATGCGCCAGCATTTCAATGACTTCTGCTGGATCATCGCCACGGGCCAACATGCGGCGCGCGCGCTCCAGCTCGTGTTGACGTACTTTTTCGACCGACTGCTGCACATCCAGAATGGCCGGCACAATCGCACGGGTGCTCAGCCAGTGCATGTAATGCTGCACCTGGGTGTCAATAATGGCTTCAGCCTGCACCACAGCGGCCTGACGGGCATCGGCACCCCGTTGTACAAAGCGGCCCAGATCATCGACGGTGTACAGGTACACGTCGTCCAGGCGGCCTACTTCGGTTTCAATATCGCGTGGCACGGCCAGATCAACCATGACCACAGGACGGTGACGACGCGAACGTACGGCTCGCTCCACCATACCCAGACCCAGAATGGGCAAGGTACTGGCCGTACAGGACACCACCACGTCAAAATCAGCCAGACGATCCGGCACATCCGCCAGCTTCATGGTGCTGGCCATGAAACGCGAGGCCAGGCTTTCAGCCCGTTCCTGAGTACGGTTAGCGACCACGATGCTACAGGGGTTCACTGCCGCAAAGTGCGTGGCGCACAGCTCGATCATTTCGCCCGCGCCAATAAACAGCACCTTGGCCTGGCTCAAATCACCAAACACACGCTCGGCCAAACGGACAGCAGCTGCCGCCATGGACACCGAATGGGCGCCAATAGCCGTTTGCGTACGGACTTCCTTGGCCACCGAGAAGGTGCGCTGGAACAATTGATGCAACAAGGTGCCCAGCGAGCCAGCTTCATTGGCGGCACGCACGGCATCTTTCATCTGACCCAGAATCTGGGGCTCGCCCAAGACCATGGAGTCCAGACCGCTGGCAACACGGAACGCATGACGCACGGCCTCGTTCTGGTTGTAGCGGTACAGATGGGGGGTCAGCTCGGCAGAGCGCAGACTGTTGAAGTCTGCCATCCATTCGGGCAGACGCTCAGCCACATGGGGCTCGGCCGCACAGTAGATCTCGGTACGATTACAGGTAGACAGAATGGCTGCTTCACGGACACCGGTGCCGAACGTGGCACGCAAGGTATCAAGCGCAGGCTTTAACACATCGATCGGAAACGCAACGCGCTCGCGCACGGCAACGGGCGCGGACACATGATTCAGACCGAAGGTTAGAACATCTACAGACATGAGCAGTACAGGCTATAGCCCTGAAAAGACCAAGACTGGCAATTTTGCAAAGGCAAAACGCATGAAATTTAAGTGATTTTACGCCGCAAGCCGCAATTTTGCCAAAAATGTTACTTGAATTGCCCTTTTGTGATTACAATTGCACTCCTTTATGCAGCCCTCTTTTCGCTGAAAAGGGCCTCCCCCTAGGGGTACGGCAAATTTGAAGTCGAAAAGATGCATAAATTTTTTGTTGTACTATGCGCACAAATTAAAAAACGTGGTATAGTTCTATTTTTACCGAGCAGTACACGTTGGCCTGGTAGCTCAGTCGGTAGAGCAGAGGATTGAAAATCCTTGTGTCGGTGGTTCGATTCCGCCCCAGGCCACCAAGAATTCAAGCAAAAAGCCCAGTCATCTGACTGGGCTTTTTGTTTTTCTACTTGCCAGATGCGCAGACTCTAGCCCATACACACGACGTGAAAGCATTTTCATTTCAGTATGGAAATCTGCCCTACCTGCCTCGGACACCTCGTCTATCGATCATCAGACAGCATGCTTTGCCTACAGCAGTGTCGCTGGCATCGCCTCCAAGCGCTTGGCGGACTCACGCATTCCCAGTTCAATTGCCTCAAACACTTCCATAGGAAACTCAGCGGGCAGTTGCTGGGCGACCACCTCCAACACGTGCGGGACTCGTCCTAAGCAATCCATGATCAGGTCCTCCATGTTCTCTCCCCACCCGCACAGTCGGGCCATGTGGTTGAAATGCCGGCGCTGAATATCACGCAATCGGTAGTGGGTGTTTTTCCCGCGAACGGCCATGGCCAGCTTGAGACGATTCACATCCAACTTGTTCGGTCCAGTACCCGTGACTGGCCAAGCCGACAAAACATCGTACAAAGGCGTCAAGCGGTAACGGCCACCAGGCAATAGAAAAATCGAAAAATTCTTCGCATGCCCATCAGTCGCTGCCAACATCCAAAACACTAATTGTGCTGTCAGCAAAGTACGCAAGTCCTGCTCCCTCGCTTCAGACAGCTGCAAAATACGCGCGATATCAACAACGCCCGGCCCGCCATCGGCCTCGTACTTAGCATCAGGAGACTTGCCTGTTGCCTGACAAAAGTCCTCCTGTGGCAGCCTCAGCCAATAAGACTGTACAGCCAACTTCCGGTCAAAACGCTCAACGATCAATACCTTTTGCTCTTCAAAACTGGCCATCTCGCAGTTAGCGACAGGTAAATCAAAGGCGCGCAAAATCTGTGCACACAGCCATTCATTTTCTACAGAACTGCGCATATCCGCTTGGCGGCCCCCCACCAAGCCCAACGGTAGTTTGAAGATATGCGTTGTCGGAGTAGATCCAACAGGTCGACACCATTGTCCGTGATGCCATAAAAAGGCTGTTTTTTCCTGGGCTCCTGCCAAGGATATTCTGAAGTCTTCATCAGACGCTTGCTGTTGCCCCAAGACCAACGGTGCAGCAGTAGCCGCCCTCAAAGCGTTAGCGATTTCAGCCTCGTTTAAAGGACAAGCCTGAATATCAAAGACATCATCTGGCTCCTCACCTTCGGGAAGCAGCTGAATAGCTCCAACACAATCACGCCCGATAGCCGTTAGCAAATCAAAAGCATCTGTGCTGGATGTTCTGAATCGTGTCTGCAGGCGACGGCGGATTACATCACTGTCTGGTAGCAGGTTGTCAAAATAATTTCGTACTTGAGGACCACGCAAAGGCGCGTGATCAATAGTGAACGGCAAAGAAAGCGATAAGGGACGCCCTTGTGATGATACGAGCCAAACAGGGTCGTAAGTCAGTCTATCCTCGCCATTGGCGGCTACTTGCCAAGTCCCTACCCGAAGGCCATTCGCCCATAAACCCAATAGGCGTTGCTGTGAACGGTGCGCCATGGCTACCATTCACTTGTACTTAAAGGGGCTTGAGAGCGCTGTTGTACGGCTAGCTCCAGCCCCAAAATACCAGTCAAGGCTAACAATCGCTCAACGGTTAACTGGCTCGGCTGACTTTCCAGTTCGGACAAACGATTTTGGCTGATCCCCAAACGAGATGCGACTTCCTGCTGCGTCAGACCTAAGGCCTTGCGTCGAGCAACAAGTTGATAACCAAGCTGATCACTAGTAGAAAGTATGTACATATCTATTTATCGCTAATGTCGATAATTTGAGTATATCGATTATCTCGATAAACAACAAATATCGACAATATCGATAAAATTAAATTATCGATATTAGCGATAAAAGCCTCAAAATCCCACCGGCTCCGCCATCCAGCCAAACCCGGCCGTCATGGTCGGTGGTGGTGTTACACAGGCCTTGCGCCCCTGTCGCAGCTCCGTCCAATTTCCCAGCAAGGCCTGTTCGCAATGCGCCTCAGCCCGGCGCAGCTCGTTGCGTGCTTTGCTGGTGGTGACGCCGAAGCGTTCGGCCACCACACTCAGGCTCTGTTCTTCCAGCCGGGCCGCCAGAAAGATGGCGCGACGTTGGCGGGGCAGCAGCTCGATGGCGTAGATCAGGACGGACAGCAAAGATCGGCCGATCAGGCTGGACTCTGGCCCCGGCATGGGGGAAATCTGCTGATGCTCTTCCAGTTCCTCCAGGGGCACCAGCGTCCCTCTGCCAGATTCGGCACGCCATTCATCAATCGCCAGATTGCTGGCCATACGCAGCAAATACAAACGAGGGTTGGCGACCGGCCCGATCTCCCGGCTGCCATGCAGACGCAACCAGGTGTCGTGCAAGGCATCCGCTGCGCGGTCGCGGCAGCGCAGGCGGATGGTCAATTGACGCAGCAACTCTTCGTAGTGCACCTTCAGATACAAGCACAGTGAATACTGCGGCGTCACACACTCTTCATTACGCTTGCGTGTAGGCAAGGGCAGGCAAGTGGACAGCATGATCAGATCTCCCAGGCTCAAGCTACAGTGTCATCCGCCGCCGCTCCTCGGGCGTCAAGCGATCCAGAGCGGATTGCGGATTGGCGCCCAGTCCCAGGACCTGCACCGTACTGTCTTGGCGATACGCAGAGGCATCTATCCTGGAAGTCGCTGGGCCTGCTCCTGATGATGTGGCCCCGCCCCCTGACTGCCCTGCATCCCCAAATCCCAGAATCTGCACAGTAATGACCGAAGGCAGATTCTGACGAGCCTGTGCACGAGCGCGGTTGACCGTATCCTGCGCCGCCGATGCGGCCGAAGACGCTGTCGCGCTGGCGCTACTCAAGGCGCCTGTGTTGACGGTCGCCACCACCGGAATTCCCTTGGACTCGCCCTGTACCTGAATATTGTCTGCATTGACCACACGCAAGGCGGCGATATTGATGTCGCCCGACACGCGAATCCCTGCCTCGCCCGCGTCCACCGTTCCCAATGGCGCAATCAGATCGATATAACCTGGCGGGACCTCGGGAACCGGGTTCAAGGTAGCAATACCTGCACCGGTATTGGGCGTTGATGGCGACAAGGCCACATTGCCAAACAGATCGTAAACACGACGCTGCGGTGTGTAGACCACCGTGGTCTTGCTACCCCGACCCGCGTTGATGTCCCCTGCTGCCGACCAGGCCAGAATATTGCCGCCAAAGGTCGTAAAGACCCGGCTCTGCCCCATCAGAATGTCGCTTTGCGAAAAGAAGTTGATATCCCCTTCCCCTTGCGTGATCACACCTGATCCTGGACCAGGGTTAAAGCCACCATCAATCCCCACCAGGGCACGACCGCCAGGAGTCAGGATGCTGATGTCCCCACCAAAGTTGGTGTGAATACCTGCATCCAGCACGTCGTAGAACGACACGTTGTAACCCGGACTGCCCAAGGCCTCCCACTCGGCCTTGGTGATGTAATCCAGCTTGGGATTAGGCCGGCTCTTGCCCGCCGTGTTGTTCACGTAATCCGCGTCGTAATACAGCGCACTGCTGTACATCGTCAAATCACCCGTATAGCTCAGGGCCTTGCCTTGAGCATCCTGTTCGGGGAACAAGGTGGCAATCGCTTCACGGCCACGTAAATAGCTGCCTGCACGCTTGCTGTCGTTATCGTTGTACTCACGGCCCGATGCCTTCAGCTCTGCGTAGTACACATTGCGCAGATAGCTGCGTTGCTGCTCGGGCGGCAAGGCCTCGAAGAAGCTGCGGGCGTCCATGCTGGCCGCATCAAAATGCAGGCCCAGGCCGTTCTTGTCGCCAAAGCGGGTGCTCAACCAGTTGACCAGATGCAGCTGGCTCTCCAGCTTGTACTCGCGCGCCAAGGGACGACTGGAGGCATTGCGGCCTTCAGCCCTGGCCTGATCGCGTACCTGGTCCAGCTCTCCCTGCTTCTCCTGCAAGAAGGCTTGTGCGCCGGATTCATCACCTGTGTAGCCAAACTCGCGTTGCAGCCATTGCCCCAGCGTCAGGCCACCGCTGTAGATATACAGCGCCTTGCCCTGTTGATCTGCAAACGGCAGCTCCAGATCAGCCTGATTCTCGGGGTTCAGATAGCGCGCCGCAAAATCGTTCCAATGCGCTCCTTCGCCCATTCCGGCCGAGACCGAAATACTGGCGCCACCACCACGACTATCGGACAAGGCACTGCTCAAGGGCCCCAGACTCTTGATCTCGCCCTTGTCAGCCAGATACACATGACGCCCAGCCGACACGTCCAGCAAACCTGGCCCCAAGATGTAGAAGCTGCTGTTACGGACATCCCGACCCGCTTCAACAATGGAAATATCGTCTGCCCAGGCATGGGTAATCAAATTACCGCGTGTCGTCGCAGTGGCACTCTTGGCCCCTGCCACGGCATCCTTCTGCCCCAGGCGTGTGCCCGAGTCGGTAATGTCACGCCCGGCCCGAATCGCCACAGGAACCGAGCCTTCCATACGTGAGCCCTGCGAGCCTGGAGGGTACCCCAACAACACTTCCTGGCCGACGCGCAAGCCAACAATGTCGCCGTTGACAGCGTAGTAACGAGCAGGCTGACGTTGAGCTGCGGCAGTACCGATATTGACCGGCGTACCAAACACAAACAAGGAACCTGTATTTTGACGGCCTCCGTACAGCGAAGTGACCGCCTTGCTGCTGACGGTGAACCAGTCGTTAAGCTTGACGGCCTCGCCATCCACATTATGAATAATGCGGGGGTTATAGCCGTACTCGCCGCCCCCTGTCTGCGACAGCAGGCCTACAAAGGCAGGACGGAAGGGGCTGGACATGGCCGCTGCGTCTGCCGCCGAGGCCGAGAAAACGTAGCCGGCCGCCTGAATGGAGCCCCCCGCCAGGAACTGCAGTTCACCACGCCCTGTTGCGTTGACAAACTGCTCGCCCATTGGCGAAGGGGCCAGTACCGTACCAAAGCCATAACGCAATATCGAATTGCTGGATACAGTGGCATCGCTGGCACTGGCTCCATACTGAATATTGCCGTTGGCGGCCGCCGCACGCAGGATAGAAGGATAAAAATGACCATCTGCGTTATGAGACTGGTTGCGGCCTGGGTCGCCCCAACGCGTATCCTCATACGCATTGCGCTCATCCCAGGACGTGGTGGGCGTCAGGTTGCCCCCCACACTCAACAAATCAATCGCCGTCGCCGGTGTCCACAAGGAGAACCAGGACCAGCCATTGCCGTCATAGTGCTGGCCATCTACGGAAAAAGGCGTTGAGCTTAAGGACAAGGTACGCCCTGGGTCTACCGTACTGCCCAGCACCAGATCTCCCCGCGTTTGCATGCGTACTGCGGAATCACCCAAGACCAGAATCGGACCACCGGTTGCGGCCCCTCCGCCGCTAGCATAAATATTGCCAGGACGCGTATCCATTTGATCTGTTCCACCAAAGCCCAGCTTTACCCCACCAACCGCGCCGGCATCCAAAGCAATGGCTCCTCGCAAATTCACCAAAGTGCTGTTCAGGTCATGCTCGTTCAAGCGCACATCGGGGTTCGGGTTCAGTGTGCCGCCCAGGCGCAGGACCAGGTCCCCGCCACCTGTCTGTACCAGTTCGCCCCCCGGGGTGATTCGGCCTGTGCTGCCCACCACCAGATGCAAGCCCTGGCTGCGCGGCGTATGCGTCTGCTGATTCCAGCTGCTGCGAATACCGCGCTGGTTCAACATGCCGGCATCCGCCCCGGCCTCCACGGTCAAGTTGCCACCACCCAAAGTACCCACACCGGTAAAGCCGGCCAGGAAAGGATCGTTGGCAAACAACCAGGTGTCGTACTCGCTATACCCGCCATTTGCGGTACCCGCCACATATGTCCCGAAGTTGACCCACCAGGCACTGGGAGTCCCTTCCGAGGCTGACACTGCACTACCCGTTCCCTGGCGCCACAACCAGTTACCCACTGCCGTAGAAGCAATCTGCTGACGCGTGTTGTAGAAGGTGTAGCTCAGATCATTCTTGCCGTCGTTATTGCCGACCAGATCCCCCTTCACACTGCCTTGAGCACGCAGCAACACATTGCCGCCCTTTTCGGGATACCAGGCCTGATACAGGCTGTCCGCACCACCGTCGACCAGCGACTCGAAACGCTTGCCTTCCGCACGCAAGATCGTGCCATCGAACAACTTGCCACGCGCCTGGTTATAGGCCGCCCCCATCGATGCCGACGGCGTGCCCGCGGTGTAGACCCCATACAGCGAATTCATCTCGATGTCGCCACCAGACACCAGATCCAGGTCACCCACGCCCGTACGCAGGACACTGAACAGTTGCTCACGGGCGGGCTGTTTCACGTCTTGCATCTCGGGCGGTGTAGCGGGCGAGAGCTCGGCGGCCATATCGCCCATGCCAAAAATATTCAGTTCAGTGACATCGGCGCCGATAATGCCGTACGCTTGCAGCTCTTCGATCTGCGCCTGTGTCACCTGCTCACCAGAGACAGGCACAAAGCTCAACCAATAGCCCCCCGCCAGCAATTCAATCAGCTCTTCAAAGCGGCTGACCTCTCCCCAGCCATACACCGCTGGTTTACCCGTTCCTGGAATTTCGATTGATTTCACGCCAAGGCCAAAGTGCGTATCCGCCAGCATCAAGCGACGCTCGGTATCAATCAACGTCAAGCGATTATCCGCTGCCGAGGTATCCGCCCCGGCAACCAGACGCAAATCCCAGGACTGCGAGCCAGCGGCCAACATGGGGGCCAGAGCCAGCATGCGACCTTGCGTGTCATCCCCATCTCGAGGACGAAGATCGACCATCACGGCCCCGCCCGGCAATACCACGTCCGTCTCGGAAGGCACCAGCGCCCCTTTCTTCAAGGCAACCTGCTGGTTCAATTTCATGAGCACCGGCAAGGGCACGCCTTTGGGCCACAGAGTGGCCGCCATTTGCGCATCCTCCGGCAAACGGAAGCCCGCTGCCAACTGCATATTGGCTTGTAGTGTCACAGCCTCTTTCAAGACCGTGCCAGCGGCATAAACCACTTGCCCGGACGCATCCAGCACGGCCGCTGACAGCACCGTTCCTGCCTGCAAGGACAGGCCTTGCGCCAGACTCATCAGGCTGGGGATTACGGTGCCGCGTGGCAAGCTCATGCCCTCCACGGGCAGATCATAGTTAACGGTGCGACCGGCCGCGAACTGGGTCCCCACGTCCAGCGTGGCCATGCCGCCATGGGGGATGATGAGATCACCGCCAAAAGGCATACGACCTGCGGGCAGAACCCAGCCACCATCATCAGCCGTGACACCCAGCACGGAGGTATTGAAGCCATCCGTCAAACTGCCAAAAATCGTCAGATCTCCAGCGGCGCGCAATACCAGGGCCCCGGCCTCGCCCGAGCCATATACCGAGCTTTTCTGAGCATGAGGATTGACGCTGGCATAGCGGTAGCCCGACAGATCAATATCCCCATCCACATGCAGATCACCATCTGGATTCGTGACGGCATTGCTGACAATCTCCACACCAGGGCGCAGGTGGAATTGATCACCATAAGCACGCAGCCCGGCCAGCTTGCCTTGCATCAAGGCCTGATTCGCCAGAGCCTTGTTGATGAAGGTTTCACTATCCAGATGCTTCTGACGCAAGTAGTCCTGATCGATACGCTGGTAGCTGCGACCATCTACCGTTTCATCAAGGCCGAGCTGCGCATCGTCGTATTGCTGGAAAGCATTGACGGCAATCGACCTGGCCCCGGTAATGTTGAGTGCACCGCGTGCATCAATATCGACATCGTTGCCCGTCGCGCCACCCAGACGCGGTGCGTTCAGAGCGACAGTGCCGTAATTCGCATGGGAACCAGCCACACTCAGATTCATGCGCATGCCATCGGCCAGAACCAGACGACCCAGGCCCGAATCAATTTCAATGATGGCCCGGTTAGGTGCTTCAATCACTTGGCCGTAACTGTCCCGACGCAGCACACTGGCACTGGCATCCAGCACGGCGCTGCCAGTCAGGGTCACCCCTCGCTTGGCAGCCAGGCGAATGCTGCCCGCCTGCTCACCGCTGGCATCAATGGTGCCGTTGACCGTCAGGCTGCCATTGTCCACGGAGACATTGATTTCACGCGCTTTAAGCTCGTTGCCAATGAGCAGATCCCCCTGGCGCAATTGGAAGCTGCGACCACCCCACACCGATCCTTCATTCAGACGGGCGTTAAGTCCCGCAAAGTCCGCAATCTGCTGTCCACGCAGCTCAATAAAGCCGGAGGCAAAAGGCACCAAGGTACCGCCCGCATCGTAATGCCCTGTTCCAGCTCCCGACATACGGCCACGCAAGTCCACCAAGCCGTTCAAGGCCAGGGCCGTCAGTTTGCCTGCACGATTGTGCTGGGCCGATACATCAATCAGGGACTCCGCCGCTTGGGTCACATTGCCGCCGCGACTCTCCAGCACAACCTCGCCACCCCAGCTGTACTTGTTCACATCAAAGAAGCCGATCGGACGCCCTGCCAGATCCAGTTGCGCACCGTCTTGCAGAACCACATCGTCCTGAGCAGACAGCTTCAGCTTGCCGCTAGGCAGCAAGGCCGCACTGTCCCAGACCAGAGACCTGGCAGCATCCAGGCTCAACTCGGCTCCCAAGGCGTGCACTGCTGTGGCCAGATCAGGCTGCACCGTGCTGCCCCCCTGCGGACGAGTCACCGCAATGTTGCCACCTGCACGGATGTTGGTGACCGAACCAGCCTGTCCGGTAAACAAGGGGGTGCTGATGTTCAGATTGCCGCCCTGATAGGTCCAGCCATTGCTGGCTGCATCCCAGGCACCACGACTGTGGTACACGGACAAGCTGCCCTTGTGATTGGCTGTGATGCGCTCGGAAGCATTCAGGTTCACGCTGCTAAAGCCCAAGGCCAGACGGTCGTGCATGCCCACGGTATCGGGCTGGCTTTTCGGGCCGTAACCAAACTCAATCTGCTGAGCATCAAATACCAGACGGCCATTCCCCGTGCCAGCGCCGCCTTCCACGATGCTGCCCGCCGGTGTCGTGGCTCCGTTCCAGACCAGAATTCCGGTTTCGATACGTGCTTCACTATTTGCGTCGCCATAGCCATAAATGGCAGCTGCGCTTAACACCAGGCGCTCCAGTGCCGACTTGCCTGTCACCGGGTCCAGCGTGCTCAAATTGACATCACCATAGAAGTTGACGGAGTCACGCGCCGTCAACACCAGGTTCTCCAATGCAGGCGCCCCCATCTGGGTATCGCCGCGCAGCAAGCGCTCCAGCACACGTTGATTCAGCGTCAGACCGGAGGGCAAGATACCCGCAGCAGACGCGTCGGACAGGGCCTGCGCTCCGCCCACATTGATGCCACCCATAGCCAGCACCAGATTGCGTGTGCCATAGCGCACCGACTCATCCAGCTCAAAGGTTTTATTGGTGGCAGCAGTAATCGTGCCTTCAGAATACAAGCGGGTTTCACCCGAACAACTGCTACCGACGGCACAAGTCCCAATATGCAGAAAGCCCGCCCCTACCGTGCCCCAACTATCGTCGTTGCTGGGTGCAGTGACATCCAGCCAGCCATTGCTCAAGGCCAGAACCCCTTTCTGACCGGGCTGCAACACATAGCCTTCGCTGGAGTCCCAGGGCGCGGCGCCTTTGCCCAAGGTGTTGATCGTGGCGCCCTGCTCAACTGTCAGGCCCTTTTCACGATTACCCACCACCAGAAATACCTGCGCAGCTTCCAGCACGGCGCCGCCGCGAATATAGATTTCATCTGTGCGCGTGTTGCCCAGACTGACACGCCAGGCATCACGGGTCGAACCATAACCTTGCAAGGCAAACGTGGAGGTAGGTGAACCCCCGATACTGATGCCTGCCGCCCCCAGGCGATTGAGCACACCGGACTCTACCGACATACCATCAAAGCCTGCGGTCGGCGCTGCCCCATCAGCCAGCACTTCAATGCGCTGACCAGTCAGCACCACATTGCCCCCACGGCCATTCTGGGCCGGTTCAAACTTGGCAACACCGGACGCCACCTGCAAACGGTTCGCCTCCAACTGCAGTTGGCGGGCATCCCGCTCCAGTTGAGGGCGCGGGACGCTATCACGCATGGCCCAGTCCAACCCAAACTGCGAGTAAGACGTTTCGTTGTACTGGGAATACTGGCGCAGGGTGTCTGCCGAGGTCAGCACCACGCGCGAGGGCATGGCATCCATGACATGGGTATTGGCGATCCCCAAACGGGCGGCCACATTGTAGGAACCATTACGCATGGCAATGGTGCCACCCATAGCCGCACTGGCACTGCCCGAACCACTGATTTCAACGCGGTAAGCACCAGGCAACAAGGCGTAGGTAGAGGGCAGCAAGGTATACGTCCCTGCGGCCAGGCCCGGTACGCCCTCTCCGATATGAATCTGGCGTCCCACCATAGGATCGCCTGCACCATTGTCGGCCGCCAATGGCGCCACCACTTGCTGTACACCTGGCACGACGGCATAGACCGGGTTGCCAGAAAGCTCGGGCAGCATGAAGCCGTTATTGGTGCTCTGAATCAGGGGATGCAGACGGGCATCCGTAGAACCACCCCGCCCAGGCAGGAAACCTGCTCCTGTCAGTTCCCCACCACCCGACAGATCCAGCAAGGCACCTTCTTGCACGTCCACGCTGGTGGCTTTCAGGCTGAGATTACCCAGCAGACCGCCCAGGCCCACATAAGGCGCATCGCTACCTGCATAGTTATAGGTCAGCCCATCCACCGTCCCGCCGTAGGGCATGATCAAACCCGCGGCACTGACCGAGGTAATACTGCCAGGGCGCATCACCATGGAGGTTGGGGCTTGCGAGGCGCCACCTACACCCACCCCCAACTCCAACTGCCCCAAGGGAGCCAGCAACACACCGCCCTGATCAATATTGCCCGACATCAGGCGCAAGACACCCAAGGCAGAATAAGGCTGGGCGACAGAGCCACTGCCAATGCGCTCGATACGCAAGCTGCGCTGCGGGTCATACTGTGTCAGCGGGTTATTCCACTGATCGCGCTGGATATAACGGCCCGAAATCACCTCCGCCGTCACGCCAGTTCCCGGATAGATGCGGCCAGCCGCCAGCACCAGATCCCCTTCGGTCAGCAGCTGTGTACGATCACCGACCGCATGCCTCAAGAAACGAAGATCGTTCTGCGCGCGCAGATCCACCGTATCAAAACCGGCACGCGATACCTCGGCCTTGCCACTTTGCAAGGACCGGCCCAACGCACCGAAGGCGATCTGGTTGGCAATGTCCAGCACATTGGCATCGATACGCAGATAGGAGTCTGGCAACAGCTCGGGCAACCGGCCTTCATTACTGTTCAGAGCCTGAATCAGCGGAGTCACATACTTGTCGCGGGTGGGATGCGTTGCCCCTGCCAAACGGACATGAGGCGCGGCCAGCTTGACCGTAGCACCGGGCATAGAGCCAGGTGCCAAGGCAATCTTGGGGGTGGCCAGATGCAGGCTTTGGCCCATCTGCAAATCCACACCGTTTTCAATCGACAAAATGCCGTTGGACAGCAGGGCCAGATTATCAAAGCCCCCCGCCTGAATGCGGTCCACACCCACACGAGCATGGCCGTAGACCAAACCCGCATCAGCACGACCAGCTTGCAGATCAAGCGGCAGATTTTCCAGTTGCTGCTCTTGCACCAAGGTCATTTCGCGGTGTGCCAACACGCGATCACCCGGCCCACCTGACATTTCATAGTTCGGCGACTCCAGGGCGACCGACAAAGTTCCGCCCGCCGCATTGACACCACCGGCCCAGGCCTGCATATCGCCATCCAGATACAGCCCGTTGAAGCTGGCCAGATGAATCACACCGCCATTGGAAGCGATGGTTTGCGCGCCCTGACCAGGCATGTCCAAAGTCGCTGCGGCTCCGGATGCCAGCAGGCGCGCGCCTTCGCGCACAATGACAAAGCTGTCGATAGCCTTGACCTGCGTCGCAGCCTGCTGATACTTGCTGCCAATTTCGATACGGCCACCATTGAGCACCTTGCCGTAGCGTTGACCCTGGGCATCGACAGCCGTCATGGCTTTGCCCGACACATCCAGCACGGCATTGCTGCCCAACCAGATCGAACCGTCGTGTCCTTTGAGGTGGCGCACGTCCTCGCTACCAGCACTCAGGCCATAGATACCGATCTTGCCGCCCGAGGCTCGCAAGGAGCCATCCACCGTAATCTGACCGCTGCCTTGCAAGACAATATTGCGACCATCATCTACGCTAATCTGCGCCGCCTTGCCCACGGACAAGGTGGGGCCACTGGGGTCCACATCTTGCTGCTTGTACTCAAAACCTGCCGTCAAGCTCAGATCGGCACCGCCGCGCTGGCTGATCGAGCCTTTTTCGGGCGATTCGCTGAACTCGGGTGGCAACCACAGGGAGGCAACCTGACTCAGATCCCCACCGTTGGCCAGTTGACGTGCAGCGGGCAGATCCAGCTGCATGACGGGCATGTTCAGCGCCAGATTGGCCCCTTCTGCCACGGCCACGCCGTAGCCGCCTATCACGTCATAATTCGCAAACCCTTTCTGGAACAGGCTGCTGTCCAAATGCAGCATGGACCCCACGGCCACATCCTGCGTCAAGCGCGTTCCGGCACGCAGCAAGGTGCCTGCGCTATAGCTCAAATCGGCATGAGCGACGGTGCCAGCTTTGTAAACGCCGGGTGATGGCGCAATGGCGATGCCATCAGGCAGGATATCTGCCGGCACCACATAGTTGGTCGGGAAGCTGGCGGGATTCATGATCTCCATGATCACCGTTCCCGCTGGCAAGGTTGGCGCCACGCTCCAGCTATAACCGTCTACCCGCAACTGCTGGCCATTGGACAGCCAAACCGTATAACTGGAGTTCTCGTTGCTTGGCTTGGGCAAGGTCCAGGGGGTCGTCAAATGAATCCAGCTGGACTGATTGGCCTGCTCAACCTTGGGCGCCCCGCCAATCACCTCACCAGCGGCGGCATGGGTACGCATGTAGTGGAAATCCACCGGCAAAATCGCACCAGCAGCAATGGTAAAGGCCTCGGTCGTCAGCAAATCGGCCAGAGAGCTTTGACCCGCCTGCAGGACACCATCACTGCCCTGCACCGTACCACCCAACACGACAGTCTCCCCGGTCTGCAAGCGCAAGGTGCCACCACCAGCCACACCATGACCACGGATTTCACCCTCGAAGACCAGTCGTCCACCTATGCCGGATACGCCGGACATATACGCATCAGCGGCCAGAGTTATATTGCCACCCTTGCCACCTAGCACCGAGCCATCGGCCATATAGGCCGCCGCCGAGGAGACGTCCAGCAGCGCGTGTTCGGCCACAGTCACATCACCGCTGCTGCGCAAAATGATTTCACCACCATTACGCCACGGCAGATAGCGCATCGCGCGGCTATCCAGCTCCTGATTGCTCCAGAAGCCTCTGGTATCCAGGGTGACACCTGAGTCAATTCGTGTGGCAGCGATAGCGCCGGCTGCCACATCGGCAATCTTGCTGGATTGCCAGCCCAAACTGGCGCTGGTCCATTTATCCACCAGATCACCCAGCACAATACGGCCACCGCGTGCCGTCAGGTCAGCCTTCACATCGACTTGATTGGCATGCAGCGCGATCTCGCCCCCCAGAGCAAGCTCCAGCGCGTCATTGACTTCCACACTTTGGCTGGCATAGGCACGTAGAGCCCCCAGACCCATTTGCGTCAACCAATCGGAATCCAGGCTGATGCGAGAAGGGCCGGGCGTCGCGTCGGACTGCTCACCCCCCTCTTGCGCCTGAGCCTTGCCAATCACAATCTGCTCAACCACTGCACTGGGGCTATAGCGCAGATTCTGCGTGTCCTTGTCATAAACCGGCATCCAGCCACCCAGAATCAGCTCGGCCCGACGCGCTACAGCCGTTTGTGACTGCTGATAGCCATCCAGCTTGGGAGCCGGTGCCTGAATCTGGCGCGGGCCCTGGTAAACCTCGGATTCAATATGCCCTTGCAGGTCCGCCGCCTTGGTCGAAATAACCAGGCGGCCCGCATCACGTCCTACCGTATAGCCTTCTTCGTAACGCTGGGTAGGAGCCAGAATCGGGTTATAGAAGCTGCGGGTTTGACCCCAGCGTGCGCTGGTCTGCTCGTAACCTTTGTACAAGCCGGTGTAGAGCAAATCGCCCGGCGCATTATCGACCGTATACAGACGGCCATCCACACCCCGCAGCCAGCTTTGACGCAGATAACCGCTTTGTACATCCAGCGTGCCGCCCGACAAGTTGATCAAGGAGCCGGGACGCGTCACCACGCTGGCACCGCTGAACTGCACGGTGCCGCCCTGGGCAGCCCACTCGCCAATACTATGGCTGGCGACGCCCAGATAACCACCCACTTCCAGTAGCCCGCCCGCGGTGTACCAACGGTCCTTTTCATAGCCATTGGTGCCAGCAGGAACAAACACCAGGTTGCGGCGATCCAGCCAGACATCGCTGCTGCGCAGATTGTCGCCCTCGCGGTTGACCGGAGCGTCGCGCTGCTCATTGCCCTGAATGTTGATCATCAGGTTGTTGGCTTCCATCGCCACCCGAACGCCCACATGGCCGGACACATCAATCACGGCGTCCTGACGTACCTCGCTGTTCCTGGCCGCGTCCACAAAGACCTGACCACCCGTCGCCAGCGTCAGGCTGTCGGCGTCAAAAACCACATCGCCACCGCTGGCAATCTGCACCAGCGACTGATCACGGCGATGACGCAGGCCGTCGCCTTCCTTGTCCGATTCCTTGATCAAGGCTTCGCGTTGTACATCCAGGGCGGTGGCGGCGCTTTCGTCCAGCACAATCGCTGTGACGCTATCCTTGCCCAAGGTCACACTGGATTGAGCATCCGTCTTGTTGTTCTGCAGATGAATCGTGCCTCGGTTGTGAACCGAGGTGCTGGCCACCAGCACGCCGTCCTGGCTGATCGTGCGCCCGGCCAAGGTGATGTCGCCCGTTGCGGCTTGAATCACGCCCGTATTGCGAACCAGGCCCGCCTTGTCGGATGCCCCTGCCTGAGCTACCACCGTGTTGCCACGGGTGGTGGAATTGACGTTTTCCTCTGTCCCCATCCCCTTACGGATGATGAAGTTCTCGCCAGCGGCCAAGGCAGCCTGCCCGCCCGGGGTCGAGATACTGCCTGCATTGTGCACTTCCTGCCCCAGCAAGAGCACATAGCCCCCGCCCTGGTTCACGGTCTCGGACGCATGTGTGCCGATACGTGCACCGGCGTGTATCTCGATCTTGCCTTGCGCATTAGTGAAGGACGCCGTGTTGGCGTCCTTGCCATACAAACCTTCCTTGAATTGCTGGTCCGTGATCTTGGCGGCGGCTGTCACCAGATTGCGCACGTTCACTTGAGACGTGCCGCTGAACACCACCCCGTTCTGGTTCACCACCATCACGGTGCCATCACCCTTGATGGCGCCTTGAATCTGGCTCGGGGCGGTATCCGCTCCCACAACACGGTTCAACACCGCATCGGACGCTTTTTGCTGGAACTGCACCGTGGTGTTGCGGCCCACGTTAAAGCTTTCCCAATTCAGTACGGCTTTGCTTTCGGTCTGCTTGATGGCAACGGTGTACTGACCATTGTCTTGTGTGTGCACCGGACGCTCTGCGCCGGTCCAGACGTGCAGATTGCCTGCAGCATCACGATCCCACACCCCGCCTTGCACATAACCGTCCGGCACACCGGCTTCTTTGGCAGCAGCCTCGCGCGCGGCTTTTTGTGCAGCTTGCTGAGCAGCAATCGCACTGGCGGTACGACCCAGGTTCTCGACCGAACGGGCCAATTGCTGACGTGCTTCGGCATGTTGACGTGCCGCCGAATTCAGCACGCCACTGTTGGGGTCCACCATCCCCCCTTGTGCGCCCGAAACATTGCGCTCTACCGCGCCGCGAGCCGCAAACCAGGCTCCGGACACCGGCTGACTCTGAGCATAGACCTGCCCCCCCAAACCACCGCTTACCAGCAAAGCGGCTATCGCGCGGGCAAGCGGCGTAAGACGATTTCGGGTCTTGTCGCGAGGAGCTCTATCGACAGGGTTTCTAGGATCAGATGACTTGGAAGACAAACTGCGTAGGCGTGGCGACATTGCTTGAGTTTCCCGACTTAAGACTGGAGGGATTTCGTATCCATATCTACAAGACTGGTTCTGGCGAGAAATCAATCATGCCTATTTTGTTACTTTATGTAACTAAGCCTGCCTTACCAGAGCAATACCACCCGCCAACTCTTGCACCCGTATGCCGGACATGGCGCGCAGCATATCCAGGGCCAAATCCATATCGCTGATGGACAAGCTCAAGTACACCGGGCGGCTCTTCAAACTATCGCTGTAAATCACGATTTTTCCGGGCCGATAGCGGTTCAATTCTTCAACCACATCGGCCAGGGGCTGGCCTTCAAAAGCCAGATAGCCACGCCGCCAGGAACTGACCTGATCCAGATTGGGACGCTGCACCGCATGGATGCGTTCATAGTCGTAAACCGTTTGCTGGCCTGCCTGCAACGTGACGGTTTGATTCGCCTGCACCTGGACCTGCCCTTGCAGGCACGTCACCGTTACGTTCTTCCCCGTGTAGCGCACGTTGAACTGCGCCTGTTGCGCTTGCATGCGCCCTGGCCCAGCCTGGACGTGGAGGTGACTGGCCGCTCCATCCAGCACCCGGATTTCGACTTCACCTTCAACAAGCTCAATACCTGCTCCCTGGGCGGTATCACGGCGGTTGATGCAAGTTTGCGTGTTCATCTGAATGGCAACGGCCTGCCCCAGTTGAATCTCGCGCTGCTCGCCCACCCCTGTTCGAAAATCCGATGTCAATTCCGTGAACGATGGCCACAAGCCCCAGGGCGGATGTACCACTCCCACCACCGCCAGGGCCGAGGCTGCAAAAGCTCCCCCCATGAAGGCGCGCCGGGCCGTAAATACGGGTGAGGCAGCGGGAGCTTTCCATTCCGGCAACAAGTCTCTGGCAGCCTGCAAACCCGGCGTTACCGTGTCCATCGTTACCGTCAGCTCCTGCCAGGCCACGCGATGTTCGGGACTTTGCTCCAGCCATTGTTGAAAGCTCTGCGCATCGGACTGCCGGGCACTGCCCGAATGCAGCCGCACCCACCATTGATTGGCTTGGGTACGCACGGCGTCAGACGGAGAGGAGGAAGAAGAACTCATGGGGCAAAACTTAAGCGTCGGTAAGGCTGTCGGAGACTCTGACACCCACAGCATCATTGAATTGTTCCGCGCAACGCAGTCGCAGATAGTCCAGCGCGCGCATCATTTCCTTGTTCACCAGGGAAACCGAAATATTGTACTGTTTGGCGATCTGGGCATAGGTCAGACCATCTACCCGCGAAGCCATCAAAATCGTGCGTTGACGAATAGGCATGTCCTGCAGCACAGCCAGCAATTGCGCCGTCGTGATGCGCGCCCAGGCACAACGCTGGGTATCGTAGGTGTCATCGGCAATATGGCTCAAGGCGTCCAGATCCATGGCAGTCAGCAAGCTGTTGCGCTGTTTGTAGGAATCAATGGCGATATGGGTGGCCATGCGCAGCAAGTAGGCCTCGTCATTGTTCACCGATACCCCGTTGCCTACTCCCCCTATCCGTATCCAGGTTTCCTGCAAGGCATCCGCCGCATCTTCACGCGAACCTATCGTGCGCTCCAGCCGCCGACGCAAATGCGTGTAACGGGCGATCAGACTTTGGCGCAAACGGCTACGCAGTGCTTCGGACATGATCTACTTCCCGGCCTGCACAGGGCAGTCGTCACGCACATGGCCCGAGACGGGAGCCAGCAACAGGACCAAGGGTTGCGGCAGACTGGCATCCGGGGCCACGCCCATTGCCAGTGAGTCCAGCACCTGACTGATCGCCTGATCGCGGCTGGCCTGCCCGGTCGAGCCCAACAGGTGCACGCGTTCCACCTGCCCCTGCGGGTTCAGCCACAGCTGCATGGCCAGCCGGTACGCGCCGGGACGGGTCTGGGGCGATCGGCACAAGGCATTACGCACAGTCTGCTGGACTCGGGTGACATAGGCACTGTAATCACGGGCGCCATCACGCACGCCCGAGATGTGATTCAGATTCAAGGGGCGCTGGCCGGTGGCCACTTTGCCCGGCCTGCTATCGGGCAAGCGGATCACAATCGAGCGGTTATCCACGTAATAGGCTTGCAAGCCCGAACCATGCAGCAAGGAGGACAGGGCTTGCTTGCGCGTCATTTCGCCGCGCACGGCTGGCATGGGTCGCTGCGGATCGGCACCGTCCAGCAGCACAGAGAGATCAGAACGTTGACCATACGCTTTCAAGGCCTGAGCCAAAGGCTGAGCCTGAATGTCGAAAGACAAACGTTCGGAAGAATTTAGCAGGGTGTCAGCATCAGACCGGGCAACTGCGAGACTTGCACAGGCAAATAACAAGAAAGCGCCGAGTAACACCGCCACACTGATCGCCACCTGAGTCATGGTCATGCGCACGTTAATAGGTCTAGCCGCGGCGTCGGACAGTGAAACGAAAAGGGGTGAGGCGAGGCGATTGTAGAAGTCCCCAATGACAACATAGTGACAGTTCCCGCCCGCTTTACTTGCCAAACCACCTTAGCGCAGCACCAGCCAGGGCGTAGCGCCCTGCAGGTGTTCACGCATCTGTTCCAGGCTGCGCTCCAGCGCCTGAGCATCCTGGCGGTACAGATGAATCAAGGAAATCAGCGGCGAGCGGGTATCAATCAAATATTGATTCGCCCCGTTCAAGGCAGGCACACACAGCACAGGCCGGTCGGCCAGCAAGCGCCAGCGCAAGGTCAGGTCGCGCGTTTCTTTCAGATTGAAATGCCAGTGGCGCGAGACCTGCGCACGGCGTATCAAATTCTGGCTGACACCGACTGAGTGCAGGGTCTGGTGGCTGGGGATCAGGTCTGGATGAGGCAGGCAGTGGCGCAATAAATACGCGCACACTGCCGCCAGAGGGGAGGCATGGTAGATGGAGATGGAAGAAGTTCTGGCACTGAACCACGGCGTGGCTTCATGCTGCTTTTCCCAATGCGTACTGCTGATCCGCCACAATCGCATGCCATTCTCCTTCACCCGCCCTGCCCCTGGGCCTGCTGCCTGCTGCCTGCTGCCTGCTGCCTGCTGCCTGCTGCCTGCTGCCTGCTGCCTGCTGCCTGCTGCCTGCAACATTTTTCCCGGTACAAACAGCCAGCATCACCCCCAGGGTTCAAGACTATGGGGTCTGCTGCAACAACTGACTCAACACCTTGCCATCCACGCTTACCGTATCGGCATCCAGCATGCCGGCCACATAGGCCTGCGTTGCTTCCTGCTGTCGCTGACGACGCAAGGCATCGCGTAGCGCCGGCTTCACTTCCTCCAGCGAACGCACGCTGGCCGGGCGCAGATCAGTCAATTGCAAAATATGCACACCATCGGCCTGCACAATCGGATCACTCAGCTGGCCCGGTTCCAGCTTGGCAACCGTGGCACGCATGGCAGGCACCAACTGGCTCATCGGTAAAAAGCCATTGTCGCCACCCCGCTCGGCACTGATTTTCTCGTCCGAATGCTCTTTGGCCAGCACCGCAAAATCCGCCTTGCCTTCGCGCATTTGCTTGACCCAGGCATCGGCCCGTTTCTTCGCTTGCGCCAAAGCCTGTTCGTCCTTGTCCGGCACGCTTAAAAAGATCTGGCTCAAGCGATACATGGCCGGCAACTGGAACTGATCCTGATTGGCCTGATAAGCCGTTTGCAGATCCTGCTCGGACGGGTAATCTGCTGCAGGTTCAGACACGGATTGCAGATAGCTGCGCAGGATCACCTGATTCTGCGCTTCTTCAATGGCACTGCGTATCTCGGCCTTCTTGTCCCATTCCTGAGCCTTGGCCTGCTCTACCACGGCTTTCTCGGCCAGGCGGCTGCGTAGCCACTGCTCCAGCACCACGCGATCATTACGCATGGCTTCACGCTGGGCTGCGGGCAAAACCTGCAGGAACTGCTGTAGCTCGTCCTGGCTGACCACCACCTGTCCCAGCGTGGCGACCGCCGGCGTCGCAGCACTGCTTTTTGCCGTCGATGCCGGAGCGCTGCTTTGTTGCCCGGCAGCTTGCGGCTGCTGGGCTTGAGCATCGCCATTTTTCCCACAACCCACCAACAGGGCCGACAGGCTCAGAGCCAGCACACTTTGCAGCAGAAATTTGGGGTGTGTCATCGTGCTCACCTGATTCAAGCTTGTGCCGCTTCAGTTTGTTCAGCGTCGACAGGCGCAGTAGTCTCTTGGGCTACTTCTGGCTGAACAGCAACCGCTTCACCCTTGTCGGCACTCTGGGTTTCATTATTGGCCGCCGCATGCTGACGCAAAAACAGCAGGAATTCCTGCAACAAGCGGTCCCACAATTCAGCGGTAGCTTGCAGGTAGCTTGGTGCAACGCCACCGGCCACGATAACGTCCATTTCCAGCACCAGAAACTCGCCTTGTACCGCTAGGCGAGCAAAACGCTTGCCAATATTCCAGGCCGATTCGATACCGGCAGGCATCTCGCCTTGAACGCGCAAAGCGCAGCTCAAGGTGTAATCCAGTGCCTGGTCCGCCTCATGCGCAGGATTACCCAGGCGCAGCGCAAAGCCAATGCCTTGCGAAGCCGACAAGAGCTGGCGATTACCAGCCTGCTCGGACTCGGTCACGCGATAGCCCATCTGTTGCAACAACTCCTGCAATTGCTTCAAGGAGACGGATTGGATGGTTTGGGAGTCAGTCATACATATTCCTTGTGGGTATCAATCAATAAGGCTCAGGGCGCGACAGGCGGCTGTTCCGACGACGTGGCACCGGGCGTGTACAAGCCGTCGTAAAGCTTGTCGCCCAGCGCCTGAGCGTGTTCGTCAAACTTCACGCGTGCCGAGCCGGCCAGCGGTTGTCGGATCTTGAGCAAGTCGCCCGTGCTGAACTGTTCGTAAGCCGCCAGGATTTCTTTCCCGGCTGCATACAGTTCCTTGTTTTTTGCTGTACACAGCGCCAATTCCTCTTCGCGCTGGGCCAGACTGGTCGCCAGGCTGGCACGTTGCGTTTCAGTGGCACGAGCTTGCTCCTGCAAGGTTTCAAACTCGTTACGCGCACGGCCTAATTGCGATTGCGCAGCGGCCACTTGTTGACGCGCAGACGTCTTGATGCCGTCCTGCTCATCTTGCAAGGTCTGAGCCTGCTTGCTGGCCTTGTCCAAACGGGCCTTGAGCTGTTCGACCTCCTTGCGGGCCGCATCACGTTCGGTTTCTGCGGCCGTCTTGGCGGCCGTCAACTGCGCTTGCTGGCTTTGCAACTGCTGCAATTGCTGCGTGCTGGAGCGCAACTGCGTGCGCAGCCGCTCCTCCATATCCGATTTTTGTGCCATGGCTGGGCCAGCCCATTGGCCCAAACCCGCCAGCAGCAGCGCGCCCAGCGTCATGAGAAAAGGCTTGCGCCCACTTGGCTGCACACACGGCTTCCAGGATGAGTTCAATATCTTCATGGCTTAGAACCTGGCGTTAAGTTCAAGCTGGATGATGTCGATAGACAGCGGTGCGCCATAGACTTCCTTGGAGCTGCTCCAGCGCAGATGGCCGGTTACGTTCTTCTCGAAGGCATAACCTGCACCCAGGAAGTAGCCACGTGCATTGGTGCCACCCAAGTGGAAGGAAGAATCGTTATAGCCATCGGGCATGGCATCCGGTTCGATGTACTTGTAGCCCGCAAAAGCCAGCCAATCACCCTTGTCCTTCAAGCCCAGGCTGCTGCCCAAGGTCGCTTGAACCATCCAGGCATTGCCGCCGCTTTCGATACCAGTCGGGTTACCGGAGGCATCGTAAGTCCCGTTGGAGGCAATGTTGTACAGACCACCAGCACGATCCGCCATCTTGTTGCTGTCGTAAGCCAGGTTACGCACGTAATTACCGGCCAAACGCAGGTTCAAGCCATTCATGACTTCGGTATCCCAGCGCATGTTCACGTCCAGCAAGTTGAACTTGGAGGCCAGGCCCACGTATTGCCATTCATTCCAGTTCTTGGGATCTGCCGACCACTGACGGATGTCACGCAAGAGGAAGACGGTATTGCCCTTTTGCATGAAGGCCGGACGCGACCAGTCTGTGTCACACACATCGCTGGACGAGTACAAAGTACACGCGCTGGAGCGCTGGCCGGCGATATTGTCAAAGTGGTAGTACGCTACGCTGCCGCGCAGATTGTTGCGCTGGTTGATCTTCCATTCAGCACCGATCTGCGCACCCAACAGCCATTTGTTTTCGCTGGAGCCTTCGGACAGGCTGTTGCGATCCCATGGCGTGTTGGCGTATTCCAGCGCATAGGCACCCAGATTGCCAAAGACGGTCACTGGACGATCCGACATCGCGTGCTTGAAGGCAGCAGAAATCCCATCGACATTCAAGTCAGACGACCACAGCAGATCCGTGGAATCAAAGGGACTGGAGGCACGACCCGCCACAATGGTGGCCCAATCGGCAGGACGGTAAGACAAGTAGGCCTGATCCAGCCACAGGTGCTTCTTGCCCATGCCGTTGCCCAGCGTATCGGAAGTGGACACCGGATTGTCATCGCTGCCCGTGGCCAGGCGGATACCGGCCTCCCAACGCTCGGACAGCGTCGCTTTCACACCCAGACGAGCACGGATACGCCACAGGTTGCGGCGATCCTGGCGACTGTTCAGATAAGGAATCTTCAAACCATAGGGCTTGTTTTCGACCACGGTAGGAATGGGGCCGTTGTCGTTCCACCTCGCAAAGTTGATCAACTCGTTACTGTTCGCGCCATCCATCAGGCGCGACTCGTTACGCACGCGTACATCGCCTTCAACCGTGATGCGCGACACCCAGTCCGGGAAGGTGTTGGGCTGGGCCCAGTTCTCGGCCTTGGCTTGCGACATCACTTCATTCTTCACTTCTTCGCGGATCTGCTCACGCACCGTCTCCGGGATGTACGTGACACGCACATCACCTGGCCGGGCCTGGGCGGCACCTGCTGCACCAATATCGGCTTTACGAGCCTGGGCCGCTTCCGCCTCGGCCTGAGCCACCAGGGCATCGGCCTGAGCCTGGGGCAAGACGCCTTGCTGCACCAGCAGACGAATCAGGTTAACGGTGGCGTTCTGGGATGGCGCCTGAGCCAGCACTGGGCCAGCGGTGCAGGTCAAGGCCAGCGCCACCGCGCAAGCCAGCCGACTAGGATGGGTTTTCATGAAAAGCGCACTCCAAATCATTCGGTCAAAAAAGGCAGACAATCAACTGGGCCTACGACCCGTTACCTGGGCTCGGATAGGCATGCTTACCGACGCCGGTGGCCGCTCGCTCAAGCGCCCGACTTCACGCAAGGCAGCTACCAAGGCCTCATCAATCTCGGTATCGCCCGAGGACTGCGCCAGGGCGACACGGGTAATGGACCCGTCTTCGGTCAACCACAACTGCACCTGAACGCGGTAGACCAAGTTGCGGGTGCGGCTGTCCTCACGCAGGATTTTTTGCAGCGCATAGGCCAGGTACTGGCTATAGGTGGCATTGCCTGCACGGCCACCGCCACTGCCGCCCATGCCTCGTCCCTGTCCGGCACTGATGTTGAAACTGTCAGTACCGGCCTGGGCGTCGCTGTCCATCTGCATCGGGTCTGACAAATCGTCCGATGGCGTGGGGGGCGCTTCATCCTGCGGTTGGGGCTCTTCAACCGGCGTAGGCTCGGGTTCAGGCTCCGGCTCGACCACTTCCTCTTCTTTGGGCTCTTCAGGCTCCGGTGGCGGCTCGGGTTCGGGCGGCGGAGGAGGCGGTGGCGGCAAAGGAATCAACATGGGCTCTTTGGGCACCTGGCGCTTGATCCCTGCCATGTCGTTGGCCCATTTCCAGACCCACCAGCCCAGCAGCGCCACCAGCACCACAACCAGCACCTTGATGGCCAGCCGACGCCAGCGTGCGCGTTGGTTGGCTTGCGGTTTGGATGAGTTTGGCAACATCGTTAGAACACCAATTAACTTACTGAGGTTTGCCGGTCACCAGACCGACCTGGGACAGTTCCAAGCGCCGCAACACATCCAGCACTTCCACCACTTTCTGGTACTGCACAATGCTGTCGCCGCGCACAATGACCGGGAAATCCGGGTTCAGGGCTTTCTCGGTACGCAAGCGGTCTTCCAGCTCGGGCAGGGTCACCGGATAGGCATCCAGAAACACCTGGCCCGCTTCGTTCACGGAGATGGCTTTGGTTTTGGGTTGAACCAGGGACACGGTGGAACTGGCCTTGGGCAAATTCACCTGAATGCCGGAAATTTGTGCGGTGGCGGTCAGGATGAACATGACCAGCACCACCATCAGCACATCAACCAGCGGGGTAATGTTGATGCCGTCAACGGCTGCGCCGTCATCGTCGTCGTCTCGTAGGGCTGCCATGTCCGTTCCTTATGCCGAGCCAGCAGCCTGGGCGTGGGCCAGATCAAGGTCAGCGCCTTGAGCCAATGCCGCCTCGTGCTTGTCGTGTTTGGTTTTGCCGGGCGCGCTGTTCTGGCCATGGATTTCAGCCAGGCGAGTCACAAACTCGTCCACAAACACACGCATATCCGCGCTGACGTCTTTATTGCGGCCAATCAGGCGGTTGTAGCCAAACAGGGCCGGAATCGCGACGAACAGACCCATTGCAGTCGCCAGCAAGGCAGCAGCCATACCGGGAGCAATTGCATTGATGTTCACATCACCTGCCATCGCGGTTCCCAGGAACACCACCATGATCCCCAGCACCGTGCCAAGCAGACCGATATAAGGGCCACCGGCAATCGCGTTGGACAAAATGCCCAGACGTGCACCCAGTGCCTGATTTTCCTGTGTACGAACACCGTCCATGGAAGCGCGGATGGCTTCGATGGTGTTGGGAGACAAGGCCTTCATGCCTTGGGCCTGACGGTTGTGCAGCTCTTTCACCCCCATGCGGTACAGGCGCCACAAAGAGGAATGAGCAAAGTTCTGTTCGGCCTTGGCGTCGGTCTGTACCGCATCCAGCTTGCCGCCGGACTCACCAAATGCAGCACGGAACTGACGGTTGGCTTCTTGCACACGGCCCACCTGACGGCTCTTGCGGTACATGATGACCCAGGACTGGAACATCATGAAGACCAGCACGGCGATCACAATCCAGGCGTCCATCGGGACGGCTTTCAGCAGAAAGCCCAGAGCACCGAAACCGAAGCCGGACTGCTCTTCATCCGCACCGTACGCAATCAGGCGAGACTCGGCTCCTTGTGCCAGTGCATCGGCGTAAATCAGGGCAGCAGGTCGGGCAACCTTGGACAAGCGCAGCTCGTCAATCGCACCAACAAAGGGCGCATAGTTAGTCACTGGGGCGGCGACAGGCGCAGCTGTCTCGGCACCGGCAGAGGCGGCGGCACCGGGCGTGGCACCGTCAGCGCCAGCTACTTCAGCCGCCACAGGAGCAGGCGCGGCCAACAAAGTGCCAGGGACATCACCACCCAAAGCGGCAACCGTGTTCAGCGGTGGCAGGCTGGCATTCAGGGAAGCCGTGGCGCGGCCCTGGACGTACAGAATCACTTGGCTGCCATCGGCTGTCACGGCCAGGTGCTGCCAGGTGCTGGGCGACAAGGGGGCACCGGCAGGACTGCGTTGGCCATTGATCTCAACAAAGGGCACGCCCTGGTCCAGACCGATCAGAAAGCTGTTGGCACCATCACGACGGGCATAGACCAATTGCTGGCCTTGGGGCTGATCTGCTCGCACCCAGGCGCTGAAAGAAAAAGCACCGGCTGCTGGCACGGCCAGGGAAGGACTGGCAGGCAGCATCAAGGGCGCTGTACCCACAAACTGGGCGGCACGTCCGGACACGCCGTCAATCACGCCCGCTGGGGCTGTTTGAGCGTGGTTGGTGTACGCCGTACTGTCACGCGAAGGTGCACCAGCGGCGCCATCAAAGTGGTAGACCAGGGTGTAGTTGGGATCGAAGGTAATCTGGCCGTTGGAAGCCACCGGGGCTTTCTCGTTGCCGTAGTACATCCAGATATCCTGCTTCTGGCTGGCCATCACCTCAGGAATATCCACCCAGATCAGCGCCATGCCCATCAAGGGGTCAAAGCTCTCGATCTGGTGGTTCAGCACGGTCTGATCATCACCGGACACAAAGCGCAGGTCCGAGCCATTTTCATTGGTGCCATCAAAGGAAAAATTGCCAGTATGCAGACGCACCAGCAAGGGGGTGCGGCCTACGTTTTCGCTGATGGCCGCGCCTTCAGGCGTAGTATCAACAGAGATTTGCTTGCGGTACTGCCAGTCAGGCTGCCACCAGGCCTGCGCCACGGCGGGTAGCCAGCCCACCATCATGGCGAGCATCAAAAGAAGAAGGCGTTTCATGATCGAATTACTCCGGGAACAAAATCAGGCAGATTGTTCTGGCTAAGGGGGTCAGAAGGAGGCGCGCAGGCTGAAGTGCACACGCGGATCGTGTCGTTCGGTGTTGACGCCTTGCGTCAGGGGATAAGCCCAGTCGGCATGCAGGGACAGCCAGTCAAACATTTGCAGACGCGTACCGATGCCCACACTGGCCAGATGAAAGCTGGACTCTTGCTCAGGCAGGGGATCACGCAAGCGCAAACGTGCAACGTCGCTGAAGGCGTAGAAGCGCCACTCGTTAACCGAGGGGCCAATCCAGCGGGCCAGCGAGGGGGTGCGCAGCTCAACGCTGGCCATCCAGCCATCGTCTGCACTGCGCTCAGCGGCCAGATAACCGCGCACGCTGGTCGCGCCACCGGCCGAAAACTGTTCGTTGGAAACCAGAGCACCTGAACCAATCTGAAAGCCCACTCGGCCATAGGCCTGCCAGTCTTTGGCAAAAGTTTCGGTGTGGTTCAGATCGCCCTTGAACACCATGAAACTGGGGCTGGCCATCCAGCGCTTGTAGTCGAACTCTTCCCATTCGCTGTTCAGGCCAAACAGGCTACGGCTGGCGCCCGTCAAGGTCAGACCGACACTGGTTTGCGAGTCTTCGGTATAGCGGTAGCCGTTGTAGGCCAACGTGAAGGGCAGATACGTCAGCGGCACGCGGTCGCTGGTCTCACCAAAACGGGTTTGTTCTTCAAAATCCTTGTAGTCCATGCCAATCGAGGCGGTGTGATACCAGGAGCCGGACTGCGGAAAGGTGTAGGTGGCATGAATGCCGTAGGACTGGCCCTTGCCCAGCACATTGGTACCGCCAACAGTCGAGACATCGCTGTCAGACTTGTAGCCAGAGAACGCCAGGCTCCAGCGCGGGGACAAAGGCATGGTGTAGGCCGCCGACCAGACCTTGGCATCCTGCATATCACGCGGAGCCGTGAAGTAGGTCAGGGAGAAGGTATGGCCGCTTTGCCAAAGATTGTCGTGGCCAAGGGTGACCATGCCGCGCAGCTTGCTGGTGTCGGCGCTGTAATCATTGTTCAAGCCCACACTGGCACTCCAGGGGCTTTTGTCGTCAACGCGCAGATCCACGTCCATGGTGCCGGGCACACGCCCCTCTTTCACCATGGGCATGACCTGGCGACTGGCGCCGCGATTGAGCTCCGCCAGTTCCGCCTGCGCCTTGCTGAAATCCGGCACCTGACCTTCTTGCAAGGACGGCACGCCGTCACGAATGGCCAGCGGCGAATAGTGTTCAGCACCGACCACGCGCACACGGCCTACCTTGGTTTCCGTGACCTGGAAAAACACCACGCCATCGGCCACGGCCTGCTCGGGCAGGTCCACGTAAACCGACTGATAGCCCTGCGCGTTATAGACTTCCTGCAAGGCGTCGCGCGCTTTTTCAATATCCTCAAGGCTGCGCTCGGGGCCTAAAAAGGGGTAGACCGCTTTTTCAATGCTGCGGGCATCCAGCACGGTATTGCCACGCACAATGTATTCATTGATGTTGACCTTGCCCTGAGCCTGCGCAAAGGCACTCTGAGGCAGCAACAAAGCCAGCGCCATCACTGGCGCAGCACAAAAGGGGTGGCCCCTCCACCCGGACAAACGGACGTTGCGCCCTGAAATTTCTGCTGGCATCACGATGCTTCCGATCCTCAATCTGATGAGCGCTGTGTCGGTGTGTCCCTGCTGGGACGACACGCCGCGCGACTCGTTGACATCTAGACGCAGCAGAAATCGAAAACTTTCGTTTGTAACAAAAACTTCATAATTCTTTCTGGGCGGCGGGGGCCAAACAGGCGGACTCGTCCCCAACGGCGCGATGTGCCTGCCCCCATGACAGCGGCAAAATACGCCGCCTTTGTCATGAAAACTTCACCCAGAAAAGTGAAGGCTTGCGCTAGGGTGTGTGGAACCCGAACGCCGTTATGGTGTGACTTCTTTTTATTGGCACCACCCTATGCGCCCTCTTCTTTTCTTCTTATTGTTTTTGGTTCAGGCAGGCAGCATGGCCCAGCAAAACACGCAGATTGAAGGCGCAAAAAAGCCCCCGTCCGATGTGTCTCCCGGCTGTGTCAGTGTAGTAGTGGATGGACAGGCGGCCCTGTCCTACGATTGCTTGAGCCAGCAAATGCAGCCCAAAGCAGGCACAACACCCGGCGCGCCAGGACTAGGGTCTGAAGCCATCATCCAGAAAGGCCCGAATGCAATGGGTTTGGTCAATCCGGCAACAAGCAGCAATCGCATGGGCTCGAACTTCGGGACCTCGGCTTATCCGCAACGACCGCCACGGCCATCAGCGCCTTCGCCTTTTGCGCCGCCTAATCCCTGAGAAAGCAGCCGGCCCCAAGCAAACCTGTTTGAATATAAAAAAGCCCCACACAAATCGGTCCCCTGTCCGATTTGTGTGGGGCTTCTGCTAGCGCTGACTGACTCCAGCCCCTCAGGTAAAAAAGCCTGAGATGATGTGTTTTTTCTAACTGCGCTGATACTGCAAACAACGCCCCTTGTAAGACACCTCCTTGCCTTCGGGCATCAAAATGGGGCGATCGCGCAAGCAGACCTGTCGTACCAGCTCAAAACCGTAGCGCGACATTTCCTGAGTAAATTTGTTGCGATGCCCCCGGTCCGGGTCTACTACCCAGACTTCGGCCTGCTTCTTCGCACGCTGGTCTACCAGTTGGGCTAATTGGGCGGGCGTATTCCCTTCATACAACAGGTCACTGCCCACGATCAGGTCATAACGCTGCCGGGCGGGTTTCAGCCCCAAAGAAGCCAATAAATCAGGGCAAGATTGCTCCCCCCACTGGGCATGGACATACGGCAGATCGGACAAGCCATTCAAAGCCTGATTCAGCTTCAGGAAATGCGGCACCATGGGATGGCAATCGCTGGCGTGGATTTGCGCGCCACGTTTATGCATCACCAGACTGGTCAGGCCCAATCCGCAGCCCAGTTCCAGAATGCTTTCATCCGCCCGAATGGGACGATTTTTCAATTTGCGCGCCAGTTGAATGCTGGACGGCCATACCAGGCCAAACAAGGGCCAGACAGCCGGGCCTATGCCCAGAGACTGTGCATGTCCCAACGGGTCAGCATATTGCATGTGATCGGCCAAGGAACGAATACGTAACGATTCTCTGGGCGAGATTCGTATATGCTGGAGACGGGTTTTTAACTTGGCGGGCGTGGATGAGGTCGAGCCATATAAGTCTGACATAGACCGATGATCGTCCATATCCACACAAAAAGCGAATTTTGGCTTAATTTGCTGTGGTTTAAACTATAGATAGCCGAATTTAAACGAATTTTCGCCCAACACCATTGATAAGGACCGCTATTGTTCAAAGACCTGATTAAAGACCTTGACGACCATTCCATCGTGGAACCTGACATTTTTCTGGACGTACCTTTCGTCCCCAGCGACGACCGCGTCATCGATACCATGCTGCAACTGGCCCAGACCGGGCGCAAGGACGTCTTGTATGACCTGGGCTGTGGCGATGGGCGCATTGTCATTGCGGCCGCCAAAAAATACCACTGCACCAGCATAGGCGTCGAACTGGACCCGCTGCGCGTTGCCGATGCCATGGAGCAAGCCGGCCATGCCGGCGTGGAGTATCTGGTGGACTTTGTGGAAGAGGATCTGTTTACCGCAGACTTCAGCCAGGCCACCATCGTGACGCTGTACTTGATGGACACCATCAATGCCATCCTGCGCCCACGCTTGTTGCAGGAGCTGCGACCCGGTGCGCGCATTGTGTCGCACGCCTTTGATATGGGAGACTGGGAAGCCGACGAGATCCTGCATGTAGGCGGCATCAAAATCTACAAATGGATTGTGCCCGCGCAGGTGGCAGGCGAATGGGAATGGGAAGGTCTGGACGGGACGGACTACCGCTTGCAGCTCAAGCAGCGGTATCAGGATGTCAGCGGGAAAATCTGGATGAATGGCAAACCCGCTCTGCTGACTGATCTTTATCTGTCCGGCGATTGTCTGGAACTAAGCGCACAGGCCGACGACTCCTCGCCCGTAATCAGCTCCCATCTGTACTTCGACCACCAGGAGCTGCTGTCCGTGGAAGAGGTGGAAGCAGAGGACTGATTCCACAAACCTCTGCTTCGCAATATCAAGCCCTGGCATCAGACCAGGGCTTTTGTTTTAGAACTGGTACTTCATCGTCAGCATGATCTTCTGCGGTGCACCGTAAAAGCCCTGAGAGTCTTCCGTCAGGTCTACATACTTTTTGTCGAACAGATTATTCACGTTCAACTGGGCCGACAAGCTAGGCGAGAAGCGGTAATGCGCCATCAAGTTGGCCAGCAAAATGGAACCTTGCTCGCGTCGTGCGCTAAGATTTGGCGCCACAGTTCTATCCACATAAACATGACTGCGCCATTGCACACCGCCGCCTACCGTCAACTTCCCTTCGGTACCCGGCACGATATAGGAAGTTTGCAAATGCGCCAGGTTCTGCGGTTCAGAAGTTTTAAAAGGACCACCCTCAGCATTGCGCACCAGATTACGTGCAAAGCCTGCGGCCACCTGCCAGCCAGGTTGAATTTCACCCGAAGCCTGTAGCTCGAAGCCCTCGCTGGTCACGCCCTTGGCCCCCCGATAAGCAAAATCGCTGGAGCCAGGTACAGTCCTGTCACCGTCTTTTTCGGCCACATTGTCCTGCTCGATACGAAACAATGCCAGCGAAGTGTTGAGCTTGCCATCAAAGTGCTCGGATTTCAGACCCAGCTCATAACTCTTGCCCTGCACCGGGTCCAGAAAGCCGCCACTGGCATCACGATAGGTCTGGGGCTGAAAGATATCCGTGTAGCTGAGATAAGCCGTGAAGTTATCGTTGAAGTCGTACAGCAGGCCAGCGTACGGCGTGAATACATGATGGTTCATGGTGTCATTGCCGGACTCGCGCTTCCAATTGGTTTGTCGACCACCCACAATCAGCTTCAGGGAATCGCTCAAGGACAGGCGCAGAGCGCCATAGACCGCATTCTGGCGCGTTTCCTGTTCGCCCAACGGCTGAAAACTCCCCCATACCGGCTCGGGATAGGAGCCGTCCCATTCAAAGACATTACCCACTGGCGTATTGCCTTGCGGAGCGTGGTTGCCATAACGGTAGTTGGACTTGCTGCCCATCACTCCCACAAAAGCCTCATGCTCCTGGCCGAAGGCATTAAATGGCCCGCTCAGTTCCAGCGAGGCGCTGTTCTGATCGAACTCCTGATGCGAGTTGTTCAGCAAGGACGTCATGCCCAAGCCGGTGACAGGATCAGGGTGGCCCATCAAATACACCAGCTTGGAGTCGTACTCGCTCTCCAGACGGCTGACATTGGCTTTCAAGGACCAGCCATTGGAAAAGCGATGGTCTATGCCCGCGTAGAAGGTATTGCTGGTCGTATCCCAGCGTGTCCAATCTGCACCGATACTGAAAGAGCGACGCCAATCCAGATCCCCGCCCTTGTTATCCAGCGTAGGCAGACCGCCCCAGGTCACGCCCGTCGGACGTTTGGCCTGATGCTCTACTCCAACCCGCACAGTCGTGTCAGGCGTCAGATCCGCTTCCGCAGTCGCTAACCAGGCACGATTGCGCGTGTGGTAACGGTCGATATACGAGTCGCGCTCCTCCATCATCCCTGCCACGCGGGCACGCACGGTACCGTCCTTGTTCAAGGGCGTAGATAGATCAATCGTGCCCCGGTGATGGTCCCAAGAGCCTATGCCAACAGAGGCGGTGCCGGTAAACACATCGCTGGTCGCGCGTTTGCGCACGATATTCACCGAAGCCCCAGGATTGCCCGCCCCCGTCATCAAGCCGGTAGCACCACGCACTATCTCGATGCGGTCGTACAGAATGGGATCAAAGTTGGAAGTTCCGAAGAAATCATTCTGTGTGGCAATAGACACCCCATCGTATTGGTAAGTGTCGATATAGAAACCACGCGAATGAATATCGGTGCGGTCAATATCCGACATGGACGTTGCAATCCCCGTGACGGTCTTAAAGCTCTCGCCCAGCGTGGTCAAATTCATATCTTCCATCTGCTGGCGTGTAATCACACTGACGGACTGCGGGGTCTCGCGTGGTGACAGACGCAAACCTGTTGCCGCCGTGGTCGCCTGAACGGCATAGGAGCCCGAGCCTTCAGTAGACAGATCACGCCCCACCACACGAACCGGAGCCAGCTGCGTCGTCTCGCCCTGCACCGGGCGGGTCAGGGACACATTCTTGCCCTTACGTCGAAATTCCAGACCCGTGCCTGCCAGCAAGCGACGTAAGGCCTGATCTGCCGTGAGACTGCCGGACACAGGGGGAGCCGCAATCCCTTTAACCGCGTCAGGCAGATAGAAAATCTGCAACCCGGCCTGTGCACCTAGCTTTTCCAGCGCGGCCTCCAAGGGTTGTGCGGCAATGCTGATCGCCACCGGCGTTTCCTGCGCCCAAGCATGGGGTGCGTACAGACCAATAGCCAGAAAAAGGGAAAGTGCGAGGGCGTTAAGACCAATCGATGTCGTACCCCGACGCGCGGCGGCGGGTATTGCTTGCGTGTCCAGCATGAACAGAGTTCCAAAAAATAAGTACGCGCATGGTGCGCAGACGCCCTTGGCCAAGGCTATGGGCTAACCTGTTTCCGATCTGGAAAGCAGGCCCCCATAAGTAAGACGCCGTAGCGAAAAATTTTCCGGAATGATTCTCACCGCTCTTTTTGATACAAGATGTATCAATAGTGGTGCACGACTTGCTTGGCAACGGAACTCAACAGCACAGCATCGTTCGTCTTCGAATCGCTGTTCACCATTCGCACTTCACGGTTCGTGGCTTATTGCTTGCTGCCAAACGCAAAACGAGCCGTAACCTTAACGCGCCATCAACAAAGCGCTGCCATCCGCTTGTCGCACCACCCGTACTGGCGCGATGTCCGGCAGGATATCCAGCGCCGCTGCTGGTTCCTCAATACTCAATGTGCCCGAAATGCGCAACTTGGTGATCTGTGAGTCTGTCACCCGCAAGGGGTGTTCCAGATAGCGGCTCAGCTCCTGTGCCACCGTCGTCAAAGGCACATCACGGAACACGATGCGCCCCTCTTGCCAGGCCATAATCGCTTCCACACGCTCCTGAGCTAAAGGCATCACCTTGTTGTTTACCGCGCTGGATACCTGCCCAGCCGATAACATCGCCCGGTCCCGGCGCCACCACGGGCCTGTGGAAAGCTGCACCGAGCCCTCGCGCACAGCCACGGCGACACTCTCCGCCTCTCGACGCACATTGAACTGCGTCCCGGTAACCAGCACCTGCGCCTGACCCGCGTCTACGGAAAAGGGGCGATTCTTGTCGGACTGCACCGCAAACAGGGCCTCGCCCCGCAGCAGCTCCACGTTTCGGCGCGACGCGTAAAACGCGATGTTCACCTCCGTGTCCGTATTCAAATCCAGACGCGAACCATCCGGCAATTCAAGCTGCTTGCGCTCGCCGCGTGCGGTCAACAGGCGCTGGGTAAACACAGGCGTTTCGGCCCACATCGAACGACTGAACCAGGCCCCGGCGGCCACCGTTGCAAGCGTCACCCCTGTACCCATCACCCAGCGTCGACGCGCAAAGTTGGGCACCTCTTTCGCCGGACGATTCATGATCTCCCGCATCTCGTCCATGGGCAGATGGTCCGCCACCTGCCAGACCTGCTGCAAGGAACGGTACTCCCGCTCATTGGCCGGATCCTGCGCCAACCACGCATCCCGCTCACGCTGCTCCTGCGGCGTCAGCTCACCGAGCTGCTCTCTGGAAAACCAGTCCAGCGCTTGCTCTTGGGGCAGATAAGAGGGGGTGGGATTGTCGTTTTTAGGCATGGCTCGCGTCGCCAGGGACACAGGGCACAAAACCGTGCCCTTCACTGATAAGACGTTTATGCATAAGGAAATCCGGAATCAATGAGGGGCATAGTTTTGTAACTTTTTCTGAAGATGCCGCAATGCCCGCTTCATGTATTTTTCCACCGAGCTGGGCGTCAGATCCAGCTTCTCTGCAATTTCCTTTTGCGTATAGCCCTCTATTTTGTTCCACAAAAACACTTGCTGGCACTTCAAGGGCAGCTCCTGCAAGGCATCTCGCAACGCCTGGCTAAGCTGCTCCATGCGCAGATCACTTTCGGGGCCAAGACCTACCGGGTGCTCCTCCTCTCGCAAATCGTGTAGAGGCACCACGTCGTGGCGCGACTGACGGCGGATCTCACTGATCAGCTGGTTTTGCGCACTGCGATACATATAGGCTTTTTGATTCAGTGCCGCAGCATGTTCGCCGCGCAGCAAGCCTTCAATGGAGTCCTGCGCGGCATCTTCCGCGTCCTGCGGCAAAGAGCTGCGCTTGGCCCACGAGCCGATCAGCCCGCTGTAATGAGCGAGCCAGCCTTTCTTGGACGTGGGGCGGCGGGACATGGCAAATACAAGAGACGGATGTCGAATGAAGCGAGCATATTAACAATAATTCTCATTTAGATATAGAAAAGTCCCTGCAGTGTGGCATCCCACCTCATCCTGCAAATTTGCAAGAGGGTTTGCAACATTGGCGCTTTCCTATCGCGCCCTCCTTCTTAAGAATGGCAAATACAAATCCAATCAAAAAAGGAGACAAACATGGCGGATATCTCTGCCCAGGTTTATGAGGCGCTGTACGCAAAGCCTCAATTCCAGGATCTGGTACGCAAGCGAAGAGGCGTGGTGCTGCGGTTGTTGTTTGTCAGCATGGCCTTCTTTTTTCTGGTTCCCATTCTTTCCAGTCTTAGCCCCGAGCTTTTTCGTCTGAAACTGAGCAACTCCACCAATTTCGGGCTCTGGTATCTGATCGCCCAGTATCTGGTGGGGGGTGCCGTGGCCTGGCGCTATGCCGTCCAGTTGCGTCACCTGGACAAGATGGTGCAGCAGTTAACACAAGAAGAATCCCAGCAGTTCTCAATGCGCTCCGCGACCGTTTAAAGGGCTCATCATGAAAAAAATAGTATTTGCGACAGCCTTGATGGCTGTCAGCGAAGCTGCGCTCGCACAGGAAAGCACCTTGGTTAATGAAGGCAACAGGGTGCTGACGTTTTCAGTATTCGCCTTCTTGTTCTTGTTCACGCTGGGCATCACGTTTCTGGCGGCACGCCGCAACGCCACTGCCAGCGACTTCTACACGGCGGGCGGCGGTATCAGCGCCCGTTTTAATGGACTGGCCATTGCCGGGGATTACCTCTCAGCCGCCGCGTTTTTGGGCGTTTCCGGGCTGATCGCGATATATGGTCTGGACGGTATCAGCTATCTGGTGGGCTTTTTCGTATCCTTCATTCCAGTGCTGATTCTGGTGGCCGAACCTTGCCGGAATCTGGGTCGCTACACGCTGGGCGATGTGCTGTCCTATCGAAACAACTTCCGTGCCACCAAGCTGGTTGTGGCCGGGTCCAGCATTCTGGTCGCGCTGTTTTACATGGTCCCGCAGATTGTGGGCGGTGCCGTGATTATCCGGGCGCTGATCGGGATTCCCTATGAGGTTTCTGTTGGCATCGTCGGCCTGATGATGCTGATTTACGTGTTATTTGGTGGCATGCGTGCCACTACTTCAGTGCAAGTGCTCAAGGCTGGTCTGCTGATCAGTTTCTGCTTCGTGCTGGTGATTCTGTCCTGGGCGCCCTACGGCTTTAACGTGGAAGCGTTTTTTGGCTCGGTCATTTCCAGCCCCGCCATCCAGAATCATGTGATCAATTTCCTGGGGCAATCTTCGCTGGGTGTGGCCGAAGCCGGACAGCGCTTTCTGGAACCGGGCCTGTATCTGAAAAACCCGGTCGAACAGATTTCGCTGGGTATGGCACTGGTGCTGGGAACCGCCGCAATGCCACATATCCTGATGCGCTTTTTCACCGTGCCACATGCGCAAGCCGCCCGCAAATCGGCACTGTACGCCATGTTTGCCATCGGCCTGTGCCATCTGTTCATTGTGGTGATCGGCTTTTCTGCCGCACTGAATGTCAGCCCCAGCGCGATTCTGGGCCTGGACAAGGGCGGCAATCTGGCCGCGCCCATGCTGGCGCAACTGTTGGGTGGGGGGCCGGAGAGCATGATGGGCAACTTCATGCTGGCCGTGGTGGCTGCCGTGTCCTTTGCCACGATTGTGGCGGTGGTGGCCGGCCTGACACTGGCCGCGGCTTCCTCGCTGGCCCATGACGTGTATATCGGCGCAATTCGCAACGGTGCAGGCACCGAGCGCGAACAGGTCATTGCAGCGCGTATCGCCACCTTGCTGATGGCGGTGATTTCCATCGCTGCCGGTATTGCGGCCAAGGGACAGAACGTGGCGCATCTGGTGGGCCTGGGCTATGCCGTTGCCGCATCGGCCAACCTGCCAGCGCTGGTCTGCACCTTGTACTGGAAACGCTGCAATACCGCCGGTGTGGTGGCGGGTGTAGTAGGCGGAACGATCCTGTCCATCGGGCTGGTGCTGGTATCGCCCAACATGAGCTACCCGCTGCTGCAAAAAGAAGCGGCACTGGCCACTGTCACCACCGTCAATCAAAAGCTGAACACGGCAAGCGACCCTGCCCTGCGCGACAAGCTGGTCACTGAACGCAACGCAGCCCAGGCCACGGCAGATGCCATTCCTGCCGATGCAAGCAGCGTGGTGGGCCTGTCCAAGCCCCTGATCAGCTTGCGCAATCCCGGAATTATCTCCATCCCTCTGGGCTTTTTACTGGTGATTCTGTTCTCGCTGTTCACCCGCAGCGCCCTGTCGGAATCCAGGTGGGTAGAGATGTCGGTTCGCCGGGAAACCGGATTAGGTGTGGCCAAGGCCACCGTTCATTAAACGTAGAGAGAAACACACCATGTCACTTCCAATCACTCAAGTTGCCGCGGCACATATTGCCTCTGTTTACATGGACGCGGCCGCCTCGGTACGCAAGGCCATTGCCATTATTGACGAGGCCGCCCGCCACGGAGCCGAGCTGATCACCTTTCCCGAAGCCTTCATCCCCGGTTTTCCAGTCTGGGCCGCGCTGTGGGCGCCCATTTACAACCACGACTGGTTCAAGAAAATGGCAGCCAACAGCATCCATATTGATGGCCCGGAAATCGCCCAGATTCGTGCCGCTGCCAAGCGCAATGGCATCTTTGTATCCCTGGGTTTTAGCGAAAGCACCGAGGCCAGCGTAGGCTGCATCTGGAATTCCAATGTGATCATTGGCGATGATGGTTCCATCCTGAATCACCACCGTAAACTGGTGCCCACCTTCTACGAAAAAATGGTTTGGGCTCCGGGCGATGGCCATGGTCTGCGCGTGTGCCAAACCCACATTGGCCGCATCGGTGCCCTGATCTGCGGGGAGAACACCAACCCGCTGGCCCGCTACTCACTGGCGGCCCAGGGCGAGCAGATTCACATCTCCGCCTGGCCGGCTATCTGGCCGACCCGCATGCCCAAATCCGGCCAGAACTTTGACAATGTGGCAGCCAACAAAATACGAGCAGGCGGCCACTCTTTTGAGTCCAAAGTCTTCGGCATTCTGAATGCCGGTTTCATGGACCAGGCCATGCTTGATGCCCTGACCGAAGGCGGGGATGCCCAGGCGCGCGAAGTGCTGGAAAACACCCCGCGCGCGGCAACCCAGTTCCTGGACCCCACCGGCGCATCCGTAGGCGACTTTCTGCAAAATGAAGAAGGGATTGCCTATGCCACTTTTGATTTGAACGCCTGCGTGGAACCCAAGCAGTTCCACGACATTGTGGGCTACTACAACCGCTTCGATGTGTTTGATCTGTCCATTGATCGTCGACGCATCACGCCCGCTACTTTCCGAGGACCAAACAGCGCAAGCGGTAAACAATCACGTAGCAGTGAGCCCGTGCAGGACGGTCAGGTAGCCAGTTCGGAAACGATGGAAGAATAAGGCCATCGTCTGACCCACCCTGCTAGCAGTACCTGCCATGTACTTCCGTTGCCTCGGGGGTACATGGCAGCCTCTATTTCTCTTTCCAAACAAGGCCGTCCGCAACACAAGGTGCATTGCAAATTTGCAACTCCCTGAAAGCTTGATCTATACCGTGATAGCTCGCAGTAGACTTAAAAATACGCACGGGTTTCGTCCATTATTTGGTACCCGCCTTGCAAATATTCTTGTCCAGGGTTGTAGCCATGTCTCCTATTGATCCCAATTGGCATGATCTGAAAATTTTCCTGGAAGTGGCGCGCTGCGGCACCCTGGGCGCGGCCGCCAGACGTTTGAAGGTAGACCCGTCCACCCTGAGCCGTCATATCAGCCGACTGGAAGAAACGATTAACGCGCCCATCTTCGAGCGCAGTAACCAGGGTCTGCATCTGACCGCAGGCGGGCAAGGCTTGCTGGAGTATGTGGAGTCCATGGAAGCCAGTGCCGTGGCTCTGGCAGAACAATTGGGGGATCGCCCTAAAGAACCCTCCGGCACAGTGCGGGTCGGCTCCATGGAAGGCATTGCCTCCTTATATCTGGCGGCAGAGTTTCAGGGCTTTTCATCGCTACACCCCAAAATCGCCATTGAGCTAGTCACGACGACCCAGCAAATGCACGTCAACCGGCGCGAAGCGGATGTATTCCTGAGTTTTTTTCCCATGGCAGGCAAGTCCATTGATGTGGTGCCCCTGGGCTCCTTTCCGCTACATCTGTACGCGTCTCCCGAGTACCTGACCCGTCACGGCCATCCCTGTGATCTGGACGACCTGCTGGATCACCAATTTGCCTCTTATGTGGACGACCTGATCCAGCTGGATACCGTGCGCTGGCTTAATGAAATCATCTCCCGGCCCAAGCTGGCTTTTCAGTCCTCCAGCATGATTGCCCAGATGTTTGCCGCCGCAGCCGGTGCAGGTATCGTCATGCTGCCCTCTTTTGCCAAACCGGAACGACTGGGCATGATCAAGCTGCTGGATGAACAAGTTACCGTACGTCGCACCATCTGGATGACAGTGCATCGGGACTTGCAATACTTGCCCCGCATCAAGGCAGTAACTCGTTTTCTGGAAAAGACGATAGGCCGGGACTACCCTTGTCGGACCGACTAAACCCTTGCTTGGTCCACCGCTTTCAGGCACTTTTTCAGGCCGACTTTACTGACAAAGAGAAACGTCTCTTAACTGCATGGCGCGGCTGCAATGCTAGGCTGATCTAACCTTCTGTTTTATTTCAGCAAAGGAATCAGCCTTATGCGTTTTTCTTCCTTCAAAGCGCGATGCGCAATGGTCTTGGCCACCGCAGGCGCCACCCTTGCTTTATCCGCCCCCTCGCTGGCCGACGTCATCATCCCCATGAATATGGCTACCGAAAGCGGTGCTGGCGAACAGATCGGCCAGGTTAGCGTCCGTCAGACAGAGCATGGTTTGGTTTTCACGCCAGACCTGAAAAACCTGAAACCCGGTGTACATGGCTTCCATGTGCATGAGAATGCCAGCTGCGCCCCCAGCGAAAAAGACGGCAAGGTAACGCCTGCCGGAGCAGCGGGCGGCCACCTGGATCCTGCAAAAACCGGCAAGCACGGCTTCCCATGGGGCAACGGCCACTTGGGCGACCTGCCCGCCCTGTATGTACAGGCTGACGGTACCGCCAGCACACCCGTTCTGGCCCCACGCCTGAAGTCCTTGGATCAGATCAAGGGCCGCTCCCTGATGATTCACGAAGGCGGTGACAACCACTCCGACCACCCCGCGCCCCTGGGCGGCGGTGGCGGACGCTTTGCTTGCGGGGTGATTAAGTAAGCAGTGTTAACTCTTCAACCTTCTCAAGGAGATGCCATGAACGAAACAATTGAATCTTCCTTTGAACATCTGCAAGAGATTATCAAGGACATCCGCTTTGCGATGTTCGTCACCCATGCGGCCAATGGCGAACTCCATGCCTGGCCCATGACAACCCAGAAGGCAAAAATGGGTTCGACCCAAGAGGACTATGAGCATGACAAGCTATGGTTCTTCATGTCGCGCAGCAGTGACCCGGTCAGTAATCTGAGCGCCAATCCGCATGTGAACGTCAGCTATGCCGATCCTAAAAGCGACACCTATGTGTCGGTGTCCGGTATGGCCCGCGTGGTCGACTCCATGAACCAGAAAGAACGCTTCTGGAACACCATGACTGAAGCCTGGTTTGCCGAGGGCATTACCGACCCCGATCTGGCGCTGGTGTGCGTGCATATTGATAGTGCGGAATACTGGAGCGTGCGCGAAGGCAAGCTGGCACAAGCCGGAAAAATGCTGAAAGCCACCCTGATGGGCGAGCGCCTGACCGAGATCGGCGAGCATGGCAAAGTCACGCCTGGCCGCTAACCCTCTGTCGCAAGCCACCCTTTCTTGATGCAAAAGAAAAAAAGCCCGGTCAGACACCGGGCTTTTTTCATCAGGCTGATACGAACAGCCCTCAACTCAGTTTTAAGTAGCGGGCAAGACGGGTATATAAAGGTCCGGTCAACACCAACACGCAAACCATGCGCGCCACCTGAAAGGAGGTCACCATCGGCGCTCCTAATTGCAGCACTTTGGCGGTAATCGCCATCTCTGCAATGCCGCCTGGGCTGACGCCAAGCACCAACGTGGGATAGGCAATATCGGAAAGCCGATACAGGCCATAGGCGAAGGCAAACGCCAAGCACAGATTGATCAGGTTACTGATGGCAGCGACCCCCAGATACCTGGGAGCACGACGGAAAAAGTCCGGCCCGAACTTGTCGCCCAGAGCCCAGCCAATGCACAGCTGCCCCAAGTTGGAAATTTGTATCGGCAGGCCCGACAAAATAATGTCGTTATACGTAAGACTGGCCACCACCAACAAAGGGCCTAGCACCCAAGGGTTGGGCAAACGCAAGATTTGAAAGAGGAAGCCGGCCACACTGCTTAACAGCACCAGCAGAGCCAGACCAGGAAGGTTCAAAAAATCAGGCCGTACAACAGCTCCCGCCTGCTCCCCCGAAAAGCCCAAAGCCTCGAACGCGAAGGGAATAATCACTACGACCATCAGCACCCGCAAACCATGTGCAGAGGCGACCAGATCCGGACGTGCGCCATAACGCTCCGCCAGCCCCGTCATCTCGCTGGCTCCTCCTACTGCACTGGCAAACCAGGCAGTACGCAGATCCGTACCGGCATAACGAGTCAGCATGAATGTACCTATGCAGCACAAGACCAGCGCAAACACCATGCCCATCACGATAAACAGAGCATTACTGCCAATCAGATGCACCATGGCCGGAGTGAAATACAGCCCCAGGGATGTCCCAATAACCCATTGACCTGCGTTGCGCGCCAGCGGCATGCAGGCCCCCGGACTGCCTGCCATTTTGGTAGCTGCCGTCAAGATCAGGGCACCCAACATCCAGGGCAAAGGCATACTCAGCCAACTGGCCACCAGGGCACCAAGCAGGGCTACCCCAAAACCCAGGGCAATTCGAAACCAGATAGCCATAACAAAAACAACAAGGCCAGGCCGCAGCCTGGCACTTTCTCCCGATAAAAGCCCCACCGAAGCGGTGGGGTCCCCCTATTTATGTCTCGTCGTGCAGTTGCTTGCGCCCTGCAATACGACGCAGCACGATCGGACCTACACTAACCAAAACGGCCGCGATCCACAAGGCAATTGAAACTTTGCTCTCGAACAGAATACCGATTTCACCGTTCGTGATGGACAGCGCGCGACGCAGATTCTGCTCCATCATATTGCCCAGAACCACTCCCAGCACCATCGGTGCCATGGGCACGTTCATCTTGCGCAGGAAGTAGCCCAGAACGCCGATACCAACGACCAGCAGCAGATCAAAGCTCGTGCCATTGATGGCATAGACCCCGATATAGCTGATCGCCAAAATACCAGGCACCAACAGGCGCGGAGGAATAGCCAGCATGGAGGCAAAGACCCGCACCATGGGCACGTTCATCAAGAACAGCATGACGTTGGCGACCATCAAGGAAGCAATCAAGCCCCACACAATCTGTGGCTGCGACTCAAACAACACTGGCCCCGGCGTGATGTTGTACAGCGTCAGGGCACCCATCATGACCGCCGTTGTTCCAGAGCCTGGCACGCCCAGTGTCAGCATGGGAATGAAGGAGCCGGTTGCAGCACTGTTATTGGCCGCCTCTGGCGCAGCCAGGCCACGCATATCGCCCTGGCCAAACATGGCATTGGGATCTTTGCCTTCGATATATTTTTTCTCATTGGCGTAGGCCACCGCAGAGGCCACACTGGCCCCGGCACCGGGCAGGATACCGATAAAAAAACCCATCACGCCACCACGCACGGTGCTCCACCAGGTCATGCCCAGCTCTTTCAGGTTAAAGAGCTTGCGCTTGCTTTTAGGTACTTCGATCGACACGCCACCCAACAGGTTTTCCAGCATCTGCAACATCTCTGCCACAGCAAACAAACCAATCACGACAACAACAAAATCAATGCCATCTGCCAGGTTCGGAATATCAAAGCTGTACCGATATACCCCCGAGTTGGCGTCTACTCCCACCGTAGAAATGAACAGGCCCAGCATAGCGGCCAGGATACCTTTGACTGGCTCATCCCCCAACAAACTGGTCAGCGCACAAAAGGCAAACACCATCAGCACAAAATACTCGGCCGGGCCAAAGGCAACCGCCCAGCCCGCCAGCATGGGAGCCAGCAGCACAATACCGCAGATGGCAATGGTGGACCCGATGAACGAGGAAAAAGCCGACAAGGACAAGGCCACACTGGCCAAACCTTTGCGCGCCAGCGGATAACCGTCCAGCGTCGTCATGACCGCTGCCGCTTCACCGGGCACATTGATCAGAATGGAGGTAATACGACCACCATACTCCGCACCCACATACACAGCGGCCAGCAGGATCAGAGCAGACTCCGGGGGCAGCTTCATGGCAAAGGCAATCGGCACCAGCATGGCTACACCATTAATCGGCCCCAGCCCAGGCAACACGCCCACAATGGTGCCGATAAAAGCGCCAATCGCGACGACCAACAGATTCTGGGCAGAAAAAGCAACGCCAAAGCCTACGCTCAAATAATCAAGAATCGAGCTCATAACCACTCTCCCAGGATGCCGTAGGGCAGAACCACATCCAGGCCCAAATCAAATAGCAGAAACAGCCCCACTCCCATCGCCAGCCCGCCAATCAGGGCCTGCTTCCAGCTACCGCCAAACAAACGGCCTACCAAGGTAGCCATCAGCGTGGTGGCAATGATGAAACCCAGCCACTGAAACAGCCAGGCATAAGCCGCCAGGTAGGCCACCATCATCAAGATGCGGCCATTGGCTCCACTGGGGTTGGCAGGCACAGTCCCACCACCTTTGATAATCAGGCGCAGCCCACATAAAGCAATGATCAAGGCCAGCAATAAAGGGAAGGCCTTGGGGCCAACAGGCTCATAGGAAAAAGGCGGCTCTAGGTCGTAGCCAAAAGCGGTGATCAAGGCAGCGAGCACCAGCGCGCCCACGCCTAGTACGCGATCATTCAGCGTCATGATTGGAATCTCCGGATTCACCCGCCATGGACGACGGGGCAGACAGGCGGCACTCCCGGCGCAAACCGGCCGGGAGTACCGTAAAAAACTTACTTCTTTATCAGGCCAAACGAGTCAGCCAATTCTCGATACTGAAGTACTTGTTGTTTTACGTAAGCATCCAGTTCCTGGCCGCTCATATTGAAGGGGAACAGGCCCTGCTGGGTTTGCATGCGAGCAAACTCGGGCGTTTTCATCAGCTGCTCGAACGCCTGAACCCACCACTGATATTGCTCGTCAGAGACTTTGGGGCCCACATAAAAGCCGCGAATAATAGGCCACTCAATATCAAAGCCCTGCTCTTTGGCCGTGGGAATCTCGGCCAGTGCACCGTCCAGTCGCTTGTCGTTAAAGACAGCCAGAACACGAATAGGCGCCCCACCCTCCAGCATGGTGTGAGCTTCGGCTGCATCGCCCATATAGGCCTGAATATGGCCACCGCGCAGGGCCGTCATCGCCTCGCCACCGCCCTCAAAGGCAACAAAGCGCATTTTGCGGAAATCCACATCTGCGGCACGGGCCGTCAGCGCAGCCTTCATCCAGTCCTGCCCACCCACGGAACCACCCGCTCCCAGAACAATCTTGGTCGGGTCGGCCTTGAAGGCCTCCATCAGGGATTTCAGGTCCTGATAAGGCGAGTCCGCACGCACAATGGCCACGCCATAATCACTGCCAATCGACGCCAGCCAGCGCACGTCCTCTACCGAGTATTTGCCAAACTTGCCCTGTGCCAGATTCAGCAGGGAGCCACCCGAGAAAGCAGCAATCGCATTGCCGTCGCCCGGACGCTGCGCCACGATATGGTTATAGGCCACCGCCCCTACACCGCCGGGCATATAGACGGTGCGCATGGGATTTTCCAGCAGCTTGGTTTCCAGAAAACCGTTCACGGCTACACGACAGGTCAGGTCAAACCCGCCGCCTGGCTGTGCTGGAGCAATACACTCAGGCTTGGAGGGTTGCTGGGCCTGTACGCCACTCAGACTGCTCAAGCCCAGAATACTGCTGGCCAGTAGCACCCGTAGTTTCATGTGGATAGTCATTGATTCGCCTCCAGGAGGATCTTAGTCGTTGTAATGGGTGCGACCTTACCGGAGCGAAGCTTTCGCCTACCTTTCAATTTCGCCAAAAAACACGATTTTCAAGGGTATACCCTGAACCATCCAATCAGTGTTCAAGCGAATCAAACTCCAAATGCACGATCAAACCACGCTGCTGCGGTCCTGTCCGCAGGCTCATGCGGGCGCCATGAATCTGTGCAATAGCCTGTACGATCGCCAGCCCCAAACCGGAGCCCTGCAAGGCCTTCCCCGCCTCGCCGCGCCTGAAACGATGGCCTGCCTTGGCCATATCATCAGCACTCATACCCGGACCATCGTCTTCAACCTGAATGCTGCACACCGGCCCTTCCTTGCGCACCGTTACCGTAATGCATGCAGCACGTGGGCAGTACTTGATGGCATTGCTGACCATATTGCTTAAAGCCTGTTGCAAGAGCCAAGCCTCCCCGGCTACCCGAACAGGGGTGGAGGGCGCGTCCAGGCCCAGGTCCTGACGCTTGGACCTCGCCAGGCTCCAGAGCTCATCCACCACCAGCCCGGCTTGCTGGCACAAGTCGACTGTGCCCAAGGCCGCGCGGGTGCGTAGCTGGTCAGCAGCATCGCGAACCCTGGACAAGGCCACCATTTGATGCGTCATCTGAGCCGTGTTGTTCAAGCGTAATTGAATTGCCTCCAGCACCTCCTTCATTTCATCGGTCTTGGCCAGAGACAGGGCAAAATCCACCTGGGTCAGCAAAACAGCCAAGGGGGTTTTCAACTGGTGCGAGGCATCGTCCAGAAACTGCTGTTGCTCGCGTGATTTGCGTGCATAACGATCCATATGCAAATTGATGGTCTGTACCAAAGGCCGGACCTCTCGCGGCAGGCTGGCCTCGCTGATCGGTTCCAGATTATCGGGGGAACGATGCCGTACCTCGGCGCTCAACTTGCGCAAAGGGCGTAGCGCCAGCAAGGTGCCAACCAGAATCAGAATAATGAAAAGGCTGAGCACCGCCACGTCCTGAATCAGATTCTGGATAATGACTTTGCGTATGAAAGCATGGCGCTCGCTCAGGTTTTCACCAGCCTGAATCAGAATTCGGCTGTCTTGATAAGTCTGCAGGCGCCCATCCGACTCCAGCGCCACCGCCGCGATGCGCAAGGGCTCTCCCAGATATTCAGCGTCATAGAAAACGGGTTGATTACTGAGCAGACGCCGCACGGGCAGCGGCATACCGGTAAAGCCAATTTCCGATAAACCATCTTCAGTAGCCACCCTGAAATACACCTGACTGCTGATGGTGTACTCCATGAACTCCATCATGTAGTAAGACTGCTCCATCGCCAGCCCGCCACTAATGGTCAAGACATTGGACGACATGGACTTCAAGGCACCGGCCAAAGCCCGGTCAAACGCGGCGTTGACCTGATCCTTCAGAGTCATGCTGGAAACAAACAGGGACACGCCCGAGGTCAGCAAAGCCGCAGGAATCAGCATGAACAACAAAGTACGACGCAGACTGCTTAAGGCCATATTTGCCCCCGATAAGGCAATACGCTAAGGCTCATCATCGCCCACAGGCTCCAGGCAATAACCTACGCCGCGCAAAGTGACGATATGGACATCCGAGGACTGCAGTTTCTTGCGCAAGCGATGCACCAATACCTCGATAGCTTCAATATTGATTTCATCCTCATCCTTGTCATTGAGCCGATCCAGGATGAACTGCTTGTTCACAGGTTCTCCGCTACGCTGCACCAGAATACGCAGCACCTCGGCCTCGCGCGGTGACACGGACAGAAGCGCCGAATCCAGCGTAAAGCGCTGTGTGGACAAGTCATAGATCAGGCTGCCACACGCCATACGCGGTTTGTCCTTGCCCCGGCTACGACGAATCAGGGCATTGACGCGCGCCACCAGCTCTTCAATACGAAAAGGTTTGGGCAAAAAATCGTCCGCCCCACACTCCAGGGCTTCCACTCGCTCCTGCAAGGAGTCGCGAGCCGTCAAAATCAACACGGGAGTCCGGTTATCCTCCGAACGCAGACGTGCCAGCAAGGCACGTCCGTCCATGCCCGGCAAGCCCAGGTCCAGGACGAGCGCATCAAATTCCTCGATCTGCAAACGATGGTAGGCCACCATCCCGTCGTTGGACCACTCGACTGCAAACCCTTTCTTTTGCATGCTGCGCGTCAGCCACAGGGCCAAATCAGGCTCGTCTTCAATCAATAAAATTCGCATGGCGGATAGTAGAAAAGAAAACAGAACAGGGGCAATAGTACGCCGCCGGATCGTATCAGCAGCACGTCACTGGCTGACAGACTCGGTCAGCTCCAGCACAAAACGCCGCAACCAGCGGCTTTCTTCATCATGTTCCTTGTTGATGTCCCAAATCATGGACACCACAAAAGATGGCACTCGCAACGGCACCGGCGAGACGGCTAATCGACTATTGCATTCCACAAAGGAACGGGCGGCGTAATCGGGCATGGTCAGCACCAAAGGGCTGCCAATAATGGCGTTGATTGCCCCGGAAAAATGCGTGAACGAGGCCTTGACCTTGCGCTGCAGTCGCTCGGCATCAAAGAGTTCATCAACAAAGCCGCGCAAGCCGTCAAAGGACACCCGCCCATGATGAGCATGCAGATACTCCTGCTTGCTGATGGGGGTTGAAAACGCAATGGACTGCTTATCGTAAATGCAGATATAGGAAGCGGAAAACAGCACTTGCGACTTGTGCATGGTGCTCAGAAATTTGGGGCTGGAGCAAATCGCCAGATCCGCCCCATGCTCCACCATGCTTTGCGGCCACAAATAGCTATTGGTTTGGTAGAAGGAAAAACTGATCGTCCAGCCCTGCTCGTCAGCCATGCGAATCATGCGTTTGGCCAGCATATTTTCCAGATCGTCGGACAAAGCGATGCGAAAAACCCGGCTGGAGCGAGCTGGATCGAACTCCTGCTCGGATGTGACCAGCGCCGAGATGCTTTTCAGGGCCTCGGATATCTGCGGGGCAATCTCCAAGGCCCGATGCGTAGGCGTCATTCCGTGCGAACCACGGGTAAACAGCTCGTCATTGAATACCACCCGCAACTTGCGCAAAGACGCGCTGACCGCGCCCTGGGTCAGAAATAGGGCATTGGCGGCCTTGGTCACGCTGCGCTCGTTCATCAAGCACTGGAACACCAGCAGCAGGTTCAGATCCATCCGCCTGATATTAGCGATATTAATGGAAGCCATTTTTCTAATTAGTTTGAATAATTATTTGGCTTGATTAGACTAAAAATCAGCCACAACCACAATAAGGGTCGGGTATTCACCTGCCCTGCTCGAGGAGATCTTTATGGGCACTGCTACCGTCGCCCCTGCACATGCCAAATCGGCCCCCCCAGGCCAGCCGGGCTTAAGTAAAAAACAAGTTGTTGCCGTTGGTATTGGCAACTTCATGGAATGGTTTGACTTCGCGATCTATGGCTACTTTGCAGCCATTATCGGCAGCATCTACTTTCCATCCGACGCCGCTGGCGTTTCCCTGCTCTCGTCCCTGGCCGTATTTGCCGTGGGTTTTGTCTCGCGCCCCTTTGGCGCCCTGATTCTGGGCCCCATTGGCGACCGCTTTGGCCGCAAGACCGTGCTGATGATTACCGTCTTTGGCATGGGTGTATTCACCACCCTGATTGGCCTGCTGCCTGGCTATGACACCATCGGCATTACCGCTCCTATCCTGCTGGTTGTGCTGCGCTTCCTGCAAGGCATGATGGTGGGTGGTGAATGGTCCGCTGCCGGTATTTTCCTGGTGGAAAGCGCCCCCTCCAACCGTCGTGCCACCGCCGCCAGCGTAGTGACCTTCACCGCCGGCATCGCCTTCCTGCTCGGTACCGCCACCGCTGCCGCCATCAACGCCACGCTGACCGAAGCCCAGGTCTACAGCTGGGGCTGGCGTGTGCCCTTCGTGCTGTCGATTGTGATGACCTTCATTGCGGTTTTTATCCGTCGCAAACTGAACGACACCCCCGTCTACCACGAGCTGCAGGAAAAGAAAGCCAACAACACACTGGAGCGCGTCTCGTCCAAGGACAAGTTCAACGCTTTTGTTCTGTCCTTTGCGTTCTCCGCCCTGTTCCTTGTGTCGCTGTACTACTTCATCACCTACGCCAATAACCACCTGGTTTCCATCCTGGGAATGAGCAAAACCTCGGCCCTGTGGCTGTGCAGTGCCTCGTTGGTGGTGTATTGCATCTTGCACCCACTGGTTGGCCGTTTCTCGGACCACTACGGTCGCCGCAAACTGGCCTTGTTTGCCGCTGCGGGTCTGACCATCATGGCCTACCCGATTTTCATCATGATGAACTCCGGCAAACCCGCACTGATTCTGCTGGGCCTGATCATCATGGCTTTCCTGGTAGCCATCTCTGCCGTCATGAACGTGGTGCTGCTGGTGGAAGTGTTCCCCGCCTCGATTCGCTCGACCGGCGCCGCACTGGGTCACAACGTCTCGTCGGCACTGCTGGCTGGTCCTGGCCCCTTCATTGCTGCCGCCCTGATCCAGTACACAGGTAACCCCAACGTACCGGCCTGGTACCTGGCTGCGGTATCCCTGGTGTGCTTCCTGATCCTGTATACCCGCCTGCCTGAAACCAAAAACGTGGACTTGTCCGCAGGCTGACCTTTAAAGGAGACCTAGTTATGAGCAAAGTTGCTGTTATACAAGCGGCATCCATTCCGTTTGACTCTGCCAGCAGTGTCGAAAAAGCCGCCGCCATCTTGCAGCGCGTAGCTGCCAATGGCGCCACTCTGGCTGTCTTTCCCGAAGCCTTTCTGGGCGGATATCCCAAAGGCATCAGCTTTGGCAGCGTCATCGGCAACCGCCGTCCTGAAGGCCGTGCCCTGTACCAGATGTATGTGGAAGGCGCTGTCACCCTGGGGGGCCCTGAACTGGAAGCACTGGCCGATGCCGTTACCCAAACCGGTGTCTACACCGTGATGGGCGTAATCGAAAAAATGGGCCGCACCCTGTACTGCACCGCTCTGACACTGGCTCCGGGCAAAGGCGTGGTGGGCATCCACCGCAAACTGATGCCTACCGGCCAGGAACGTCTGGTCTGGGGCTTTGGCGATGGTTCCACCATGGGTACTGTCGACACCCCCATGGGCCGAATCGGCAACGTGATCTGCTGGGAGAACTACATGCCCACCCTGCGTCAGACCATGTATGCCCAAGGCACCGAACTGTACTGCGCTCCCACGGCAGACGACCGCCCTACCTGGGCCTCGTCCATGATTCACATCGCCGTCGAAGGCCGTGTGTTTGTGCTGTCCGCCTGCCAGGCCATCCGCCTGAACAACTACCCCGAGTCCTTCCAGAAAGAATTTGCCCTGCCCGGCGAATTTGCTCCGGACAGCTACGTGATGCACGGCGGCAGCATGATCGTCAGCCCCACCGGCGAAGTGCTGGCCGGCCCGGTGTTTGACGAAGAAACCGAGCTGTACGCTGAACTGGATATGGACCTGCTCAAACAGGCCAATCTGGACTTTGACGTCTACGGCCACTACTCGCGCCCCGACATCTTCTCTCTGCATGTAGACACCCGAGCCAAGCAGGTAGTGAAACTGCAAACCGAAGACTCGGCCGAGTAAAACCAGCCAAATCCTGCACCAAAAAACCGGCCCCATCGCGCGATAAACGTGATGGGGCCGGAACTGCTTTTGAGCCTGGCACAAGCTGCTGCCTGCACCTGCCCTTTCCTGTCGTAGCTTTCTTTTTAATCCCTTGGCACTAGCTCAAAGCCAAAGGTTCCAGCACGGGCTGATACGGAGACATCTGCAACTGCGTCTCGTCCAGACCCATTCCCTGCGCCAACAGAGCCAACATCGTCAGGCTCAATGGAACAAGACCTTTCTCGATCACGTTGTATTCCGCCACACTGATTCCCAAACGACTGGCCAAACGCTCGCGCTTGATCTCCAGATACTCGCGCCAGGCACGAATCAGGGTCCAGCGATGCGTTCGCATATCCTTGAGCACCACATACGGGATACCCTTGTCCGAACGCACGAAACGCGGTGCGGCCATCAACTTGCGCACGCACTCATCATTCATGGCATCTCGTGTCAACAGATGGGCATACAGCACGGCCTGCTCGGGCAAAGTGCGAGGATCAATATCTTCAGTGGTCAACAAGTATGTATTCATCATGGCTGACAAACCTAAGGATGTAAGAGAACGGTGAACCCTGAACTTACCGACCCGTTCCACCCCGGTCTGTCAGATAATTCTGAAAGTGCACCCTGACCGCCCTATCGGCTGATCCTGATCAAGACACACATCCAAACAGACCAAAAAAAAGCCCCTGAACACGTCAGAGGCACTCTTCCACAGCACTACACAACAACAACAACAACAACAACAACAACAACAACAACAACAACAACAACAACAACAACAACAACAACAACAACAATTCAGATACAAGCGGGCCTTAATCCACCCAGACACAGCGTCATAAACCCGTGGCCGATCCAAGGAACCGTGCAATGAAAGCCCAAGTCACGCCCCTGTAGTCGGAAAGCCTTAAGGCAAGAATTCCCTGTGAGCCCCTCTGGCCTGCGCCGGGGCCTTGGGGCGATTCAGAGTGCTTGCCGCAGGCGAGAGATCAGGCGGGGGTTCAAGCACCCAGCTGTTTGAACCCGACGCTTGTACTTGGTCCGGGGGACCAAGTACCGGGTGAGTTCTGGGTGCGCCCTGCCTGATCTCTTGACAAGGGGACCGGTGCGCAGGACCGGCAACTGCTCAAGCCCCAAGGCCCCGGCGCAGGCCAGAGGGGCGTCTTCACTGAGACAATTCCTGCCTAATCGTTAACTAATCATCAAGCCAAAAACCAAGGCATCAAAAACGATCAGAAGTTATATTTCACCCCACCAAAGAAACTCCTGCCATTGCCCGCCAGATAAGTAGGCATCGCCTCCGAAGCCGAACGTCGAATCACATAACTACTGGCGTAGGTCTTATCAAAAATGTTATCCGCCATCAGATAAGCACTCCAATGCTTGTCATGCTGATAAGCGACCTTGAAACCCCAAATGGCATAAGCATTTTGATGCGTGCCTTCCACATTCTGATGGTTGGTCGGCGTATCCGAAGCCAGCCAGCGCACGTTCGGCCCAAACCGCCAGCCTCCACGTCGATACATCAGTTCTGCACCCAGCAAATGCTTGGGCACCCCGGCAATACGATTGCCTTCATACTCGCCCCCTCGGAAGCGGAAATCACTATAGGTATAGGACAGACGGTAGTCCCAGCGCCCTGCAGCCGGAGCAGGCAAGGAACCGCTCAAACCAGCCTCCACGCCCTGGTGCCGCGTCCGATCAGCATAGTTAAATGTCACCGATGAAGCCCCGGTTGCATCACTGACAGCCATCAGCTCATCTTTCACATTGCTGCGATACACAGCCAGGGACCAGTCCACCGCCGACTCGCCACTGCCCCAACGCCCGGCACCACCCAACTCAAAAGTCGTCGCCTTTTGCACATTCAATTCCGTCAGCCCTGTCACTGCCGAGCGCACATTCATGGGCTGCGGTACTTCCGCACTGATGATCTCCCAATACGTAGGCGCCTCATGACTACGGCTGACATTGGCAAACACCCGCAAATCCTCGGACGGCTGCCACACCACGCCCAGTTTCGGGCTGGCGTAGGACCATTTCTGGTTCAGGGTATCGCCCCCCAAACGATTGCGCGCATCACGAATCGCCTGGCTGTACTTCACATCCCCCACCACGGTCCACTGGGGCGCAACCTTCCAGCTCAAACCCAACAGCGCATTGCGGTTTTCAGCCCGCAGGCGATAGTCCCCAAAGAACAAGGCACGGCTGCCATTGGCAGGATTGACCGCATACAACTCACGATCCATATCACTGCGCGCCCAGTCCAGGGCAAGGCGATAATCCAGGCTGCCTTCACGACCAGCCAACTGCCACTGTGCGCCATAGGTATTCCCCTTGGTGGGCGAAGACACCTGCGGATTCGTAAAAGTATCGTCCACCGTCTGCCAGTACAGGCCCACGGTCTGGTTGAAATCCTCGGTACCCCAATAACTACGGTTAGCCAAACGGAATTGAGTGGCCTTGCGATTCGGATCACGCTTATAGACATTGGCCGCCATATCCTGCGGCGTGCCATAGTCCCCCATCACACTGCGCGGATCGCTGTAAAGACGCTCACGCGGGACCACATTGGGAATATCAAACTTCAAATCCACATAGGACAGGTAAGTGCGGTTCTCGAACTGCCCGCGCTTGAAACCGATATTGCCCTGCACATTCGTGCGCTCGGAATCCGAGTGATGACGGTAGCCATCAGCCTTGTCATGGCTGACTGCCAAGCGCCCATCAAACTCGTTCGTCTGAAAACCCTTGGCGGCATACAAACCCAGACGCCCGAAACTGCCGCCCTCCACGCTGATGGCGTCACCCTGCGTACCGTTCATGGAGCGAAAATCCAATTCTCCACCTAAAGTGGTCGCACTGGCCGACAAGGCATTTGCACCACGCCGCACGCTGATCAAGGAGCTGTTGCGCGGTTCCAGAAAGCCGATCACAAACGAGCCGTCCGCCTCGTTCAAAGGCAGACCATCTTGCAACAGCAAGACACCTCGATTAACCGGATTACTTTGAATCCCCGAACCGCGAATATTGAGCCGAGGCTGATCAATCCCGCCAAAGAAATCCTGCACTACCAAACCAGGCTGATAGTCCATGGCATCGCGCAAAGTCACCAGACGCAGCTCTTCCTGCGGCTGAATCAAATTGGTGCCTCCAGGCACCGCATCCAGGCGAGCCTTTTCTTGTCGCAGGTCGGCCTGCAGCACGCTTTGCCCGACAGGCGCCTTGATGACAATGGGAGACAAGGTAGAGGTAGACGGGTCGGCCCAGGCGGCGCCCGACCACAGCCCTCCCAGCGCCAGGCTGACTGTCAGCCGACGCAATACAGGAACGTGTAACATCGTATTCTCGATAGAAAGTGAAATTACCAGTGCAGATAAAACATGGTCTTGGCCAGGATCACGATCCCGACCATGTGACAGAACACGCTTAGATGAATGCGCTTGAAATGGATGGACTTCATGCGCCCGGTGCGTCGCAAAGTCATGGCCGTCAGAAAATGACCAAAAACGCTAAGCGCCAACAGAATCTTGATGGTCAAAAACAGGCCCAAAGTGTTATCGAAAGGATGGGCCAGCGCAGCGCGGTGATGCCAGGCCAAACCTATCCCGGCGCTGTACAGAACCAGCAGAACCCAGGGCATGATGCGCCGGGCACGGTCACCAATGGCAATCTCCAAGGTGCGCATGGCCTCTCGCGGAACGTGCTTGCGTATGCCTTCCAGCATCAGGACTTCAAAAAACACCGTGCCGATGAAAAACAGAGCGGCAAACAGATGGAACAGCAGGATCACGGGATAGGCAGTCATGGCGTCAAAGCCTCCTGAGACAAAAGTTGGGCGTACAAGGAATCGGCCAGACACTCACGGGCAGCGGTATCCGCCGGGGCCACCGGCTCAAACAACTGGCCTTGCCCCTTTTTCAGCAGCAGGCAGGAATCAGCGACCCGCATCAATTCACGGGGTTGATGACTGACGTACAGCAGCGCTGCTCCGGTTTCTTCCAGGCAGCGCAGGCAGACTTGAGCCAGGCTATGGCGCAGCGCCGGGTCCAGAGCACTGAAAGGTTCATCCAGCAGCAAAAGGTCCGGTTGCAAGGCAAAGGCGCGGGCCAGTGCCACCCGCTGTGCCATGCCACCGGATAGTTCACCGGGCCAGGACTGGGCAATATCGGCCAGCTCCACCTGCCCCAGCCAGTACATGGCACGTTCTTTAGCTTGCGCAGCCGACAAGCCTTGCGCACGCAGCGGAATCTGCACGTTGTCCAGCACGCTGCGCCAAGGCAACAAACGGGGCTGCTGAAACACCAGCACAGGGTGACGAAATTCGTTCCAGACCTGGCCGGAATCAGGCTTGATCAGGCCCGCAACCAAACGCAGCAAGGTACTTTTCCCTTCGCCACTAGGCCCCAGAACGCCCAGGCGCTGCCCGGCCTGCAAGGTGCAACTTAAATCCTGCAAAACCGGCTTTTGCCCGAACAGGACCTGGACATGGCTTAGCTCAAGCATGGCTGTCCTCCCGCCACTGTCCCAGACGACGCTGCAAGGGTTGCAGCAGAACAAATTCAATCGCGGCGACCAAGCCCAGAATCAGCACAACCCAGGCGTACAGCTCGGCGCTGTCAAAGGTGCTACGTGCGTTGGCCAAGGCATAGCCTGCGCCACTTTCTGCACCCAGCACTTCGGCCATCACCACCAGACGAACCCCACCGCAGCAAGCAATCAGCAAAGCGGCAGTCAAAGGAGCCGTCAGAGAAGGCAGATACAGGTGACGCAGACGGCGCCACCAGCCAAAGCGGTACACGTGGCTCATCTCGATCAGATCGCGGTCCACCTGCAACATCCCTTTGACGGTGTTCACGTACATGCCCGGCACCATCATCAGCACCGTCATGAAAATCACCATGCTCGAACCCAGGCCAAACCAGAGCATGGCCAGCACAACAACCACCACAGGCGGAATCGCCATCAATAGCCAACGCAAAGGCTCCAGCAAGCCACGCAGACGCGGGCTGTGTGCCGCCAAAATGCCTAGCGTGAAACCAATGGAGCAACCCACGCTGACGCCAATGGCCACGCGCAGCAAACTAGCTCCGGCGTCATTCAGAAAATGGCCGGACATCATCAAACGCGGAATCGCACGGGCGGTTTCCATGGGCGAAGCCATCAGCAAGGGCCCCAGAAACATGGCGCTGATCTGCCAGCACAGCAGAATCAGCAGCACACCCACGACGCCCCATGCACGAGAGCTACGTGCCGATAAATTCGACTTGCTTTTCATGGTCCATAAAACCCGGCAGCAGGCAGGCCACCACCCAAGGCTTGGGGATGCTGATCCGCCAGCAATTGGTACAGCGCCTCCAGTTGAGGGCGGATTTCATTGGCTGGACGACTATCCAGACGAGTCTTTTCAATCGCGGTTTGAATTGCCGGAACCGGGAACTGAGGCAAATAGCCATGAACCATTTGGGCGCACTCTTGCGGCTGCTGGCTGCACCAACGGGCCGACTCGGCATAAGCCCGTTCCACGGCCTGATTCAGCTCGGTATCGTGGGCCACAGTGACGTTAGCCATGACGCCGGCTTGCGGCAGCGCCTGTTGCAAAGGAAAAGCCTGCGCCCAGGCTTGCTCCAGACTTTGACCGCGATGCAGCTCCACCTTCTTCTGCTCCGCCTGCCACAAGAGCAAGGAAGCAGTGGGCTCAACTAGCAAGGCTTGATCGCCCTGGCCGGTCAGCATCAAGGCAATGGCGTCCTGAGCATCGCGCGTACGACGCAAGCGCACAGCTTCCTTACCCCCTTGGGCTTGCTTGGCCAGCAAGGTATCCAGCAAGACAGCAGGCAGATCGCGCTGAAATGGCACCAGCAGTTCCTTACCGGCCAGATCGCTAAAGCTCTTGACGGCGGGATCACGGCTGACTAGCCACAAAATGCCCCAGACCGAAATATTCAGCTGTTTGACGGCCTGCCCCTTGTTGAACATCAAGGCAGACAAATTGCTGGGTGCAGCGCTGTAATCCACTTCCTTTTTAGCCAGCAGAACACGCAACTGATCCGGGTTCTGCCACAGACGAAACTCCAGCTTGTCCGTGTATTGGCTCAAGGCCTGGGTCTGCGCCATATGCATCAAGGGATAGGACACCACCGCGCCTGGGCCGGCCAGAGTCAGAGACTCGTAACGGGGAGCGGCCTGGGCACCTGCTACCAGCGAGGCCAGGAGCAAGCCAGGCAAAACACGGCTCAAGATCTTGCGAACGAACATCCCACGGCCATCTCTTTTGGAGTTACCCAGCGTCGTAGAGGCAAACCGAGCACGAACCCGCTCCTTAACCCCACCAAAAACGTGAACCTGTGCCCCGTTTGTTAGATCAAGTTCATCCAGACGGGGCATGGCAGCACGCTTACCTGATAAGCCAGCATCAATTGCCTTGGGGGTAGCCTGATTTAAGGGAAGTCCACGCGCATGGCTGGCTATAGCCCGCTGCCCTCTGTCTAAACGGGCACTTTTTCCCTGAGATGCAGCCCAGCGACGAAACCCTTGATAGATATATGACATGAAGATTTGTATAATGAGAACTATTATCAAATGGGAATTCTCCCATCTTCATCCCAGCCCCCCAATGACAAAAGTCAACATGCCCGGCTCGTGTCCAGCTTTGTTTGAATTGCTGGCTCGCCACCGTCTCCTGCAAGGTTTGCCCATCGAGGTCATCCAGCATTTGTGCCGTGACGCTTTGGCTCAAAACGCCAGCTCTGGGCAGATTCTGTTCAATGAAGGCGACGAGGCCCGCTATTGCTTGCTGGTGGACAGTGGACAGGTAGAAATCCTGCGCTACAGCCAAAATGGCGACGAACGTGTTTTCAATGTTTTCGAGCCCGGCCAATTGGTGGCGGAAGCCGCCATGTTCATGCCGCATGGACGCTACCCCATGTGCGCTCGCGCCAAGGGAACCGTGCGCGTCTACAAACTCTCGCGCAGCAGCCTGCAAGAAGCCTGCCGCCGCTGGCCCGAACTGGCCATGAACATGATGGCGGGCCTGAGCAGCGCCTTGTATGCACAAGTCAATAAAGTGGACTGGATTTCAGCCAGCTCGGCCGCCGAGCGTTTGGCGAACTACTTGCTCAATCTGCAAGCCCGCCAAGGGGAAAAAATCCAGTTACCCTTGAACCAACGGCAACTGGCCGCCCATCTGGGTATACGGGCAGAGACCTTGAGCCGATTGTTTACCGACTGGCAGGCGCGTGGTTACGTCAGTGGCAAACGCAGCGATTGGCAGGTACATGACCAGGCCCACCTGCGCCGCTTGGCCAGTCCAGCCCAACGCTCTTTTTAAGCGATCGACGCACTCATGACTTTTGTCATTTGAGTACTTTTCAAGCAGACCGAGAATGCCGACTTTTAGCTTCTCTGCTTGATACTCATGACACACTTGCCGCCACAGACCGCTTACACTGAAGCCGACATTCGCCAATTGGTGACCCAGTTCTACGCCCAGGTTCGGCAAGATGCGCAGCTAGGCCCGATTTTTGAACACAATGTGCAGGACTGGGACGAGCATCTGGATATGCTGTGCGATTTCTGGTCGGCCATTTTGCTGGGCACACGCCGCTTCAAGGGCGCCCCGATTGCGCGCCATGCGGCCCTGCCCGAGTTATCCTGGCCCTTGTTTGAACGCTGGCTGGAAATTTTCCACCAAACCACGGCCACGCTGGGCAAACCCACCCTGCAACAAAAGGCAGACGCTATGGCAGACCGCATTGCCGCCAAACTTTGGCAGACCTATCAGGCGCAAAGCAATCAAACGCGCCTGCCTGACACCCTGCCTGAAGGGCTGGAGCGCTACAGCCAATCCCCCGTTTTCACGCCGGCCAATTTGCCCGAGGCCTTGCGCCGTGCCCACAACACCAAAGTTGGCACCTGGGGCCTGCTGCGTGTTCAAACCGGCGTGCTGCGCTTTGCTCTGGATCAGGAGCCTTTTACTGAAGTGGTGCTGACAGCCGGACAATGTGTGGCGATTGAGCCCCAAGTTCTGCATCACGTGGAGTTCGAACTGCCCGGCAGCTTTCAGATCGAATTCTTCAAACAAGCCCGCTAAATTGAAAAAATCCCTTGCAAATAGTAGGTGAATACCCGCATCACCGACTACACTTGCGGCTCCGGCGTGAAAACCTCAATAGAATCAAGATTGTCCTTGATCAATTAGACACGCCCTCTTGGCAGTAGCCCATAAGTTCAACGCTTATACTGTTCAACTATAAAACAGGGGCAGAGCTCACAAGGCGCCTCCCCTGACGATTTCAAACACGAAAACACAATCCTATTGGAGAGCCGCATGGTGAACATGAATCGGCGTCAGTTCTTCAAAGTGACGGGGGCCTCGCTGGCCAGTTCCAGCATGGTCTTGCTGGGCGCTGCGCCCACCCCCGCCATGGCGGAAGTCAGGCAGTACAAACTGACCCGCATGACAGAGACGCGCAATACCTGTCCTTACTGTTCCGTAGCCTGTGGGGTGCTGCTGTACTCCCGTGGTGACGGCGCCATGAATGCCGAGCCCAGCGTGGTTCACATTGAAGGCGATGCCGACCACCCCGTGAACCGCGGCACACTCTGTCCCAAGGGCGCAGGCTTGGTGGATTTCATCAAGAGCCCCAACCGACTCAAATACCCTGAATACCGTGCCGCTGGCTCGGACAAGTGGGAACGCATCTCCTGGGAAGACGCTTTCACGCGTATTGCCAAGCTGATGAAAGAAGACCGCGACGCCAACTTCCAGACCACCGCTGAAGACGGCACCGTCGTCAACCGTTGGCTGACCACCGGCATGCTGGCTGCTTCGGCAAGTAGTAACGAAGTGGGCTATGTCACCCATAAAGTCATCCGCAGCATGGGTGTACTGGCGTTCGATAACCAAGCACGTGTCTGACACGGCCCGACGGTGGCAGGTCTTGCCCCGACGTTTGGCCGTGGAGCGATGACGAACCATTGGGTCGACATCAAGAACGCGGATATTGTGCTGATTATGGGCGGCAACGCAGCCGAGGCGCACCCCTGTGGTTTCAAATGGGTGACCGAGGCCAAAGCACACAACAATGCAAAACTGATCGTTGTGGATCCACGCTTTACGCGTTCGGCATCCGTAGCGGACTTTTACGCGCCTATACGTACCGGTAGTGACATCACCTTCCTGGGTGGCGTCATCAAATACCTGCTGGACAACGACAAGATCCAGCACGAATACGTGCGCAACTACACCGATATGCCCTTTATCGTGCGCGAAGACTTTGACTTCGAGCAGGGGCTGTATTCGGGCTACAACGAAGAAAAACGCAGCTACGACAAGTCCTCCTGGGACTACGAGCTGGGCGAGGACGGCTACGTCAAGACGGACCCCACCTTGCAACACCCACGCTCGGTCTACCAACTGCTGCGCAAGCACTACGAGCGCTACACGCCCGAGATGGTGGAACGCGTCTGTGGCACGCCCAAGGACAAGTTCCTGAAAGTCTGTGAAATGCTGGCCTCGACCGCTGAACCGGGTCGCGCGGGCACCATCCTGTATGCGCTGGGCTGGACGCAACACAGTATTGGTTCGCAGATCATCCGTACCGGCGCCATGGTCCAGCTGCTGCTGGGCAATATTGGTATTGCCGGCGGTGGCATGAACGCGCTGCGCGGGCACTCCAACATTCAGGGTCTGACTGACCTGGGTTTGATGTCCAACCTGCTGCCCGGCTATCTGACTTTGCCCAACCAGGCCGAGAAAGAGTTTGACGGCTACATCGGCGCACGTGCCCAACAGCCGCTACGCCCCAACCAGCTAAGCTACTGGCGCAACTACAAGAAGTTCCACGTCAGCCTGATGAAAGCCTGGTTTGGTGATGCCGCCCAGGCCGAGAACAACTGGGCCTACGACTATCTGCCCAAGCTGGACAAGCTCTACGACATGCTGCAAGTGTTCGAGCTGATGGACGAAGGCAAGATGACGGGCTACATCTGTCAGGGCTTCAACCCCCTGGCGGCGGCACCGTACAAGGCCAAGCTGCTGCGTGGTTTCTCCAAGCTCAAGTACATGGTCATCATGGACCCGCTGGTTACGGAAACGTCAGAGTTCTGGAAGAACTATGGCGAGCACAATGATGTCGATTCCGCTTCCATCCAGACCGAAGTCTTCCGTCTGCCCACCACCTGTTTCGCCGAGGAAGAAGGCGCACTGGTGAACTCGGGCCGCTGGTTGCAATGGCACTGGAAGGCCGCCAACCCTCCGGGCGAGGCCAAGAGCGACATTGAGATCATGAGTACGCTGTTCACGCGTATTCGCTCTCTGTACCAGAAAGAAGGCGGTGCCTTCCCTGATCCGATCCTGAACCTGTCCTGGCCCTACTCCAACCCGGATGATCCAACCGCCGCTGAACTGGCCAAGGAATACTCGGGCCGCGCACTGGTGGATCTGCATGATCCCAAGGATCCGACGAAGATCACGCGTAAGGCAGGCGAGCAGCTGGATGGCTTTGCCGAATTGCGCGACGACGGCACCACGCTAAGCGGTTGCTGGATCTATGCCGGTGCCTGGACGCAGCAAGGCAACCTGATGGCTCGCCGCGACAATAGCGATCCAACCGGAATCGGCCAGACGCTGAACTGGGCCTGGGCCTGGCCAGCCAACCGCCGCGTGCTCTACAACCGTGCATCCTGTGACCTGACCGGCAAACCCTTTGACCCACGTCGCAGCCTGGTTCACTGGGATGGCAAGCGCTGGGGTGGTGCGGACGTCCCTGACTACAAGGCCGATGAGAATCCGGCTGATGGCATGGGCCCGTTCATCATGAACCCCGAAGGTGTCGCCCGCTTCTTTGCCCGTAAAGGCATGGCAGAAGGCCCCTTCCCCGAGCACTACGAGCCTTTTGAAAGCCCCTTGAGCTACAACCCGCTCAGTCCTGACGAACCACGTGCCATGACCAACCCGGCGGCCCGTATCTTCAAGGACGACCTGGCGGCCATGGGTACGGTAGACAAGTTCCCCTATGTGGGCACCACCTACCGCCTGACCGAGCACTTCCACTACTGGACCAAGCACGTGAAGTTGAACGCCATCGTGCAGCCCGAACAGTTTGTGGAAATTGGCGAGGAGCTGGCCAAGGAAGTGGGCATTGTGCAAGGTGACCGCGTCAAGGTGTCCTCCAACCGTGGCTATATCAAGGCCGTGGCGGTGGTGACCAAGCGCATCAAGGCCTTGAACGTGGATGGCAAGGTTGTCCACCAAGTGGGTATCCCGCTGCACTGGGGATTTGTGGGTCTGGCCCGACCTGGTTTCCTGATCAATGCGCTGACCCCGCCGGTAGGCGATGGCAACTCGCAAACGCCGGAGACCAAGGCCTTCCTGGTTCAACTTGAAAAGGTTAAGGAGTAAGCCATGGCCTTGCAATCACTTGATATCAAACGGCGCTCCGCAACCACCACCCCATCGCCCAGCGTGCGCGAGCCCGTGGGCGGGGAAGTGGCCAAGCTGATCGACACCAGTAAGTGCATTGGCTGTAAGGCCTGTCAGGTCGCCTGCATGGAATGGAACGATACGCGCGACGAAATCGGTCACAACGTCGGGGTGTATGACAACCCGGCCGACCTGACCGACAAGTCCTGGACCATCATGCGTTTTGCGGAGTATGAAAACCCCGCTGGCGATCTGGAATGGCTGATTCGCAAAGACGGCTGCATGCACTGCGAGGATCCGGGCTGCCTGAAGGCCTGTCCCTCGCCAGGCGCCATCGTGCAGTACACCAACGGCATTGTGGATTTCCACGAGGAAAACTGCATTGGCTGCGGCTACTGCGTTACCGGCTGTCCTTTCGATGTGCCTCGCATTTCGGAAAAGGACAAGAAAGCCTACAAGTGCACCTTGTGTTCGGACCGTGTGGCGGTCGGACAGGAACCGGCCTGTGCCAAGACCTGTCCTACCGGCGCGATTGTGTTCGGTACCAAAGAAGACATGCAGCACCACGCTGCAGAGCGTATCGAAGACCTGAAATCGCGCGGCTTTGAAAACGCAGGTTTGTACGACCCGGCTGGAGTGGGTGGCACCCACGTCATGTACGTGCTGCACCACGCCGACAAGCCCGAGCTGTACAGCGACCTGCCCAAGGACCCGCAAATCAGTCCGATGGTCTCGCTCTGGAAGGGAGTGGCCAAGCCGCTGGGGGTTGCTGCCATGGCACTGACCGCCCTGATTGGTTTCTTCCACTACATCCGAACCGGTCCTAACGAGACCGACGAGGAAGACGAGCGCCGCGCCGACGAGGACGCACGCAAGATCCAGGAGGCTCACCATGACTGATCACAACCGCAAGGGCTTGATTCAGCGCTACACCACCAGTCAGCGCATTAATCACTGGATCATTGCCATGAGCTTTGTGCTCCTGGCCTTGTCCGGGCTGGCGCTGTTTCATCCGTCAATGTTCTGGCTGACCAACCTGTTTGGCGGCGGTCCGTGGACACGCATTCTGCACCCGTTCATTGGTGTGGTGATGTTTGTGTGCTTTTTCCTGTTTGCGGCCCGCATGGTACGGCACAATATGTTCTCCAAGGGTGACGCGGCCTGGCTGCGTCACTTCAAGGACGTGCTCAATGCCAAGGACGAGCGCATTCCCGAAGTAGGCCGCTATAACGCCGGGCAAAAAATCCTGTTTTTTGCTTTGGTGATCTTCATGATCGGCCTGCTGGCAACCGGTGTGGTGATGTGGCGCGAATACTTTTCCGCCTTCTTCCCCATCTGGGCTATCCGCCTGGCCTCCGTGCTGCACGCGGTCTGCGCCCTGCTGATGATCTGCGCGATTATCGTGCACATCTACGCCGGTATCTGGGTAAAAGGTTCGGTCAAAGCCATGACCCGCGGTACGGTTACCCGTGCCTGGGCCTGGAAGCACCACCGCGCCTGGTTCCGTGAAGAAATGGAAAAAGGTCCCAGCCGTCCTGCCGAATAGGCGGGGCTCTGGTACATAAGCAACCCGGCTGCCATGCACCATTTCGGGCATGGCAGCCTTGTTTTCAGGAGTCTGTCTTGCAACGCATCCTTCCGCGCGGCGAAATCGAAAGTCTGGACCACACCTCCATCCCCCGACTGCGCCTGCCTGTGCGAGCCAGCGTCTTTGCTGACCGAGCAGCACGTCTGCGTCAATTGGCTGACGGCAATCTCGTTGGTGCCTACCTGCTCTTGCTGGCACATCTGGTTGATGGACAGCACAAACAACTCAATGCCCTGCCCCCGGCCGAACTGCCCGCCGAGGTGCTGGAAACAGCACAAAGACACGGTATGCCACCCTTGCTGGCATCGGGCTGGAAACGCGATCCACAGTGGCTCAGCATTTTGAGCAGTCTGCTCAATCACATGATCAACACTTCGGACGTGCCTGCAGCCGCCCAAGAAGTCTGTCAGAGCCTGCTAAAGAAAGCCGAGTCTGACCCACAAAAACTGGAAGATCTGGCTGACGCGATTCTGGCCGAGCAATTGCCTGAGCAAGACGGTGCCGCGGCACCTTTTGTCATGGCCGCCTTGCAGGTTTACTGGACTCACCTGGCCTGCTCGCTGACCGAGGGCCAACTGTCTGTAACCAGCCCCTTTGGCGTATGCCCGTCCTGCGGCAGCCTGCCTGTATCCAGCGTGGTGCGTGTGGGTGGTCGTGAAGATGGTTGCCGCTACATGTGCTGCCCGCGCTGCAGCGTGGAATGGCATCTGGTGCGTGTCACCTGCTCGCATTGCGAAAGCACCAAAAGCGTGGCGTATCACGCCATTGAAGATGGCCCGGAAGGCATCAAGGCCGAGTCCTGCGACAACTGCCATACCTACCGCAAAATCTTCTATCAGGAAAAGCAGCTGGGCATTGACCCGGTAGCGGACGACCTGGCCAGTCTGGCTTTGGACGTTCTGATGGGTGAAGAAGGCTATTCCCGCGCCAGCGGCAATCCACTTCTTTGGCACCAGTCTTAAGCTAAGATTCCCCTACGCCTTGCTGCCCCGAGCACAAGGCGTAGCTGACGGACCCTGCCCATAGACTCAAACGCCTGCCTTTGAATGATGAGCCCTACGCCTGAACTCTCCCCCGCCCACATCCCTTCCCTGGATCGCTTGCTGCGCTCGCCAGAGTTCGAGCCCTTGCTAAGCCAGTTCGGTCACACACGCCTGAGTCAACGCACTCGTGCCCATTTGCAGGCACTGCGGGAGGCCGTGTTGAAGGGATCACTAAGCCCCCAGGACCTGGAGCCCGCTCAGCTCGCCAATGCACTGCAGGCCAAGCTGCAAGAAGAATCCCGCCTGCAGCTACGCCCGGTCTTTAACCTGACCGGCACCGTACTGCACACCAATCTTGGGCGTGCGATGCTGCCGGATGAAGCCATACAGGCTGTCGTCCAGGCCATGCGCTCGCCCGCCAATCTGGAATTTGATCTGGAAACCGGTGGCCGAGGCGACCGCGATGACCTGATCAACCCCTTACTCTGCGAACTGACCGGCGCTGAAGCCGCCACAGTCGTGAACAATAATGCGGCTGCCGTGCTGCTGATGCTCAGCACCCTGAGCTCCCGGCGCGAAACGGTTGTCTCGCGTGGCGAACTGGTTGAAATTGGCGGGGCCTTTCGTATTCCCGACATCATGAAGCGTGCCGGTGCTCGCCTGCATGAGGTAGGCACCACCAACCGTACCCACGCAGCTGATTACGAAAACGCCATCAACGAGCGCAGCGCCATGTTGATGAAGGTGCATTGCAGCAACTACGCTGTCAAAGGCTTCACCAAAAGCGTTTCGGTCGAAGAAGTTGCACAGATAGCCAAAAAACACGGCCTGCCCACCAGCGTGGATCTGGGCAGCGGCACCTTGGTGGACCTGAGCCAATGGGGCCTGCCGCCTGAGCCCACCGTGCGCGAGACCATCGAAGCCGGTGCCGATATCGTGACCTTCAGCGGCGACAAGCTACTGGGTGGCCCCCAGGCCGGTCTGATCGTAGGCCGTGCAGACCTGATCGCCAAGATCAAGAAAAACCCGCTTAAACGTGCTCTGCGCGTGGGCAAAATCACCTTGGCCGCACTGGAACCTGTGCTGGCCTTGTACCGTTCGCCAGAGCGCCTGCCCGAGCACCTGACCACCTTGCGTCTGCTGACTCGACCTTCGGCTGAAATGCGTGCCCAAGCACTACGTTTGGCCCCTGTCTTGCAGCAATGGGTGGGGACACAATTTGCAGTCGAACCCACTGCCATGCTGAGCCAGATCGGCAGCGGTGCGTTGCCCGAAGACGTACTGCCCAGCTTTGGACTGCGCTTTGCCTACCAAGGCACAGGCCGTCCGGGCCGCCATCTGACTCAACTGGAAAAACGCCTGCGCACTTTGCCCCAGCCCGTCATCGGGCGCATTGCGCAAGATGCCTTTTGGCTGGACTTGCGCTGCCTGGAAGAGCCCTTTGAGGCCGCCTTCAGCGCACAACTGATTCCCGAGCAAGCATGATTGTTGGCACCGCAGGACATATCGATCACGGCAAAACCACCTTGATCCGCGCCTTGACCGGCGTGGATACCGATCGTCTGGACGAGGAAAAAAAGCGCGGCATCTCCATCCAGCTGGGCTATGCCTATACACCGTTGCCCGACGGACAGATCCTGGGCTTTATTGATGTGCCCGGTCACGAACGTCTGGTGCACACCATGGTCGCAGGTGCGACCGGTATTGATTTTGGCTTGCTGATCGTGGCCGCAGATGACGGCGTCATGCCACAAACCCGCGAGCATCTGGCCGTACTGCAATTGCTGGGTTTGCAGGCGGGAGCCATCGTCCTGAGCAAGGCGGATCGCGCTGATGCTGCCAGAATTGAATTCGTCAAAGCCGAGCTGCAAGCACTTGTCCAAGGAAGCTTTCTGGACAATGCCCCCATCTTCGTTGTTGATGCCCTGTCCGCCGACAAACCCGGCCTGGAAGCACTGCGCCAGCATCTGCATGCACAGGCCATGCAATCCACCAAACAGGATGGCAAAGGCTATTTCCGCCTGGCCATTGACCGTGTCTTCACCTTGCAAGGTCACGGCACCGTCGTGACCGGCACAGTGCACGATGGCGTGCTGGATCTGGATGGCCCGGCGATGGACTTGCGCCTGATGCCACGCGGTACACCCGTACGAGTGCGCAGCATTCACGCCCAGAATCAGGCATCACGCCAGGCCCGTGCCGGCCAGCGTTGTGCCCTGAACCTGGGCGGAATTGATGTACAGGATATCGAGCGTGGCGACTGGCTGGCCGACGCCCGCTGCTTCATCCCCTCCACACGTATCGACGTGGAGTTGAGCCTGCTGGACAAAGATATTCCCGCCCTACGTACCTGGTCGCCCTGGCATGTCCACATGGGGGCTGCTCACCTGACGGCCCATGCCGTGCCTTTGGATGGCGAGTCCTTGCAGCCCGGCCAGTCCGGCAAAGTCCAGTTGGTCTTTGACCGCCCGATCTGCACCATGACGGGCGAGCGCTTTATCTTGCGCAACGCCCAGGCCAGCGAGACCGTCGGCGGCGGGATTGTGCTGGACCCAAATGCGCCGGACCGCAAACGACGCTCTACGACACGCCTTGCCTGGCTGGATGCCTTGGCACAATGGACGCGCGGCGGACCGTTGGAGGGCCTGCTGGCCCAAGCACCTTACGGTCTGGACGAAGCAACACTGCTGCGTCTGTCGGGAGGATCTCAACAAGGCTTGAGCGCCCCCGCCAATGCCCGCTGGCACACCGGATCCCGCCCACAAAGTCAGCCCATCTTGCTCAGCGATGCGCGCCTGGAAGCGCTGTGTCAGCACATAGAAAGCGTGATGCTGCAGTTTCACGAGCGCAATCCGGACGAGCCTGGCCTGTCCAACAGCCGCTTGCGACGCATGGCCGCCCCCACCATGCCCGACGCAATCTGGCAGCTCCTGACCGAATATCTGCTGGTAGAACAGCGCCTGGCCCGACAAGGAGCCTGGCTGCATACACCAGGCCACCGCGTCACTCTGAGCGCCGAAGACCAAGCTTTAGCCACCGCCCTGCTGCCCCTGATCGAGGCAGGCCGCTTCGACCCTCCATGGACACGCGATCTGGCCAAAGAAACCGAAGCCCCGGAAGACCAGACCCGCAACGTACTGCGCCGACTGGTACGCCAGGGGGAGCTGTTTCAGATCGTGCATGACCTGTTCTATCACCGCCGCCAGATCGCGGTGCTAGCCAATATCGTCAAGGAGCTGCACAGCGGCCAAGGCGTCAGCGCCGCGCAGTTCCGAGACGCAACGGGACTGGGCCGCAAACGGGCCATTCAGATTCTGGAGTTCTTTGATCGCGTCGGCTATACACGACGTGTGCGTGATCGCCATGTATTACGAGGTGAAGCCTGGGCAGCGGCGGATTGAACCCGGAGCTTCATGCGGGAACCAGAACAGGCAACGCCCTGATCGTTGAAGCGTCATCGGCCCTAACGTATGATAGGGCCTCTTGAAGGAAAGCATCCGTGCCCGGTGGCACGGCCGGGCTTCAAACCCGGTTGGGGGCGTCAGACGTTCCCAGGTAGGTTCGACTCCTGCTGCTTTCCGCCACCGACCTCTGGGCCAAAGCACTGCTCCAAGCTGACTCGCCCCCAAACAGCCCCCATCTTTTTACTCGAGCGCATCGACATGATGCTTCAACGCCTTGCGCACGTAATATTCAAACCCGATCTCGGACCGGCGAGGGCGCAAAATCCAGTCGTGTGCCTCGCGCCCCAACTCCGGCAATATGGGTTTGATCTTTCCGGCTGACATGGCCAGCAACTGCATCCGCGCGGCACGCTCGAACTGCAGGGCAAGCACACAGGCCTCCTCAACAGAGCTGGCCGCAATCAACATGCCATGATGCGCCAGCAAGATCGCCCGCTTATCACCCAGGGCCCGGGAAATAATCTGCCCTTCCTCATTGCCTACAGGCACACCAGGCCAGTCCTTCAGAAAAGCGCAATCCTCGTACAGCGTGCAGTTATCCATATGGGACACCTCCAGGGGCACGCCCAGCATGGATAAGGACGCGACATGCAGAGGATGGGTATGAATAATGCAATTGACATCAGGACGCGCACGATACACCCAGGAATGAAAACGGTTGGCAGGGTTGGGCATGCCCTGACCTTCCAGAACCGTCAGATCTTCATCCACCAGCAAGATATTGGACACGCTGATTTCATCAAACCCTAGCCCTAACTGCTGGGTGAAATACGTACCTTCCTGCTCGCCCCGCGCCGTAATCTGCCCCGCCAAGCCCGAATCATGACCACCATCAAACAGGATGCGACAGGTCAGAGCCAGCTTTTCTCTAACACTACGTTTCGGAACCTGAAACTGAGCCTGCATCTGCTCCTGGGCGCGGGCGATCAAAGTGGGCTTGGAGAGGTTTAGAGTACTTGTCACAAGAATTCCTTTAAATGCGTGTGATCTTTTATCAAGCAACAGCCTCAAAACGCGCTGTCTGGGGACCACACCAACCAGGACATGGAAATGCCAAAAAACACCCATGTTTTCTTGGCAGGAAGCTAAGTGTCAATTCAGAAAAATAATTCCCCTTTACTTTGACCGTGTTTTACACACCACAAATCCGTCAGCTTTCTCGACAGCCGTCACATTTTTAAACACAATCCTGATCGCGAACAATTCTCATTCTGTTTATCGTTTACTAGGAAAGTGATTATGAATTTATTGGCGCCTCCGGCTCGCCGCCCGATCTTTGCATTGGGCCTGGTCGCCACGGCTTTGGCAGCCAGTTTCAGTGCTCAGGCACAAACTTCCAACGTCCGTGGTGGGGTCACCTCGCTGGAAGAAATTCGTGTCTTGCCTTCGGCAGAAGAAGCCGTCAAACAGGCTCCTGGCGTGTCCACAATTACTGCCAAGGATATTGAAAAACGTCCTCCCGCCAACGACCTGTCCGAACTGATCCGCACCATGCCCGGCGTGAACCTGACCGGTAACAGCCCATCCGGTTCCTACGGCAATAGCCGCCAGATCGACTTGCGCGGCATGGGCCCTGAAAACACCCTGATCCTGATTGACGGCAAACCTGTCAGCTCGCGCGACTCCATTCGCATGGGGCGCGACGGTGAACGTAATACCCGTGGTGACAGCAACTGGGTGCCCGTCAACGCCATCGAACGCATTGAAGTGCTGCGTGGCCCGGCTGCTGCTCGCTATGGCTCTGGTGCTGCCGGTGGTGTCGTGAACATCATCACAAAAGCGCCTACCGATACCTTCTCCGGCTCGGTAACCGCCTACGGTCTGATTCCTGAGGACAGCGACTACGGCTCCACACGCCGTACCGGCTTTAACTTGTCCGGTCTCATTGCCGACAAGCTGTCTTTCCGCGTCTACGGCAATATCGCCAAGACAGATGCCGACAAACCCGCGTTGAACGCCCAGGCTTCCGGCATGGAAGTGAACGAAACCACCGTGCCACCAGCGGGCCGCGAGGGGGTACGCAATAAAGACGTTAACGGCTTGCTGCGCCTGGATATCAACCGGGACCACCGTCTGGAGCTGGAAGGCTCATTCAGCCGCCAAGGCAATATCTACTCAGGAGAGCGTCTGTTTAGCCGCAGCACGCAAACCATTGCATCACTTGCCGAAGATGGGGCTGAAACGAACATCATGTATCGTCGCGCCGGCTCGCTCAGCCACTATGGTGACTACGGCCAGGGCCGCCGCTCCCGCCTGACCTTTGCATATGAAGGCACGACCAACTCACGTTTGAATGAGGGCCTGGCCGGTGCCGTTGAGGGCAGCATCTCCAACCCCGGTGCCGGCTCGGTTTCCGAACTGCGTTCCCTGAACATCTCGGGCGAATACAACACACCCCTGCAGATCGCCAGCAAGCACGTCTTGATGACGGTCGGGTTCGAGCACCGCGATCAAAGCCTGGATGATGACTACGCCACTCGCTCTGGCCAAACCATCAACAAAAACACGGATTCCAAAAGCAAGGCCCGTACAACAGCCGCCTATGTGGAAGGCAATATCGAGCTGACCGACGCCTTGACCGTGACACCAGGAGTGCGGTTCGACCATCACAGCAAGTTCGGTGACAACTGGAGCCCCAGCCTGAACGCCTCCTACTTCATCACCGACAGCATCACCCTGAAAGGCGGTATCGCCCGCGCTTTCAAAGCACCTAACCTGTATCAATCCAACCCCAACTACCTGTATCAGACACGCGGCAACGGTTGCCCGTACGACCCGGTAACTGGTCAACGCGTAAGCGGTCCTTGCTACATCTTCGGTAACGACAATCTGTCGCCCGAGCGCAGCATCAACAAGGAAATCGGTCTGGCCTACGACAACGCGGGCTGGGCAGCAGGTCTGACTTACTTCCAGAACGACTACAGCAACAAGATTGTGGCCGATATGGGCGACCAGACTATTCCAGATGCAGTAAACATCGGCGGCTCTCTGGTCCGTCCCTTCCAGTGGGTGAACTCCGGCAAGGCAGTGATCCGTGGTCTGGAAGGCAACCTGACTATCCCGATCCTGGGCGAGAACGGCGACACATTGAGCCTGAGCAACAACCTGACTTACATGATCACCAACAAGTCCAAGGAAACCAATCAGCCTTTGACTGTCATCCCCCGCTACACCCTGAACAGTACGCTGGACTGGCGCGTCAACGACAAGCTATCCTTGCTGGCTACCGCCACGCTGTATGGCAAACAAAAGCCACGCTCGCACAATCTGTCCAATAACTCGGAAGTGAAAGGCGATGGTCTGCGTGAACGCGGTTCGTATGCCATCTTCGGTCTGAGCGGCGCTTACCAGGTGACCAAGTCCACCAATATCCGTCTGGGCGTGAACAACCTGTTCGACAAGCGCTTGTACCGCGAAGACTCGGGTAGCGGCCAAGGTGCCAACACCTATAACGAACCTGGTCGCCAATACTACGCAACGTTGACTGCCAGCTTCTAATGCATCTTGCCGACCTCCGGGCTTGCTCCGAAGTCTGGAGGTCTGGCACGCCATAACGTCGCTTTTTCACAACCAACATAATAATTACTCTCATTTCTATTCGAGTTATAAGGTTTCACCCTTGAACCGATAATGAGAATCGGTATCATTATTTCCGCTGTAAGGAAAATACTGCCGCCAAGAGCAAAGCAACCGCAGCACACGCTAAAAACAGACACAAATTGGAAGTCGTCAATGAAATCTCTATTTACCGTAAAGCGCTTGCCGCTCGTTCTGGCAGGCGCTTTTGCTGCTAGTGGTGCCGTTGCCCAAGAAAGCACACCCGTCCAACTCAGCCCAGTGGTTGTTACCGCCTCGGGCTTTGAGCAAGACATTAAAGAAGCTCCTGCGTCGATTACCGTCATTACCCGCGAAGACCTGGAAAACAAGTTCTACCGTGATGCCTACGACGCCCTGCAAGATGTGCCTGGCGTCATTGTGACTGGCGGTGGTGACCGTCGCGACATCACCATTCGCGGCATGAGCTCCAAATACACACTGATCCTGATCGACGGCAAACGCCAAAGCTCGACAGAAACCCGCACCAACTCGGACTCCTCCGGTGTGGAAGGCGGCTGGACCCCTCCCCTGTCCGAAATTGAACGTATCGAAGTGGTGCGCGGCCCCATGTCCTCGCTGTATGGCTCCGACGCCATGGGCGGTGTGATCAACATCATTACCCGCAAAGTGCCCAAGGAATGGGGCGGTTCCATTCGCCTGGATAGCACCTTGCAATCGCACAGCCGCTCTGGCGATATTTTCCAGGGCAATTTCATGCTGGGTGGCCCGATCAAGGATGGCGTACTGGGCTTGCAAGTCTATGGACAACAAACCAATCGCAAAGAAGACGATATCTACAACGGTTATCGCAAGCGTGAGTCCTTTGAAGTCGGTGCCAAGCTGAGCCTGACCCCTTCGGAAAACCACAGCTTTGTGCTGGAAGGCAGCACAAAGCGTCAAAAATACAATTCCACCTTGGGCAAGACCGTTGAGCCAATTGCGCCCGGCACTGCTTGCGGACGCTCCGGTTGCCCTGCCAGTTCCGAGACAGATTACCGCGGTGAAAAGGTCTCTTTGACTCACAGTGGCAACTGGGGATTTGCAACCTCTGACACCTACGTGCAACAGGAAGACTTCAACAACAAGTCGCGTGACATGCGCATCAAAAATACCGATGCACGTACTGCATGGGTTGCCCCCCTGGGCGATCATCTGCTGACGCTGGGTGCCTCCTACCAGCATCAAAAACTGAACGACGAAACCGGTAACCAGCTCACAACTGGAATCAACCGTATCAAACGCACCCAATGGTCGCTATTCATGGAAGACGAGTGGAGCCTGACCAACAGCTTCGCCCTGACCGGCGGCCTGCGCTACGACCACGACGAGAACTTCGGCAAACACTTCAGTCCACGTATCTATGGCGTGTGGTCTGCCACAGACAACTGGACTATCAAAGGCGGTGTATCCACCGGCTTCCGTGCACCTGACCTGCGTCAAACCATCCCTGGTTGGGGCCAAGTCAGCCGTGGTGGCAATATGTACGGTAACCCTGACCTGAAGCCAGAAAAATCGCTGTCGCAAGAACTCGGCGTCATGTATGACAGTCTGGAGGGCTTCTCCGCTGGCGTGACTTTGTTTAATAACGACTTCAAGGACAAGATCACTCGCGTTGCATGCCCGGCCAGCAAATGTACCGACGGCCCTAACCAGTTTGGTTCCGACCCCACTACTTACGAGAACGTGGACAAGGCGGTAACCCGTGGTATTGAAACCAACTTCAGCTGGGATCTGGCTCAAGACTGGACCTTGAAAGCCAATTACACCTACACCCATTCCAAGCAAAAGAGCGGTCCTAACGAAGGTCAGCCTCTGAATCAAATGCCCAAGCACATGGCAAATGTCAGTCTGGATTGGCACCCTACAGAAAAAATCAACACATGGGCTCGCGTGAACTACCGTGGCAAAGAAAGTGAACCAGTCACCTCTGCCTCTTCCTCGACAACACGAGCTCCGTCCTACACCTTTGTAGATCTGGGTGGCACCTACAAACTGAACAAAAACGTAGACCTGTACGCGGGTATCTACAATATTTTGGATAAGCAAATCCGCTACGATGATTACGGCTACGTCGAAGATGGTCGTCGCTACTGGCTAGGTGTAGGTTTGCGTTTCTAAACACCTATAGTCCCTTCAAATGGCCGGCGCCTCTAGAGCCGGCCATTTTTATTTCTCCACTGCATTCGTCTACCTCACCCGACCGATAAGCTCTTCCTTCAGCCATAACAGCGCTAGACTAAAGCCTGGTTGGCCAGCTTTTTCTGGCTACAGAATCACCACATTCGGGAGCTGATCTTGTCGTCCACCGAGTCTGATCTCGCGATCTACGCCGGGCCTCGTGCTTATCGTCATATTCAAAGCAATGGCTTGCATGCCAAGGACATCAGGACGCTGATTGGCAGCGCGGGTGGGCCCAAGGCTTTGGCGCTAACCGGGCTGGATCAGTATTTGTTTGGCGACTGGCTCAACACACATGATGAACCGCTATGGCTATTTGGCAGTTCCATCGCTTCCTGGCGCTTTGCCTGTGCGGCCCAGAGCGATCCGTACAAAGCCTTTGCGGACTTTGCGCAGCTTTATATACACAGCCCCTTTCTGCCCAAATCCACGGTAGCGGACATTACCCGCTCTACCCAGACCATGCTGAAAACCTTGCTGGGGGACGCCGACTCACAGGCTGCCATCTTGAACCATCCACGCTATCGCTTCGCCATTACCGTGGCACGCAGCAAGGGCTGGGCGGGTTCCCGCAACCCCAAACAGCTTGGTGCAGCCCTGCTCAGCTGCATGGTCGGCAATTATGTGCACTCTGCTATCCCGCATTGGTTCTTTGAGCGGGTTATCGTGCACGACACCCGCAGCCCCTTGCCCATTCACCGCAGACATCAAGACCTGGCTCGCTACGCCGCACTGGATCAGCACAATCTGTTCGAGACCCTGGCCGCCAGCACCGCTATTCCACTCGTGATTGACGGTGTGAATGCCGCCCATAACTGGCCTGCCGGTCTATACCGGGATGGAGGCCTAGTCGACTACAACTTCTGCACTCTGGATCTGGATAGCCCAGGCTTGACCTTGTTTCCGCATTTCACTCAAAAGATCAGCGCCAGCTGGTTCGACAAATACCTGCCCCGTTGGCAAAAGGCTCGCCGCCGTCACAACCTGGACAATCTGATTTTGCTGTGCCCGACCGAACGTTTCTATCGGCGGCTAAAAGACCGCAAAATCCCCGATCGCTCCGACTACAAGCGTTTACCCGACGCAGACCGGCGTATTGCCTGGCAAAACTCCGTCGAACAAAGCCAGCGACTGGGCGAGCAATTTGCACAGTGGGTGGCCGCCGACCAGTTGGCCCAGCGCGTTCGACCTCTGCCCTTTCCGTAGCAAAAGCCTGCAGGGCATAGGGGCAATTTAGTATCATTTCATCTTCAACCTCTTTCTTGGTACGCGCTCATGGATACTCCCATTCGTCTGACCCAATACAGTCATGGAGCCGGTTGCGGCTGCAAGATTTCCCCCAAAGTATTGGACATTATCCTGGCGGGAAGCGGAGCCCAGAACGTGGACCCGAACCTGTGGGTAGGCAATACATCACGTGATGATGCGGCTGTGTACGGTTTGAATGAGGAAACAGGCGTCGTTTCGACCACCGACTTTTTCATGCCCATCGTGGACGATCCGTATGACTTTGGGCGCATTGCTGCGACCAACGCCATCAGCGATATCTACGCCATGGGTGGTAAACCGATCATGGCCATCGCCATTTTGGGCTGGCCCATCAATGTCCTGTCCCCTGAAGTTGCCCGCGAGGTCGTGCGTGGTGGGCGTGCGGCTTGCGATGCCGCTGGCATCACCCTGGCCGGTGGTCACTCCATTGATGCCCCCGAGCCTATTTTTGGTCTGGCTGTAACTGGCGTAGTTGATAAAGGCCAGTTAAAACGCAACGACACCGCAACCGAAGGCTGCCAGCTCTATCTGACCAAGCCTTTGGGTATTGGCGTGCTGACCACGGCCGAGAAAAAAGCCAAGCTTCGTCCTGAAGATCAAAACCTGGCCCGCGACTGGATGTGCACGCTCAACAAGCCCGGCAGCCGCTTTGCACAACTGCCCGGTGTTAAAGCCATGACCGATGTGACTGGCTTTGGTCTGCTGGGCCACCTGATCGAAATGGCAGATGGCAGCGGCCTGACCGCCCGTCTGAATCTGGACCGTGTGCCCCTGTTGCCCGGCATTGAATACTACCTGCAAGAAGGCTGTGTGCCCGGCGGCACGCAACGCAACTTCGACAGCTACGGCCATCGCATCGCTCCTATCAGCCAGGATCAGATCAACATTCTGTGCGACCCACAAACCAGCGGCGGTTTGCTGATCGCCGTAGAGCCTGCTGCCACTGCCGAGTTTCTGGCAACAGCACAAGAACTTGGCCTGACCCTGGAAGCCATCGGGGAATTCATCCCCGCCAAAACCCACGCCGTCGAAATCGCTTGATGCGTCCTGATACCCACCACTACCGCGAGCTGTTCCTGAACGATGTGCCTTTGATGGACGCTCGCGCTCCCATCGAATTCAGTAAAGGCGCCTTTCCCGGCGCATTGAACCTGCCACTGATGAACGACGAGGAGCGTCACCTGGTGGGGATCTGCTACAAGCAACATGGCCAGGATGCCGCCATTGCCTTGGGTAACAAGCTGGTCAGTGGCCAGCTCAAGCAAGCTCGCCTGCAGGCCTGGGCACAATTCACGCAAGACCATCCCGACGGCTACCTGTATTGCTTTCGAGGTGGCCTGCGCAGCCAGATCACACAAACCTGGCTGCGCGAAGAGGCAGGCATTCCCTATCCCCGCGTAGTGGGCGGCTACAAGGCTATGCGTGGCTTTTTGCTGAATAATCTGGAACAAACCGTCGGCAGCGCCCGTTTTCAGGTTCTGGGCGGCATGACGGGTACTGGCAAAACCGATGTCCTGCAGCAGCTTGATAACAGTCTGGACCTGGAAGGCTACGCCCATCATCGTGGTTCCAGCTTTGGCAAACACGCCACCAGCCAACCCAGCCAGATCGACTTCGAGCACAGGCTATCGATCGCCATGCTCAAAAAAACGGCCCAAGGGCACCAGCGCTTCGTCCTGGAAGATGAAAGCCAAACGATAGGCCGTTGCAGCCTGCCACTGGGCCTGTACCGGGGGATGCAGCAGTGGTCCATCATCTGGCTGGAAGATAGCCTGGAAAACCGCATTACGCGCATCGTGCGCGATTACGTCCAGAACCTGCACGCGGAATACACAGCCCAACACGAGCCGCAAACAGGCTTTGCGCTCTTTGCCGAACAACTGCGTCAAAGCCTGGCCCGCATTACCAAGCGCCTGGGCCATCAACGCTACCAGCAGCTGGCCGCCATCATGGACGATGCCTTGCAGGAGCAGGAGCGCAGCGGCGCGCTGGAGGGTCACCGGGACTGGATCGGTGGTTTGCTGACGCAATACTACGACCCCATGTACGCCTATCAACGCGAACAAAAAGCGGAACGGATCATTTTTCAGGGTGATGCCGACGCGGTCCTGAATTATTTGCGTCAGCAAGGCTGAACCTCATCTAAAGCCCGGCCAGCAAAGCCCGCCATCATTCCTCACAGATCAAGAACAGACTGACGCCGACCCACATCCACTCTTGTCAGAATCTGTCTTTGCTCTGACACAAAGAGTAAACAAAGGGTAACCCCTACCATCTCGCAAGAATCTTGTTGCAGGTGGTAAGAAATGACGTCCCTCAATCGCGTTGCCCGGCATGTTCAGTTCCGTATTATCTGGCTCCTGCTTTTGGTACTGGCAGCCTGTCTGATCAGTCCTCCGGCACACTCCAGTTCACGCATTGCCCATTTCCTGCCGGACATTGCCCTTAACGAGATCTTTCCCACCGCCACCTACACCAGCGAGCCCGCAGGCACTTTGCCTGTTGCCAAGGTCTTTAAGGATCAGGAACAGCTAGGGTATGTGTATGTGACGACCGACATCGTCAACACCCGTGGTTACTCCAGCTTCCCCATCGACACTCTGGTCGCCATGAGCATGGATGGCAGCATCGTCGCTGCCAAACTGTTGGAACACCATGAACCCATTGTCTTGATTGGCATCCCCGAGTCGCGGGTAGAGGCCTTCATTCAAGGCTATGTGGGTCAGAACTACATCAAGAACCGTCCCAAACCCGGCGCACCACCACCTGTCGACATTATCAGTGGCGCCACCGTGACCTTGATGGTGGTCGGTGACAGCATCATGCGCTCTTCGCAACTGGTGGCCCGGCAAGAAGGCATAGGCCAGCCTGCCGCCCCCGCCACAGCACCGGCTGCAGTCAAACGCAGCATAGACAGCAGCAATCAAACCATTGCAAGCTGGGATGAATTGCTCCAAAGCGGTGCCATCCAACGCCTGCACGTCAGCGTGGCCGACATCAACCAGGCCTTCATCGACAGTGGCCGTACAGAAGCCGCCGCTCATCCGCAGGAAGGCGACCCACAAGACACTTTTATTGATCTGTACGCCGCCCTGGTCAGCGTGCCCAGCATTGGAAAAAGCTTGCTGGGCGAATCTGACTACACATACCTGCAGCAAGAACTGAAACCCGGTCAGCAAGCCATGTTGGTCGTCGGGAACGGGTTGTACTCCTTCAAAGGGTCAGGCTATGTACGCGGCGGGATTTTTGACCGTATCGAGATCGTCCAGGATCTGGACAGCTTTCACTTCACCGATCTGGACCACCAACGTCTGCCCGGCGTAAAAGCCGCCAATGCCCCTGACTTCAAAGAAGCCGCCCTGTTCAAGATTCCGGCTACCGCTACCTTTGATCCGGTCCAGCCCTGGCGGCTGCAACTGCTGGTCCAGCGCGTGCTGAGCGTCAAGGATAAAGCCTTTGTAACGCTGAACCTGAATTACCAGCTTCCTGATGCCTATTTGACAGCGCCCCCTCCAGCAGCCGTTGCAGCGGCCCCCGATGCCGCAGAGCACCATGACCTGGAAACCGCCGGCGAGCCTTTGTACAAGCAAATCTGGGCGGGCAAGAAAGTGCAGATTGCCGTGCTGCTGCTGTCCTTGCTGACCTTGGGTGGAGTCTTCTTCTTTCAGGACACGCTGACCAAGCACGAGGTCTTTTACCAACGCTTTCGCATCGGCTTTCTGCTGTTCTCCCTGGTCTGGATTGGCTGGTACGCCTCGGCCCAGTTGTCCGTGGTGAACGTACTGACTTTCTCCCACGCACTGCGCACCGATTTCCGCTGGGAGTACTTCCTGATGGATCCGCTGGTCTTCATTCTGTGGATCGCTACCGCCATCTCCCTGATTTTCTGGAACCGGGGTGCCTTCTGTGGCTGGCTCTGTCCCTTTGGGGCGCTGCAAGAGCTGGCCAACAAGCTGGCCCGCTTCCTGCGCATTCCGCAAATCAAGGTGGCCTATAGCGCCCATAAGCGCCTGGTGTCCATCAAGTACGTGATCTTCATTCTGCTGTTTGGCTTTGCCCTGTACGACATGGCCGTGGCAGAAAAGATGGCCGAAGTCGAACCCTTCAAGACCGCCATCATCCTGAAATTCATCCGCGACTGGCCCTTCACCATCTTTGCCGTGTTGCTGCTGATTGCCAGCCTGTTCATCGAGCGCTTTTACTGCCGCTACCTCTGTGCCTTGGGCGCTGCCCTGGCCATTCCCGCCCGCTTGCGCATCTTTGACTGGCTGCGTCGCTACCCCATGTGTGGCAACCCCTGTCAGCGCTGTGCAACCGACTGCCCCGTCCAAGCCATCGAGCCAGAAGGCCCGATCAACCCCAACGAGTGCATCCAGTGCCTGAACTGCCAGATGCTGTATCACCACGAGAAAAAATGCCCGCACCTGATTCAAAAGATCGCCAAGCGCAAGCGAGATAAACCGGCCCCCGTTGCCGTTGCCAGCTCGCTGCAAGACGATGCTGCTGCCCGCCCTACCGTGCGTCCACGCAGCGTAGACAGTACCGATTCCACGCCAGCCACGCCGTGAGACGGCTGGGCGCGCCCCAGCGCCAAGTCGGTCACGTCATCACACAAAAGGAAGATCACACCATGTCCGAGAACACACAGGATAAACACGGCTTGAGTCGCCGCGCCTTTCTGGGCACCGCCGCCTTGTCAGGTGCCGCAGTCGTCAGCGCCACCCATATTGGCAATGCTCTGGCCGATACGAAAAAAGCACCGGACGGGCAAAACGCCCACATTGAGCCGGGTGAACTGGACCAGTACTACGCCTTCAACTCCGGCGGTCAATCCGGCGAAATCCGCATCATGGGCCTGCCCTCCATGCGCGAGCTGATGCGCATCCCGATTTTCAACATTTGCAGCGCGACGGGCTGGGGCATTACCAACGAAAGCCGCCAGATCATGCGCGCCAACCTGACGCCTGAAACCCTGGCCTTTGCTGACTCCCTGGGCGGTATCCTGCCTAACGGCGATGCCCACCACCCCCATATGTCCTTTACCGACGGGACTTACGACGGGCGCTTCATCTACATCAATGACAAGGCCAATAACCGCGTGGCTCGCGTGCGTTGCGATGTCATGAAGTGCGACAAGATCATCGAGATCCCCAATGCCGACGGCATCCACGGCCTGCGCCCCCAACGTTACCCCCGCACCGGCTATGTGTTCTGCAACGGCGAACACATCGTTCCCCTGCCCAATAACGGCACCATCTTCGGCAACCCCAAAGAGAACTACTTCTCTGTCTTTACCGCCATTGATGGCGACACCATGGAAATTGCCTGGCAGGTGATCGTGGACGGCAACCTGGACAACTGCGACGCCGACTACCAGGGCAAGTACGCCTTCTCCACCTGCTACAACTCCGAAAAGGGGCTGGACGTCGGCGAGATGAGCGCCAACGAGCAGGACTGGGCCGTGGTGTTCAACCTGAAGGCTATTGAAGACGGCGTCAAGAAAGGCGACTTCAAAGAGATGCAGGGCGTCAAAGTGCTGGATGGCCGCAAAGGTTCGCGCTATACCCGCTACATTCCTGTGCCCAACTCCCCGCACGGTTGCAATGCCAGCCCCGATGGCATCCACGTGGTGTTTAACGGCAAGCTCTCGCCCACCGTCACCATGATTGACGTGCGCCGCCTGGACGACTTGTTTGCCGACAAGATCAAACCGCGCGACTGCGTAGTGGCAGAGCCTCAACTGGGTCTGGGCCCACTGCACACGGCCTATGACGGCCGCGGCAATGCCTACACCACGCTGTTTATCGACAGCCAGATCGTGAAGTGGAACATGGCCAAAGCCATTGAGGCTTACCAGGGCAAGGACGTAGACCCCATCATCCAGAAACTGGACGTGCACTACCAGCCCGGCCACAACCACACCACCATGGGCGAGACCAAAGAGGCCGATGGTAAATGGCTGGTCTCGCTGAACAAGTTCTCCAAAGACCGCTTCCTGAACGTAGGCCCGCTCAAGCCAGAAAACGATCAGCTGATCGACATTTCGGGCGACGTCATGAAGCTGGTTCACGATGGCCCAAGCTTTGCCGAACCACACGACATGCTGCTGGTTGCAGCTGACAAAGTGCGACCCAAGCGCGTCTGGACTCGTGACGACCCATGGTGGGACGGCGCACGGAAAATGGCTGAAAAAGACGGCGTCACCCTGGAGGGTGCGTCCAAAGTCATTCGGGATGGCAACAAGGTGCGGGTCTACATGACCGCTGTGGCACCCGTGTTCTCCGTCCCCAGCTTCGAGGTCAATCAGGGCGATGAGGTCACCGTCGTCGTCACCAATATGGAGATGATCGAGGATTTGACCCACGGCTTTACCTTGTCCGGCTACGGCGTGGCCATGGAAATTGGACCGCAGCAAACCAGCTCGGTCACCTTCACGGCTTCGCGCCCCGGTGTGCATTGGTACTACTGCCAGTGGTTCTGCCACGCACTGCACATGGAAATGTCCGGTCAGATGAACGTGAAACCCAAAGCCTGACGGTGACATGACGCCTTTCTGCCTGCTCCCTATCCGTGCACGATGCCTCAGCCCAACCCTGGTGCTGAGGCTGGCCTTCAAGCCGCTTACGGTCCTGGCCCTTACGGCCAGTGGTCTGGCTGCGCAAGCGGCCACCATTGAAGTGCCTGCCGATACATCGCTGCAAGCCGCTATCGATGCCGCCCAAGCCGGTGACATCCTGATGCTGGCTCCCGGCACGTATCAGGGCAATATCATCGTGAACAAGCCCTTGACACTTCAAGGCCCCAACGACCGGCAAGCCGTATTGATGGGTGAACGTGAAGGCCGCACGGTGTGGGTGCAGGCGGAAGATGTGCAGATACGTCAGATTACCGTGCGTAATTCCGGCTTGAGCCTGCCCGACATGGATGCAGGCATATTCCTGGATAAACCCGCCCATAACGCCCTGATTGAAAACAACGACATCCTCGACAATCTGGTGGGGGTATATGTCTGGGGGCCCCACAACGCGCTGGTGCAACACAACACCATCGTAGGCAATAAAGAGCTGCGTCTGAATGAGCGCGGCAATGGCGTGACCGTCTGGAACTCCCCCGGCTCACGCATCTTGTACAACGATATTTCTTGGGGTCGCGACGGCATTTTTTCCAATACCAGCCGCGACAATGTTTTCAGCCACAACCGCTTTACCCAGCTGCGCTATGCGGTGCACTACATGTACACCAATAACAGCGAGGTCAGCAGCAATGTTTCCATAGGCAATGACATTGCCTATGCCCTGATGTTTTCGCAGTTCCTGACAGTACGTGAAAACATCAGCATCAACAGCACGCATCAAGGCTTGATGCTCAATGCCGCTCAGCAATCGACCATTACTGACAACATCGTGGACGGTGCCGAAAAAGGCGTCTTTCTCTACAACGCCAACTTCAACACGATCTCCGGCAACCTGATTCAGAACACCCAGATCGGGGTGCACTACACCGCCGGTTCCGAGGGCAATGAGATCACGGAAAACGCCTTCATCCAGAACCAGAATCAGGTGAAGTATGTGGGTACCCGCTACCTGGAGTGGTCCAGCAAGGACCGGGGCAATTACTGGAGCGATCACAGCGCCTTTGACCTGAACGGTGACGGCATTGGTGACACCGCTTATCGCCCCAATGGCCTGATTGAACAACTGGTGTGGCGAGCCCCTTCGGCCCGCGTGCTCTTGAACAGCCCCGCCGTTTCCATTGTGCGCTGGGCGCAAACCCAATTTCCTGCCATTTTGCCCGGCGGCATCATCGATAGCGCACCGCTGATGCGTGCGCCCGACAATCCCGTCTGGGAGCGCTACAAGGCCAATCATGACTCCAAGCAATAACTGTACAGCCCCCGTGGCGCTGTCCAACGTCAGCAAACTGTATGGTCAGCAGCGTGCCGCCAACGCGGTGAACTTCGAACTTTACCCCGGCCAATGTACGGTGCTGGCTGGCCACAACGGGGCAGGCAAAAGCACCGTCATCAAGCTGATTCTGGGCCTGATCCGCGCCGACGAAGGCAAGGTCACGTTGCTGGATCATGACGCTGGTTCCTCCCAGGCTGCCCGACTACGGGCCCATATCGGTTACTTGCCCGAAACCGTCGCCCTGCACCCCGCCTTGACCGGCACCGAAACACTGGCCTTTTACGCTCGTCTGAAAGGGCTGCCGACCCGTGACAACCAGGCCTTGCTGGCACGTGTCGGCATTGCACAAGCGGCTCACAAGCGCGTGGGTACCTATTCCAAAGGCATGCGCCAACGCTTGGCACTGGCTCAAACCCTATTGGGCAAACCTCGTGTGCTGTTACTGGATGAGCCCACCACTGGACTGGACCCAGCCTCCCGTCTGCTGTTCTACGAGATCGTCCAAGAACTGCGCGATGCCGGGGCCACCATCCTGCTCAGTACCCACGCTCTGGCGGAGATGGAACGTCTGGCAGACCGCATCATCGTGATGCAACAAGGACGCAAGATTGCTGATGGCACTTTATCCGAACTGCGCCAACACGCTGGCTTGCCGGTACGTATTCGCCTAACCGTAGAGCAGATCCCCGATTCTGTCCCACAGCACTGGAATGTCATCGGCACCAATCGTCTGGAACGTCATTGCACCGAAGCCGAAAAAATCCAGATTCTGCGCGAAGCGCATACCATCCCCGGATTGACCGACCTGGAGCTGGAATCCCCCGGTCTGGACGAGTTGTATGCGCACTTTTTGAAGCGCGAGGATTACTAAGCCATGAACCCTGTCCTGATCATCATCCAAAAGGAAGTGCGCGACGGATTGCGCAATCGTTGGGTACTGGCCGTCACCCTCTTGCTGGCCGCACTGGCTTTGTCCTTGGGTTTTCTGGGCAGCGCCCCCACCGGCAGCGTCAAGGTAGATCCTTTGACAGTCACGGTTGTCAGCCTGTCCAGCCTGTCTATTTTCCTGATCCCGCTGATTGCCATGCTGCTGTCCTACGACGCCATTGTGGGCGAGATCGAGCGCGGCACCATGTCCTTGCTGCTGAGCTACCCCGTCCATCGCTGGCAGGTTCTGGTCGGTAAATTCCTGGGCCATGCCCTGATCCTGAGCTTATCTACCGTGGTGGGCTACGGTTTGGCAGGCGTCACCTTGCAAATGGCTCATGGCGGCCTGGACTTCAGCGTCTGGACGCCCTTTCTGGCCATGATGGGTGCCAGCGTTTTGCTCGGTGCCAGCTTCCTGTCCATGGGCTATTTCATCAGCACCCTGGTCAGAGAACGTGCCACGGCAGCTGGGCTAGCCATCGGTATCTGGCTGTTTTTCGTGGTGATTTATGACATGGCTCTGCTGGGTATTCTGGTCGCTGACCAAGGTGCCATGATCACCGCTTCCTGGCTGAACATCATCCTGCTGTTCAACCCCACCGACGTGTACCGCCTGCTGAATCTGACCGGCTACGAGAATGTCGCCATGTTTGCTGGCATGGCCGGTCTAAGCGAACAGGCTCGTCTGCCTGCCAGTGTGTTGATGAGCGTTCTGCTGCTGTGGATCGCCGTGCCTTTTGGTCTGGCAAGCCTGGTATTCAAAAGAAAAGCACTATGAAAAAACTGCGCACTCTTCTGTTGCTGTGCCTGGGTCTGATACTGGCTGCCTGCGGCCAACCGGAACAGGTGCAAGCCCCGCCGCCTCCCGTCGTCCAGATCCCACAAACAGCTGTAGGCCACTACTGCGGCATGTACCTGTTCGAGCATCAAGGCCCCAAAGGGCAAATCCTTCTGCGCGAACGCGAAGCGCCGCTCTGGTTCACTACCATACGCGAGGTCTTTGCCTACACCATGCTGCCTGAAGAATCCAAGGCCATTGCCGCCACCTATGTGCAAGACATGGCCCAACGCAATCAGGACGGCCAGTTCCCCGAAAAAGCCTGGATACCGGCACAAGATGCCTGGTATCTGATCTACAGCCGCTACACCGGTGGCATGGGCACCATCGATGCCCTGCCCTTTAGCCAGGAGCAGGCCGCCAAGGACTTCCAGCAACAGCATGGCGGCCAAGTGGTTCGCTTTGCCGAGATGCCGGAGAACTACATCTTTGGTGCGGTCGCGCTGCCTTGAAACGCTTATCTTCCTGATCCCAGGTATTTGCCATGACTTCTACTCCTGTTTCCCGCCGTCGTTTTATCGGTATCGTGGCCGCGACCAGCGCCCTGACTTGCGTGCCCTGGGCCGTCAAATCGATGCAAGCAGCCACTACCCCACTCAGCTCCTGGCAAGGGGTGGCTTTAGGTGCGGACGCACAATTGCATATTCACCATCCCGACCCGGTTTTCGCACAAACCCTGATCGATCAGGCCCTGTCCGAAGTGCGACGGCTGGAGCGAATATTCAGTCTGTATGAACAAGACAGCGCCTTGCGACGCCTGAATCGCGATGGCTATCTGAAGCAAGCCCCCGGCGATCTGACGCGGCTGCTGCTGGAGTCACAACGCCTGAGTGAATTAACGAACGGAGCCTTCGATCCCACAGTGCAGGTGCTCTGGGATCTGTATAGCCAAGCGGCTCAACGCAACACTAAAACGTCCCTTCCTGATGCTGCCGAGATCAAGCAGGCGCTGCAACAAGTGGGCTACCAGGCCATCCACATTCAAGGTGACACAGTCCTGCTACAACACCCCGGCATGGCCCTGACCCTGAACGGGATTGCTCAGGGCTACATCACCGATCGCATCACTGAACAGCTGAAACAGGCAGGCCTGGAGCACGCTTTGGTCGATATGGGCGAGATACGCAGCCTGGGCACGGCTCCGGGAAATCGTCCCTGGCGCGTCGGTCTGGCAGGCGATCAAGCAGAGCCAGCCAGCTTGTTGAATCTGGATGTACACAATCAGGCAGTCAGCACCTCGTCAGGAGCAGGCACAGCACTTAGCCGGGATGGCTCCGTCACCCATCTGTTCAACCCCGCCAATGGTCAGGCCCGTCCTTTGTATCGCAGTGTCTCTGTCGTGGCCGGAAATGCCACCATTGCCGACGCCCTGTCCACAGCCTTTTCCTGGATGTCGCCACCAGAGATAGCTCGGGTACTGGCTGGCGATCCTGGTTTGCAGGCATGGGTGCTGCCCTACGATGGTGATCAGCTAGTACGGATGCACTCGTAAACACCAAGACAAACCCGCTTACCGGCAGACGCTCAAGCCCGATAAAGCCTCGTACAATGGCGGTTTCGTCTACTGCAGGCCAAAACCCCATGCCCCTGAACGCTGAAACCCTTCCCTCTGCCGCCCCTTTACCCGGTCTGCCAGAATGGACCGGGTTTTGCGAGGCAGCTCACCAGTCTGATCGATACGCGTTGGACCTGCATTGCCTGAAAGCCGCAGGCTTGCAAGTGGACTTGAGTGGACAGCGGCATTCGCCGGAACTTCAAGCAGCCGGAGCCGCTCTTTTAGCAGCCCGCCATTTCGACACGGCACGCAAGCAGTTGCTAAACGGCGGCATCGTCAACGGCACCGAACAACGCGCCGCCTGGCACAGCGCCCTGCGCGCCCCCGCCCCCACGGCGGAAGTTGCCAAGGAACGCGAGCGTATGAACGAATTCGTACGCGTCGCCGACTCCGAGCGCCGCTGGCGCAACATAATCCATATTGGTATTGGTGGCAGCGACTGGGGCGTGCGCCTGTCCCTGGCGGCCTTTGGCTATCGCCACAGCTGGCGCAACGTACGCTTTCTGGCCAATATCGACGGCCATGCGCTGGAACATGCCTTGTCGGGCATGGACCCTCACGACACCCTGATCGTGATCGCCTCCAAATCCTTCACCACGACCGAGACTCTCAAGAACGGACAGCGGGCCCTGGAATGGCTGCAAGCCGCTGGCGTTGCCAACCCCTACGAACAAATCGTTGCGGTCACCGCCCGCCCTGAAACGGCCTCCAACTGGGGGATTCCACAAAAAAATGTCTTCCAGTTCTGGGATTGGGTAGGTGGCCGCTTCTCCCTGTGGTCGGCAGTCAGCTTAACCACGGCCTTAGCGGTTAGCAGTGACGTGGTGGCCGGCATGCTGTCAGGCGCTGCAGCCATGGACCAGCATTTTCAGGAAGCCCCCATCGCCTCCAACGTGCCCGTGCAAATGGCACTGGCTGGCGTGGTCAACCGCAGTGTGCTGGGTTATGGCTCACTGAACATTTCCCCCTACGACTTCCGCCTGGGCAATCTGGTGCCCTACATTCAGCAACTGGATATGGAGTCGCTGGGCAAGTCCGTCACCACCAGCGGTGAACCGGTTGGAATCGCTACCGGCGCAGCCGTCTGGGGACTGGCCGGAACAGATGCACAACACACCTTCTATCAGTGGCTACACCAGGGCAGCGATGGCGCTCCTGTGGACTTTATTGTGTGCCAGCAGGCGGATCACAATCAGGTCGAGCACCATAACCTGCTGCTGGCGAACTGTCTGGCACAGCGCGAAGCCTTGATGCGCGGCAAAACCTACGAGCAGGCCCTGGCCGAGTGCGAACAACAAGGTCTGGGCGAGCAGGCTGCCGAACTTGCCCACCATCGCGTGCACTCGGGCGGCCGCCCTAACACCCTGATTGTGTTACCTCGCCTGAACCCCTTCTCGCTAGGCGCCCTGCTGGCCTTGTACGAGCACAAGATATTTGTGCAGGCCTTGATCTGGGGGATCAACCCGTTTGACCAATGGGGGGTGGAGTACGGGAAAGTATTGGCGAACGGGATTTTGCAGGAGCTGTCGGGAGAGAAAGAAAGCTCTGCTGAACATGATGCGTCTACTCGGCATTGGATAGAGGTTTTCAAGAACTAAGGCTGTCCACTTAGCTGCCCCTGCCCAACCTCATTATCTATCAAAGACCTAGGGCACTATTTTCTCATCAACCTCCACGTGTATACTATTCGTATATACCAAATCCATGGAGGTAACTATGCGTACAAACGTAAAACTACCCGCCAAGAAAGTTCACCCCACCAGCAAGACAACAAGCGTGTTCATGAGTGGAAATAGTCAAGCGGTTCGTCTACCTGAAGGTTTTCGATTCGAAGGGAAAAGAGTCTTCATACGACGAGACCAGGAGTCTGGTGATGTCATTCTGTCCTCAAAGCCAAGAGGCTGGGATCACTTCCTTAATGTTGCCGCTAATAATGACCCTGCTGAATTCGAAGGTTTCCTGGAAGATCTGAACAGAGATCAAGACCCCGCCCCCGAGAAAGATCATTTCGCAGGGTGGGAAGAATGATCTACATGCTAGATACCAATGCTGTTTCCAATGCTGCCATGAACAGAGGCAAAGTAAGAGAAACTATGCTGGGACACAGTCCCAGCAATATTTTTGTATCTAATATTGTGCTCGCTGAGCTGATGTATGGGTTTGCCAAAAAGTCCAGACCCACCTTGCAGGCGACAACAGAAGCCCTGCTAAGCACGATGACTGTGCTGGATTGGGACGATTCCGTTTCCGATGTTTATCCGGCTTTCCGTGTAGCCATAGAAGCCAAAGGTCGCTCGCTCTCGTATATGGACATGTTGATTGCAGCCCATGCCCATTCAATAGGGGCCATCTTGGTGTCCAGCGATGCGGGAATGCATAACGCCCTGGCAAGCAATGTTGTTGATTGGTACTAGGACTACAGTAGACAAAGCGTCTACTGGCTCATCAATCCACTCGCGCCCATCCACTCCCGTGCCAGATCATGAATCGCCGCATCCCGATGCGGCGTTCTTGTCTGCCCCTGTGTAGAGTTCCAGATAAAGTAATCCACATCCCCACAAGGCGTACCCAGCGCCGCGTAGACCGAAGGCATGATGGGAACGTGGTCGCCATACCAGCACAGGCTGGCAGGCCTGTCCGACGAGATCAAGGCTCCGCGCAGACGTGTAAGCATGGCATCGGCATTGCGAATATGGCGCAAGTAAATCGTCAAATCGTCGCAACCTGGTGGAGGTGGCTGATGGTACAAGGCCTCGATATCACCCGCTGCAACCTTTTCCAGATGCAAAGGCCCGTGATTCTCCATCGTAATCACGTGTATGAATACCGGCCCTGTAGCCTGCTCCAGCAAACTGGCGACTTTATCCGCCACCGCCAGATCGCCAATATAAGGGCCTGTACGTTCCACATCCGCAAAGGCCTTGATGTCCAGAAACTCGTCAAACCCAAACAGCGGAAAAACACGGTTGCGCTGGTAAAAACTGGCGGGATAAGGGTGGATACAAATCGTGTGGTAACCCTGCTGCTTCAACCAGGAAGCCAAAGTCGCCACTGACCATCCTGCACATACCGCGCGATAGGGGTTGAAGCGGTGCACGCCCAAAGCGCTGTTTTCAATACCGCTCAAGAAGGAAAACTCCGAGCGCACGGTATTCGCGCCCCAAGCGGGGACCTGCAAGTATCCGCTGGCAACCGCTTCAGCTTTGAAGCGGTCAAACTCCGCCAGAATTTCTGGTCGAATCCCGTCAGAAATTCGCCGGGCATCAAAGAAAGACTCGCTTTGTATGGAAACCAGATGCGGCAGCCCCCCCAAGGAATCCGCACCGGACAAAACAGACGCAGACGTTGGGGCAGCATTTTCAAAAGGAGAGGACAAGCTGGGGCGCTCTCGCCCTTGCTGCCAGTAACGCCAGAAGCTGGCTAACAGCCCCAAGGCCTGCACGTCCTGCTCAGGTGCAATCTGCACCATCAAACGCGCACTATTGCCCCAAAGCAGCAAGCACAGACTCAGCACAGCCAGCAGCGCCAAGGCTCCCCATTGCGCTGTCCAGGCAGCCCGCAAGGCAGGCACGGCCTCCAGCCACAAGCCAATCGTCAATGCGGCAATAAAACCCGCTGCTGCCAGAAAGAACTTCCCCCACCCCAGAAAAGGAATGTAGAGCCGAGGATGACGAATCGCATCCGTGAAATACTCGTAGTCCTGAAATACAAAAGCTTCACGCAAGGCCTTGAACTTGGCATTGCTGACCACGACCAGCAGCAGGAAAAAAGCGCACAGCAAGGCCGTGGCAAAGATAGGCCTTCCCAGCACAAGAACCAGCGCGACATATGCTAAACCGTACAGGCCTATGTGCAAAGCCCAGGCCGCTGCAGGACGACGCAAGCTGGCTGCTGTTTGCAGGAAACGCTCCAGACCGACTGTCAGGGCCAGTCCCGACACGGCAGCCAGGATTGCAGTCCAGAATCCGGGCTCAAGCGTCATAGCCAATCTTGCTCAGAATAAAGACAGACACTCGGGCGGGCAGCACGGCGAGGAACCAGCAACCAAGGTTCAAAGGAAACGGAAAGCTGATACGCGCTTTGTTGGCTTTCAGGCCACGGGCAATACGCTTGACTGCTCTTTGCGGGGTCCACAGAAACGGTTTGGGGCCCGGCATGGCATCGCACATGGGCGAGCTAACGTAGCCTGGCATCACCACATTAACCTTGATTCCTTCCGGAGCCAGCCAACCACGCAGACCTTCACCATAAGCTTTGACCGCCGCTTTGCTGGCGCTATAGGACGGCGTGGTGGGCAGACCAAAGTAAGCGGCCAAGGAGCTCATCAAGACGATCTGACCGCGCCCTTTCGCCCGCATGGCGGGCAGCACAGATTGCACGACTCGCAGCGAGGCCTTCACATTGATATCCAGCAGCAGCTCGGTATCTTCCCAGGCCTCCGGCTCGCCATTGGGGCCTACATGGATATTCATACCCGCATTCACGATGACCAAATCAAAGGCTGCGCATTGCGACAACCAGTCATGCAAGGCATCCAGATCACGCAAATCCAGCTGATGCGTCTGTACCTGCGCACCCGCCTGTCGGCAGCGCTCGGCCAGAGATTCCAGAATCGCAGCATTGCGACCATGCAAAGTCAGCTCTGTACCGGGCTTGGCGTAGTAAAGCGCCAGCTCGCCACCAATGGCACTGGTGGCACCGGTAATCAGAATCCGTTCCTGCTCTGCTGGTTCAGCGACGCCCACGCGCTCTCCTTTCTTGGAAGGACCAGTACAAAACCATGCCAAAGCCTACACAAACCGTCGCATTCAGAGGAATCAACAAATAGTTGCCCATACGTATGGCCACATACAGGGCCAATGCTGAATACAGGAAAGTGAACACTTCACCAATTAGCAAATACAGATTGATGCGGGGCTGTCTAGCCACCTTCTCGCCCTCCCCTTTGGGGGTACGATTAAATTCCCCGTAGACCTTGAAGGCGGCTCGCACACCACCGACAAAATAATACCAAGCCATGGGCGGGAACATGGCAACATACAAATAGGTATGCCACAAGGTGCCCAACACCCCCGGCCTGTCATCAAAACGTGCTCCCTTGCGGGCACCAAAAGCATTATTCAACGCCCAGACAGCGACCAGCAAAAAGAATAGCGGCGCGCCCCACTGCAAGACGACATGGTCAAAATTCAGCAAATAATTCAGCGGCAGGCTTAGCAAGATCAGGGCATAAATCGACGCCAGCATGACCGATGAAAACATCATGGAAAACGCATGCATGCGCTTCATCAAGGGCATGTCCTGCTGCCACATCTGCCCCAGATGCTTGAAGGCACTATGAATCAGCCCCCGCCCCCAGCGCTCCCGCTGCACACGGAACGCGCTGATGTTCTCGGGCAAGGTGGACATGGACACCACATCGCGCAAATAAGCGTATTTCCAGTCACCAAACTGAGCTCGATAGCCCAGGTCCACGTCTTCGGTAATGGTAGAGGCATTCCAGCCCCCCAGGGCTTCCACGCAAGCGCGTCGCCAGACACAGGAACTGCCACTTAGCGAGGCCATGTCCCCGTCTTCACTCAGCCCCACCGTCACATACTGCTGGTGGCCCATCTCCATGGCCTGAAAACGGGTCAGAAAAGAATGATCGCGGTTCTCATAGCCAATACCCGTTTGCAAAAACCCCAGCTTCTCGTCCTTGAAGGGGGGGATGGTTTTCTGCAGAAAATCGGCAGGTGGCAAGAAATCCGCATCGAAGATCGCAAAAAACTCGCCCTGGGAATGCTGAATGCCATGCACCAGATTCCCGGCCTTGTAGCCTGCACGATCAGCACGCTGAATGCGGCGAATGGGCACACCTTGCCGAGCACACTGATCCACCTTGTTCTGGGCCAACAGCGCAGTCTTGTCTGTTGAGTCGTCCAGCACCAGAATTTCCAGCGCGGACACCGGATAATCCAGACGACAAGCCGCATCGATCAAACGCTCGACAACAGCGGCCTCGTTATAAATCGGTAATAAAACGCTGACCTTGGGATACCAATCCTGCTGCAAGGAGGCGGACGTCTGCACCAGCTCGCTTAGCTTACGACGCTCCACCCGTCGCGAGATCAGCAGTACCCGCAGTTCCAGAACCACGTACAGGGCAAAGGCCCCCACAACCAACAAGAACAGCGCCTGAATCAGGTACGCAAAAATGCTCACAATCATGGAAACAAGCGCACCCTAGAAGCCGACCACATCAGCCAGCTCCTGGAGGCGATGCTCCCAGGTGTGGAACTGACGCACATACGCCGCCCCCGCCGCCGCACGCTCGCAATCCTGCGCGGTGGGGCCCTGGCGCAGACGTGCAAACAACTCAGTGGCCTGCTCACGGGAATGCACCACGTGGCAGAAATCGCGGAAATAACGATCCACCGCACGACCGGGATTAGTCACCGCAATGCCCCCACTGGCCAGAATCTCCAGCAAGCGGCGCGAGCACATGGTGTCAGAATCCGTGACCGAGTTCACGTTCAGGCACATCACATGTTCTTTGTAGATACGCCCCGTCTCGCGGTGCGGAACCTGACCATGAACCTGCACATGCGTCGAGCGCGGAAAGCGGAATTCGATATGCCGGGACAATCTGTCGTGATTTCTGTCGTAGGCATTAAGCTGCATCTGCGCATCCTCACAGGCCCCGAAAATCATGTCCAGAAAACGCCTACGTTCACTCAGGATACGGCGGTAATAACTACCCGTAAAACACCCTTCCTTGCGTGTGAAATCAAAGCCCGTGAAGTTATGAAACGCAGGCTGATACGGCATGCTCAGGGTGTTCACAGGCACATCAGGGTTCAAGCGAGCGCGATAGCGCGGCAGGCAATCACTGTCCGTGGTGAACACATAATCAAAGGCCTTGGCCACATCAATGAAGTGCTCGAAATACGCCCCGTCATCCTTGTTCCAGAACACCGTGGGCACACCCTGATCCTTAGCGAACTGCACCAGCTTGTAAATCGTGCGAGGCGTACGCAAACGGATCAGTCGCGACTGCTTGGCCAGCTCGTAGCGCCACGCGCCACCCAGCCCATGAAACACGGACTCCACAAAAAGCAGATCAGGCTTCCAGGAGGAGATGACCTCCTCGTAATTGCGCGGGTTAAGAATACGGATAGAGCATTCGGCTGACAGGCAGTCTGCGGTGAAGTAATCCGAGACCAAGGCTACTTTCAATTGTCCAAACTGCCCCGCGGGCTTGCCGTCTTCACTGACGGTTGGGTGCGTGTAGATGCGCGCCCCCAAAGCCCGGATTGCGCGACCAATCATGAATTAGCCCCGGCCGGCAAAGCATGCACCACAAAGTCAGCCCAACTACGACGCTGCGTGGCCTCTTCACGTGCCAAGGCACCATCCTGGGCCAACACTTCCGGACCAGCCTGAAACGTTTCCTCCAGCACACGAGCCAAGTCCTGCACATCCCCTGCTTTAAAAAAACGCACCGAACGGCAGGGACCCACTTCATCCTGAAACACCGGCAAATCTGGCACCAGAACAGGCTTGCCCATCGCCATCGCCTCAACCAGCTTGATGGGGGGCACAATACGGCACACCTCAAAGGGACGACGAGGAATACATACCAGCGCGGCCTTGGCCTGTAAGGCGCGAGCCTCCTCAGGCGAGACCCGACCAGCAAACAGCACATGCTTTTCCATACCCAGACTTTGCACCTGAGCCTGCAACTGAGCGCGCGCCTCCCCATCCCCAATAATGGTCAGGGTCACATCCTTGCCACGGCCTGCCAGATCCGCCACGGCATCAATCAAGACGTCCAGCCCTTCATAAACAATCAGGGATCCAGCGTAGACAATCGTGTTGGGCTGCACATCCTGGGCAGCGCCAGGAGTAAAGCGCGAGGGGTCGACACAATTGGGCATCAGGCCCATGCGTGCCGGGTCAACATTCCAATGCTCGCGAGCGTACTGCCCCAACTGCTCGGAAATCACAAATAAGCGGTCTGCCTGACTGGCAACCAGACCTTCCAGCTCCAGACCCTGCTTGAAGCCCTGCGAGTCACGGAACTCCGGCATGCGGGAGGCTCGGCTCAGCTCCCACAAGCCACGCATTTCATATTGGAACGGAATGCCTAACTGGCGCGCTGCGATCAAGGCTGGCAAGGCATTGACGTGATTAGAGGCGGCATGAATGACGGCGACACGCTGTTTGATGGCTTCCTGAGCAATGGAAGCGGCAGCTTCTATGGCGAACTGCATGACGGGGCGCTTGTTGGAAGGATTGCGAGCATGTGCGTAACGCACCCCATCCACCAAGGTTTCATCCTGCTCGGCATCCACCAGTCTGTCTTTACGATCCCATGGATAGCCGGGACGAGTCAGCACGCAGATATCCCCGCCTGCCGCTTGCATGGCACGGATAATCTCATGGGTTCGGGTAGTGTAGCCACTGATGTGATACGGCAAGGCACTAGCCGGCACATACAGCAAACGTCCTGGCACGGGTTCGTAAGGTGTCTGGCGACGCTGACCGCGTCGGGTTTGCCGACGCACAGTAAACAAGGTCAAACGCCGGCTCAAAGCCATCCAAGGCTCGCGCACCAGCCCACGCCATAACTTAAAGAACATGTTCCTCAGGCCTTTTTCTGAATTTTATTGTCCGGTTCTGCCTTCAGCTCTGCCAATGACAAGTCCACCGTATCAGGCACAACAATTTTTCCGCGAGCCTTCAAATCCAGAAACTCTGCCGTCGTAATCACGTCATAGTCCTTAGTCAGACGGGCCAGCAATTTGCGATACCCCTCCATACGGCTATCGTCACGATACTCACCCAGACCATTCTCGTCCCAGAACAACAAGGACCAGGAATGCAGCAAGAAAACCGCAAATGAAGGGTTGCCGCTAAGCGTATTCAACAACAACTGCCCCCACCAGGGGCGGAAGCGGAAATAGCTGGACTCTGGGTAAGTAAGGCGAGCCCACCATTCAGGCTTGCCTACCTTACCTAAAATCCGCTTCTCGGTCGTAGGCACTTCGATCACGCCGTTGGACCAAACAAAAGGATTATTTGTGGGTTTGCTGTAAACACACTGATTATTGTGGACAGCGCATACAGAGTTATTGAAGGACAGAGGAATGCCCACTGCCTTCAAAGCACGAATCGTATCCGCATTCCAGCGGAATGAACCCGCCCGATGAGCCAGAACCGGCTTGCCTGTTACCTCGGACATCACACCTGCAAAGTGCCTGAACACAAACTCTGCACGGGCCTGCTCGGTGTACTGGTTCATATACTGCGGACGGTTCGACAAACCATGCTCTTTCCAGAAGCTGTCGGGCAAGTACTCCGGGTGGGTATGCAGTTGTACATCTTGGCCTTGCTCATCCAGCCAACGCACCACTTCTTTCAGCTCGTCAAGACGGGAGTAAGCCCCGCACAAGTCCGTAAAGAACACATGCTTGACGCCGAACTCGTCACCGATCTTGCACATTTCGGCCACCCCGGCCGTACCCTTTGGAAATCGCCCCCAGATCAGACGATTAACATGGTCGTCAGAGGCCCGCTTTGGCAGCGCCTCTGTGTCGACCGTAATCATTGCGTAGCGATCCCTCATACCTGTGTTTCTACCTGCTCTAAGTTAACTGTTCGCGAAAGACGGATTTTACCCCGCGCCTGCAGATCTAAAAAATCCGCTGTGGTGATCACGTCGTAATCCTTAACAACTCGTTGCAAGAACAGGCGGTAACCCTCCAGCAAGCGGTCGTTGGTGTACTGGAAATGACCGTTTTCATCCAGGTCCAACAAGGACCAGGAGTGCATCAACACCACCGAGACCTTGGGCAAGGACCACAAGGGATCCTTCCAGAAAGTCGTAGGCCGCGAACCATATTGAAAATAAGAAGATTCCGGATAAGTCAGGCTGGACCAGCGATCTGGTTTGCCCCCCGGTTCACCGGGCTTAAAACGCTCTGTGACCGGCACTTCAATCGTTCCGTTCGACCAGGCGTAAGGCAAGCAATCAGGCTGGCCTGTGGGGCAACGCTTTAACAAGGCGGCCCGCATGGACTGGTTGAACGACAAAGGAATGCCAACGGCCTGCAAAGCACGGATTGTGAGGGCATTCCAGCGAAACGAGCCTGCGCGGTGGGCGAGGATGGGTTTGCCTGTGACATCGGAGATCAGCTTGCCAAAGTGCCGAAAAACGAATTCGGCACGAGCTTGGTCCTTGTATTGGTTCATCAAACCGGGACTGGGAGGCAAACGATGTTTAGCCCAAAAAGACTTGGGTAAAGTTTCAGGATGGGCATGCAATTGCACATCCTGACCCTGCTGATCCAACCAGCGAACCGCTTCCAACATCTGAGGCTGCTGCGCAATCGTGGCACACAAGTCCACAAAGAACACATGCTTGGCACCGAACTCGTCACCAATGGAGCTCATTTCACGGATGCCAGCAGTTCCGGTGAGATGCTCACCCCAGACCAAGCGTTGGACGTGATTGTCCTCTGCGCGCCTAGATAGAGCTTCAGTATCTACGGTCAGCAATGTATAACGGTGTTTCATCAAAATGCCAAATCTGCAAACCAAGAGGATTCTTTCACACTGATACTACTCTCATAACTCTTCGATCTGGATTCGCTTTTTCTCGCACAAAGCCATGCACTTTCAATGAGGAGTGCCTACACCCAACTGGTATATCCAAGACAACTCGGTCATCCGGTCCATACCACTGAGCTAGCACCCTCTTCCCGTCAGCCATCAAATAATACGCATACTCAACCTCACCTGAAAAGTGCACGGGATTAGCCCTGCAAATCGCGTAGACAGAATGTTCTCTACGCCATGCCAGCACTCCCACAGGCTCGTGCTCCGACGGCAAAAAGCTCACAGCATGTTCAGCCATACATTTGCAATTGCCCAACGAAACGCGCGTTCCATCAATCTCAAAAGAGTCTTGATTGATACTGAACACAGGAGGCTGCGATTTTCTGGAAAACACCCACCAGACCGCTATATTCTCAGGGGCTAAAACGCTCGGACACACCGTTTGCTGCCCACGGGATCCCGGCAATCGCTGCAGGTCTCGCAGACCCAGTGCCATCTGCGGGCTCATGACATGCAACTGATCACTAGGACTTTCCTCGGACTGCAAACTCATCCCCCCAGGGGACATCCCCCAAAATAAAGAAGGGTGCCCGTGCCAATACCAGCCCAACCTCAAAGGAGCGTCTGATTGAACAAAATCACACACAACAACATGCTGGTCCCGAACCAGCCAAATAGCACGCCACACCCGTAGCGCTCTAGCCTCAGGAGGATAGCAATCAGTCAGATCCAAGATGACAAACTTAACCTGCAACGAGGAGTTGGGGAGACATTGAAGTATTTGTTTACCCTTTTTAAAACTCTGCCCTACTCCATTAATTACAGGAGAGTTATGCGCTGTATATCCAACCGTAAACTCCCGCTCTGAGCTCTCTGCATACTGTTGGTAGCCAGGGTCATCAATCCACCACCTTTTACTCAGCCCTAGAACTAGGGAACCATTGTCTCGCTGTATGTGCCCCATAGAAGAACGGTTAAGTCCGACAGCCACCGCCAAGGCATCTACCTCATAGCCAGAGCGCAGCATCACGACATAATTAGTTCTTTCATCATTTAGCAAAGTTTTCGTATTGCCTTCCATCGTCTTCGTATATGCCAGAACTCGCAAAGCATCAGTTCTCAATTGCTTACAATCACATAAAGATAACGCCCAAGCTAAAGCAGGGTGAGGTTGGAATCTTTGCAATTTAGCAATAGCCGACCATACAAATGACATATGAAATGGCTCCACATCTCCAATCGGGGCCGTATTCATTATGTCACCCGGAGCAGAAAGTGAGATTGCTTGATAGCAGATTCGATATAACTCGGGATGATTCAAAAAATCGCTCTGCACAATAGAGGGCTGCTCTTTCAACCAATCCAGAAAAAAATCAAGAACATATCCATCATAAGAAACCCCTTCCGTGTGACCATCCTGCCTTGAATCCAGAACCGCCTTAAATAAAATATTTACTTTGCCATTTAAATCAGAAGAAGAAGGATGTTTAACAGCAGTCGCAGCAAGGGCAAGTACAACAGTGCCAATCACTGCTATATTATGCAAATACCGATCACGGTTTGATTGCCGTAAAATATCCTCAGGGCTCTCTATAAACTGATACTCCACCTCATAAACCGGAAGCCCAATAGAAACCGCCCTCTCCAATCCAACAATCAATCTAGAACGAAAATCTTTACTTATATAACTACAGCTAGTTAATACTGTATTTAAAATACGTACAATATGAGAAAATTTTAAATCCAGCCTAGAAGAGTAACGGTAATCCGGCAAAGAAATTAACGCATCGACATCCCTTTCAAGAAAATCAATACAATCCTCAAAATCGAGGAAGGAGAACACCCTATCTTCTAAAGCCCAAAGAACCCAAATCTCATAGGGATAAGAAGATTGAAAATTCCTAATTTTCAAAAAATCGCCTTTTCCCAGCGAAGCAAAAGGTATATCAAAAGCTAGCTTTCTTCTTATCCTATAAAAATCCACAAATAATTTTTTATTTTTTTTGTTTTTCTGCGCTCTATCTTTTATTGACAAAAAGTAGTTATTCACAATAATTCGCCAAAAAACTACATTTTAAATATAATTTCAGTAATCACCTCAGAAACACTTGCGTCATATTCGATAACTAAAACATCTATTTCGAATTTATCATTGTAGCTCTTACTAGCCCAACCAAATCCAGCTTCTTCGCCACTCCTTATGGAAATGGAACTAAAGTTATTTTGCGGTTTTAAAATAGCTAGCAAACTTTCATTTTTTTTCAGAGAAATAATGCCATCTTCAAAAACAGCTTGTACATCTTTACCAAAATGAAATCTCACTTCAGAATTCGAAGAGGTTTGATTATGAACAGTATCATGAAGAAGTAATCCACATTCCGGCTTATACAACAAACTCCTGGAAAATGAAAAATCTTCTGATTTCTTCACGGAGCCTGACAGCCGGTAAAAGCTCTCTCCAAGCTCAATAGGGTCGATGCTAGCAGCACCCAAAGGTATATCTTTGGGGAGAAAAACACGGTCACTCAAACCAATAACATTATGGGCTTTATCTGAGACAAAATAATCACGCCAAGCACCATACTCGTACGTGTATTTACCAGGATCAGTAATCAACTCCTGGCCTCTTAAGAACACGATGAAAGAAAGATGATCTGCATGTGCATGAACATAGCTGCTGTTCGTAGCATGAAAAAGAAGAGAAAAACTATCTAAAACATCAATACGTGGATGCGTCCTAACAGCGATATAGCCAGAAGGACTAAGATCCTTGTGCACATGCTTAACTCGTGACTCAACAGGATCAAATGGGCCTGCGCTTTTTATAGGCTTCCCCTCCCCCTCAGAGTCCCCTACTGAATAGTAATCACCATCAATACCTGTTAGCCAACCAGTAATAGCTGAACCTTCGCGAATAATATTATTTATCTTCTCATCCAAACCAGGAAAAACCCCACACCTCATTCTAGACAATAATTCAACATTGTAACCGTGATAAAAGGGCGAGTTTTCAGTATTCACCGAATATTTATCAAAACTAAGTGAGATAAGATTTTCCAAGATAGAACTACAGTAGCTAAAAAACTCTTTATCTCGACCTATAGATAAAGACAAAATCCTTAACCCCATGACCTGATACAAGGCATGATTACCAGCTGTAATATTTTTCTCACATGATAAATTATCTATATGCTCAGCCGCCAAATCACTCAGCAGAAGCAAAGAATCATCATCAAGAGGTAGAATGTTTTTTTTATAAAGCTCCAAGAAAAACCCTAATATAATAGACCTAAGACCTACCGCCATATCGTACCAAAGAAATTGGCTTTTTTTATCTTCTGACTTTTTATAAGATTGCCAATCCTTCACATACTCAATCGCCTCTATTAAATATGAAGCATCAGAGCTTAACAAAAACTTACTAAAAAATGGATTTAAAAACCGCCAAGAATGCAGAGTAAACTCTACATTTCTATCAGGATATCTCCACTTAAAGGGCAATGCTAATTTAATGGGCTTAACACCTGGACGAGGAACAAAACCTTTCACCTTCAATTGCTCGTAATCACCACCAAGTATAAGCCTATACTTTAGTTTTATCTCTCTTAATGTCACCTCATCAATACTCATAATTAGCCACCGCCCTATTTATTTAAATTATTTTTTCTTTTATAGAAAAACTTGAATTTCTTACAACCTGAACAGCACTTTCCGTCTTAACCAAAACCAATCCAGCTAATGACTTGTTAGCAACAATTTTTTTATATAAATAATTTTCTAATATATCCCCTACCAAGCCCGCGTCTCTCAACAATTCTATATTTGATTTGATTCTTCTCAACACGTAGTCAGCTACTACTCTACTTTCAACAGGAGCATTTATATCCTGAGTAATACTACGCCGTTCCCTCAACTTGTTCCCGTACACTGCTCCACCAACAGATTCGGCCATCATACGTAGCCCAATCTCTGGACTAGATTCTGTAACTTCCCGCTCCCACCAGCCCGACTGATAATCAAACATATTTAAATCAGGCCGACATTCATTGATAATATCAAATATGAGCTTCCCGCTCTTTTTCAAATTTAAATCTATTTTATTTGCAGCCCAATAAAACTCAGGCTGAACTAACGGTAGGCAAATAAATCTTCCGTTTTTTGCCGCCCTTCTCTGAATACCAAAATGCCTACTATTCCTACGCAACAGATACCTATTATTAAGTATCTCTTCAACATTATCCCCAGGAATCTTCTTCATGTCATGCACAAAATAATCCATTGCCGACACGAATCTAGCATCCCTAGGCAATCCTTTCACTAATAATCTAAAGATCTTTGATAAATCAGTTTCAACAGATTGAGCAATATTCTCAAAATTAACCTTCCCATCTGCAACCCGAAGCAGACGATCATAAAGCTCTGATTTTCTTAAAACCTCTCCTCCCCCACCCATAACATCGAGATAACAGTTAGCACCCCCTCCCTTTATATAACTTGAGGAGGGGTAAAAATAAGCAAAATAGTTATTTGAATTATGAGACATCCAATGATTTAAGGAGTCATCAAAGCTACAATAAACTCGTTCCCTAAAATCTGAACCAGCTGGCGTAATTTTATAAAAATTTCCGATAAAACTAGCTATATTAAAATCAGTTTCTACTGTTTTCCTAGACTGTTTATTCTCTATTAAATCAGGATCTTTTGAAGTCAAAGAAAGATCCTTATGACCCATTGCCGCTAAATAAATAGCAAGACAAGTTCTTGAATCTTTTCCGCCAGACATAGAAATTAATTTTTTACTTGCATCAATATTAGTTGATATATTTTTTATTTTTGAAACAGCTCTTTCTATACCTATTCCTAGGAGATCTTTATAACTTGATTTTCTATCAACAAAAAGCATTGACGCTTGATTTTTTTTTATAAAAACATCACTCCTACTTACTATAATTGACTCACCAACACCCAATGTTTTTATAGAACCACAGCTAGTATCATCCGAATAGGGATGATTAAAAAACAAGTCGCAAGACCCTAATGTTGGAAGAAGGAAATCTGAGTCCAGATTCAAATTAGCCTTATTCCTCCTTAAAAAATAAACCAAATAATCAAATCTATTACTTATTGCGAATACGCCCGCACTATTATTTGCAGGCAAAGTGTAGAAAAGCCGATAAAAACCCAAAAAATCTGTATTGATCTTTATTTCTTGCTTTTCTTTATTAAAAATTAACTTAACCCATGCTCCTTCGGATTGATCCCCGATTAAATTTTCGAAACCATCCTCATCAGAATCAATCGCAAAACCAGACAAGCGATCTATACGGATTTCTTTTCCATTTACCAACCCATCCGCAAATAGCAAGTTTTCTTTTCGAGAAGAAAGACTAAAAAAATCGTGAAAAGAGAATAAATCCTGCACTGGCTTTGATATCAAAAAACCATCTAGCTCCATAAAACTATGGTCCATCTAATTTTCCATCAAATCAATTTCTTGATTAATCATATTTTTAGATTCGCTTTGAGAGCGCACTCGTTTCTGTGCATTCCAAGACAAACGAGAGAACTGTTCTGGCGCATGATACAAATCTTCAATTGCTGCTGCCAAGCCTACCGCATCCTCACTAGGCACTAGAACACCACATTCTAGATCAACAAACTCGGGCACCGCCGAAACCGCGTTGGTAACTGGCACCAACCCTGAAGCCATCGCCTCATCCCGAGACACTCCTTGTGAATCACAGCGTGTTGGCACCAGAAATACCCCATATTTTTTATGTAATGTCGCGATCTCAGACTGAGTCAAAAAACCTCTCTCTACATGGACATTAGGAAACTCATACAAAGGAGCTACTGTTTCTTCAAATAGCTCTCCATCGCCAATAAAGTGAAACCGTAAATCTTTGAAAAAAGGTTTTTTGCTCAAATACTGCACAGCTTTCACGCTAAGATCATTCGCATAGGCACGCGCTGTATATGGTCGGATAGACAACACATACTTGCGCTGCTCAACATCTTTCCCATGATAGGAAAACAGCGAAGTATCAATAGCGTTGTGGATAATGCTGTACTTGTCTTTAGGGAGATTAACCCCAAGGTCGGAGAACACTTCTTCTGCAAAGTACTGGGACACAAAAACAATATGTAAATTAGGGTGCGGAGCCTTAAAGATATCGCGCCAGAATGCATTGCGTTGCTCCCCCAGTTTTTTCCGGCGGGTAATTTCCGATTCTGCAAGTCCCTCGAACTCAAACTGACGACGTTCCCAAGCCTGGATCTCAGACCCATGCGCCCAAACAGTAACTCGGACAGTGTCCAGATACTTCTGCAGAACGCGCCACATATTGCTATCAAGGATGTGCACCAGCACATGGCGGATCTGACCGGTAGCCAGTGTGGCATCAAGCAAGTCGGCATCGCCATTTGCCACATCGATCCCTTCAAATTCACGATAGCCCGCGGGATCCTTACTGATTCGGAAAATATCGACGATCCGCCCTTCACGCTTGTAAGCACGAATCCGACTGTGCAGGAATCCATATCTATACAAGTCATCATAGGCCGGATATTGCTTGGTCAAGACAAGATACGGAGATCGACAAATAATAGCGGCAGGCCGTTCCGCATTGCTCCCCAAAACCAGCCGCTCAATCAACGCATCGCCCCTTCCTTCAATGCGCAAGCCAAAACGAATCTGAGTGCAATGGGCAGGAATAGCAAGCGCATGTTTGTCACCTGCATGATTCATCTGATGGGAGATTTTCTTACCGTCTTTATCCTGAAACTCAAATACGGTCTTAACAGCCAAATTGCCCTCGCAGCAAAGCTCAAACTGGCTATTAAGCAGCAAATTCATTTCCTCACGTGTTTTGACCCTCTTGGCATATAAATACACAAACTGTCCAGGCCTCAACGTCGAAACTATCCGCAAGCGATTCTCGTGTACACCGAGACTCACCCCCTCGCGAGCCGCCAGCATAGTGCGTAATTCTGTCGCACTGATTTGAGGTAAGTTACTGCTATCTCCTCCAGCTAAGTAGGAAGCAGCAGGTAACCGTGCCGATGTCTTCGCCAGATGCTCAGAAAATGACACGCCCAGATCAGCTAAAGGCAGATCATCCACTTGCCTGTGCAGCTCAACCGACAAAGCAGCACCATTCGCAATGTAATTGAACTCGTCAATCGCCAATGCCTGTTTCAAATCGAACCTAAACTGCCCAGGTTGATCCAACATCTCGGCCAGCCACCCTTGTGGCAATGCCGGCAACCTAGCGACACCGCTACGGGCGCTTACTGAATCCACGTAACGATATTGTCCGTTGGGAGACTCCAATACAAGCCCTCCATCTTTGGCCTTGTAATGAGTGGACTTACCAAACGCGGAGGCACTGCTGTAGGTACTGGCCAAAGCCAAATCAGTCAGATAATGCTCGCCATAGTAGTCATCCTTACTCCACTCGCCTACCAACGCTCCCGGATCCACCGTACGCAGATGATTAAGCAAAGTATCTGCAGTCTCATGCTGGGTGAAGTCAGCAGAACTAGTCTCTGGCTTTGGCAAACTGCACACAATATGCAGTTGCTTGTATGGATACGCTTGGCGTCGGAAAGCCTCCACCAGACTCAGCACATCTGCTTGTGTCGATGCGGTCGCGATCAACACAACAGGTGGCAACGGAGGGGCGTAAACAGTATTCGTCAGCTTGGCGCGTATATAAGCCAAGCGATGCGAATAGGTATGCTCCCCCATTACCTTACGCAGACCCAGCAAACGAGTTTTACGGTAAATAACGTCGTCTTGAACAACATCCTTCAGCCAGTGCGTCAATGTTTCAGGCTGATCTGATGAGGCCACCAGATCGCCAAACAGCAAACGAACGCCTCTGGAAAAATTCGATACTACAACCGTATTCGACGCAAGCAACTCAAACACTCTTCGTGCAAACATCGTCTGTGATTGCTTGATCGTGTTCATATTGATGCCGTAGCGATAGCCTTTATAGGCTTTATCAATTTCAGCGAACGGCAACTTGCCCAAGATCATGGGCTTGTACTCATCAGGGAAAGTGTAATGTGGATGGGGGTTATCCGCATTGCGATCGTAGATCTCAACTGGGCGCAAATCCTTTACTGCGTTAATCAACGCAGCAAAGTCTCGCTGGCGCTCTGGATACCGAAGATAGTAAGAGCCCGCGAAATTAAAGGCGTCTTTACGATCAAAGATTTCGATTGGATTATGCGTTTTGGGCTGTGCCGCAAAAGGTAAAAAATAGACCTGTTCATGGCCTACGTGAGCCTTGTACTTGGGTACACAATCAATATCTGTCGTAAACACATAATCCACTTGCTTGGCCAAAGGGATAAAAGTGCCAAAGTGCACCGGGTCCTCTTTATTCCAAAACAAAGTAGGCACGCCATTACGCTTGCACCAATCAATGCAAGCGTTAATTTCCGGGCCATTTGTACTAATCTTCAGTTTCCAGAGCTGCTCGAATCCCTGCCAGGCTGACTCAATAAAAAGTATATGTGGCTTAAACCTTTCTAGCTGCTCAATGCAGTGCTCGGGATGCAACTGCAACAGCTCACACTCCGGGTCGTAAGAGTGAAAAGTAAACTCATCCATCACCCCTGCCACACGCAGCTGCTTAGCTGGCAGGCTGGCCAATTCTCCTTGGCCTAGCGAAGCACCTAAACGTGACTGACATAGAGCCAAATTTGCAGCAAAGAACTGGTGTCCCAACTGCTCCCCCAGCTCTTTATAAAGGGTCATCGCCTGTGCGTAATTCTCATCGCGAAATGCCCGCGCAGCACTACTTACTTTTGATTGCAACATATCAGCCTTTTCTGCTTTCCTAGCGCTTATTCCGCAAACAAACCTACAACATCGATGCACTGAGCATGCTTGCGAATCTCAGCAACTTGCTCGATGAATGGACGATGTTTAACAAGAACGCAGACAACATCGGCATCAGCCATGGCGCTACCCAAAGCAGACAACTCAATACCCGTACCTTGTAGCTTGGCTGGCAATTCGCTGATATTGGGTTCTACGGCTTGTACCTTGCAACCCAAGCCGGCAATTTTCTTGGAAACACCCACTGCAGGGCTTTCACGCAAGTCATCGATATCGGGTTTGAAAGCCAGGCCCAGGCATGCCACTTTGATGTCAGCCATACGCGCATCAGGACGCAGCGACAATACGCCAGCAATAGCGGCTTTTACTTTCTCTACGACCCAATCGGGTTTGTAGTCGTTAATCTCGCGAGCCAAGCGAACAATGCGAGCCTCTTCAGGAGTTTTGTCCACGATGAACCAAGGATCCACGGCGATGCAGTGACCACCCACCCCGGCACCAGGCTGCAAAATATTAACGCGTGGGTGACGGTTAGCCAGGCTGATCAGTTCCCACACATTAATATTCAAGCGATCGCAAATCAGGGACAGCTCGTTGGCAAACGCGATGTTGACGTCACGGAAGCTGTTCTCTGTCAGTTTGCACATTTCAGCGGTGCGGGCATTGGTTGGCACCAAAGCACCTTCCACAAAAATTCGGTACAGCTCAATTGCCATCTCGGTAGCTTTTTGAGTCATGCCACCAATAACACGGTCATTGCTAACCAGCTCATGCACTACGCGACCGGGCAAAACACGCTCTGGGCAGTAGGCCACCTGAATATCAGCCTCCTCGCCTGCTTGCTGAGGAAAGCTCAGATCAGGACGAGCTTCAGCCAGCCACTGCGCCAATTGCTCGGTCGTACCAACAGGAGACGTCGACTCCAGAATAACCAGATTGCCTTTGGCCAGCACTGGCGCAATGGCTTTGGCTGCGTCGGCGATATAGCTCAAGTCAGGCTTGTTGCCTTCCAGGAAGGGGGTCGGGACGGCGATCAGAAACGCGTCCGCAGGTTCCGGGGTCAGCGTAGCGCGCAAGTAACCACCGTGCACGGCGGCCTGCACCAGCATATCCAGTTCAGGTTCAACAATATGAATACGGCCTTGATTGATCGTGTCAACCGCGTAGGCATTCACATCAACGCCAATGACCTTTTTGCGGCGGGAGGCAAATAATGTTGCAGTAGGCAGGCCGATATAGCCCAGGCCGATCATGGAGAGAGTTTCAAACATGCTGGTCTTCCGAATCAAGAGATCAAGGTTTTTAAAATTTCACTAATGCGGGTAGCGGCTTTACCGTCCCCATAGGGGTTGTGCGCCCGAGCCATACGCTCATATTCCGCAGCGTCATCCAGCAACTGCGTGGCAGCGCTGACAATGGCTTGTGTTTCTGTTCCCACCAAACGCACAGTTCCTGCATCCACGGCTTCAGGGCGCTCGGTCGTGTCACGCATCACCAATACCGGTTTGCCCAAAGAAGGCGCTTCTTCCTGAATGCCCCCGGAGTCGGTGACCAAAAGGTCACAACGATCCATTAGGTAAACAAAGGGCAAATAATCCAGTGGTTCGATCAAATGAACATCGGAAACGTCGGATAAGATACGACGTACTGGTTCCTGAACATTTGGATTCAAGTGCACTGGATACACCACCTGCACATCGCCACGGGAGGCAATCTGGCGCAAGGCCAGGCAGATGTTTTCAAGGCCAGGCAGATGTTTTCAAAGCCAGAGCCAAAGTTTTCGCGACGATGCCCCGTCACTAAAACCAAGCGTTTGGCTGGATTGATAAAAGAGAACTGAGCCTCAAAACGGCTGCGCAGTTCCGAGTCCTGACGTACGCGTGCTGCCACATCCAGCAGCGCATCGATGACGGTATTGCCCGTAATGTGTACCGTCTTGGGATCCACACCCTCACGCAACAAATGCGATTGTGATTGCTCGGTTGGGGCAAAGTGCACATCAGCCAGCACGCCTGCTTGGCGACGATTCATTTCCTCTGGCCATGGCGAGTACTTATTGTGAGTGCGCAATCCAGCCTCGACGTGGCCAACCTTGATCTTGGCGTAATAGGCCGACAAAGCTGCGGCCATGGTGGTAGTCGTATCACCATGCACCAGGATCATGTCTGGTTGCCATTGATTGTAGACATCACGCATGCCCAACAGCACGTTACTGGTGATGTCATACAAGTCCTGACCTGGCTTCATCAGGTTCAAGTCAAAATCAGGTTTGATGGAAAAAATATCCAGAACCTGATCCAGCATCTGACGGTGCTGACCAGTGACGCAAACGCGCGCTTCAAATGCAGAGTCGGCAGCCAAGGCCTTAACAACCGGAGCCATTTTGATAGCTTCCGGTCGTGTGCCAAATACAGTCAAAATCTTCATAAAATTACTTTGTATCTTTAGGATAAACAGTTAGTAAACAAGCGTCTTTTTCCAGCTTGTATTCAGTAGATGTTCCTGCGACGCCCAAGGCTTCTATATCTGCCAACCAGTGTTGCACCACTTGTTTTTCATCTTCGCGGATATAGTCATCCATCAGGAAGTCAATATGGGCATTGGGGAAATGCTCCATTAACAAAGGACCTGCGGGATATCGAGCTTGAGGGCCCGTAGCAGCCGGAGGACCATCTACAATCACCAGAATGCGTTTTCGAGTAGCTTGTCTTTGCTTGGCAAGTTTGGCCAAGGTGCTTTGGCAGCTGTAATACGGATAGACTTGGCCATCCGCTGCCTGCCAATCCTCAATAGGTGCCAATATCAACTGAACAGCCTTCTCCAGCCCTGCTTGCTGGACATAAGCCAGGGTTTGCTGATAGTACGAATCCAGATGATCGAAGGAAACAAACTGAGCCTGACGAGTCCCATTACGTTCGGCCATCAAAGTCAAAGACTTAGCCACGATGACGGTAGACATCCCCGACCCAAATTCAATCACAAGGTCATAGGTATTAAGCACCAGTTGCCGCATCAGGCATAAAGCAAAGTCAGCGGAGATTGGCCAGCTGTGCGCCTCACTGTTGAATGCGGGTAACACTCCAGTTGCAAAATACTCTTGCATCCCAACAAAAGACTGGAGCTGACGTACAGCATTGGCACTATTATTCTTAATTGCTGTTTCAAGATGGCGACGAGTTCGTACCAAATCGTCAGATTGTTTTTTAAACAATTCCTCATAAGCAGCCGGGACAACCGTCTCTCGCTTTACCAAGGTCTGCACTTGGGCGCTCAGCCGCTCTAGCAGATCTGTTTCACGTGCAGTCTGCGCCGCCAAGGTTTGCTGTAACTCCAGCTGACGGGCTTCCAGCGCCGCTTTACTCTTTTCCAAGCTCAGTTGCTCTTTAGCTTGCTGCAGCAGCTCTCCCTGACGCTGTGCGGCTAAAGCAATGTGTTCATCACGCACTTGAACAGCTTGATTCAGCTGAGCCCGCAAAGACTTATAGTCTGTTTGTTCCACATGGATCTGCTGTCTTGCCTCATCCAGTTGCTGGGCTATTGCCTGAGCTTGAGATTGCAAAGAGTGCACTTCATCCAAACGCTGGGCAGCAAGTCCAGCCAGCTCATCACGAGCACCTATCAACTCTTGCACTTGTGACGCTAAAGAGTTCTTCTCTGCCTGCGCCTCCCGCAATTGCCCTCGAAGCTCCTCAGACTCAGCAACTGATTCTTCCAGCTGAACTAATACGGACCCAACTTCCTCCAGGCGTTGATCTGCTATGACAAGCAATTCATCGTGAGCGATCATCAAAGTTTGAAGTTGTGACAGAGCTGCCTCTTTGTCCTGATGATGCGTCTGCAACTGCGCCTTCAGGCCCTCATATTGCTGCGCCATCTCCGCTAAGCCGCCCTGCACAGTGACACATTGCTCAAACCATTGCCCCGCTTGAGCTTCTTTCTCTAGAAGCGTTTGTTTAAGCCGCTTCAGATCAGCTTGCAAACCCATGCTCTCACGCTGCAACTGTGATCTCAACAGTCCCTCTTGCTCAAGTTCGCGCGTCAAGTCCGCCACTTGCTTAAGCGCAGCTTGCGTATTGTCTTGCTCTTGAAGCACAAGTTGTCGCTGTTGATCCCCTTCAAGCTTTCGCTCTTGGAGCCTTTCCTGGTACGCCTCTTCTAACTGCTGGATCTGTGTGCGCAACTCTTCAGCTATTACAAGTTGCTCTTGTTTCTCTTGCCTTAAATGCTGCACCTCATCTCGCGCATTCGACAGCTGTATACCTTGTTGCTCAACTACACCGGCCAAGGTATTGCGCGACTGGGCCAGTTCATCCCATTGGCGCCGCACATCCTCATACTCTGCATCAACCCCAGACAAAGAACGGGCTTGAGCCAAACGCACTTCTTTTGCTTGCTTCAACAAACGATCACGTTGACGCGCCTCAGAATCAGTAAAAGTCACATCTTCCGGCAAGAGCGCCAAGAGTGCTTCTGCCTCCAGCAAATCCCCCGACTCATGTAATCGGAATGCCAGCCACTTTTGACGAAACCCTCGTGGCTCCAGAGCAAACGCACGGCGCGCCATCGTTGCGACCAGGGTAGGCTCGGTCGTCATGTAAGTGCGGGCGACAGCCGTCCAAGCACTGGCTTGCACATTTTTTGAAACAGAAACCTGATTCAGCAAGGCCTCGACCTGTTGGTCCCCACCTTGCTGATAAGCCTGAATAACTTTGTCGAAAGACTTTCCACCCAACACAGCAGGGGGCTGCGTACGACGACTTTGACGCCAAGCTTGGCGTAAACGCCCAGGTACCGAAATTAACGAGCCAGTGGACTGCACACCCTCAATCAAAATATCGCCTAGCTGAGCGGCTAGGGCGTGTTGAGTCTTTAAATCATGTAGTTGGGTTTGCACCTTGAGCATGCACTCCAACCGGGCGGCTTCCGCCTGAGACTCTACAAGTCGCAAATCTACAGGCGCCACATTAATGACTGTCTGCGTCAAACCTCTCCCAACACCTTGGGGGCTCTCGTACAAACGACACAACTCTTCCTGCACGACCTGCAACTGGTCTAACAACAAGCAGTTTTCCTTCTCGATATGCTGCATCTGCTTGGACTCAGAGCACTCCTGACCTAACTCAGGCGACACAACAGGTGACATAGACATTAAATGAATTTCCTATCTTTCTTTTTAGTCGACATGGTCAAGCACAATACTCTTGAGCAGCTTCAATATCCCAGCCAGGATCAACGCCAACAGCAAGGTCACCAAGGTGTTATAGAGACGACGCGGCTCCATTGGATACTCAGGCAAAGTCGCCGATTGCAACACTGACACTTTCTCCAACATGCGAGTTGCATCAATACGCCCTTTCTCCAGAGCACTCAAAGAGGACTTGTAAAGCTCTTGGGTGAACTGCACGTTCATTTCAAGGCGATAAAACTCTTCTACATATTTATTCAATGTCCCACCCGATGGCGTCGCCAACTTCAGCTTTTCCTCTTTAATTTGCGCATCCACGGCTCTCAAAGATTGCTTAAGCATTAAAATATTGGGATGGTCTCGATCCAAAGTTTTGGGCAACGAGGCGAGTTGCGTCTGCAATTGAGCGCGCTGCCCTTCTAAAGCAGCCACAATGGCATTAATGCTTTCTGCTGTAGCTTGGGGCGACAGCAAACCGGCCTTGTTTTGATAGTTCAACAGGTCCTGACTGGCTTTCTGAAAGCGGTCCTGAGCTTGATCAACTTGAGTAACCAAGAAATTCACTTGCACCTGGGCCATTTCATGGCCAAGCACGTTCATGTAACGCTCGCCTTCCTGGACCAACTGCTGGGTAATAGCCTGTGCCATTTCGGGGTTGTAAGCTTGGACCTTGATACGTAACACACCAGAAAAGTCATCAAACTCCACCTCTACACGACGCAGATAATGACGATGAAACCACTCTAGCGAGGCGTCCTGAAACCACATCCGCGACACAAAATCATGGTCCGAGGAGCTGTAATGCGTACGTAAGTCCAAAGACTCATCAAGCTTCTTGAGCATGTCCACGGACAACAAGTAATCACGTAACAACAGCTGATTCGCGCGATCAACAGTAGCGACACCCGATACCAACATCCCTAGGTCAAAAGACGGTGCCCCTACCGAGTCTGTCTTTCGAATAATCACATTGGCCTCGGATACATAGCGGTTCGAGGCAAAAACTAACCAATACGCCGAAGCCAAAACAGCCAAGATCAGAATCACACGTACGGCATGATCAAATAAGCGCAATGAAAACCATGAGCGGAGGCGGGCCCCAAAAGAAGGTTTCTTTGAAACAGCCTTATCGGGAGCGGCACTAGCAGCCTGCGGAGTGACTTGTGGTGTATCTGTCATTTTGGAAGTGAATCCTTGTAGGCATTGAGCGCATCGTCAATCTGGTCAAACCAGTGCGCTCGCCCTTGATGCAGCCAGACACCAGCCTGGCAAAATTGTTTTAAGGTTTTATTGTCGTGGGCCACCATGATCAGGCCTGCACGATTTGTCATGGTTTTGAAAGCATCGGCTGCTTTCTTACGGAATGCTGCATCACCTGCCGCCGTCACCTCGTCCGAAATATACACATCGAAATTAAAAGCAAACGACAAGGCAAACTGGAGGCGGGAGCGCATTCCAGAGGAATAGGTATAGACCGGCTCCTCAAACGCTCGGCCCAATTCAGAAAAATCTTTAATAAAAGCGAGCCGGTCTGCCAAATCGTCTTGATGCCCATGTACTCGGCACACAAACTTCGCGTTTTGACGGCCCGTCAAGGTACCCTCCAGCCCACCATTCCCCATAGGCCAAGAAACCCTGCACAACCGCTGCACAGTCCCCTTATTGGGATGGTCCACCCCGCCGATCAAGCGCAGCAAAGTAGATTTACCGGCACCGTTAGCGCCGATCAAACCCACATTCACCTTGGGTGGAATTGTCAGGTTTACTCCTTCCAATACCCAACGGCCCACGCCATGGGCGGTCTTGTAGCGCTTATAAACATCATTGACGACGATCATTTCATCACCAACTGCTGTGTGAAGCGTCTATACAAAATCAAGCCTAAAAACAGACTTACTATCCCCCACAGATACAGGTATCCCATGCTGATGCCCGGCACCATGTGGTAGTAATTCGAAAAGCCTTTGCGCACTAACTCCAATCCATGCACTAAAGGATTAAACAAAAGCAGATCCCGATAAGGTTGAGGAACAGCTGAAATAGGCATGATGACCCCTGAAATCAAATACAAAGGCATCATCATGATTTTCAGTATGTGCTCAGTTTCGCGAACCAAGGCCATCAACACAGAGGCAACCAAGCCATAGCCTACGCCAAAGAGCCATAACCCAAACATCGTCACTAAAACCTGCAGAGGATCATCAGGCCGTACGTCATGCCCAAGCAATGCTGCGCCGGTCAAGATAATTGCAGACACCAAAGTCATCAAAAACGCTTCCAGGACGCCACGAGCAACAGAGGTATCAAACGGCTGCACCTGCCTATAAGCAAACAAAGGCTTATTGCTATCGACTGCATGCATCACCTGCATCGCAGTGCGGCGAAACATAAAAAACGCCAGCATCCCCACCACAATCCAGACAGTGACATCAATGCCACCGACTGTACGCAAACGAATCACTGTGAAGACGAACGTAATAAAACTGATATGCAGCACTGGCTCCATCAGCAACCAGAACCAGGCAGCCCGCATATCAAACAAGCGATCTAGGGACTCTCGCAAAACTAACGCCCGCCAGACCGCCCAAGTGACGGCCATGGGGCTGCGCACCTGCTTATTCATCTCGGCCTCTATTGAAGGAGTAGTTCTTAAACATGCGCACGATCACTTCATCATATTGTTCAAGGTCGTACTAGGCACAGCCACCGACACCACTAGACGCAGGAACTTCTGGAACTCAGCCGCTGGCGAATTCGAAACGTAGATCACGTCCTTGTCCTGCACCGGGAAGTTCTGTGTGACAAAGAATGAAGCCGGATCACGCAGGTCGATTTCATACACCACGGGCACGACGCCCTTCTTGTCCAGCAGAGACGACTCAGAGGCGCCTTCCACCAGCGCAGCATCTTCAAAGCGGAAGACAAAAACACCACGAGCATCAGCACGTGACGTATCCAGGCCACCGGAGCGGGCCAAGGCCTGCACCAAGGAAATGCCTTTAGCTTCAAACGGAATTTCTTCGTTCTTGCCGGTGGCACCCAAAATGGAGAAGCTCTGGTTCTGGTACAGCGCTGTGATCACATCACCCGGTTTCAGCATGATGTTCTGGTTCGGATTACGAATAATCGTATCCAGCGCCATGGTCGATGTATTCATCTCACGCGAGAGCTGAATGGCGATACGGTTGACCGCTTGCTTTACACCACCGCCTGCAGCCAGGGCATCCAGCAAGCGCTCACCTTTAGGCGTCAAGGGCATCAAGACGCTTTGATTGACCTCACCCACGACCGTCACGTTCGAGGTGTTGTTCTGAATGACGCGCACCAGAACCTGTGGATTATTGGCCTTGCCTTGCAGACGCTTGGCAATGCTTTCTTCAATCTGTTGGGTGTTGCGGCCTTTGACGGCAATACGGCCAGCGAAAGGCATGCTGATCATGCCATCGGGCGTGACCATCTGCTGAGGGAAAGCGACGGCATTGGTGGTTGCTGCCGTTGCCTTGGGATCCAGGGAAATGCTGCCAAACAGCATGGCCGGCGGCGCTTCCCAAACCGACACTTCCAGCACATCGCCGGGGCCAATCAGGTAGTTGTTCGAACCTGTGCTGGGGAACTGGGCGGCAAAGTCACCCATGCGCTTTTTAGCGGCCAACTTCTTGGTCAACTCGTCTGTCACGTTGACCAGGGTGATGCCTTCGATACGGCCTTCACGTCGTTCCTGTACTTGCTGGCGGCTGGGGCCGTCTGCAGGCATCCAGTCGGGCATCGTGGCACATCCGGCCAGTACGACGACCAGGGTGCTGGCCAGTACTGGCCGTCCCATTGCTGCAATCTTGCTTACTGCTGTGTGTAGTAATTGAGCCATGCTTATTTCTTCATGAGCGTGTGAACGGTTTCACACGCCAGGTCTATGTCATCCTGGCTATGTGTGGAGGACAGGAAAAAGCGCAAACGCGCTGCTTTTTCTTCCACCGCAGGATGGATAATGGGTTGCACATTCAGACCGGCATCAAACAACTGGCCGGACAGTTTGACTGCTTTAAGAGAACTGCCTGTAATCGCGGGAATCACGGCATAGCCTTCGGCAAAACCGGTATTGATTCCCATCGAGCGCATCGAATTCAGAAACTGACTGCCCCGTTCTTGCAGGGTATGCACACGCTCGGGTTCCCGGCGCATGATCTGCAGGGCTTTGAGTGAGGCAGCCGCCAGCACGGGGGAAATCCCCACGCTGTACACAAAGCCGGAGGCAGCGTACTTGAGCAGCTCCACCAGCGCGCGGTCGCCAGCGATATAGCCGCCGCAACTTGCCAGGGTCTTACTCAAGGTGCCCATCCAGATATCGACATCACGGCCTGCCACACCAAAATGCTCGTGCGAGCCGCGGCCTGTCTTGCCCAGCACGCCCAGGGCGTGGGCTTCATCGACCATCAAAAACGCTTTATACCGCCGCTTTATGTCAATAAATGCAGGCAGGTTCGGAATGTCGCCATCCATGCTGTACAAGCCTTCGATCACAATCAGCACACGTTCAAACTGGCCACGAATCTCGGCCAGAATGCGCTCTAGGGCAGCGCTGTCGTTGTGAGGGAATGAACGGCGGGCGGCACCCGATAACTGGATGCCTTGCAAAATACTGTTGTGGATCAGGCTATCGTGAATCACCAGATCCTTGGGACCGAACAAGTAACCAATGGTGCTGACGTTGGTGGCATGTCCACTGACAAAAACCACGCAATCATCGACCTCATAGTTCTGCGCCAGCTCTTCTTCTAATTCACGCTGGACGCGGCGCTCGCCTGCTACCAAACGGCTGGCCGAGGCCGATGTGCCGTACTGGTCCATCGCGGCTTTGGCGGCCGCATTCACTTCCGGGTGTGCAGAAAGACCCAGATAGTTGTAATTGGCAAAGTTCAGATAGTCGCGCCCGTCGATACGGGTGTGCGCAGCGGCCACACCATCGTGGCTGCGGAAAAAGGGGTTACGCACGCCCATACGATCAGCCATGGCCTTGGGCACCAGCATTTTCTCGTAACCGGGATGGCGGTCAAAGCGGGTGAAGGACTCCGGAATATGGCTGGCCGCCCCCTGATGAGTGGCGGACTGCTCGGCCATGCGGCCATTGCTGGCCGCTTGTCCGGTTTTACGTCCCAGAATGCGCTGTATCAGTTGTGCTTTACTGCCTGGCGCTAGATCGTTCTTACTCATTGATCAGTGATGTTCCTGTTTCTGCCAATCGCTGTACATCTTTTGCCAAGCCTTGCAAGTCAGCCTCGGACATATCGTCCCCGTGCTGACGTACGACATCGGCCACCAAGTGCCCAGCGTCCTGCTCTGCCGAGTCCTTGCCACCGGCCGTCAGCTTGTCCACAATGCGGGCCGCGACGTTCCAGACGGTGGGAGAATCGTTCAGCACCATGGCGGGCAACTGCACGCCAAAGCGTTGCTCCAACCCCAGGGCCAGTTCCACAGCCATCAAGGAGTCCATGCCCAGATCATGCAAGGAGCGCTGGGTTTCAATACGGTCTACTTCGGTGCGCAGAATGTTGGCAACTTCCTGCGCCACCCACTCGGCCACCAAAGCGTGAATTTGCTCGGGCGTTTTACCCGCGATCAAGGTGTGAATATCCTGGCCATCGCTGCCTGAGTCGTGATCCTTGCGGGCACGGTTCAAGATGGCAAAGCGTTCACTTTGGGCCGAGGCCAGCAAGCGTGCCAAGGCATTCCAGTCGAAGTTGGCCACAATGGACACTTCGCCATTGACGGCCAGGACGCGATCCAGTTGATCCAGTGCCTGATCCGACTGCAACGGCGCCTTGCCCAGACGTTTGCCCAAGCTGTCCTTCACAGTTTCATTGCGGGTCAGGTAACCTGCGTCGCCAATCGGTCCCCAGGCAATGCAGGACGCCGCCAGACCCAGGTTCTGGCGCAAGCGCGTTAAACCTTCCAGGCCCGCGTTGGCGGCCACATAGTTCGCCTGTCCGGGGTTACCAATAGAGGTCGTCACAGACGAATACAGCACGAAGTGGGACAGCTTCAAATCCTGAGTAGCCAGGTGCAGATTCCATGCACCCACCAACTTGGTTTGCAGCACCTTGTTCAAGCTGTCCTGATCCATATTGGCGATCAGGCGATCATCAAACACGGCGGCAGCATGCAGCACGCCAGTCAGTGGGCTATCACCCGTCTGAATCTGCGCGACAACAGCTTGTACTGCTGCGGAATCCGTAACGTCACACGCCACGATTTGCACACGACAGCCTTGTGCCTGGAACTGCTTCAGCAGCTCTTGTGCACCAGGAGTATCGGCACCGCGGCGACCAGCCAGGACCAGAGAGCGCACGCCACGCTTGACCAGCCATTGGGCGGAAGCCAAACCGAAGCCAGACAAGCCACCCGTAACCAACCACGTGCCCTGTTCGGACAAGTCGAGAGGGGCAGTGATTTGTTTTGCAGGCAAACGGGGTTGGGCATCCTTCAGGGACACCACCAGCTTGCCGATATGACGAGCCTGCTGCATGGCGCGGAATGCATCAACCACATGCTCAGCACCGAAGCTGCGGTAAGGCAGTGGGAACAGCGCGCCATCATGGAAAAGCTCCATGACTTCCTTGAACAAACGTCCCGCCAAAGCTGGGCGTCCCGTCAGCAGTTGGTCGGCATCAATACCGAAGTAGCTGATATTGCTCTTGAAGGGACGTAGACCAATCGGCGTGTTCTCGAAGAAGTCACGCTTGCCCAACTCCAGGAAACGACCAAAGGGACTCAAGACGTCCAGGCTGCGGCGCATGGCCTCACCCGCCAGCGAGTTCAGCACCACGTCCACGCCTTCACCGCCAGTGGCATCCATCACGTCCTGAGCAAAGCTCAGGCTACGCGAGTCGAACACATGGTCAGCGCCCAGCAGGGAGGCGAATACGCGTTTCTCGTCTGTACCGGCGGTGGCATAAATCTCGGCGCCCAAATGACGGGCCAGCTGGATTGCAGCAATCCCCACACCACCTGCGGCACCATGTATCAACACTTTTTCACCGGGCTGGATATGAGCCAGATGCGTCAGGGCGTAGTAGACCGTGAAGAACACCGTTGGAACGGTGGCGGCAGCTTCAAAATCCCAGCCTTCAGGCATGGGAGCGATAGCATCCGCACGTGTCACCACATGGCTGGCAAAGCAGGAGGAACCAAAACCCATCACCGGCTGGCCTACCGTCAAATTGGTGACATCAGCACCAACGCGTGTGACCACACCCGAGAACTCCAGGCCCAGGCTGGCACCGGCAAAACCGTTTTCTACAGCTTCGTCCGGCAACAAGCCCATCAAATACATCACGTCACGGAAGTTCAGGCCCGCGGCCATGGTACGGACTTCAACCTGATCCGCAGCCAGGCTCGGCGTTTGAACAGCTTGCCATTCCAGATTGCGCAGTTGTCCGGGCACCTGAAAGTCCAGCTTGAAGCGGGCATCCTGGCTTAGCTGGGCAGTCGCTGCCGCAGTAGCCTCTTCCAGTACCAAGGTATGGCGTGTGTCTTGAGACAAGACAATTTCTGTTGCTTCATCCGGCCACAGCAACTCCAGTTCCAGACGCTGAGCGATATCGCTGGCATTCACATCACCGGCCAGATCAATCAAGGTGCAGGACAAGGCGGGCAGCTCATTCATCACGACGCGACCAAAGCCCCACAAGGCCGACTGGGCTGGATTCACCGCCCAATCCAATTCCTCTGCCATCGCCGGCAAGGCACCGCCTTGCGTCACCAGGAACAAGCGACTTGAAACGGTACGGACGGACAAGTCCTGCGTCAGACTCAGCAGTTGCGCGCTGGTCTGGCTGACCGCAGCAGCAGTATCGGCCCAACCCAGCATCTGCACTACATTCAGAGGACTCTCATCAGCCAAAATGTCGGCACTGAGCGGCCAGATTTGAGCGTTAACTGTTTGGCCAGCTGCTTCCAAACGAGCTTGCAAAGAATGAGCTTGAACTTGAGAAGCCTCATCAAACAACAAGACCCATTTCGCTGCAGCGACGGCTTCCTGGTTTGGAATCGCCTGCGTTGTCGCGGCCTTGGCCAGCAACAAATAGGCACCTTCACTCAATTCCTGTGCGGCAGGCTCTTGCGCAGTTTGCACCTGCTCAAAACCTGCTTGCTCCAACGCCTTGTGCCAGCCTTCGGGCGACAACAAGGAGGAGGATTGCGACTCACCGGCGGGGTGCCACCAGCTTTGGTCCAGACCGGACAAGAAGTCTGCATGCCAGTCAGGGTGACACTCGGCCACCAGCAAGACTCCACCCGTCGCCAGCCATTGTTTGCTACGCATCAGGGCCGGCGGAACATGCACGGTACGGTGCAGGCTGTGGCGCAAAATCACGACATCAAACTGGGGCTTATCGACCTGCTCCAGTTGCCAGTCTTGCAGATCAAAACCGAGCACCTGCACGTTGCCCAAAGCATGGTGCTGCGTCGCCTGACGAGCCTGCAAATCAGCATCTGGCAAAGCCAATACGTATTCAAACTGGTCTTCGGACAGGCAAGCAGCCAGAGTCTTGGGCAAATCGCTTGGGCCTACGGCGACTTCCAGCACGCGCAGTCGCTGGGAGGCAGGCAAGTTCGCAGCCAGTTCTCGCAACTGGGTTTCCAGTGCCAGACGCACACCCAGATACATGGGGTCATCGTCATACAGCACTTCAACCACGGGGGAACGGCGCAAGGAAGCCAGCAGTTTTTCGCCTGAAATATCGCCACGCAACAAGGCCGGCAATTGGCGTCCGACCGAACCAATCTGGGTCAGTTGCGGCAAGCTGCTAGGCGAATCCTGCAAAATTGTGCGCCACAAGTCCTGGGCGGCAGGCATATCGGCCTGCTCCACCACACGATAGCCTTCGTCATCTTGCAGCAGCTCTTCAGCGCGCAACAGCTCGCTTAGCCAGCGGCCATACGGGCTATTCAATACTTCGGTGCTGAGTTCGGAAGGCTTTACGTTCTGGAAGGCTTCATAAATAAAGGACAGGCTCAAGGCATCCAGCAAAGGCAAAGTCTGCTGGAACCAGGTTTCTCGCTCTTGCTGCTGGTCAGCCAGTGCTGCCCAGCCGCTTTGGGCCAGTTGCTCAGGCGAGAGCGTAACGGCAACTCGCTCATCGCGAGGATGAGGGCGCAGATACGGGGTAATTTGCCAGTTCGACACCGCGTGGCGATCCTGGCGCAAGAAATACGCAGCGCGGAAACGGCAGGCCTGGGCGCTGGCCAGCAAACGGCCATCAGCTCCATACAACTCGAAATCCGTCAGTACCGAACGGGCACTGCTACGACGCAGGTGTGCACGGAAATGCGTTACCTGCCCTTCTGTAGACAGGGTGAAACGGCCTACTTTCACAGGCAGCAAGGCCACGCCTTGGCCTGCTTCAATATCTTGTGCGAAGAAATCCACCAGGGACTGGTAGCACACGTCCATCAAGGCCGGATGCAACAGATAGCCGTTTTGCTCCAGGCTGACGGGCATCTCCAGTTCGGCATTCAGGTAAGTACCTTGAACCTGCGAGGCTTTCAAACCCTGGAAGGCCGGACCGTAATCCAGACCCAGGGAATGCGCCAAGCGATAGTGTCGATCGCGATCAATATGCAGTTCAGCCGAGGCCAGGGGCGAGAGTTCCGCCACGGGCATGCGTTCATCCGAAGCCAGAATACGACCGCTGGCGTGTACCACCCACTCGTCCTGGCTCAAGCGTTGGCGACTCTTGATATGGAAGCTGCCATCACGCGGGCTCAGCACAAAACGCAGGCTGCGGGCATGTTCACCATCAAAAACCAGCGGAGCCAGAATATCCAGCTCGTCCACCAGGATCAGTGCTTCGCCCAGCCACTCACGAGCTGCAGCCAAAGCCATTTCCAGATAAGCGGCACCTGGGTACACCATGGCACCACCCACTTTGTGATCCGCCAGCCAAGGCAAAATCACCGGGTCCAGCACGTTTTCCCAGCTGATATCGCTATCCGGCAAACGCCAACCCAGCAAATCATGCACACGCCGGCGCTCGATGGAGCGCATCCCTTCTGTGCTGCTCTTGTACCAATGACGCTCGCGCTGCCATGGGTAAACGGGCAGCTCCACTGGATTGCCAGCCCCGGGGAAACGGGCTTTCAATTGGGTCGGCAATAAAGCCAGGGTATGCAAGGCCGTATCAGTCAGCCGCTGCGGGCCATCGTCATGCTTGCGCAAGCTGGACAACACCACACCCTGAACCTCACACTGAGTCAGGGTTTCACGAATGTAGCGCTGCAAAATGGCGTGCGGGCCAATTTCCAGAAATACGCGGCAGCCCTGGTTCGCCAGACAGGCAATAGCCTGCTCGAACTGCACGGGTTCGCGAATATTGCGCCACCAGTAATCCACGCCCAGCTCTTGCGGGGACAGTTCTTCACCCGTAACGGTCGAGACAAAACGGGCTTGTGGAGACTGCTGACCGGGCTGCAAATCGCCCAGGCTCTTTTCCAGATGCGGCAGCAAGCCATCCATATAGGGACTGTGAAAGGCGTAATCCAAATCCAGCAGGCGGAAGAAAACGCTTTGTCCTTCCAGAGCAGACTGAATACGCTGCAAGCCTTCCAGACTGCCGGACAGAGTGATATTGGAAGGGCTGTTTACCCCCGCCACATTCACGCCCAAGTCCGCACCCAAGCCTTCCAGCAAGGTGTTCACCGCTTCGTGCGACAGACCGATAACGGCCATCCGGCCTTGGCCACGAGTCAGACCTTGAGCCTGACTACGGGCACAAATAACGCGTATGGCTTGTTCCAGATCCAAGGCACCGGCGGCCCAGGCTGCAGCGATTTCGCCCACACTGTGACCGGTCACGGCATCAGGCTGAATACCCTCTTCGCGCAGCATGCGCGTCACAATCACTTGCACCGCAAACAGCAAAGGCTGGGCGACTGTCGTGTCGTCCATGCGGGAAGCGGCAGGTTCGGCCTGCAATTGCTCCAGCAGCGAGAAACCCGCCAGGGGCTTCATCATCGCATCCAACTCGGACAGCAAAGTCGCGAAACGAGGGGACTCGCGCAACAAGGTCACACCCATGCCCAACCACTGCGCTCCGTTGCCGGCGTACACAAAGGCCAGCTGACCTTCTTTATTCAAGGCATCTACGGTTTGCAGACCTTGCGGATTTTGTCCCTGGGCGTAAGCACGCAGTTGTGCCACGCCTTCTGCGACCGTTTCGGGCTGAATGATCAAAGCACGCGACAAAGCCTGACGACGATGAGCGACTGCATAGCTGATATCGTAAAAATCCTGCGCGGTCTTGTTATCCAGCAAATCCGCGTAATTACCAGCCTGCTCGCGCAGAGCGCCTTCTGTCTTGGCCGACAAGACCAAAGGCGGCAAATCCGAGTTCGGCACAACAGCCGACTGAGTCGCCATCGCTACGGGAGCCTGCAGCAGGACGTGCGCGTTGGCACCGCCAAAGCCAAAAGAATTCAGGCCCGCCACCAAAGGCTTGCCGTCGGTGCGTTGCAGCTCCCGGCCCTGGGGCAACAATTCCAGATTCAGGCCATCAAAATCAATCGCGGGATTGGGGGTGTTCAAATGCAAAGCAGGCGGCAGGGCTTGATGCTGCAAAGCCAGAACGGTCTTGACCAGACCGGCCATCCCAGAGGCCGACTCCATATGCCCCAGGTTTGCTTTGACCGAGCCGATAGGCAAACGCTGTTCGCGCGATTTTCCATACACCGCACTGATTGCGGTGGTTTCGATAGGGTCACCTACTGCCGTACCGGTGCCGTGAGCCTCTACAAAGTCCACATCACCCGCAGCCAGACCACTGCGCTCCAGCACGGAGCGCATCAACTCAATTTGTCCCTGGCAGCTAGGAATGGTGATGCCGGTCTTGCGGGCACCATCGGCATTCACGCCGGTTGCCAAAATGACAGCCTGTACTTGATCGCCATCGGCCAGGGCTTGCTCCAAGGGCTTGAGCATCAGGACAGCACCGCCCTCGGAACGGACATAGCCATTACCGGCTTCATCGAACGCCTTGCAGCGGCCATCTGCCGACAGCATCGACGCTTTGGTAAAGCCCACAAAGGGATAAGGGTGCAGCAACAAATTGACGCCACCGACCAAAGCGGTGGACGCCTCGCCATTGCGCAAACTTGAGCAAGCTTGATGCAAGGCCACCAAGGAGGACGAGCAGGCCGTATCCACCGCCATGGATGGTCCGTGCAAATCGTAGATATAAGACAGACGATTGGCCGCAATACTCATGGTATTGCCAGTCATCATATGAGCAGTCAGGCTGGACAGATCATCCAGGCCGCGCATGCCATAATCCAGACCGGAAATACCGACATATACCGCACAGTCGCTACCGGCCATGCTGGAGGGCAAAACGCCCGCGTTTTCCATGGCTTCCCAGGACAGTTCCAGCAACAAACGCTGTTGAGGATCCAGCCAGGCAGCTTCACGAGGGGAAATGCCAAAGAAATCCGCATCGAACTCGTCGATACGCGACAGGACGCCGGCCGAAAAAGTGATACTACGACCAGGTTCGGACCGTTTATCGTGCTGCAACTCGGTAGTCGCCCATCGATCCGCGGGGATTTCCGTAACCAGGTCGCGCTTTTCAATTAGAGCATTCCAGAATTGGTCGGGCTGCGACAAATCGCCCGGAAAGCGAAATGCCATACCAATAATGGCAATTGCTCCAGACGCAGTATTACTTTTATTAATATCCGTACGGGATGCTTCTAACTCCTTAGCACCCTTGCCTGTATTTTGAGACACGCACCCTACCCTTTCGATCTTTACTGACTTGCCCTGTCAACGCGGAGCACGGAATAGTCATATTTGATAAAACGCTATTTCGGACAGCGACTTCTGACATAGCCGTGTCGCAGGAAGCACACCAGTAAACAATGGCGAAATTTACGTCCAGTTACTATGATTTACAAACCATAATTACATGGAATTTATATAAACCTCATGCAATTTGATAATATTTATTTTCGGTTTTTATTTAAGCATCTGTGCAAAAAATAAAATATCCAAATTAAATATCCACTGACAATATTGTTCTATTTATTGTTAACAACAAAACGAGTGTTTGAAAAAATAACAAAGCCTTGGGATAATTTACCAAGGCAGTCTAATCAAGCTACTAGGCAAAATTTCAAAGGTATTTTCATTTCGCCGCCACCTTGAGCAAAATGAAACTTTTAATTCAATCTTGAACAAAGACCGTTGTCTACCTAGAAAACTCTTCTCGCTTGGCAGAACGCTGCTGCACCGCAAAAAGATTAGCAGTTGGGAATGTTACCATTACGCAGTTGTTCTAATCCATAAAGAATTGAAATGGAGCAGCGGTTCACTGTAACAATCCGATGCTGCGCTAAAGGCGCCAAACAAGCTTCTTCGGGACTATCAGGCAACTTACAAGCCAGTCATAACTGACACTTGCAGGCCTTGTTGCAGGGAAGAAAAGACCCTCCGGTCGTATTCAAAAACTCATTTTTGATACAAAGACGACAGGCCCGCAACGAGCGCAAAACCGTTATTGGTGCCGATATACAACGAGTTCACACCCAGACCTGACCATGTGCCACCAAAGCAGTGTTTTCCCTTAGCTGCATCAAAAACACCCGAATCAGGACGCTTTTTTTGGGGGTTATCCCTCATCTATAGCTAGGTCCACCTAGGCTCTATACGAATTGTCTTATGACAGGGCTGTCGCACGCCGTTACATTGAAATGGCTTCATCTAATAATTAATCCACTCTGGAGACATTTCATGGGTACGAACGCGACCACCGCACCCGTCGACGAACGATTACCGAACGGCAGGCTGGCTGCACTGGGCTTGCAGCACGTTCTGGTAATGTACGCCGGTGCCGTCGCGGTTCCACTAATTGTGGGCCGGGCATTAAACCTGACGTCTGAAGAAGTATCAATCCTGATTGCTGCTGACCTGTTTGTCTGCGGCATCGTGTCCATCATCCAATCGATGGGCTTTACGCAGTATTTTGGTATCAAGCTGCCCGTCATGATGGGCGTGACCTTCGCCGCTGTCGGCCCCATGGTCTCCATGGCACAGGCCAACCCCGGCCAGGAAGGAGCCCAGTTACTCTTTGGCACGGTCATCGGGGCGGGGATCATCACCATGATCATCGCCCCTGCCGTCAGCCGCATGCTGCGCTTTTTCCCGCCTGTGGTCACCGGCACCATTATTGCCATGATCGGCATTACGCTGATGCGAGTGGGGATCAACTGGATTTTCGGTAACCCTGTTGGCCCTACCGCCCCCACGGTCATCAACCCCGACCACCTGGCCTGGATTCAGCACGCACAATCGGCCGCAGCCATGCCCGGCTCGGCCTTGCCCCCACCTCCAGAAGGTCTGGCCTTGAAAGCAACGGTACCGAACCCGCGCTACGCCAACCTGACTGGCCTGGGCATTGCCGCCATCGTGCTGACCTCGATCCTGCTGATCGCCAAATTTGCCAAAGGCTTTCTGGCTAACGTGGCCGTCTTGCTGGGTATTGTTATTGGCGCCATTGTGGCCTCGGCCATGGGCATCATGACCTACGAGAAAGTCGCCAATGCAGCTTGGGTTGATCTGGTTCTGCCCTTCCACTTCGGGATGCCCAAGTTCAATATCCTGCACATTGCGACCATGACGCTGGTCATGATTGTGGTGCTGATTGAGTCTACCGGCATGTTCCTGGCTCTTAGCGACATGACAGGCAAGAAAGTGGATCAGAAAGATCTGGCACGCGGCCTGCGCACCGACGGTCTGGGCACCTTGCTGGGCGGCATTTTCAACACCTTCCCCTACTCCAGCTTCTCGCAAAACGTGGGCCTGGTTGCCGTGACAGGCGTGCGCAGCCGCTTTGTCTGCGTGGCCGGGGGTGTGATTTTGATCATTCTGGGCCTGCTGCCCAAAATGGCTGCCCTGGTTGAGTCCCTGCCCACAGTGGTGCTGGGCGGCGCCGGGATTGTGATGTTCGGTATGGTGACGGCCACCGGTATTCGCATCCTGTCCAACGTGGATTACAAAACCAACCGCAACAACTCCATGATCGTGGCCATCTCCATTGGCGTCGGCATGATTCCGCTGGTTGCGCCCAACTACATGCAGTGGATGCCTCACGCCATTCACCCGCTGATCGAATCGGGCATCTTGCTGACCTCGATTGCTGCCGTTCTGCTTAACTTGTTCTTTAATGGTGCTAAAGAAGATACGCATGCAGCGGTAGAAGCAGCCAAGCACGCGGAAGCCTAAAACGCTTGCTCAGCTTGTCTTGAAACCGGCCTGTCCATGAATGGGACAGGCCGGTTTTTTATCGTCCGGCTTCTGCCATCAGGAGGCAAAGCGCCGCGCACCGGCTACGCATAAGGCAGCGCCTAAAGTCACCCAGATCATGCTGGCATTGACGGACTCACCCAGCAAGGCGGCAGCCAGTCCCAGGCCCATAAAAGGCTGCAACAACTGCAGTTGCCCCACTGCGGCAATCCCGCCCTGCGCCAACCCCCGATACCAGAACACAAACCCCAGGAACATGCTGAACACTGACACATAGCCGAAACCTAACCAAGCTGCTGTATTCACATTGCTGAATGTTTGCGGCCAGAACCACAGCATCATGACGAACATGAAAGGCGAGGAGAGCACCAGGGCCCAGCAAATAACTTGCCAGCCACCCAAACGACGCGACAGACGTCCACCTTCGGCATAACCCAAGCCACACACCACCACGGCGGCCAGCATATACAGGTCCCCTTGCCAGGCCGCATCCAGACCTTCTCGCGCGGCATAGGCCATCACCAGCAAGCAGCCCAAAGCAGAGCACAGCCAGAACACGGGCTTATGCCGCTCTCCGGCCAAGACCACCCCGAAGAGGGCTGTGCACAAAGGCAGCAAGGCGACATACACAATAGAATGCGCCGAAGTGATGTACTGCAAGGCCAGCGCCGTCAACAAGGGGAATCCCAGCACGACACCAAAACCAACCACGGCCAGGGGTAACAAGTCTGATCGCTTTGGCCGTGCCACACGCCCGATCAGCAACCAGACAGCTGCCAACAAGGCAGCGACTACCGCTCGCGCGCCAGTCAGAAAAAAAGGATCCATGCCCAGCACAGCAACACGTGTAGCCGGCAGAGATCCGGCAAAGATTGCTACGCCTATAAAGCCATTTAGCCAGCTGACTGCCTTGCTATCCATCATTCACTCTCCAACAAAGATGCTTGTCAGTACAACACAGCTATGCCAGCATACACAGGCACAGTACAGTACAGTTTTAAAAAACTGTACTGCTTACCAGACCCGTACACCGTGCCCGAGCCCGCCCCATGTCTGCTTTGACCCGTATCGACCACATCATGCAATCCGTACGTGAACGCATCGCGGCACGGACCTACCCGCCCGGCACCCGCCTGCCATCCGTACGCGCACAAGCAAAATCGGCGGGCGTGTCGGTGTCCACGATTGTCGAAGCCTATGGCAGGCTGGCCGCCGAAGGTCTGATCGAGGCTCGCGCAGGTTCCGGCTTTTATGTGACGGCTCCTTTGGCTCCACTCAGCTTGGCCGCCCTGGAACCAGCTCTGGAAAAGGATATCGATCCTTTATGGATCTCGCGCCAATCTCTGGAAGCCGAGGCCGATGTCCTGATGCCCGGCTGCGGGTGGCTGCCCTCGGATTGGATGTATGACCAAGGAGTGCGCCGCGGTTTACGTAAGGCCGCCCGTAGCCCCAGCGCGGACTTGACGGACTACGGCTCGCCTCTGGGCCTGGAGCCCTTGCGACAAATGCTGGCCCGTCGTCTCGTGCAGTCCGAAATAGATGCTGCCCCGCATCACATCATGCTGACCGACTCGGGCACTCAAGCTATTGACCTGCTTTGTCGCTTCTTTCTGGAGCCAGGCGATACGGTCCTGGTGGACGACCCCTGCTACTTCAATTTCCATGCGCTGCTGCGAGCGCATCGGGCCAAAATCGCCAGCGTGCCCTATACCCATCAGGGCCCTGATCTGGCGGCCTTTGAGGCTGCCCTTAAAGAACACAAACCCCGCCTGTACATCACCAATTCAGGCATACACAATCCAACCGGCGCACGTCTTTCGGCCATGACGGCCCATAGCGTGCTGGCCATGGCGCAACGTGCCGACCTCTACATTATTGAGGACGATATTTTCGGAGATCTGGAGACCCGACCCGCTACCCGACTGGCGGCACTGGATGGGCTGTCCCGCGTAGTACAGATAGGCAGTTTTTCCAAAACACTGTCGGCCGCCTTGCGCTGCGGTTATATCGCGGCCCAGACTCCATGGATCGAGAGCCTGGTCGACTTGCGTACCGCCACCAGTTTCAGCAGCAACCGCCTAGCCTCACATATTCTGAACAGCGCGCTTGGCGACAGCGGCTATCGCAAACATCTGGAACGAGTTCGATACCGGCTCTCCAAAGCCATGGATCATGCCGTGACACAGCTGCAGCAACTTGGCCTGACACCATGGCTGCGCCCCCGCGAGGGCATGTTTCTCTGGGTGCGCCTGCCCGCCGGGCATGATGCCTTGAGCCTGACACGCGCCTGCCTGCCCCACGGCATCGTGCTGGCCCCTGGCCCTGTTTTCAGCCAAGCTCCTGATGCTGTCCAGTTTCTGCGCTTCAACGTCGCTCAATGCGGGGACAAACGCGTCTTCAACGTCCTGAAACGGGCTTTGAACAACGAGCTGTCTGTTTAAAGCATCAAGGGATTTCAGACCTTCCACTTGAACGCCCCGCATCAGTGTCCTGGTCGCTACCAGAGGATTACAATCGGCTCTGTTATGCGGCCCATGCGGACCGCCGCCACCAATCTGACTCCCATGTCCCCCAAAGACTTACGCGATTTATTCCTGCTGGCCGCCATCTGGGGCGGCTCGTTTTTATTTACGCTGCAAGCGGTCCCCGACTTTGGCCCCTTTCCCCTGACCGCCATACGGGTCGGTGTCAGCGCCCTGGCCTTGATGAGCTACATCACCGCCACGGGACGCTTGCCCATCTTTCTGGCGAACTGGAAACCCATCTTTGCGCTGGGCATTCTGAATGCCGCCGTGCCCTTCTCCTTATACGCCTTCGCAGCCTTGCGACTGGAGTCGGGATTGCTGGCCGTCTTGAATGCCATGGCTCCCTTGTTCGGCGCACTGGTGGCACGAGTCTGGTTGAAAGAGCGCCTGACACCCAGCCGCATTCTGGGCCTGTGTCTGGGCTTTCTGGGCATTCTGATTCTGGTGTACGACAAGCTCAGCTTCAATAAAGGCGCCGAAGGCTGGGCTGTGCTGGCATCTTTGCTGGCCACAGTGTTTTACGGTATTGCCGCCAACTTTACCGCCCGCTATCTGCGCGGCGTGCAGCCACAGGCAGTAGCAGCAGGCAGCATGGTCAGCGCAACATTGGTTCTATTGCCCGCAGCCATTTACTGGTGGCCCGCACAGTTTCCGGGCCTGCATGCCTGGGGGGCTGCGCTGTCCTTATCCCTGCTGTGCACGGCCGTCGCCTATCTGATTTTTTACCGCCTTCTGTCCAATGTCGGCCCCTCCAAAACCATTACGGTGACCTTTTTGGTGCCACCTTTTGGGGTGTTGTGGGGTGCCTTGCTGCTGGACGAGGCCCTGACCGCGCAGATGCTGATCGGTATGAGTACCGTTCTGTTCGGGACATTGCTGGCTACAGGGCTGATCGGCAAGCGCAAGACGACGTAAGTCAGCTACGCCGCCTTCGAGCGTCTTCGTTCTCGGTTCTCGGTTCTCGGTTCTCGGTTCTCGGTTCTCGGTTCTCGGTTCTCGGTTCTCGGTTCTCGGTTCTCGCAGCCTATTTGAACTCGTGACTGACGCTGGCCGTCTTTCCTGAGCGTACCCGTATTGTTGTGCTGAACTCCGGCAAGCCCGCATTCTTGACAACAATGCGGTGCGAGCCTGGAGCCAGAGACAAGGACTTCAAAGGCGGACTGACACCTTGCTTGCGGCCATTCACATAAACCTCCCCCCAAGGGCGTACATCCAGGGCGACGGTGCCCTTGGCAGGTGGCGCGGGCTTGGCAGCGACAGGTTCCAGTTGTTCCACATGATCAACTTGCGCGGAAGGTGCTGAGGATTCGGCTTGCGTGCTTGTGGCAACTCCTGAAGCAGCAGACGTGTTAATCCCAGTAGCTCCCGTTGCTCCGGCACTTCCCGCGGCTCCGATGGTTTCACTAACACCCGGGCTTCCCGTTGCTGCGACTTCTCCTCCCGTAGCTCCAGAGGCGTCAGTTGTTCCGGCTGTTCCGGCTGTTCCGGCTGTTCCGGCTGTTCCGGCTGTTCCGGCTGTTCCGGCTGTTCCGGCTGTTCCGGCTGTTCCGGCTGTTCCGGCTGTTCCGGCTGTTCCGGCAGCATGATCGGCCAAAACCAGGCGAGCTGCATCATCCGATGTGTTTTGTGTTTGAACTGGCAAAGCAGGCTGCAAAGCTCCCGACTCGACCAGCAGTTTCAACTCCGGTGTTGTCGCGGCTTGCGAGCCCGAAGCCTGGGCTAATTGCTGCCCTGCCACCGAGTCATTTTGTGCACCTGTCGACTGCAACCCAAGCTGATCTGATCCTGCCACCGAAGGCTGCCCCGATTGGGAGGCAGACCCCACCCCTGCACCCAAAGCAGCCACATCATTCGGCTTGGACTCTCCATCCGCTACCAGCCCGCCCTGCAACTCCGACGTGATTGATCCCGGTCCCGGCCTTGATGTGGACTCCTCAGGCGTGTCGCCCACCACCGCCGGACGATTGGCATCAGACGAAGCAACAGCGGGCCCGGAAGTATCGCCATCGCCGCTCCAATACGCCGCCCCCAGCCCTGCCAGAACGATTACTGCCAAGCCCGCCAGCCACAATGGCAAGGAAGGCCGGCGTTCAGGCGTAATCGGCAACATAGTTTGCGCAGCGGGAGCATGTGCGGGCACAGGCTCTGGCACTTGCCCCAATCGTTCCAGCCTTCGGTAAGAAGCCATGGACTGAGGCCGCTGCACCCAGTCAAGGGCCAGACCCTGCAACATGGCCTGCGTCGGACCGTCCGCGTCCTCGTCCATCACCACAGGATCTTTCAACTGCCGCCAAGGGGCGGCCATCAGAGGAAAGCCCGTTGTCAGTTGCCAGCGCAAGGCCGCATAAGCGTAGACATCCGTCCAAGGGCCAGCAGGCCGCACAGGATCATCCACATATTGCTCGGGGGCCGCGCAAGGCTCATCAAAGGCCATACCCTGAGCACGCGCCTGTGCCAGACTGCGCTTGTGCATGTTCTGCTCCAGCGGCAATAACTGAACCAGACCTTCATCACTCAAAACCACCGTATCCAGCCCCAGCACGCCATACCATTCCTGGCTCTCATGCAGCTCGGCCAGTTGCAAAGCCAATTGATCCAGAATCACCAGCCGTTGGTCCAGCAGCAAAGAGTCCAGAATCTGCCCCAAAGGGCGACCTTGAATATCCTTGGCAGAGTTTGTACGTTTCATGAAAGGTCTCACCATGGTTGATAGGCGCGGTTTGCTGCATCTGCCGCTGCTGCTGACACGAACAAGCGCCGAAACAGAGCCAGACTTAGCTCGCCACTGTGCGTCACGCTGCGCCAGCTAGGATTGTTCATGCCCAGGCACCACCAGTAACTACGGTGGGAGCCGGGCTCCAGACAAGGCTGCAGGACAGCCCACGGGTCTTGTGGCACAGACGGCGCACGAGAGCCATACAAAACATCCAGAATGTCCTGCCCGGCATCACGCTGCTCGGACTGGGCGGCGGCACTCTCCGCCAGCAAACCGGCATAAGGCACGGCACTACACAAAGTCTGATCCAACTGGGTTGCCGCCCAGCAAAACCGCACCCCTTGCTGCAAGGACAGGCCCAATTGCTCAACCATATTGGCCAGTACAGGCAGACGGACACGCCGACATTGCTCGGCATTCAAAGGCACCAAAGCGCACACCAGATACTCGCGCCCAACCCGGTCCTGACTGGGCATAACCGCCCCTGCTTGCACACCCCCATGCGGCAAGGACATCAGAAATCCCCAGGCATGGACGGGCGAGCTGGGCATATTGGCTCCAGCCGTCTTGCTGGGCGAACGAATCTGGCTGACACCACTGCTGAACCAGCGCTCCCACGGCAACAAAATCGGCTCGGGCATACGTCTGCGCACAAAGTCCCCCATGGCCGGAATCTTGCCGTACCACATCACCACCGGGCTGGAGTCGAAATCATCCTGGCGCATCTCAATGGCTCCCCGGGCAGCTAAACCCTCTCATCTCCGCCAAACGCCACGGATTCCTGGAGCTATTGGCCACCACATCCACCACAAACTGACGACTCCCCAAAGCAAAAGACAAGCGCTGTGCCCCAGCAGACGCACCCGATACAGGCTGTGCCTTGTCCAGCAATCGCAACAACGCCCAGGCACCTGTCGCCCTCATCCCTGACCCTTCGGATTGTGGCTGTGCCTCCAGACTGACCTGACGCCCCCCGCGCGGCCCCGGCCACTGCACCCCCATGGCGACCTGCGGGCCATGGGCATAACGCAGCACCTGGCCATCCACATCCAGCAGCACTTGCGACAGTTCTGCATCCAGCTGCACTGGCGTGAACGCCATATCAATACGCGGTTGATTACTGCCTGCCGGGAAGAACACATCCCGAATCACAGCCGCACGCTGAAACGCATCCAGATAACGGAAGTTGGCCGCCGCCTGCCCATCTATGCCCGGTTTGAAACGCCAGCGCCCACCTGACATATCCACCTGGTGCATCAGATGCTCTTGAAAAAAGGCATCCATCAAGCCACCCGGCGCAAACATGCGGGCAAAATCGTTAGGTGCGACATCCTGCCTGGATTGAGCGGCGAAGGGATAACGCCCCGCAATCGCACTACGGCAAAACTGACCGATAGTGGCGTTTACCAACTGCCCCAAACTGGCTTGAGTCCGCGACGCGATCTCGGCAGAAGCACCTACCGAAAACTGATCCAGCGCATCACGTAAAGGCCCAGGCAACCGACCTGCCTCTGCCTGCAACTTGGTCAAGACATTGGACTGCGGCGGTGTACCCGCGCTGCGCAGAGCAGCATCCGAGGAGGTCAAAAAAGCATAGAACTCATCCAGCAACTCCAGGGTTCCATCAATAGGCGCTGGTGCCCCGCCACTACTGGAAGCCAGGCGGTGATAAGGCTCGAAGTGCTGATCCACGATGGCCTCTACCTGCTTGGCCTGAGGCTCATTACGACGACTACCCTCCAACCCGACCGGGCCAAACATCTGCTCCAGCGCCTGCCGGGTATCGTCCAGCCGCACTTTGGCTTGTGCCCCCAAGGAGGCCCCCTGCTGCGCATCCTCTCGCAACAGACGAGTTTGCAAAGCCACCTGCTGGACCAACTGCTTCAAGGGAGAATCGGCCATGGACAAGGTGCGGGCCAGCTGAATGTTTTCCAGCAAGCTGCCGCCTTGCAGCAGGCGCAAGTCAGCCAGATACTCATCCCACACACGCACATAATCCAGCAGATACAGACGACGCAGCTCCTGGCTTGCCGCACGACGCGCCGCCTCGGACTGTCCGGCTCCCGTATCCAGCCCCAGAATCCAGCGATCATCCTCACGCATCTGCTGCAACTCGCTGTCGATGCGTGGCTCAACCACGGTCCAGTAACCCTCGTAGGTGTATAGACCGTCTACCCCTTCGGTTAGCGGTTTACCGCTTTCACGCTTGAACACAGAGGCCGCGTACGGCCCGGCCATGCCTGCAACAGACATGGGCATCAGTCCAGGTGTGGCCGCCAGAATGCGGCGCATGCGACTGTATGTGCGTTGCTCCAGGCTGATACGCGCCAGACGCTCCCGGCTTTGTTCAATCAGGGCTTCATTGCGCGGGAAGGGATTGAGCAACAAGCCCGCCTGTGTCACGGCACGAACATGGCTCTCCAGCCTGTCGTATTGCGACTGGGTAAAGCCTGCCGGCAAGTCCTGCTTCAAACTGCCCAGCAGCCAGGTCTGCAAATGGGCCGCGTCATAACGTCGCGTGTCGTACAACATCAGATAGGCGCGAAGGGCCTCGTAGCCGTACTCCAGGTCCTGCGCCTGCTCGCTGCGCAACACGGTTTCGATACGACGCGCCAGCAAGGGGGCCAGCAGTTTTTCTAAGGCGCGTTGATAAACGGTATCGGCAGCGGCCTTCATCTTGTCACCCTGATACAGGCCCATGCGCCGCTCCAAACCGGGCGCATTCAAGGGAAACTGATCGCTTTGCGGCAGCAACGACAACATATCCAGCAAAGGCAGCAAGCCGACCGCCGGGGTGGTATCCAGCACCTGTGTTTGGTCCGCCTGTTGCTGAGCCTGCGGAACACGTCCTTCAACCTGCTCCACATAGCTGCGGTTCAACAGAAAGCTGCGACTCCAGGCCAGCCCCAGTAGCAACACACCCACCACCACCAGACCGTAGACCAGAAAATGACGCAAGCGCACGCGGCGCTCCCAGCGCTCGTCGCGGCCTGCAACACCGGCCTCCTGAAAGATCAGCTCTTTCAGCAGCTGGGTCAGAAAATAGCTGCGGCCCTGACCGGCCACCGGCTGCGCTTGATCCGCCTGCACATCCACTTCCAGATACTCGCGCATGGAGTCCCGCACCTGATCCAGACGCACACCTCCTTGCCGACCACTGGTGAAGTACACGCCGCGCAGCAACAGTGGTGCCTCGAAGCGGGACTGGCTAAACACCTGTTCCAGAAACTCCTCCAGCACCGGCCCCAGGCGAGCAAACTGTTGTGGCAGCAGATAGGCTTCGGCACGCACGCTTTCGTTGGGCTGCTCGGCCATCACGGCCGCCAGACCACGCTCCAGGCGTTGATGCAAGGCCTCATACTCGCGCCCATAGGTATGCGACAAGGAAAATCCCGCTTCGCGCGAGCTTTCATAAGGCAAGGTGAAGCCCCAGACCTGCTCCAGCTCCTGACGATCACAATGGTCGAAATACTCCTGAAAGCCCTGGAGCAAATCCATTTTGGTGACCAGCACATAGATAGGAAACTGAATCCCCAAACGCTCGCGCAATTCGGCCAGGCGCTGGCGCAAGACCTGCGCATGATCGTGACGTTGCGCGGCCGTGCTGGACAACAAATCGGGCACGCTGATGGTCAACAAAGTGCCATTAATCGGCTGCCTGCGGCGATAGCGCTTGAGCAGGCCCAGGAAACCACGCCATTCCTGCTCATCCCCTACCGGATCACTTTCATGCGTGGTGTAGCGTCCTGCAGTATCCAGCAGGACGGCTTCGTCAGTAAACCACCAGTCGCAATTGCGCGTGCCCCCTACACCTCGCAGCGACGTTTTTCCGTAGCGCTCCGACAAGGGAAACTGCAAGCCGGAATTGACCAGCGCCGTGGTTTTGCCCGCTCCGGGTGCCCCGATAAAGACATACCAGGGCAATTGATACACGTACTGGCGCGACAGCAAGGAGCGCAAACGTCCGCCCATATGCGAACCAAAGCGAATCCGCTTGAGCAGTTCGATCGCCTCATCAAACTGGCTTTGCAAAGGATGCGGCGTAGCCGTATTGCTCGATGCTGATGCCTTCTGCGCCGGGCGGCTTAATTGGCCTAGCAACTGCGCGTTCAAGCGGCCTTCACGCCAGCTGCGCCACAACAAGCGCAGCAACCAGAACACCACCACCACAGCCATCGCAATCCAGCGCGACAGCTCGGTTTCCAATGGCCGGGTTTGGCCAATCGCCAACAAAGGCCCCAGCAACCAGATCAGCACCAGCAGGATCAGCACACCCACAAAGGTCCAGACGCTACGGCTAAAGACCAGACTCAAAAGACGTGTCATTGCCCGGCCTCCTTGCTCAAGGGCACGATCGTGATCTCCACCCGTCGGTTCTGTGCCCGACCTTGAGCGGTGCCATTGTCTGCCACAGGCGCAGCATCGGCCCGGCCTTGTGCGCGTACACGTTCCGGCTGACTCAAGCGCTCCTGCAAGACGGCTTTAACCGAATCCGCACGTGCCTGCGAAAGATGGAAATTGGAAGGAAAGCGCACGCTGCGTATGGGGACGTTATCGGTATAGCCATCCACCAGTACCAGGCCCGGTGCAGCTTCAACGGCATCCGCAATACGAGCAATGACAGGGAGCAGCGGCGCACGGATCTGGTCGGCTCCTGAGTCGAACAGACCGTCACCTCGCAAGATAATGACGCTGCGATCGGCCTGATCTCGGACGGTCAGCAGGCCCTCGGCCACCTCGGGGGCCAGCAGCTCTGCCAAGGCCAAGGGTGCCTGCGGCGCAACGCCACTGGACGGTGGTTGGCCCTGTGTCTGCAAGGCCGGCAGGCGCAAAGCCACAATGTCCTCGAAAGCCCGATCAGACTGCCGGTTCAGCAACAGACTGGTACCCAGATACATCAACAAGCACAGCAGCAAGGCCACACAAACGGCCACCCAGATAGGCACAGGCAAAGGCTTGCCAACTTTCTGCGCCGGGTTGTCGCGCCAATGCGGGGACAGAGCGGCTGGCACCGTCTGTCCATACTGGCGCAAGCTCATGTACAGTCGTTGGCGCACGGTTTCCAGCTGGCTGGCGCCCTGCTCATGCACGCGATAGCGGCCTTGAAAACCTAAAGCCAGGCAGAAATACATCAGCTCCAGCAGCTGCAAATGCGCCGCCGGGCTTTGCATCAATTTATCCAGAAGCTGAAAGAACTTCTCCCCGCCCCAGGTCTCGTTGTGAAAAGTGACCAGCAAGGTGTGCGAGGACCAGACTCCGGCCTGCCCCCAAGGGGTGAGCGCAGCCGCCTCGTCCAGGGTCGTACACAGGCAGTAGCGCGCCGCCAAAATGGTTTCATTGGCCACTGGCACGGCCTGAGCGCGCAATTCAAATTGACGGATTTCAGCGACCAGCTTGGCACGCAGACCCGCCGGGTCTGCATGTCGGGCACTGCGGCGTATATCGGACACCATCACCAGCAAAGGGTTGGCGGCCTCCAGCAAGGGATTGGCCCCTTGCGCAACAAAGCGTGGCGCATCCGCCCGCGATCGGCGCTCGTCCGGGACCGGGCCGTTACTCCAGGAAACTGTCTCGTTCATAGCCATGCTCCGGATCAGCGGCGTATCGCCCAAAACTCAAGTTGCAGGCCAGGAAAGTCTCCGGCCAAATGCAGGGCTAATGCGCCGTTCTGCTCCAGCTGACGCCACAGCTCGCCGCCTTTTTCCAGCTCGAAGTAGGTGAATCCTGCGTGATACGGCAAGGCTCGTGGCGCGACAGACAAAGGCTGCAAACCGATGCCCGGCAATTGCAGATGCACCAGATCGCGGATGCGTTCTACCGGCCCCAATTTCACCTGTGCCGCAAAATGCTGCCGCACGGTTTGGGCGGGCAAATCGGCCTGCACGGCCAACACAAAACCCGCTTGTCGCAAGAGCGCACGATCCGCAATCTGGGCCAGACGTACGCCCTGCCCCTTGTCCTCCAGCGCAATCGACACGGCCTGCTGCTCCAGGACCACGGACAGAGCACGGCGCAACTCCAGCACTAGCGGCAAGAAGGACTGGGCCAGATCGTCATGCTGATAGGAAGGCCAGATCAGCGGCTGACGCCCGTCCTGGGTGTAGGTAGCCAAAGCACCATGCAATTCCATCCAGGCCTGATACAGCTCGCAAGGATGTACGTGTATGCGCTGCTCCATGGCCCACAAGACAGCCCGATAGCGATTGACCAGCTCCAGCATCATGAAGTCGGCTACATCGCCCTGCCCGCGCCCTCCCGGCCCCAGACGTTCTGCCAAAGCTTGGGCACGGGCCTGCAGTAAAGCCTGCACATCCGCGCTTAGAGCACTTAGCCGGGCATGGGCCTGAATGGACAAGATAGGGGGAATGAAATCCGGGTCCAACACCAGCGAGCGGTCGGGTCTGCGCTCCAGAATGCGGGCCACGGGCATGGCAACACTGTCTTCATACACCTCGGATTCGGGCAGCAAAACAGGCTGCAAACGCCCCAGTTGCGACAGGCACGGTTCAGGTGACAAACCACTGCTGTCATACAAATCCTGCTCGCTGACCACATAACGCGAACGACGCGAGCTGTGCCCATCAAACTGAATCTCTGCCCGCCCGGCCTGACGACGAGGCAGCACCAGCATCAGACGCTCGGGACGCACCACTTCGGGGGCTGTCCAGGCCACAATCTGAATCGCTCCCGGCCTGCAATCAAAGGGCGTGCCATCCGGCAACAAGCCGTGCGCTTCGCGCAATGCGACACTGCCCATACTCAGGGCCTGTTCGTCCAGACTCAAGGTTTCAAAGCCCCAGCAAAATGGCTGCGCAGCCCGCCTTCCGGCGTGGGCATAGTGCTCCAGATAGCGCTCCATCTGCTGAAAATGCTGAGGCCGTAAAAACAGCCCTTCGGTCCAAATGACTTTATCCATTGAAATAATCCGTTCCACGCCCATCAATCAACGACATGAATGGCGTTCTTGCGTAATTGCAGACTGACCTGGACGGCGTCCGGGGCCGACTGCCAGAACTTGTAGATATTGGTGGTGCGCGACTCGGGCAGCGGCAAGAGGACACGCCACACACTGGCATCCAGCTCGCGATACCCTACGACCACGCCAACAGCAGTGGCTTGCAAATCGCCTGGCCTTTTGAAGGTATGAGTCTGGCCGGGGCGCAGCACGATCTGCTCCACATTGAGCAGATCCGCCTGCAAGGCTTGTTGCGGGTCAGACTGCAAGGCAAAGAAGTCCCGGGATTCAAAGGTGCTGCCCGAGCGCAGCTCGAACACAAACACCTGTACCGGGGAGGGCCGACCCGTGGCATCCGGGTTGAGCTGTTCATCCGCAGTCAGAACAATCTCGTAGGGCACGGCCATGCGACTGGAGGTGGACGCACACGAGGCCAGCAAACCCAGCATCAGCAACGAACACAAACGAAGCAATCGGCAAGCGGTCACGATGTCTCCTTGAATGGCAATGCGCCCCATCTAAAAGCATGAATGCGACAACTTTGTTAAGGACACGGGGTGTTTCGGTGCTTACCCTTGCGCAACAACTCTTACAAAACCGTCCGCGTCATGTCATGTGGCTGTCTTTTTCCTTTCCTAGTCTTGAGGGCAAGTACAACTTTTCTTTTTCCTGCCATGTATTTACCTGCCCGCCTGATCGTTCCGGCTCTGGCCCTTTTACTGACAGCCTGCGCCCAAACCCAGAACAAGCCAGTGGCTGTTTTCAGCCCGGCTGCCGAAGCTGAACTGGAGCAAATACGCTCTGCCTTTAATGAAGGTGACTACAGCACCGTGATCCGGCAAGTGGGCCGCTCCAGCACCCTGCCTGCTGCCGCACCCAATCAATACAGCGAAGCCTTGAAACTGCAGGCCTTCAGCTTTTGCGTGCGCGACTACACTTTTTTGTGTGAAGAGCGTTTCAAGCAGGCACGGGCTGTAGACCCTGGCTTTACCCTGGCCCAGGCCGAGCGCGGTCACCCCACCTGGGGCCCGGTTTATGAAAAAGTGGCAGGAGCACAGCCATGAGCACAGCTGTAGATTGGCGTTTGCAAGCAGAGTCCGGTGGAGCCGCGCGCCCTGTTCCTGAACCCGGTCTGGTCTGCGGTTCCTGGACTCAGGCTGACCTGGTTTTGCCCGATAACAATCAAACGCCGCCCGTGCTGTCTTACCTGCGTCGCCAGCACGATGTGCTGACGATTCAACGAGCCAGCTCAGACGGTCAGGTCGCCGTGAATGGCATCGAATTGGCACTGGCACAGGTCAAGACCTTGCAAAATGGGGATCGCCTGACCTTGGGGGAAATGCACTACCAGGTGGAATCGGGAGTCAGCCCCGTCACACAGGATGAAACGCCTTTGGCAGCTGCGCCGGCGGCCGATCCTTTCGCAGATCTGCATGTTCCCGGCATGGTCCCGGTCGGTGGTCCCATGCCTGCGCCCTCGGACAAGCACCCCTTCGATACAGCAGCCAAACCAGCCAGCTCACCCAGCACCACTCCGGCAGCCAGTTGGCAGCCAGAGTTGGGTCGCGCCCCGGAGTGGGTCAGCACCTTGTCCGACAAGGAAAACGAGTTCGATCTTTTGCAGGGAATGCGTCAGGCCTAGGCCTTAGCTGCGCGGATCTTGCCAATCTGGACGGCTGTCCAGAAACAGGCACAGATCCGCTCTGTCCTGCGTGCCGGGCGAGCCCAGCCAGGTTTCCTGGCCCAGGCCCAAGCCCGCCCCCAAACCCAGATCAGGCTGTTCGCTGGCTTGCAGCACCAGTTGCAACTGAACCGACCACTCCAAGCCCAGATACAAAGCCAGGCAATAGCGCAATTGCCGCCAGGCCGGACGACCTGGCAAGAAGCGGCCATAGTCCTGCCGACTCAAAGGGCCAATCCGTATTCGTATGGTTTGCTGCACATCCAGAATACGTGCACCCAGAACGGAATTCTTCCCAAGCCCCGAACAACTGCGACCCAGGCTAACCTGGGTTTGATCATCCAGCGCTACCCAAACCGGCACGTTCTGCTGAATGCTGACGGGCAGTTGGAAATAGCTGGCTAGAAGCGATTGCAAAGCAGGCGCGCTACGGGTTTGAGACGCCAGCGCGGGTGCCTGAAAATGGACCGCATGGTCGCTCATGGGAGCCGATTCGCTCGGGCTCCCGACTCCGGCCAAGCTGGCCAGCCAGCGCGTAAAACCATCCTGATCATGTTCCAGATCACAAACCGCTTGCGCTTGTGCCCAGGCTCTGAAAAACAGTAAAAACAGACGGTGGTGAAACTGGTCCAGAAAGGCCACACCAGCACGGTCACCAAAGTTGCGACTACGCTGAAAAAAGTACTCCGTCATGTGCAGCGGCAAAGGGCCATTGGGCCCCCACAAACCAAAGCCCTGCACATCCAGATGCAGTTGTTCATCGTCCCAACGAGCGGTTTGCACACTGGAGGCCGCAAAAGCCAAACTAGGCGGCTGGCCTACCCGCACATTTTCTTGGCGAGGCGTAGGCGCGGTTCCCAAACGAGGTTGGCCCTGGGCGGCTTGCAAGGCATCGACGGCCCGCAAAACCCGAAACAGATCATGGCCATAAGGCCATTGCTGAATGATCCGGCCCAGCTCTTCCAAAGAAGCCTGGGGCTTTAGCTGTTCCTGCTCGGCCCGGTTCACAGCACCGCCCGCGTACCTGCTTGCGGCCCCCACGCTCCCAGTTCCACCCCTGTCTCGGAACGAAACTGGGTAGAGACAAAACTGTTCAGGCTGACATGACGGGCCAGATAACGACTGAGCACGGCGGCCAGAACAAAAGGACGGCCACCGGGAAAACCGCTTTGGTCCAGCGTGACCTCAAAATGCACGCCACGCGCCATCACCAAGGGTCCTGGCACCGGCATGGCCCTCTGCACAGGCCGCGCCTGCACCGCCACAATGGAAGCCAACTGACGCAAGGCACCGGCATCCGCGCTGTCCACATGCGGGGCCAGCAAGGCACGCCAGCGTCCTGCTGCCTGCTTAGGGTCGGACTGGGCCACACCCAACTGGGCCAGACTCATCTGTGAAATCAAATCCCAGGCCTGACGGCCGCCGGTTGATGCAGGTCGAGGACGGGTCAAACCACCCAATAAACTGACACCAGCTACGGGCGCCGAGACTTGCAGGCTGAAGTCAGACTCGGGCGAGCGCGGCAGCAGCAAGGGCAAATCACGGTTGCTGCACCAGGCTGTGACACTGATCTGATTCATGCCGAAAAACTCGGACTGCTCGTGCTGATTCACCAGCGATAAATACACTTCGCTACCGCCATAACTGCTGCGGCCACCCCAGCGTTTCTGGGTATCAGACACGACACGCGGTTCGCGTCGCACAGTGTAGTAACTGCCATAGCGTCCTGCATCCTGCGCCGTGCTGGCATACAAGGGGCGAAACAGCACATCGTCTGTTCCCTGTCGGCCATGTCCTTGCACTTGCTCCATCAAGCAAACTTCAAAGTCCATGGGACGCGTTCTGTCCATGACCACATGATGATCTGTTGCCTGAGGGCGCAAGGCCATGCGTTCACTGCGTCGACGAAATAAATTCACGACCGGTGTGCAATACAAACGCACATGGCCAGGGCCAACGCGTGCCGCCAGATCGGGCCAAGCCTGCTTAAGGACAATATGCAGGCTCCAGCGGCGGCTTTTTCGCTCCTGCGCACGTCCTCTGGCGATAGCTGCTTGCAGACCACGCAGCCGTACAAAAGCAAAACGGCCCGGCAAGGCGAAATACTCCCGCAGCAAGCGATGGCCGGAGAACTCGTGAGACACCATGGGCAAGATGGCTTGATCATCTTCCAGGCCATCGTGTTTCAGACAATCAGACGTAGCCAGAAATTGTGGGGCCTCGTCCTCCATTTGGATGAACACCCCCAACGCCTGCCGCAGCAAGGCATCCAGCAGCAAGCTGCTGTCAGATTCCGGGCCGTCCAGATGCAGGCTAAGCTCATCCAGAGCCAGCTCCTCCAGTGTCAAACCGCCATGCACCGTGAAGTCCAGTTTCAAAGCCGAACGGGCTTGTGCGGCCTGTCGGCTACCTAAAGCCGCCAGAGGCAGATCAGCCGCCACATCCCCTAAACGTACCTGCGACAAGCTCATGGGCCACAAGTCCACGGCATGGCAAGTAGAAAACTCGCAGGCGGTTTGTTCTCCGGCCGGAATACGGGAGCGCAAGGCGGTGTGGCGCGGCATGGTAAAGCCTTTGGCCAGAGCACCTTCGCTCATGCTGGGACGAAACTGCACCAGTCCCATACTGGGGGTGGGCATCAACCAGGAAGGTTGAATCACATCCAGCAATTGCTGGCTTAGACGGGGGAATTCCGCGTCCATCTTCATCTGAATGCGAGCCGTCAGAAAGCTGAATCCTTCCAGCAGACGCTCGACATAGGGGTCAGCCACCGCCGTATCGTGCACACCCAGACGGGCCGCCACTTTGGGGTAGGCTTGCGCAAATTCGGCTCCCAGCTCGCGCAGGTAAGCCAATTCACGGTTGTAGTAATGCAGCAGCTCCGGATTCATCCCGACGCGTAACTCTCTTCAAGGTCCAACTGCCCGCTTTCCAGATCAATACTGGTGCGCAGCAAGAATTCCTGCGGATACGGCTCGCACCAGACATGGCCCTGAATACGCAAGCTCAAGACGTTATGCAAATCGCGCTGAGCCCTGTGATCCAGACAATGCACCTGCAAGGTATCGGGCAGAATACGCGGCTCGAAATGCAGGATGGCGGTACGCAGCGCTTCTTCCACATCCAGCCACTCCACCTCGCTCATGGTCTTGCCCGCCAGCGGGCTCATGCCGTAGTTCAGGCAGGAGCGGCGCACATGAGCCAAGGCCTGCATCAAGGGGGTGGCCCCCTGATTGGGCGTGTTGAGCAAATGACCCAGATCGCGCAATACCGCCTGACGCATCTGGTACTGGCTCATGGGCTGAGGAGGCTCCCAGGTTTGATCGGGCCGCTCGTCGGTCAGCCTGTCCAGCAGACAAGGTTGCAAGCGATCCGCCTGACCGCGCATCAGCGCGGCCCCGCGGCGTCCCGGTAAGCGAAAGCGGTCCATAGCGGCCCTGCCTGAAAACCCAAGCCCGATCAGGCTTCTTTGTTCTGCTTGATGTCCCAGGCCACCAGCGTTTCAGCACCTTTGCTGCCGCGGTCGGACTGTTCCCAGTACTGCTGTTTGACGCGTGCGGCCTGGAAGGAGTAATTGACCATTACGCTTTCCACATCGCGCTCGGCATTGAGCTGAACCGAAGTCACCAGCACTTCTTCCAGGGTGATTTTGGAGTATTCCACCTGCTCGCCACCGGCCTTGCACACCGACAGCTCCACCTTGCCCAGGTGCTTGCCGCTGGCGCAGTGCTTCATCACGGCAGGCGCAGCCTTGTCGATGCGGGCGACCACATGCAGATCGTTGAAATTGGCCTTGCCCTGGCCACCGCCACCGCCCGAGCTCATGCTACCCGGTTGCGAGGCACCCCACGAAAAGGACTGGATATCGGTCCAATCCTTGTGGTTGGAGTCTTTGGATTCGCCATTGGCGCCTTCAATTTTCATGAACATATCAACAGACACGCTTTTCTCCTTGGAGGTCGAATAAGGCCATCAAAAGGCCAGGGTGGGAATCAGTTCTGCTCGCCTTTCAGTGACGGCAAGCGGGACACCAGGCGCAGGGAAACCGTCAGGCCTTCCAGCTGGTAGTGCGGGCGCAAGAAGAACTTGGCAGCGTAATAACCGGGGTTGTCCGGCACTTCCTGCACCGAGACTTCGGCGGCGGCCAGCGGTTTGCGTGCCTTGGTTTCCTGCGAAGAGTTGGTCGGGTCGCCGTCCACGTAATTCATGATCCAGCTGTTTAGCCAACGCTCCATATCGTCGCGCTCGCGAAAGGAACCGATCTTGTCGCGCACAATGCACTTCAGGTAATGCGCGAAACGGCAGCAGGCAAACAGATACGGCAAGCGCGCAGCCAAACGGGCATTGGCGGTAGCGTCTGCGTCGTAGTACTCCTGGGGCTTCTGCAAGGACTGGGCGCCGATAAAGGCCGCAAAATCGGAGTTTTTGCGGTGTACCAAGGGCATGAATCCGTTCTTGGCCAGCTCGGCCTCGCGGCGGTCGCTGATGGCAATTTCCGTGGGGCATTTGATGTCCACACCGCCATCGTCCGTGGGGAAGGTATGGCAAGGCAGGTTCTCGACCGCACCGCCCGACTCCACTCCGCGAATTGCCGTGCACCAGCCAAAATGCTTGAAGGATCGGTTGATATTGACCGCCATGGCGTAGGCCGAGTTGGCCCAGGTGTAGCGGTCATGGCTGGCTCCGTCGGTGTCTTCCTCGAAGTCGAACTCATCAACCGGGTTGGTACGTGCGCCATAGGGCAAGCGCGCCAGAAAACGCGGCATGGCCAGGCCCAGATAACGGGCATCATCAGATTCGCGCAGGCTTTGCCAGGCGGCGTACTCGGTATTGGAAAAAATCTTGGTCAGATCACGCGGATTGGCCAACTCCTGCCAGGATTCCATCTGCATCACGGACGGCGCAGCACCGGCGATAAAGGGGCTATGCGCGGCAGCGCCGATACGAGCCAGCTCACCCAGCATTTCCACATCAGGCGGGCTGTGGTCGAAGTGATAATCCCCCACCAGGCAACCAAAGGGTTCGCCACCAAACTGGCCGTATTCCTGTTCGTACACTTTCTTGAACAAGGGGCTTTGATCCCAAGCCACGCCTTTGTAGCGCTTCAGGTTGCGCGCCAATTCCTTCTTGGTGGCAGGCATCACACGGATACGCAGCAGCTCATCAGTTTCGGTATTGCTGACCAGATGGTGCAGGCCACGCCATGCTCCTTCCAGGCGCTGAAATTCGGGGTGATGCAGGATGTGATTGATCTGCTCGGTCATCTTCTGATCGATCTGGGCAATCACTGCCTGAATGGTTTGATAAGCGTCGTCGCTCAAGGTCACGGACTGGTCCAACGCCTGCTCGGCCAGCGTGGTGACGGCAAATTCAACCGCCTGCTGGGCCTGCTCGGTTTTGGGGCGAAACTCCTGCTGCAACAGGCTGGACAGTTCATCCAATTGGGCCGTATCGCGAGTTGCGGTCAAGGTCTGGGTGGAAGTCATGGGGCGGGCTCCTTATGCTTTGGGCTCGTTGTCCTGATCGGACTGAGACTCGTCCATCGTCAGGGCCTGGGGCGGGCGGCCAGCCAGGGCGCGCAAGAGTTCGGGCTGCTGCAGGAGACGGGACAAGAGTTCTTCCGCCCCGCTTTTGCCATCCATATAAGTCAGCAAATTCGCCAGCTGTGTACGAGCTTCCAGCAGGCGGGCCAGAGGTTCGATCTGACGGGCCAGTTCAGCCGGGGAAAAGCTGTCCATGGAGTCAAAAGACACTTCCACACCCAGCACGCCATCGCCCTTCAGGCTGTTGGGAACCTGCATGTTCAGCTTGGGTGCGATGGACTTCATGCGGTCATCGAAGTTGTCCACGTCGATTTCCATAAACTTGCGCTCGCCCAGCTCCGGCTGGCTCTCCGTGTTGTGCCCGGCCAGATCCGCCAGCACACCCATCACGAAAGGCAGTTGCACACGATGCTCGGCGCCGTACAGTTCAACGTCGTACTCAATTTGCACACGCGGAGCCCGATTGCGCCCAAGGAATTTCTGGCCGCTGCCAGAATTGGATTTCACAGACATCAGGTCTTCTCCAGTTGATTTATGGAATTAAGAAGCGGCAGAGGCCGCTTCGGATCGAGGCATGAAAACCTGGATCTGATCCCAGGCGGCGGGTGCCAGATCACGAATCAGCTCGTGAAAACCCATGGGCACCAGTTGCTGGGCACGACGCAGCAGCAAAGGGGCAGGATGGCTGGGTTCGTGCTGTTCGAAATACGCCACCAGCTTGTCCAGCAACAACACCACCTCTTCGCGGGATGAAACATGCAGGTTTTGCCAACTCGCCAAGCCCATCACCGGGGGTACCTGATGAGCAGGTTGCGGGAGCACAGGAATGGTGGGGTCGCTTGCCTGCACAGGCTCGGGAGCGGAAGGGACAGATAGTGAGGTTGCCGCGTCCAGCACTGCGCAGGCGGCTTCCACGGTGTCCCAGGCTCCGTCCAGACGCACGGACCACTCGGCATCCAGATGACGATGCACCAGGGCCTCCAGCTCCTGGCGGAACTGACGCAAACGACTCAAGGCCACGGTCTGACTTTGGCCGGCGGCAAAGGCACGGCGCAACTCTTCGACCAGACGGTCACGACCCGGCAGGCCGCTATCTTTCTGGCTACCATCCAGCACATAGCCGACTTCACGTAAATTCAGTTGACGATGCCCCAGGCTGACCACAGGAGCCTCACGCATCAGGCGACCCAGACCATCAATAGCCGACAGCCCGGCCAGCGCATTGACGCGCGGCAAGGGGTCCAGCTCGCCATCGTCGTGCAGACGCGGATGAACGTGCTCCCAGCCTTGTTGCAGGGCGCTCAACAGCCAGTCGCACACCTCCACCAAGGCGGGCAATCCACCTGTCTGCAATCTCGCCTGGGCCAGTACCACCAGCAAGCGAATATCTGCCGAGCGGTCCAGCAAGTCCTGCACCAAGCGCACGATGCGCGTCCAGTCCGGAACCTGAGCCGGGATAATGGTTTGGCCAAACTGCTGCTCGCCCTGTACTTGCAAAGCCTGCATCAAGGCCAGAAAGTCTGCCTCGTATTCCAGGTTCTCGCCGTAGTGGGCGTTTTCGGGAGCCAAAATCCAGGCTGGCTGCCACTGCTCCTGTATTCCTTCGACCATAGCTGTCGTCTCGGATAACTGATCACGGAGCCAGTCTAGGAACTGAAGGTGACACCTTTTTGACGAAAATTTTTCCTTACTTATTTTGCAAAATGGATGTATTTACGCTCTTTTTGAAGCAAATAAAGAAAAAGCGCCACCCGCAGGCAGCGCTTTTCAAAGGAAAAAAATTGGCGAGAAGCTAGTCGTCCAACCCCTGCTCCTGTCGCCAGTGCTGGTAGCGTTGCTCCAGAACCGGCCGCAAGGTTTCGTAGCTGTCCCAATCGTCAGGCACGTGATAGATGGATGGCAAAACCTCGTCGTCCAGCGTATCCACGTAATCATCCAGATACAGCTCGTCGTAGTAAAAATCGCTAAAGGCTTTGCCCTGCTCGGACATGTCTTCGCTGACCAGCACATCGTCGCAACACTCTTGCAGCAGTTGCGAGCCTTTGATCATGTGATCACGGCACTGGCGCACCTCGTTGGGGTAGCGGTCCATAAAAGCATTGGCCAGCAGGCCTTTTTCCACCAGCCAGGCCAGATACATGCCGATGTGCGTGCGACCACCTTGCGGGCCCAGATCAGAGGGGTAGTCCCCGCCCACATGCCAGTCCACAGCGTCATATTTAACGGGATCAGTGTGCGTTTTCAATGTCGTACCTCCGTAGGTATGCGTATGTTCTTGGGAAGTGGCTGCTTGGGTGCATTCTTGCCAATCAACTCTGCGCCCTTGCTCTCCATTGCCTTGTCCTTGGCCTTCTGGGTTGCGGAGCGGCGCGCTCCCCCGCTCTTGACTTCGACCGCCCGGATTTTGCCCGTGTTCTTGTCCTTGATCAGTACATCGATCACACGGCGGGTCAATGGGGTTTTTGCAGACACCTGCGTGCCCATGACCTCGTGGCCTTCCTGCTTCAGCTCGGCCTCGACCTCACGCTCTCGCTGCGCACCCCGACGCCGGTTGCGTTTCAGCTGTGCCCGCTTGGCTTCGCGTGCCGCTGCCTTGCGTGCCGCATCCGGCCCACTGCCCGACACACCCTTGCCGCCTTTACCGGCGCCGCCCCCGGCACCACCGCCACCTAGCAACAGCACTTTGAACTGGCTGGGCACTACCCGCATGCCCACCGTATTCACCGTGTTCTGCATGCTCAAGCTAGTCAGACGGGTCGCCGGGATTCCCTTCCACAGCACATTAGGTACGCAGGTAATGGAGCGCGAGCGCGACATCACGGTTTGCGAGATCAAGCCCAAAGCCACACCCGGATTGTCACCATTACTCAAGGGTATCGTTGTGAGCAAGTTATGGGCAGGCCCACCCTGCAACAGGATGTTCCAGGCATTGGGAATACCCATCAGGCCCGTCGCAAAATTCGGGTAAGGAATCGGCAACAGAGCCGGTGGTGTCTTACAGATGTCGGGGAAGGCAATATCCATGCCGCCCCGTTGGCAATTGGCAAACATCAGGGCTCCTTATTCAAGATTCATGTGACGCGCGGTCCAGCTCTCAGACTCGTGCAAGGCCGGGTCATTGGGCAGGCAGCCTGCGGCCTGTTCTTGCCCGGCCTTGTCTAGCAGACAGCGATGAAACTGGGTGCGTTCAAAATGCGCGCCATCCCAACGGGCACGGCGGCAATCTGCATACGAGAAATCCGCATAACGCAGCTGGCTATACTCGAAACGGGCCTGCTCCAGCACCGCTTGCGCGAAGTAGGCTTGCTGTAAAAAGGAAGCCCGAAAATCTGCCTCGGGAGCGTGGGCTTGAGCCCACAGACTTTGTGTCAGATCCGCCTCCCGAATCTGCAGTCCTTGAGCCTGTGCCTGAACAAATAAAGCCTGCTTGGCTTGGACCTTGTTCAGCACGGCCTGATTCAAGATGGCAGACTTGAAATTGGTGCCGCAAAGACGAGCGTGGCTTAGATCCGCTTGAGTAAAGTCGGACTCCATCAAGACACTGCCGCTGAAATCCAGCCCCGACAGGTCCATGCCCTGGAAATTGCAGGTTTTGGCCGTCACCCTGTGCCAGCGACTACCGGCCAGAGTGCTGCCCCGCCAATCCATTTCGGTGACCACCACATCTTCCAGACGGGTCGACTGCAAGGACAAGCCCCCTGCGCGGCAGCCAGTCCAAGTGCAGCGCTGCAAAAGAGCTTGGCCGAAGTTGCCCGATTGCAAAATGCATTGCGCCCAGTGAGTGTCGCTCCAGGCTCCGCCTTGCCAGATAGCGCCCTGTAAATCACAGTCCTGCCACATTACCCCCCTGGCCTGGACATGCTTGCAGGACAAGCCGATCAACACGCATTCCATAAAGGCGCAGCCATCCAGCACACTGGCGTCCAGTACTGCTCCGCTCAAGTCACATTGATGAAAGCGGCTACCCGCCAGATTGACACCCAAGGCTTGCACACGCGGCAGGCGGCAAGCGATGAACACCGCTCCTGAATAATCGCCCGGTGGCAAGTACAGATCGCTGAAATCCAGCCCCAGCAAAGGCTCGCCTTGCCGAATGCGCAAACGCAAAGCATGTGCGTCCATCAGACTTGCCCCCCGGCAGGATCGCGACGTGCCGTGCGTAAATACAGATTGCGGCTGCGGGTACGCGCATCCGTTTGCAAACCCATCAAATCAGCGCGGAAGAAGTTCACGGTATCCAGCATCGTGCCTTGAACATTCGCGCCCCCGGCCAGGCTATTGCTCATATCCACCTTGTTCATGATGGCTTGGCTAAAGTCAGTCTCGATCAGAATGCAGTCACTTAGGCGGGCCTGCGTCCATTGCGACCCCTGGAGATTGGCACCGGATAAATCACAGCGAATCAGTTGGGCCTGTTCAAAACAGGATTGCGACAAATCCAGCCCACGCAAATTGCTTTCTTCCAAGCGGGCACCGCGCCAGTCTGACCCCGGCATGTCCACGCCGGACACCACGCTTTGACGCCAGCAGCTGTCACGGCAATCGAGCACACCGTCCAACAGACCCAGCAGCCAGGACGTGTCCTCCAGGCTGGAGCCCCTCAAGGACAGGTCCCGCAGATCACAGTCCAGCCAAGCGCATTGCTGCAACTGGCAATCCAGATAAGACAATTCGGACAAGCGCGAGCGCATCAAATATTGCACGCCACTTAACTGCGAGGTCTCGAAGGTGCAGCGCAGCAAGTCCACATCCAGCCACTCCTGCTCCTGAAGGTTCGTCTGCTGGAACAAGACATCCTGCCAACTGGAGTCGCGCGGCTGCCATCGGGCCGCCTGCACCTGACGAAACTGTACGGATTGCAGTACTGCCGCACTGAAATCCACATCATCCAATTGGGACTGATTGAATTGAACCTGCTCCAATCGCGCCCGCACGAATGTGGCTCCCGAGCAGTCTGCTCCTGCAAACGTGCCTTGCCGTAAAACCGCATCGTTAAAGCAGGTGCCAACACAGCGCACCCCGGAGAAATCGAAGTCCTGCAAATGCAGACCGCTCAAGTCCAGGCCAGACAGATTGCGGGTTCCGGCCAGAATCAACTCCACTCGCCTGCGCAAACGCTGCTGACGCAGATCAGAGGCAGCAGGCGGTGCAGGGGCATAGGTTTGCATCGCACGTCTGGCCTGCTCCATAGGTTTGGATAGCAAGCCGGACACAGGCGCCTGGTCGCTGGCCGCTGCATCCAGCTCGCACAACATGCGCTGTGTATCACGAGCCGTCACACGAGTGCTGGCCTGATCCTGAAAGGGAGATTCACGCTGCAAGTCCTGCACTTTCGCCATGCCCTCTTCCATCTGCTGACGCGCATCCCATTGCTGGCGATTGGCTTGGCGCACTTCCTGCACCCAATCCGTTCGGTCCACATCCAGAGGTTTGGGAGGCCCTGCCTGCGCCAAGGAAAACAGCTCGTTCTGCCAAGCCGGGTGTTCCTGTGCCGCGTCCTGCGCCCAGCGCTCCAGGCGCATCCGCATGGTCAAGGACAAAGGGTCGTCTGCGCTAGTCTGAAAATCATCCAAAGGTGCGCCGCAGTCAGCGGGTAGCAAATCCTGGTCGCGCAAGGCAAATAATCCGGCCTGATCGCCTTCGCTACGCAAGCGCAGCACTTGCTCGTAATGATCCTGGCCACGTGCTTGCCCCAAGGACTCCAGGGCAGGCATTAATAAGTTGACATCTTGCGCCTGCGCGTCCTGAACCGGCACGCTTCCTTGGTACAGCAAAAGCATGTGGCCTAAATCGGGGAAGAACCAGACAGTGGTGTGCCGCAAGTCCAGCTTTTGCAGACCGGGTAGACGACGATCCTGATACCAGCAGATCGCCTCCCACTGCGGCAAGCTGCCACTCCACCGGGGTCGCTGGGTGTGCAGATGGTGTAGTTCCCAAGAACTGTCTGCGGGCCAATGACCTTGCTCACGCCACCACTGGTCCGGTTCAGCAGCATTGAAAAAATGTGGGTCCAGGCTGTCCAGCATCATGCCAGGATCGCCTTGCTGCCAGGCGGGGTCATAACGGCCCGCCAAACGAAAGCGACGTGGTCGCAAAGGCGATACCGGCCCCAAACCCGCTGGACGGCCCTGCTGACCAAAACGGTGCAAACGCCCTTCCCAAGGCTCTACCTGCGGCACGCAAAGCGGTTCGCCCGGACTGGCTGCTTCCATTCCCATGCCGGCGGGATTATCGGGATACTGCGGCCCGCCCCAGCTACGGCTGCCATCCAAAGGCACGCGGGTAAAAGGCTCTCCCTCCCCCGGTCTGCCTTGCCGCCACTGACGTTGCCCAAATACAGCCAGCTGCTTTTCTATCGGGCCGACACGTGCCTGTACTGCCAGTTGGGATACCGGCTCACCACCAGGAGCGCAGGCATGGCCAGAGACCAGAAACTCTGCACAAGGTTTGGGCAAGGCCAGATCCAGCACATCGTCGTCCTGCATCAGGCCGGATACGCTTTGCCACATACGTGCATCGGTGCTCAAGACATGCGGGGCATCCATGGAGCACCAGGCCTGTACCGACACGCTTAGCGCGTGTTGTCCGCGCCAGCTCCAGGGGCGTGCCAAAACACCCAAGCGCAAGGGCTTTACGATGCGCATGGGACTTGTCCTTTGGGAGAGCACGAGCAGGACTGACTTGGAGCAGGAGCACTGCCTGACTGCTCCGGACCCGCGTGTGCGTCATCCCCGATCAACTGCGAAGCCAGCGCCACCATCAATCAATCCCCATAGGAGTTGGCGGCGGGTTTCAGCTGCAAGGTCACCTGTTCACGGTTCAGAGCACACAGCTGAGCATTGGCCGGATCGCACAGTACGCTGACCCAATTACCCGGCTTGAATCGCTTGCTCAGTTCGGGCTGCACCAGCACATCCACATGGGTTTTCTGGCCATCCACGTCCAGACCCAGGCGCATTAGCGGATAAGCAGATTTGAAGACCTCTGGCAACAGCTCATCCTGAGATACGATCACGGCCTGTTGCGGTACGACCTCGGCACGATGCAGGCGCTGATACAAGCGTTCCTCAGGACGAGCACGCCAATAGCGCGTAAAACCCCTATACCCAGCCACAAAACCACCCACTGCGATCAACATGGGCAAGATGACCAGATAAGGCAGCCAATCCCTCCACTCCAGAGCAATACCAATCGAAATCATGATGGCTCCCATCAAAGCGCTGAAAGCCATCCACATAATCTGTCCCAGCATCGTCGCGGACGTCCTTAAAAAAAGATGTGCAAGCCGGACTTGGCCAAACGCAGAGCCGAACTGCCGACGCGCACCGCCTGCTTGCCCAGATACACCGCACTGGTCTTGATCGCGGCGTAGGCTTTCTCGTCCTTGAAGGCCGAGTGGTCCATCTTCATGACGGCAGCCTGGAAATTGACCAGATAGCCCTGTGCCCGAATACCCCAGGCATCCAGCGAGGAAATCGTGCCGTTCAGGCGGAACCCCGTCACTTTTTCGGTATGCGGAATCCACCATTTTTCAATACCTGTGACATTCACCTTCCAGCTAGGCGTGGTGATGTTCACGCCCGCTGCGGCGGTAATGTCCACAGGACCGGAAATGCTTTTGGTCAGATTGCCAGTCAGGGTGTCAGTGATATTGCCGGTGGTGGTCAGGTCCACATCACCTGTAATGGTTTCTTTGACATCGCCAGTCACGGTGTAATCCACCGCGCCGGTAATCGTGCGGGTGTAATCGCCGGTTTGGGTGGAGTTGCGAGTGCCGGTGATGGAATCCGTGACATCGCCCGTGACCGTATGAGTGACCTCGCCGGTGATGGTTCGGGTCAAATCGCCGGTCAAGGTGTCGGTGACATTGCCCGTCACGGTACGCGTCACATCACCGGTATGAGTTCGGGTCTGCTCGCCTTCTATGGTTTCAACCAGATCCCCGATGACCGTACGTACGACGCCGCTATTAAATGTCTCGGTTTCCAGATCCTGCACCGTTGTCGTGCGGGTTGCCATGACGCTCAAGGTGTCGTGGCCTGTGACCACAGTAGTCCGGTTACCGTCGACGGTATGGGTTTCATCACCCTCGACTTCCGTATCCAGATTGCGCTCAGCATGCAGCCAGATACGCTCCTGCCCGGCTCTGTCCTCGAACATGAAGGCGTTGGCGTTGCTGGGATCACCGTCTTTGGAACGGCTTAGAAAGCCGCTTTGTGTGGCATTGTCCGGAAGGTTCCAGGGCGGCATATTACTGGCGTTATACACACGACCGACGGCAATGGGCCGGTCCGGGTCACCCCCCAGAAAATCCACAATCACTTCGTCGCCCACTCGGGGCAGTTGAATGCCCCCAAAGCCGCCACCTGCCCACGGGCTGGAAACACGCAGCCAGCAGGAGCTGTTTTCATTGGCCTGCCCGTAGCGATCCCACAAAAACTGAACCTTGATGCGACCATATTGATCGGTCCACAGTTGCTCGCCACTCTTGCCCACCACCTTGGCGGTTTGCGGGCCGTAGGTACGCGGAATAGGTGTACGTCGCAACGGGCGATACGGCTGGCTGGACGGGATCACCAGAAAATCGATGAAGTAGTGGCTGGCCATGCCGCTCTCGCCGGTATGGCCTACATCCAGAAAGTCGTAATCGACCTGCGTCACCAGATAGTCGCGGTTGTCCTCGGGGCGCGGATGATTGCGTACGGACAGCAAATAACCCGGCGCGACACCACGCGCATTAGTCTGGGCTTGAGCCTGGCTACGTACTGCCTGCAAGGCTTCCAGCCGCAAGCGGGAGTAATGTTCACCATGTTGAGGCTCGGTGTAGCCACCCGCCCATTCGTAGACTTCCAGATCACCCAAGGCGTGTTCAGCCGGGTTGCTACGCGTGGCGTCCAGGCTGGCTCCCGGCTTGCAATAGTCGTAGTCAGCTGTCGCATAGCGACCCGGAGTGACTTGCTCATACGGGTGCCAGGCATGGATATGCTCAACATCGGGATGCGCTACCCGGTCGGGGGAAACAAAGGGTAGCTCAGAAAGCCAGGGCGCAGCCGCATGTTGACCCACATCGTCGGCCATCACCAAGGTATGGGCGCCATTACGATGCTCAAACCAGTAGTAAATCCCCTCGCGCTCCATCAAGCGGCTAACAAACTGAAAGTCGCTTTCCTGATACTGAACGCAATAGGTTTGACGCGGGTAGTCCTGCGTCAGGCGCGACTCCCAGGCAAAGGGGTAGCGGCCTAGCACGTCCTGCAAAACCTCGGGCACGGTCTTTTCCTGAAAGATCCGGCTGTCCATGTTCTGGCTCAAGAACCAGAGCCAGGGGCGCAAGGTGGCCCGATACGTGTAGAAGCGGTCGCTGCGGCCGGTTTTACCCATCAGGCGAAATGCGCTGATACGACCATCCAGAAAGCGCGGCACTGCAAAAGGTGTTTTGATTTCCAGGCTCAGGGACTCGCCCAGCAAGCTGCGCAAATCCAGCAAGGGGGTATTGCAGACCACATCCACCTGCAATTCAAAAGGCTGGGACAAGGCTTCCCGACCTTGCAGAGCCTGAAATAGCAAGACTTCCGGCCCGAGCGGGCTATGCACTTGTACAAGGCGTTCTGTCAGCATGCTTACCCCATATGGATTTGGTCAGCGTCGACTTTGACCAGCTCGCGCGCAGTCATCAAGGTATGGCGGGCATGCAAACGCATTTGATGCTGGGCCTGCACGTCCATGCGACCCCCACGCCAACGCTCTTCTTTTTCAGTCAGACGAAATACGTGATTGCACACTTGGGACAGGCGATCCGCCACGGTTTCCTGCACGCGCGACAAAATCCGCAGCGTGCCTGCGGTCAGGCTCATCTCCCGGCCAGACTGGCGCAAATGGCCACCTGCCTGCAAAGTCAGGTCCGCCTCGGACTGGATATGCACCCCACCCTGCGCCGCCTGCACATGCAAGCCCTGCTCGGCGATCAGATGCAAAGCCCCGCCCTCGGGTCGCTCCAGCACGGCGAACACATAGGCCTGCTCGCCATCGGCACCGCCTACCCAGACCTTGTCGCCCACTTGCGGCTGCACCAGGCAACTGACGGCCTGCGGCACAATCCAGCAGCGCTCGCCGCAGTCGACTTCAAACTGCCCCGACTCCAGACGAGCCTTGACCCGTCCCTGCCAGAACATGGGGGGAACGTGCAGGCTGGACACCATGCGCGAGGGCAATCCCATACATCCTCCGTGTGAGCTGTTCAACACAATGAAAAGGACTATGGCCCGAGCCCATGTCTACTCTATGACAACAACAAAACTTTACTTTTTTGACATTTAGCGGGTTTTAAGCAAATTTGCTTACACGTATTGTGCTATTGCCCACCGATGCGGGGGACGCCCCAATAAAAAAGCCGCCCGAAGGCGGCTTTGTCCAGCAACGATAGAAACAGCAGCAGATCGGAAATTATGTCCGCTCGAAAATCCCGGCGGCTCCCATGCCTGTACCGATACACATGGTAAGCATGCCGTATTTCAGCTGACGACGCTGCAAGGCATGAACCACGGTGGCGGCACGCATGGCACCAGTCGCACCCAGGGGGTGACCCATGGCAATAGCGCCACCCAGCGGATTGACGCGCTCGGGGTCCAGACCCAAATCACGAATCACCGCCAGAGATTGAGCAGCAAAGGCTTCGTTCAGCTCGATCCAGTCCATCTGGTCTTGCTTCAGGCCAGCCAAGGCCAGCGCATGAGGCACGGCCTCTTTAGGACCGATACCCATGATTGCTGGGGGCACACCACGGACCGAGAAAGTCACGAAGCGGGCCAGCGGGGTCAGATTGTGCTCACGCAAGGCACGTTCGGAAACAACCAGCAAGGCACCTGCCCCGTCCGAAGTCTGCGAGCTGTTGCCGGCCGTGACCGAGCCACGCGCAGCAAAGACGGGGCGCAGCTTGCCCAACACTTCCAGGCTGGTATCAGGGCGTGGACCCTCATCGCGATCAACCACTTGGGTTTTGACGGAGACTTCCTGCGTGCTCAGGTTGGGTTGACGACGTGTCACCGTCACAGGCAAAACTTCGCCCGTGAACTCGCCCGATTCCCACGCCTTGACGGCTTTCTGGTGTGAAGCCAGGGCAAACGCGTCCTGATCTTCACGGGAGACTTTCCACTGACGCGCTACTTCTTCAGCGGTCAGACCCATGCCGTAAGCGATCCCGTAGTTCTCGTCCGAAGTGAAAATCTCGGGGCTGAACGTGGTATTCACGCCCATCACCGGCACCTGACTCATGGATTCCACACCCGAAGCCACGATAATGTCTGCCTGGCCCGTACGGATACGGTCAGCAGCAATCGCAATGGCGCTCAAACCCGAGGCGCAGAAGCGGTTGACGGTCATCCCGGCCACGGTATGCGGCAGGCCTGCCAGCAAGGCAGAAATACGCGCAACGTTAAAACCTTGCGGGCCTTCAGGCAGGGCGCAACCAGCCACTACTTCTTCAATGGCGGCAGGGTCCAGTTTGGGCACATCGGCCAGCATGCCGCGAATGGCTTCCGCCAAGAGTTCGTCAGGACGGTAGGACGAAAACACACCGCGAGGCGCTTTTCCAATGGGCGTACGCTTGGCAGCGACGATATAAGCTTGTTGTACAGTCATGTCTACTCCTTGATCCGCTCTAGTTACGCACTGGCTTGCCAGTGGTCAGCATCCCAGTAATACGTTCCTGGGTCTTGGGGGAATTGAGCAGCTCCAGGAAGGCCTGCCGCTCTTGCGCCATCATCCAGGCTTCATCCACCAGCGAGCCTGGATCCACATCGCCCCCGCAGATCACGGTTACGACCTTCTCGGCAATATGGAAGTCATATTCCGAGATGAAACCACCTTCTTTCATGTTCACCAGTTGAGCTTTCAACGTGGCAATGCCATCGCGACCGGCAACCGGGAAGCGACGTGGCAATGGAGCACGCCAACCGGCGCTGGCCAGAGCCTGTGCCTGACGAACGGCCACATAAACCAGTTCCTGACGGTTCATGACGATGGTGTCGGACTCTTTCAGGAAGCCAAGCTGACGCGCATCCAGAGCGGAGCGCGACACTTGTGCGCTGGCGATAGCCAGAGCAAAACGCTTCAGGTAGGCCAGCAACGGGGCATCAGGTGCACCCATGGCTTGCAGTTCAGCCGAGCGACGAGCCGAGTAAGCCAGACCACCTGCGCCTGGAACCAGACCCACACCCACTTCAACCAGACCAATGTAGGACTCGAAGTGAGCGACGCGGTGCGCGCAATGAACAGCCAGTTCGCAACCACCACCCAGAGCCAGACCGGCAACCGCAGCCACCACAGGCACCTGGGCGTAACGGATACGCAGAACCATGTCCTGCATGGCGCGCTCTACCGGCTCAACACCGGCCACGCCTTCTTTCTCGAACACGGGCAAAATGGCTTTCAGGTCAGCGCCTGCGGAGAATGGATCACCATCCTGGGCCACCACCAGAGCCTGATACGAGGCTTCAGCCAGCTCAATCGCCTTGAACATGCCATTGACCACACCAGGGCTCAGCGTGTGCATCTTGGTCTTGAAGGACACGATCAGCACGTCTTGTGGGTGCGGTGCGGGCAGCGTCCAGCAGCGTACCGACTCATCTTCGAAAACCGTGGTGGTTTCCAGAGACTCGACCTCGCCCACCAGCAAAGGTGTGCCAATGTGGCGCAGGTAAACAGGCAGATCGCTACGGCCTTCAAAGCGGCTTTGCGACGGATTCCAGGAACCGGCAGCGGTATGCACGCCTTGCGCTTCCCACACAGGACCACGAGTCGCCCAGTCTGGCAGCGCCTGGCTGCTCAGTGTCTTGCCGTCTTGAATGTCCTGGTTGATCCATTCGGCCACCTGACGCCATCCGGCAGCCTGCCAGATCTCGAACGGGCCTTGCTTGTGACCAAAGCCCCATTTCAAGGCCAGATCCAGCTGACGGGCGTTGTCGGCAATGTCTTGCAGATGAATGGCACTGTAGTGGAAGGTATCGCGCAGTACGGCCCACACGAATTGAGCCTGAGGCTTGTCGGACTCGCGCAGCTGGCGCAGGCGCTCAGCCGGGTCACGTACAGCCAGAATGGCGGCGACATCAGGATCGATTTTCTGGTCAGCAGCCACGTAATCGCGCTGTTGAGCATCGAAACGCTGGATTTCACGGCCCTTCTTGCGGAAGAAACCGGCACCGGTCTTTTGACCCAAAGCACCTGCATCAATCAGGCCCTGCACTTCTGGTGGCAGGCCAAAGTGTGCTTTGAAGCTGTCATCGGGCAGCTGATCCTGCATGGTGCGGATCACGTGTGCCAGAGTGTCCAGGCCAACCACGTCAGCGGTACGGTAAGTACCCGATTTGGCTCGACCCAGACGTGTACCCGTCAATTCATCAACCTGCTCGTAAGTCAGGGAGAAACGACGAGCCTGCTCGAACACGGACAGAATGCCAAAAACACCAATGCGGTTACCGATGAAATTGGGGGTATCTTTGGCGCGAACCACGCCCTTGCCCAGTTGCGATACCAGGAAGGTTTCCAGAACATCCAGCAGCTCTGGCTGGGTGTATTTCGTGGGGATCAGCTCCACCAGGCTCATGTAGCGTGGCGGATTAAAAAAGTGCACACCGCAAAAACGTGGGCGCAGCGCTTCCGGCAAAACATCTGCCAGGGAAGTGATGGACAGGCCGGACGTGTTGCTGGCGATGATGGCATTAGGGTTCAGTGCTGGCCCGATCTTGCGGTACAGATCCTGTTTCCAGTCCAGACGCTCGGCAATGGCTTCGATCACCAGATCGCAATCGGCCAGACGGTCCAGATTGTCGTCGTAGTTGGCGGGCTCGATCAGGTCGGCCAGGTCTGGCGTACCCAAAGGAGCGGGATTCATTTTGCGCAGATTGGCAATGGCACGCAGGGCGATGCCATTTTTGGGCCCCTCGCGGGCGGGCAGATCAAACAGAACTACTGGTATGCCTGCATTCACGCAATGGGCGGCAATTTGCGCGCCCATGACGCCGGCACCGCACACGGCGACCCGACGCAAGGTACGGGCACTGCCCGTCACTGCACTGGCTGAACTAGATGTCATAGGTTTGTCTCCAGGAAACTGAAACCCCACGCAGCATAAGGTCCCAAACGGACGCTCTACGATGCGAGGCAATCGAATAATCGTACACGCACAACCGCTTTTACGACCATAAAGTCTTTTTTATTTTCAATCAAAGATGGGTATAGATCAAATCCATCTTCATGAAACTGTCCATGTTTGGATCCGGATCGGGCTGATCAGTCGCGCCAGCAAGCCACCATAAATTCAAACGATCGTTTCAATCTCTTTTATTTCAACAGATTGAACCCATAAAAAGCTCATTACACCCTTCATTAGCCGCCGGAAGCACCCGTCCCCTCAAGCGGGCATCACACATGGTTTCAAGTTAGTTTTTTAATTCTTTTCTTATTTATTTCAATTCATTTTTTATTTAATTTTTGCACCTACTTTAATTAATTTTTATCTTTAAATATTTCAAACAAATAAGCAGCGCTTGGGGGTAGAAAAAAATTTGAACGACCGCTGCCCGAAGGCCGTTTTCTTGCCAATAAAGGCCACGCCGCACCCCCAGCAAGAAGGACCAGGCCGCCCCCCGAGCGCACAAGAGGGCAAAAACGGCTTAATTTGTATGCCAGAATGTTCAAACCTCCACTTTTAACGAGCCCTATCCGCCTTGATTGCTCTATGACCCGGTCTCAAGAAGCTGCCCCTTTATCCTTAAGCGCTCTATTTCTGATCTTTGCCCGCATTGGCCTGACCAGCTTTGGTGGGGGCTTGAGTGGCTGGTTAATGCGTGAGTTTGTTGTTCAGCGGCGCCTGATGAGCCAGGCAGATTTTCTTAGCGGTCTGGCGCTGTCCCAAGCACTGCCCGGCATCAATGTGGTGAACCTCTCTATATGGATTGGTTATCGTCTGCTGGCCGGGCCTGGGGCGTTAGTTGCCACGCTGGGCATGGTGCTTCCCCCGCTACTGCTGGCCATTTTGATGCTGATTGGTCTGGAACAACTGACGGGCTCTACCCTGGTGCCTCAAGTCATGGCCGGAATTGCCGCCGCCGCTATTGGCCTGTCTCTTGAAATGGGCGTACGCTCGGCGCGCAGCGCCGCCACCGGAATCGTGCCCATTGCCCTCATGTTGGCCGTTTTTGTCGGCATTTTCGTCATGGAATGGAGCCTGATCCCCGTTATTCTGATCTGTGCACCGCTGTCCGTCTGGTATGCTTGGCTGCAACTTGGAGACAAAGCGGTGGAGCAATCATGATCACGGTTTTGCTCCAGCTCATGCGCGTCTTTGCGCCCCTGTCTTTTCTGACCATAGGGGGCGGGCAAAGCATCATCCCGGAGATTCACCGGCAATCGGTAGAAATCCATGGCTGGCTCAGCAATCAGGAATTTCTGGATCTGTTCGCCCTGTCGCGCCTGACACCCGGCCCGAAATCCTTGCTTGTCACCCTGGTGGGCTGGAAGGCGGCTGGCTGGGCCGGTGCCCTGGCCGCATCCGTCGCCATTTTCCTGCCCTCTGCCCTGCTGATCTATTACCTGGCAACAATCTGGAAGCGCTATGAAGGCACACGCATCATCCGCGCCATTGAAATTGGTCTGCTGCCCATCGCCGCCGGCATGATCCTGGCCGCCAGCGGCACAATTCTGAAAGCGGCCCAAGGCGGACTGTGGGCCTGGGGCACGGCTCTGGCCTGTACAGCCATTTTGCTGCTAAGTCGCATCAACCCTTTATGGTTGCTGGCAGGCGGCGGATTGCTGTTCGCCTTGATACAACCCGCTATCTAAAACAAATTCGACACAAAAAAGGGCGACTTCACCACCAAAGCCGGTTTGAAGTAAGTGGCTGTATCAAGAGCCACAAAATGGCTCATAAAAGCGCCACGATCCCGCCCCCATCGCGCGCAAGACATTGAGACGCCAGAGCTGCAAGCGGTACAATGGCAGGTCCTTTTATCCCCTTTTGCCCGCGACATGGTTGTAAATACTGACCGAGCCGTACTAAATCTGGACTCCGCCTCGCTGGGCTACGGTGCCTTTACCGTGCTCGCGGACGTGTCCATGACCGTTCAGAAAGGTCAGGTCGTCGCCATGATGGGGGGGTCAGGTTCCGGAAAAACAACACTTCTGCGTGCTGCGACCGGACAAATTCGTGCTCAGAAAGGGACTGTTACGGTTTTTGGCCAGGACTTGGCCAAGCTGGACGGCGAGGCTCTGCGCCAGACGCGTCAACGCATGGGTGTGCTGTTTCAGCAGGGTGCCCTGTTTACTGACCTGAACGTGTTTGAAAACGTGGCGTTTCCCCTGCGGGAGCTGACAAACGACTCCGAAGCCGCCATTCAGGACCGTGTACTGGACAAGCTGGACGCCGTTGGCCTGCGCGCGGCTGCCCATTTGGGCATCAATGAAATTTCCGGCGGTATGGCCCGCCGAGTTGCCCTGGCCCGTGCCATTGTGCTGGAGCCCGAGCTGATTCTGTACGACGAACCCTTTGCCGGCCTGGACCCTATTTCCATGGGCATTACCGCGCAGCTGATTCGCGACCTGACCGACCGCCTGAACTGCGCTTCAGTATTGATTACGCACGATGTGGCCGAATCCTTTGCGATTGCCGACCAGGTTTATATTGTTGGCCAGGGACGTTTGCTGACCCAGGGCACGCCCACCGAGCTGCGCGCTTCCAAGGATCCTTACGTGCAGCAGTTCCTGCGTGGTGAACCCGACGGCCCTATCGCCTTTAACTATCCCGTCACCCCGGCTTTTGAAGCCTGGCTCCAGAATCGGACGACGCGCTCATGAATTTCATCACCGCCCCGATTAGCGCGCTAGGCGCTGCGATACGCAATAGCATCTACGGCCTGGGTGCCTTCAGCCGCCTGTTCGTGGCCTTGCTGGCCCGGTCTTCCCTGCTGTGGCGTCGCCCCCGTCTGGTTTCCCAGCAAATCCACTTTATTGGCAACTATTCGCTGCTGATCATTGCCGTTTCCGGGCTGTTCGTGGGTTTTGTGCTGGGCTTGCAAGGTTATTACACACTGAACCGCTATGGTTCCGAAGAGGCCTTGGGCCTGCTGGTCGCCCTGTCTCTGGTACGTGAACTGGGGCCGGTCGTCACCGCCCTGCTGTTTGCAGGCCGAGCCGGGACATCATTAACCGCCGAAATCGGCTTGATGAAAGCCGGTGAACAGATTGCCGCCATGGAAGTCATGGCGGTGGACCCCTTGCGCCGCCTGCTGGTACCGCGCTTTTGGGGTGGCATTATTGCCATGCCCATTCTGGCCGCCGTGTTCTCCATGGTCGGCATTCTGGGCGGCTATGTCGTCGGCGTGCAGATGATCGGCATTGATGCGGGCGCCTTCTGGTCGCAAATGCAAAACGGTGTCGATGTGATTGATGACGTACTCAACGGAGTGATCAAAAGCCTGGTGTTTGGCCTGATCGTGACCTTGATTGCGCTATATATGGGCTGGCATGCCAAGGCCACGCCCGAAGGCGTTTCTCGCGCGACCACACGCACGGTCGTCAGCGGCGCTTTGGCGGTATTGGGCACGGACTTCCTGCTCACCGCCCTTATGTTCAGTTAACTATTTAGGAATTGCTCAGCTATGAATCGCGAGAAAACCGATTTCTGGGTTGGCCTGTTTGTTTTGCTGGGGCTGGTCGCACTGGCATTCCTGGCCCTGCGTGCGGGTAACCTCAGTTCTTTTTCCTTTGCCAAGACCTACCAGGTATCGGCCAAGTTCGATAATCTGGGTGGCCTGAAACCACGCGCTCCCATCAAGGCCAGCGGTGTGGTCGTTGGCCGGGTTGGCTCCATTGGTTTTGACAACCAGGACTTCAAAGCCGTGGTCACCCTGGATATGGACGAGCACTACAAGTTTCCTGTCGACACCTCGGCCTCCATCCTGACGTCAGGCCTGCTGGGCGAACAGTACATTGGCCTGACTGCGGGTGGCGACGACAAGGACCTGCAAGGTGGCAGCACCATTACCTATACTCAAAGCGCGGTTGTGCTGGAAGAACTGATCAGCAAGTTCCTCTACAACACGGCCTCCAAGGACGGCGGCTCCAAATCGGAGTAAGCAAACCCGCCCGTTCATGCTCATTACAGACGACACAACCATGAATACAACAACTTGCCGCTCTTACTCCCTGCCTCGTGGAGTCCGTTTGAGCCTGATCGGTGCCAGTGCTGCGCTTGTGGCCGGTTGCGCCAGTGTGCCCAACCCCAACCCCCAGGACCCCTGGGAAGGCATGAACCGTGGCATCTACGCCTTTAACGAAACCGTGGACGGCGCGCTGATCAAACCGATTGCAGAAGGCTACAACGCCCTGACGCCGCAGCCTGCACGCACATGTATTAGTAACATTTTCAACAACCTGGGCGATGCCTGGTCGGCCGTCAACAGCTTCCTGCAAGGCGAACACGTCGACTTCTTCAACACCCTGGGTCGCGTCCTGTTCAACTCGACCATGGGCCTGGGCGGTTGTATTGACGTTGCCACCATGAACGGCTCCAAGCGCATCCCCAACGACTTTGGTGTGACGCTGGGCGTATGGGGCGTCAAATCTGGCCCTTACGTGGTTCTGCCCTTCTTTGGCCCCAGCACCGTTCGCGACGGTGTGGCACGTGGCACCAGCTTCCTGGAAGGCTTCTCCTCCACGGGTCCGATCATGGCGATCAAGGATGTACCGGTACGCAACAGCATCCTGGGTTTGTGGGCCTTGGATGCCCGTGCTGGCGTGCTGGATGCAGAAAAACTTGTTAACGACATCGCCCTTGACCGCTACAGCTTCATACGCGACGCTTACCTGCAACGACGCCATGCGATGGTGCAAGCCCGCCGCACCGGTGGCGACACCAGCCAGGACCTGCCTGACTACTCGGACGCAGACGAATAAAAACGCGCTGCCCGCAGAACATTCTTCTGGAGTTTTTTATGATTTCCCGTCCCGCCTTGGGCGGGACTGCTTTGCAGTCCTCCCCCTCTCGCCTGATTTCCTGGATCCTGACCGTCTGTGCGGCCCTGGCTCTGTGTTTGCACGCCGTCGCAGCCCAGGCACAAGTTGCAGATCCCAAAGGGGAGCCCAACAAGTTTGTTGAATCGGTCGGTAATCAAGCATTGCAAGTGGTCAAGGAAAGCGACGCCATCCGCAAGGGTGACCGCGCTGCCATTCTGGCTGCCGTGAACGAAAACATCATGCCCTACGTGAACCTGGAAAAGACGACACGTCTGTCCGCTGGCCGCTACTGGCGTCAAGCCAGCCCCGAACAGCGTCAGAAGCTGGTCGAAGCGTTCAAGGGCACCTTGGTGCGTACCTACAGCGGGGCCTTGTCCCGCGTGGATGACAAGACACAGCTGACCATCCTGCCGTTCCGTGGCGATGCCAATGCAGACGACGTGGTGGTGCGCTCCTCGCTGACTCAGTCCAACGGTGGCCCGGTTGGCGTGGATTACCGTCTGGAAAAAACACCTGAAGGCTGGAAAATCTACGACTTGAACGTGGAAGGCATCTGGCTGATTCAAAACTACCGCAACCAGTTTGCCCAGCAAATTGAGCAAGGTGGCATTGATGGCCTGATTCAGGCGCTGAACAAGCAAAACAGCTAAGACAGGCCGTGGCAAGCACGGGCGCTTTGGTCGGGCATTCTTAAGCAGACCAGAGTCGTACTCTATAATAAAGAGCCTGATCACCCCCAAACAGGTCTACGCCCATGCGTAGGCCTGTTTAGTTAACAAAGACGCTACAGCGACGACTTACACCGCCACACCCGCGTCAGGCCAACCCAAATTGCCATGTCCGCCTTCAAACTCGATAACGTCAGTAAACGCTTCGCTCCCCAAAGCCGGGGACTCAAAAGCCTGTTTTCCCCTCCCCGTTCCGATGCCGGTTTTCTGGCCGTCGATCAGGTCAGCCTGACTATCGAACATGGTGAATTTTTCGGCTTGCTCGGCCCTAACGGCGCCGGCAAAACAACCCTGATTTCCATGTTGGCCGGCCTGACCCGTCCCACCAGCGGCCAGGTCAGTGTCTGTGGTTACGATGTGCGCACCCAGTATCAAAAAGCCCGCCAATCGCTGGGCGTGGTGCCACAGGAAATTGTTTACGATCCCTTTTTCACCGTCCGTGAAACCTTGCGTCTGCAATCGGGCTACTTTGGCCTGAAAAACAATGACGACTGGATCGACGAGATTCTGGCCAATCTTGCCCTGAGCGACAAGGCCGATGTGAACATGCGCGCCTTGTCCGGCGGCATGAAGCGCCGCGTTCTGGTCGCCCAAGCGCTGGTGCACCGCCCCCCTGTCATTATTCTGGATGAACCCACTGCCGGTGTGGACGTGGACCTGCGCCGCACGCTGTGGGAGTTCATCATTCGCCTGAATCAACAAGGTCACACCATCTTGCTGACCACCCACTATCTGGAAGAAGCCCAGGCCCTCTGTGGTCGCCTGGCCATGCTTAAAAGTGGCAAGATCGTCGCCCTGGATACCACGCAAGCCATTATGGAGCGCGCAGGCGGCCACGATCTGGAGGATGCATTTGTGCGCATCATGCACAACGAAGGAAAAATGGGAGTCGCACTGTGAACCAGAACCATTCTCCCAAACACTGGGGCGTGCCTCAAAACACGGACGCCCCCGCTGCCAAGATCGGCACCCTGAGCCTGCCCCCTCAGCCCAAGATGGGCTCGGGCTTTCCTACGCTGCTGCGCAAAGAGCTGATGCGTTTCTGGAAAGTGGGCTTTCAGACCATTGCTGCGCCCGTACTGACGGCGCTGATGTATTTGCTGATTTTCGCCCACGTGCTGGAAGGCCGCGTCACGGTATACGACTCCGTGCCCTACACCGCCTTCCTGATTCCGGGCCTGATGATGATGAGCATGTTGCAAAACGCTTTTGCGAACCCGTCCTCATCACTGATTCAAAGCCGCATCACTGGCAATCTGGTCTTTATCCTGCTGCCACCGCTGTCGCACCGCGAGATTTTCGCCGCCTATCTGCTGGCGTCCATCGCCCGCGGTGTCTGTGTGGGCCTCTGTGTGTGGCTGGTGTCGCTGTTCTTCGTGTCCCTGCCTGTGGCCAAGCCCTTATGGGTATTGGTGTTTGCCGTCATGTCTTGCGGCATCATGGGCACCTTGGGTCTGATCGCCGGACTGTGGTCTGAGAAGTTTGACCAACTGGCCGCGTTCCAGAACTTTCTGATCATGCCTGCAACGTTCCTGTCGGGCGTGTTCTATTCGATTCATAGCCTGCCGCCGTTTTGGCAAACTGTTTCACACTGGAACCCGTTGCTCTATACCATTGACGGGTTCCGCTACGGTTTTTTTGCCGCCTCGGATATTTCTCCCTGGTTCAGCCTGACCGTTGTCGCCAGCGTCTTTGTTGCGCTGTGTCTGATTTCGCTACGCCTGCTTGCCTCAGGCTATAAATTACGGAATTGATTTCATGTTGCCGACCCCCGAACAAGTTCACCAATACATTGCCGACAACCTGCCCTGTGAACACTTGCAAGTGCAAGGCGATGGTTCGCACTTTGAGGCCCTGATCGTCAGCACCGCCTTTGAAGGCAAACGCCTGATTGCGCGTCACCAACTGGTTTACAAAGCCCTGGGCGACCGGATGAAAGCCGAAATCCACGCCCTGTCCATGCGCACGCTTACCCCCGACGAATACAAGGCCAATCCGAATGGATAAATTACGCATCACGGGCGGACAACGCCTGAATGGCGAGATCACCGTCTCTGGCGCCAAAAACGCCGCCCTGCCCATTCTGTGCGCCAGTCTGCTGACTGCCGACACGGTGTACCTGGACAATGTGCCGCGTCTGCGTGACATCGACACCACCCTGAAGCTGTTGGGGCAGTTGGGTGTCACCCAGGAGCGCAATGGCACGCTGGAGCTGAATGCAGGCAACATCACCAATCTGGAAGCGCCCTACGAACTGGTGAAAACCATGCGCGCCTCCATTCTGGTACTGGGCCCCCTGCTGGCCCGCTTTGGCGAGGCCCGCGTCAGCCTGCCCGGTGGATGCGCCATTGGTCAGCGCCCTGTAGATCAGCACATCAAGGGTCTGGCGGCCATGGGTGCAGAAATCCATGTCGAGCACGGTTTTGTGAATGCGCGCGCCAAACGCTTGCGCGGTGCCGTGGTGCGCACGGATATGGTGACGGTGACCGGCACCGAAAACCTGATGATGGCCGCCGTTCTGGCTGAAGGCCAAACCATTCTGGAAAACGCAGCCCGCGAACCGGAAATTATTGATCTGGCCGAGCTGCTGATCAAAATGGGTGCCAAAATCCAGGGCCACGGTACCGACCGTATCGTCATTGACGGTGTCGAACGCCTGCACGGTGCCAAACACACCATCTGCCCCGACCGTATTGAAGCCGGTACGTTCCTGTGCGCCGTTGCCGCTACCGGTGGCGAACTGACCTTGCGCAATACCGATGCTGACGCCATGGGCGCCACGCTGGACAAACTGCGCGAAGCCGGACTGCAGATTGAAACCGGCTCGGACTGGATCAAGGCCAGCATGAATGGTCGCCCCAAGGCGGTCAGCTTCCGTACCAGCGAATACCCCGGCTTCCCCACGGACATGCAGGCTCAATTGATGGCACTGAACACCATTGCCGACGGCACCGCCTCGGTCGTGGAAACCATCTTTGAAAATCGCTACATGCACGTACAGGAACTGAACCGACTGGGTGCACAGATCGATATCGAAGGCCATATGGCCGTCGTTACCGGCGCTCCTTACCTGACTGGCGCCACCGTCATGGCAACCGACCTGCGTGCGTCGGCCAGCCTGGTCATTGCAGGCCTGGCGGCTCGGGGTGACACTACCGTCGAACGCATCTACCATCTGGACCGTGGCTACGACCGCATGGAAGCCAAGCTTCAAGCCGTAGGCGCCAACATCGAGCGAATCAGCAGCAAGGAAACCCAATGAGTCCCGCCGGTTTAAATCAACCTCTGACGCTGGCCTTGTCCAAAGGCCGGATTTTTGACGAAACCCTGCCCTTGCTGGAAGAGGCAGGCATCAAGGTGCTGGAAAGCCCCGAGACGTCGCGCAAACTGATCCTGCCCACCAATAACCCGGACCTGCGTCTGATTATTGTGCGTGCCACCGACGTGCCAACCTACGTGCAATACGGTGCCGCCCATATCGGGATTGCCGGCAAGGATGTGCTGTACGAGCACATGGAACAGCACCCCGGCGGTCTGTACCAGCCCGTGGACCTGAACATTGCCCGTTGCCGCCTGTGTGTGGCCGTGGCCGAAGGCTTTGACTACCATTCGGCCGTCAAGCAAGGTTCGCGCCTGCGTATCGCCACCAAATACACCCGCGCTGCCCGCGAGCACTTCGCCAGCAAAGGCGTATATGTGGACTTGATCAAGCTGTATGGCTCCATGGAACTGGCTCCGCTGGTCGGTCTGGCCGACGCCATTGTGGACCTGGTCTCCAGCGGCGGCACCTTGCGTGCCAACAAGCTGGTGGAAGTGGAAGACATCACCCCCATTTCCTCGCGTTTGATCGTCAATCAGGCTGCCATGAAGAACCGTGGTGCCCAGTTGCAACCCCTGATCGACGCTTTCTCTCGCGCTTCGGTAGACGAGTAAAACTTCCCCTGCCACGGGCGGGGGATAAACAGCCTGACAATCCTGCTTGCGCAAAAGGCGCAGACCGCCTTTTGCCTAAGCGAAATGTTATACACTGGCCCTTGAACCTTAGCTTTTTCCTATAGCGACATGTCACTGATCCATCGCCTGACCTCCCAATCCGCCCAGTTCGATGCCGAACTGCGCACTCTACTGGCTTACGAAGCGTCCGAAGACGCGTCTATCGAGCACGCTTGTGCCGAAATTCTGCATCGTATCCAGCATGAGGGGGACACGGCCTTATTGGATTACACCCAGCGCTTTGACCGACTGGCTGTTGAACAGGCCTCGGCACTGGAAATCTCCAAAGAAGAACTGTTTGCGGCTCTGGACAGCCTGCCTGCCAATCAGCGCAAGGCACTGGAACAGGCCGCCGAGCGTGTGCGTCGTTACCACGAGCATCAGCGCACTGAAACCTGGACCTACACGGAAGCCGATGGCACCGTGCTGGGGCAGCAAGTTACCCCCTTGGACCGTGTGGGACTGTATGTCCCCGGTGGCAAGGCCGCTTACCCCTCCTCGGTTCTGATGAACGCCATTCCTGCCAAAGTGGCTGGTGTTCCAGAACTGATCATGGTCACGCCTACACCCGATGGCGTGCGCAACCCCATCGTGCTGGCGGCTGCCGCCCTGGGCGGTGTCGATCGCGTGTTCACTATTGGTGGCGCGCAGGCTGTAGGCGCTTTGGCTTACGGTACGGACACCATCCCGCCGGTAGACAAGATTGTCGGCCCCGGCAACGCCTATGTCGCCGCTGCCAAACGCCGCGTCTTTGGCGTCGTTGGCATCGACATGATTGCCGGCCCCTCCGAAATCCTGATCATCAGCGACGGCAGTGCTCCTGCTGACTGGGTGGCGATGGACCTGTTCTCCCAGGCTGAACACGACGAGCTGGCCCAGGCCATCTTGCTGTGTCCCGATGCGGACTTCCTGGACCAGGTTGAAGCGGCCATCGAACGTCTGCTCCCCACCATGCCACGCGCGGACATCATCCGTCGCAGCCTGTCTGGTCGCGGTGCCCTGATCCACGTCCGCGATCTGGACGAGGCCTGTAAGATCAGCAACCATATCGCGCCGGAACACCTGGAAGTCTCTACCCGTAACGCCCAGGACTTGTTGGGCAAAATCCGCCATGCTGGCGCCATTTTCCTGGGCCCCTACAGTTCCGAATCGCTGGGCGATTACTGTGCCGGGCCTAACCATGTCCTGCCGACGGCACGCACTGCGCGTTTCTCGTCACCTTTGGGCGTCTACGATTTCCAGAAACGCAGCAGCATTATTCAGGTTTCAGAATCAGGCGCCCAAACATTGGGACCCATAGCTGCTACGCTGGCACAAGGCGAGGGCCTGTACGCCCACGCTGCCAGCGCGCAATTCCGATTGAACCAATCCTGATACCGGCCTTGCCGCCGGCACTGATATGCGTACCGCCGAGATTACCCGCAATACCAATGAAACCCGCATCCGCGTGGCCGTTAACCTGGACGGCACCGGCCGTCACTCGCTCAACAGCGGCGTGCCCTTTCTGGACCACATGCTGGACCAGATCGCCCGCCATGGTCTGATTGACCTGGACGTGCACTGTGAAGGCGACACCCACATTGATGATCACCACACTGTCGAGGATATCGGCATTGCGCTGGGCCAGGCTTTTGCCAAGGCCGTAGGCAGCAAAGCCGGTCTGCGCCGCTACGGCCATGCCTATGTGCCCTTGGACGAGTCGCTGTCGCGCGTAGTGGTGGACTTCTCCGGTCGCCCCGGCCTGTTTTATTTTGTGCCCTTTACCCGCGCACGAATCGGCCAGTTCGATGTAGACTTGGCACGCGAGTTTTTCCAGGGTTTTGTCAATCACGCCCTGGTTTCTATGCACATCGATAACCTGCGCGGCGAAAACGCACACCACCAGTGCGAAACCGTGTTCAAAGCCTTTGGCCGAGCATTGCGTATGGCTCTGGAGCTGGACCCACGTAGCGAAGGCGTGGTGCCTTCGACCAAAGGGGTTCTGTAAACGTCCTTCGGACACACATCGTGACCACTATCGCTATTGTCGATTACGGTTCGGGCAACATTTTCTCGGTTGCCCGAGCACTGCATGCCGCCGCACCTGATGCGCGCATCGTTCTTGCTCAAACCCCTCAAGCCATTCTGGATGCGGACCGGGTTGTCTTACCCGGCCAGGGTGCCATGCCCGATTGCATGGCCCACCTGGACCAATCCGGTTTGCGCGATGCCTTGCTGACAGCCGCCCGCAACAAGCCCCTATTGGGCATCTGCGTAGGCGAACAAATGCTGTTCGATTCCAGTCAGGAAGGCAATGTCCCCTGTTTAGGTCTGATTCCCGGCCAAGTGCGCCGTTTTGAGGGCCCGAACTACAAAAGCAGCGACCACGCCTCCGGCCCCGGGCTGAAAGTGCCCCATATTGGCTGGAACCGCGTACACCAGACTCAGGATCATCCCTTATGGGCTGGCATTGAGGATGGCGCGTTCTTTTACTTTGTTCATAGCTACTTTGTCGATCCGCTGCATATAGATCAAACTTGTGGTTCGACGCACTATGGCCAACGCTTTACCTCGGCGATAGCAAACGCTAATATTTTTGCGTTGCAATGCCATCCTGAGAAAAGCGCAGACAACGGCCTGCAACTGTTCCGGAATTTCGCCAACTGGAAGCCATGATTTTTCAAGCAAGCTTCCCGGCGTTGTTCTGACTTTTTCCGACCCAGTATTTCTTACGTTTTTTACGGCTAAAGACCATGCTTTTGATTCCCGCCATCGACCTCAAAGACGGGCGTTGTGTGCGCCTTCGCCAGGGTGACCTGGACGATGCCACTATTTTCTCGGATGATCCGGCCAAAATAGCAACACAATGGCTGGAACAAGGGGCCCGGCGCCTGCATCTGGTGGACCTGAACGGCGCTTTTGCCGGTAAGCCCAAGAACAGCGAAGCCATCAAATCCATTATTGCTGCCATCGACGGTGAAATTCCCGTACAGATCGGCGGTGGTATCCGCGACCTGGATACCATCGAGCGCTACCTGGACGCTGGCATGAGCTATGTCATTATTGGCACTGCCGCTGTCAAAAGCCCTGGTTTCCTGCAAGACGCCTGCAGCGCCTTTCCTGGCAACATCATTGTTGGCCTGGATGCCCGTGACGGCAAAATCGCCACCGACGGCTGGAGCAAGCTGACCCGCCACGACGTACTGGATCTGGCCAAGAAATTTGAAGACTACGGCTGCGAGTCCATTATCTACACCGATATTGGCCGCGACGGCATGCTGACTGGCGTGAACATCGAAGCCACCGTCAAGCTGTCCCAGCACGTGAAGATTCCCGTCATCGCCTCCGGCGGTGTCACCAACCTGAAAGACATCGAAGACCTGTGTGCCGTAGAGCACGAAGGTATCGAAGGTGTGATTTTGGGTCGCAGCATTTACGAAGGCACCCTGAATTTTGCCGAGGCGCAAACCTTCGCTGACGAGTACCAGGCATGAGCCAGGACGTCACCAACGAATTAGCCTGCCGCATCATTCCTTGTCTGGACGTGACCGCTGGCCGTGTGGTCAAAGGCATCAACTTTGTGGATCTGGTCGATGCCGGAGACCCGGTCGAGATCGCCCGCAAGTACAACGACCAGGGTGCCGACGAACTGACCTTCCTGGACATTACGGCCACCTCGGACAACCGTGATCTGATCTTGCCCATCATCGAACAGGTGGCCAGTCAGATTTTCATCCCCCTGACAGTGGGCGGTGGTGTGCGCGAAGTGGCCGACATCCAGCGCCTGCTCAATGCAGGTGCGGACAAGGTGTCCATTAACAGCGCCGCCATCAGCAACCCCGACCTGGTGCGTGCTGCCAGCGATCACCATGGCAAGCAATGCATGGTCGTCGCCATTGATGCACGCCGTGTCAGTGCTGAAAACGAAGCCCCCCGCTGGGAAGTCTTTACCCACGGCGGTCGTCGTGGAACCGGCCTGGACGTGGTGGAATGGGCAGCTCGCATGGCCGAATACGGCGCCGGCGAACTGCTGCTGACCAGCATGGACCGCGACGGCACCAAATCCGGCTTTGATCTGGAACTGACTCGTGCCGTGTCCGAGGCGGTTTCCGTTCCCGTTATCGCCTCTGGTGGAGTGGGCGGCCTGCAAGACCTGGCCGATGGCGTGATCAAGGGCGGCGCCAGTGCCGTACTGGCCGCCAGCATCTTCCACTACGGTCAACACACTATTGCCGAAGCCAAGGATTTCATGGCTGCGCAAGGTATTCAGGTGCGACGCTAATGGCTGACTTACCGGCCTGGCTGGCTGAAATCCGCTTTGATGAACAAGGCTTGATCCCCGCGATTGCGCAGGACCAGGCCACGGGCAAAATCTTGATGGTCGCCTGGATGAACCAGGAGTCCCTGCAAGAGACCGTCAGCACCGGCCGCGCCGTGTACTGGTCGCGTTCCCGCCAGCGCCTGTGGCGCAAGGGCGAGGAATCCGGCCACGTGCAGCATGTCAGTGACTTGCGCCTGGACTGTGATGGCGACGTTATTTTGCTTAGCGTGGAGCAGGTTGGCCAGATCGCCTGTCATACGGGTCGTGAAAGCTGCTTTTATCGCCAGCTGCAAGGCCAGAGCGATCAGGCACAATGGGTGGCGGTTGACCCCGTCCTGAAAGACCCGGAGCATATTTACCGATGAGCGAACAACCTACTGTCGAGACCATCCTCGATCATCTTGGCCGCACCCTGAAGTCCCGCCTGCCTGCACAAGGCGGGGACCCATCCTCTTCCTACGCCGCCAAGCTGCTGGCCAAGGGACCGGATGCATTCCTGAAGAAAATCGGGGAAGAAGCGACCGAGCTGGTCATGGCTGCCAAGGATGAAGAACGCGAGCGCATCGTCTACGAAACGGCAGACCTGTGGTTTCATAGCCTGGTGGCCCTGACTTACTACGGTCTGGAGCCCCGCGATGTCCTGACAGAACTGCTGCGTCGCGAAGGTACATCAGGCCTGGAAGAAAAAGCTTCGCGCCCTAAGGACCAGGTGTAATTCTGTCATTTAGACGCGCTACACTGTCCTGATACCTAGATTTTCGGCACTTGCCCAGCAAGTGCTTCGCTACCGAGGTTGCTATGAGCGAGAACTGTCTGTTTTGTAAAATTGCTGCCGATCAGATCCCGTCCAAAAAAGTGTACGAGGACGAGGACTTTCTGGCATTTCACGACATCAACCCAGCTGCACCTATCCATATCCTGGTAATCCCCAAGAAACACGTCGTGTCCATGCAGGACGTATCGGGCCAGGATAGCGAATGGTTGGGTAAAATGATGGCTTTGGCACCTTCCCTGGCCGCAAAGGCTGGTTGTCGCCCCGGCCCTGAAGGCGGTTTCCGCATTGTCATCAACAACGGTTTGGATGGCGGGCAGGAAATCAACCATTTACACATGCACATCTTGGGCGGTGAGCGCCCATGGCAACAACGCGCAGCCATGGCTGCTTAAGGGAGATACATTATGGGTAGCTTTAGCATTTGGCACTGGCTGATCGTTCTGGTCATCGTTGCCCTGGTTTTCGGCACCAAGAAACTGCGTAATATCGGCTCGGATCTGGGCGGTGCAGTCAAAGGTTTCAAAGAAGGCATGAAAGACGTGGGTGAAGAAGAAAAAACACCCGAAACCGTCAGCCAACGCGCTGCCGATCCTCAAACGATCGACGTGCAGGCCAAGGAAAAATCCGATCGCGCCTGATCCCCTTCTTGTGTGAGTCTGAATGTTTGATGTCAGCTTTAGCGAACTGCTCCTGATTGGAGTGGTTGCCCTGATCGTCATCGGTCCCGAACGTCTTCCTAAAGTAGCGCGCACCGTCGGCCATTTGCTTGGCCGCGCGCAGCGCTACGTTAACGAGGTCAAGACCGATATCCAACGCGAAATCAATCTGGATGAGGTGAACAAGCTCAAAGACCAGATGGAGGACGCCGCGCGCTCGGTGCGCAGTTCGGTCGAGGACACGGGCAAAAGCATCAGCCAGCCTCTGACAGAAGCCCGCGACACCCTGCAAAACGCGTCGGAGTCCGCACGCAAGGCCTTCTCGGATACCGCCGAGAGCGTCAAGGCGAGCCCCGACGCCACCCCCGCGAAAGAATCGGCTGCCAGTCAGCCCGATACGGATGCAGCCGCCCAGCCAGCGCCCAGTGCGCCAGCCAGTGACGACGCTCCCCGTCCTACGGATGCTCCCGCCCAACCCTCTAAAGGACCGACGGCATGAGCACCGAAGCGCCTCAAGAAGATACCTTCATCTCCCACCTGGTCGAGCTGCGTACACGCCTGCTACGCGCGGTGATTGCCGTGGTCGGGATTTTTATCGTGCTGTTTACGTATCCTGGCGCTTCGGCCATTTATGATGTGCTGGCCCAGCCCATGATGAGCTCTCTGCCCGAGGGTACGCGCATGATTGCCACCGGGGTGATTACCCCCTTCATGGTGCCGGTCAAAGTCACCTTGATGGCATCGTTCGTATTGGCCTTGCCTATCGTGCTCTACCAGGCATGGGCCTTTATTGCGCCAGGTTTGTACAACCACGAAAAGAAGCTGGCTCTGCCGCTGATCATGACCAGCACCTTGCTGTTCATTGCCGGCATGGCGTTTTGTTATTTCGTGGTGTTCCGCACCGTGTTTCACTTCATCGCCTCGTTTGCCCCGCAATCGATTACACCAGCACCGGACATCGAAGCCTATCTGGGCTTTGTCATGACCATGTTCCTGGCCTTTGGCATTACCTTTGAAGTGCCTATCGCCGTGATTTTGCTGGTGAAAACAGGCGTTGTAACGGTAGCCAAACTGCGCGAAATCCGTGGTTATGTAATTGTGGGCGCGTTTGTGATCGCCGCTATCGTGACCCCGCCCGATGTGGTCAGCCAGATCTTGTTGGCCGCCCCGCTATGCCTGCTTTATGAATTAGGGATTCTGGCCGCCAGCCTGATCAAGAAACGGGAAGCGGAAAACAGCGAAGGCCGCGAGCTGGATCTGTAAAACGATCAAAGCAACACCTATTTGTACGCGTCACATGGCGTGCCGACCCAAAAATGGCTCTCTTGCCTTGCTCCAAAAGGAGTAGCCCAGAGAGCCATTTTTTTTTAGATACCTTGCCAAGCCTTCGCGCCACTACGATCTGCAAAACAGCGTAGCCAAATGCAAATCGCCTGACCACACAAGCATCAACACACTACAAGAGCCTGTACGGCCTGCAAGGCCATGAACGCATCTCTACGCTCTTTCAGTGAACTCCAGCGAAGAGGGAAGCTGCTGGCCCTATTTGCGCACCTGAGGTCGCATACCGACCTTGACGGGAACGTCCAGCTCCTTGCCATCGCGCAATACGCTTAATGTCACGGTCTGCCCGGGTTGCACTGGGCCAATCTGATTGAGCAGGCCAATTGAATCGGCCACTTGTTGACCATTCAAGCGCAACACAATATCGCCCACCTGCAAATGCGCCTCGGCAGCCGGGCCGTGACGTTGCACACTGGCAATAATCACACCTGCATCACTCTTTAGTTTGAAAGACTTGATCAGGTCCGGAGTAATGTCCTGTGGCTCCAGGCCCAGCCAGCCGCGTGTCACTTCACCATTACGGATAATTTCGTTCATGATGGCCAGCGCAGTCGAGGACGGAATGGCAAAACCGATACCCAGCGAACCGCCTGTTTCGGAATAAATAGCGGTATTGATTCCCACCAGACGGCCAACCGCATCCACCAGAGCCCCACCCGAGTTGCCGGGATTAATGGCGGCATCGGTCTGAATAAAGTTTTCGTAAATATTGATGCCCAGGCGATTGCGTCCCAAGCCGGAGACAATGCCCATCGTCGTGGTCTGACCCACTCCGAAAGGATTGCCAATGGCCAGCACCACATCGCCCACCTGCAATTGATCCTGTTCCTGGGTCTGAATCACAGCCAGCTTGGGCAGATCCACTTTCAGCACGGCCAGATCGCTTTCAGGGTCCGAGCCAATCAGACGCGCCTTGGCCTGACGTCCATCCGATAATGCCACCTCGATGGCATCGGCCGCTTCAATCACGTGGTAATTGGTCAGGATATAACCCTGCTCGTGTACGATCACGCCCGAACCCAGGTTGATTGTGGAGCGGCGACCCATCAAGCCGGGCAGTTCGCGAAACAGGCGCTGCAGATCAGGATCTTCCAGCAAGGGGGAATTGCCTTCCAAATGCTTGCTGGTGTACACATTAACGACCGCCGGCGCGGCGCTAGTGACAGCCGAGGCATAAGACAGCGGGCCATCCTGCTCCATAGCAGGCGCGGGGATCAGGGACGGAACCGGTGCAGGCAAAACCACCGTATTCGTGGAGCGGACGGGAGCCTCGGGCGCGCCCACCCACTGCGGTCGCAGCGTCACTACAATAAAAAAGCCCGCCAGACAAATTGTCACCGCTTGAGCAAACACTAGCCACAATCGACGCATAGCACTCTTTCAGATAAGGATTTCCATGACTCAGGTTTCAACAGCCGAACTGGCCAGCTGGCTCAATAGCACCTTGGATGTCGCCCGTTTCAAGGACTATTGTCCCAATGGGCTTCAGGTCGAAGGCAAGCCCTATATTGGCAAACTCGTCACCGGCGTGACGGCCTCGCTGGCACTGATTGATGCCGCTATTGCCCGCCAGGCGGACGCAATTTTGGTGCACCACGGCTGGTTCTGGAAAAACGAAAACCCGTGCATTGTAGGCGCCCGAAAAACTCGTATCGAACGCGTCCTGACGCATCAGCTTAACCTCTTGGGCTATCACCTGCCCCTGGACGCTCACCCTGTCCTGGGCAATAACGCCCAGTTGGCTCGCCAGTTAGGCATCGAGGTGCTGCGCGACGCAGACGGCGTGGCACAAACCTGTGGTCCGGATGGACTGGTCTGGCTGGGTGAACTGCCAACCCCAGTTTCACTGGAAACATTCAGCCTGACAGTTTGCAATAATTTACAACGGCAGCCACTGGTTGTTGGCGATTTACAACGGAAAATCCGCCGAATAGCCTGGTGCACAGGAGGGGCACAGGGCTTTATTGATAGCGCCATCGCCGCGCAGGCCGATCTTTACATCAGCGGCGAGGCTTCGGAGCAGACATTTCACAGTGCACAGGAAAACAACATTGCCTTCATGGCAGCCGGCCATCATGCAACCGAACGCTATGGGGCCAAGGCTTTGGGCGAAGAAATCGCTCGCCAGTTTGGCATAGAAGTGGAGTTCATCGATCTGGACAACCCGATCTGATTTCATCAAAAACCCGCACATATGACCTTGAACAAGCTTTAAAGCGCCGCAGGCTAGACAAGCCCAGGCCCTGAAAGGCTAAAATCAGGCATCCGGCGCGGGCAAACTTGACCCTGCCGGTGGGTTTACATAAACAAAAAGGTGCCGAAAGGCACCTTAAAGCTTTGATAAGTCTGGGCTTTTATTTTTTCAGCGAATCCCTGATCTCGCGCAGCAAGATGACGTCTTCAGGGGTTGGTTCGGGTACGGCCTCAGCAGCTTCAGCCTTGGCCACGGTGGCACGCATACGGTTAATCATCTTGACCATGCAAAACACCACGAAGGCCAGCAAGATGAAGTTGATGAAAATGGTCAGGAAGTTACCCCACGACAAAACAACAGCACCGGCCGCATTCAGAGCTTCCAGGGTTTCTGGGCCGGTAAAGCCCTCTGGTGTACGCAAGACCGTGAACTGGTTGGTAAAATCCACTTCGCCGCCAAGGATGAAACTGATGACGGGCATGACGATGTCTTTTACCAGCGAGTCGATAATCTTGCCAAAAGCAGCGCCAATAATGACACCGACCGCAAGGTCCATCATGTTGCCCTTAACTGCGAACTCCCGGAATTCGTTCAGGAAACCTCGAGCCTTGTTCATATGTTCACCTTTGATCAAGTTATGCTGCGCTGGGTAACGCGTATAATGTGCGGTTGAATAATATACCCAGGCCCAAATCCGTAAATTGTGGTATTGCCCGAGTCGGGCAGGAATAAGGATACTAGAATGAGTCAGAATACGACACAGCCCGATGCCATAGGCGCGGTTGATTTCAATCTTCCGCCCGATCCTTCGCGCCGCACCTGGGTCGCCACCGCCTGTGCATTAGGTGGTGTCGCTGGTGTGGCGACAGCTGTTCCCTTTGTCAGCTCCTTTGCTCCTTCCGAGAAAGCGAAAGCGGCCGGCGCTCCCGTAGAGGTCGATATTTCCGGTATCGCCCCCGGTCAGATGCGCACCGTGGAATGGCGCGGGAAACCCGTCTGGATTCTGCACCGCACCAAAGAGCAGCTGGACGCACTGCCCAAGCTGGACAGCCAGCTGGCCGACCCTGACTCGGATCGCCCCGGTTACACCCCTGCGTACGCCAAGAACGAATACCGTTCGCGTCGCCCTGAAATCTTTATCTGTATCGGTATCTGCACCCACCTGGGTTGCTCCCCTACCCCGCATCTGGCTGCTGGCGCTGGCGCTGGTCTGCCCGGTGGTTGGGAAGGCGGCTTTCTGTGCCCCTGCCACGGCTCCACGTTCGACCTGGCCGGCCGCGTCTACAGCAACAAGCCTGCTCCAGACAATCTGGAAATCCCGCCCTACGAGTTCTCGGCTGACGGCACGATGGTTACCATCGGCGTAGACGAAAACAACAAGGCCTAAGGCGGCTGTAACCCAATACGTACTATTTAAAAAGATAAAGGAGCCGTTTCATGGCTGGCGAGAAAACCGTCGAAACGACAGGACTCTTGGGATGGATTGACAGGCGTTTCCCCCTGACATCCATGTACAAAGAGCACATGTCAGAATATTACGCGCCGAAGAACTTCAACTTCTGGTACTTCTTTGGCTCTCTGGCACTGCTGGTGCTGGTTATCCAGATCGTGACTGGTATTTTCCTGGTCATGAACTACAAGCCTGATGCCAAGCTGGCCTTTGAGTCGGTTGAATACATCATGCGTGAAGTGCCCGGTGGCTGGATCATTCGCTACATGCACTCCACAGGCGCTTCCATGTTCTTCGTGGTGGTGTACCTGCACATGCTGCGCGGCTTGTTCTACGGTTCTTACCGCAAGCCACGTGAACTGGTCTGGATCTTTGGCGTTGCCATTTTCCTCTGTCTGATGGCTGAAGCCTTCATGGGCTACCTGCTGCCATGGGGCCAGATGTCCTACTGGGGCGCCCAGGTGATTGTGAACCTGTTCTCGGCCATTCCTTTCATTGGTCCTGACCTGGCTATTTTCATCCGTGGTGACTACGTGGTGTCCGACGCCACCCTGAACCGCTTCTTTGCTCTGCACGTGATTGCGGTGCCTCTGGTCCTGCTGGGTCTGGTTGTGGCTCACCTGATCGCACTGCATGAAGTGGGTTCCAACAACCCCGACGGCGTGGAAATCAAGAAAGGCCCCAAAGACGCTCAAGGTCGTCCTTTGGATGGCATCCCCTTCCACCCTTACTACACCGTGCACGACATCCTGGGTGTGGCGGGCTTCCTGATTGTGTTTGCCGCGATTGTGTTCTTTGCCCCTGAAATGGGCGGCTACTTCCTGGAGTTCAACAACTTCAGCCCTGCCGATGCACTGAAGACTCCTCCGCACATTGCTCCTGTCTGGTACTTCACGCCGTTCTACTCCATGCTGCGTGCCACGACTGCCGACTTTACCTGGGTTCTGGCCGGTGCTTCCGTGCTGGGTGCTCTGGTGCTGTTCGTCAAAGGCAAGCTGCCCGGTATCTGGCGCCTGGTCGTACCCGCTGTCCTGATCGCTGTTGCTGTGCTGCTGCGTGTTATCGACGCCAAGTTCTGGGGCGTGGTGGCCATGGGTGGTACGGTCGTGATCCTGTTCTTCCTGCCTTGGCTGGATAAATCGCCTGTGAAGTCGATTCGCTACCGTCCTACCTGGCACAAAGTGCTGTACGCGATTTTCATCATCAACTTCCTGATCTTGGGTTACCTGGGCACACAGGCTCCGAACGACTTGTTCAACCTGCTGAGCCAGATCGGTACGGTGATCTACCTGGCCTTCTTCCTGCTGATGCCAGTATGGAGCCGCATGGGTACGTTCAAACCCGAACCTGATCGCGTGACTTTCCGCCCTCACTAGGCCCCCAACACGAAACGGAATGACCATGATTAAGAAACTGCTTGGCGCTCTGGCCTTGTCCCTTACCTGCACGGTGGCTGGTGCCGCCGAAGGTGGCTATGCCCTGGAGCGCGCGCCCGACCGCATGAATGACATGGCGGCGTTGCAAAATGGCGCAAAACTGTTTGTGAACTACTGTCTGAACTGTCATAGCGCCAACTCCATGCGCTACAACAAGCTGACAGACATCGGCCTGACCGAAGAGGACATCAAGAAAAACTTGCTGTTCTCCTCGGACAAGGTGGGTGATCTGATGAAGATCGCCATGACCCCTGAAATGGGCAAGAAGTGGTTTGGTGCCGCTCCTCCGGACCTGTCCGTGATTGCGCGTGCCAAGTCCACCAACTTGGGCCCCAGCGGCGCAGACTACATCTACACCTACTTGCGCACTTTCTACCGTGACGCATCCCGCCCAACCGGCTGGGATAACCTGGTTTTCCCAAGCGTGGGTATGCCTCACGCCATGTGGGAGCGCCAAGGTGGCGTCACCTTGCACCGCACGACCGTGGCCCAGGAAGCCAAGGACGATGGCAGCAAGGAATGGGTCAAGACCACGGCTACTTACGATCCAGCCGGTTTCTCCGACGTCAAGAAAGAAGTATTGGCCGATTACACCGGTCACGCTACTGACAGCGTCAAGCTTGAGCCTGTTAACGCCAAGGCTGCTGCCAAATACGACAGCGACGTGGCCGACCTGGCCAACTTCATGGACTGGATGGCCGAGCCTGTGCAGCTGGAGCGCAAGAAAATTGGCGTGGGCGTGATCCTGTTCCTGCTCTTGTTCTTTGCCGTTGCATGGCGCCTGAACAGCGTTTTCTGGAAAGACATCAAGTAAAACGCTATGCTAGACGGGCAGGCCTAACTAGCCTGCCCGGCTTTTTATTGTTAAAACCCCTTGCAGGGTTTTAAATTCTGAGCCGTGAGGCTCTTGTTTTTATTTCTACGACTGGAATCTCCTACCATGATGGTGCTCTACTCTGGAACAACTTGCCCATTCTCACAGCGCTGCCGTTTCGTGTTGTTTGAAAAAGGCATGGATTTCGAGATCCGCGACATCGACTTGTACAACAAGCCTGAAGATATCGCCGTCATGAACCCCTACGGACAGGTGCCGATCCTGGTAGAACGTGACCTGATCTTGTACGAATCGAACATCATCAATGAATACATTGATGAGCGTTTCCCGCATCCTCAGCTGATGCCTGCGGACCCCACCATGCGCGCCCGCACACGCCTGTTCCTGTACAACTTCGAAAAGGAACTGTTTGTACACGTGGCCGCCCTGGAAGACCGCCGCAACGCGGATGCCAAGGCACAAGAACTGGCCCGTCAGCAAATCCGCAACCACTTGTCGCAGCTGGCTCCCATCTTGCTCAAGAACAAGTACATGCTGGGTGAAGAATTCTCCATGCTGGACGTGGCGATCGCTCCCCTGCTCTGGCGCCTGGACCACTACGGTATCGAACTGCCCAAGAGCGCTGCTCCTGTGCAAAAGTACGCCGAGCGCGTATTCTCGCGTCCTGCCTACATTGAAGCACTGACTCCTTCCGAAAAAGTCATGCGTCGCTAATCCACTATGCAAGAAACCTCGACCAAGCCTTACCTGCTGCGCGCTCTACACGAATGGTGTTCCGACCACGGATACACCCCACACATCGTGGTCACGGTAGACGCCAACACGGTTGTTCCACGCGGCCATATTCAGGATGGTCAAATCACCCTGAATATCGGGCATCTGGCCACCAATGGCCTGATCCTGGGCAACGACTACATTGAATTCCAGGCCCGCTTTGGCGGCGTCACGGAAGACATTTTCGTACCCGTGGCAGCTGTATCGGCCATCTACGCACGCGAAACAGGCGCTGGTATGGGTTTTGAAGTGGTGGAGTCCGAGCCTTACGCAGAAGGTGACACACCGGACGCCGCTCCTGAAGCTGCACCGGAAGCTCCCGCTGCCAAGAAAGACGCTGACAAGGTCTCGCACCTGAAGATCGTCAAATAAGGCGCGTTCGACGCAGACAAAAATAGAGCCCCGCATGGGGCTCTATTTATTTGGGTTCCAAGCTCGGCAATCACCCTAGCTTTGGCTTTGGCTTTGGCTTTGGCTTTAGCTTGGCTTGGCTTGGCTTGGCTTGGCTTGGCTTGGCTTGGCTTGGCTTGGCTTGGCTTGGCTTGGCTTGGCAGATCAGTATCAGCTACTTAAACCACCTCAGGGAATACTCAGCCACCTAACGCCACTGAAAATATTTCCCAAGCCTCCAGCCCACCATCTACCCTTGTACTGCCTCCGCTTGATTACGGCGACGCCCAGCCGCCACACGCCACTCCAGCAGGCTCTTGAGCATCACAGACACAATCGCGAACACCGCCAGCAGCGCAGCCGCTGTAAAGGCCGCTGCTGCCTTGTTATCGTTGTTCAGCTGATCCACCAGCAAGGACAAGGTCAAAGTCTGATTCATGATGGTGCCCGACACCACGGACACGGCCCCAAACTCCCCAATCGCACGGGCATTGGTCAACACCACGCCATAGAGCAAGGCCCATTTGATATCCGGCAGCGTCACATGCCAGAAGATCTGCCAGCCGTTTGCACCCAGACTTAAAGCCGCCGCCTGTGCATCCGAGCCCTGAGCCTGCATGATGGGAATCAGGATACGAGCCACATAAGGCGTCGTCACAAAGATAGTGACCATCAAGATACCCGGCCAGGCGAACATCAACTGAATATCACGCGCGCTTAGCCATTGCCCCAGGGACGACTCCACACCGTAGACCACCAGGTAACACAGGCCCGCCACCACCGGAGAGACCGCGTAAGGCAAATCCACCAAGGTACTTAGCAGACGACGACCACGGAACTGGTAATGCGTCAGACACCAGGCCAGCAAGATGCCAAAGACCATATTCAGGGGCACCGTCAGCACCGCCACAAACAGAGTCAACCCGATGGCATGCAGCATATAGTCCTCTTGCAGATTGCTCCACAAGGCAGGCAAACCATCGCCCAAGGCTTTGGAGAAAATCAGTACCAAGGGGACTACCAGCAGCCCCAGCACCAACACAATGCCCAAGGCCAAAATCAGGCGGTCTGCCGTGCTTTTAGGTGTTTTTCTCATGGTGCCCTCCGCTGCCAGCCCAATAGACGATTCTGCACCATCTGCAAGGTGAACAAGAGCAGCAAGGATGCGATCAAGATCACCGAGGCAATCGCGGCAGCGGCCGGGTAATTGAACTCTTGCAGCCGCACAAAAATCATCAGGGACGACACTTCAGTTTTGAAGGGAATATTGCCCGCAATCATGATGACTGCGCCAAACTCACCCAGGCTACGAATAAAAGCTTGAGACGCTCCAGTCACCAGAGCAGGAATCAGCGGTGGGAACACCACCTTGCTGAAGGTCTGCCAGCCACTGGCACCCAAGGTGTGGGCAACCTCTTCATACTCGGCACCCAGCTCTTCAATCACGGGCTGCACGATACGCACCACAAAGGGCAAACTGGTGAACGTCATGGCCAACACAATACCGGGGTATTGATAAGCAACCTTCCAACCCTCCGGCAGAAACTGGCCAAACCAGCCACCAGGCACAAATAGCGTCGCCAAGGTCAAACCTGCTACCGACGTTGGCAAGGCAAACGGCAGGTCCACCAAAGCATCAATCAGACGGCGCCCCGGAAACTCAAAGCGCGTGATAATCCAGGCAATGATGAAGCCCACCACACTGGCAATCACAGTGGAGTAAAAAGCGGCACTGATCGTGACCTGATAACTGCTGACAACGCGTTTATCAGTCACCGCACGCCAATAATCGGCCAGGCTCATGTCACTGACGTACATGAACAAGGCCGACAAAGGCAGCAGCACAATAATGGACAGGTACAGGACGCTAAAGCCAAAGCTCAGTCCAAAACCCGGCATGACGGGGCGGCGCAGAAAGAAGATGGGCTTTAGCGCAGCCTTCGCCCCGGAATCCTGCGCCCCGCCCACAAGAGTACGACTCATGAATTACTTGGCCAGCAACTGGTCCAACACCCCGTTAGCAGCAAAGTGGCGGCTCTGGATGTCAGTCCAGGAACCCAGAACATCAGTAGGATTGATCAGCTTGACCGGCGCGTACTTGGACTCGAACTCCTTGGCCACGGCAGGATCCGTCACACGGTAGTTGAAACCAGCCAACAGGCGCTGAATCTCGGGGGTGTACTGGAACTTCAGGTATTCGGTTGCTTCCTTGCGAGTGCCTTTCTGGTCGACCACTCGGTCCACCACCGCTACCGGGAACTCGGCCAATACGCTGACAGGGGGCACCACCACTTCCAGCTCGCTGCCCTTGAACTCATCGCTGGCAGCAATATTGATCACTTCGGATTCAAAGGTCAGCAAAACGTCGCCCTGACCATTCTGGGCAAACGCCACGGTCGCACCACGACCACCTGTGGGGAAGCTTTCTACATTCCCCAGCACCTTGCCGACAAACTCCTTGATCTTGGCTTCGTCACCGCCGAAAGCCTCATTGGCGTACAACCAGGACGCCAAATAGGTGTAGCGGGCATTACCCGAGGTCTTGGGGTTCGGGAACACCAGCTTCACATCGTCACGTACCAAATCATCCCAGGACTTGATGTTCTTGGGATTGCCCTTGCGCACCAGAAAAGCGATGGTGCTGTAGTAAGGCGAGCTGTTGTTCGGGAACTTGCTGGCCCAATCCTTGGCAACCGCCCCGCGCTCGGCCAGGAACTCAATATCGGTAACCTGGTTGAAAGTAACGGTGTCTACTTTCTTGCCCTGGATAATGTCCTGGGCTTGACGAGAGGTCCCAGCAAAAGACTGGTCAATCTTGATGTCTTCACCAGTCGTCGCTTTCCAGTGTTCAACAAACTTGGGGTTAATCGCCGCAAAGGTCTCGCGCGCCACGTCAAACGAGGCGTTCAGCAAAGAAACCTGGGCACTGGCCGTGCCACCCAGCAAAGATGCCAACAACAAGGCAGAGCCAACAACAGACTTCAATTTCATGGTGTTCCCCAAAGGTCCCGGACGCGGCCTTCGGAGCCCGTCACTGATGTTCAATCGCGTGCTATCTATATAAGCGCAGCTTGGATAGATCAGATTATGGGTAGGGAAAAAGGCATTTAAAACGACATTTTCATCATGCTCTTATAACCAGAACCTATCTATTGGCTGGGCTGGCGTGGTGTGCACCACAGCAATATTTTTCTGGTGATTGCTTCTTGGCGAAAAACCCGGCTATAATCGTCAATTCGCCGGCTTAGCTCAGTTGGTAGAGCAGCGCACTTGTAATGCGAAGGTCGAGGGTTCAACTCCTTTAGCCGGCACCACGAATAAAACAAAACGCCAAGCTTTCAAAAAGCTTGGCGTTTTGTTTTTCTGCTGTCGGAACCTGACTTTTACGCAGGCGGGAATGCTTCCTTTCACAAGCCAACCCCCACAAGATAAATTTCTCGATGCTGATTTCAGCAAGTATCTGACACCTTAGTCGGTAGAGGATACAAGACATTGGGCCAAATCTGCCGGACATGAAGCCCCCAACAGAATCATCGTTCGCTCCAGTTCCTGGGCGATCAGGCTAAGCACCTGTGCAACACCCTGTTCGCCACCTTGAGCCAAACCATAGGCCACGGCGCGCCCCAAGAATACGCCACTTGCTCCGCAAGCAATGGCTTTGGCGACATCCGAACCCCGCCGAAAACCACTATCAATAAACACCGGCATCTGCTTTTTGACGACATCCATGATTTTCGGGAGGACACTGATCGTTGAAGGTGCGCAGTCCAGTTGTCGACCTCCATGATTGGAAACGACCAGCCCATCTACTCCGTAGCGCAGAGCCTGCCGCGCGTCTTCAGGGTGCAGCACCCCCTTGATCAATAAGGGGCCATCCCATTTGGAGCGCAACCAGGAGACATCGTCCCACACTAAACGGCGGTCCATGCTCCGGGCCAGCAGTGCCGCCTGCGCCTGGGCAGATGTGACTCCTTCCGTAGGCATCAGGTTGACGAACTGGGGTTGCCCGGCCAAGGCCTGACGCCACAACCAGCGGGGCTGCGAAGCCATATCCAGCAACAAGCGGGGACCGGGACGAAACGGCAATTTGAAGCCATGGCGTATGTCCTTTTCTCTATACCCCCCTACGGGCACATCGACGGTCAAAACCAGGGCCTCGAATCCAGCCTGGCGGGCACGATCCAGAATGGAATTGGCCATACCCCTGTCTTGCATCACATACAGCTGCATCCAGCATGGGCCTTCGCAGACTTCACGCACTTGCTCCAAGGGGCTGTTGGAGGCTGTAGACAAGATATACGGCAAGCCAGCCTTGCCTGCGGCACGTGCAGCGTGCAGATCCCCACGAGGGCGCACGACATCGATCAGGCCAACAGGGGCTACGCCAAAAGGCGATGACCATCGTCGCCCAAAGACCTCTATCTCTGTTGAAAGTGCCGAAGTGTCACGCAAACTGCGCGGCGATAAAGTCAGAGCCTGCAAATCTGCCTGATTACGAGTCAGACAAAGTTCGTCTTCTGCCCCGCCTGCAACATAGTCATAGACAAAACGGGGCAGGCTGCTTTGAGCCGCTAACTGAAAGTCCTGAATGCTGAGCCGCATGATGCAAGCTGTCTCCCCACCTGATGCCGGGCATTCAAGGCCCGATTCAATTTAATTGTTTAAGCATCAAGTATATGACTGAACGCATCGCTTCATACAAGGAAATACACCTAATTGACGGGGAAGCTTGTGCCAAGACCAGGGGACCAAAGTAATACGCCATCACCCTGGTTGGCACCAAACGCTCTATCTACAGACTCAGCATTGGGTCATCATCTGAAAGCAGAGTTGTTGCTCCAAACCTGCCAATGCGTGGTCCTTTACGAACCCTAGAACCCTTATAGCCTCACCGGCGTCGCCAGCTCCCCTTCCTTGACGAAACGCTCCACATTCTTCAATACCAAATCACACATTGCCGCTCGGGTTTCACGGGTCGCGCTCCCTACATGGGGTAATACTACGACCCGATCATTGCTCAGCAATTCAGTTGGCACTTCAGGTTCGTTCTCGAACACATCGAGCCCTGCTCCTGCCAATTGGCCGTTTTCAAGAGCGGCGACCAGGGCTTTTTCATCCACGACAGAACCACGGGCGACGTTGATAAGGTAGCCGTGGGGCCCAAGAGCGTTCAAGACCTCGGCAGACACCAGGTGATAGGTTTCCGGGCTGCCGGGGCACGCCACGATGAGGAAATCGCACCATTGCGCCAAGGCCAGCAGCGAAGGCTCGTGCTGCCAAGGCAACTCGGGTTTGGCGCTACGTGTGTGATAGCGGATCTCCAGGTCAAAGCCGATCGCGCGACGTGCAATCACCTGTCCGACTCGGCCCATGCCCAACATGCCCAGACGTTTGCCGCTGACCCGCGTGCTTGGCATGGTGGGACCGACACGCGGCCAGTCACCACGCCTAACGTGACGGTCAGAAGCAGAAATGCCCCGCACCGTATCGATTAGCAAGCCCATGGCCAAGTCGGCCACGCAATCGTTTAGAACATCCGGCGTATTGCTCAGCATCACCCCACGCGCACGGACGGCATCCAGGTCGATGGCATCGTAACCAACGCCCAGGCTACAAATCGCTTTCAGGTTTGGCAAGGCATCAATCAGTGCCTTGCCTGCGCCCTGCGTTCCGGTGGTGATCAGCACCGTGAATTCAGCTCCGTGCTCACGCAAGAACGCCGCTTGATCAGGCGCATCGCTCAGGGTTTCGACCGGGCACAAGGCGGGCAGTTTGCCAGCCAGCGGTGGTGGCAAGGGGCAGGCTTGAAGAATTTTCTGGCTCATGGTCATCATTCGCTCGTAAAAACGTCGAAATCGACTTGTTTCAACAGTGCATTGCTCTGGCGTATGACATGCCCCGCAGCGGCGGCTTTACGGCGATAGGCCAACCAGCGGGGGTCAGCCTCCAAGGCATTACGACGGGCCTCTCGGTCAGCCATATCTTCGTATGCCCACAGGTGCACCACCTGATTCAACTCGCCCACTTCCGTGGTGTAGTAGCCGTGGCAGGGGCCCAGATGTTCGATCTGTATGGCACGTCCTTCCGTCGCGTACAAGGACAGGAAATCGCGCAGCAGGCCGGTGGGGATGGTGTAGGTTCTTTGGTCGATAATCATATTGCGAATCCGTTTTTATCCAAGGTATTTGGGCAAAAGCAGCGAGATGACCGGGAAGGCCAAAAGCACCGCCAGGCGGAAAACGTCGGCTACCACGAAGGGAATCACACCCCGATACAGCGTGCTCATCTTCACGTCGGGCAGCAGGCTTTTCAGGACCATCACGTTCATGCCCACGGGCGGGGTGATGAAGCTGATTTCCGTAACCACCACCACGATGATGCCGAACCAGATCAGGTCAAAGCCCAGGTGCTGCACCAAGGGGTAGAAAATAGGCACGGTCAGCAAGACCATGGACATACTTTCCAACACACTGCCCAGCACGATGTAAATCGCGCAAATCAGCAGAATCACCACGATCGGGCTCATATCGAACTGTTGCACCCAATCCTGCAAATCGCCAGGCATGGAGGTGAAGTTGATGAAGCTGGAAAACAGCAAGGCTCCGATCAGCACCATGAACAGCATCCCCGTGGTACGCGCCGACTCGACCAGCACGTTGGAAAGCACTTGCCAGGTCAAACGGCCACGCAACAGCGCGAACAGGAAGGCACCACACGCACCAATCCCCGCCGCTTCGGTAGAACTGAAGATCCCGCCGTAAATACCGCCCATGACGATGATGAACAGCACCAGCACGCCCCAGACATCGCGCAACGCAAGCAAACGCTCTTTCCAGCTCATGCGCTCACCGGGAGGGCCCGCATTGGGGTCACGCCAGATCGTCCAGCGCACCGCCAGAAGATAGAAAATAATAGCCAGCAGGCCTGGCAAAATACCGGCAGCAAACATCTTGCCTATGCTTTGCTCGGTCAAGATGGCATAGACCACCATGACAATAGAGGGCGGAATCAGAATGCCCAGCGTGCCACCGGCAGCGATGGAACCGGAAGCCAGCGCACGGCTATAGCCCAGTCTGCGCATTTCCGGATAAGCCACCTTGGACATGGTGGCCGCTGTTGCCAGGCTGGAGCCACACACCGCACCAAAGCCACCACAGGCCACCACCGTAGACATGGCCAAACCGCCTTTACGATGGCCCAGGAAGGCATACGCCGCGGCATACAGTTCTTTGGACAACTTGGCTTGAGTAATGAAATTACCCATCAAGATGAACAGCGGCAACACGGACAGCAAATACTGAAATCCGCTTTCACGCACGACTGCGCCGGTCATGGCATAGGCAGAAGGCCAATTGCGCATGATGCCAACGCCAATAAAGCCCACCAGGGCCATGGAAAACGCCACCGGCACCCGCAGGAAGATCAAGAGGAGCATGGCTGCAAAGCCAATCAGTGCTTCAGTCATTCTGTGCCTCTTCTTCCAGATGGGCGGTGTCTGCGTTCAGATCCCGGCGAAGCTGAGCCAGCTCCACGATGGTGTTGACGAACAGCATGATGCTCATGAAATAAACAACCGGAGCCAATGGCAGCCCCAGCAAAGTGGTCTGATCCAGGTATTCGGCCGCCGACTCGGCTTGTGTCCAGCTGACCATGGCCAGCAAGGCACTGATTCCAGCAGCCAGCAGGTGGCTGGTGACATGGACGACACGGACACCCTTCTCCCCACCAGGAATAGGCACTAAATCAACAACAACGTGTTCGCGCTCCATGGTGGCAAACACGATGCCGCAGAAAATGACACCTACCATCAGTATTTCGGTCAGCTCTACCGCCCCCATGACCGATACGTTGAAAATGTAGCGCCCTAATACATCAGCCAGAGTCAGCAAGGCCAGCGAGACCATGCATAACTCGGTCAAACGTCGAAGACCCGCTCTTAATAAAGAGAGAATGGAGTTCATGCTTTGTAGCTCCGGGGCTGCTGGCGCACGAGGCGCACAGCAGGTTCAAGACAGTCTGCGTGTGCTGATCAATTCGCGCTTTCCCGCTGCTTCAGGTCGGCACGAAACTCGGCCAGTACAGCAGGCCCGTCTATGCCCTTGGCCTTGGCAGCATCCAGCCATGCCTGCTCGAAGGACGCTGTGCGCTCTTTGACGGCGGCAATCAGCTCATCGCTGGCAGGATGAAACTGCACCTTGTGCTCTTCCAGGATCTTCATGGCGGCCACGTCTGCATCACCCCAGGCCTTGCCGCCCAGGCGAGCAATATGCTCACCGGACAGGCTCATCAGGATCTCGCGGTCTTTTTCAGACAAACGATCAAAGGCGCTCGGGTTCATGATGATGCCGTGCAGATCCGCATAGAGGCCACCGGGAAAAACCGTGGCGTGCTTGACCACCGTATCCAGGCGGAAAGAGGCCACAGACTCGGGCGGGAACAGCACGCCGTCCACCACGCCAGTGCTCAGCAGCTCATACGATTCGGAGGCGGGCTTCACAACCGCGTTCACCTTCAGGGCCTTGGACAAGTCGGCCTGCATACCACCACCAATGCGCAGCTTCAGGCCCTCGAAGTCGACAATGTTCTGTACCTGCTTGTCAGTGGTGTAGACGCTGCCTGGGCCGTGTCCATAAATGCCTAGCAATTTGATACCGCGATGCTCTTTGGCATCTTGCAGGTACTTGCTATAAATGTCCCAGGCCGCCAGCGAAGTAGACTCGGCGCTATTGCCCGAGAACGGCAGCATGGCAAACTTCATCAAATCAAAATTGCCGGGGTAATAGGAATAGGAAATAAAGGCCAGATCCACAATCCCATTGCGTACCGCATCCAGGTGCCCTACCGGGTTGGTCACGGCCTTGGTCAGAAAGTTGATCTTGACGCGCCCTTCAGTGGCCTGCTCCACCTCTTTGGCCCAGGGCTTCATGAAGTTCGCCACCAGCACATGCGTTTGCGGAATCCAGGCAGAGAAAGTCAGCTCCACAGGCTTGTCCGCTTTTGCGGGACCAGCTGCCACTGCCAGGCTGGTTAAGGCCATACCCAACAGGCGAGAAATCCATCGGTTCTTCATGGGGAAATCCTTTTTTGGTGGTAGATCGTTATAGGTATAGTTAGCCAGGCCCGTCAGGAGACAAGGGCCTGCTCAATCAAGGTTTCGGCATCGCCGTCATGATGCATACCCAACTGCGTGGCGATTGCCGTTGTCAAAGGCGGCCACTGGGCAAACTGCTGGTCAAACTGAGGGTTGGACTGAAAGCTCAATCCCGCATCGGCCCCCCGGCCATAGCGGGATTTGGCAGCCTGTACCAGGTCTGCCACCTGCAGACGCTGGGCGGGAAGATTCCACACCCGACCAGCGGGCAAGCGAGCGGCTTCCAGGCTCGCTGTTGTCAGAAGCTGCCGCACACAGGCGGGCAAGGAAAGCAGCCAGATCCAGCCTTGGGGGCCGATGGGGCACTCGTAAGTGCTTCCAGCAGCCAAGGCATGGATCAAAGAGCTGGCAAATGAAGACAAGGCTGTTTCAGCAGTCATGGGGCGAGCAACCACAGTAGGCAAACGAACCGAGCGGCCATCCAGAAAACCCCGGCGGCTGTAATCGGCAAGCAGCAGTTCCACCATCCGCTTCTGCGTTCCGTAACTTAAAGTGGGTGCGACGGGCGTGTTGTCATCCACCTGCTGGGGCAGTGGCGTACCAAAGACACCGATACTGCTGGCATACACCACAACGGGACACTGGCCTTGCTGTCGCAGATGCTCAAACAAGCCTATCGTGCCGTCTATATTGACGCGCAAACCCCGTGCAAAATTCTCTTCAGCCAGCCGGCTGGTCACCGAGGCCAGATGGAAAACCGTGTCGGGTGCTGGCGTTAGCACCGCCCCCAGCACGGCTTTATCGGACAAGTCACCACTAATGCAACGCAGTCCAGGCAGGTGGGGATAGCCTTGCTCTTCAAAAGCCAAATCCGTCAGCGTCAGGCTTTGAATCTCATTGGCCGCAAGCAGTTTGGCCGCCGCACGAGCAAGCGCTTGACCGATGTAGCCGTTGGCGCCGGTAATCAAGACGTGCTTCATGGCTTATCTCCCGGCAGCCTGCATGCAAGCAGCATCACGCTGACGTGGCGCAGCCAGCACACCACGATCACGCAAGGGCTGGCACCAAGCCAAACCTTCTGAAGGCAAGCCGCGAGGCTGATACTCGCAACCCAGCCAGCTGTCGTAAGCCAAGGCGGGCAAAGCGGCTACGCCTGCCAGCAAATCATGCTGTGCAAGATCAGGCTCGTAGCGACCATCGGCACCCGCGATCTGCACATAGCCAATCCAGGGAGCACAGACTGCCACGCTGGACGGGACATCCAGACTTTCTTTGACGCAGTGGTAGTAATCAAACTGCAGACGCAGGCGCGGGGAGTTGAAATGCTGGAGCACCTCAATGACCTGCTCGGGCAAATAATAGAAGTACCCGGCCATATCGCTGCGGTTGAGCGCCTCCAGCGTCAGCACCAGATCATCCGCTTCAGCCAGGGCCAAAGCCTGTTCCAGATTACTGAGCAGTGCGGCCCGACAGTCTTGCTGTGCAAAAAGGCTGACGTCACCCGCCATCACATGAATACGGCGGCAGCCGGTAGCCTGTGCCACAGCACGGGCGTGATCAAAGGCTTCCTGAAACTGCGCTTGTGCGCCGGGAATGGCCGCCCAGCCCAAACGGCCCTGCCCCTCGCCTATCGGCGTATTGATCAGTGTCAGTTCCAGCTTGGCGGCTTTCAACTGACTGGCGTACCAGTCGGGTGCATAGTCATAGGGCAGTAAAATCTCGACGCCCTGAAAACCGTCAGCCGCCGCAGCCTCGAAGCGTTCGCTCCAGTCCAGATGCCGATACAACCAGCTGAGATTAGCGGATAGTTGCATGGGAGCCGCCTGTCTTATGCGTCTATCTGGCGAAGGAAGGCGTCACGCTGCTCGGGCAGCACAACGCTGACCAAGGCAGACACTTCAGCCTGACCCAAACCCATGGCGCTTGCCACGCGCAACATTTGCTGCACGCTGGCCGCAACCGGCATAGGTGCACCGCTTTGTTGAGCATTGGCGATCAAGGTGTCGATATCCTTGAGCATGGTGGACAGCGCACCGATGCTTTTCGCCTGGGCTTCTATCATGCGCGGGGCAAAGATCTGCAAAGGCTTGGAGTCCGCCCAGCCGCCCGCCAGCGCCGGGGCCAGCTTGTCCACATTGATGTTATTGCGCTGGGCAAAGCCAATGGCTTCGGCCAACGCCGCAATCGAGGTCGCCACGATGGCCTGGTTGCACAGCTTGGTCGCCTGCCCGGTACCGGAAGGCCCCATATGCGTAATATTGCCGGCATAGGCGCGCATGGCGGCCTCGGCTTCAGCCATATGGGTTTCACTACCGCCCGCCATGATGGCCAAGGTACCGGCCTCCACGCCTGGAATACCGCCAGACACCGGGGCGTCAATCCAGTCAGCGCCGCAGCTCTCCACCAAACGAGCGGCCAATTTGCGTGTGGCCTCGGGGTCGATACTGGAGTGATCCACCAGCCATTTAAGGCCCGTTGCCTGAGCAATCCCATCCGCACCGAACACCACAGCCTCGGCAGCCTTGGCATCAAACAGGCATAACAAGACGCCGTCGGTGCCTTCAGCCGCTTCACGTGGCGTGCCCACAATCTGCGCGCCGAGCGCTGCCAGCGGCTCGGCCTTTTCCCTGGAGCGATTCCAGACTTTGACCTCGTGACCCGCTTTCAGCAGGCGCTGCACCATGGCAGCACCCATCAATCCCAAACCGCAAAAACCGAGTTTCATCTTATACGTCCTCAAGCTGCTCTTGCGGCCACTCGGCAGCACCCGAATGAGTCACTGCCCCTTCATTGGTCGGTCCAACCAGGCGTGCGTACTTCTCCAGCGCGCCAGCCAAACGATCTCGTACGAAGGGTTTCCATTGCTCTCTGCGTGCAGCCAGCTCCTCGTCGGACACATGCAGCTGCATGCTGCTTTGCGTGGCATCGATGGTGATACGGTCGCCGTCGCGCACCAAGCCGATGTTCCCACCGGCTGCCGCCTCGGGGCTGGCATAGCCGATACACATGCCGCGTGTCGCACCGGAGAAACGGCCATCGGTCAGCAGTGCCACTTTCTCGCCATTGCCATGGCCGTAAATAGCCGCAGTAACGCTTAACATCTCGCGCATGCCGGGGCCGCCTTTGGGTCCTTCGTTGCGGATGATCAGTACATCGCCAGTCTCGTAGGCCTGCTTGGATACCACGGCCATGCAATCTTCCTCGGTTTCAAAGACGCGAGCACGGCCTTCAAAAACCAGAGACTTCAAGCCGGCAATCTTCAGCAAGGCGCCATCGGGGCACAGATTGCCCTTGAGCACGACCAGACCGCCCGACGCATGGATGGGCTGATCGCTGCTACGCACGATACGGCCATCCACATCGGGGAAGCTCTCCAGGGCTTCGGCCAAGGTTTCGCCGGTAATGGTCAATACATCGCCGTGCAGGTGGCCGCTTTTCAACAGTGCCTTGAGCACTACAGGCACCCCGCCAATCACGTCCAGATCGCGAGCCAGATAACGGCCGCCGGGCTGCAGGTCGGCAATCAGCGGCGTGCGGTTGAACACTTCGGCCAGATCGTCCATGGTGAAACGAATGCCCACTTCGTGCGCAATGGCAGGGATATGCAAGGCCACGTTGGTCGAGCCGCCAGTCGCTGCAACAGCCGCTGCGGCATTTTCCAGACTCTTGCGGGTGATGAGATCACGCGGCAAAGGACCACCGTTTTCCAGAATCTCCATCACGCGGCGACCAGCTCGGCGAGCCAGTGCGTGCCGCTGGCTGTAAACCGCCGGGGTGGTCGACGAACCCAGGAAGGACATGCCCAAAGCCTCTGCCACCATACCCATGGTATTGGCGGTGAACTGGCCCGGACAGGAGCCCACGGTCATGGCACAGGTGCGCTCAATGCCGTGCAGTTGCTCCAGGGAAATCGCCCCAGTCTGATAACGACCCACACCCTCAATGGCAGTCAGCACCGTGTTTTCAGTGCCATCGGGCGAGTAGCCCGGCAACATGGAGCCACCGTAAATGAAAACCGAAGGGACATTGAGGCGCGCCATGGCCATCAGGGTGCCGGGCAGCGTCTTGTCGCAACCGCCCAAACCAACCAAAGCGTCATAGGCATGGCCACGCACGGCTATTTCCATGCTGTCGGCAATCATCTCGCGCGAGACCAGGCTCATGCGCATGCCAGCGTGGTTCATGGAGGTGCCATCGGACACGGAAATCGTGTTCATCATGACGGGTACGCCACCACCTTGGGCTACACCCAGGCGCACGCTGTCTGCTTGTGGACCCAGCGATTTGGAACAGGGTGTGTTGTCTCCGGCGGTTCCAATGATGGCGACCATCGAACGGTCCAGATCATCATCGTCCAGGCCTGTTGCACGCAGAAAGGCTCGGTGTGGGGTGCGAGTCACGCCCTCGGTCACTGCTTTTGATCTATGTTTTTTTAGCATGGTCTTTGGTGGTGATGAGTAGTTGAGAGATCGACTTAATCGGCCAGGTCCAAGCGATCAAAGATCCAAGAAACATCTTCCTGAATGTATTGGCGCGCCTGGGCAAAATTGCCCGCGCGCAGCGCTTTGACGGTGGATTCGTGCAGGTGATCGGCAGAGTCTTCGTTGTGCAGCTGCTCGCGGGTTTCACGCAAGTAAGCGCCCGACTGCAGCCACAGGCTCTCGATCATGGCGAGCATGACGGGAGACTGAGCGGCTCCGTAAATCGTGAAATGAAAGATCCGGTTTTTTTCCAGACTGCTGGCCACGCCTTTGGGCGTGCGGCGCTCTTGGGTGATTTCTTGCGCCAGTTGTTCCAGCTGATCCAGCACGGACGGAGTCAGGAAAGGCCCCGCCCATTCGGTGACGGTGCCTTCGATCAAAACACGGGCGCGGCGAATATCGCTCAGGCAGGCTTTGGTGATCAAAGGAACACGGGTAGTGCCGTTAGGCAAAGGCTCCAGCCCCTGCTGTGCCACCAGACGGCGCAGTGCTTCGCGCACGGGCATGGTGCTGGTACCCAGCGCATCGGCCAGGTACTGAATGCCAAGCACTTGGCCCGCACGGTACTCACCGTGCATCAGCTTGTTACGTAGGGCTTGATAGACCGCTTCGTTGACGGATTGCCGAACGATGGGTTGAAAAGCTTCGAGCGGAGCGCTTGTGCTTGCAGCATCTGAATGTTTCATTAAATTCCGTCACAACGTGAATTCGAGCAAAGATTTGTGATTTTTGATCAATTCTAAGGACGGACTTCTACGACAACAAATCAGAGCTAACCCTTAGCCACCTGATTCGTGATGAGCGACTCGACACGCTTTGTGAGCGAGCCGCGCATCAGCTTTTGCAGAGCACTTGATCAGGCTGCAGGGCCGGCCATTGCTGGGATTGGCAGCGCGTTAAGGCCCTTGAATTCCTGCAAGGAAAAACTGGTCTGCGCTTGCCGAACACCGGGTAAACGATGCAATTTTCGTTGCAACAATTCCGAATAGCTGTCCAGATCCTTGGCCACGACCATCAGTAAAAAATCCGCCGGACCGGCAATGCCGTGACACATCACCACCTCCGGAATATCGCGCACGGCCTCCACAAATTGCACCGAACGCTCTTCATTTTGAAAGTCCACACTGATGCTGACAAAGGCCACCACGCCATAACCCAGGCCACGCCGATCCAGCCGGGCGTGGTAGCCTGAAATAAGCCCGGCTTCTTCCATGCGTCGAATCCGGCGCCAGCAAGGCGACTGCGATATACCCACTTTTTGCGCCAGCTCGCTTGTTGTCAGCCGGGCGTTTCCTTGCAGCTCGGCCAGCAAACTGCCATCCACCTGATCCAGTTCTATTTGCATAAAAAAACCCGTTTTTTAAGTTTTTCAGAAAAAGTTATGCTTCTATAAAAAACAGCTTGGCGCAAGACCCTTAAATCCATAAGATCAACGCATAAATTTAAGTGGGATGAAATTATGAAACCACAGACCCATTTCAGCTTTACTCCTATGCCCGCCTACTCAGGTGACCGCATCCTGCCGCTGATGGAGACCTTCGGGCAAGATGTATTGCAAACTCCCCTCGGCGCGCAACGCGACTTTGATTTTCTATCGACCCACGCGACCTGTTCCACAGGTCGTGCAGATCATTATTAACGTACCGGGAACAGAACAAATGAATGCTTCCAAAGCATCGGCTGACAAGGGAATCAGCGAGACAGAGCGCATTGTTTCGGAAGAAAAAGCGCAGTTGGATTTCAGCCAATCCATGAGCTATGGCGACTACTTGCACCTGGACGAGGTGCTGGGCGCTCAACACCCGCTCTCGCCTGCCCACGACGAAATGCTGTTCATCATCCAGCACCAGACCAGCGAACTCTGGATGAAACTGATGCTGCATGAAGTGACCGCCGCCACTGCAGCCATCGCAGCCGACCGCTACGCCGACACCTTCAAGATGATGGCGCGGGTCTCGCGCATCATGGAGCAGTTGGTCAGTGCCTGGACCGTGCTCTCGACCATGACCCCGCCGGAATACACGGCGATGCGCCCTTATCTGGCCAGCTCCAGCGGTTTTCAAAGCGCGCAGTATCGCTGCATTGAATTTGCTCTGGGCAACAAGAATGCGGCCATGCTCAAGCCCCATGCCCATAGGCCAGACCTGCTCCAGATGGTCGACAAGGCGTACCGTGCCCCTTCGCTCTATGACGAGTCGCTGCGCCTGCTGGCCCGCCAGGGCTTTGCCATTCCCGCCGATCACCTGGACCGTGACTGGACACAGCCCTACGAAGCCAGCCCCGAGGTGGAAGCTGCATGGTTGGAGGTCTACCGTGACCCGCATGCACACTGGGATCTATACCAGCTGGGCGAGAAGCTGACCGACATTGAGGACGCCTTCCGTCTTTGGCGTTTCCGCCATGTCACGACTGTTGAGCGCGTCATCGGCTTCAAACGCGGCACGGGCGGCACAGGCGGCGTCAGCTACCTGCGCAAGATGCTCGATGTGGTGCTGTTCCCCGAGATCTGGACTGTTCGGACCGCGCTGTAATGCAAGCCCCACAGGACTTACTCTCCGCGCAGGAGCGCGAACGTGAATACTCGCCCAGCTCCTGTATAGGCGGGAACTACGCACCCTATATCGAGGACTACGCCACACTTAGCGCAGCAGCTTTGCAAAGCGGAGCTCGGCATGCCGAGCTTGCCTATGGCAGTGCCGCCGCGCATAAGCTTGACCTCTTTTTACCTGCACCCCGCGACTCGGAATCCCTCCCGCCGCTGCTGCTATTTATTCATGGCGGCTACTGGCAGGAGCTTTCCAAGGCTTCCTCTTTATTCTCGGCCCCGGACTGCACCGAGGCCGGCATTGCCTTTGCCGCCATTGATTACACCTTGGCACCGCAAGCCTCTGTCCACGAGATGGTGCTGGAGTGCCGCCAGGCTCTGCGCTGGCTGCATCAACATGGCGAAGAACTGGGCTTTGACCCGCAACGTATCGTCGTGTCCGGCAGTTCTGCCGGCGCGCATCTGGCGGCCATGTGCTGCTTGCGTGAATGGAAAGATGATGCCGATTTACCCGTAGGGGCACCCGCAGCGGCGGTACTGGTTTCAGGCATTTACGACCTGCAGCCCCTGATTGGCACCAGCATCAATGAGGCACTGTCTCTGGACACGGCGAGCGCACAGGCGATCAGCCCCCAACTGCTTGATCTGACGGGCTTTCCGCCCGCCATCATCAGCTGGGGAGAAATCGAAACCTCGGAGTTCAAACGCCAGAGTCAGGCTTTTGCCGATGCGCTTAATGCAGTGGGAGCCCGGTATCTGCCCCCCATCGAAATGCCAGCACGCAACCACTTCGATGTCATTCTTGACCAGGCTCGTCCCAACACCCGCTTGGGCGATGCCACGCACGCGCTCTTTGCGTCCTTGCCGGTCACCTCTACTCGGAGCAAGTGATGAAACAAGTTGTCGACGTCGGACTGCCACCCCTGAAGCAAGCGTTTTCCTGGGCCGTCAAAGCCAAGGGGGAAATGCTGTTTACGGTGAACGGACCTGTGCGGCCGGACGGCAGCATTGATACGGGAAGCATCGAGCAGCAAGCTCGCCTGACCTTTGCCAATCTGCAACGGGCCACGCAAGCGGCCGGGGGCAGCCTGGAAAATGTCACCCAAGTGCTGATCTACATGACCGATGTTGCCGACATGGACAGCATCGACAAGGTGTACAGAGAGTTTTTCTCCGCGCCCTTCCCCAACCGCGCCAGTGTTGGCGTTGCAGCCTTGGTGGAGCCGGGCATGAAGCTGGAAGTTCTGGCGTACGCGATGATCCCCTAAGGCCTGCAGAGGCGGACGAGCATACAGCCAAGCCGCCCGAGCCTTGATCAACAAGCGTGTTGATTACAGCGAGTCAAACGGATCCTGGGTGCTTGGCAAACCGGTGTCATCCCCCAGCACAAAGCGCGGGATAAATTGCAGCACATACTGCCGCATGGCCTCGACCAGGCGCTGCGCATCCGGACGCAGTTCGCGGGATCGCAAGGACACCACACCGACCATATAAGGCACATGGATATCAATCGGGCGCAACACGACGTTGGGCAGTGGCAGGCCGTGAGCGGTAAAGGGGTCAATCAAGGACACGCCTACCCCTTGGCTGGCCAGAACCAGGCCCTCCAACGAGGAGGCAACCTCGATATGACGGATATCTTCCGGGGCTTCCGGACTGGCACGCAACAAGGCGGTTGCCAGGGTATGACGCAAGCGGTGGCGGTTCTGGATGGAAATCAGGGGGGTGCCCTGAATATCACTGAGACGCACCAGTTCCTGTTTGGCCAGGGGATGATTGACGGCCATGCCCAGCAGGCAGGGGCTTTGACCTGACCAATGCAAGGTGCAGCCATCAATGTCCAGCGGCAAACTGGTCACCGCCAGATCGGCCCGCCCTTCGTCAATGGCTTGCACCACCTCTTCCGGCTTTACCGTATCAATAATCAGCTTTTGCTTGAAGGCCGGATCGTGCTGCTCCATGATGCCCAGCGCTTGCGGCACCAGGCCAATCGCCAAGGCGTGAGTAGTCACGATGCGCAGGGGTCGCAGGCCCCCACGGGCGATTTCCAGAGCGCGGCTTTGCAGCACCTCCAGATTCATCAGCACGGGCCGGGCTTCCAGATAGAACTCGCGCCCTTGTTCAGTCAAGGTGACCTGCGGACGGGTGCGGGTAAAAAGCCTGAAGCCCAGTTCCTGTTCCAGCTCCTGGATCTGGCGGCTAACCACTGGCTGAGAGCGGTCCAGCAGTCTGCCAGCAGCGGTAACACTGCCAGCAGACATCACCGCTGCAAAGGCTTCTAATTGGCGAATTTCCATGTCGTTCTATGTGAATGCCGCATTTATCAACACGGAATATTCTAATGCGGAATAGTTAGCCGGACTAGCGTTTCACACCGAAACATTGATCCAGCGTGGGGAAAGAACCATCACGCACTTCAGCCGCGTATTGACCGGCTGCCTGGGAGATCAAGGCACCTACATCCGCGTAGGGTTTGGCGAACTTGGGGATCTTGCCATTGGTCAGACCCAGAATGTCTTCCGTCACCAGAACCTGGCCATCACATGCGGGGGACGCACCGATACCGATGGTCGGAATAGCGATGGTTTCAGTAATACGGCGACCCAGACCTTCTGCCACCCCTTCCAGCACCACACCCCAGGCACCCGCCTGTGCGTGAGCCACCGCGTCTTCCAGCACGCGCTGGGCAGCCGCATCTGTCATGCCTTGAGCCTTGTAACCGCCCATGGTGTTGACGTACTGGGGCATCAAACCCACGTGTGCCAGCACGGGCACACCGCGCTCGACCAGGAAGCGCGTGGTTTCAGCCATGGCCTGACCGCCTTCCAGCTTCACCGATTGGGCACCGCTGATGGCGAGCATACGCGATGCATTGGCAAATGCCTGCTGGGGTGATTCCTGATAGCTGCCAAACGGCATATCCACGACAATACAAGCATGTTGAGTCGCACGCACCACGGCAGCAGCATGGGCCGCCATCATATCGACCGTAATGCTTAAGGTATCGGGCATGGCATAGCCCACCATAGCGGTCGAATCGCCCACCAGAATCATATCCAGGTGCTCGTCCAGCATACGTGCGATAGGCGCGATGTAGGCTGTTAATGAAGCAATTTTTTGTTTGCCCTTGCAGGCGATCAAGGCGGGTACGCTAACGCGGACCTGCGTGGTATGTACGCTCATACTTACTCCAGCTGGAATCCCATAGAGCTAAAGCTTATATGGGATTATGAATGATGCAGATTGCAACATCTTAAGAAAAAATCCAGTCGACGCCTCTATAATCGCCGCAGGACAAAAAACAATAAGCTAATTTCCTGCCTACGTACAAGCTTCGCGTGTCCATCCCATGCGGATTCAGGTCCTTTTAAGGACTTTTGCTTTGACACCGCCTGTACTCTAGAGCCCGATCGTTCCCAATGCGCGGTGGTTTCATCAGCCATGTCCTGGCTGTTTTGCCGTGCACTCAACCGAGGAGAGACCTATGTCGACTACCCCCCCAACAATCACCTTCCACGACGATAACCGTGCGCCACAACTGGGCATGGGCGTGTGGCAGGTACCTGCCGAGCAAACGGCCGATGTGGTGTGCAGTGGCATCGAAGCAGGCTACCGCCTGATCGATACCGCCGCCATCTACGGTAACGAGGCCGAGGTGGGCCAAGGGATTCGTCAGTCCAAGGTGCCACGCGAAGAGCTGTTTGTGACCACCAAGCTGTGGAATGACATGCATGGCCACGACAATACCCGTGCAGGCTTTGAAGAAAGCATGGACAAGCTGCAGCTGGATTATGTGGATCTGTACCTGATTCACTGGCCCGTGCCCAAGAACCGCCAGTACATCCAGACTTGGGAAACGCTGATCAATCTGCGCAATGAAGGTCGTGTGAAGTCGATTGGGGTGTGCAACTTCCTGCCCCAGCACCTGCAAACCTTGCTGGACAAGACAGGTGTGTTGCCCGTACTGAACCAGATCGAGCTGCACCCCGGCTTTCAGCAGGCTGAATCGCGCCATTACCACGAAGACCACGCCATCCAGACGCAAGCCTGGAGCCCGCTGGGATTGGGCACGCTGTGGGACAACCCGGTGTTGAACAAGATTGCCAAGGAACATGGCCGTTCCGTGGCGCAAATCATGCTGCGCTGGCAGATTCAGCTGGGCAATATGGTGATTACCAAGTCCAACTCCCCCGAGCGCCAGCGCGACAATATGGACATTTTCAGCTTTGAGCTAAGCGAAGCCGATATGGCCGCCATTGCCAGCCTGGATCAGGCCGACGGCCGTCTTGGCCCGGATCCAGAGCTGTTCCGCCTGCCCAAAAGCACCGTCCAGGACTAAGCCTTGGGGCGCACCCGACGCGCAGGCCCGGACAAGAAGGCTGCAAGAAGGGGCGCCAGGGCAAACAACCACAGCAGAGCCTGCGCCGACTGGCGTGCGCCCTGCACCCCACCGGGGTCCACAAAGCCCGAGGCTGTCGTGATGATTCCTGCCAAGGCCGCACCCAATGCCATCGTGAACAACTGCAAGGTGGTAATGGCGGCCGAGGCAATATTCTCCTGCCCCTTGGGCGCGGAATGAAATACCCGCGTCAGCAAATGCGGCCAGGCCAGACCAATCCCCACTCCGACTCCCAATAAAGACAGGTACAAGGCCCAGGAATAGTCTGTGCCCTCACTCAAGCCTACCCACGGGATAAAGACGCCCAAGGCAGCCAATGACAAGCCCGAGAGCACAGGCCCGGCAATAATCATGCGATCCCCGGTTTTCAGCCCCCGGCTGGAGCTGGCAATAGAACCCAGGGTCCAGCCGCCTGACATCAAGGCCGTCAGGTAGCCTGCTTTCAGCGGGCTCATGTGGTGGATGATCTGCAGGAAATAGGGAATGAAAATTTCCGTTGCCACGGCCACGCTGACCAGACCAATACCGGCATACAGACTGCCCAAGGCCGTGCTGATGGAGTAAGTGCCCTGCGGAAACAGGCGACTGGTGGACTTGCTGTCGACACGCGCCATCAAATAAACCAGAATCGCCCCGCCCAGCACACCGCCCAGATTGATCATCCAGGAAGTAGACAGGCTACCTGCGGACATGACCAGCACAGAAGCGGTCAGCAGCAATACCTTGCCTAAAGTGGAACCGGATTTACGAGTTTCAGGCGCACGCGCATCGCGCAATTGCGTCCAGACCAGAATCGCCAGCAAAGCGGCACATGGCAGGACACTCCAGAAGGCCAGACGCCACTGTCCCATCTGGGCAAATACCCCACCAATCGCCGGACCCGACAAGGTTGCCACACCCCACATACTGGATACCAAGGCCATGACGCGCGGCCAAAGTCGCTCTTCAAATACCAGCCGGATCGAAGAATAGCTCAGGCCCAGCAGCAAGCCGCCGCCCAAACCTTGAATCGTGCGGGCAAAGAGCAGGAAAGGCATGGAAGGCGCTGCCGCGCACAGGGTCGTGCCAATGGCAAAGAACAGCAAGGACATCAAGAAGCTGTGACGCAGACCCAGTTTTTCCAGAACTTGTGGCGACAGGGCCGAGCCCAGAATCGAGGCCACCACAAATAGCGTGGTATTCCAGGCGTAGTACTCCAGCCCGCCGATATCCTCCACCACCGAGGGCAGAATCGTGGTCGCCACGTACACGTTGATCGCATGAACGGCCACGCCCCCGGCCAAGGCCAGTGAGCGCAAGCCATTACGGCCAGACAGGAGTTCAGACCAAGACGCTTCTTGGGTATTTGCCATTTTTCTTTATCCAAACAAAGAGCCGGCAACCGTGCCGGCCCTTCAAACACACCAGTGCGCCAGTTGCACAGGGCACAACTGACGCACTGTTGGGCGTGCATGCACACGCCTTGACCTGCTGCCGGGCTTACGCTTTCAACAAGCCCCGCAAAACGTACTGCATGATACCGCCGTGACGGTAGTAATGCGCTTCGCTAGGCGTATCAATTCGGACCAGAGCCTCGAACTCGATATCGCCCGCACGCACTTTGACCTTCTCGGGAATCTTGTCCTGATTCAGGGCGGTAATGCCTTCGATATCAAAGACTTCATCCCCCGCCAGGCCCAAGGTTTCGGCGTTCTGGCCAGCCGGGAACTGCAAAGGCATCACGCCCATGCCCAGCAGGTTGCTGCGGTGAATACGCTCGTAGGACTCGGCAATGACTGCACGGACGCCCAAGAGCACCGTGCCTTTGGCCGCCCAGTCACGCGAAGAACCCGAACCGTATTCCTTGCCGGCCAGAATCACCAGCGGGACAGCGGCATTCAAGTAATTGCGCGAGGCATCGTAAATCGTGGCCACTGGTGCACCATCTTGCGTGAAGTCGCGTGTATAGCCGCCTTCTGTACCCGGAGCCAATTGGTTGCGCAGACGCACGTTAGCGAAAGTGCCGCGAATCATGACTTCATGGTTACCGCGACGCGAGCCGTAGGAGTTGAAATCCTGCGGTTTGACGTCGTGATCCATCAAGTACGTTGCCGCAGGCGAGGTACGCGCAATCGAACCGGCGGGGCTGATGTGGTCGGTTGTCACCGAATCACCCAGCTTGGCCAGCACGCGAGCACCGCGAATGTCCGAGACAGGGCTTGGATCGCGCTTCAGGTCAATGAAGTAAGGCGGTTTGCGCACGTAGGTGGAATCATCCTGCCACTCGAAACGATCCCCTTTGGGGGTAGGCAGAGAGCGCCAGCGCTCGTCACCGGCGAACACATCGGCATAACCATCACGGTACATATCCGAGGCAATCGCCTTGCTGATCACGTCCTGCACTTCAGCGGCAGACGGCCAGATGTCTTTCAGGAATACATCCTTGCCATCGCTGCCCTGCCCCAAAGGCTCGTGGTACAGGTCAATATCCATGGTGCCCGCCAAGGCGTAGGCGACCACCAGCGGTGGCGACATCAGGTAGTTCATCTTCACTTCGGGGTGAATACGACCCTCGAAGTTGCGGTTACCGGACAGCGTAGACACCACGGCCAGATCGTTCTGGTTAATGGCCTGGCTGACCTCTGGAATCAAGGGGCCAGAGTTACCAATACATGTAGTGCACCCATAGCCAACCAGATCAAAACCGAGCTTGTCCAGATAGGAAGTCAGGCCTGCACGCTGGTAGTAGTCCGTGACCACGCGCGATCCGGGGGCCAGACTGGTTTTCACCCAAGGCTTGCGGCTCAAGCCCTTTTCCACGGCTTTCTTGGCCAACAGACCGGCGGCCATCATGACGCTGGGGTTGGAGGTATTGGTACACGAGGTAATGGCGGCAATCACCACCGAACCGTGATCCAGCTCACACTGGCTACCGTCGGCCAAGGTGAATTTCACAGCAGCTTTACGGGGTGCTGGCGGCTTGTGCGAAGGCACGTCCGACGCGGGGAAACTTTCTTCCACGGCCTCATCGTAGGTCGCTACGTCGTCGCCCAGCAAGTCGCGCACAGCAGTACGGAATGCAGGTTTGGACGAGGACAGCGCAATGCGGTCCTGGGGACGCTTGGGGCCAGCAATCGAAGGAACAACGGTGGACAGATCCAGCTCCAGGCGCTCGGAGTAGCGAGGCTCGTGCTGCGGATCGTGCCACAGGCCCTGAGCCTTGGCGTAGGCACGCACCAGTTCGATCTGCTCTTTGCTGCGGCCCGTCAGCTCCATATAACGCAGGGTTTCCTCGTCAATCGGGAACATGGAGATGGTGGAGCCGTATTCAGGGCTCATATTGCCGATAGTGGCACGGTTGGCCAACGGCACAGCGCTGACGCCGGGGCCGTAGAACTCCACAAACTTGCCGACCACCCCATGCTGACGCAGCATATCGGTAATCGTCAGCACCAGGTCGGTAGCCGTGGTGCCTTCAGGCATTTGACCCGTCAGCTTGAAGCCCACAACGCGGGGGATCAGCATGGAAATGGGCTGGCCCAGCATGGCGGCTTCGGCCTCGATACCGCCTACGCCCCAGGCCACCACGCCCAGACCGTTCACCATAGGCGTGTGCGAGTCCGTGCCCACACAGGTATCGGGATACGCCAGCTGACGGCCTTGTTCATCGCGCGTAAAGACCACGCGGGCCAAATGTTCCAGGTTCACCTGGTGAACAATACCGGTGCCCGGTGGCACGACCTTGAAGTTATCAAAAGCACTTTGGCCCCAGCGCAGGAACTGGTAGCGCTCCATATTGCGCTCGTATTCGATTTCCACGTTGCGTTCAAACGAGCTGGGCTTGCCAAAGTCGTCCACGATCACCGAGTGGTCAATAACCAGCTCTACCGGTGCCAGGGGGTTGATTTTTTGCGGATCACCACCCAAGGCCTGCATGGCTTCACGCATGGCGGCCAGGTCCACAACGGCTGGCACGCCGGTAAAGTCCTGCAGCACAACGCGTGCGGGGGTAAAGGCGATTTCACGATCGGGCTCGGCAGCAGGGTCCCAGGCGGCCAGGGCGCGAATATCATCGGCCGTGACATCGCCACCATCTTCAGTGCGCAGCAAGTTTTCCAGCAGGATCTTCAAGCCATAAGGCAGGCTGGCAACATCCAGGCCATCTCCACGAACCGCATCTAACCGATAGTAGTCGTAGGACTGCCCGCCGACATCCAACTGGTGCAAAGCCTTAAAACTATCTACGCTTTTCATATCGGGATCTCCATGGAAAAGTGCCGGCCGATACCATCCAATCTACCCAGCCAGCGATACACATGTGGTAACTGTCTATTGGTCTAGACCATTCCACATCTTACACTCTGGCGTAATCCCCTGCCCTGCGCGACGTCCTTCCTGTGGCCTTAGGTCACACCTCCTCAAACTCGGAAACATTCTTTACGTATAATGTTTTAGGCGTCTTACGCCCGTCTGTTCGGCCTCCCCCGCCCCTCCCTTTACTTCGAGCGTTCGCCCATCCTCATGTTTTTTGTTGATCTGCGCCGGCTGATTCTCTTGCTGGCTACTGCCAGCAGTCTGCTGACCATGGGCTACACCTTGTATGGAGCCTATTCAGCGGAGCGTTCCTTGCTGATCGAGCAAGCTCTGGAAAAGAACCGCGCCTACGCGCTGAAACTGGCCAGCAGCACCGATGCCTTCATCGCCAATTTGCAACAGCAACTTCGTTATAGCGCCAACGAACTCTCCCGTTCCCTGAATCAGGGCAACGAGCCCATGCTACGTGACGAAGTCAGACGCCTGAAAGAACAAAACAACAGCTTTAACTCGGTTTTGATTCTGAATACCGAGGGCCGGGTTCTGGCCAATGCTCCCCAACAGCTCAACCTGCTTGGCACGACACTGCGGGGGGAAGGCACGCAACTGGCACTGAAAACCAGGAAACCCGTGGTCAGCCCACCCTATCTGTCCGCCACCGGGCGCTTGCTGATCTTCCTGTCGCACCCGATTTTTGATGCAGAAGGCAATTACAAAGGCCTGGTAGGTGGTTCCATCTACCTGCACGAGCCCAATAGCCTGAACGCCTTGCTGGGCGAGCACTTTTACCGTGATGGTTCTTACATTTATGTAGTTGACCAGCACAAACGGCTGATTTTTCACCGTGACGTCGCCCGGATTGGCGAAGTCATACACGGCAACCCGGCCATTGACGCTGTCAGCCAGGGCGAGAGTGACGCTCTGTCCCTGCGCAACGTGAAGGGCGTAGACATGCTGGCCGGTTTCGCGCCCAGCAACGATGTGAAATGGGGAGTCGTGGTGCAAAGCCCCACCAAAGTGGTGCTGGATGAATTAACGGTCCTGCTGGGCAAAGTACTGCGCAATTCCATCCCCTTTTTCCTGGCCGTGCAGATCCTGATCTGGATGTTGGCCATGCTGATCGCCAAACCCTTGCGACAACTGGCTCGTCAGGCTCCGCATCTGGATTCAGCCAAGGCCAGCTCGCGCATCGAACAAGTTCATGCCTGGTATTTTGAGTCCCGCCAGATCAAGCTGGCCATGTTGCTGGGCTTGAAACGTGTTAATCGCAAAATGGGCGTCATGGATGTGGAGCGCAATACCGACCCGCTGACCGGCCTGAACAACCGCCGGGGCATGGCTGTTGTGCTACAGCAATGGAAGGAAACGGACACGCCCTTTTCCGTGCTGACGGTGGATATCGACCACTTCAAGCGCGTGAACGACACCTACGGGCACGATGTGGGCGATCTGGTGCTGAGCTTTCTGGCCGACACCATGCGGGCCTGCACCCGCGATACGGACCTGATCTGTCGGGTCGGGGGTGAAGAGTTCTGTATTTTTCTGCCCGATCAGGATGTAGACCAGGCCGTGCAACTGGCCGAGCGCCTGCGCATTTTGATCAGCGAAACCAATAGCCCAACTGGCTCACCCATTACGATTTCCATTGGGTTGGCGCACTGGCCCTTGCATGCCCGAGAACACAGCACAGTGTTGAAACTGGCGGACGAAGCGCTTTACAAGGCCAAGCGCAATGGACGCAACCGCGTAGAAATTTGCGATCCGGCCACCAGCGACGCTCAGAGCAGATCAGCTTAAAGACGGCGCAAGACCTTGATACGCACATCCACCTGAAGATCCAGGCTCGTCAATTGACGAGCCTGCTCCAGCCCTTGCGCGCTGGCTCGGAACAAATGTGGCGTCATCAAGAGCAGATCGGCAATTTTCTCTTGTGAATCAAGGCTGATCTGACAACGAACACGTTCAACAGCTTCCAGACTGAAACCGACCGGGGACTGCGGAGTCTCGTCCTTGTCGGCTTTCAAGGTCGGATAAATAATGCGGCGCAGCTCCAGCAAATGGTCTGGGCCCGCTTCAACCTGCACCCAGATACCGCCCGGCTTCAGCGCACGCAAGAACTCCTCGGGCACGGCAAAACCAAACATGCACAGCAAGGCATCCAAAGCACCATCTGGCACGGGCAATTGTGCATTGCTACCCACCAGCCAACGTATGTCCGAGGAACTACGCGCCGCCGCCATGACAGCCCACTTGGAAATATCCAGACCAATCAGGGCCAACTGCCCTTCCTGATCCTGCTGACGCAAATAACGCGGGTAATAGCCTTCGCCACAGCCCGCATCCAGGCAGGCATAAGGCGCCTCCCCTTCCAGGCCATCCATCAAGGCACGCCACACGCCAGCGGCGATAGGCTCGTACACCCCGGACTCCAGATAACGACGCCGCGCCGCCACCATTTCCTTGCTGTCGCCCGGATCGCGTGAACGCTTGTTTTGTACAGGAAGCAGATTGATATAGCCCTGGCTGGCCGTATCGAAACAATGGCCCGAGGGGCAGCGCCAGCTGGGAGCCTCAAACGAGAGCGGCAAGCCGTCCAAAGGACAGCACAGTTTCTCGAACAGGGGCGGGGAAAGGTCAGACATGAATGAATCGCTCTACGGCCACCGTGGCCAAGGCGATAGTGTAGCGCCCCGGCCTGTCTGTGCCGGGGCTCAGGATGAATTTACGACTCGGTCGCAAAAGCCAGCGCGTCGCGCAGCAAGGCCTCGATCAGGGGCTGGATGTTGCGAGCCGCCTCTTCCTTGTATTCAAAGGGCCACTGCTCTTCCATATAGCAGCACTGTGCCATTTCCAGCTGCACAGCATGGATGTTCTGCTCGGGACGTCCGTAGTGGCGGGTAATGTAACCACCTTTGAAACGACCATTCAACACGCTGCTGTAATCTTTGTTGGCCGAGGCGGTTTTCATCAGACGTTCGCTCAAGGCTGGATCGCAACTCTGACCATTGGCGGTCCCGAAATTCAGATCCGGCAGACGGCCTTCAAAAAAGCGCGGCACGACCGAACGAATCGAATGCGCATCCCACAGGACCACACGGCCATGCAGGGCCAGCAAACGCGTCAGCTCTTCTTCCAGTTTCTGGTGATACGGCAGCCAGATGGTCTCGCGACGCTGGGCAACCTCACGCTCGTCCGGTTCCTGGCCAGGCTGGTAAATGGGTTCATCGCCAAACGTGTCCACGGGACACAGGCTGGTGACGCTTTGACCGGGATACAGGCTGGCATTGTCCGGCGGACGGTTCTGATCCACCACAAAACGCGAATACGTCGCCACCAACACGGACGCACCCAATTTCTGGGCACATTCATACAAGCGGGGAATATGCCAATCCGTATCCGGCACCTGACGCGCTGACTCCGTAAAACGCGCCAGCAAGTCCGACGGCACGTAGGTGCCCGAATGGGGCATGGAAATCAACAAGGGGGCAGTGCCCGGATAAAACTCAAAGGCAGCAGGTACGGTCATGGCAGACTCCAGTCTGTTTCAGCACACAATCAAGAAGGAATAGGATACAGATCACCCCGGCGGTGCTGCCAGGCCGGAAGTGATTCACGCATGCGCTGCACGCGAGCGGGGTCCAGATCGGCGCAGATATAGCCTGGATGATCAGGCATACAGGCCAATACGGTGCCCCAAGGGTCAATAATCATGCTGCGACCCAAGCACGGCATGGCAGGACCGGGACCGCCGATCTGCGCGGCGGCCAGCACGTAACACTGATTTTCAATGGCTCGGGCGCGCAACAGCACTTCCCAGTGGTCACGGCCGGTATGCACATTAAAGGCGGCGGGCACTACCAGCACATTCGCGCCACGGGCACGCAAGGTACGGAACAGCTCGGCAAAGCGCATGTCGTAGCAAATGCTCAGGCCCAGATTCAGATCCCCGACCTGCACATTTTGCAGATGCTGGCCGTGGCAGAAATCGTCGGACTCGCGGTATTCCAGACCGTTCACCACCGCATCGTACAAATGCACTTTGCGGTATTGCGCCACGATTTCACCCTCTGGTGAAAACGTCACGCTCGTGTTGCCCAGGCGATGATCATCAGGACGGCGCTCGTGCATGGAACCCAGATGAATCCAGGCACCGGTGCGGCGCGCCAGGCTGGCCATGTGATCCGTCACCAGACCCGGAATGGGCGTGGCATTTTGCTGCAACCATTCCGTATCACCACGTACATCGCTGTACTCGGGAGTCACAATCAGTTGTGCGCCGTCTTTGGCAGCGGCCAGCACCCAATGTTCCAGCTGGTCCAGATTGGTTTGGCGGTCGCGGCCGCTATCCAATTGAACCAGGGCAACACGTGTCGTAGACATACTTTTATCCTTTCGGACCGGCTCAATACTGCAGGGCGCGGGCCGTTTCCAAGGCCAGACGGGACAAGACACCCGCTCCCTGGCCACCGTATAAAGAGGTGCTGGTGCGGCCATCGGTAAAGCCATCGGCCATCACAGCCAGCACCACACTGCGTTCGCCCATCGTCAAGATACCGGCATCGTGACGCAAGCCGGGCAAGGAGCCGGTCTTGTGCGCCAGTTGGGCGATAGAAGGCAAAATTGCCGCAAAGTGACCTCGTTCGCGCTGATCCGCCAGCATGTCCAGCCCCTGCTGACGCAGGTTTTCCGGCAGGGCAGGCGAATGCAATAGATACAGCAAGGTCGAGCAGGCATCCTGAACAGTCGTCCAGTTGTCTTTACCGGCCTCGCGCGCCTTCATGTCCATCATGTGGCGCTGCAAATCCGTGTGCTTCAAGCCGGCCTGTGCGCTCCAGGCGTTGATGTTATCCATGCCCAGCAAATCGATCAGGGCATTGGTGGCGACGTTATCGCTCAGGATAATCATTAAAAGAGCCAACTCGCGCAGGCTCAGGCTGGGCACGCCGGGCAGCTGACTCAAAATGCCGGTGCCAGGGGTACGGTCGCCCTCGGGCAGAGGGTAAACCGTATCGAGCGACAGCTTGCCCTGTGCCACCTGTTCCAGCAGGCACAGGAGCATGGGCGTTTTGATCAGGCTGGCCGAGGGCATGACGCGCTGCGCCTGCCACTCGAACAAGGAGGTACCGTCGGTAGCGTAGACCGCCATCGAAATACGGGCGGACTCCTGGGTCAGCAAAGGCTCCAGTCGTTCCTGCAGGCGCTCCCGAACCAGTGGCGCATCCAGCAACTCGCTTCCTAAGGTAAACATACAAACACTCCTTCAATACTTAGACCAGAATCAGGAACAGGCCGACGAACATCAACAAGTTGACCGCCATGACCGCCCAGCCGTTATACAACATGTACTTGAGCTGAGTGGAACGCGCCAGGCCCATCTGGCCGAACATATCTGAAGAAGGGAAAGGACCAAACCAGTCAATCTGCGAACTGCCCAGAATCACGGCGGCAGTGGCTGCGGGGCCCACACCGGCGGCCGCCAGCACAGGACCAAAGATCTTGGCGGTGAAAGTCATCTGCGCCACGGCAGCACCCGGAATGTGACCGACCACGTTAAAGGCCACAATCAACATGCACAGCACGGCGCCACTAATACCGACCAGATAGGGCTGCACCGAATCCAGCAAGGCGTGATAGGCGTTCAACTGATCCACCAGCACCAGCACCGGGTTGAACAGCCAGAACAGGAAGAAAATCCAGATCAGCTTGCCCGCACCGGCATACATGGCCTGCAGAATTTCACGTGGGTTCATGCCACCGGCCAGACCGGTGGTGGCACCCAGGGACACCATCACAATAATGGCGTAAGCAAAGCCAGCTTTGGAGGCAATACCCACTGCAGCCAGACCCACGATGGTGATGCAGAAAGCCCAGGCAGCACGCACGGCCTTGGGGGAGGCCTTGGCATTCACGTCAAAAGCAGCCTGACCTTGCGAGGCTTCTTCGTACTGGAAATGATCCTTGGTCATCTTCTGAATACGACCGGACATGAACCAGCCCGTCAGCAAGGTAGCAGCAGCCATGGGCAGACCGGCAACCAGCAGGTAATCGGTGTAGCTCAAACCGGTCAGACCCGTCACGGTCACCACGTTAGGGGTGAATGGGCCCAGCACCAGACCGGCGGAACCGGCGCTTTGGAACAAGGCAGCCACAGCAGGAGGGGACAGACGCACGGCCGCAGCAATTGGAATCACCACCGCAGCAATAATGGCGTTACCGCCAGCCAGCGTACCCAGAGCGCCACAGATCAAGGTGGAGGCCACCATGATGCCCAGACGCACACGCACCGGATTGGACAAGCCAATACGCTTCACAATGGCTCGCACCAATTGCTCGGCGGCACCCGTACGGGCAGCCACTTCACCCACCCCGGCGCCCAGCACAATAATCAAACCCACCACGGCAATGAACGAGCCCAGGGACTCGGCCAGCAGTTTGCCCATGGCAATGGGCGTGGTACTGGTCATGATGGCGCCCAATACAATCGCACCAATCGTGGCCAGAACAATATCCACACCCAACAAGGCGATAAGCGCAAACACCACTACCGGCGTCAAGCCCCACAGGGAGCTTTCACCCGGCATGTAAAAGTGGGTGTACAAGGCAATCGCCATGCCAATTAAAAACACCACCATGGCAGCATTGCGCTTGCCCGTTGGCATTTGTTGCTGAATGACACTCATGTCGTCTCCTTAACGATCCTTCCTGGCCAGTTTTCAAAAACCGGCCTGCATGTGATGCAATCGCCCTGCCCTGGTTGACCGCCCCAGATCACAGCGACTGTTTTCTTGTCCGACGCGCCGCTTATAGCGGGATAATCGGCGCATCCAGGCTTTGTGCCTGAGCGGCAAAGGCGCGATCAAGCACCTGGCCGGGCCGCTGCTCCGGGGCAACAGGGTGAACCTGTACGCCATTCACAAACACGGTCTGCACACCTTGAGACGGTAAGGTGGGCTCTTCCCAGGTGGCGCAATCTTGCACCGTTTCGGGATTAAACACCACCAGATCCGCCCAGGCGCCGACTTGCAACACGCCGCGGTTTTCAAGCCCGAAGACCGAGGCAGGCATGGCTGTCATTTTGGCAACCGCCTGCTCCAGGGACATCAGGCCATCTTCGCGTACGTACCGCCCTAAAATGCGCGTGAAACTACCCCACAAACGAGGGTGGGGATGCGCATCCGCAGGCAATCCGTCCGAGCCCACCATGCAACATGGGTGGCTGAAAATGCGCTGGACTTCTTTCTCGTCCATCGCAAAATAAATCGCGCCAGCAGGCAGCAAACGCCGTGCGGCAGTTTCCCGGTCGCAGCCCCACTGCTCGGCAATCTCGGCCAGATACAGGCCATTGCACTCGGGGTGAGGCTCGGACCAGGTAATACGAATCTGGTCTATGGTGTGGGCGCGCTCGGGGATCAGGATCGTGGAGCTGCCCGAATAGGGATAAATATCCAGGGTGGCCTGAACGCCATCGGCGCGGGCCCGATCAATATTGGCCAAGGTATGGCTGCTGCGGCCCCAGTTGGCCGGCATCATGCACTTGTGGTGCGACACCAGGGTGGCGCACTGCGTCTGGCGGCCTACCGCCAGCACTTCTTCTACCGACTCCTGCACCGTATCGCCTTCATTGCGAATATGACTGGTGTGCAAAGAGCCTTTGGAAGCGGCAACACGGGCCAGACCTTCCAGTTCGGCCGGCTCGGCCATGCAGCCGGGCTCGTAAGCCAGGCCGGTGCTAAAGCCCACGGCGCCTTCTTCCAAGGCCTTGGCCAGCAAGGCTTCCATGGCCTTTTGTTCGTCGGCATTCGGCTGGGACAAGGGGTCCTGCATCACGGCCATGCGCAGATTCGCGTGACCGACCAAAGCCGCCACGTTGATCATGGGCTTGAGCTTGCGCACGGCTTGCACGTACTGCGCCATGTCTTCAAACAAGGGAGAATCGCCCAGCAAGGCCAAAGCCGCTGCCGAGTTACCGGGCAAAGGAGCCGGGAAAGCGCTGACGCCACAATTGCCGACCACAACCGTCGTAATGCCCTGGCTGGTTTTCCAGTCCAGAACAGGCCGCTCGATGAACATCAAATCATCATGGCCGTGAGTATCGATAAACCCGGGAGCCACCACATGGCCGCTGGCGTCCACCGATTGATCGGCGTGCCAGGCGCTCAAGTCGCCCACGGCGACAATCCGTCCTTCTCGAATACCCACATCACCACGCCAACGCGGGGTGGCCAAGCCATCAATAATCCAGCCATTGCTGATCTTGACGTCCAGCCTGCGGTCGTCTGTCTGCATCTACGTCTCCACTAACCCTCCCACAAATAGGGGAGTTGACCGCATTATCCAAAGGTATTATTAATATGAAAAATTGTTTAAGTTAATTGATTAATCAGAAAATGATATGGACAGACTTCCCAAGCACATCACGCTCAAGCACTTGAACGCGTTTGTCGCCGTGGCCCAGGAGGCCAGTTTCACCCATGCCGCGCGTCGTCTTTTTCAAACACAATCCTCGGTCACGGGCCTGATCCAGCAGTTGGAAGTTGCCCTGAATACCACCTTGTTCAACCGCACCAGTCGGCGTGTATCCCTGACGCCTATTGGTCAGGAGTTCCTGCCGCGCATCACCCGCCTGCTGGCAGATTTTGATGGCGCCATCAGCGATGTCATGCGTTATGGGGAATTGAAAAGCGGGCGGGTCAGTGTGGCCGCAGCGCCGTCGGCCATTACGGATTTGATAGCACCGGCAGCCGCCAATTTCTCCCAGCAGCATCCGGCGGTCCGTCTGTATTTACGGGATGACAACTCGGGACGCATTCAACGCCAGATCGTGGCCGGGGAGATCGACTTTGGTCTGACCAGTCCCTGGGCGGATGTCCAAGGGTTGGACAGTCAACCCTTGCTGGAAGACCAGTTTGGCGTGCTCTATCGCAGCGACGACAAGCTGATCAAACCGGATGCCAACAACACGGTCAGCTGGTCTGCTCTGGACGAACGCAAACTGGTCGGCGTCGTAGACGAAACCGGGATCATGGCGGTGCTGCAGTCCCGTCCGGACCTGCCCATCGAAACCTCGGCCCCGTTTTACGAAGCCTCCAGCACCACCTCGCAAGCAGCGCTGGTGCAAAGTGGTCTGGCCATTGCCCTGCTGCCCGCCTTGGCTGCACAACGGGTCTTGATGCCCGGTCTGAGCTTCTCCTTGCTGCAGGCCCCCACGCTGGTCCGTACCTTGTGTCTGATGTTTCACCAAGAACATGACTTGACGCCCGCGGCGGCGGCATTGGTCGATGAGGTGCGAGCCTACGTGAAAAAAGCTCCTTTACCGCCTGGATGCCGCGCTCTGTAAGCATGTGCAAATATGGTGGGAGACAGGCTTGGGCTCAGTAACAATAAGGACGGCAAGTCGCGTCCCGTTTTTCTCGCGACTTGGCCCTGACTGCTCGACCCTTTCCCTTCGATAGACGAACAGCAAAGCCGGACGTAGAATCGCCTTCAAGCCTCGCCTGATCAGAATGCCGTCATGCCAGTGCTTCTTCTCTGGTATCGATCGCACACAGGGCGACCCTGCAGGTCATTGTCCTGCTCTCCAGGAGAAGCCATATGACGCAGTCCTCCGCGGCATCCAGCAACGCCAAGCCGCTTCACATTGACGACATTACCGTCGTAGACAACAGCAAACTTAAAAAAGCCGTAACCGCCGCTGCCTTGGGCAACGCCATGGAATGGTTTGACTTTGGCGTTTACGGCTTTGTGGCCGCCACCTTGGGTAAAGTCTTTTTCCCCGATGCCTCTCCCGCAGTACAAACCATCGCCGCCCTGGGTACCTTCTCGGTGCCCTTTTTGGTGCGGCCTCTGGGCGGAGTGTTCTTCGGGTTGATGGGGGACAAGTTCGGACGTCAGAAAGTGCTTTCCCTGACCATCATCATCATGGCCATCAGCACCTTCCTGATCGGCCTGATCCCCTCTTATCTATCCATCGGCATCTGGGCACCCATTTTGCTGCTGCTGTGCAAGCTGGCCCAAGGCTTTTCCGTAGGCGGTGAATACACTGGCGCGGCAGTTTTTGTGGCCGAATACGCGCCCGACCGGCAGCGCGGGTTCCTGGGTAGCTGGCTGGACTTTGGCTCTATCGCGGGCTTTGTTCTGGGCGCCGGTTTGGTCGTGCTGCTGCAAACGTCCCTGACCGAAGAGACCTTCCAGGATTGGGGCTGGCGCATTCCTTTCCTGATTGCCGGTCCACTGGGTATTTTGGGCTTGTACCTGCGCCATGCCGCTGAAGAGACTCCCGCCTTTACCGAGCAACTGGAAAAGATGGAGAAAGAAGACCGCGCCGCCCTGACAGAGCGCCCCACGGTTTCCTTTGGCGAGATCTTCTCCAAGTACCGCAAAGCCCTGCTAATTTGTATTGGCATGGTGCTGGTTACCAACATCACCTATTACATGTTGCTGACCTATATGCCTACCTATCTGTCCAGCAGCCTGGGCTATGCCGAAGAACATGGTGTCTTCATTATTGTGGTGGTGATGATAGGGATGCTGTTCGTGCAACCGGTGGTGGGTTTTGTCAGCGATAAGATAGGTCGCAAACCCTTTCTGATGGCCGGTAGTCTGGGCCTGCTGATCTTTGCGATTCCCGCCTTTCACTTTATTGGTAGCGACAGCAATGTGCAGATCTTCCTGGGGCTGCTGATTCTGGCCGTTTTACTGAACTGCCTGACCGGGGTCATGGCCTCTACCCTGCCCGCCCTGTTCCCGACCCGGCTACGTTACAGTGCCTTGGCCGCCTCCTTTAACATCGCCATTATTGTGGCGGGCCTGACGCCTACGGTTGCGGCCTGGCTGGTGGAGCAGACCAACAACTTGCTGGTGCCTGCCTACTATTTGATGTTTGCCAGTGTCATCGGCTTGATTACCGCCCTGTTCCTGCCCGAAACGGCGAACCGCCCCTTGCGCGGCGATACACCTACCGCCTCCAACCGCAAGGAAGCCAAGGAACTGCTGCAAGAAGCGTATGACCACATCGAACAAAGCGTGCAAGATGTGGAAGAAGCCATTGCCAAGGCCGAGGAAGAACTGGAAGCCTTGAAGCAAAAACGCCAGCGTCTGGTGGACCGCCACCCCGAGCTGGATTAATAAAACAGCCCTCTCTATATAGAGGGTAGGTGCTGTCGGATGGGGGGCCTGAAACGCCCCCTGCAACTTTCACAGCGGCAACGCCAAACCACTTGTTCCCGTAGAAAAAGCCTGAATCTGCTTTAAGTCAGATTCAGGCTTTTTTGTGGCGGCTCAGGATTCAAACAGGAATCCTCCAAGCCATCGTTCAGAACACGGTATTAAACCGTCAAACCGCCCGACACTTCCAGCGTCGTGCCATTGATGAAGCTGGCTTCATCCGAGGCCAAAAACGCATACACATTGGCGATCTCTTCAGGCTTGCCCATGCGGCGCAGCCAGCAATGATCACGAAAGCCTTGCAGCACTTTTTCGGGGATGGTTTTCAGAATGTCTGTCTCGATAAAACCGGGACAGACGGCATTGACGCGTATCCCCTTGGGGCCCAACTCCCTGGCCCAGGTTTTGGTAAAGCCTATCACCCCGAACTTGCTGGCCGCGTAATTGGTTTGACCATAATTGCCGTACAAACCCACCACGCTGGAAGCGTTCAGAATGGAACCGCTTTCCTGCTCCAGCATCACCGCGGCCACGGCCTGAGTGAAGTTGAAAACCGCTTTCAGGTTCACATCAATCACATCATCAAATTGCTGCTCGGTCATGCGCACCAGCTTGGCGTCCTTGGTGATGCCGGCATTGTTCACCAGCACATCAATGCGGCCAAACTTTTGCTTCACATCCGCCACCATGGCGTCAATCTGTGCACGGTCCGTCACATCCACGGTGTAGCCTACGGCGGTAACGCCATTACCACTTAAAGACTGCGCTGCTTGATTGACGGCATCCGCATTACGATCACACAACACCACAATCGCCCCTTCCTGAGCAAACTTCCTGGCTGTTGCCAAACCAATTCCAGCTGCCGAACCGGTGACTATGGCCACTTTATCTTTCAATCGCATTCCAGCTACCTTTTAGAAATTGTTCAACGCTGTTGTGCAAACAAAAGGGCTTGACCGCAGCCGTACAGACCTTTTCCTGTGGCCTTGCTTGCACCAGCACACTGTTTTGTACTCCGATCACAGGCAGACCGCCAGTCACGGTGGACAAACTGTACACAGATACAATGGCCCCAAAAGGGGCCATCTGAACAACGGGATAAGGGCGAAATACACATGCGCCATAGCCCTGCTCGGAAACCAGGACAGGCAGCCAGCAAACCACGGCCAGCGTCATCGCAATAGACGATCAGAACCAGCAGCCGTCACTGAAAATCAGTTGCTTTCCCATGGCAGATCCGGCGCAATCAAGGGTTCACCGTCATAGCCATGCACCACACCAAAGCGCTCATGGGCCGCACGCCAATCGCGTTGTGCCTGGCCGATGACATCCTTGTTTTCACCAACAAAATTCCACCACAGCACCAGCTCCTCGGTGTACGGTTCGCCACCCAGCACAATGACTCGGCTGCCGGCACTCAGACTCAAGCTCAACTGCGTCAGGCCACGGCCCACATAGGCCAGTTCATTGGCCTCGAACTGCTCGGACTGAATACCCAGGGTGCCTTGCACGACTAAAAAGCCATACTCAAACTCGGGGTTCAAATTCAGTCTCACTTCCCCAGCCTTGGAGCTGCTCAAATCCATCCCCACCATAGGCGAATACATTTTGCTGGGTGCCTGATGCTGTGCATAGGTACCGGCCAGCAGGGTAAAGTCGCACTCGCCCTCGCGCCAACGAGGCAAGTCAGGATGGTGGTCAAAAGCGGGTTCACAGGTGGCGTCCTTGGACGGCAAGGCAATCCAGAGCTGAACCGCATGCAGCTTGTCCTCGCCGGGCAAAGACTCCTCGGTATGGCTGATACCGCGTCCGGCTGTCATCAAGTTCACCTGACCAGGCTTGACCACTTGCACATGGCCCAGGCTGTCACGGTGCAGAACCTCGCCCTGAATCATCCAGGTAAAGGTTTGCAGGCCAATATGTGGATGAGGGCCCACACGCAGGCCGGAGCCCGACGTGAACACGGCAGGCCCTGCATGATCCAGGAAGCACCAGGCCCCCACCATGCGCCGTTGCGAGGAAGGCAGAATCCGGCTGACGGTAATGTCCCCACCCACTTGTGCGCCGCGCCCGGCAACACGTTGAACACGTTTTTCGCCGTTGATGTCTTCGGGACAATCAAAGGATGAAGAGACTTCGGAACTGTGTGTACTCATGGATCGAACTCCTGAAAACAGATCTGGGGGCTGGGTTTCAAACAGCCAAAAGCGCTGGCCACTCAAGTGACCAGCGCAGCGCCGAAGCGATTTACTTACCGGATGTGAACTTGGTGTGGCTATTGATCAAGTTGCGGTAGTCGGGGATATGGTTGGAGAACAAGGCACCCAGACCTTCCACGTCGTTACGCCAGTCGCGGTGCAGTTCGCAAGCCACGCCAAACCAGGTCATCAGTTGAGCACCGGCCGAAGACATGCGATCCCAGGCCGAGTGACGTGTCAGTTCGTTGAAAGTGCCCGACGCATCGGTGACCACAAACACATCAAAGCCTTCTTCCAAAGCCGACAGGGCCGGGAAAGCCACGCACACTTCTGTCACCACACCGGCAATGATCAGCTGCTTCTTGCCCGTTGCCTTGATGGCTTTGACGAAGTCTTGGTTATCCCAGGCGTTGATCTGGCCAGGGCGAGCGATGTAAGGCGCATCCGGGAAGGTTTCTTTCAGCTCGGGGACCAAAGGACCGTTAGGGCCTTCTTCAAAGCTGGTGGTCAGAATGGTGGGCAAGTTGAAGTACTTGGCCAGATCGGCCAGAGCCAAAACGTTGTTCTTGAACTTGTCTGGATCAATGTCACGCACCAGAGACAGCAGCCCCGTTTGGTGATCAACCAGAAGTACAGCGGCTTGGTCTTTATCAAGACGTTTGTAAGGCGTAGTCATCTCAGTCTTCCTTAACGATGATTGAAAGGGGCGGGTGCGGGACTGCACCCGGTACTGCAAGAGCGCGGCGTTGATTAACGCTGCGAATCCAGCTGTTCCTGATTCTTGAGCACGTCCTGTGCTTTGGCATAGCTTTCGATCAGCAACTGATAGGCGGGGAAAATCTTGGTGTAGACCTGGGCCCATTCCTGGGCATCAGGGCGGTTCCAGGTGCGCTGCAGTTCGGAGGCAACAGCACCCGTATCGATAGGCACCACACCGGCCTGCATCATGCGAGCCAGGGTAATTTCCTCGGCCATCTTGGAGTAGGTGCCGGAGGCATCAATCACCACAAACACCTTGTAGCCTTCAGCCACCGCACTGATCGCAGGGAAAGCCATGCACACGCTGGTAATGGTGCCGGCAATGATCAAAGTCTTGCGGCCGGTTGCCTTGACAGCGGCAACAAAGTCCTCGTTGTGCCAGGCATTGATCTCGCCCTTGCGTGCCACGTATTGGGCGTGGGGAGCATTCTGGTGAATCTCGGGAATCAGAGGACCGTTCGGGCCTTGGGGCACGGAAGCCGTGGTAATCACGGGCAGCTTGCTCAAGGTGGCGATTTTGGCCAGTGCTGTCGCATGGTCACGCAAGGTGGTCATGGGCATGTCCTTCACGGTCTGAAACAGGCCGCTTTGGTGGTCGATCAGCAGCATGACTGCATCATCGGGATCAATTACGGGAGCGGCACCATTAAAGTTGGCTACATTGCTGGGGATAGTCATCATGTTTCTCCTGTGGATGAGAGACGGGGGCCACCTGAATACGGCCCCCGCGGGCCTTGCACTACGATGCCGACCCTGGTGCCATCGCACCAAAGCGGCCACTGCTGAAGTCATCCATAGCCTGCAAAATCTCTTGCTTGCTATTCATGACGAAGGGGCCGTGTCCCACAATGGGCTCATCAATGGGTTCACCACTGATCAGCAAGACAACGGCGTCATTATTGGCTTCCACGCTGAACTGGCTGCCTGTCCGATCCAGCACGACCAGTTGCCCTTCACGAGCCACGCTTTGACCATTGACCAGTACGGTGCCTTGCAGCACCACCAAGGCGGCTGTCCAGCCTTCAGGGCTTTCCAGCTCGGCAATACCACCCTGATTCAGACGCATATCCCATACATTCATGGGGGTAAAGGTCCTGGCAGGGCCAGCAGCACCATCCTTTTCACCGGCAATCACGCGCACCATGCCAGCAGCATCAGGCAGTGCGACCACAGGAATTTGCTGGTCGGTAATGGCCTGATAGCCAGCGGGAGCACGCTTGTCTTTGGCAGGCAGGTTGACCCACAGCTGCACCATTTCCAAAGTGCCGCCAGAACGAGCAAAAGCGTCGGAGTGATACTCCTCGTGCAAGATGCCCGAGCCGGCCGTCATCCACTGCACATCACCGGGGCCGATCGTGCCGCCCTGGCCCGTGGAGTCGTGGTGTGAAACCTCGCCCTTGTAGACGATGGTGACGGTTTCAAAACCCCGATGTGGGTGCTGGCCAACGCCGCGCTTGTGGTTGCTGGGAGCAAACTCGGCAGGGCCGGCATAGTCCAGCAGCAGGAAGGGGCTCAACTGTTTTGCGTGTGTGTGGTACGAAAACAGGGAGCGAACGGGGAAGCCGTCGCCCACCCAGTGAGGACGGGGAGCGCTATAGATACCAAGAATTTTCTTCATGTCCATCTCCTTGTTTCAACATAAGAGACAGAATAAACTCGGGACAACGAAGCCAGTAGCCCCCTAAATCGGCCATCTATGTTCCATTTATGGAACGATAAAACTGCCATGCAAGATTTAAACGACTTGTACTTCTACGTTCAGATTGTGGATCACGGCGGCTTTGCCCCGGCCGGTCGCGCACTGGGTTTACCCAAATCCACGCTTAGCCGCAGGCTGGCTGCACTGGAAGAGCGCCTGGGAGTGCGGCTGATCCAGCGCTCCACCCGCCGCTTTACCGTGACCGAGATTGGCCAGACCTATTACGAGCACTGCAAGGCCATGCTGGTAGAGGCCGAAGCGGCACAGGCAGCCATCGAACTGACACGTGCCGAGCCGCGCGGTGTGGTGCGCCTCAGTTGCCCCATCACCTTACTGAACGCCCATGTCAGTGATATGTTGGCCGACTTCATGGTCAGCTACCCGCATGTCACGGTGCAATTGGATGCCACCAACCGGCGCGTGGACCTGATCGGGGAAGCGCTGGATATGGCGATCCGCGTGCGCCCGCCACCATTGCAAGACAGCGATCTGGTGATGCGTGTTCTGTCCGACCGCAGCCAATGTTTGATAGCCAGCCCGGAGCTAATTGCCCGCCACGGGATGCCCGGCTCACCCGCTGATCTGGCGGACTATCCCAGCCTGGCATTGGGGCTGCCACAACAAAGCCATACCTGGACCTTGTATGGTCCCGATGGCGCACAAGCCGTGCTGCATCACACGCCCCGCCTGATTACCACCGATATGACGGCCCTGCGCTGCGCAGCACTAAAAGGCGTTGGTGTGGTGCAGTTGCCTACCCTGGTAGTCTGCGATCAATTGGCCGACGGCTCTTTGGTGAAACTGATTCCGGACTGGGCTCCACGACGCGAAATCATTCATGCCGTGTTTTCCTCCCGCCGGGGGCAGATGCCAGCTGTGCGAGCATTGCTGGATTACCTGGTCGAACGCTACCAGCAGATGGATGAGGACTGACAGCAACCTTGCCAAGGCACAAAGAAAAACGCCCTGCATATGCAGGGCGTTTTGTAGTCCTGGGCAATCAAGCCAAAGGATCAGGCGCCGCCATTAAAGTCGCGAACTTGCTTTTCAGCTTCTTCACGTGCAATGCCGTAGCGTTCCTGAATTTTGCCGACCAGATATTCGGTATTGCCTTCGGCAACATCAATATCGTCATTGGTCAGTTTTCCCCATTTGGCCTGAATCTTGCCAGACAACTGTTTCCATTTACCTTTGATCGTATCTTCATTCATAGTCGTTCTCCTGTTTCAACGGGAATTCACAATGAGGATTGATGACGGAACTTTTATTCCGGTTTTACTTTCAATCCCGACGAATCGACTTTCACAACGCCTTTCACACTTTCCGTTGCAGCAACGGCTTTCTTGTGCTCAATTTCACTGGGCACGGTACCGGTCAATGTTGCGACGCCATTATTGGTCTCAACAGAGATATCCGTGCTCTTCAAATCCTTGGTGCTGGCCAGATCAGCCTTGATTTTGGTGGTGATCCAGGTATCGCTGACGGCTTCACCTGCGGTTGCCGAGTGATCCTGATTAACGGCTGGCTCATTAGCCATTGCACCGCTTTGCAAACCAAAACTCAAAGCGGTAGCCATTAATACACTGGATAGGATGGCAGATTTTTTCATATAAGTTCTCCAATATCAGAAAGGGATTTTTTAATTTAAAAAACCCTTTACCCCTGCTATTAAAAGGAGTCCAAATCAATCAACAAAAATTTCGTTGTTTGCGATGGATGGTTCCACCGTAACATTCCCGATCAGGCTGGAAACTACGAAATGCTACAAGCGTTTTCTTTATAAGTAATTTCTTCAAATTTCACACATCCCTATTCACCTCACTTATGGCAAGCGGCTTGTGTCAGGCCAATCCTGGCCATCATGCTGGCTAGACAAAATCCGCCCTGAGACGCAGCACGGCTGGTTTCCATACGTTCCTGCCGAAGAAACGGAGGCCCCTTTGACGCGAAAAATTCTGGGCACGAACAGAGCAGTCAAGCAGAGCCTCGCTCACTGGAGAGGAGCCGCTCAGGGCAGATACATAAAGTAAAAAATTTAGCAGGGCTGCTAACAAAACCACCGCCTGGGCCGCGATGCTTGCCGCGCAAACACGCCCACCGCAGCTAACAAGCGGAAAAAAAAGCCAGATCATCGAATTGATAATCTGGCCAAAATCAGAACAAGGTGCAGACTGCACACTCTCACCCAAACAACAAAGTCACTACCCGTCAACGCAGATGGTGCACCTCCTGCATCCCATAAACCTGCACCGGCAAGCCCGCCTGACGCGCTTTAAGCTGCAAGGCCAGGTACTGGGAATAATGACGCGACTGATGCAAATTGCCGCCATGGAACCACAAGTTCGGCTGTTGCGTTGGCTTCCACATATTGCGCTGCTCGCCCTCCCAGGGCCCTGGATCTTTGGTGGTTTCCGAACCCAAACCCCAGCACTTGCCTACCCTATCCGCCATTTCCTGGCCTGCCAGATCGGCCACCCAGCCATTCATGGAGCCGTAGCCGGTGGCATACACCACCAGGTCCGCAGGCAATTCCGTACCGTCTGTCAGCACCACAGCGTTCTCGGTCAAATGACTGATACCGGTCCGAGACTTCAACTTGATGCTGCCATCAATAATCAGCTCGCAAGCGCCCACATCGATGTAATAGCCCGAAGCACGACGCAGATACTTCATGAACAAACCGGAGCCATCGTCACCCCAATCCAGCATGAAGCCTGCCTCCTCCAGCTTCTGATAGAACTGTGCATCGCGCTCGCGGATCTTGTCGTACACAGGAATCTGGAAGTCCGCCATGATGCGGTACGGCAGAGAGGCAAAGAGCAAATCTGCCTTGCGCGTGGTGACTCCCGATGCCAGTGCCCGTTCAGAATACAGATCTCCCAAGCCGATCTCCATCAAGGAGTCGGATCGCACAATGTGGGTAGACGAACGCTGCACCATGGTGACATCCGCCCCCGCCTCCCACAGCGCCGCGCAAATATCGTGCGCCGAGTTATTGGCCCCGATCACCACTACTTTCTTGCCCGCATATGCTTCCGGTCCGGGATGCTGCGAGGAGTGCTGCTGTTCACCCTTGAACACATCCTGCCCCTTTATGCTGGGCACATTCGCCTTGCCGGACATGCCCGTAGCAAAGACCAATTGCTGTGGCCGTAACGTCATGGGCTTGCCATCACGTTCGATCTCCACTTCCCAGGTCTGGCTGGACTCGTCGTAGCGCACCTTCTTGCATACGGTGCTGCTCCAGTAATTCAGCTCCATCACCTTGACGTACATTTCCAGCCAGTCGCCAATCTTGTCCTTGGGTGCAAAGACAGGCCAGTTATCGGGGAAAGGCATGTAAGGCAGGTGGTCGTACCAGACGGGGTCGTGCAGGCACAGCGACTTGTAGCGTTTGCGCCAGCTATCGCCAGGGCGGGCATGTTGATCAATGATGAGCGCGGGTACATTCAACTGCCGCAGGCGCGCGCCCAGCGCAATACCACCCTGCCCGCCGCCGATCACCAGCACATAGGGCTGCTCGGTCGTGCCCAACTCAGCCTGCTCCTGTTGACGACGTTCCTGCCAGGTCTGACGCCCACGGCGAATGCCATGCTCGGCCCCCATGGGGCGGCGCACACCCAAAGGCTCCTCGTGCCCTTTCAATTCCGACATGGTGGTCAGAAAGGTCCAGATCTTCCCGTCCTTGACCCGAATATGGCCGTAGCCACGCGCCACGTCAGTTTCCACACGAAACCAGCCCTCCACCAGACCTTGGCCGTCGTCACTGACCGGCTCGGCACTGTCGCGCTCGAACTTGGCTGACACGGCACCTTGTTGTTGCTGCGTCAGCATGTCGCGGATCTGGTCACGTCCTTCCATGGTTCGGATATTCCAGGTGAACATGACCAGATCACGCCAAAAACACTCTTCGGCAAACAGGGCTGCCGCATCGTCCGGTGCATTGCTGGCAAGCGCATGGGTCAGTTGTTCAAGAACCGTGTCCAACTGTCGCGCAGACGGCTGCAGTTGCTGCTGTGTTTGCATGATTTGTCTCCATATCGTTTTAATGTTGCGCCGGGCTTTTGTTGCCCAGCTATGGAGTACATAGCAAACACCGTGCCAAACCGGGAGTGGCTTGTTTTAAAGGGGTGCTGCCTGTTTTAAGGCGGTGAAACTGTGCCAGCGGTGACACAGGTGGTGCATCAGGTGTCGCAACCTGTGTCAGAGGGCGACTCTTGGCGAGCTACGCCTGCCCGTTTGATATAACGATGCAAGGTGGACCGGCTGATACCCAACTGCCGGGCCGCTGCACTCACGTTATCGCCACAGGCCTGCAAAACCTGCTGCCAGGACGACTCTGCGGCAGAGACGGCTGCGGCCGTTGGGCTGCCTGTAGATGTGGCCAGACGCCGCTCTCGCAAGGCCTCCGGCAAATCCTGCACCTCAATGCAGGAACCTTCCGCCAAGGCCAATGCCAGCACCAGCGCATTGTCCAGCTCGCGTAAATTACCCGGCCACTCGTAGGCTTGCAGCGCTTGCCAGGCCTCGGGAGACAAACCGGGCACATCGCCTTTATTACGCCGATGCAATATCTGCTGCACCAACCATTCCAGATCACTACGCTGACGCAAAGCGGGCAAGGCCAGCACTGCCGCATTCAAGCGATACAGCAAATCCGCACGAAAGCGGCCTTGCTCTACCAAGGCACTTAAATCATGGTGGCTGGCTGAAATCACACGCAGGTCCACGCGCTTGCTTGTGCGTGCGCCCAAAGGCATCACCTCGGATTCGGCCAGCACCCGCAGTAAACGGCTTTGCAGGGCCAGCGGCATATCGCCGATCTCGTCCAGGAACAGGGTGCCTCCATCAGCCGCCTCGATCAAACCCGTGCGACCACGTGCAGCACCGCCGGTGTACGTACCAGCCAGATAGCCAAACAATTCGCTTTCAATCAGGCTCTCGGGCAAGGCCGCACAATTGACGGCCACAAAATTCCCGCCACGACCGCTGGCCGTGTGAATCGCACGTGCCAAATACTCTTTGCCCGAACCTGTCTCGCCCTGCAACAACACCGGCATTTCCCGCGTTGCCAAACGCGCGGCTTTCAATAGCATGGACTGCATGGCCGCATCCGTGCCTGCCAAACCTCGCAAGGCCTGTGGCAAGGCGGCATCCACGGCTGCCCCATCCATCCCCACAGACCGGTTGCTCAACACACGTCGGGGTTCAATGGCATGGGCAAACAGCACACTGCCATCACGTGCCATAACGACACGCTCCTGCGTGGGGCGGTAACGCATCAAGGTCGGCAACTGGTCCACTTCCAGATGCAGAAAGCGCATCAAGCTCTGCCCCAACAAACCCGCAGGATTACGCCAATCCACCCCCGCCGCCCGCGCCAGAATGCGCGCCCCCGTATGCGTCATGCCCTTGATACGGCCGGAGCCATCAATCGCAATAGCCGCTTCCGGATCAATATCCAGAAACTCCGGCGACTGCGACAAGCATAAAATCCATTCCTGACGGTGAGAGGCCATCAAATTGGCCAGCTCAATACGGCGGGTAGCCGCATTGGCAAGGTGCAGGGCCAAACCTTGGCTAGCCTTGGCCTGCGGCGACTGCAGCAAGGATAAATCCAGCACCGCAGCCAGCTCGCCGTCGTAATGATAGATAGGCGCCGCCGTGCAGGACAGGGGCGCGTGCATATGATCGAAATGATCGTTTTGATGAATGGTCAGGGCCTCGCCCGTGTGCAGACAAGTGCCCACCGCGCACGTTCCCGCGCGCTCTTCAGACCATTCCGAGCCCATATACAGACCGGCCTGCCGCAAGGCATCACGCTGTCCATCCGAGCCCAGGAAATCAACCGTGACGCCCTTGTTATCGGACAGCAGCAACACGTAATTCAGCCCGGAGACCTGCTGATAAAGCCGCTCCAGCCCGGAGCGCGCAATATTGATCAGGGCTTCGGACTGCTGACGATGCTCGCGCAATTGGGAGTCCGGCACGATATAGGCCTCGCAAGCCTGCGCCGGGTCCAGTCTGTGATGCTCAATGCATCGTCTCCAGCTGTGGACCACAGCCTGATCGCGCCGGGACAGGCTGCCCTGCCAAACAGCCGTGATCTCTTGGACGTGTGCCACATGTGAAGACTGCATCAGACCTCATCCCGAAAATAGGCCAAGCCCCGGGCGGGCGTGGCCTATCTTTCAGTGTGCCGCCATGCTTAGCCGCCGTACATGGAGGTTTTCCTTGAGATGCGGTGCAGCAAATCAGCTGCTTTGAGGCATTTCCCCATTGGCCAAGCGGCGGTTGATGTCTGCCAGCACCTCGGGCAGATCAACAATGGTATCGATCAGATAATGCGGGCGCGAATCGCTGAACATGGCCCCAATACGCTCGCGTTCGCTTTGCAGCTTGTCGGCAGGCAGCTTCTTGAACTCATCGTAGGTCAGACCCAGAGCATTGCCCGAGCAGGTTAGTGCCACGGTCCACATTCCCGCACTGCGCCCTTCCACAATGCCGGGCCAGGTGTCATCTACTTTGACGCAGGCGGCCACGTCCGACACACCCAAGGCAATCACGTTGGCCAGCGACTGAGCCGGGTACGGGCGGCCATTGGGCACCTCATCCGTTGCGACCACGCATTCTGCCATGTAGCCATTTTTCGCTGCCAGTTCGACCACTTTATCCATGACCACTTTGGGGTAGCCAGAACACGATCCTACTTTGACACCGGTACTTTTCAGGTTGGAGATCACTTCCAATGCCCCCGGAATCAGGGCCGAGTGCTCGGCAATTTTTTTGATCTGCAAAGGCATGAAGCGCTCGTAAATCGCCGTGACATCGTCGTCGCTGGGGACACGGCCAAACTTGGCTTTATAGCGCTCGGCAATCTCGGGCACATTGCACAAGGTGCGAATGTGATCCCACTTGCCCATCCCCATGGGGCCACGAGCTTCTTCCAGGGACACTTGCACACCAAACTCGGCAAAAGCCTCGACAAAAATCTGCGTGGGTGCAAAAGAGCCAAAATCAACGACAGTGCCTGCCCAGTCAAAAATAACGGCCTGTACTTGTTGAGGTTGCTGATACGTCATCATCGTTCTCCAAACGCGAAATGCGGTGTAAACAAGCTAATGGGTGGATTCCAGATCCATGAACAAATCATTAATAAGTGGTCGGTCTTTTCGTAATTCCAGGCAGCACAGGTAGTAGTCGATATAAAAAGGATGCTGGTCGAACGTGATCAGCCGGGTACCGGGAATATCCACATACTCCGGCGCTGAGACAAAACCAATGCCCAGCCCTTTACGTATGGCATGCACAATGGCCTCGCGGCTGTTCAGTTCCATCACGCAATTGATCCTGATCTGATGCTGCCTGCAACCCTCCTCAATAATCTGGCGGGTGCGTGAACCTTGCTCCCTCAGCACGACAGGCTCATCCTGAAGCTGCTGAACCGATACCCGACCCTGCGAGCACCAGGGATGCTTTTCGGGCACCACAGCCACCACCGGATAGCGCTGGTAAAGCCGGGTGTACAAGCTTGGATCTGATTTGGGATGCGCCAGCAAGGCCACATCCACATCAAAGTCGTACAGCTTTTCCAGCACCTCGCTGGCCGAGGCAAAGTAGGTTTTCAATTCAATATCCGGATTGTTTTGCCCCAGCTTAAAAATCAGATCCATCGCGATAGGTGGCGAGACCGCCCCCACTCGCAACAGGCCGGATTTACGCTGCTTGAAACTCTCCAGCAATTGCACCGCTTCCTCTTCAAGATCAAACAAGGGCTTGGTGATCTCGTAGAGCTGCTGTCCGGCCGAGCTCAGTTCCAGCTGATTGCCGGAGCGATAAAACAGCTCGACATCAAAACGCTTTTCCAAAGCCCGGACTTGTTCGCTGACGGTAGGCTGCCCAATGCTGAGATAACGTGCGGCCGAGGTGAAACCGCCGGTATGGGCGACGGCATAAAACGATCTCAACCATTTGTGGTACTGGTGCATGGACAAGCCTCAGGAGTGATGATTAACGACGTATGAATAGTGCCACCAGCGCACTGCAGGCACACGCAATCAACACAATCACAAAGATCAGCGAGGTATCCCCCGTCGAGTCCAGGACGCTCCCGATCATGGGCTCGGCCAGACCGGCGAACAGATAGGAAGAAAAGTTCATGACACCGGTTGCCGTGCCCGAACGTTTGGCTCCCACCAGATCGGGACACAAGGCCCAGAAGCTGGAAGCGGGTCCATACACAAAGAAACCGCACAGAAACAGCGCCACCAGGCCCAAAGTGCTATGAACCGGCAAGGTCCACATCCACAGACTGGTCAAGGCACCCAGGCTCGTATAGAGCATGATGGCCAGGTAACGCTTGGAGCCAAACAGGCGGTCTGAAATCCAGCCATTGCTCAGCGCTCCAACGGCCATGCCCACTGGCAGAGCGATCGTGATCCACTTGGGATCAATCAGGCTGTCGCCCGTCTTCCAGTCCGCGCCCAGAAAATGGACCGGCACCCAGACGATCAAGCCGTATCGGGCTGCATTCTGAAAGCCCAGGGACAAGGCAGCGATCAGCAGGCGCTTGTTTTTCAGAACAGCCTTGTAACGCTCCCAGGAGGACTCCTTCTCCCCCTCCAGCGCCTTGGCCTGATCGTTGGCATTGGCCACTCCCGTATCGGCCAAAGGCTCAAAGCCCATATCCTCTGGCCGCTCGCGAGCAACCAGATAAAACACGATTCCGCCCAGCAACATCAGCAATACGGGCAGCCGGAAAATCCAGCGCCAGTCCAGATGCATGACATCGATCACCACGATCGAGGTGACATACGACAGAATCGACGCACAGCCTGCAGCAAACACATATAAGCCATAAGCCTTGCCGCGCTCGGACACACCCCACCAGTTGGAGATCAGGCGACTACCCGGTGCCCAGCCCAGCGCCTGAAAGTAGCCATTGGCACCCCAGGGAATGATCAGGCTGAAAAAGCCGGTGGCAAAGCTGGCTACCCAGTTCGCGCCACACGACAGAATCGCGCCAGCAGACATGATGCGACGACCGCCATACTTGTCCGCCAGATTGCCATTGATGGCTTGTCCAATGGCGTAGGCCCATAACAAGGCGGCCGATACCCAGCCCAAGGCAGCACTGCTAAAGCCAAACTCCTCTTTCAAGCCCGGAATCGCAAACCCGAAAGTCTGCCGCCCGGTATAGAAAAACAGATAACAGAACATCGCGGCCAGCAGCATGCGCCATTGGGCTCGACGAAACGAAGACCCGGATGCCGCCGTGGCCCCCGACAGACTTGTTGCGTGATTCATAACCAGCTCCTTTCACTCCCCCGCTGCTGGCAAGCCAGGCCAGAGGAATGCTCTATTCATGCGGTATGAGAAGGGGGGGAATCTTTCCTCTCTCCCTTCATTCGTTTGTCTCTCGTTTTTTTTATGATTCAAGCGGCGATAAAGTTCTTGCCGCGTGCACCCTGCAAGGCATAAGTAATCATGGCAGCCTGCTCGTCTGGCCCTACGCCGTAGTCCTCAAACTCGGTCTTGACGCCCACACTGAGCAAGAAGTCCCGCAAATGAGCTTGAGCCTGCTTGCGATCAGGGCCAAACAGGCTTTCAAACACCAGATCCCGGGATGGATCACAGCCCCAGGCCAGGCCCAGTACAAAGGGCAAGGTAAAGGAGCAAGCAATGCCATGCGGCAAGCCGTGACGCAAGGTCATTTCGTAAGAGATGGAGTGCGCCAGGGCGGTCTTGGTATTGGAAAACGCCATGCCCGCTTTCAAGGCCGCCAGCGCCATTTTGGAGCGCAGCTGGATATTACCCAGATCCTTCTGCAGCAAGGGCAAATAGGTAAGGATGTCCTGAATGGCAGAGACCGCAAAGGTGTCGGAAATGGGGTTGGCATTCACATTCCAGATCGACTCCAAGGCGTGCGACAAGGCATCCAGCCCAGTTGAGACCGTCACTTTTTCCGGTACTGTCAGCATCAACTCCGGATCAATAATGGCGACGGCAGGCCAGGTTTGCTCCAGATGCAAAGAGTACTTTTTCTGTGCTTGCTGATCCCAGATCGTGGCCCACGGAGTGACCTCGCTGCCGGTCCCTGCGGTTGTAGGCACCGCAATCAAGGACTTGACCTGAACAGGAGTAAAAGCCTTGCCGGTGGACAAGAGATTCAGCAGTTCCTGGAAGGTGCCCGTCTGAGTCCCCACAATCAGCGCCTTGGCCGTATCAATGGCACTGCCCCCGCCCACGGCCAGCACAATGTCCGTTTGCCCGGCTTGCTGCCAGAAGGACTCGTAGACATCCTTCAAGTAACTGACATCGGGATTTGGCTGCACATCTTCGACAACATGAATCAGCCTGTCGCCCAGCAAATTCCCGATACGCTCAACCAAACCCAGCCCACGAGCCTCCGGAAAGGTCACCAAGGTGACTTTCTTGTTGGCCGCCAAGGTAGAAATTTCATTCAAACTTCCCGGGCCGAAGCAGGTCCGAACCGGGTTGGAAAAATACGCCGTCATGGTTTGCCTCCTTATTGTTACTAGTCATCGTAGAGAGGCATACCAAGGGGGACAAATCGATTAATTCGCACTGGCTATCGATGCAACCAATAGCAAGGGCCATAGCAATCGAGTTATAGGGAATACAAGACAAGAAAGGCTGGACGCTTCTTTTGCATGCTAGGCGGATGCACCGCGTGCGATTTATTGATCACTGTGTTTGTGCGATTGAAAGCCCTGGCTCAGCATGACGCCGAATCAGGGCTTCGCAAGTACCTCAAATCAAAACTTTGGGGCATTTCTCGGGCATGTCCGAGTAGCTACATAATGCGCATGCGCCGCAGTCCTTCAGACAACCTCTCCTGCATGAGCGACTCCAAACGAGGTCCGAGCAGGAGACGCACCTGATCAAACTGCCCTTCTATCCTGTCCAGCAGCCGATCAAGCAGCTCCGCCGCCTCTTCATCACCTGACAAGCCAAAGGCTTTGGCATCGTGTAACGCATTGGCTCGACTGATCTGGCGGCTTCCATGACTCAACTCCATCGCCAGATACTGAGGGGTGAAATCCGGATTAGGAACGACATCAAAAGCGGGCGTCAAACGCCATCGGCCCTGAGCATGAAGATAATGAATGGCATGGTTGCGGGGATGATCATCATCATTGCCAATGACCGCATTGAAAATCATGCGACAGAACAATTCAATGGCGTCCTCCTGAGGGGCACCTATCATCGTCAACGTTCTGGCCAAGTTGGGATAACTCCAGGCCGATGAGCCTGAATGACCGGGATACTCCGTCTGCAGCAAGGATGCCGCACTCAATGTCATGACCCTAAGGCCATGTTGGCGATCAAACCTCAATGAGCGCATCACACTCAGGGCGGAGTCCTCACCCAAACCTGTGTACGCGGTTTGGGCAAAGTTCAAGCCCACTGCCCGGCCCCACTCTTGAGTTGCATGTTCAAGACGCGGAATATCCTCGGTATCAGATGGCAAGATCGGCTTCACAAGCCAGAACTGATCTCCATCACGAACGGTTGCTTTGGGTCTTGCCCCTCCCATGCTGGGCGTGGCCATCAGTCGTCGACGCAAATGCGGGTCCACCGGAGGGCGGCGCAACTGCATGGCTTGCAGCTCTGCGCTCAGCTTTTCAATTTCTGTGATGGGCGGTGCGGACAATTCTGCGATCGAGGGTTTAGGCGAAGAGCCGACCGCCAATGCTCCCCAACGCTCCGCATTACCAGCCTTCAGAAGATAAGCATGGTTTGGAGAGCTATCGCTTAATCCGTGTTGCCTTTGAATGAGTAACCGGCCCCAGGCGTCGGGACAAGTATCACGTAGCGCATCATGCAGGCCACCGTAGCGACTCGCCTGAATTGGGACGGAGCCACTCAGCGGTAAGTTAACCGGATCAATTGACCATGGCAGACCTGCATCCCGATAGCTGGGCGCATACATGAACTGGCCAAGCTGGGCTGACGAGTCGTGGATGTACCGACCCACGGTCACCCATTGCCCCGTGTCAGGCCGCTGCAAATAGACGTATAAAGGCTTAGAAATACTCATCGTCATCTCTGTCCAGTCTTGCGCGTCCCTTCATATCTCCACTGCTCCAATGAGCATCAGGCATAGGCACGATGGATTCGAGCAGACCAAGCGCTGCCAAGGCAGTCAAATAGCTCCCCATTGCCACAGCCGGATCGCCTCGTTCCATTCGGCGTAATGTACTTTCTGAGACCTCGACTCTTGAACTAAAGACTTGAGCTGTAATTTTCTGAGCAACACGTTGAGTACGAATGCAGCGCCCCCACACCAGAGTCCGTGACTCGACGGCTGGCAGGTAAAACGGAGTAGGAGCGAGTTTCTTGGGCATGGTGCAGACAACAATTATCGTTCATAGATAACCGTTTATATCATATAAACTCTAATCTATGAACGTTTTTTAACTATCCCGCCTGACTTGCTAACCCTCAAACAGCTTGATAATCCTTAGCCAGCTCCGTCAAGTGTTGAGCAAACCCCCCTTGTGCACCCGCTGCATTCACATGGTCGAAATACTCGTACCAACCACTGGCTTTGATGCCAGCCAGCAAAGCCTGGCAAGCTTGTTGATCAGGGAAGCGCCAAACACCCATGAAGCGGTGCGCGCTGGAGCAATCAATATCGTGCTCGGTAGCGGTCAGAGCCAGCACTTCAATACCCAGGGTGGAGAGGCCGCCCATCGCCTCCTGAAGACCTGCCAGGAAGGTCTGGCGCTGCTCGACGGGCAAGGCATTCCACTTGGCATTAGGCGTGTAAAGCTCGATCAAATAATGAGACATGGGCTGTTTTCCTTTCACTGAGGAGACGTAATAGGGACTGAAGAATTGGATATGTAGCGTTTACAGGTGGGGCAACAAAGAAACTGCGTGCAGCGCAAGACTGCAGCACTGTTTCACCCTTTCCACATAGAACATGCCATTTGATTAGATATCTAATCTTATAGATTACGAATAAATTTCGCAAGCAATCCATACACGTAAAAAAGCCCGAGTTCGGCATCACGCCAAACCCGGGCTTTGGGTCCCACCTTGTCAATCAATCAGGCTGCTTTGGCCTTTTAGAACTGGATACGCACCATACGTTCTTTGGTCCCTTTTTCCTTGCTATTGCCGTCGTTCTTCACCGACACATACAAGGCTTTTTCAGCGGGGATGTATTCCAGACTGTTGGGGTGTGGAGCCAGCTCAATGGTTTGCAGCGGCTTGTAGTTCACCGTATCGAAAATACTGACCGAACCCTTGCCCTCTTTCTCGCGCACACCGCCTCGGTTAGCGACAAACAGACGCTGGGATTCGGCGTCAAAACGCACACCAATAGGCACTTCGCCGGTAGGCATGGTTGCCAGGGTTTTACCGTTGGATGCATCCAGCACAAACACTTGATGACCAGCGCTGCGGCGCTTGTATTCACGCTCCAGATGCAGGTTACGCGCGTCATCACGGTCAATCCCCTGGTCCACCCCGAACAATCGGTTCTGCGCCGGGTCATACGCCAGGTTCAGCAACTGGTCGGCTTCAATTTCCCAGACCTGATCGATGTTCAAGGTCTGGCTATTTACCACCATGATTTGGCCCTGCATATTGGAGACAAACAAGCGGTTATTGGCCTCGTCCAGGGTGATGCCCACGACGTTATAGCCAAAGCCTGGCAGCACTTTTTCCAGCTCCAATGTCCGGGTATTCACCACGAACAGCACACTGTCAAAACCCAGGCCCAAGCCAGGCGCGAACACACGGTGGTTTTTCTTGTCCACGACCAGTTCACGCGTCTTGTACTGGAAGTCCTCGGTAATCTTGAAACGCTCCATCATCTTCAGCAAACCGTCTTTGCGTGCCTGGCCAAAATCAGCCGCGTTGATGGTGTCCTGAAAATTGATTTTTTCCTGCACCCGAATGCGCTTGATGACCTCGTTCTTGACGGTATCAACCACGGCAATCGTGCCGTTGAAACCTTGAGTCAGATACAGGCGGTTGGCGGCATCATCCAGGGCCACCCCGAAGCTCTTGGCCTCCATGGGAATCTCTTGCTTGATTTCCAGGGTCTTGGGGTCCAGCACCAGCGTGCGCGACAAGGTTTCGTCCTTCCAGTTGGGAGAGGACACGTACAAGCTGGATTGCGCAGGGCTGAAGACGATTTCCAGAACTTCGGCGGCAGTCGGTTTTTGCATGATCTGTGCTTGGGTAACGGCTTGGTAGCCTGCAGGGGCAGGAGTTTTGGCGTGTACGTAGCCGGCCGACAAGCTCATTGCAATAGCAAGGTACAGACCACGCACAAGATGGCGAGTAGTAGACGACGTCATAATTTAGGCTCGATAAAAGTGGGGGAAGGAATTACCACTGGTAATCAATGGACAGATGCACATTGCGCGGCGCGCCGTAACGTGCCCGGAAGATCACGAAGTTGTCGTAGTAACGCTTGTCGAACAAATTGTTTACCGTGAGCTTGGCATTCCAATGCTGGTTCACGCGGTAATTGGCGTGCAGGCCAACCAGGGCATAGCTGCTGTGGGTGTCTTCCAGCGCCTTGCCGTTGCTGGCCGTATAAGGACGGCCAGCCGTCCACAGATCACGCTTGCCAAACCAGTTCACCGTGGCACCGGCGCTCAAGCCTTGCAACGCTCCGGAGAATTGGTACATGGTGCCCAGACGGAAGGTTTGGCTGGGGATGTAGGTGTTGATCCGCTCGCCTTCACCGTTTTTAGTGCTGGCGTAGCTATAAGAAGCAAACACATTCCAGTTGTTGGTCAGTGCGCCGCTTAGCTCCACTTCAAAACCTTTGGTTTTGTTGCCAGCACCAGAAGACACGTAAGGGCGACTGCCATCAGGCAATAGGAAGTCATCCGGCACCGAAGGGTCCAGCACGGCCAGATTGTTTTGACGGGTCTCGAAAGCGGCCAGGGAGAACTGCAGGGCCTCCTCCATCAAGCTGCCTTTCAGACCAATTTCACGGTTCACCCCAGTAATGGGATCCAGGAAGTTCTCGTTGATGTCCTTGTAGCTTTGCGGCTGGAACAGGCGGGTATAACTGGCGTAGGCCGTCAGGTTCGGGTTGATGTCATACGTCACCCCAAAGTACGGCGTAATTTCATTACGGTTGCGCAGCTCGTTGGACACGCCGGTGAACTGGCCGGTTTTACCGTAGTTGTCACGGTAGGTTTTGTAGTCCGACAAGCGCATGCCCATGATCACATTCAAGGGATCAATAATGTTCAAGCGCGTGCCGGCAAAGAAACCGTATTCGCGTGTGTGGACCCGGTTCCATTCACCTGTGCGGCTGACGCTGGGCTCGGGCATATAGCCGTCCCAGTCGTAAATATTGGGGATGAACCAGTTGCGGGTATCGCTGACCTGCATGGTGTACGTGGTGTCACGCTTGCGAGTGCCGTTAAAACCGAACATCAGCTGGTGCTCGCGGCCAAACAGCTCGAAAGGACCATTGGCCGACAACTCCAGGTTGTCCTGATGGCGATAGCCATTGGCGGCCAGGTTGGCGCGGATGCCTATACCGGATCCGTCCGGGCGCACCACCGGATTCACGCCCTGCCCCAGGCCAGTAATCAGGGCATCGCCATCGTCACGTTGATGGCTGTAGCTGAGCTTGGCATTCCACTTGTTTTCAAACTCATGCTCGACCGAGAAGAAAGCGTTTTGATGCTTCTTGTCCCAGTAGGTCCAATCCGGCACCAGCGACATGGAGCGCGAAACGTCAATACGGTCGCCCTCGCTGGTAAACAAGGGCACACCCATATTGCCTTCGCCTCGCAGCTTGGCGGTCTGGTAGTCGTAGCCAGCGGTCAGCAAGGTTCGGTCAGTCAAATCGAACTCCAGCATGCCGGACAGCAAATCATTCTTGTGGTCCTGGCGATCCATGAAGGAGTCCGCCTGCTTGCGCGAACCAATAACACGCATACGCAAACGGCCGTCTTCAGTCAGCGGGCCGGTCACGTCCGCCGTTACGCGTTTGTCGTTCCAGGAGCCATAGTGGGCGCTTAACTTGCCGCCAAATTCTGCTTGCGGACGTTTGCGAATCAAATTGATCAAGGCGGAGGGCTCGCCGGTAGGCGACAACAAACCTGTCGCTCCGCGCACGACTTCCACACGGTCGTATAAATCCATATCCAGAGAAATAGGATTGAATGCTCCACGTCCGGCAGCACGGTAGCTGCTTTGCACGCCATCCACTTGCACATTGCTGATGTCAAAGCCACGGGCCTGAAACTGAAACCCGCCTCCCACCGCAGCCGTATTGGCCGTCACGCCGGTGGTAAAGTTCATCACATCATCGAAGCTGGTCAGGCCGAAATCGTCCATTTGCTGGCGCGTCATCACACTGACCGACTGCGGCGTGTGCTGGGTGTCCATGTTCAAGCGCGTCGCGGTGCTGCTGGTACCGTTCAGCGTGTACAAGCCTGTGTCTTCAGTCGCCCGATTCAAGGTGCCCTGCACACGCACGGGGGCCAATTGAGTGGTTTCCGTGACGGGCCACAAATTGACGGTATTGGCATCGCGCGAGTAGCGAATGCCCGTGCCTGCCAGCAAGGTATCCAAGGCCTGCGTCACGCTGTAATTGCCTTTCAGGCCCGCGCTTTGCTTGCCTTCGGCCACGCTGCCTGCGCCAACCAGATAGACCCCGCTTTCTTGCGAGAAGCGCATCAACACCCGGCTCAAGGGGCCTGCTGGTATGTCATAACGCTGTGTCTTGTCTGCCGTCGGGCTGCTTTGCGTGGTCGCCTGGGCAGGCGAGGTACTGGCAATAAACGCGCTACCGGCCATCAAGACATACAGGGCCAAGGCCAGTGGACGCAAAGGGGCGCAATGCGATCCTGCATCCTTGGACAGGGAAAGGGGATCGGGGCGACGATGCATAAGGAGACATCCTTCAAAAACACGGGTCAGTCACAATAAAAACGATGAACCTGAACGATATTCTTGCGTTGATGTTCAGTACTGAGCAGCCACGGCGGGCTGCCTCCTGCTTCATTGGCCTCACGCCAATCAGGTCCTCTTACTGTCTAAAACCACCAAGTCTCCAAAACCCGGAACCTGCTTTTGCGTCTTTTTTGAGATTTTTTGGCCAAAATCCGGCAAGCCTTTGAATCTGATAGGTTTTTATTTTTATTATTTATGACCATCGTTGGTGAAATGCCCTGCTCAATCAATCCAGAGCTTGCACACTGGTCCACCAGGGCATGGGCTGATCGATGCGAATCGGCAATGCTGAAGCCAGCATTTTCAACACGCGGTCCGTGTCATGAATGGGGAAGCTGCCATAGACCTTCAGATCGGCCACTGCCTCATCCACACCGAGATAGCCTTTGCGGTAACGGCTCAATTCCTTGATCACGCTACGCAAGGCAATGTTATCAGCCACCAGTACGCCTTGGGTCCAGGCCTCACGCGCCTGCTCGGCGTCCATGCTTTGCCGGATACGCTGCGCATTAAAGTGCACCTGCTTGCCCGCCTGCACCGTAGTGGTGTTTTGACCTTTTGCCGTAGACACCTGCACGGCCCCTTCATAGACCGCCAGCTGCGTACAGTCCTGGTCCATACGCACATTGAATTGCGTGCCCAAGGCGCGCATATTGCCTTGCGGGGTTTGAACGGTGAAAGGTCTGTCCGTATCGTCTTTGGCCGTCTGAATGAAGATCTCGCCTGAAATCAGAACGATATGGCGAGCCTGTGCGGTGAACTGCACATCAATTGCAGAGGCGGTGTTCAGCCAAAGCCGGGAACCGTCTGCCAGCACAATCTGGTTCTGCTCGCCGGTTTGTGTAGAGTGGTCAGCCGCCAAGGCCAGAACACTGGATGGCAGCCAGGACTGACGCCAGCCCAGCCAGCTTAGAACTCCCGTGCCCGCCAGTACGGCGACACTGGTCAGCACGCGACGGCGCTGATGCAAACGCTCGTTGGCCGTGTGCAATGTTTCTACCACTCGGCGCGAATCTGGCGCAGTGCGCACAGGCTCAAAACTGCGGCTGACTTCTTCCACATATCGCCAGGCGGTGCTGTGCATCTCGTCCTGCTTGAGCCAGCTCTGCCAGGCAGAGCGCTGCGCCGCACTGGCTTTGCCATCGCGCAGGCAGGCATACCATTCAGCGGCTTGCATCAAAACGGCGTGGGGAGGTGTAGCGGGAGAAGAAAAACTGGAGCCGTGCTTCATGAGGCTTAGTATTGAGGTTCCTGACGCAATTCGGCGACGGTCTGGCAAGCATGCAGGCTGATGCAGCCCAACATGGCTTGTGCCACGTACTTGCGCACCATGCGGCCGGAAATGCCCATTTCTGCACCGACCTCATCATCAGTCATCTCGCAAATGACGGCCAAGGTAAACGCCTTGGCCGCTTTGGGAGACAGGCTGCTGAGCATGACACTGATCTCTTCCAGCGCCTGCAAAATCATGGCCTGACGTTCTGCCGAAGGGTAAAAGTTCTCGGGTGTAGCAGCCAGAATATCCAGCCAGGCCTGCTCAATTTCCTGACGTCGCCACAGATTGATGCACAGGTTTTGTGCCGTCTTGCGCAAGTAGGCGCGGGCCTCGCCAGGACTGGTAAATTGCCAGCGAGAACGGCTGCTTAACAAACGTACAAAGGTGTCCTGCGCCAAGTCAGCCGCCTGGTCCGCGCCACCCAAGCGGTGATGCAGCCAGCGCTGCAACCAACTATGGTGGTCGCAGTACAGTGACTCGACCGACTCGGCCGAATACATGCCTGACAAGGGAAGAACTGAAGATGACACGAGGGTACTCCGCACCGCTAGATAATGAGAATCGTTATCAATTATAGAGTGTGAGCTGCAAAATCCGCTAGCGGTGTGTGTTTGCAGCGACACATAAACTGGCTTTCAGGCAAGGCTCACCCTCTTTCGCAGGATTTATTTCCCTATAAAAACCACTCGAAAATTGCCAAACGGCGAAGAATGCAAAAAGAGCCGCATAAGCGGCTCTTTACGGTCGATGTAATCTGAAAAACTTATTCGACAGTCACACTCTTGGCCAAATTCCGTGGCTTATCCACGTCCGTGCCGCGCGAGCAAGCCGTGTGATACGCCAGCAATTGCAGGGTCACGGTGTGCAAGATGGGGGACAGCTTGCCGTAGTGCTCTGGCATACGGATCACATGCACACGCTCGCTGCTGCCGATGCGGGTATCGGCGTCAGCAAACACGTACAGCTCACCACCGCGTGCATGGACTTCTTCGATATTGGATTTCAGCTTTTCCAGCAGTTCATCACGTGGGGCGATAGTGACCACGGGCATGGCTTCGGTGACCAGGGCCAGAGGGCCGTGCTTCAGTTCACCAGCTGGGTAGCCTTCGGCGTGGATGTAGCTGATTTCTTTCAGCTTCAACGCGCCTTCCATGGCGATGGGGTAATGCATGCCACGGCCCAGGAACAAGGCGTTTTCCTTGCTGGCAAAACGGTCGGCCCACGCCATGATCTGTGGCTCCAGAGCCAACACAGCCGCGATAGCGGTAGGCAGGTGGCGCAGGGCTTTCAGGTAGTCGCCTTCCTGCTCCTGATTCAAGTGACCTTTGACTTGAGCCAGTGCGATGGTCAGCAGGAACAAGGCGGTTAACTGGGTGGTGAAGGCTTTGGTGGAAGCCACACCAATTTCCACGCCAGCGCGGGTGATGTAGGACAGCTTGCACTCACGCACCATGGCGCTGGTGGCCACGTTGCAGATGGTCAGGGTCTGTTCCATGCCCAGGCTGCGGGCATGTTTCAAGGCGGCCAGCGTGTCAGCCGTTTCGCCGGACTGGGAAATCGTCACCACCAAAGTGCGCGGGTTGGGCACGCTGTCGCGGTAGCGGTACTCACTGGCAATTTCCACATTGACGGGGATTTTGGCCAGAGACTCAATCCAGTAGCGGGCGGTCAGACCGGCGTAGTAGCTGGTGCCGCAAGCCAGAATCAGCACATTGTCGATGTCCTGGAAAACCTTGTAGGCCTGGTCCCCAAACAACTCGGGTGTGACGCTTTCAATGTCTTGCAAGGTATCGCCTACAGCGCGGGGCTGCTCGAAGATTTCCTTTTGCATGAAGTGGCGGTATGGGCCCAATTCAGCGGCTGCGGTGTGCAGATGTACAGTGTGTACCGGACGATCAACGGCGCGGCCGTCCTTGTCCATGATCCACACTTTATTGATCTGCAAATCAATCACATCACCGTCTTCCAGGTAGATGATTTGATCGGTCGTGCCGGCCAATGCCAAGGCATCCGAAGCCAGGAAGTTTTCATTCTGACCCACACCTACAACCAGCGGCGAACCATGGCGCGCACCCACCACGCGATGTGGCTCGTCCTGACAGAACACAGCGATGGCGTAAGCCCCCGTCAAGCGACGGATGACCTGTTGCACGGCCTCGAACAGGTCACCGTTGTACAGGTGGTCGATCAGGTGAGCGATCACTTCGGTATCAGTTTGACTCTCGAACACGTAGCCAATGCTTTGCAGCTCGGCGCGCAATTCGTCGTGGTTTTCAATGATGCCGTTATGCACCAGCGCAATACGCGCTTTGCCCTTGCCGGAGAAATGAGGGTGAGCATTGTGAGTAGCAGGCGCGCCGTGCGTTGCCCAGCGAGTGTGAGCAATGCCGGTAAAGCCTTGCAGATGATCTGCCTTGACCTGTTCTTGCAGCTCGGCCACGCGCTGAGTACTGCGTGCCCGCAACAACTGGCCCTGCGCATGAACAGCAACGCCGCAAGAATCGTAGCCCCGGTATTCCAGACGCTTCAAACCTTCCAGCAGCACGGGGACAATATCGCGTTGCGCTACCGCGCCAACAATTCCACACATAGCCAACTCCTGTTCATGGCCCCTTTCGGTGGGCCAACTAATCAATTCAATCCGCTTATTCTGATCTGAATCATGAAAAATTTTATATCTATTTTTTCTTCGAAATGAATTAAAATTTCATTTAATAATCAATATGAAAGAAAAACAAAATTCATTTTATTTAACGGAATTTTATTTCATCATAGATAGATAAACATTGTCATGATTGAACTGGACGAGCTGGATTTACGCATTCTGGAGCAACTGCAAAATGATGCTTCCATCAGCAATCAAGCGCTGGCTTTGCGCGTGCATGCCTCTCCCCCGACCTGCCTGCGGCGAGTACGTCGTTTAAGCGAACAAGGGGTAATTCGCAGGCAGGTTGCCTTGCTGGACCCGGAGCAACTGGGCCCCAGCTTGACGGCCATTGTGGAGATTACGCTGGACCGTCAGGGTGAAGAATATCTGCAGCAATTCGAGCGTCTGATGGCCCCCGAAGCAGCGGTGACGCAATGCTATCGCGTCTCGACCGGGGTGGATTTCATTGTGATCTTGCAAGTCAGCGACATGACGGCGTATCACAAGCTGGCTCATGCTTTATTCACCAGTCAGGCGAATATCCGCAATATACGAAGCTTCTTTTCGATTCATCAGGCCAAGTTCGAGACGCGGGTGCCTTTACCTGCACCAAAGATGTAAGCCGGGCTCAGGTCCGTACGCGTTGCTGTACCAGTTGCTGATACAGACGCAAGTAACGCTGCACCATGACAGCAGGGTCATGCTCCTGCTGCACCCAACGATGCGCCAGCGCTGCCTGTTGCCGCGCTGCTGTCGGATTGCTCAAAGTGTCATCCAGAGCCTGTGCAATGGCTTGTGCATCCCCTACCGCGCATAACTTGCCACGGCCATTATCCAGCAGCTCACTCAAACCGCCCGCCATCGTGGCCGTAACGGGCACGCCGTACACGAACGCATCAAGAACGCTGGAGCCCAGGGCTTCATGCCGGGAGCTCAGGACAAAGCCGTCCATCAAGCGATAAGCCTGTTCGGGGCGGGCTTCAAAACCAGCCAGCTTGTAGCAGTCTTCCAGCCCCAACTGCGCAATCAGTTCCTCTGCCGCCGAGTTCTCGGAACCAGGCGCACCGAAATGCAAAAACACAAAGTCCTGACGACGCTGATACAAGGCATGAACCGCGCGGATCAGAGTCAGGGGGTCTTTCTCGGACGTCAGTGCCGCCATCGTCCCCAGAACATGCAAGCCCTGCGGATTCCACCGCAGCCGCAAGTGGTTCACATAGGCCTCATCCTGCTCGACGTACTCGATGGCACTAGGAATCACATCTACGGAAAAGCCCAGGCGACGCGGCTCTGCCGCTGCTGCCTGGCTGATCGCTACCAAACGATCCGCCTTGCGCCACTTCCAACGCGTGCGTCGTTCCTTGGAAGTCAAAGCGCTGTCTGGCTGCTGTCCGCTACGTTGCTCGACGCGTTTGCGGTCAATCGGAAAAGCCGTGCGACGCGTAAAGACCACCCGTTTGGGCAGCCAGAAATGCAGCAAGGCCAGCCAGCTCATGCAGGACGCGGTTTGGGAATGGACGATATCAAAACCCCGGCCATGCACCAGTAAATAACGCAGCGCGGCACCCACGGAGGCGCATTCCACCACACTCACGCCCTGCTCTTTAGCACGCCTGGCCAACTCTTCATCACGTCGGGCCAATAGACTGACCTGATGACCAGCCTGTTGCATCTGCTGGATGCTCAGCAGGGTTTGCCGCTCGCCACCGCGCCAGCCGCGCTCGAAGTTAAGCTGCAGAATGCGCATGACGACGATCCAGAATCAGCCCCTCCGGGCACTGTGTGCCACAAGAGCAAGCAGCAATGCTCCCCTTGCGATGCAAAGGGAGAAATACCGAAGATGGGCTAACACACATCAAGATTTGCGAACCGGGCGCTTCCAGCCGGACACGCTGCGCTGTTCCGAACGCGACAAGGTCAGCTGATCATCCGGCGCATTGCGCACCAGGGTCGTACCCGCACCAATTGTTGCGCCACGGCCAACAGTCACCGGGGCCACCAACTGCGTATCGGAACCAATGAAGGCATCGTCACCAATCACGGTGCGGAACTTGTTCACGCCATCGTAATTGCAGGTGATGGTGCCTGCGCCAATGTTCACACGCTGCCCCACATCGGCATCACCGATATAGGCCAGGTGATTGGCTTTGGAACCTTCACCCAGCTGGGTGTTCTTGATTTCCACAAAGTTGCCCACGTGGGTGTGATTGGCCAGAACAGCACCAGGGCGCAGACGGGCGTAAGGGCCGATACGGGCTTCTTCGCCAACCTGGGCTTGTTGCAGATGGCTGAAAGCTTCGATTTGCGTACCGGCACCAATCGTCACGTCACGCAGCACGCTATGCGGGCCGACACGCACGCCGTCTTGCAACACAACCTTGCCTTCAAACACGCAACCCACATCAATGAACACATCACGGCCACACTCCAGTGTGCCGCGCAGATCAAAGCGGGCCGGGTCGGCCAAGGTCACGCCTTTTTCCAACAGACGGCGGGCCTGTTCTGCTTGCCACAGACGCTCCAGCTCGGCCTGTTGAATGCGGCTGTTCACACCCAGGGTTTCCCAACCAGCAGCTGGCTGAGCAGCTTGCACGGGCACGCCATCGGCAACCGCCAAGGCAATGATGTCGGTCAGGTAGTACTCGCCCTGAGCGTTGTCGTTGGTGATGCGGGTCAGCCAATCTTTCAGGCGCGCCGTCGGGGCTACCAGAATGCCGGTGTTCACTTCCTTCACGGCACGCTCGGCTTCGCTGGCATCCTTGTGCTCGACAATGCGCTGTACGGTGCCATCTGCACCGCGAATGATGCGGCCATAGCCGGTAGAGTCTGCCAGTGTTTCGGTCAGCACGGCCACGCCTTGCCCACGGGCTTGCAGCAAGCGGCGCAAGGTGTCAGCCTGGACCAAAGGAACGTCGCCATACAGAACCAGCGTGGCGTCATCTTCCTGGTCGCCACCGACCAGTTCAGGCACGGCCTGTTGCACTGCATGGCCCGTACCATGCTGAGGTTGCTGCAAGGCAAAGGCCAGCTCGGCCTGTGCGAAGGTTTGCTGAACGCGCTCGGCGCCATGACCCACCACGACCACAACTTTTTCCGGCTCCAGTTCACGTGCGCTGTCGAGCACGTGGGCCAGCATGGATTTGCCGGCGATAGGATGCAGTACTTTGGGCAGGTCAGACTGCATACGCTTGCCCATGCCTGCTGCCAGAATCACGATATTAAGCATAAAAATTTACCTACAAGGTTGGTCGATCAGTTCTTTTTGGTACTGCTTTTGGTGCTGCGCGTGGCGGTTTTTTTAGCCGCCGTTTTGGTGGCCGCCTTGGCCGCAGTTTTAGTGGCGGCTTTCGCTGCCGTTTTCACCGGCTTGGCTGCTGCCGGAGCACTGGTCTTGGCCGACGTCTGGGCATGGGCAGCTGCCGGTTTGGAGGGTTTGGCCGACGAGCCTGCCGCTTTAGCCTTGCTCGCCTGCTGACGATAATTTTCCACCTGCTGCATTGATGCGGCTGTGGCGGTCGCCATGGCATCAAACTGCTGTTGCAGCATGTTCCACCACGCTTGTGCAGCGGGATTGCCTGCACCGGCATCCTGCTGGGCACCGGGCTGTTTATCTTTTGGGGCGTCCTGCTTGGCAGCCGCTTCGGGCTGTGGCGCAGCTTGTTGTTGAGGCTGTGCCGAAGCATGCTGAGATGCCGTTTGCGATGCCGCTTCCGGCTTGTTGGCCCCAGACTTGGAATCTGAGGCAGCCGCGCTATCCGCCGCTGCCGCCATGGGATTGAAGGCCATAAAGGCTTCAAAGGGATTTTTCCCGCCCGCAGCCTGCGTACCTTGCTGTGCCATGGTTTTGATGGCCGCCAAGGTGGAGCGCTGAATCTCCAGCCCCTGGATGGTCGTGCTCAGCATGGACAGGTTCAGCTGCAACCAGCTTTCCACGGCACGCAAGTCACGAATACGACGATCCAGATCATCGGGGGACAAGCTGGGCATCATGCCCGAACTCAAATCGCCCGCCCCGCCGCTGGCCATGTTTTTCCAGGCCTGCGCCATCATGTCCATGCTGCGCAGCAAGGGATTGTTGCCGCCGCCCAGGGCATTGAAATCAGGTATACCAAAAGGATTCGGGTTCATGCGTAGCTCCCATCGGGTTGATGCCTGCCCGGTGACTCCCAGGTTCAGGCCAGCTGTTCCAGATGCTGCTTGATGCTGTCGATCAGCACCACTTGCGCTTCCAGGGTGAACAAATCTGCTTCTATCATTTGCCAGGCTTCATCCAGCGTCAATAAGCGAAACTCACTAACCTCGCCGTCCATATTGCAGGGCCGTACATCGTCGGCCAGCACGCAATCGCTAACCAGGGCGTTCTCCACCTGATAGCCTTCCGGCAGGCGACGGTGCATGCGCAAAGACACACGCAAAGGGGTGCAATTGTCCAGCACGGACTCGGCCAACCCCGCTTCTTCATAACTTTCGCGTATGAGAGAGGTATGCAGCGATTCACCACTGACCGCCAACCCACCGACCAGCGTGTCCCACATATTCGGGTCTGTTGACTTGGTGGGTGAACGACGTGCGGCCCAGATACGGCCGTCTGTGGACCAGCCATTCAAATGCACGGCTTGCGTCAAAAAGCCCAAGGGCCGTACCGCACCGCGTTCAATGCGCGACAGGCACTGCCCTTCTCCGACCACGTCCAGCAACTCGTCACGCCAGGCCCGAATGCAACCGCCTTCCTGCAAACGCAAGGCGACCTGATCCAGGACCTGAGCCAAGCTCAATTCCTGGCTGGGGCAATCGCTCAGACGCAAGACATCTTCTTCAATCGAGACCCCTGGCAAAGGCTCGATACAACGAGCGGCCTTGGGGGTGATCCATCCGGCAACGCGCCCATCTACAGTGACAGGGCGGCTGCCCGGTGGGGGCAATTGTTGCAGCTGACTGGTCAAGCTGGCCATGCGCTGACGCAGGGCCTGAGTAAGTGATCGGTTCTGGAACAAAGTCATAGTCGGCGATTGTAATTCAAGCCTTGCCCCATTACGGCTTTTGTAGCGTTTAGTCCAACCTTGTCTTCTAGGGACATACCCTGCCCTTGAAGGCTAAAACAAGTTCTATATAATTTCCGTGAACAGATAAGCTACTAAAAACTTCGAGCGGACCAGCACTTAGATGCGACAAGCCCGCCACTGCAACACAGCAGTTTCTTCCAGCGTTGGATTTTTCGGAGCGTTGACGCAGCCGAACCCCGGTTTGGCATGGCAACACCAAAAGAGGGACAACAATGAAGATGTGGAGAAGTTTATTTGCTCTGACCGCCTGTTCGACGGCAGGGCCAAGCCTGGCTCAGATCACCCACATGGAGGGTGGTCCCCGTGTCAATCAGCTCAATTTGCATAACGGGGTTACCCCCATCGCCCAGGACATTGCCTGGCTGCATTGGATGATGCTGATCATCTGTACCATCATCTTTATTGGCGTGTTCGGCGTGATGTTCTATTCCATCATCCGGCACCGCAAGTCCAAGGGCGCGATTGCCGCCCGCTTTCACGAACACCTGGGTGTGGAAGTGGCTTGGACCATCATCCCTTTCCTGATCGTGATCGGCATGGCACTGCCTGCCACCAAAACCGTGGTGGCCATGAAGGACACCAGCAGCGCCGACCTGACCGTCAAGGTCACTGGCTATCAGTGGAAATGGGGCTACGAGTATCTGGACGGTCCGGCCACGGGTGTGAAATACCTGTCCAACCTGTCCACCCCGCGCGCCCAGATTGAAGGCCGCGAACCCATTGGCCCGAACTATCTGATGGAAGTGGACAAGCCACTGGTCGTGCCGGTTAATAAAAAAGTGCGCGTCATGCTGACGGCCGAGGACGTCATCCACTCCTGGATGGTGCCCGAGTTTGGCGTCAAGCAAGATGCCATCCCTGGCTTTTTGCGCGATACCTGGTTCCGTGCGGACAAGGTCGGCACCTACCGCGGTCAATGCGCCGAGCTGTGTGGCAAGGACCACGCCTATATGCCCATCGTGGTGCAAGTGATGGCGCAAGAAGACTACGACAAGTGGGCTCAGGAGCAGAACGACTTGATGACTGCCCAGGCCGATGATCCCAATAAAGAGTGGACCAAGGACGAGTTGACCGAGCGCGGCAAACAGATCTTTGCGCAGAACTGCGTGGCTTGCCACCAGGCCAATGGCAAAGGCATGCCCGGCACCTTCCCCGCTCTGGATGGCGATACGAAATTTGTGCTCGCCCCCAAGAAAGGCCAGATCGACACGGTGTTGAATGGTCACCCTGGCACCGCAATGGCCGCCTTCCGCAATCAACTGACCGATGTACAGATTGCTGCGGTCATTACCTACACACGCAATGCCTGGGGCAACGCTGGCAAAGGGCCTGACCCTGTCGTGATGCCCGCCGACGTCAAGGAACAGCGCTAATTTTGCGCGCGCCGCCTATCACACTATCAATCTATCCCTGACTACGGCCAGGGGGAGTGCAGCAAGGAGTCAAGCATGAGTAGCGTCACCGTCGACCATGTAGCGAACCCGAGCGGACATGATGATCACCATCATGCCCATGCCACCCCTAGCGGCTGGCGTCGCTGGTTGTTCGCCACCAATCACAAAGATATCGGGACCATGTACCTGATCTTCTCCTTTGTGATGTTGCTGGAGGGCGGCGTGCTGGCCTTGCTGCTGCGTACCGAACTGTTCCAGCCGGGCCTGCAGTTTTTCCGGCCAGAGCTGTTCAACCAGTTCACCACCATGCACGGCCTGATCATGATTTTCGGCGCGATCATGCCGGCTTTTGTGGGCTTTGCCAACTGGATGATTCCGCTGCAAATTGGCGCATCGGACATGGCTTTTGCTCGCATGAACAACTTCAGCTTCTGGCTGCTGCCCGTGGGCGCGATTCTGTTTACCGCGTCCTTCTTTGTGCCGGGCGGCGCGCCTGCCGGTGGCTGGACCATGTACGCCCCGCTGTCCTTGCAAATGGGACCAGGCATGGACTTCACGATTTTCGCGGTCCACATTCTGGGCGCGTCCTCCATCATGGGGGCCATCAATATTGTGGTGACGGTATTGAACATGCGCGCGCCTGGCATGACGCTGATGAAAATGCCGCTGTTTTGCTGGACCTGGCTGATTACCGCTTATCTGCTGATTGCCGTGATGCCCGTGCTGGCCGCTGCCGTGACCATGCTGCTGACGGACCGTCACTTCGGTACACACTTCTTTAACGCCGCCGGTGGTGGTGACCCGGTTCTGTACCAGCACATCTTCTGGTTCTTCGGTCACCCCGAGGTCTACATCATGATCTTGCCGGCCTTTGGCATTGTCTCTGCCATCGTGCCTGCCTTCTCGCGCAAAGCCCTGTTTGGCTATGCCTCCATGGTGTACGCCACCGCCGCCATCGCGATTCTGTCCTTCCTGGTGTGGGCCCACCACATGTTCTCCACCGGGATGCCGGTAACCGGGCAGCTGTATTTCATGTATGCCACCATGCTGATCTCCATTCCGACCGGGGTGAAGATCTTCAACTGGGTAGCCACCATGTGGCGCGGTTCGCTGTCCTTTGAAACGCCCATGCTGTTTTCCATCGGCTTTATCTTCGTGTTCACGATTGGCGGCTTTACCGGCCTGATCCTGGCCGTGGCCCCGATTGATATTGCGGTACACGACACCTATTACGTGGTGGCCCACTTCCACTATGTGCTGGTGGCCGGATCGCTCTTTGCCCTGTTTGGCGGTGCCTACTACTGGCTGCCCAAATGGACCGGCCGCATGTACAACGAGCGTCTGGGCAAGATCCACTTCTGGTCCACCATGATCTCGTTCAACGTGACCTTCTTCCCCATGCACTTTCTGGGTCTGGCGGGCATGCCACGTCGTTATGTGGACTACGCTGGTCAGTTCACGGATTTCCACCAGATTGCCACCATTGGCGCCTTCTGGTTCGGCCTATCGCAACTGCTGCTGATCTACATCGTGATCCAGGCCGCACGCGGCAAGGGCGAAGTGGCCAGCGCCAAACCCTGGGAAGGTGCCGAAGGTCTGGAGTGGACTGTTCCATCGCCCGCTCCGCACCACACCTTTGAAGTACCCCCTGTCGTCAAGTAACACTGGAGGAACGCCGTATGACCCCCGAACAACGCCGTCGCAACCGCCGTCTGGGATTGCTCCTGGCCGTGTTCGTCATTGCCGTCATGGCCTGGACCTTTCTAAAAGGCAGTCAATTTTTAGGACAGTGATATGGATGACGATTTTCGGGACCTCACACGGCGCAAGCTCAGTTTTTTCCAGACATTGAAAGCCATTGCCTGGGGTTTTTTTGGAGTCCGTCGTGGTCGTGACCATGAGCAGGACATTGCCAAGATCAATCCGGTCTATCTGATTATTGCCGCCTTGATCGCCACGGTTGTTTTCGTTGTGGGCCTGATTATGGTGGCCCGCTGGTTCATTGGTCAGGCCAGCTGAACCCTGGCCGGATACTGCGCCCAAGGGCACATGACCCGAAGGAGAACACTATGCATGTCGAGACTACGGCTCACCCGTCCAAGGCGCCGTATTACTACGTCCCCGGCTTATCGGGGCACCCGGTACGCGCCAGCCTTTCCCTGTGCCTGACGCTGTTGGGTGCGGCTACCTGGATCAATAACTGGCCGGGCGGTTTCTGGGTGTTCCTGGTCGGGATTCTCAGCTTCTTGCTGGTGCTGTTCTTCTGGTTCAGCGATGCCGTGCGCGAGTCTGAAACGGGTCTGAACAGCACGCGTGTCGATATCTCCTATCGCTGGAGCATGTCGTGGTTCATCTTTTCCGAAGTCATGTTTTTTGCGGCCTTTTTCGGGGCACTTTGGTATACCCGTGAAATTGCCACGCCGCTACTAAGCGACCTGGATCACCGCGCCCTGCTCTGGCCTGACTTCACCGGCACCTGGCCGAATCAAGGCCCGGCGGGCACTGTTGCCCCCTTCCAGACCGTAGGCCCGCTGTGGCTGCCTACGATCAACACGGCCTTGCTGCTGACCTCGGGCGTCACCCTGACCATTGCTCACCACGCGCTGCGAGCCAGCAAGCGTAGTAGCGCGATTTTCTGGCTGTTCATGACGGTTGCGCTGGGCTTTGCCTTCGTGGCCTGCCAAGCTTACGAATACATGCACGCCTACGCCGAGCTGAACCTGAAGTTCACTTCCGGCGCTTACGGGGCCTTGTTCTACATGTTGACGGGTTTTCACGGTTTTCACGTGATTATCGGCGCCACCATGCTGACGGTGATGCTGATACGGCTGATGCGCGGGCACTTTACCGCCGAGCACCACTTTGGTTTTGAAGGGGCCGCCTGGTACTGGCACTTTGTGGACGTGGTGTGGCTGGGCTTGTATCTGTACGTGTACTGGTTCTAGCAATTCATGCTCCAGGCCCGTGTCTTCGGGCCTGGGTTTTTACTTCAAGCCAAAGGCACGCCAGTGCTTTCAATCCAACCCAGATGATGGGCCAGCAACACAAACAGGAACAGGGCCACGGACAAGCCCACTCGCCAGGTCAGCGCATAGGCCATGCGATTGGAATTACCCCGGTCCCGCATCAAATACACCAGGGCCGAACCCAGCGAAACAATAATCCCCAGAAACACGATCAGGACTAGCACACGCATTACGTATCCCCCGCTTCAGGTTGAATTGATGTCCAGCAACAATCCTCGTTCTTCTTCGACTCGATCCCTGCTTGCCCTGGTTTGTCTGGGTTTGCTGATGCTGCTGTTCATTAGCCTGGGGCGCTGGCAACTGAGCCGCGCGCAGGAACGTCAAAGCCTGGCACAACAAATAGAACAAGGCCGCCAGCAAGCTCCCCTTCATATTGATTCCCAGGCCAGCCTGGATAAAGGTGCCTTGTGGCAGTCTGTCTCGGTGCACGGCTCCTGGCGCAGTGAGTTAACTGTACTCCTGGATAATCGCAATTTCAAAGGTAAGCCGGGCTACTGGATTGCCACCCCTTTTGTGCTGGATGAGGGCGATTTGGCGGGCTCCAGCCTGCTCGTACTACGTGGTTGGTTGGCTCGCGTACCGGGGCAAACCCCTAGTGTTCCGGCTGCACCATCCGGCCACCAAACCATTTCCGGCGAGTTGATGGAACGCGTGCCGCGTCTATTTGAGCTGGGCAGCAGCCCCTTGCCTGCACACTTGCCCGACCCGTCTGGCACGCCCCCCGTCGTGCAGAACCTGGCTCTGGAAGATCTGCGCAGCCGCATTGACCTGCCTGTGCTGCCGCGCGTGCTGGCCCAGACGGCTCCCGCTTCAGAGTTGCAAACCAATTGGCCCGACCCGAATATCGACTTTGAAAAGAACCGTGGCTACGCACTGCAATGGTTCGGTTTTGCCCTGATTGCCCTGTGTGCCTGGATCGGTGTAGCGTGGAAATGGCTGCGACGCTCCAGGCTCAACTCTGCCCCTACAAGGAAAACCTGACGTGGACACGACTCAACCCCCAACCCGCCCGCGTTCCATGACTCCGCTGTATCTGCTGCTGGCGATCAGTCTGGCGCCGGTACTGTTTGCACTGGCTGCCTACTACATGCCATCACTGGGACTGCGGCCAGACGAGAGCAATGCCTACGGCCAATTGATTCAGCCTCAACGCAGCGTGCCTGAACCTGCCGCACTGCCCCTGCGCAATCTGCAAGGCGAAGCTTTTGATCTGCAATCGCTGCGGGGCCGCTGGGTACTGGTCAGCGCCGATGAAAGCGCCTGCCCCGAAAGCTGCGTGCGCAAGCTGTTCATTCTGCGCAACTCCCACGCCAGCCAAGGCAAGAACGTGGAACGCCTGACACGCGTCTGGTTTGTGACTGACCAGGGCCAGCCTTCGGAACAAATTCTGGAGGCCTATCAAGGCACCCATATGCTGCGTGCGGACCCACGCCAACTGGCCGAATTCCTGACCCCTGAAGCCGCTGGCAAGGCCCCCGAACAAGCCGTCAAAAATGGCATGTGGATCATCGACCCCAATGGCAATTTGATGATGCTGTTCCCCGGCGATGCCGACCCGCTCAAGGTTCGCACCGACATTCGCAAACTGCTGAACAATTCACGCATCGGATAAGCTCATGGCCGATATACGCCAACGCTACCGCAAGCTGGTTTACCTGACCTGGTTCCTGACCCTGGACCTGATCATGTTCGGCGCGTTTGTGCGTCTGACAGATTCGGGCCTGGGTTGCCCGGACTGGCCCGGTTGCTATGGCAAGCTTACGCCGCTGGGTGCAGGGGCACATATCGAACAAGCCTATCAAGCCATGCCCTATGGCCCGGTCAGCTGGGGCAAAGCCTGGATTGAAATGATCCACCGCTACGTGGGCGCGGCTTTGGGCATGCTGATCATTGCCATTGTCTGGATGGCATGGCGGCATCGCCATACGCTGGGGCATTCGGCCAGGCTGGCGGCTTTCACCTTACTGGCTGTGTGCGTGCAAGGGGCCTTTGGTGCCTGGACCGTCACTCACAAGCTGATGCCCATTATTGTCACCACTCACTTGCTGGGTGGCATGAGCGTGCTGGCCTTGATGACCTGGCTGGCCGTGCGCGAAAACCCAGGACCGCCAGTCTCACCTGTAACCCGCCGTTGGCGACCCTGGCTGATCGGGGCCTTTATCCTGCTGACGATTCAGATTGGTCTGGGCGGCTGGGTCAGCACCAACTACGCGGCGCTGGCCTGCATGGACTTCCCGCAATGCCACGGTCAATGGATACCGGAGATGGATCTGCACGGCGGGTTCTCGCTGTTCCGAGCGTTGGGCGAGCTGCCTTCAGGTGAGATGATTTCCCAGGCCGCGCTGACCGCCATCCATTGGGTCCATCGCAATATGGCCTTTCTGGTGTTTCTGGTTCTGGGTTCCGTTGCGTGGAAATTACGCGCCGACCCCATCTTGCGTCGCCCCGCGACTTTAGTGCTTTTGCTGCTGCTGGCCCAGCTCATCACGGGGTTAACCACGATCTTTTTCCAATGGCCTCTTTTGATTGCCGTCCTGCATAATGGGGGAGCTGCCGGTCTCGTTTTATGCTGCGTCACCCTGTTGGTACGGCTTTCCCGCAAGTCGACTGTCCCCCAAGGAATACAGTATGACAAACACCGCTACCCTGGCTCCCGCCTCGCTCCTGCGCCAGTATCTGGTACTGACTAAACCCAGAGTCACCCAGCTGGCTGTTTTCTGTGCCGTTATCGGCATGTTTCTGGCTGCTCCCGGCCTGCCCGATCCGGGCACCGTGGTCGCGGGTACGCTGGGCATATGGATGCTGGCGGCTGCCGCCTTTGCCATCAACTGCCTGATCGAAAGCCAGATTGATGCCCGCATGTTGCGCACCGCTCGGCGCGGTACGGCACGCGGCACCATTACCCCGCCGCAAGTGCTGGCCATGTCCGGTTTGTTGGGCGGCATGGGCATGCTGGTGCTGTATTACTGGGTGAACCCGCTGACCATGTGGCTGACCTTGGCCACCTTCATTGGTTATGCGGTGATCTATACCGTGATTCTCAAGCCCCTGACCCCACAAAACATCGTCATCGGCGGTTTGTCCGGTGCCATGCCACCTGCTTTGGGCTGGGCCGCCATTGCCAACGCCGTACCGGCTGAGGCCTGGTTGCTGGTGCTGATCATCTTCATCTGGACGCCGCCGCACTTCTGGGCCCTGGCGCTCTACCGTCAGCACGACTACCAGCGCTCCGGCCTGCCCATGCTACCCGTCACCCACGGCAAGACCTTTACGACGCTGCATGTGCTGCTCTACAGCTACATCCTGATGGCCTCCAGCCTGCTACCCTTTATCATCCGCATGAGCGGGCCGTTGTACCTGGCTGCGGCGATCTTGCTGGGTGCACGCTTCATTCAATACGCCCACCAACTGCACCGCAACTACAGCGATGAACTGTCTCGCAAGCTGTTCCGCTTTTCCATTATTTATCTGGCGGTCTTGTTTGGGGCATTGCTGCTGGATCACTGGGTGCGCTTGATCTGATCACGCCCAATAAAAAAGCGAGCCATGATCGGCTCGCTTTTTTTTATGCCTGTCCCTCGGTGGGCTGCGCCTGTCGTACCCAGTCCGGGGGTAAAGGCGGGCCTACAAAACTTTCTGCCTCGCTCAAGGCATGAGCCAAACCAAACAGCGGTGGCAGTTCCTCATGTTGGCGTTGGCCGGACTCGAACTCCTGCCACACTTGATACGCGCGCTGGCGTTGGCGCACAACGGCTTCAATCTTTTCACTGAAGCTGGGATCTTTGCCACGCAAGGTATCGAAATCACGCTCAGTCAGCATCAGCAAGCGGCTATAGCCCAGGGAGCGCACTTCACCAACGTGGTCGCTATGTTCCACGACATTGACTTCACCAATCGTTTGCCCTGTCCCCAGTTCCACCAGGCTACCATCAGGCAAAGTCAGTTCCAGCGCCCCGGACGCCACAAAGAACATGACACGCATGCCACCATAACGCAGATGAATTTTCTGGTCTGGCAGCGCCAGACGTGGGCGTAAACGTCGCGCCAGCTCCTTCTTGGCTTGCTCGGAAATGCCATCGAACATGGGCACCTGGGCAATCAGTTCCATGGCGCTCATGGTCATGTCCAGAGTGGGACGCTCGTCCAGATAACGCCAGCGTTGTGTGATCTGCTTGACCAGATCAGCGTACATCTCGCTGGTAATCAGAGAGTGGGACAACATGGTGCGGTAGTGGGCACGTTCTTGCGAAGCGGCGACGCGCGCCAAATAGGACTCTTGCAGCCACTGCGCGAACACCGGGTATTGCAGTGTCAGCGAGTGCAAGGCATCTTCCAGTTGAGACAGACGCAACTTGTGAGCCTGCACAATCGTGCCCGTAGCCTGTTGTCCCAGTAAAGGAGCCAGCTCGGTTTCGGCAAAACGTATCAGACGCTGGGCCACCGAGCGCTTGGCGATCAGGTTCGAGAAACGCTTGTCCAGTTCCCGCACCAGCCAGCCTTGCAGGCCAAACAGATAGTGCAAGCGTAAAGCAGACCGGAAACCTCGGGAGTAGCGCAGATCATTGGCAATGGCGGCCTCGAAACCGGCCAAGCCAGCCAGACGCACCGTATCGTTCATGCGTTCGGCCCGGCTCAACAAGGACTCGGCGGTTTTCCAATCCACAATCTGCGATTTCAGCAGCTCGTAAAACAGCTCCACCTCGCGGGCCGACAGAATCGCCATCCCCATTTTTACTTTCTGTGCTTCGGTCAGGCTTTGGATCTGGCCGGATGCCACACCGGCCTGACTGGCATCGAACACCGTACACAGGCGCTCGATGACCTGTGGCTTGATCTGCTCTTGCCGACCCAGTTCTTCGGTCTTGTCGCGCAGCTCTTCCAAGGCCAGACTCACCGCCTGATCGCGCAAGTGGCGCTCCAGCGGGGTCAGCTGATTCAGGCCTAAACGACGAATCAAGGGGCGTAAACTGATCCCGTTCACAAACAGGGTCAGCAACACAAAACCCGTGGTGGCCACACCAATGAACTGGCGCACATCATGCGGAATGGCGTGCTGTTCCGTAACCGCCAAGGCCAGCGCCAGGGAAACAGCGCCACGCAGGCCGCCCCACAGAATCACCACCCGATAGGGGCGACTGACTCGGGTGCCAAAGCGGGTGCGCCCCAGCAAGGGCAGAACGGCAAACACCATAACGGCCCGTGCCAGCAAGGTCACCACAAACAGCAAGACCACCAGGCCGATCTGCATCCAGGTGATTTCAGCCATCAGGCGTGGAATCAGCATGGCGGCAAACAGGAAGATCAGGGAGTTGGCCAGAAAACCCATCTGAGTCCAGGAGCTGCTCAAAAGCTCGAAGGTCGCAGGCGACATGCGGGTGCGGCCTGTCGAGCCCACCACCAGGCCGGAAATGACCGTGGCGACCACACCGGATACGCCCAGATAGTGCTCGGATACAAAAAAGGCCAGGTACGCCAAGGCAATGGTCAGCGTGACTTCAGCAGCCGGCCAACCGCGCAAGAGCACAAACAGGCCGCTGGCCAGACGCCCCATCAAGAAACCCGCGACACCACCGCCCAGAAAACTGAACAGGAAGCTGCCCAACACCTTGCTGCCACTTAATTCCCCACCCCCCGTCAAGACTGCCAACAGCACGGAGTACAAGGCAATGGAAGCCGCATCGTTAAACAGAGCCTCGCCTTCCACCAAGGTAGACAAGCGTTTGGGTGCACCCACTTCACGGAAAATGCCCACCACGGCCACAGGGTCCGTCGTGGCCACAATCGCGCCCAACATCAAACAGACCACCAGCCCATAAGACGAAGCCGCGTTCAAGGCGTAGCCAACGGCAAAGGTACAGACCACTACGGCCACGATGGCCATCATCAAGATGGCGCCGATATCGTCGAGCAGGCGGCGCAAGTTCATGGCCAGCGAAGTCTCGAACAGCAGGATGGGCAGGAAAGCGTAGAGAAAGGTCTCGGAGGAGATGTCAAAGGCCTGTAAGGTATCCAGGAAGTCGGACACCATCTTGGGCGCCCAGGCATGCAGGTGCAGCAAAATGCCCAGCGCAAAGCCGATCAAGGCCAGAAGTACGGAGTACGGCAGTCGCAAGCGTCCAGCCAAAGGCGGCATAAAGGCAACCAGCCCCAGCAGGCCTGCCAACCCAAAAACAAACTGCCCAATCTGCATCGCGACATCCTTTGTCATCGGCATTGAGTCGATCGGCATGTACATACGCATTCAGGCATGGGCAGGCCAGATCGGCACGGAAAATCCCCCCGCTTTCCGCATGAATCAGAATAGCGCCTTTTTCCGGACACACAGCCGCCGAATTATCTTTTTCTCGCAAAATTTACGTTTTTTGGCCTATGGACCCGCATTCAGAAACACAAATGGACGGTGATACGGCGGCAAGCCAAAATCTGCGCCAGCGCAAGTTCACGTCTGACATAACTCGTTATACTTTCGCATCATGAATTTCCCGCGCACCTTCCTCGCTGCGACTCACTGGCCCCATCGTCTGGGCCTGTGCTTGTTGTTGCTGGCTGTGGTGCTACGCGGCATGGTCCCTGCGGGCTATATGCCCAAGCAGACAGATCAGGGGTATGCGCTGGCCTTCTGTCTGCCTTCAGGACAAAGCCTTCCCCCTGAAATGATTCAGCACTGGGCGGCCTTGTTAGGCGAGGACGCCACGTCCCATTCGGACGAGGCCACCACCAGCGCCACCTGTCCGTTCTGCGTCATGCTGCAAGCCGCATTGACGCCCGCGCCGATTGCTATCGTCACGCCTTTGAGCCTGGGCCAGTTCCGGCCCTTCCTGCTTCCCCCTCTTAGCCCCGCCCTGGCACAGGCCTTTATTCGTGGCCCGCCAGTGGGGCAACGCGCCCCGCCCTCTCTTCTTCCTGCCTGATTCCCCGCGTTCGGCTCTGCCGCCACGCCTTTTATCCTTTGTTGCTATCGCCCAAGCGGGTTTGCCGCTGGACGACGGCTGCTCTTCGGAATTTAGTCATGAAGAAATTAATAAACCCCGGCCTGATCAGCGCCGGTGTGCTGGCCTGCGTGCCCTCTATGGCCTTGGCCCAATCCACCGTTATTGAACAACTCAGCCCCATTGTGGTGACCGGGGTGGCTCCTGAATCCCCCTTGCAGTTCAGCACCAACCCCAAACTGCCCCGCCTGCCCTTGCCTGCCAGCGACGGCACGGATTACTTGAAAACCATTCCTGGCTTTGCAGCCATTCGTAATGGCGGCAGCAACGGGGACCCCGTGCTGCGTGGCATGTTTGGCTCGCGTCTGAATGTGCTGACCAATGGCAGCTCCATGCCCGGTGCCTGCCCGTCACGCATGGATGCGCCGACCTCCTACATTTCGCCCCAATCCTTTGATGAACTGACCATCATCAAGGGCCCTCAAAGCGTGCGCTGGGGCCCGGGTGCTTCTGCCGGGACGGTACGCTTCGAACGCAAAGCGCCCGGCTTTACCGAGAACGACGCCACGCTGGACGCCAGTATTCTGGGCGGTTCGGCTGGCCGTCACGCAGGCAATGTGGACTTTGCGGCTGGCAATGCCTCTTACTATGCCCGCCTGACTGCCAATCAAGATCGCGCTCAGGACTACAAGGACGGGGATGGTGAACGTGTGCCCTCGCGCTGGAAAAAGTGGAATACAGACGTCGCCATTGGCCTGACCCCGGATGCCGATACCTTGCTGGAGTTAAGCGCAGGTACGGGTGACGGCTATGCCCGCTACGCCGGTCGTGGCATGGATGGCACGAAATTCAAGCGTGAAACCTTGGGTCTGCGTTTCAAGAAGGATATGCACGAAGGCGTGCTGCGCAATGTAGAGGCCCAGCTCTACTACAACTACGCCGATCACGTGATGGACAACTACGGGCTGCGCACCTTCAAACCGGGAGGAGGCATGTCCATGCCTATGGCCTCCAATGTGGACCGCCTGACCTGGGGTGGCCGTCTAAGCATGGACTGGGCCTTGAGTGAGGACCTGACCTTGACCACGGGTGCTGATTTGATGCGCAGCCGCCATCGCAAACGCAGCGGTATGGGCATGCAGGACTACCGCGATCAGGACTGGGTGAAAGATGCCGAGTTTGACAATATTGGCCTGTTCACCGAAGCCCGTTGGGATCTGAACGACGCCAGCCGTTTGATTGGTGGCGCACGTCTGGATTGGGCCAGTGCCCGCGACCTGCGACCCAGCCTGGGCAGTGGCATGATGAGCAAGCCCAACCCCGGTGCGAACGAGCGCCGTAGAGAAACCCTGCCCAGTGCCTTCCTGCGTATCGAGCATGATCTGGATTCCCTGCCCTTGAGCCTGTACGCCGGTATTGGCCATGTCCAACGCATGCCGGACTACTGGGAGCTGATTTCCCCGGCCAGCGGCCCGCAAGGTAGCGCCAGTGCCTTCCTGGGCATTCAGCCTGAAAAGACCACACAGCTGGATTTTGGTGCTCAGTACAAGGATGAAACGGTCTCGGCCTGGGCCTCTGCCTATATTGGCCAGATTCAGGATTACATCCTGTTCGACTACCTGCCCGGTGGCATGATGGGCATGAAAACCCAGGCCAGAAACGTCAAGGCCCGCATCATGGGCGGCGAATTGGGTGCGGACTGGAAAGCGACGCCCAACTGGACCTTGGGCGGCAGCCTGGCCTATGCCTGGGGCCGTAATAGTACGGATGGCCGAGCACTGCCGCAAATGCCCCCGCTGGATCTGCGTTTGACAGCGGATTATGTGCAAGGCCCCTGGTCTGCCGGCGGTGTCTGGCGCATTGTGGCCAAGCAAAATCGCTACTCGCAGGGACAAGGGAATGTGGTGGGTTACGACTTCGGGCCTACAGGTGGCTTCAGTACCTTGTCGCTGTATGGCGGCTACAAGATCAACCGCAATCTGTCCCTGACAGCCGGTGTGGATAATGTGTTCGACAAAACTTACGGCGAACACCTGAATCTGGCCGGGAACAGTGGTTTTGGTTTTGGCGCAGCAAGCCGCTTTAATGACCCTGGCCGCACCGTCTGGCTGCGTGCCGCTTTGACCTTCTGACCGTTTTTGCCTGCCGGGTCGGTCTGGCTCGGCCGGCAAAATAGCTGAAAAATCAGGGCAAAAAAAAGGGACACCTAGCTGGTGTCCCGTAAACATCCGCTTCAAAAGGGAGGGGAAGAGGAGAAGCCGAAGCGGATGCGCAAATGCCGAATTGCATAGGTGGCAAAAATCAGCAAATGTATTGTTTAGTCCGCGAAGATCAGCTTAAGTTCTTCGGATTCCCCGAAAAGTTGTAACTCTTTAAAACGACTTAAGCCGCAGGCGCCAAGGCGACGCGCAGCTTCTTGAACGCCGCCACTTCGATCTGACGGATACGCTCTGCCGACACGCCGAATTCGGCGGCCAGATCGTGCAAGGTGGCACCGCCATCGTCCTGCAACCAGCGGGCGCGCACAATGCGCTGCGAACGCTCGTCCAGCGTGTCGATCGCTTCTTCCAGGCCGCTGCCTTCCAGCATGTCCTGGGCACGACGCTCCAGCACGCGTGTGGGTTCCTCGTGTCCTTCATCGGACAGGTAGGAGATAGGCGCGAAATTGTCATCGTCGTCGTTGGCCGGGGCTTCCAGGGCCATATCGTGACCGGACAGACGCACTTCCATCTCGCTGACGTCCTGAGGACGCACATCGAGTTCACGTGCAATCGCGTCTACCTGGGCCGTATCCAGCGTTTGACCGTCCGGACGCATGCGGCGCAGATTGAAAAACAGTTTGCGTTGGGCCTTGGTAGTGGCCACTTTCACCATGCGCCAGTTGCGCACGACATATTCGTGGATCTCGGCCTTGATCCAGTGCACGGCAAAGGACACCAGACGTACACCGCGATCGGGGTCAAAGCGTTTGACGGCCTTCATCAGGCCCACGTTACCTTCCTGAATCAGGTCGGCATGCGGCAAGCCGTAACCCAGGTACTGGCGGGCAATGGAGACCACCAGCCGCAGGTGCGACAAAATCAGTTCACGCGCAGCATCCAGGTCATCCTGGTCGCGCAGGCGCTGACCCAGCTCGGTTTCGCGTTCGGCGCTGAGCATGGGCAGGCGGTTAACAGCAGAAATATACGCTTCGATCGTCCCCAGTGCGCCTGGATTAGACACGGCGGCGACGAGTTCATTACCAGACGTCAGGGCCAAAGCGTTCGCTTGTTGTGTCATGGAAAATCCTTCAAAAGTCAGCCGGCGAGAGCACTCAACAAGGCTCTCAAACCGCAGAAAACGTATTTCAACAATCATTGAGTTTAGCACTCGATGGTCTGGAGTGCTAAAAAATTCGAGTACAGGAATAAGAGCGTCGCAGCAAGAAAAAGTTCACTACTGGAGGGAAAACTGCGGCAAATCGGTGGGCAGGACGCCACAAACAGGCAAAAAACCGTGGCTGCCTGAGAATAACGCCTTAACACCCACCTGAAAATAACAAAGTGCGACCTTGTTTATCCAGCGATCACAGTCGCTCGGCGTGGAAATTCAGATGGTCCTGAATGAAGGTCGAGATGAAGTAGTAGCCGTGGTCATAGCCGTCGTGACGGCGCAGGGTCAAAGGCTGTTTGGCCTGCTCGCACGCCTGCTCGAATACTTCCGGATACAGTTGTTCGGCCAGAAAGCCATCGCTCAAGCCCTGGTCCACCAAGATACCGGCAGGATACGGCGTACTGGTCTTGGCCATCAGGGCACTGGCGTCGTGTTGTTCCCAAGCCTGGCGATCCTGACCCAAATAGGCACCAAAGGCCTTTTCGCCCCAAGGGCAGCGGGTCGGCGCAGCAATAGGCGCAAAGGCCGACACGGAGCGGTACTTGCCAGGGTGGCGCAAAGCCAGCGTCAAGGCACCGTGCCCGCCCATGGAGTGACCAAAGATACCGACACGGCGGGCGTCGCCGGGCAGGATAGTCGTGACCAGATCAAACAGCTCCTGGGTCACATAGCTTTCCATGCGGTAATTCTTGCTCCAGCCGGGCTCAGTGGCATCCAGATAGAAACCGGCACCGGTTCCCAGATCCCAGCCATCGTCCTCCCCGTCCACACCAGCGCCACGCGGGCTGGTATCGGGAGTGACCAGCATGATGCCGTGCTCGGCAGCGTAACGCTGGGCACCGGCCTTGATCATGAAGGTTTCTTCCGTGCAGGTCAGCCCTGCCAGAAAAAACAGCACAGGCACACGGCCTTGCCCGATAGCCTCTGCCAGGCTGGCAGCCCCTTTCTGAGCGCTGGCCTGTAGTTGTGGCGGCATGTACACAGAAAACCGCATGGGCAGGCCAATTGTCTGCGAAGCGTGTTGGTAGTAGCGCTGCCAACCATTAAAACAGCGATGTTCGTTGAGCAGTTCCAGTGTCTGAGTCATAGCCCCCTCGTGTTCTCAATTGCAGATCCGGTCCAAAGCCCGTGGCACGCCCAAGGGCAGCATACGAGCTCTGAAACCGGGATAAAGGGTGCAGGCGACTGCCTGCGCCCTTTTCAAGCGACGTCTATCAGTACATCACCACCGAACGAATGGATTTGCCTGCATTCATCAGGTCAAAGCCTTCGTTGATGCGCTCCAGCGGCAAAGTGTGGGTGATCAGATCATCGATATTGATCTTGCCATCCATGTACCAGTCCACAATCGTAGGTACGTCGGTACGGCCACGAGCGCCACCAAAGGCAGAGCCCTTCCATTCGCGGCCTGTGACCAGCTGGAACGGACGGGTGGAGATTTCGGCACCGGCTTCGGCCACACCAATAATGATGGACTGGCCCCAACCGCGGTGGCAGCACTCCAGTGCCTGACGCATCACCTTGGTGTTGCCGATACACTCGAAGGAGTAATCCGCACCGCCGTCAGTCAGTTGAATAATGTGGTCGACCACGTTTTCAACCTCGTTAGGGTTCACGAAATCGGTCATGCCAAACTGGCGAGCCATGGCTTCGCGCTCGGGGTTGATGTCCACACCGATGATCTTGCCAGCACCAACCATCTTGGCGCCCTGGATCACGTTCAGGCCAATACCGCCCAAACCAAACACCACCACGTTAGCGCCCGCTTCCACCTTGGCGGTGAACAGCACAGCGCCCAAGCCTGTGGTCACACCACAGCCGATGTAGCACACCTTGTCGAAAGGCGCGTCGCTACGAATCTTGGCCAAGGCAATTTCCGGCACCACGATGTGGTTAGCGAAAGTCGATGTGCCCATGTAGTGGTGCACTGGCTTGCCGCCAATGGAGAAACGCGAGGTGCCATCGGGCATCAGGCCCTTGCCCTGAGTCGAACGGATCGCGGTACACAGGTTGGTCTTGCGCGACAGGCAGGATTTGCACTGGCGGCACTCGGGCGTGTACAGAGGGATCACGTGATCGCCGGGGCGCAAGCTGGTCACGCCAGCACCTACATCCAGCACCACGCCTGCGCCTTCATGGCCCAGAATCGCTGGGAACAAACCTTCTGGATCAGCACCCGACAAGGTGTAGTAATCGGTATGGCAAATGCCCGTCGCCTTGATTTCGACCAGCACTTCGCCCGCTTTGGGACCTGCCAGATCGACCTCTTCAATAGTTAGCGGAGCGCCCGCTTTCCAGGCAACAGCTGCACGTGTTTTCATGTGGTCCACCCTCCGGGTAAAAGTAATTATGGTTACGGCAAACTCGGTCCTTCGGGACCAAACTCTTAAAGTATAGAGAGTATTTTATAAGGCGCTGCCCGGCTGGCGGCACCTTGTATGGGTAAAGACCCGTACAAATCACCTGGCAGGCATCAATACAAGGACGATTTACCCGTCAGCAGCACGCCCAGGCGCAACATGCCATAAGCCAGATAATCGCCCAGTCGACTGAACAAACCCAGACGCTGATACTGCTCCGGGTAGACGCGCGCTGCATTGTGCTCGATCTCGTACTCCAGCTTGGCCTGCAGGTCCTGGGTGAAAGGCACATCCTGAATCAACACATTAGCCTCGCGCGCCAACAGCAGACTGAACGGGTCCAGATTGGACGAGCCCACCATGGAGTAGTCGTCGATAACGGCGACTTTAGCGTGTAAATAGCTGGCCTTGTACTCGTACAGCTCGATGCCATGATCCAGCAACTTCCCGTACATGAATCTACAGGCCCGATATTGCAGGAAGTATTCGGCATGGCCTTGCAGCAACAAACGCACCCGCACGCCTCGTTCCGCCGTCTGTTCGATACGGCGACGCAAGGTACGGCCCGGAAAGAAATAGGCATTGGCCAGCACCACCTGCTCCTGCGCTTTGCCGAGCAAGTGCAGATACGCCTGCTCAATCTGCTGCCGATGGCGCACATTGTCCCGCAGCAGCAAGCAGGCCCGTACTCCTTCAAAAACCTGCCCGGCCTGCTCCGCCTTCTTGCGCGCCTGACGCCGCTTGCGCCATTCACGCCACAGGGTAAAGCGCTGGGTGAAGCTGTCCCAATCCTTGCGTCTGCGCCAGGCCATGCGCAGCCATAGAGCCTGCTGAGCACGCACCATATCGTCGACAATGGGCCCTTCGCAGCGTACAGCAAAATCAAAGCGCGGCCTGCCCTGTCCATTGATCAGGGGCACTTCATCAAAGTCGTCCAGAATATTGATGCCACCCACAAAGCCAATGCGCTCATCGACCACCAGCATTTTCCGGTGCAGTCTGCGCAAACGTCGCAAGGACAAGCGCGGTTCGCGCCACCCTTGGGGTTTGGGGCGATAAATCCGGTAACGGGCACGCATGGCCTTCAACTGCTCAGCAATCTGCAAGGCATGCACATCACTGCCAAAGCCATCAATCACCACACGTACGCGTACACCCCGCTCACAGGCTCGTCGCAAGGCGTCCAGAACGCTGTGACCGCTGTCATCCAGGTTGAAGATATAGGTTTCCAGATGCAGACGCTTTTTCGCCTGATCGATAGCTTCGCAAATGGCCGGAAAGAACTCCTGGCCGTTTTGCAGTAAGGTGATTTGATTACCTTCGTGCCATAGTGGATCGCGCTTCAGACTCGGCATGCTTGCTAGGCCTATGCGTTAAGAAACCACTGAACGCCCCTTTACGGCAGCTCCAGCTCGGTCAGGATGGGGGCATGGTCGGACAACTGTTTCCAGGGGTCTCCCACCAGTACACGGGCATTACGCACTGCAAAACCACGCTGGTAGACGCGATCCAGACGTAGCCAGGGAAATGCCGCGGGGAAGGTACGAGGCGGTGGCGTCATGCGTGCGGCACCGTTCACGCCCAACTGAATGCCTTGATCCGGCACGACCAGCCCGCTTTTGCGCATGGTACGCAGCCATTTGATGGGCTGACGCAGTCGGAAACGGTTATCGGCCTGACCACGAGGCGAAAACGAAAATACCTCGTACAGATTCAACTGCTGCACAAAGATAGGTGCCAGGCGGTTATTCCAGTCGTTGAAGTCGCCTGCAATCAGCAAGGGCTCGTCCGCAGGGACAATGCGCTTGATGCGATCGAGCAAGGCCTGAACCTGACGAACCCGGCCGCTGTTGAACAATCCCAGGTGCACCACAATGCAATGCACCGGACGGCCATCGACATCAATGACGGCATGAAGCAAACCGCGCTGCTCCATACGATGGTCAGAAATGTCCTGGTTTTCGTACTGCAGAATGGGAAAGCGCGACAGCAAGGCGTTGCCGTGGTCCGTATGAGGGCGAACCACGTTGCAGCCGTAAGCCGTATTCATGCGCAAGGCAGCGGCCAGGGATTCGTGCTGGGCGTCCAGACTGCCTTGCAGCTGGTTACGCCCCTGCACTTCCTGCAAAAACAACAAGTCGGGAGACAGTCCGTAAAGTCCCAGGCGCAGATCCGCCAAAGACTCCCGTTTGCCCGAAGCCGAGCGGCCTTTGTGAATGTTGTAGCTAACTACCCGAATCACTGACACGCCGTCCCCCGTTCTGACTTACTTGTTTTCAACAGCCCGCAGACGAATGTGCAACTCGCGCAGCTGCTGCTCGTCCACAGCCGATGGGGCCTGGGTGAGCAGACACTGAGCACGCTGTGTCTTGGGGAAAGCAATCACGTCACGGATCGAATCGGCACCGGCCATCAGGGTGACCAGACGATCCAGACCCATAGCCAGACCACCGTGTGGAGGCGCGCCGTATTGCAGCGCATCCAGCAGGAAGCCGAACTTCAGTTGTGCTTCTTCAGGGCCGATCTTCAAGGCATTGAACACTTTGCTTTGAACGTCAGCACGGTGGATACGGACCGAACCGCCACCCACTTCCCAACCGTTCAGCACCATGTCGTAAGCCTTGGCAAAGGCCTTGCCGGGATCTGTTTCCAGCAGGTCCTCGTGGCCGTCTTTGGGGCTGGTGAAGGGGTGGTGAGCTGCAAAGTAGCGGTTTTCGCCCTCGTCGTATTCGAACATGGGGAAGTCCACCACCCACAGGGGTTTCCAACCTTCTTCAACCAGACCGTTCGCCTTACCGAATTCGCTGTGACCGATCTTGATACGCAGGGCACCAATCGCATCGTTCACGATCTTGGCCTTGTCAGCACCAAAGAAGATCAGGTCGCCGTTCTGGGCGCCCGTGCGCTCCATCACCTGTTTCAGAACCTCAACATTGATGTTCTTGACGATAGGCGACTGCAGACCTTCAGGGATCGAGGTCACATCGTTGACCTTGATGTAAGCCAGCCCCTTGGCACCGTAGATACCGACGAACTTGGTGTATGCGTCGATTTCGCTACGTGGCATGGCGCCACCACCAGGAATGCGCAGAGCAACCACGCGGCAGGAGGGGTCGTTGGCCGGTGCGGAGAAGACCTTGAAGTCCACTTCACGCATCAGGTCAGCCACGTCCACGAACTCCAGCTTGACGCGCAGGTCAGGCTTGTCCGAACCGTAGCGCTGCATGGCTTCAGTCCAGCTCATGGTGGGGAACTTGGGCAGTTCCACGTTTTGCACAGTGCGGAAAATGTGCGTGACCATGCCTTCAAAAATATCGCGAATCTGCTCTTCGTTCAGGAAAGAGGTTTCGCAGTCGATCTGGGTAAATTCAGGCTGGCGGTCAGCACGCAAGTCTTCGTCGCGGAAGCACTTGGTGATCTGGTAGTAACGGTCAAAGCCCGACACCATCAGCATCTGCTTGAACAGCTGGGGCGATTGGGGCAATGCAAAGAATTCGCCTGCGTTCACACGCGAGGGAACCAGGTAGTCGCGAGCGCCTTCAGGGGTGCTCTTGGTCAACATGGGGGTTTCAATATCAATGAAACCCAGGTCGTCCAGGTAGCGACGGGATTGCATGGCCACTTTGTAGCGCAGCATCAGGTTGTTCTGCATTTGCGGACGGCGCAAATCCAGCACACGGTGCGTCAGACGCGTGGTTTCGGACAGATTGTCATCATCCAGCTGGAAAGCAGGCGTGACCGAAGCGTTCAGGATCTCGATTTCGTCGCAAACGATTTCGATCTCGCCCGAACGCAGGTCCGGGTTGACGGTGCCTTCAGGACGAGCCTGAACGCGGCCAGTAATGCGCAGGCAGTACTCATTACGGATACGTTCGGCCACTTCAAAGGCCTGCACGTTGTCAGGGTTGACGACAACCTGCGCCAGACCCTCACGGTCGCGCAGATCAATGAAAATCACACCCCCGTGGTCGCGGCGACGATGTACCCAGCCAAACAAATTGACCGTCTGGCCCAGGTATTCTTTGGAAACCTCGCCGGTATAACACGTACGCATCTAGGATGACTCCGAAATAGTAAAAACTGCAAATTGGAAAATTCAGGTTCCAGCCAAGGGGGGTGTCCCTTCAGGACCCTCCGGCTGGTCAGAAACAGGGGGCAAAGCGATCGGCTCGGTAGGGCTGACCACTCCCATGGATACGATGTATTTAAGCGCCGCATCCACTGTCATGTCGAGCTTGTGTACATCCGCCCGAGGCATCATCAGGAAAAAACCGGAAGTCGGGTTGGGCGTGGTGGGCACGTAGACGCTGACAAAGTCCTCTCCCAGTATCTGCGCCACTTGTCCGCCCGGCGTGCCGGTCAAAAAGGCAATGGTCCAGGAACCAGCCCTGGGATACTGCACCAGAACGGCCTCGCGAAACGCCTGACCATCGGGTGCCAACACCGTATCACTGACTTGTTTGACGGAATTATAAATGGAACGCACCAAAGGAATACGCCCAAGTAGCAATTCCCAACGATCCACAACGGCACGGCCCAGATAATTGGCCGCCAGCAAACCCGTGCCAAACAAGACGGCCAGCACCAGCACAATTCTAAAGCCGGGAATCCGCAGGCCGAACAGGGCCTGCGAAGACAGAAACTCCGGCACTACGCTCTCCAGCGTTTCGATCAGCAAAGTCATCACCCAAACGGTGATGACCAAGGGCACCCAGATGAGCAGGCCAGTGACGAAATAACGCTTGAAGGGGCGCATAAGAAGTGGTGTTAGCTGGACGATGAGGAACCAGATGTCGCCGCAGGCGCGGGTGTGGACGTAGCGCCACTGTCCGCGGGCTTGCTGCCACCCTGGTTACGAAAATCCGTTACATACCAGCCCGTACCCTTGAGCTGAAATCCGGCCGCCGTTACCTGTTTGGTAAAGGTAGGCTGGTTACATTCTGGACAAACCTCCAAAACGGGGTCCGACATTTTTTGCAGCACATCTTTTTCGTATTGGCACGAGCTGCATTTATACGCATAGATAGGCACGACTCATCCTAACAAAAAGCCGAAACAAACTTCGAGATACAAATAAGTAGGGTCGAAACCAGCAAATTTCAAGCCGGAGACCCGCTCAATCAGCAACCGCAAAGGGTTCCCAGGGGCGCTTCTGCCGTGATTTTAGCCCTTTTGGCGTTCAATCGCACTGAACTTCGCCCCGGCTAGACAAGCCGCCCCTGGCGGCCATCCGGTTCAGATCAAAAACATGCAGGCTGCGACCAGGGTTGGCACCATGGCACTGAGCAGCAAACGCAGAGGCGAGATCGCACCATCCGGGAAGCTGCCTTTCAGAATGGAGAAGCCGGCGGGGTTGGGCGCGTTGGCAATCACGGTCAGACCACCGCCCGTAACCGCACCGGCCACCAGCATATAGCGCCAGATATCCGAGGTGCCTTCCACCAGAGAGCCCAGATAGGTCAGCGCCGCGTTATCCGTTACTGCCGTCAAGGCCGTCGCCCCCCAGAACAGCACGGTGGGCGACAAGCCGCCCAGCAGATCCTGCAGCCACCACTTTTGCAGACCGCCCAGGACCACCAGACCGGCCAGGAAGAAGCCAACCATCAGGCCTTCACGCACCAGCAAGGGGTTCTGGTAATGCTTGTAGGAGTGGGCGTAGCCAATAAACAGCATCAGCAGGGCCATGAACACAATGGGGTGATGCGCGCCCAGCACAATCGCCACCAGGAAAGCCACGTGAATGGCCATGACGGTAATGGGCACTGTACGCTGTGCCTGTTTTGTTTCAGGCATGCCCTGTCCCATTTCCATCAAGGCTTTACGGCAAACCAGGGTGACCAGGGTGGCATTGATCAAGACGGCCATCACAGCACGCCAACCAAAATGCGTCGCCATAAAGGCGGTGTCCCAGCCAAAGGTGCTGGCCACCATCAAGACCGGAGGGGCTGCATAGGCAGTCAGCACGCCACCAATAGAGACGTTCACAAACAGCACGCCCACGGTTAAATACTTGAAACCGGCATGGCCTTGGTGACGGAAATAGGCTTTGTGCAACAGCAGCGCCGCCAACGTCATGGCAGCAGGCTCGGTAATCAGGGAACCGGCCAGAGGCACTACCGAAATAGTGATGAAGTAGGTGGAAATCTTGTCAGACACGGGCACGACACGCGCCAGCACCGACACCGTCTTGTTCACCAATTCCAGAATCGGACGGCTGGCAGCAACCACCATGATCGCGAACACAAACATGGGTTCGGTGAAGTTGCGGGTTTCCAGATACTCGATAGCGGACTGCAAATCCACAAAAACGGCCATATAGGCCACCAGCACACAGGCCCAGACGCCAAACACGGCCTCGACCTCGGACAACATGTGCCACAGCCCCGCGTGGCTGCCGCCTTTATTGGCCAGGCGGGCGAATACCGGAACCGAGAAGGTGTGGACGATGGCAATGGCAAATAGCGCCGTTGCGACATACTCAAGAGGAGAGGCCATTCTTCAAACCTTTAAAGCTTTACGTAAATTGCTTGAATGCAGATCAAGCCAGGCTGATCGTGCCAGCCAAAGCGGCCACCACCAGCAACACACCAACCCAGATGTTGGCACGGAAAAGGCGCAGGCCTCGTTCGGGATAGCGCACGTCAAACTGCCGCATCTGCCACAGCAGATGAATGCCGATGACGGCCATCACCACGTAATACAAAATCCGCTCGTTCAGCAGAAAACCGCCCACCAGCCAGCAGGCCATGGCGGCGATGTAAAAACCGCTAATCCAGGTTTTGCCTGCATCGCGGAAACGCAGAGCCGTGGAGTGCAGGCCCAGCTTGGTATCGTCAGCCATGTCGATATAGGCATAGATGGAGTCGTAGCCCACCTGCCACAAAATCGCGCCCACCCACATCAGGATGGCGCCAAAAGGCACCATGTTCTGCGTATCGGACCAGGCCATCAACATGCCCCAGTTAAAGCAGATACCCAGAACCACTTGCGGCCAGTAGGTAAAACGCTTGCACAGGGGGTAAATCATCACGATCGGGAACAGGGCCAGTGCCAGCCAACGGCTGTACTCATTGATAGCCAGCAGCAGCAAGGCACACACGGCCATTTGCGCCAGCACGAAGATCACCGCCTGACGCATGGTGATCTGGCCACTGGTCAAGGGCCGGAAACGGGTACGTTCAACCTGATGGTCGAAATTACGGTCCGCCATATCGTTAAAGCAGCAGCCAATACCGCGCATCAACAAGGCGCCCAGAGAAAAGATCACCAAACGCCACAGGGTAGGAATACCGTCCGCTGCCTGCACCAGAGCGGCCAGAGCGGGCAAAAGGGTCAGCCAGGTGCCTACAGGCCGATCCAGCCGACACAAACGGGCATACGGCCCCCAGGACGCTGGCAAATAGCGGGCCACCCAGTCATTGTTGGGGCGCATATCGGACAGATCGGGACGCGGGGAAGATTCCGAAGCGGATGGAGATGTCATAGAGGTAAAACCTAAATCCAGGCCTCAAGCCATAGACTGAAAACAGGCATACCCTCTGGCAGAGGGTATGCGGTGGATTCCAGGAACCTGTTCATGCTCTGGGAGCAAGCAAAACGCAATGGCCGGCGCTGAAAACCACAGCGCTGGCCAGGCCAGCGCATGAAAAGACGCAGACCCATCAGTCTGCGTCCCTTGCCTGCCAAACGACGATCAGGCTTCCTTGATGAGTTTACCCAAGATGGCGATGCCTTCGCGAATTTTTTCCTCGGGCACGGTGGCAAAGCTCAGGCGCAGGGTGTTGCGCTTGACGTCCTTGCCGGCGTAGAAAGGTTCGCCCGGAACAAAGGCCACCAGGTTCTCAATGGCTTTTTGCAGCAGGACCGTCGCATCCACATGCTCGGGCAAGGTCACCCAAATGAACATGCCGCCTTCAGGACGGGTCCATTGAGCCGTCGTCGGGAAGTTCTTGTCCATGGCGTCCAGCATGATGGCGCACTGTTTCTGGTAAATATCGCGCACTTTGGGCAGGTGCTTTTCCAGGAAACCGTTATGGACGGCTTCGTAAACAGCCATCTGTGTCAGTGTGGAGGTATGCAAGTCCGTGGCCTGCTTGATCTGCACCAGTTTGTCGATGATCTTGGCGGGAGCCACGATGTAGCCCAGACGCAGGCCAGGAGCCAGCACTTTGGAGAAGGTACCCAGGCGTATCACGGTAGCACCGGCTTTGCGGCCCAAGGACAGCAGGCTGGGCAGACGCTCGCCGGCGTAACGCAGTTCGCCGTAGGGATCGTCCTCGACGATCGGGATATGCGCAGCCGCACATCGCTCTACCAGATCCTGACGACGCTCCAGAGGCAGGCGCAGGCCGGTAGGGTTCTGGAAGTTGGGCAGTGCGTACAGCAGACGGGCACCCATGGCTTCAGGAGCCGACACGTACTCGGGGATCATGCCCTGGCCATCGGTAGGAATAGCCACGAAAGAGGGATCGTACACAGACAAAGCCTGCAAAGCGCCCAGATAAGTGGGCGACTCCACCAGCACCTTGCTGCCTTCATCAATGAACAGCTTGCCCAGCATGTCCAGGGCTTGCTGCGAACCGTTCACCAGCAGGATTTCGTCGGCGTCCACAGGAGCACCTTCGGCGCTCATTTGCTCTGCCAGCCATTGGCGCAGGGGCAGATAGCCTTCCGTCGTGGTGTATTGCAGTGCCACACGGCCCTGCTCGCTCAGTACCTTGTTGAACGCGCTTTGCATTTCCTCGACAGGAAAGCCGACTGGAGTGGGCAGACCGCCCGCAAAGGAAATAATCTCAGGACGCGCAGTGACCTTGAGAATTTCACGAATTGCGGAGCCACTCAGTTTCTGGGCACGTTGGGAAAAGGTAAAAGACTGCGAGAGGGTATCCATGATTCGGGGAAGTCCTGAAGAAGAACGATTAAATACTTCATATGCAAACTTTCTAGCTTGCAATAAATAACGCAGGATGCCGAAAAAACCAGGCATCCTGCACCTTTGAATGAATTATGACTCGGGTTTATTAGCGTATACCTTGCCACCAAGCGGCTTGCAGCGCAAGTAGCTCAAGGGTTTGTGCTCGGGATTTACCCTGAAAAAACAGCCTGCCCTTCAAGACGATCGTCGCACTTTGTCTATACTCAGCTATTGTATATACAATTGAAAATCCGCCCGGAGCCATGCCACCATGAGCCAGCCCCACCCTGCCACTTTGCTTCGTCTGCTAAACATCAGCAGCCTGCCCGCGCAGCCGTGGAAAAACGGTGGCGGCACCACGCGCGAGGTGCTGTGCCATCCCGAACATTCCGACTATGAGCACTTTGACTGGCGCATCAGCCTGGCCCAGGTCCAGACCTCCGGCGATTTTTCCCGTTTCCCCGGCATAGACCGACACATCATGTTGATCGAGGGCGACAACATGCAGCTGATTCACGACCAACACGTCCATGTGCTGCATCCATTCCAGCCCTACGCCTTCGCCGGCGAGGACAAGATGGCCTGTTTGTTACCACTCGGTCCGACACAGGACTTGAACCTGATGCTGCGCCGGGGCCGAGCCCAAGGCAGCTTGCACGCATGGCAAGGACGGAACGACTCCATGAAATTGGCCGCTGGTACGCATTTTCTGTACGCACCGCAAGGCGGCTATCAACTCCAGGCCGACACACACAGCTGGACCCTGGGCGCCGGGCAAGCCCTGACAGGCAGCACACCCGCCCCCTTGTCCCTGCAACTGCAGGCCGACCCTGCTGATGCCCCGCTGGTCTACGTCTATATCGCTCCCACGGAATGAAATGATGAGCTACACACTTTGGACCGATTTACGCCTGGCCCCCACCGCCGACCCCGAGTACGTCATCGAAGATGCCTGCCTGGTTGTACAGGCGGACCGTATCGCCTGGATGGGCCCACGTCATGACCTGCCTGCGCAGTGGCAAGACGCCACTCAAGAACACAAGCTGGGAAACCGCTGGGTCACCCCCGGGCTGATCGACTGCCACACCCATCTGGTCTACGGCGACAACCGCGCCCAGGAATTTGCCTTGCGGCTGGCAGGGGCCTCCTATGAAGAAATCGCCCGTCAGGGTGGCGGCATTGTGTCCTCCGTCAAAGCGACGCGCTCCCTGAGCGAGGACCAACTGCTGGCCCAAGCCCTGCGCCGACTGGATGCCTTGCTGGACGAAGGCGTCACCGCGATTGAAATCAAATCCGGCTACGGTCTGAATCTGGAGAGCGAGCGCAAAATGCTGCGTGTCGCCCGCCGTCTGGGCGAGCTGCGCCCGGTCACGGTGCGCACCACCTTTTTAGGTGCCCATGCCCTGCCCCCTGAATTTGCCGGGCAAACCGATGCCTACCTGGATCTGGTCTGTGATCAAATGCTGCCCACTCTGGCACAAGAAGGACTGATCGACGCGGTTGACGTCTTTTGCGAGCGTATTGCCTTCGACCTGAAGCAGTCCGAACGCGTTCTGAAAGCGGCCCAAGCGCTGGGCTTGCCCGTCAAAATGCACGCCGAGCAGCTCTCCAATCTGGGCGGCACGGAAATGGCGACCCGCTACCAGGCGCTGTCCACCGACCATCTGGAATACCTGGATGAAGCAGGCGTCATCGCCATGAAAAAAGCCGGAACCGTGGCCGTGCTGCTGCCCGGCGCCTACTACTTTCTACGCGAAACCCAGTTACCCCCGATTGAACTGCTGCGCAAACACGGCGTGCCGATGGCCCTGTCCACTGACAGCAACCCTGGCACCTCCCCCTGTGCATCCCTATTACTGATGCTGAACATGGGCAGCACGCTTTTCAGACTGACTGTCCCCGAAGCCCTGGCAGGCGTCACCCGCCATGCTGCTCAGGCCTTGGGTGCCCCTGACATCCGTGGTGAACTCAGCATCGGATCCCGCGCCGACTTTGTCGCTTGGGACATAGACTCCCTGCCCGAACTGGTCTACTGGCTGGGCCTGCCACGCTGCGCCCTGGTCGTATACCAAGGCACAATCAGCCGTGACCTGCGCAAGGAATGATCATGAGCATCCTACGAAAACATGAAGCGCTCTGGGCCCCTTGGGCCTATCTGGACGGCCAGTGGCAAGCGAATGTACTGCTGCGCTGGGACCAGGACGGCACACTGACAGACGTTCTGCCCGAAGCCAGTCAGCAGGCCATAGACGCGGCGGGTTCCGTCCACACAGCGCAAGGTGCCGTACTGCCGGGCATGCCCAATCTGCATTCACATGCTTTTCAAAGTGCCATGGCCGGGCTGACTGAATTCCGGGGGCAAGGCCAGGACAGCTTCTGGAGCTGGCGCGACCTGATGTACCGCTTCGCTGCCCGCCTGGAGCCCGAGCACATGCAGGCCATTGCTCAATGGCTCTATATACAGATGCTGAAAGCAGGCTACACCAGCGTGTGCGAGTTCCATTATCTGCATCACCAGCGCGACGGTCAGAATTACACGCCCATAGGCCTACTGGCCCAAGGCGTCATGGAAGCGGCCAGCGCCAGCGGTCTGGCCATTACCATGCTGCCCGTGCTGTACCAATACAGTGATTTCGGCAGCAAGGCGCCGCGTCAGGATCAACAGCGCTTTCTGAATAGCCCTACACAGTTGCTGTACCTGCTGGAGTCCCTGCACAACAGCCATCCCTTGAATGCTGACCGGCGTTACGGTGTTGCGCCCCACTCCCTGCGCGCCGCCAACGTCGGCTCCATCAGTACCTTGATCGACGGCCTGCACAGCCTGCCGTCACGCCACCCGATTCACATCCACATTGCCGAGCAGATAGCCGAAGTGCTGGCCTGCCGGGACATCAAAGGCAGCAGTCCGGTGGCCTATCTCTATGACAACTTCAATGTGGACGAACGCTGGTGCCTGGTCCACGCCACTCATATTGACGAGCAGGAGCGCAAGCAAATTGCCCGCAGCGGTGCCGTAGCAGGCTTGTGCCCAACCACCGAGGCGAATCTGGGTGATGGCCTGTTCCCTGCCGCCGCCTTTCTGGCGGAGCAAGGACGTATGGGCCTAGGTTCAGACAGCCATATTTGCGTAGACTGGCGCGCCGAACTGCGCTTGCTGGAATATGGTCAACGATTGACCAGCCAGCAACGCAATGTGCTGACTTCGTCCCAACAACCTTTCGTCGCGGACTACTTGTTTGACACCTGCGCACGTGGTGGCGCACAGGCGTCCGGTCGAGCCAGCGGGCAACTAAGCCCCGGTCATCAGGCAGATTTAATGGTGATTGACCTGGAGCACCCCAGTCTGGCGGGGCTGGATAAGCAGCATTGGCTGTCGGCTCTGGTCTTTTCCGAACGCGCCCACGCCAACCCGATTCGTGATGTATTCGTCAGTGGTAAGGCCTGTGTGACAGAGGGCCATCATCCTCAGGAAGAGGCGGCATTTGCGGCTTATAAAAAAACATTGAGCAGTCTACTGAACAAGGCTTAGGTACAAAAAAATCAAATGATGGCCTGTAAGCCCTTGTCGGCAATGATATTCAGCAGCTTGAGTGCCGGGCCAGTGGGATGGGTTTCACCTTGCTCCCACTTGCGTATGGTCGATGCCGTAGTATGCAAATAAAGCGCAAATACCGGCTGGCTGAACTTCAAGCCTTCCCGCAGCCGTTTGATGTCGGCCGCATCGAACTCCCGAACTGGCGGTGGACAAATTGCGTCAAACTCGCGCATCGTCACCTTGCCGATCGCTCCTGCCTCCTGGAGCGCCTCCAGGTCGCCGCGTAGCGATTTGATGATCTTGCTCACAATGCACCTCCAATAAGACGTCAGCCTGCAATGCATTCAACAAGGCTTCAGGCGACAAGCCCAGGAACACCTTCCCTACAAATTGCAGCGCTTTCTTTTCATCCGACGTGATGTTCCCCTTGTCGCTCTTGGAGAACCCATGCAGGAACACATAACGGCTACCTATTCTGGCCGAAAGCAAGCTGCGATAGCCGCCGCTTTTGCCACCACCCGGACGAGCTACCCGCTTCTTGTATAAGGCACCACCCAAGTCCACATCGATCAGACCGCTTTCCATCTCCTGAACTGCCTTGCACAAGGCAATATCGGGCAGCTTCTCCGCCGCCTGCCATCGCGCAAAGTCTTTGCGCTTGAGAACGCGCGTCATATCGACCTCCACACTATACCCGTATCGGATACACTTATCAATCTCTCACTGTGGAGCAGCCGTTTCGCCATCAACTCAGTCGCATCCCACGCAGGCTTATCCTCCTTGTGAACATAGCGCATACACACCGCTACAGCCATGTGACTTGTGAGCTTTATATCCATCTTGATTGGCACGCCTCAGTTGGCAATACAGGCCGTCGCTCGATAACAGATACCGTGCCTGCCTACGTAGGGGACGCAGCAGCCGACGTGTTCACCGTGGACTTATGTCAGCAGGGCGTAGTCCAGAGAAATGCAATGCTGGGGTCGTCGTGAAGCAAAAAAATCCCCGGCTTGGTGATCCAGGCCAGGGACAAGTTCGTGGAGACAAAAACAATCAGCAGTACTTCATGAAAACTAGAAAAGATCAGCCGCCGTCGCCGCCAGGCTCTCATCCAGCACCAAGGCTTTCAGGGCCTCGATATCGGGAGCCAAGTAACGGTCCTGATCGTAAAAAGGCACGGCCTGGCGAATCGCGTCTTGCACCTTTTTCAAGCGCTCGGAAGTCAGCAAAGGCGCATGAAAATCAATGCCTTGTGCCGCGCACAGCAATTCAATTGCCACAATCGCGGCCGTGTTCTGTGCCATGTCTTCCAGACGGCGCGCTGCAAAGGTTGCCATGCTGACGTGGTCTTCCTGATTAGCCGAAGTAGGCAGGCTATCCACACTGGCAGGATGTGCCAGCGACTTGTTTTCCGAAGCCAGAGCCGCCGCGGTCACATGGGCAATCATGAAGCCCGAATTCAAACCCGCAGAAGGCACCAGGAACGGTGGCAAGCCAGAGATGCTGGCATCAATCAACAAAGCGACTCGACGCTCTGCCAAGGCACCAATTTCAGCAATCGCCAGAGCCAAGCCATCGGCAGCGAACGCCACCGGCTCGGCGTGGAAGTTGCCTCCGGAAATCACCTGATCCGGCTCGCCATTCTTGCCGGGAAACACCAGCGGGTTATCCGTAACAGCATTGGCTTCCGTCAGCAGGCTGCGTTCGTTCTGTGTGATCAGATCCTGAATCGCACCCATGACCTGGGGCTGACAGCGCAAGCTGTAGGGGTCCTGCACCTTGTTGTCATTGTCGCGATGCGACTGACGAATCTGGCTGCCAGCCAGCAGCTCCCGGTACAGGCGAGCCGCATAAATTTGCCCCGGCTGTCCACGGACCTCATGGATGCGCGCATCAAAAGGTGCATCACTGCCTTTGGCGGCGTCCACACTCAAGGCACCAGCCAGAATCGCATTGCGGAACAAGATCTGGGTGCGGAACAGGCCGTTCAGGGCCAGAGCCGTAGACACTTGCGTGCCATTGATCAGCGCCAAGCCTTCCTTGGCAGCCAGCACAATGGGAGTGATACCCGCCTTGGCCAACGCCTGCTGGGCTGGCATCCATTCGCCCTGCCACTTGGCCTGTCCTTCCCCGATCAGCGTCAAGGTCATGTGCGACAAGGGCGCCAGATCACCCGATGCGCCCACGGAACCCTTGGACGGAATGAAAGGCACCACGCCTGCATTCAGAATATCCAGCAAGGTCGTGACCACATGCGAACGTATGCCCGAAAAGCCGCGCGCCAAGCTAGCTATTTTCATGGCCATGATCAAGCGGGCAACCGCATCGGACACCGGCTCGCCCACTCCCACGGAGTGCGACAGAATCAGGTTCTTTTGCAGTTGCTCCAGATCGTGGTCGGGAATGCGTTGCTGAGCCAGCTTGCCAAAGCCGGTATTGATGCCATAAGCCGGATTACCTTCGCGGATGATCTTGGCCACAATGGCCGAGGACGCATCCATGGCCCCGATCGCCTCTGGTGGCAGAGTCAGAACAGTCGGTTCCTGCCAGATTTGGCGCAGCTGTGCCAAAGTCAGTGCGCCGGGAGAAAGCTCGATACTCTTGCTCATTTATCTGTCCTGTTTTTCTTACTTGATCATGGGCAATGTCAGCCCGAAATTCTTGGCCGTTTGAATCGCCAGCTCGTAGCCGGCATCCGCATGACGCATCACACCACTGGCGCAATCGTTAATCAAGACCCGCTCCAGACGGGCCGCAGCCTGCTCGCTACCGTCGGCCACAATCACCATGCCAGCATGCTGGCTGTAGCCCATGCCCACCCCGCCCCCGTGGTGCAGCGAAACCCAGCTGGCCCCGCCGGCGGTATTCAACAAGGCATTCAACAAAGGCCAGTCCGACACGGCATCCGTGCCATCACGCATGCTTTCAGTTTCGCGGTTGGGGCTGGCCACCGAGCCTGTATCCAAGTGGTCGCGGCCAATCACAATGGGCGCTTTCAGCTCGCCCTTACGCACCATTTCGTTAAAGGCCAGACCAGCGCGGTGACGCTCGCCCAGTCCCAGCCAGCAAATTCGTGAAGGTAAGCCCTGGAAAGCAATGCGTTCCTGCGCCATGTCCAGCCAGCGATGCACGTGCTGATTGTCAGGGAACAGCTCTTTGATTTTTTGATCGGTTTTGTAGATGTCCTCCGGGTCGCCTGACAAGGCCACCCAACGGAACGGGCCTTTGCCCTCGCAAAACAAGGGGCGAATGTAGGCAGGCACAAAGCCAGGGAAATCGAAGGCATTGGCCACGCCTTCATCAAACGCAACTTGGCGAATGTTATTGCCGTAGTCCACAACCGGAATATCCATTTTCTGGAAATCCAGCATGGCTTGTACATGAACTGCGCAAGACTTGGCAGCCGCTTGTTGAATGCGGGCGTGTTGGGCCGGGTCTTTCTGCGCCGCCTGCCACTGTTCCACCGTCCAGCCTGACGGCAAATAGCCATTGAGCAGATCGTGGGCAGAGGTCTGGTCCGTCACCAGATCAGGTTTCAAACCACCCGCTTGGGCACGTCGCACCAGTTCAGGCAGTACATCGGCAGCATTACCCAGCAAGCCAATCGACACCGCTTCCTTGGCGGCCGTGTGTTGGGCAATCAACTCCAGCGCATGATCCAGATCCCGCGCCTGTTTATCCAGATAACGGGTCTGCAAACGGAAGTCGATACTGCTTTGCTTGCATTCAATCGTCAGCGATACCGCACCGGCAAAGGTCGCCGCCAAAGGCTGTGCGCCGCCCATGCCGCCCAGACCAGCAGTCAGAATCCAGCGCCCGGCCAGCGAACCACCAAAATGCTGACGACCTGCTTCAGCAAAAGTCTCGTACGTGCCTTGCACAATGCCCTGGCTACCAATGTAGATCCAGCTACCCGCCGTCATCTGCCCATACATGAACAAACCGGCCTGATCCAGCTCGTGAAACTTCTCCCAGGTAGCCCATTTGGGCACCAGATTCGAGTTGGCCAGCAGCACACGCGGCGCATCGCTATGAGTACGGAACACACCCACCGGCTTGCCGGACTGAATCAGCAAGGTCTGGTCATCCTCCAACTGGCGCAGGCTGGCCAGAATCTGGTCATAGCATTCCCAGTTCCGGGCTGCACGCCCGATGCCGCCGTACACCACCAGATGCTGGGGGTTCTCGGCCACGGCCGGGTCCAGGTTGTTCTGAATCATGCGGTACGCAGCTTCCGCCACCCAGTTCTTGCAGCTGAGCTGAGTACCCGTAGGGGCATGAATCTGCCGCGCAGGATCGAAACGGGGATCGTGGCTGGCCGCCAAAGTGTGATGATCAGGCATGGTGATGTCCTCCATCTGAGGTGTCTCTGGATACGCGCTGGTTCTATCTGGCAGGCTGTTTCCACACCCGAAGGGCAGGTCCTGGCGCCGACAAAACAACGGTTTTCTTGTAAGCTCATGCCAATGTATAGTCATTTTTCCAAGTTGTCTATACATATAAAAGAGAGCCTTGCATAAGCCCGTGAATGCGAACATGGGAAGGCATCACTCGCGGCCTGGTGCACGACCTCAGATCTGGCCTGCGCGAAACTCTTTTGAGTGTGAACACGTCCTACAGGAAAGCATAAAAATGGATGTCCCCCAGACGAGTCATTCGTCAACTGAACCAAGCATGCCCGCCTACCTGCAAATCAAGAATTTTGTGCTGGAGAAGATCCAGTCCGGCCAATGGCGTGAAGGTGATCTGATCCCCACTGAACTGGCTTTATGCGAACAATTTGGCGTGTCGCGCATGACGGTCAACCGCGCGCTGCGGGAGTTGACGAATGATGAGCTGCTGGTCCGCATCAAAGGCTCGGGCACCTACGTCGCGCAGCCCAAATTCCAGTCCACCCTGATCGAGATACGCAGCATCGCGCAAGACATACGGGAGCGCGGCCACCAACACAGCTGTCAGGTGCTGAGCATGGAGCGGCTGCAGGCCAGCCCGGCTCAAGCGCGGCTATATGGCATTGCACCGGGCGCAGCGCTGTTTCACTCCATTATTGTTCATGCCGAAAACGGCTTGCCTATCCAGTACGAAGATCGTCTGGTGGACGCGCAAATGGCGCCGGATTACATGGAGCAGGACTGGAGCCAGATCACGCCTAATGAGTACTTGGTGCGCGTTGCCCCCTTGCCAACCGGCTTTTACAGCATTGAAGTGCTGGTGCCGCCCGCCGGAATCGCGCAGGCCCTGCACATGAAAGAGCAGCAACCCTGTCTGGTGATGGACCGCCGCACTTTTTCCAGCGAGCAGTTCACAACTCACGCCAGGCTGTGGCATCCAGGGGATCGCTACAAATTCACTGGCAAGATGTGAGCCGTAAATCTGCTCTGCCTAGAGTTTGACTCCCAAACGCATCGATCAGGCGCACAGGCTTCTGGCCTCCTGAGTCATACACCATCGCCATTTTCTTGTCGCATTGACCTGGCATCACTAACCCTTGAGCTGATCACTTGCCAAGCACACCGGAACGAGCCTGCTCATGCTGGCGATAGCGGGTCAACGACAAGCCTGTATGGCGCTTGAAGTACCGGCACAGATAAGAGGGATCCTCAAAATTCAGCTGATCAGCAATCTGCCCGATCGCCAGCTGGCTGTAGGAAAGCAGCGCCTTGATCTCCAGAACCACTTGCCTGTCGATCAAGGCCTTGGGGCTGTCGTTAAAAAACTGTTTGCTCAGCTGGGACAGATAAAACGGGGTGATGTTGAGCGCATCGGCATAAAACTTCACCTCTCTGTGCTGCCGGCATTGCTGGCCAACCAGTTCCCAAAACCGCCAGCTGATCATTTCCTGACGGCTGAACGGCTGGCCGCCCTGATACTCGGACGGAATCTGCTGGGCAATATGTAGAAAGAAATTCTGCAGCTGATTACGCAGCATGATGTGCTGATGCAGCGTGCTGGTCTGCACAATCTCGTGCAGTTGCAGCAACCAGGCCGCCAGTAAAGCTCGATCTCTCTGCGGAGGCACACACCGCGGATTGTCGTGCAGGAACACGAACAAGGAATTAGGCAGCTGATAAGCCACTTCTGACGCCAGGTTCTTGGGCATCAACAGAAAAAACACCTTGAAACCGCGTGAGCGCCGTCTCAGCAAGGTAATCGTATCTTCGGCCAGCACCAGCACATCATGGGCCCGTACGACCTGATCCTTGAAGTTCAAGCTCACCAAAGCACGACCCGACAGGCAGATCATCAAGGTCATATAGGCATGACCGAAAGACAAAGGCATTCCCACGCCTTCAGCCAGCGTGGTCTGGCCTGTCAGCCAGCTATCTTTGGCGCTGAATAGTTGTGGAATCTGATGCATGGTGTTCCTCTGCCCTTCATGGCCCGGCAACCGACAGGACTTGCTAAAAGTACCGAAACTACCAAGGTCCTGCTCTGTTCGCCAAACCAGCCAGCTTCTATTCTGTTTTCTGCTGAATGGTGAGTAAAGAACATGACACTTCAAACAGAAAGACTTATTTTACGCCCCTGGCAGGACACCGATGCCAAGGACTTGTACGAATACGCCAAAGATGAGCGAGTTGGCCCGATTGCAGGTTGGCCGGTGCATACCAGCGTTGAGGAAAGTGCCGAAATTATCCGCACAGTTTTCAATATGCCCGAAGTGTATGCCGTCGAGCACAAAGTTAATGGCCGAGCTGTCGGTTGCATCGGCATCCTGATCGGCAAGAACAGCAACTTCGAGATCGGCGAAGAAGAAGGCGAAATTGCCTATTGGATTGGCGTGCCCTACTGGGGCCAGGGCTTGATCCCCGAGGCCATGCGCGAAGTGATGCGACACGCTTTTGAAACGCTGAAGCTGAAAGCACTGTGGTGCGGCTACTTTGCCAACAATGCCCAATCGCAGATTGCGCAAACCAAGTGTGGCTTTCGCCATCATCACACCGAGGAAAACAAGTACAACCAGTTCCTGCAGGACTACCGGACTGAACACATCAGCCGCATTACTGCTGAAGAATGGTTGTCCTTGCCCAAACAACAGGCCTGAACACCCGTCGTAACCCACGCCCACACCGCTGCTGTGGGTGTAGAACGGCCCCCAAAACCTGGATACCTGACCCAGGCGTTTGGGGCCCGTCCACCTTGGGCATCGCGTGCAGCGCACGCGGTGTCTTCTAGGCCGTTTGCAAAGCGTGCTTGGGCTGTCGCAACAAGACAAAGAGCAGACCGGCAATCAAGGCCGCCAGGCCTGCCAGCGCATGCAGCACCGTCAAAAATGAAGCGGCATAACTGGCAGTCAATTGCGCTTCCAAACCAGGCAGCTGTTGCGCGGCCAACTGCAATTCACCCAAAGCCGCCCGACTGGCCGCTTCCAGAACCGCTGCTTGTGTAAACGTAGTGCTGCCTACACTCAGGTGCTGCTGAATCAAGGTAGCCAGCAGCACGCTGACCACGGCAATGGCCACACCATCCGCAGAGATTCGCACCGTATTGAAGATACCCGTCGCCATTCCAACCCGATCCGGGCTGACCACACTGACCGCCATCCCGTCCATCAAGCCCCAGGGCAAACCGATACCCACGCCGATCAGCAATAAAGGCAGATGCAGGGCTGGACCGCCACCTGCCTCAAAGCCTTCAGCCAGAGTCCATAAACCCACGGCCACCAGAAGCAAACCCAGGCTGGACAAGGTGCCTGCCGATAGCCAGCGAGTCAGCAAGGCCGCCACAAAAGGCACGATCAACAAAGGCGCAGCCAGCCAAACCATCATCTGCCCGGCCTGCAATGCACCGTAACCATCAATACCCATAAAGCGACCGGGCAACAACACAATCAGCACGATGAACAGGAATGCAGGGGCTGCAGCCAAAGCCTGCACACCCACAAAGCCGGGGTCACGAAAGAAACTCAAATCAATCATGGGCTGCGTAACGCGGCGCTCTATGCAGACAAAGCCCACAAAGGCGACAACAAACGCCAGCAGGGTGGACAGCACCCAGCTATCGGACCAGCCCCGTTCCGGGATCAGCAACATGCCATAAGTAAACAGGCCCAAAGCCAGCGTAAAGCTGATGGCACCCGGCCAGTCCAATGCACCCTGCGAGCCGCCCTGACTGGGCTTGGTACTGATCAGAACCAGCAACAAACCGACCACGCCAATAGCCCCGGTCGCGTAGAACACGCCTTGCCATTGCAGCGCCTCCACAATCCAGCCGAAAAACCAGGGACCAAAAGACAGCCCCAGCCCGAAAGACGTGCCTAACAAGCTGAACGCCCGCGCCCGTGCACGTCCTTCAAACAAGGGAGCCAGGGAGGACATGGCAGCGGCAAAAGCGGCGGCACCGCCCAGGCCCTGCATCATGCGCAAAATATCAATCCAGAACACGGAGGGCATGAAAGGAATGGCAATGGTAAAGGCGCAAAACCACAGCATGCCAATCAGCCAGATGCGGCGCTGGCCGTAAATGTCCGTCAGGCTGCCTGACACCATCATGGCACCGCCGTAACTCAGGATGTACGCGTTCATGATCCAGCTCAGCTGGGCGGCACTACCACCTAACTCTGCACTGATGGCCGACAGCACCACTGCCGGGCCGGTGAAGCACAAGGGGATCAATAAAGCCGTTAAACAGGCTGACAATAATTGCAGCCGACGCATGGCCGGCGATGAAGAAGAGGAAAGCATGGTTCTCATTGACTGCTAAAGCGTGCGTGCCCAACAGAAATGAACACGGCGTGAAATACCCGCATGATCGGGGTCGATTTCAGGAGCTTAAGCGTCACCCCATCAAAGAAAAATACACTACAGTTATTAATACTTAGGAAATAAATTCTTAAATAAAGTCGGCACCATGATGGAAAACCTGAGCAATATCGGCCTGTTCGTACGCGTGGCGGAACGCCTGAGCTTTTCGGCCGTGGCCCGCGAATCCGGCCTGTCGCCCTCCACAGTAGGCAAGTCCATCGCCCGCCTGGAAGAGCGGCTGAAAGTGCGCCTGTTTCACCGCAGCACCCGCACTCTGGCCCTGACTGCCGACGGCAAGGTTTTTCTGGAGCGATGCAGACGCATCTTGAGTGAAATCGAGGCGGCAGAACTGGAAATGTCCCAAGCCAGTGAAATGCCGCGTGGCACCTTGCGAATCAGCTTGCCGCGCTACAGCGGCCTGTTTCAGCAGGCCATCAGCCACTTCATGCAGCGTTATCCGGCCGTGGAACTGGATCTGGACTTTTCTGACCGTCTGGTCGATGTGATTGGCGAAGGTTTTGATGCCGCCATCCGTGCCAGTGCCTTGAGTGATTCAGGCCTGATGCGCCGCCGTCTGTGCACGTTCCGTCGCGTCCTGGCTGCCTCCCCCGAATATCTACAAGAGCATGGTCGCCCCTTGCACGCCAAAGATCTGCAACACCATGCCTGCCTGCACTACCGCTTCCCCAATACCGGGCGGCTGGAACAATGGCCAATTTCCGAAACTCAGGACGTACCCGAGCTGCCCCGCACACTGGTCTGCAATAGCGTGGAAATGCGGGTGCATCTGACCTTACAAGGGCAAGGCATCGCTTGCCTGCCAGATTTCACCGTGGGCGAGCATTTAAGCAGCGGACGGCTGCAAACCATTCTGGATGAATGCACCCATAACACCGTGCCACTGTGGATTGTCTGGCCTGCCAGCCGCAACCTGTCGCCCAAGCTGCGCGCCTTTATTGATTGCATGAGCGAGGCGGTTTTCCAGGCCTAGCCAAACACATACTGCTAGTGCCTCCTGCTCAGTCCCCGGTCAGCTCGGAAGCGGCATCCTGGGACTGGCTGGCGCACAAAAAGAGCAGGCCACCCATGACAGAGGCCCCAACAAATGACATCTCCTTAAGCCACCTGCTTGATCAGCAAGGCCGCAAGGTACATGCCCAAACCAAAAACCGCGTGTGTCAGCAGGCTGCGCAAACGGTTAGTCCAAGGCGTGGGGGTACGCGAGGCCGCCACTCCGGCTCCCATGGCGGGCTGCATGACAAAAAAGGGCATCACGACCGTAGCCATGCCCACCATGACGGCGGGCAACCAGCGGGGATCTTGCAGCCACTCAGTGCCGTAAACCGCAAGCAACAAAAAGGCGAAAACAATGCCCACAGCATAGTGAATGAACCAGCCCCAGGCAGACTCTCCCGCAATCGGCTCAGCCTTGCCGATACTGCTGTGTGCGATCTGGCCACGCAGCAAATGCCCGGCCCAGCGCCCCACCATGGCGTAGTTCAGCGTGGCAACGCCCATCGCCCTTTGAATCAGGCCCCAGATATCCATGAAAATAGTGGCTCCGACTCCGATCAGAATCACATGCACCCATTCATTGATCGACAACATTGGCAATCCTTTCCGTTGATAAGCACTTTGTTTTTGAGTAATCATAGAAGTTGAAGTCAACTTCAAGTCAACAGGTACAAGATGGATATTTCAGAAGTTGCCAAGCAAACCGGCTTACCCTCCTCCACCGTGCGTTACTACGAGAAAGAAGGCCTGATCCGTGCAGTCAGCGCCCCCGGAGAACGGCGTCGTTTTACGCCCCAAGTGCTGGATCAACTGGCCTTGATTGCCTTGGGGCAAGCGGGCGGTTTGTCGCTGGAAGAAATACGGGCCATGCTGCCTCCCGATGGTTCTGCGCAGGTGGACAGGCAATTGCTGCTATCCAAGGCCGATCAACTGGATGCCACCATCAAGCGCCTGAAAGCCATGAGCGAAGGTTTGCGCCACGCCGCGCACTGCCCCGCCGCCAACCATACGCAGTGCCCGACATTCCAGCGCTTGCTGAAAGCTGCCGCCATCCGGGTGAAGAAGAACAAGACAGGCAACTCCAGCGAGGCGGTGTCACGTCTTGCCAAAACTTTGCAGGGCAAAAAACCAACAGCCATCACGGACTGAGGCTTCAAGGCCGTAAAAACCTCCCCCTATAATAAACAGTTGTCGCGCCCCATCCCTTTGGACTGGGCCAGACGCAGCCATAACGTTTTCCCCGCGACACACTTTCAAGTTATTTATGTGAGGAGCCGTCTGCATGACGAGCACTAAGTCAGCAACTGAGTAAGCCGCAACAAGCTCTTGTCTTGTTGCGGCGTTCTGTACTTCCAATCCCGCTGATTGATAACAAACAGACGCCGCCCGATCTCTTTTTCGAGTGGTAATTTTGTTATGCCTTCCTCACGCTCTTCCTGGGCTTATACGCTGCCAGCCGCCCTGCTGCTGATGGCGCCCTTCGACATCCTCGCTTCCCTGGGGATGGATATTTACCTGCCCGTCGTCCCGGCCATGCCGGAGCTTCTGGGCACGACCCCAGCCGTCATCCAGCTGACCCTTAGCCTGTACATGCTGCTATTGGGCGCCGGGCAACTGATCTTTGGCCCCCTGTCGGATCGCATAGGCCGACGACCTGTTTTGCTGACAGGGGCCGTCCTGTTCGTGTTGGCCTCAACCGCCGCTGCCTTGTCCAGTTCCGCCTGGGCTTTTGTGGGTTTTCGGGTGCTGCAAGCCCTGGGGGCCTCGGCCACCCTCGTGGCCTTGTTTGCCACGGTGCGCGATGTGTATGCCGATCGCCCTGAGGGCGTGGTGATCTACAGCCTGTTCAGCTCCATCCTGGCTTTCGTACCTGCCTTGGGGCCTATTGCAGGTGCTCTGATTGCCCGTGCGGGCGGGTGGCAGGCCATCTTCCTGAGCTTGGCCGGGTTGGGACTGCTGGCCTGGATCCATGCGCTGTTGCGTTGGCAGGAAACCCGGCCTGCCAAACCACTGCAGTCACAACAATCCGCACTGGCCGTCTTCAAAAGCCCGGCGTTCTGGGTCTATACCCTGGGCTTCTCCACCGGGATGGGGACATTTTTTGTCTATTTCTCGACCGCGCCCCGAGTCTTGATCGGACAAGCTGGCTATGCAGAAATAAGCTTCAGCCTGGCCTTTGCCAGCGTTGCCCTGGTGATGATTGCCACCACCCGCCTGTCCAAAACCTTTGTGGCTCGCTGGGGAACGGCCGGGAGCCTGAGACGCGGTATGGGTTTGATCGCCCTAGCCGCCCTGTTGCTGGCAGCAGGACAACTCCTGCTGGAACCCTCCTTTAGCAGCTTTATCCTGCCCATGTGGCTAGCCGCCATGGGCATTGTGATGACGGTATCCGTCACCGCCAATGGCGCCTTGGCCCAGTTCAATGATGTGGCCGGCTCCGCCGTGGCGATCTACTTTTGCGTGGAAAGCCTGATTGTTAGCGTGTTCGGTACCTTAGCTGTGACCTTGCTGGGTGGGGATACGGCATGGCCACTGGTGATCTTTGGGCTGGGAATGAGCAGTGTGGTTTTGCTTGCTTTGATGTTGCTGGAGAGAAGGAAATCCTAACCAAAATGTCCGTAATAACAGTCCTTAATAGCCATTAAGACTGATATTACGGACATTAGACTACGCGTCTGTTCAGCAAACAATCAAATTCAATTAAAATGTCCGTAATAACAGTCCTTAATCAATTTAAGGACTGTTATTACGGTCAATAAATCAGAAGTCTTGACTCTACATGTCTCACAGGATTGTCCATGACGAACATGGCAGAAAGGGCCAACTATGAAATACGATGAGGCACAACGCACCCCCCCTAAACGCTTGCAGGAAGCCAGCGCCATTGGTCAGAAGCTCCAGCAACTGCGCATCGCCCATGGAATGACTCAAAGCGATGTGGCTGCTCGTGCTGGTATTTCACGGTCCACGGCCGCCCTGCTTGAGCAAGGTAATGAAAGCCGAACGATGTCTCAGATCCTGCGCTACCTCCATGCCATTGAGCCCGAACTTACCTTGCTGGATCTGCTCACAGAGCAGTCCGGCGCTGTGCGGAGCTTCAACAATGCCAACAAGGTACAGCGTGTCTCCAGGAAAAATGCATCGAATACAGCCAACATCGCTCCAGCCAAGGACAAATATGACTTCTAAACCGCGCAATCCATACAGCCGACCACCCAGTCAGGTTGCTGTGTTTGCTCATATTGCCCAAAGCGATCAGGGCAATGCTTTTGTACCGGCAGGACTACTGGAGAACGCGAATTCCGATGCGCCAAGCTTCACCTACGGTAAGCGCTATGTACAACGGCAACACGCGATTGAAATCGATCCTGCAGCACTGCCACTAAGGGCAGAAAACGGAGGCATACAACGTTTTACCTTACCTGGGCTGCACGAGTTTGGTGGACTGCGCGACGCGGCCCCTGACGCATGGGGTCGACGTGTCATCGAAAACAAACTCAAAGTAGGCTCGGGCGTTTTACCTGAAGTCGCCTATTTACTGGAGGCAGGAGTGGATCGCGTAGGCGCACTGGATATTCGACTTACGCTCGATTCCCCCGCCAAGAAATCGGCAGTTGGAGAGGTCAGCCTTGAACGCCTACTTGAAGCCGCTGATCGTATTGAAAATGACGAAGACATCGGTGAGGACCTGGCTGACTGCTTTGAAGGCCTAGGTTCGGCTGGCGGAGCCCGGCCCAAAGCATCAATTCGCGATGAATCCGATGTGCTGTGGCTGGCGAAATTCCCTTCCAAGTCTGATCGCGCCTGCAATGCTGTACTTGAAGCTGGCACCTTGGAATTGGCACGTGCTGCAGATCTATGCGTTCCACCCGTGCATATCCAATCTGTTGGCACGGCGCGCGTGCTCTTCATTCGTAGATTTGACCGTTACTGGGCAGCTCCGGGAGAAGCACCCGCTCCCGGCCAGGACAGTTGGTCGCCCGCCACCCCAGAACACAATGCTTCTACCGTTGAGGGGCGTATCGGCTTTTGCTCCGCTATGACCCTGATGGGCATTGATGAGTACGAAGCAAGAAGCAGTTCCTATCAGGCACTGGCCCTCAAACTACGAGAGCGTTGTTTGCCCACTTTCATCGATCGTGATTTACGTGAACTATTCAAGCGCCAAGCCCTGAACATCTTTGCCAACAACAATGACGATCACTTGAGAAACCACGCCTTCATCTATGACGTGGTCGGCAAAGGATGGAGGTTAAGTCCGCTCTATGACGTTCTGCCCATGAACACGGTGGCAAGCGAACGTTATTTGCACCTCGAACTAGGAGAGCAAGGAAGGCTGGCCACCCTGGACAACTTAATGACACGTTGGGCAGCCTACTTCTCTAGCCGCCAAGAAGCCATTCGCGCCTTGCATGAAGTATGGATAGTCGTCAGAGCCTGGAAGCCTTATTTTGAGCAGTTCGATGCATCCGCCCAAGACATGAACTATCTGGAGGGTGCATTCAGACCACTAGAGCGCTTGGCCTCCTCCTCCTTAACGAAGGAATTGCGAGCCTTCGGGAACTAAACCATCATTCCTGTTAGTTGCATACTGGCACCCTGAAAAACGTATCACCTTCTACACGCCCCTAGCCCCCTTCTACAGATTCAAGTCATACGTCACCCACGCTGTTGCCTGAGCCAGACCATCGTATAGCCTTCGCGCCTGCGCATTGTCCTGCGCCGTAATCCAGCGCAGGAACGGCCAGCCCTGCTCCTTACCTGCCTGGGCGACTGCCTCAATCAAACGGCGGCCCAGCCCGCCGCCTCGCTGTTCCGGCAACACAAACAAGTCATCCAGAAAACCAGCATCCTTGCCTAGCAAGGGCTCCGGGAAAGGACGGTAATGCGCCAAACCCAGCAGCGCACCCTTCGCCGTCGCTACCACCTTGCCCTGCAAAGGATGCTGCGCATCCAGCAGCCAGCCCCAGGTACGAGCCAGGATCTCTTCATTCATGGGCTCTTTGTAAAACTCGGCGTATTGTCTGTACAGAGACTCCCAGGCGGCCCGGTCTTGTGGCTGCAGATCCCGGATCTGAATGCCATCGACTACTAGCTGTTCTGCACTGCTATTCATGCTTGTATTCCCCTGTTGCTACCATGCTGTTGCAAGAGCAGGCTGCTCCTGATGAGAGGCAAAATGCGGCAGTACATATTCAGCCAGCTCCTGGATAATTTCCGCCGCTGGTCGCTGCGCAAACTGAATACCCAAAGCGGCGTGATTCACACCCGCTGCCTGCCATTCCTCCAACAAGGTGATCAGCCCCTTGCGCCCGGTACGCAGTGTAAAACCACCTTGCAAGGGTGTGCGTGGATAATCAGGATCATCCACCAAGTCCAGCCACTCGTTGGTCATGTGTGGGCGAAAACCGCCATCTGGAATCCGGGCACGCCAGGCCTGAATTTTGGCAGCCAGCTTTTGCGGACCCAGCGGTGTATGTGTGGCTTCCGGGTAGGTCAGCCAACCATCGGCATGTTCTGCGATCCATTCGGGCGACTGCCCCGAGGAGCTGGTAACAATTAAAGGAATGGAACCATGCGCGGGCTTGGGCAGCAGCTCTGCCGTATTGAAGCGGCCTAGCGGAGAGTCGATATTCAATTGCCCCGCTTGCATCAACTGACGGAAATAGCTGACAGCGTGTGCAAAACGCTCTGCCCGTTCGGCTCGCTCCACACCATAGGCGGGAAATTCTATAGGCCTATCCCCGGAAGCGATGCCCAGCACCAAGCGTCCACCGGACAACTGATCAATGGTGAAGGCAGATTTGGCCAGATCGATCGGGTGACGCAAGGAGAAAATCGTGCTGCCCGTGGCCAAGGCCACCCGCCTGGTGCGAGCAGCCAGAAAAGCCAGATAGGTAAAGGGATCGAACACCTGCCCCGCATCACCAAAGCTGGGGTCATACAACGGTACGTCTCGCACCCACACCGCCGCAAAATCCTGGCGGTCTATCTCCTCTACCAACGCGGCCTGCCCGGCCAGCACACTCATATCGCCTTGATAAAAACGCAGAGGCAGAAAGATACCCATGGTCAGACGGCCGGGTGCAAACATGCGGCTATAGCCAGGGTGAGTGGCAAAGGTAGGGAAAGATGCGCCTTGAATCAGGCTTGTTTCAATCGTCATGATGTTTTCCCCTCAAGCGCCGGTAGCGGGCTCAGGCAAGGTGATGCCTTTACGGACTGCAGGGCGCTGGGCCACGCGCTCATGCCAGGCACTCATGTGCGAGTAGTGGCTGAAATCAAAATCGATAATTCGCGCAATATGCGTCCAGCCAAAATGCGCAATATCGGCGATGGAATAGTCCTGTCCTGCCAGATAAGGATGGTCTGCCAAGCGTGTATCCAGCACGGTGAACAGATCATTCACCAGACGGCGGTAGCGTTCGATGGCGGCCGGGATTTTCTCCTGGGCGAACAACTCAAAATGCACGCGCTGACCCAGAATCGGCCCCACGCTGGAGGAGTGAAATTGCAGCCATTTGATTGTTTCCCAGCGCTGAACAGGTTCTTTTGAAAGCAATTGGCCGGTTTTCTCCGCCAGATACAGCAAGATCGCGGCGGACTCGAACAGGACAACACCTGTTTCATCATCCTTCATCACCGGGATACGCCCATGCGGATTCAAGGCCAGGAACTCTGGCTGCCTATGCTCGTTCGCGTTGATACGCACGTGATGCAAGCGGTACGGTAACGCCATCTCCTCCAAGGCAATGGTCGCCTTAAAGCCGTTAGGCGAACTATCGGTATACAGATCAATCATGGTGTGGCTCCAAAATTGAAAGTTCGCTCTTCCTTGTTATATAGATAAGCTAAACTTTAAAAACGATTCAGAAGCCTATTTTCCCTAGCTAAATGGCCAAATAAAAACGATTAAATCTACTTGATAGATTTAGATAAACTAAACTGTTAACCCTGTCTTTCCTTTACAAGCTCTGCGCGCCTTTACCGAAGTCGGACGCCACGGCAGCATCAAGCTGGCCGCCCAGGCGCTGGGCGTAACCTCGGGCGCAGTCAGCCAGCAAATCCGGCTGCTGGAAGATCGCTTGGGCGTGACACTGTTTGTGCGCAGCCACCACAAAATGAGCCTGAGCGAAGCCGGTGAACAGGTCTACCCTGTCCTGCTGACGGCGTTCGACCAGATCGAACAAGCCATGCAAACGCTGGAAGCCACCAAGCAAAGGAAGACACTGACGATCAGCACCGTGCCTTCCTTTGCCGCATCCTGGCTGATTCCGCGGCTGGCCGACTTCAAGCAACGCCATCCCGATATCGAAATCCGTGTGGAGGCGTCCCCCACGCTGGTGGACCTGCGTCGCGACAAAGTGGATATCGCCATTCGCCACGGCCTGGGCGCGTATCCCGGCTTGCAGGCCGAGCCCTTGATGGCCCCTGTCTTGCTGCCTGTAGCCAGCCCTGCGTTGCTGCAAGACAAGCCAACCATTCAGGAACCAGCAGATTGTCTGGAGTGGCCACTGCTACAAGATGCCGACCGGGCCGACTGGGCGCTTTGGCTGTCTGCCCACGGGGTGGAGGACGATGCGCGCGCCGATAGAGGCACGGCTTTTGAGGACGATTACCTGCTGATACGCGGCGCGATTGCGGGCCTGGGGCTGGCTTTGATACCGCAAGAATATGCGCAGGATGAAATGGCCGCAGGCCGCTTGGTGCAAGTGCTGGACAAGCCCTGGCCAGCCCGCTTTGCCTACTACCTGGTGACCTTGCCCGATGCGACACAAAAAGCAGAGGTCCGTGCCTTTAGTGATTGGATAAGCGAGCAAGCCCAGCTATAGCAAGGTAGCCAGCCTATGTAGGACCACCACTTCAACAGTCCTCATGTCCACACCCCCTGCTCCAGACATCGACAATCCGCCTGACTTCCAACAAGGAAGCATATGATTTTTTTAAAAAAAACCCCGTCCCAAAAGGACGGGGCAAACCTCAACAAGCAATTGAAAAACTCTTAAGGTAATTCCACGGCCACCGGACCACGGGGACGGGAACAGCACAACAAGACTTTGCCCTCTGGCACAGGGTCCAGCGGCTCTTCAAAATAGTCGACCTCGCCCGATACCAGAGTGCACATGCAGGTATTGCACAGACCCGCCCGGCAATTGAAGTCCGGACTCAAGCCCGTTGCTTCCGCCAGATCCAGCAAGGAGGGGCAGTCCTCATGCCATTGGGCCTGGCGGCCATCGGGCAGGAATGTCACCGTCTGCGCCGCATCTTCCGCTGCTGTCGCGGCTCCCCTTACTGCTTCTACAGGCGAATCCAGCTCCAACACATTCGCATCGACACGACTGGAGGGGGCAGGCTGGACCTGATCCTGAACCGCACTGGCTGCACCATCATCCGCCAAGGTGTTTTCCAGCACCGTCGCCGGGCCAAAAAACTCGTAGTGAATGCGCTCACGTGCCACACCCAGACTACGCAGCACACCATAATTGCTCTGCATGAAGGCACTGGGCCCACACAGGTAAAACTCGTAATCATCCAGTGGCAGCCAACGCTGCAGCTGCTCACGTGTAATCAGTCCCGCCACATGGTGCAAACCGGCTTGCTCATCATGTTCAGTCGGGTTGCGATAGCAGAAGTAAAGCTGCACGCCTTCGCGTTGTGCCACCAGCTCACGCATCTCATCGGCAAAGGCATGCACCGCGCTGTTATCGCATGCATGAATCACATACACCTTACGCTGGCTGCGTTTAAGTAGACGATGCAGCATGGCCAGCAAAGGGGTCTGGCCCACGCCACCGCTTAGCAACACCACAGGCCGCTGGCTGCTCTCGTCCAGCACGAACTCGCCCATAGGGCCGGCCGCGCTCAGCACATCGCCCGGCTGCACCTGTTGGTGCAGATAGGAGGAGGCCAAACCATCCGCCACGCTTGACCCTGCCGGGGCCTTCTCGTGTTTGACGGAAATGCGCAGACGATCCGTGCAGTCGAGATCCCCCGACACGCTGTAATTGCGCAGCACGATTTGCCCGTCAATCTCCAGGCGGAACACCAGATACTGACCCGGCTGATAAGGCGGCATAACACCGTCCACCGGCTGCAGTACAAACGAAGTAATCACTTCGCTTTCGCGCTGCTTTTCCAGGACACGATAATCCCGGAAACGGCGGTTGGCCGTAGCCTCCGTAGACGCAGATGATGCAGTCGTATTCATCACGCTCAAGCCGTTGTTGTCTCGCTGGCGACAGCTTGTTCGGCCTGGATCATCTGGCTGATCTTGCGACGGAAGCGCAAGGGGCCTGAATCCAAGGGCAAATCCAACGCGGCAGGACGCTCTTTCAGGGCTTTGTGCACTTCTTCCAGAACCACTTTGTCTTCCAGGAACGCGTGGCGTACATCTTCGTTGAAGATCTTGGAGATCGCCTCGTCATCCGGGCTGAAATTGCGCAGCTGGAACCAGAAGTAACGGGTGTGTTCTTCGTCGATAGGCGTCAGGAAGTTATAGGAGTCCATCAGAAAAACGTCCTGGTGGTACTCGCTGGGCTCCTCGGTAGCCGCACCGGCGGGCAGAAAGATGGCCTTGATCACGGCCAGCGACGGGAAGCGCACTTCGTATTGCTGTTTGCGGTCGCAATTGCCTTCAAATTTCACAAACTGCTTGTAAAACGGCGCAACTTCCACATTTTTTGACCAGCGCGAGACCGTCACGCCATTGTCCTCAACCTTCACCGTCAAGGGCAGGCCGATGATGTCGGGGCTGCCAAACGAGCTTTGGTGTACCCAGGACACGTGCGAAGGATCCAGCAAATTGTCCGTGACGTACAGGTAATTGCAGTCCAGTTCCATGGCGTCGCCACGGTTCACACCCCACTCGGGATTGTCCCACTCGGGGATGTCGATCAGTTTGGACGGATCAGCCAGTTCAGGATCACCCATCCAGACCCAGACCAGGCCAAAACGCTCCGTACAGGGGTAGCTGCGTACCACCGCGCTTTTAGGGATTTGCGCCACACCGGGCGCCTTGGTACAGGAGCCGCTGCAATCAAAGGTCAGGCCGTGGTAGCCACATTCCACCTGGTCGCCAATCAAGCGGCCTTTGGACAAAGGCAGGCGACGGTGCGGACAGGAATCTTCCAAGGCCACGGGCTGGCCGTCTTCGCGGCGATACAGCACCAGGTTCTCGCTAAGCATACGCACAGGCTGCAAGCTGCGACCGAGCTGCGTAGCCAATGCGCCTACATACCAGGCATTGCGTACAAACATGATTTACCCCCAACTCTGAATACGGTGCATGATGGCTGAACGAGCCCATTCATGCTCTCTTGTTTGTGATGATAGTCGCAATCAAATTCAGCCTACTATCCATATCGTTTAGAATTTCTAAAGTTAAATTACTTTTCTGGACGGGGTCTGACCATCATGGATACCTTGCCTCCCTTACGTGCATTGCAAGTCTTTGAGACGCTGGGCCATAGCCAAAGCCTGCAAGAAGCCGCCCGTCGTCTGAAAATTACTCCCGGCGCCATCAGCCAGCAATTGCGTTTGCTGGAAGACTCGCTGGGCTGCAGCCTGACCTACAAAGAAGGCAAACGCTTGCGGCTGACAGCGGCGGGGGTGCGCTTTCATGAAATCTGTACCCAGGCATTTGAGCTATTGCGCGACGGACAACAAGAAATGGAGCGCTCGCGCAACACCAGCCTGCTTTCGATCAGCGCTTTGCCGTCCATGCTTAAAACCTGGATGGCACCGCTGGCATTTCAATGGCAGGAACAGTACGACCCGGAGCTGACACTGCATCTGAAAGGCAGCCATGCCGAGCCCGATCTGGAAGCCGAGCAAATCGACTTTCGGATTACCTACGGTCAGGCCGCCGCCCGCCCCCGCAGCTTTACCGAGCTGTATACAGACCGTGTCGTTCCCGCCTGCAGCCCGACCCTGCTCCAAGGGCAAGCCGCCTTGCGACATCCTCGTGATCTATTGAGCTATCCCTTGCTGTCCTCGGACTGGCAGCCACGCTTTACCTCGCCGCCATCCTGGCGCGACTGGTTTGAGTCCTTGGAGATAGATATAGGCAATACGCCCCTGGACCGCTTCCGGGTTTTTTCTCTGTCGCACATGGCGCTGGAGTCTGCAGTGGCCGGTCAGGGTTTTGTATTGGCGCAATGCTCGATGATAGAAAAGGAAGTGCGCAGCGGGCAGCTGATCCTGCCCTTCTCCCATTCCTTGCCTCTGCCCTGGCCCTATGTGCTGACCCGACGGGCGGGTGCGTTTGAGTCGCCTCATAGCCAGGATTTCCATCGCTATTTGTTGAACCGGGCGCGGCAGCAGGAGCAGATCAATCAGGAACTGCTGCTGCAAGCATTAGCCTGAGCAATGTCGCAATACGACGAAATACGGTCAGCTTGCCGGTTGACCTGCTTGCCTGACCATGGCTAAGCACTAATGAACCGTTGAGTGCTTCGGCTATGTAAGCGCAGGGCTATTCAATGGTCTAGCTCGACACTGTTCCGCTTTTCAGTTCAGGTTCAAGCCCCCAGCCAAGTGGCCAGAACAAGTCGAACGCATCAATCAGACAGGTACGTATAAGCGGCTTCCACCATACGATCAACGCAGCTGCGGATGCATTTTCAGCATCAAAAAAAGCGTGTTTACCGCCCCCGAAGGGGCCATAAACACGCTCTTTAATTCTGCAGGAAAGACCTCGGCGTCTTAGGCCACGACAGCAGCCAGCGACTCCGCAAAGTAATCCACATTGGACTGATTCAGACCTGGCACGCTGATGCGGCCCGACTCCAGCACGTACACGCCAAAATCGTCACGCAGTTTCTGGATCTGCTCTTTGGTCAGGCCGGTGTAGCAGAACATGCCTTGCTGTTTGACGAAGTAGCTGCTGTCGTACTGGGGAGCCAGCTCTTTCAGACGATCGTGTACACGCTTGCGCATGGCAGCGATACGCTGACGCATGGTTTCCACATCTGCCGTCCACTCGGCCAGCAAGGATTCATCGGACAAGATGGTGGCGATGGCCTGACCACCGTGCGATGGCGGGTTGGAGTAGATGCGACGCACCACGGCCTTGAGCTGACCCAGAACACGATCGGCTTCATCCGCGCTCTGGCACACCACCGACAAGCCACCGCAGCGCTCGGAGTAGTAGGAGAAGTTTTTGGAGAAGGAGTTGGCCAGCAAGAACGTCAGGCCAGCATCGACCATGGCGCGCACGGCGAAAGCGTCTTCATCCAGGCTACGGCCAAAACCCTGGTAAGCCATGTCCAGGAAAGGGATCAGCTTGCGCTGTTGCAGCACAGGGATCAGTTGCAGCCACTGCTCGTCGCTCAGATCAGCCCCGGTGGGGTTATGACAGCAGGGGTGCAGCAAGACAATGCTGTGCTCGGGCAGGACGGAGATGTCTTCCATCAGGCCGGTGAAATCCAGACCGCGCGTGGCTGGATCGTAGTAACGGTAAGTGTGGGTAGGAATGCCCGATCCACGGAAGATGGAGTGGTGATTATCCCAGGCTGGATCGCTGATCCACATTTCGCTATTGGGGTAGGCTTCGTGCAGGAAGTCGCCACCCACTTTCAAGGCCCCCGAACCGCCCAATGTCTGAATGGTCGCAACACGACCTTCTTGCAGCACTTTGCTGTCGGCACCAAAAACCAGTTTTTGCACGGCGCTGCGGTAGGAAGCCAAACCTTCAATAGGCAGATAGCCACGGGGCTGGCCCTTGGCCGCCCATTGTTCTTCAGCCCGGCGAGCCACATCCAGCAAAGGCAGACGGCCTTGGTCGTCGTAATACAAACCAATGGTCAGGTTGACCTTGCGATCGCGCGGATCGGCGTGAAATGCCTCGTTCAAACGGAAAATCGGATCGCCACCATAGGCCTGCAAATGCTCAAACATGCTTGTTCCTTGAAAAATTACGGTTGTGGGCCGCCCGGGCTGATCGCCGGTCTACTCAAATAACCATTGACCTTATACCTTGGGCCTACTTTAGCCAATATCCTGGGGCTCTTTTTGCAGCACATGAGCACGCGAGCGATGCGTGAATGCGTCATCAGACTTGTCCCCCCTTGGCTCGGCACGGCACCTGTTCTTGTCTAGTCGGTGCAGGCTGTCAAACGCCAGCGTCACCTTGAAGTCTGTTCACATTTTCAGCAAACCAAAGCCTCAAGAACGTGAACGCGGTGTACCAGCCTGTCTGCCTGGGCCTTGCCAGCAAAGAATATACATGGCTTTCTGAGGATACAGAACCGTGCACTTGCATTCATTGTGCTTTCGGTCCTCCCGCACTCCCCAGCTGTCACCGCATTGTCATATGCAGATCCCGTCCAAGACCGTTAACATGGGACTTTCACCGTTTCAACAGGAGTCCGCCGTGTCCGTATCGCCGCTGCCCAGTTCCCTATCCTGCCCTTTAGAAGGGGCCAGCAACTTCCGTGATATAGGCGGCTATGCCACAGACTCCGGCTCCTTTCGTAAGGGTCGCGTCTATCGTTCAGACCATTTGGCGGATCTGAGCAGCCAGGACCTGGACACCCTGCAAGAGCTGGGCATTGCCCGCTCCCTGGACTTTCGCGGAGCACACGAGCGCAAACGCTCGCCTTACCAGTACAGCTTTCTGACCAGCCACGCACTGACCGTCGAGCCCACCGTCTTGCCGGACTTTATGGACATGCTGGCCAAAGGTCAGGTGGATGTGGATGCGGCACACAGCACCATGAACAAGACCTACACCGAATTTGTGACCGGGCACGCCGCCACCTTTGGCCAAGTCTTTGATCAACTGCTGCAAGCTGATACGCCAGTAGTCATGCATTGCACGGCAGGGAAAGACCGCACCGGCTTTGCCGTCGCCCTGCTGCACCGCGCTGCCGGGGTGCACCCTGACGATGTCATGCACGACTATCTGCTGACCAATCAATTCTTCCGCCGCCCCGATCTACCCGACAACCGTGGCATCAGTGACGAAGTGCTGGATATTCTATGGGGCGTCAAGCCCGAGTTTCTGGAAACCGCCTTCAAGACGATTGATGAAACGTACGGCAATCTGGAGAACTTCTTTCAGAACGCCTTGAAGCTCAGCCCCGCCCGACGCGAGGCCTTGCTGGAGCGCTACACCGCTTAAACCACGCCTACGGAGGTCGCTGGCAGTTCCCAGTGACCTTCCAGGCTCAGGGCCGGTCCCATCACATTGCGCCAGGTCGGCAAATCATGCATTTGCGTGAACAAAGGCATGCAATAACGTGGCTGCACCATGTCCACCAGCCAGCGTAAATCCGTCAAACGCGGGTGCACATTCCAGCAAAGGGTATGCGTGCCACGTGGTGCATGTGGGGCCACATAGCCGGTGTGAATCAACAAGCGTTCACCAGACTCGGCATTGGGGTCCGCAGCCCGTGCCTGACGCTCCCGAATCAGCTCCCCTGCCTTGCCCTGACAGCCGTCCGGCTCACCGGCCAGCAGCAGGTGCGCTTGCGGATCAAACGTAGCCGCACGCGGCATCAACTCACGCAAGGATTGCTGCACACCCGGCAACAACAAGTCACTGCTTTGGCTGATCATGCGGGTCAGGTTTTCGTAGCAGGACGCGTCCATGCTCCAGTCCTCAAAACCTTGCTGCTGGCGCCACAAGGCAATCTCTATCGCCCGACCTGACGGCGGTACGGGCAACAAGGCGGAATGCGACTCCAGCAAGGACTCCAGAATGCTCCAGGCCACGTGATGAGACTGATCGTACAAACCGTAAGACGCATCCAGCAAAGCCAGATACGCAGGCGGCGGCAAATCGAAGGGGAACAGTAAGGATTCGCAGGAAAAGTCCCCGCTATAGAACAGCCCACCGCCCACATCCAGATGCAGCCAGACACCCCCCAAAGCATGGCCGGACAAGCCGGTACGCACGGCAATATCGCCGATATAAGTTGTGCCACGGGTTGGCAGCTCACGCCAGATCCGCCCAGCAGGCAGGCTGCGCGCCGTAGAGGCCGTGGCATAAACAGGTATGTGTTCAGGCAGCTTGGACAAGGAGCCAATATGGTCCTGGTGATCATGCGTCACCAAAATGGCATCCACCTCCAGCCCTTGATACCAGTCGCACACCTGCCCAGGATACAAAGGCCCGCCGGCATCCAGCAGCAATCGCAAGCCACATGCCTGCACGAGAATGGCGGCTGGCGCTTTGCCTCCATAGCCGCTTAACACCGTCACCAGGGTCTGGTTCATGCTCCGTCCCCTACAAGGCATTCAGGCCAATACATCGCCAAGCCACACCCGGCATCCTGCTTTGCAGCACGGCGCAACACCGGACACAAAAGCAAAGCATCAATAAGCGCAATGGGCCGCAGCGCACGCTGCCGGACAGAAAAAGGCATCAACTTAAAGAACCAGAGTCACCGAGGTGCCCTGCCTTAAAAAGACTACGACAGGCTCAGGTTAAACAAGTGTTCTTTCAGCCCTGTTACAGTTTTATGGCAGTTCGATGGCAGTCACCACGCCTGGAGAAAACAGACAAAATAAAAAAAGAGCGCCAACATCAGCGCTCCTAAAGTGGGGGGAACTACAAACAGGAACTCAGACAATCAAAGGCGTGAGAAACACAGCCAGTACCACTGCCGTCAACAAGCGCATCACAATGCCCAGAACGGCGGCCAGCATGACTTCTTTTTCATTCAGATCCGAGCATTCAGCCCAGACCACCGGAATCTGTCCAAAGACAGCCGATAAGGGCAAACCGGACGACGCCAGTACAAATGAACCCACTACCAAAGATGGATCCAGTGTGGAAGCCATCGCCTGCAACTTGCCCATTGCCAAAGTGGGGCTGACCAGCATCGCCAGCACGCCCGTTTCAGGGTGAATATTCAGCGCAAGCAAACCGCGCTCAAGCACATCACTGATAGGTGCCCAAATGCCGATATGTTCAAGCAAACCAATGACACAGAACACCAGGGCCACAGCCGGGATCAGGATCAGCAGCAACAATTCCACCCCTTCGCGGGCAGCCTTGAACAGCATGGGCGCAAAATCGATATTCGGCGTGAAACGGGGGGCTGCCAGCAAATCCACCGAACGAACATTGCGGTAGACCAGCCGCGACAGCAATAAGGGGGAGAGCAACAAGGGGCCGAAGATCGCAATCAGCACCACGGCAAAGACATTCACCCCGGCAAAGGTCAAAGCCATCATGCCCAGCATGAACGTGGAGAACGACTGCTGAGACTGCACCATCGTGGCTACCGCAATCTTTTGCTCGTCCTTTGTTGCACCAGCCTGCCGCAACAAAGGCCCCGAAATACGACCAGCGGCGTTGATATCGCCAAAAATGTTGTACACGCTGGGAATAATGACGGCCGGATTGATTCCAATGGCCCGCATCGCCGGCATGAACACTCGCATCATGGCATCGGTAAAACCCAAACGCTCCAGCAAGCGTCCAATGATGACGCTGATAATGACAGCCACCCCAACCTGCCCGGTCAAAAATACATCCACCACCACGGGCTTGACCTTGTTGAGCACCGTATCAAACGCGCCCGACAAGGTAGCGGGAAAGAAAAACAGCGTCAGCATGGCGAGCAGCAGCAAGCCCAGGCCCACCGCCTCGATACGCTCCATGGGCCGACGGCCCGCAGGCGCTACATGCACTACTTTGTCTATTTCTATTGTTTTGTTATCCATGTCTCTCTCCGTTCAGGAAGCTGGACCTACTGGAAGCTCAACACGTTCTTGCCCATCAGGTGGGCAGTCGAAAAATGCTGGGCGTATTCACGCAGGCGGGCACCCCCCACCTGGTGCACAGGCGTAGACGTCACCCGATCACGGAACATCACCACCTCGACGCCATCGAGCAAGGCACTCAAGGCATAGGCCAAGGGCAGGCCATTCTCCAGGATCTCCAGCACGTGGCTATTGCCCACCAGGAAATTCAGACCCAATTCACGAGCACATTCGATAAGCGCATGACCGTCGTAGACCCGGCTGATAGAGGCCAGCACCGTGTCAACGCCCGGGTTCTCGGCCACCGCCTGACGCAGATGGTCGGGGCTGAATCCCGTATGCGGAAAAATGTGCAAAATACGCCCGACGCGACTGTTGCGCTCCCCTAGCCGAATCGCACCACGCGTCAAGGTGCTGGTCTCCAGAATGTTTTCATTGCCCTTGATGCGGCGTTCGGCCTGCAAAACCTGATCCTCCAGATCCAGCCCCATGAAGCCGTCAAGCCGATCCAGCATGTCGCCCAAGGTGCTCACCCCATCCAATGGTTCGCCCACGAACATCACATTGCCATGAATGCCTCCATAGGCAATATCGCTTTTAGCGACTTTGTGGCCATGCAGATACGCGATGCCCGGATGCAAACCATGAAACGCCTCATGACACTCCAGGGCAGCCACCCCATACAGGTCCAGGTAATCCTTCAGGGTCACGCCCCCGCAACTGGCGGCATCGGCGATCGGATGATGCGCAACAATGGCGTCCACCCCGGTTGCGCCCGCCAGCTCAATGCTCAATTCGGACATGGTCATGCACACCGCCACCTTGCGCACTTCCTTGTTAGGGTCCCCATGAATCAAGCCTGGGATTTCCAGTACTTCCTTGCCGTAAATTCCAGAGGACTTCCAGATCACGAAGGGATGGTGGCCGCATTTGACCTCATCCATACAGGACACCATGCGTCCCCCCGTGATTACGTTCAATGCATCCAGCAAATCGGCTACATAGGCCATGATTTTGTCTCCAAATAAAAAGCCGGCCTCGGGCCCTGGGAACTCCCAGGGCCCGAGGCCGGCGGTATGCGAGCACTTCCTGTCGGCAACTTCCCCAAGCGGACCTGTCAGGGCCTGGGCTTGGCTCCAGAGCAAATTGCACATCAGGCAATCCACTGCGGACGGAAGGACAACAAGACTGTCTACCAGTCAGCTTCTTTTTATCGGTTCGGAATTCAGGGCAACGGTTCTCACCAATGCCACTGCATTCACACTCCTTTTTGCAACAACACCATGGTGGAAGACAATTGCGCCGCGGCGTCGTAGTCCTTGAATATGGCCACCACATCCAGCCCATATTCGTCCACCAAAACCTGCTTCATCTCCTTTTTGAAGGCCTTGATCAGATACAGATCCGCCAGATCAGCAATATGTGCATTTTCACGGCTCAACGTCTGCAAGGCAGGCTGGCGTTTATGAACCGCCAACATGCTGATCCGATCCTCCAGCACATCAATCTTCAGCGTCACGACACCTGATGCAAAAATACTGCTGTTGATGCGGTTGTAGTCCCGGGTCAGTGCCTGCTTGAATTCGCCTAAAGAAGAAAAGCCTGCCATCCCCATTGCCTACCCCCAACATGCTTGAATTATTGTCGTTTTTCAGTGTGCGGCAAGCGCCTCCTGCGCTGTCTTGCCAAGCTGATGACGGCGATACGCCAATCCAGCGACGGCAATATCTTCAATCGCCACACCCACTGATTTATACACGCAAATTCCCTGTGCGTCGTAGCCTTGTCCCCGGTCTAATTGCAACCAATCGCTTAACTCGCACAACTTGTCCGAAACACCGCAATCGGACGCGGCCAGAATCAGGTCCCCCGCCTCCGCGAGAGTCTGCTCACCCCACTCCACCACAATCTTGCCTGCCCGCTGCAGGCAGGCATCATCCAATTCCCGCGCTGTTGGCAAACTGGAGCCAACGGCGGCGACAAAGCAGCCGGGCTTCAGGCTGCGTCCATCAAACAGGGGATCGCGACTGCGGCTGGCCGTGACCAGAATATCCGCCTGTGCGGCGATCTCTTCCGCTCGGGCGGCTCGCACAGGCACACCACACTCCAGCTCCAGCTGGTGGCAGCGCTTCTCATCGACATTCGGGCTCCACACCAGCACACGCTGCAAATCAAAAGTCTGGCAAAACTGCAGGGCATGCGCCATCCCCTGGGCACCCAGACCCAGCACTCCCAAGGTTTGCGAATGGGGATTGGCGCCACGCTGTGCTGCCAGTACCGAGCAGGCTGCAGTACGCCATTGCGTGATCGCGCCAGCATCCAAGGTGGCCAAAGCCTGTCCGCTCAGTGCATCAAACAGCACAATGACAAAATTGAATGCGCCATGCACGGTCGTATAAATCTTGGCACCCGCCACTTGCTGGCCTGGGATGACCGCACCCAAGGTCGACAAGCGGGTATCGCCCACCTGCGTGCGTACACGACGCTGCTGGGCCGCCTGGCCCTGCCCAAACTCGATGAAAGCCTGCTCCAGCACCTCTTGTACGGCAGGCGCATCAAGCAGCTCGTGTAGTTGCTGATCGGTCAAATGCAGCATGGCCGCTCCTTTTACCAGCTCACCGTAACGTCACCACGAACAAAGGTCTGGCACGCCATACGAAAACCCTCTGCCAGATCCTGCTCGGACAAATGCTTGTGCTCCTTGGCCTTGACCTCATCCGTATTGCTCAGCCCTTTCGTAATTCGGCACTTGCAGGTGCCGCAGATCCCGCCCCCGCATTTGAACGGGATGCCACCGCGCTCGCGGATGGAAACCCGCAGCAAGTTACTGTTCTCGGCGGCAGACACCACCAAATCATTATTCGACGCAAATGTAATCTGAACCATATTCTGCTACCTCAGGATTGCTGCTGTGCCGGGGTCTGTGCCCCTGCCTGGTGACCGTCAAGCTCACACTGACGCAATTCGGCTTGTATGCTGCCAAAGTGCGTCAATCCGGCCAGTTCTTCATAAGCCTGTTCGACTGTTGCAAACTTTTCCATTTGCCGGGTAGGGATGTCATTGACCGTGCCATTTGGCGTCTCTTCCACAATGCGAACGCGCGAGCCTTCCTGAATACGCGCAATGGCAAACACCGCTTTGAAACGACCCTGAAAATGGTATTCATAGGCCGCCACCATCTCCACGCCCACGCCCGGTTCCGTGCGGTATTCCCCTGGCTTGCTGGTCAGCACCACATACATCACTGCACCTCCTGTGTTTCAGCTTGCTCCAGAACGATGTCCTGATTAATCCATAGCTGACAGGCCAGCCGCCAGCCCTGATCGAGTCGCTCGCCCAATTGTTTTTTCTCTTTCCAGTTGGCCGCTGGCAAATGCTCGCCCCCCTCCAGAACACGGCAGGCACACTTAGCGCACTTGCCCATGCCACAACCGTAGGTCAAATGCGGAAAGGGAAATTGCTTGATACCCGCCCGGACCACCAGATTGGTGTTCTCCTGCACTTCACCCACATGCGTCTGGCCGTTTTTATGAAAAGTAATGGTTGGCATGAAACCTCCTGCTGGCTGCCAATAATGCGACCGGATTGCGAGCCCTGACCGCCTGAAAAACCAAGAACGGTATACCAAGATAAAAACCGCAACCTTCAAGCAACAGTTTTTCTTGTTTTTAGACACAAATATCCGTCAATTTGAGTAGAAACCCCTATTGCGGTATACTTAATTCAATTCAAACCCATTAACGAGATCATCATGAAAACCCCCGTCGAACTTCGCTATCTGCAGCGTCCCGTCGGCGAGCAGTTGCTGCCACACTTGGCAAAGCGCAAGCATCTGCGCCGTCGTATCCCGCTCATCAACCTGCCCTCATTAACTGAACTGTTTGGCGGCCGCAAGAAGCGCGACCCCGAAGCCGGTCAGGACCAACTCCCCCACCGAGCCTAGACAAGAGAAGGCTCTGCCGAGCTGGGATCAGACTGAAAGTTGAAGGCGTCGGCATACATGAACTGCTCATTGGCGCCATGCTCCTTGAACAAACCACGGGCCTGCTCAATCATCACGGGCGAGCCACACAAGTAAATGGCATGCTCTGACAGGTCAGGTTCATCCCGGCACACCTGTTGCTGCACATAGCCGCGCGCGCCTTGCCAACTCTCGTCAGCATGGGAGAGCACAGGGACAAAACGGAACTCGCACAAGCGCTCAGCCCAAGATTCAATCTCCTGGGCCAGATACAGGTCTTCGGGCCGATTCATTCCCCAATACAGGCTGACAGGCGGGCAATCATCCTTGTCCAGCAAGGACTCCAGAATCGCCTTGATGGGGGCAATGCCAGTTCCAGTTGCCACCATGACCATGGGTCGCCAGTCGCGCTCACGCCAATAGAACACGCCCAAGGGCAGTTCCAGCAGCAGCTCGTCGCCGGCTTTCAGGGTCGGCAAACATACCTGGGTGAAACGCCCACCCTCCACTTCCCGCACATGCAATTCAATGCGCCCCTGTGCGGCATCGGCATTGGCCATGGAAAAACTGCGTGCACGCCCGTCCTCAAACAAGATGTTCAGATACTGACCTGGACGGAACGGTACTTGCACGTCCTGCGGCAACTGTAAAATCAGACGCCAGATCCCCTGACATGCCCTTTCCACGCTGTGAACCTGCGCCCGGACTTGCCGGGTTTCAGGCAAGTCATCTCGATGTGCGGCCAGACTGATCTCAATATCGGCATCGAGCCGTGCCTGGCAGGCGGCGGCATGGCCCTGCTCGTGTTCTTCATCAGCAATGCTCATGGGCAGGCAGTCATCCTCATAACAAACCTTCCCACGGGTGACCTGAATGCGGCAGGTCCCGCAGCCACCAAACTCGCAGTCGCTATAAATGCGCACGCCTTGGCGCTGGGCGGCCTGCAAGATGGTCTCTTGCGGTTCTACCCAAAACTGCTCGCCGGTTTCCTTGATATCGACACGATGGGCCATGACCCGTCCTCCTGATGCCACTATTTCTTGATGTCCGCCTGAACCAGCACGTCCAGACCCTCTGCCTTCAAGGCCTCGGCCAAGGCCTGCAAGCCAGCAACACCGGCTGCCGTATCCTGCTCGCCGTTACCACCGCTCAGGCCTATGCCACCAATGACTTCGCCGTTGACCACGATGGGGTAGCCGCCTACAAAAGCAGCAAAGCGACCTTCAAAGCTCAACTGAATCCCGAAGGCTTCGTTACCCGGCAAGGCGGGGCCATTAGGCGGCGTGGTGAACAAATGGGTGGAGCGCTTGTGGCCTGCAGCGGTAAACGCCTTGTTCCAGGCAATCTGGGCGCCGGTAATACGTGCCCCATCCATGCGCTCCATCACGATGGGGTAGCCCCCTTCGTCAACCACGCAAACGGTCTCCAGCACGCCAATCTCCTTGGATTTGGCAATCGCCGCGTCCACCATCAAGCGCGCTTCGCGCTGTTCGAGACGTAGGATCTTTTTCATATGTCTTCTCAGTATTTCGGGTTAATAAAATTCAGATACCGCGATACACGGTCTTGATCTGGGTATAGAACTCCAGGCCCGCCCGGCCCGACTCGCGGAAGGTGGAGGTGCTGGACTGTTTCAGTCCACCAAAGGGAGCATTGATCAAGTTGCCGGTTGTGGTGCGATTGATCTTGACCGTCCCGGCCTCAATGTCATTGGCGAAGCGATGCGCATAGTCAGCACTGCGCGTCACAATGGCGGCCGACAAGCCGTATTCGGTGTCATTGGCCATGGCCAGTGCCTGCTCGTAGGAATCGATTTCCAGCAAGGCAATCACCGGACCAAAAATCTCTTCGCGGGCAATACGCATTTGCTGGGTCACGTCTGTGAACAAAGCCGGACGCATGAACAGGCCCCGTGCGTAGTCACCTTCAGTCAAACGTTCGCCGCCCAGTAAATGGGTGGCTTCCTGCTTGCCGATGGCCACATATTCCAGAATGCTTTCCAACTGGCTTTCGGTGGCAATCGGGCCCAGATCGGGGTTGCCATTCAAACCATTACCCACGGTCAAAGCGCTGACTTTCTCTACCAGGCGCCGCGTGAATTCTTCTTTGACCTGACGATGCACCAGCACACGGCTGGTTCCCGTGCAGGCCTGGCCGCTCAAGGAGAATCCGCCTTGAACCACCAGTTTGACGGCCAGATCCAGATCGGCGTCTTCCATGACAATCAAGGGATTTTTGCCACCCAGCTCCATTTGAGTCCGGGTGCTCATGCGTGCCTGACGACAAATGTCTTCACCCGCCTGGGTCGACCCAGTAAACGAAATAGCGCGTACCTGAGGAGATTGCACCAGCGTGGGCCCCACTTCACTGGCCCTACCATGCACCAGATTCAGCACACCCGCCGGAATCCCGGCTTGCGCAAAGGCTTCGCACAGGTAATAGCCCGTCAAAGGTGTGTCGGACGAAGGCTTGAACACGACGGTATTACCGGTGATCAAGGCGGGGGCAATTTTGCGTGCCGGGATGGAGATAGGGAAATTCCAGGGCGCAATCACGGACACCACGCCCAATGGTTCACGCTGGGTGTACACCAGTTGCTGCGCATCATCCTGGGGGAAGGTCTCGCCGGTATAGGTCTGGCCTTCAACCGCATAAAAACGCAGGGTCTGGGCCGAGCGCCCGACTTCCATCTTGCTTTGCGCCAGCGTTTTGCCCTCTTCTCGCGTCAGGCCCTGAGCGATACGGTCCACATTGGCATCAAGCCAGGCTGCCGCCGCATTCAGCACACGAGCCCGAGCGGAGATGGGCGTGGCTCGCCAGCCTGCAAAGGCAGCCTGAGCAGCTGCAACGGCTGCCTTTGCGTCCTCAGCCGTGGACAGTGGGAAAGCCCCCACTACATCGTCACGATCGGCCGGATTCAGATTGGGCTGCGTACGCCCGCTCTGGCTGGGCAGCCACTGCCCATCAATGTAATTGTCGAAAACGACGTCCTTGAGATTGTCCACCGCTGTACTTCCTTGTTTCTAGGTCGGCGGGCAGCCCATCTGCCCGCTCGGCTGTCTGGCTCAGGCTGCTTCCAGCTGCAGTTCTTGCAGGCTGATTTCGTCTTTGACGTAATCGTTGTACAGGGCGGTGGTATACAGTAGACGCATCTCGGCACCAATTTCGCAGATGCGCAGGCAACGCTGTTGCAGCTCTACGGTATTGGCGTGCTCAAGAACGATCTGGTAGCCGCGCTCGCCATGAATCTCGTCGGACACGATATGCAGATCGAAAAATTCCACTTCTTCATCGGTGAAGCCGTATTTTTCACGCAGGGTTGGTGTCTGCTTGCGGTAAATGGAGGGCACCTGAGACTCCAGGCCCACGACTAGCCCTGCAACGGCAACAACGGGGTCTTCACGCATGGCAATGGCGTAACACCAGGCCTGCAAGGCGCGGGTGGTGGCATTCATATTGTCAGGATCTTCGATCCGAGCCCGTGTCGTGCCACACGCTTCGCCAAAGCGGATCAACAGGTCTGTGTGACGGTCGCCCCCAATTTCCTCTTCATACATATTGGCCAGCAAGAAGTCTTTGGCTTCTACGTATTCGGCGGGGGTGCGGGCATACAGATAGCCCAGGTAATCAGCAAAAGGGCCGACATAGTGGTAGTGGTTTTCAGCCCAGCGAGCCAGATGCTCACGGCTTAATTTGCCGCTGGCCCAGGCAATGCTGAAAGGGGAAGTATTGGCACTTTTCCCTTTAATGGCGGTTTCCAATGCGGTGCGAAATTCATCGCGATTCAGCAGTTTTTCCATGACTGTTTCCTTGTTGAAAGACGTCGCCCTGACAGCAGCCGACGAAAGATGAGGTTTGGACTATTTAAGTATATTGTATACCGTCCACTATTTTAGAAAGTAGGGAATAACCCTGCCCGATTATCAGGCCAGCGCCACGCAACCATCCTTACGAGGGTCAGAAACAGCCTGCAAACGGCCGTCTGCCAAGCGCTCAACCGCCTGAGCCCCGCCAAAGTCGCTGCGGCCAGCCAGTTCGCCTACGCCTTTATCGGGTGACACATACCCGTATTCACGCAGGAAGGCCGCCCGACTTGCATCAAAGCCGTCTTCCAGGGCCAGCCGCCCAGCCCCCTCCAAACGCCAGCGCGGTGCAAACAAGGCTTTCTCCAAAGGCCAGCCATCACGCAGAACACGGGTCCATATCTGTATCTGGCCTTGGGGTTGCATCAAACCACCCACCACACCCAACCCCATATGGAACTGACCCGACTTCAAGGCCAAAGACGGAACAACCGTGTGATAAGGGCGTTTTCCCGGCCCAGGGCCATTCACATGCCCAGGCTCGGAGAAACCGAAACCCCGGTTTTGCAGCACAAATCCACAGCCGGGTACGGCATACGCAGAGCCGAATCGTTTAAAAATGCTGGACATGAACGTAACCGCCAACCCGTCTGCATCGACCACAACCGTGCAGACCGTATTGCCTGCCGGATCACACACGACCCGTGAAGCCTGAGCCATCGCCGCTTCGGTCGCCTTGACCAGCTCCAGCTCCGCCGCATCCTGGTCAACCGGGCGTTTCCAGGCGCGTTGCACGGCGTCCAGGACTGCCACCCCATGCGTGTTGGGGGGACATTCATAAAGACTGAACTCTCCCAGCGATGCGCTGACAGGCTCGCAAAAAAACCCTTTATGGCGGCGAAAATCCTCAGCCCTCAACAGCCCCTGTACCTGCTCCATTGCCTGCTCTGCCTGCTGCGCGGGACGCCCCAGATAGAAGGCATCGGGGCCTTGCGTGGCGATGTCCTGCAAGACAGCTGCCAGTTCAGGGTTCAGGTATTGCTCCCCCGCCTTGGGAGGCTTGCCCGCCCTATACAGGGCGGCACACACGGGATCGCGGTGCAGTACAAAATCAAAAATTTGCCATTCACGCGCCGCCACCGGCGCTACCGCAAACCCTTTCCGCGCTGCCTGAATGGCAGGCTGAAACAAGCAGGCCCAGTCCAGACGGCCATAGCGCTGGTGCATATCCCACCACCCTCGCACCAGGCCAGGCGTGGTAATGGACAACACATGGCGCTCCGGAATCCGTCCCCCAGATAAAGCCTGAACATGCTCAGCCTTCAACAGCAGGGGCGCCGCTCCGCTGCCGTTATAAGCCACTGGCATACTGTCGGGCGATGCAATCATGGCCAACAGATCGCCACCAATGCCTGTCGCCATAGGTTCGACAACCCCCATGACAGCATCGGCAGCAATAGCCGCATCCACTGCACTACCCTTGAGTTCCAGCATGGCCTGCGCGGCCCGCACCGCCAAGGGGTGCCCGGCAGCAACGGCCCAATGTTTCCCCAAGCCCTGCTTTTCACCGGCGCGATAGGCTGTCGTACTCATATCGCTCATCCGAACACCAGCACAGCGCAAATTGTTGACAGGGCCATCCCCGCCAGCACAGGAACCGTCAGGGCTCGCACCAGATCCAGCACATGCACTCGGGCAAAGCCCGCCACGGCAATCAATGAAGACCAGGCAATCAAAGTGCCACCGCCCGTCCAGATAGCACCGATCTGTCCTACCGCAGCCAAGGTTTCAACCTCCAGCCCGGATACCGGGCTCAAGGCCGAGGCCAGGGTCCCTGTCAATGGCAGGCCCGAGAAGCCCGAGCCATCAATGCCCGAGATCATGCCTACCAACAGAACACCAAAAGCCACCAGAAAATGATTGTCTGGAATCAGATGCTGCCCCGCCGAGATCAGCTCGAACAGCAGACTGGGTGTTTGTTCCAGTGGGGTGCCCAAAATAGCAGACGTTGCTTCACTGGCGCCCAGGAAGAAGAAACCGGCGATGGGCAGCACCGAACCCATGGCGCGAAAGGCGAATACAAAACCATCGGTCATATGGTCCGGGCAGGTGTCCAGCATGCGGCGCGGCCCTTCTGCCATACAGGTGGCAATCATCATCAACACAAAGGCCACGCCCCCTACCAAACCGGCGGCGTCGCCACCCCGCAGGACAGGCAAGGACGGGATAAAGCGGGGCAACAGCATGATGCCAATCACCGCCAGAAACGCCAGTGGCGTAATCCAGGCCAGAATGCGCGAATAGCGCTCTTCCTTGGGGCTCAGGCCGGGATGCACCGTGTGTTCATTACCCGCCGTGCCACGAGCAATCTCGGCCTTGTCATACGTGCCTTGGGATTCCACTTCATCCAGGGTGCTATCCGGCGCCTGGCGCATCCAGGCATCCAGCAAACGGCTATCTGCCGGTTTGAAATAGCGGCGCATCAACAAAAATGTCAACGTCAACGCAACGCCACCGGTAATCCAGGAAAGCACCAGCGCACGATCCGCCAGCACGGCAACATCGGCTCCGACACCGGCTGCCTTGGCGCTGATGCCAGGAGCAACGCCAATGATGTAGTCGGACGATAGCGCCATGCCCTGCCCACAGATGGCGATAGCCATCGCCCCGACCAGGGGAGGCAAGCCAGCCGCAATCGCCGCCGGCAGCAAAATGGCCGACACCAGAGGTACAGCGGGTGTGGGCCAGAAGAACAGGGAAATAAAGTAGGTAGCCGCCGCAATCATCAGAAAGGACGAGGCACTATTGACCATGACCTTGCGGAAGGGGGCCACCATCTTCACATCGGCCTCCAGCCTCTTTAACGAGTTCAGCAGGGCAGTCATGAACGTGATTACCAGGAAAATATTGAACAGTTCCTGGGCCGCCACAAAGCTGGCTGAAAAAATACTGATGAAGCCTTGGATAGGGCTGCCAGTCATGGCGGTGACGACCGCCAAGGTGCCAATAACCGATGGCACCACCACATTGGCCCGGAAAATCATCGTAATGATGATGACCAGAACGCTGATCAAATAAGCCCAGTGCGCCGCACTGAGCACCACGTCGCTTTGCATGTATCCCCCTTCCTTCTCTTTTTTCTGAATATCGAGCACATCTGAAACGGTATACTATCTTCAATTGTGATTTCGAATCAGAAAAAACTATCAAAAACTGGGGAAAACTCTAAGAGTTTTATGTTTGAAACACTTAGATTGAATACCTTATACAAATGAAGAGGAAACTATGGCGGCTTTGATTGATCTGGTGGACCCGCTCTCCTGGCTGCTCATGGCCTTGCTGGTTGTGTTGGCCGCCTTTTTGCAAGGCGTTGGCGGAGTTGGGTTTGCAATGCTGGTCGCGCCGATTGCCGCCTTGATATTTCCGCAGTTGGTTCCAGGCCCTCTACTGGCCTTGGGTGGCAGCGTCTCTTTGCTGGCGGCCTTGCGAGAGCGTCAACATATCGTGCCCGATGTGGTTGTCTGTGCACTGGGTGGCCGTGCCACCGGATCGATCATTGCCATACTGGCCATGACACAACTACCCATAGAGGCGGTGAATCTGGGTTTTGCCCTGGCCATTCTGGCCGCAGTCGCACTGAGTGCCTGGGGCTTGCGCATCCTGCCTTCCAAACGAAACATGATCCTGGCGGGCATTGCCTCGGGCATCATGGGAACCCTGACCTCGGTAGGCGCTCCCGCTCTGGCAATTGCCATGCAAAACCTGGCTCCTGCACAGCTACGCGCCTCATTGGGTCTTATTCTGTTTTTAGGGGCAAGCCTGTCCTTGATCCTGCTTATGGTGGCTGGCCTGTTCTCCTGGCAACAGGCAATGCTCAGCATTGTGCTCTACCCCTTCATGCTGCTGGGCTTCGCCTTATCAGGACGATGGCGTCATAAAGTCAGCATGCCGCTAATGCGTAGACTGCTATTGGGGATTTGTTCGCTAAGCGCCGTGGTCTTGATCGCCCGCAGCGTGTGATGAGGATGCTTAGGCCGCAAACTGTATACCATATTCAGAAAAATGCGCTCACACCGTATAATCGTGGCTGGCCCTTTTGCCCAATTGCACAGGTCGCACCATGAATATCCCCAGTTTCAGCCTTCCCAACACCCTTTCCGGCGCGGAAAGCCGTCGCTTGGGCGATCAACATGCGTCATTGTTTGCGGTTATCCGTGACCAATTGCGCGAGCGCATCTTGAGCGGAGAATTTCATCCGGGGGATCGCCTTGTAGAAGGTAAATTGGCTAGCGAACTGGGCGTCTCGCGTATTCCGGTACGGGAAGCCCTGCGCGAGCTGGCCTCAGAAGGTCTGGTCACGATCGAACCACGACGTGGGGCCTCAGTGGCTATCCTGTCGACCGAGATTGCCTACAACATGGCTGAAGTGCGCGCCACGCTCGAAGGATTGAATGCAAAACTGGCCGCCCAACGCCGGGACCCAGCCAATATCGAAAAGCTGCAAACCATTCTGAGCCAGGGCCATGAAGCCATGGATGCCGGCAATCTGGATTTGCTCAAATCCCTGAACCGCCAGTTTCATGAAACCCTGGCCACCATGTCGGGCAATATTGTTCTGACCGAGCTCATGCGCTCCCTGCGTGACCGCACCGCCCTGTTATTTGCGCCCAGTAATTTGCAGCGCATCCGCCAAAACTGGGAAGATCACTCCCAGATCCTCAATGCGGTTGTGGCCGGTAATGGTGATCTGGCCAACCTGCTGGCCACCCAACACGTGCACAATGCAGCCAAAGCCTATCAGGACGCCCAGAACGGCGAGAAAACCTGATCAGGCCGGGCGGCCTGCTCTCAAGGCCGCCTCAAATACCCTCCAGACCGATGCCAGACGCCGCTGGTATTTGTGCGCACCACCAAACAAAAGCTCGCTTTGCAGACTGTCGATCAAGGCCATGTACGTCATGGCCAGGGTCTCCACGCTCAAACCTGTTTCCGATTTGGCCAAAGCGGACTGTGCCAAGGCTTGATGGATGATGCGTTCCAGATCGTCCATGAACACATGCATGGGCTGCATCACCACATCGTACAAATGCACAGGCGGCGCAAACAAGGTGCGAATCCAGAAACGCACTTGATGTGATTGCTCAAAGCGCTCCTGTATCCCTTCCAGGTACGCTCGCAACTGCTCCTTGATGTCATCGCCTCCCTGCAGAACTTGACGGGCGTGGTTCAGCTCATCTTCCACAATCTTCGGAATCAGGTTCAGAAACAGCTCGTCCTTGTTGCGGAAATGGGCGTAGACCGAGGGCTTCTTGATGCCGACATCAGCGGCAATCTCGTTCATGGTGGTGGCATCGAAGCCCTGAACAGCAAAGCGCGCCAACGCGGCATCCTGCAGTTTTTCAGTCGTGGTTTTGCTCACAGTCCAACAGCTCTCAGTCAAAGGCCAATGATCAGGGCCGCTTTCGCGGCCCGCAGCAACTGCCTATTTTACAACCCCCAGCTCACTGACTGATCGGGTCACCGTGCGGCAACGGCCAGCCAGAACATACAGAACAATAGCCAACAGACCGCAGCCACCAATTGCCACAGGCAAAACCTGCGGCCCAGGCACAGCCAGACTGACGATATAGCCCACCACCGCCGAAATCAAGTAATGGAACATGCCCATCAAGGCTGCAGCCGTCCCAGCCTGTGGGCCAGCCACATCCATGGTCAAGGCCGTCACATTGCCAAACACCATGCCTAAAGAGCCCACCGAAACAGCAATCAAGGCGGCATACAGAATCAGGCCCGCCACATCAGCTTGCACCACCGCATACAGGAGCAGAGCCGAGGCCGTATGGACAATCAGTCCCAAAGCCAGCACCCGAGAGGTGGGCATCCCGGCCTTCAACAAATAATTGCTGACGACCCCACCCAGAACCAGCGCCACCGAGTTACCGGCAAACACATAGCTGAATACGGCGGGCGACAAGGAAAAATGCTGCGTGAACACAAAAGCCGAGCCGCTGATGTAGACAAACAAGGCGGCCAGTGCGAAACCACCGGAGCCGGTATATGCCATGAAAGCCTTGTTACCCAGCTCGCGACCGTAGGCGCGAACAATATGACCGGGGTTCAAAGGCACACGCTGGCTCACGGGCAGCGAATCCGGTATGGCTTTAAGTCCCCAGAGCAGCCCCATCGTCCCTAATGCCGCCAGCATCCAGAAAATGGCACGCCAGTCTGCATGGCTCAACAGGTAGGCACCCAGAATGGGGGCCACAATCGGTGCAATCATCATCACCTGCATCAGCAGGGAAAAGATGCTTGCCGACTCTTTTACATCGCACAAGTCCGCCACAATGGCACGCGGTGTGACCAAGCCCGCTGCGGCGCCTAACGCCTGGATAAAACGCGCCGCCAACAAGGCTTCAACCGATGTGGCCAAAGCGCCAAAAACCGAGCCCACCACAAAAATAACCACGCCCAGCAGCAAGGGCACTCGACGCCCGAAGCGATCCAGCAAAGGGCCGTAAATACCTTGGCCCAAGGCCAGGCCTGCCAGAAACACCGACAAGGTTTGCTGAATCCGGCCGGGGGAAGCCCCCAGCTCCTGCGCAATGGCAGGCATGCCCGGCAAATACATATCGATGGCCATGGCATCGAGGGCCGTCAATAAGGCCAGCAACAAGATCAAAGGCCAGGCCAGGCTTCTGGCACGTGACAGCTCGCTCATGTCACGCCCTCTACACTGCGGAAGAACAGAAATTCAAACACGCTCACACCCCCGTATATAGCGATGTCAATCAAAGCTACCTACCGATAGGTAGGAAAGCCGCTACTGTACTCCTTTTCAGAATTCAGGCAGAAAAAAACCCCGGAAAATACCGGGGTTTTGGTGGGCACCTGCGCCAATTACTTAGATATCCAGCAGATCGCCCATATCGTCGGCGTGCTCTTCTTCCACCGCCATGATTTCAACCAGCATCTGGCGAGTGGTCGGGTCGGTGTCGCCAATGCGCTCGATCATCTGACGATAGGACTCGATCGCAATACGCTCGGCAATCAGGTTGGCGCGAATCATGGATTTGATATCGTCGCTATCGTCGTACTCTGCATGGCTACGCTGGACCAGATTGGCCGGGTTGAAATCCGGCTCGCCGTTCAATTGCACAATACGTTCGGCAATGCGGTCGGCATGCTCGGCTTCTTGCTGGGCATGTTCCAGAAACTCGGCTTTGATAGGCTCATTGTTCAAGCCGGTAGCGGTGAAGTAATGGCGCTTGTAGCGCATCACACAGACCAGCTCGGTGGCCAGGGCCTCATTGAGCATCTGAATGATTTCTTCACGATTACCCTTGTAGCCGGATGCCACCGCCCCGTCGTCCACAAACTTCTTGGCAGCTGCACGGATAGCGGCAACATCGATTGGACCTTGGCTTGCTTGGACTGCTTTCTGCTTACTCATTGCATTCCTCCGTATTGATTCCCACCGCGAAAGTGCGGCGCTGTATCGCGCAACAACCGGAAACGAACACACTGACCTCATAACCAACAAGAGCTTGTCCAAGGACAAGCGCTTTACCTAAACCTGGGCTTGAAGTCTGCACGCTGCTTGTGGTTGAGACCGGTCGTGCAAGAAACTGAACAAAGTGGATAGGTGTTGTCATGGTAGCGATTGCTCCTTGGCTTGGAAAGCGCAAAACGGCTGTTTTCCTTCCTTGGAAGGTGGCTGTTTTCGGATAGAAAACCGGGAAATCCCTTAAGTGAAAGTCGCCAGAACTCATGACACATGCGGCTTGGGGGAAGAAATTGTTACCGGCAATCGCGACCCGAAAATGGCCTGATTCTGTACAAGCCGGGATACAAGACCAAACACTTGGATACATACCCTCGGTTTCGAACGACATTTTCAGTTCTTCTTTTCAGAATCATATAGTTCGATTAATATGAAACGATCGTTACTTTAAATCCACGATCATGACTTCAATGAGCTGGCTGCTTCTTACCTATAAGGTCCCCTCTGAACCCAGTGCAAAACGGCTGGCCTTATGGCGGCGCCTGAAAGCGCTGGGTGCGGTGTATCTGCAAAACGGGGTATGTGTTCTGCCTAAAACCGACGAGCATGTGCGCCGTCTGAAGGTGCTGGAAAACGACATCACGACCATGGAAGGTGAATGCGTCTTGCTGGAGACCATTGCTCTGGACAAGGCACAAGAGGACAAAGTCATCGCCCGTTTTACGGACGACCGCAACGAGCAATACCAGGAGCTGCTGGGCCGTTGCAAAGACTTCGAGGCCGAAATCGACAAGGAAATTTCGATTCAGAAATTCACCTACGCCGAACTGGATGAAGAAGAAACCGATCTGAAGAAGCTGGAAAACTGGTACGAGAAAATCCAGAAACTGGATTTTTATGGCGCCCCCCTGGCACAGGTTGCTCAAGAGCGCCTGCAAGAGTGCAAGGCACGGCTGGATGCGTATGCCCAAATGGTCTATGACGCTCATGAAGAAAACCGCTAATCCCGCGCTTACCCCGACGGCCGACGCCTCCCGTGCCAAAATCCACCGCAGCGTCTGGGCACTGGGCTTTGTGTCCATGTTCATGGATATTTCCTCGGAGCTGATCCACGCCCTGCTGCCCATTTATATGGTCACCGTCATGGGTACATCGGTACTGGCGGTCGGTTTTATTGAAGGCATTGCCGAGGCCACCGCCTCCATCATGAAAGTGTTTTCCGGAGCGGTCAGCGACCGTTTTGGAAAGCGCAAACTGCTGGCAGTAATTGGCTATGGCCTGGCCGCCCTGACCAAACCCATTTTTCCACTGGCGAACTCGCTGGACTGGCTGGTCGGTGCCCGCTTTGTAGACCGCATCGGCAAAGGCATACGCGGTGCGCCGCGTGATGCTTTGGTCGCCGATGTCACCCCGCCGGAAATGCGAGGTGCCGCCTACGGCTTGCGGCAAACGCTGGATACCATTGGCGCCTTTGTAGGGCCCCTGCTGGCCATCGCCCTGATGTGGTGGACAGCAAACAACTATCAGTTGATCTTCTGGGTTGCCGTGCTGCCTGCCTTTGCGGCCATCGCCGTTCTGGTGTTCTTTGTACGCGAACCGAAAATCCCGGCCACCACCCGCCCCCGCAAACTGCCTCTGAACCGGGAAGACCTGGGCCGCCTGGGTTCCCGCTACTGGTGGGTTGTCGCAATTGGCCTGGCTTTTACCCTGGCCCGTTTCAGCGAAGCCTTTCTGATCTTGCGCGGTGAATCCAGCGGACTGCCGCCCATGTGGGCCCCTGCCGTGCTGGTCGTCATGAGCGTGGCTTTTTCCCTGTCCGCCTACCCTGCCGGTGTGCTGTCAGATCGTATGCGTAAAACTGACCTGCTCCTGATCGGTGTGGCCCTGCTGATTGCAGCGGACCTGATCCTGGCTTTCGTGCCCGGCTTGCTGGGTCTGGGTCTGGGCGTTGCCTTGTGGGGCCTGCATATGGGCTTTACCCAGGGCCTGTTCAACGTCTTGATCGCTGACAGCGCCCCCGCCGAACTGCGCGGCACCGCCTTTGGCATGTTCCACCTGCTAACCGGTATCGCTCTGCTGCTGGCCAGCGTCATTGCCGGCGTGCTCTGGGACACCATAGGTTTCCAAGGCACCTTTGCCGCTGGTGCAATCTTTGCGGTTTTAACTGGCCTAGGTTTGATTACCTTGCGACGTTCCGCTCAAGGAGCGTTCTGAAACAAAAAGGCCGACTTCATGTCGGCCTTTTTTCATTTCATCATTCCGCGACGGCGGCGATGCATTCAATTTCCAGCAGGAACAAGGGGTTCCCCATATCCGCCGCAATCGTGGTGCGGGCCGGGTATTCGCCGTCCTTGAAGTAAGTACGATAGATCTCGTTCATGCGGGCAAAGTCACCAGCGTTCTTCAGAATCACATTGGCTTTGACGATATGGTCCAGGGTGGAGCCCGCCTCTTCCAGCAGCGCTTTCACATTGGCCATGACCTGGTGCATCTGTGCGTCGAAGTCGTTTTCAGCGATCTGGCGATCATCAAAAAAACCTGGCTGGCCCGACACAAACACAAAGCCATTGGATCGCACAGCAGGCGACAAGGGGGCACGAGGGGGAGTCACTTTGTCGGAACGGATAATTTCTTTGATCATATTCATCTCCTGATTAGTAGCTTGAGCTCTCTGGGCTCTTTCGTATTCGTTAAGGGTTTACTGCACGCTGGCGCCGGAGGCTTTTACCACTTTGGCGGCCATTTCCATTTCAGACTTCAGATACTCGGCAAACTCGGCCGACGTCGTACCCGCAGGTTCCAGTCCTTGGGCCAACAAGCGTTCGCGAATTTCGGGCAGGTTCACAATACGGACAAATTCAGCACTGAGCTTCTCCACAATCGGTGCTGGGGTACCAGAAGGCACTATCACGCCATACCAGGAGTTGGAGTTCATATTGTCCACGCCTGCTTCTTTGAAAGTAGGCACGTCGGGGATAGATTCCAGACGAGTATCGTTCGCCAAAGCAATTGCACGCAGCTTGCCGGATTTCACGTGGGGCAAAACATCAGGCGTGTTAGCAAACATCATGTCTACATGACCGCCCAGCAAATCGTTCAACGCTGGAGCCTGGCCTTTGTACGGAATATGCAGCACATCAATCTTGGCTTCTGCTTTCAAGCGTTCAATGGCAATATGCGGCGATGTACCTGCACCAAAGGACGCAAAGGACAGCTCGCCCGGTTTGGATTTCGCTGTAGCAATGACATCCGCCAGGCTCTTGACCGGCACATCCGGATTCGCCACCAGCAGGTGCGGTGTGTAGGCCACCCAGCTAACCGGCGTAAAGTCCTTCACCGTGTCGTAACGCAGGTTGTCGTACAGGCTGGGATTGATGGCAAAACTGTTCGCCACCATCCCCAGGGTGTAGCCATCCGGCGCGGCGCGGGCCACGATTTCCGTACCAATCACCGTACCGGCACCGGGCTTGTTGTCGATGATGACGGGCTGTTTGAAGTCATCCGACATTTTCTGCGCCAGACTGCGGGTCAGATTATCCAGTGTGCCGCCCGCCGGGAACGGAACAATGATGGTGATGGGTTTGGTGGGATATTCCTGTGCCGTCGCAAGCGAGGGCACAGCCGTTAAAGCGCTTAATACAGCCACGCCTGACAGGATTAATTTAAAGCGCATAGTCGTCAACCTTACTCAATAGTAGTGACCAGCTCGCCTATAGCGGGGATACGAGCTTTGATGACATCGCCTGGTTCCAAAGAGCGTGGAGGCTGCATGGCAAAGCCAACCCCGGAGGGCGTGCCTGTTGCAATAATGTCCCCAGGCTCCAAGGTCATGCCCGCCGACAACTGGGCGATGATGTTGGGCACATCGAACAACATGTCCGACGTATTGGCCGATTGGCGCAGTTCGCCATTCACTTCCAATTCAAGATCCAGCGCGTTGGGGTCGGCAATGGAGGTCTTCAATGCCACTACCGGCCCAATCGGACAGGTGCCGTCCAGTGACTTGCCCTTGAACCACTGACCATGCAGCGCTTGCAGATCACGCGCCGTAATATCGTTGATCACCGTGTAGCCAAAGACATAGTCCAGCGCGTCTTCAACTGGAATGTCCCGGCCTTCCTTGCCAATCACAATGCCCAGCTCCACTTCATAATCCAGCATCTTGGTGTGAGCCGCATGGCGGCTGACCAGGGCCTGATGCCCCACCACCGTGGTGGGCGGTTTGCTGAAGAACTCCAGGGCTTTGGGGAAGTCATCCGCCGCACGACCACGTGCCAGATTGCCTTCCACGATATGGGCGCGGTAATTGCGCCCCACACAGAAAATGTTTTTGGCCGGATTCGGGACAGGAGCCAGAAAGCACAGATCTGAAGCAGCATGGACGGGAGCCTTGGCCTGGCTTGCCTGCTCCATCAAAAGCTGCAGGCTGATCAGGATCTCATCGCCCATAAAAATGGCGTCGATGACTTCAGTGGGAGCCTGCCGAGCACGTAAAGGATGCTCGTACATCCCCCAGGCCTGTGTCAGATCCACCACCCGATCATCGTCCAGCATGCCGCCCAAATGCGTTTCCCCTGCGGCTACAAAGGTCAGTAACTTCATGACAGCAAACCTCCTTATCGGATGTTGTTGGAACTGTTCAAGGTTTGCGTCAGCAGCCCTTGAACGTGCTCGCGCGCCAGACGATCTGCCAGCGCTGCATCCCGTTTTTCAATTGCGTCGATCATGGCCAGGTGCTCGGCCAAAGACTCGTGCGCACGTTTCAGGCGCTCGATGGTTTTGGTCTTGAGCATGTCGCGGTGCCCAAAGGACTTCCATACCTTCTCCAGCAAGCTATTTGCAGCCAGACGCATGATGGCCGCGTGGAATTCCACATTGGCTGCCGCATATTCGCTGACACGCTCTTCCACATTGTCTTGATTGAAGGGCGCAAACAGCGCGCGCAAGGCATCCACATCCCGCTGCGAGGCATTCAAGGCGGCTTCACGCGCCGCAAAGGCCTCCAGTTCAATGCGCAGCTTCAGCCACTCGATGTAGTCCTGCTTGGTCAAGGGCGAGAGCAAGGCGCCGCGACGAGGCTCCATGGTCAAAATACCTTCCTGCCCCAGACGCAGCAGTGCTTCCCGTACCGGCGTGCGGCTGACATTGAGCATCTTGGCCAGTTCTTCTTCCCGAACCCGCACGGGCTCATCAATGTTTTTCACCAGGCCAAGAACGTGAGCCCGCACCGACTCATACACCCCATCGCTGTGACTTGCTGTTTTGATCGTGGTCATTGTTTTCCTATTTTGCATTCATTTTTTATGGATTGTATACAAGAATTGATATTGGTACACATTGGTGTTTGTACGAACCAGGCATTGTTTGTGTGGGACATTGCGATCAATTATTGATAATGGTTATTATTAGCAACTGTCGTATATTTCCACCTGATCATGACCCAAAGCAGTCCGGACGCCTCGTTTGAAGGGCTCTACAGCCAGCACCAGTCTTGGCTGTGCGACTGGCTGCGTCGCAAAACCGGATGCCCGGAGGATGCGGCGGACCTGACCCACGACACTTACCTGAAAGTGCTCATGCGCCGTGACGATGTTCGCAGCTTTCGCGAACCTCGTGCTTATCTGGTCACCATCGCACACGGCCTGCTGGTCAATATGTTTCGTCGACGAGATATCGAGCGTGCCTATCTGCAAGCACTGGCTGCTCGCCAAGACGATTCTGCGCCGTCCCCGGAGCGTCGTGCCCTGGCCGTGGAAGCACTGGTCGAGATAGACAAACTACTTGACGGCCTGCCTCCCAAAGCCCGCCAGGCCTTTTTATTGCTGCAGCTAGAGGGGCTGAAACACGCACAGATCGCTGCACAGCTGCAAGTTTCTGTCAGTTCGGTTCGGCAGTACTTGGCCCTGGCTATTCGACATTGCCTGACATCGTGTTGAATCCACCGGATACGGGAAACTTGCCTGAAAAGGTCATCGCTACGGCCAGCGAATGGTTTGTGCGCTTGAGCGCGGAAGAGTGCACTCCCGCCGACCACCAAGCCTGGCAAGCATGGCTCGCCGCCAGCCCCTTGCATCAACATGCCTGGAAACGTATCGAATTACTGAATCAGCAATTTGGCCAGTTTGATCAGGCCGCTGGTTTCCATGCATTAAGCACACCGCTCTTTCGACGCCGACGTACCGTACTCAAGTCTTTTGCCTTTGTGCTGACCGCTGGTGCCAGTGCGGCATTGATTCAGCAGTTTCCCCTGCAGGTATGGACCGCTGATCAGCGCACGGCCGTTGGCCAGCGCCGGCAGACTACACTTGAAGATGGCAGCCAGCTAAGCCTGAACACGGATAGCGCTGTCGACATTTCCTATAACAATCAAATCCGTGAAATCAAGCTGCGCCGGGGAGAAATCCACATTGCAACGCACGCCGATCCTCACTTGCCAGCCAGATCATTGGTGGTCAGCACCCCAGCAGGGCGAATCGTGGCGTTGGGCACGCAGTTCTCTGTTTACTGGAGCGAAGACAGAGCCCATATTCATGTCAGTCAAGGCAGCGTCAGGCTGGAACCTGCGCTGGCCGCTAACTTGACCACGATCGTGCCCGCAGGCATGAGCTCCACACTGGACGCGCACCGAGCCAGCATCCCCACGGCTATGCCCACTCAACAACACGCCTGGCTAGATGGCATGCTCTATGCCGACAATATGCGCCTTGATGAATTGATAGCCGCCCTGGCCCGCTACCAGCCAGGCTTTCTTAGTTGTGATCCAGCCGTGGGCGCGCTGCGCATCTCTGGTGCCTACCCCTTAAGCGACATTGAGCGCAGCCTTAGTGCTATCGAACGAGTTTTACCAGTTCGAACAGAACGCCGCACGGCGTACTGGACGCGGATCATTGCACGTTAAGCACTAAAAATTGTCACTTTTCCAATCTCGTTTGGCATACAGGGTGAAGTAGTAAACCTCTTCCCGGAAACCAAACACTATGTACACCCCTTCCCTGCACTCTCGCGGCACCTGCCAGCCGCGCCATACCTTGGCCCCCCTGGCCACTGCCATCCTGATCTCCTTGTTAGGTGTCCTGCCCCCCAGCTCCCTCGTATGGGCACAAGGGTCAGCGCAAAACAGCGGGCGCGCCATTAACATTCCTGCCGGGCCGTTGGGACCGGCTCTGGCACGTTACGCCCAGCACATGCAGGTGCTGCTCTCATTCCCTCCCTCCCAAACCGATGGCCTTCAGACCCCTGGCCTGCAAGGAATTCATAGCCTTGACGAGGGTTTTGCACAGCTCCTGAGTCAAACCCCCTTGCAGATTCAGCGGCAAACTGACGGCAGCTATACCCTGACGGACACTCCCAACGCCCCCATCACGCAACTGGGCACCGTTGTGGTGCGCGGTGCAGGCGATACCACGGAACATACAGGCTCCTATACAACTGACTGGATGCGCTCGGCCAACGGCCTGATTCTGACGCAACGCGATACTCCACAATCAACCAGCAGCCTGACCCGACAACAACTGGATGATCACGCGATGAGCAGCGTGCGCGACATTATGGAAAATGCCACCGGCATGAACGTGCAGCAAAGCGAAACTGACCGGCTCAGCTACTATTCACGCGGTTTCAAGATGGACACCATGCAGTTTGATGGTGTGGTCAAGCCGTTGGACGATACCTACCAGTTCGGAGATGGCAATCTGGATCCGATTATCTATGATCACGTAGAGATTATTCGCGGTGCAACGGGCCTGATGAGTGGTACCGGCAACCCAGGCGGCTCCATGAACTTCATCCGCAAACGTCCTGGCCGTGAGTTCCAGGGCACTATCCGCGCCATGGGCGGCAGCAACGATACCTACCGCGGCGAGCTGGATCTATCCTCTGCACTGAACGAGTCAGGCTCCTTGCGCGCCCGCCTGGTCGGTGCCAAAGAGCGAAGAGGCGATACGCTGGATTTTTATCGCAAAAAACGCGATGTTCTCTACGGCATTATCGAAGCCGACGTGGGTGAAGCCACCACCTTGAGCGCAGGTGTGTCCACTCAGCGTTCTCGTCCCAAAGGCGTTATGTGGGGTGGTTTGCCCATTTTTGACACCAATGGCGAGCAAGTCGATTGGGAGAAAGGGCAAACGGTCGGCGCCAAATGGACGACCTGGGATACCGACGCGACAGAATACTTTGCCTCGCTGGAGCACACATTTGCCAATGGCTGGGACGGCAGACTGTCCTATTCCAGGCTGAACAATGACTTTGATGCCTCCCTGTTGTTTGCCGCCGACTTTCCTGTCGATGCCAATACGGGCTTGCTATCCGGGACACCCACCCTGCGCAAATACAAAGGCGATAGCAAGCAAAATGTATATGGCGGCTCATTGACAGGGGATTTCGATCTGCTGGGAGCAAACCACGAGTTCAATCTGGGCTTCTCACACTCCAAATCTCGTAGTCAAACCAAGGGATGGAATTCTTCCGACCAGGCAAGCTATCCCATACCCAATATTCATGACTGGCACGGCAACTGGCCAGAACCTGTCTGGGATCAAGCCGTCTCCGATCAAATCCTGCGTACCACCCAGACGGGAATTTTCGGCACAACCCGCTTTAATTTGAGCGATGATCTGCACCTGCTCGCCGGGGCACGCTGGACACGCTGGGAAGCCGATGAGTACCGCTGGAACCAATGGACACCGGGCACCACCCCCATCATTCTGTCCCAGTCACAGCGCTACTCGGAAATAACACCGTATCTGGGCGTGACCTATGACCTGAATGACACTTATACGGTCTATGCCAGCTACACCAACATCTTCCAGCCCCAGATGTACAAGACCAAAGACTGGGAAATGACAGGGCCAGCGTACGGACACAACTACGAGGCAGGTATCAAAGCGTCCTACCTGGATGGACGCCTGAACGGATCGCTGGCTGTTTTCCAGACCAATCAGAAAGACGTGGCCGAGTACGGCGGCTTTGATGTCGCTCGTAACGAATCGTGGTACGAAATGCTGGATGGCACACGGACGCGGGGCGTGGAACTGGAACTGGCCGGCGAACTAAGCCCTGGCTGGAATGCCTTTATCGGCTATACCTACCGCGTGTCCAAGGACAACGAAGGGCGCAAGGTCCAGACTACGCAACCCGAACAAATGCTCAAGCTCAATACCACGTACCGATTGCCAGGCACCTTGAAGAACCTGGTGGTAGGAGCGGGAATACGTTGGCAAAGCCGCACCCATGCACAAGGCTATTACGGCGAACAGTCCGCATCGGTTGAACAAAAACCTTATGCCTTGTTCGATCTGATGGCGCAATACGACCTTGGCGAACGAACCCAGTTGCAGCTCAATGTGCGTAACCTGGCCGATAAACGCTATTACCGTGCCATTGGCTTTTACAACTCGGTATATTACGGCGAAGGACGCACTGCCTTGGCTACACTCACGCACCGTTTCTAATCGCAGTACGACAAGGCAGCCCATTCTGCCCCACTCTTGCGCCGCAGCGCCGCGCAGAGATGCATAAAAAACCCCGGTGAATTTTAAATTCGCCGGGGGTTTTTAGTATTGCCGAGCCAATCAACAGTTCAGGAAAGAGAGACCCTTTGTCCTGACAGGGCCAGGCCGAGCTTCATCTTGCCCAATTAGAACGGAATATCGTCATCCATATCGGCCAGATTGTCCGACATAGGAGCGTTATTACGTGGAGCCTGTTGTTGCTGCTGTTGTTGAGGCGCTGGGCGCTGAGCACGTTGCGGAGCTGGTGCACCACCGCCGCCACCGTATTCGCCACCACCCATGCTGCCACCGCCCATATCACCACCGTCACGGCCACCCAGCATTTGCATTTGCTCGGCAATGATTTCGGTCGTGAAACGCTCCTGACCGTCCTGACCTGTCCATTTACGGGTGCGCAGACGACCTTCTACGTAGACGGGACGACCTTTACGCAGGTACTCACCTGCAATTTCAGCCAGACGGTTGTAGAACACCACACGGTGCCATTCGGTTTCCTCACGGCGCTCGCCAGAGGTACGGTCTTTCCACTGCGAAGTCGTGGCAATGGAAATATTGCAGATGGCCGAGCCTTCTGCGCTGTAGCGTACTTCTGGGTCGCGGCCAAGATTGCCCACCAGAATGACTTTATTTACCGATGCCATGAAAAAATCCTGTAGTCAAAAATTCTAAATCAAGCCGTATTATCGTGGATTCGTGCCTTAATTAACACTCCCTCCCCGCTCCGGGAAGGGCAGTTTTATCCATGCCATCGATCCTGTTACGGCACCTTGAACGGCGTATATAGCTAAGCACCTGATGGTGTCACCTGTTCCGCCCAGCTCTTGATTCTTGCGGCCAATCCAGCCACTTTACTTGTTGCTGCCTGCCACGTCTTTGCACAAGCGTAACAGGCAATGCCTTTTAATATTTGTCTTTGAAACCACGCGCTGTCAGCAACCAGAGCAAAGCCAGGGCAGCGCCGGTCCACAAGACCCATTGAGTGAGCCCTCGCCCTGCCAGGATGCCGCCGATCAGGCCGCCGGCAAACACGCCCAGGGACTGAGAGGTGTTGTAAAAACCCAGCGCCAAACCTTTGTATTCTGGTGGCGCCACACGCGACACCAAGGAAGGCTGCAAGGCTTCCAGCACATTAAAGCCGATGAAGAAAAACGTCAGCGCGGCCACCATGGGAACCAGCGAATCGCGCGCCCATGGCATCACGGCCAGCACCACAATCAGCAGCAACACAGACAGTTCCAGCGCATGCTTGTGACGCTTGCGGGTCTCTGTCCAGAACACCGCAGGAACCATCAGCACAAAGGAAACCAGAATAACGGGCAGGTACACCTTCCACAAATCCTGAGTACCGTAGCCACCCAAGGTCGCCAGAATGCCCGGTACGACGATGAACAGGGACATCAGGATAAAGTGCAGACAGAACACGCCAAAGTTCAGGCGCAGCAAGTCCATATGACGCAACACCTGTCCGGCGGTAACCTGCACAATCGAGGCTGGTGCTTTAGGCGCGCTGGGCACAACAAAAGCGGCAATCAACAAGCAGACAAAGCCCAGCAAGCTGATAGCCCAGAACAGTCCCGACAAACCAAATTGCCCCACCAGCACTGGCGAGAGCACCAGCGATACGGCAAAAGACAGACCAATCGAGCCGCCCACCATGGCCATGGCGCGTGTACGTACTTCGGGGCGAGTGGAGTCGGCTACCCAGGCGGAAATGGCTGCTGACACCGCCCCCAGACCTTGAATACAGCGGCCTACCGTCACCCAGTCAATATTCTGGGCCAGCGCGGAGATGACCCCACCGATCACGAACAAGGCCATGCCGATCACGATAATCGGCCTGCGTCCAAAACGGTCCGATGCCATCCCCAAGGGAATCTGCAAGACAGCCTGCGTCAGACCATAGGCACCCAATGCCAGACCCACACGGGCGGCGTCGTTACCGCCGGGCAGGGAATGGGCTGCAACCGCAAAGACCGGGGTCAGCAAAAACAGACCCAGCATTCGACAGGCAAACAACAGGGCAAGCAGGATGCTGGCCTTGCGCTCTTGCTGAGTCAGACTCAGGCGCGCTGGGCGCGATCCGGCCGTATTCATGGTTTGGTGTGTACTCATTTAATACTCTGTCACAACTGGGCTAGCAGAGAGCCCGGATACCCGTTCACATAAATTCTGACGCAACGCGCTATAGTAGCAAGTTGCCTTTTGACAAGCCTAAATAAAGCGATGGAAGCCATCCGCATTCGTGGTGCCCGTACCCACAACCTGAAAAATGTCTCCGTAGACCTGCCACGCCACCAGTTGGTCGTGCTGACGGGGCTGTCCGGTTCTGGGAAATCCTCTCTTGCCTTCGACACTTTGTATGCCGAGGGCCAGCGGCGCTATGTGGAAAGCCTGTCCGCTTATGCACGTCAGTTTTTGCAACTGATGGACAAGCCAGATGTGGACTTGATCGAAGGTTTGTCGCCTGCCATCGCCATCGAGCAAAAGGCAGCAGGCCATAACCCGCGTTCCACCGTGGGAACCACTACTGAAATCCACGATTATTTGCGTCTATTGTACGCGCGCGTCGGCACTCCTTACTGCCCGGAACACCACTTGGCCCTGCAAGCTCATAGCGTGAGCCAGATGGTAGACCAGATTCTGCAATGGGAGCCTGAAACCCGCATTGCCGTACTGGCTCCCATGCATCGCGGTCTGGTGGGTGATCTGCAACTGGAGCTGCGAGGCCTGCAAGCCCAGGGCTTTGTGCGGGTACGGGTAGACGGCGAAATTTCCAGTATTGAAGATCTGCCTGCGCTTGATGCCCAGCAGGCGCACGATCTGGACCTGGTGATAGACCGGCTGCGTATCCGGCCCGATAGCCAGCAACGTCTGGCAGAAAGCCTGGAAACCGCCCTGTCCACCAGCAATGGCCGTTGTCTGGTGGTCAATCTGGACAATGGCGTGGAGCAGCCCTATTCCAGCCACTACGCCTGCCCGGTCTGTGACTATTCCCTGCCCGAGCTGGAGCCACGCCTGTTCAGCTTCAACAATCCGGCAGGTGCCTGCCCGGACTGTAGTGGCCTGGGGCAAGTAGATGTATTTGATCCCGAACGCGTGGTGGCCTTCCCGGAACTGAGTCTGGCGGGCGGTGCCATTGCGGGCTGGGACCGACGCAATGCCTTTACCTACACCTTGCTGACCAGTCTGGCGGCTCATTATCACTTTGATATAGAGGCTCCCTTCGAGTCTCTACCCGAAGAACTGCGCCGCACCGTGCTGTATGGCTCCGGCGCGGAGGAAATTCCCTTTCTCTATTTGAATGAGAAGGGCCGCACCACGGTAAAAACGCACCCATTTGAAGGGGTGATTCCGAATCTGCAGCGTCGCTGGGCGGAAACCGATTCCAGCGCCGTGCGCGAGGAACTGAACAAGCTGCGTCGCACCCAGACCTGCCCGGCCTGCCATGGCGCACGTCTGCGTCTGGAGGCACGCCACGTCCGCATTGGGGACGATCCCGTTCCCAGCCATGCGGGGTGCACGCATCATGCAGGCACCGCGTCTGCCAACCCAGCAGCCATCCATGTCGACACGCTGTCTGACCATGCTGCACAGTGCACGCAAACCAGCTCCACAACTCAGGGACAAGCCAAGGGTCTGGCCATTTATGAAGTCGAAGCCCTGGCTCTGTCTGACTGCCTGGCCTGGTTCGAGCGTCTGTCACTAACAGGCGCGAAAAAAGAAATTGCCGACCGCATCGTGCGTGAAATCCGCCTGCGGCTGGAGTTTCTGAATAATGTGGGTCTGAACTATCTGTCTCTGGACCGCAGCGCCGACACCATTTCTGGAGGCGAGGCCCAGCGTATTCGTCTGGCCAGCCAGATCGGCTCCGGCCTGACCGGCGTGATGTATGTGCTGGACGAGCCTTCCATTGGCCTGCACCAGCGCGACAACGACAAACTGATCCAGACCCTGCAACACCTGCGAGACCTGGGCAATAGCGTGATCGTGGTCGAGCACGACGAGGACATGATACGCACCGCCGACTATGTCATCGATATGGGCCCCGGCGCTGGCGAACATGGCGGTCAAATTACCGCTCAAGGTTCACCCGCAGATCTGGCCCAGAACCCTGACTCTCTGACCGGCCAGTACCTGTCCGGCAAGCGCCAGATTGCCATCCCCAAGCGTCGCCAGGTGGATGACAGCCTGAACTGGCTGCGTCTGTACGGTGCCAGCGGCAATAACCTGAAGTCTGTTGATTTGGCGATTCCGGCTGGGCGACTGGTCTGCATTACAGGCGTGTCCGGCTCAGGCAAGTCCACGCTGATCAACGACACGCTGGCAACCGCTTTCTCGCATTTGCTGCACCGTGCCCATGCCGAACCGGCGCCCTACGAGCGCATGGAAGGCCTGGAGCATTTCGACAAGATCATCAACGTCGATCAAACCCCGATTGGTCGTACCCCGCGCAGTAATCCGGCCACCTACACGGGCATGTTCACCGCCATTCGTGAGCTGTTCGCCAGCGTGCCAGAGGCACGTTTGCGCGGTTACGATCCAGGTCGCTTCTCCTTTAACGTCAAGGGCGGCCGCTGCGAAGCCTGCCAGGGCGACGGCGTGGTCAAGGTAGAGATGCACTTCCTGCCTGACGTGTATGTACCTTGTGACGTCTGCCAGGGCCGACGCTACAACCGCGAGACGCTGGATATTCGCTACCGTGGCCGCAATATCAGCGAAGTGCTGGACCTGACGGTTGAGCAAGCACTGGAATACTTTGATGCGGTCCCTGCCGTTGCGCGCAAACTGACTACCTTGATTGATGTGGGCCTGTCCTACATCCGCCTGGGTCAAAGCGCGACCACCCTGTCTGGTGGTGAAGCACAGCGAGTGAAATTGTCACTGGAACTGTCCAAACGCAGCACCGGCCAGACGCTGTACGTGCTGGACGAACCAACAACTGGTCTGCACTTTCAAGACATAGCTGTCCTGCTGGAAGTTCTGGACAAGCTGGTTGAGTCTGGCAATAGCGTGGTCGTGATTGAACACAATCTGGATGTGATCAAGACCGCAGACTGGATTGTGGACATGGGGCCGGAAGGCGGCCAGGGCGGTGGGCAGATTGTGGTGCAAGGCACCCCGGAGACGGTTGCCGCCTGTGAGCAAAGCCACACAGGGCGCTATTTAAAGCCTTTGCTGCAGCGCTAAAGACTGTCTCTCTTAAAAGGCCACTCTGTTCAGGCCCCAAACACCAAAAAATACGATTTTTTGGCGCTTTATCGATGAAGAAGAGCTCCTGAATAGCACACGGCTACTGGCAGATAGCAGATCGCGGGACTTATCCACAGGCTGCAAAACCTACATCTTGAAGATAGCGTCGTGCTCGCGAATAGCGTGGCGGTCCGTCATGCCAGCGATGTAATCAGCAATGGCACGGGCCTGAGCAATCGGGTCTTCACGGCGATGCTCCGCCGCCAGCAAACGAGGATCATCCAGAAAAGCGTGGAACAGTTCACGCACAATATTCTGCGCCTTGCTCATCATGCGCACCACCCTGTAGTGGCGATACAGATTCGCGTGCAAGAAGCGTTTGAGCTCATCAGCCTGCGCCCGCATCTCTGGCGAAAACCCGGCCAAACGAGGCAAATGGCGAATCGCATCCACGCTGTCAGGCCTATGCTCTTCCAGCTTGGCACGCGTGGTTTCCGTTAAATCCACCACTAGCGTGTTGATCATGCCGCGGATAATCTCCGCCACCAAACGTTGACCGCTCAAGCCCGGATATTGGGCCTGTACATGCTCGTAATGACTGTTGAACAGGCGCAGTTCCAGCAATTGTTCCAAGCGGATCAGACCGGAGCGCAAACCGTCATCAATATCGTGATTGTTGTAAGCAATTTCATCGGCCAGATTGGCCATTTGTGCTTCCAGCGATGGCTGGGTGCGATCAATAAAGCGCTGGCCCACCTCGCCCAACTCGCGAGCGTGCTTGAGCGAACAATGCTTCAAAATCCCCTCGCGGGTTTCAAAACACAGGTTCAAACCATTGAAGGCGGCGTAACGCTCTTCCAGCTCGTCCACGATACGCAGACTTTGCAGATTATGCTCAAAGCCCCCCGCCTCGGGGCGCAGGCTTTGCATGCAGCTGTTCAGGGTGTCCTGACCTGCGTGACCAAATGGGGTGTGGCCCAAATCATGGGCCAGGGAGATGGCTTCGATAAGATCTTCGTGCAAGCCCAGATTGCGGGCAATGGCCCGCGCCAGCTGAGCCACTTCCAGACTATGCGTCAATCGTGTTCGAAATAAATCACCTTCGTGGTTAATGAAAACCTGGGTCTTGTATTCCAGCAAACGAAAGGCATTGCAGTGAATAATCCGGTCACGGTCCCGCTGAAAGGCGTTACGGCCTTGGGGCGCTGCCTCTGCATAACGCCGACCGCGGGACTGTTCAGGGTGACAGGCATAAGCGGCAAGCATTTGCATAGGTTTTACTCCTGTTCCACCGTTGTAAAGCGGGCCAATGCCTGGCGCACCACATCAGGCGCGACCGCCTGCACCTTGGCATGGCCTAATTTATCCAGCAACACAAAGCGCAGCTGGCCACCTTCATTTTTCTTGTCCACCTGCATCAATTCCAGCCAGCGATCCGCAGGCCATTGTGGTGGTGTGATCGGGCATCCGCTGGCTTGCACCAGGGCTTTGATACGGGCCACATCCTGAGCCGGCAAGCCACAAACCAGGGCGGATAGCTCGGCAGCCATGATCATGCCGCAGCCCACGGCTTCGCCATGCAGCCATTGGCCGTAGCCCATGCCGGACTCGATCGCGTGACCAAAAGTGTGACCAAAATTCAAAATAGCGCGCAAGCCAGATTCGCGTTCATCCTGGGAAACGACTTCAGCCTTGACCTCGCAAGAGCGGCGAATCGCATAGACGATTTGCTCTTGTGCCAACGTGCGCATGGGATCAATCTGCTCTTCACACCAGTTGAAGAAATCCAGATCGTAAATCATGCCGTATTTGATGACTTCAGCCAGACCGGCGGAAATCTCTCGCGCAGGCAAAGTCTTGAGTACGTCCGTGTCCACTTCCACGGCGATAGGCTGGTAGAACGCGCCCACCATATTCTTGCCCAGCGGGTGGTTGATGGCCGTCTTGCCGCCTACTGAGGAGTCCACCTGCGCCAGCAAAGTCGTAGGCACTTGCACAAAACGCACCCCACGCATGAAGCAGGCTGCGGCAAAACCGGCCATATCGCCAATAACGCCACCGCCCAAGGCCACGATCAGGGCCTTGCGATCCAGGTGACCACCCAGCAGCGCATCAAAAATCAGGTTCAGGGATTCCCAGTTCTTGTAGGCTTCGCCATCGGGCAGCTCGATCACATGGACAGGCTTGTCCGTTGCGGCCAGGGCTTTCTTCACAGGCGCCAGGTACAAGGCCGCCACCGTAGGATTGGTGACGATGGCAATGGCAGACGTATCGGCTGGCACCGTGTCTGCAAGCTGCGCCAGACGCCCGGCGGCGATGTGGATGGGATAAGCGCCACCCTGGGCGTCAACATGCACTACAGACATTTAGCAACCTCGTTCTTTCAACAGGGACAATAAGTGGCGCACCGCATGATGGACTGGCGCCGAGCCAGTTTCAAAGCGGACATCTGCCACTTCTTCATAGAGGGGTTCGCGCGCTTGCAACAGTTCCTGGATGCGGGCGCGTGGGTCCGCTGTTTGCAGCAGCGGCCGATTACGGTCTCGGGCCACACGGCGGTACAGCTCGTCTACGGTGGCGCACAAGTACACTACGATACCGCGATCTTTGATGATCTGGCGATTGGCCTCGGACAAAATGGCCCCGCCTCCCGTTGCCAGCACAATTCCGGTCTGGCGCGAACAAATATCGAGCACCGCAGATTCACGTTTGCGGAACCCTTGCTCGCCTTCGAACTCAAAGATAGTGGACACTCGCACGCCGCTACGGGCTTCCAGCTCGTGGTCCAGGTCCATAAACTCGCGCTTGAGTTCCCGCGCCAATTGGCGACCAATGGTCGTTTTACCGGCTCCCATCATGCCTACCAAAATAATGGGGCGTGGGCCAGTCTGTTGTAAATGGAGCAGCTCGGCGTCTGTTAAGGGATCAGGATGTTCTACAGGCATCAGCTCAGCGGGTAAAGAGTGGTTCATTTGTGTATTATCCCATTAGCCTTCCCTAAGCACAGTCCGCTTGCTTAGTATTATTTTGTTACATTGATACTTGGTTTGAGGCCCAGTCCTGCTGCGTTTGGACTTTAAAATCAGCCCTAATGAGTTCCTCTTCCCGCTCCCCCAATTCTAAACCCGAGCAAAGCTCCGGTTCCTGGCTTGCCCGCCTCATCATCAAGACCTCGGTCTTTTTTGTGGGGCTTGGTCTGTGTGCCGTCCTGCTCGGGTCGCTTGCGCTGGCTTTGGCCTGGCCAAACCTGCCTGACCTTAGCGCCATGATCGACTACCGCCCCCGAGTGCCGCTGCGCATTTACACGGCGGATAAGGTGTTGATCGGCGAATTTGGTGAAGAACGCCGCAATGTGTTGCGTTTTGACGAAATTCCCGATGTCATGAAATCGGCGATTCTGGCGGCCGAAGACGATCGTTTCTACCAGCACGGCGGTATTGACTGGATGGGTGTTGGCCGCGCTGCCTTGGCCAATATGACCCATATGTCCAAGACCCAGGGGGCCAGTACGATCACCATGCAGGTAGCGCGTAACTTCTACCTGTCATCGGAAAAGACCTATACCCGCAAGTTCTACGAACTGCTGCTGACCTTCAAGATTGAAGCCACGCTAACCAAAGACCAGATCCTGGATCTGTACATGAACCAGATCTATCTGGGCCATCGTGCTTATGGTTTTGCCGCAGCCTCACGAACGTATCTGGGCAAGCAACTGGGCGAAATCACCACAGCAGAAGCCGCCATGCTGGCCGGTATTCCCAAAGCCCCCTCGCGCTTCAACCCCATTGCCAACTTCGAGCGTGCCAAAACTCGCCAAGCCTATGTGCTGGGCCGCATGCGTACCCTGGGCTACATCACTGAGCAGGAATACCAGGACGCGATGGCACAGGAAATCGTCGTGAAATCGGCTCTGGGTACGCCTGCAGGTGGCTACGCCATCCACGGTGAATACGCAGCTGAACTGGCTCGCCAACTGCTGTACGGCGTCTACCAGGACAATGTGTACTCGCGCGGCTTCAATATCTACACCACGATCAAGTCCACCGACCAGGAAGCGGCTTACCTGGCCGTACGCAACGGTATTCTGGATTACACCCGTCGTGCTCCTTACACCGGCCCGCAAGGCCAGGTGGATCTGCCTGCCGGTATTGAAAACGATCACGCCCAGCTGGACTCCATTCTGGATGACTTGCAGGACAAGTACCCCGACACAGGCGACTTGCTGACCGGTGTGGTGCTCGATGCCAGCCCCAACCAGATTCGCGTGGCCCGTACCGCCCAGCAAATTATTGATGTCAACGACAAGCGCGCCCTGAAGATTGTCGCTCGTGGCCTGGTGAAAAACGCCAAGGCAGACGTGCGCATTCAGCGCGGTTCCGTGGTCTATCTGTTCCGCAATGGCGATTACTGGGAAGTGATCAATATGCCTGCGGTGCAAGCGGCTTTTGTGTCGGTACGCCCGCAAGACGGCGCTATCCAAGCCATGGTGGGCGGTTTCCACTTCTCGGACGGGAAGTTCAACCGCGTCACGCAAGCCTGGCGTCAACCCGGCTCGGCCTTCAAGCCCTTCATCTACGCCTCCTCGCTAGAGCGCGGTCTGACTCCGGCCACGCAGATTTCAGACGAACCTTTTGTTCTGACCGCGGCCCAGACCGGCTCCAAGCCCTGGACACCCAAGAACTACGGTCGCACCTACGAGCCCATGCTGACCATGCGCCAAGGTTTGTATAAATCCAAAAACATGGTGTCCATCCGTATCATGCAGGCCGTCGGTCCCAAGTATGTGCAGGAATACGTGACCCGCTTTGGTTTCGACAAAGCCCGTCAACCCGCCGTGCTGCCACTGGCTCTGGGCGCCGGTAGCGTAACGCCTCTACAAATGGCCGGTGCCTACTCGGTCTTTGCCAATGGCGGTTACCGCACCGAGCCCTACCTGATCGATTACGTAACCGACAGCACCAACAAAGTCATCATGCGTGCCAAGCCCATTGTGGCCGGTGATGCGGCTGCCCGTGCCATCGACGCCCGTACAGCTTACGTCATGAACGATTTGCTGCGCGGTGTGGCAACTTCCGGTACCGGTGCCCGCTCCTCGCGCGAATTGAAGCGTACGGACATTGGTGGCAAGACAGGGACCACCAACGATTCCCAGGACGCCTGGTTTGCCGGTTACACGCCAGATCTGGTTGGTATTGCCTGGATGGGCTTTGACAAGCCACGCAGCCTGGGTTCGGGTGAAACCGGCGGTGGTGCTTCCATGCCTATCTGGATCAACTACATGCGCGCCGCGCTCAAAGACAAGCCTATCGTGCCTCCAGGCCCCATGCCTTCCGGCCTGTCGCGCATCAACGGGGACTTCTACTTTGACGAATTCCCACCCGGACAAGCGATTGCCCGTGTTGGTCTGCCCGCCCCAGGTGACGGTGCCCTACAACAAGGCGGTAGCGATCAAAGCGATGGTATTGGCGACCTGCTGCGGCAACTGGACTCTGACTCCGGTTCTTCGGGCACGCAAGCCCAGCCCTTCGTCCCCTTCTAAATCCAGTACCCAAACGCCGGCCTAGCCGGCGTTTTTTTATGCTTTGTCCCTCACAATGGCATAATGTTCTGCATTGTCTGCACTAGCTCAACACCTTATGAACAAACTACGTTCCTCCCGCCTGCTGGCCTTGCTGGCACTTAGCGTTTTTCTTAGCGCTTGCGGCTACAAAGGCCCCTTGTACCACCCTCCTGCGCAGGAAGCAGCGGACGCCCAAACAGCGCCGCGCTGATTTCCGCCCTGCTCGCTTAACCTCTGTTATTTGACGACACCATGACCGTTGCACCTCACTTCCAATTTCAGAACAACACGCTGCACGCCGAGCAAGTCCCCCTGAACAAGCTGGCTGAAGAATTCGGCACCCCTCTATATGTGTATTCCCGCCAAGCCTTGCGCGACGCCTGGGAGTCCTATCGAGTGGCAGGTCAAGACCGCAAGTTGTTGGTGTGCTATGGCATGAAGGCCAACTCCAATCTGGCCATTCTGCAAGAATTCGCCCGTCTGGGTACCGGCTTTGACATCGTCTCGGGCGGTGAACTGGCCCGTGTCATCGCCGCCGGTGGCGATCCAGGCAAAGTGGTGTTCTCCGGTGTCGGCAAACAGGTTTGGGAAATTGAAGCCGCCCTGAAAGCAGGCGTGAAGTGCTTTAACGTCGAATCCGAAGGCGAGCTGGAGCGCGTTGCACAGGTTGCTGAACGCATGAATGTGAAAGCGCCTGTTTCCTTACGCGTGAATCCGGACGTGGATGCTCGCACCCATCCCTACATTTCCACCGGCCTGAAAGACAACAAATTCGGCGTGCCTATTGATCAGGCTCCCCGCATCTATGCACGCGCCCAAGAGCTGCCCAGCCTGAATATTGTGGGTGTGGATTGCCATATCGGCTCGCAGATTACCGAAGTCAGCCCCTATCTGGATGCGCTGGACAAGCTGATCAAGCTGATCCTGGCCCTGAAAGAGCAAGGCGTGAACCTGACTCATCTGGATTTGGGCGGTGGTCTGGGCATTCGCTACACCGACGAAACCCTGGTGACCCCCACTCAGCTGCTGACCGAAGTGTTTGCCGCTCTGGACAAGAACGGCCTTAGCCATCTGGAAATCGTGCTGGAACCCGGCCGTTCCATGGTGGGCAATGCCGGTGTGCTGCTCAGCCGCGTGGAATACCTCAAGCATGGCGAGACCAAAAACTTCGCCATCATTGATGCCGCCATGAACGACTTGATTCGTCCCACTCTGTACGACGCCTGGCACGGCGTGGAAGCGGTAGAGCCTCGTCCAGTGACCGAGTCCACTCCCCGCTACGATCTGGTTGGCCCCATCTGCGAAAGCGGTGACTGGCTGGCTCGTGACCGTCAGCTGGATCTGAAACAGGACGATCTGGTCGCCATCATGTCCGCCGGTGCCTACGCCTTTACCATGGCCAGCCAGTACAACACCCGCCCCCGTGCGGCTGAAATTCTGGTCGACGGCGATCAGGTTCATGTGATCCGCCCCCGCGAAAGCCTGGAAAGTTTGTTTGCCACCGAACGATTGCTCCCTTAAAGGCGGGCAAGAATGCAGGTAACAACCATTCAGCCTTAAAGAACTCTCGAATCTGACCGTAAAACAGGCCGGGACTGCGCTGCCATCAGCAGGCATCGCAGTCCCGGCCTGTTGCGTCCTGTCCTAGCCGGGAACGCACAGATTTCGCTGTCAGTGGCCAGACAGTTCGATGGTAAGCGCTGGAGGCTGTACCACCATCATGACCACCCCAGGGATACCGACACACGGCTTTGAGCCTGTTACTTCGGCCAGCGAGCGCCTGATTCGCGGCTTGAGTCTTTACGTCATCCCTTTGTTTCTGATCATGCTCACTTTATGGGCATTACTGTTCCTGCCGAATCGCTACCCTACCGTTCCCGGTCAAAGTTTGGGCATTCAGGCGCTGGCCAGCCAGCAAGAGCATGCGGATCCAGAGTTACTGACGCAATTGGAAAATGCCCCGACCCGGCAACGATTGCACCTGAGCGAGCCCCATTGGCTGCTGCTGACCCTGCCCGCCCCCTTCCCCCAGCAGGACCAGGTCCTGCACTTTCCGGCCTCCCCGATTTCCTCGCTGCACTGCCAAGACGCCCGCAGCGGCCAAGCCCTGCGTAACAGTGAGCTGGACCCGCCTACCCCGCTGTCACCCGCCCCGGTAAAAAGCTACACCCTGGAATTGGGCCAGGCGAACCACCCCGACACCGTGCTGTGCCGTGTCGAGACCTCCCGCCCCACCCTCCTGCAAGCTCAGCTCTGGGCCAGCGCTGACGTCACCAACTCCTCGATCCGTCTTAGCCGTGGCATAGGGCTGCTGGAAGGCGGCTTGCTGACCATGGCCATGTTCATGCTGGTGCTGGCCGCCACCAACCGCGCCTGGATCTACCTGCTGCTGTCAGTCTGGCTGATTGGCAACCTGCGCCTGGGTTCGATGGCCATGGGCTGGGATACCCAGTGGCTAGGCCAGATTCTGCCCTCGCAGTACATGCCGGTGCTGCGTCAGGTGACCATCGCCTGCTACTTCATCCTGAGCTATTCCCTGTTCACGGTATTGCTGGGCAACTCGATTACCACCGCCCGCCTGCAACGCTTGCTGCCTACGGTGGGCATACTGGGCCTGATCCTGTTACCCGTGTCCCTGCTGGCCCCGGCGTCCGTGTTCCAGCCCGTCATGTGGGTCAGCACCATCTACGCGCTGTGCTGCGTCTCTGCCGTGCTGCTGTCCGTCCTCCTGCACACCCGCTCGCGCATCTTGCTCTGGCAACTAGTGCTGCTCAGCATGGCCCTGTGCATGCTGATTTCAGCCATCTTTCTGGTGGCCTTTGGTCGCTCCAGCTTTGTAGAGAACTTCAACGGCGTCATCGCCTTCCTGCTCTCCAACCTGATGGTGGCCCTGGCCGTGGGTGAACGCTTGCGAGAAGACCGCAGCGAATCCCTGCGCGCCCGTAACGAACTCATGGCCCACTACCTGCTGACCCCTGTCGGCATGTTCACCCTGAACGAATCCGGCGTTTTTCTGCGCATCAGCCCCATTCTGGCGCGCATGCTCAACATAGACGCAGACCCGAACGAAAGCACCATTCACTGGACCAATTTCTTTCCCGAACAAGACTGGAAAGCTGTCGCCCAAAGCACACAACATGGTCAGGACGTGACCATTACCTACTACGACGCCGATGCCCAGCCCTGCCAATTTGCCTTGCGTGTGGCCATCGTCAATCAGTGCATCGAAGGATCTCTGCAAGACATCACCGCCCGTGCCGAGACCTACCGCCAACTGCGCCTGATGGCCGACAACGATCCGGTTACCAATGTCCTGAACCAGCGCGGTATCGAAAAAGCACTGGACGGCCTGCTCAGCCGCAGCCAGGACGACAAACCCTGCCTGCTGGCCTATCTGGACCTGAACCACATCAAATATGTGAACGGCACCTTCGGCCATTCCTCGGGCGATGCCCTGCTGCTGAAAGTCTGCGAGCAACTGGAATCCGTCCTGCGCAGCAAAGACAAGATTGGCCGCATCGGCAGCGACGAATTTGTCATCATCTTTGAAGACTGCGAACCCGACCAGGCTCGCACTCTGGCCAATAGCGTGCTGGAATCGCTGAACAAAAGCCCCTTGCTGGCTGGCAACCGCAGTTTCAACCTGCGCAGCACACTGGGGCTGGTCGAAGTCGCCCCCGGCATGGCTCCGCAAGAAGCCATCTCCGCCGCCAGCCGAGCTGCCCGCGACGCCCGCCGCCTGCATCAGGACATGATTATCTACGGGCAGGACTCCAACGTCCTGCAAGAACACGCCGAAGAACTACGTTTATTTGAAGAGCTGGAAGGTGGCTCTTCTCGCGCGCTATACCTGGAAATGCAGCCTATCGCTGCCTTGCGTCGCCCCATGGACAGCCTGAACTTCGAGGCCTTGCTGCGCGTGCGCGACTCCTCTGGCCAGCTCATCCCTACCGGCCGCATCATCGCAGCAGCAGAAGAAAGCGGCACCATCACCATCATCGATAAATGGGTGTTCTCCGCCACCCTGGAATGGATGTCCAAACACGAAGCTCAGTTGAGCAAGACCCAATGGGTCACCATCAACCTGAGCGGCGTGTCCCTGAACGACGACACCTTCATCAAATGGCTCTTCGACATCCTGGCCCGATTCGAACACCTGGCCCGCCGACTGTGTGTAGAAATCACCGAAGGCGTCGCGCTGGACGACCTGGAGCACACACGTAATTTCATGCGTCGCCTGCAGAAAATGGGCGTACGCATCGCACTGGATGACTTTGGAGCGGGGTACACCTCCTTCTCCTACCTGCGCGAACTGCCCGCCGACGCCATCAAGATCGACGGTGCCCTGATTTGCGACATGCTGAAGAAAGAAACCAACGTCGCCATCGTCCGCACTATCGTTGAACTGGCTAACAACCTAGGCATGATCAGCATCGCCGAATGGGTAGAAGACGTCCCCACCCTGAAAGCCCTCCAAGAACTGGGCGTGGACTACGTACAAGGCTTCATCATCTCCAAAGCCTGCACCCCCGCAGACCTACTCAAAGCCCAAGCCATGACCGACCTGGTCAACGACCCGGCAGCCCGCCAGTTCCTGCTCGAATCCCAGGACAAATTCCCGCCCGCCATGTAATTCAAATAGCTATCCAAGGCCCACAGAGGGCCTGACTACTCAACAAGAAGAAATAGGCGAATCCAGCTTCCAGGCCCCGCTTCGAATCAACCGTAGCGTGCAACGCAAGCTCGAACATGGCTAGGGCAATAGAGGTATTTTCATTGCCAACCTGCAGACCTATCAAATCAAAGGGCACTCACAGGCGGACAAGCCTGTATTGAACCCAGCTCTGGAACGCAGGTAAGGGTGACTCATAAATAAACACTGTGAGCCGCTGGTGTGCGGGTCGGGGTGTTGGGGCGATTCAGAGTGCTTGCCGCGGGCGGAGTATGGCGTAGGGATGCAAGCACCGTTCTGTTCGCGCCCGACGCTTGTTGAGTGTCCGGGGGACACTCAACCGGGCAAGTTAACGGTGCGCCCGTAGCCATACTTCGACAAGGGCACCGGTGCGCAGCACCGGCAAGCGCTCAAGCCCCGACACCCCGGCCCGCACACCAGCGGCGTCTCCCAGAGCTTATGCCCCCCCAAAGCACCATTCAAGCCCCTACCAGGCATCCGCCCCTAACAGGACAAGTAAACAGCCACAAAAAAACCCGAGTCCGGCACTCAGCCAAACTCGGGTTTCTCAATCCTAAAACCGCCATTCTGAAGCCCAAACACAAGCACCCCAAAACAGCAAAAACCTTACAGCTCCCCGTAGGAATGCAGCCCCGACAAGAACATATTCACGCCCAGGAACGCAAAGCTGGTAATCAGCAGCCCACCCAGCGCCCAATACGCTGCCATCGTGCCACGCAGCCCTTTAAGCAAGCGCAAGTGCAACCAAGCCGCATAGTTCAGCCACACAATCAAAGCCCAAGTCTCTTTCGGGTCCCACTGCCAGTAAGTGCCCCAAGCATCAGCGGCCCACAAAGCCCCCAACACCGTTGCCACCGTAAAGAAGGCAAAACCCACCGCAATCGCCCGGTACATGATGTCATCAAGCACCTCCAGCGAAGGCAGTTTGCGCGAAATCGGACCACGGAAATACAGAATCGTACCCACGATCACGCTACCGATACCGAAATACAGCATCCAGGTAGGCGACAACTCGCGCGAGCCAAAAATCATGGGCTCGGCACACAGAATCGCACCCAGCAAAAACACTGGAATCAGCTTGGCACGCGAACGCGTCTCGCCATTTTCCTTAACCAGATACGCAAAACCCACCATGGCCGCCAACGAGAACGTACCGTAACCAATAAAGTTGGCCGGCACGTGCAGCTTCATCCACCAGCTTTTCAGCGCAGGCACCAAAGGCTGGATCTGGTGTGCATCACGCGTGAAGGAATACCACAGCAGGAAAATAACCAGCGAACTGATCGCCAACAGCACAAAGCCACCCAAGGCACGCGTGTTGTAACGACGCTCGTAATACATGTAGAACAAGGCCGTAATCAGCGCCAGCAGCACAAACACTTCATACAGATTGCTGACCGGGATATGACCGATGTCCGGACCCAACAAGTGGCCTTCGCGCCAGCGCACCAGCAAACCGGTCATCCCGGCATAGATCGCCGCCCAGGTCAGCCCCGACCCCATCCAGGCCGCCGTATTGCTGAAAAAACCAGCCCAGTACATCACCGTAGCCAGAATGAACAGCGCGCACATCCACAAAATGGCGGACTGGGAAGAGAACAAATACTTCAGCAGAAAAACCGAATCGGCCTTTTCAATATCGCCGGTGCCCAAACCATCACCCGTGCTGTACAGCCAGACCGCCAGCAAAGCCGTCAAACCAGACAACACCAGCAGCGTGCGCAGCGGACGCCACAACCACCCCAGCCAAGCCACAAACGGCACAAAAGCAACCAGAATGATCTTCTCGTAGTAATCCATACTGGTGCTGTACACATTGAGCGCATACGCCGCACCCAAAGCCAGTGCCACCAGAAACAGCACATCCGTCCAGTCCGGACGGCCACGGATACCGCGCCGGTCACCACTGGAAGCGATATTGTCTTGCCACATCGAGGGAGTGGCCGAAGAAAGGGTCTGCGCCATAGTAGCTACACCTTGTCAGACAGATAGCCGGTTGAACGCCGCTTTAAGGCGATCAAACTCGAGGTTAAAGTCCAAGTTGCGACGTTGAGATGTCATGGCAGCCATGACACTGCTGCCTTGGTTGTGAGGGCGAATCCAGACCCACACACGGCGATCCCGGATATAGAACATCGAGAACACGCCAATAATCAGAAACAAGCAACCCAAGTACACAATGTACATGCCTGGGCTGCGCGCCACCTGGAATACGCTGGCCTGAACTTGCTCAAAGCTGTCCAAGGTCAACATAACCGGTGCCGGGTAATCAGGCAGGTTGGCAAACGCCAGTACAGCAGACTGAATCCAGCGATTGGCATCGCTATTTTCCTGACTGTAATCCAACTCCGGCAAACCTTGTTGCTGCCTGATCAAGTCACGCAATTCCGACAGTGTGAACTGAATCATGGGAATTGCAAAACCCAGAATACGCTCGCGCTCGGCCTCGGGGACACGGCTGATCAAGCCATCAAAACCGGCACGCACAAACGTCTGCAAAGCGGTTCTGGATGCAGAGAGCATCAGCTCTTTTTGCTCGGGCGACGAAGAGTTACGCTCGGCAAAGCGCTCGGCCGCCTGGGTCACCAGGGCCTCGTTCTGCGTGGCCGCACGCAAATCCATGAATTCCTTCAAGGACCCCTTGTCGTCAGCCGGGAAACGCACATAGCGAAACGGCTCGGCGGGCGAGAAACGCATACCTGCCAGAAACACCAGGGTGCCATCCAGCTCCACCGGCAGCATGTAGTTCACAAACTCGCGGGACTGGCCCTGATCGTCGATCAAGCGATAGTTCACGCTGGGGCCGACGTTCTTCAGATGCTGATCTTTCTTGTTGGCAGCGCTACCAGTAACCGCGGCTACGTGTTCAATCATGGCCTTGGGCTGAGGATCACCCTCAGTCAGGTTCTCCACGTTGATGGGGCGCAGCTCGGTCAACTGAACCGTCAAAGCATGTTCGTTGGGGCTTTCCTGGGCCGCAATGCCCACGGTTTCGCCCACTTTGCCATTTAGCGCAAAGGTCTTGGAACCAGGGCCTACCAAGGGATAGCCCTTCAGGCTGAGAATACTGCCGCCATCGTCAAAACCGGACTGGTAAACCGTGACACCCTTGTAGCGCAGCGGCTCGTTCACCTCGATGGTGCGCTCGAACGTATCGCCCGTGACGGGATCGGTAACTTCCACTTCACTCTTGAAGCTGCTGGGCATGCCGGTTGAGTAGTACTCCACCAGGAAACGCTTGAGTTCCAGGGCAAAAGGCAAGGGCTGAATCAGGACGCCTTCACCGGAATTGACCACGGCAGTAGCCGTACGGGCCCCCTCTGGCACCAGCATATTGGCGCGGAAGCTAGGATTGCCCAAGCCAAGTCGACCCGACTCGGGCACCTGGGAAATCAGCATGTTTTCAGTAATGGGCTGTTTGCCACCCAGCCACACTTGCAGGCGCACGGGCAATTCGCTGTCGAGCAGGCCGCCCACACAGATCACCACAATCGCCAAGTGGGCAAAAATGTAACCCAGCTTGTTGGCGCTGCCCTTCTTGGCCGCCATCATCATGCTGCCGTCGTCATCCTGACGCACGCGCACGGCGTAACCCTGGGACTGCAACCAGCCTTGCACCTGCTCGCGATTATGTTCGGGAGCACCGGCGCTTTCCAGTTCAACACGGTGGGGAAAGGCTTTCAGACTGCCGCCGCGCACATGCTCTTTGAACGTGCGCATTTCACGGATCATCTTGGGGGCATTACGAATGACGCACAGCGTGGTCGAGACCACCAGAAACGTCATGATGACCATGAACCAGCCACTGTTATAGATGGACCAGATCGAGAAATGGTCGAAAAATTCAAACCAGTACGGCCCGAATTGATCGATATACGTATTGGCCGGCTGATTTTGCGCCAGAACAGTGCCGATCAGACTAGCTACGCAAATGAACATCAGCAAGCTGATGGCAAAGCGCATCGAACCGAGCAATTCCAGAAAATCGGCCGCAAAGCGACGTACGGGGGATACTTTTTTCACAAAGGCTAGCTTAGGAGGTGGGGGGTTTCACCGGAAACATCCAGACTTTGAACGCAGAACGCGCACAAAGTTCGATCGCTGGACAAAACACCAACACGAGACCCGGCCCAAATCGGCACTGCCCGTTGTTAAGGCTCCCAAACTGCCATGACTATCAGGAAGCTGGGGCCAAAAAGCGAATGTCAGGCTTCAGACAGTCAGGGGGCCAATGGCCCCCTTGGACTGATTAACGCAGGCCAGCTGCGAAATCTGACACGGCTGCAATGTCGGCGTCCGACATGCGATCCGCGATGTCATGCATCATCGGGCCATTGGCACGGTCGCCGCTGCGGAACAATTTGAGCTGTTCGGCAATGTAGGCAGGGTGCTGGCCAGCCAGACGGGGGAACTGACCGGGCATACCAGCGCCATCAGGCGAGTGGCAAGCGGCACAGGCCGCAACACCGCGCTCGGGCAAACCGCCGCGCCAGATCTTCTGGCCACGTTCCATGGTGTCTTCTTTGGTAGCGTTAGCTGCCTGATCCCAGTTCACGGGCTGTTGGGACAGGAAGAAAGCCACGTTTTGCATGTCTTCTTCGGTCATGCCGGCAGCAATGGCGGTCATCAGGCTGTTGGCGCCTTCAGGGCCGCGACGGGAAGGCACAGACTTCTCGTCCTTGGCACGGAAATCGTGCAGCTGCTTGACCAGGTACTCGTACGGCTGGTGAGCCAGCGACGGGTTGACCGGAATAATGCTGTTGCCGCCATCCCCGTGACAGGTCACACAGGCCAGCACGCCACGCGACATCTCACCTTGCAGGTAGAGCTGCTCGCCTTTGGCGGCATCTGGCTTGGGCAGACCAGCTGCATTGGCCACGTTAGCGGTAAAAACCACAGAGCAAGCCATCGTCAGGCTGCTTGCGATAACGACTCGGGAAAGCGCACGCTTCATTTGGACCTCGATAATCGCGAATCAATCGGGGTGCCGCATGCGCCCCGCAAAAGCCACCGTAAGCCGCTGGTCAGTACCCAGTGGACTACGACATTACTGTTTCAAATCGAGAGATTATACAATAGGCGCTGAACCAATATGGAATTACGCTGCAACCATGTCGATACTGCACCGCGCTCACTTCACGATTTCAGCTGCTCAGATCGATCAGCTGCCCCCTCCCGGACCGCCAGAGGTCTGTTTTGTGGGGCGCTCCAATGCGGGCAAATCCTCCGCCATCAATGTGTTGGCCAACCAACGGAAACTGGCTTTTTCCAGTAAAACGCCGGGACGAACACGCCTGATCAATATGTTCGGTATCCCCGACCCGCTCTCGCCGGGCGACTTTCTGGGCCACCTGGTGGACTTGCCCGGCTACGGCTACGCCGCCGTGGCGCGCCACGAAAAGCAGGACTGGGCCGAAATTCTGGGCGAGTACCTGGTCTCCCGCCCCTCGATTGCCGGCATTGTGTTGCTAATCGACATCCGACGCGGCGTGACCGACCTGGATATGCGCCTGGCCGATTGGATTGCGCCTACCGGCAAGCCCGTCCTGGCGCTTTTGACCAAGGCCGACAAACTGCCGTATGGTCAACGCATCAAGGCGGTGGCCGAAGTGCGCCGCCAACTCCGGGAAATTGGCGCCCTGCATGCGCTGCCCTTCTCCTCCACTGATCGTATCGGCTTGCCCGAAGCGACCGAATGCATCGAAAACTGGATTTCTCCGAAGGTTGTTCCATGACTCGTTTTATTCCTCCTGCCGACTTTCCAAATACTCGCCTGCGCCGTAACCGCCGCGACGAGTTTTCCCGCCGTCTGGTGCGCGAAAACCGCCTGTCCACCGACGACCTGATCTACCCGGTCTTTGTGCGTGAAGGCGAGAAAGTTCAGGAGCAAGTCGGCTCCATGCCCGGCGTCATGCGCTATTCGCCTGATGAACTGATGCGCGTGGCCGAACAGTGTCTGGAGCTGGGCATCCCCGTGTTGTCCCTGTTCCCGTCCATCGACCCGTCCCTGAAAACGCCGGATGGCAGCGAAGCCGCCAACCCGAACGGCCTGATTCCGCGCGTGGTGGGCATGCTCAAGCAGCAATTCCCCGAGCTGGGCGTGCTGACTGACGTGGCTCTGGACCCCTACACCAGCCACGGCCAGGACGGCATTCTGGACGAAGCCGGTCACATCCTGAACGAAGAGACGGTCGCCATGCTGATCCGTCAGGCCCAGACGCAGGCCCAGGCTGGCGTGGACATTGTGGCCCCCAGCGACATGATGGACGGCCGCATCGGCTCCATTCGCGCTGCTCTGGACAAGGACCAGTTCATCCACACCCGCATCATGGCTTACTCGGCCAAGTACGCCAGCGCCTTCTACGGCCCCTTCCGCGACGCGGTGGGCTCGGCTGCCAATCTGGGCCGTTCCAACAAGAACACCTACCAGATGGACCCCGCCAACCGTAACGAAGCCCTGCGCGAAGTGGCCGCCGATATCCGCGAAGGTGCCGATATGGTCATGGTCAAACCTGGCCTGCCTTACCTGGACATCCTGCGCGACGTAAAAGACGCCTTTGGCATGCCAACCTACGCCTACCAAGTCAGCGGCGAGTACGCGATGATCAAGGCTGCCGCCCAGAACGGCTGGCTGGATCACGACAAGGTCATGATGGAGTCTCTGCTGGCATTCAAGCGTGCTGGTGGCGACGGCATTCTGACCTATTTCGCCATCGAAGCCGCCAAGCTGATGCGCGAACAGAACTGCTGATTCACATCAATCAGAACGCAAAAAACGCAGCCTGTGAGCTGCGTTTTTTGTTGTGTGTACGCGACGATCTATCGTCTGTTAAGCCCTGATAAGGCCGATTCGGGGCAAATCAGGAACTTCAGGCACCGGCCAGAACCTCATCCAGCACCTTGGAAAAGCGACTGGCATCCTGAAAACCGATCACGCGCAATTGTTCCAGCTGTTTCCCCTTGGAATCGAAAAACATGATGCCGGGAGGACCAAACAGGCGGAAATGTTTCAGCAACTCCCTGTCCTCGGGAGTGTTGGCTGACACATCCACCTGCAGCAAATCAAACTGTGCCATACGCTGTGCAACCGCAGGATCACTGAACGTGAAATTCTCCATTTCAATGCAGGACACGCACCAGTCTGCGTAGAAATCCAGCATCACGGGGCGGGTAGCCTTGGCCAGGCGTTCTTCCAGCTCCTGCAAACTGCTCACACGCTGAAACTCCACTTTGCTTTGAGCGGCTGCCACCGTACCGGACGATTTCAGCCCTTCCAGTGGACGAATCACGCTAGGACGACCCAGGGCAATACTGATCATCATCATGATGGCCCAGACCGCCAACATCATGCCTACGCCCTGGCGCAAACCCGACCAAGGTGTGCGCGCTGCCGTACCGCGCCCAAATGCACCCAACAAGGCCGCGGCCCACAAAGCCAAAACGACCCAGCCAAAGACCGCGATCGTGCCAGACATCAAGGGCGATACCATCCACCAGGCCGTAGCCAACAGCAAGACACCAAATGCGGTTTTGACACTTTCCATCCAGGCACCGGCCTTGGGCAACACACTGCCAGAACCCGCGCCCACAATCAGCAGCAACACGCCCGACCCCCAGGCCAAGGCGAACAGAGCCGAGCCGCCCAGGACCACATCACCCGTCTGCGAGATAAACAGCAGCACACCCGCCAAAGGCGCTGCTACGCAAGGGCCGACGATCAGCGCAGACAGCATGCCCATCAGGAACACGCCACCCATCTGCCCGCCCGGCAAACGGTTCATGGTTTCATTCAGGCGATTTTGCAGCGCTGCCGGGGCCTGAACCGTAAACACATCCAGCATGGACAAGGCCAGCACCACCAGGATCAGGGCGAACAAGCCCAAAACCCACGGATTCTGCAACCAGCTTGCCAAGCCTGCGCCCAGCAAACCTGCGGCCACACCCAGCAAGGTGTAGACCAGAGACAAGCCCAGCACAAAGGCAAAAGCCATTTTCAAACCATGCCAGCGCGATGGCGCAGACTGATTACGGCCCGCAATGATGGACAGCAGAATCGGCACCATCGGCAAGACGCAGGGTGTAAAGGACAGCAGCAAGCCGAACACAAAGCTCAGCAGCACAATCTGCCCCCAACCTGCTTGCTTGAGATAATCCGCCAAGCCCACATCACTCAGGCTCAAGGCCGACGCGACACCACCTGTGCTGGCAGATGTAGCCGTAGACGTCGTGGCTGCGGTGTCTGTTTTCTGACCCGAGCCTTCACCCGGCGCAGGCACCGACACCACACCAAAGGGGCCTGCCACTTCCCAACCCTGTCCGGTGGGGATCAGGGTCAAGGTTTGCGTAGAGGGGGAATAGCACAGGCCAGCATCGGCACAACCCTGGCTGACCACATCAATTTTCAGATCCTGGCCCGTACCGCTATCGGCCAGAACAGGCACTCGCAGGGTGACCGAGTTGCGGTAGACCTCCATGACTTCGTCAAAGGTAGGGTCGTACACCTTTTCGCCATCGGGAAGCTGGGGAGCACCCAAATGCTCGGCCTTCTCGGTCGAGATCCCGAAGCGCTTGCGATACATATAGTATTCAGGCGCAATCTGGAAATGGATATCCAGCTGATCGGGCTGGCTCATGGCCGCGGTCAGTACAAACGCCTGTTCCGGGTCCAGAAACTCTTCTTCTGCCTGCGCCGTCAATGGCGTTGCCAGCCAGGCCAGCATCAGGACAAAGAAAACAGCAAACCACGCGCCAAGACGCTGGGCAGAAAACGGAGAACGCTTCAAAGACAAAGGCACAAATCTATTCCGGTTTTTTAGGCTGGGCTATCTGAGATCACGCTGGACGCGTCTGGGTGCGGACCCAATCCAGATAAGCGGTGAAACCACCAACAACCGGAAGCACAATCAATTCAGGCAGTTCGTAAGGATGCTGCTCTCGCAAGCGATCTGCCAGTTCCGGTAGCCGGGCCACTGTGGTTTTGAAAGTCAGCGTGATTTCCTCATCACCCTGTAACTCCCCTTGCCACATGTACATAGACAAACTGGCGGGCGCAAGGTTCGCACAAGCGGCAATTCCATCTTCAACCAGGTGATGAGCCAGGTACTTGGCCAGCATCATATCGGGCACCGTCGTCTGCACCAGCACCAATTGCTGTGCATCCAGATCGGGCAAGGTCAAGGCCAGTTTGGGTTTGGAACTGGAGGAATTCTCAGAGGACATGCAGGGCTCCTAATCAAGCCCTTAGTGTAGCGCCGGATGCCGGCGCTTAGATGCTGGACCGAGGTCGAGTCAGGCCGCTTAATGTTTCAGAGGGGCGCTCGCCATAGCGATAGCGATAGTCAGCAGAGAACTGTCCCAGGTGGGTAAAGCCACAGGCCAGGGCCACCTCGGTGACTGACATGCCACCTTCCTGTAAATATCGGCGGGCCGCTTCCAGACGCATCTGCTTTAGACGCGCCATCGGTGCGACACCCAAATGTTCCCGGAACCCCGCATACAGACTGCGCACACTAACACCTGCCGCTTGGGCTATATCGCCAATCGTGATGGGCTGGCCGGTCTGACTTTCCATGAAATCCAGGGCACGTCGCAAAACATGCGGCAAGGCTGCCGCGGTCTTATGGGCGGGCTGATTGTGCTGGTGCAGCTCGAACAAGGCATAAATCAGGGTCTGCTCGAATTGGCGTACCTGACGGGGCTGATCAAACAAAGTGCCGTCCGACACTTCGGCAAACTGCCAATCCAGCAAGCGGCGCAAACTGGCTCCGCCAGGCGCATCCAAAGGAATGGAAGGCTGAAACTCCAAGGGGCCGCGTACAGGCTGCGCAAAATACTCCTGATAGTGGCGCTCCAGCCCTTGGCGTCCAATACGCACAAACAGCTTATCGGCCTCCAGACTATGTTCCATGCTGAAGTCTTGGGTCGGGCTGATGATGGAAGCCAGGCGAGAGGTAGACGCGAAACGTCCGTGCGCCGTATGAATCTGCTCTTGTCCCGACAGAGGAATTTGCAAGAGATAGAAGTCGTCCAGTGGCTGGGGCTGAATCTGCACCTGCGCGCCATAGCGCAAACGACCATAGGCCACATCCTGGCCTTGGCGTAGATACAAGCGTGCATTCAGACGCTGACGCGTATCCGCCAGGGTCAAACTATGCGGGCAGAAAACCTGGGAGATATAGTGCTGAACGCAGTCCACATCCTGCGAATGCAGCTGGGCATAGCGATTCAGTATGGTGGTCATGAGCGTCGCAACAAGCGATAAAGAAAGCTGTGCCTCAGTGTGGCACAGCCTCTCGCACTGCAACATCGAGACTATCCCTAGGCCCGGCTAAGGTGCCAAGACAGAGACAGCGATCCCGACGATTTACTGGCCCTGAAAACGGCCAAAACGTCCCTGCCAATACAGCAAAGGCGAATCCTGTGCCTGCTCGGCATGGTGCACCTGCAAGACACGGCCCAATACCAAAGCATGGCTATGACGTTCAATTACTTCCACGATCTGGCAGGCCAAAGCGGCAGGAGCTTGTCGTGCCAACCAGATACCGTGCTCGGTACGCAGCCAATCATGTCCGGCATAACGCGCATCGCCTTGCTCGCCTTTGAAACCGGCAAACTGCAAAGCCATGCCTGCCTGCTCGACACCCAGAATATTCACACCGAACAGGCCACTGTCACGCATTAAAGGCCAGGACGAGGAGCTTTGATTCACACAGACCAGTACCTCTGCCGGATCTGCGGCTACCGAGGTGACCGACGTTGCCGTCAGGCCGCTACGCTGGCCCTGGTGTTCGACCGTAATCACATTGGCCGTGCCACCCAGATGGCGCATAGCAAGTTTGAACTGCTCGGCAGAAACTCCAGGCGCGTGCAGCGCTTGGTCTGTCGGCAAGGAAGCCAATTCCACAGGCATGATTCACCCTTTTTTAATCTTATGGGCAGCACAGTCATCAGGACGGAGCTGCCTGCGTGGCGTACGTGAACTGGCTATCCCCCAGAGCAAACCCAAGCCTGCCCGATAGCCAGAAAATCGCTCTTAGCGAATGCCACGCTGCTGCAACAAAGGCAGCACAGTATCACGGAAATAAGGGAATTCCTTTACATAGTCCACAAAGGACAAGGTTGTTCCCCGGAAACCGGCTTCGTGCAACGCACACAAACCGTCAGCCACTTGCTCGGGCGTACCCACCAGCGGGAAGCCACCATGGCCCGCGGCCATACGCTCGCGAATCTGCTCCAGCAGCTCGTGCGGGAAGGAATGGGCGTGGGCAAACTGCAAATTCATCAGGTTATCCACGGCACCATTGTCGATATTGGCCATGATGCGTTCCCACTCGGCCTTGGCCTCGGCTTGCGTCGGACGGCAAACCACGTGCGAGAAGGTCATCACATCAACCTTGCGCCCTTGCGCTTGGCCTTGTGCCTTGAGTTCAGCCACCTCCTTTCTGGAGCGCTCCAACTCCATGGCAGGCGTGAACAGGAAGTTCGCGTTGCGGCTGGCGAACTCACGGCCCTGACCGGAACCAGCCGCGTTAAAGATAGGTGGATCAAATTCAGGGCGGGGGTTGCCGTAGACGCCTTTGGCCTGAAAGTACTTGCCATCCCAATCGAAGCGACCGTCGTGGTGCCAGATCTTCTTGATCAAATCGAACCACTCTTGTGCATAGCCATAGCGGGTTTCGTGATCATCAGGCAACTTCACACCCAAAGCGTCGTACTCGGGCTTGTTCCAGCCAGCCACAATATTCAGACCGACACGGTTGCTGCTCATCTGAGCCATAGTGGCGATCTGCTTGGCGATCACAACGGGGTGGTTCGCAACGGTGTGCACAGTGGCAAACACGCTGATATTGCGAGTATTGGCCAGCAAGGCCGTCGCCCAGGTGACAGTTTCCAGTACATAGCCGTGGAAATCGGTTTCGCCACCGTAACCAATCCAACGGGCGATAGGCAGCATGAAGTCGATGCCAGCATCGTCCAGCAGCTTGCCCAACTTCAGATTGTTTTCCCACGTAGCCTGCCAGCGATCGGGCAAGGTCGATACCGTCATGCCACCACCGCAGTTGGTAGCAAAGGTTCCCAGCAGAAACTTATCGTGTGTGAGCAATGTATTCTGTGCCATCGCCAGTCTCCTGAAAATCGTTGTTCTTTACAGCTCACCACCATGGCGAAGCTGACATAGCGCAGATTTTAGGGATTGGCTTTACGGCCCACTATCGGATCACTGCCGGTTTTATCAATTGCCTGCAATTATTTGAACTTTAAAGCTCTACAGGCCACCAAACCTAGCAAAAACCCTTATATAACAGCGGCTTGTCGTGTTTTCAGAACTTTTTCAATAGTCAAAGCACCCTGCTTTACACCTTCACACTGTACTGAAACGGAGTCCACGTTCTGGCTCAAGCCCACGCTTGAACTTATATGAGGGGTAGGCTTGGCATTAAACCTGGGGAAAAAGCAAAACGAAGGTGAGAATCAAGGCCAGCAGCAACAGCAGCAACAAGGTTAAGACCTTCCCAAAAACGCCCAACCCGTGATGAACAAGAGACCATACGCCGCCAATAAAAAAACGGACTCCTGAGAGTCCGTTTTCAATACTACTGTAGAAACAAGCGGCGCTTATTCAGCAGCGGCTTCTTCCTGAACTTCTGGACGATCCACCAGCTCCATGAATGCCATAGGAGCGTTGTCACCCTGACGGAAACCCATTTTCAGGATGCGGGTGTAGCCGCCGTTACGCTCTTGGTAACGTGGGCCGAAAACTTCAAACAGCTTGGTCACTGCATCGCGGTCGCGCAGACGGGCGAAAGCCAGACGACGGTTTGCCAAGGTTGGGTTTTTAGCCAAAGTGATCAGAGGCTCAACCACGCGGCGCAGCTCTTTAGCTTTAGGCAGGGTGGTTTTGATGGCTTCGTGAGTCAGCAGGGACACGGACATGTTGCGGAACATGGCCAAACGGTGGCTGCTGGTACGATTCAGTTTACGTAGACCGTGACGGTGACGCATGATGATTTTCCTAAATAATGAATCTAATTGGCACGCCGCTTATGCGACATGCGTAAATCCGGTTCTTCTATCAGCTAAGCTGCGGACCAGATGGACAGCGCAAAACAATAGCACATTTTCAGCCGCCACCTACACTTTTTGCAGGTGTACAACACCAGAAAAAGTGTAAGCGGCGTCTAAGTACGTCTGTCTTGCTTACTACTTATGGACGCTCAAGACCCAGTGGTGGCCAGTTTTCGAGCTTCATGCCCAAAGTCAGGCCACGTGCAGCCAACACTTCCTTGATTTCGTTCAAGGACTTGCGACCCAGGTTTGGAGTCTTCAACAGTTCGTTTTCGGTACGCTGGATCAGATCGCCGATGTAGTAGATATTTTCGGCTTTCAGGCAGTTTACGGAACGAACCGTCAGTTCCAGATCGTCGACAGGACGCAGCAACACAGGATCGATCTGTGGAGCGCCACGCACTGGAGCTTCGTAGGCATCGCCCACACCTTCCAGAGCAGCAAACACAGAGATTTGATCCATCAGGATGCGAGCGGACTGGCGCACGGCTTCCTCGGGCGAGATCACGCCGTTGGTTTCAATGTCCAGAACCAGCTTGTCCAGGTCAGTACGCTGTTCCACACGGGCGTTTTCGACCGCGTAGCTAACACGACGCACTGGGCTGTAGGAGGCGTCCAGCACGATACGACCGATCGTGTGGGTGCGATCATCAGCCAGGGCGCGCACGTTACCAGGAACGTAGCCACGGCCTTGCTCAACCTTGATTTGCATTTCCAGCTTGCCGTCGTCGGTCAAGGTGGCAATCACATGATTGGGGTTGATGATTTCAACGTCGTGCGGCAATTCGATGTCGCTGGCCAGAACTTGGCCGGCGCCTTCCTTGCGCAGGATCAGGGTAACTTCTTCACGGCTGTGCAGCTTGAAGACCACGCCCTTCAGGTTCATCAAGATATCAACCACGTCCTCGCCCACGCCTGGCAGCGTGGAGTACTCGTGCACCACACCGGTAATCTGCACTTCAGTGGGTGCATAGCCGGTCATGGAGGACAGCAAGATACGACGCAGTGCGTTGCCCAGAGTGTGGCCGTAGCCGCGCTCGAAAGGCTCCATGATCACCTTGGCGTGATTTTTGCTGATCGGTTCAACTTCGATGGAACGGGGTTTCAAAAAACCTTGAGACATTCGATTTCCTTTTCAATACCCTCGGCTCGTTACACCGATAAGGCTGACGGAAACTGGCAAAGCCAGCGGGATAGTATCGCAAAGCCCACTTGCCGAAAATCGGGAAGTGGGCCTGCGATTACTGCATTGCGTAAGAGGTCTTCGCGTACAAAATTAACGCGAGTACAACTCAACAACCAGCGATTCGTTGATGTCTTGAGCGACATCAGCGCGATCAGGAGCTTGCTTGAACACGCCGGACAGCTTGGCGGTGTCAACTTCTACCCACTGAGGCAAGCCAATGCCCGTAGCCAGATCCAGGGATTCCTTGATACGGCCTTGGGATTTAGCTTTTTCGCGCACGGAAACAACGTCACCAGCCTTGATCAGCATGGAAGCGATGTCAGCGGTGTGACCGTTGACTTCGATTGCACGGTGGTTCACCAGCTGACGTGCTTCTGCACGTGTAGAGCCAAAGCCCATGCGGTAAACCACGTTGTCCAGACGCGATTCCAGCAATTGAATCAGCGTTTCACCGGTGTTGCCACGACGGCGGTCAGCTTCAACGTAGTACTTGCGGAACTGCTTTTCCAGCACGCCGTACATACGCTTGAGCTTTTGCTTTTCGCGCAGCTGCAGACCGAAGTCAGACGTACGAGCACCGGAGGTGCGGCCGTGCTGACCAGGACGCGATTCCAGTTTGCACTTGGAATCCAGCGAGCGACGGGCGCTCTTCAAAAACAGATCGGTACCCTCGCGACGCGAGAGCTTGCATTTTGGTCCAATATAACGAGCCACTTCGCTTCCCCTTAGATGCGACGACGCTTGGGCGGACGGCAGCCGTTATGCGGAACCGGTGTGATGTCTGCAATGCTGGTGATCTTGATACCCAGAGCATTCAGAGCACGCACAGACGATTCACGGCCTGGACCGGGGCCCTTGATGCGAACTTCAAGATTTTTAATACCGTATTCCATGGCAGTACGGCCGGCTGTTTCAGCGGCAACCTGCGCGGCAAACGGCGTGGATTTACGAGAGCCTTTAAAGCCCGCGCCACCCGACGTAGCCCAGGACAATGCGTTGCCCTGACGGTCAGTAATGGTGATGATCGTGTTGTTAAAAGAAGCGTGGACGTGAGCAATCCCGTCCGACACGCTTTTTTTGACTTTCTTGCGTGCGCGTGAAGCGCTGCTAGAAGCTTTGGCCATCTTCTATTCCTCGATTATTTCTTCAGGGACGCGGCGGCGCGACGCGGACCTTTACGGGTGCGAGCGTTAGTGCGTGTACGTTGGCCGCGCACTGGCAGACCGCGACGATGACGCATGCCACGGTAAGTTCCCAAGTCAGCCAAACGCTTGATCGAGAGCTGAACTTCACGACGCAGGTCACCTTCTACGGTGAACAGGCCGATCTGTTCGCGAATGCGCTCGAGTTCCGCGTCGGTCAGATCTTTGACCTTCTTGGAGTATTCAATACCCGATGCTTCGCAAATCTTGCGAGCGCGGGTGCGACCGATGCCGAAAATCGCGGTAAGACCGATTTCGGCGTGTTGATGCGGCGGGATGTTAATGCCGGCAATACGGGCCATGGTTATTCCTTGTTAAATCGGTTGCGTTTCGGCAACTTAGCCTTGACGCTGCTTATGACGTGGATCGGTGCAGATGACACGCACCACGCCATGACGTTTAATGATTTTGCAGTTGCGGCAGATCCGCTTTACTGATGCCATTACCTTCATGGTTTGACTCCTAGTTTCCTGTAACCGGCCGCTTATTTGGAGCGGAACACAATTCGTGCTCGGGATAGATCATAGGGCGTGAGCTCCACAGTGACCTTATCGCCCGGCAGAATCCGGATATAGTGCATACGCATTTTGCCTGAAATGTATCCGAGCACTACGTGACCATTTTCCAGCTTGACGCGAAAAGTTGCGTTGGGAAGGTTCTCAAGAACCTGTCCCTGCATTTGAATGACGTCGTCCTTTGCCATTTTCGTGAATTACCGCATCGGCAAGCTCGAGCCTTTGAAGTTAGCCTTCTTGAGCAGCGAGTCGTATTGTTGTGACATGACATAGGCCTGGGCCTGCGCCATGAAGTCCATGGTTACTACAACAATAATCAGCAAGGATGTGCCGCCAAAATAGAACGGTACATTCCAGCGCATTTGCAAGAACTCTGGTACCAAACACACCAAGGTAATGTAGATCGCACCGGCCAAAGTCAGACGCATCAAAATCTTGTCGATATAACGCGCTGTCTGATCACCGGGACGAATCCCTGGTACGAAGGCTCCACTCTTTTTCAGGTTGTCTGCAGTTTCGCGGCTGTTGAACACCAGGGCCGTGTAGAAAAAGCAGAACAAAATGATCAGCGCGGAGAACAAAGTAATGTAAAGCGGCTGACGCGGCGACAAAGCAGCCTCGATTTCACGCAACCAACCCAGACCGGGTGTGCTGGAGAACCAATTAGCAATTGTCGCTGGCAACAGAATGATGGACGAAGCGAAGATCGGAGGGATCACGCCAGCCATGTTCAGTTTCAGCGGCAAATGCGAGCTTTGACCACCATAGATACGGTTACCTACTTGCCGTTTGGCGTAGTTGACCGTGATACGACGCTGACCACGCTCGACAAAGACGACGAAGTACGTGACGGCGGCTACTAAAACGAGGATAAACAGTGCCGATAGAATCGACATGGAATCCGTACGCACCAGATCAAGCATACCGCCCAAAGCATTAGGCAGACCCGCTACGATACCGGCGAAGATCAGGATGGAAATACCATTACCCAATCCACGTTCAGTGATTTGTTCACCCAGCCACATGACGAACATGGTGCCAGTGACCAGTGTTACCACTGTCGTGAAGCGAAACAGCATCCCTGGGTCGATAACCAGACCGGGCTGCGATTCTAGAGCGATGGAAATCCCAACTCCCTGGAACAAAGCCAAAAAGACCGTTCCGTAACGGGTGTATTGCGTGATCTTGCGACGACCCGACTCACCCTCTTTCTTGATTGCTTCCAGCGTGGGCACCACAGCGGTCATCAATTGCATGATGATGGACGCAGAGATGTAGGGCATGATTCCCAGTGCGAACACTGAGAATCGCTCTAAAGCACCACCGGAGAACATATTAAACAAACCCAGAATACCACTCTGGTTTTGAGTAAACAGTTCGGACAAGGCATCAGGATTGATGCCTGGTACCGGAATGTGCGTACCCAAGCGGTAGACAATCAGGGCGAGCAACAGGAAAACGAGACGACGTTTCAAATCGCCGTAGCGCGGACCCGACTTACTCTGTGCCTGAGCTTTTGCCACCGTGACCCCTTTTTATTCCAGCGAGCCGCCGGCTGCTTCGATCGCGGCGCGAGCGCCGGCCGTTGCATTAATGCCTTTCAGCGCAACTTTACGGGAAAGTTCACCGGACTTGATGACTTTAGCGTAACGCACCATTTGGCCAACCACGCCAGCCTGCTTCAGTGCCTGGACGTCGATAACTTCGGCATCCATTTTTTGCAGTTCGGACAGACGTACTTCTGCGTACAGGTGGTCGTCCAGGGTGGTGAAACCACGCTTGGGCAAACGACGTTGCAAAGGCATTTGACCGCCTTCGAAACCGACTTTATGAAAACCACCCGAGCGGGATTTCTGGCCTTTATGACCACGTCCGCCGGTTTTGCCCAAGCCGGAACCGACACCGCGACCAACACGACGTGCTGCGTGTTTGGCGCCAGCGGCGGGCTTGAGATTGTTCAATTGCAATTCAGACATCCCGATTCCTTTCAGGCTTCCGAGACCGTAACCAGATAATCCACCTTGCGGATCATCCCACGAACCTCAGGAGTATCAACCAATACACGGCTGGTGTTGACTCGGCGCAGACCCAGGCCGCGAACGGTGTCGCGATGGCTTTGCTTTGTGCCGATGACCGAACGCACCAACGTAACTTTGATTTGTTTCTGTGCCATGACTTACCCCAGAATTTCTTCAACTGTCTTGCCGCGCTTGGCAGCAATGTCAGCAGGTGTCGAGCAAGCACGCAAACCGTTCAATGTAGCGCGAACCATGTTGTATGGGTTGCTGGAACCCAGGCTCTTGGCTACGACGTTGCGCACGCCCATCACTTCGAAGATAGCGCGCATTGGGCCACCGGCGATAACGCCAGTACCTTCAGCTGCGGGAGAGATCAGAACGGTGGCTGCACCGTGCTTACCAACTACGGTGTGATGCAAGGTGCCGTTCTTCAGAGGCACTTTGATCAGACCACGACGGGCCTGTTCCATTGCCTTCTGAACAGCAACGGGTACTTCGCGGGCCTTGCCCTTACCCATGCCGATGCGACCATCGCCATCACCGACCACGGCCAGCGAAGCAAAGCTCATGGTGCGACCACCTTTAACGACTTTGCTGACGCGGTTGACCGCAATCATCTTTTCTTTCAGGCCGTCATCGCGCTCTTGCTCTGGAGCCTGTCTGCCTTGTGCTTTAGCCATTTGATAATTCCTTTAGAATTTCAAGCCGGCTTCACGCGCGGCCTCGGCCAGCGCTTTCACGCGGCCATGGTAACGGAAGCCCGAGCGGTCAAAAGCAACCGTCTCGATGCCCGCAGCCTTCGCCTTTTCGGCGACGCGCTTGCCAACCAGGCTGGCTGCCGCTACGTTGCTGCCAACGGCCAATTCTTTGCGAACTTCGGTCTCGACAGTGGAAGCACTGACCAGAACGCGGTCGCCTTCGGGCGAGATGATGCTCGCGTAAATATGCGTATTCGTGCGATGCACCGACAGGCGGTGTACGCGCAGCTCGGCGATCTTGCGGCGAGTAGCCACTGCACGACGCATACGGGATTGTTTCTTGTCCATGATTCGTCCTTGCCTGCGGGCTTATTTCTTCTTGGTTTCCTTGAGGATGACGCGTTCGCCGACGTAACGTACACCTTTGCCTTTGTAAGGCTCTGGTGGACGATAGCCACGAATTTCTGCGGCAACCTGACCAACCACCTGCTTGTTCGAGCCCTTGATCACGACTTCCGTCGGAGTTGGGCACTCGGCTTTGATGCCTTCAGGCAGGTCGTGCACGATGTCGTGCGAGAAACCCAGTTGCAACTTCAAGGCATTACCCTGGACGGAGGCACGGAAGCCCACGCCAACCAGACTCAGCTTGCGTTCGAAACCGGCGCTCACGCCAACAACCATGTTGTTGACCAGTTGGCGCACGGTGCCGGACATTGCGTTTGCGTGACGAGTTTCGTTCGCAGGCACAAAAGACAGCTGACCGTCTTGAAGTTCAATAGTGACGTCGCCAGTCAGAGTTTGAACCAAAGTGCCCAGAGGGCCTTTGACCGTGATCTGATCAGCGGCAATGGTCGTTTCTACGCCTTTAGGCAGGGAAACGGGATACTTAGCGATACGTGACATATGATGTTCTCCTTATGCCACGTAGCACAGCACTTCGCCACCGACGCCAGCTGCACGTGCTTTGCGATCGGTCATCACGCCGCGAGACGTGGACACGATAGCAACACCCAAGCCGTTCATGACTTGAGGGATGTGTGTGCTGCCTTTGTAGATGCGCAGTCCAGGACGCGAAACGCGGTCGATGCGCTCGATGACTGGCTGGCCGGCATAGTATTTCAGGGTGACTTCCAGTTCTGGCTTGGCTTTTTCGCCAACGATACGGAAATCTTCGATGTAGCCTTCGTCTTTCAGCACAGCAGCAATAGCTGCTTTCAGCTTCGAGGAGGGCATGCTGACCGATGTCTTGTTGACCATTTGCGCGTTACGCACGCGGGTCAACATATCGGCGATTGGATCGCTCATGCTCATGTGTATTTCTCCTACCAGCTGGCCTTGGTCATACCGGGGATCTCGCCGCGCATTGCCATTTCGCGCACTTTATGGCGAGTCAAACCGAATTTCTTGAAAACACCACGAGGGCGACCGGTGATAACGCAGCGGTTGCGTTGACGGGTCGGGTTCGCGTTGCGTGGCAATTGTTGCAACTGCAAACGAGCTTCGTAGCGCTCTTCGTCAGACTTGGACTGGTCGTCAATGATCGCTTTCAGTGCTGCACGCTTGGCGGCGAATTTCTCAGCCAGCTTGGCGCGCTTGATGTCGCGATTGATGAGGGAAAGTTTAGCCACGTTGCGCCCCTTAGTTGCGGAACGGGAAGCTGAACGCGCTAAGCAGCGCCTTGGCCTCTTCGTCCGTCTTGGCAGAAGTAGTGATGCTGATGTTCAGACCACGCACTGCGTCGATTTTGTCGTACTCGATTTCGGGGAAAATGATTTGCTCTTTAACCCCCATGTTGTAGTTGCCACGGCCGTCAAACGCACGACCCGACACACCACGGAAGTCACGAACGCGTGGCAGAGCCACAGCGACCAGACGATCCAGGAATTCGTACATGCGTTGACCGCGCAGGGTCACCATACAACCGATCGGGTAATCTTCGCGAATCTTAAAACCGGCAATAGCTTTGCGGGTTTTCGTGATAACGGGCTTCTGACCAGCAATTTTGGTCATGTCCGATACCGCGTTCTCGATAATCTTCTTGTCAGCAACCGCTTCCGAGACACCCATGTTGAGAGTGATCTTGGTGATGCGGGGTACTTCCATAATGCTCTTGTACTCGAACTGCTTTTGCAGATCGGCAACCACTTTTTCGCGGTAGAACTCTTGTAAACGTGCCATGTTATCCGCCCCTTAAGCCTTGGCGCCAACGGCTTTGCCGCTGGAACGATAAACACGCGTCTTCTGACCGTCGATCACCTGGATACCAACGCGGTCGCCCTTGCCGGTTTCCGGGTTGAACAGTGCAACGTTCGAGATGTGGATAGGCATGGTCTTGTCGACGATACCACCCTGCGTGCCAGCCATAGGATTGGCTTTAACGTGTTTTTTGACTACGTTGATGCCTTCCACGATGACGTGGTCTGCATCGACGCGTTGCAGTACTGTGCCACGGCGTTTTTTATCACGGCCGGTCAGCACAATAACTTCGTCGCCTTTACGAATTTTTTGCATTTTTTCGCGCTCCTTACAGCACTTCGGGAGCCAAGGACACGATCTTCATGAACTTCTCGGTACGCAGTTCACGCGTAACGGGTCCGAAGATACGGGTGCCGATGGGTTCCAGCTTGGCATTGAGCAATACGGCGGCATTGCCACCGAAACGAATCAGCGAACCGTCTTTACGGCGCACGCCCTTAGCGGTACGAACCACTACAGCGTTGTAGATTTCGCCTTTTTTGACGCGTCCGCGCGGGGCCGCTTCTTTAACGGTAACTTTGATGATGTCACCAATTGCGGCATAACGGCGCTTCGAGCCGCCCAGCACCTTGATGCACATTACGGAACGCGCACCTGTGTTGTCGGCCACGTCCAGCGTGGTCTGCATTTGAATCATGATTTTTCCTGTTCCAACTTAATTGCAACGATCCAGTCAAAATGACTGGGTCACACAACCAGTTTTGGTCCCGTCAGATTCGGATCCAGCCAGTTCGATACCGTAAACCCGATCTCGATCTGGTCCGGCAAGCCGAACCCTAGGTTGAAATCTTGCGAGAGACAAAACGTTGTATTACCAACTTCAATCCGGATAGGCGACTAAGCCTCTCCGGTCAAAATAAAGAGGTAAGCCACATATACTAGCAAATAAGCCCCAGAAAAACAAGGATTTATTTGCTAAGGCCTTGGCACGACGGCGTTTTCACGCAACAACTCGTCCAGCTGGGCACTATTGCTGCCTCGGGTTACCCGGCGCAAACCTATCCCCAATTCCTGCAGGCTCTGCAGGAACGCTGTCAGCAAATGTCGGCCACCCACCTCGGCCTGCAGCGTCTGGGCGCGCTCATCGTCCAGGACAATATATTTGAGTGCCATCATGTGCAACCACAGAATCGATTCGGGCTGCTCCAGAACACGACGCAGACCAAATTGCACACCCAAGGGCCGCAATTTATCCACGAAAGCGACCGTTTCCACATCGTGCTCACTCAGGCAATAAGCATCCAGTTCGATAATCAGACGCCGGGCCTTGTCACCGGCCTTGGCCAGAACCTCTGCCACCTGATCTGCAAATCCAGGCTTGATCACCGATGCCCAGGAGACACGGACACTCAAACTGCCCTCGTTATCGGCTAACCAGTCGCTTGCCAGCTCCATCGTACGCAAGTCACACTGCCACGACAGACCCAGACGCACCGCCACCGGAATGAACAAATAGGCAGGCAAACTGGCCTGTCCCGGTTGCTCGGGCAACAAATTCAGGGTTGCATCGTGAATCTGGCCCGCTTGCCCCCAGACTTCAACGCCCGGCTTCACACTCAATTCAATCCGGCCTTGCTCCAGACCACGCTCAATACGTGAATGCCATTCCTGCTCACCAATGGAAGAGCTCGCCTCGGAGTGAATCCCTTCAGACGGACGGTATTCCACTTCCTGATGCCCTGCCCCTTCGGCGCGCATCAAGGCATTGTCCAAACGCGTCATCACGGCGCTGAGCGAGTCCTGACCTTCATAGTTCGTCATCGCCATGGACCAGCGGCACAAACTGCCATCGGGTAGAGGCTGGCGCAATTCCTGCAAGGCAGTACGCAGTTCCTGGGCAAAGCCCATCACTTGAGGACCCGTCTGGCCCTTGAGCAGCACAATAAAATCAGAACCATTCAAGCGCGCCAGATTGCCCGCGTCCATGCCATTTTTCTGCAATAGCTCCGTACAACGCTGAGTCACCAGCTTCAGCCAGGCATCCACCGCGTCACGAGACAGGGAGGTATTCAATGGCAGCAAGTCCCGCTGACGGAATAACAGCACATGGCCGCCCTCTTCCTGTTGCAGCACCTGACGGAACATATTCACGAAGTACTTGCGATTGGCCAGGCCCGTGACCGGATCGCAGTTCAACTCCAGCTGTAACTGCTCGATTCGGGCATTTTGCTCCTGGCTGCTAACACGAATACGTTTTTGCACCGTGCTTAAGGTATGTGTGACGGCTTCCAGCTCGGGGATCGTGCGCACTTTCTTGCGGCTGGGTACAGACTCGCTTTGATCCATCTGTTGCAGCTCGAACTGGACGTGTTCGCGCAAAGCCCGGCGCAACCAGGCCATGACCATCAATACAAACACACCCCAGGCAACCCCGGCGCCCAGCACCAACAAAGTGACGCGCACAAAACTTTTCCACAAACTGGCGCGGGCGTACTCGTCAGCAGGTTTTACTTCGATCGTACCAATCTGATTCCAGCCATTACTGACATGGGCCGAGGCCACGGGTACATCAATCGGCAAAGAGTTGGCGAACCACGCGGGCGAAGATCCGCTGATCTGTGTTTCTTGCTGAGCACTACGCTCCACCAGGACCGTATCGGAGGTGTCAATAAAGCGGATACGCTCAAACTGCCCGGTATCGTACAAGGCGGCAATCAAAAGCTCCTGCGTCACCGGGTCCTGGTTGCTGGGCTGGGACAAGGTCAAGGCCAGCGAAGTCGCAGCCGACTCACCCTGAGCCTGCAACTGACTGCTCAAATACTGCCTTGCCGAATCGACGCTGAACCACAGCGTGCCAATCAAGATAGCAAGAATCGCGCACGAGACACTTAGCAGGAGCTGTTTAAGTAAAGACATAGCGCTTCCGTATATTCCATAAATTCTGGTCTAGCCCACCCGACAAGGGTGTCCTGAAGTCTGTTTCCATTTGGTGCTCTAGCCCAAGGACCGGCACATCATCAAGGAACAAAACCTTCCTTACGCATTTTTTCCAGCAAACCACGCCACCGGCTGATACTGTCCACCGAACCTTTCTGGGCATTACCCACATACACCCCTTGCGAATTGAAGCTGAACACAGGGGTCAAATCAGGACGCTGGCTGGCGGGGCGAATCGAGCCACTTAAATTATCCAGCAGCAAAGGCTCGGCCTGGGGCGTGGGATAGTAGCCCAGAACCATGTGCGCAATGCTTTGCCCACCTACTTGAGCCCGCACGTAAATCAATCGCAGTTTTTCATTGGGCACACCCAGGTGCAACAAGGAAAAATACTTGCCGATGACAAAGTCCTCACAGTCACCCGCCGCTTTGCCCAAAGTCTCGATGGGCGTGGCCCAATAGTCCAGCTGGCCCCAAATATGAATGTCCTCGCCAGCCATCACATTCATATTCCAAAAATCATTGACGGCATCCAGCTGACGACGCTCACTTAAACCACGGGCGGACTCCAGATTGGCCATCCACCGATCCACGGCAGTCCCGGCACGGGCGCCAAAGCGGGAAACGGCGGTCTGGCGAATCTTGCTGACCTCGAACTGCAAGGCAGGCGCCGACAAGGGCAGCCACACCACAACCAGCAGTGCGACCAGCACAAACAGCGCAATCCTAGATCGAAGAAAAAGGCGTAGCCAGGCAAGAGACAAGAGCACGTCAATCCCAAATAAGCAAACCCTTATAACGGCGTTATAGCTTGCCTATTTAGTGAACGCTTGGCAATCGACAAAGCGTCTGAACCCTCTATATATAGAGCAGGCTGTTAAACGGTCTCGAATCACCCCAGCAAAAAGAAACAGCTGGTCTACAAAACCGCAGAGCCAACGCCTACCAGCTCAGCCTGGCCAGCCGTTCTGCTGCATGCACCCTCTTTCCTGCAGCCACATCAAGGATCATAGTCACAAATGCCAAACACCCACTATTGGCGCTGACGACAAGCTGCAGACATAAAAAAACCCCACAAACCCAAAAAGGCTTGTGGGGCTTGGGCACTACCCGCAGATAGTGCCTATCCGGTGAACAGCTTAGAAATCAGAAGACTTCAAAGTACCGTCTTTCAGCGAGTTGGCGATCTGGGCTGCCTTCTCTGCGTCAAAGTCGATGTTGTCCAGAATGATCTTCTGATCGATCTGGCCATTACCTTGAGAGCTGATACCGATTTCCATCTTGCCGTTATCCGAGCTGCCTACCGTCAGGTACTGGCTCAGATTACCGTCGTTGACGTCGTGGCCCGACAGCAAATCAGTGATATCCAAGGTGTCGGTACCCGAATCACCAAAGTCCATCACGTAATCCACAGCCGGTTTGCTGCTGGTACCTTCATCACCCTTGTTCCATACGAAGGTGTCATCACCCTCGCCGCCGAACATGATGTCGTCGCCAGCACCGCCGATCAGGATATCGTTGCCACCTTGGCCGTACAGGATGTCGTTACCAGCACCACCATCAAGGATGTCGTTACCACCGCGCTTGTCACCGTCAACATTGAAGTCAGCGTGGTTTTCCTTGATGTACTCGTACAGATCATTACCTGTTGCTGGAGTACCGCCGTTCTTCATTTGCAAGAACACTTCCAGCGCCTTCAAGCCCGAGCCGTCAGGCAGGTTGTCTGGACGACCACCCACTTCATGCCATGGCAACACATCGCCATCGGTATTGATCGTGTCACCAAAGATGATGTCGTTGCCGTCACCACCGATGATGTGGTCATTACCAACGGGGGCTGGATCGTTCGTTACCGAACCACCCTTCAAGGCTGCATCCAGGTCTTCCTTGGTGTTGACGATATCGACCTTGTTAACCTCAGTCCAATCTTGAGGATTGCCGGAGGACAACAGCGTTACGTCATCAATGTAGACCTTGAAGTTACTGCTGCTGGAACGATCGTCCACCAGGAACTCGAAGCGGTATTGGCCTTCGCCCACGGGCTTGGTCGTGATGGTGCCGGAGCTACCTGGACGACCACCTTCCTGCACAACTTCCCAGTTACCTGTCTTCTCGTTGTACTTCTGCAGTTGCCACTTGAAGACGTCGGCACTGTTACGGCCGCTTTCAGCATAGTGGAAGCTCAACTTGCCATAGCTGCCCGCAGCAACGGTCATACCTGGGCCACGAACGGTAGTCGCGGTATCGCCATTGCGGCTGTAGGTATCCGTAATTTCCAATCGGTTATCCGGATACCAAGTGCTACCCTGGTTCTTGACTCCAACTGTGCCGTTACCGCCGACCTTGTTCCAACCGTCATGACGGCCGTTTTCAAAGTCAGTCACGTCCTTGGTGCCACGAACAACGTCAACAACCTCAGTACCCGTGTTGTCGTATTTGCGCAGGACATCCACGCTGACGTCGTTACCAATACCCACGGCGTAAACCTTGCTACCCGAAGAGGTAACCAGGCTGTCGTAGGCTGCCTTACCACGCGAATCAGCCGTAGCGTCGTAACCGCTACCAGCACCTTGGCCAGTACCGTACTGGGTTGGGTTACCGTCAGTCAGGAAGTAAGTAACGTTTTCATAAGCGTTGCCGTACTTGTCGACTGCAGGTGCATCGCCAGTCTTGAACCATGCTTCAGCGGCCTTGAAGGCTGCTTCGTAGTTGGTACCACCCACGCTGGAGTTCCAGCTGGAGTTGTAGCCGTTCAAGGTATCAATCGAATTGAGCAGATTGATCAAATCGGCATGAGTCAGGTCCTTGAAGACCATAGGCGTATCAGCCTTGGTACCAAAGCCAATAATGCTCAAGTTCACCGTGCCGCCTTCATGGTTGGCCAAGCTTTCAGCCAAGGTCGTCAGCGCAGCCTTGAGCAACTGCATACGGTTCATATTGTCCGTACCAGAGGCTTCCTTCATGCTGTTGGAACGGTCAACCAGGATGGCAATGTTGTAGCTCTGGCCGTGAACAATGTTTTCTTGCACACCGCCGCGGTCACCAATAATGACGTCGTCGCCCACGCCACCATTCGGATTGCCACCACCGTTACCATCAACAATCAGTTGATCCACATCCAGCGTGTATGGGCCGGAGTCGTTGGCAGACGCACTGTTGCCAGCCGAGTCTGTCGTCGTCACTTTGGCGTCAACCGTGTCGTTCTTCAACAGATCCTGTACAGGTACTGGGATCTTGAAGGTCAGATCATTGCCAACAGTACCGGTGTATTCCTTGCCACCGATAGTCAGAGTCACGGTATCGCCGGGCTGTACATCCTTGCCAACCGTACCGGTCACATCAATCGTACCCTTGCCGTCACCAGCCTCATTGTGATCCAGCACGCCGTCACCGGCGATCGGATCCAACGTGATCTCGGCTTCAGGCAATGTGGTCTGCACACCGTAGTCGCGGTCAGCTTCAGCACTAGCGCTGTTACCGGCGTCGTCCTTGGTCTCGACCTTGGCGTGGACGTTGTCATCCAGAGCCAGCTCGGAGCCAGGAACATTCACGTTCCAGGTCTTGCCATCGGTATTAACCGTGGTGGTGTAATCCTTACCGTTCACGGTCACAGTGACCTTGTCACCAGCCTTGACGTCCTGACCAACCGTACCAGTGATGGTGATGGTGGACTCGGACTCCGCCTTGTTGATCACGTCGTCACCGGCAATGGTGTCGATCGTGATCGAAGCTTCGGGCAGATCGGTATCGACACCGTAGCCACGGTCAGCTTCAGCGCTCGCAGGGTTACCCGCAGCATCTTCGGTCTCGACCTTGGCGTGAACATTGCTGTCCTGGGCCAGTTCGGTACCAGGAACGTCTACGTTCCAGGTCTTGCCATCAGCGTTAACGGTGGTCGTGTAGTCCTTACCGTTCACGGTCACAGTGACAGTGTCACCGGCCTTCACATCCTTGCCAACCGTACCAGTGATGGTCACGTCAGACTCGGACTCAGCCTTGTTGATCACGTCATCACCGGCAATGGTGTCGATGGTGATCGAAGCTTCGGGCAGATCGGTATCGACACCGTAGCCACGGTCGGCTTCAGCCGAAGCAGGGTTACCCGCAGCATCTTCGGTCTCGACCTTGGCATGTACGTTCGAATCCTGGGCCAGCTCAGAGCCAGGAACGTCCACGTTCCAGGTCTTGCCATCAGCGTTCACGGTGGTCGTGTAGTCCTTGCCGTTCACGGTCACAGTGACAGTGTCGCCAGCCTTGACGTCTTTACCCACGGTACCGGTAACAGTGACATCCCCTTCCGATTCGGCCTTGTTGATCACGTCGTCACCGGCAATGGTGTCGATCGTGATCGAAGCTTCGGGCAGATCGGTATCGACACCGTAGCCGCGGTCGGCTTCAGCCGAAGCGGGGTTACCTGCAGCGTCTTCGGTCTCAACCTTGGCGTGAACATTGCTGTCCTGGGCCAGTTCGGTACCAGGAACATCCACGTTCCAGGTCTTGCCGTCAGCGTTCACGGTGGTCGTGTAGTCCTTACCGTTCACGGTCACAGTCACGGTGTCACCGGCCTTGACGTCTTTACCCACAGTACCGGTAACAGTGACATCCCCTTCC